>CAVVHB010000001.1:0-32051 GCA_963747945.1 Bryobacterales bacterium
GCCCTGAAAAGGCTGGCGTCGGCGGTTCGATTCCGTCCCTGGCCACCACGTTTTCAACAGCTTACAGCCGTCGTAATCGGCAGTTTCATTCCATTTCATTGCAAAACTTTGGCTCGATTGGCTTGCCTTCGCGGAGTGAGTCTGCCAAACGGAGCGAGTGTCCGGGGGGGTCAATATTGGCCCCGTCCCTTCTTATTCGGCGGCGTCTTAAGCCGAATCCTCTTAGGGGCGTCCTCGATCAAGCATTTTGGAAATGGATTTAGTCCACTGCCGCCTGTCTTTCTTGACCCTCATTTCCAACTCTGCCCGAAGATCGTATGCAAAGTCGGAACCTGGGAAAAGATAATCATCGTGGATGTTCATCCGGCGCAGTTCTTCTATGACGGCTGTACGATGACACGGCGTCACGATGAGCTTCCGCAGGGGCCGATTTGCAACCCAAGGCCGTGCTAGCTTACTGCGAATCATACAAAACAAGCTGAGATCGAAAGCAAGGTCGTAACTAAGGCTCCGTAAGAAATGGCCCTCTTGCCGCTTCATGCGTTCAATAGACGCAACCGGCGTGAGCGATGAGACGACTGGATGGTTGTTCCACGGCGTATGCTCTTCAAAGAGCACACCGTTTACGTACTCCATAAAAGCGGCAGGATCACCAGGAACTTGGATAACGAGAGTCGTGCTTACTAAGAATCTCCGCTGAAGTCTGTTCAAGCCATTCCATGTCAACGGCCCAAACAGCACATTCGCTGTCGGCTGTTCGCAGTGCGAAAAAACAGGCCACATACGGAGATCGAGTCCAATCCAAAAGGCGAGTCGGTGCGCCGTGATGCTGCATCAATGCGAGTGTATCTAACACTGCATCCATTGGGACGGGATTCCCGTGGTCATGATCCATCTTTTGAAATTGTTGGAAGAGCTTGTATTCATGCGCTCCAGGGAACATACCCACTTGAGTGATGCGCCTCTTACCGTCCGAAGAAGCGGCTGTTCGCCTTCGGATTATCCGCCTCTCCAGCCCCGGCAAGAGACGCCAAGTCTCTTGCCGCTGCCCTCTGAAGCTCCATCTCGGGCCAAGTTCCCGCACCCACTCCTGAAATTCGTCCCAGGTGGTGACGGCTTTCTCATCTGTCAGGAGATCGCCAAATGCGGTTAGAGGAAAGATGGAATCTGCGGGAAGGGAGGAATCGGGCGGATTTTTCCAACTCTCCAGTGCCCTCTCTCTGCGTTTCCAAATCCGGCTGAGGCGTTTTGATGAATCCCTTGAGATTGGCACGAATTACTCTAGGAAACTTCAGCATATCGCGCGGAAGGATTATCGGTCGGTGAGCCTAGCGTCAAAAGGCTTATGATAAAGCACAGCCGGATGGCGATTAGGCCTTACGACGTGCCGGCGAAAGGAGCCGCCGAGATGCTGAAGTACACGTCGGTATCGTTGCTACTAATGCCCGTACTTCTCGGGCAGGCGAATCTAACCACGGCTCAGATCGCAAAGCGGCTGGCGCCATCCGTCGTTACCATCCAGGGCAAGACGGATACCGGCGACGTATTGGGGAGCGGTTTCATCATCTCCAAGGATGGGAAGATCGTCACCAATTTACACGTCATCAGGGGCTTGAAATCCGCAAACGTTCAGCTTGCGAACGGTGAACTTTTGACGCCATTTCCGTCCTTGCCACGGATGAACGTCGTGACCTTGCGATCCTTCAAATCGCTGGCTTCGATCTCTCTGCTTTGGATTTCGGAAACTCCAATTCCGTGAAAGTAGGAGAGCCAGTGGTCATCGTTGGAAGTCCACGGGGTCTTCAGGGCACGATCACCGCTGGCGTCCTAAGTTCGGTTCGGGATAGCGGGGATGGGTTCAAGGTCTTTCAAATCGACGCTGCGGTCAATCCCAGAAACAGCGGTGGCCCATTGGTCAACGGCAAGGGAGAAGGGCGATTCGGTCGCTGGCCACCAAGTTACTTATTAAACATTCAGCATTTACTCGCGCGCCGGCACGGACGCGCTAAAGCGACTACATCCCGTCTATGATTGCGTTCAGCGTAACGCTGGGCCGCATCGCCGTGGCGCACTTAGCGTCGTCCGGGAAATAATACCCCCCGATATCCACCGGCTTGCCCTGCGCCACCGACAACTCCTGAGTAATCTTGCCCGCGTTCGCCTCTAGCGCTGCGGCTACCGGAGTGAAGCGTTGCTTCAACTCCCTGTTCTCGTCCTGGGCGGCGAGCGCTTTTGCCCATGCCAACGCGAGATAGTACGTGGAACCGCGGTTGTCGATCTCGTTTACCTTGCGCGAAGGCTCGCGGGCGTCTTCGAGGTAGCGGCCGATGGCCTGATCCAGCGTTTTTGAAAGCAGCGCCGCGCGCGGGTTGCCGGTCTTCGTCGCAATCAGCTCCAGCGAGGGCACCAGAGCACAGTATTCACCGAGCGAGTCCCAGCGCAGATGGCCTTCTTTAATAAACTGCTGCACGTGCTTGGGCGCCGAACCCCCCGCCCCGGTTTCGAGCAATTCGCCGCCTCTGAGCAGCGGAACAATCGAAAGCATGCGGGCGCTTGTCCCCAATTCAAAGATCGGGAACAGGTCGGTGAGATAATCACGAAGCACGTTCCCCTGAACGGAGACTGGCGTCCTCGCCGCGGCGAATTCGCTCCAGCGAGAATTTCATCGCGTCCACCGGCTTCATGATCTTGACTTCCAGTCCCGCGAGGTTGTGTTCGGGTAAGTAGGCGTTCACCTTCTCAATGATCTGCGCATCGTGGCCACGATCCGGGTCGAGCCAGAACACCGCCGGTGCACCGGTTGCCCGCGCGCGTTCCACGCCCAGTTTCACCCAATCGCGAATGGCCTCGTCTTTCGTCTGGCAGGCGCGGAAGATATCGCCGCGCTCGACGCTCTGTTCGAGCAGCGTTCTGCCGCCGGCATCCACGATGCGAATCGTGCCGTTGCCGGGCGCGGTAAACGTCTTGTCGTGCGAACCATACTCTTCGGCTTTCTGCGCCATGAGCCCGACGTTGGTGACGCTGCCCATGGTGGCCGGATCGAACTGTCCCGGCCGCCTGCAGTCCTCGATCACGGCCTGATACATGGTGGCGTAGCAGCGGTCCGGGATCATGGCTACAGTGTCCTGCAGCGCGTCCTTTTTGTTCCACATCTTGCCGCCGTCCCGGATCACCACCGGCATCGACGCGTCGATGATCACGTCGCTGTTAACGTGCAGGTTGGTCTTACCCTTGCGTGAATCCACCATCGCCAAACCGGGACCCTGGTCGTAACAGGCCGCGATATCGGCCTCGATCTCCGCCCTTCTCGGCCCGAAGCTGGTCGAGTTTGCCGAGGACGTCGGACAGTCCGTTGTTGACATTGGCGCCGATTTCTTGGATCGCGCCGCATGCTTCTCCAGGGCATCGGCGAAATACACCGCCACACAGTGCCCGCGAAGATGTATTGGATCGGAGATCTTCATCATGGTGCACTTCAGATGCAGCGACAACAGAGCATGGTCAGCTTTAGCGGCGGCCATCTGCTCCGCATAGAATCTCCGCAGCGCCGCCACATTCATCACCGCGCAGTCGATGACTTCGCCCTCGAGCAGCGGGATGCTTTGCTCTCCAGCACCTTCGCCGCGCCGGCCGAGTCAACGAATTCAATGCGCACGTTGGTTGCGGCGCCCACCGTCGTGGATTTTACGCTGCCATAGAAGTCCTTGTGGACCATGTGGGCGACACGCGTGACGGAACCGGGCATCGAACCCTGCGGCGGCCAGGCTTTCATCATCCTGCGTGGATGCTTCTGCGCGAACTCTTTCACCGACTTCGAAGCGCGACGGTCCGAATTGCCTTCGCGCAATACGGGGTTCACGGCCGAGCCCAAGACCACGGCAAAGCGGGCCTGCAGCGCACGCTCCTCTTCCGTCGACGGCTGCTCGGGATAATCGGGTATGTTGTAGCCCTTTCCGCGGAGTTCCGCAATCGCCTCCCGGAGTTGCGGAATGGAGGCGCTGATGTTGGGGAGCTTAATGATGTTGGCCTCCGGTGTCTGCGCCAGCTTCCCCAAGCGGGTCAACTCGTCGGGAATTTGCTGGTCGTTTCGAAGACACTCAGGGAAGTTGGCGACAATACGTCCCGCGAGCGAGATGTCAGCCGTTTCGATCTCCACCCCGGTCCCCTTGAAGTACGCTTGTAGGATGGGTAGCAGCGCGTACGATGGAGTGCTGGTGCCTCGTCGGTCTTAGTCCACGTGAGCTTCATGTATTGGTCTCAGTGTGAATGAGTGCAGAGAGAACACGGTCGCAAAAGCGGGACGGTTCCCAAACTGAAAGCGTAGGATAGCATGACTAACCCGCTTGAATCACAACTCCATAGCCTTGATGGTTCCTGGTTGACGGCTGGCCCGTTTCCACGGCCAAATCCTCAGCATGAGCGTCGTGTTGGGAAGCTTTCCGCAGGCCAGTGCTGCGCCAGTGCCTAACGCAAATTCGCGATGCTGGGTCGTTTCTCCCCAGAGTGGCCGCGCGGGAATATTGGTAGAGTACGTATTCTGAGATGGACAAGATGAGAATTCTAACCGCTAGCCTCATGGGGTTGTTAGTTGCGCCGCTATTTGCTCAGGTGCAAAACTTCAAACCCGTGACGCAGCGAATGTTGGAGAATCCCAGCCCGGACGATTGGTTGATGTACAGCCGGACTTACGATGCTCAGCGCTTCAGTCCGCTCAAGCAGATCGCGCGCGACAATGTTGGCCGGCTACGGATGGCGTGGAGCCGGGGCCTGCCGACCGGACAAACCGAGACGATACCCTTGGTTCACGACGGTGTGATGTATCTGGTGGTGCCCGGTGCGATGGTGCAGGCGCTGGATGCGTCTACGGGAGACCTGCTTTGGGAGATAAACGGAAGGTGCCGGCGGGCGTCGCGGCGCTGGCGCGCACCAAGAACCTGGCTATCTTTCAGGACGTCATTCTCTACACGGCGCCGGATAGTTACGTGGTCGGCTTGGATGCACGCACCGGCGAATTGCGCTGGGAGACAAAGACCGACGGGCGCGGGCATACCTCGGGTCCGATTGTCGTGGAAGGGAAAGTGATCTCCGGCGGCGCCTGCGCCGGAAATCGAGCAAACTGTTATATCGCGGCCCACGATGCGTTGACTGGAAAGGAGGCGTGGCGCTTCTATACCACTCCAGCCCCCGGCGAACCGGGAGATGAAAGCTGGGGTGGCGCGGCGATCGACAAGCGGCAAGCATCCACTTGGGGGCTGCCGGGAACCTACGATCCTGTGCGAAAGCTCGTTTATTGGGGCGTTGCAAATCCGATGCCCGATCAGCGACTGCAACGGCACAACGGCAATCCGGACGCCGTTTCGCGTACCGCTCCCTCCGATCTGTATAGCAACTCGACTGTGGCACTGGATCCGGAGACTGGAAAGCTCGCTTGGTATTACCAGCATTTACCAGGCGATGATTGGGACTCGGACTATACGCACGAACGGACCCTGCTGACAACTCGCATCGATCCGGA
The DNA here is from genome assembly GCA_963747945.1 of Bryobacterales bacterium. Classification (GTDB taxonomy): domain Bacteria; phylum Acidobacteriota; class Terriglobia; order Bryobacterales; family Bryobacteraceae; genus Palsa-89. The sequence goes on from CAVVHB010000001.1 coordinate 5,516, forward strand.
TCCCAGGTACGTGAAGTGGATCAACCCCAACGTTCCGCGCGGCCGCGAGCGCGATGTGGCCGTGACGGTGGGTGAGGCCGGCGGCGTGTTTGAACTGGACCGCGCAACCGGCCAATTTATCTGGGCCACGCCGTTTCCCTACGACGATCCCAAGTTTGTGATTTCCGACATCGACGTGAATACAGGCAAAACGACCATTAACTGGAATCTGGTCTTTCAAAAACCTGGCGAACGGCATGTCGTCTGCTACTGGAACACCCGTAGCTATTGGCCCACCGCATATGATCCTGAAACCAACTCGCTTTACGTCTCCTACATCGATAACTGCCGCGATCTGACGCTGGATGGACCGCCGGCCGTGGAAGCTGGAGCGTGGTTCCGCGGCCCGGTTCCGACCCCAAAGCGCTGACAGGTTTGGCGAAGATCGATCTGGCCACTGGCGAAATATTGCGCTTCGACGTGGGCCGCGCCCCCGGCAATGGCGCCATGCTGGCCACCGCGGGCGGGTTGATCTTTCACGGCGATATGAGCCGCCGCTTTCGCGCCTTCGACGCCCGCGATGGAAAACAGCTTTGGGAAACCATCGTGGGCGGTAATGTGTCCGTGAGTACCATCGCTTACTCGGCGAAAGGCAAACAATACATCTGTGTGATGACGGGCGATAATTTGAAAGTGCCTGAGCTGGCGAAGGAAGTTCCCGAGTTGCGAGCTACTTCCGGCAACAATGCGATTTACACCTTCGCTCTGCCGTAAGGGGCAGGTGAGAATGTGCTGTGTCGAGCATCCTCACGCTGAAGAAATCCACGGGACGACCCACTACTGGAAGAGTCGTTTTAAGGCTCGGAGCTAGAAGCGCGGCATCAGACAGCGGACATTATTCAAGTCTTAACAGGAAGCGGGGGCGACACCGACAGGGGAGACTCGCGATGGCACGCGTATTTTTCGAGCACGTCCTCCAAATCCTCTGCGCGTATGGGTTTGGCCAGATAACCATCCATCCCGGCGGACAGGCAATGTTCCAGATCGCCCTTCATGGCGCGCGCGGTCAAAGCAACCACCGGCTGATGTCGGGAGGTGTGTCTTTCCATTTCCCGGAGCTTCGCGGTCGCTTCCAGGCCGTCCATTTCCGGCATTTGCACGTCCATCAATACCAGGTCATAGGTTTCCTGTTCCAGCGCCTTGAGGGCTTCGAGCCCGTTCCCCGCCAAAACCACGCGATGGCCCCTCTTCTCGAGCAAACGTCTTGCCACGCGCTGATTCACCAGGTTGTCTTCCACCAGCAGAATATGCAGCGCCTGCGAACGGTCAGGCGTACGCTGGGTCGACTGCGGCGCTGGCCGTGGGGTATCACCTGAGCCAAGAACACGGGAGCCAAGAATACGTTCGATGGCGTCCCGAACTCCGCCTGCCGGACTGGTTTCAACAAATGGGCAAGCACTCCTAGCTGCTTCGAGCGCGCGGCGTCCTCACTATGCCTGGCGGAGGTGAGCATCATGACGATCGCGGCCGATAACTCGGGTTGTTGCCGGATTCGCTCCACCAAAGTGAAGCCGTCCATGCCGGGCATATGCAGGTCGGTTAGAATCATTGCGTAGGGCTGGGACGTTTTCGAGGCAGCCAGTAACTCCGCGATCGCCTCATTTCCCGTCTCGACGCACTTCGGTTTCATTTCCCATCGCCGAAGCATTCCATCGAGGATTCTGCGGTTCGTCCTGTTATCGTCCACGACCAGGACCTTGAGGCCCCTGGGAATCTCTGGAGGAACGGTCATCCTTGCCAGCACCGCGTGCTCGGGACTTTTGAAGCGCGCCGTAAAGTGCATTTGCGTGCCCCGGCCAACGTCGCTATCCACCCAGATTTTGCCGCCCATCATGCTTACCAGCCGGGACGAGATCGTTAAGCCCAAGCCAGTCCCGCCATAGCGGCGCGTTGTGGATGCGTCGGCTTGCGCGAAAGGATCGAATATCAGCTGCTGTTTTTCAAGAGGGATGCCGATGCCGGTGTCCGACACCGTGAAATGCAGGGCCCGATCGGAGGCAGTCCCGGGTTCGCGGTCAACCGAAAGTGCCACCTCGCCAACGGAGGTGAACTTGATGGCATTGCCGACCAGGTTCGTCAAGATCTGCCGGAGCCGGCTGGAATCCCCGTGGACTACCTCGGGCACTTCAGGCGCAATGTCACACAGCAGGTCCAGGTTCTTTTCGTCGCTTTGTACCGCCAAAGCCTTCAGTGTTGTTTCCAAACAGTCGCGCAAGTGGAAATCAACCGCGTCCAGTTCGATTCTGCCTGCTTCAATCTTTGAGAAGTCCAGAATATCGTTAATCACTACCAGCAGGGATTCGGACGACATCTTCACCGTTCGTAAGTACTCCTGCTGCTCCACCGTGAGCTCGGTGTCGAGCGCCAACTCGGTCATGCCGATAATGCCGTTGAGCGGCGTCCGAATTTCGTGGCTCATGTTCGCCACGAATTCGCTCTTGGCGCGGTTGGCGGCTTCGGCGGCGTCTTTGGCCCTTCGCAGCGCCGCGTCGGTCCTCATCCTCGCGATAAACTGACCGATACTCTCGCCCACGGTGGCCACTGCTTTAACCACTTCCCTGGTGAATGAGCGGCGGCCGAAAATAGCAACTACGCCAACCACCAGATCGTCGACAACCAGAGGCTGGCCGATAAACCCAACTGCCTTGGCCTGTCGAGCCCATTGCGCGTCGCCGATTATGGGATCGTCGCAGATGTCATTGCTGCAATACGCCGTAGAGGTGCGGCCGATGCGATGAATTTCGCGTGCGAACAAAGTGCTCCCGTCGATCTGAGGATGGGTTCCGGTATCGGCTTGGAGCTCAAGAGCCTGGGTTGAATCGTTGAGGCACCAAATCCCGGCAAAAACCGGGTCCAGGTAACGGAAGCCGTCGACGGAGAGTTTCAATCCTTCCTCTAAAGTTCTGGCGCGCGTCAACGCAGCGCCCACCTCAGCCGCCAAAGTTTCGAGAAGCACCCGCGTCGCCAGTTCCAGTTCCGCGCGTCGGCGTTCGGTGACAACCGCTCCCAGGCACAGGCTGGTCAACCCGAGCGCCAACATGGCGAGTTGCAAACGAGGCAGGGCTCCCGCGTGTGCCTGGGCAATCCAGGCCGCGAACATCATTCCAACGTTGAGCGCAAAGGTGGTGAGCGCCGCTCCCGGCAGACCGTGCCGCGCGGCCACCCACACCACCGGAATGAACACCAGATAGAGAGGCTGGTAGGGATTTGCGGGCGCAAAGCCGAATACAAGCCAGATTGCCGCCGCCACCGATCCAGCCTGGCCCAACAGTTCCACGATTTCCCCGGGGGCAAGCCGGCGCTGCCGGTAGGAGCTGGCATGGTTTCCGCCGCCGATCGCGGCTCCGACCTCGGCTCCCATCTTAACCAGGAGTTCACGCGCGGAAGTACAAATACCAAAAGAAAAGGCGTAAAGGTGACAATCGCGATCGCGTCGCTGGCCCACCAACTCAACATGGAATCGAGGAAATCGTGCCGCTTGATCAGACCGTCTCCCAGCAAGGTCAGCGTTCCGATCAGAGCGTTGAAGATGGCGGCGACAATGAAAGTAACGACGAATCGCCCGACATCGCGCAACCTGCCAAGCGCCGGATCAATCCGCCAGGGCCCTCGCAGTAACGCCGTACTCGCCATGTAGGGAACGTAGATCAATATCGAGCCAGGGAGGCCGCACCAGGAAAACACCGGACGGTGATAATTCACCACGGCTGCCACGAACGAACCTATGAGTATCAAGGGCAGATATTGTTTTCCGCCGTACAACAGCAGCGCCAAAGACAGTCCCACTGGCAGATACCAGGCCGGCGCCCCCTGCCACACCCACGATGCCGTGGATGCTATGTCGCAGAGGAGGAATAACGTCAGGAAGACGATGGACAGCAGCAGTTGTTTGTAGATTATTTCGCGGCTCCATTTCGGCAGACCATCCAACCATGCCTCCGGTGGTGACGGAGCCGTCCCGGACGCAGGCGATGCATGCTGCAGTAATGACAGCCAGTGAGGACGCCCGTCCTTATCGTCATTTGCGAAGTTCAATCCCATCACGCTGTTATTTTATTTATCCGGCGACGGCGCATTTTTCGGTGGTTGGGCTCAAGGCGATGGCGAAGGATTCGGGCCCCATCACTACCGCTTTATCGGCTGGGAGTTGATCTAACGATATAGAAATGAATATGTTCCCCATTTCTTAGCAGTTAGGCTGAACCAAGGGAGCGCCGGGCCGGGGCTTCGCTCACGCGATCTAGGCGTCACCGCCAAAGGCCGAATCGCGGCACAGATCGGTCGAGTTCTAGGCCATGAGTCGCATCTGTTTTCTTAAGCGTGTAACTGCTATTCTCTACCAATAGTTCTTGACGGCTGGACTTGTCGAAAAAGCGAGCAACTCCATGAAACACATCGTAATTTGTTGTGACGGTACCGGAAATGAATACGGAGACGCCAACTCGAATGTGATTACACTTTACCAGGCATTAGATCGTAATGCCTGTCCGGTAGCGGCTTATTATCATCCTGGCGTCGGAACGATAGGAGACAAAAACGCGCTCACGGCGGCGGGAAAAACATGGACGAAGGTTAGAGGGCTGGCCTTCGGGTACGGCCTTTCGGAGAACATCGCGGACGCCTACCGCTATCTCATGCAAACCTTTGAGGCCGGCGATCGCATCTTCATCTTCGGCTTCAGCCGCGGCGCCTATACGGCGCGGGCATTGTGCGGAATGCTGGAAATGTTCGGGCTTCTTGCGCCCGGCGTAGAAGGACAAATTCCGTACGCGATGCGATTATTCAAGCACCGGGACGGCGGGCTTTTCTCATCCATCCGCGTCCGTCGGAGCAAGTTCGCGACCGCGCGAGGATTCAAAGCGACATTTTGCAGAGACTGCAAGCCGTATTTTCTGGGCCTGTGGGACACCGTCAGCTCGGTGGGCTGGATTCTCGATCCGATCGGTTTAAAACCCGGCGGATTGCCTTATACTTTCTCGCTCGGGGACCTTTCCATCATCAGGCACGCTCTCGCGATTGACGAACGGCGGGCCTTTTTCAGACAGAATATGGTGGCCGATCAGTCCGGCCGCGACATCAAACAGGTCTGGTTCGCGGGCGTGCACTCCGACGTCGGCGGAAGTTATCCGGAAGCCGAGAGCGGTTTATCGAAAATCTCCCTGAGCTGGATGCTGCGTGAAGCGCGGCTCGCCGGGTTGGTGTTCGATGAAGCCAGAGTGGCCCGCACTTTAGGCGGCGACTTCGATCGTGCCAAGCCCTTGCCCGACGCCGTGATGCACAATTCGCTGACGCCGTTGTGGTGGAGCGGAGAATTTTGGCCGAAATTCACGAAGCGCCGCGTTTCGCTCCCCGGTGTGTCGCCGGAGAAGTTCCGGGGACATCCGCGCATGAATCTGTTCCGTCGCCGTTACATTCCCGACGGAGCGCACGTTCACGACAGCGTTTTCACGCGAATGGAGATGCTGAGTTACAAGCCGTCCAATCTTCCGAAGAACACCACAAAAGAGCCCGGCCCCGACACGGCCTCTTATCCGACACGTTTGCACGCGGGCCAGGCGCTGGAAGTCGGCGTATTCGCCCGAGCGAAATGGAACAATACGACGGTGGAGGTTCACGCGGGCGAAAGTTATCGCTTTGAAGCCAAGGGAACCTGGTACGATGCCTCCATTTCCAGCGGCCCGGGCGGCTACACCAGAAGCTCGCTCCTGTTTCGCCTGGTGCAATTGTTTCGACGCAGTCCCCCCGACAATTGGTTTGCGTTGATCGGAACAATTGGCTATGACAAGTCTTCTCGTTTTCTCATCGGGTGCGGCGTCGAGAAAACCATATCCAGGGATGGCGTGGTGTTTTGCTATGCGAACGATTTGCCGCTCACGTACGGAAACAACTCCGGGTGTCTCAAGCTGAAAATTATCAGGCTGGGTGGATCCTAGGCGCCAAATTGTCCGGCTTCCATTACTTCTTCCGATTCCGCGTAAGATACGCCACTACGTCTTCCAGTTCCGAGTCGCTGACTTCGGTCTTGCGCGTAATGGGCATGCCGTACAAGCCGTGCCGCACCACGGACTGAATCAGGGCTGGCGTCAGATCCGTGCGTTGCTCGAGAACGGCCGGGAGCTTGCCTTTGTATTTCACCGCCAGGGCGGAGGTGCCGGCCAAAGCTCCCGTGCCAAACATGACATTCTTGGGCGCCACCGCTCCGTGGCAAGGAGCACACCATTTATCGAAGACGGCTTTTCCGTTCGTCCGCGAAGGCGTTTGGGCCAGCACAGAATTGCCAAGTCCAACAACCAAGAGTAGAAGGAGCGTGTGTCTCATGCGCGGTTCTTCCTCATGTTTGCCGGCCAGATTCCGTAGCGGCCAGGCGACATGATTCCGTTGGGGTCAATGCCGTCCTTCAGTTTTTCCTGAAAGCGCAGCAGGGAGTTGTTGTTGAAGGAATATTTGCTGATGAGAAGGTCCTGAAACGTGGGGTTAGTACGGTAACCGACCCAGCCGTGCTCCGCGCAGCGATTCATGACCTTGGCGAACAATTCCCGGCTGCGTGCATTCTTGGCGGGGTCGCGCCAGGTAGGAACGGTGGTCCCCGTCCAGAAACAACGCGAATAATATGTAAACGGCGTAGAAAAAGGAGTCTGCCCGGCCGGCATGCCTACCTCCCGGTGGGCTTCAAAAAGCACGCGTGACGATTCCCAAAGGGCTGAAGCCTTGCGTGGAATTGTGACAAAAAGATCGGCGTGTCCGTCCGGGGGATCACTGGCGTTCCGCGCATTCCGCGCCACCATATTAAATACTTCGAGCGCGGGAATTCCCAGACGAGGCTTGTCGGATTGCGTCGGTTCTTTTTCCTTGGGGATGGGCAGCGTCAGGAATTCGCCATCCTGGAACGTCGCACCCGCGATAGCCTTGCCGAAGCGACGCTTCGCGGCCTGCCAGGTGGCGCGAACGGTTTCTTCGGGACCATAAAAATAAAGTTGTACAGACCAGGCAGGAAGCTTCTGCGCCGCCACGAAGCTTTCCACGGCATCGGCGGATGGCCAGCCATTTTGCATCAAGCTCGCCATTGCGCCTGCCCCCGGACCAAACGCTGCTTGCGCGATGGGGCTGCCATACTGAGGCATCCCCGTCAGGCCCAGATCTTCCAGGTAGCTGACCTCTTGCACCAATGCATCCAGATCCCGGTGGCGCGGAGCGGTGATGGTGCCGGACAAGAAAGCTTCCGGCATCGGCATCAGCCAGAAACCCATTTTGGTGACAATTCCGAAGTTCGATTGCGCAAACAGGCTGTCCACGTTGGGGCCTGCACCGTAGCGGAAGTCCTGCCAGCTATCCGAGTTGGGCACAGCGCCCATTCCGGTGCGAATCAAGTCCCCATCCGGCGTCACCACTTCCATGCCGCAATGCGAGCCGAAGTGATCGCGAAACGCAGCCATTGTGTAGCCCGCTCCATGATCCAGGCTGTTACCCATGGGACTTCCCCACCCTGGGTCCGGCACATCCAGCATCAGCTTGAGGTTTCGTTCCCGGATGTGGTGGTAAAGATCGAAATACGAAACGCCCGGCTCCACCAAGGCGAAAGCCCGCTTTTCATCCACTTCCAGGATGCGATTCATACGCTTTAAATCCACCACCACGCTGCCGCGCATATTGGGCGCCGATCCGCCGTAGGTGAGGTTGCGCCCGGTTGAGATCGGATACAAGGGGATGCGATAGCGATTGGCGGTACGCACAATCTGCTGGACTTCCTCCACCTTGGCGGGAGCCACCGCCGCGGACGCCACTCGCTCTTCCGGTTCGCCCCATTGGATGGAATAAGAATCGCGATAGAGCGCCACGTCCTCGTCCGAGCTGAAGACCCAACTCTCGCCCACGGCAGTTCGGAACTCACCCAGGGCCGCATTGAAGTCCGCTTCGCTTACATTCGGAGGTAATACCATTTGACGTTTCCCTTTCCGCCTTCGGGCGATCAGCCTGTTAAGCGATCAGCCACTTTAAGCGATCACCCATGAAACCAGCGCTGTTTTGTTTTCCGGAGAAAATGGCCCCGTGCGTTTTTGCGCGGCCGTATCACGAGGTTCGCCGATATTCAACCCACAGCCATCGAATTGGCTGAACAGCCGAGCTATGGCGCGCCCAAATGCAGCGTCCGGCGGCAAGTTGTGGGTAACCGCGACGAGTGATGCCGGCCCGGCTGCGGTGTGTTTGGTATGCCCGGTTTGATCAATGATGTGATCCGCTCGAAAGATTACGCGCATACCCAGGTCGCGCGCCAATTCTTCGAGACAAAATAACGCAGCGCGATCCGTTAACCCGGCAATAGGCCGACGGTTTTCGCTCAGATGCACTCGCAGATCGTCATACCACAGTTCGGCAACGTCGCCGCGAATCGCGGAAGTGAGGACGCCTGCGCCGCGCAGTTCGTCGGCGAAACTGCGGCACTCCGCGAACCGTTCGTCAAAAACGGCTCTATGAAACGCGATGCGCGCCCGTCCCGGTGACAGGTTCCGGCCGGAAACAGGCTTCTTGACGAGCACTCCAGCCACCGTTGCCGCACCGATTTTCAAGACACTTCTGCGGTTGACCATTTCTCCTCCGCGACAATCTTTGCCGCTAAGTTTAGCATCACAACCGCTTGGACGCCCACCTTCGGGTCGGCCGCGTGCGACGTGTAGTGGAGCTAGCAGCCGAGGCGCAGCCCCGCTGCCCGATTTCGCGCACAGAACACGATCAACACGGAGCAAAGGCCTCAGAGGGCCCGATGTTCAGCATATTGTGCGCGCCTTCGGCTGGGCCGATCGCTCTAGCAGCCGGAGTCATGGATGTGACGTGGTCGGCCGTAGCGGCCTGCCCGCTCCGCGTTACCATTGACCACAGGTTGGAATGCTCCGAGAAGAATTCAGCGAACTCCGCGTCCAGTTCGAGACCCTTCTCGCGGAACCACCCTCTCGGCGGATTCAACTCCTGGAATCACTTTCACAATCCAAGCCGGCGCTCGCCGAGGAACTTCGCCGCATGCTGGCCGCGCATGACTCCACTACAGGTTTGATCGACCAGCCCGCCGCCAACTTAGTAGCCGGCGCCCTCATCGTCCCCGGCATACAGTTGGGCGCTTATCGCTTGGTGAAGGAAATGGGCCGCGGCGGGATGGGTGTGGTTTTTGAAGCCACTCGGGCCGACGGCAGCTTCGAGAAACGCGTCGCTATCAAAATCCTGCGCCACGACCATTTGGACAATCTCTTCGTACGCCGCTTCGAGGATGAGCGGCGCATCCTGGCCCAACTGGATCACCCCCACATCGCATCCATCCTGGACGCGGGCACAACCCCGACCGGCGATCCCCACTTCGTCATGGAGTTTGTCGATGGTATTCCCATCACCGCCTATTGCAAGCTCCACAACCTCAGCATCAGCGGGCGACTGGACCTTTTCCTGCAGATTTGCGACGCGGTGGAACACGCGCATCGCCATCTCACCGTTCATCGGGATCTCAAGCCCAGCAACATTCTGGTCACCGAGGCCGGAGCCGTCAAGCTGCTCGATTTTGGCATCGCGAAACTTCTGGATCCCGATCTAAGCTCCGGAGCGGAAACGGTTGCGCTGCTCACGCCCGAATACGCCAGCCCGGAACAGATCCGCAGACAGCCCATCACCACCTCGACTGACATTTTCGCGCTCGGCATCTTGCTTTACGAAATTCTAACGGGCGAACATCCATTCCGCCAAAAGGGGCAACTCGCTCACGAAGTAATGCGGACCATTGTTGAGGACGACCCGCCGCCTCCTCACCTGGGCAGCGAGCTCGACGCCATTCTCCTGACGGCCCTGCAAAAACAGCCTTCCTGGCGTTATCCGTCCGTGGCCCAGCTGGCCGACGATGTCGGACGCTTCAAGCGCGGCTGGCCGGTGGTGGCGAAAGGCAATGGCTCTGCGTACCGGCTGGGCAAGTTCGCGCGCCGCCAATGGCTGCCTTTAACCGCTGCCGCGCTCCTGATCGCCGTTCTTCTTGCCGGCATTTTCGCCACGCGGCACCAAGCCCAGGTTGCCGAACAGGCACGCGCGATCGCCGACCAGCAGAAATCCATCGCTGAACAAAATCAAAAGATCGCAGACCAACAACGCCATCTGGCCGAAACCCGCACGCTGGAAGCGGAATCCGAACGAGCGAAAGCACAGGAACGCTACCGGCAAGTCCGGACTCTTGCAGCGTCGCTCTTATTCGACCTGCACGATGGCATCCGCGATCTTGCGGGAGCATCCACCGCGCGCCGTCTGATCGTGACCAAAGCACAGCAGCAGCTTCAACTTCTCAGCGCCGGATCGGAAAACGATCCCGAAATTCAGCGCGACTTGGCCGCCGCGTATGAACGCCTGGGTGAACTGCGCGTGGATCCCGCACAGCCCGCCAAAGTCAATGCCGCCGCGGCGCTGGACGCGTATCGGCGGGCCGTTGCCATTCGGCGCAAAATCGAAGCCCAGTTCGCCAATCGTCCCGAAGACCGCCGCGATCTTGCCCTTAGCCTATCGAAATTAGGCGACGGCGAAGTCATGGCCGCCGACATGGACAAAGCTCTCGCCGCCTATCAGGAGTCCTGGATCATCGCGAAGTCCCAAGGCGACGCCCGGACGCTCGGCACCGTAGACGACCGCCGTTGCATCGCCTTCCTTACCGCCGGCAATACAGCCAAGGCTCTGGAATCCTGCCAGGAAGGCATGGCAATCCTGGATCCGTTGGCGAAGTCTGCGCCCGGGGACGCCCAGGTCCAGCGGCTGAGCGCTACCACCGAAGCCTCCTACGCCAACGCTCTGCGCCTCGCGCGCAAACCGCAGGACGCCGCGCAACAGGCGCGCCTGGCCTTGGCATCCTTCGATCGTCTGGAAGCTTTGGCTCCCAGCAACGCCGAATATCGCCGCCTGGCGTCTTCCGCCGGAACAATTCTGGCTTTGAGCCTCGCGGCCACGGGCGACAACGCGGGCAGTCAAGCGGCGTTTCGAAAATCGGTTGCATCCATGGAAATCGCCATTGAAATCGACCCCGCCGATCTCGGCTCGCCGCTACGGCTGGCGGTGACTCTGCTGGCCTTCTCGAAACGCCTTCAGCAAACCGGTGATCCAGCCGCCGCTCACCAGATGGTGCAGGACGCTCTCGCGCTCCTGGAGCGGGCCACGCAAAAACCCTCCGCCGGCGCCGTGGAATGGAACGAATACGCCGACGCGCTTCTTAAAGTGGAGCAACCCGATCTCCGCCAGCCGGCCAAAGCGCTTCAGCTCGCCCAAAACGCCGTCGCCGCCACGCACCGTAGCAATCCTTTCTTTCTCGACACGCTTGCGTGGGCCTATTTCCGCTCGGGCGAAGCCACAAAAGCCGCGGAAACAGAGCGTGAAGCACTGAACCTGCTGCCCGCCGGCGCAACCGGTGGATTGCATGATGAACTGCAAAGCGGCTTAGCAACTTTTACGAAATAGTTTGAGCTGGTCCAACGCTGCCTTGCGCAATCTCAAATAGAGGGCACCATGGCCAACTTCTGTTCGAATTGCCGATTTCCGCTCGCCGCCAGCGCCAGTTACTGTCCGAAATGTGGAAGCCCACAAACGATGGGTCATCCCCCGGCTCCAGCGCCGGCAGCAGTCGCGCCCGCCAAAACTGGAGGCTCGGGCTTCAAGATCGTCATGATCGTTGTGGTGTGTTTGGCCGTGCTGGGAGTTGGGGCCATTGCGGCGGGCTATTACGCGGTCCACAAAGTGAAGCAAGCCGTGGTGGCGAAAGCCGAAAGTTATGGTGTGGACTTGAAGTCCATCCCGTCGCCCGTACCGTCCTCTACCTCTTCCCGGGCCAAAGTGTTCAAGCCCTGTGAAATTCTCTCCAAGAGGGAAGCGTCGGCCCTGCTGGGCGAACCCATTGAGCGCTCCGCGATGATGGACGCGGCTTGCCTCTACTTCGGGCCGCCCGGTCTGGCAGAAAAACTCGCCACGCAAGGAACATCGGCAATGATGGACCAAGCCAAAGCCGGCGCGCAATTGAACGGCGGGGATGTGGCCGATACAGTCACTAAAATGTTAGGGGCCGCCACGGCGAATTCTGGACAAAATGGGATTCCCGGCGGAGAAGCCCCGTTGCTGACCTTCCTCGTGGACCCCGACGGCCGCGCACAGATGACCGCCGTGGCCGCTTCGAAGAGCATCTTCGGGGGAATCGGCAAAGCGAGCGGAGGTGGTGGATTAGGCGCCGACATACCCAACCTGGGCGACCGCGCGATTCGCCTCGGCCCGCTGGGGCTGAATGTCCTGAAAGGCGACACGGTGATCCGCATCGTCGTAGGGCCGGTGCCCGATGCGAACGACAAGTCAGTGGCTATCGCGCGCGCCGTTCTTCCGCGTATCTAAGTGGACCGCAACTCGCTTGACACCATACCCGGGCGTGACACTATGAATAGATGCGAGCGCCGGGCGATTCTCAGGATGCAGCGGATCTCACGGTGCTCCTCAACGAATGGCACGGTGGAGACGAGGAATCCGGCCGAAAGCTGATCGCCGCCGTCTACAGCCAGTTGCGGAGCCTCGCATCGGTTTACTTACGCAAGGAGTCTAACGCTAACACGCTCCAGCCCACCGCCCTGGTGAATGAGCTGTGTCTGGGAATGCTATCCCGCCCCGCGGTGAGTTGTGAGAACCGGCTCCACTTTCTGCATCTGGCCGCGCAGCAGATGCGCCGTTTGATTGTGGATCATGCCCGGCGTCGCAATGGATTGAAACGCGGAGGCGGCCAAGTACATGTCCAACTCGAAGAGGCTCGCGACCACACCATCCCACTCGATGGCCGCATCGCCGAAATCAACGACGCCCTCACGCGCCTGGAGCAACTCGAACCCAGGCCCGGCGCTGTCGTCGAAATGCGCTACTTCGGCGGTCTTACCGAACAGGAGATCGCGGATGTGCTCGGTGTTTCGGTCGCCACGGTCAAGCGCGATTGGGAGTTTGCCCGAGCCTGGCTCCTGGCGCAACTCAACGTGAGCTAATCGAGCTCGGGTTTGCGCACTTCCTATGGAAAGGAGACTCATGCACAAACTTGCTCTCTTTCCGCTTGCGGCATTACTCGGCGGCGCGCTCCCGGCTTGTGCTGCGTCCGGCTGCGACGCCGTCATCGCGGCCAGTCAGAAGGTTTTGCAGGTGCCATCGCACCTATACATGACGGAAACCGCGGGCTTCAACGGAGGCAAGACCAGAAACGCGGAGACCATTTATCTGAACGGCGCCATGTACACCAGCCTCAACGCCGTATGGCGGAAGAGTCCGATGACGGTGCAGGACCTGGCGGATGCCCGGAAGGATTCGGCGAAGGACCTGGGCGCCTGCTCCCTGGTGCATGACGAACTGGTGGGCGTGGAACCGGCTACGGTGTATAAGGTCCACACGCAGACGCCCGATGACACGGTGGATACCCAGATTTGGATATCGAAAGTGAGGGGCCTCCCGCTGAAGCAGATTAGTGATATTGATGTAGGCGGCGGGGCGCGCGGTAAGAGTCACACGGAAATCCGTTATGAATACACCGGCGTGAAGGCACCCGCCGTCGCGGAGACGACGCACAAGTAAATCAGAGGGGCCGTGATGCCATTCACCGCTCTCAGCCAACCTTAACGGAAAGTTCGGTTCCACCCTTAAGAGGCAGCGTGACGGAAAGGAATCCGTTGCCGGGATTGCGGATGAAATCGAGAAAATCCGGCTCGGCGTTATCGTTCATGACGTAGCCGCCCGTACGCAGTTGGGGAGCGACGATCTCGATGACCTGGCGCGCCAGCGAACGGCCTTCGGCAAGCGGCCAGCCGTCGATCAGGACGAAGTCCACGGGCCCACCCAGATCGCGGAGCGTCTGCCGGGCGTCCCCTTCGCGAATCTCGGCGTAGTCTAAAAGGCCCGCATCGGCCAGGTTGCGCCGGGCAGTCGCCACCTTGGCGGGAACAAGTTCCGCTCCGATGACCTTGCCGCCGCCATTGTCGCGCATGGCCGCCGCGAAATAGAGAGTGGACATGCCCACCGACGTCGCGAACTCAACCACACGCGTGGCGCGCAGGCCGCGGCAGAGAAGATAGATGAGATCGCCCTGTTCCGGGACAATCGAAAAGCCGTACTCGGCGTAATCGTAAGGATCATGGCTCGCGCCAGCATTGGCTCGCGGACCGCCGTCTGCCGGACGGCGCCGTTCGGCCTCAAGCCGATCGATCACGGCGTGAACGCGTGGGTCCTGGAGCGGACTTAGGGTATTGTTCTGCATAAGAGGTAACCTTGTTCGGGTTAGAGTGTTCCGCTAGCTGCCGAGGATCTCGGCCGTGGCGCGATTGAGAATCTGGGCGATGCGCTTGGCCTCTTTGGGGTCGCACGCGCGTTTGCGCCGCAGCGCAGCCTTCAGGTCATGCCGAGCGCGATGAATCTCGTCGGACGCGTCGGAATCGCCACCGCCGGCGAATGCCTCCCGGACATCGTCCATCCGGCTTCCAATCCGTGACAGGGCGTCCACAATCGCATCGGCGGCGCTGCGGTTGGATGCGAGATGGGACTGCCCCTCAGGCGTGATCCGGTAGAGCTTGCGCGAGCCTTCCTGCTCGATGCTCGCATGGCCGATCTCGTCAAGATAGGTGAGCGCCGGATAGATCATGCCGGGACTGGGCGTGTAGAAGCCGCCGGAACGCTCCTCGATAGTCTTAATCAGTTCATAGCCGTGAGCGGAGCGCTCGCCGAGCAGCGAGAGAATGAGAAGCTGCAGATCCTTTGAGCCGAGTTTGCGCGCCCATCGAAAATCGCCGCCGCCGGGGCCGCCCATGAAGCCGAAGCCTCCGTGCCCGAATCCATGCCTGCCGTGGCCACCCATGGCGAACATCGGGTGGGCAGCCAAGCTTTCAATTGATGCGTCATCGTAAAACATGTCTTAGAATATATCGTAAGATATCTGCCTTGCGCAAGAGAAAAAAGCAATCCGAAGGGAAGATTTCGCTCAACCCATTGAAACAACTGCTTTAATTCCCGGAGATGACGCCCGGTGCCTCACGCATGCAAATAGGCCAGCACTGCCCGAACGGCTTCCTCTTTGGCGGCGGCGAGTGACAGCCGGGCCGGGCGCCGGAGCACCGCCCCGTGCGAAAGAGCATCCACCATGTTGGTTACGACGAATACCACTGTGTCCAGGTCGCGGCGCGTCTTGAGCTCATCCGCGCGTGATGCGATCGCCAGTCGAAAAGCTCCGTGGAGCCGAACCGCGAAGTCCCGTGTCCCCTCGGCCCGGTGCGGCACTTCGGTCGATAGCAGCTCATAAAGCTCAGGGTCGGGAACATGGGCATCGATCATCGCCTCGATCATTGCGCGCATCAGCGTGTCAAGGGACGACCCGGAATGCTCCATCAACTTGGTTTCCACCAGGCGATCGATCTCCTGAATGTGGCGCTCGTGTAGAGCCGCGAAGATTGCGCGTTTGTCTGGGAAATACTGGTACACCGAACCGATGCTGACTCCCGCCACCTGGGCGACGCGGTTTGTCGTTACCGCCTCAATGCCGCCCCGTTTTAGAATCCTGACAACGGCGTCAAGAACCGCGTCCACGGTCTGCCGCGCCCGGCGCTGCTGTGGCTCTCGCCGCTGCTGCCGCGGGTGATGGGCTTTTCCAGCCTTGCGCTTCATCGAAACAAGCATAGGGCAAATATGAGCGAATGTCTATTTTCGCTCGCAACCTTCTGTAAACACTCCAGAACTATCAGCGTGGAACACGAGTAGACAGCGCACCCGCTACATGTGACCCTGGGAGTGTTTCTGAGCAATCGTTCAATTCTCGAAAGTGGCTTGATTCCTAAAGGAGATATTTATGGTCTATGTCATTACCGGCGCGACGGGCAACGTTGGATCGCTCGTGGTCGAACGCCTGATCGCGCGGGGACACCGGCCCCGGATTTTCGTGCGGGACGCCGATAAGGCAAGGGCGCGCTACGGCGAGCGCGTCGATATCATCGCCGGCGATCTGGCGGATGCCAAGACGCTGATGCCTGCACTGGCGGGCGCCGACGCCCTCTTTCTGGTGAATTCAGGCCCCGAGCTGGCGGCCCTGGATGAGCTGGCGGCCAACACCGCCAAGGCCGCGGCAGTGCGGCATTTGGTCAAGCTGTCCTCCTACGACGCGCGCGAGCAGAATGTCGGCACCGGTATCTGGCATGCGGCAGGCGAAGCTGCCATCCGTGCCAGCGGGATTCCCTTCACCTTCGTGCAGCCGTCGGGCTTTATGGTCAACGCTCTTTGGTGGGCGCCATCCATCAAGGCCGAAGGCGTTGTGCGCTCGGCCACGGGTGATGGCAAAATCCCCTTCATCCATTCCGACGACATGGCAGATGTCGCCATCAAGGCGCTCACCGTGTCCGAATATATCGGTCAGTCGCTCGCAATCACCGGCCCGGAGGCCCTAAGCTACGCCGATATGACGGCCAAGATCGGCGCCGCCATTGGGAGGCCGCTCAGGTTCCAGCCAATCTCCGACGAAGAGCAGCGTCGAATGATGATCGACAGCGGCGATCCGGCGAAAGTCGTCACAGCGCACCTCTCCATCTACCGCGCGATTCGGGAAGGCCGTCTCGCGGCGGCTACGGACACAGTGGAGCGCGTCCTCGGCCGCACAGCAATTACATTCGACCAGTGGGTCCATGAGAACGCGGCGGCGTTCCGGTGATTGCCCAAGGCGCGCCAGCCGGAGGGACCGAAGCAGCACGAAAGAGTGCTCTCTTGTTAATCTATTCACCTTAACCTGCGGCCGCCGCTTCCATCGTTCCCAGATCGGATCGCGGTCCCAAATTTCTCCCTCAACGACAACCGGCATATTCAGTTCTCGCGCGGCTTGGAAGACACCCTTCAGCAGAACAAGATCGGCGATGTTGAAGTGCCCAGTGCAAGCAAGCTGCCATCATCGTGCCGCCGCCGTCGGGCCCGGTCCCGAGTGGCGGAAGATGCAGCGCTTGTCGTTGTGGTGATGCAGCTTCGCGCAATACGGAGCTTTGCCATCTCGGGCCCAACGAAAAAACTCAGCCGCCGCCAGCATGCCCAGCGGTGGCGCGACGAAATAGATCCAAAGGGCGTGCCAGTAGCTGGCACACACTGCCGGGCCGAATGTCCGCGCGGGATTGGTGCTCATACCGGATAACGGAGATTCGAAAGCGATATACACCGCAACCAGGATGGCGGCAAAGTAATGCGTATAAGGCGCCAGCGCTTCATGATTGGACGCGAACAGGATCGCGCTCATCAAGATAAACGAGATAGCCAGTTCTGCAACGAACGCGATGGTGTTGACGTAGAACGCCTCGCCGTGAATGCCGGGCAGTGTGGCCGCATAACGGACCGCTTTGTCCGCTGGAGCGCCCTGAAGCACAACCGAGGCCAGGGCCACGCCGGCCACTGCGCCGAGCAATTGCGCCGCGCCATAGAACACCGCATCCCACAACGCCACTTTCTTAAAACGGTAAAACGTGAATGTGACCGCCGGATTGAAATGCGCTCCAGACTGCTTGCCCCACGGTGAAAGCACGATCGCGATGATGGTCGCGCCCATCCCCAAGCCCATCAACATCCGGCGAACACCGTCGCTCCCCACATACCGTTCCATGGGCGAAGCGGGGTGCCACAACAAGGTGGCGAATGCGCAGGCGGAAAACAGGTAGACCCCAGACTCGCCTGCTTCCATAAAATACTCCGGCCAGTGAAGGCGCAGGCTGTCGGCCGCGCTCAGGGTACCGTCTTTCCCCGTCAACGCCGGCGTCATCAACCTCCGGCTCAATCCGCGGACGTTCGCGCGCGTCGGGACTCCTCAGCATGTTTCTCCAGCCGTTGGGGCACGGCCATGAACAAGGCCTTCAGACCTTCCGTCATCGTCGGGTGTGCAAACATCGTATCTCGCAAAATTGTGTAGGGCACGCCCGCCACCATCGCGAGTTGTACCGTACCCATAAGTTCGCCAGCCTCAGGCCCCAAGGCCATGAACCCGAGAATGCGGTCACTGTCTACGTCGATGAGCGTCTTCATGAATCCACGTCTCTCCGAAATGGTCCAGGCCCGCCAGGCGGCGTCGAAAGGCACGGATGCAAGCCGGTAAGCAATACCTCTTTCCCGCGCCTGTGACTCGTTGAGGCCCACCCGCGCCAGCTCCGGATCGATGAAGACGCAGTACGGAACCAGCCGGTCCGCCGTGCCGCGGTGGCCTCCGTTCAGGTTTTCCAGAATGATGCTGGCGTCATCCTCGGATACGTGCGTGAAGTAGGGGCTGCCCGCGCACTCTCCCATGGCCCACACGTTCGGCGCGGTTGTTTCCAGGCGATGGTTCACTCGGATATGCCCTTTTTCCGTCACCTCGATTCCCGCCTTCTCGAGCCCGATGCCAGTTGTGTTGGGCGTGCGTCCAACCGCCACCAGAATGTCGGTCCCCTCCAAAGTTTGTGTCTTGGGAGTTCGCGCAACATCCCCGCTTTGGAGCCGAAGACTCACGTGGCTGCCGGACACGCCGCTGACCTCCAGCACCTGCGTTCCCAACAGTACATCGATGCCTTCGTCCTGGAACAACTGCAGAATGGCCTGGGAAACGTCGGCATCTTCATTAGTGACCAGTTGCGAGCTGCGCTCGATCAGCGTTACACGGCTCCCCAGTCTGCGCAGAGCCTGGCTCAGTTCCAGACCGACGTAGCCGCCTCCCAAGACGATCAAGTGCTCGGGACGCCGCCGCAAGTCCAGCGCCTCAATGTGGGTCATCGGCCTGGCTTCCCGCAAACCGGGCACGTCGGGCATTGCCGCGTGGGTTCCGACGTTCACGAAAACCCGGTCGGCGATGATCGTGCGCTCGCCCCCGTCGCGTAATGCGACTTGAACGGTGCGAGGCGCCACGAATATGGCGTCGCCGAAGATAAGTTCATCACCGCGATGTGGATCCAGCACCGCGCGATATTTGTCCAGATGAACCTGGACAATGCCCTCCACCATTTCGCGTTTGCGCGCGTACACTCCAGCCATGTCGATGGCGACCGATCCGGTCTCGATCCCGAATTCCCGATGCCGCCCCACCAGCGAGGCCACCTTCGCTGAATGAATGACGTTCTTGCTGGGCAGGCACGCCACATTGGGACACGAACCGCCGACATACTTCCGATCGACAACGGCGGTTCGCCTTCCTTCTTTGGCCATGGTCCAGGCCACCACTTTTCCGGCTGTGCCGCCACCCAGCACCAGGACGTCGTATTTTTCTGCTGCATTCATATGATTCGTCTCCTCGGGGTGGCTGGCAATCGCGAACTGCTTACCGCTGATAGCCTCGAAGGCGGATGGGGGCCTGAATTTGAAACGACAACAGAGTGTCCGAGGGCACGTTGATTCTCTCGCCCCTGGTGACCATATGGCCTGTCGTCTCCTCGCTGCCGCCGATCCACTTTGCGGCGCCACGTTGAACACCAATGCCACCAGCGCCCGGCACCTCGTCGTGGGTTTCCACCGGATAGCGAATTTCCCGGACGGTAATTGCATCAACGTCGAGCGTCAGTAACCTCATCCCCGCGCCTCCCGGGCCAAGGTACGGCAGAGAATGCACCACCAGTTCAATTGGAGAACCGCTTGGGATGAGAACGGCGCGGTTCTGGTCCAGAACGTCCGCGGCGGTGTTCGCGAAGTAGACCGTGCCTCGAGACGCCCTGGTCGTTTTCACTGTGTCCTTCGTGCGGACCAGGAGCGAAGTCCCCACCGGCACCACGCCGGCCTCTGCGGTGACTGTGTGAACGGGACCGACTGGAATCACACCAGCGTTGTTAGCTGCGATGCATTTGCCCAATGCCACCACCATCAATGTTGTCAATCCGAGAATCAGATGCTTCATAAAGTGCCTCCTATTCCTTTCTTCCCGACTAAATGCCTTTGATTTCGCCGCCGTCCATTCGAATGGAAGCGCCCGTAAGCCAACGAGCCTCCTTGGAAACCAGGTATGCCATCAGGCCGGCAATCTCCTCCGGTTCACCATAGCGGGCGATGCCGGCCTTTTGCGGAAACTCCTGCATGGCCTCTTCCACGCTCATCCCGTGCGCTGGCGCCCATTTATCGAGGAAAGACCGGCGGCGGCCCGTCATCACCGGACCCGGCACTACGCTGTTCACTTGCACTCCATCCTTGATCCCTTGCTCGGCAAAGGCCTTCGCGAGCGCGATGATGGCGGCGTTGATGGTGGCCACGGCCGCGAAGCCCGGCTTCGGATCGAGAGCTGCGCTTCCCGAGATGAGCACCACTGCGCCGCCCGAAGCCTTCAGAGCATCCCAGGCTCGTATCGTCAGCCGGCGAGCACCATGCAGCTTCAGCGCCAGGCCGTCTTCCCACTGCGCGTCCGTCATCTCGAACAAGTCGATCTGCGGAACCGCGCCTGCAATGTTTACCAGAGCGTCGATTCGGCCGAAGCGGTCGAGCGTACCCTGGACAAGGGTCCCGACAGCGCAAGGCTGGCGCAAATCGAGTGCGTAAGTCAGGGGTTCGGCACCCGCGGATTCTACTTCAGCCGCGGTGTTCTTGAGCTCCTCCTCTTGCCTCGCGGCCAGGACCACGGCTTCGAAATCGCGCGCCAGCCGTATCGCGGTAGCGCGGCCGATTCCCTGGCTAGCGCCTGTGACGATGGCAACGGACTTTAGCACGCGAGCGTCTCCCGTGCCGTTTCCAGAATCACGCCAACCACTACATCCGGCGCCGTATACATCGGACTGTGGTCTACCTGGCGGGTCCGAATCTTCGCGCCCATTCGCTGCGCCATATAGCACTGCGTCTCCGGCGCAATCATGCGGTCCTCTTCCGCTAACAGAAACCACGATGGCTTCGTTTTCCAGGCCGGCGCAGGAGCTTTCTCCTGAATGCATTTCAGCGCGATCGGCCGCTGCACGGCTTCGAGAATGGTGGTCTGGTCCAGGGAAGCTTTGTGAGCCACGGCGTGGGCAAATCCCCCTTCGGGCATCCAGATCAGCCCGTGCAGGTCCGGCTCAAGATGCGGCGCCTCCGAATGCGGCTTGGCGCGATAAAAGACCTCCGCAACGGTCTCACCCTCAGCGGGGGCCAGCGCCGCCACGTACACGAGCGACTTTACCCGGTCATCCTTCGAGCCGGCGATTACGGCGCCCGCATAGGCGTGTCCCGCCAACAGTACCGGCCCACGGGTTCTCGCAACGACGCGTTGGAGAGCGGCGATGTCCTCGGTAAGCGATGTGAGCGGAATCGGCGCGCACGTTACCTTGAGACCCGCTTCTCGCAACGGCAGAATGATATTCTGCCAGCAGGAACCATCCGCCCACGCGCCGTGGACCAAGACAGCCGTCGCGTTCTGGGCAAAGGCACTCATTGCGATGCCCCGTTCGCCGCAAGGAACTCCTTCATCGCAGCGGCAATTTCGACGACGTGCGTTTCCGTGGCGAAATGCCCGGTATCCAGGAACTCCACCCGCGCGTTGGGTATGTCCTTTCGAAATGCCTCGGCCCCCGCGGGAACGAAAAAGGGATCGTTCTTACCCCAAATCGCTAACAACGGCGGCTTGGCCTTCCGAAAGTAATCCTGAAATGCCGGATAGAGCTTCACGTTTGACGCGTAATCGAGAAACAAATCCAACTGAATGTCTTTGTTCCCCTCGCGCTCCAGCAAAGCCGCGTCCAACGTGTACGATTCAGGCGGAACGCTCTCGGGATTGCTTACGCCGTGCGTGTACTGCCATCGCGTTCCTTCCAGTGTCAGAATGTTTTTGCGGATTACCTCTCGATTCTCTGAAGTCGGCTCAGCCCAGTATTTCCGGATCGGCCCCCACGCGTCGCCAAGACCTTCTTCATAGGCGTTCCCGTTCTGCGAAACGATGGCCGTCACTCGATCCGGGTGCGCCATCGCCAGACGGAATCCGGTTGGTGCGCCATAGTCGAACACATAAAGTGCAAAGCGCCTGATTTTGAGCGCTTGCGTGAACGCATTGAGCGTCGCGGCCAATCGGTCGAACGAATAAACGTATTTTCGTTCTGAGGGAACTTCTGTGAATCCGAATCCGGGGAGGTCCGGCGCGATCACTCGGTAGTCGTTGGCAAGACGCGGGATGAGTTCGCGGAACATGAAAGACGATGTCGGGAACCCGTGTAACAGCAGCACCACCGGAGAATCTGGGTCGCCGGCCGCCCGGTAGAAGATGCGCACTCCATCCGCCTCAACGTTATGGACGGAGGTAACAGGCACAGAGAACTGGGAAGACCCTTGCGGTGTTGTTAACCCCAACCCAGGACTCTGCGCCGTTTGGGTTGAACGAGCTTGACTCATTTGACGCTCCTTCCTGGTTGTGACGATGGCACCCGACAGGCCAAAACAACGAGACCTCAATTCGGAATCAGCGGGAGGAGTAAGTCGTTTTGACCGAGCAAGATCCTTCGCGTCGGGCAGCCAAGCAATCTCAGACCCAACTGACGAACTGGTGACGGATCTCCATCGCACTGACCGCGATTTGTCGCGACTTCGTCACGGCCCCCAGGTTCCTGGTCCATTGAAATGCGACGCAGACCTTTCTTTCCCAACCCGGCAGCACTCCATCGTGTCGTCAGAAAGGTTCCAGCTTCGCCTCGCCGAATATGGCGTGAAAGCGTTCGCAATAAATCACCACCGCGCTGTATTTTGTCAGGTCCACGGTTGCGGGCAAATCGTAATTCTGATCGCCCTGGTTGCCTTTGAGAGCTCAAGTTCAACGCTCGCGAGGTTGCCTTTCACGATTTCTTGTTGCAGACCGGGGTCGTCGCCGCGCGCCAGCACCACGTGCACATCCGGGCCATTGGACGTCGTGAAATCTGTCAGGCGCAGATATCGCGCGCCATCGGAGCTCTTGTAAATCGTGGCGCGCCCGCCGGTCTGGTGCGCTTTGCCTTCCAGGCGTCCCGTAGAAAGCGGCTCAGCATCGGTGGTCGAAGCAAATGGCGCGGGTTCGTTGACCTTTTGATTGATCCAGAGCTTCTCTGGCCGGAAGGCCCACCAAGCGGCGACGAGAACCGGGACACCCACCGCGACCAATACCCATTTTTTGCGGGACAACCATGTCCTGCGTGGTCTAGCATGCTTCTTCTCCTTTCAAGAGCTAAATCGGTCCATAGCTAAATCGGGCGGTTCTGTGCCGCCCGACTACCCTTTGAAGCCCCTCAGAATTTCTCCAGGGGCGCTGCCCCGAAATTCGCGTTGAACCGCTCGCAATAGATCGAAACGGTTTGAAATTTGTGCAGGTCGGTCCCCTGGGGATCTCGTAGTTCTGATCGCCTTGGTTCCCTTTGAGGCTTCCAGTTCTACTCGCTCGGTATTGCCCTTCAGGAAATTGGCATCGTCATCCGCATCCTTGGCTGCGATGAGAATCACGTGCACATCGGGTCCATTCGAAGTTTTGAAGTTCGTCAGCCGAAGGACCAACTTCCCGTCCTGCTCCCGGTAAATGGTTGCCCGGCCCGAGGTGCTATGAACCTTCCCATGAAAGGTGCCAGTCTCCAGAGTCTTAGCCTTGCCGTCCTGTGCGTTCACTGCGGGCTGCAAACCCAACGTGAAGGCCAGAGCTACAAGGGGAATTGCTGTCTGAATGTTTCGAATCATGATCATTTCCTTAGTTGGTTTCTCATTCGGTTGTCATACCTTGCCATCGGGCAAGGACAGCATCGGTATGGCACCCGGCAAGCCAAAACAAAGAGATCTCTATTCGAAAATAGCGGCGGGGATAAATAGTTATCCACTATTCAAGATCTAGTCGCAATAGCAGCCAACCAATCCCGCTTCCAACTGACGAAGCCAAGACGATCTCCAACACGCTGCCCACAATTGGTCGCGGCTTTCGTCGCGGCTCGCATTGTTCTAGGTAGCGGGTTGGCGGAATTTAAGGGGGACTCAACCCTGGGACCGTCGCCCTGCGAAGTGTCACCTTGGCCACCGTCATCCTGAACGGCGCCGTCTTTTTGCAATTGCTGTGGACGGCTGATGCGAAGCTTTTGCATGCGGTAAACCAACGATGTCCTCTTCATTCCCAATCGCTCCGCGGCGCCATTTCTTCCGCCCACCACCCAATTGCTCGCTTTGAGCGCCCGGACTATGTGATCTCGTTCCACTTCCTGCAGACCCGTCATCGTCTCGATACCCGCCTTGGAAGCGTTCGCCTCGCCAAATGCGTGGAAGGGCTCCAGCTCAGAGTTGGGCGCGCAATACGGAGTACGGAGAAAGAATGACGGCTCGCTCCAGGAAGTTCTGCAATCCCGAACATTTCCGGGCCAGGCGTATCGTGCCAGCGCATCCATGGTCTTCGACGGGATTTCGTCGATTTGCTTGTTCATTCGTCGGGCGTAGAGCTCCGTGAAATGCCGAACCAGTATCGGAATGTCCTCCGGACGATGCCGCAGCGGGGGAACGCTGATCGGAAACACGTTCAATCGGTAATACAAGTCTTCCCGAAGAGTCGACTGGCTGACCATCCCCGGCAGGTCGCCGATGGTCGCGGGGATCAGTCGTTACGTCGACTTTATGTGTGCGGTTTGCCGCCCGGTGCCTGGATTTTCTTGCTCCTGTAAAGAAGCGCAGTAGATTTTCGCCTGCCGGTTGGACAGAGATGTGGCAGGCTTCGTCCGGAGGGAGCGTGGCCTTGTTCCGCCAGTTCAGAACGTCCCGATTTTTCGGCAGTCCACTAAGGTGAATGCTAGGCGTTTTCGGTCCCAACATATCGCTCTCCAGAAGCCCGAGCGGAATCGCGGCGCAATTCAATTTAACGAAAGCGCGTTCGCGACGGGCGCTCAGATCGTGTATCGCGCGGGCAAACAGCTCCTTCCCGGTTCCGGTCTCTCCCAGGATCAGCACGCTCGAATCCGTTGGCGCAACAACGGATACCAGTTGCAGCGCGGCCATCAACGCGGGGCTCTCACCCACGATTGCCCCACACTGAGCGCGAATTTCCTCCTCCAGGTAGAGTCTTTGTTTCGTTTCTTTATCTCGATCCTTTACCGCCTCTTCGTACTCCAACGCATTCTCAACGGCAATCGCCACTTGGCGGGCCACTTGCTCCAGCAAGACGACGTCGTCGTTCTCGAAAGCATTGTCCGAGCGCCTGGAGAGCATCAGAACGCCAACCACGCGGTCGCGGCCTACCAGCGGAAGATAGCAACCAGTTCTAAGGCCTTCCTGGACCACGCGCTCATAAAGACGCTGGCCGTCGGGATTCCCATAAATTTCAGGATCCTCGCGCACCTGTTTGAAGCTATCGATCCGGACACTCTTGGCCTTCTGAAATACCTGACCCGAGATCGAACTATTCATCGGCACTAACGATCCCTCGCGCATGGGTCCTCTCGCGTCGGGATTGTACAGGATAGTGACGCGTAACTGGCCGCTCTCGGCGTCGGGTAGCAGCAAGGCGGACACGTCACATTGCATTACGCGAAATAGATTTGTCGAAAGCGCCTCAATTACTTGCCGGAAATCCAACTTGGATGTCACGCTGCTGGTGATTTCCAGAAGCAAGCGCAGCCGGTCGCGTTCATGGCGCAACCTTTCCGCATTCAGGTGCCGCTCAATTGCGATCCCTGCAATGTGGCTGGCACTCTCGATCAACTGCAGGTCGATGGCGTCCGGATTGCGCACTTCACGATAGAGGATGGCAAATGTGCCGAGCACCTTACCTTCACGCGTGAACAGGGGTCGCGACCAAACGGCACGAATGCCATAAGGCAACATCCGGTCGCGATAATCGTCCCAAATAGGCTCCCGCAGGATGTCGGCAACATACACCGGCTCCCTTCGATAAACGGCTGTGCCGCAGGATGCACCTTGCGGGCAAATAACCGTGCGCCCTACGGTTGCGGCAAATCCAGGAAGACCGGGCGCGGCCGCGCAATAGAGATGTGTTCCGTCCGCATCGGGAAGCCAAATGGTGCATAACGTTCCGTTGCCTTGAGATTCCACCAGTCCAGCGATGATCGCAAGCACCTCAGACAACTCAGATCCGGCAAGAATCAACTTAAGAATGTTGAGAACGGACTCGCTCGAAAAGAAGCCCGATGGGTCCTCCGCCCGTTCAACTTTCGGCAGGTCTGGTGCGGATTGCATTGCTGACCTCATAACCAAGACCTTCGGCTCAAAACCCTTGCTCCGTCAATCGGTAACCGCACCGGCACCCGGCTGCAAAAATGCACCGCAAAATAAGTTGATGGCTCAATCCTGGCGCCCGCCAGCAAACACCAGGGAAGATCTAGTCTTAGGTTACACCCAGGAGGTTCCCGCTCGCCTGGACCGACACGGGCCAGTGGTAACGGGTATAAAATGTCCGAATGCGGTTCTTGATCGTTGGACTTTGCCTTGGGTGGATCGCCGGAATTGCCGCGGCTCAAAATGTGCCTCGCACAAAGGAAGGGCGCCCCGATCTGACAGGTGTATGGGATCCGGACGCCAAGTACTCCGGTGATTTCTCCAAAGCCCTCAAGACCGGCGAGAG
>CAVVHB010000002.1:0-49922 GCA_963747945.1 Bryobacterales bacterium
TTGAAAGGACTTTCAAAAAATATGAACCAGACTTCCCGCCTGAGCGCCAGAATTCGATCTTCGAAGCTGTGGACCGGAGTTCTGCTCTTAACGCTGCTGGTTTGCGCGACCGTATCCGCGCAAGCGGGGACTGTGACGTTCTCGTTCGATACTCTGAGTGCGGGTGCAACCTCCGGCCAAATCGCCACATACATGACGAACCTTCTGGTCGCCGATGGTTGCACCGGCTGCAGCGTTGTCGTTGCCACGGGTAACTCCGGTAACGGAATTTCGCAGGGGGCCGTCACCGACACAACCTACAACGGCGACGGATATGTTACGGGCCCCGGCACCCCGAACCAGGGGAAGGTGCCGCAATCTCTGACCCTCGGGGATACCACCGACGCCACAGTGAGCAACACGAACTCGTCGATTAACAGCAGCTACGATACCTTCCTCGCCAATACGAATAACGCCAGCCAACAGGTATCGAATCAAATCACTCTCCAGTTCGAAGGCTTCAGTGGCGACACGTTCACGGTCAACAGCTTCGATTACGAGATTTTCCCTTGTGGGGCGGGCGGTAGCTGCACGAGTCCGCCTGACATGACTTTCGAAGCCGGCAACCACACCAATGGCGTGGACAACAGCGTCACTTCGTTCGGTACCAACGGCGTGCAAGCCGGTATAGAGCCGGGACATGGGAATGGCAATTCAATCTCGTCGCCGAACGGGAACGTCCAGTCGACAACATACGACCAAGACATCGGAACCTGGACCACGGGAGCGACGTTCAGCGGAAATACCGAACTTGATTTCATCGACTGGCCGGCGACGATCGGTATCGACAACCTCAGTATCAGCTGGACCACGCCGCCGTCGACGGTGCCGGAGCCCGCGAGCTTCGTGCTTCTGGGCACCGCTCTTTTCGGCGCTGGCATAACATTGAGAAGGAGAAACGGGCGTAAAGCGCAGAAGGTGCAAGAAGGTTAAGACGGTTGAGAAAGGAAAGTTCTGCGCCGGCTGCGGGTGGAAGTCCCGCCGTCGGCGTTTGGCTTTGTATGCGCGCAAAATGCCCGTCCCATCCACTCCTGCTGCTTTTCCTCATTGTCGCTGTCGCGTTTTTGGCGGGCTGCCAGCGTGATCCCCAAGTCCGCAAGCAGAAGTTCTACAACCACGGGATGGAGCTTCTCCAAAAAGGCAATGTAAAAAAAGCCACGATCGAGTTCATGAATGCGCTGCGGATCGATCCCAATTTTGCGGAAGCTGCCAGCGTTTTGGCCGAACTCGATTTCCGGCAGGGTGACTATCGGAAAGCCTATGGGCTGCTCATGCAGGCCGAGTCGGCAAAGCCCGACTACCTTCCACCGCATAAAGGGCTCGCACAGATCTACCGGCTTAGCGGCAAACTGGCCGACGCACAAAGAGAGACCGAGTATGTCCTGCAGCATTCGCCTGACGACACAGAAGCGCTACTGAATCTTGGAACAATCCAGACCCAGCAGAAGAAGTATCAGGAAGCCGAGGGCACGTTCAATCGAATTCTGGAGATCCAACCGAGTCATGTCGCCGCGTTTCTGGCGTTGGCGTCGGTTAAGAAGGATGCAGGCGATATTGCGGCCGCGGAGCGTTATCTCAAGCTGGCGCTGGAGAGGAATCCGCGCTCGGTTGCGGTCTACCTGGCGTTGCTCAAGCTCTATATCGTGGCGGGCCGTTCGGCCGAGGTGGAACCCCTATTTACGCAGGCTCTAAGCATCAGCGGCAACAACATCGAGATTTTGGATGCGCAGCTCGGCTATTACCTGGGTGCGCGCAAGTTGGCGGAGGCCGAACGCGTGGCGCGCCAGATCCAATCCTCTAACCCGAAGGATCCAAGCCATTGGGGCGCGCTTGCCGATTTTTATGTCCAGACCAACCAATGGGTCAAAGCGGACAGCGAACTCAACCGGCTGCTGCAAATCCACAAGGGCGATGCGGCTCTTCTGCACCAGGTTATTGAAGTAAAGCTGAATCTGAACGACCGGAGATCGGCTCAGGCATTGAATGACGACCTTTTGAAGAAAGATCCAAAAGATGCCATCGCGCACCTGGCGAAGGGCCGCCTGTATCTGGCCGATGGGGCCGCAGACAAGGCTGTGCTGGAGTTCAACGACACCAAGAAATATCGGCCCAACTTGCCAGGCCTGCACTATTGGTACGGTCAAGTCTATCTCCAACGCGGCGATCTTGCGCAAGCTCAGCAGGAGCTTCAGAGCGCCGTCCAGTACGACCCCAACTATGAGGATGCGCGCCGAAGTCTGGCGGAACTCCAAAACCGCACTGGAGCGGCGGATGGGGCCTTGTCGAATGCACGACGTCTATTGCAGCGTAATCCGGGCGACGTGAAAGCGATGTTGATTTACAGTCAGGCTCTGATCTCGAAAAAGAACTACACCGACGCGGACAAGGTCTTGAAAGTGGTTGCTGAGCGCGCTCCCAACGCCACGGAGCTGCATCGGCAACTTGCCCTGCTAGCCCTAATACGGAACGATTTGCCGGAAGCGGGCCGGCAGTTTGAGCAAGCTTGGGAGCTCGAGCCGCAGTCAAAATTACTTCTAGAGGGGGCGCTCAAGGTTTATCTGGCCGAGCGGCAACCTGAGCGGGCGGACGCGTTTTTGGAAAAGCAAATAGGAAGTCATCCCAAGGATGCGCTGTTGTACCACGAACTCGCTCAAGTGCTTCTTCTGGAGAAGAAGCGGCCGGAGGCGATTAGCGCGCTGAAAACGGCACTCAGCCTGAATCCTGGCATGCCCGACAGTTCCATCTTGTTGGCTGACCAATATGCATCTGACGATAAGGCCCAGGACGCATTCCAGGTGCTGGAGGACGCCCTGCGGAGGAACCCTCAAGACGCCAGTCTGTTGCTTCGCGCAGGAATGATTTTCGAGAAGCTGAACCGGTGGACAGACGCCCGCAAAGCGTATGAACAGGTGCTCCAACTGGATCCTGACGATGCGATCGCGAAAAATAACATGGCTTGGCTCATCATGGAGCATGGCGGCAACATGGATGTCGCGCTGAACCTGGCACAGCAGGCCGAAGAGAAACTGGGCGACAATTCGCAGATCACCAATACGATCGGATGGGTTTACTACCAGAAGGGCGTTTACCAGACGGCCTGGCAATACTTGAAGGAGTCCGCCGAGAAGGACCAGAAGAATCCGCTTTTCCAATACCATCTGGCTATGGCCTCCTGGAAGCTCGGCAGGCGGGACGAAGCGCGACAGGCTTTGGTGAATGCGCTCAAGCTGGATCCGAATTTTCAACAGGCTCAAGAAGCCCGCCAGCTATTGATTCAGAGGTAAGAAACAGCCATAGCTGGTCGGGACGCTACGGTCCCGGCGGCGAGAACGATCCGCTTCTTCGCTCCGCCGCTGCCCAGATCAAACGGCTTATGGGGGTGCGGGGCAGCCGGCGCCGATCCGGATCGTATTTTCCGCGCCGTCTCCGACGGCCCCTGGACTGCGGCTTACGGCGACGGCGCAGCGAGCAGCCGGATCGTCGAGGTCATGTCCAGAGCCGCACAGTTAGACGCCCGTCCAACGGGCGCTGCCGATGCGTCTACCAGGGCCGCCGGGTAGACCGCGCAGCCCAGGCCTTTGTCGACGTCCTAATCTTACGCTTTGTTACGAGATCCGATACGCCTTCGACGCACTTCGATGAATCCTAATCCTGCCAACGCCGTGCCTAATAAGATGAAGGCACTCGGCTCCGGTACGGTTGTTCCGCTGAAATCCTGCATCAGGAACTCCTGCATGGGGAAGGAGTTGTTTACCGGTACGATGACATCCCAGCCTGGCGCACTGAATCCGCCTTGAACCGCAGTCTCGGCGGCGCTCAAATCGTCGAACACAGCTGTGCCGAAGCCAGAGCCGTTGATCGCAGTTACCAACCCCGAGACGTTGCCGGAGCTGACGAACAGGAGCCAGTTAGCCGCCGAATACTCCTGTTGCGCAAGCTGCTTGTTCGCACTTGTGTCTGCGCTTGCGAGCTCGTTCGCCAACTGCTCGTCCAGGTAGGCAGCCTCAAGATAAAGGTCGTACGTGTCCGGGTTCGACGTCGAACCAGTAATTGTTAGACTGCCCGCATTCAAGCCATAAGTGGAGACGGAACTGATGTCACCATACTTGAAGTTGGTTACATTCGCCGCAGTCAGCGTATAGACATCCGCGTTCCAAGTAGGATTGCCACTGAACTCAGTATTCCAGTCGTCGCAATAGATGGTCAGAGGATTTTGTTCGGGTTGTGTATTGTCGTTCGCCTGGTATGGATTGACATAGACGCCATCCCACGTAACTGTACCGGGACTAGTAAAGGTAAACTGGTCCGCAAACACAGCAACATTCAGAAAAAGAAAAAGTGTAAGTCCGAGTCCAAAAGATCTTCTCGACACGGTTACTCTACCTCCAGTAAAAGCAACGCTTTCAGCAACATGGTTTCAGAAAAGGCACGCGGAATGCCAAACATAACGGGGAGGAAGTCAACGGTGTGCAGATCGTAACTCCCTACCGGCGGAGATCAGCTCCAAGGAGGCGTTCAGCCGCGGCTGCTTCCGGCACTGATGGGTCCATCCTTCTGGCCTGGAGCATGGTGGAGCGGGTCACCGACAGTGTTGCCGGCCTTGAAAAAAGCCATTGCGAGATGGTATTTCCGCTTGGCAGTAGGCTCTTTCGCGACGCTTCTTGGAACTCTCTGACCGCGTCCCGGTAGAGCCCCTTTTGATAGTAGGCCCAACCAATCGTGTCACAGACAACAGGATTCTCGGGCGCCAACTCCTTGGCGTGCTGCGCGATCTTGAGTGCTTCGTCAGACTCCTTGGGTTCGTTAGCGAGCAGGTAGGCAAGATTATTGAGCGCGATGACATTGTTCGGCTCTGTTTCCAACGCCGTGCGATAACTTGCAATCGCGACTTGAGGATTGTCTCCCCGTCGCTCCGCGAGGACAGCCAGCGCGATTTCCGCCGGTGCCTTGCGATTGGCGGCGGCCGCAACCGAAGTAAATTCCTGGCGCGCAGAACCGAGTTCGCCGACGGCAATATCCATATAGCCCAACCTGGCCTTGGCAGCTACGAAGGCAGGGTCGATCGTGAGGGCCGCCATGTAAGCCTTGCGCGCCTCGTCTGAATACTTCAATTCATCAAACCATCGCCCCAACAGAAACTGGAGTTCCGCGGATCGAGGATACTTCTGAGCGGCGGTCCGCAGCACTGCCAGAGCGGCTACCGTCTTACCTTCGCGCAGATAGGTCCGTGCCAAAGCGTCCAAGGCGCGTCCATTCTGAGGGTCCAGCTCAAGGAGTGCTTCGGCGGACTTTCGTGCGCCTGCCAGGTCCTTCGTTCCTTGACGGAGATACACGTCTTGCAGCAGGAGAGTTGGGTCCTTCCGGATCGCCAGGCCTTCGTCGATGCTTTTGCGCAGCTCGGCGTTCTCGCCCAACGCGAACAACGCCCAGTTTCTTTGAACGATGAATTCAGTTCTGTGCTTCTCCGCTTCCGGAGCCTGGGCAAGGACCTCCAAAGCCGTCTGTGCGCTTTTCTGGTCGATCAAAGTTTGGGAGGCTCCGAGCCGTGCCGCCAAAAAGCTCGGATCAGCACTCAACGTGTTATAAAGCTCCTCCTGGCGAAGATCGGGCGCCTTCTGGGCCTGGTCGGCTTTCGCCTTGAGATAGTGGGCCAGCGCGAGGTGCGGTTCGAGTGTAAGCACACGATCCAGGTCACTCTGGGCTTCGGAAATTCGGCCGGTCGCCAGGTATAAACGACTGCGCTCGAGCAACGCCGCTCTATCTTTTGAGTTCCGTTTCAGTAGCCGATCGATTTCCTGCTCGGCTGCCTCGAGATGGTTGGTCAGAAGGATCAGACTTGGATCAATTGGATGCTGACGGCATGATCTTTCGGATCTTCGGCGCTGATCTGCTGGAACTCCTTGATGGCTGCTTCGCGCTTTCCTTGCTGAAAAAGAAAGACAGCGTGAGCCGGGCGAAAGCGCTGATCTGGCAAGGCAGCCAACCTCTGATAAGTTTTTCCTGCGAGTCCTCGGTACGGTTGGTAGCCAGTTGAAGGGTCGCAAGGTCGATGAGTGCGGGCGCGTTGGTTGGGTCGATCGCGAGGGTACGATTGAATGCCGCTTCTGCGTCGGAGACCTTACCAAGCGCGACGTAGAAGCGGCCCAGGGCGATTTGAGCATCGGCTGCTCGCGGAGATTTGGGGTCCTTTTTTGCGAGTACCGCCTCAGCCTGGTTCTTGAGGACCTGCTCTGCGCCGGACCGGTTATTCTCAGCGAGTTTCACAGCCGCCAGCGCCATGGCCGCTCTTAGGTCTTCCGGAAGCTTGTCGAGTGCGGCCTGCAGGTGCCGGGTGGCGTCGTCCTTCTGCCCTAATCGCAGTTCTGCGAAACCGAGGTCAGTGAGCGCGTCCACGTTATCAGGCGTGACGGCAAGGACTAAGGCTGCTCGCTTCTCTGCGTCTTCGATAAGATGCCGGCTGTCGTCCGGGGCTGAGCCCAGCATCTGGGATAACTTCAATTGAGCATCTGTACGTTTCGGGTTCAGCTCGGTGGCATGTAAAAGCGATAGGTATCCGGCTCGAAGGTTACCGGCGCCGAGGTAGGCGGATCCCAAGAGGCTGAAGGCTTCATCATTCTTCGGTTGGAGACGAATCGCATTCTTCAACTCCAGGATGGCTTCTTCAGAGTATTCGTGCTTGGCCAGGCGCGCCTTGGCCCGGGTGAGAAACCAGGCGGCGTCCGGCTTCGGGGTGTGGAGGCACGAGGAACAGTTTAGTAGTAATAGTATTAGCGGAACGAACTTTGACAAAACGCGAGTCTTGTGGCCGATACCATCAGCAATCCAATTCACTTAGCGAGTGGATTGCACCCGAAGGACCATAATCGATGGTTGACGGTCAAATCAGCGACTATACTTGCGAAAGCATTTGACGGAAAGTAAACGTTGTAGTTCAGATAAAGCCGCATCGAGACTCACGGGAATCCGCTGCCGTTGGCCGGATGGCCGAGCGCATCTTTCGGATTCTTTGCCAGAAGTTGGTCATTTAAGGAGCTAGCGGTCTTCAGGTCGCCCGTTCAAGTGTCGCCAGTTGAAGGGCCCCAGTGCTCTGGATCGTGGGCCGTATGTGATTGGATTCTCCTCACGATGCGCTTGGCTCGGCGAACCTCAGCCGGCGACGAGGGATGAGGTACTGGAAGTACCAGGGGGCCCGAGAGATTTCCTCCACGGTTCCCGGCCCGTGAATTGCTGCTATCGGTAACTCCAATGTGCGGTATTTGCGGCATTGTCGAAAGGTCCGGTTACGGTCCCGATCCTGACGTGCTGGGGCGCCTCAACGCGAAGCTGCTCCATCGTGGCCCGGACGACGCCGGCGCCTGGATCGATGGTTCCGCCGGATTGGCCATGAGACGCCTGGCTATCATCGACTTAGCAGGCGGCCACCAACCGATGTTCAACGAGGACGGCTCGATCGCTGTGGTCTTCAACGGCGAAATATACAACTACCGCGACCTTCGTAAAGACCTCGAAGACGCCGGCCATCGCCTCGCTACCCACTCCGATACTGAGGCTATCGTTCACATCTACGAGCAATACGGGCCGGAAGGCTTAGCCCGGCTCAACGGCATGTTTGCAATCGCGGTTTGGGATCGCCACCGTCGACGGGGTGTTCTGGCCCGCGACCGCGCAGGCAAGAAGCCGCTTAGTACTCGATCTCGAACGGCAGACTGGTCTTCAGCTCCGAATTGGCTAGTTTGCTGGAGTACCCAGGCATCTCGCGCGAGATGGATTCCATATCGCTCGACCACTACTTCTGCTTCGGTTACGTGCCGTCTCCTCGTACTATTTATCGGGATGTCAAGCAACTTGAGCCTGGGCACTTTCTACTTTGGAGCGCCGGCGAGTTTCGAACCCAAAGCTATTGGAGATTACGTTCGAGTCCGCCTGTCGCGCGATCAAAGCAAGACGCTGCAGAAGAGTTGCTGGCACTGATCAAAGACGCGGTCCGCATCCGCCTGTACAGCGATGTTCCTTTCGGCGCGCTCCTGAGCGGCGGCGTCGATTCCAGCCTGGTGGTGGCTCTGATGAGCCAGCTCATGGATCGGCCGGTGGATACCTTCACGGTCGGGTTTTGTGACAAGCAGCTGGATGAATCGCAAGACGCTCGGGAGCTCGCTGCGCACTTCGGAACCCGCCATCACAGCCTCATCGCCGAATCACATTCGGTCCCCGATCTGGTCCGTAAGCTCGCGACCCATTTCGGTGAGCCGTTCGCGGATTCCTCCGCGATTCCGACCTACCTGGTCTCGGAGATGGCGCGTAAGCATGTCACCATGGCGCTCAGCGGCGACGGCGGAGATGAAGTATTTGGCGGCTACACATCCTACCGCTATCATGCCTCCGCCGCGGTTTACCGTCAGGTTCCGCCGTTCATTCGGGGAGCTATGCGCGCTGGCGTTCGGACTTTAAATGGCGCCGCCGGCGATTGGGGCCGCCGCGTCCGAAGATTGGTTGATAAGTGCCGAGCTTCCGGTGGAGCTCGCATGGTGTCATTCCCGCGCCATTTTCAACGATGTCGACCTCGAAAATTTGTATACACCGGATTTTGCGCGCAAAGTAGCGCCTGAGCAGCGGGGCTTTCGCATGGGAGATTCCTTCCGGCATTTCTCTGCTGGCGTCCGGCAGGAAGAGGTGCTCAATTTCGTCGACTATGAGACTTACCTCCCCGACGACATCCTTGTGAAAACGGATCGCATGTCGATGGCGAACTCGCTCGAACTTCGCGCACCGCTACTCGACTTTCGCATAGCCGAATTCGCCGCAGGCCTGCCCCCGCAATGGAAATGGACTCCTTGGGGCGGAAAGCGCATCCTGAAACAGGCCGCCGCCAGGGTACTGCCCAAGTCCGTTCTAACGCGACGGAAACGAGGCTTTGTCGCACCCATCGGCGCCTGGCTGCGCGGAGACCTGAAGCCGCTGTTCAGCGACCTGCTGCATTCCCGCTCCGCGCTTCATCCCATCCGGCTGGATTACTGCGAACAACTGCTCGAACGCCACGCGGCCGGAGAGGGCGGCTTAATCGAGCGCAAGCTGTGGATCATCTTTTGTTATCTCCTCTGGCATGAGCAATTCGGATCCTAAACGGCGCGTCTGGAAGGGTAGGATCAAATCGGTCCTCTTCTTTTGTTTGTACTACTCGGGCGTCGAGTGGCTGCTTGCGCGGCTGATCCGCGCCGATGCGGCGGCCATTCTACATGTATCACGGCGTTTGCGACGACGCCCCAATGCCGCGTCACATCAATTTCCACCACAATCGCCGGGTGTTCGCGCGCCAGATGCGAATGCTCAAGCGGCGGTACCGCGTGGCTCCGGTGGTCGAAGTGGTGGACGCGTTGCGCGCGAAACGGCCGTTGAACAAGTCCGTGGTGCTGACCTTCGATGACGGTTACCGCAACAACGGTCGGGCCGCTGCGCCGATTCTTCAGCGCCTGAGCCTTCCTTTCACAATCTTCGTGGCCACGGCCTACGTAGGTACCGGCGCCTGGATGCCTCTGAACGAGCTTTATTGGCGCTGGTCTACAGGTGGATTGACCTCCGCTGAGATGGAGCGTCTCCGCAAACAGCTCCGTGGACGGCCTGGATTGGAATCGCAGGCGTTGCAGGAGGAACTGCGTGGCCGGGCCGTGACTGCAACCGCCGCCGCCGAGGAAAGCTTCGATATGCTGAGCTGGCATGAGATAAATGCGCTGGCGAGCGCCGGGGCCGACTTCGGATCCCACACCCATACCCACTGCAATATGTCCGTGGAGAATCCCGCCGCGCAGCAAGCCGAACTGGAGACGTCCAAGATCCTGCTGGAGACTCGCTTGGGTCGGCCAGTCCGGACCTTCGCCTATCCTTACGGGAAAGCCGAACACATGTCGGAAAGCTCTCGCCGGAGCGTGATTGCCGCTGGATTTGACTGCGCGATTTCCGCCGAATACGGCCTCGTAACCAGCCGCTGCGATCTCTTCCGTTTGCCGCGCCTCGGTGGCGATGCACCCATCTGGATGTTTGCCGGCGAGCTTGTCTATCGCTTCACCCGTGAAGCAGCCCAAAGCGCGCTGGCCAGGCTGCGCGGCCAGGGGCAGCGTCGGCATGCCTGAACATGGTCCCGTTCACATCATGCACATCGTCTCCAAGGGATTTGCAGGCGGAGGAATGGAGGGCGGCATCATCAACGTCACCAACGGCCTGTCAGCTGACCGCTTTCGCGTCTCCATCTGCGCCCTCGATTCCCAGGAGACGTTTTCTGAGCGCATACGCCGACCGGACTCCGGATACCATCTCCTGCCGAAAAGAGACTGCGTCGATTGGCTCCTCATCGGGCGGCTGGCGCGTCTGTGCCGCCGCACGCATGTCGACCTAATCCACTCGCACAATTGGGGGACGTTTCTGTATTCGGTGCTTGCCGCGCGGTTGGCGCGTGTGCCCATCGTCCATGGCGAACACGGCAAGAATCTCAGCGAGCTGAATGAAGTTAACCGCCCCAAAGTCTGGGCGAAGCGCATCCTCGGCCGCGGAGTAGATGGTTTGATCACGGTCAGCCAAGCGATCGCCGAGGAGTGGGCTGGATACGGCATCCCAACCAGCAAGATCCAGTGGATTCCGAACGGCGTGGATTTGGAGCGCTTCCAACCCCGACAGAACGCCGCCGAATTGCGCCACAGTTTCGGGCTGCCAGAGCAGGCCCTGTTGATCGGCTCGGTCGGACGTTTCGATCCGATCAAGAACTACGAAGTACTGCTAGAAGCTCTCTCGCGTTTGGCCCCGCGGTTTCCCGCCACGTCCCTGGCCTTCCTAGGCGACGGGCCGCAAGAGCCTGCGTTGCGAAGCGTGGCCAAATCGTTAGGGGTCGCCGAGCGCGTTCATTGGCTCGGCCGCCGACCCGATCCCCAAAACTTTCTTCCGGCCTTGGATATATTCGTCCTTCCTTCGCTGGGCGAAGGCATGTCCAACGTGGTTCTGGAGGCGATGGCCAGCGGTCTTCCTGTAGTCTGCGCGGATCTGCCGGGCCACCGCGAGGTATTCACGCCCGACGTGGAGGGGATTGTTGTCTCGCCATGCGATGGGGAGCGCTTAGCCGAGGCATTAGCGCTGTTGATCAGCGATCGAGAGCGCCGTTTGGCGCTGGGCGCTGCAGCCCACCGGCGGGCGGTTGCGCGGTTCAATCTTCAGCGCATGATTTCCGACTACGAGAGGCTCTATGCTTCATTCGCCTAAGCAGCGGAGATCGGGGGCTGTAGAGGCGAGCGCACTTGAACCAGCGAGTCGAAAAATTGGTACTCCCGACGGCGCCGTTCCCAAAAATTGGACTTTTTCCCTGTTCGTGGGCTGCCGCTCGACAAAAGCAATCAGCCGTGCAGCCTTCTAGCCGAGAAAACCACAGGCTCTTGGAATGCAATTCTCTCCCCAGTGAAAATATTGACGCTGTCGACGGTGTATCCCAATCCGGACGAGCCGGCGCTGGGGATTTTCGTCCAAAGGCGCCTCGGCTATGTCGCTGTCGACGCCAGCGTCAAAGTGATTTGCCCAGCTACCGGTTCTCAACTATACGCTCCGGCGACGCTCGTCGCAGTCGATTCCCCGCCGCCGCTGGCAAGGAACAATCGAAGTGATCTCTCCTCGCTGGTTCTATCCCCCGGCCGGCGGAGCGCTGAACGCGATTTTTCTGTTCCTGCAAATCCGTAAAGCGATCGCCCGGCTGCGCCGCGATTTTCCCTTCCAGATTATCGACGCGCACTTTGCCCATCCCGAAGGCGTGGCGGCTGCGCTGCTCGCCCGCATCCTCGCGTGCCCGTTTACCATTACAATGCGCGGCAGCGAGCAATCGCATCAGACACACTGGCTGCGGCGTATCTCGATGGGCTGGGCCTTGCGGCGAGCCTCGCGGGTGATACCAGTATCTCGTCGTCTCGGCGAGCTTGCGGTGGCGCTCGGCGCAGATCCCGCCCGAGTGGTGGTAATTCCCAATGGCATCGAAACGGAGACTTTTCATTTGCTGGATCGCGAGGCCTGCCGGGCTGATTATGGCCTAAGCCCCGAAACCAAAGCCATCGTCTGGGCGGAACAGTTGATCGAATTGAAAGGTCATCATCGAATCGTGCAGGCGCTTTCAGGCCTGCAACGTACGGGCCTGCGAGTGACATTGTTGATTGCAGGCGGGACCGCGGCCGCGGCACCGATTACGAGCCCGAGCTGCGCCGGCAGATTGCCGATCTCGGATTGAACAGCGAGGTGCGGATCCTAGGGAATTTGCCGCCGGATGCCCTGGCGCGATTGTTCAATGCGGCAGACGTTTTCTGCCTGGCCAGCAGCCGCGAAGGCTGGCCCAATGTGCTGCACGAGGCGATGGCCTGTGGCGCTCCGGCAGTGGCTGTCGACGTGGGCGCGGTGCCCGACATGATCCCGTCGGACAAGTATGGCTTGGTCGTGCCGCCGGACATCCCTGGCGCGCTACAGAATGCTCTGGAAAAGGCATTGCGCCAGAGCTGGGATCGCAACGAAATTGCCGCTTTGGGACAAGCCCGTTCCTGGGACCCAGTGGCACGCGAAGTTCTGGGGGACTTTCGAACTGCTGCGAGGAATTCTCTAATTCTCGCTAATCGGGCGGGAGGCAATCGCTGGGTTGCTGCCCAAGCGCTCCAATAGAGCTGCAAATTCAGCGGCCACCTGCCTGCGATCGTAGCGTTGCACAGCCCGGCGATCGGGATGGAAATCGCTGGCCAGAGCGCCGCTAGCCAGCCTTTCGAGCAATGATCGAATCTCTTCGGGATTCTCCGGGTCCAGGCTCCACCCACCTCCTGTTTCCCGCAGTGTTCGGTCCACTTCTTCCGCCCGGAGGAGAGAACGCGACAATGGGTTTTCCGGTTGCCAGGTATTCGTAGATTTTTCCCGGCACGTGAGTGGAGTCCTTCATCACGACCATCAGGTAGTCCGTCTCCTCCATCCGGCGCACAGCTTCAACTGGGGAACGTACCCGGAAATCTTCACGTCGGGGCGCGCTTCCAGCAGGTGTTCCTGGTCGCTCGCCACCCGGCCGATGAAATGAGTCTCAATCCGGTTTCGAACAGCTTCGGGAAGTTGATCCAGCACGGAAAAATAGCAATCGGGCGAAGCGGTGCTGTAAACCGTGCCTACATGGGTCACGATCACTTTCGATCCCGCATGTTCTCGCGGCGTGAACTCTTCGAACAAAGCTTGATCATAGCCGTTCGGGACGAATTGGAATTTGCCGGCCGGCAGATCGGAATAGCGCTGCTGCAACTCCTCCACCAGCGAAGGCGTCACCGTCACAACCGCGTCGGATGTCTCCACGGTGGCACGCTCGATGCGCTCGGCGCGCCGGTGGATCTGGGGGCCCTTGTGGTAGTCGAAGGTAGACAGAAAAAAACGAAGCCACTCATCCCGGAAATCGCTGATCAGCCGCAGCGCAGGGAATTCGCGCTTCAGCGCATTGCCGATGAGGAATGCCGAAAAGGGCGGCGCCGTCACCACTACGTTCTGGATCCCGTAGCGCCGCACGATGCTGCGGCCGCGACGTATTGCGAATGGCACCCACACCACCTCGGGATCAGGCGAGAGCCAGCGCCGCACCAGACCAGAAAGGCGTGACGAACCGCTTGCGCTCTTACCAGCAGGCTTTGGCGATGACGCCGCGTTCGCGCCGCGCCGCGATAGCAGAGTCCACAGCTGTTTCCTAAGGCGGGCGTTCGGCGACGGGTTCCAAGCGCGATGGACCAATACTTCCGGTGGCACGCGCTCCAGCAGCGCCGGATCGGGCACGGGCGAGGGAGGATTGCTGGGAGTCAGCACGTGAACCACAAAGCCGTGTTGCGGCAGATAGCGCGCCAGGCCGAGAGCGCGCTGTACCGCGATGCCGCCTGCTGGTGGAAACCAGTAGGAGATGATGAGAACGGAGGATTGATTTGCCGCCATCCGCCCTATAGGACCGGGCTTGGCCGCGCCGTCGCCAACCGCGCACTTTCCCTGGAGCCCAACTCGCGCTCCAGCACATCGAGAATCCGGACACTCGCGTGGCCATCCCACAGCTCGGGAGCGCGATCGACTCGTTTCGCGCTGAGAGCCTCCAGAGCGGCGGCCAGAATCCTAGCCGGATCCACTCCGGCCAACCGATTGGTTCCCTGCTCGATCGTGATCGGCCGTTCGGTGTTTTCGCGTAAGGTAACGCACGGCACGCCGAGGATCGTAGTTTCCTCTTGTATCCCGCCGGAATCGGTAAGCACCAACCGGGCGTCGCTCATCAAGCGCAGGAAATCCAAATAGCCCATCGGGGGCGTAAGCAGCAGTGAGGTCCGGATCGAGCACTGTTCCATCTTTTGCGTGGTTCTCGGATGCACTGGAAATACCACACGAAGCTGCTGCTGAAGTTGGTCCAACATCTCGACCAGGCTTCGGAGCCGCACGGGATCGTCCACATTCGACGGCCTATGCAGCGTGACCACGGCATAGGACTGCGGTTGAAGGCCCAGGCGAGAAAGCACGTCCGAGGAACGCGCGCGTTCGCGGAAACGCAGCAGAGTATCCACCATGACATTGCCGGCGAAATAAATCTTTTCCCGCGGCATTCCTTCCTTGAGCAAATTCTGGACGCCGCTCGGTTCCGTCACAAAAAGGTAGTCGGAGAGCACGTCCGTTACCACGCGATTGAGCTCCTCCGGCATGCTCCTGTCGAAGCTGCGCAAGCCAG
Organism: Bryobacterales bacterium; assembly: GCA_963747945.1. GTDB lineage: Bacteria > Acidobacteriota > Terriglobia > Bryobacterales > Bryobacteraceae > Palsa-89. The sequence goes on from CAVVHB010000002.1 coordinate 14,768, forward strand.
CCTCGACGTGCGCGATCGGAATCCCGAGCTTGGCGGCCACCAGCGCCCCCGCCAGAGTGGAATTGACATCTCCAACCACCAGCAGCAGATCGGGCCGGTGCGCGACCAGCTCGTGATCGAGCGCCAGCATGATTTTTGCCGTCACCTCACTGTGCGTTCCGCCTCCGATTCCCAGGTTCACATCCGGTTCGGCTAGCTCCAGGTCGCTGAAGAAGCTAGCCGACATCTCCGGCGAATAGTGCTGTCCGGTATGAACCAACCGGCTGGAAAAACTTAGGGCGGCGATGCAGTTCCTGAATGATAGCCGCTATCTTGACGAAATTCGGGCGCGCTCCCACCAGGCAAGTGATATCGATAAGTTGTGCTTCAACAGTCATTTTCGATTTGGAACTATCATGCAATCTGCGCGCTTACACCAGGATATCTCAGCAGGCTCGTGCCTTCTGCGGTTTACGCAAGGTGAGCGCCTCGCTCCTTAACTTGGCAACGGAATTGCTGCAGTCGTAGCTCATCCGGGTATCACCTTAGAACGCTAAAGTAACGGCTGCGAAAGCCGATAACCCGCAAGAGGCACCCTGTGAAAAAACTGGTGTTGTTCGCCCTCGCCGTGCGTTGTTTGGTTGCTCAGTCTTGCCCCTGCGCGTTGAGTGGGGATGCGACGGTAAGCGCCGCCGACGTGCAGCTGGCCATTAATCAGGCGCTCGGGTTGCAGTCTTGCACGACGGCAAACCTGGCCAACGATGGGTGCACGGTAGTGGATGTGCAGCGCGTCATTAACGCTGCTCTCGGCGGTACCTGCGTGGTTACCCCGAATCCTGGAAACGGGGGAAACGGTGGGGGCGGTCCCGTCACTGACAGTCTCAACATTTACGAAGTGGATGGCGTCAATCAGACTGGACGACCCATTATCTTTGGTCGGGCCTTTGCACAAGGCGAGTTTCCGTCGGGCCAGTGCGCCCAACCGGTGATCGGCGGGACACCTGTCACGACATGGCAGAACGACATCAAAAACTCCTGGGCGGACGGCTCGATCAAATTCGCCATTGTGAGTTTCATCGCACCGACATTTGGCTCCGATAGCTCGCTGGCCGTCACGTTTCAAAGTGTGGCATCGTCATCAGCCTGCAACGGCAGCGGAGGTCTCGGCCAGTCTCAGATGGTCGCCTATAACAGCGGGGGCGGCTCTGGTTCCTGGGATGCGCAATTAGTTGTCACTGACCCCGCTGGCGGGGCCGTCAAAACGGTGGATGCCAAGGCGATGCTCAATGCCTTGAGCGCCGGGGACTGCCTCTTCCAGACGTGGCTCGCCGGACCCGTCGTCACGCAGGCCGTCGTTCAGGAGTGCACTTCCTCAAGCGCTTATGACTTCGGAGCGCATTGGGACGGAACCACGATGAACCTGAACGCGGGGGCGTGGTATACCGGAAATAATCAATATGCGAGCCTCCATCCGATGTTCCTGCTGAGTTTCTTCGGTACCTCTAATTACCCTGTCCAGTGCGACTTCATCCTAGAGAACATGTGGACAGGCAGGATGCAAGATCAGCGCTACTCGTTCGTTCTCAAAACGGGCTCGACGCCAACGCAAGTCTACACCTCAACCGGACAAGCCTATGCGAACGGCTCCGGGATATTCACACAACTGGGAGCTACACGATGGATCAAAACGTTCTGGAGCGGTACAGCACCAGGCCATATCCGCATCGATCATAACTTCGCCTATCTTGAATCCACCAAGCTGATGCTGAATTACGACTTGGTCAACGCCAGCGTCTCGCCTGACAGCACGACTACTTTATCCAATAGCAGCTTCTCTAATAACTTAGCGTCTGAGTACGGGTGCCCCTCCAATTCAGGTGGTGACTACTCTTGCTACAGCCAGGATGATCACGGCGACATCACCGGGCACGAGATGATCCAGACGGCGCAGAACGGCGGTAACGATAAAGGAAAGCCGGTGTCACGTCAGGAGCTTGAATATCTGTACAACATGGGATCGGCCAGTTGCGGAAGCCCTAACAGCGAGTGCGCAAAGGCTTGGGCGCTCTTGAGCGGTGAAGTGGACGCAAATTCTTCCACTACACTGCTTGGCGTAAGCGGCGGTGGTGGTATGTGGGAGGCTTTCGCCCAAAACCCATTTCATCAGCGAGAATCGCGCACAGGCAGCTCGTTTTACTGTCTTGGCTACGACACCGCAAACACGACGCAATCAAGCGCCTGCGGTTCAGGTGCCGGCAACACCACCGGACACGGACTTTCCAGGCATGCGTATCCGACGTCGGGAGAATTGTCCTATGGTTACGTGGTCAGCCCTGTTGGAAACCTAAGCTTCGCCACGGCAGGTTCCGCTTACGACAATACCTGCGCTCATTGGGTTGACTTCAGCTATCCGCACTACCTGCTGACGGGAAACTATTTTGCGATGGAGGAAGTCCAGCAGGGAGCCAATTATTGCGTCTTTGCGAACAATCCGAATAACGCCTATTATGCCAGCAACGGCTTATTCGCTTCGCAAACATTCACTGAGAACGCCCGGCTGATGTCTTGGGGTCTTCAGCAAATAGAGCTGGCCGCGACGGTCAGTCCAGACGCAACGGCGGAACAAACCTATTTAAGCGCCGTGATCCGCTCTAACGCCGAAATCATGGAAGGATACTACGGCATCACGGGAACAGCGCTCACACCCACGTCCCCCCAATTCGACCTGCACCGGATACGCGGTCTATGCCGCCACTCCATCCACCGCGACACGTTGGGACTACGGACACTGCGGGCGCGGTGTGTGGAATTTTCCCAACGCTCCACAACCCCGATGTCGGCAATTGCTGGCCGTCCGATGTTTACACGTCACAGTACAGCGTTACGTCTGCAACGAGTGCTAACCCGTCGGTGTTGTCGGTCAGCCCGCTTGCCATCACGACTCCCAACTTGAGCAACATATTACAGTCGGACAGTTTGTTTGGTGCTACGGGATCATGGGCAACGCTCAATCAGATCGGGATTACTCCATTTTCCGTGGACTCTTCCAATGTGAGCGTGGCCTGTGCCGGATGTCTGAGCTTGAGTCAGTTGCTTACCGGAACCGTCTTCATTACCAACGGAGAAGTGGACCAAAGCCAAGCGAGCGATTTTCAGGAACCATGGATGGATTGGGGCCTGCAGATAGTTTTGAATCGCGGCCTAGAACTGGGCTTCACCGCTCTGGGAAATTTTAGTAACCAAGTAAACCTCTTCCTGCTGGAACTATTACAAGATCCCGCCTCCAACCCCTACGACATCTACCTGTACGAAAGCCCAACCAAACTCGGCTCGGCGTGCACAGGAGACGGATCGGACCCGACGACAAATCCTTACGTAGGAACATGGACAGCTTTTAAGGGGGCGCTCGTTCCAGCTGCTCAGACCATCAGCACATTCAACAATAGCGGAATGTGTTCCAGCGATCACCCTTACCCGTTATCCGCGCGGGCCGCTGGGACTTTTCTGCCGGGAATCGTGGATTCAGGAGATGGAAACCTCAGCGGTTCGTCGGCATGGAATTGGTTAGCCGGCCATGTTCCGTTCTACAGTCTGCTGGTGTCAGGCGGTTCATCTTGTAGTTCTGGGACCGATATTCAAGTACCGTTGGCGCTTGCTCCCCGGTAACCAGCATCTAGCTGCTACTGCGCGCTCGGCACCCAGCTGAACGGCTATATAAATCGCCGGGAATTCTGAGGGCACGCTTTTATCGCGTCTTTTGGATCACTGCACAGGTAAGTTGATGCGGCTCGTCCTTTGAGGAAGGCGCGGGCCTTTCCAGCCGCTCCCCTTAGCCCATATGTCCCCGGCAAATACTTTCCAGTATTCCTGATTGACGATGCTTCCTCCCATGGTGTCCACCATTGCGTCCAGCTCTCGCCGGGAATGGCTTCTGGCAAATGTACGAATTGTTTTGACCCTATGTAGCGCCGCGTTCTCGATAAACGTCCCTGCAATAGCGCTCCTCGTTGTAAGGGCATGTCAGGATGAGATAGCCGCCGGTCTTCAAAAGAGCGCCGATGCCTCGTGCCGCATCGAGAAATTCGTCGATGTGCTCCATTACGCTGATGCACGTGATTGCGTCGAAGCTCTGCGTGATTCGAGGATGCCGAATGTCGTCATCTAAGACGTGGAAATCGCGGTAGTACAGACGTTATCGAGGGCCGTGACCAAGCCCGCAATGTGCCAGTGTCGCTGTAAACGGAGACACGCCTGATCCTACATCCAAGACCGTAACCACCGGGTAATCACGCAATGCCCGCAGTGCAAAAGAAAACTCCACGGGCCGTTCATAAACCGGATCGAACTCGTGTTGTTGCCACTCTCGCCGGGCAGACCTCAGCCAAATAGGGTCTTCCGAGGGTATGGACCAGCGACTTGATAGGCGCAAGCCTGCGGCTCGGACCCAACACGAACGCTCAGCTCTTCGGGCAATATTCTGGTAACCTGCATTGTTCATCTTCATAACTCCACATATTCGGAAGTATCGTCGGCTCCAGTAGTTTCAAACCGCGGACGCCTGACGGCACAGCCGTGACTGAAAGAAATGCGATAACGACTGACGCACGCTCCCCTGAAACCACAAACAAGCGGCGAAACAGGTCAGCCCCAGCGCCGTGCGGACACAGAGACGCAAAAGACCGAAGTGCATCATCCACGATACAGGGAGCATCACCCCCAGACACAGCCCCGCGCTAAGAGTAGGAGCCCTGATGTTGAGCAGGAAGTCTCCAAAGCCAATCCCGACCACGCGGGTTGCGCGGTAGATAAGAAAGGCCGAGGTCAGGGGGAACACGATGCACCATGCAATGCAAACGCCGGTGACCGAACCGTTCCGGCAGGCGATCAGGAACGCCCCCGGAAGCAATATAGCGTTCAAAACGGTGATTTGGAATACCTGATCCGTCCGGTCCCGGGCGCTGAGCAGGTTGGCGATCACCGGGTTCAAGGTTTTCAGACACCACCACGCACAAGTACTTGACCAGCGGAGCCGCCGATTGCCACTTCGGGCCGAGAAAAACGGATATAAAATCGTCGGCGTTCATCGCGATCGCGACCAAAAGCGGGAAGTTGATCCAGGCCAACTTGCGCGTCACCGATAGCCAATGGTCGATGACGCCTCGAATATCGTCTTGCATCGCCGAAAAGGAGGGGAAGGTAACTCGATTCACAGCGGACGAGATTTTGTCGTTCACCATAGTGGCCAGCCGGAAGGCCATGGTGTAAGCACCCAATGCGGGGGCACCCAGAAGCTTGCCGACCACAAGATAATCCGAGTTGTCGTAGAAGCGCCACAGCAGGCTTGCCGATAGAGGCATACCCCAACGAAGCACCTTTTTCAGCAAAGCCCGGTTAAGGTGTACCGTGAAGCGGGGACGCACAACCGAGCAGTAAAGCACCGTGATCGATAGATTCTGAAGCAATATGTTTGTCACCAGACTCCACCAGCTCCATAGCCGTTCCAGGCCATGATCACGGCTACGATTCCAGAACCCAACGTGCATCCGCTTTCGATGAGCGTGAGCCTTCGGAAGCGGAAGTGTTTCGTCAACAGTCCTTAGAAACCGACCACAGGCCGCCCAACAGGAACGTTGAGCTCAGCACACGAACGATAGCCATCAAACGCGGTTCGCGATAGAAACTGGCGACGATGGAGTGAGCCGCAAAGAAACAATGCGACGGTAAGCACCACGCCGGTCGCTGTCGTAACGGTGAAGTAAGTGGCGAGATCCTCCTCGCTGTCTTCTTTGAAGTAAATTACTGCTTGGCCAATACCCCAGTCCTGAAACACAGAGACAATGGCGATGAGAACTGTAACCATGCCCACGAGACCGTAATCGCTCGGTTGCAGCCGCCGCGCTAGCAGAATCGAGATGACAAATCCCAGTAGACTCTTTCCGATCTGAAAAGCGCCGGTCCACAGATATGCGCTCTGGATCTTGGCTGCCAGACTTCCGGCGACGGATTTCGTGCTATTCGTTTCAACAACAACACTTGGTGTCATGAAGTTCCTTCTGTCGGGGTCACATCGAAATTAGCGTGGCGGTCGAATTTCGCCCGCGCAACGCCGGAGGGTGCGATCATCCTACAGAATGTGTTTAGTGCGATGGAAAGATTCCATCAATGTAGGGGTGACCAAACGACCAATCGATTCTTGGTCCAACGAAAACGCGATTCGCCCGAAACCGGGGTTAAGTCTCTAAGGGTAGTGCCACGACCCAGTAGGCGATTTGCTGCGCATACTGGCGACCATGCTCGCCGCCTGAAGCACGCACTGGATTGGTAGAGAACCCTCCTATTCAATTCCTGGTAACGTGTTCAGCGTCTTGATTGTAGCCTCCACGCAGCCTCTTCTTGATCGTATCCTTTGCACCCAGTAGCGAGAGTCCTTTGGCGGCTGCGAATGAGACGAATGACGCAGCGGAGTGAAGCGTCAGAAATGCAAGGTTCCTTGGCGTATAAGAAAAATAGTAAATCGCAGCACAGTTAGCAATAGCTGTTCCAAAAAAACTCTTATAAGATGCTCAGCCGTGACAAAATCAAAAATCGCGTATCGCTGTTCCGAGAACAGTCGGTCCAAGATGTGATACAAGAGAACGGTTCCCGGCGAGTATTGTTGAAAGGCCGGATCAATCCGGGCGTCTGGTATGTGAGAGCACCGTCCCAAGCGGGTCCAATAGGCGAATGCTACGGGCTGGCCGTTGTGAGCAAGGATGTAGCCCGGAACTTGTCGGCAGCCGCAAGTTCCACCAATTTGCCAGGGAATTCCTCGGTCTGCGGTAAACCGACTTTCAACAACTTATGTTGATAGGTTTTTAGGCTGACTCGTGATGCCAGTTCGTAAAAGGCAGCTATGTCACCGGGGTTTCGGTACTCCCGAAAATCGACGGTACCGCCACTATTGTCCGCAAATTTTCGGATGCGCCGTTTGAGAGTGTTAGAAAGCCTTTAAAAACTAACTAAAACCGCTAAGGTACTCTTGAAAGGTGCCGGCAAGAATTATGTAGTGCCGTGCGAAATGCGAAGGGACATAACGCAGGCCATAGCGGCGAAAGCTGAAGCGCGGCAAATGGCCGGAGGTCAGCCACGATGGGAAGAAAACGGTTTGCACACCCGACCCGAATTGGGTCTGAATCTCATCGTCCCGGATAGGACATGGACTTCGCCAGTCGAAGGCCGCTGGTATAGCTGCTCGGAACCGCACCGAGGCGATACAAAACTCGCCCAATGTGATCCGTATCTCTGTCGGCCTTTGTACCCAGCTTTCATGAATCGACGGTAGCGCGACGCTCATAGTCGATTGCTGTTCGCCTCTTGCCTATTGCCCCATAAAGGCGATCCGCATTCTTGGCCGTGTTCACACAAGAGCGATATATGCAGTACACTGAGGTGTTTCCGATTGAGCGAAACGCACGTTATGATAGTCAATGATATGTCTCGCCTTCGGGTTGTAATAGATCAGATAAACGTCACGTGGGTGCTTACTAAGGGATTGCTCAATATTCGTTAATACTTGCTTCATCACTGGCTCGACAAAAGGGTGGTAAAAATAGAAAATGGCCTGTTCGTCCGGAATCGCGTAGTTCGTTGCGTCCTGGCAGATGGATACGATATCCGTGCACTTCTGGATGTTGCTCCTGTAGCGCCGAATGTTATCAGCGGCGGTGGCGTGCAAGTCAGGCGAAAAGTCGACGCCGCGGATTGCTCGAAACGGGTATTCTGACGCCAGGAGCAAGACCCGTCCCAGACCCGATCCAAAATCTACGAAAACGAAATCCGCGAAGTCCGCTGGAACAGCAGAGAGCATTTCCCGGAAGATGGCTTCTGAAGTAGCCGCATATTGGATGCCGAACAACTGGTTGCCGGTTGGAAGGACCGCCACATCCACTAGATCAATATGCCCAGCGGTCCTTACGCCGAATCGCCTGTCAAACTCCGCTTCCCCTTGGCGTTCTCGCTGCCGTGCGCGGCGCCTCGCGGGCATCTGCTGGGTTCCATAGAAGAGAAGAGCGCTTCCGCAAGTGACAAGGGTTCCGAAAATCCCGGACCGCTTGTAGGAGTTCCGTAGGCGAACGAATAGCCTCATGCTTCGTACCTCATAGGGGCTGCAGGAGGAGGCCATCCTGAGGAAACTTCGGGCAGGCACCTTGATATCTGGAGCCTGGAAACGGCGGATATGATGGTCACAAAAAACCTTTAGCGCCTAGCTCGGTCGTTAGACTGCTCGAGACATTCTCTTCCATGCCTGCTCGATGCCTCGCGAGAATGTATGCCGCAGCCGCCCCAGCAGTGGCTGTGCGCAGTGGACCGCAGGCAAGGTTTGCAAGCCTGGATCATGGAAGGTGGAAGTGATGAACTTGTCGCGGTTGCTTGCCAGAAACTTACACAAGCGTTCAAACCGGCGCACCACGACGCGATTGGGTCGGGGCCTTAGCGGATCGCGATAGATGCACTCGAAACTGTGGGAAACGATGACCACAGCATGCCATTCTTGCTGGTACGCCGCGAGAAGCATGTGTTCCAGCTCCGCGGAGGAGCATGCAGAAATCTGGGCATGCCGATAATGACCCGGCCGATCTCTAAAAAAGGTAATAGGGTACTCGTGAACACTCTCTAGAATCGCGGGCTGTACGAGCGGTGCGTCTGTATCAATGGCACAGGTCTGTCCGAACCAGCAATAATTATAGCTGGAATCAAAAGGGATATTATTCCTGGCCAAGGCTTTCAAGGTACCTAAGTTCGCGCCATACCCCCCCGCGCGGAACGAGCGTACATCCGTGACACCGCAAGCATGGAGCTGCTCAAGGCCTTTGGCGATTAAGGTTGTTTGACGTTGCTCGTTGTAATCCTTCATCAAACCTCCGGAGGAAAACAGCTAAGCTGGAATCGCGCTTGCACCATTCGGCGTGAGTATGAAGGCCCACCTCGTGGCCGCGGGAGCGAAGCTCTTGAACAAGACGGGCCACCGGCTCGATCCCGGAGACATAAGAGCTCAAGGTCTCGACGAAAAACACGCCACGCAGGTCGTTTTCGCGGAGGAGGTCCGCCTGAAACAACACGCCGAATGCGCCTTCTGGGCTAATGCCATAATAGTCGCGATCGTAATCGGCCGGCACTAACTTTTGCCACGTCGCGGCTAGGGGCCACGCCTCGGTGTCCACGGTGATGAAGACCCGCAACATGTTAGTTGGTTGTTGCACGCATCAGGCCGGCGAAGTACCGCGAAAAGTAGACGCGTTTGATCCTGCCTCGAGTATTGCCGGATGCCGTCCTCCGAGATCTGGCAAGGATAGAGCCGGCCATTGCGGAACAACCGGTAAACCCGGAGGATGGCGCACTTAAGCTCCTGGGAGTCCCCCGGTTGAACGGCGATTGCGTTCGGGAAAGGGGACACCACGTCGCGGGTCGCTCCTTCACCGGCGATCGCCAGAATCCATCTCCGCATCGCAAGATATTCATATGTTTTCGCAGGGGCTTGGAGCCAGTATTTCGGGCTTTGTTGCAGCAACAATAACACATGTGAGTCGGCCATGATCTGCAGGCTCTCTTTGTGGCTGACTCGAGGGATCACTTCCAGATAAGGCGCCGAGCGGGCTTGATACTCGCCGCAGCCGACAAGGATGATACGCAGATCGGCCGGATCGATCTCTCCATCTGCGACCAGCTCCCGAACCGCGACGAGAACTTCGTCAGGAGAACGCAGTCGGCCGAAAAATGTGCCCGCATGGCAGATCGTGAACTTCGCGGCCGGATCGGGGCGGGGCGGCAGTCCCAGAAAATCTTCAACATCGAACCCGTTAGGGATGGTGACGAATTTTTCCGGCAGCTGTGTCGGAAAACGGGAACGAAAGGCATGGCATAAGCGCTCTGTATTTGCGATGACCAAATCAGCGGCTTGAACTACTCTATTAGCGCAGGCTACTTCCGCCTGCTGCCTCCAGGGATGTTCGTGTTCGACATAAACCGACTCAGGAAAAAGGCATTCCCATGGATCGCGGAAATCGGCCACCCATGGCCGGCGGCTCCACTTGTGGAGAAGCAGGGCGATCATGTGTGCCACTGGTGATGGTGCCGTAGAGTAGATCAGGTCAATTTGTTGCCTGCGCATTACCTTCTGGGCTTCCCAGAATCCGGGCCACAGCCACCCTCCGTAAGCATCGGGAAACTGTAGCCAGTCGCGGACATGCTTGGCCAGACCGGTTCGCATTGGGGTTGGAATAGCCGTTACGCGCGCCTGCCGGGTTTGAGGGTGGTTACCACCCGCCCCAAGCAACCTCTTCTTCAAATTAGCGAGCAGATGATCCGGCCTCCAGACCGGCGTCCGATACACCTTGAGACCGTCGTCGATTTCAGCCAGAAGGCTGGCATCGATTCGGTTCGGATGATAGGCGTCGGGCTGCATCGTAAGGATGAATGGTTCCCAGTTGAATTCTGGAAGGTATTTGGCAAATCTTCACCGTGCGCAGAGTGCCGCTGCTCGTGCCAGGAGGGAAATAGTGGGCAACCATCAACACCCTGGGCGGTCTAAGGTGTGCCCTGTTCATGCTTCCGCGCACATCGCGGACGCAGCCACCGTATCCTCTAGCGGCTGCTCCTCCTGTTGGGCCTCAGCGATCTCGCGCGCGCAGTAGGACAGGCTCAAAGTGATATAAACGAATTCGCGGAATGCCAAACCTGTGAAAAATCCGGTCGCAATAATCGCGACGATGGAGCATATCAGCCCTTCGGAGACCTTTCTCACAAAAATCAGGTCCTGATCGCTCGCCATAGCCAAGCGGCGCGCCATCCAAGCAGCGCGGATTCCGCTGAGTAACAGAAATACGTAGATAAGAGCCGCCGGCACTCCAACCTCAGTAGCAATCTGCAAGTAGGCTTCGTGCTGCGACATGCCATGCGGAAATCGACTGCCGCGTGTCATCTCTTCGAAGTTCGCCGGTCCGATTCCGAGCAGAGGATCGCTGCCGATCAACTCGATGCTACGTTGCCACATCTCGATACGTATCATTGCGGAACTGTCCTTCTGATAGTTGAGGATGGTCATCAGCCGGTCGATATTGTCTTGGGGGCCAAGAATGCCATACCGAGACGACAGACACCACGCCTAGCCCCACAAATGTCAAAAGTTTTCTTTCCTGCATGAGCCAGAAGATAATCGTTACCAGCACAATTGCCAGCGTCGGACCCCGCGATTGACACTTGAGAAACACAAATATACAACCGCCAGCCGAAGACAACAGCACTAGCTTCAACCAGAAGTTGCGAACGGCCCCTAGGAGACTCAAGCTTAGATACATGACGATGATCATCAACAGCGACAAGAAGTTTGGGTTGCCGAAGTTCGTGTTGCCTCGAAAATCGAGGCGCGCGAATTCATCGTCCCGCAAGTAAGTCGCGCCTTGCAGTGCCGACTTGAAATAATAAAGGCTCGTTACAACAAGAACCCAAACAACCGCCGTAATCCGTTCCTGCGTCCTGATCCAAATCAGGATCAAGGCACAGACTACGAAGACGGTCAAAGTGTCGTACAGCTGCTCCGACGAAGCCTGCGTCCATCCGTTGAGGAGCGCTGACACAACCATGAGCGCAAACAGAACTAGAAACCAGCGCATCGCGCGTAACGTGAAGGAGGTTCTTGGCACGAATACCGCGGGCCGGAAGAAAGTGGCCAGCAGTACCGCCAGAGTAATGGCCTCCTCAATATGCAGCGGCTGAATATTGGGGCGGTCATCTTGCGGGCGCACGAAGGTAAAAAGGATCAGCAGAAGCAGGCCCCAGTACGGGCGGGCCAGAGTTCCAATCACGGCCAGGATTTCAGCTTCCAAAGCGAGTTGTACGCGAAATAGCATTCAACTTCCTAACAGACCAGAGCTCTGAACCTTATTGAGCGACTGGCTTCCGAAAAAGCCCTCCGACCCAAGTCCCGCGACGGCGTGGCAAAACGCGTCCGGCGATCGCTCCCCGAGTAGTAGCAGACGGTCGATACCCAATTAACTGCGGATGTTTCAAACAACCTTCCGCAGCAGCGTGGGCAGATTGTATCCGCGTCGGGTACGGCATGGCGGCCGCCCCAACTCTGCCCGATTCTTTTCAGCCAACCGGGATCGGCCGGTTTTGAGGGCCCCAAAAGGCGAACCGCGCAAGCCGTCATATCTTGATAGAGCGAGACTAGCGCTCGCTCATCGTATCGCTTGAGGTGTCCCCATTTGTGAAACACGAACCCGCATTGACAGCGAACCGAGGCGTCCTCGAGCGTTTCGCGATAAGGTACTGTAATTAGCACGTATTTTTTGGCGGTTCGCCGGAGCTCCTGCAATACCTGGGGAAGCACATCGGCCGGAATGTGTTCAATCACCTCCGATACCAATACCAGGTCAAACGATTCGTCCCGAAAAGGAAGCGCCGTGAGCACGCTCGCAACCCGGCTGCGCCTGGCCTCGCGGTTCAAAGCATTGCAGGAGACGTCGACGCCCACCACGTCGTGACCTCTCGCCAGCGCCATCGTGACCCGCCCGTCTCCACAGCCTGCATCCAAAACCGACCGCACTTCGTCGGGAATTAGCTCTAGCGTCTGACGAATTCGTTGCGACTCCTTGGCATCGACGGACGCCACCTTGAGCGCCCATGATTGCTCGTAATTGAATTCCGGCTTAGTGGTAATCATCGAATTCGCTCCTCAACGGGCGGGTTTGTGAGCGATCACAATCAGACGATTCGGAATAATTCCGTTCAGAGTGACCTCGATCATTGGTTTCAAAATGTGCTTCATCCTTGGCGACGCGGCTCGTCCCGGCGCGGAGCCGTTCTTCGCCGTTCCGTTGCTTGAGCCGTTGCGGGGCTTGGCAAAGACAGCCTCCATTGCCGCCTTCACGCCCGGAATCTTCCGCAACACGGTGGTGTAGTAGGCCCGCCGGCATTCCTTCACACCGAAGCCAGCTCGCAAAAGCATCCGCACCACTTCGGATCGCGTGAAAACGTATTCGAAAAACTTTTCCTTCCGCGCCTCAGGGAAATTGGAGAACCACCAGTCGCGCGTCATATAGAAGGGCAGCACCAGTTTTCGCACTAAATTGATGTAGGGAATCGTCAGCACCATAATGCCGTCTGGCCTCAGCACTCGAAACGCTTCGGAAAACCCCTTCTCCGGCCCACCGTAAACGTGTTCCACCGTGCCCGCCAGCAAAATGGCGTCATAAGAGCTGTCCGCGTATGGTAGACAATTCAGATCCCCGATATCGCCGGGGAAATAGCCCCCAGTACGGACCGAGTCGAGAACCGAATCAGCATCGAAATCGATTCCCCGTGCGTCGTATCCCAAAGATTCGTTTTTGCGGAACCACCTGCCCGCGTCCGCAGCCGATATCGAGTAACTTGATTCCCCTCAGCCGACGAAAGCTGTCTCATCAGTACTGGAAATTCGGGCAAGTATTCGGTGTTGAAGTCGACATCGGTTGACTTCCAGTATCCTGGCCAATATTCCGGCTGGCTGGCGGTGATTGTGTTGGTTTGAAAACGAGATTCTCATGGTGCGACTACACTTCTCTGATGGGACCTGCCCGGCCTCGTCTATCAAAGCTCCTTGCTGATGATGATTGTGGGAATGTGGAGAAGCACATCGCTCGACGGGCCGTTCTGACGCTGCCCGTCCAGCTGCGCTTCTGAGCAAGAATAGAAAAGAAGGATGCTCAGGTTTCTCCAAACAGTGTTCCTGGTTTCGGGCCGCCTTCTCCATCTTTATGCGGCGGGATATCCCATCGCGCTGGCTCTGTGGGCCCGCTGGGCGATTGAAACCCATATCGAAAACGTTTGTTCCGAAAACCGTCACCCTTCTGCTTCCTGTTCGCAATGGCGAGCGCTGGCTGCGATCCGGGGGCGACCCAGTTGCTCGCGCTCCGGTATCCGCACGAGCTGTTGCAACTTGGAGTCATCTGGGATGGCTCCACGGATGCCACCGACGCGATCGCCGCCGAATTTGCCTGTTCCGGAGCCGCTTCGGAGGGAGCAGAGGTCGAGCTGGTCCGAATCGCCGCCGCCGGCAAGGCGGTTGCTCTCAATGCCGGACTGGAACGCGCTCGCGGAGAGATCCTGTTCTTCACCGATTGTCGCCCAGGCTCTCGATCCCGACAGCCTGCAGTCTCTGGTGGCTTGCTTCTCTGATCCGTGGGTCGGCGTCGTTAGCGGCGAATTAGTCATACGCGATGGTGAAACTCTGGACAGGCTCTCCATTGGCCTGTATTGGATATACGAAAAGTGGATGCGAAAGCGTGAGAGCCGAATCGATTCCGTCATGGGAGCCACCGGTTGCATCTATGCCATGCGGCGCGAATTGGCTGTTCCTTTGCCTGCGGGTACACTCGTCGATGACATGTTTCTTCCTCTGGCCGCGTTCTTTGCAGGGTACCGGGTCATCATGGAAGAAAGAGCCAAAGCCTTCGATTATCCTACGGCGCTGGATGTCGAATTCCGCCGCAAGGTGCGCACCTTGGCGGGCGTTTACCAGATCGTTAAGCTCTATCCGCAACTTCTGTCCTGGCGCAACCGTATGTGGGGGGCGTTTGTTTTCCACAAACTGGGCCGCCTGCTGTTGCCGTACGCCCTGATTCTCGTTGCCGCGACCAGCTTTGCGCTTCCCCAACCCTGGCGTACTGGAGTGTTGATCTCCCAGGCGACTGTGTATGCCCTTGCGCTTGGCCGACCCGATCGTCCCGCGTCGTCTGCCGCTGAAGCGAATCACATCTCCATTGCGTAGCTTCCTATGGTTTTGCTCGCAGCCGCGCTGTTCGCAACTCGTATTCTATTTCCCCATACCCAAAATCTCTGGAAAGAAACGCAAAGGCGGCCCGTTCGGACCAAATCCTAGCGTTCCCGATCTGTGGAGAACACAAACTCCGGAAGCCTAAAAGAGGTGCCGCCGGCCAACGCCTTGGCGGCTCGCTTGGTTTTCCACAACGCAGCTTGGCGGATGCGGGGAGCCCACCGGCCGGAAGCGAACCCGCCGGACCATTCCGGTCCCATGCTCCGCTGGATCGTATAGCGGCCGAGCACCCGGCAGCCGTTCACTTCATGTGGCTGGGTGGTAGGCTCCGAGGTGAACAAAGTTTGGATGCCGGCCGCTGCCGACGCTTCCCCTACCTCCCGGGAAGTACTCGCCTCCCGGCACCGACGCCGCGGTTACAGAATGACGGACAAGCTCCTCCAAGCACTGCACGCTCACCTTCCATTCCAGGACAAGCTGTTCCCAGGGAAGCCGCGACATGCGCCTGGGATGCGAGCAGGAGTGGCTGCCGATACAGTGCCCCCGGCGGTCCAGTTCGCGGATCTGATCTGCCGTCAAGAATCCCGGCTGGCCAATGCATCCGGTGGTCACAAAAAAGTCCTCTCCAGCCCGATTGCTCCAACATTGGTGCGATGTTGGTGTAAGCGCTCGCGCCCCCATCGTCGAAGGTTAGAATCACCTGTCCACCCGGATTTGCGGCCCGGCGGACGGCTGCGAGGTGAAGCGCGAAATCGCTCCGGCTTAATTTATAGATCTTCGGCATGCTTACCCGCAAAGCCGCTACTCGAGCCATAGGGCCCGTCCACCATGTTGTGGGGTAGCATGGCAGACATAGCATGTGGCGCGCGCCTTCAGAGGCGGAAGCGGTTACGCGTCTTTCCTTTTGCAGACTGAATACGGGCATAGCAAACGGATATTCGCCGATCGAACTCCAGACCGGCGGATCGCTAATGTTCTTGCGACGCCTTGGCGGCGAAAGGCAGGTGCGTGCCGGACAAAGGAGCTGGATCGCTCGATTCGAACAGCCATTGGGCTTCGCACCCTAATAAGTTGGCAATATTTTTTCGCGCAACTCGGCATTGGGCTCGCGATAACCGTTCACGATCCGGCTGATTCTGGTTTCATCCACACGCAACATCTTCGCCAGACGGTTTTGTCGAATGCCCGTTTTCCAAAGCTGTAGTTTGAGATTGGGATACACGAGGCTTCCTCCTGGACAAGCGATCACGCGATTCGGCGGAACTGCTGGACCGTCGAACGCAAAAACTGCACGTCGCTCGCATCTATTTCTGTCGATACTGACTGCGAGAGCAAGGTGATCGACACCACTAGCCGGGTTTGATTTTTCACCCGAATCGAACAAGCCCTCCAGATTCTTCAGCGGGCCACGCTTAACCCGCACCCAGATCCCCTCTTGCAGTAGAGGATTGGCTTGGTCGCATTCTGTGCTGCTTTCGAGCAGGCCTCGTACGGCTTCTATCTCGCTTTCCGGCACTGGCTCGATCGAGTTCCCAGATCCAAGGATGCCGACCACGCCATCGCTCGACAATACGGAAACCCGGCTCTGCGGGCAGTCCGCAATTCACGCGAAGAGATACCCCGAAAAAAGAGGTTGCTCTGATCTACCTTCTTGCGGTCCTTCCACTGATGCACTTCACGGAAGCTCGGCAAGTAGGTTTCCATGCCCTTCTCGGAAAGAATCGATCGTGATCTTCGCCTGGAAATGGGAAGCGCGTCCGCACAGCGTACCATGAGGTATTTGGAGACATAGCTTCGCCCTTTTACTTACAGGCTGCCCCGTAAGTAGTTAAAATAAATGACCACCAGAACTATTTATGCGCCTTATCTGAATAATCGTAGTAACTGTGGGTCTTCCACAGAAACCAGTTTCTTGCGCAGTTCAATACCACGCCCAGTTGCTTGGATTTAGGAACCGTGTCCAAAGCTCGCTTCCAAAGCTGTCGGTTCGTATGATCCTGCCTCACAACCAAGACCACTCCGTCACAAGCCAACTGCAACAATTCGTATTCGGCGGCCGAGCCCACCGGCGGCGCATCCATAATCACAAAATCAAATTCCGACCGACAGATATCCATACAATGCTCACCATTGCGGCGATGCCAGCATCTCGGCCGCATTCTTTGCAACCTATGGCCCGGCGCCATTATGTACAGATTGGGGAATTTGTCGAGCCGCACCAGGGCCGTTTCCAAGCTCGCCTCATTCCGCAGGACGCGATGGTTCCCGGCGCGGCCGGCACATTCAGTAGTTTCGCTGCCGACAAAAAGAACCGCAATCGATAAGAAGCACCCGAACCTGCTCCTGCAAAGAGAATACGGCCGCCAGGTTAATCGCGCTGATGGTTTTGCCGTCGCTCGCCATGGGGCTCGAAATCAAAATTATCTTGGGCTGCGCCGGGTGATGGCTGATTTTGGTTCTAATCATCCGGTACTGTTGAGCGGACTGGTTTTCGATTCCGTGGAACGGCAGAACTGCGGACTCGGGGGCCAGCTCTATACTGACCGAGCGAATTGTGTCGCCGCGCTCCAGCGTTGCATTGGGTGCCGGTTCACCGAAGGCCGCATTTTCGCCGCTGCCGAGGCGGGCGGGAGCCAGGCCGTTCCTTCCCCTAATACAACTTTGGCCATTTCGGCCATTTCGCCTTCGTTTTTCTTAAAGCCTCGAAGATTTTGCTCATGCGGTGGCTCCCATTCTTCCAGGGATGCCCTCTGACGGGCAGGCAGATCGGAAGTTGGAGTGTGGCTTAAGTCCCATGGCTATTTTTCCGAAGTTTCAGCCGCACGCGTAATCCAAACGGCCCCGTCGAACGGCGCGGGGGTGA
This sequence comes from Bryobacterales bacterium, assembly GCA_963747945.1. Lineage (GTDB taxonomy): Bacteria > Acidobacteriota > Terriglobia > Bryobacterales > Bryobacteraceae > Palsa-89. The sequence continues at coordinate 32,401 of CAVVHB010000002.1, forward strand.
GGGCGCGGCGGCGTTTTGGCGTGGAGGCAAAAAACTATGCCCGGGCGACCGAGACGGCGGTCGCGTGCCACTAAAGGCAAATCGCTGTCTTGCAGATCCAGATCGCGCGCCACTTGCAATGCATGGAAGACTGTGACGGTGGGCTCCTCCGGTGGCGTAAATCAAGTTGAGCGCGTTATCGCAAATTCCATTGATCACCCTGGAATTCCCCCGGACGCGCGCGCGATGGTATGGATGGCGGCCTCATCGAACGGCGGCGCATTGTGGGCGCCGGCCTTCGCCGAACGGAACTGCATGTACTGGATTACCTCGGCGCCCGATAACGGCCGCAGGTCGCAGCGCACGGCAATCCGTTGCTTGACTTGTCGGAGGCCGTCTGAATTCAGGATGCTCCGCAATTCCGTTTGCCCGGCCAAAATGATCTGCAGCAACTTTCGATCGGCGGTTTCGAAGTTCGTGAGCAGGCGAATTTCTTCCAGCACTTCGCCCGATAGCTGGTGTGCTTCATCGGCGACCAGTACACAGATTCTCCCAGACCGGCGCGCGGCCATGAGAAATTCTTGGAACTTGAGCAGCCGGCGCACCTTGCTGTCGGGTATTCGCTCGATCCCGAAGTCGATGAGGACCGACTCCAGGAACTCGTCCGCGCTGAGGGTCGGGTTCAGTAACAGGCTGAAACAGACCCGATTGCTCGGTATCATCCGAAGCATGCGGCTAAGCAGAGTGGTCTTCCCGGTCCCGGCGTCGCCGGTGATCATGATGAAGCCCTTCTCTACACGCCTTATAGCATTGTCGCGAGCGCCTCTCGATGTGCCGCCGTTAGAAAAAGAAAACTAGGGTCGGGCGTCATGGCGAATGGGTTCTTTTGGAGCCCAAAGTGTGATTCGTACACTAGAGTTTGCCCCAATAGAAGTAAACGCCTGCCGCACAGGTCGCGACAAAGGATAGAACCAGCGACGAAACGAGCACCCATTTCCAGCTTGCCCTTTTGTCTCTTTTTTCGGTATTCCCCTGGTCTCCTGCTACACGTCGTGTCCGCCGGGGAGGTTCAATATACGGAACGCGACCCAAAACGGGGACACCTTCGGGCAGCTCCCATTCTCCGAGCAGCGCGTTTTTCTTGGTTTCCGCGGCGATTGGCAGAGTCAGCCCCAACACCAGGCTAACAATGCATCCTAGCCCCAACTGGCGGGTTCTGGGACTAATGGGTTTTTCGGGGACGCGCGGCGGATCCAGCAACCATGAAATCGTTCGCCCTCCTGGCGGTGTTCCATGTCCGTGGCCATTGTCGCTGCAAGCTTTTTATCCAGCAGCGATTTGTAATTCGATTTCGATTCTTCGTAATCGCGCGTGAGCTCCGCCATTTCCTGCTCGCGCACCGGAAGCTGTTCGATCCTGGACTGCAATGCCGCAACCGCCTTAATGACTCCTTCGCGCTCCTTGGTACGCTGCTGGATCTCCCGGTCTGCCAGCGCGATCTGCGACTTCAAGGTGTCTAACCGGGCTCGCTGCTCATGCTCCACCACCTTCTCGCGCTCAATTTCGCGCTTGAGCTCTACCATGCGCGGATAGGTGGGCAGGTCTCGTTTGCTGAAGTCGTCGTACTGGCTCTGGAGGTATTCCAGATTCGTTTCGCCCGGTAGACTCTTCATCTGCGACGTGTCTGTCTTGCCGGAAGAACGTGCAGGCAGTGTGTTGATTCGGTTGATCTCCGTTTCCGTGATACTCAGTGTGCCCTCCAGGACCAACTTATTCTGCTGCGCCCGGCCGAGGGCATCCTGGTTGCCCTGCAGCTCGATTTGCAGGCTGGAAAGCCGCGAGTTGAGCGCGCCCAGTTGCTCCGGGAGATCTCCATCGTGTTTCAGCTTATAGGCGCTCACCTTGGCCTCCAGTTGATCCAGGATCTTTTTGGCCGCCTGCAACTGGCTGTCGATAAAGTCTGCCGTACCCTGCGCCTGGCGTTCGCGGGTCCGAAGGTTCTCTTCGATGAAAAGGCTCGCCAGCTCGTTAGCTACTTCCGCGACCAACTTGGGATTCGTGCCCTGGTATCCGATACGGAAGGCTCCCGGGCGGTCCCGCTCCAACCTTTCTCCACATCGATGTTGATATCCTTCCTCATCAATTAGAAGATTTCTTCCTGCACCATTTTCTTCGCTCGTTCCGGTACAGCCCGAACTCGTCGATGATCTTTTGCAGGCGCGTAGCGCTGAGGATCTCCTGGCTGATGGTCGCAAGCCGGTCCTGCGCACCCGTGTTCACCGTAGAGGAGACGTACCGCTCCGGATCTTTTGGGAATCGATCAGAATAAGCGCTTCGGACCGATAAAGTCCGCAGGCTATGAACCACGCCATAAGTCACAGCTGAACCTAAAACCGCCGTTACTACGATCATCAGGCTGTGCTTCCACAGCATCCGCGCGAGCGAGAGAGGTGAGAACTGGGTTTCGAAGCCGCGGGTTTCGCGCTGGTCATAAGGCGGTCAACATCTTGTTGCATGCTCCGGGCCAAACCCTTCGTTTGGAGTTGTTAGAATTAGCGCTCGAATACCAGCACGCCTCTCGGACTTAATCCCAAATCTTGGGATTAAGGGGGCTGGCCGCGGTTTACCATCCGACCCTAACAAAACTACCGGACGGTTCGAACCACGATTGCAAGATCAAACCAGATGGACAAGTTCTTCAAATAGAACAAGTCGTACTCGAGCTTGCGATACGCGTCGTCGATGGTCGCGGCGTACTGATACTCCACCTGAGCCCAGCCCGTGATGCCGGGACGAACCGAATGGCGCTCATCGTAAAACGGGATCTGCTCCCGCAACTGCTCGACGAAGCAAGGTCGTTCGGCCCGCGGGCCGACGAAACTCATCTCTCCCCCGATTCTCTTAACAAACTGGGCAGTACATCGAGCCGATACTACGAATAATACGGCCGACGCGCGTAATCCTGGGATCCTGCTTTTGAGCCCATTGCGCTCCGGTATCGCTTCCGCGTCCATGTGCCTGGAACCAAATTTCAGCATATTAAGGTCCTGCCCGTGAAGCCTACGCGTTCCTGGCGGTACAATACCGGACCTTTGGACTCCAAGCAATGGCATCGCGACCAAACCGATGATAGGCGTGAAGAATACAATTCCAAACAACCCGGCCGCCAGATCGATTACCCGCTTGATGAAGAGTGTCACTCGTGACCGTTGGAAACCCGTTGAGAACACGAACCAGCTGGGTCGCACGTTTCGTAGCCACACGCGGCCCGTCAGCGCCGCCAATGCCGAAGGCGCATCTTCGATTTCAATCCCTTGAACCTTCAACCGGACCAGGTCGCGTGTCTTCAGGGTGCCCCGAAAATCTTCCAGCGCCACGATGATTTTGGAAATGCCCTGGTCGCGCGCAATCGCTCTCAAATCGCGCTGATGGCCCAGCACCGGGTATCCAGCAGTTGCTGGCATCCATTGCTTCCGGATGAAACGAACCCCACGATCCGGAAGTTGAGATCCCTCCTGCGCTCCAATTCGCGGGCCGCGGTGATTGCCGTTTCGCCGTCGCCGAGAATCAGCACTGTTTTCCCGCTGGTCGTCCAATCCCACAACCGTCCACGCCGCTTCTATTGCGGCGATAAAGACCGTAATCAATGCCAGCGCGATAAACAGGACACCTCGACCGACCAGCAAGCCAGGAAACAGCAAATACAGAAGGCCCAGCAAAAGGCACCCGGCGCCAAAGCCTGCGCCAGGCCAAGCACCTGCTCACGCGCGGGCGTACGACGCTCAGATCGTAAAGATCGTTGTAATAGCAACACGTCTCCAGGACGACCAAGACCGTCAGAACCTGCAACAGGAAGTTCCCGGAGTCGGCATACAGGGAAAACTGAACCGGGTCGTTCAAAATCGAAGTCTGGCGCCCGAATCACGGATAGAACGATAACAGTGCTCTCCCCAACGATGAGCAATAAGCTCTTGACGGAAACGTCCTGGCTGAAGACGCGAATCAGAGTGGTAGGCCCTAACCGTGAGTGTTTCGAACCGGCAATTCTGCGGCCAAGCAAGCGCGGACTGCATGCTGTGTCCGCTACGGTCCGCAATCCCGAAAAATCTCTTTTTCGCCTGGCTTCAAAGCCGCACGATCTTTGACGATTGAACGCCCCGCAGCGCATTCCGCGTGTCGACGGTCAGTTTCGCATCGACCGCCAGCGCCGAGTAATCCACCCCGCTGTGGTCCTTCACTGTCACGACACAGTCGGCCGCGCGAACCGATTCGATCATGCCGGTCGAGAGGCAAATGTCGTCATCGAGGCGCAGGGTAACACGTAAAGATCGCTAAAGGTCACGTGAGCGCCGCGCTGCCTCAGTACATGCATGATATCCAGGGCGGCGATTCGCGCACGTCGTCGATGTCACGCTTGTATGCCACTCCTGAAAATGAATCCTGGATCCCTTGACCGGCTTGCCATGCTCGTTTAGGGCATTTTGTACCTTGTCGACCACGAAATGTGGCATCGGTCCGTTAATATGACCGGCCAGATCGATAAAACGCGCTTCCATCCGTTTCACGGCTCTTCCACGACAGATAAAAGGGATCGATCGAATACAATGTCCTCCCAACCCAAGACCCGGGTAGAAAGGCATAAAGCCGAACAGCTTGGTAGCGGCGGCATCGATCACTTCCCAAATGTCTATATTCATGCGGTTGCACATGATCGCCATCTCATTTACCAGTCCGATATTAATCATGCGAAACGTGTTTTCGAGCAGCTTTACCATTTCCGCCACCTGCGTGGAGTGTACCGGCACAACAGTCTGGAGCGCTTGAGAATAAAACTGCACGCCCAGTTTGGTGCAAGCCGGGGTCATGCCACCTACCACCTTCGGTATGTCGCGCGTGTTGTAACTCGCGTTTCCGGGTCCACCCGCTCGGGCAAGAAGCACAAAAAGAAATCTTCCCCGACCTGCAGTCTTGTCCGAGATAACATCGGGAGCAACAGCTCTTCGTAGTTCCCGGATATGTGGTGGATTCCAAAATCACGAGTGTGCCCAATGGAAGTGCGTAGCGATTTCCTGGCATGCCGCCACAACGTAACTCATGTCCGGGTCCTTGGTCTTGCGGCAGGGAGTGGGAGCCCAGACGTTCAAGGTGTCCAGTTCTGCAACCACCGAAAAATCGGATGTAGCGCGGAGTTTCCCCGTTCCACCAACTTCGAAATCTCCTCACTGGGTACGTCTTGGACGTAGGAGCCCCCGGCATTGATTCGCTGTACTTTGGAATGCAGCGCGTCAATTCCAGTGACCGAAAACCCGGCGTTGGCAAATTCGACGGCCAAAGGAAGACCGACGTATCCTAGCCCGACGATGCCCACGCGGGCCGTTCGGTTCGCAATTTTCTCCGCTAGAACGTCGAAATGAGAGGCACTCCGGATCGCTGTAGTGTTGGACATGCAGGAGAGGGCTGCATTCGGTCGCCGTTCCCCGCCCCTATCTGTGGCCAACTTTTTTCCTTTGGTAGAACAGGGAGTAGTCAGACGATGTCGCCAAGGGTGAAGTGCATCAGCGCGGTTCTGGCGGTATGTGCGCTCCGGATGTCACAATCGATGGCGGCCCTCACTATCACTGGGCTGGTAATGGTGACCTAGGCAACGCTGCACCTCCGGGATGACCGAGGTCGCGAATGCGACCCCCTCTTCGGCCGCACTGGGGTAGTCAGGCACCATAACTCGCACTATGGATCCGGCCGTGTGTCCGGTCAACATGGTATCTGGGTCAGGAGCCCTTTGCCCAAGTACTCGCTCGCATATATGCGGGTCCTGGATTGATATCAGTACAACATCAACATTCTCGTTCCCGATTCTGGATGGAGTATTTGTTGATTCTACCGCCTGTCCGTTTACCGGGATCCATGCCGAGTCATGCTTCCAGATCTCCCAACCCGCCCCCGGCAGGCAGTGTTTGGGAGAATGCATGCTTTCCCCGGCACGCTGCTGTGCATAGAACGCGATGAAGAGGTCAAGCTGGATTTTCCCCTTCCCGTAGGTTCGCGAAAGATAGGATGTCGCGTTGAGTGTGTGCAAAGTGGAATCCGGCAATGCACGATCCCGCACTGCTCGCCATCCGGCGATTTGCGAATCGATTTGACCCAAAGGAACGGCCAGTGGCTCAGGTGACCGTCGGTTAGCGATGCCGGCCATAAATGCGGTCGCAATCAGCAGGCTAACCGTGGCAGGGAAAACAAGAGATTGATGGCGCATGTGCGGTCAGGAACCTTCGGCTATGGCGTGCAGCAAGCGCGCAAACAGGTACAGACTGGCAGCGCCGGCCACAAAAACCAACCAGCCTGAAAACATATGATAGAAACCCATGGCGAAGCTCTGGTTGTAGTCGGCGAGAATTGCGGTGCCCGCCACTCGCAATACATTGATGGTAATCGCCAGTGGAATGGCGATCTAGAAAACGATGATCCGGCAAGTCAACCCGGAGCACGCGCTGTATCCGAACAAAAGGGCTCCTACACAGAGGGCCGATAGTGAATTCAAACCGCTGCAGGCCTCCTCTACTCCCAGGGAAATGTTCGCTAATTGGATGATATTGCCGTCGCGAAAAACCGATATCCCAGCAGCTTGAGCAAGCTGGGATCCGAGATCGGAGGCGAACAACTGCAGTGGCGCGGCAAGGGTATTGTACAGAAGCGCCGGAAGCGGCACCATGCTGGCGAGAAGCAGGAGCGGGAATGCCAGCATCCGCAGCCTTCCGCGGCCCCAGAATGTCCAAATCAATCCGGCCAATAAGATTACGAACGAAATTCGAGCAGTGAACTCTTCGGAAGCGAGGGTGCCAATCAGGAATGTCAGGCACGCAAACGCCGTCAGAAACAGCCCCCTGGGATTCGGCTGGGCAGGAACGCTAAGAATCCGGCTGCGTTGCAACCAGGCGATGTAGAGAGCTAGGGGCGGGAGCAGGAGTCCCTGCGACCAGGCTGGGTCCGTCCACCAGTCGTGGGCCATGCTGGCCAACACATTGGCAAACAGGACAATGACAAGTGCAGCGATCAGCCCGACCTTGAGCCGGCGACGAGGTGGAGGAGCGTGGCAGCCTGACTGTCGACTCCCCTACCTGTTCAGGAGCTAGGCTCGTTGCCATCGTGTTGAAAACTGATGAAGCACTTTCGTCGCCATCTTTTGCGTGGGATTTCCAATTCCAGACTGGTCGGCGTTATTCCGACGTGCAAAGTTTTCGGGTTTTAGGAGGAAAATTTGCGCTGGCGACCGCTGCCCGTACGCGGTAGGCGCCACGTGTCGTAGTTGACCAAATGAGAGCTTGACCTCGCCAGCCTATAAAAGGCCACATTCCGCTTGGAAAAGAAATTGGCATGGCAAATGCGTTATTTTCCATCTCGAAATCCGATCCCCTCAGGCTATGCGCGACAAATGATGACATTTCAACCCCAAAAAAAGAATCGTTCCAACTTTCGGTGTGGGCGCGCTTTGTTATACCGCAGCCGAATGACCGGCCTGTGGCGAAGAAAGAGTGGATTATGAGCTTAGCTGGAAAACGGCGATTTTGGCCAGTGGCTATGACGCTGTTCCTGTCGCTGCTGGCGGTGGGGTGTGCCCGATCCCCCGAGGCAAAGGCCGCCGACATTTGCAAGCAGCCAAGACTTTGATCCAGAAGCACGATTCTAATCGGGGGCTGTAGAAGCCAGGAACGCCATCCAGGCCAATCCGAAGAGCGCGGAAGCCTACTACCAACTGGGCTTGGCATTCGCCGGGGGACGTGATCTTCCAAAAGCCGTCAGCGCGTACCGGAAAGCACTCGAACTCGATCCGCATCACCCCCAGGCACAGTTTCATCTGGCTCAGTTGATGGCTGTGTACGGCGACCGAACAGTCGCACAGGAAGCCGAATCTCGCCTGAAAGGGCTGCTGATCGACACTGACCAAGCTCCCGACACCCTGAACACGCTAGCGTTCACTGAGCTACGGCTGGGCCGGCCGGATCAGGCGGCGGAATATTTGGCGCAGGCAGTAGCCAAATTTCCGCGAGAGCTGGGGCCCTCGCTGCTTTTGGCACAGGTGAAGCTCAGAAGCGGCGATGCCAAGGGAGCAGAAGATACTCTTCAACAGCTCACCCACAGCGCATCACAATCCCTCGAGGCCAGAGCCCTCCTGGGCGCCTTCTATGAATCGCAAAAACGCTTGCCCGAGGCCGAGCAAGTGTTGCGCCAAGCACTGGCCATGAAAAGTGACAGTGGTCTGGTCCTGAGACAGATGGCCAGCGTGGATAAGGCGCTGGGCAAAAATGCTGAGGCGGAGCAGATCTACAAGCGCCTCTCGGTCTTATTCAGAGAAGGAGTATCAACCCCTTTATGGGTTGTATCTCTTTCAGACGGGCCGCAAACCGGAAGCTGTCAAGGAGTTTGAACGGCTCTGTCAAAGCGATCCTAAAGACGGGGTGGCGCGAACGCGCCTGGTCGCGGCTTACAACAGCGTGAATCATCCAGGGGATGCCGGGAAGGTCCTGGAGAACGCTCTGAAAAAAAACCCCAAGGATCTGGATGCGCTGCTCCAGAGGGGCGAGCTGTTTCTCCAAGGAAAACAATACGCACGCGCTGAAGCCGATTTCAACGAGGTGCAGCACCAACGGCCGGCTTCTCCGGAAATCCACTATCTCCAGGCGAAACTCAAGCAAGTGGTTGGAAAGAGGCTCATTTTATCGGCAGGAGCTAGCAGAAGCGTTGCGTCTTAATCCGGCATTGATAGCCGTGCGCTTAGAGCTGGCTCAAAATTTCTTGCAAGCCAATGCTTGGCAGGCCCGCCCTGGACTTGCTCAATGAGGCGCCCGAGAGCCAAAAAGCAACTCATACCTATAATCGAGGAGCGCAACTGGGCGCAGTGGTCTCTAGGAAATCTCCAAGAGATGCGCAAAGGAATGGACCAGGGGCTCACCGCTGAGCGAACGCCTCAACTGCTGATTCAGGACGGTTTGTATAAGCTGCGCCGACGGGGAGATCCCAGCGGTGCCCGCAAGGTCCTGGAGGAGGCGCTACAGAACGACCCCGGGGATGTGTTGGGACTGCGAGCTCTGAGCCTGGCCTATCGGGAGCGGAAGGAAGACGCTCTGGCCGTCGCCAAGGTGAAGGAGTATGCCGCCCGTGAACCGAAATCGTTCGATGTCCAGGAGTTTCTCGGTGAGTTGCTAGCCAACAAGGGAGACATCCCCGGAGCGCGGGCCGCCTTTAATGCCGCCAAAATCGATTCGCCGGCGCACACTCAGGCAGACCTCAACCAGGCGCGCTTGGATTTGGTCGAAGGTAAATTGAATCAGGCGGTCAACACGCTGGAAGCCGCCGCCAGTGCAGGCCCCGCCGACAGCCGTCCCGGCTTTGGTTAGCGGTGATCGAAGAGAATCGAGGACAGGCTGACAAAGCGATTCAAGACTACCGAAAGGTGGTGGAATCCGATCCGAATCAGCACCAAGCTCTCAACAACCTGCGTATTTACTGACGGAGCACAGCCACAATTTGGATGAAGCCCTGAAGTACGCTCAGCGGGCCGTGGAACTGGAGCCTGGCAAGCCTCTATACGCCGGTACTCTGGGCTGGATTCTCTACCAGAAAGGCCTCTACAGCTCGGCGATTCCCTACTTGGAGACGGCAAGCGCCAATCCGGATACACGGTTAGCTTCGCTGAGCGCGGTCCCGAAATATCATCTCGCCATGGCATACGCCAAGCTGGGTGAGCGACAGCGCAGCCGAGCAACCCTGGAAGCAGCATTGAAGATCGACGCCAAGCTTCCCGAAGTCAAAATGGCGCAGGAGGCGCAGGGTGCCCATTAGGACGGAATTCAACCGTTTGCGAAAACTTCCTGATATGTGGAATCGACGATTTCGCACCTTTTTTTATGGTGCTCTCGGATCTAACTGAGAACAAAGCGAATCATTTCCGCGGTGCTTTTGGTACTGGGCTTGCAAATACGACAAAGTCCGCACAAGAAACAACGGAGGATTTCCTTACATGAATCGAGCCATCTTGGCGTGCGCATTGGCACTGTTTAGCTTGGGAGCGGCTCGGACCGCGCTTGCCCAAAGCGATCCTTATCTGGTGTTGGTGAGCGGAAGCGACGTGATCACCTGGAACGGCAACAATCTTTCCTGCAGCACTGACGGTGGCGTCACGGTCACCGCTGGTTGCACCACTGCCACCGAAACGACTTGGGGCATAAGCACATCAGGCACCAACACCGCGACCGGGACCTATGTCTTGACCGCGAGCGATTTCGACGGTTGGGTGCTTACGGGGAACACCGGCCAAACCCTATCTCCGAATTGCACCGCAGCGGGTTGCATGAGCCAGAACGAAATCGACATTACAGGGGGAACTTCAAATTTGACTGCGTATTTCGGGTCCGCCGCCTTCGACCATCAGGATGCAGTGGTTGACACGCAGGAGGTATCAAACGCCAGCGAAACCTTTACCAGCGAAGGCCTCTACAACTCAAGCGGTATGTCTCTAATGAACCTGGGCTACGCCAACGGGACTCCACCCGATTTATCCGGATGGAGCGCGATTGGGAGCACGATGACGCTCAACACCTGCACGGGCCTTGGGTGTGTCACAGACGGCCAGGCCACCGGTAGCGCGCTTCCTGGCGGCAAGTTCGCCCTAACGGACGAATTGACCTTTACAGCAGGCGGCGATTATGCTGTCACCGATACCATCACCGCAGTGCCCGAACCAGCCAGCCTAATCCTGCTCGGCAGCGCCCTGCTGGGAGCTTCTATCATAGTCCGCAGGAAGACGCAGTCTAAGCGCGCATAGGATATCTGTGTTAGCTCGGAAGTTAACCCGAATCCGGCGAGTTCTCGGTACACCCTGGGGCTCGCCTTTCAATAGTTCCGCTCGACCTCACCACCAAAGCCAAAACCCAACCAACATTCGGTCGTTGTTCAGCGTTCAACTGACCTCTTGCATTATTAGAGCCGCGCTCATACGCCGCTCCGTTTCCGATTGCTGATTGGTGCGTCGCTTAAATAGGGCTTATGAGCGACATTTAAAACACAAATGGGCCACAAATAGCTTGCTAGGCCAATGAGCCTAGATTAGAATACTGGAAACCAGCTTAGCGCCACATCGGCGCATCAAGTCTGCATTAACATCCCTATGGAAGACGAAAAACAGCCCACAGAAGATCGAGACGAACCGGTATCGCGGCGTGCGCTCGGCAAGAGGATTGCGTACATCGCTCCGGTTGCTTTCGCGATAATCGTTGCATCGGAGCAACCTTTGGCAGCGAGTTCGAGCTTGCTAGGGTAGAGTACCTAGATCGGCTGAGAGCACCCCTTGTAGAAAAGTATTTACAGCCTTTGTGATGAATGCTCCAGTTCGAAAAATCGAAGTTGAATCGCACCGCCTCCCGGACCGGACCTGTCTTCTCTTTGACACGAGAAGCCGGCTTTCGATTCCAGTGAGCGAATCAGCCAGTAGGATCTGGGACTTGTGCGATGGGCTTTGGACAGTAGATCAGATTGTCGATGACCTTGCGGAGACCTATGACGCTGCGCGAGGTCAGATCGAGCGGGATACGCGAGCTTTCCTCGCTCTATTGCAGCAATACGGGTTTATCGAGAGGTACCCTTGAGTTCGGCGCCGGCATTGCCGAGCGCCACTGAGGATTTCTTCGCCGTATATGACTTTCCGTTCGTTCTGCGGACCGAGGATGTTGAGGCGCGGAACCAAATTGTCCGGCTGTACCGGAGGTTTCTAAAGACCACACCCGCCAAGGACCCCGCGGAAGCCGTCATAGCCAACGGATACCGGGGTTTCCGCTGGGCGCTGGGGGAAAAGCTGGCGCTGCCCGGGATCTTCGCAGTGCGCTGTGGGGTTTGGAGTCCGCTCTTTGCGAGGCCATCATCCGCTCGCAGCAGCGTCTCATCGCTGTTCACGCAGCTAGCCTTAATTCGGGTAATTCCGCGGTAATGCTGATTGGGCGCTCCGGAGCGGGCAAAAGCACGTTGAGCGTAGCTTTGAGCAAACGAGGGCTGGTGTTGGGTACAGATGATGTTGCATTCGTCGATCCGCAAACGTTGAATGTTTGCCCAATGCCCCGTTGCCTCCACCTCGATCAAAACAGCGTTCGCCTGCTAGAGGCAGACGGGTTTTGCTTTCCCGAGGCCTGGTGGCGATGCTCCTTCGTTGCTCCCGATGATCTGGACACCAGATCTGCTTTCCAGTGCCGCGCTGGGCTCCTCATCTACGTGCATGAGACGCGAGCAGAGCGTCCTCAGCTAAAGGAGATACCGCAATCAGAAATGACCGGGCGTTTATGGAGCGAGACAGGTCGGGGGCCGCTTGCTGACTCGGAAATTGTGGCTATGGCCGCAAATATGTCTGGGGGCGCCCGATGTTTCAATTTGACTCAAGGGTCTCTTTCTGAAACGGCTGACGCGCTTGCAAATCTTGTCTCACAGCTGCAGTAAGCCAGGAGTGCGATTGCGGTAGATGAACTCTCGAGATACGACCGGCAATCACATCCAGAAGTTGCTTCGTATTCTGGGCGGGTCAATGATCTAGACTGGCCCCGCGATGAAACGGACTGGCAGGCTTTCGCAAACCTTTGCGAAGATCATCAGGTTGCTGCCTTCGTGTTTTGTCGCCTCGAGGCGACTGGTGCAGCCGTCCCGCCGGGATTGTTCGAGCATTTGCGCCGCCGATTTTTCAAGATCTCGGCCCGCAACTATCATTTGGCGAAGCAAGTAGTCGAGCTTACGTCATATCTTAGCGAGCATCGCATCCAGGTCTTTGCATACAAAGGGCCCGTGGTTGCGATGGAGGCGTATGGCGATTTGGCCCTGCGTCAATATCAGGATATCGATCTGGTTGTCCGAGTGGCAGATCTTTCCCGGGCTGTCGATGTACTCGTCCACCGCGGCTTTGAAATCCCAAGCGATTCTGGTCGTCCCAATAATCCCAAGAAGCTCTTGCGGACGCACGAAGTTACCCTGAGAGCACCCGATAGATCGTACTTTCTGGATCTTCATTGGCGACTAGCTTCACCACGGCCTCGAGTGTTTTGTCTCGATGCTAAGCAGATGGAGGACCACTTTGTGCGGATCCAATTACCCGTTGGGTGCGTTTCCTCCTTCTGCCGTGAGGATCACTTCGTGGCCTTGTGCTGTCATGGAACCAGGGATCGCTGGGCGCGCCTCAAGTGCCTCGTGGATATTTCCGAGATGCTGCGACACCCCGCTGGCTTCGATTGGGATCGTATCGATACGATGACGGCTAGAAAGCCGCTTGCTAGAGCTTCAGTAGCCCTTGCCATTCTGCTCGCACAACATCTGCTGCATGCACCGGCGCCGGCAACGCTTCCTACGGTGTTCGCGCCGAATCAGCGCACGCAATCCGTTGCCGTATCGATTTGTGGGGAAATCCTGTTGCAAGGACACACCCTTGGATTCGAAACCTTTCACTTTACGCTGCCGAGCCTGGAGGGAGGACTCGTGCCATGGATGAGTCATCTATGGTTCCGATACTCGAAGTGGTTCTTCCAGCATGCTGTTGTTCGAGTCAATTCTAAGGATAGGGCTCTCGTACCCCTCCCAGAGCCGCTGGAATTCCTCTATCACATCGTTCGACCGATTCGCCTGGTTGGTGAGTATTCGGGACGCTTGGCCCGACTCGCTTTTTTCAAAAGCGACTAACCGCCAAAGCCGACGTCTGCGTACGTATCTTTGGGCACCGACTGCGGCTAGGCGCACAGCGGCCATCTTAAATGCAGTTTTCTGGCCTCGTGCGTCCCCGCCCATGGCTGCCCGACTCTCAACTACAAAAGCCGCCAAACCCCTTTGTTCTGTTCCGGTGATAACAACCGGCGCGGGAAAAATCGTTCGAATTCGATGTGCCGGCTCAGTTACACTACTCGACCGTGACGTTTTGGCCAGGTTGCGCGGCTGGTCGAAGTCGCAAGCGAAGCGCGCACCGCGATGTGACACCAGCAGCTGCAGCGGCTCGCTGCTGCGCGGAAGTCATTTTGCCGACCTCGGCCTCGTCGCTCCGGAAGCCCCAAAAGCTCGCCCTGCGCGTCAGCTCTGATGGATCCGTCGGCTTAGAGTCTGGATGGCTGCCCTCATGCGCCACTAAAAGTAATATCTGCTGGGTACCCAAATCGCCGTATCGGGCAGGGAAACGAACTGGTTTCCAGGTTCGTTCGAGCGCTATCTAGGCGCTTGGCGACTGTGCTCGAGAGCGGCTTGCGCTATGGCGGCATCTGGCGCGTGTGGATCCATTCTTGTTGCTGCCGTGAGCCTCAGGACTACCCGCTTCAAAATCCCCCACTCGAAAATAGGCCGCCGCAAGATCGTAAAGGTGTTCTGGTTTGGGCCTCTTGGTGGCCGCTACCTTCAGATGAGGCAGCGCGGTGGCATACAGCCCCTTGAGATACAAAACCCACCCCAAGGTGTGTTCTATCTCGGGCGCGCCAGGCGCTAGTTCCAAGGCGCGTTGCGCATACGGGAGGGCCTCATCCATGTGGTTTGTTTGTGCGAGCACGTACGCCACATTGTTTAAAGCTTTGGGATTGTCAGGCTGCTCCTGTGCAAGATTTCTGTACAGTTCCACAGCCCGCGCTGAATGCCCACTTTTCCCATTCCGCCTCAGCGAGCACCATGCGGTGGCGGTATCGGCGCGCCGGGCTGCCAGGAACGGATTCAGGCTGCTACGAACCTCGTCCAGCCGGCCGTTTTGCAGATCAAGTTCTGCCAATGAAACTGTGGCGTCGAACTTTTGGGGTCCAGGCGCGCCGCGTTTTGAAACGCTCGGCGGGCTTCTGCCGGTCGCTTCATAAAGACGAGGAAGCGCGCTAGCAAGAGCTGCAAGCGGGCCGAGTTGGGTTGTCGCTCGGCGGCGTCTGGATCCGCTTCAAAGCGACAACGCTTTGGTTCTGATTCACATAAGCGCGCGCGAGCAAATCCAACGCGACCGTGTCGCCTGGATTGCTTCAGCAATTCCTCGGGGGCTTCCGTGCCGCCGGATAATCCCGCTGTTCGTACTTCAGGATGCCGAACTGGAGGGTAAAGTCCGGTAGCTGCTTCATCCTCCGGCCTTCCAAGATGCCACCAGCCAAGGATTCCTGGTCGTCTGCATCTAGAAGAATCCAGTTACGCAGCACGATCCAAGGGAGTCCCCTCTGATCTGAGGTGCCCCGTTCATCACTTCTAGCGCCGCAGAGAAAGCCTTGGAGGCCCGCCATAGGTTCGCGACACCCATTCGTGCGCCCAAATCCCGCGGGTTCAGCTGGATTACTTCAACGAGTTCCTGACGTTCGAGCAACACATTTCCCCGGCGCCGCCACCCCTCAGCAAGCGCGGCGTGGGCGTCGGACGAGTTCGATTCCAGATGCAAGACTGCTTCGGCGTTCACTGCGCATTGTTAACATCCCCGGCGGCCAGTTTCATTCCCGCTCTGACAAGTAGGGCGTCCGTGTCCTTGGGGCTTTTCTTAAAGCCGATTGAAGGACGCGCTCAGCATCGCCTTGCCTTCCTCCAGCCAGGTACGCAGTAAGGAGCCGACGCCTCACGAGGCGATCAGAGGGATCCGATTTGAACAATCTTTCGAATTCACGAATGGCCAGCTCCCGCTTGCCCCGCTTCAACAGAAAATCGCCGTACACTACCTTCTTGGTGCGTCAGGCAGGACGGAGACCTGTCGGTACAAGGCTTCGGCTTCGTCCATTTTGCCGGCCCGAAGCTGTAACCCCGCTAGGCCGATCAGTGAAGGGATGTCATGGGAGTTAACCCGGAGGGCTTGCCTGTACTCCTGATCCGCGAGCGCCGCCATATTCTCGGCGAAGTAAAACTCCGCTAACGCCGAGTGCACGGAGGCCGAGGACGGGTTCCTGGCAACCAACTGCTTAAGCGTCTGCTCCTCAGCGGGGAGATTTCCCTGCGTGCGAAGTACCTTAGCCAGGGCCACGGCTGCCTCGAGTTCGTGCGGCGCAAGTTCGATCGCTTTACGCAGGCGGGTTTCCGCTCCGGCGCCATCGCCCAGCTTAAGATCTGCCGCCGCCAGTGCGTTCAAAGCGGGAACATCGTTGGGGGCATTCGCCCACACTGCCTGTTCCAACGTCCGCTGGGCTTGTTGCGACGTCTTCGCCATTCCGGCTCGTTGTCATCAGAGCGGCCAATCGCACGCGCGCGCCAAGGTGCGTGGGTTTCAAAGCTAATGCCTTCCGCAAGAAAGAGACTGCCGCGCCGGGCCTTCCGTCCGCGAGATACGTCATTGCTATCTGAAACTGCGGCTCCGGGTCCCCTGGAACCGCCGCGGCGGCATTGCGGAATTTGAGCAGGGCGCGAGCTAAGTCGCGTTTGTTGAGCAGCGCTCTGCCGGACGTGAGGTATCGAGCTTCCCGGTCTTGTGGAGAGGTGTTGCAGGCTACAGCAAGTAGTACTGGAACCGTAAGTGCCAGGACTCTTTTCCGATGGCGAGATGGGGAAGCTCCTGCGGGTGTTTCGAGAAGTCCAGGCTCTAAAATCTCACCCCGTTCCCTCCAGGTGTCAAGCGCCTGCGATAGAGAACCAAGAGGGCCCCGGGAAGCAACAGTAAAACCCAAGATGATGGCTCGGGCACCGCTGCGGGGTACATCAGATTGCCAAAAGCTAACTGTGTTTCATCCAAAGTTTGGCTGTAACCACTGTAGGTGTACCAGTAATAACCGGAAGCACGACCCAAGTCCGTCGTTGTAGCACGTGCTTCCCGTTGTATAGCCCGAGTAAGATGACGTGACGCCGGGATTCGATGCGGCGGAGATCACTACAGATGTGATCGGATCCGATGGGTGAAACCGAAGAAGCTGAGCGTTCCATAGGTGTTCAGGACAGTCTGGCTCAGGGTCTCATTATCGGCAGTCGTTATGGTTGCGGTAATATCTCGTTGACTGGAGCTGCTGTAGTTGTAATCCTGGCCGGCATCGAATGCTGAACCAGGTAGTACCAGCGGGCGGCGTGAGCGTCATGGTAACCGTTCCATCGTTACTATAGTTCGTTGACGGAGTACTGCCAGGGGCAGAAATCTCGGTCCCGGACCAGGCATAGCATGTACTGTTATCAAAAAAACCACACGCATAGGAGTATTCGTACTCATAATATTCGGTAACGCCTTGTGTAGTACCTGTTTGCGTATAGCTGGCGCCGTTTGGGATGACATACTGCCCCGACCCGAGGTCAGACGTGGTTGAAATGTCGACGCCGACAGGGTTGGAAGGCCCGCCATTGTTCGAATCGTTCGCCTGGATAGTTCCATCAGTGGCTGTGCTGTAGGGGTCATAGTAGCCCGAGCTGACGCTGTTGAAATTCTCCAACGTGCTCGATGGCGTTCCGGCTTCCCAGGAGGTCAAATCTGTGTAGCTGGAAATGCTTCCCCACACCGGACAGCACAGCAGTATCCCGGCGGCACATCCACCCGCCCAAATTGAAACTCTCCGCGTGACCCGGAAGGATGTCATCCCCGCCTCCAAAGAAAAGTCTCAAAGGTCCTTCTCCAAGCAATT
>CAVVHB010000003.1:0-39662 GCA_963747945.1 Bryobacterales bacterium
CGATCAAGTGGCGGGCGATACGCCATTGCGGTCCATCGAAGTCGGCACCGAGGACATGGGAACCGCGGTGGGGGCCTGCGACGGTTTCGCTTGCACCTTCTTCAATACGCTCTCCTGGCGCGACGATTCGAACCCGCTGCCGGTGGGCATTAATCCGCGCGTGACCTTCGAGCGGATGTTCGGCGAAACGGATTCCACCGAGCGGGCGCTTTGCCCGCCTCAAAGAGAAGCAGAGCCTGCTGGACTCGGTGAGCGAGGAAACCGCGAAACTGAAACGGTCGCTAGGAGCGCCCGATCGCGCCATCCTGGACGAGTATCTCGGCAACATCCGCGACGTGGAGAACCAATTCCAGCGCATGGAGGCCCGGCTGGAACCATCACCGGCAATCCCGAAGCGCCGGTGGGCTTACCGAAGCGTTCGACGATCACATGACCATTACCTATAACCTGATGCACCTGGCGTACCAGGGCGACATCAGCCGCGTGTTCACATTCATGACCGGTCACGAAGCAAGCGACCGCGCGTACGCCCACATCGGGATTCCCGAACAGCATCACACGATCTCGCATCATGGCGGCGATCCGGAGAAGCTCGCCAAGTACGCCAAGATTGCTACGTACCAAATCCAGAAGTTCGCCGATTTCCTCGACAAGCTGAAGGCCACCAAAGAGGGCGACGGAACCCTGCTGGATCACGCCCTTCTCTATTGGGGCAGCGGCATGAGCAACGGCAACGCGCATGATCGGAACAGCCCGCCTGCGGTGGTCGTTGGCGGCGCACGGGGCCGGCTCAAGGGCGACCGGCATATCGTCGCCGAGGATACACCGACCGCGAACTTGCTGCTGGCCATGGCCCACTTAGGCGGCGCGGAGATCGATAAGCTTGGAGCGAGTACTGGCCGAATCGATCTGTAGAAACTAACGCTCCCTCACGGTCGCGGTTCGGTTACGGGCATTTTTGGGCGACGCGGGTCACGGTAGTCACGTTGATGCCATCTGCGCCGCCTGCGCCGATCAGGAGGCCGCTGACGGCGACCCGTGCACCGGCCAGCGGATCCAATCGCGTTACAACGAACTTGAGCGGGATGGTACGGTGCCAAGCGCTCTGGTGGCGTCTTGCCCGCCTGGAACAGCGCGTTCCGCACGCTCCGGGGTGGTCGCTCTGGTTACCACCCAGTCGGCTCCGCTCCGGGCCAGGCAGCCGACGACGCGAGCCAGCGCATTGGCCGGGAGCTCGGTACTTCCGTCCTTCTGAACAATCTGCACGTTGGCACCGGTATCGCGTCGAAGCTCATTGGTTCCCGCCGGAAAGCCGTTGGATTTCAACATCAGCGCGACGATGTCCCGGTAGGTGGACTCGTCGAGCGAGCCGGGCGTGCCATTCGGCATGTTGGCGCTCACGAATTCGAGCAGATCGCCGACGCTTTTTTGCGCGAAACTCTTCCAGAACGCGTCGCCGACCAGAGGCGCTTTGCCATTTGCCGAGAGCGCATGACACCCCGCGCAGCTTGTGCCGAAGGCCGTTATGCCACCAGTAGCTTGAGCCTCCGTGTACACACCGTCCCAGACGGTCCGGCGCGGGATGCTGCTCTGAGCAGTCGCGAGGGTGGCCGTGACTGATGTGAACACAACTGATGTGAACACAACCGATGTGAACACAACTGAGGTGAACACAAGTGATGCGAACGGAGAAGGGTGCAGTCCTCCGCCCACGGACCGCCTCTTGCCAGGATCAGACATGCCGTGCATTTCGTGATCGTGTCAAGTAACAGCAGCCGTGTCAAGCCGCAAGTGTTCTAATTCTTAGCGTCATGCGGGCGGTCTTCTCGTTTTCGTTGCAGAAGAATTCGAGAATGTCCGAGTCCGCCAGGAGGCGGTAGGTGAACCTGATGGTGAACGCCCGGGTGTACATCTTGGGATCGTCAAAGTCGTCTCGACATCCAGGTGGCCGAAGTCGCGGCGGTGGTAGCGCTCCGTGATGTGCAGAGCTTCGCTATGCGGGTGGCCCATGACATCGAGCCACGACTTGTTATTGAAGCCGCCGGTCTGGACTACCAGAGTGTCACCCTCCCATTTGCCGATCGAGTAGCCAAGCCAAGTTGGTTCGGGGTCCTGAGGAAGAGGCCGGCCGTCAGTGTAGATGCGGCGGTGGCTGTCGGCGGATTCGAACAGGATGGCGATTAACCCACGGCTTTGCACGATGTGTATGGGCTCCGATACCAAAGTGGCTGACGGAATTCCCAAGGGTAAACAGCTGTTTCCCGGGAAAGCGTCGGGTTTACGGCTGCTCAGGATAGCGGCCGCTTCCGGGCGGATGGGGGACTCGGCGGGTGTGAAGTCGACCAGAATGTTAAGGGCGTACTTGGAGATGGTGTCGGCTTCCATGCCAGCAGGGCTAAGGTCGTCAACGTCGGCCCCGTAGAGGCGCTTCATTTCCTTTAGAGAGGTAGGCTCAACGTGCCAGGCTCCGGAAAGATCGGGTTTCCCGTTAATGCGGGGGGCGCGGGCAGTCAGGTCGGGTTTGCCGCTGCGGGTGCGAGGCACTCCGGGCACCGGGTAGTTCAGCCATTGGGAGGGCGCGGCCGCGGCGAAAAGCGACAAGGTCAACACTAGTTTCAGCATGCGATTTCCTTTGAGCCTTCGGCTGAACCCAGAAATACAGAAGATT
Source organism: Bryobacterales bacterium (assembly GCA_963747945.1). GTDB lineage: Bacteria > Acidobacteriota > Terriglobia > Bryobacterales > Bryobacteraceae > Palsa-89. The sequence continues at coordinate 2,669 of CAVVHB010000003.1, forward strand.
CAGACCAGTGTAGCCGATCAAGTGGCTTGTTCATCGGTTAACATCCGGATTGTCCCGAGCCGCCACGCCGGAGGTTGGCTGAAAGTCCCCGCGCGCCACCGATCCGCCGCCTGAGGGCCGCCGCTGGGTTGACTGCCGGAACCGGCGGATTTAATCTGGAGATCGTTGGAGGTGTTATGAATCGCGCGGGCGCGCTCCTCTTTATCCCGGTGGTTGCTGCATTTTTTTGCGCCGCCCGGATGGCAACCGCCGATCTTCTCCGGTCATCGTGATGGGCACTGTGACCATGGAGGATGGATCACCGCCTCCCTTTATTGTTTCCATCGAGCGAGTCTGCACCCCCTCGTTCGGCGACGCGCCGGGCCCGCTGACAAACAAGAAGGGAGAGTGGGTGTGGCGCATCCAAGTGGATGCTTTCGCGCAGCGCTCCTGCGTGTTCCCGCGCTTCGCATGCCGGATATGTTTCGACGACCATAGACGCCTCTCATCTGAACGTCGAAATGCACGATACCACGCTCAAAGTTGCCCCTCTGGTGATCGCCGCCGTTACCGCCGATCCCTACACCATCCACCTGGCCGGCGATGATATTCCCGGGCGTGCCAAAGGCCCCTTTGGGAAAGCTATCAAGGCTATCGACGCTCGCAATTATGACGAGGCAATCCGTGAGCTACAGGCGTCGGTGGCGGCCGTGCCGAAGTTCGCGGACGGCTGGCATGCTCTTGGCGTGGTGTACGACACGAAGGAAATGCCGGCCGAGGCGCGGGCCGCCTATACGAGTGCCATTGAAGCCGATCCCAAACAACTATCTTCCTATGTGACCATCACTCGGTTATGCATTAAGACCAAAGACTGGCAGTGTGCCGTGCAGAACGCCGACAGCCTGATTAAGTTGGATACGAAGCACATCTACCCGGAGATTTACGTCCATCGCGCGGTGGCCCAATATGAGCTGAAGGACCTTCCCGCCGCCCGGGAGAGCGCTCAGGAAGCCATCCGGTTGGATTCCAGGCACAAATGGCCGCGTGCGGAGTACGTGCTGGGCCGGACTCTCGAGGCCCAAGGCGACATCAACGCCGCCCGCGAGCATATGCAGAAGTACCTCGACCTGGAGCCGACCGCCAAAGATGCCGAAGCCGTGCAGGCGCACATGCTGGGCTTGGGGAAGCCGGAAAACGCGGGTACGGAGCCGGAACTAGAGCCGCTGTAAGGTTGGGCCGCTACGGAATAACCACGGAACTATTCAGCGCCGACATCACTTTGCCTTCAGAATCTCTCACCACCAGTCGCACGACATAGCTGCCGCTGTCCACGTCCAGATTCTCCTTCACCGTTATGCCGCCCTCAGGGAGCGCATTGAGCGTCTGGTCCCTGAACTTTAGTTCTACGACTTTCTCGGTGCCCACAATATACTTCCCATTCTGGTTGAACACTCCTCCCACCACCGTCAACGTATTGTCGTTGCGGCCGTCGGCTTTCCTGTAGCGCAGGTGCTTCGCATCGATGCGCGCCAGGATCGAAAGCCTGGCCTTGAGACCGCCGGTCTTGAAGAACTGCGTCTTCAATTCTACCGGCAGTTCGCGCATTTCCTCGCGCGAGAAGAACGCTTCGGTGAGTTCTTCCTTCTCCTGCTGGGCGGGATCTTCCAGATGATTGCGCTCGAAATACCCGCGGCGCGCCTGCATCTGGAGTCCGGCGTTGTTCTTCAAGACGATGTTTAGCTTGTGGTAGCTGCCGTCGAACTTCAGTTTCTGCAGTGCGAAACCGAGGACATAAATGTATTCCGGCTGCGTGGCCACCCGTTTCAGACCGGCGTAGAAGTCGTTATTATCGTGAAAATAATTCCCGCCGGTGGCGCTGGCCACCTCTTCCAGGATGTCCTGATCGGCACGTACGGTCTGGACCGCCCAGCCTCTTTTCAGCGTCGACTCGCGCGGATCGCCAGTGGGGTTGGCTTGCGGACCGTCCTCCGCTCTGTCTCCCGGAGTCAGCGCATACAGGCCGCGTGCATCGAGCGAACTGAGCACGACATTATTGCGGATGGCGCTGTTGATGAGGTCCATTTCATCGGTTCGATGATCGGTAATGAGGTAGAACCCGGGCGATACCAGTACGATGTTGCGGCTGCCCGGCATAGCCGACATGCGCCGCACCAGACCCTTCACAATCAGCAGCGTGTTCCTTGTGTCCTGGAAGCCTGTCGCGAGTTCCTTGATGGCATCCATTCGCGCCAACGAGGCAAGCTTCGCTGGATCGGGTTGGCCTTGCCCCGGCGGCCCTCCGGAACTCGACGCTTCCATGGCGTCCGGACAGCCCAGTAAGTCGTTCTCCGCCACGGCCAGCGCGTCTGAATCGTTCCCGTTGATCATCCGGTCCGACTGGTAGAAGCTGATGTCTGGACACGGCTTCAGGTCCTTCGGCAGGGTGGGCCACGGCTTGATCTGGTCTAGCGTCGCGTTCAGTTTGTCGACGTCGTCTGTGAAATCGAGCGAGGTGTGGTTGGACGTCGTATAAATAGCAGCGCGGGTGCCGGGCTCGAAGGACTCCTTCAATACGCGTTTCGCCGCTTCGCGCGTTTGCCCCAGATCGCCGAAGCTCAGATGCATATCGTCAAAGAGCCACATGATGAAATGCCCGGCGATGGGTTGCGCGGCCGGCCCGGCCGGTTTCGCCTGGGGATTTCCGTTGGCGTCGGTTTCGACGGAGGTGTCGGGCAAAGTGGGCGGCGCCTCGGCCTTCTCAATGGAAAATTTGGATATTTCCTGAAGTTTGCCCTTGTCGAAGAGCTGGAAGTCTTCCTTCTTCAGCGTGCCGATGGCGTGCCCCTCGCGGTCGCGAACTACCACGGGCACCAGCACCAGATTTACGCCGGTGCTGAAGGTGAACGGGGTGTCGCGCTGGGTAACTTCAGCGCTGGTCCCCGTTTGCTGCTGGCCACCGGTTTGCGCCGGACAAATCAAAACCGCACATCCGGAAAAGGTCAGTATCAGCCGGAAAGCAGCGCGGAAATGCACGAGTAAATTCTATATCAGTTTTCCTTTTTGAGGAATGCGTCTCAGCGGCTGGCGTGGGCGGACAGGCTCTCGCACGGGTGACCCGTGCCTTCCTTGAGATTCACGATTAAGTCCACCGCGTTCTGTTTCCACGACTCGCATTCGCCGGCCAGCCAATAAACCTGAATGCGGTCCACAGCTTTCGCCTCTCCCAGGCCGAAATGAACCCGTGGGTCGTTGGCCGCCAGATAACTGCCATCGCCTCTCACCCACCGCTTCACCGACGTGCCATCCAGACGCACCAGTTCCACCACGCTCCCGTAAGCCGAACGATTGGTTTTCGTGCCTTCGAGATGTACTAGCAGCCAATGGCCGCGCTTGGGCACGGTGTTCAGCATCAGCCGCGCGGGGCCATTATTATTGGTCACCAGGATGTCCATTCCGCCGTCATTATTCACGTCCCCGAAGGCAGCGGCCCGGCTCACCTCGGGAATCTGGAAAACGGGACCGGCCGACGCCGTAATATCTTCAAACGGCTTCCCCTTGCCCATATTTTTCAGCAACAGCTTCTTCTCACGGTAGGGAAACCTATCCCCCGTCCGCACCATCGCCACGTTTACCGCGCCATTGGCGACGAACAGATCGAGCAGGCCACGATTCTCCATATCGATCAAACCCACGCCGAACCCCGTATAGGACAGGGAAATGTGCGCCAGGCCGCTTTGCTCGGTGGCATCGGTGAAATCCCCGTTCGGCTGCCGTTGGAACATCGTGAATGCCTCGGTGGGAATATTGGTAAACACAATGGCCTGACCGCCGTCGCCGAATAAGTCTCCCGACGCAATCCCCATGCCGGCCCGCGCCTTTCCGTCGGAAGCGTAGGCCAGCCCGCGGCTCAGGCCCTCCTCATGAAACACCCGATCGCTTTCCTTCGATTGCGGGCTTCTGCGCTCGTTGATCCAAAGATGATTCGCCGCCCCATCGTCGGCCACCAGAAAATCGGGATATCCGCTCTTGCCGAACGTCCCGGTGAGGATGCCCAGCCCAGGTCCCGGTTTCGAGTTCAACCCCACTTCATCCGTGACGTTCTTGAACCGCCCCTGCCCCAGGTTGTGGTAAAGCTCCGTGACCGTCCCTTTGAACGGCTGCGGTCCGCAATAATTCGGCGATCCCTGCGGCGTGTAACAAGGCCGGCGATAAAATTCCAGATAATGAACCACCACCAGATCCAGCAGCCCGTCCTTGTCATAGTCGATGAATGCGGCGCTCGTGGACCATCGCGACGACGCCACTCCCGCCGCCGCGGTCACGTCCGTGAATGTGCCGTTGCCGTTGTTGTGATACAGAACGTTGTGGCCGTAATTGGTGACATAGAGATCGGTGTACCCATCGTTGTCATAATCGCCCGCCGCCACACCCATGCCTTGATCGGCCAGGCCCAGGCCCGAAGATTCCGTAACGTCGGTGAACGAAAGCTTCCCGGTTTCGCGAAGGTTATTGCGGAACAGGCGATTGCCGGGTTTCCATCCGGCCGGTATCGGCACCAACGGCGTGCCGTGCGGATAGGTTGGCGAGCCCTGGATTAGAAATACGTCGAGATCGCCGTCGTTATCATAGTCGATCAGGGCCGCGCCCGATCCCATCAGCTCCGGCATCAGGAAGTCACCGGTGGCGCCGGAAAACTGCCAGAAGTCGAGCCCCGTCTGTTGGGCCACGTCCTCAAAAGGGAACGTTTTATGAGGAGACGTGTATTTGCACGCAGACAGCACGAGCAAGAAAAAGACTACAATCACACCCCGCATCACCGCTACACCCCGCATCACCCGGGGTGAAGCTTATTACAAATTGTAAAAAGTTTGTCAAATTTTGTGAAGATTTGACACAAGTTTGATTCTGCGTAGCCGTGCCTTTTATTGATCAGAATTGGACGGCACGGCGGGGCAAGGCTGCCGCGCGGCGCCGGATCGTCTTCTCGACTCAATACGTCCGAGCAACAAGGCCGCCGCACTCCGTTTTGCGCGAGTTCCTTAGAAGAGCCGGTGAATGTGACCAGCAAGTTTCTGGGCTGAAGAAAGCCCGTCTCTGCCGGTTTGCACCCGGTGAGAATTATGCCTGCTCGGCAGGCTTCTTCTTGAGCTTCACTGGCTTGGTGAAATAGCTCCAGAGCACAATATGTTCTTTACAACATATGATCTGTATAACATACTATAAAGAATGAGGTGGGAAGTCGAATTCCATGAGGACTTCGAACCCGAATTCGACGCGCTGCCGGATGACGTGCAGAATGAATTACGCGCTCATGCCCTCTTGCTGGAGGAGTTTGGCCCGCAGCTCGGCAGGCCCCGCGTCGATACGCTCAAAGGTTCGCGCCACGGGAATATGAAGGAGTTGCGCTTTGACGCGGCGGGCGGTGTCTGGCGCGTCGCCTTCGCGTTCGAACCCGAAACGCAACGCGGTCCTTCTGATGGCGGGAGACAAATCGGGCGGTGGCGAGAAGAGATTTTATCGTCAGCTCATTGCAAAGGCCGACGAAAGATTTGATGAGCACCTGTCACGAACGAAGAAGAAGGGGAGATAGCCATGCCAATCACGCTGAAGGACAAAATGAAGCAACTGAGCCCCGCCCAACGCAAGAAGGTCGAGGCCCGCGCCGCCGAGCTGATTGCCGAGGAGATGACCTTGCGCGAACTGCGACACGCGCGCAAGCTCACGCAGGTAAAGTTGGCCAAGACACTCGGGGTCACCCAGGACAGCGTTTCACGCCTCGAAAAGCGAAGCGATCTCTTGCTGTCCACTCTCCGAAAAACAGTCGAGGCCATGGGCGGGAATCTTTCTCTGGTCGCCGAGTTTCCGGACCGTGCGCCAGTGGTTCTGTCCGGCATTGCCGAAGATGATCCGAGGCCAAAGCCGACAAGCCGGAGACGTGTCGCCTAGGATTTGGCTGCGTCCTCGAAGAGACCCGCGCGGTCGCCCTTAAAAGAGACGCTGGCCTGGCAAGTTCGGCAAGCGATGGAGAAGGACAAAATCAGCAAGGCAGAAATGGCGCGGCGTATGAACACAAGCCGCGCGGCGCTGGATCGTCTTCTCGATCCTCGCAATGCCTCGGTCACGCAGCAAACCCTAACGCGCGCGGCACACGCTGTCGGCCGTGATCCGCGCATCGAGCTGGTTTGGAAACTTGCCTTCGCTTAGAACGGGTGAGCGACCGCGCGGATGGCGGGTTCACTGCGGCAAGACGCATCGACGTAAGGCCGTATCAATCGGCGTGTTTTCAATTGGTTTTGTAAGGTCGAAGTGGAATGCCATTCTCCAAGAGTTCGGGGCTTAGCCGTCGATCGCGACCAAAGATACATCCACTTCTTAATCGCAGCCAGCGGTAAAATGGGTTCTATGAGGAGTGCCCGGTACGTCCATTGGCAAGACCAAGGCATGTGGCTCGGCTACTTTGAGGAGTTTCCAGACTGCTTGACTCAAGGCGAGACCGTAGCGGAACTTGAGGACAATCTTCGGGATCGGTATCGGGATCTGACCAGTGGCGAGATTCCGGGCATCCGCCGGGTCGCTGAACTGACGCTCGGATGAAGCGAACGGACTTGATCCGCACGCTGGAAGAAGCGGGCTGCAAGTTCGTTCGGCACGGTGGAAATCCGCTCCACGATCTTGGTCGAAGCCTTCCTACCGTGACGGCGCCGCGACGCAAGGCTGCCCGCCGCCTTCCTTCAAATTCACGATCGTATCCACCGCAGTCTGCTTCCACGACTCGCATTCCCCGGCCAGCCAATAAACCTGGATGCGATTTACCTCGGTGTCCTTCCCCAAACCGAAATGCGCACGGGGGTCGTTGGCAGCCAGGTAGCTCCCATCCCCTCGAACCCACCGCTTGACCGAGGTGCCATCCTTTCGCACCAGTTCCACCACGCTCCCATAGGCCGAACGATTGGTTTTGGTGCCCTCCAGATGAACCAGCAGCCAATGTCCGCAGTTTGGCACCGTGTTCAGCAGCAGACGCGCAGGACCGTTGTTGTTGGTGACCAGAATGTCGGTTCCGCCGTCGTTATTTACGTCGCCGAATGCCGCCGCACGGCTCACCTCGGCGGTAGCTAGCGCGGGACCCGCCAAACCCGTAATATCTTCGAATCCCTTCCCTTTCCCCATGTTCCGCAATAACAACTTGCGTTCGCGGTAGGGAAAAGGGTCGCCTTTCGAGCTCGCGCTCACACTCCCGGCCATGGATCTCACTCCACCATTCGCGCTGAACATATCCAGCAGCCCGCTATTGCTCATATCGAACAGGCCGACGCCAAATCCGGTATAGGGCAGGGAAATATGCGACAACCCCGATTGCTCCGTGGCATCCACAAAATCCCCATCCGGCTCGCGTTGAAACAGCGTGAACGCCTCGGTCGGAAGGTTCGTCACGATGATGGATTCGCCGCCGTCGCCAAAAATATCGCCCGAAGCAATGCCCATGCCAGCCCGCGACTTGCCGTCCGAAGCATAGGCCAGCCCGTGGGTGAGCCCCGCCTCTTTGAATACCCGGTCGTTCGGTTTCGATTGCGGGCTGCGCCGCTCATTGATCCAGAGATGATTCGCAGCGCCGTCGTTCGCCACCATGAAACCGGGAAACCCGTCGGGACCAAAATCTCCCGTGAGAATGCCGAGGCCGGGCCCCGGCTTAGCGTTCAGACCCACCTCATCCGTCACATTCTTGAACCGCCCGTTTCCGAGATTGCGATACAACTCGGTGGCCGTCCCCTTGAAAGGTGAAGGACCGCAATAATCGAGTCTGCCGTCGAACATGTAGCAGGGACGGCGATAGAAGTCGATATAGTGAACCACGGCGATGTCGAGCAATCCGTCACGGTCGTAATCGATGAATGCGGCGCTGGTGGACCAGCCTGAGGAAGCCACTCCCGCCATCGCGGTTACGTCCGTGAACGTGCCGTTTCCGTTGTTGTGATACAGAATGTTGTGGCCGTAATTGGTGACATAGAGATCGACGTACCCGTCGTTGTCGTAGTCGCCGGCTGCCACACCCATACCTTTGTCGGCGTAGCCTACGCCGGCCGATGCGGTGACATCGGTGAACGTCAGTTTGCCCGTTTCGGCGAGATTATTCCGGAACAGGCGGTTGCCCGGTTTCCAGCCAGGAGGAACGGGCACCAGAGGCTTGCCCTGAGGAGCCGTGGGGTACCCCTGCACCAGATAAACGTCCATGTCGCCGTCGTTATCGTAGTCCACCAGCGCCGCGCCAGATCCCACCATTTCGGGTAGAAGCATCTCGCCCGTGGCGCCGGAAAACTGCCAGAAATCGATCCCGGCCTGTTTGGAGACGTCCTCGAAGAGGAATGATTTGGGAGCAGAGGATGTTTTGCAGGCGAACAGGCAGAAGAACAAAAGCGCCGGCAACGGCAGTACGAAAAAAACCCGGCTCACCTGTGATACACCACCCGATACACCATGAAACAGGGATGATATCATGGCAATACTTTATGAAGCGGGGAATCGCCGCCGTAATACTGGCTGCGTTGTTGGAGTTGTCGTGTGCGAAATCTGTCCCGCCCGTCCCGGTCATCCCAGTCGACGGTCTCGACGCGGATGTAAGAAACGCCATCGTGAAAGCCCGCGATCAGGCTGTGGCCCAGCCGAAAAGCGCCCAGGCTTCGGGCAATCTCGGCATGGTCCTCGAAGCGCACACTCTGTATCAATCCGCTGTGCCTGTCTATCAGCGCGCCGTGCGCCTGGACCCGAAAGACTTCGCGTGGCGATACTATCTGGCGCTTTGCCTGGAAAAAACCGGCCAGCTGGATGAGGCGCTGGCGTCGGTTTCCGAAGGTCTGCGTATCCGCCCAGACTATGCGCCCGCGATCCTCAAACGGGCCGAACTGCTTCTGAAGCTGGGACGATTTCCCGAAAGCGCCGCCGCGCTCCAACCTTTCCTCGCGAAGAACCCAAGCTCGCCGCTGGCTCTGTACTTCATGGCTCGTGTGAAATTCGCGCAGCAGGATTTCTCCGCCGCCGACGATCTTTATCGCCGCGCCACCCAGGCTTGGCCCACCTTCGGTTCTGCCTGGTTCGGGCTGGGTGAAACCAGCAAAAGACTTGGCCGCGATGCGGAAACCGAAAAAGACTACCAGCGCGCCGAGACCCATAAGGATCAGTACCCGCCCGGCGGAGACGAGCTCTACCTGCAAATGATGAAGCTTGCCACCGGCATCGAGAACCGCCTCATGGAAGCCAAAAAGCTTATGAACAAGCGCGACTTCGACCGGTCCTCGCGGATTTACAAAGAGGTTCTGAAACAATATCCGGAGAATCCTGACTGCCTGGTGAACCTTCTTTACATCGCGCAATACCCCAACCAGGCCACTCCCGAGGAAGTGGAAGATCTGTATCAGAGGGCTCGCGCCGCCAGTCCTCAACTGGCGGAGGTGTACCTGTACCACGGCACGGCGCTTGCCGCGGAGGGCAAGTACGATGCGGCCGTTACCGAGATCGATAAAGCCATCCAGCAGAAGCCGAACAATGCTGAAGCCCACGCCTGGCTTGCCGACGTGCGCGAACGCCAGCACCGTCCCGCCGATGCAATCGAGCAATATCGCATCGCCATCGAGCAGCAGCCCGATTTTCGCATTGCCCGGCTGGAACTGGCCAAAGACCTGCTTTACGCCGGCCGCAGCAGTGAAGCCATCCCCGTGCTGCTGCCGACCCTTCGGGTGGAAGACCAGAACACGCCTGTTGCGATGATGTTCCTGGTGCAGGCATACGTCAACACGGGAGATCGGGCGACGGCGCTAAAATATCTCGAGCAAGCCCACCAGTATGTGCTGCGCAACGGGCCGGCGAATCTGTTGCCGCAAATCGAAAGTAATTTGAGGAGCTTGGGGTCCGGCTGACGCGTACGTTCTAAAAGGCCGCTTGCTAACGCGCGCGATTCTGTAAGACTATGCGTTACTGAGCCACGACCGTCAGGGAGTGGTCCGCGATGAAGAAAAAACCGGTCGCACAGAGGAAGACCGGGCCTGTGGTTCGTCCCGTCGCTACCGCGGCGCATTCCTCGCTTTGGCCGCACGTCTGGAAAATAGCCCTTCTTTGGGCGCTTATTTTCGCAGCCTATTCCAATTCATTCGATGCCGGTTTTGTATACGACAACGAATCGGCGATCGTCGAGGACGCGCGTGTCCACGATGCAACCGTGCAGAACGTCCACCGCATCCTTACCGAAAGCTATTGGGTAAATCTGCCAACCACGGATCTGTATCGTCCGGTGACTACGCTTTCTTACCTCTTCGATTACGCGATTCTCGGCAACGGGACAAACCCGGCGGGCTATCACTGGCTGAACCTGGTTCTGCACGCTGCCAACGTCTCGCTTGTTTACGTCCTCGGCATATGGATTTTTGGCGCACCGGCGCTAGGTCTTGCCTTGGCGGCGATCTGGGGATTGCATCCTCTGCTCACTGAAGATGTCACCAATATCGTTGGCCGCGCCGACTTACTTGCGGCCTTTGGCGTTCTCATGGGACTGCTATGCCACTTCCGGGCGACGGCTGAGGCCGGATGGCGCAAGGCCGGCTGGCTGATCGCGCTGGCGCTCTCTCAGACCATCGGTTTGTTTTCGAAAGAGAATGCCGTCGTTTTGCCGGCCCTGATGCTGTCTTATGACCTGATCTGGTCCCAAAGATCTGTCTGGCGGCGGCGAATCCTGTCCTATGCCGTTTTGGCGCTCCCGTTTATCGCTTTCTTCGTTCTGCGCAGCCAGCTACATATGCATCTGGAAGTGCCCTTCCACAAGAATCCGCTGGTTGGCGCCGCCTTCTGGCCGGCCCGAATGACAGCCTTGAAAGTAATCGGCAAGTCTCTGTGGCTGTTTATCTGGCCAGCGCGCTTATCGGCGGACTACTCTTATAACTCGGTGCCGTTGTTCCAATGGTCTTTGGCACGTTGGGAAGATTGGCAGGCGCCGATCGTGCTTGTGCTATGCGTCGCGGGAATCGCGCTGGCATTACGCCTGCGCCGCGAAAACAAGCCTGCCTGCTTCTTTGTCTTTTTCTTCTTTATCGCCATGGCTCCCACCTCGAACCTTTTCATCCTGATCGGCAGCGCTATGTCGGAGCGCTTCCTGTACCTGCCGGCCATCGGACTTACTGGTTGCGTTATCGCCCTTATTTCCGCGCTCTCTCGACGATACTCGCAGCCCCACCACCGGAGGGCCTTGTGGCTTGCAGCCGGGGCGTTATGCCTCGCTTTAGGCGCACGCACCTACGCCCGTAACTTCGACTGGCATGATGAGTCCACGCTTTGGAAAAGCGTTACGGATGTGAACCCTGACGACGCGCTGGCTCACGTGAATCTGGGAAACGCTCTGCTCGAAATCCCGGGCCGCATGCCGGACGCGATCTCCGAATATGAAAACGCCGTGCGGATTTATCCGAACTATGCCGAGGCACATAACAACCTCGGGGCGATTCTCCTCCAGTCGGGCCGCACCACCGAAGCGGTGGCGGAGTATCGGGCCGCGGTGCGTCTCGATCCCGATTATCCCGACGCTCACAGCAATCTTGGAAGCGCACTGTCGCGGATTCCCGGCAGTCTTCCCGAAGCCACTGCCGAACTGGAAACCGCGGTGCGTCTGGATTCCGAAAACGCACGCCGGCGCGCGGCTTTGGGTAACGTTCTCTTGCAGATGCCAGGTAGAATTCCCGAGGCAATCGGGCAGCTTGAGACAGCGGTAAAGATCGATCCCCAATTAACCGATGCCCATTACTCGCTGGCGCTGGGATTGGCGCAGATCCCCGGACGGCTGCCGGACGCCGTTCGGGAGTTCAACCTGGTGTTGAGAAGCAGACCCGATGACGCGGGAGCTCATTATCAGCTCGGAGTGGCGCTGTCGCGCATGCCTGGCAAACTTCCGGAAGCAATTCAGGAAATCGAGACGGCGGCGCGTATCAGACCCGACCCCCGGCTGCAGGAATTGCTGAACCGTCTCCGTAAGGCGCAATAGCAGCAATCAACTACTGGGGCAGACAATTTCTTGGTTTCTCCCGGGCATTGCTCTTCCCGGTCGTTTAAGTCCCGGGTGGGTTGTAACCCCTGAGGTTTGTGTATCAAAGAAGCTGATATAACCGCTCCATGCGGCTTGATTATTCGGCCCGATTGAAGGTACGGACCCGCCTTCACATGGACTTAGCGCAGCGTCTAAGCAGCGTCAAATTTTGGTCTTTGTGCGAGCAATTCTATCGGCGTGTTATATGATAGCCGAAGTTTTGGTTTGGTTGTGGAGTTTTGGGGAGGCTAAATGCAGCAGTTGAAACTCGCGGGTATTTGTCTGATCTGCGCCGTAGCAGCGTTTGCTCAGGGAGATCGCGGCACAATTACCGGAACGGTCACCGATCCGACCGGCGCAGTCGTTCCGAACGCGAACATTCAGATTACGAATAGCGACACGGCCGCCGTCTATAAGGTTGCCACCACCAGCACAGGCAACTACACGCTGGCCAATCTTCCTGTGGGCAAGTATGTTCTTACGGTAGACGCTGCGGGCTTTAAGAAGTTCGAAAGGCCGGGCCTGGTGGTCCAAGTGGCCGAAACGGAGCGCGTCGACGCGGTTCTTCAGGTAGGCGCTTCCACCGACACGGTAACGGTTAGCGCGGAAGCCCCGCTACTGAAAACGGAGAGCGGCGAGATCAGCCATCAGGTGGACTACGAAGCTGTGGACCAGTTGCCTCTCTTCACCACCAACGGCACAGGTGGCAGCACCGGATTGGGCAACATCCGTGATCCGTTAACCGTTCTGAACATATTGCCGGGCGCGCAACAGACCACCGATTCAACGCTGCGCATCAACGGCCTTCCGTCCAGTTCGCAGACCATCATGGTTGAGGGCATGGATGCCACCAACGGTCTGTGGCGCCAGGTGAATCAATCCACCCAGCAAGGCGCCGACGCCGTCCAGGAAGTTTCAGTACAGACCAGCAACTTCGCCGCTGAATACGGTGGGGCGGGCGGCGGTTATCTGAACTTCACCATGAAATCCGGCACGAACCAATATCACGGGAGTGGATATGACTACTTTGTCAATAGTGCGCTGAACGCCGGTCTGCCGTTTACGGCCAACTGCAACGAGGACAACAATTGCGCTACGAACGTCAACTCCGGCCACATTAAGAACGTCGTGAAGCGCAATGATTATGGCTTCACGCTGGGCGGCCCGGTGAGGATCCCCAAGATCTACAACGGCAAAGACAAAACCTTCTTCTTCTTTAATTTCGAGCAGTTCCGCCAGTCCACGGTGACCAATAACGGCATCGCGACGGTGCCAATCCCCGCATACGCTTCCGGGAACTTCGCGGCGGCCGAAGCACCGTTTCTTTCGTTCCTGAATTCGGATGGCGGCATCCCGAACCAGATCTTCGATCCGGCCAGCCGACGCACTGTAAACGGCACACCGGTGGAAACTCCATTTCCGAACAACGCGATTCCTATTAGCCGGATGGATCCGGTGGCGCTGTATCTGCAGACCTTCTTCCCGGCACCCAACATCGCGGGCGCGGGAACTCTGAACAACTACGCCATTCCGGCCTATGGCAATTTCCAACACACGACCATCCCGTCGATCAAAATCGACCAGTCGCTCAACTCGCAGATGAAGTTGTCGGGCTACTTCTCGTTGACGGAAACCAACTCGCCCAATAGCAACGGATTCTCCGCCAACCTGGCTCCAGTAGCGCCGGACAGGGATCGCTCGTACACTTATCGCCTCAATTTCGACGACACCATCACTCCCACGCTGCTGTTCCATTTTGGTGTCGGGTTGCTCTACTTCGACCACCCTGTATTTACGGCGCCTTCGGACTTTGACGCCAAGGCGGCCGTGGCGGCCGCGCAAGGGTTCAACGGCGCTCCGGGCGGCCATACCTTCGCGGCATTTCCAGCAAATAACTACATGCCGTCGTTCGCCGGCCTGTCCGACGCCATCATCGGCGGCGGATTGGCTCTGGGATCGGGCTTTTTTGCTCCGTCTCCGGGGCCCGCCGGCTTCGACGAATCCGACGTGAAGGATATCAAACCGACCGCGAACACCAGCGTGACCTGGGTCCATGGTAATCACACCTACAAGGCGGGCGCCGATATGGTTCTGGAGGGCTTCCCGCAGCAAAGCAGCATCCGCGCCTACGGCGAATACAGCTTCAGCGGCGCGCAGACGCAGAATCCCGCGGAGTACGGTGTTGGAGGAATCATTTTTCCAACAGGATTCTCGTACGCCAGCTTCCTGCTGGGTCAGGTTTCCAGCGTCGAGACTTCCGCGATCAACGATTCGCGGTTAGGCAACCATACCTTCGGAGCTTTCATCCAGGATAGTTGGAAGGTGAATCGCAGGCTTACCTTGGAACTTGGTTTGCGATGGGACTACGCGACATTGTTGTCCGAGCAGTACGGGCGCATGTCTGACGCCGATTTCCAGGGTATCAATCCCGCATTGGCATCTCCCGAATTCCCCGGTGGGCGCGCGGGCAGCATCATATATGGCGCCACAAACGGTGGCAAACCGTTGAGCAACGCCTATCCATTCTCGCTTGGACCTCACATCGGCGTGGCCTACCAAATTACGCCGAAGACCGTATTCCGCGCCGGCGGGTCGATCGCTTACTCATCGTCGCCCGACAACGCTTACCTGTCCTACAGCGTGGCGAACTTCTACACCGTCGCCTCACCCGGGCAATTCCTCCCGGCGAGTCAACTGTCGAATGGAACTCCGCTCACCGGTGCTCTCACTCCCACGTTCCCGGAATATAACCAGTACCCATTCCCAATCTCTTCTAGCGGTTGCGGTCAGAATGGGACCCTGGCCTGCGTGCCGCCCCAGGAGCCCTTCATTACTATCGAGAAGAGTTCCGGCCGGTTGCCTCGTATCTTCCAGTGGAGCGTCGGTTTCCAGCAGGAGATTCTTCCCAGCCTGATCGTCGACGCAAGTTACGTCGGCAATCGCGGCGCATGGTTCACGGCGCCTCTACTGGATAACCAGGCGTTCAACGGCCTGACCCAGAATATTCTTTCGAACCTGACAACCGAAGGCCCCGGCGGCGGCGGCCTCTACGGCGCAACCTCCAATATGGCATTCACGAATCCGGCCGATTATACCCTGCTCAACACCCCGATCAGCAGCCCGGCCGTGATCGCAAAGTTCCCCCTGTTGGCAAATCCCAGCAACGTCTATCCCGGCTTCCCCACCAGCGAGACTCTCGCCCAAGCACTGCGGCCCTACCCGCAGTGGTTCGGCGTCCCTCCGTTCCTGGGACCGCCGATGGGCGACACCTGGTACGATTCGCTGCAGGTTAAGGTCACCAAGCGGTACTCGCATGGCTTGACCGCTACGGCTGCCTACACGTTCTCAAAGTCTCTGACTAACGCGGCTAATTCCAACACCTCTTACCTGACGCCGAACGACCCGGTGCTGAACGATCCGTACAACACCCGGACAATCAAACAGATCTCCGGCTTCGATCAGCCGCAGGTGCTGGTGGTATCGTTCAGCTATACCACTCCGAAGGCTGAGGGCCTCCTGGGCGGCAACGGGGCCGGCAAGGCTCTTAGCTGGCTGGCCCGCGACTGGACCATCGGTGGCGTTCTCAGATATTCCAGCGGCCAGATCATGCAGAGTCCGGCCTCCAACATCACCCTGTGGAACACCATGGGTATCGGCGGCACTCCGCTGAACGGCGTATCGAATTTCTCCGGCGGCGGAGCGAGTACCGAGCCGCTTGAGAACTATGTTTCCGGCCAGTCCTGCCTGGCCGTCAATCCGAACAGCCATTTCGATCCGACTAAAACGCTGGCATTGAATCCGAACGCGTGGTCGAACCAGACCACGGAAACGTTTGGCAACTCGGCGCCTTATTACAGCAACTGCCGGTGGCAGCGCCAGCCGGCCGAATCTCTCAGCTTGGGCCGGATTTTCCGCATCAAAGAGAAGGTCCAGTTGTTGGTCCAGGCGCAGTTCTTCAATGTGTTCAACCGTGTGTTCTATCCTGAGCCGGCTGCGGCCACGACGAGCACAACAGCCGCCACGTTCAGCAACCCGTTCCCGGGCTACTCAGGGACCGGCGCTTTGAACGGAGGCTATGGGTTCGTGAACACCCTCAACGGAGCTGGAACCAATCCAAGATCCGGCCAGTTGGTGGCGCGCTTTACGTTCTGACGCTTCGCAACTTCGCAATAAACCAAGGGCCTCGTCGGGAAACCGGCGGGGCCTTTTGCTGTCCAGTGACAATTTGCGGCGCTCCCTTATATCGACTCCAACGGCTGCGGTAACCCCTGCGCGGGAGCTGCGCCGTCGCAACCGAAGCGATGCTGTATACTACTCGAAGCCTCAAGATGGAAGCCCCAAGAATGGAAAAGATGTTCCTGCCCGGTGTGGAGCACAATCCGCAGCCGGGACCATACGCCGATGCACTGCACATGATGCAAGCAGCGGGCAGCGAGTACTCGCAAATCTGGCACCTGTTCGCCTTTGAGCCGCGTGCCACCGATCATCTTGCGCGTTTTACGCAAGAGATCATGCGCGAGCCGGCTCCGCTCAGCCCGTGGCTTCGGGAGTTAATAGCCGCCTTCACCTCGGCCCGCAACGATTGTCCATTTTGACTGAAGTCCCACGCCGCGGTCGCGGCTGTTCTGTTGAAACAGACCTCTGATGGGGACATCGACGCGGAAGAGTTCGTCTCCGGGGTGATTCGCGATTTAGAAACATCCGGGCTAACGGAAAAGGAGAAGGCGCTTTTCCGATTCGTCGACATCGTGAATCGCCGCTCAAATAGCATCACGCCCAGTGACATCGAAACTTTGCACGCAGCCGGCTGGGACGACGCTGCCATTTACTACGCCATAACCGTGTGCGCGCTTTTCAACTTCTACAACCGTTGGGTGGATGCCAGCGGAGTTCATGCATTATCGGACGAAGCGCACCGCCAGGGCGGTAAGCGGTCCGCCGCTGCTGGGTATGTAAGGAAATAACTGCGAAAATATGTTCTGATATGTGCCGTCCTTGGTATTATCTGCTCTGCGCGTCTTTGCCACCCTTCGTCGCGCTACCCTTCGTCGCAAGCGCTGAAGTCATATGCGCGCTGGGCTCCACCGCTTCCGCCTACGATGCCAAAGCCGATCAGCGCCCCACCGCCGACGCGATGCAACTGGCTGGCCGCATGAACGCGGCGCTTTCGCCAACATGCTCGCCGGAGTGCCCTCAAATCGCGATTTACCGCAACGCCACGGCGTCAAACGCCATGCTGGTGGTCACCGCGGACCAGGCGAAATTCGTGTACGCGCCAAAGTTCTTCGCGGCGGTCTATGACCAGTACGGAGATGGCGCCATCATCGCGATGATCGCCCACGAGTATGGCCACGCCCTGGACGAAGTTCACCCGGCGAGCTGGATGAAGAGCGAATGGACGCGAGAGCTGCGTGCCGATGCCTGGTCCGGGTGCGCGCTGGCCAAGAGCGATCTGAGTTCTCGCGACTTGGCGGAGGCTTTAACCGCGGTCTCGAAGTATCCACCTCCCGCCGATTCGAACTGGTCACTGCGTTTGCCGGCTCTGCGGCTCGGGTATATCCATTGCGGTGGAGATGGGTCCAACTTCGATAATGCCTCAAAGTTTGACAACGGCTCGAAGTTTGACAGCGCGGCCGGTGGCGCCAAGCATAAGTAGTGATCTCAGATCTCCCGGAAGACCTCGCTATCCTAATAGCATGAGCTTCCTCGACAACCTGGAAAGCAATCTCAAGGCGCTGGAATCACGGGAGGAAAGAGACCCTGACGCGTTGGCACGTCAAGCCGCGCAGCGAGAGGCCGCCCGATCGACGGCGCTCGAAATTGCCCCACACGCCGAAGCCCTGCGCAACGGACCATTCATAGATGGCCTGCTCACCGCGTGTAGAGACATCGGTCACCGCAGGCGAATCCTGGTGCGGCCGGTCTGGGTAGATTCGACGCTCCGCCTGGAGGCTGGCGCCAAGAAACTGGAATTGCGTCCTACGCCCAGCGGCGTCCGTGCGGTTTTCTTCGATGGAGGCGGGGAGCAGGAGAACACGCTGATCGACCTGTCGAGCGACCCTGTCGAAGTTGCGAAAAAGTGGCTGGAAGTAAAGGGCGACTAACTATCCCATGAGATCTGACATTGTTCCAGGGGCCATTTTCCCCGACTATGAGCTTTCCGACCACACTGCGAAACGCCGGAAGCTTTCCGAACTGCAAGGACAACATCCTATGGTGCTGGTCCTCAGCCGAGGGGGCTTCTGCCCCAAGGACCGCCGGCAGGCGGAAGGGCTGGTTGAACTCCATCGTGAGATCGAGGTTGCCTATTGCCGCCTTGTCACGATCAGCACCGACAATATCACGCTAACGAACGAATATCGCAGCGGAGTGGGCGCCCACTGGCCTTTCCTCTCCGACGCCGGTCGTACGGTTCAAAAAGATCTCGACATCGCCGAATACACCGATCCCGTCAACAATCCCATGATTCCCCACGTGATTGTTCTCGAGCCCGGCCTGGTGATTTATAAGATCTACAACGGCTACTGGTTCTTCGGCCGGCCCACTGTGGAAGATCTCCGCCAGGACCTGCGTGCCGTTACCAGGAAATGCCGGCCGGACTGGGACATCACTACGCCCGAACTCAAAGCGGCGTGGCAGCAAGGCCGCAAGGAGCTCTTCTATCCTTACGGAAAAACGTACGTGCAAACTCTCGGCGAACAGGATTAGGGGTGAGTCACTCTTGCGGGAGCATTTCCTTCGGTTTGTCCTTTGACGGCCGCTCCGTCTGATCGTGAGGTGTCCCCGATTGCAGCACAACGGTAGGACTGAAATCAGTGTAGGATGGGGTTTTAAACGTGGCCGAAACAACCGTCAAAGCCGCCCGAAAGCGCTCTACTTTGCCTCGAAAAGGCAGCTCGGCGCCTCAACGCGAGCAGCGTCGAGGAACACGCGGCCGCGACGTGTTCCTAAATGTTCCGTTCGACGAGGCCTATCGGCCGGTCTTTGAAGCCATTGTGTTTACTATCCTGGCCTCCGGCTTCCAACCCCGCTCGGTTGTCGAACTGCCTTCCTCATCGGAAACACGTCTCGACCGAGTCGTCCGGCTGATGAAGAATTCTGCTTACGCGATTCACGATATCTCTGTCCGGCCTGCCGCGCCCCCGGCGCGGGGAGGTGCAAGGGTTAATGCGCCCTTCGAATTGGGTCTATTTCTGGGAATGATTTATCAGGCCCGTAGTGCCAAGAGAAAGTTTCTCGTGCTGGATCGGGAGCCCTATCGGCATTTGCTATCCGATCTTGCAGGGTTTGACGTCGCGGTGCACCACGATGATCCGGAGCAGGTAAGGCGCCTCGTCCGGGATTGGCTACAAGTCGCAAGCGGTGACGACGATATTCCAGGTTCAGCCGCCATCTCCCATTTTTATCGGGAATTTCGCTCTTCTCTGGAGCAGCCCCGCCGCCTGCGTGGCGAGTTCGCACTCAATGTCTACGGTTTCGCGGAATATCATAGGGCTGTGAACGAATGGCTTCGAAGCGTACGAAACCCAAGCTGACCGATAGCGGATCCCGAAGTCCACGTGCAACAAAACGTGAAGGTGTGCGCGTGTTTGTATCCTACTCTCATAAAGATGACGAATTACGCGGCAAATTTGCCGAGCAGCTTCAGATCCTGGTTAACCTGGGCGTCATCCGACCCTGGTACGACCGTATGATTGAGGTCGGTAAGGAATGGGAGCGGCAGATACTTCGTCAGCTTGATTCTTCACGCATCATTCTTCTTTTGGTCAGTCCCAGTTTGTGCGCTTCTAAATATGCATACGGAGTCGAAGTCCAGCGCGCTATGGCATTGCATCGCCGTGGAAAGGCCCGTGTTCTTCCGATTATCTTGCGCCCCACGCCGCTCGTTGAACACCTGCCGTTCGGCAAGCTGCAGTTACTTCCGACTGACGGGCGACCGGTGACCCGCTGGGGCAATCGTGATGAAGCGTTCGCCAGCATCGCCAAATCCCTATTCGACATTGCACGCGGTATGAGGTGAAGTCCTTTGTCAGTCCGTTGCAGGCGTCACTCGGAAGTTGTTCCCTGCGATTAGTCGCCGGCCGGGCGTATTCATGCTCCGACCTTTACTCGGTCCGCAACGCTATCATCGGTTCTACACCTGCCGCGCGCCAGGCGGGAATCAACGATGCCAGCAGAGTTGCCAGGCCCAGCAGCAAAGTGGCGAGCGTCAACATCACTGGATCCCATGGCTTCACGCCGAACAGCTGAGCGCTCATCAGCCTGCCGGCCCCGACGGCGGCCGGAATGCCAAGCACAAGCCCGACCCCGACCTGCCCGAATGCGCCGCCAAGCACCATCCCTATGACGCTCCCGCGATGCGCGCCCAGGGCCATCCGCACACCTATTTCACTTGTCCGCCGCTCCACCATGTACGCCAGCACTCCGTACAACCCTACGGCCGCCAGCAGCAGCCCAAGCGCGCCGAACAACATTGTGAGGGTCGCAATCATATTTTCCTGTTGGAAATCCGCGCTGACCACTTTGGTGTAGGGGTCAACATCGTAGAGCACCAGATTTGGATCGACGCTGGCCAACGCCTTGCGCACACGCTCTGCCATGCCCGGCGGGTTGCCCGGCGCCCAAATCACGATGTTGTATAGATAGTGCGACCAGATTTCGCCGCTCATGTAGGCAGGATCGTCGTATTGCACGGTCTGTGCTTCGGGGAACCCAAAACATAGGCCGCACCGGTTTCTTGTATTCGTAAGTCAAATACCGTATGTCGTTGGTAACTCCGATGATTTCAAACGTCGCGGAATACTTGATTTTATCGATCCCGAAGTGCTCTCCTATCGGGTTCTGGTCCTTGAAGAATTTCCTCACAAAAGCTTGATTCACCACTGCCACTTTGCGCGTTGCCCCGGTGTCGGCATCCGTAATGGGCCGGCCCAGGAGGATCTTTGCGCCGATGGTCTCAAAGAAGCCCGGCATCACTCGCGCCCATGAGGCGCCAGTGTCTTCTTTAGCGGGCGGCTCCGGCTGGCCCTCGATGCGGATACCCTCATTCCAACTATCGCCCGTCATCGGCGCATAGAGCGCGGGCGCCACCATCCGCGTGCCGGGAATCTGGAGCAGGGTATCGTCAATTTGCCGGAACATCGGTTCCATTTGCTCCGGTTTGTAGTTGCCTAGCATGGGATTGATCCAGGCGATATACCGGCCTTGCGTCTCGAATCCGAAATTCTGGTGCTCCAGGTTTCGCAGGCTTCGGCCCAGCAACGCCGCGGCGGACAGCAATACCAGCGACACCGCCACCTGCGAGATCACCAGCGATTTTTGTGCCCAGGATCGCCCGGCGCCTACAGAACGGCTGGCTGCCCGCAGCGCGTCCGCCGGGTCGGCATGCGAAGTCATCCACGCCGGAACGATTCCAAAGAAGACTCCGGTCAGCACCGATACTCCCAGCGTGAATAGCAGGACAGGCCAGGATGGTGTCGCCTCGATGGGGACGTAGTTATTGGGGCCGCCGATCTGGAAGGCCAGTGTACACAATCAGCCTTGTCCCGGCATATGCGACTCCGATGCCCAAAACTCCTCCAATCATCGCCAGCAGCACGGACTCAACCAGTACCTTACGCATCAGACGCCCTCGCGACGCACCCAGCGCGATGCGTAAGGATGTCTGTGCGCGATCCTTGAACCCGCGCGCCAGCATCAGATTCGCTAGATTCGCGCAGGCCACCAGCAGCACACATGCTGCCGCTATCAGCAACAACTTCAGTCCGTCCTCATATTGATCCCGCATAACCGCCACGCCCGCGCCGCCTGGAATCAGGTGCAGGGTCTGCTGTCGCCACAGTTGCTTCTCGCCCGGCTCCATGTCCGGAACATGGCTCGCTAGCCAGTCATGCAGTTCCACCTTCAGTTTTGCTTCCAGGGACTTCGGGTCAACTCCCGGACGCACTCTTCCAATCAGGTCCAGGAAGTTTCCGTTCGGCCTTTTCAACCGCGCCGTGGCTCCGTCGATCAATGGTTCCGTGGTCAGCGGCAACCAGAAGTCCGGCATGCCCCAACCAGCCAGCTTCGCCCCATAAAAGCCCGGCGCCGCCACACCGATTACCGTGAACGGATGCCCGTTAATCTGATAATTGGCGCCCACCACGGAGGGGTCGGAGGCGTACTTATCCTGCCAGATGTGGTAGCTCATCACCGCGACGGAGGGCGCACCTTCTTGATCGTCCGCGTCGGTCATCAGCCGGCCAATCCAGGGCTGCACGCCGAGCGTCCTGAAGAAATTGCCGGACACGTACTGACCGTTGCGGGTATCTGCTTGCGCCCGTGAGCCCGCTCTACGTACGCCAAGCGGTGCATTGCCGGCCTGTAGTGCGGCAAGATCGATGAACTCGGGCGTCTGGGCGCGAAAGTTCTTGTACGTCTCCCATGAGAACAGCGAAAAATCTCCGTCAGTATCCTGGGTGTATCCTCCCCAGTTACAGCAGCGAACTTTATCTCCGATCCTCCACAGTTCTTCCGGCTTCGTCACCGGCAGGGACTTGAGCATTACCTGGTGCACCAGGGTAAAGATGGCGGTGGTGGCTCCGATTCCCAGCGCCAGTGTGATCACCGCCGTCGCCGCGATTCCCGGCTCCTTCCGTAGTTGCCGTAGAGCTCCCCGCAAATCAGCCAGCATTAGTGCTCCAATCCTGTCGGTGACATTCGTCCATAGCGTGGCAGCTTCCTACCAACCTGATACGCGCCAAGTGGCAAACAGTTTGCAAAATTTTCTGCCGTACCGCGCAGCCGAACGATACATAATAGGGTTCTGTCGTGGAGGCGCGCCCTGGATATCCATCTCGTTGACGGCACCTATGAGCTGTTCCGGCACTACTATGCGCTGCCCTCCGCTCACGATAGCGACGGTCATGAGCTCGCCGCGGTCAGAGGCGTACTCGCGTCCGTGTTGGGGATGATCAGCGGGGGCGCCACGCACATCGCGGTTGCGACGGACCACGTCATCGAGTCCTTCCGCAATGGATTGTGGCCGGGCTACAAAACCGGTGAAGGCGTTGAACCCGACCTGCTGGCCCAGTTTCCTTTGCTCGAAGAGACGCTCTCGGCCGCCGGCGTGGTGGTGTGGCCGATGATTGAGTTCGAGGCCGACGATGCGCTCGCGGCCGGCGCGGTGGCTGCGGCACGGGATGCGCGGGTTGATCGCGTGATTGTCTGCACGCCGGACAAGGACCTCGCACAATGCGTGAAGGGAACCCGCATCGTCCAACTGAATCGGCGGACGCGTGTGACGCTCGACGAGGCGGGCGTAGTCCAAAAGTTCGGCGTGTCACCGGCCTCCATCCCCGACTACCTGGCGCTGGTTGGCGATGCTGCCGATGGCTATCCAGGCCTGGCTGGATGGGGAGCCAAATCCACCGCCGCGGTACTTGCCAAGTTCGTACATCTGGAATCGATCCCGGCGGACTGGCGCGAGTGGCACGTGAACGCAACCAGCGCCAGTGCCCTCGCACATACACTTTCCGAGCAGCGCGACCAGGCGTTCTTATTCCGCACGCTCGCCACGCTGCGGACCGACGTCCCACTCTTTGAGGATGTGGACCAATTGCGATGGAACGGGCCTACTCCGGAATTCACCGCACTAGCGGCACGATTCGACGCGGCGAAAACCGAGACGAAACGATCGCGTCGCTGAGATACCCTCTCAGGGCGTCGCCACTAGCGGAAGCTCGATAAAGCTGGTTTGGCCGGGTGTGTGGTAGATGCGCTGCTCGGCTTTCTTATAATCTCCCGGCTTGGCCCAAAAAATATTGGGAACGAACGTCTGCGGATTGCGATCGTAGAGCGGAAACCAACTGGATTGAATCTGCACCATCATCCGATGGCCCGGCAAGAAGACGTGGTTCGCGTTGGGTAGAGCGAAGCGGTACAGCAGAGGCTTGTTCGGACGCAATTGGCTTGGCTACTTCCAGGCTCTCACGATAGCGGCCGCGGAAGATGTCGGCCGAGACCATCAGTTGATAGCCGCCCATGCCCGGCTGGCCCGCCACTTCGTCGGGAAAAACGTCGATCAGCTTCACCACCCAATCGGAATCCGTTCCGCTGGTGGATGCAATCAAGTTGGCAACGGGTTGCCCGCTGATTTTCGTCGGAGCGCTCAAAACATCGGACTCGAATGCCAGAACATCGGGGCGGCCGGATGCTTCGCGTTGGTCGTCCACCAGCCATTGCGCCCAAGTCATTCCGTTGCCGTAGCCCACAGGTTGGATGGGGCGGGAGCGGAATGGCACCGGCTTGGCTGGATCGGAAGTGTATTCTTCGAACGCCGCATCGCCAGGCTTTGGCGCGGAGAAGCTCACCTTGAGACCAGCATTCAGATAAAGCGGAGTGGGCTTCACACTACAGCCGCTGGCGCACCCGGCGGGCCAAGCTGGCAGGCGCCGCCATTTGTTCGTTCCAGTTTCAAACGCCGTTACCGGCGCGACGTCCGCCTTCGGCGCGTCATCCTTGAGATATTGATCCAGGAACGGGCGCAGAATTTCCTCGCGGAAGTAGAGTGCGGTATCGCTGTTGAATTTCAAAGCGCCCAGCGTGCTGCCATCCCCGATCTCCTGGCCGTGATGCCAGGGGCCCATCACCAAAAACACCTTGTCGTTCGCTGTGTCCTTCGGCTTGATCGCCTTATAAACCGCCATGGCTCCGTAGATGTCCTCTTGATCCCAGAGGCTGTGCACCAGCATCACCGGCACTTTGAGCGGTTGGCCGGCCAATACTTTATCCACGGCTTGCTCGCTCCAGAACGCGTCGTACGAGGGATGCTCCACAAGCTTGGTCCAGAATCCAACCTGTTCCAGACCGTGGCGGCGCCCGAGCTCTCCAGCCGATCCGGCCTCCATGAACAGATCGTAGTCGTCAAAATGGTCCGTCCACCACTTAGCCTCCCCGCCGCGCGTGGCCTCCTGATCGTAGATGTAGGGTTCGTTCTGCTCGCGAAAGGCGCCGTTGTGGAACCAGTCGTCACCCATCCATCCATCCACCATGGGGTTCATGGGCACGGACACTTTGAGCGCCGGGTGTGGATTCACAAGCGCCATCAACGGCAGAAATCCGTCGTAAGAAATGCCGATGATACCGACCTTTCCGTTGGTTTCCGGAATGTTTTTCACCAGCCAGTCGATGGTGTCGTAAGTGTCCGTGGCATGGTCCACCGGGGTGGGATTGCGCGGCCCGTGCAGCGGCCGGTTCATGATGTAATCGCCTTCCGACCCATACTTGCCGCGGACGTCTTCAACCACGCGAATGTAGCCACCCTCCAGAATCACCTCCGTGGGATTGTCGTACATGTTCAGCGCCGAGTTGTCGGAGTTCAGATTCGGGCCCAGATGTGCGCTCTGGGAATGGCCGACGAGATCGTTGGCGTTGTAGGGCGTGCGAGTAAGCAGGATCGGCGCATTCCTCGCGCCCTTCGGCACCAGGATTACGGTGTGCAGCTTCACTCCGTCTCGCATGGGGATCATCACGTCGCGTCGAACGAAGTCAAAGCTGGTAGTGACGGGCGTAAACTTACTCGGCGTCTCACTGGGCAAGGCCGGATACTTTGGGGGCGCGGTCTGTGCTGTCAACAGTTCTGCCAGCAAAAGCGCGCCTAGAAACGGCGTAAGCAATGTCTTTCTAGAAACGGATTCGGCGAGCCTCACGAAGCACCTCAAGAGTGGAAAGTCTAAGTCGGTAAAACGCGCGGCGTGGCGATTCAGTTAGTTTACCCGATCAAGGATCGGTTGGGGACCCAATGGTTTGCTACGCTAAGTCCGTCACTGGATTTTTTCTATGCGCGCCTCGATCATCGTCCTTGCAATTGTGATGGTCGACTGTTCGTGTGAATATCGCTCGCGTCCGGGCTTCGAACTTCCCGGCATAATGTTATGGGCATGGCAGCGCAGCGAAAACCTTAGCTTCATCGACACTCATACCACCGGCGTGGCGTACCTGGCAGGAACGGCGCGGATCTTGCCAAATGGATTTCCTGCATTCGAGCCTCGTCTTCAGCCGCTACGCCTCCCGCCCGGAACGCCCGTACTCGCGGTGGTACGAATTGAATCGGCGGCGTCCCACGCCCCGGCGCAAATCGCGCCGTTTGCCCAGGCCCTCAGCCAAGTAATCCATGAGCCCGGCATTCGTGGACTACAGATCGATTTTGACGCCCGCGTTTCAGAACGCGCGTTTTATACCTCGCTGCTCCACGCGCTGCAGACGCAGTCGCCTGTACCTGTCGGCGTTACCGCTCTAGCCTCCTGGTGCGAGGGTGACCGCTGGCTGGAAAACGCGAACATCGCCGAAGCCGTGCCGATGTTTTTCCGAATGGGAAAAGACGAGACGCACAACATGCAGGTGACTAGCAGTTCTTGCGGTTCCTCAATTGGACTCTCAACCGATGAAGCGTGGCCCCTGCACCGCCCGCCGGGACTGAAGCGGATCTACCTGTTCAGTCCTCGAGCCTGGAACCGCGAAACCTATCTACAGGCCTTGCAGCGCATCGGCAATTGGAAATGAGATACACAGGACCCACCCTCGCCGCGCTCACCACCTGCGCACTGTTGTTTGGCTGCGCGATTGACGTTGGGCCGTTTTTCACGCCACCCGAAATTCCTGAGAACCAGCTTGCTTTCAATAGCGGCAAACTCGGCCTGCTTACGCCGGCACTGACGAAGGAGAACGAACTCATCGCTTTTCGCCTGCTGAGCGGCCTGAAAATTGATCAAGGATCCACCGCGGCCGGCGGCGGAAATAATCTACTGGCGGGACAAGAAGCCTGGCTCGAAAAACGCAAGGCGATCCAACATCCGCCCGCACCTGTTTTCATCAACACCTATCGAAGCAGGTCGTCCGGCGATCAATATGTTTATTACGAAAACTGCCTGGGCGACGCTTTCGAAACCGCGATGCGCACGCTGGAGGATCGGCGGAGCAGCTACGGGTCGGCCGTGGCCGTTGAGAACTGGGTGGCCGCGCAAGATCAGGTCTTCGAGAATTGTGGTGGCGGTAAAGCCACCTATCCGAATCCTCTCCCCGGCGCTGCTTCATCGCTTCAAAAAAAGGATCGCGACTATCAGATCGCCGCCGCCCACTTCTACGCCGGGGATTTCGCAGAAGCCGAACAAAGATTCCGGGCGATAGCCAACGACCCGGGAACGCCCTGGCGGCATGTCGCTTCCTATCTGGTCGCAAGGACGCTTCTGCGCGAAGCGAGTCTTCAGAACGACACGGGGGCTCTTCCTAAGGCCCGCGAGCAGTTGATGGAAATATCGAGTGACCGCTCGGCCGCGCCGCTGGATGAATCCGCGCGTAGATTGCTCGAACACCTGGATGCGGTAGAACATCCAGAGACCACGCTCGAATCGCTATCGGCACGCTTGTCGGCGCAGTCGACGTCGCCGTCGCTCCAGGACGCTGTCAGTCAGTCCGCTTTTGTGCTGCGAGCCACGAGTTTTCAGACAGCGCTTTCAAAACCGGACCTTCCCGAACCGTTCGATTGGGTGCAAACGCTGGAGAAGGGCGATAGGGAGCATGCGCTGGAGCGTTGGCGTGCGAGAAACTCGCTGCCCTGGCTGACGTTAGCATTGATGTATTCGAGCGGGAAGGATGCCGCAGTTCCCGAACTCCTCGCGCAAGCCGATAGTTTGCCCCAGAGCTCCCCCGCCTTCGGGACAGTGAGCTATAACTCCATTCGTCTGCGTATTGAACTCGGCGACACCAGCCAAGCGCGGGCAAAACTCGACAGACTCCTGGTTCGAACGACCGGTCGATCCGACTCGCTTGTGAATGCCTGGCGCGCCGAGCGTATGCGGGTGGCTACCAGCTTCGATGATTTTCTTCGTTGGGCTCCCCGCAGGCCAATTGGAGCTAAAGAGTTTTACGGCGAAAAAGCAAACGTGAACAGCGAGATCCTTGCGGAAGATTCGGCATATGTTTTGAATTCCTTCACCCCTCTGGCGAAGCTCAACCATGCCGTCCACAGCAAATTGCTGCCGGCCTGGTCTGCAGCCGACGTGGCCCTTGCGGGTTGGACGAGAGCATTCATGCTGAACGATCTGGATACGGCCCGGGAGCTTGCTTCCATTGTGGCCAAGACGCATCCGGATTGGCAGTCGACCCTGGTTCCCGGTGGCGGCGCCCAGATGGATCGCTGGAAATTCCAAGCTGCGCTTTTGATCGCGCTTCACCACCAGTTCCAGCCGTCGGTCAGGGTCAATTACCGAACTGAGCTCGACACCTCTGGATCATGGTGGTGTCCAGTGGAGACGCAATCCTCCAATCCGGAACATGGTGACGCCGTTGATAACAATTCAATCTCGTGGCGTTTGCCGGTTGTTTTTGAGCCCTCGACGGGCGTCCTGTCGCCAAAGGATCGCGAGATCGCGAGCCACCAGGTTAGCGAATTGCACGAAAAAGGCTCGACCGAGATGTTCTTGGCGCCCATCATCCTGGCCTGGGCTAAGTCGCATCCGGACGACCCGCAGGTGCCCCAAGCCCTTCATCGCCTGGTTGTAGTAACGCGCTATGGTTGCAGAAATGGAGACGCATCCACTGGACGAATATCCAAAGCTGCTTACGATCTGCTGCACAAACAATACCCGAAAAATCAGTGGACAGCTCAAACCCCCTACTGGTTCGAGTAGTCATAGGCAGGTGCCCGCGAATATGTGGGATTCTGACTTACATGCGATTCGTCCCTTTGACGTTCTGCTTCTTCGCGGCTTCTGCGCTATTCGCGAGCGACGCCTACCCGCCGCCGCGCTTCACCGATCCCGATCGAGTCCGGAAGCTGGAATCCGCGTTTCCGGAGGTGGATGAACTCTTCCGCCGTTATGCTTCCGAGCGGAAAATTCCCGGCATGGTGTGGGGCGTCGTCATCGATGGACGGCTGGCGCATGTCGAATCGGCCGGCGTCCGGGATCGAACCTCCAACGCTCCCATCACCGCCGGCACGGAATTTCGCATCGCTTCCATGACGAAGAGTTTCACGGTTCTCGCGATTCTCAAGCTGCGCGATGAGGGCAAGCTGTCGCTCGAAGACCCCGTGTCGAAGTGGCTTCCCGAATTCGCCCACATGGAGCTGCCCACGCGCGACAGCGCGCCTCTGACAATCCGCCAACTCCTCAGCCACAGCACCGGCTTTCCGGAGGATAATCCTTGGGGCGATCAGCAATTGAGCGCCAGCGACGCCGATCTTACGCAATGGCTCCGCCGCGGCATTCCTTTTTCAACGCCGCCGGGCACGCGCTACGAATATTCCAATTACGCCTTTGGCCTGCTGGGCCGCGTTGTGACCAAGGCGTCGGGGACGCCCTACGAGAAGTATGTTCGCGCCGAGATTCTTGCGAAGCTGCACATGGATGCGTCCACTTTTGAGTTCTCCCAAGTGCCCGCCGATCGGCGCGCGGTGGGTTATCGGCTGCAGCCGGACGGAACCTACGCCGTGGAACCGCCGCTGCCGCAAGGGGCCTTCGGGTCCGCGGGCGGCCTGCTCACCACGGCCACCGATCTTGGGAAATACGTCGCGTTCCACCTTTCGGCGTGGCCCCCGCGCGACGACCCGGAAACCGGCCCAGTGCGCCGGTCATCGGTACGCGAAATGACCCACATGTGGACGCCTTCGAACCTAACCGTGGCGCGTTCCGGTGGCACGCTGCAGGCGGCCGAAACCGGTTACGGATACGGACTGCGCATTTCCACCGATTGCCGCTTCGAGCACATTGTCGGCCACGGCGGCGGGCTTCCTGGCTTTGGCTCCTACATGGCATGGCTCCCCGACTATGGCGTCGGAATGTTTGCCATGGCCGACTTGACGTATGTTGGACCGTCCGAGCCCATCAGCCAGGCATGGGACGTTTTGTTGAAAACCGGCGGGCTGCAGAAGCGCGAATTGCCCGCATCGCCCATCCTGTCGAAGATGCGCGGCCACATCCTGAATCTCTGGAAGAGCTGGGACGATGCGGAGGCCAAGCAGATCGCATCGATGAATTTGTTCCTGGATGCTCCCGTGGCTCAGCGGCGCGCCGAGATCCAGAAGCTGAAGGATGAGGTTGGCGAGTGCACTGCGGCTGGTCCCGTTATTCCAGAGAACTGGCTGCGGGGACAGTTCAACATGACCTGCGCGAAAGGCACCGTCGGTGTTTTCTACACGCTTTCGCCGACGCAGCCGCCCGCCGTCCAGTACCTCGAGTTCAGCAAAATCGATTCCGATCGCGTACGGATGGTTTCGCCCACCGGCGCCCCAGCCGGCGTCGCTTGTTCCGAGTAGCGGCGAGGTCAAAAACCCGGTGGATGTTCGGCCGATACATTAAACGCCCGCTCCATGGCGATCCCGACACGCCCGATGGTGCCTTCATCGAAAAGGCGTCCGATCAGCGTCACGCCATGCGGCACACGTCGCGGAGGCGAGAATTTGGGAAGCGGGTGCGCTGGATCGGGTGCCCAATCGCTACGCGCTTCCGATACTTCAATGAAACCCGCGCGGAGAGTGATGGACGGGTGGCCGGTGAAATTGCCGATGGTCAGCATTTCATCGCGCAGCGACGGCACCAGAAGCAGATCCACTTGAGAAAAGATGCGGGCCATTTCCTGGGCCACACTGCGTCGAAAACGGTCGGCTTGGACGAAGTCCACCGCGGACAGGAAGCGGGACTGGCGAAACGAGTTGGGCCACGCGTCGGGAACCTGCGCTTTGAGTTGACTTAGTCCGCCGCTCAGCGTCAGTTCCTCGAAAGCGGCCGCGGCTTCGGCAAATAAAATCAGTTGAAGCGAGTCGTAAGGCCAATCGGGAAGCGAAACCTCGGTTGGAACCATGCCGAGTTTGCGGACCGTCTCGAGAGTGGCGCGATCGACGTCGGTAGCGGGAGCTTCCTTCATCCAAGCTGGAAAGTAACCGACACGCAGACCGCTCACGGGGGCGGTGGCATCGAAGTCGAGAAAGCTCGGGACGCTCGCCACATCACCCGGGTCAGGGCCTGAGATCGCCTGCAATACCAGCAGTTCGTCCTCCACTCCGCGAGCCATGGGCCCCAATTTATCGAGCGACCAGCACAGCGTCATGGCGCCAGTGCGTGCCACGCGGCCGAAAGTCGGGCGCAAAGCTGAGACGCCGCAGCGCATGGCAGGATCGATGAGGCTGCCACCCGTTTCGCTCCCGATGGCGAAGCCCACCAATCCAGCGGCGGTCGCGGCGCCAGGACCGGCGCTCGATCCGGCCGACCCTTCTTCTAGCAGCCACGGATTCATGGTCTGGCCGCCGAACCATATATCGTTGAGCGCTAGCGCGCCGAGGCTGAGCTTGGCAACCAGTACGGCTCCCGCGTCGTGCAAGCGTTTCACAATAACGGCATCTTGCTCAGGTACGCGGTTGCGATACGGTTCGGCGCCGTAGGTGGTAGCAATGCCGGCGGTGTCCAGAAGGTCCTTCGCGCCCCACGGTATGCCATGCAGCGGCCCGCGGTAGTGGCCGGAGGCGATCTCGCGGTCGGCCTGTTGAGCTTGCGATAAGGCCAGGTCGCGAGTGAGAGTGATGACGCAGTGCAGCTTGGGATCGAACTGCTGCAGGCGGTCCAGATAAATGCGCGTCAGGCGATCGGAGGTGAGCTGCCGCGTTTCGATCCAGCGCGAAAGCTGCGACACCGGAGCGAAGGCGATGTCCTGGTCACTCGCGGGAAGCGCACGTTCCGCAATTTTTGTGCGAACGAAATGATCGCGGCCGGAGCCGCCCGGCTGACTGATCGATACAGGCTCCCAGCGCGTGGCTGGCGCAACGGTTGACGGCGGAAAGTATTTGCGCGGCCCGGTGCGGCGTTCGTACAACGCAGCCATCGAATTGCGCCAGTTGCCCGCGGCGATTTCACGTTCTGCTGGGGTGAGTTCGAACCGCACCAGCTTTTCAGCTTCGGCAAAGGTGGAGGCCGAGACCACCGGCCCAACTTCCGGCGAAGTGCCGAAGGCCGGCGGGGTACCTGGCGGCAGCGATGTTGACGAAGCACTCGCAGAGTTCGTCTGTTTGCGGCACGCGGCCAATGCCGCCATGAGAATACCCGATGTACCGCTGAAAAAGCTCCGGCGCGTATTTGACATGTTCACTCCAATCTCACTGGTTTAACATCAAATGTATGTTCCGTCTACTTGTGTTCGTGTTAGCAGCAGCGTGTTGTGTGGGCGCCGATTCTTCCGAGCAAGCCATCCGCCGCGTCTTGACCGATCAGGCTCAGGCTTGGAACCAGGGCGACATCGACCATTACATGACCGGTTATGATAACTCGCCCGAAACGACGTTCATTGGAAAGACGGTGCGGCACGGATATCAGGATGTTCTGCGCAACTATCATGAGCGCTACCCGACACGAGAAAATATGGGCACGCTCACTTTTACGGATCTTACCGTGAAGCTTCTCGGCAGCGACTACGCATCCGTAACCGGCCAATTCCACTTGAAGCGCACGGCAGCGGGAGGCGGGGATACTTCGGGCGTATTTTCGTTGTTGTTCGAGCGAACTCGGATGGGGTGGAAAATCGTTCTGGATCACACCAGCTGACGGCCGATGTATTTCTGTGAAACGCCCCTGCGCGCTGCCTACGCACGCGCTGATGGGGGTGCCGCAAGACAACTCGGCCAGCAGGCCGTGATACGGCCCGGCCAAGTGGTAAGGTGTGCGCGAGGTCCAGGATTCCTTCTCATTCGGTTCGCAATGCCTGCATCACGTCGACTCGGGCTGCCCGCGCCGCGGGGATGACCGACGCAATCACGGCGGCGAGCAGCAGCACCAAAGCCGAACCGGCCACCGGCAGCACGTCCGGCATTTTCAGATCTCCCAGAAATGTGGCCGCCAGTTGCGCCAGCCCGTACCCGCAGGCCAGCCCGACCGCCAGTCCGCCGATGGCCATGCCCGCGCCTTCGGCGATCACCCGCATCAGCAGATTGCGCGGCTGCGACCCGATCGCCAGGCGGATGCCAAACTCCCGCGTGCGTCCGCTGACGGAGAATGCGAGCACGCCCGCAACGCCCACCACCGCAATGAGTAGCGCCACGCCCGCGAAAACGCTGAACACGACAACATTGAGGCGATCCGATGAGAGCACCTCCGCACGGACGTCGTCTAGGGTCGCCGCGCGTTCGACGGGCTGGTCGGCCGACAGATCGCGCATGATCTGCGTGACGGGTTTCACCAGAGCGTAAGGATTGGAGCTCACGTGAACGAACAAATTCCCTCCTCCCATGGCTGCCTCTTGAGCAAAAGGACGATACATGGTCATGGTGGGAACGGGCACCACGTTCAGGTCGTCCATGTCCGCCACCACACCGATTATGCGCTGCGGCGCGTTATTAATCATTGGAATGAATTTCAGGAGCGGGTCGTTCCAGGTCAGATGATGGTTGAGCGCACCGTTGGGGAATATCCGCCGCGCTGCGCTCTGGCTGATGATAGCCACTGGCTCGCTGCCGTCTCGGTCGGCTTCGTTGAAATCGCGTCCTTCGAGGATAGGCAGGCCCAGCGTGGCGAAAAATCCCGGTGAAACGATCCGGACAAATGGCCGGGGACGTTCCTCACCCGGCGCCGGAACGTGCCCGTCCACCGCGACTTGGAGGGCAAAGTTCGCGTTGGTGCGCCACGGAACGTCCGCGCCGACAGCAACGTTCTGAACGCCGGGCAGTTCAAGGATTCGACGCGTGGCCTCCCGATAGTAATCCACGATTTGGCTGGGCGTTTTTCCGTTATGCATCACGGGCACGTTCACTGCCAGCACGTGGTGCGTATCGAACGGCGTTTGTGCGGCCTCCAGCGCCAGGAGCGTCTTCACGAATGACCCGGCCGCGGCTACGAGAACGAACGAGGCGGCGATTTGAACCACCGCGAAGATGCGCAACTTCCGATTCGCGATTCCGGTGACGCGAGCGCCTCCGCTGGCGAGGGAGAATCCCTGGGCCCCTCCCGAGGAAGGTAAGCGTGGAACGAATGCCAGAAGCACGGCGGCAAACACGGCCAGCCCGGCGCCCACCCATAGCATGCTCGAGTCCAACTGCAGGTCCAGCGCGCGCACGGAAAAGCGGGAAGCGTAACGCGCGAGCACGGTCACCAGGGGCCCGGCGATCAGCACGCCGATGGTTGCTCCCGCGACGCACAGGAGCAGGCTCTCGGCCAACAGAGTACGGCGCAGAGCACCTGTGCCGGCGCCCAGGGCCGCGCGGATGCCCAGTTCGCTTTCACGGCGCACGGTGCGCGCCAGAATCAGGTTTGCGACGTTCGAACAGGCGATGACAAAAACCAGCACCGATGCCGCCATCAGCACCAACAATATGGTCCGCGCTCCCGACGTGAGCTGATCGCGCAGCTTCACGGCGCTGATCCGGTAGTCCGCTTTGGCCGGATAGGCATCCGGATGCTCCCGCTTCATGGCTCCGTATACCGTGCGCAACTCCGCACGTGCCTGTTCCAGATCCGCGCCCGGCGCCAGCCTGGCAAACAATTCGGTCATCCGGTGTATCCGGCCGGTAACCATGGTGGCTGAAAGATGATGCGCGCTGGTGACGATGTTGGCGATAATTTCCGTGTCCTGGGGGTACGGGACGCATGGCTCTAAAACTCCCACCACCGTAGCCGGACGGGCATCGATGAACGAATCCAGCCGGATCTTTTTACCAAGGACCGAGGGATCCCTCTTCAGCGTGGTGGACCAGAAACGATACGTCAATACCACGGCGCCGGCGGCATTGGGACCATCATCGTGCGCGTCCAGAAGCCGGCCAAGCACCGGGCGCAACCCCATTACCTGGAAATAGGACCCTCCCACTACTCCGGCCTGAACCGTGCGAGGTTCTCCCAGCCCAATCATAGTGAACCCTATGGTGGAGAAATCACCGAACGAGGTCAGCGTTTTCACGCGCGAGCGCAGGTCCTGGATCTCCGGCACTGAGAACGCGGAGTTGTCGTCGCCGACGCCGGGCGCGCTCTGGCGGATGTAGATGAGCCGGTCCTCGTCGCGATTGACCAGAGGGCGCAACAGGACCGCGCGGACCAGGCTGAACATCGCGGCGTTGGCTCCGATTCCGATGGCCAGCGTCAGCACGACCGTGATGGTGAGGCCTTTCGAGCGGCCCAGGGAACGGGCGCCGACTTTCAGCTCGCTCAGGAAAGACACAATGCCTTGGTTCATGCCGTTACCTCCGTTATCAGTTTAGTAACATTGGCAAGCGAATAGCCCTGCTATGGCTGTACAAACAAAGGCCGTTGGCTTCACCGAGACCGGCCAGTGTTCGTTTCTGGAATGGCTGCGTCCGGAAACGAACAAACGTGCGCAATGCTTGTAAACCCACATTGCCGTGTCGTCGCCCTAGAGGTCCTTTTGTCCCGAGACCCTAACGCGGCTGTCCGAGGTATCGCTTGCGCATTTTCGCCACGATTGTGAACTCCGGATCCACTACATTCGAGATCTCATACTCCATTCCTTGGCCTAGCAAAAGGCTGGCGCCCCGCTCGTCGAACCCGTAGCTCTCCATCAACCAGCGCAGCAGCTCGGTGGTCGCGTGCTGTAAGGCTTCATTAAGGGCGCGTGAACTGCCCAGCACCATGATGAAGTCCTGGTTTTCTAGGCGCGGCCAGTTGATCTTTTTCCCTTTGATCAGGTCCACCGAGAACTCCACGTCAAGCGACGTTTCAATCGCGCTGCCCACCACCTCGCCGTCACCCTGCCGCGCGTGGCCGTCGCCCAGAAAGAACAGCGCGCCTGGTTCGAACACCGGAAGCATCACAGTGGCGCCGGCGCCCATGCCGTTATAGTCCATGTTGCCCCCGAAGGTGTCCGGAAAACCGGTTGGGATCGCGGCCTTGTTGGCTGGAGCGGTACCGATGCAGCCCAGCATGGGACGCAGCGGCAGCTCGATGCGCGGTCCTTTGAACTCACTCGGATCCAGATAGGCGACGCCTTTTTGTTTATCGATCTGCCAGGTCGCCATCTTAGGTTCTGGTAGAGCTTCCCCCGGAGGAAGCCGGGGTCGGCGGTGTATGGGGCTAAGAGCGACGCTGAATAGCCGGTGGCGCGGTTGGTCTCCAGGCGCAGCAGATGAACCACGAGCGTGTCCCCAGGTTCAGCGCCTTCGATAAAGAACGGACCTGTCTCGGGATTGCTCGCTTGCCCGCGCTGCACACCGGCGGAATCAAAGCCGCGCGAGTCCACGGTGAATGTGACTACGTGGTCACCAGGCTTTATACGTAGCACCGGTGGATGAGCGCCGGAAAAGGTGTTGTAGAATTCCGTAGGTTGAAACCGATGGGTTTCGGCGAAGCAAGCGACAGCCAGCGCAAGCAGCAAAAACAATTCATACATGCTCTCCAGTTTGGACAAGTATAGCGGAACAGCTTTACTGCTCCGAAAATACGTCACCTCCGTTCCAGAAGTCCCGCCGCTGGTCAAAGCCGTCAATAAGGCCAAGGGTTAACCCGCCCGAGCGTGGGTAGTAGCCGCCGTGGGTGATAGCCGATCCATTTTCATCCGTGATAATTGTTCGGGGGAACATACCATGCGACGATTTCTAACGGCAGTTGCAATCTTGGCGGCGTTGACTCTGAGCGCCGCTGCGCAGGACTGGTATCACGAGCTGAGGAGCGCTTCCGGGGCGAGCAATGGCGAGGCCACATCTTCATGCACGTGCGGACCGATCTGGAACACGTCTGGAGCGGCCGCGCGGCCGACAAAGAACGCACGCGTCTGCAGAAAACGGAAGAAGAGCTAACCAAAATGCAGGCGGATCTGGATCAGGGCCGCTTTGATAACGGCATCCTCAACGATGTAATCGATTCCATTCGGAAGTCGTCTAACGACGATCGTCTTGCGCCTCGGGATCGCGGCATTTTAGCGGATGATCTGATCCGTCTCAAGGATTACCAGGATCATCACAATCACTGGCATTAGTCGTGTCTCGACTACACG
>CAVVHB010000004.1:0-15283 GCA_963747945.1 Bryobacterales bacterium
AGAGATGTTAGTCGAACAGAAGTGTGTGGCCAATCTCCGAACGGTCCTTCTGGAGGCTCGCAAGGTTCATTCACTTCAGGACTACTTGCGGCTTGCCGAGCCAATTCTCCTGGAAATACAGCAGCGCGAGCAGGAGATTCTCGAGTATTTGGCAGGTGGCGTGGAACAAAGGGTTGCGAGCTAGGCTGGTTAAGGGCTGCTTGTTCGACGTCGGTTCGTCGTCGCGAACGATACCCGTGGCGGGAGACCGACGGTTATTCGGATTGCGCGGGCATTGACGGCCGCTTAAGCCATAACCTTCACGACACGTTCATACATTCCCCTTAAGATCTTGAACCCACCAATTCCATATCCATTGCCGGACAGAATAAATACCTCGATGAAGTCTTCGCTCGAACAACGGCGGCATCGCCTTCAGGAGCTCAGGGTTACGAGCGGCGAAACTTTCCCACTCATCAGGAAAGCCGACGACGAATTTGCCACTTCGAATGCGCTTGCGAGGCAGAAGTAGGCCTGCTAATAGGCCGAGGCCCACACCGATCCCGAGCCACTTTTTCATATCGCCCGCGATTATACTATTTCGGCGAAACTGCACATGAATTCGTCGTTTACGTGTTCAA
Source organism: Bryobacterales bacterium (assembly GCA_963747945.1). Lineage (GTDB taxonomy): Bacteria > Acidobacteriota > Terriglobia > Bryobacterales > Bryobacteraceae > Palsa-89. The sequence goes on from CAVVHB010000004.1 coordinate 621, forward strand.
ATCCGAGAGACGCCCACGGGCCAAGCTCAGTGAGTCATCGCGTAAACGATGTAGTTCACCCCGATGCGGATGCCGAGCGCGGAATACTTCTCGGGGTACTTGGGATTGTCGGCGTGCTCCCACGAATCGCCCAGATCCATGTCGTGGCAAATGGCCACCATGAGACGGCCCTTGTCGTCGTAGATGCCACGCCAATGCGGCTCGTAGCCGTCCTTCTCAGGGATGCGGTGCGTGTAGATGAACTGCTCGCCGGGCACCTGATAGCGATCGTCCAGATCGAAAATCGTATGAAAGATGGCGCTGCTGTTCTCAATGTCTACAATGGGCCGGTCCGGAAACACGCGGCTCATGCCTGAGATGAAGATGTTCCACTCGTCGCTGCCGTGAAAATCGTCACACATAAAGAAACCGCCGCGCAACAGGAAATCGCGCAGCTTGGCGGCCTGCGCATCGGTCAGATCCCAGTGGCCCACCTCCACTCCATAAAGCCAGGGCCAGTTGTATACTTCGTCGCCGTCCCGTAAATCCACCGGCTCTTCCACCGACCGCGTCTGGATGCGCGTGAGCCGGCGCACGGCTTCGGAAAGATGCCGGTCCGAACGCGGATAATCGATGGTCCAATCCGTTCTTCCATTCCACCAGTCGGCATGGTACGGCCGTGGATATTCGCCTGCGTAAAAACGGTGCTGGGAGGGGTACATCAGGCGCGCGAAGGTCCATTCACCGGTAACCCGCCAATCCGAAGGAATCGGGAAGTCGTTGTACTCATAGCCGGGATACTCGCGGAAGGGCTTTTGGGCGAAAGCAGCGCAGATGAGAATGGAAGCGGCCAGAACGCAGGCCAGCAGAAAACGCAAACGAGCGAAATTGTACATCGATACGGTTAACTCCAGCATCCCACATCAATGGCGCACATCAGTAGGCTAGGCAGCGGGCGCCATTGAATCCGAAGCGCTAGGTTATAAATAGCTTCGCGAAACTTTTGGCGATTTGGTTTGTCCTATTTTTATGAGTCAACAGGATCAGCCCAAGCCCGAGAAGGGAAAACCACCGGATTCCACCAAGCCGGAGCAAAAGAGGGACGACGAGGTGGATGAGGCGGGGGAAGAATCATTCCCGGCGAGCGATGCGCCGCCCTGGACGGGCACAGCGGCGCACTGAATTCGCCACGGCCTGGCGGCTTTGCCGGCCTGGAATGAGATTCAAGTCGGCGTCGAGTCACTGGCTCCTTTGCGGTGGCCGCGACGCAAAAGTTCACGGATAGATGGCGTGTCATTTACCGCTAGACGGCGTGGGAAGGCTGGAGGTGAGCTGGCCCTGATCCCGCCCCCCGCTTCCATTGTGAGCTTCGTGATGCGGACCAACCGGGTTCGTGCGCTTCCTGGTCGGGCAGTACGCATTGCATTACCGGCATCCACGCGTCACAATCTTATTTCACGCTAGTGAAGACGCCGAGGTCCAGAAGTAGCCTGGCGCATGTAGTTCGGCCTGACAAGGAGATCACCGATGGAGCAGATCACGCGTAGAGAAACCCTGAGGACAGGGTTAACCGCCGCCGGCCTGTTGGCGCTGGTCCCGGAATGGGCCGTGCCCGCGACCACGGAAGGCGAAACGGACGTCGCTTTCACCGACTATCCGAAGGACTACAAGGTGAACGCCAATCCCGCCGCGGCCAATCGTTTTTTCGATATCCGCAAAATCGATGGCCACATCACGCCCAACGACCAGTTCTTCTTTATCCAACACTACAACCGCCCGGAGATCGACCCGAATTCATACCGGCTGAAGTTGAGTGGAATGGTGAACAAGCCCGGCGAACTCTCATTGGCCGATCTGAAAGCCATGAAGTCCACCGACCTGGTGAATGGCTACGAGTGCTCCGGCAACAGCGGGCGCTTCTTTCAGGGACTGTCGTCGTCGGGCCGCTTCACCGGCGTGCCTTTGAGTCACGTCCTGAAGCAGTGCGGGCGTGGGCGCCAAGGCCCGCGAGGTAGTATTTTTCGGCACCGATCGGGGCAAAGAGAACGTCGTTTTCCGCGAGAATACCTACAAGCTCGAACAGCAGTTTGGCCGCAGCATCACGCTCGAACACGCCATGAAACCAGAGCCTCTGCTGGCCTACGCGCTCAATGGCCAGCCGCTCACGCGCGACCAGGGCTTTCCCGTTCGCCTTATTATGCCGGGCTGGTATGGCGTGGCTAACGTAAAGTGGCTGTCCGAAATCCATCTGCAAGAGGACCGCTATCTCGGCAATTTCCAGGCTCGCTGGTACCGTGATCTGCGCGGCGTCGGAGGCACGGGCGAAGACACCGATCCGAACACACAGTGGGTGGAGACCGAAGTCACTCACATGCACGTGAAGTCGGTGATCGCCCGAGTGAGAAAAAGCTCCAGGGGATATCAGGTGTTCGGCTTCGTGTTAAATGACGGCACGCCGCTCAAGTCCGTGGAGGTGAGCGTGGATGGAGGGCCGTGGCAGGCCGCCGCTCTCGACAAATCCAACACGCGCTTTGCCTGGAAATTGTTCACCTTCGATTGGAAGGGAGCCTCGCCCGGCGAACATACCCTGGTTTCCCGCGCCACCGACGTGGATGGAGTGGTTCAACCCACCAGCGCCGAGTTGAGCAGGAAAAAGACTTTTCTTGAAGACAACGCACAGTTCCCGCGCAAAATCACGCTGGCGTGACGTCCACGCGAATGCCCTTCCAGAACGCCACGCGGTCTCGAATTTCCGCGGCCTCCGGTTTGGGATTCGCGTAATACCATGCGGCCCCCGGATTCCGCTTACCATCCACTTCAACGTCGTAATAATTCGCGGTTCCCTTCCAGGGACAAATGGTAGTGTCTGAATTGGGTTTCAGATATTGCCAATGGATGTCTTCAGGACGGAAATAGCAATTTCCCTCGACAATCACGACGTCGTCGCCTTCGGCCAGTACGGCGTTCTCCCACGCTGCTCGCGTCATCTTGTGACTATACTGCAATTCGAGGAAAAAAGATGATCGCATGGCAGCAGTGGCTGCGACACCCTGAGAGGTCGCGTGTGCGCAATGCCTTCTTTCAGATTCACCTGTGGCTGGGAGCGGTCGTAGCTGCGTATATTCTCTTGATGAGCTTGTCGGGGAGCGCGATCGTTTTTCGCAACGAGCTGCCGAAAAGGTTCTCCATCAACTGGCTTGTCAACCTTCACGAGAACCTGTTTGCCGGCACGAACGGCCGCCTGGCGAACGGCGTCGGCGCAATCTGTCTCACGTCGCTTTGTTTAACGGGAGCCATTATATGGTGGCCGGGAGTGAAGAACTGGCGTCGTAGCCTGACCGTGAGCTGGAGCGCGCACTTTGCGCGGATCAACTGGGACCTGCACAGCGCGCTCGGATTTTGGTGTTTTGTCTTTATTCTGATGTGGGGAATTTCCGGGATCTATTTTTCTCTTCCACGCCTTTTCGATGCCCTCTATATTCTCGATCCGGCTGACCGTTTTACCGACCAGGGGCTGTTTTGGCTCTCGCAGTTGCATTTTGGCCGGTTCGGGTGGTTCAGCGAGGCCCTTTGGAGCCTGTTAGGGCTTGTACCCGCGGTTCTAGCGTTCAGCGGTGTGTTCATTTGCTGCCGGCGGATGATCTTCAAAAAGCCCTCCAATCCGAATACGGAATCGGAATCAATCCGCTTGGTGTAACCAGAGCTTGATCGCTGTAGACGCGCGCCATCTCGGCGGCTCACCGCAGCGCGGCGGCCAACTCATCGGGCCGCTCCGATCCCACTACCAGCTTCTGTCCCCCGTCCAGCGTTACGCGCACGCCTCGGCTGCCACCGGCAATGTAAGCCTTGCCCTCGCGCGTGGATCGGATGCCGTAGCCGCCATAGTCGCGCACGCCGTGATAGGTGATCGTGTCTACCGATCGGATGCGATCGAGCGCAACGTGCCGCGAGCGCCATAAACCGCGCAGGGCGATCACCAGTTCGCCCTTGCGAACCTCCGTGACCAATCGAACAGTGATGAGACGCAGGTAGATCAGACAAAGAAACGCCGTCCAACCAATCACGTCGCCGTTGGACATGGGCTCTTTTCCCCACCGATGGCCCAGGAGCACTTGCCAGATCAGCAAGAGCAACATGCCACTCGGCGGAATCGCCAGCGCGATCGCGGCGCGGCGCAGAGGAAGCCGCTGAACTTCCCGAAATACAGGCGCGCGAGAAGAGGAACTATCGGAGGAGGCCAATGGTGTATTGGAGAGCCGAGTATTGGGTTTGATAGTCGTACTTCGCGTTCAGATTTTCGATTTCGGCTTCGGTCACGTTCAACTGCGCCTGCGTCAGCTCGACGATCGAAGCCAGACTCAAATCGTACCTTCCCTGCGCCAGTTGCAGGGCCAGAGAAGCCTGGCGCATAAACTGCGCGGTGACATCGATGCGCTGATAGGCGTCGTTCGCGCTGGCCCAAGCCATACGAACATCACGGCTGATCTGCTGCTGGCGGTCCCGCAACTGCTGGTCCGACTCCAAGGCCCGTTGATAAGCGGCTTCACGGCGGGCCGAGAAAAGATGGCCGTTGAAAATGGGAATGCTGACGTTGGCGGCAACGGCCTCATATTCCGGCGGGATAGGCGTTGAAGTTGGATTGCTGATGTAGGGGGTGTAACCCGCCACGGCCATCGCTGTGACTGTTGGACGCGACAAGTCTTTCTCGGCCGCGGCAAACTTATAGGCCGATTCGCGCAAGGCACGCAACGAAGCCAGCTCTGGCCGATTGTCGACGGCCTGCATAACCAGCGCATCGGTGGTGGCGGGCGGAGCCGGCGGCAGCGGTTCATCGGAGAGCTGATAGCTGGCCGGCTGGTCTGAACCCATGGCGCGGCCCAACTCCGCGAGCGCTCCCGCCACGCTATCCTGCGCGCGCAACAACAGCAGCTTAGCCTCCGAAACATTGACATCGGCGAAACTGACATCCACCTGCGAACGCAGCTTGTTTCTTGCCAGCTCAGTCACTTGATTATCCAGAAGCTGCCGCGCGGCCACGGTCTGCTCGGCTACTTTCACCGTAGCCTGAGCGTGGAGCACGTCGAAATAGGCGCGGTTTACATCCAGCAGCACGGTGTAGCGGGTAGCTTGTGAGTTCTGCGCCGCAGCTTGGGCCTGAAAACGCGCGCTGGCCACCAGGTTGGAAGTCCGGCCGGAATCGGTGATCAATTGCTGGACAGCCACACCCTGGCCCTCGCGATCGAACAAGCGGGAGTCAGACAGATCCCCAGCACCGAGTCTCGAACGAAATTCGGCTTGCGATCCGGTTATTTCCCCGGTGATCCCCGGAAAGTAAGGGGCGCGGTTGATCACGATTTGTTGATTCGCGTAGTTCACCTCGTTCTGGGACGCCTGGATCTGTGGATGATTCTTGACGGCCATGGCTTGGGCCTGTTGGAGCGTCAGCAGGGGTGGCGCCTGTGCGAACAATGCCATCGGAAGCGCCAGGAGAGCTACGGCCGAAAGACCGCTTGCCAGCGCGCGCCGCTCTCTAAAACAATGCGTTACCGAGCCACGACCGTTAGGGAGTGGTTGGCGAAGGTTGGGGAACATTTCTTTGCTTCCTCCCGTAGACCAAAAGATACGCGGCGGGCACGATGAACACGGTGAGAAGCACCGAAGAAGTGAGGCCGCCAATAATGGCGCGCGCCATCGGCGTATATTGTTCGCCGCCTTCGCCGAGCTTCATGGCCATGGGGATCATGCCGATAATCGTTGCCAGGGACGTCATCAGTATGGGCCGCAACCGAACCCGGCAGGCCGTTACTATCGCATCCTGCACCGACAATCCCTGCTCTTCGAGCTTGTGCGCGAAGTCGACAATTAAAATGCTGTTGGAATCCGCGATACCGATTAACATCAGTACGCCCATCAGCGACATGACATTGAGCGTGGTGTGAGTCAACGGCAGGATAATAAGCACGCCTACGAACCCCATCGGGATCGCCAGCATGATCAGGAAAGGATCGATCCAGGATTTGAATTGCGCCACCAGGATGAGAAACAGAAGAATGAACGAAATGCCGAAGCCCAATCCGAAGCTCTTGAAGGACTGATCCATGCTGTTGACCATGCCCCGCAGCGTGACGCGGATGTTGGAAGGTAGTTTCGCATCCGCGATCGTTTTGAGAATCCCAGTGCGAAGCCGGCCTAAGTCCTCCCCCTTCGGAGTGACGTACACATCCACCACGCGCTGAATCTGATAATGATCCACCTCGGTCGGGGATTGAAGATGCACCAATTTCACCACCGAATCGAGAGTAGTGGGAAGTTTCGCATTCGGCGCCCGCAGCGGGATCTGCCTCAGGTCAACCAGGTTGTGGATGGCCGGCTTACCGTGCTCCGCATATTGCACGCTCAGGAAATAGTCGTTGCCGGTTTTATAGTCTACCCAATAATTCGGCGCGATCATGATATTGGAATTGAGCGCCGTGATCACATTGTCGACCACGTCTTTCTGCGTCAATCCCAGCTCACCCGCATGCACTCGATCGATGTCCATTCGGATGGAGGGATAGTTCATGTCCTGCGGAATGTAAATCTCGCCTACGCCTGGAAGCTGGCGGATACGTGCGGCTAAATCCTGCGCGGTGTCGTAAGTCAAGCCAAGATTGCGAGTATTCACTTGCACATCGATGGGAGCCGGTTGTCCCTGATTGAGAATGGCGTCCTGCATGGAACCGCTCTGGAAGAAGGTGCGCACGTCTGGGAATTTTGCGGCCATCTGAGTCTTGACGCGATCCATGTAGTCGAAGCTGCTGACCTCGTGTCCATCATTGAGCGCCACCTGTATGGTGGCGGTGTACATTCCGGCATTGGTCGTATACAAGGCCGAGATATCGTTCACGACGCCGATATTCGAGAGGACCATCTTGAGATCCTTCGGGGCGACGATATGGCGGATCAGGTCTTCGATCCTTGCCACGTAATCGTTGGTAACCTCAATGCGCGTTCCTGTGGGAACCTTCACGTTCACCGTAAACTGCCCCGCATCGGTCCGAGGGAAGAACGCCAGGCCAAGAAAGGGATAGATGCCGAGGCTCGCCACAAAAATTCCCAGCAGCAGAGCCAGTGTCAAAACGGGACGCTTCAGAGAGCGGCGGACCCAGCGTTCATAGAAATCGAGCAGGCTATTGAATCTGCGATTGAACCATGCATTGAAGCGGCTACCCCAATTGCGATCCTCGGGTTCTTCGAAGACCTGCTTGGACCCATGTTCCCCATGCAGGTCCGCATGGCCGCCAGGCATGCCCTTCAGAAAACGCGAGCAGAACAGCGGAATCACGGTCATCGCCACCACGTACGATGCCAGCAGCGCCAGGCAGAACGCCAGAGCGAGCGCGGAAAACAGAAATTTGCTGACGCCGAACAACAACGTTACCGGGAAAAAGTCGACCACATCCACCAGCGTCGCAGCCAGCACCGCCAGGCTCACTTCGGCTCCGCCCTGTTCGGCCGCAACCGCGGGCGACGATCCCATTTCCAAATGCCGGTAGATGTTTTCGAGCGAGATCACCGAGTTGTCGATAACGCGAGAGAGGGCCAGCGCGAGCCCTCCCAGGATCATCGTATTGATGGTGCTGCCAAGCATGTAGAGAACTACGAATGTTGCCAGCGCCGAAATAGGAATCGATAGCAATACGGCGCCGGTGGCCCGCATACTTCCCAGGAACAGCAAAATCATCAGGCTGGTCAGCACCAGCCCGATCAAGCCTTCATGCAGAACCGTGTTTAACGCCTGTTTGACGAAAACGGATTGATCGAAAGCAATGTCGATCACCAGTTGTTTCGGCAGATCGAACAGATGCTGGACCAACCCACGGATGTCGTTGACCACCTGAATGGTGTTGCTGTCGCCTCCCGATTTCATAATCGGAATGTAGGCGGACTTCTGGCCGTCGATGCGAACCATGTTGTACTGCAGCTGGCTGGCGTCTTTGGCTTCGCCGACGTCTCCCACCGAAACCCACCGTGTGCCAACGGTTTTGATAGGCACGCTATCCAAATCCGCGACATTCTGCACCAGGCTGTTGGAATATACGTAATAATCGCTCGCGCCGATCTTCACATCGCCCGCGGGCAAGATGAGATTGCTGTTGTTCACCGCATCCACCACATCCATCGGGCTCATTTGCACCGAGAGCAGCTTGTAGGGATCGACATAGATCATGGCCTGGCGGTATTTTCCGCCGAAAACAGCGGGGATTTCGGCGCCCTTCACCACCGCGATTTGATTGCGGATCTGGAATTGGGCGAGATCGTGCAGCTGGGTCTCGTTCAGACCTTGGCCTTTTACGGTCACTAAACAAACCGGAAGGCTGGAGGCATCGAACTTCATGACCAGCGGCGGCAACGTACCTGGCGGCAGGCGTTTGAGATCGGCGAGGGCCAGATTCGATAACTGCGTTACGTCGGAATCCGCGCTCGTCCCCGGTTGGAAGTAAACCCGGATGATGCTGACACCCAGCAGGGACCGGGATTCCATGTGATCCACACCGCTGGCCTGCGTGAAGAAGCGCTCCAGTGGATTGGTGATGGCCACTTCGATGTCCCCTGGAGGCATCCCGTTGTAAAAGGTGGCCACCACTACTTCCGGCAAGTTAATGGGCGGAAACAGATCCACTGGCATCCGGGAGAGCGCGTTGATGCCGATTACAGCCAGCGCCAGGCATACCACCACGATGAAGTAAGGATTGCGAATGGAAAACCGTGGCATGGGCGGGTGGTGCGCTAGTGCTGCTCTTCCGAGTGATATTGCATCAGATCGATCAGCTTGGGCTGGACCGGCTGGCCGGCTTTCAGGCCGCTGCGGTCGCTCACCACCACCAGCTCGCCTTCCTGCAAACCGGAGATCGCTTCCGCGTCGGTGGTGGTCTGGATGCCGAGCACAATTGGCCTGCGCTCGAACTTTGCCGGACGGATCCACCACGTCAACCATCGCCTCGTTATTCTCCTGATCCACTGCCTGCAATGGGACCGCGATCGCGTGGTCTTTCTTTTCAAGCGTGATAGTCGCTTCCGCGAACAGGCCCGGAAGCAGAACGTGGTTGGGATTTGTCACATCCACTTCGGTGTGCATGGTGCGCGTGTCTTCCCGGACATCCACGGAGAACCGGGCCACTTTGCCGGGAAAAGTCCGGCTGAGCGACGGGACGTTGACACTCACCGTATCGCCGAGATGAATGAAGTGAACGTAAGTCTCCGGCACCGGAATCACCAGCCGGAACTTATCGTCCTCCGAGAGCTGTACCAGCGGCATGGCCTGCGTGCTGGAACTGGTACCAGCTTGCATCAGCGTGCCGAGATTGGCGTACCGCTGGGTCACCACCCCCGCGAACGGCGCTGTGATCTTGGCGTAATCGAACAGCGCTTGATCGTGCTCTCGTTTGGCCTGAGCTGCCGCGAGAAAGCTCTCCGACGATTGCAGATTCGACTTCGCCGCTTCCACTTGCGCCGCCGAAGCCAGAGCCTTGCCTTCGGAATCGTCTACTTCCTGCTGCGCCACCAGCCCTGGCTTGGCCTGCGCCACGCCGTTCAGCCGGTCAAACTGGAGCTGAAGCACTTTTTGCTGGGCCTGCATGCGGTTCAATTCATCCTGGGCATGCGGGATTTGGGCGTCGGCATTCTTGACGGCGGCGTCGTCTTCTTTCACCTGCAATTGCAATTCGGGAATTTCCAGAGTCGCCAGAACTTGGTCCTTCTGCACATGGGTTCCATAGTCTACGTTCAGATCCTTTACAAAGCCGGATTCTTTGGCGTAGACGTCGATCTGCTGGAATGGGACGAGCTCGGAAGAGAGCGTCAAGGTCCGTTCCAGATTCTTTTTGCCGACCTTTACGACACCCACCGAAACTCCGCCCGAACCCGGAGTGAGCCCTGGTTCACCGGGATCCTTGGCCTGGACATTACGGGAGCCGCCGCAGCACGCCAAAATTCCAATCGCCGCCGCGATCGGTACGAGCCCAAAAAATACACTCGTATTTGACCTCATAGAGCTATTCGACGCCTCGCCAGGGCAAGTCGCAACTGACGTTCATTTTTCGAATCCGTTCCGATAATTCCTGTAGCGAGAAGTGTGGAGAGTGGCAGAACTGGATCAATTCTTCCTCTTCTGCGCAGATTTTCGACGCTTCCCTGGGAATCTCGGCTGCGATCTCCAGCGGAATTGTAACCACTCCATGGCGATCCCCGTGCAACAGATCGCCGGAAGAAACCTTCAAACTAGCGACCTCTACCGGCGCTCCAAACTCGACAATATGCGCATAAGCGTGCGATACCGAGGTGCGGCTGGCAAACATCTGAAAGCCCATCGCCTCTACCTCCGGCAGATCGCGCACGGCGCCGTTTGTGATACAACCGACACAATTGAGGGCCATGCCAATCGAGGCGTGAATCTCGCCCACGAATGCTCCGAGTCCTGGGTTTTGGTCCGCGTCCTGCAGCACCATCACCCTGGGTTTCGGTAATGAAGCCACATAGTTCCACCAATCCATGCGGTCGTAATAACATCGATAGGCCATCGGAGGGGACGCGGTTCGGATTCGCGCCGTGGCTGCAAAGCCTACCATGGGTGGTAACTTCGGGAACCGGCAGCGCGCCACCCCGGAAAGGAAACCCTCGTTCCGCAATCGGACGTTAAAACGCTCAATGGCGTTTGAAATCGTACAGCTATCGAAACCCCGAAGTTTTTCCAGATCCACAGAAGAGATATCGGCCGGATGGATCATTCCCTAGTCTTTAAGGTAGGACGCTCCAGCCGCCTTATCTATACCAGCCGGCTGGTATTTTTCAGCAAAAGCACTGGTAGACTCATCTGGACCAGCATGGCCTCGGGTAGCATGGGGACGAATGCCCGCTCAGTCCCGCCTGGCTCTCGCGATTGGGTTTGGCGGGCTCCTTTCGATCATGGCTCTGGCCGGAATCGATGCGCTGAGCGTCCTGGGGAGTTTCCGCCGCAACGATGATCTGATCAGGCGCCGGTATCTCTTCCAGAACCATGCGCTCAACGATATCCGGTCCGATGTTTACGTTTCCGGCACCTACCTCCGGGACTATCTTCTGGAGCCTGACTCTCAGAGAGCGGATGCCTTTCGGGCCGGCCTGGAAGAGGTCCGCCGGCATATGGAAGCCGCTCTGGAAGATTACCGGAGAGAGGTCCCGCCGGCAGGGATCCAGCATTATTCGGCTTTGCGGTCGGATCTCCTGGATTATTGGGGGATACTGGATCCGATCCTCCAGTGGAACCCTTTGGCAAAGACGCCGTTCGGGATACGCTTTTCTGCGCGACGAGGTGTTTCCGCGCCGCCAGAACATGCTCGCGATCGCGGACCGCATTGCCGACCTCAACGATCGGCAGTTGAGCGCCGGAAACCGGCAGGTAATCGCGCTATTGCTGACCTTTCAGACCCGATTGCTGCTCACCTTGCTGGCAGCGTTGGAGCTGGGCCTGGGCCTGTGCCGTTCATCATGCGCAAGATCCTGAGTTTGGAAAAACAGGCCCGGCTGCAGTATATCGACGTGGCGGAAGCGCGTACCCGGCTCAAGGAACTGTCGGCTCGCCTGGTTCAGGCGCAGGAAACCGAGCGGCGGGCTCTATCGCGCGAATTGCATGACGAAGTGGGGCAAGCGCTCTCTGCGGTGCTGATCGAACTGCGCAATTTTTCCGCAGGGCTGGCCATGCGGTCCGAAGAGCAGTTGCGCTGCCATGTGGAAACCATCAAAGGCCTGGTGGAGGGTACCGTCCGAGTGGTTCGCAATATGGCGCTTTTGCTGCGGCCATCGATGTTGGATGATCTTGGATTGATTCCAGCCCTGAAGTGGCAAGCCCGGGAATGCTCCAAGAGTACGGCGATGGACGTGAGCTTTGCATCCGAACTCGTTGCCGATGAATTGCCGGACGAATACAAGACCTGCATTTATCGTGTGGTGCAGGAAGCGCTGCATAACTGTGCGCGGCATTCCCATGCCACCGCGGTCCGCATTCGCGTGGAACAGGCGCCAGATCGCTTGCTTCTGACCATTCACGATGATGGACGGGGATTCGACGTCGACCAAACGAAGGGGTTGGGGCTGCTCGGGATCCAGGAGCGCGTCACCCGGTTGCGAGGCAATTGCATCGTTCAGTCGAGACCCGGCAACGGCACCACACTCTCGGTCGCGTTGCCACCGCTTTGGTAGTTCGGAACACGATAATCTACCCGGACAGCGGTGTCCAAATTACCGGGATCCTGGTATGTTCAGCTTCCCCGTTTCAACGTAGACTGGAAATGACTGAATCCCCTCAATCGCGACGGGCGCTTGGACGGAAAGTCGAAAAGCAACGCGCCCGTCGTTCTTTCCGCATATTTCCAGCTCAAATAATCTGTTGGATCGGATTTGTCAGCCGGCCGCACCTTCCGAGTCTTCACCCGACGAAGTGGCTTCGGTCGGCGAAAAAAGATCTTAGGCGAGCGGGGCCGGGTGGCCGCCGCGGGTTTGCACTTCGCGGGACTTGGGCGCACAATCCCGAGCACCGTTTGGGAGTTGCTTACCCGAACCAGGCAGTGGCGAACCGATTTGGTGGCGCCATGGGCGGACGCGTAGCAGATCGCGGGAATTTCGGCGCCGTGGCTTCGGCACGTGCCGCCCTCGAAGCTGGCAGGATCGGAAGTTTCGCTTCCCATCCGAATGACCGTACCAGCGCAACATATGACAGGAGCAGCACGTATCGTCCCAGCCCCTCGGCCGGCGGCAGCGGGTTCCGCCCCTCTCCTTCAGTTGGAGGCGGCCACAGTGGAGGCGGAAACGCGCACAGTGCGGATGGCAGCTCTCACAGCTCCGGTGGCGGAGGCGGTTCTCACGGCGGCAGGGGCCGGTAAGCGCAAACCTCAAGTCACGGGCCTCGGGATGACTTTCTCCGCGCATCCGTTATAAACTCCCTGGAAGCAGGGAGAGACAAGTGCGGAACAAAACCAGGTTGTCCCGACGTTCCTTTGCCGCCGCGATGGCGGCTGCCCCGTGGGTTGTCCCAGGGTCTGCGCGCGCGCAACAGGGTCCCTTACACGCGCGCGTGAAGGTTGATACCGAGCGTGTAATCGGCGATATCGACCCGAAGATCTACGGAAATTTCATCGAGCACCTGGGCCGCTGCATCGACGGAGGCGTGTTTGACGAAAAGTCGCCACTCTCCGACTCGAACGGATTCCGCAAGGACGTGCTGGCGGCCGCGAAAGACCTGAACGTATCGATACTGCGCTGGCCCGGAGGCAACTTCTCCTCCAATTACCACTGGATGGACGGCATCGGCCCGCGCGACAGTCGGCCGCCCAGGCTCGAAATGGCGTGGGGCACGGTTGAGAGCAACCGCTTCGGCACGCACGAGTTTATGAAGTACGTGGAAATGGTCGGCGCGGAGCCGTATATCTGCGCCAACCTCGGCACGGGAACGTGGACCGAAGCGCAGCAATGGGTGGAGTATTGCAATTCGCCGCAGGACACGGCCATGACGCGCCTGCGCAAGCAGAATGGCCGGCAGGACCCTTGGAAGATCACCTATTGGGGGCTGGGCAACGAGATGGACGGCCCCTGGCAGATGGGACATCGCACGGCGGACGATTACGGCAAGTTCGCGCTGGAAGCAGCGAAGCTGATGAAGCTGACCGATCCCGACATCAAGTTGATCGCCGCTGGGTCTTCGAATTTCAACAATGGTATCGACTGGATCGGCTGGAATCGGACGGTCCTTGAGTATCTCCGGCCGCAGGTCGATTACCTATCGCTGCATTTGTACGTGGGCAATACGGCCAACGACTATAGCGATTTTCTCGCCAGCTCCCTTACCCTGGACGAGCGCATCAAGACCAGCGAAGGGGTGATCAACGCGGCCCTCGCCGATCTCACTCCGCGGCGCCAGATCTACATCGCGTGGGACGAGTGGAACGTGTGGTACCGCGCCCGCGGGCCACAGCAGCGTGGCCGCAATATTCTGGAAGAGCGTTACAACCTGGAGGACGCCCTGGTGGTGGCGACGTTCCTCAACTCCTTCGTGAACCACGCGCACATTATTAAGATGGCCAACATGGCTCAACTGGTGAACGTGATTGCGCCGATTTTCACCAACGGTCAAGGCATCTTTCTGCAGACCATTTACTATCCCCTGCAGCTGTTCGCGAGCAATTCGAAAGGGAAGGCGCTGGAGCTTTTTGTGGACGCCCCCAAGTATCCGAACCGCCGCTTCGGGCAGGTTTCCTATCTGGACACCTCCGCGGCCTATGACGACGACACGCTGGTGCTGAACGTAGTGAATCGCCACCAGACCGAATCGATACCGACGGATTTCGAATTGGAGGACAAGCGTTTCTCAGGTCCCGTGGAGATTTCCGAGGTGAACGGGCCGGATATTAAATCGCAGAACGATTTCGGCGTCACCACGGTAAAGACGGTGAAACGAAGCCAAACGGCGGAGGGCCGCAAACTCACGTACAGTTTCCCACCCCATTCCTATACCATGTTGAAGGCGAAATTAGTCTAACCGTGATCCGTCCGTAGTGTTCAATGCACATTGTGGCGCACGCACTCCTTGCGTGCCGCGTCCGCCACTCCTGGCGACGCAAGGTTTTTTATTCGCGGTGCCTGCCATGAGTCCATTGGGAAAAGCAACAGGTCTA
>CAVVHB010000005.1:0-396693 GCA_963747945.1 Bryobacterales bacterium
GTAGAGGGCGCGGAACTTCATGGCTGAGCGGTCTCCAGAAAAGACTGGAACTGGCGCGCGTCACCGCCCTGGACGAAGAAGGAGTTCGGATCGTGGCCCTCGGGCAGCACGATGCGGCGCGCTGTTATGCCTTGCGCCCGGAGACGATGTGCTAACCGCTCCGACGCCTGTTGGCCGCTGCCGTTGGCATCCACATCGAAGCTGAGATACACGGTGCGCGGGCCGTCACACAGTTGTTGAAACTGACGGGTGTTGAGATGGTTTCCCAACGAACAGGTGACTTGGTGAAAGCCGGCCTGCCATAACACGGCGTAGTCGAACAGTCCCTCGACGAGAATCACCTGCGGGTACTGCCGAATTTGCTCCCAGCAATACAAGCCACCCTTGGCGCCTGGCAGAAAGCGATGAGGCGGCGCCGAAGTCGAGAGGCTGCGTCCATAGAGATTGCCTTCCAGTGGAAAGACGATGCGATGCAGGTACGCGTCGTAGCCAACGGCAGTGACCAAACCGGCTTGACGCAGAGCCTGGAGCGGGTAACCCAACTGCGTCAGCCAACCTCGTAAGCAACCACCGGGCGCGTAGCCGATCCGCATGTGTTCGATCAGTTCCGGCGAACGGACTCCGCGTTGGTGACAGTAGGCAACCGCCTCACTGTGGCGGTGTAACTGCGTGCGATAGAAACCCGTGCTTGGTGCAACAACGGCGCTAGGCCACGCCATTGGTGCAGCAGCGCCAACGCTTGCGGGAACTTCACCTGGCGATAGAGTTCGACAAAGCGAATCACGTCACCACCACGACCACAGCCGTAGCAGTAGAACAGGCCCTTAGTGGGATCCACCAGGAAGCTGGGTTTGTGATCGGAGTGCAGCGGACACAGCCCCATCCATCGACGCGGCTGAGTGGTCGAGCCGGCTGCCAATCCTGAGCCTGCAGATAGTCCAGCAGAGGAATCTGCTGTTTCAACTCGTCGAGAGCTTGGCGACTCACGGACTTCTGGCCTCGATCGGCAGAATACGGCAGAGCGCGCCCAGATCCCAGGCAAGGATGGTGGGGGTCCGCAAAAAGTGCTCGTCTTGAGCTCCGACCCTGACCCAACACCACACGCTGAGCAGTCGCCGTTGTGCCCATCGGCGCAAGGTGGATGGATCGGGCAAGCGTGTCGGATCTTTGCAGTGCGGGGCCGCTTGTTCGGCAGAATCACCGGCGCTGATCCGCTCGCAGGACTGCCGTCGACACTGCAGGCTGTAGTGCCCGGACGGCGCTAGCCAATCGGGCAAGATCGTGAAGGTCTTACCGCACGGCTGACAGATTCCGCGCCGCACCCAGAGGCATGTGTGCTGGTCATCATGGCCCTGACGGAGTCGCCGTCCGTGGCCGATGATCGTGTCGTCACCGCAAACGGGACATCGCCGCGGCAGGAGATCCAAGGGGATCACCCCGGCTCGATGTTGTCTTTCGCCTCTGGCAGTGCGATAAAGAGAATCACGGCTGGCGTGGAGGCCCGCCGCTGACCGTTCCCTGCGAAAGTTTCGATCTGCTGGCCGGGCCTTCACCCTCCGACAAAGTCAGCTTCTATCGAAAAAAGAATACTGCTTTGTGTCGGTGCCCGCGAGCCCCTCACTCACTACATTGGCCGATAATCTTCCCCGATACGGAAATTGGAAATCTTTGGCCGGGGGCAGGATTCTCTGTACGGTTAGCGCGTCAGACACGACTTGGCCCTATTTTCTGAGTCGGCGCGATAGACTTGGTTGATCATCATGTCTTTGGCCGCAGGCACGAAACTCGGGCCTTACGAAATCCTCGCCTCCATCGGCGCGGGCGGCATGGGCGAGGTATATCGGGCACGCGATACCAAGCTGGACCGCGACGTAGCGATCAAGGTCCTGCCTCCGGATTTCGCGCACGATCCCGAGCGTCTTGCACGCTTCGAACGTGAGGCCAAGGTGCTAGCTTCGCTCAATCACCCGAACATCGCGCAGATATACGGCATTGAAGATCGCGCACTGATCATGGAGCTGGTTGCGGGAGAGATGCTGAAGGGACCGCTGCCGCTCGAAACTGCGCTGAACTTCGCTAAACAAATTGCCGATGCTCTCGAAGCGGCGCACGACAAAGGCATCGTCCACCGCGATCTCAAGCCGGCCAACATCATGATCACGCCGCAGGGTCTGGTGAAGGTCCTCGATTTTGGATTGGCCGCCGTTCCGAGCCGCAGTCCTGAAGCAGCGGACCCCGCCAGCTCACCGACCATGACGATCGCCGCCACACAGGCTGGCATGATCATGGGCACTGCGGCTTATATGAGTCCCGAGCAGGCCGCCGGAAAACCGGTGGATAAGCGCGCGGACATCTGGTCGTTTGGCGTCGTGCTCTTCGAGATGCTGACCGGCAAGAGATTGTTCGAGGGGGAAACGGTCTCGCATACGCTGGCTGCGGTGCTAACCAAAGAACCAGACCTGCAGCAGGTGCCGGTGAAGGTGCGACGCCTGCTGCAATCGTGCCTGGAGAGAGACCTGAGGCGGAGGCTGAGGGATATCGGTGATGGGGCGCTCTTGCTGCAGGAGGGCGAATCTGCAATAACCCCCTTACGGTCAAGGGTCGGCATGATTGCAGTAGCGGCTGCGGGGGTGTTTGCCCTGGTCGCGGCCACACTGGCGTTTATTCACTTCCGCGAAAAGCCCCCGGTGCGGGAGGTTGTGCGCTTTGAGATTCCCGCGCCACAAGACAGCACCTTGAACCCGACTCTTGTCGTGTCGCCCGACGGCCGCAAGCTCGCTTTCCTAGCCACTGGACCGGACAACATTCGGCATCTGTGGATTCGCCCTCTGGATTCGCTCGCTGCCCGAATCGTGACGGACGTCGGCGGCGGCAGCATATTTCCTTTCTGGTCGCCCGACAGCAGCAGCCTCGGGTTCTGGACGCAAGGCAAGCTCAAGAAAGTGGAAGCCTCCGGCGGACCTCCTCAAACCCTTTGCGATGCCCCTGGAACTTTCGGTGGCGGCGCATGGAGCCCGGATGGCATCATTATTTTTGGCTATGGGGTTGGGGGCCTCTGGCAGGTATCGGCGGACGGGGGTACTGCTGCTCCGCTCACCAAGGTAGACGCGGCGCGCCAGGAAGTCCTACACGCGTTTCCTTCGTTTCTGCCTGATGGGCGCCATTTCGTCTATCTGCGCACCTCGGCCAATCGGGAAATCAGCGGCACTTTCGTCGGGTCGCTGGACGCTAGACCCGAACAGCAAAGCTCGCGGCAGATCACCGCCACGCAGCACCAGGCAGTTTATGTGCCGTCCGCCGAATCCAGCAAGAATGGCTACCTCCTGTTCATGCGGGAGGAAACACTTCTGGCCCAACAGTTCGACCTGGCGCGCATGAATCTCACAGGTAAGGCGGTTCTCCTTCTGGAGCGGCTGCAGGTGAGCGAAAACACCAGTGCCTACTCTATGTTTTCGGCATCGTCCAATGGTGTCCTCGCCTATCGGAGTGACGAAACCAGTTCCGTGACCCACAACAGACTTACCTGGTACGACCGGCAAGGCAAGGTGGTGGGTATAGCTGGTGAGCCCGGCCAGTACGGCGATGTGTCGCTTTCGCCGGACGGCACGCGGGTCGCCGTGGGACGCAGAGACCCGCTGACACTGGGCAAAGGCGGCGGGAACGGAAATATAGACATCTGGCTGGATGAGTTTGCGCGTGGCATCAGCACACGCTTCACTTTCGATCCCGCTATGGAGACGTCACCTATCTGGTCGCCCGACGGAAGTAGCGTTGTCTTTGTATCCAACCGTGATGGTTTTTCTAACCTGTATCGGAAACCGGCCAACGGCGCCGGGAATGAGGAAGCGCTGCTAAAGTCGGTCGATCGCAAAGATGCCTACGACTGGTCCCCGGATGGGCGCTTCTTGTTGTATGCAGCCCGGAATCAGGGCAGCACAATCGACCTATGGGTGCTCCCCCTTGCCGGAGACAACCGCAAGCCCTGGCTATATCTCAAAACAGAGTTCGATGAAGGCTCCGGGCAATTCTCACCCGACGGCCGGTTCGTCGCATACAACTCGAACGAATCCGGTAAGAACGAGATCTACGTGCAGCCCTTCCCCGCGCCCTCGGGCGGCAAATGGAGAGTTTCCAACGAAGGCGGCACTCAGCCCCGGTGGCGGCGCGATGGCAAAGAGATGTTTTATGTTTCCAACGACGCGAAGCTGATGGCGCTCGAAGTGAGCCTTAACCCGGCATTCAAAGCCGGCATTCCCAAGGCCTTGTTCCCGGTGTCCTATAACGGCAGCAGCAACGAATATGACGTCACCGCCAACGGCCAACGCTTCCTCGTCAACAGCGTAATTCCTGGGAGCGAATCGGAGGCTTCGGCCGCGTCGCACGTGACGGTGGTGCTGAACTGGCAGGCGGCGTTGAAGAAGTGAACACGTGAACCTAGCCCAAGGTTCTCAGATCCTGGTTTGACCCCTATACGGACACTGGCCGCAAACGGGGTTGTGGAAGCTACCGATAATGGTGGACATCAGGCGTGAGCTTCGCTTGCGGCAGGTTTCCCACAACTGGACTTGACGCCCAAATCCTACCTTTCTCCGAGTGGCGCGAACGACCGCGGCATCTCAAATTGCAACCGCGAAGACCTCGGTAAACGCTGGCCGACATAGATAGAAGGACCTATGACAGGAGCCTGGGCAAAGGAGGCGTTGGCGGTGCGCTTTTCGGGCGGTCCGGTCAAGGCGGTGAACCTATCTCTCGTTCATCGGCGCGCCGGAGTCGGACGGCCTACCGTAGGGATACCGCGTGCCGAGAGCCATCGAGCTGGCATACCAAGCGCGCTACATCGGCGAGGTGCGGCACCGTGACGCGAGGAGTCCTGAGGCCCTACCGAGGTCGAGATCCACCACGAGGAGGCCAGCTCCGGGGCGCGCGTTGGTGTAGGATGTCATTAGATCGTCCAACCGGAGGAATCGCATGAATGTCCGCCACCTCGTGCCGTCCGTGAGCCGCCAGCTCCTGTCCATGGGATGCCTCATGTTGGCTGCCGGCCTGCAGCAGCCGGTTCACGCGTCAGGCGTAGACCTCTCGAAGTTCACGCGCATTGAGCCGCAGTTCATCGCGGCGCTGGGAGACCCCGGGGCCACCTCCGGCAACGGCGCGCAATCATGGGGCTTCTGGAACCAGGACCCGGGCCCGCGCGCTTGCAAGCTGGACCACTACCACCAATTGAAGGCGGCCGGCGGCGTCGCGCCGGCACAGTGGAAATTCGACCCTGCGGACTGGTGGCTGGAGGAACACGGCTTGATCATGGAGAAGCCGACATTTCCGCTGCCTCCTGGGAAATACCTCGTCACGGGCGACCGCCAGGTGACCACCGTGCTGACAATTCACTCCAAGGACAAGGACGGCAATCAGCGGTGGGAACTCGCCGACGGCGCGACCCTCTACGATGTCACCCATCTCGGATGCCGCTCCGCACGCTACACGCCGGAGACAGCTAACAACTCGTGCTCGCCCGCGAACGTTCGGACCACGGGTTTTCCGGTGAATCCAGGGGCGGCCATGCCCGTCGTGAACGGCTGCCGCAAGCAGGACTACGCGGTTCTCATCGTCGTTGGACTGCCCGCCACTCACTGAGTGGCCGCACGCAGGGCGCGACCGCTCGCCACGGGACCACGCCGACACCCGAACGCTACTTTTCCACCGCGTGGCCAGAGCGCCTCTAGAACAGATTCATAGCGGAAGGATCAGACTATTCTCCCGAGTAATGTCGTAGTGTTTAGCGGGACCAGCGGGCGGATTGTCAGACACTCGTAGAAAGGGATGAGCGGGTGGGCTAGATTACTCCTCGGAAGTCGGCATCGCAACTACCGACCATTGCGCCGACATGGCGAACTTTCGCATCGCTCGAATGTGTTGTCGAGGAGATGTCTGGGCGGCACGGTTATTCCATGGTTCTCTGCGAGAGAGTCGAAACGTAGGGCTCTGCGCGGGCAACGATCCGTTACTCTGGTTGAAGGCCCGCTATCGTCGAATCGGAGATTCCTTCTAAGGACTCGCTCGACTCGTAATGGAGATCAGGCCCCAAAAATGACGCCGCAACCAGGAAAAAGTTAACGGATTGCATTCTTTGGCCGGCATGTAGCGCGAACCAATTCCACGCGTAATCGAAGGCGATTTTATCGGTTTGTTCTGTACTGGGCATGGCTATTCAGCGATTCTCACATTATGCATGTTCGGTGACCACGAAGGTGAGCTTCCGGACGGAGTAGCTGGCCCTCGAAGGTGGGAAGATAAAACAACATGCAACGTTCGAACCGCGCTCGACCGTGGATTCATGCAGTGCTGGCGAGCCTGGCCGTGTCCTTAGTCCTGGTCGCCTATCCCCTGTATGTCATCCGGCCGTTCCGCGCCCAGGGAGCGCGGGAGCTGGGAGCGGCGCTAATAATTTCCCGCTTTAGCCCCTTGCTTACCGCGGCATCGGCGCTCTTAGCGCTGGCGGCCGCGATTGCGTACTGGCGCTCCCAGGCTCCAAAGCGGGGCCGGATGTTGGTGGCAGCGAGTGCGGTATTGGTGTGCGTCCTCGCCTTGCTGGCGCACGCGAATGTATACGAACAGCTGATGTTCCACCCGCTGGAACATCCAACGTTCGCCAGGGCTAGGGACGCAAAACTGGATGATGATGACAAGCTGATCGTAGTGAAGATCGGCGGCAGCGCGCGCGCTTATCCGATCCGCGAGATGGGTTACCACCATGTCGTCAACGACGTGGTGGGAGAGACGGCGCTGGCCGCGACATATTGAACGCTCTGTCACACCGGTCTGGTGTGGATGAGAGATGTGGCGGGCCGGCGGCTGACCTTTCATCTGGCCGGCATCAACAATCAGAACTTCCTCATGCGCGACGAGGAGACAGGGACCTATTGGCAGCAGATCAGTGGAACTGCTATCTCTGGTCCGCTGCAAGGGCGGCAACTCACTCTGGTACTCTCCGATGAGCTCACCTTTCGTGCCTGGAGAGCGGAAGAGCCTGAAGGCATGGTGCTCCAGGCAGCGCCGCGGTACGCGTCGGAATACGAGGCCAAAGATTGGGACGCGCACATGCAGCGTGAGCCGACGGTCATCCAGTTTCCGGAGCATGGGATGCAGTCGCGCGATCTAGTCCTGGGAATTCAGGCTGCGGGCGCCAGCCGGGCGTTTCTTTATGACCGGGTGATTCAGGAAAAGCTGGTCAAGGGCTACGTGGGAGCACAGCCGGTGCTGATTGTGGTGGGTCCGGATGGGCAATCCGTCAGGGCGTTCGGCGACCGGATCCCCGGCGTGGATGGCGTGCCCGATTTCTACCGCCTCACCGCGAAGCAATCCGGCGTCCTGCTGATGGATGCGGCCACGGGCAGCGAATGGAACTTTCAGGGCTGCGCCATCTCCGGGAAAGCGAAAGGGGAGTGCCTGGAGCGCATCCCCATGCTCAAAGACTATTGGTTCGACTGGCGGAATTATAATCCCAAGACGACGATTTGGGCGAACAGCACAAGATGACTCAACCGGCCGTTCTACGGAGTGGGCGCAGTCATGTGAAAGCGGCCGAACCACGCCGCCTTGCCGATTACGTGGCCATCCATCGCCTTGAGCAAAGCCTCCCGTGTGGTGTTGGCCGGTAGATCCAGCTTGGTATCCAGAGCATAGAACTCGAATACGTAGTGATGGATCGGCCCGGGGCCCGCACCGGGTCCGAAGAAGCCGGGCGTTCCGCGCCGTGCGGCGATGCCGGGACCATTGCGCGTACCGTCGGGAAGATCCCCCGTGCCCAAACCTTCGGGTAATCCTTTGGCGCTGGCGGGAATATTGAAGGCGGTCCAGTGGAGTGTGTCCTCTGTCGTTTTGTTGGTGGAATTCTCGACATCGTGAAAAATCACCGCGTAGGTTTGCACGCTGTCCGGTGTCGGGATTGTGTTCGCGCCCAGATTCCAGTGGAATTCGAAGTCCGGGGATTTGTTATCGCCGCGCCCGGAATATTTCATGGGAACCTCGCCGCCGTCGGGCCACGCACTGCTGGTGACCGACAGATTGGGACGGGGGGGACCTCCTGGTCCCTTGGGTTGCGCCATCATTAACGCTGACGGCGCTGCAAAAACTATTGCGGAAAGCAGTACTCGTTGAATGTTCATGTGCTATTTCTCCTATTTTGGTAGGGCAGGATCTCTGGTGGTAACGTTTGTAAACGGGTGCCGGTTACAGGCGACGACGCGATTTATTTCTGCGGGCCCTTCAAAACGGATATCGGGCGGGTTGCCCGCTGACCGTCACCCACTGCCATTCAGTGAACTCGTCCAGATTGGTGGTGCTGCCGAAGCGAGCCCCATTGCCGGATTGACCCATGCCGCCCATCGGGATTCCAGGATGGTCGCCGATGGTCTGATCGTTCACGTGAATCATTCCCGCCTTTAGCTTGCGCGCCACTTTCATGCCTCGCTCCACCGAACCGGTTTGCACGGCAGCCGCGAGTCCGTACCCGGTCTGGTTGGCGAGCTCAATCGCGTGATCGTCGTCTTCGGCGATCGTCACGGGCGCCACCGGGCCAAAGATCTCCTCCTGAAACGCTCTGCTATCCGCGGTCACGCCGCCCAGGACCGTTGGTTTGTAAAAAAGCCCATCGTATGTTCCGCCCGTAACCAGGTTCGCACCCGCGGCCACCGAGTCCGTCACTATGCCGTGCACGCGCTTGAGCTGTTTTTCATTGATCAAAGGGCCAATTGCGACGTCCTTGCGAAATGGGTCCCCCACCGGCAACGCTGCCGCTCGCGCCGCTAGCTTTTCCAGGTAGGCATCGGCAACTTTGCGTAGGACAATGTGACGGCTGGTGGCCATGCAGACTTGGCCCTGATGGAGGAACGAGCCCCAAGCGCCTGCAGAGCTGGCCGCATCCAGATCGCAGTCGTCCAACACCAGCATGGGACTGTTACCGCCCAGTTCGAGTGAGACCTTCTTGAGATTGCGCCCCGCCAGCTCGCCCACCCGGCGTCCCACGGCGCTGGAGCCTGTGAAGGTCACCAAACGAACCACTGGAGCAGTAACGAGCGCTTCGCCGACCTCGGCGCCCCCCGGCAGCACGGAGAGCAAGCCTGGAGGTAAGCCCGCCTCTTCGAAAACGCGCGCCAAAAGGAACCCGCCGCAGACCGGAGTCTGCGGATCGGGTTTGAGTACCACAGCGTTCCCAAGCGCCAGTGCCGGAGCCACTGAGCGCATGGAGAGGACCAGGGGAACATTCCAGGGCGTGATCGCGCTGACTACGCCCACCGGCACGCGCCGCGCCAGGCTCATACGCTCAGGGTCGGCCGAAGGCAGGATCTGGCCGATGGGCTGCGTAAGCAACGCCGCCGAGTAATAGAGCTCGCCGGTGGCCATAGCGACTTCGTAACCGGCTTTCGCGGCAACACCACCGGTCTCGCGAATGATCCAGCTCATGATCTCTTGTGAGTTCTGCTCAATCACACGCGCGGCTTCGCGCATAATTCTCGCTCGATCGTCGGGCGGAGTGGCGGCCCATTGGACTTGTGCGGCGGCCGCCCGCTCAGTCAGTTCCACGGCGAGTTCGGCCGTGCCCGCGCCCGCCACGCCCAGCTCGATTCCAGTCGCGGGTTCACGAACCGGGATGGCTGCGGGGGCAAGTTTCCAGGCGCCATCGAAATAGCGCTTCTCCCATACGGAGGGATCGAGTAATTTATCTGTCAGGGTTGCCTGCATCGTCACTGGACCGTTTATTCTTCTGAGTGGCGCCGCTCGGAAGCGCCGGATTGGCCTGAGCCGACAGGACGGCCGTTCTCGATTTCCTGGGCAAACAGAAGAAGCCGATAGGCGATCTCTCTGGCTTGCGGTGCGTACAGCGCCACGCCAGGGTAAGGCTCGCCGTCTTCGAGAACCACCATCGCGTCCTGAGAAAGAAGTAAGGCGATGGCGTCGTAGCCATCTTTGTCGGGCGCTCGGAACACGCTGATCATATTTGTTCGGATGGGGCTGGTCGCGCGGTTGCATCGCCAGCCCGCTTCGTGGCTAGAGTCAGTGCTTCACGACTACTGTTTTCACTTCGGTATATTGCTGCAAGCCGTACTCGCCGAGTTCGCGCCCAATTCCGGACTGTTTGAAACCTCCAAACGGCGCGGCTGTATCGAGCACGTTGTAGCAGTTTACCCACACGGTACCGGCTCGGACATTGTTGGCGATGGCCAGGGCCTTGCTGACGTCCTTGGTCCAGACGCCCGCGGCCAGGCCGTAAACGGTCTTGTTGGCGCGGTCAATTACTTCGTCCAGGCTCTTGAAGCGGATGATGCTCATCACCGGCCCGAAGATCTCTTCCTGCGCGATCTTCATGCTGTCTTGAACGTCGGAGAAGACGGTCGGCTCAACGAAGTATCCTCGGTCTCCCACTCGTCCCCCGCCGCAGGTGAGTTTTGCGCCCTCGCGCTGGCCAGCCTCGATGTAGCCCAACACCCGTTCGAGTTGGGTTTGATCCACTTGCGGACCCTGCTCGGTGCCCGCATCGAAGGGATCGCCCACCGTTCGCCTTTGCGCGCGGGCGGTGCTCTGCTCTACGAACTTGTCATAGACCTTGTCTTCGACGAATACCCGTGAACCAGCGCAACAGACCTGGCCTTGGTTGAAGAACAGCCCCATGTGGGAGCCTTCGATGGCTTGATCCATATCGGCGTCGGCAAAAACAATGTTCGGGCTCTTTCCGCCGAGTTCCAACGAGACTCGCTTCAGATTGGACTGTCCCGCCGCTTGCAGAATGAGATGCCCTACTTCCGTGGAACCGGTGAAGGCCACCTTGTCGATGTCCGTATGAAGCGCTATGGCGGCGCCCGCCGTAGGACCGAAGCCGGGTAGTATGTTCACCACGCCTTCCGGGAAACCGGCTTCCAGAATCAGCTCGCCGATGCGCAGGGCTGACAACGGAGTCTGTTCGGCAGGCTTGAGAACGCAGGTGTTCCCGGCCGCCAGCGCCGGCGCAAGCTTCCACGCCTGCATCAGCATAGGGAAATTCCAGGGAATAATCTGCCCGCAGACGCCAATGGCCTCGTGCCGGGTATAGCAGAAGAAGGGGCCGTCGATGGGAATGGTCTTGCCCATCACTTTGTCCGCCCAGCCGGCATAATACCGATAGCAAGCGGCCGTCGCCGCCACATCCACGGCTTTCGCCATGGCGAGGGGCTTTCCGTTGTCGAGCGATTCCAGGCGCGCCAGCTCATCGGCGTTCTTTTCGATAAGGTCGGCCAGGCGGTTCAACAGCCGCGATCGCTCAACACCGTTCGCCTTTCGCCACGGCCCATGATCAAAGGCCGCGCGCGCCGCTTTCACGGCGATGTCGACGTCGGCGGCGTCAGCCTCCGCCACCTGGCAGATCTCTTCACCAGTGGTCGGATTGACAGTGGCGAACGTTTTACCGGATTGACTGTTTACCCACCGGTTGTTGATGAGAAGTTTAGTCGCCGACACGGCGGCTCGAGTTTCCGAGGGAGAGGACAAAACAGATGCCATGCTATTGCTCCTTTTTACTCAGCCGACAGGCCAGTCTACGCAGGCCCCCGCGTCTCACGGGCACCGCTGTGTGTTATCCGCGACATTGTCGGCTGCAATAGACAATATCACGTTTTGGGGCGCGTGCGATTCGGGCTGGGCGGAGACGGATTCTACCGGGCCGGCGGGGTGTTGCTCAGCAAAGAGGAAAGCGTCGTGGAGAGATTGTCTCGCGCCGCGAGCGCCTCCGGGTGATCGGGACCGAGCAGGTGTTTCCGGCATTCCAGCAACTCCCGCTGAACTGGTAAAGCAGCCTTCCAGTCCTGGTCCTGACACAACAGGGCTGACCAGGCCTGCAAAGCCCGCAGGCGAGCTGGATGGTATCTGCCTTGATACTTAGTGAGACCTTCCACTGCTCGCTCCAGCAGCCGTCTGCCCGCCATGCCATGGCCGCAGGCATAGAGAGCCTCGGCCAGGATCGTCGTCATGGCGAGCGTCTGGAAATGGTAGGGCCCAAAGAAGCCTTCATAAGCCGCCAGCGTTGCCATCATGCTCGCGATATCCCGGGCGCTTTCCATGGGCGAAGACAGTGACGTTGTCATGCAAACACGCTATCGTCTTTGTAACACGACACAGCAACGGGCTTCAATGAGTATCCTCGGCACCGGCCCAGATGCTTGGACCGAACCGCTCTTGTTTGGGGAAAGTAACCGTTGGACTCTTCGTAAACACGACATTGTCGTGATAAGATTACACCAAAACGATTTATAGCTTACGGGCCATAGCCGCCCAGATTCGAGGATTCCGTGAAGTCGTTCGTTTGCAATCTGATCGTGTGCGCATTGATCGGAGTATGCGCGGCGTGGGCCCAGCAAGATCCCACGGTGGAGTGGAAGACGGCGCTCCAGGATTTGGAGCAGCGCTTGGCGGGTTTACCCGACACAGGGGGCCCGGAGACTGCGGCGTGGCGCTCGGAGGCGGAGTCTTTACGCGCCTCCATTGCCGCGTTCGCGGCTAACACGCCCGGGCTGAAAGCGCAGATCCCCGAAGCCCTGCCTGAAAGACCGTCGCACCAGGATTTGACTGGCCAGTTGGAACAGTTGAACGCGGCCGTGAATCAAGTGGTTCAGCAGACGCCTGGCAATCCCTTTAACCTCGGCGAAGTGCAGGTTTCGGTGAGCGCGAACGCCGTTGAATCTTCGCCGGTAACAGTCGGGATCGATCAAAGCCAGATCTCCAGTCTGAACCTAGTGAACGCCGCCCAGGCGCTGGATTATCTACCGGGCGTCTCCATTCAACACATTTCGGCCAACCGTAACGAGGCCGGAATTATGGTGCGCGGCTTCAGCACGCGCGGCCAGGTCCCGCTCTATATCGACGGCATCCCGATCTCGGTTCCCTACGACGGCTACGTCGACTTCAACCGCTACTTGACCAGCGATATCGGCGAAATCCAGGTGGCTAAGGGCTACTCATCGCCGCTGCTCGGGCCAAACGCCCTCGGCGGATCCATCAACATGGTGACCGAAGAGCCCGCGAAGAAGTTCGATGCCGACGCGTTGATTGGGACCGGCTCGGGCGATGCTTTACTGTCATCGCTGCGCCTGGGCACGCGCTGGGAGCACTTCTTCTTCCAAGGCTCCATCGACTGGCGGCAACTGGATTACATCCCGCTATCGGGCAACTTCCCCGTCTACCAGTACAAAAATCTTCCCGACATTCACATGACGGATCGTCTGAACAACTCCTGGTCGCGCGATGAGCGATTACCGGGCGACTGGGCTGGACTCCCAAGCACGGCGACGAATACGTATTCAGCTTCAGCAATCTCAAGGGCCAGAAGGGCGTGCCCCTTTATCAGGGAGCGAACACCGCCGCTACCTATCGTTTCTTTTGGGATTGGCCGTATTGGAACACGCTCAACTATTATTTCCACTCCAATACTCAGATCGGAGAGAACAGCGCTATCAAGTTCCGTGCGTTCTATACGCAATTCCGCAACGATATCGACATGTACTCGAACGACACCTACACGGCAATGAACACCAAGAGCGCCGAGCACAGCATGTATAACGAGCACAACGATGGATTCTCCACCGAGTTCACCAATCGGTCGATAGCTCGCAACGTGTTCAGCGCCTCGTTCTTCTTGAAGGACGATACGCATACCGAGCACGGCATCTATCCCGGCATCACGCCGTTTCCGCTGATCGAACCGGTTCTGCGCGACTCCGACATTCAGACCTCCATCGGCCTTCAGGACGTCATCCGAATCACGCAGCGGCTGTCGGCCACGCTGGGCTACAGCGCGGACCATTTCGACGGCCAGCAAGGCCAGCAATACAACGCCGCGATGACTGCGCTGTTGCCGTTTACCTGCATCGCTTCTCCCACCAATACAGCCTTCTCCGGATGCACGGCTCACGTTTGGAACAACAATCCGCAAGCCGCGGTTTCTTACCAGGTCACCGAATCAGGGAACCTCTTCATGACCTTCGCCGACCGCGGCCGTTTCCCAATGCTGAAGGACATCTATTCCGCCGGCCTGGGCGCCGGGCTGCCCAATCCCAATCTTCGGCCTGAGCATAGCTATAACTGGAACGCCGGTTATAGGCGGGCTATCGGCCTGAAGACCGTGGCGGAAATTGTGCTCTACCGTAGCAATCTCCACGATGCCATCGAAGCGGTGTACGTCACCGATCCCGGCGGAACCTCCGCGGCAACTGCGTTCTGCCCCAACAGCAAGGTGATCGGATTTTGCAGCGAGATGGCGAACATCGGCCAAGAGGTTCACGAAGGGGTGGAGTTTGCGGTGCGCAGCAATCCCTTGCCCCGCTTGACGCTGAATGCTACGTACAGTTTTCTCAATCGCGACATCAAGTACGATTTCTCCTCGCTTCCCACGGTCAGCCCGGTAAACACCAGCATCACCATTCTGCCCACTCTGCCCAGGAACAAGGCGATCGGCACGCTCACTTATCGATTGCCTCATCAGATCCTGGCGATTGTGAATGAAGAATACGAGAGCGGCCTGACGTTGCAAGATACCAGCTATGCGGCCTCGTCCCCGCTCTTTCGGCCTTATTCGGAAGCTTACGCGTCCACCGATTTGATTGCGGTTGTCCCCATTAAAGCCGGCTTGAGCCTGCAGGCGGGTGTGAAGAATCTGCTGGACCGGAACTACTATTTCACCGCCGGGTATCCTGAAATAGGCCGCAACTGGTTTTTCAATCTGCGGTATCACTTCTAAGCCATGGCAATTTCAATCGCAAAGATTTCAATCCTCACCTTAATCACGACGGGCCTGATCTTCGGCCAGGCGACGGCGCAGCAGCCCGCAGCCACAACCCTGGCGGTGACCGGCGACGTTCCAACCCCGTTGACGCTCAGCGCGGACGACCTGGCGAAGCTGCCGCGGGAAACGGCTCTGTGGACGATCAGGATGGGACCAAGGTGCAATACGAGGGCGTCTCCTTTGCGCGAGGTTCTAAAGCGCGCAGGCGCACCTTTAGGCAATCAACTTCGCGGCAAGGCGTTGGCGAGCTACGTAATCGCGAAGGCCCGCGATGGTTACCAGGTTGTTTTCGGGCTGGGCGAGCTAGACCAGGCGTTCGGCAACGCGCAGATTATCGTGGCCGATAAGCGCGACGGAAAGCCGCTGTTCGGCTATCAAGGCCCGTTCCGCCTGGTCTGTCCGAACGACCATGCCGGCGCCCGCTCCGTGCGCATGCTCGAAACGCTCGAACTGGTCCGCTTGCAGAAGTGAGGGTGCGTGGCAATGCGGAGGACGTTACTTGTGTTCGCGCTGGCTGGAATTAGTTCGATGGTGGCGGCGCAGAATTACCAATGGAATCTTCCAAAAGGTTTTCCGCAACCTTACGTTCCCGCCGACAATCCCATGACCGCGGCTAAGGTAGAGCTGGGCCGCTATCTTTTCTATGACACTCGAATGTCGGTCAACGGCAAGGAGTCCTGTGCCAGTTGCCACAAGCAGGAACTTGCGTTCACCGATGGCCTGGCTGTCGCCCGGGGCGCAACCGGCCAATTGCACTCTCGCAATGCGATGAGCCTGGTGAACGTGGCCTATAGCGCCGCGCTCACCTGGAGCAATCCTCAGATGAAGAGCCTGGAGAAGCAGGCGCTGGTGCCGATGTTCGGAGATCATCCTGTTGAGCTTGGCCTGCGCGAGGGCGATCCATTTTCGTCAGCGATGCGCGCCGATGCCAAATATCAGGAACTGTTTAAACATGCCTTCCCGGCTGACGCGGATCCCTTTACAATCGACAACGTCACCAAAGCGCTAGCCAGCTTCGAAAGAAGTATTATTTCAGCCCGTTCGCCCTACGATCGCTATCACTATGCCCGCGATGACAATGCGATTTCCGATTCCGCCAAACGTGGAGAGACCCTGTTCTTCAACCAACACCTGTCTTGCTTCCGCTGTCACGGCGGATTTGCTTTTACCGACTCGACAGTGTCGGAGCGGAACCCGGATCGGCCCATCGAATTTCATAACACCGGGCTATACAACGTTCCAGGTTTGCTCTCTTACCCGGCGCCCAATGTCGGTATTTATGAGTACACCAAGGAGCCGGCGGACGTAGGGAAGTTCAAGGCGCCCACGCTCAGGAACATTGCGCTTACGGCGCCGTACATGCACGACGGCAGCATTCCGTCGCTGGACGGCGTGCTGGATCATTATGAAGCAGGCGGCAGAGCGATTCAATCCGGCCCCCACGCCGGCAACGGCCACGACAACCCGAATAAAGACCCGTTGATCGGCGGCTTCACTCTTTCCGCACAGGATCGTATAGACCTGATCGCGTTTCTCGACTCCTTGACTGACCAGGCGGTTCTTCACGACGCCCGGTTTTCCAACCCGTGGCGGGGGTTTTAGCACAGCCGCCGCTTTTGCGATAGAATCCACGGGCATGGCCACCCCCCTAACGCGAGTAACTCCTTCGCAGTCTGGCACCACCTTCAGCCGCTGGCTAATACCGGTCGCGGCAGTCGCTATTCACATCTGCATCGGATCCGTATACGCATGGAGCACCTTTAATCGGCCTATCCATGCGCTGTTCCCTAACGATCCCTGGTGGTTCAGTCCTCCCTATACGACGTTCAGCACAGCGATTGTTCTGTTAGGGCTGAGCGCTGCGTTTGGCGGTCCCTGGGTGGAGCGTAAGGGGCCGCGCGTGGCCGCCGCGGTTGCCGCTGTACTTTTTGGGGCCGGACTGATCATCGGCGGAATTGGTCTGGCTTTGAAACAGTCCGTGCTGGTTCTGATTGGAATGGGCGTTATTGGCGGGATCGGATGCGGAATCGGATACATCGCTCCCGTCAGCACACTGGTGAAATGGTTTCCCGATCGCCGCGGCATGGCGACGGGGATGGCCATCATGGGTTTCGGCGGTGGAGCTTTCCTGGCTGGCTACTTAAATGTGTACTTCATGAACTTGTTCGGCGTTGCCAGGACCATCATGGCTCTGGGAGCCGTTTACCTGGTGGTCATGTTGCTTGGCGCCCTTCTGATCCGGCGTCCGCCCGACGGTTGGCAGCCAGAAGGTTGGGTTCCACCCGTGAACCGCAATAAGATGATCACCAGTCTCCAATTTACGAGGAACGAATCGCTAAAGACCGTGCAATTCTACCTGCTGTGGGGCATTTTGTTCATCAACGTGACGGCCGGCATCGGCATTCTGGCGCAAGCCTCTCCGATGATGCAGGATATGTTCCAGAAGACTGCGCTCGAAGCCGCCGCGGTGGTTTCTCTCATCAGTCTGTTCAATGCCGGAGGGCGATTCTTTTGGGCTTCCTTCTCGGACTATATCGGGCGCCGCAACACTTACATCGTCTTCTTTGTCGTGCAGGCGGTGCTGTTTCTTATCATTCCCGGTTTGGCCGGCAAGGGTGAATGGATCATTTTCGAGGCGGCTCTTTTCGTGATCTTCACCATGTACGGCGGCGGCTTCGCCACCATTCCGGCATTCCTCGCGGACATGTTCGGAGCGCAAAATGTGGGCGCCATTCACGGAGTGTTGCTCACCTCGTGGAGCGCGGCCGCGATTGCCGGCCCGGTGATCATCACGGAGTTGTCGAATCGCGCGAAGGCGAACCTCGCTCCCGGCGCCAGCAAGATTCACATCTATGATCAGCCGCTCCAAGTGCTGGCGGCTTTGCTGGCTGTGGGCTTCGTCCTCACGTTGCTGGTGCGGCCCACCGCCGGCGCCAGGACCGCCGAAGCCCGCTAGGGCTCCTGGTACATGCGGCTTCAGCCGCGTTTGGGATTTGCAGCGCCCGGTACACCCGGCTTCAGCCGGGTTTGGGATTTGCAGCGCCCGGTACACCCGGCTTCAGCCGGGTTTGGGATTTGCAGCGCCCGGTACACCCGGCTTCAGCCGGGTTTGGGATTTGCAGCGCCCGCCGGAACGCGGCTGAAGCCGCATGTACCAGGCGCGGCTTGAAGCCGCATGTACCGGCGGTTCTCACACAGACTCTTCAGCCGCGTTTTCCCTTACTGGGAGTTTTCGCGTGGTATTGTCTATTATACAAGACACATGGCGATCAACCACTTATTCAAGAAATGTGCGTTCAGCGCCGCTGCGCTGATCCTTACGGCCAGCAGTTACGCGTCCGACACCATCACCCAGATCGTGCTTCCCGGCACGCGTGTGTTTCCCGAAAGCATTACTTCCACTTCGGACGGAACATTGATTGTCGGAAGTCTCGGCCACGGCAACGTGATGCGCATCGCCCCTGGAAGCACCATGGCCCAGGAGTGGATCAAGCCCGGCACGGGTGGTTTAAATCAGGTGCTCGGCGTGTACGCGGACGAAAAGGGAAAGACGTTGTGGGTGTGCTCGAATAACCTGGAAAACAAGGGTGAAGCGACGGCGGCCATGGCATTCGATCTCAAGACCGGCGCCCCCAAAGGCACGTATCCGCTGCCGGGCGATGGCACTTTGTGCAATGACATTGCCGTGGGAGGAGACGGCACAACCTATGTCACCGATACGCGCCAGGGAAGCGTGGTCATGGTCAAGCGTGGCGCCAAGAGTTTGGAGATCGCGGCTAAGGATCCGCTGCTGGCCGGGGCCGATGGCCTGTCTTTCGGCGACAAGACGATCCTCTATGTAAACAGCGTCACGGCCGGCAAACTGGTCCGGCTGGATTTGGGGCCGGACGGAAAAGCCAAGAGCGTTACCGAACTCAAGCTTTCGCGACCGCTCGATCGTCCCGACGGTATGCGAGCCATTGGTAAGAACCGGCTGTTGTTGGCGGAGAACTCGGGCAAGATGAGCATCGTAACTTTCGAAGGACCCGGGCTTCAAAATGCCGTCATCACCACCATCAAAGAGGGACTGGAAAGTACGCCTGGCGTTACGGCTACGCGCGGCATGGCCTGGATCGTCGAGGGCAAGCTGAATTACCGCAATGATGCGGCGTTCAAGGACAAAGATCCTGGACAGTTCAAAATGTTCGCAGTCCAGTTGCCAAAGAACTGAGACCGCCGGCGATCCACACGATCAGCCAAACGTAAACGCGAATACCTGCGCTCCGGGATCCAGGAACTCAATTTCAAAAGTGCGGTCCTCTATCGGGTCCTTCTGACGAATAAGTTGGTAGAGGCGATGATCGGTAATCCTTCCATCTCCTTGCGCATCGGTATCCACTCCGTGATTCTCGCCTGGCGATTTTCCGTCGATCTTGACGCGGAAGCGGATCGCGTTTCCAGCGGCAGCGGATCCCAGCACCAGATGCACATCTCGTGCGTGAAAACGGTAGACAATTTTGCCGTGCGCTGAGTCGACGTCCGCAACATGCGCATGATCGGTCCAGGAACCTGCGAGTGCCCACTGATTGAGTTCCAGGTGTTTGGGGATCGAGTAGGTGTGAGCAACATCCTGCTTCAGCCCGCCGGGCGATAAAAAGCTATCGGCGCGGTCATACCCGACGTAGGTCTCGGGCGATTCGACGTCCGTGTCCGGCGGAGCCTCGGCGCCCGTGGCTACCACCTTCACTAGTCCCGTAACGTTTAACTGCCCGTCACGTTCCTTCAGCAGGTCCTGGATCTGCTGCTCGGTTTCGTCGTACTTGCCCTCGCCGAAGTGGTGATGCCGAATGTGACCGGTTGCATCCACCAGGTAGTCTGCCGGCCAGTACGAGTTGTTGAATGCTCTCCAAATCGCATAGTCGTTGTCGAGCGCGACGGGGTAAGTAATTTTCAGATCGCTCACCGCGCGCTTCACATTGTCGAGATCCTTCTCGAAGGCGAACTCCGGCGTATGAACGCCGATAACCACCAGGCCGCTCCCTTTGTATTTGTCGGCCCAGGCGCGCACGTAGGGAATCGAACGCAGGCAATTGATGCAGGAATAGGTCCAGAAATCGATCAGCACGACATGCCCCTTGAGTTGATCGGGGGTCAAGGGCGGTGAATTGAGCCAGGCGTTAGCGCCCGACAAATCGGGTAACGTTTGCGGGCCCGCCGCCGCACCGGCCGCTGTCGACGACATCATCATCATCGATCCCGGCTTCTTTTGCGGTTCGTTGGGAATCTGCGGGGCGGCATGAAAACGATCAATGAGGGACTGCTCCAATCCCGATGTGCTCGCCAGCGACACCCGCGTCAGCAGGCCGCGATCCAGGCCGAGGGCTATCACCGCCACGCCGGCCAGCACCGCCACGCCCAAGATGCGACGTATCCAGACCTCCGCTCCCAGGGAGCGCTTGAGAGCAGCGAAAACACGGCCGCCCGCCAGTAATACCACGGCCAGCGAAGTCGCGGCGCCGGCCGCGAAAGCAAGCAGCAGGAGAACGCTGCTTTTGCTCGCGCCCTGGAGCGCGGCTCCAGTCAGGATCAGGCCCAGGATCGGCCCGGCGCAAGGAGCCCAGAGCAGTCCCGTAGCAATGCCGAGCAATAGCGAACGAAACATGCCGGGATCGGAATCAGAGGGTTGTGACAACCGGCTCCCGAGTTGGACGAAAGGACGGGTGAGCACCTCGGCAAAGGCCGGCCAAAGCAGGGTCAGTCCGAAGATCGCCAGCAAAATCAGCGCTGCGAGACGGCCATATTCGTTGGCGCGGACAACCCATGCGCCTCCCACGGTGGCGATGGCGGCAAACGCCGCGAAGGTTGCGGCCATACCCGCCAACAAGGGCAGTCCGCTGCGGCTAAACGGCCGATCGGCTCTGGAAAACACAAAGGGCAGAACCGGTAGAATACAAGGGCTGATGATGGTAAGTATTCCGCCGAGAAACGCGAGAACGAATAGGATCATGCGGTCCTCTTCCTATAACTATCGCGCACAACGCAGCGGGCCGCGATAGTTTCTACACCCATCTGTCTCTTATGAGAGACGTTGTCCAGTATACCTTCCGACGGGCGAGTACCGGAAGTGATATGATCTCTGGTGTCGCCCATAAGGAAGGAGGATCCTTCGATGTCCAATCTAATCGTTCGTTCCATTGGAGTGGCCGGTTTTGCCGGCCTGGCAGCCATCGCCACCTTGAGTGCGGCTAGTTTTCCTGGCCCCACCGTTGATGAGAGCCGGTCCGAAAAGAAGACCGAAAGCGTGGTTCTCGCCGGTGGATGTTTCTGGGGAGTGGAAGCCGTTTTTGACGCCGTCAAAGGCGTCTCGGATGCTGTCGCGGGATATGCCGGCGGAAGCAAAGCCAACGCGCACTACGAAATTGTGAGTACCGGGACGACCGGCCATGCCGAGTCCGTTCAGGTCACCTTCGATCCGTCGCAAATCACCTTCGGCCAACTGCTGGAGATTTATTTCTCCGTGGCGCATAATCCAACAGAATTGAATCGCCAGGGTCCCGACGAAGGAACGCAGTATCGTTCGGAGATCTTTTACACCACGGAAGAACAAAAACGCGTCGCGGAGGCGTACATTCAACAGTTGACCGCCGCAAGAGTGTTTAGAAGCTCAATCGTGACGAAGGTGGCGCCCCTTCAGGCTTTTTATCGGGCGGAAGACTACCATCAGCATTACGTCGCCCATAACCCACATCAGCCCTATGTCGCGTACAACGACTTGCCGAAGTTAACGAATCTGCACGCAACGTTCCCGGAACTTCTTAAGGGAGGTAAACAGTAATGCACAGAAGAACATTTTTGAAAGCGGTTGGTTTCTCGGCGCCGGCCGCGGCGGTGGTCGGCAGGTTGTCGGCGTTCGGAACCGGGAAAAAACAGCTGGTGCGCATTGTCGAGTTTGATGCATCCGGCGCAAGAACGGGCGTGGTTGAGGTGGAGAAAGTCGAAAAGCCCGAGTCCGAATGGCGCAAGCAACTGACAGCGGATCAGTTTCAGGTTACACGGCAGGCAGGTACTGAATTTCCAGGTTCCGGCAAGTATGCCAACAACCACGCCGATGGCCTGTATCATTGCATCTGTTGCAATACGGTTCTCTTCGATTCCAAAACCAAGTTCGAATCCGGTACAGGCTGGCCCAGTTTCTGGCAGCCGATCGCTAAGGAGAATGTTAAAGTACAGGGGGACAATTCACACGGAATGCAGCGCGACGAGGTTCAATGCAGCCGGTGCGATGCCCATCTGGGGCATGTTTTTGATGACGGTCCGCCGCCCACTCACTTGCGATATTGCATGAACTCGGCATCGTTGAATTTCTTCCCTCGCGGCAAACAGCAAAGCTAGAGCGGAAGTCGAAAACGAATGCCGCCGCCGGCCAGCGCCCGAGAAGAATTCCTCGCCTTGTGCCACGGGAAGGAGGATCATCCCGGTGACATCCCGGGACTTTGGAATGCGCTGGAAGCGAATACCGAACTATTAGGCGCCCACCACTCTCGGACCCTAGCCGCGGCGCACAAACTGGCGATCGCCTTGTGGCACGCAAATGATTTTGATGGCGCGGTGGCGTTATTGAATCAAGCGCTCCACTGCCTTACCTCAAGTTTCGGCGAGAATCACCCCGCCACGCTTGCCGCGAAAGGCGATTTGGCCGCCGTTCTGTTTGAGCTTGGGCGGGAAGAGGACGCAGGTTCACTCGAACTGGAAGCGTTCGAAAGCGCGCGAACACATCTAGGAAAGACTCATTCCGTCACTTGCGTCCTGGCTTGGAATCGGGCCATGAACTGCGCGCGGTCCGGAGACCAGGATGCCGCAAGAGAGGTCATCAGCAACGAATTAACCTGGCTTCTGACGGAAGATCCTGCTCGCTTGGAAGAAGACCAGAACATCATTCGCGGCATGCTCGCCAAGCGATTGAATTGGGACCACGCCACAACTTGTTAAGCGAGGCCGCGACTTCGCGAGCTTCCTTTAGGGTCGAGCGGACAGGCTCTGCGGAAGATCGAGTACAGGGTTGCCCCCCTGAAAGAAATGGAAAGGCCGGATGTAGAATGAGTGCCACATGGTTGGCATGATTGGCCAGTCTTCCGATCGCGTGACGTGGTGGAATCCAAGGGTGTACCAGCCAACCAGGTCCGTATTCGTTATCGGCCGGTTGGCCTGAGTCCAGACTGCGAGGCCATCGTTCCCTTTGGAGCTGATGGGATAAACGCCGGCGGCATAGCGCTCATTTTCGTTGTAGGGCGTGACCCAGAATTGATGTTCGGAGAAGGCGCCCACCTTTTGCGGCGGATCGTCCGGGGACAGTAAGGACTTGGCAGTGACGCCCGGCATCACTTCATAGCCGGTTGGATGGTTGAGCGGTCCTTTTACAGATGGATTGACGAACATCCACATCGACGGCCGATCCAGCTGAATGTCGAGGATGGCATCCTTCTCGCTGGCAGCAACGCTTGGTTTGACAACCCAGATGGACTTGCGCATGGGGTCGTTTGCCAGGCGCTGCAGCACCAGGCGATCGGTCATGAAGCTGTTGTTTTGTCCATCGACGTCGAAGTCCAGACGAAACGAGAAGAAATGATCGTGGTTCACGCCCATGGTATGAGGCCCGACGAATTGCCCGTACAAGGGTCCATCGTCTTCATGGTCCGGAGCTTTGGCCTCAACAGTCGCCTTGGTCTCGATAACTCCCGTGGCTCCCACGGCAACTTCGATGGTGCCGTCGGGAGAGAACCGCCAGTCGATGATGTAGTCGTAATTGCCGATGGTCGCCGCCGAGCGCAGAACCAGTTGGCGCGTGGGGCGGCCGTAGATTTCGCCATCCTCGAAGTGACGCCAGGCCGGACTTTCGGGGTCGCGCTCAAACAGGCAGGCCTCGTTTGAAGTGAACTTAGGCGCACCGTTCTCGCCGGCCGATAATGCGTCGAACCAGGTTGCGTCCGCGGGGCAATCGACACCGGGACGAAGGGGCGCAAGGAAACCGGTGGCGTAGAATTCGCCGGCGTCCACGAACATGCGATTGTTCCACCCGTTCCCCGGATCCATGTAGGGAACGAACAGCTCGCTTACGCTGGCTTCATAAAGAATGGAGCGGGGTTGACCTTTGTCGACGAAGCGCACCAGGTTGAGGACTGTGCCAATGCGCTGATCCAGGCGGACGCGGAAGAGCCAATTTTGCCAAGAGACCTCACCGTTCTCGATTTTGTAACCGGGACCGGCGGGCTGCGAAATAGAAATGGGCGTGGTGTGCGGCCGGGGGTTTTCCGGAATTCCTTCGTAATCGATGTTCGCGGTGGGCACGGGGTAGACTCCAGTGTCCACAACCTTGAGGACTTTCTTCGTGGCCATGTTCACTTGCAAGCTGAGGCCTTCGACGGAACGTCCCCAACTATGATAAACGCCGTGCCTCTGCGCGCACTCGCCGAATCCCATTCGCTGGGTAGCCTGTTCGGGAATGGACTGGTAAGCGCCCGGAAGGACGATGCACTGGACGGTTCCGAGATCGGTGATGCCGCGCTTCTTCAGAGCTTCCACCACTCTTGGGTCGCTCTTGATGGCTTCGTCTTCGCCGAACAATTCGCTCCCGAGGATGGGCGCCTGAACGCCCGGCAGCTCTTCAACGCTGAGAACCTTTTTCCCCACGATGTCCACCCGAGCGGCAAACGTCTTTTCACCGCGCAGGAGCACGACGTCAGCCTCTCGCGCAAATGGTTGGCCGGCTCGATAACCGAGCACGATGGATTTGGCGGGAGGATGGAGCAGCACACTCGCAAAGAGAGTAGTGGGAGTAACTTGGCCCGCTTGTTGAAGAGTATCGTAGACCGTCCAGTATTCGGTCTTGGTAAGGGAGTCCAGAGGGTGACTGGGAGATTGGGCGCACACTTCGGCGACGATGAGGACGAACAGAGAGAGCAGGCGCATCGAAAGTTCTCCTGGCTTGAGATCACAACAGTATAGCCTGAGGAGCGCCGCACCTTTCAGCCACCATCAGGCCGCGCGGTTCCGAAACGGCTTGGTCAAACGCTCTTTTCAGGTCGCGGCGCTCGCGCTCGGCGCGGCCGCGGGTAATGCAGCCCGAGAGTGGCGAGGGCTAGGTGGGCGCCAGCGTCAACGGCGGATTTGCATGATACGCTAGCTCGTATGATTTTGCCCGCCGTCGCGGCGCTCGTCGTGATCTTGGTCCTGCTGTCGGGTCTGCGGATCGCCAGAGAATACCAGCGAGCGGTCGTGTTTCGATTGGGACGCTTCAGCGGGCTGCGCGGCCCAGGCCTGTTCTGGCTGATTCCGCTCGGCATCGAAAACGAAACCCGCATCGACCTCCGGGTGGTCACCGCTCCAATCGAACAGCAGGAAACCATCACGCGCGACAGCGTGACGGTGAAGGTGAACGCCGTACTGTGGTATCGCGTCAGCGATCCGCAGAAGGCCGTTCTAAATGTGGAGAATTTCCGTATTGCCGTCCAGCAGGTCGCGCTCACGAGCTTGCGAAACGTTATCGGCCAACACGATCTGGACGAAGTTCTCAAGGCGCGCGACCAGATCAATAGCATATTGAGCAGGAATGTGGTCGAGAATATCACTCCCTGGGGAGTCGCCGTCGAATTGCTGGAGATGAAGGACGTGGAGATTCCCCAGGACATGCAACGCGTCATGGCCATGGAAGCCGAGGCGATGCGGGAAAAGCGCGCCCGCATCATCAAAGCGGAGGCCGAACTGGAGGCGTCCAAGAAACTGGCGGAAGCAGCGCAGTTGATGGTCGGGAACCCCGCCGCGCTCGAATTGCGCCGCATGCAGATGGTGGCAGAGGTGGGCGCGGAGAACAACAGTACCACTGTAATTATGATGCCCGCCGAGTTTGTTCACATCGCAGGAAGTCTCTCACAGTTTTTGCAAGGGAAGGAACCCCCTTCTGTCCCGGTGGCATGAGCCGCTCAGAGATATTACTCCCGATTTGTCAGCTCCACGTCCATTCTCAGCTCCACGTCCATTCGACGTAGAACGGACATCGCTGAGATGCGGCGGCTAGTGCTTGGTGGGCATGGCGTGAATACCGTTCCCGCAAATGTACGATAATCCCACCATGTCAAAGTTTCTTAGGCAAGGGCTGACTCGACGCCACGCTCTGGAAGTGCTGGGAACTGGCGCTTTAGCCGCGATAGTCCCGGGCAGTCTCAGCGCGCAGGCGCCGATATTTCCAAAAGGCGCCATCATTCGGACGATCCTGAAGGACTACTCGCCTGAAGAGTTGGCGGGCGGCGCCACGCTGTTTCACGAGCACATGCAACTGGCGCCGGACTTCAACGCGCGGTTCGGTGCAGCGGCCGCCGCGGCGCGCGCCGCTAATGGATTGCCGCCCCTTCCCCCTCGAGCGGGCGGTGGGGGCACACCTCCTGGTCCGGACATTATGCACAACG
This sequence comes from Bryobacterales bacterium, assembly GCA_963747945.1. GTDB lineage: Bacteria > Acidobacteriota > Terriglobia > Bryobacterales > Bryobacteraceae > Palsa-89. The sequence goes on from CAVVHB010000005.1 coordinate 26,242, forward strand.
TGGACCTGATGTCCGCCGAAGTTGCCAAGGCCGCGCGCGAAGGTAACATCGCCTGCATCGTGGAGGCCGGACACAAAGAGATGGGCCGCGACATCAACTTCCTGCGCCAGGTGGCGATGAAGTGCGGCGTGCCGATTGTCGCGGGCGGCGGATTCTACGCGCAGCCATTTTACCCGAAAGAGATCTCGACGATGAGCGAGGATCGGATTTTCCACGCTCTCCTCAAGCAGGCTGACGACGACGTGGTGGGTGTGTTTGGTGAAATTGGATCGTGGGACGAAATTACCGCGGACGAGAGAAAGGTGTTCCGCGCAGTGGGCAGGGCGCATGTCGCGACGAATATTTCGATCTTCACTCACACGGGAATTCCAGGTAAGTCGGCGCTGGAGCAGCTGGATATCCTGGAAGACGCTGGCGTTCGGCCCGATCGCATCGTCATCGGCCACATGGGGAATCTGGTGGACCCGAATGTGTACGTGCAAAAACAGATTTGCCGGCGCGGAGCGTTTGTCGGTTTTGATCGGCAGGGAGGCAACAACGACGCGCAGCAGGTGCCCATGGTAATGGCGCTCATCGAAGCAGGTTTCGCCGATCACCTGATGTTTTCAGCCGACGCGTCTAGCGGCTACGCGAAGACGGTGACCGTTTTTCTGCCGAAGCTGAAGGCGGCGGGCGCGGCTGATGAGACGCTGCACCACATCATGGTGGATAACCCGCGCCGGTTTCTCGCGTTCGTTCCGAAGCGGCCCCGCAAGGATAAACGATAAATGCAATATGAGGTACAGGATGCGCGGGCTCTGTCCACGCCGTCGTTGTTGATTTATACGGAGATGATTGAAGCGAATATTACCGCGGCGCTTTCCATGATGAACGGCAATGCGAACCGGTGGCGGCCGCACTTGAAAACCGCGAAGCTTGGCTACACGATGCGCCGCCTGGTGGCGCGCGGAATCAAGATGGCGAAGTGCGCAACCACCTTGGAGCTGGTGGCGGCCATAGAGTCCGGGATGGAGGATGTGGTGGTGGCGTTTCCGCTGATGGGCCCGAATGCGGCGCGGGTGCGGGAGATTGCAGCAGCGCATCCGGAGCGGCGGATTTCCACGCTGGTAGAAAGCGTCGATCAAATCGATGAGTGGCGGGCAAGCGCGGTGGGCGTATTCGTGGATCTCAATCCGGGGATGGATCGGACGGGGATGGCGGAGGACCACTTCGAGGAAGTTCGCGAGTTTATCGAACAGGTTCAGAAGGCCGGGCTGCGATTTTGCGGCCTGCATCATTACGACGGACAGATCAAAAATACCGACGCATCGGCCGCGGCGGTGGCTCGCGAGGGTTACTTGCGGCTGATGGAACTGATTGCGTATCTCAAGCGAAGCGGGATGGAGGTGAAGGAAGTGATTACCTCCGGGACGCCGGCCATGCCGCATGCGCTGAACTTCGCGCCCTTTGGCGAAGCGGAGTTCATACATCGCGTGTCGCCAGGGACCATTGTGTATAACGATCGAAACAGCCTGCAGGAACTGCCGGACTATGGATTTCAGCCGGCGGCGCTGGTCTTGTCGACGGTGGTAAGCCGTCCACGGGAGAATCGCGTGACCTGCGATGCCGGTCATAAGGCCGTGTCGGCGGATGCGGGCGTGCCCACTTGCGATGTGCTGGGGCGGCCGGGGCTGATGGGGCTGAAACCGAGCGAGGAACATTTGCCCCTGGAGGTGCGGAGCGGAGAAACCCCGGCGCGCGGGGAGTTACTTTACCTATTGCCCGCGCATGTGTGTCCGACGGTCAATAACTTTGATAAAGCGGTTCTGGTGTGCGGTGGGAAGGTGGAGGCCGTTGTACCGGTTACTGCTCGCGGGCACGAGATGTTTGTGACGTGAACGCACCACGATACACAGTGCTTTCTTCGGAAGGGCTGAAGCTTTTGAAAGGATTATCCTATTAAGCGGAGGCTGCTGGATGCTCTCAAGCTCGTGCCCAATCTGCGATCGAAGAAGTTTCGTAAAAGCCGTGGCCTCGGCCGGAGCGGCGCTCGCCATAGCCCCGACGACTTCGGCTCAGCAAGTGCAAGCCAGGCTGATGACGGCGAACGGCGGAACCGCGCCCTTCCCGATACCGTGGCTGGATAAGAACGGCAGCCACAATCAACCGGCAGGGCCGAACCTGGAGCCTTCCCATATCTACGACTTCAAAGGACGAGTCGCGCGGTGCAGCACCTTCACCGGCATGGGCACCGACAATCGCGGAAACCGGATCGCATTTGGAAGTCCGACAACAGATTACGGCGTGATGCAGGGCGAGTACTGGGCTGCGCGCACAACGCAGCACGGGACCTTTACGCACATATGACTCACCCTGTTTCGGGGACCGGCGGTCCCCGCCAATCAGATTCACGACCTCCACCCCCCGATTGCTCCTTCCGGACTTTACTGGGTTGTCGCGGTACCGTCTGGAGGTCTTAATGTCAGCTCCGATGGGAACACGGTCACGCTCGAGATGAAGAATGTGCCAGTGGTGGATCAGCCGCGATGGCCGGCGCTGGATTCGATCGCCACGCCCGCGCGGATGACGTTCAAGATGGTTTGGAAGTCGACCGGCGAACAAGTCCTCTACGAGAACGCCAACAGGCAATTCCGATTCAGGGGTACTCGGGCTGGTTGTCAGCTGGAAGCGCAAGTAGAGGTGCCCTCAATCGGGTTCTCGTGGAAATCCGATGCGATCGCCACGTCTCGCGCGGATTTCGCTGTAATCGGCGAGGAAATAAATGGACGCTACTATGGATGACCAGAAGCTCGAAATAGCGACTCCACCGAAGGGCGAGTAGCCATGCGCACTGGCACGGGTGTCTTTTGCATTGTTTCGCGCTAGACTAAACCAGAAATGCGTTCCTCAACTATCGCGGTGCGGGCATTGATGCTCGCCGCCAGCTTAATTCCTCTCGCTGCTCAGACGGCGTCACACGAATGCAGCGTGAACTCCGCTCTGGCGGACCCTGCATCCGGTCCCGCGTGGAACGGCTGGGGTGCGGATATTTCCAACTCGCGCTCCCAAACTGCGAAATCAGCGCAAATGACGGCGGCCCAGGTTCCCAATCTCAAGCTGAAATGGGCCTTCGGTCTGCCGGACGCCAAGCAGGTGTTTGGAGAGCCGGTGGTGGCCAGCGGACGAGTCTTCTTCAGTGCGGATACGGGCGTGGTTTATTCACTGGACGCTGAAACCGGCTGTCTCTATTGGACGTTTCAGGCCGATGCCGGCGTTCGCGCGGCCGTCTCCATCCGGCCTGGGAAGTCATCTTCAGTGGCATACTTTGGCGACCTGAAGGCGAACGCCTACGCGGTGGACGCCCAGCACGGAACGCTGATCTGGAAAGTGCAAGTGGACGACCATCCCACCGCGCGCATCACCGGGGCTCCGCAAGTGTTTGAAGATCGGGTCTACGTGCCGGTGGCATCGGGGGAAGAGGGAACCAGTTCCAGCCCCGAATACCCGTGCTGCAGTTTTCGAGGCAGCGTGGTGGCGCTGGATGCAGCCACCGGCAAGCAAATCTGGAAGACCTGGACCATTACCGACATCCCAAAGGTCGTCTCCAAAAATTCAAACGGCGTCGACCGTTGGGCTCCGGCCGGCGGCGGCGTATGGAGCTCTCCGACTATCGATCCCAAGCGCCACGCCCTGTACATTGGCACTGGCGACGCGTACACCAACCCCGCACCGAAAAACACGGACGCCATCATGGCTCTGGATCTCGCTTCGGGCAAAGTTCTGTGGTCTGTGCAGGGCACTGAAAACGATGCGTGGGTGGTGGGCTGCATGCGTCCCACGCCGCTCGAAAACTGTCCCAAAGATTTCGGCCCGGATCAGGACTTCGGCTCGCCGCCAATTCTGCACGACCTGCCCGGCGGCCACACGTTACTGATCGCCGGCCAGAAGAGCGGAAATGTGTGGGCGTTCGATCCAGACCGGAAGGGAGCGGTGGTGTGGCGCACGGCGCTAACGAACAACACCAAGGAGTTCGGCGGGAAGATCGTTTGGGGCGCCGCGGCCGACGATCGGACAGCTTACTTCGGCCTGGGCGCGGGTGGCGTCGGCGCGATCGATATTCGTAACGGGGAGCGAAAATGGCTCACACCACCCGTTCCGGTGGAAGGACGCAAGCAAAGCAGTCAGGCTGGACCGCTAGCGGCGATACCCGGCATCGTATTCTCGGGGGGCTTTGACGGCGTGCTGAGGGCGTTGTCGGCCTCCGACGGAAAACTTGTCTGGCAATTCGATACGCTGCGGGAATTTCAAACCGTCAATGGAGTAGCGGCCAAAGGCGGATCGATGGGTTCGGCCGGACCAGTGGTAGCTGGTGGAATGCTGTTTGTGCCTTCCGGGTATGTCGGAGTTTCAAACAGTATGCCGGGAAATGTGCTGCTGGTGTTCGCCAGCCCGTCTAAGTAAAGCTTACTGGACAGCGAAAACCCACACCACGCCGCCTTCCGGAACCTCGGGAAACTCGCCCGGGAAGATGCGGTTCAGGTTGTTCTGATCTCCACGCGCATCGCCTCCCCATCCCGATTCGATCGCGATATATTGCTTGCCGTGAACCAAGAATGAAGTGGGCGGAGCCTCAATGCCGGAGTTGGTTGGGAACTCCCACAGCAGCTTTCCAGTGGTGGCATCGAAGGCATGAAACATCCGGTCTGTGGTGCCGCCGCTGAACACGAGTCCCCCGGCGGTAGCCAGCATAGAACCCCAGTTGGGCGATTTCGCGTAAGTGTGAGTCCAAACCTTCTCGCCGGTATCGACATTCCAGGCTTGTACTTCGCCGAAATGGTCCGCCCCCGGAACCGTGAAGGGATGGCTGCCTCCAATGCCGACGAAAGGCTTGCCCGCCCGGTATTCCGTTTTGACGCCCATGTTGGAACTACACATATTGTTATTAGCGGGGATGTAGATCATGCGGGTTTTGGGGCTGAATGCAATGGGCGGCCAAGTTTTCCCGCCGTGGGATCCGGGGCAAAAGTCGGCCCGCTTGCCAGTGCCGGGCCTGTGTTCCGGGTCCACGTCCGGACGCCCGGTGACTGGGTCAACGCTTTTGATGACGTTGCTATAAACGTAAGGCTTGGCGTCAACGAAGCCGATGCGGGGAATGCTGGAGGGCGAGCCAGAGACAGACATGCTGGCGCGATCCAGGAACCACACATAACCGTCGCGCGCGACGTCGACCAACCCTTGCACGGTTCGTCCATTGCGTTGGTAGTCCACTAATATCGGCGGAGAAACCTCGTCATAATCCCAGGAATCGTTGGGATGATATTGGAAATAACCTTTGATGGCGCCAGTGGCGACATCCAGCGCGAGCGTCGAAGCGGTGTAGAGATTATCTCCCGGCCGATTGTCGCCTACCGTTGGACCGCCATTACCCGTGCCAAAGTACGCCAGATTTGTTTCGGGATCGTAATTTCCGGTGACCCACACCGGTGCGCCGCCAGTCTTCCATTCGTCGCCTTTCGGCCAGGTCTCACTGCCGGGTTCTCCGGGCGCGGGAATCGTATAGGTTCGCCACAACTCTTTGCCTGTTTCGGGATTGAAAGCTGCCACGAAGCCGCGGATTCCGAACTCTCCGCCGGACGCCCCCACCATCACCGCGACATTGTTCCCTTGGCCGGCTACCAGCGGCGCGAGCGTCATGTAATAAGTGGCGTGATTGTCCGCCACCTCGGTCGACCAGACCTCCTTGCCCGTTTTCGCATCCAGAGCAACCAGTACAGCTTCGCCTGCCGCGAAATAAACCTTGTCCCCGTAGAGCGCAATCCCGCGATTGGCTTCGTGAGGCACGGTAGCGCCGTCAGGCCGCTTTCTCCGATAGCGCCACAGCAGCGTGCCGTTTTTCGCATCGATGGCGATCACCTGGTTCATCGGCGTGGTGACGAACATCACGCCGTTGTTGACGATGGGCGCGGACTCATGGGCTCTGGTCTCTCCGGTGGAGAAGACCCAGACCGGCTTCAGTTCAGCGACATTGGCCGGCGTGATCTGTTCCAGCGGGCTGTAACCCCAGCCATCGTAAGTGCGGCGAATCATCAGCCAGTTGCCGTCTTCCGGATGCTTGAGGCGCTCCGCTGTCACCGGCTGATAGTTCTGGCCGAATGCCAGAGTCGATAGCAAGGCGAGCGCCGCGACCCTCGGCAAAGGCGGGTGCGCTCCCTCACGGTCGCGGTTCAGAACCGCCATGCGTGAGCATGCCGATGTCACTTCATTTGCCAACGAGATGGTCGGCGTCGACATTAAACTCGTTGCAGACATACTCGTGAATCTCCCAGTCGGTCAGAAGCGAGTAAGTGCGGTTGAAGGTGTGCGGCTTGGTGAACGCTTTAGGATCGTCCATAGTGATGTCGACGCTCAGGTGTCCCAAATCCGGACGCTGGTAGCGCTCGATGACATGCAATTGATCGCTGTGCGGCAGCCCTTGGCCGTTCAACCAGGTCTTGTCGTTGAAATCGATGGTATCCACCACCAGCGTGTCGCCGTCCCACTTCGCCACCGAGTCGCCCATCCACAGCGGGTCCTGATCCTTGGGATGTCCGCGCCCGTCCAGGAAAAACTGCCTGTAGCTATGGATATTCCCCTCGTCGAGCATCACAACCAGCGTCGGAGTTTGAACCAGCTTCATCGGGAAGGGGGAAATTCGCGGCACTCCCGCCGGCAGGCAGTGTCCTTCCGGATCGTCCTTACTCAAGTTCGCCCGGCGTTCCTTGTACAGGGCATCGGCCCAAGGTTGTAAGGAAGGTTGGCCGCCCATGGTTATAAAGTTGGTGGGAGTCCAAACGCCGGACAGATCCGGCTTCCCGTCCGGCATCTTGGGAGCCGGACCTTGGGGAATTTTGTCCTTGCGCAGAGTGCCGGGCGCCGGGGCGTCCGGATTTATCTTTACAGGCTGATTTTGAGCGGTTGCCAACGCTGCTAACGCTACGGCGGTGACAACGAAACGGACGGATTGCGTTTTAACCATCTGGATACGCCTGTGTTACTTCGACGGCGGCGCCGTGTCCGCCGATGAACCGGCAAATACTTTGCGGCCGTCGGCCAAGGTTATCAATTTCGAGTTGGCGTGGATAGAGCCATCCGCGAGCGGCTTGCCGTCCTTTGCCAGATAGCCATCCACCGTAACCTCATCGCCTACTTTGAGCGAAGTCCGGCTCCAGCCGCCGCGCATGAGTGCGTTCGGACTGAGCGATTCGAAGGCGTAAGTGACCACCTTACCGGTCTCGTCCTTCACGTCCACCCAAACATAGGCGTGAGGATTCACCCAGGCGACCTTTTGAACGATGCCATGGACCGTGATGGTCTTCTTAGAGTCGTACTCGGCGGCAAAGGAGTGGTGCGCCAGCAGCGGCAAAGAAGAGGAAATTAAGCCACAGCCGATGGCCAGTATTACTCCGAATCTCATTTTGTGATACCTCGAATTGATATATCATATCGCTTCGTACCATGAAACGTCTCATCTTCGCGTTTCTCTGCTTAGCGGCGTTTCGACTCACCGCCGCCGATAAAGTGACGTCGCAGAACTTTTATGTCGAGCCGCCCACCCTCATCTCACTCGGCTTCGAATGGCAGATTGACGGCGATGACAACCGGAACGCATCGGTCGCGGTTTCCTGGCGAAAGAAGGGAGACCAGGCTTGGCATGAAGGGCTGCCCCTTTTGAGGATCGGCAACGAACGCCTGAACGAGAACGCAATCCAGTACGTCACCCCCAACATGCTGGCCGGCAGCATTTTCGACCTGGAGCCGGACACCGAATACGAGTGCCGCTTTGTTTTATCGGATCCGGACGGCGTGGCCGGGAAATCCGAAAATGTGATCACTGTCCGGACGCGTTTTGAACCGAAGCCCGCGGAAGGCGGCAAGGTTTATCACGTTTACCCGGCCGATTACAAGGGCGAGAAGCAGCAGCCCGCTTTCACCGGGTTAATGTCTGCCTACAACACAGGCTCGACGCATTCCGACAACTTCAATACCTATCCGCCGCGAGTGCAGCCGGGCGACATTATTCTGGTGCACGCTGGGCTCTATAAGGACGATCGCATGAAATATGGCGGCCCCGGCGGAACGGCGCCGTCCGACGGCACCTACTACCTGACGCAAAGCGGCACGGCGGAAAAACCGATCGTGATCAAAGCGGCCGGCGATGGCGAGGCGATCTTCGACGGCGACGGGGCCTTCAACCTGTTCAACGTAATGGCGGCCAATTACAACTATTTCGAAGGAATCACCATCCGCAACACGGACCTCGCGTTTTTGGCCGGGTTAAAGCACATCGCCGGATCTTCCGGCATCACGATCAAAAAGTGCCACATTGAAAACGTCGGCCGGGCGTTTTACTCGGATTGGTCCGGATCGAAAAACTTCTACATCGCCGATAACGTGATCAGCGGCCGATTCCCCAAGGATCACCTGATGGGCTTTACCGGCCGCACCTGGACGAAGTACGGGCCGAGTCCCAAACTGGTTTCCGAATATGCCATCAAAGTTTACGGATCGGGGCATGCGGTTGCCTATAACCAGGTTTCCAACTTCCACGATGGAATCGATGTAGCAACCTACGGGGATCCGGACGGATCGCCCAATCCGATTCGCGACCGCCTGCCGGTGTCGATCGATTTCTATAACAACGACATCAGCAATATGGAAGATAACTGTATCGAATCGGATGGCGGCGCTTACAACATACGGATCATGCGAAACCGTTGCTTCAACCACGGCCACCGCGCCCTGAGCGTGCAGCCGCTGTTCGGCGGGCCGGTGTATTTCATTCGCAACATCGTGTATCACGCGCCCGAAGGCGGCGCGGTAAAACTGACGGCTACTTCATCCGGGATCGTTTTCTATCACAACACGCTGATCGCGCCGGTGAAGCCAATGTTGGGAGCCATTTCGAACGTTCATTTTCGCAACAACCTGATTCTTGGTAAGAGCGAAACGGCGGAAACGTTCGCGATCGAGACCTACACGAATTACTCGAGTTCCGATTACAACGGATTCCGCCCCAATGAAGGAGCTGAGTTCTCATTCGAGTGGATGTCGCCGCCGTTCGGGGTTCTTTCGAGATACGCCGCGCAGCAGCCGTTGTCGCCGCAGGAACGGATCAAGGCGGAAGCCGGGTCGAAGGAAGACAGGCGCTTCAAAACGCTCCGGGAATTCAGCGAGGCTACGGGCCAGGACCGGCACAGCGTGCTGGTGGATTATGACGTTTTTCAAAAAGTGACCCCGCCGGACCCGAACGATCCGACCATCTTATATAAGCCCGCCGATTTCGATTTTGAGCTTCGCCCCGGATCGGTGGCTGTGGATGCGGGAGTACGGCTGCCAAATGTGAACGATGGATTTGCGGGTAAGGCCCCGGATTTAGGCGCATACGAAGTGGGGCAACCCCTGCCGCATTACGGGCCACGGGAGTAAGCGCTCACCAGAAATGCGTTTTCACGACTTTCGGCGAACTTGCGGTGCCGGAAATCACCTTCACGTGCAGCACCAGCTGTAGATTCTGGTTCTGCCAACCCGCCGGAGCGCCGCGCAACGCTTCCGCCATCAGATCCGAATTCGTCACCAGATCCGCTGCCGCCGCGGTGCCGTATTGCGTGATGCCGGCCAGTTCCACCAGCATCGCGTGGGTGTCCGGATGGAACACTCGGGAAACGATGGCGTAGTCTTCGCTGGTCCGCCGGTCGGCCGGGAGATTGGGAAGCGTCCATTCCGTGGGTTTACCGTTATCGGTGACCCCGACCGGTTCGTGTGACGTGTCGATGAAGAATCGCAACTGGTTGCTGATCTCTTTCCAGCGGGTGTACGAGTATCCGACCAGAATGGCCGGCGCCGCCCGCAGGTCCTGGAACGAAACATCGCTGCCGATTCGGAGCTGATAAGGATGCTTCATCCGCGCGAGCATGGCCGAAACGCGTGACGAGGCTATCAGGTCGCCTCCACCTACAAACTGATCCGTCAAAAGCACAAAATCGTCTATTTGAGCGGGTCTGGCCTTGGCCGGATCGCGATTCAGGCCCCCATTCAGGCCATACACTGGCACATAAGCCACGCATAGGGAAACGGGCGAGGCTCCGGTCAACACAGGCGCCCAGAACTCATCTAGGACGGTGGGCGCGGGCTGCGAGCGCGTCCAAAGCACTGCTGCGATCGCGACGGCGATCAGAACCGCCGCTACCCAGAAATATATAGAGCGCACAGATCGTGGCTCTGGTGGCGCGGGCGCAATCGGAGCCGGTTCGGATAGTGTGTTTGGCTCAGGTACGGTTGCTGCTGTTTCGGACCAGCGAAACTCCGGCACGTAGGTTCCGGCCGGCAGTTCGATCCGGACGGGATTGTGCGCGCCCTCCTCGGCATAGTACAGCCCCAGCCGTTTACGGACGTCGCCGGCTTTGACGCGTACAGTGGCGTCGTCACTCGGTTCGTAGCTGGTGGAACGGCCGAAGACTTCGATGCCGATGGTCCGCTCCTTCAGCATGTCTTCGCGGCCGGTGAGGGTGTGCTCCACCACGTAGCGGACAAAGTCCTGGCTGCGCTTGCTTAGGCGGAACTCATGGCACGAAAGCACCCGGCTGAGTTCTTCCCGAACCGCTTCTTCGGAAACGCGAGTTGGCCGCGGCCCCGTGGACGCCTTGGCATGCGCCTCGCCGGGAACCTGCCGCTCAACCATTTGAGCACCCCAAGGACTGAGCACCCACAAAGCACCCCGTTATCAAAATCCGGTCCTGATTTTAGCACGTCCCAAGGTTGCTGAAAACAAAAACGTTCGGTCGAGTAACGAACGTCGCATAACGCCTCGGGCAACCGTTGTGAACTGGACAGCGGCATCGATCAGCCGCACGATTCAATACGGTGAGGATCATTTGCATCGGGGCGCACCCGGATGACTGCGAGATCGAGTTCGGGGGCGCAGCCTATAAGTTTGCCGCCGCGGGGCACGCGGTGAAATTCCTTTCGGTGACGAACGGCGCGGCAGGCCACCACGTGCATCCGGCCGCGGAATTGGTCGCAATCCGCAAAAACGAAGCCAAGGAGGCCGCGCGGCGCCTGGGGATAGCCGAAACCGAGATCCTGAGTTACAACGACGGCGAGCTGCTGCCGACGCTAGACGCCCGCGAGGAAATCGTGCGACGCATCCGCCGCTGGAACGCCGATGTGGTTCTCACGCATCGCCCCTGGGATTATCATCCGGATCATCGCTACACCGGCCAGCTGGTTCAGGATTCGGCCTACCTGGTGATGGTCCCGCGGCTGTGTCCCGACACGCCCGCTCTTCGGCACAATCCCTTATTTCTCTATCTGGAGGACGGGTTTCGGCTGCCGGCGCCGTTTGTCGCCGATGTCGCGGTGGGGATCGACGACGTGTGGGATCGAAAGATAAGCGCCTTGGATGCCCACGCTTCCCAGTTCTACGAATGGCTTCCCTGGATTGAGGGGCGGGAAGTTCCCAACCATCACCGGCTGGAGTGGTTGTCGAAAACGTGGGGACGGCCCGTCAGCGAATGCGCCCGCGTGGCCCTGACCCGCCGCTACGGCCCCGCCCAAATCCAGCATGCCGAAGCGTTCCAGATTTGCGAGTACGGCCGGCGCGCGTCCCGCCAGGAGCTGGATGAGATCTTCCCGCGTTAACACCGTTCTGAGCTAACACCATGTCGAACATGCTCGAAGAGACCCGGCAGCAACCCGAGGCGCTGACCAAGACGCTGGAGGGCGGGCTGCGCTCCATTTTCGAGCTGCGCCACCACTTCGAACAGCACCGGCCGAGGATGATCATCATGGTGGCGCGGGGCACCTCCGACAATGCCGCGCAGTTCGGGCGCTACCTTATCGAGATCACAACCCGCATTCCGGTTTCGCTCGCCGCGCCGTCCATCCTGACGCTGTACGATAGCCCGCTCGATCTGCGGGAGGTGCTGGTGGTGGGCATTTCGCAGTCGGGCGAATCGACGGACACCAACGCCGTACTAGCCGACGCGCGCGATCGCGGCGCCACCACGGTGGGCATCACCAACGAGCCGGGCAGCGTGATGGCGAAGCTGGTGGAGTACCCGCTGCTGATCCACGCGGGCGGCGAGAAAAGCGTGGCGGCGACCAAGACCTACACGTGCCAGCTGCTCACGCTTTACCTGCTCGCGTATGCGCTTTCCGGCGACGTGCAACTGGACGATCTGCGGCGCGTTCCCGAATGGGTGGCCGGCGCCCTGGATCTGGAAGAACACATTGAGGACCTGGCCGAGCGCTATTTTTTCATGACCCGCGCGGTGACCGTTGGCCGCGGGTTGAATTACGCCAATGCGTTGGAGTTCGGTCTGAAGCTGATGGAGACCTGCTACGTGGTGACGGAACGATTTTCCGCCGCCGATCTGATGCACGGCCCTATCGCCCTCGTGGAGCGCGCGTTTCCGGTCTTCGTTTTCGCGCCCGGCGGCGTTACCTGGCCGTCCATTTCCGCAGTCCTCGATCGTCTTCGCGAGCTGAAAGCCGAAACGCTGATCTTCACCGACGAAAGCAACGCCGCCGCACGATCGAAAGCTGCCCGGCTGATCCAGCTTCCAGGGCAATTCAAGCACGGAATCGAGGATCTGTACACGCCCATTCCCTACATCGTTCCCGCGCAGCTTTTTGCCGCGCACCTGGCGTCCATCAAGGGGTTGAACGCGGACAGCCCGCGAACGCTCAGCAAAATCACGAGGACCATGTAGTGCAAAGGACAATGTAGTGCAGCTCACCTGGCTGGATTGGCTCTACATCGCACTGTATTTCGTCATCAACGGCGCCATCGGCCTGTACTATCGCTCGCGCGCCGGAAAGAACGTCGACGAATTTTTCCTCTCGGGCCGAAACGTCCCCTGGTGGCTGGCCGGAACGTCCATGGTGGCAACTACGTTTGCAGCCGATACGCCGCTGGCGGTAACCGGCATGGTGGCGCGCGGAGGAATCGCCGGCAACTGGCTGTGGTGGAGCTGGGTTGCGAGCGGGATGATGACGGTGTTTTTTTACGCGCGGTTGTGGCGCCGCTGCGGAGTAATGACCGATATCGAATTCACCGAAATCCGCTACTCCGGAAAACCCGCGGCATTCCTGCGCGGCTTCCGGGCTTTGTATCTCGGGATCCCAATCAACTGCATCATTCTCGGCTGGGTCAATCTGGCGATGGTGAAGATCCTGAGCCTGGCGTTGGGCGTTACGCGCGTGGAGGCGCTGGTCATCGTGCTGGGATTGATTGTGGTCACGTCCTTCATCTCAACGCTCTCCGGATTGTGGGGCGTGCTGGTGACCGATCTGGTGCAATTCGCCATCAAGATGACCATGGTGACCGTGCTGGCCGTGTACGCGGTGCAGGCCGTGGGCGGAATGGACGCACTGAAAATGAAGCTGGCCGTGCTGGACCACACGCGTGGCGCACACGCCGGGGCGCTGCTGAACTTCATCCCCGATCTGAATTCGCCATGGATGCCGATGATCACATTTTTCGTTTACATTTCCCTCAACTGGTGGGCTACCTGGTATCCGGGAGCCGAGCCGGGCGGCGGCGGATACATCGCGCAGCGCATGTTCAGCGCCAAGGATGAAAAGAATTCTTTGCTCGCAACATTGTGGTTCAACATCGCGCATTTCGCGATACGGCCGTGGCCATGGATCCTGGTGGCGCTGGCATCGCTGGTGCTTTTTCCCGGACTGCAGGATCCCGAAAGTGGGTATGTGCGTGTGATGATCGCGTATTTGCCGGCTTCGTTGCGCGGGGTGATGCTGGCCGCCTTCGCCGCCGCCTACATGTCGACCATTGCGACGCAGCTCAATTGGGGCGCCAGTTACGTGGTCAACGATTTTTACCGCCGGTTCGTCCGGTCGCACGCCGACGACAGTCATTACGTTCTGGTGTCGAAATGGACCACGGTTCTGCTGACCATCGTTTCCATCATCGTCACATTTTTCCTCACCTCCATCGCCGGCGCGTGGAAGATGCTGCTGGTCACCGGCGCGGGCACGGGATTGGTGCTGCTGCTGCGCTGGTACTGGTGGCGAATCAACGCCTGGAGCGAAATTTCAGCCATGATCACGGCGTTCATCACGTCTCTGGCGCTGCAAACCTTCGGCAGTCTCGACAGTGACAAGCCGGTCGATTTCGCGTGGATCATGATCATCACGGTGAGCGTCACTACGGTGGTGTGGCTGGCGGTGACGTTCGCTACGCGGCCTGAATCCGAGAAAACGCTGCTGAAGTTCTACCGGCGTTCGCGGCCCAGCATCGCCGGCTGGAAACCGATTGCGCGGCTCGCGCCCGAGATCAAGGCCGACGGCGCCGGCGCTCACAATTTTCTCGACTGGATCTGCGGTTGCGTCCTGATTTATGGCGTCCTGTTCGGTACCGGCAAGCTGCTGCTGGGCGAAACCGTGACGGGCCTGGGACTGCTCGCGCTCGGGCTCGCCGGCGGTGCGGTTATTTATTTCGACCTCTCTCGCCGCGGATGGAGCAAGGTGACGGGATGAAATTTCTGCTCGCCGCTCTCCTTGTTCCCGCGTTGTGCTCCGCGCCGATGCCTTTGCCGTGGAAATCCGTACCGGCAGCGGGACACCTGCCCATCGATTCGAGTTTCGCGATCGAAGTCCATGGCTTTACCGACCCGCGCATGGACGCAGCGGTCCAACGCTTCACCGCGCGGGTCTCGCGTCAAACCGGAATGCCCATCGTCGGAGGCAAGACCGCGTTATTCATCGAAAGCACCTCCAGCAGCGTGGCCGAGTCCTATCAGCTAGATGTTTCGCCCGACAAAGCCGTCTTGGCAGCATCCACGGTGGAAGGCGCGCTGCATGGCCTGGAGACTTTCGCGCAACTCATCTCGCCCGGCGCCACCGGGTTTGAGGCCGCCGCCGTGCACATTGAGGATCATCCGCGATTTCCGTGGCGCGGGCTGATGATCGACTGCTCTCGCCACTGGATGCCGATCGAAGTGATCGAACGCAACCTGGACGCGATGGCTGCGGTGAAGCTCAACGTGTTCCATTGGCATCTTTCGGACGATCAGGGTTTTCGCGTCGAAAGCAAACGTTTCCCGCGCCTGCAACAGCTTGGTTCGGACGGCCATTTCTACACGCAGGACCAGGTGAGGCATATCATCGCGTACGCCGGTGACCGAGGGATTCGCGTCGTGCCGGAATTCGACATGCCCGGCCACACCACCAGCTGGTTCGTCGGATATCCCGAACTGGCCAGCGCACCGGGACCGTATTCGATTGAGCGAAGGTGGGGAATCTTTCAGCCCACCATGGATCCCACGCGCGAGGAAACGTACAAATTCCTCGACAAATTCCTGGGCGAGATGACCGCACTATTTCCCGATCGCTACTTCCACATCGGCGGCGATGAGGTGGACCCCACACAATGGAAGCAGTCCCAGTCCATTCAGGCTTTCGCACGCGAGCGGAATCTGGAAACGCCGAACGGCCTGTTGGCCTATTTCAGCCGCAGGGTGCAGCAGATCCTCAAGAAGTATGGCAAGACCATGGTGGGGTGGGACGAAGTTTTGAGTCCGGATCTGGAAGCCGATGCGGTAATCCAGTCCTGGCGAGGTCCCGCGGCGCTCGCCGACGCCGCAAAACAAGGGCATCGCGGCATTCTTTCTTACGGTTATTACTTGGACCATATGAACCCGGCGAGCTTTCACTACGCCGTCGATCCGCAGATTGACGGTGAGAGTCCGGAGCTTATTCTTGGCGGAGAAGCCTGCATGTGGGTGGAATACGCGAGCCCGGAAACGGTTGATTCGCGGATCTGGCCGCGCGCGGCCGCGATTGCCGAACGGCTATGGTCGCCTAGGGACGTTACTGACGTGGCATCGATGTATGACCGTCTGGACGCGGTCAGCCGCGTGCTCACATGGGTGGGCATTCGTTCTAACGAACAGACAATGCTGGACCGGATGGGCAGCGGGCATGTGCTCCGGGTTTTGGCCGATGCGTCCCGGCCGGAAGGGATCGATGTGCGGCAAGAAGCCCGCAAATACACCAGCCTGGTTCCGCTGAACCGTTTCGTGGATGCCGTTCCCGCGGAAAGCCCGGTGGTCCGTCACCTGGAGCGGTTGGCGCAGACCGTTGTCTCAAATCCAGCCGGTGCTGGGGCGGAAATCGCCGAACTGCGCGCCGCGTTCACCGCTTGGTCGGCAAACGACGGTCAAATCGCCAGCAACTCCCTGACGTCTGAGCTGATTCCACTTTCGAAAAATCTCTCAGAACTGGGATCCCTCGGTCTACGCGCTTTGGAATTTCTATCCAATGGAAAATCCGCCCCTCCTGACTGGGTGAGGCAGCAACTGCAGCTGATAAAGGCCATGGATAAACCGGTCGCCGAAGTACAGCTCGCGGCCGTCAGGCCCGTACGAATTTTGTTGAATGCGCTGGGAGCGCCAAATAAATGATTGAAATCAGGCACGTTCGGTCTTGTAATAAACCTGCCCATAACGGCTTTGCAACCGTTGTGAACTGGACATCCGCCGGGAACGGGCTCAGCATTGGTCAACTCACCGGTAGCGTCGAACCGTCTGTCGCGAGGATTGTGAAAATGAAAAGAAGGGAAGTCTCCATGAAATCGAAATCAGAGGTTGCCATCAGATTCAGCATCGCAGCGGCTCTGTTCCTGCTGCTTTTGATCACGCTTGTAATGCCTCAATCGTCGTACGGCCAACAAGTAATGGCGGCGATCACCGGAAAGATCACGGACGCGACTGGCGCGTCGGTCCCCGCCGCGAAAGTGACGGCTACCGATATTGATCGCGGCTCCATGTGGACGACCACTACGAACGCCGACGGTATTTATGATCTTCCCCAGGTCCCGATCGGAACTTACAACATCAAGGTGGAACGCGCGGGATTTCAAGCGGCCCAGCAGTCCAATGTCACCCTGGTTCTGAATCAGGTGGCGCGGCTCGACTTCCAATTGAGGGTGGGCGACGTCGCGACGTCCGTGGATGTGACCGAGGCTGCGCCGCTGCTGCAGACCGATTCCACCCAGGTGAGTACGGTAATGGACGCTCAGGCCATATCGAACCTGCCGCTGGAGACGCGCAACTATAATCAGCTCGCGCTGCTGACTCCCGGCGCGGTGACCACCAGCCCCGGCGCCTTCAACACCGGGCTCGCCACGTTTAACTCCGGCCGTCCTTACATTAATGGCAATCGCGAGCAGGCCAATTACTATCTGTTGGACGGCATCGATAACAACGAGTTCGTGGACAACAACGTCGCGTTTTCGCCTAGCGTGGACGCCATCCAGGAGTTTAATGTCATCGCGAATAATCCCAACGCTGAACTCGGCCACTTCCTGGGCGGGGTGATCAGCGTCAGCCTCAAGTCCGGCACCAACCAGTTCCATGGCGATGCGTTCGAATTTCTGCGTAACGACTTTTTCAACGCCAATGAATGGTCGCGTAATTTCAGCCCCGATCCGACGGTGAACAGCGCTCCCCCGAACATGCGGTGGAACGAGTTTGGCGCAACGCTGGGCGGTCCCATCAAGAAGAATAAACTCTTCTTCTTCGTCGATTATCAGGGATCGCGTTTCGACACGCCGGCCACGCCCTCGCCGGTGTCGACGTTCACAACGCAAAACGCTACGGGGAATCTTTCCGATATCCCGGGTATCTCGCTGCACTATCCCGGAACCAACGTGCCGATGCCGGCGAACCTTACGCAGGCCGCCATCTGCGGCGCGGGACAAACATTTGGATCGTCGCCGTGCATCAATGGCCTCAGCCCCACGGCTCTGAAAATACTCACCATCCTTCCGGGGCCAGATCTTCCCGGCACCAACAACGGTACTCAAAACAATCTGTCGAACTCACAGCACACCTATACCAACGGCGATCAGGGCGACGCCAAGGTGGATTGGAACCCAACCACCAGCGACCACGTCTTCGCGCGCTATTCGCAGCAGTTCATCACACAGCCCACCATCAACAGCCAGCCTCTGCTCTACAACAGCAATGGGAACAATATTTTCCCGTTGAAGAGCGGAGTACTCAATTACACACGGACCTTCAGCCCGACCATCGTCAACGAATTCCGCGCGGGGACGAACTATTTCCCCGCCGAAGGCAACGTCCAGTCCGGGACAACCACCAACACGGCTGGTCTGATTCCCGGCCAGCCGACCTCGTTCCTTCCGGGTTTGTATTTCGCGGGCTCGCCGGTTGGTGGATCGCAAGACGGTCCGTTCGCGTTCGGAACGGTGGACGCTCCGGAGATTTTCCATCAAACCACAATCTCGGTCGGGGATGACGTCACCATCGTTCACGGCGCGCACACCATGCGTGCTGGAGTTCAGTTTGAACGCTACCGCAACGACTATGTTCCGTCGGTCACCGCCGATGGCGCCGCCGGGCAGGTCGGCTTCAGCGGACAGTACACCGGCAATGCCGAAGCGGATTTTCTGCTCGGCTTGCCCTCCTACATGGCGTACGGCAAGGGGTTTGCAGGAACAGTGGGGCAGCGCAATAGTGCGATCGGCCTTTTCATCCAGGACGATTGGCGCGTCACCAGCCACTTGACGCTGAACATGGGGCTGCGTTGGGAACTTTACACGCCCATCTATGAAGTGGGCAACCGCATGACCAACTTCAACGAGATCACGGGCCAGATCGAACTGGCCGGCGTGGGCGGCAATAGCCGCGCGCTCTACAACCAATACAACGGGATCGCGAATTTCCTGCCGCGGCTGGGCGCAGCGTGGACACCTTTCGGCAACAACACGGTGTTTCGCGCGGCCTTCAGCCGTTCCAGTTTCCAGGAGGGAACGGGCGAGTACAATCGCCTGGCCACCAACGCACCGTGGAATGTCGATCTGGTGAACCAGCCGGTGGCCGGTGTCAACGGCGCGATTCCCGCCAATCAGGTCACATTGGATCAAGGCTTCGCCGGCCTAGGATCCACCAGCAGTGAATGTACAACCGCCAACGTCACTTCCGCTCCGGCGTCGTGCTTTGCGGGAATCCGGGTGCACCTCACCGATCCCAACTACCGGCCGGCCGTCTCCAATCAGTGGAACTTCTCGGTCCAGCACCAGTTCGGAAATTCCACCGTGCTTCAAGCCGCTTATATCGGCCAACACTCGGATCATCTGTCGGACATTCTGTTCGCGAATCAGAAGGTGCTGTTGCCGGATGGGACGGCCGTACCCGGTCCCTATTTATCCGGCAATCCGACGCTCAAAGACGAGATCGGACAGGCGCGGCTGAACGAGACCACCGGAATCCAGAATTACAATTCATTGCAGATTAGTATGCTGCACCGGTTCTCGAAAGGGCTCGAGTACTCGCTGAACTACACTTTTTCGAAATGCCTGACCAACGCGATGGGCTACTACGGACGTTACGGCGACTCCACAGCCAGCCAGGCCAGCGCCGACAAGGCATTTCAAGAATACGCGTACAATCTCAATCTCGATTACGGACTTTGCGACCACGACGTCACCAACGTCTTCACCGGCTATGCCACGTATGACCTGCCGTTCGGCCGCGGGCGGCAGTTCGGAAGTAACAGTAACAAGTTAGTCGACGCGGTGCTGGGCGGCTGGCAGGCGAAGGCCATCGTCACCCTGCATGGCGGCTTCCCCATCTCGATCTACGATTTCAGCGACCCTTCCGGTACAGGTTCCGCGGAGCCCCGGCCGAATTGCATCGCACCTTCACAGGAAACACCGTACGCCGAAAATCCCAACCCGGGGCAGAACGGATATCTGTGGTTTAATCCCGCGACGATGGCGCACCCGGCTCCCGGAACACTGGGCAATTGCCCTGTCAGTTCGGAGCGCGGGCCGGGCATAAAGAACGTGGACTTTAGCCTCTCCAAATACTTTCCGATCACCGAACGCCAAAGCCTGGAGTTCCGGGCCGAAGCGATCAATGCCTTCAACACGCCCATCCTGCTGGTGCAAGGATACGTAACGGACGTGTACGGCGGCAGCAATTTTGGCGTGATCAATACGTCGGAAGGCGCGCGAAATCTGCAGTTCGCGCTGAAGTATCGATTCTGAAGTCCGCTTGCTGACGCGCGCGGTTCAGAAGCGCGACCGTAAGGGAATCGGTTGCCGGAACAGTACACCGCAGACACAACATCGGAGCACGGTGTCACCACCATTCGCTTGAGTGACACCGCTCACGGCGTGGAAGTCTCGATCTTGCCCTCCTTCGGCAACCGCGTATATCAGATGAAGGTACGCGGGCAAGAACATTCTGTACCACCCGCCTGAACTTTCCGAGTTAGGCGGGGTTCCGTTTCTGGCGCCATGGGCGGACCTTCTAGACGAACAAGCTTTCTGGGCAAACGGCAAAAGGTACCGTTTCAATATGGGCCTCGACAACGTCCGAGGCGAAAGGCCGATCCATGGGCTACTCACCGATTCCTCGCTCTGGAAGGTGACTGAAGTCGCCGCGGACGCCCGTTGCGCGCACGTTACCAGCCGGCTTGAATTCTGGAAATCCCCGGACCTGATGGCGCAGTGGCCGTTTGCTCATGAATACGACATGATGCATCGTCTAGCCGATGGCGTCCTGGAAGTGAAGACAACCATTACGAATCTGAGTACGGATTCAATGCCGCTGGCAATCGGCTTTCATCCTTACTTTCAAATCCCCGGCATCCCGCGCGATGAGTGGGTCGCCGAGCTACCTGCTCGAATACACGTAATCGCGGATGAAAACCAAATTCCAACCGGAGAAATGCGGCCTCTCGACATACCAAACCCGCTGCCCCTCCGCGGCCAAACGTTGGACGACGGCTTTACGGACCTGGAGCGGGACGCCGATGGTCGCGCGCACTTCTCCATCGGATCAGGCGGCAAGACGGTGGAGATCTTGTTCGGGCCCAAATACCGCGTGGCCACAATTTATCTGCCGCCGCCTCTGCCCAAAGACGCCCGGGAGTTCATCTGCATTGAGCCATTGACCGCGATTATCAGTGGAGTCAACTTGGCACGCCAAGGCAAATACTCCGAGTTGCAAATGGTGCCCGGCGGCGGCGAATGGACCGAGAGTTTCTGGATACGAGCCGCAGGGCTCTGAACTGGAACCTTTTGGCGGTTGACCACGTAGAGTCTTAGAGACTGACGAATGGCCATATTCTACGATCAACTCCGGCAGGTGCTGCGAAGGCTCGGCAGGGCGCCGCTTTTTACTGCCGTCACGCTGATCACGCTTGCCGTGGGCGTGGGCGCGAACACGGTGATTTTCAGCGTCGTCGAAGGTGTTTTGCTGAAGCCTTTGCCTTATCCCCATGCCGAACAGCTGATCGGAGTGTGGCACACGGCGCCGGGCATCGGCATGAAGGACCTCAACATGGCGCCGTCCATCTATTTTATCGATCGCGAGCAGAGCACGACGTTCCAGGATATCGGCGTCTACGATGGCGACTCGCTGAGCGTCACCGGCGCCGGCGAGCCGGAGCACGTGGCGGGGCTCGACGTTAGCGACGGCACCCTGCCAATTCTGGGCGTAGTGCCGGCGCTGGGGCGCTTGTTTACCCGCGAAGATGATTCGCCGGGTAAGCCGGAAACGGTGCTATTGTCCCATGCATACTGGCAGCGGAAGTTTGGCGGCGATTCATCCGTGATAGGACGCTCCATTATGGTGGACGGAAAGCCGCGCGTGATCATCGGCGTGTTGCCCCAGGGGTTTCATTTTCTGGACGACCCCGACGATCTCGCGCTCTTCCTCCCGTTCCAGTGGGATCGCAGCAAGACGAAGCTCGGGAATTTCAGTTACGAAGCCCTGGCGCGGCTCAAGCCCGGAATCACCATGGCACAAGCCAGTGCGGACATGGCCCGTCTGCTGCCTGTTGCCATACGAAGTTTTCCGGCGCCGGATGGTTTCAGCGCCAAGCTGTTTGAAAGCGCGCACATTACATCCAGCCTGCGGCCGTTGAAGCAGCAGGTGGTGGGCGATGTAGGCAACGTCTTGTGGGTTTTGATGGGGTCCATAGGCATAGTGCTGCTAATCGCCTGCGCCAATGTGGCGAACCTGTTGCTGGTGCGCGTGGAGGGACGCCGTCAGGAATTGTCCATTCGCGCCGCACTGGGAGCGGGAGTGAAGCGCATCGCGGCGGACCTGGTATTTGAGAGCGCCGTGCTGGGCCTGCTGGGTAGCCTGCTCGGATTGATACTGGCCGAAGAGGCGCTGCGCGTTCTAGTCTCGCTCGGGCCTACCAGCCTTCCGCGCATCCACGAAATCGGCATCGATCTTCCGGTATTGCTGTTCACGCTCGCGCTGGCCATCTTTACCAGCCTTGTGATTGCGTTGCTCCCGATCTTCAAGTACGCCGGTGGACGCTTGAATGCCAGCCTGCGCGAGGGTGGACGCGGGCTCAGCGAGAGCCGCGAGCGGCACCGCGCGCGTAACGCCCTGGTGATTTTGCAGGTGGCGCTGGCGCTGGTTTTGTTGATTTGTTCCGGACTGATGATTCGTACCTTTCGCGCCCTCATGCATGTGCCTCCCGGCTTCGCGGCGCCGGCCACAATACAAACACTCCGTCTCTACGTGCCTGAGTCGCAGATACCGGATTCCGAGGGCGAACGCTTGGTCCGCATGGAGGAGGCGATCCTGAACAAAGTCCGGGCAGTTCCAGGTGTGTCCTCGGTCAGCTCCTCAACCGCCATTCCCATGGATGGACGCAGCTCGAACGACGTGCTCACATCGGAAGATCACCCGTACAAAGAAGGCGAGCTTCCACCGATTCGGCGCTTCAAATTTATCACTCCAGGATTGTTCGCAACGCTGGGGACTCCGCTAATTACGGGCCGCGATCTGACTTGGACGGACATCTACAAGAAAATGCCCGTCGCCATCGTCTCCGAGAATTTCGCGCGCGAGTATTGGCATAGTGCAGCCGGCGCGCTCGGCAAGCGAATCCGCGTCGGCGGCACGGACGACTGGCGCGAGATCGTGGGCGTTGTAGGAGACGTGCACGACGATGGCGTGAGCATGCCGGCCCCCACTTCCGTGTACTGGCCCGTCATGATGGACCGGTTTGAAGGTCAAAAGGAGATGATCCGCCGCGAAATGGGGCTCGCCATTCGGAGTCCGCGGGCCGGCTCGGAAGCTTTCATGAAGGAAATTCAGCAGGCGGTGTGGTCCGTCGATCCGAATCTGCCGCTCGCCGATGTTCACACGCTGGGCTACTTTTACACTAAATCGATGGCGCGGACTTCCTTCACGCTGGTCATGCTGGGAGTTGCGGGAAGCATGGCCTTGCTGCTCGGAATCGTGGGAATTTACGGCGTGATCTCCTACTCAGTGTCGCAACGCACCCGCGAGATTGGAATTCGCATGGCGCTCGGCGCTGAACGTCCGGCGATCACGGCCATGTTCGTTCGCGATGGATTGGCGCTCACAGGCATCGGCATCGCGTGCGGGCTGGTGGCGGCCTTTCTGACCATGCGCCTGATGTCGTCGCTGCTGTTCAACGTGAGCCCGGTGGATCCGGTGACCTACGCCACCATCACGGCCGGCGTTCTCGCCGCTGCCTGTCTGGCCTGCTATCTGCCGTCGCGGCGCGCGGCCAGCGTCGAGCCGGTCAAGGCGTTGCGCGCGGAATAAACAAGCACCTGGCATTCACACGAATGTGAATGCGGCACGCATGAGTGCGTGCGCCACAAGTATTACAATTTCCCCATGGACCGCGAATATTCCGCTAGATTCCTCGAAACCACCAGCAGCTCCGCCACTGAGGACGTGACCGCTCCCGAGACGGTTCTCCATAAAGCTTTCGATGCCGTAATCCATGGGGACTTCGATGTCTTTGGTCACTGGGTCACTGACGACGTTGAACTCAGCATTAGCGGATCTGGCGCTATGGATGGAACGTGGCGTGGCCGCGACGAAGTTATGGCCGCGTCCCGAAGAAACTTCGAGATGCTGGAAGAGGAGAAGCCCGAAATTGAGGGCATGATTTCGCAGGGCAACAGCATTGCCGTTCTGCTACGGGATAACGGGGTCTTGAAATCGAACGGACAAGCCTATGCGTTCGCGGCGTCCAGTGGTTCACGTTCGTGGATGGCAAGATCAGTAAGATCGAGGAGTTCCTTGGCGGTTCGATCAGTTAGGCTGACGTAAATGCTTCACGGTTTGCACGTATCTCCGCGCCAGCTCTTCAATCCACTCTGACTCGCGAATGGCGATGGCGCGCGGAGGAACCAGGTCCGCCCCAATACCTACAGCGGAAGCTCCGGCTGCCAGGTATTTCCCCGCTGTCTGTTGGTTCACTCCGCCCGCGGCAATAAACGATACGTTGGGGAACGGAGCCTTTAGGGCATGGAGGTAATCGACGCCGCCGACTTGGGAGCAGGGGAAGATCTTGACGAAGTCGGCGCCTGCTTTCAACGCCGCTATGATTTCGGTCGGCGTCAGAACTCCGGGCATCACCACCACGCCGGCCTTGACGGCGAATTCGACGATTTCGAGGTCCAGTCCCGGGCTAGTAATAAATTTCGCCCCGGCAGCTAAACAAGCGCGTGCCGTTTCCAGATCCAACACCGTTCCGGCGCCAACCACGGTGCGCGGATGCTTCTTCACAAGATGTGCGATCAACTCGGTGGCATTGGGAACCGTCATGGTAAGTTCCACTATCGGCAAGCCACCCCGCGAAACCGCCTCGGCCGCGAACAGAGCATCCTCGGCGGTGGAGGCGCGAACCGCGGGCAAGATGGCCAGTTCCACAATTCGGGCGCGAACTTCTTCCCTCGTCATCGATGGCGTTTCCTCCGGCTTCAGCTACTTCTTGATCCACGGATAGCGCTCGGTATCCTTGCTCGCGTAGTCGGGGTCAAGATAAATGAAGCAGCGTTGGATCAGCCCGTCGCGGATTTCGAACACGTCGCACCATCGGCCAGCGCCCCAATCAGGATCGCCCGCCCGCCAAGGTCCGTCAATGTGCTCGCCGTGGCTGGTACCCTCGCACACGATGGTGTCGCCGCCGGAAAAAATCCAATTCAAGCCGGAATAATGATGAGCGATTGATTTGAGCTTGCCGCCCACGTCTCCAAACAGCTTCTCGATCTGTTCCCTTCCTTTTGCCACGCCCCATTTCGGAAAATAAACCTGGGCGCCCGGTGCGAAGAGATCCAGGATGGAGCCGCCGGATGATGTCACTCCGCCGCTGTCCAGCGCCTTCAGGTATTCGAGTGCAACCAACTTGCGCGCGTCGTCATTCATGGAGGTACGTTCGGATGTGGCCGCCGGGCGAATTTATTTGCCCACCAGATGAGCGTCGGACTTTTCGTTTTCGTTGCAGATGAATTCGATCAGCTCCGTATTGAGCAGCAGGCGTTGTTTCATCTTGACGGTCCAGGGATGAGTATACGCTTTCGGGTCTTCGATCGTAATGTCCATTTCGAGGTGCCCGAAGTTGACGCGGCGGAAGCGCTCGGTCATCTTGCCGGTGCTGGTGAGCGGGCTGCCCTCGACGTCCAGCCACACATCGTCGCGGAATCCGGTGGTCTCCACCACCAAGGTGTCTCCGTCCCAATGGCCAATCGAATAACCGTACCACCACGGATCCGGGTCGTTGTTCGGAAGAGCCCGGCCATCCATGAAAATCTGCCGGACGCCACCTTGGGCTTCGTACAAGATCACGATCAATCCGGGCGTCTGGATGATCTTCCTCGGTTGAGGATGCATGTGCAACTGCGTGAGGCCCAGTGGCAAACAGTGCGCGTCGGGATTGTCCTTGTTGTTATTCTCCTTGCGCTCTTTCCGCACTGCGATCGCCCACGGCGTGAATGGAAGCCCTCCCGGGACCGTTGAGCCGATGTCGAAAAATTCGCTGACGCCGGGTGGCCGCGGACCAAGGCCGACGCTTCCAGCCGGCGGTGGACCCGGTGGCGGAGGAGCCGAGGCAGACTTGGGCGCCGGGGTGGAGGATGCCCCGCCAGCCGTGGCTGGAGCTGGGACTGTTCCCGACCCTGCGATTACACCGGCGGGAGCCGTACGCCGACTACGGTTTCCTTCGAATTGCCAGATTCCAGAAAAATCCGGATGGCCGTCGGCTGTGCGGGGCGTGGGCCCATCCATATTCGGCTTGCCGTCGGCGAGTTTCGGAACGCCCGGCGTCGGGTAAGACGGCCACTGGGCCAAGACTGTGGCTGGGATTGCGGCGAATAGGAGCGCCGCCGTAGCGACATGGACCAAAGTTTTCATGTTAGGCATCCGAATCAAGGGGCACAATGTGCAAACGCGACTCTATCAGCTTACATCGATCCCGGCCGGCCGGGGGGAGCCGGTGCAACCCCGGTTACAAAACGTACAACCGGTCATTTTTGCCGGGAACAGGCGCCCTCGAACCAAACATTATCCCGAAGAGTTGATTCTCTTCACCTTCCACCCTGGCAGAGAAATTGCGGAGATATAAAGCGGAGGGAGCAAAATGAAAAGACTAACACTCGGACTATTAATTATGTGCGGATTCTTAATGGCGCAGGACCAACCGACCCAGCCGCGGCACTTGTCAGAGGATCAGCGGGTAGCATTACGCACGCAATCGCCGTCTGTTAAGACCCACGGGAAGCACAGCAAAAAGACATCCAAATATATCGTGACAGAAAATAAAACGACGATCGTGGCGACCAGGCAGGCAGCCCAGTAAGTAAGTTGTTAGTTATCGATAGTCTGGGTTCAGAAAGTCGAAGTCGCATCCTAGATCGGCTTGCGTTACGTGGTCCAGGAACAAACGCCCATAGCCGCGGTCGTAGTGACGGGGCGGCGGAGTGAAAAGCCGCCCGCGCCGCTCCAGCTCCTCTGAGGAAACCAGCAATTCGAGTCTGCGTTCGGACACGTCCAGCACAATCTCATCGCCGGTCTCGACCAGCGCGAGCGGGCCACCGATGGCCGATTCCGGCGCTACATGCAGCACCACCGTGCCATACGATGTGCCGCTCATGCGCGCGTCGGAGACTCGGACGATATCGGTGACGCCTTCGTTTAGCAGCTTGCGCGGCATCGGGATGTGGCCCCATTCGGGAAAACCCGGCGCGCCCTTGGGACCACAGTTGCGCATCACCAGTACCGTGTCGCGATCCACCGGCAGATCGTCGCGATCCACCTGCGCGAGCATTTCGTCGCGCGTTTCAAAAACATAGGCCCGCCCGCGATGCCGCAACAAATGTTGAGAGGCCGCGGTCTGCTTGATCACAGCGCCCTTCGGCGCAAGATTGCCGTGCAGTACGGCGATGCCGCCTTCCGGGTAGAGCGCTCGATCGAGCGTGCGAATCACAGTGTCATTCAATGGACTGGCGCCGCTGATGTTTTCGGCAATCGTCTTGCCGTTTACCGTTTCGCAATCGCCATGCAGCAGACCTTGCACCCGGTTCATCACCGCCGGGACTCCACCGGCGTTGAACAAATCCTCCATCAAGAACTGTCCTGAGGGCTTCACGTCCACGATGCAGGCCGTGCGGCGAGAGATGCAATCGAAATCGTCGAGGGTTAATCGTACGCCGACCCGCGAGGCAATCGCGATCAGATGAATCACTGCATTGGTGGATCCGCCCAGAGCCATGAGAACTGTGATGGCGTTCTCGAAAGCGGCGCGCGTCAGAATGCGCGAAGGTTTCAGCCCCGGCTCAATCATCCCGACGATCGCTCGCCCGCTGAGTTCGGCGTTGGCCATCCGCCGCGAATCGGGCGCCGGGATGTTGGCGCTGCCCGGCAACGTCATACCCAGCGCTTCGGCCAGGCTGGTCATGGTGGACGCCGTGCCCATCACCGTGCAGTGGCCGGCGGTGCGGGCGATGCATCCTTCAATCTCGCACCATTCATCTTCCGTCAGGCGGCCCGTGCGGTATTGATCGAACAGCTTCTTGCCGTCGGTGCCGGAGCCGAGCTTCTGCCCCCGCCACTCGCCCGCCAGCATGGGGCCGCCGGGTACGACGATAGCGGGAATATCGGCACTGGCCGCCCCCATCAGTTGCGCGGGCGTGGTCTTGTCGCAGCCGCACAGCAACACCACGGCATCCAGGGGATTGGCACGAATGGATTCTTCCACGTCCATCGCCATGAGATTGCGATACATCATGGTGGTAGGCTTCATGAACATTTCGCCCAGCGAGATGGTGGGGAATTCGAGCGGCACACCCCCGGCCGCCCACACGCCGCGTTTCACGGCAGTTGCCACGTCGCGCAGGTGGGCATTGCAATTATTCAGCTCGCTCCAGGAATTGCAGATGCCGATCACCGGCTTGCCGTCGAACACGTCGGCCGGAAAGCCTTCGGAGCGGAGCCATGCCCGGCGGCCAAAACCATAGTATTCGGGTGCTTGAAACCATTCGCGGCTGCGATTGTTCTTCATGGCGATCCCCAGTGTACCGGACGGACCCTGGTTTGCGTCTACCCACTAGTGTCTATCTGGCTGCGTTTACATGGATTGCCTATACTTGCATGCAGGCTGTGATAGCATGTATGAGATCTAAAATCTGCGGACTTGAATATTGGGGACTTATGAAAGACCGCTCTTCCGGGGCCTCAGACCTCGCCGGTGAAGCATACGTAATTATTCGTGAGCGCATTCTCCGGGGCGAAGTTGCCATCGGCCAAGTGATCTCGCGCCGTAAAATCGCGGCTGAGCTAGGCATGAGTTTCCTGCCCGTTTCCGAAGCGTTTCTCCGCTTGGAATTCGAAGGCTTGCTCGAAAGCCGGCCTCGCGCCGGAACACGGGTGCGCATTCCCAGCCGCGAAGATGTGCGCGGGCACTATCTGGTGCGTGAAGCGCTGGAGGTGGAGGCGGCGCGGCTGTTTACCGAGATGGCCACCCCCGAGGAACGGTCCGAGTTGCTCAAACTGGGCCTGCGCGTGGATGCCATGCGCTCGCAGACGGAGACCAATCGCTTCTACTATCTGAACCTCCACGAGAAACTGCATCGCCGCATCTCTGAGTGCACGCGCTGCCCGGCGCTGTGCGACGCCATCGAAAGAACGCGCGCGCTGTCGTCCACCTGGCTGTGTGTCGGAAGGGCGTTTAACGGGACGCCGTCGCGACGCCATCAGGACCTGATGGAAGTGCTGGTGGGAGTAGATCGCGACGCTTCCGCCGCAGCCATGCGCGACCACGTGATCACCAGCATGCAGCGAGCGCTGGAACGCCTGGAGCCCTACTTCCGCGCGCGCAAGACGCAAGGGAAGACCTATTCGCGCAAGCAGTTCTGCATTGAACTTCCTCCCGTGACGGATGCACCGCTTGCTTACGCGCGCGGCTCAGTTACGTCGCCCGATACCGAGCCGTGACCGTCAGGGAGCGGTTAGCTTAATTGGTCAATCTGGGCAGGTTCACAATCGCTCTGCGCGTCTGTTCCAGGCTGGTTTTCAAGGCTTCCTCGGGAAGTTCATGCACGATGGGGCTGAGCACCTTGGCTAGCAAGAACGGGATTTCGCGGGTAAGCGTGATGGATTCGCAAGTAATGAAGACGCCGCCGTCGCTCTCCTCGAAAAACCAATAGCCATTGACGCGCCACACCAGCCCGCGATCGTGGCCGACGGGCAGTTCGTGCTCGTTATGCTTACCCGCATTGCTGATTTCGACTATTCGCTGGCTCGCCGAACGGCTGTAGACTCGCTTGGCATCGAGTTGGACGAAGTGAATCTGGTTCTCGATATCCACCACGTCGGAGATAAAAAACTTCGATTTGACCACCCGCGTTCGAATCGTAAAATCGTTGCCGGTATGCGACAACACGTTGACCTGGGTGACATCGGGCTTGTAGATCTCGGTATGTTGCGGATAATCCTGAACGACGCCCAGCGTTTCTTTGAGCGTGGTCTTTGGAACAAAGACGGCTCCGATCCAGTCTTGAATGAGACCGCCCGGGATCGTCACCACACCGCTGCCTTGGATGGGGCGCGCCACCACCGTGCCCGCCAGCAGGCTAAGTCGAATCTCCGGTGAATCGTCAAACCAGAGGAAGTGCTCGCCGCTCCAGCGAGGTTGCATTCTGGCTTCGGCGCTAGCGATGTATTGGTCGAAAGCCTCGATAGTTGCCGGTTTCAGATCGACGGCGAGGCAAACACCGGCCGCGGCGCACAAAACAGCAACGAAGAGAAGGAGCCGCGGCAGCTTTAGTCTGCCCCAACTGTTTTTTTAGTGGCTGCGTCATTCTTATTGACTGCCCCAATAACCTGACGGTAGTTCTGGGGGGCTTCTCCCTGAAAGAACTGCTTCAGACCTGCTTCGACACTCCAATCCATGCGGCGCACGATGGCTTCGGCCATGATGGGTTCAATATCGATCTCGCGCAGCGTGGCCGCCACTTCTTCCATCTCGCGGGCGCGGCGTTCGCCGTGTACTACTACTCTGCCAACCATATAATCGGCGAGCTCTTTCCATTTGACGCCGGGAAAGCTTTCGGCCAGCGATGCAAAGACGCGTTCGTCGGCGTTATAGTGGCTGGCGCCGAGCACACACTCGGTGAGCAGAGCTTCCAGGCCCTTCACGATGATGCTGCGGAACATTTTTGTGGCGGATGCCGTGCCCACTTCGCGCGAGACGATTTCGGCCGAGATGCCGAACGGCGCCAGTCTCTCGACGAACTCCGTGGCTCCATTACCTCCGGCGAGCATCGGCACTTTGTGGCCGTAGGGAGGGACGGGAGCCATCATCGCAATTTCGGCGAAGCGCGCACCCCACCCTTCGATGACGCGGGCGATGGACTGTTTCAAGCCCGGCGAGACCGAATTCAGGTCGGCATAGATATGATCGGCAGTCAGGTACGGAGCATTCTGATCGGCGGCGTTTTTGGCCTGATTCGCCGTCACCGCGGACAGCATGATGTCGCACGATTGCGCCAGTTCCTGGTTCGAGCCAACCAGGCGTGTTTCGGCCTCCCGGGCGCGCTTCATCACCTTCTCAGTGACGTTGATATCGAAGGCCGCGATGGAACCGATGCCAGGTTGCCGAAGACCTTTCGCCATATGATAGGCGGCTTCGCCGAATCCGACAAATCCGATCTTCATCATAAGGGCTCCGATATCACAGCGCTCCGATCAGCTTCCAATAGCCGATGGAGGCCACGACAGTGAGCAGCGAAATCACCGCGTACAAAGACGCCAGCCGCACGCGTTGGTCGCCGCTAAACGCCAATCCCTCGGTAATGCCTTCCCCCATCGCGACCCAAATATTTTGATAAGTGGCCCAGAACGGAACGGACGGAATCAGCAGCGCGGCGGTCAGCACGAGCGGCGGAATCCCGGCTGCGCTGGTGGTATCGACGAGGGGAACGAACGTCACGACGATGGCGATGAATCCGCTGGGGTCGAGGAAACGCAGAGCAAGCGTCGCTATCCCGACGGCCAGCAGAACAACCACCACGCTAAACGTCAGGCGCTGCGTGATGGGGACGAAATATCCCGCCAGCCAGTCGGTGAGTTTATATTCGGTGAGGACGTTCTGCAGGCTGAAAATACCGCCCATGAACAGCAGCAAGGTCCAGGAAATACCGCCCGCAATGTCGGAATTCCCGACAATTCCTGCCAGGGCAAAAACCGCCAGCCCCACCATGCCAATGAAGAAGCTGGGTAAATGATGCCAGCGATCAGTCGACCAAAACACGATGGAGCACAGTACGATCAACGCCGTAATCACCTCATCGCGCTTAAACGGCCCCAGTTCGCGCAACTTGTTACGCACGAATTCAGCCGAGGTGTCGAGCGATTTTTCAGGTTTCAGTACCCATTGGTTGCCGAACACGATCAGGGCGCACAACACGAATACAGGCAGATACAGCACGCGTGCGTATGCCAGATAGCTAATCGGCAGATGCTTTAGCTCGAACACCGACGCGACAACAGGGCCGTCGAGAGAACCATACAGCAATCCGAGCCCGGGCACCACGGCCATCTCGATGGTTGTCAGCATGATCAGCGCCGATGCTTTGCTGCGTGGTTTCAAATCGAGCGATCGGACCAGCGCCCAAGCGATCGGGACCATAATCGCCGTTCGCACGGTCATGGAAGGAATGCCGAGCGAGAGAACCGTGCCGATGACGAAGAACGCCGCGAGTATCCCGGAATACGATGCCGGAAACAACGACAGAATGTAGTACGAAGTTCGCGCCGCTAACCCAGTCTTCTGCATCGCAAAGCCGTAGTAGAGCACCGCCAGCAGAATCCACCACGATCCGCTTGAAAAACCGCTCAGCGCGAGCGCCGGTCTGGCTCCGGCCGGGATCAGCAGCGCCATCATCAGAACGGAAGCGACGCCGTTGTTCATCACGCCGAAAGCCCACAGGACGATGGTAAAGGCGGTAATGGCGAGCGCGGTTTGCCCGGCGCGCGTCAGGCCGTGCTGCGCCGGCATGAAATAAAGCGCCAGCCCGATGGCAATCGCAATCAACAGCGGCAGCCATTTCACGCGCGTCGTGTTGGTTGTGGCCGGCGGAGCTGTCGCGGTCGCCATGCGAAATGTCCTATTTGGTAGCGGTTGCTTGCGCTTGCTCCGCGCGCATGCGGCGTTGCTCGGCTTGCACGGTGATGATCGACATCCACATGCCGAGAGGATGCGCGCCCGCGTCCACCAACGGATGGGGCTTCAGGGACCGCACGGCGTCGATGCTTTCATCCTTCATGGTTTCGAGCACCACGGCCTGCTCCGGGGTGAGCCCGTACTCGGAAGCCAGAGCCGGCGTATTCTCGAACAAACGGCGGCGCAGCGGCTGGCTAAATCGCAGATCGTAAAGCAGCTTGTTCAGCGGATAAACCGCCGGATCGGGATGCCGGTAGAACTGATAGCCTTCCGCGCTCCCAAAGCCGAACTTCGCCGCGGGTTCGGGCGTAGAGGGTGTGCCCTTCTTGTTGGGGATGAAGCGCATCACCGCATGACCGTGATGCCAGGTGGGTTGATATGTGATCAACTCGCCGGGCTGCTGGCCGATGGCGCCGAAGAGAATCATCCAAGGCAGCATTTCGGTGTTGCCCACTTCGTCCAATTGCTCGTTCGAAAGTTCCAGCAGAGCGTTGTTGTTGCCGCGCTCCATGTGGGCGATGGCCCACCAGTCAAAATCAAAGGCGGGCTGCGGATACTTCCACGCGCCCGGATAATGCGACATGCCGCCGCTGGCGACGATCGCGATCTTGTACGGCGATTTCAGAATGGCGTCACGGATGGCGGCGCCCAACTGCGCGCAACGGCGGGCCGTCGGCAGCGGGGGCAGGTAGGTATTGACGAAAACCGGAATCACCGGCAGCGAGCGGCCCTCGATCACCCATTCGTAGACGGCGGCGAACGCGTGGCCCAGCTCCGCGTCCTGCGAATACGTCATATCGAAGCCATCGGTCACCAGGTCGTTCACCAATTCTTCGGTGAAGCCATGAATCGGGAGCGCGTAGCTCTTGCGCGCAAACGCGGCTTTCGATTTCTCGCCTCCGACGATGGCGAAGGTGGGCACGGCCGAGAGGAAAAATGTTTCCAGGTGGTCGCTACCGATCACCATCACGGCGTCCGGCTTGATCTCATCCAAATTCTTGCCGAGCTCGCGCATGGCGGCGATGTCGGCGTCCAACTGCGCTTTGTCCTCACTCGGAGGATAGGTGAACAGCTGCGGCGCGTGAACCGTGGCTGCTGCGAATACGATTTCTCCCATAGTTAACTCCTTACAACCGTCGCGGAAGATTCTTCGACCAGTTCGTCGACGAACTCAATTCCCAGTTCCTTCAGTTTCGCGCGCAGGCCGTAGATGTCGACGCCCAGTTCGCCTTTGGCCAGGAGCGCCCGGGTTTTTTCTTCCTTGGCGATCCGTTGCTGGCTCGCTTTCGCGACCTCAGCCGCGCTAGTCCGCGAAACTACCACGACGCCGTCGGCATCGCCCACGATCACGTCGCCGGGATTCACCAGCATTCCCGCGCAAACCACGGGAACATTCACCGAACCCGGGCTCGCCTTTACGGTGCCTTGCGCGGAAATGGCCTTGGACCATACCGGGAACTTCATTTCAGTAAGTTCGCTGGTGTCGCGAACGCCCGCGTCGATAATCAATCCCAGCACGCCGTGCGCCTGGCAGGACGTGCCGAGCAAGTCGCCGAACATGCCATCCGTGGATTCCGAAGTTGTGACCACCACCAAAACGTCGCCCGGCTTGCAGTACTCGATAGCCGCGTGAATCATCAGATTATCGCCAGGATGGCAGGAAACCGTGACCGCGGAACCCGACACCCGTGCTGATGGATAAATCGGGCGCATATAGGGCAGCATCGCTCCCGTGCGGCCTTGTGCTTCGTGGATGGTCGCGACGCCTAACTCGCCCAGCAGTTTGACGGTCTGGGAGTCGGCACGCTCGATACTGCGGACAATCTTGTGGGGCATCCTTGATAGTCCCTAGGAGAACTCGCTGGTCACTTGAGGATAAATACGCTGATACGCCTCGGCGTACTTGATTCCCTTTTTGCCGGAGTTTCGCACGGCCTGCACGCCGCGCCGCTTGGCCAGATCTCGATAGTAGTTCCAGAGGTGCTCCTGCGCCTCCATGGATTCCATGGCCTTCTCTTTGATCTCGTACACCGGCGTGATGTCCAGCAGCACCTGCGGCTTGAACTCGCACTGCTCGGGTTGGTGCGGCTCAAAGATGAAAACCGGAGGCGCGCCCAGTTGCTTGCCTTCGGCCGGATAACCCGCTGCCTGCGCATACACGCGCGTCTGCAGCGTGAGCATGTTGGCGTAGGGATGATCCGGGTTATAGGGATCTTCGTAGGAATGCGTCAGAATCACTTCGGGCTGCAGCTTGCGGTACTCCACCACCATCTCGTGAATGGTCTCTTCGGAAGCTTTAATAGGATAGTCGCCGGAATCGAAGAATCGGATCTCGGCGCCCAAAATCCCCGCCGCGCGCTCGGATTCCTTCTGCCGCTCCTGCTTGACGCACTCCACCGTCATGCCTTCCATCTTCCAAAGGCGCTCGGATTCGCCGCGCTCGCCGTACGACAGGCACAGAATCCGCACGCGATAGCCCTTCTGCGCGTATAACGCGATTGCCCCACCCGCTCGCCATACGAAGTCGGCCGCGTGGGCGCTCACCACCAGAACGGTTTTTTGTGAATCCATAATGAAATCGAAACCTTCAGTTCACCAGCGCGCTCGGATTCGTCACCGCCATGCGCTTGATATCCGCGGCCGAAAATCCACCGTCCATGAGAGTCTGCGCGAACATCGCAAAACCTTCGGACACCGGAGGATTGATGGTCTGCCCAAGATCGGTGGAGAGAACGCAGTGCTCCGGGCCCGCTTTTCGAATGCTCACCATCACTTCGTCCCACGGAGCTTTGCCGGTGTGCATGGTGGTGAAGCAATGTTCGATCAACGCGCCTTCGTTGGCCAGTTCGGCTTGCTCGTCCGCCGTCAAACTCTGGGAGGGGAACTCGGCATGCGTCACCAGCACGCGCTTCAGCTTCATCTCGCGCGCACCGCGAACCAGGGCGAAAATCTCTTTGCGTCCCAGGTGTCCGGTCGCCATGATCATATTGTGATTGCCGATGATCTCGAGACACCGTCGAGCAGCCTCGTTCAAATTGCCTTTGTCGTCCAGCACCGTCAACGGCGGCGGCGAGATTCCTTGTGCGGCCAACTCGCGCTGGATCTTGGCCCAGAAAGGCAGCTTCGTGCTCGGCCCATCCACGCGGCCGGCGGTCTCGTTGGCGGCATCCACGGTGGGCATCCAGACGATTTTGGCGCCGGAACGTCCGGACAGTTCCACGGCCACCGGGTTCAATCCGCCAACGCTATGATTCAGCGTAATGGCGCCGAAAGCCTGTATGCCGGGCACGGCTTTGGTGACCACCTTGGCGCGCTCCGCGGTTGGAAGGTAGTGCGACTTCAGAACAAATCCCTTGAGGCCGTGCTTCAAAAACTCGTGCGCCAGATCGATGTCGTCAATGCGCCGCTCGATGACGTCGGGGGCGACGTGAACCTGTAAATCGTAACCGCCTTCAATCGCTTTCCATGCCGCATCCGAAACGGACGTAGCTGTACCCGTTACCGCTTGTGCGCTCATTGCAAAGGCAGTATGACAGGCGGCGAACGGCGGTGTCAAGTTTCTGATGTCTCAGATTCCGTTGAGTTTTTGAGCGAGGATAGCGCCTCGGATTCAGGTTTGACTACACGAAGCTGTCAAAAATGAGCAATGATTTCTGATATATCATTTGTGGACATTTGACCTCAGAGAAGCCACAGCGATGTACATACTTGCACCGCGCATCCGAAGAACGTAAGATTCTTCACATGACCGAATTGACGGACCGCCTGTTCGTGAGTTGCGCTACTTTGCGATAACTTCGCTCTCTGTAGACTTGAACGCTTCAATTTTCTTCAGCGCCTCCTCCACCTCCGCGGAAGCGATGGTTTGATAGGTGAAGCTGATCATTCCAGGCGAATGCAGCTCGACAGGCTTGTAGGGGCCGTCATTGCTCTCTTCTTGATTCCAAATCGGAGGCATAATTACCTTCTGCAACCATTGTATACAAACTATGGGCTGCTCTGCGAACCAACTCCTGCATAAGTGCGATCTGCTTTTCCGATTCGGTTTGCGGCAGGTCGAAAAGGCGAAGAAAACCGGAGTCTTCCTGCTGCGTGCTCACATTCACAACGCCTACAACTATTCCCGCCTCCACCCACGGAAAGCACAGCAGCACCGTCGGCTGTAACAGGCCCGATCCGCGGCCGGGACGCTCTTCTGGACGGATGAAATAGCCGATGGTGTCGCGCGCCGGGTGATACAAAAGCGGCCTAACTTTTTCGAAAACGAAGCCTGCGCAGCCTTCGCCCGAGACGAATGTCTCCTTAAGTAGCTCGGCGATTTTCCCAAACGGCGCACAGACAGTATGGAGTCTCGTGTCCTCCCTATGGAAGACCATTATTCCTATATCAATGCTTTCGCCCTTCAGATTGTTGACCTTCGCAAAGTCTTCGGCCAGAGCGCGAAGCGTTGCCGCAATGGAGTCGTATTTGCCGCTCACGTCGGCCACGCCCGCCGCAACGGCGCGAGCGATTGTAAGCAGTTCGCCCTGCACGCGCGCTGCATGCGCCTCGCTTTGCAAGGTGACCCCGCGCCCCAGCGGCTCCACGTTACTGCCGGACTGCTCTTTGGGAATCCACTTGATCTTATAGAGGAAGCCCGGAATCGGATTGTGGACGGTAAGACGAAGCGTCGCGGACAAAATCTGCAAGCCGTCGCGCACACGCGCCGATTCGTCATCGTGGGGCTTGAGCTGATCCCAATCGAAATCTTCGTCGCGCACTCCTTTGAGAGGCGCCGGTGTGTATTCCGAGCAGGCTTCCACGTGGCGGCCGTCCAACTTGTAGCCGGTAGGAAATTGCACCTCCAGCGTCAGGACTTCTGCGGGGAGATAGCAGAAGAGGCTCGCAACTTCCCACTCCTGCTCTTTCCCCGCATAGTGCCGCTGGAACTCGCGCGGCGTGAGAGTATGGCCGCTGATGAGCCGGTATTTCAACGCGAAATCAAAAGGCGCATCCTGAGGCGTATAGCGCCTGCCAAATTCGATGGCCCCGGAAAAATCCCGTAGTTCGCACGCTTTAGTGACAAGCCTTAGGAATCTCGGAGAATCGGGAAGGTCGACTTTCTCGAAACCCCTCAGGTAGGTTGGCTCCGACGCCTGGTATTGGATGGGATGGCAATCCAATCCCGCGGGGGAGAAGACCCGAAAGCGGTAGAACTCGATTTGGACATCCGTATATCCGTCATTGGTGATGATGGATGTTTTGCGGATTTCGCGGATGGCAAATCCCTGCAGATCGCGAAAGGAGTTGAAGCGCCGCCGCTGAACATCCTTGAGACTATCCAGCACGTAGTTACGCGTAGCTTCCGTTGACTCCACGCTGCCGGAGAAGAAGACGCTTTCAAGGGTGGCGGTATCGTCATCGTAGAGCCGAACCACCTGCAAATGGTGGCCGCGCGGATCATCGGGATGGTTATGACAGGCCGAGCCCGCCGCCGCGACAGGGACTTCGGCGCGATGATGCTCGCCGAATTCGGATGCGACGCGCAGGAACCCGGCGAAATGCTTGTGGCCATGGACGACTAGATTGAAACCACGGCGGTTAAGTTCGCGAAGAAAGAGGCCGGCGTTGTAAAAGACCATGAAGCTCTCTTGAATGCGGCTGGCGAGTTTGGTGTCCACGTCGGCGATGGGCGCCGGATGGTGATGTACCACAGCGATCTTATAACGAAAGCCGAACCCGTGATCCTTGGCGCATCGGTCAAACTTCTCGTACATATCCTGAAGATCCTCCGGCTCGACACGCCCGGCGGCCATCATTTCAGTGAGCGTATTGGAATTGAAGCCGACCAAGGTAGTGCCCAAATCGGGGAGCGTTAGAAACTGCATTGGATCCCGCAGTCGCTTGCTCCAGGGCCACAGGGCATGCAGGGTTAAGCCCAAATAGCGGAATAAGCGCCAAAAGAATCCGTGCGCTATTCCGTCCATGCGGAAATACATTTCGAACGGGATGCGCGTCAATCTGCGCACTCCGACGTTACCCCAAAACTTGAAGTCGTGATTTCCCGAAATGACCATGAGCCGTGCATTTTCTGGACAAAGCCCGAAAACGTCGCGCACGAACTTTGCCGCGCGTTTCATTTGCCAGGGGAGAGGCTGATTTGCGACGTCGCCAGAAACGATCAGGAGCCTGGGCTTCGACCGAGCCACGATGAATTTCACCATCGACTGCACAGATTTATCGGTCCCGAGGTGAAGATGCAAATCCGATATTTGAACAATCGTGGCACGAAGTGCCGGCATCAATTACAAGAGCGTACTACACTTAGGGGTTCTACGAGCAGACGAACTGAACAGACTATCGAAGAAAATGCTATCCCCGCCCTACAAACGGCATCTTCGTCGCCATCACCGTCATGAATTGAACGTTCGCCTCCAACGGCAGGTTCGCCATATAAAGCACGGCATCGGCCACCAGTTTCACATCCATACGCGGTTCTGGAGCTTTCGTACCGTCGGCTTGCAGAACGCCGGCGGTCATGCGTTCGGTCATCTCCGTCGCAGCATTGCCGATGTCGATCTGCCCGCATGCGATGTCGTACTTTCGGCCATCGAGCGAAATGCTTTTAGTCAGCCCAGTGATGGCGTGCTTGGTGGCGGTGTAGGGCGCGGAATTGGGCCGCGGCGAATGCGCGGAAATCGATCCGTTATTAATGATGCGTCCACCGCGCGGCTGCTGCGCCTTCATGATACGGATGGCCTGCTGGGCGCACAGAAACGCGCCGGTCAGGTTGACGGACACCACGGCGCTCCACTGCTCGAAGGTGAGGTCTTCCATCGGAATGGCGGGCGCACCGGTGCCGGCATTGTTGAATAAAACATCCAGCCGCCCGAAAGCTTCCTTCGCTCGATCGAAAAGCGCGGCTACCGCATCGCGCTGCGTGACATCGGTGGGAACCACCAGCATCCGCCCGTCTCCACGCGCGGACATCATGGAAGTTCGC
Organism: Bryobacterales bacterium; assembly: GCA_963747945.1. Lineage (GTDB taxonomy): Bacteria > Acidobacteriota > Terriglobia > Bryobacterales > Bryobacteraceae > Palsa-89. Next base: position 65,738 of record CAVVHB010000005.1, read on the forward strand.
TCCAGTTCCACGGCTCGGCGTCCGGCCAGCACTACCGAATATCCGCCTGAATGCAATGCCAGGCTGACCGCGCGCCCAATGCCGCTGCCGGCGCCGGTGACAAGAGCAACGCGTGTCACAGGAGTTCCCAGAAGCGGATGACAACCCGGTCAGGATAACGTTCGCCGACGCCCACCAGGATGGCGCGAGTCAGCCACGCATGCTGTGGCGCGCTGGTTTCGAACATCGCGACGCTACGAAAATAGTACGACGCCGGATCGACGGGCTGGCCCTGGTTCAATCGCGCCAGCACGTCCGCTGGTCCGTGCCGCACGCCGCGATTCACTACATAAACCAGAGCGCCGTCATCGGTCTGAATGGTGTAGCGGGCATCCAGATCGGCTGTCCCGTCCGGGCGTAGAATCTGCCAATCTCCCCCACCCTCCAGAACGCGACCCTGCAGACGTGGTCCCGCGACACGCCCGCTCCGAATCGCGATCACCCGCCGATGGCCGTTCTGTGTTTCGCCGAAATCGAGCGGCGCGGCAACCTCTACTTCCACCTCAAACGCAAATCGCAGCTCCGGGGGCGCCATTAGTAAGCGCTGGCGTCGTTCAACGTTTCGATCGACGCTGTATCCAGGTTGAGATTCGCTGCGTCCACCAGATCCTTCAATTGCTCGACACTGGTCGCGCTCGCGATGGGAGCCGTGATGCTCGGCTCCGCGATCAACCACGCGATCGCCACTTTACCCGGCGTGGAGTGGAGCTTCGCCGCCACTTCGTCCAGCGCAGCCAGAATCCGGAACCCGCGCTCGTCCAGATACTTCTTCACCATCTGGCCGCGAGGTCCTTTGGCGAGATCGTTCTCGGATCTGTATTTGCCCGTTAGAAATCCGCTGGCCAGCGCGAAGTAGGGAATAACGCCGATGCCTTCTTTCAAGCACACCGGTTCCAGTTCCTTTTCGTATCCGGCTCGCTCATAAAGGTTGTAATGCGGCTGCAGGCACTCATAGCGAGGCAAGCCATGCTCCTTGCTTACCTTCAGCGCTTCCGCCAGCCGCTGCGCGCTATAGTTCGACGCCCCGATGGCCCGCACCTTACCCTGCCTGATCAACTCCGCGTACCCTTCGAGCGTTTCCTCCAGTGGCACGGTCGCATCGTCGACGTGGGATTGGTAAAGATCGATGTAATCCGTTTGCAGGCGCTGCAACGAGTCCTCAACCTCGCTCAGCATATAGGCTTTCGAAAGGCCCTTCTTGCCGGGCGCCAGTTCGATGCCGAGCTTGGTGGCGAGAATCACTTTCTTCCGGTTGCCGCTGCGCTTGAACCAATTACCGAGCACGGTCTCCGATTCGCCGCCCTTGTGACCGGGGACCCAGCGCGAATAAACATCGGCGGTGTCCACGAAATTGAATCCCGCATCCACAAATTCGTCGAGGATGCGGAACGATGTAGGCTCATCGGCGGTCCACCCAAAGACGTTGCCGCCCAGACAAATGGGAGAGACTTCGAGAGGGGACCCTCCCAACTTACGGGTCTTCATTTTATAGTGATGCTCCTTGCCGCTCCCTTACGGTCGCGGTTCTGTGGTCTATTCTTGCCGCTCCCTCACGGTCGCGGTTCTGTAGTTATTCGGATTTGCATTTCCCGCCTGGACAGCGATTGTTCTCTTCGCAGACGTATTCGTATAGCCCCGCCGCGTCCCAATCCGGATGGAAGGCCATGGTAAAGTCCTGCGTCCAAGGCGCGGTGAAAACCTTGGGATCGTCAATGGTGAGCTGATAGGAAAGCGTCTTCGAGTCCAGCCAGCGGATGTGCTCCACAGTGCGCAGCGCGTCGCTATGCATGCGGTATTGGTTTTTGTCCGTGTAGTAGTAATCGTCCAGACCCCAACGCTTGAAGTTGGTGCTTTCCACCACCAGCGTGTCGCCTTCCCAATGTCCCACGGGATCGCCAAAATAGGTCGCCTCTATGCCAGTGCGATGCGCGCGCCCGTCTAGCGGGATGATGCGCGTCATACGCTGGAATTCGTGCACAATCACCAGATAGTTTTTGTTCTGCACGAACTGCACTGCGTTAGCCGACAGCATTCCCGATGGAAAACCCGCGGGCATGCAAAACTCGCGCGGCTCATCGTGACGCGGATCGCCGGTGGGCGGCTCGAAGAACGGCATGCCTCCGGGTTTGAACGGAGCAAATTTCTTGTGATCGAAAACAGTGGCGGAGCAGCGGCAGCGATCGCCCCCATCCGATTTCGGCCACTCATACACGCCGCTGAAATCCGGCTTGCCGTCAGCGGTGCGTGGCATCCCCTTGCTCACCGAAGCGCTACCGCTTTGCGGCTGCAAACGTGCGGGCGATAGCACCAACCCGGCCAGGAGAGCCCCAAACGCAAGCCGGCGTCCAATCTGATCGGCGGATGTTGTCTTCATAAGGTCCTCCGGCGCTTCAGTTTTTCTTGGAATCCGCTTCTTGGCTGGAAGTGAATACCATGCGCCCGTCTGGGAACGTCACCTTCGATCCGTTGGCATTGTCCGTACCGTCTTTGGCGCGAAAACCTTCAACGGCGATCGTCATTCCGGGCTGAATAACATCTTTATTGATACCTCGCCGCATCAGCTGGCCTGGCGCGCCACCGGAAATCGCCCAGTGTGTCACGGTGCCATCCGCCTTTTTCTCGTCGACATAGAACCAGATGTGCGGATTCATCCACTCCACCTTGGTCACCACGCCCGAGAATTTCACCGGTTTGGTGTCGTCATATTCGGCGGCGAAAGAATGATGGGCCAGCAGGGGCAGCACGCCCAGAGCCAGGCCGAAAACGAGAGAAGCGAACGATACGGCTCTCACTGAAATCGCCTCCACGAGCCTGTTTTCCATGATCACCTCCCGGACAACGGAAGGATATCGCGAGTCCCTCGGCCAGCGCAAGGCGTGGTCATCCCGACGGCGATTCGACACAAATCTCTTGGCAGTCCTTCACAAGGCATTAACGAATCGTTCATTTGACGTTCACATTGCCCGCGTATACTCAGGCGTTCTACCTCAAAGCAGCTAGAGGAAGATTGAAGCAATAAAACTGGAGAGGAAAATATGAGAACACGTGTGTCAACTTTCCTCGGCGAGGCTTTGATTGCCGGGATCCTGATTAGTCTGGGGGCGGCCAATGCGCAAACACCCGCTCCCACCGGCGGTGCGGCCTCGCCGATTCAACACCTGGTGGTGATCTTCCAGGAAAACATATCGTTCGATCATTACTTCGGCACGTATCCGTTTGCCATGAACCCGGAAGGTGAGCCGGCCTTTTACGCCTACCCCAATACGCCGAGCGTCAATGGATTTAGCCCCTCAATCCTCGCCGCAACCGGGACGATAGCGAATACAGCTAATGGCTCCGGCGCCACGGCGCCTTTCCGCCTGGACCGATCGCAGGCCGCCACGGCCGATCAGGATCACGATTACACGGCCGAACAGATCGCCTATCACAGCGGACTGGTGGATCTGTTCCCGATGGCTACTGGCACCGCGGGCCCTCCGCCCAGCACCATCCCCCAAGGCTCCACAACCGGCCTGGTGATGGGCTTTTACGATGGCAACACCGTAACGGCCCTCTGGAATTATGCCCAGCATTACACAATGAGCGACAACTCCTACGGCACCAACTTCGGCCCGTCCACCGATGGCGCCCTCAATGTGATCTCCGGACAGCTCGACGGCGCCATCAATAATACGAATGGAAGCGGTTCGCTGATTGAGGATGGTTCGGGAGGGATGACCGTCATTAGCGATGCCGATCCGGCCGGCGACGTTTGTTCCACCACCACCGGCGAAACCTTCAGCATGAGCGGAAAGAACATCGGCGATCTGCTGAACGCCGCCGGCGTAAGCTGGGGATTCTTCGAGGGCGGCTTTGACCTCAGCGTTACCAATCCGAACGGCTCCACGGGCTGCTCGCGCAGCACCACCTCTTTGATCACCAACAGCAAGAAAGCCGACTACATTCCGCATCATCAGCCGTTCCAATATTACAAATCCACGGCCAATCCCACTCACTTGCGACCCACTTCCGTGGCGATGATCGGCCAGCTGGGCGACGCCGCCAATCATCAATATGACATCAACGATTTCTATGCCGCTGTGAATAACCATAACTTCCCGGCGGTCAGCTACTTGAAGGCTCCAGGGTTTCAGGATGGACACGCCGGATACTCCGATCCGATCGATGAACAACAGTTCGTCGTACATGTGATCAATTTCCTGCAGAGCCAACCCACCTGGTCATCCACGGCTGTTGTGATCGCCTACGACGATTCGGACGGTTGGTATGACCATCAGATGCCGCCGCTGGTAAATCAGTCCGTCACCAGCGCCGACATGATCACTGGAACAGGCACGTGCGGAAGCGCGGACCAGGCTCTTCCCGGCGTTGCCGGCACCGGTCATGCCCAGGGCCGTTGCGGGTACGGTCCCCGGCTTCCTTTGCTCGTGATTTCGCCGTATGCCAAGCAGAACTTCGTCGATCACACCATCACAGACCAAAGCTCCGTCGTGCGCTTTATTGAAGACAATTGGCTCAATGGAGAGCGGATCGCTGGCTCCTTCGACGCGATCGCAGGCCCGTTGGACAACATGTTCAACTTCGATGCAGCGCCGAACACGGCGTCGTTCATGCTCAATGAGAACAGCGGTCAGCCGCTGAACCCCGCGCAGTCTGCTTCACCCCAGGCGGCGTTGCGCCCGCATTCGTTCAAGCCCGCTAGCGGCACACGCTAATTCGGGTGACCGCTCCCTCTGGTCGCGGCTCTGTCGAACTGAGCCGTGACCGGAGGGAGCGGTTACAATTCTTAATGACCCGCCGGACCTTCGTTCGCCGCGCAACTTATCTAACAGCGCTCGCTAGTCGCGCGGCGTCCGCCGCTCCTGGTCTGAACCCGAACACTCTCGCGAAGTTCGTCGATCCGCTGCCCATCCCTGCGACTGCGAAATCCACTGGTCTGCGGCCGGTCCCAGGCCATTCCGCTACGAAGGTTCCGTACTTTCGTGTGCCCATGCGGGAAGTTGAATCCAAACTACATCGCGATCTGCCCGCGGCCCGTCTTTGGTGCTACGGATCCGCTTCTCCTGGTCCGACGTTTGAGACGCGCAGTGGCCAAGGACTACTGATCGAATGGCCCAATGAGCTGCCCGTCAAACATTTCCTGCCAATCGACCACAGCTTGCACGGCGCCGAAATCGAGACGCCCGAAGTTCGCGGCGTAGTCCACGTCCATGGCGCCAAGGCTCCGCCCGAGAGCGACGGCTATCCGGAGGATTGGTATGTTCCCGGAAAATCGCGGACCTATTTTTATCCCAACCGCCAGGATGCTGCCGCGCTTTGGTATCACGACCACGCCATGGGCATCAACCGCTTGAATATCTATGCGGGCATGTTCGGGCTTTTCCTCGTTCGCGACGATTTCGAAGACGCGCTCAATCTCCCGAAGGGATCTTTCGAAATCCCGCTCGTAATTTACGATCGCCTGCTCAAGCAGGATGGCCAGCTCGATTATCCGGTGTCCGGCGATCCCGATAAGCCCTGGGTTCCCGAGGTCTTCGGCGACGTGATGGTGGTGAACGGAAAAGCTTTCCCGTATTTCGACGTAGAGCCGCGCAAGTATCGCTTCCGGGTGCTGAATGCATCGAATGGCCGCTTTCTGCATTTGGCGCTCTCAAATGGACAAGCATTTCATCAGATCGGCACCGATCAGGGACTCTTGCCGGCGCCCGTTCCGCTGGAACGTTCACTCCTTGCTCCCGGCGAGCGCTCCGATCTGATCGTCGATTTCGCGGCATATGCTGGCCAGCAGATTGTTTTGCAGAATGATTCGTTCCAGGTGATGCAGTTCCGCGTGGGGCAATCCAAGTCTCAAGACACAAGTTCGCTGCCTTCCGTGCTGCGTCCCGTGCCGAAGACTTTAGAGTCTGCATCGGCCAAAACCCGTCCACTGGCATTGATCGAAAAGATGACCCTGAAGGGCGAATCCATGACCATGTTGCTGAACAACACGCCCTGGCACATGCCTGTGACCGAGAATCCCGTTCTCGATAGCGTGGAGATCTGGAGCTTTATCAACACCACCGACGATTCGCATCCCATCCACCTGCATATGGTCCGCTTTCAAATTCTGGATCGCCGCCGCTTCGAGCCGTTCTTTTATCACAACACCGGGGAAATACGCTACACGGGCCCTCTTACTCCGCCCGCGCCCGAGGAGGCCGGCTGGAAGGATACCGTGCGCGCCGATCCGAAGATGGTCACCCGGATTATCGTTCGCTTCGAAGGCTACCTGGGACGCTATGTCTGGCATTGCCATGTGCTGGAGCACGAAGATAACGAAATGATGCGCCCTTATGAGGTGATCGCCGCAGTCGCTCCCTAAACCTAACACGCGGAATCTACTGAACCGCGCACGTCAGTAAGCGGCGCTTTGGCACTGCTGTCAGAGGCTGCGCCCGTATGACGCCTAACGGTCGCGGTTCCGTAACACGCGGAATCTACTGAACCGCGCACGTCAGTAAGCGGCGCTTTGGCACTACTGTCAGAGGCTGCGCCCGTATGACGCCTAACGGTCGCGGTTCTGTAACACGCGGAATCTACTGAACCGCGCACGTCAGTAAGCGGCGCTTTGGCACTGCTGCCAGAGGCTGCTAGGCGGGTGGTGTATCGGCTACAATAAGCGCCAAAGGAGTCAACCATGTCAGCAGGTCCAGCCGATGCCACGGCTCCTCTGTTGAGCCTTCGCACCTACGTCGAGGGCGACGCCACCGTCGTTCAGTGCACAGGCAAGCTGACCGCGGGCCTCACGGGCATTCTTCGGGACGAGGTGAAGCGGCTGATTCCGCAGTCCAAGAAAATAATACTGGACTTGACGCTTCTCACCCAGATGGACAGCATGGGGCTGGGAACAATCGTCGGTTTGTACGTTTCGGCCAAGTCTTCCGGTACGGCTCTGATCCTGATCAACCTGAGCCAGCGCGTCTGCGATCTGTTCCGCATCACGAATGTCTGGTCGATCCTGGAAGTTTACGGCGAAAACATCATCCGGTTGCCATGACTGCTTTCAATCGTGAGCCAGACTCCAATCCTTGACGGCGAGCAGCCGCTCCCAATCCGCAAAGTACATTGGGTGCTTGCGCTACTGATCGGCTTTGCCATTGGTGGCGTGCTGATCGCTTTGGACCGCGCCAGAGGCTCTCCTGGTCCCCTGATTCCCCCGCGAGGGTTCCCGCTCTTTATATTGGCTCTCTACATCGCCGTTTTCGTGCACGAGTTGGGACACCTCATCGCGGGAATGTTCCTGGGCTTCGAACTGCGCACGTTCATGGTGGGCGTATTTCTTTTCACTAAAGAAGGCGGCGGCTGGCGGTTTCGATTCAGGCTTCGGAACCTCTTCTGGGGTGGTCTCACCGCTGCGATACCTCGTACCAGCGACGATCTGGTGAAGCGCTACACTCGTGTTGTTCTAGGAGGTCCCGCGGCATCGTTAGGTTTGCTGATCCTTACTCTTCTGTTGCCTGATGGACTCTTATTCCGGCTTCTATTCTGGGTCAATCTGCTCCTCACAATCTCCGTCTGCATTCCATACACGAGGGTTTGCTTTCCCAGCGACGCGAAGCTCATTCTTCTCCTGACACGAAAAGGAGCAGCTGGCGACAGGGCCGTTGCGATACTGTACCTTCTCGCGCTGGACGCTCAAGGAAAGCAGCCGCGCCAGTGGCCGCCTGAGCTGATCGGAAAGCTGGACGTCACGATAAAAGACAAATCCCGGGTGCCGGTGGCGCTAAGTTTCCTGCTCAGCGATGCCGCGGAGAAAGCGGATGCCCAGCGAGCGGCAGGAATATTGGAACGCGCCTTGGAGATGAATAACGAAATGTTGCCGGACGTGCGACGCGCCTTTCTGACTGCTGCATCTTTCTACCAGGGCTTCCATCACAACCATGCGTCTCAGGCGGAAGAATGGCTAAAGCGGGCCCGTTCCGTCAAGGGCGGCATCGCGGACAAGGATTGGGACTCCGGAGCCCTGGCAGCCGTCTCGTTTGCGAACGGCGATTCCGCCCAATCGGCGGAGTTCCTGGCCCGATATATCGCACTTCTGGACCGTCAGCCGATGAGCGGACGGGTAGCAGCGGAGCGCGAGCGAATTACAGCGCTGCGAAACACTCTGAAGGCCCACGCGTAGCTGAATGTTGGCGAGCAGATGGCGTGGCGGGTAGCCCTTTGGTGTCATTCGTAACTAACCTACCCCGCTCTGCGTCAATTCGTTGCGGATATTGTGCAGGCAAGCGGCTAGGGATGGTTGGCCCGGGCTGGCATATCGGCAAGCAGCGCCAATAGGCAGGCGCACTATAATTTAGGAGGTTCCCGGATCCGCGATCGGTACGTGGCTCTTTAGAGCTACGCATCTCGCCTTTTCTTCCCGTGCCGGGTTGCATAGGGCCGCAGCGTCTGTTGGAGCCGCCATTTCGACCTCGCTCGCGTGATGCATGATGGAATAACGATGGATCAACAGACCAGTCCCCCGGCTCACGTGGACACCATGACCCCCATCGCGCCGACGCTACCGGCGCCTCAGGCACCGGGACCGCAGGCACCGGGAAAGGGACGCCCTCCAAACACGCCTCAGCCGCCGCCCGGCGCCGCCGGTTCTGGATTTGGATCCTGCTGCTGGTGTTGCTCGGCGCGGGCGTTTACTACTGGTCTAGACGTACTGCCCAGCCTGGGTCGGCCACTGGAAAGGCCGGCGGACAAAAGGGACAAGGCGGGAATGCGGCAGCGCCCGTGGATGCCGCTAAGGCGGTGAAAGGCAATATTGGCGTTTATGTCACCGGCCTGGGCGCCGTAACCCCAATCTACACCGTGACCGTGAATAGCCGCGTGGACGGGCAATTGATGCAGGTCCTCTATAAGGAGGGCGACATGGTGCATCAGGGAGATAAGCTAGCCGAAATCGATCCGCGGCCGTATCAAGCCATGTTGACGCAATACGAAGGGCAGCTGATCCGCGATCAAGCCTTGCTCGACAATGCACGCATCGATCAGGCGCGCTACGAAACCCTCATCAAACAAAACGCGATTCCCGAACAGCAGCTCGCCACGCAGATCGCGCTGGTGAAACAAGACGAAGGGACAGTGAAAAACGATCAAGGCCTGATCGACAGCGTGAAGGTGGATCTGGTTTACTGCAACATCACCGCGCCCATCACCGGCCGCATCGGCCTGCGGCTGGTGGATCCAGGCAATATCGTCCAAACCACGGACATCACCGGGCTGCTCGTCATCGTACAGCTTCAGCCCATCAGCGTCATCTTCACTATCTCGGAAGATCAATTGCCGGCGGTGTTCGCGAAACAGAACGCGGGACAGAAGCTGCCCGTGGATGCTTTCAACCGCGAAATGACCAAGCGGATTGCATCCGGCACGCTCACCACCATCGACAACCAGATCGATCAAACCACGGGCACGGTCAAACTTCGCGCTACTTTCGATAACACCCATAACGAGCTCTTCCCCAATCAGTTCGTGAATGCGCGCTTGCTGGAGCAGGAAAAGCGCGGAGTGGTGCTGGTGCCGGCCGCTGCTGTGCAACGCAACTCGACAGCCACGTACGTGTATGTGGTGAAGCCGGATTCCACCGTTACTGTGCGCCAGGTCAAGATCGGTACCAGCGACGACACCAATACGGAGATAACTTCGGGGTGGTGGAGGGCGACGTTGTGGTCCTCACCGGCGTCGACAAGCTGCTGGAAGGCAGCAAAGTCTCGGTGCACCTGGAAGGCGCGGCGCGGGTACCTGGACAGCAGGCCGCCGGAAAGCAGTCCAATTGAGCCCCTCGCGAACATTCATCCTGCGGCCGGTGGCCACCACATTGCTGATGGTAGGCATCCTGCTGGTGGGCGCCGTAGCGTACAAAGAGCTGCCGGTTTCAGCGTTGCCCGAAGTGGATTACCCCACCATCCAGGTGACCACCACGTACCCGGGTGCGAATCCGGACGTGATGGCCACGTCCGTCACAGCTCCGCTGGAGCGCCAATTCGGCCAGGTGCCCGGCCTGCAGCAAATGACTTCCATCAGCTCCGAAGGGCTTTCAGTCATCACGCTGGAGTTCAATCTCAGTCTGAATATTGACGTCGCGGAACAGGAAGTGCAGCAGTCCATCAATGCGTCGGGAACTTACCTGCCCGCGGACCTTCCCACGCCACCGCTCTACAGTAAGACCAATCCGGCCGATACGCCGATTCTCACGCTCGCGCTTTCGTCCAGCACTTTGCCGCTTTCCAAAGTAGAAGATCTCGCCGATACGCGCCTTTCGCCGAAGATCTCGCAACTGCCGGGCGTGGGCCTGGTCAGCATCAGCGGCGGGCAGAAGCCGGCGGTCCGGATCCAGGCGAATCCTTCCCAGCTCGCGGCCTACGGCATCAATATGGAGGACCTGCGCAGCGCCATCATCGCCGCCAATGTCAATCAAGCCAAGGGAAATTTCGATGGGCCGCGCCAGTCCTACCAGATTGGCGCGAACGATCAACTTCTTTCCAGTTCCGATTACGCCAACCTGGTGGTCGCTTACAAGAACGGCGCGCCCGTGGAAATGACCAAGGTGGCCGACGTGTCGACAGCGTGGAGGACATCCACGAAGCCGCCTGGATGAACAATACGCCGGCGGTGATCGTGAACATTCAACGGCAGCCGGGCGCCAACATCATCTCGGTGGTGGACAGCATCCTGCGGCTTCTTCCGCAGCTTACAGCGACCCTGCCCGAGGCCATCCAGGTGAAGGTGCTCACGGACCGGACCACCACCATCCGCGCGTCGGTGCGCGACGTCGAGTTCGAACTGATGCTGACCATCGCGCCTGGTGGTGATGGTCATCTTTCTATTCTTAAGAAATCTTTCGGCCACCATTATTCCGAGCGTCGCGGTGCCGCTATCGCTGGTGGGGACGTTCGCCGTCATGTATCTGCTGGGCTACAGCCTGAACAATCTGACACTGATGGCCCTGACCATTTCCACCGGCTTCGTGGTGGACGATGCCATCGTGATGATCGAGAACATTGTCCGTTTCATCGAAGAGGGCGAGCATCCGCTGCGCGCCGCGCTCAAGGGCGCCGAACAAATCGGTTTCACGATTATCTCTCTCACCGTTTCGCTGGTTGCCGTTCTCATCCCGCTACTGTTCATGGGCGATATCGTCGGCCGCCTGTTCCGCGAGTTCGCGGTCACCCTCTCAATCACCATCCTGATGTCGGCGGTGGTCTCGCTCACCCTCACTCCGATGATGTGTTCGAAACTGCTGAAGCATACGCCGGAAGCGGAGCAGGGGCGCTTCTACCGCGCATCGGAAAAGGGCTGGATGTGGGTGATCGGGCTTTACGAAAAGACTCTGAAGTGGGTGTTGGAGCGGCAAACCGCGACGCTGCTGGTGGCGGTGGCGACGCTGGCGGTGACCATACTGCTTTACATCCTGATCCCCAAAGGCTTCTTTCCTATTCAGGACACCGGGGTAATTCAGGGGATTTCCGAAGGCGCGCAAACCATATCGTTCGCCGAAATGTCGCGCGAGCAGCAACAACTGGCGAATGTGATTTTGCAGGACCCGGCGGTGGAAAGCCTCTCCTCGTTCATCGGCGTGGATGGGACCAACACCACGCTGAACAGCGGCCGCATTCTGATCAACCTCAAAGCGCTGGACGTGCGCAAGATCAGCGCCACCGACGTGATCACGCGCCTGCAGCCGAAACTCGCTCAGATTCCCGGCATCACGTTATTCATGCAGCCCGTGCAGGATTTGACGGTCGAGGATCGTGTCAGCCGGACGGAATTTCAATATACGCTCGAAGACCCGAACACCGACGAACTGAATGTCTATGCGCCCCGGCTGCTGGCCAAGCTGCAGCAACTTCCCCAACTGCGCGACGCTGCCAGCGATCAGCAGGTGCTGGGGCTGCAAACGCGCCTGGTGTACGATCGCGTGACGGCATCGCGGCTGGGCATCACGCCCTCCGCCATCGATCAGACGCTGTATGACGCCTATGGCCAGCGTCAGGTCTCCACCATGTTTACGCAGCTCAACCAATACCACGTGGTTCTGGAAGTAAAACCGAACTTCCATGACACGCCCATCGATCTGCGCGCGCTTTTCGTTCGCACCGGCGCGACACCCATCAACAGTTCGGTAGTAGCCGGAGGCACGGGCACGGCGGTGACCAGCGGGCCCACCAGTTCCGCCACCGCATCCCAGGCCAGCTTGAACTCCACCGGATCCAACAACGCGGCCGCTTCACGGCCCATCGAGTCGACCACCGCATTTCCCAACGGCGGCCAAGTTCCGCTGGCTGCGTTCAGCACCACCGAGACCCTCACCGCGCCCATCGCGATCAGTCACCAGGGCCAGTTCCCCGTCGTGACGCTGTCGTTCAATCTGGCTCCCAACGCTTCGCTCGGAGAGGCCGTGGACGCGGTAAACAAGGCCAAGGATGAGGTTGGCTTGCCCGCCAGTATTCAAGCCGCCTATCAAGGCTCGGCGGAGGCGTTCCAGGCCTCGCTCGCCAACGAGCCGGTGCTGATTCTCGCCGCGCTGGTCACGGTTTACATCGTACTGGGCGTTCTATATGAAAGCTACATCCATCCGATTACGATTCTCTCCACGCTGCCGTCGGCCGGCGTGGGCGCGCTGCTGGCATTATTCATCACGCGCAGCGACTTCAGCGTGATCGCGCTCATCGGCATCGTGCTGCTCATTGGCATTGTCAAGAAGAACGCGATCATGATGATCGATTTTGCCCTGGAAGCCGAGCGCCATGAGGGCAAGGCGCCCCTGGATGCGATATTCCAGGCATGTCTGCTACGCTTCCGGCCTATCATGATGACCACCATGGCGGCGCTGCTGGGCGGCGTTCCGCTCGCGCTCGGCACCGGTGTGGGCTCAGAGCTGCGGCGGCCGCTCGGCATCACGATCGTGGGTGGCTTGATCTTCAGCCAGATGCTGACGCTTTATACCACGCCGGTAATTTATCTGTTCTTCGATCGCCTGGCGATTCGATTCTCGCGCCGGCATCGTGAAATGCGCGCCGGCGCCGGCGGCGCTGCTCCCGAACCAAGTCTCGCGCAATAGCCATGAATATCTCGGAACCATTCATCCGCCGGCCCATCGCAACCACGCTGTTGACAGCGGCCGTGGCGCTTTCGGGCGCCGTAGCGTTCCGGCTATTGCCGGTGTCGCCGCTGCCGCAAGTGGACTTTCCCACCATTTCCGTGTCGGCCTCGCTGCCGGGGGCGAGCCCGGAGACCATGGCGTCGTCGGTGGCCACACCGCTCGAGCGGCAGTTCGGACATATCGCTTCTGTGACCGAGATGACTTCGTCGAGCACGCTTGGAGCCACCAGTGTCACCCTGCAGTTCGATTTGAACCGCAACATCGATGCGGCGGCGCGCGACGTGCAGGCCGCCATCAATGCCGCGCGCGGATATTTGCCGGTCAATCTGCCGAGCAATCCGAGCTACCGCAAGGTGAATCCGGCCGACGCGCCCATCTTCATGCTGGCGCTCACGTCGGACCAGTTGAGCAAGGGGCAAATGTATGACGCCGCGTCCACCATCATGGCTCAGAAGCTGTCGCAAGTCACCGGCGTGGGACAGGTAGTAGTGGGAGGAAGCGCGCTGCCCGGCGTCCGCGTGGAGTTGAATCCTTCCCAGTTGAACAAATATGGAATCGGGCTCGAACAGGTACGTACGGTGCTGGCGGGGGCGAACGCCAATACGCCCAAAGGAGATTTTCAAAACGGGAAAAGGCGCTGGGAGGTGGGTGCCAACGACCAGATCTTTAAAGCCATCGATTATGCGCCATTAGTGATCGCTTATCGCAACGGCTCCGCGGTTCACATCGCCGATGTCGGGGAGGCTGTGGACTCGGTGCAGGACCTGCGCAACGCGGGCTACGCCAACGGCAAGCCATCCGTGCTGGTGATCGTGTTCCGGCAACCCGGCGCGAATATCATCGATACCGTCGATCAAATCCGCGCCATGCTGCCGCAGCTGGAGGCGTCCATCCCGCACGCCATCGATCTGCGCGTGGCCATGGACCAGACCATCACCATCCGCGCCTCGGTACACGACGTGGAGATCACGCTGGCGATTTCGATCGCACTGGTGATCCTGGTGGTGTTCGCATTCCTGAGAAGCGCGCGGACCACCTTCATCCCCAGCATCGCCGTTCCCGTTTCCCTGCTGGGAACCTTCGGCGTGATGTATCTGGCGGGCTTCAGCATCGACAATCTTTCCTTGATGGCCCTTACCATTTCCACCGGATTTGTCGTGGACGACGCCATCGTGGTCATCGAAAACATCACGCGCTACATCGAGCACGGAATGCATCCGTTCCAGGCGGCGCTGAAGGGCGCGCAGGAGATCGGGTTCACGGTGCTCACCATCAGCTTCTCGCTGATCGCGGTCTTCATTCCGTTGCTCATGATGGGCGGCATCGTGGGACGGCTATTGCGCGAGTTCGCCATCACCTTGTCCGTCGCCATCATGGTTTCGATGGTGATTTCGCTCACCACCACACCCATGATGTGCGCGCACCTGTTGCAGGCCGAAGAGCCGGAGCACGGCTGGCTGTTCCGTAAGAGCGAGCAGTTTTTCACTTGGGTTGTGAACACCTACGGCCGGACCCTTTCCATCGTGCTGCGGCATCCGGCGCTAACGCTCATGACCCTGCTTGCTACGGTGGCTCTCACCATTTTCCTGTACATTCAGGTGCCCAAGGGATTCTTCCCACAACAGGACACGGGCCGGCTGAGCGGGCAAATTCAGGCCGATCAGGACACCTCGTTCCAGACCATGGATAAGACGCTCCTGACGATGGTGGATATCATCGACCAGGATCCCGCCATCGACACGGTGAACGCCTTCTCGGGTGGAGGCGGCGGCACCACAACCAATACGGCGCGGATGTTCATTTCGCTCAAGCCTCTGAATGAACGCCATGTCAGCGCGGACCAGATTATCCAGCGCCTGCGGCCGAAGCTGGCGCGCGTGCCGGGAGCCACCCTGTTCTTGCAGGCCGTGCAGGACGTGCGCGTGGGAGGCCGCTCCAGCAACGCGCAGTATCAGTACACCATGCGCGCCGACAACTTGAACGATCTGACCACCTACGCCCCGCGCATGTTGGCCGAGCTGAAAACCATCCGCATCATCACCGATGCCAACAGCGATCAACAGGACCGGGGGTTGCAAGCGATGGTGGATTACGATCGCAGGACCGCGGCGAGATTCAACATTTCGCCGCAACTGATCGACAACGTGCTCTACGACGCTTTTGGCCAGCGGCAGGTGTCCACCATGTATTCATCGCTCAATCAGTATCACGTGGTGATGGAGGTGGCCCCGAAATACTGGCAAAACCCCGATACGCTGCGTCAGGTTTATGTTTCTTCGCCCTCGGGAAACCAAGTTCCCTTGAGCGCGATCGCGACAACTACCACCGCCACCGCGCCGCTGTCGGTGAACCACCAAGGGCTGTTTCCCGCCATAACGCTGTCGTTCAACCTTCGGCCCGGCGTCGCGCTCGGCAGCGCCGTTAATGCGATTAACGCGTCGGCCACCAAAGTGGGCCTGCCCGCAACCATCCAGACAGGATTCGCCGGCACCGCGCAGGCGTATCAGGACTCGCTCGGCAGCGAGCCGCTGTTGATTGCCACCGCGCTCGCGACGGTCTACATCGTATTAGGAGTCCTATACGAAAGCTACATCCATCCGGTGACCATTCTGTCCACCCTCCCGTCCGCCGGAGTGGGCGCGCTGCTGGCATTGGAGCTCACGCATACGGACCTGAGCGTGATTGCCATCATTGGAATCATTTTACTGATCGGCATCGTGAAAAAGAACGCGATTCTGATGATCGATTTTGCCATCGCGGCCGAGCGCAACGAAGGCAAAAGCTCGCGCGACGCCATTTTCGAAGCGGGCCTGCTCCGATTCCGGCCCATTCTCATGACCACCATGGCAGCCATGTTGGGCGCCCTGCCGCTGGCCCTGGGCACCGGCACCGGATCGGAACTGCGGCGTCCGCTCGGCATCACCATCATCGGCGGATTGCTCTTCAGCCAGATGTTGACGCTTTATACGACGCCGGTGGTTTATCTTTACTTCGACCGGCTGCAGCAATGGCGTGAACGAAAGCGAGTGCAGCGCCGGCGGATCTCAGGCGGCATTTCTGAAAATGACGAGCCCGTTGGCTCGGAGGTGTAAACGCGCACGTGATCTCGATGTATACTACGACTGTTTCATCCACCCAATCCGATTCCCCGATTCTGGCGGTGCGAGAGAAGCGAATGACGAATCAGAAAAATAGACCCCCGCTGCGTCGGCTTTCCGTTGTCCTGACACTGGGCGCGCTGCTCATTTTGAGCGGATGCATGGTGGGTCCGAACTATAGACGGCCCCCCGCCCCCGTGCCCACGGCGTTCAAAGAGAAGCCTCCCGATGGCTGGAAGGAAGCACAGCCCAGTGACGCCGCGCTGAAAGGGAAGTGGTGGGAGATTTACAACGATCCTAAACTCAATGCGCTCGAAGAGCAGGTGAGTATTTCCAATCAGAACGTGCTCGCGGCCGAAGCCCAATATCGAGCCGCGCGGGCCGAGGTTCAGATTGCCCGTTCCGCTCTCTTTCCCACCCTTACGGCGGGGCCGACGTTGTCGGTTGCGCAGGGCACGGGCGGCGTTTCGGCCAATCAGGTGGCCGCCGCGGGTGGCACCCACACCAACTATCAAATCCCCTTCGATGTCTCCTACCAGGTGGATATCTGGGGCAGCATCCGGCGCACCATTCGAGCGAACGCCGAAACCGCGCAAGCTACCGAGGCGCAACTCGAAAATGCCAAGCTCACCTACCAGGCGGACCTGGCGCAGGATTATTTTCAATTGCACGGCACCGATGGCGCGGTGGCCTTGTTGCAATCTACCGTCGACTCGTACACCGGATATCTGAAGTTGACACAGGCCCGGCACACCTCCGGAATCGCGTCCGGCGCCGACGTCGCCCAGGCGGAAACGCAGCTCGATTCGGCCAAGGAACAATTGATCGATCTCGGCGTTGCGCGCGCCCAGTACGAGCACGCAATTGCGATTCTTGTCGGCAAGGCACCGGCGGAGTTGTCGATCCTTCCGCAACCTATCAAGGGCCAGCCGCCGCAGGTGCCGGTTGCTTTTCCGTCTACACTGCTGGAACGGCGCCCGGACATCGCGATGTCGGAGCGCCAGATGGCCGCTCTGAACGAGCAGGTGGGAATCGCGGATGCGGCCTATTATCCCTCGCTCACCATCAGTGGAGGCGCGGGGCTGGCCAGTTCCAGTTTCGTGAGTCTGTTTACCTGGGCGGCTCGGTTCTGGACCGCGGGAGCCACCCTTTCGCAAACGTTGTACGACGCCGGAAAGCGGCGAGGGGCAGTCAACGTCGCGAAGGCCAATTTCGATGCCGGGATGGCGAATTATCGCCAGACGGTGCTCACGGCGTTTCAACAAGTGGAAGACGAGCTTGCGGCTCTGCGGATTCTGGAACAGGAAACGGGCGCAACCAACGAGACGGTCAAAGCCGCTCAAACGGCGCTCGATATCACCACTGCGCAATACAAGGCCGGAACCGCCACTTATCTGCAGGTGGAAACGTCGCAGACCGCGTTGTTCGCCGAGCAGGAGGCGCTGGTGAATCTACTAACGCGCCGCATGGTATCGAGCGTCCTGTTGGTGGAGGCGCTCGGTGGCGGCTGGGATTCATCGCAGTTGCCGGAAGTAAGCGCACTCTCGGCGAGCGACAAACGGTCTAAGAACTAAGCCCGGCCCCTAGAAACTGATCTTATCTTTGGCCGCCGCGATCTTTCTGCCGTCCACGCCGTAAATGATCAGAAGATCGCCCCAGGCGTGAAAGTCCCCATGCCGCTCGCGGTATTTCACCACCGCTTCCGCCTCTTCGTTGGTTAGAGCCAGACCTTTGGCGATTTGCTCCGCGGTGGCCTTGTTCACGTTGATCTTGGTCGCGTCTTCCACCTTGGGAAAATTCGCGAACAGATAATCGGCGATGATATCGAGCTCGGCCTTGCTGGCCTGTGCGCCGCGATCGGCCATGCGGTAAACAATGGTCTGGTATTCGTCTTTGGTGAAGCGGTAAACCGCGATCTCCTCCGGCTTATGGCAGCCGGTACAAGCGCGGAGGATTAATTCTTTGCCCTTGCCGTCGGGGAGATCGGCAGCTAGCACTGGACGCGAAGGTAAACCTAGGGCGGCGATCAGGCATACCACAAACTTGTTCACGCCGCCCCCCTTAATCCAAACACCTGGTCGAACGGGCTACTTATGAAAACGCCCTTCGAGCACGCCCTTCGCCAGGATATGGCCCTGCATCGCGGCGAGAACGTCGGCGCGCGTAGCGTCGGGTCCCAGATCGAGCTTGGTGTCCAGGGCGAACAGTTCAAACGTGTAGTGATGATAGGGGCCTTGCGCTCCCATGCCCGGTCCCATGAAGCCCACGCCGCCGCGTAGATTCTTGGCGTTGATGGCGCCGTCCGCGAGTTTCGCTTCGGTGGGAACGTTTTGGGGAAGTCCCGTCGCGGTGCCGGGAATGTTGAAGATCATCCAGTGCAGCACGTCGTCGTTCTTTTTGCCAATCGCCACGTCGGGATCGTGCAGGATCAACGCGAAGCTGACCGTTCCCGCCGGTACGTGTGTCCACTCCAGTTTCGGCGAAATGGGGTTCGCATCAGCTTGCGTGTACTTGTTCGGGATGACGCCGCCGTCTTCGAAGTCCGGGGAAGTAAGGGTAAGGCCAGGACCTTGCGGGCCTTTTCCCTGTCCGAAGGCCGAGCCGAGGCTCGCTGCCAAAAACATTGCTCCTACGGTGAGTATTCTCATGAGTGATTCTCCTTGGATGTATCAGCATATCAGGAAGGCGGAGTGAATTGCGCGGAGTGGGGGCGCGGGAGCGGGCCGTTTTTTTGGACCCAGCGCGGGGGCGTGTTATGATCGGGCTTCTCGCGATTCGCGGGAGCAAAGCAACCCTTCGGAGGGGCCGCAATGGCAGTTCGGGCGAAGTCTACCCATAACAAATCTCGCAATTCGGCGAGCGGGGAGCAGAACTTAGCAGCGCATCTGGCTTTCGAGATGGCGCGCGTGGTGGAGGAAGCCGCTATCGCGTCCGCGCGCACCATGGGACAGGGCGATAGCCCGGGTTCCGATCATGCGGCCGTGGAAGCCATGCGGCGCGCTTTTGAAGATGTGCCCATCGCCGGGAACATCGTGATCGGCGAAGGCGAGCGCGATGAAGCGCCAATGTTGTATATCGGCGAGCGGGTGGGCGCAACGCCTCCCCCCGGCCTGGAATATCCCGCCGTAGACATCGCCGTGGATCCGCTGGAAGGCACCAATCTGTGCGCTACGGGTGCGGCCAACTCAATCGCCGTTCTGGCCGCTTCCGAAGCCGGTGGTCTGCTGCACGCGCCGGATTGCTACATGGAGAAGATTATCGCGGGTCCCGGATGCCAAGGCGCGCTGGACCTGGATGCGCCTCCGGAAGACAATCTCAAGGCCATCGCCAAGCGATTGGATCGCGATGTGGAGGATCTGGTGGTGATGGTGTTAGACCGCCCGCGCCATAAAGAATTGATCGCCAGCATTCGCAAGGCGGGCGCCCGCATTCGTTTGATCAGCGATGGCGACTTGTCGGCTGGAATCGCAGCGGCCATCAGTGGCGCCGGCGTCCACGCTGTGATGGGAATTGGCGGCGCGCCGGAAGGAGTAATCACTGCAGCCGCGATGCGTTGCCTGCACGGCGTGATGCTCGGGCGGCTGGTGGTTCGCAACAAGGAGATGAAGAAGCGGATGGAGAAAATGGGTATCAAGGATCCGCACAAGATCTATCGAGCCGAAGACCTGGCGCCCGGCAAAAAGATCATCTTCGCCGCCTGCGGCGTTACACCGGGGAATCTGCTGCAAGGCGTGCGATTTTTCGGTACCGGGCATCGCACCCATTCTCTGGTGATGACGTCGCAGCCGAACACGGTCAGTTTTCGAGATACAGTACACCTTACGGGCAAGCCGGACCGGAGAGGGGTTCGCCTATTCTGAGCTGGAATACGAGGGAGACAAGGAATACCGGGAATTTGGAACAGCGCATTCCTCGTATTCCCCCTATTCCTCGTATTCCCGTATTCCCCCTATTCCTCCCCTCCTTCAGTTCAGCCGCCCCAGCCACCGGTGAATCGATCCCAGCTGCTGGGCGATTTGCGCGCGGTCGCTGGCATTGGGTGAATATTTGAGGTACAGCTCCAGATCTTTTTGAGCGCTGCGGAATTGGCGCATCCTCAAGCGGGCCACTCCACGCGCTTTGTAGTATTCCGGGTTGCGCGGGAAGGCTTCAATCAGCAGATCGGTTACCGCCACCATTTTGTCGAATTGTTTGCTGCGAAAATAGGCCGAGCGCAGATTGTTCAACATGCGCACCAGAATATAGCGCGTGCCAACCGGCGCAAGAGCGGTGGCATCGGCGTCCGATCCAGTGCGGTCTCGCGCCAGCTGCCGGCAATCTTCCAGCCCGAGGAGCTTGCCGGAATGAAACGGATCGATATACGTTGCGAATTCTCCGTCGTTGTATTCGACAATGAAATGCCCGGGAAGTCCAACTCCCGAGACCGGCCGCCCCAGGCGTCGCGCCACTTCGATGTAAACCACCGACAGGGCGATCGGGATTCCCGTGCGGCGATCCAAAACAAAGTTGAGGCAACTATTGCGAGGATCGTTGTAATCGATTTCGTTGCCGTGGAACCCGATATCTTCAAACAGGTAGTTATTGGCCACGCGAACAAACTCACGGCCGTCGGCGGAAGTGGGAAGCCGCGCCGCGATTCCGGATGCGATCCTATCCAGCACGCCGAGGAACGGCTCGGGATCCAGGTCCGGTGTCTCGACGGAAGCCATTTCTAGCGCCGCGACATCGAGCCTGGCCCCTGGCTGGTCCTGAATTGCTGCGCGCAACGCTTCCATTTAACTCTTAGATCCCTTTCGAATTGTGACACCGCGCGTGGCCACTTGCACAGGCAGGATTTCAATACCGGTCTTCGCAATCGCGCGCGACACCCGCTCTTGCGCACCGCGCTCCACCAGGAAAAAGACACAGCCGCCCCCGCCCGCCCCGCAGACCTTAGCTCCCAGTGAGCCCGCGCGCCTGGCCAGCGCAATCACACCGTCGATCTGAGGTGTGGAAATGCCCGGCAGGTTAGCC
Organism: Bryobacterales bacterium; assembly: GCA_963747945.1. Classification (GTDB taxonomy): domain Bacteria; phylum Acidobacteriota; class Terriglobia; order Bryobacterales; family Bryobacteraceae; genus Palsa-89. Next base: position 87,020 of record CAVVHB010000005.1, read on the forward strand.
CGGCGATGCGACCATTCTTCGCGCAGCAGGCGGCCCGCTTCGTTCCAATCGGCTTTTTCCACGGCGGCGCGCATGAGGGATGCAATGGAAGCAATGTGCCCGAAGTTGCGTTGCACTTTGCGGTCGCCGTTGATGTAGGCCTTGGTCACGTCCCAATTATTGAGCCCCGAATTGCGGGGTACGCCGGTATAGCAGAGCACGATGCGCCGATTGAAATCGTCAAGATCCACGGGCATCGCGACACGGCACACTCCGTCCGCCCTAAGTTCAATGGCGCTCACTCCGCCGTACAGCGCAGGGTAGTAATCTTGCACGCCTGTGGGCACCCGAATAATTTGCGCTTCGACGTTCTGCGCGATCTCGCGAATCTTTTCCTTGCCGTGGCCGGAGCCGGTGACACGGTTGAGGGCGCTGGCGGTTGCGATCATCAACGCCGACGAGCCGGCAATCCCGGCGCCCGCGGGTGATTCGGAATCGGTTTGCATGTCGAGACCGTTGCGCGGGCTAAAGAAGCGCAGAAGGTGTGCGGCAAGCGGCAGGCGCGGGTGAATGGCCTGTTCGAGCTCGGCGAACGATCGGTAGCTCTCGGCCGCGTTGAGGTCGCTCGAGCGCAGGCGTATCTCAAGCGAGTCCTGCATTTGGATGGCGCAGCGCGTGAACCGGTTGATGGCAAAATTCACGGTGACCGCGCCTGGATGGAAAAGGTACAACGGCCAGATATCGAGGGTGCCGCCAGCCAGGTCAACGCGGCAGGGTGCCTCGGCGATGATTTTCATGCGGAAGCTTTACTATACCGCTGGTGGTATTGGGGATCCGATAATTCCCGCCGATAGACAGGAGATGAGTCGGGTTTTGCTTGTTGGGGCGTTTGTGGGAGCTGTCGCCTGGGCGCAGACGAAGCCTGCCGTGCCCGCGCCGGCTGCTTCCCCAACACCCCCCACGGCCCAACAGCCCCCCGCGCCCCAGGCCCCTACGCCACAGCCCGGCGGCCGGCAGCCCGACGGAACCGCTGCGCAGTCGGCCATGGCGGATTCGATCGCCATGCAGCGTGCATCCGTCATGCAGCAAGTCGCCGGAGTAATGGGAAAAGCTCCTACGCCCGCAGCCTCGTTCTTCACGGTCCCGTGGGTGGAAACTCCGGTCCCGTTCAGTTCTCCGCCCTGCGCTCCCATGCCGGCCGCGGACCTGGACAAGCTGGTCGAGCAGAGCTCGCAGCAAGAGGGTGTCAAGGCGGAGTTGATCCGCGGAGTAATCGCCGAGGAATCGGGTGCCCGCCCGTGCGCGGTGTCCTGGAAAGGCGCACAGGGGTTGATGCAGCTCATGCCGGCCACCTCCGAGCTATTCGGCGTGAAGGACCCGTTTGATCCTCGCCAAAACGTTGAAGCCGGCACCAAGCTGCTAAAGCAATTGTTGACCAAGTACAACAATGACGTCAGTCTGGCGCTGGCTGCCTATAACGCGGGCGAGGGGCGCGTCGACAAAGACGGCACCGTACCACAAATTCCGGAAACTCAGAACTACGTGAACGACATTCAGTCTAAGCTGCCTAAGAAATAGTTCCGATTCGCCTCTTTATTTTCAGTCGTTTAGGATGGCCGACGTCTGCCTTCCGCCTTAAACTTTTGGCTTTGTCCCGACGATAGTTGCATTTGGGCCTGCTTTTGGCGGCCGATCCCGCAATGCCACCTAAGTACAATCCCGGCAATCCGGGTCCGCCGATTGCAACGTCGATAATTGCGCCGATTCCCTTCTTTGAAGCGGATGATAATGCGCAAATTCCGGCGACAATTCTGGTGGTTGATAGCGAGGAGATCAATCGCCGATTGTTGAAGGCCATTTTCAAAACCACGCCATACACAATTTTAGAGGCGCACCGCGCGTCCGAGGCAACGGCGCTGCTGCAGTCGGAAAAGATCGACCTGGTGATTCTGGACCTGATGTTGCCTGAGATGAGCGGCCCGGAACTATGCCGCTGGATGAAGGCCCGCAGGTCCACACAGTTAATCCCGGTTCTGATGATCACCAATCTCCAGGGGGTGGAGAACGAAATTGTCGGAATTTCCTCCGGCGCCGACGAGTTTCTGATCAAACCTTTGCATCCGGCCGTGGTGCGGACCCGGGTGCGCGCGATGTTGCGCAATAAGTCGCTGATCGATTCGCTTGAGGAGGCGGAAACCATCCTTCTGGCGCTGGCGCAGACGGTGGAGCGTCGCGATCCGTACACCGGAAAGCATTGCCAGCGGCTGGCGGTGGCATCGGTGATGCTTGGCGAAGCCTTGGGTCTCCCGAGCCAGGACCTTACGGCGCTCTATCGTGGCGGCTATCTCCACGACATCGGCAAGATCGGTATTCCAGACGCGATTCTCTTCAAACAAGGCGCCCTCACGACGGAGGAATGGGAAGTGATGCGGAGCCATCCCGTGCGCGGAGAAGAGATCTGCCAACCCATGCGGAGCCTGGCTCCGGTGCTGCCCATTATTCGCGGCCATCATGAGCGCTGGGATGGATCGGGCTATCCGGACGGATTGGCGGGCGATGACATTCCGCTGCTGGCGCGCATTCTGCAAGTCGCGGACATTTACGATGCCTTGACCAGCGAGCGCCCGTACAAGCCCGCTCTGTCGCCGGAGGAAGCCTTCGCGGTCATGGAGGAAGAAGTTCGGCGTGGATGGCGCGATCCGGAACTGGTCTCGCTCTTTGCCAGCACCATTCAGACCAATCCCAGTGCGGACCTGACGTCGCTCGAAGCTTCACTCGAAAACATGCGCACCGCCGTTTCCCGCTAACCCTTATACCGCTTACTCACGTGCGCGGCTCAGTTTCGCTTCCGAGCCGCGACCGTCAGGAAGCGGTCCCCAGGCTTTATCATCGAAAGTTGGACGCTTTAAAGATCCTGCAACGCGAAATCGTCTCGTGCGAACGATGCCCGCGCCTGGTGGCCTATCGCGCCGAAGTAGGGCGCGTTAAGCGCCGAGCGTATCGGGATTGGGATTATTGGGCGAAACCAGTGCCGAGCTTCGGCGATCCTCACGCCCGGTTGCTTCTGATCGGCCTGGCCCCGGGGGCCCACGGCGCGAATCGCACGGGACGCATGTTCACCGGCGATAGCTCCGGGGATTTTCTATACCCGGTTTTGTTCGCCACCGGCTTTGCCTCCCAGCCCACCAGCACTTCGCGAGACGACGGGCTGAAGCTCATCGACGCATACATGAGCGCGGCAGTCCGATGCGCCCCGCCGGACAACAAACCAACCGTGGAAGAGATTCACACGTGCCGCCCGTATCTGGAGCGCGAGCTGGAGCTGCTGCAGGACGTTCAAGTGGTAGTGGCGCTCGGCAGGCTGGCGTTCGATGTATACCTTGGAATCCTGCGCGATCGGGGCAAGATTGCTCGGCGAGCCGGGTTTGTTTTCGCTCATAATGTGGAACATCAAACGGGCCAAGGCCAGCCGCTGCTGATCAGTTCCTATCATCCCAGCCAGCAGAACACCTCCACGGGAAAACTCACCGAGGCGATGTTTCGCGCGGTGTTTCAGCGTGCCCGCCAGCGACTAGTTTCTGAACCGCGCGCGTGAGCAAGCGAGTTTTGCGCGTTGGGCTGTTTCGCGCCTCTACAGCTTGACCGCTACGGGAATAAATCCGGCCGATCGCAGTAAGACGCCGAGCCGGGCGTGATCGCGCGGAGCGATGTACGGATTGTGGACCCGCATTTGCACCGTCGTGATGGCTCCGGTCTTCAGCCAGTCCACCGGAACCTCGTGTTGGTAAATCACGTCGCCGTCTTTGGGGAACCGCGCTTGATCGAGTAAATGGCCGTTCACATAGTAGTCGACTATCAACGGGCCAGTGTCCTTCAGCGTCTCGCGCGGAAGAAAGAAGTGCTCCCGGAACACGTGATGCTGAACGGAGGAAAGCAGGAACTTGAACTCGGGTTCATCCAGCGTCCAAAAGCCGTCCGACTTGGGGTCGCCCACCAGCACGCCCTTCACAATATACTGGGACGCTCCCGGCTTCCCGATGGTCATGGTTTCGCCGAATGCGTAATCTGGATTTGCCACCTTGAGCAAGTGAAGCTGCACGCTGAGGGCCGCGTCGGTGTTGTCGAGCTCTATATAGTGACCATCAAGGTAGTCGAAGATGTGATCGTAGCGCGGCAGGCGATTCAGAGGGATGCGCTGTGCCGGCGGGCCATTCAAATCGGTTATGAAAATATCGGGGTCGTGATAGTACATCCTGAGAACGAACACCAGGTCCCAGTTAGGATCGAAGGGGCTGCGGACAAATAACAGCCTGCTGCCGTGCGGCAAGCTGGGATAGAGCTGGGAAAAGTCGGCGACGGTATTCTTGAAACTCGAATATTTGGGATCGGGCGCCTGCTGCCAGTAGCGGTAGTCAATGGCTCCCATAACCAGAGCCGTAACCAGGAACAGCACCACCGAAGTGATCACTCCAGAAGGCACAATAGGCCGATCCAGCGCATCCCCGATGAGCCTGCATAAACTGTCCTTAAAGCGGACCAGGCAAACCGCGGCGTAAAGCGCCAGGCCGGCCAGCGGTATGTAAAGCACAAAGCCCAGCCGCGCGGGGATGAACGATACCGGCAGCGCCGTTATGGCGAAGAACAGCAGACCGAACCAAACCACGCGAGAGCGCATCCAAAGAGCGATAACGATCAGCGTCGCGTAAAAAGCGGCCACTTGGAGAGGAGTCAAAGGCGTGATTCCAAGCGGCAGCGCGGAATTGTTGCGGTACAGCAGATCACCGAGATAGTTCCCGGTGTCTTCGAGCCAGCGCGCCAACGTGTACCGCGGAACGTAAGCCACGTCCTGCGCAATGCCGTCGGCGCCCAGCTTGGCCGGAAGGTAGATCAACACGCACAGCCCGCCGAGCAATGCCATTCTGCCTTCGCGAAAACACCAACGGATCAGGGCGCGAAGGCTGCGGAAATCGGGTGTGTGAAACAGCAGTTCGTAAACCAGAACCATGACGGGCAACGTAACACCCATCTCCTTGGAGTTTATGGAACACACCAGGCACACCAGAAATCCGACGGTTTCCCAGGCACTCAGGAACCGGCCTTCGGAGCGGGCTCGTAAGTAAATCAGAAGCGCGGAGGCGTAGAACAGGAAACAGAAAACGTCATACATCGAGCCGCCGTTGTAATAGAGATAATCGAGCTTGCCGTGAAAGCAATACAGAAGCGTCGCAATCGCTCCAATTTCCGCCGATCCTCCCAGCCTCTTGAACAGCCGATAGGCTAGCAACAGGTTCCCCAGCATCGCGCCGAAGAACACAACGTATTCGGGATAAGGATTAAAGCCGAAGATTGCGAACAGGCTCCGGTAGATGATGCCGCAGAAGGGGCGATAGTACGGCGTCCAGAAGAAAATGTTCCCCTTTACAAGCGCGCTGAGCGGCTTGCTCCAGTAGCCGTAAAGATTCATCAGGTCGTCGCCGGTGTAGTAGACAAGAAGCCCGCGCCAGGTGAAGAACAGGAAAAAGCACGCGATAAACAGGCCTGCCAGCACCGGCAAAAGGTTGCGGCCCGCGGCGTGCCGTGTGTCCGGCGTCAAGGGTCCTTGCGCCATGCTTGCTGCAGTTTCTCAGCAAAAGGAGAGCTACTGGGCACAAACCGTTGTTGCTGGTTCTCGGGGGCTAGCGGGGGTTCGGCGGCCTGCGGGGCTGCTTGCGGGACGGCTTGCAGCGGAACGACGGCCGGATCGGAAGGCGCCTCTCGCACCGGCGCGTCCTCTAAATACTTCGCTTTTTTGAGAATGGAACGCTCCAGCGACGGGCTGTAGCCGGTCCAGCAACCTTCGATGTGGCGGTCTTTTTCGGCCAGCGCCCGCATGCACTCCATTTTTGAATCGAGGTTATCCAGATGATGCAGCAGCATCGCTTCGGGAAAGAGCGGCACTTTCGGGGAGCCATACTCCAGTTCGCCATGGTGGCTGACGATCAGGTGCTCCACCAAAACCCGGAGCTTGGGTGGAAAATCGGGTACCTGTTGGAGCTTCTCATGCAGCAGCCGCAGGCCGATCACGATGTGACCGAGCAGTTGGCCCTCGGAGCTATAGCCAAAACTGCGGTCGTACGTTAATTCAGCCACTTTTCCGACGTCGTGAAGAATCGCGCCGGTGAGCAGCAGGTCCGGGTCCAGGTTGCCGTAATGCGAAGAAGTAAGGTGGGCCAACCGGCAGACGGAAAGCACATGTTCGATCAGTCCGCCCAGGTACGCATGATGCACGTGTTTCGCGGCCGGCGCCGTGCGATACTTGCGTGCCAGCGGCTCATCGTCCAGAAACGCATTCAGAAGCCCGCGCAGGTGCGGATTGCGCATGGCCGCCACCAAAGCACGCAGTTCCGCGAACATTTCCAGAGGATCGCGCGTGGAGGCCGGAAAAAAATCCGCGAAGTCGACGTCCGCATCCAGGACGCGCGCCATCTTGTGAACCGTCATCTGCAAGCGGTTCTGAAAGATCTGCAGCAGGCCCTTCACTTTAACGAAATCGTCGCGATCGAACGTGTCCACCACTTCGACGACGTTGTCCCACATTTTGGCATCCACTTCGCCCGTGCGGTCGCCCAGCAGCAACGAAAGGTAAGGTTCGCCGGACTTCTTCTGTCGAACGTCTTTGCCGTGAACGAGAAAAGTGGTGGTGAAAACCTGGTTTGGCTTTAGATCGCTAAGATAGGGCGATTTCATGGGGACCGAAGGCCGTTACTGCGACGAACTGGTGGCCGTTGTTTCGGTGCCAGGGACCGGTATGCTCCACAGCAGGCGCTTGTGCCTGGTGTGACTCTCAACTTCTGCCTTCTTCACGGTTTCGGGTCTGAGCTGCGCCGGATCCACCCAGGCAGTGTCCTTGCCGCCCGCCGCGCCGGTATCGATGTAGTCCGCCTTGATCTCCAGAAAAGCGTCCTTGCGCAGCTTCGTGAGGTATTCGCGGACCGCTGCGTCCAACCTTGGCGCGAGAAGTCTCTCGGTGATCTGATTCTCCACTTCAGATAGCTCAGCTTGGCCGGCCTTGGTGTGATCCTCCACGCGCAAGATGAGAAATCCGTTGGCCACTTTCACCGGATCGGTAATGTAGCCCTTGGGCTGATTCCAAACTAAATCTTCCAGATTTGAGCTGAGGTCGCCTTTCTTGAAGGGGGCCGGGAACTCGCCCATGCTCTTGGCCGTAGCGGAATCGGAATTGTCGCGAGCCATCTCCGCGAATCGTTGGCCCTTGCGCGCGCGCTCCACCAGATCCTTGGCCTTCTTCTCGGCCGCCGCCACACCCGCGGCATCCTTGCCATCCGTCGAGATCAGGATTTCCTGCAAAGTGATTTGTTCCTTGCGAACGAATTCCGTTTTGTGCTCGTTGTAATACTTTTCCACATCCTCGTGCTTCACCGACATCTTCTCGCTAACTTCTTCGCGAATCACGCGCTGGGTGAGAAATCGAGTCCTCATTTCCTGTTGGAAGTCTTCATAAGACATGCCGCTCTGTTCCTTGATATACGCCTGGAACTTCTCCGGGTCGGCGATCTTGGAATCGGATTGGATACCGGCCATCTGCTTGCTGACTTCGCTGTCGACGTTGATGTTGAGGTCTTTGGCCTTCTGAGCCAGAATCAACTGATCGATGCGATCGCGCAGCAGGTTCTTCTCGCGTTCCGCTAATTGCTTTTCCAGTTCGTCGCCAACCACGCCGTTGGCGCGGAGGCTCTCGACAAGCTCCCGGCGGGCGCGATCGAGATCGCCCCGGGTGATGATGTCGCCGTTACACTTGGCGACGATCTCCTCCACCACAGCTGGGTCGGCCGCGCTCAAACTGAGGGTGAGCCCACAACTGGCTCCCAGGGCTAGGAGAGGCATAAACAACTTCATACTCTCCATTATGGCTGATAAACTAGAAACGGGGAAAGCATCTTATAGACGATGGCGACGCCCACCCGCGTTCAAACTCCAGTCGATGTCCCGCTCTCGAACGAGCAGCTTGTTCACGCCTATCGCGCCATGTATACGGCGCGGCGCCTGGACGACCGTGAGATCCTGCTGAAGCGGCAGAACCGTATCTTCTTTCAGATCAGCGGCGCGGGGCACGAAGCGGTGCAAGCGGCAGCCGGGCTGGTCTTCCGGCCGGCGCACGATTGGTTCTATCTTTATTATCGCGATCGGGCTTTGGCGCTGATGCTGGGCGTGACTGCCGAACAGATGCTGCTTGGCGCCGTGGGCGCGGGGCTGGACCCGGCTTCGGGCGGCCGGCAGATGCCTTCCCATTGGAGCGATGTCGCATTGCACATCGTTTCGCGGTCGTCGGCAACCGGCACCCAATACCTGCAGGCCGCCGGGTGCGCGCAGGCCTACCGCTATCTGGATCCGGATTCCGATGAAGTGACGCTGGTTTCGAGTGGCGAGGGCGCTACCAGCGAAGGCGAGTTTTGGGAAGCGATGAACACGGCCAGCCTGGAGAATCTACCGCTGGTGTTCCTGATAGAAGACAACGGCTACGCCATCTCGGTGCCTGTGGAGAAGCAGACCGCGGGCGGAAACGTCGCCCAGTTGGTGGCCGGATTCCCGAATCTGAAGCGCATCGAGGTGGACGGTACGGATTTTATCGCGTCCTATCAGGCGCTCAGCGAAGCCGCGGCATATGCGCGGGCGCGCCAGGGTCCGGCGCTGGTGCATGCCATGGTAACGCGTCCCTATTCGCATTCCCTCTCCGATGACGAGCGGGCTTATAAAACCAAAGTGGAGCGCGAAGCCGAGGAAGAGCGCGATCCGGTGCTACGGTTTCCCGAATGGCTGATCTCGGAAGGCATTCTGGACCAACAGGCACTGCGGGTGATCGTGCACGAGGTGGATCAGGAGATCCAGGAGGCTACCGATCGCGTCTTGCGTGCCGATCCGCCTCCCAAAGGCTCGGCGCTCGAGTATCTTTATTCCGACAAGATAGACCCGACATCGGCCGAGTTCGAAACCGAGCCGCGGTTTAGCGGCGAATCGCGCACCATGGTGGACGAGATCAATCTCACCATGCACGAAGAGATGCGGCGAGACTCGCGCATTATCGTGTTCGGTGAAGACGTGGCGGATTGCAGCCGCGAAGGGAACCTGGCCGAAGTGAAAGGCAAGGGCGGCGTCTTCAAGACTACCGCGGGACTACAGATCAAATTCGGCAGCGACCGCTGCTTCAACAGTCCGCTGGCGGAAGCGGGAATTATCGGCCGTGCCATCGGGCTGGCCGAGCGCGGGCTGAAGCCGCTGGTGGAGATTCAATTCTTCGACTACATTTGGCCGGCCATGATGCAGTTGCGCGCCGAGTTGGCCACGCTGCGCTGGCGTTCCCACAATGGGTTCAGCGCGCCGGTGGTGGTGCGCGTGGCGATCGGCGGATATTTGAATGGCGGCGCGATTTATCACAGTCAATGCGGCGAAGTGATCTTCACGCACCTTCCTGGGCTGCGCGTGGTAATGCCGTCCAACGCGCTGGATGCGTGCGGGCTGTTGCGCACCGCCATCCGCTCCGACGATCCCGTCATGTTTCTGGAACATAAGCGGCTGTATCGCGAGCCCTATAATCGCTCGCAACATCCGGGTCCGGACTTCACAATTCCGTTCGGCAAAGCCAATGTCGTGAAGAGCGGGCAAAGCCTGACGGTGGTGACCTACGGCGCCGTGGTGCAAAAGATGTTGCAGGCAGCGCTACAGGTGGAGCAGCGCAATCCCGACAAAACCATCGAGGTGATCGATCTGCGCACCCTTTCGCCCTACGATTGGGAGTCCATCCGCGCTTCGGTGGAGAAGACCAATCGGGTGATGGTGGCGCACGAGGATTGCCTTTCGTGGGGCTATGGCGCGGAAATCGCGGCGCGCATCGCGAACGAGTTATTCGATGTTCTTGACGCGCCGGTCGGCCGTGTCGGCGCGCTCGATACCTGGGTCGGCTACAATCCCCAACTCGAAAACGAAATCCTGCCGCAGGTGGAGAATCTGGCGGCGGAAGCCGAGCGCCTGCTGCAGTATTAACGATTCGTCCCAGCGAAGCGGTTCAGCAACCAGTTCTGAACCGCGACTGTTCGGTTCTGAACCGCGACTGTTAAGGAGCGCTCTTAGCGCTTTCGCCGTGCCTTCGCCTCAATGTATGTCGAGAATTTCGTCCCCGCGCCGGGAGGTGCAATTTCAAATCGGATGGCAACCCCATCCTCCCCGGCTTTGGCATAGGTGAGCCGGTAGCGCGGTTGCGAAGTTGCAGCGTCGCTCACAAACCGCACGCTTTTTCCTTTCGCCAACGGCTCCACCGTGTAGTGGATCGTGTGGCCCTCGTTATCAAAGTAAATAGCGCGCAGCTTGGTCTCGCCGGGCTCTCTATAGATGATCGTCAAATCCGTATGGGAATAGCCCGGCTTGTCCTTGGTGGCGGGATATTTCGCGTAATTCTTCCGAATCAGGATGCGGCCCTCCTGATCGGGCAGAAACGAGAATCCGCCGCTGCCCTGCCCCGGCGTTCCACCGCCTTCGCCAACCCACTCGCCAATCAGGAACGCGAGTGGCGCCCATGGATGGTCCGGCTGCTTGCTCTCCTGCGCAAGGAGCGAAGCAACGCCCAGCAGCAGGAGAATGGCTAACCGCATACATGTAAGCATACATCTGGCACGCTACAATTTATGGCACATAGCCCATTTATTTAGAATTATTGCGGCGTCCTCCTTTTTGTTATTGGCTTCGTGGGCGGAACTACGCCTTCAGACAATCCGCGGCTCGAAAACCGCGTGGCTTAGCAAGAGCGGGGGTGACTCTAGCCTGAGCCAACTCAAATTTCTCGATAAAGGCAAGACGACGCCGGGAAAAGATTCGCAATTCATTCCCTTGGATCACGGGACCCAAGTTTACGTGACGGAAGACACACGCAATCACTGTCAGGGAAGAAATGTGTTCGTAAAGATTCAGGTAAAGGATGGCGATCACAAGGGTATCGAAGGCTGGATCTGCGGAGCCAACACGACTCACCGCAAAGCTGTGGCATTTTAATACGGATTTTTGATTTCAGACTGATACACTACCCGCTTCTGCCGGCCCCGCGGGACAATCAGGCGTCAAGCAACCGGCGCAGGGCCAGCTGGAAGCGTCATGAGCCGTGCGGCTCAAAGGTCTGCCTCGACCTGGCTTTGGGGCGCCTGCCGGCCAAAAGGAATATCCGCAAAGCGTCGCGAATCAGTTCGGATTGTTTGCGTCCCTGCTCTTCTGCCATCTGCTGAACAGTCACCAGCGTATCGGCATTCAGACGGATCGTTGTCTTAATCATGAAGCGAGAGTGTCTTCCCTCAGGCCTACGCGCGCCCAAAACTCTCGATCGCCGCGGCTTCATCCTCGAATGTCTGCAATACTGAGTCAATCTTGGTCATGCTTAGTACGCGCCGCACTGGCGCATCCGGGTTCAGCAGCTTCAACACGCCCGCGTTTTTCACTGCGTGGCAATAGCAGTTCATCAACACGCCCAAACCCGTACTGTCGATCCGGCTGACCCTGCTCAGATCGATCAGAACTTTGGTGTCGCTCTCCAAACGGACGGCCTTGGACAGCTCCGTCAACTCCAGCGATGCCGCCAGCAGTTGCGTGCCTCGAGCGAATTTCAAAATAGTGACGTCCTTGATATGTTCAACGATGATGTGCTTCCGTTCGACGATCGGCTCACCCAAGCCGCGAATCAGCAACTCGGTGGCACGCATCTCCTCGAAGCACTCGTCGCACGCCAGGTAGTGGCCTTCCCATTCGTCAGCCAACTCGGGGTTCAGATGGTGCTGCAGATACCGCGTGATGAGCTGTTCGCGCCGCACCAGATCGCTATGGAAGTCCATGCTCATACTATTGAGTGACGTGAAGGCCCCCGATGTTTCGTCTGTTCCACATAAATTGCGCGAAATCTTTCCTTAGCCCGGCACAGCACCACGCGAAAGTTTTCGTCGCTCATGCCGGTTTGCTCCAGTATTTCTTCCTTCGATTTTTCTTCCAGATAGACGCCTCGCAAGACACGGCGATCGCGCTCGGAGAGCTGCTCCAGGCCCTGGGCGATGGCTTCGCGAAGGTCGAATAGATCGGTCTCCGCGATCCCCTTGCTGGGCGGCTCGGGTACAACCTCCGGCATGGGCTCGTCGCGCATATTGCGGCGGCGGTACTCCGAGATTACATTTCGGCAGATGCCATTCAGGAAAGCACCCACCGCTTCAGGTTTCTGGAGCTTCTCCGCTCGCGTGGCCACGATGAAGCGCGCCAGGGTTTCCTGAACGATATCATCCACATCGGGGCAGTAGAAGCCCACCTCGTAGCACACCTTGAATCGTACTTTCGGCCGAAGTTTCTCTAGGTCTTCTTCGGAAGAATTCATTCAACGCCTGGAATTCGGTGCCACCGATTGCGCTATCGTAACATACTGTACATATGGCGCTACATATACATGCCGGAGAGGCCGGGCGAATTGCGTTGCTTTCCTCTCTCTACCCTCGGTAAGCTGGGACCTTTATGAATATCGAGCCCACGGAACTCGAAAAAGCTGTGCTGCTTAAGGTAACCGGCCGTATGGACGCCGAGAACGCCCATGAGTTCGAACAAGCTTGCGAGCGCTGGATCACGAACGGTACAACACACGTGATAGCGGATCTGGACGGCCTGCAGTACGTCAGCAGCATGGGGCTGCGTTGCTTCCTTTCGGTGGCCCAAAAGCTGCAATCCTCCTCTGGATCGCTGATCCTTTGCGGGCTCCATGGATTGCCGCGCCAAGTCTTTGAAATGACGCGGCTCATCGGCCTTTTTCCAGTCTTCGAAACCACCCAGCAAGCCCTCGCCACGCTGTGATGGATGAAACGCAGTGATGGATGACACGCTGTGATGGACCCCCCAGTCACCCGGCTCACCCTGCCCGCCAGCGCGAAGTCGATTTCGGCCTTCAGCCAGTTTGTGCGAACTGGCGCGCTTGCTGCCGGCATTGCCGCGAATGAATGCGAGAAGCTGGATCTGGTGCTGGAAGAGATCCTTATTAATGTTGCCCGCTACGCCTACACCCCTGAAACGGGAGCGGTGGAGGTTGCCTACGCACCGGAAGGACCTCGCAAGCTGCGCGTGGAAATTGTTGATTTCGGACGTGTTTTCAATCCGTTAGAGGTTGACCCACCCGACCTTTCGCGCGGTTTGGCGGATCGCCCAATCGGCGGCTTGGGTGTTTTCCTGGTGAGAAACATGGTGGATTCCATCGCCTACCGCCGCGAGGCAGACCGGAACGTCCTGTCCTTCATCTTCCCCATGGATGGCCCGAGCGACTAGAACGACTGGTACTTGGAACCTTTCAAACTTTTTTTGGTCCCGTGCAACATTGCTCCAGACTGTGTCACTCTATAACGTAAGCACGACAAAACGCAGACGCACATCGGAAGAGAGGATTTTAGATGACTTCTTTACGTAAATGGAGATTCCCGATATTGATCGGAAGCGGCCTCATCGCCGCCGGTGTCCTGTTCTATTTTTCAAAGACGCACGTCAGTTCGGACAAGACGCAGGGTGCGATCGGCAAGCGCGACGTTTATCGCGAAGGGCAAGTCAACTCGGCCGATGTGGCCACGCCGGGCTCGGCGCCGGTGGCGACGGAAGCCATCCTCGAAAGCAGCGAATTCAAATCGCTCGCCAAGAACCAGGCATTCCAGGAACTGATGCACGAGGATGCGTTTAACCAACTGGCTACCCGCAACAGCCTTTTCGTGGGGCTGTTAGCCAATGCCAACTTCCGGGCGGTGGCGCAAAATGCGCAGTTTGCATTGCTGCTTAGGTCCGCTGCCGTGCAAACGGCCGTGAGGACCCACCAGAGCCTGCAGATGCATGATCTATCGATGGCCTTACAAAAAGACGCGCTGGCTATGCGACTGGCCGAGAGCCCGGCTTTCAATTCTTTGATCATGAATGCTTCGTTCCGGGCGCTCGCTTCCGATAGACTGTTCAACCACCTTCTCGAATCGAATGCGCTGCGGTCTGCCATGGCCCAGCCGGCCTTCCTGGCTTTAACGCAGCGATCGGATTTCCAAAGGGCGATGGAAGCTGGCAGCATGTCTCGACTGGCGCTCGCCTCAAGCAACCGCTGATTACTCAGGCGGGATCGAGCGACCGACAACAATTGATAAACGGAATTTCTAAACGGGTCCCGCGCGCGGTCGCGGGACTCATTTTGTTTTTGGGCCTGTGGTGCGTCCCCGCTTTTACAGCCCCCCATCCTAAGATATTTGTCCAGTCCTCCGCGCATATTGAAGTCCTGTATTACAGCCCCTCGCATGAATATCTGGTGACGCACCTCATCCGGTCTTATGAGAACGCGCTCAACTTCGAGCACAATTTATTTCATTACACCCCTTCGCAGAAACTGACCGTTTTGCTGGAGGATTTCGGCGACTACGGTCACGGCGCCGCCGGAACCGTCCCTTCCAATTTTATTGACGTCGGCATCGCGCCCTTCAGCTACACCTACGAAACATTGCCCGCCAACGAGCGCATGACGTGGATCATGAATCACGAGTCCATCCACATCGTTATGGGCGACAACGCGAATTCGCTGGATCGCCGCTTTCGCTCCTTGTTCTTCGGCAAGGTGGTGCCAACCGACGAAGACCCGGTGTCGATTCTCTACAGCTCCATGACCAGCCCGAGACACTATGCCACTCGCTGGTTTCACGAGGGAATCGCCACCTTCATGGAAACCTGGATGGCCGGCGGACTCGGCCGCGCCATGGGCGGTTGGGATGAAATGGTGTTTCGGACCATGGTCCACGACGACGCTTATATCTACGATGTAGTCGGACTGGAATCGGAAGGAACCTCGGCGGATTTTCAAACCGGCGCCAATTCCTACCTTTACGGCACGCGCTTCATGACCTGGCTTTGCTACACCTACGGCCCGGACAAGCTGCTTCAATGGATTACTCGCGGCGAGAACACCAAGCGCTATTTCGCGTCGCGCTTCAAACAGGTTTACGGCATCGGGATGGATCAGGCCTGGAAAATGTGGATCGCCGACGAGCGGAAGTTCCAGGAAGCCAACCTCGCCGACATTCGCAAGTATCCAGTGACAGTGCCGCAAAGGATCACCCAGCAGACGCTCGGCTCCGTGTCGCGCTCCTATTTCGATTCCAAAGATAACGTGATCTATGCGGCCATTCGCTATCCCGCGCACATGGCGAGCCTGGCCGCGATTCATGTGGACACCGGTAAAATCGACGAGTTGAAGGATATCAAAGGACCGGCGCTGTATTACGTAACGTCTCTTACTTGGGACGCGCGCGGCCGCAAGCTCTACTACACCACCGACAACAACGATTTGCGCGACTTGAATGTCTACGACGTGGATAATCACCACGCCGAACGATTGTTGAAGGATATTCGCACCGGGGACCTGGCGTTCGATGCCGCCGACGGCTCCATCTGGGGCGTCCGGCACGACAATGGTTTATCCGCGCTGGTGGAATTCAAGACCCCGTATAAAGAAATGACGGTCCGCCGCGACTTCGACTACGGCAACGACATCTTCGACATCGACGTTTCGCCCGATGGCCAATACCTGACCGGCGCAATCTCCGATGTGAGCGGCAAGCAAAAGCTGGTTCGCTTTAAAATTGACGATTTGCGCAAGGCCGGAGATTTGAGCAAAAGCGACGCAATGCCGGAAACTCTCTACGATTTCGAATACAACTCGCCCGGCAATTTCGTGTATTCGCCCGATGGGCGCTACTTGTTCGGGTCGTCCTACTACACCGGCGCGTCCAATCTGTTTCGCTACAACTTCGAGACCAAGAAAATGGACGTGATCAGCAACGCCGAGACCGGGCTCTTTCGTCCGCTGCCGCTGGCCGATGGATCGCTGATTGCGTTCGAATACACCAGCAAGGGATTTGTGCCGGCCCGTGTTCCAGTGAAACCGCTCGACGACGTGACCGCGGTGAAGTACTTTGGCCAGGTCACGCTGAATAAATATCCGGAGCTGCGGAAATGGAAGCTGCCGCCGCCCGCTTCCATCAATTCCGAGAATCTGATTACGCGCGCAGGATCCTATGATCCGCTGCGCAACGTCCAACTAATTTCAGCCTATCCCATCGTGCAAGGCTACAAGGACACGGCCGGCGTTGGTATGCGCGCCGAGTTTGCCGATCGCCTGCGTCTGGTTGGAGTGAGTGTGGACGGCAGCTACTCGCCCGATCCAAATCTGCCGTCGAATGAGCGAGTGCACATCTCGTTCGACGCTCACATGTGGGATTGGAAGCTGACCGGATTTTATAATTACGCCGATTTCTACGATCTCTTCGGCCCCACCAAGCTGAGCCGCAAAGGCGAATCGTTGAAGCTGGCGCATTCGCAATATTTGATCTACGATACGCCGCGCACGCTCTCGCTCGATTGGAGCGTGGCCGGTTACTCCGATCTCAATGCGCTCCCGGAATACCAAAACGTTTCTACAAACAACATCGGGAATCTGCTGGACGCGAACCTGGGGCTCAAATATTCCAACCTGCAAAGAGCGCAAGGCGCGGTGGATGATGAAAAGGGCACTGTTTGGGGCATTCACACGCGCCTCTATTACACGCATGGCGCATTTCCCAGCGTGTGGGGAAATTACGATCGGGGATTCCTGCTGCCGCGCAATAGCGCGTTCTGGCTGCGGGCATCCAGCGGAAAATCGTTCGGAGATTTCACCAGCCCCTTCGCCAGCTTCTATTTCGGCGCCTTTGGCAACAATTACATCGATCATCTTTCCATCGAGCGCTATCGCGAGTACTATAGTTTCCCGGGCGTGGGCATCGACGCGATCGGCGCGCGCAGTTTCGGCAAACTGCTGGGCGAATACAATCTGCCGCCCGTGCGATTCCGCGAGCTCGGCACCACCTGGTGCTACGTCAACTGGGCGCGGCTCACCGTATTTTCGTCCGGCCTGGTCACGAACTTCACCAGCCAGCCCAGCCGCGATTATTTTGCTAATGTCGGAACGCAGCTCGATCTTCGCGTGGTGCTTTTTACCTACTTGAACGCGACACTCTCCAGCGGCTACGCAGCGGCAGCGGACCATAACGGGCACGTCACCACCGAATACATGGTATCTTTGCGGATTCTGTGATGTTCCCAACCGCTCTCTGGTTGATCCTCGCGCAGGTGTGTGCGAGTGTCCTGCCGGTGCTGGTTTTTCTGTTCGCCCTCGAGTTAATCGATACCTACAAATTGCTGACCCTCGGCCGGGTGCTGCGATCCGTGGGTGTCGGATGCGCGGTTGCAGCGATTTGCTACGGACTAAACACGGCCGTCTACGCGTCTGGGATCATACCGCCTGCCATCTGGGCGCGATCGGGCGCACCGGTCGTCGAAGAGATCGCGAAAGCCTTGTACGTCGCCTGGTTGTTGCGATCCAACCGCGTGGGCTTCATGGTGGATACCGCGATCTCGGGGTTCGCGGTCGGCGCCGGCTTCGCGGTGCTCGAAAACCTGACCTATATTCCCGATCTTTCAGCCAGCGGCCTGGCTGCGAGCGCGGTCCGGGGACTGGGAACCGCAATGATGCACGGCGGCGCGACAGCCATTTTCGGAACGGTTTCGGCCAACGTGAGCGAAATCCGCGGTTCGCGTTCGCCGCTGACGTTTCTGCCCGGGCTCGCCATGGCTATCGTGATTCACGTACTGTACAATCAGCCGTTCTGGCGGCCAGTGATGGCCGCGGTGGTTGTGCTGGTGACTTTGCCGATCGTGATCGCCTTCATTTTTTGGCGCAGCGAAAAAGTGCTCGAAAAATGGCTGGGCATGAAGCTCGACAAAGACATCGATCTGCTGCAGATGATCGCGACGGGTACTTTCAGCAAGTCGCCAGTGGGTTCGTATATGCGGTCGCTCGAAAGTACATTCACGCCTGTGATCCTGGGCGATATGCTGTCGTATCTGCACCTGTCGCTGGAGCTGAGCGCCCGCGCCAAAGGCGATCTGCTGCGCCGCGAAATGGGTTTTCCCGTGGAACCGGACGCGGAACTTGGCGGGCAATTGAAAGAGCTGAGGTTTTTGGAGACGCAGATCGGCCGCGCCGGCAAGATGGCGCTGGCTCCGCTGCTGGGACAAAGCCGTCGGGATATTTGGGAGCTGCAGCAGTTAGCGGAGAAGACGGGCTCAGCCTAGCTGCCGGATAATTTCTTCTGGAACCCGCGTTTTGAGAGCTGGATAGGATTCAAGCAACCGCTCGATGTCGAGGAGGCTCCGCCTCGAGCCGTCCCAAACCCGTGTTTCCAGCACGTCTTCAAGTGCGGCGACCGGAAGTTGGAGGCCAAGCACCTCGCGTACAGAGGCCCGTTCGACGAAGTCCCCATAGCGCGGATCAGTTTGGAATTGCACTCGCAGGTTCGAGCCGATAGAACTGATGTTGAGGCTGTGCGGTATCCATCACATGAACACCAGCGGCCCGACGAAGGAACTGGAAATTCTAAAGAGCGACAGCTAAGCGCGGGTAGCGGCCCAGCGGTGAGGCAGCAACTCATCGAGCTGCTGAATCGAGCACTCGCCGATGCGAGTAAGCACGTCCTGGAACCAGGCGAACGGATCTACCTTGGCCAGTTCGCACGAGGCCACGAAGCTTCGTAGCACCGCCATCGTCCTGCCGCCGCGATCGCTTCCCACGAAGGTCCAGTTGTGTCGCTTATGTACACGTGCGCATAAGCGACATAGTACTAACCCGCTACGCGGGAATTGGGTTGCCACGACCCTCTTTCCACAAGCCGGCCTGACAGCGTGAACTGAGATATCGGGAACTGCTCTTCGGAATGGGGTTTCTACTATCGTTGCTCGCATGAGCAACACAACATCGTTTGGTTACCTAATTCCAACCGCCCGCAAGGTCTCACCGTTGCGCCAGCGGATGATCGAAGACATGACGGTGCGCAACTTTGCACCCAACACACAACAGAGCTACCTAGGTCAGGTCGGCCTCTTTGCACGCCATTTTGGAAAGTCACCGGAGCAGTTGGGTCCTGAAGAGATTCGAAACTACCAGATCTACTTGGCCCAAGAGAGGAAGGTGTCGGTTGGCACCCGAATCGTCGCGGTCAGCGCACTGCGGTTCCTCTACGCGGTCACTTTGAAACGTGACTGGACTGTCCCACTGATTCCCGGCCCTAAGAAAGATCATCGATTGCCGGTCATCCTCAGCCCGCAAGAGGTCCTCGAAGTGCTGCAAGCCGCTCCTTCCTTTCCTCACCATGTCATCTTCAGCACCATGTACGGTACCGGGATGCGCGTCAGTGAGGCGGTGCATTTGCGCGCCGACAACATCGACAGCCAGCGCATGATGATCCGAATTGAACTGAGTAAGGGCCATAAAGACCGCGACGTTCAACTGTCCTCCAAGCTATTGGAACTGTTGCGCTGCTATTGGCGGAAAGTACGGCCAGGGGAATGGATGTTTCCAGGACAAATTCCTAACCAACCTCTGAGCCGAGAAGCCGTCGGCGATGCCGTGGTTCAGGCCAGCCGGCGCGCTGGTCTGACAAAGCACACAACGCCGCACTCGCTCCGGCACGCCTATGCGGTTCACTTACTGGAAGCCGGGACCGACATACGCAAAATTCAACTCCTGCTGGGTCATCGCAGTCTCTCTACCACGGCCCGCTATCTCCGTCTGGCCACTACCACGGTCTGCGCTACCACCAGCCCGTTGGATCTGCTCCCGCTGCCCATCGTTGATCCAAAATCCTAGGCCGCCCTTCCATGCGGCCGGCCCTGGAAGTCGCCGATATCGTGCGTGCCCATGGCGACGAGTTTCGCCAAGCACATGCTGCTTCTCTGTCCCAGAGGCAGAGGCGAGTGCTGCGCTCCATCGAACTGTGTCGCACCGCGGCACTCGGCGGTCATATGGAACGATGTGACCAGTGCGGCCACGAACGGAACGCATATAACTCGTGCGCGGATCGGCATTGTCCCAAGTGCCAGTCCCTGGCTCGCGCAAAGTGGCTGGAGAAACGCCAGGCCGAACTCCTGCCGTGCGAGTATTTTCATGTTGTGTTTACGCTGCCAGCACCACTGGCCACCCTGGCCCTACAAAACAAACGCCAGATGTACGATCTGTTGTTCCGGGCTACGGCCGAAACTCTTCAATCGATCGCGGCCGATCCAAAGCACCTGGGTGTCCAGCTCGGCTTCTTCTGCATCCTCCACACCTGGGGACAGACACTCACCACTCATCCGCATCTGCATTGCGTCGTCCCGGGTGGTGGAATCTCGCTGGACGGCAGCCGTTGGGTGGCCTGCCGTCCACGCTTCTTGTTGCCCGTGCGCGTGCTCTCGTGCCGGTTTCGCCGGCTCTACCTTCGTTACCTTGAGCAGGCCTACCGGGCTGGAAAGCTG
Organism: Bryobacterales bacterium; assembly: GCA_963747945.1. Taxonomy (GTDB): domain Bacteria; phylum Acidobacteriota; class Terriglobia; order Bryobacterales; family Bryobacteraceae; genus Palsa-89. The sequence goes on from CAVVHB010000005.1 coordinate 107,405, forward strand.
CGCTTTCACGGCCAGCTACAGCACTTGTCCGACCCGGCCAGCTTCGCTCGCTACCTGGCTCCGCTGCGAAAAGCCAAATGGGTAGTCTACGCCAAGCCACCGTTCGGTGGGCCGCAAAGGGTATTAGATTACCTGGGCCGGTACACCCACCGCGTCGCCATCTCCAACCACCGACTGCAACAGCTGCAAGATGGACGCGTCACGTTCGTTTATAAGGACTACAAAGACAAACAACAGCAGAAGCTCATGACGTTATCGGCCAACAAGTTCCTGCGCCGCTTCTTGCTGCACGTCCTACCGGAGGGCTTCCAGCGGATTCGCCACTATGGTCTTTTCAGCAACCGGCACCATGCGGAAAACCGGCCCTTGCCGAGAACTCCTCGGTGTTTCGGCTCTACTTGCACCGCCCCCGCAGGACTATTGCGAGCGCTACCAGCAACTCACTGGACAGGATCTTTTGCAATGCCCGCATTGCCAGAAAGGTCGGATGCGGCGGATCGGTGTTCTGCCCATCGGCACCACAACCGCCGGATGGGACAGTTCATGAGCGACACTATCAGTTGTGTCACTACTGGCGAAGGCTTCCTGTCGCCCAGGTTGGCGCAGAAGTCTGTCTCGACCAGGGTTCGGCAGCGCCAAGCAGTGTGTCTATCGCTTCGAAGATGCCGTTTTCCTCGACGCATGCCATTGCGGACATATCCTGAGTGCTTCTCTAGCCTCCATTCCTTACCATCGCCGATTCTTTCTCCACCTCCTCTCCAATACCGTGACCAATCCAAAACACATAGATCGAGGCATTCTGCAGCAGCTAAGCACAACGGAATTTTAAGCAGAGTGCCCACGCACCCTCCTCGACTCACTGAAGCTTTGGCTCAGCTGGCACCCTGCTTAAAATCCTCTGCATTATGCACTGGCGATGATTATGTGCAGTCCGCAGTTGTCGTCCGCGGCCTGAGACTTGCCAGGCGCGGCGGCCCGTTTCCTGAGATCTACGTGAGCCGCACATAATCTGACTATTCTCCGGAGGGACTTCCAGTCCCAAGGAGAGTACATGCCTGTTTCTGATTCAACCGCCAAGCCGAATCCTGTCGAGATTCCCGGCTTGGTCGAACTATACACAACGACACTGGAGAGCCGCGGTTATGGACCGGGGGCAACTCATTCGTACATGCGCGCCGTCCAGCACTTCCTTGCCTGGTCCGCGCCCGATTCCGATTACGTCGAGATCGGAGAAGCTTCGGTTCGGCGTTTCCTTGATGAGCATCTCAGTTGTTGTGATTGCCCAGGCCGCCCACAACGGGGAAAGGTGACTGTTCGGTCGGCGCTGCGGCATCTGTTGGCAATCCTGCGCGCCGCCGGGCGAATACCGCTGGCACCACCGAGCTTTTCTAATTTCATCATCTCCGAACTGCAAGATTATTGTGACTATGCGACCGACGTCTGCGGACTGGCCCCCGCGACTCTGATCTCACGCCGCCAATGGATTGGGCGGTTCCTCGCTTACCTCTTTCCCGCCGGCGGCCTTGAGTTCTCGCGGTTAGGGCGAAGGAGATCCGCGACTTCTTCGCTGCGCAATGCCAGGGCTATCAGCCGGGCAGTGCACAAGTTGTGGCCTCCTCCGTTCGGAGCTATCTACGGTTTCGCGCCCTGCGGCACGCGGATCCGGTCGCGGCGCTCACGGCGGCGATTCCCATAACAGCGCGCTGGCGGCTGGCTTCTCTGCCGGAGTACCTCGGCCAGGAGGAACTCGCCAAGCTGATGTCGGCCTTTGAACAGGCCGAGCCACAGCGTCAACGCGATTACGCGATCGTTCGCTGCTTGGTGGATCTCGGTCTTCGCTCTTGTGAGGTCGCGGCGTTGCGCCTGGACGACATTGATTGGAAGAACGGCACCTTGACCGTCCGGGTGGGCAAGTCCCACCGCGCTGACGTGTTGCCACTGCCTGCCGTCACTGGGCAAGCGATCTCCAACTATCTTCACAAGGCTCGGCCTACGACAGAGAGCCGCGCCGTGTTTGTCCGGCACCGTGCGCCACTCGATGTTCCCGTTGACGCGTCCGTAATCCGGTCGGTGGTCAGACAAGCGGCTGCTCGAAGTGGTCTCGCCGGCCGACTGCATGGCCCACATCGATTACGCCACAGCGCGGCCACTCGTATGCTCCAGGGTGGCGCCACCTTGAAAGATGATTGCCGACGTCTTGCGGCACCGGAGTCTCGACACCACAGCGATCTACGCCAAGGTCGATCTCGACTCGGCTGAGTGCGATTGCTCAACCCTGGCCGGGAGGTGCTGCATGACGATGCCTGCAATCAATGCGCAAGTCGAAGATTATCTGGTTTCGCGCCGCGCCATGGGCTTCGACCTGCGAGGCGAGGGATACCAACTCCACGCATTCGCCCGCTTCGCAAACGAGCAAAGCGATGCGGGAACGCTGACTTTAGAGCTGTTGCTCCGATGGGTGCAAGGAGCCGTCTCGCCTGGGCCCGTAACGGCGGCCCGACGCGTGGAGGTGTTGCGTCCTTTTCTAAAGTACTGCCGCCAGTTCGATCCTGTCTGTCCCGTACTCCCTTTGGGGCTTTGTGGCCCCGGCCATCGGCGACTCTCTCCGCACATCTACACGGAGGCTGAAGTGACTGCACTGTTGGTCGCCGCCGGCGAACTGAAGCCAGACGGACTACGGCCGCTCACATACGTTACACTGTTCGGCCTGCTGGCGGCAACCGGCATGCGTCTTTCTGAGGCTCTCCATTTGGAACGAAAGGATCTGAATCTGGATCAGCCCTCTCTCACGGTCCGCGAGACCAAGTTCAAGAAGTCGCGACTGGTGCCGATTCACGCCACGCACGGCGCAATGCCCTGGCGGTGTACCGGAAGGCTACCCTCGTCACGCCGCGTCACTCAGGGGTTGAGACGGTCTTCCTCACATCCGATGGGCAGCCGATTCCGAAGCGAACCATCCATAACGTCTTCGACCGTCTCCGCCGTCGCCTGGGCTGGGTTGCCCGCGGCGGCCATGCGCAGCCCCGTATCCACGATCTGCGCCACACCTTCATCTGCCAGGCACTGCTGCGTGGCCAGCAGGACAACCAGATCGATCATGTGGCCGACGCCATCTCGACTTATGTTGGACACGCGAAAGTTTCCGACACCTACTGGTACATCTCCGCAACCCCGGAGCTGATGAGCGGAGCATCCCAACGGTTCTCCCGCTTCTCATCCGGAGAGTGCCAATGAAAGCATCCAACTCCCCGGAAGGCCGGTTTGCCAGGCTCGTCGAAGAGTTCTTCCTGGACCGGCTGATTCGCCAGCGCAATTCGAGTCCGCAAACCGTAGCAGCCTATCGCGACTGCTTCCGGCTGCTCTTCGAGTTCGCTCGCGATCAATGGAAAAAACCCACCGAAAGCTTGAAGCTGGCCGATCTGGATGCCCCATTGGTGCTCGCGTTTCTCGATCATCTCGAAAAGGATCGGAACAACTCCATTCGGAGCCGCAACGCGCGGCTGGCCGCCGTCCGATCATTCTTGCGGTTTGCTGCGTGGAAGGATCCGGAGGCGCTCGCCATGATCCAACGCGCCCTTGCCATTCCGATGAAACGCTGTACCCGGCCTCTGGTCGGATTCCTGTCGCGCGAAGAAGTGCAGGCCATCATCAACGCTCCCGATCCGGCCACATGGGCGGGACAACGAGATCAAGTTCTCTTGTCCACGCTCTACAACACTGGAGCCCGCGTGTCGGAGGCACGTGGCATCACGGTCGCCGATGTGACTCTGGAGGGCAGCCCCAGGGTTCGTCTTCATGGCAAAGGTCGCAAGGATCGAACCGTGCCCATCTGGCCGGCCACAGCAGGTCAGATCCGTCGTTGGCTTGCACGGATCGATCCTGCGCCGGGCCGGCCGCTGTTTCCGACTGCCAGCGGTGGCCCGCTTACCCGGTCGGCGATCACGGATCGTCTGAAGCGCGCCACCAAAACCGCGACCACGAAAGTGTGCCAGCCTGGTCCGGCCGCAGGATCTCGCCGCACACCTTTCGCCACACAACGGCCATGCATCTTCTGCAATCCGGCGTTGATATCACGCTCATCGCGCTTTGGCTCGGCCACGAGAGTCCGGCCACAACTCACATCTATGTTGAAGCCGACCTGAAGATGAAAGAAGAGGCGCTGAAACTCCTGCAGCCGCTCACGGCAAAGCACGTTCGATACAAGCCGACAGAGAGGCTGCTCCGTTTCCTGCAAGGCTTGTAGGGATTATGTGCAGTTCACTGATCGACCCAATCAATCAGGCCGCGGCCGGCAACTGGGGACTGCACATAATCATCGCCAGTACATAATGTCGCCCCACCGCGATGCCGCGCAGGCTCCGCTCGGTATGGTTGTTGTCGATCGACAGGTCGCCATCTTCCAGATAGCGCGTCAGCGCCGCCCAGTTCTTCAACGCGTAAGCGACCGCTTGGCCGGCTTCGCTCTTGGGCAGCACTTCTTCGCGAATCCTGTTCAGATATTCGTGCAATTTCTCCAGCACCGGCTGGGACGCATGCTCGCGCAACAGGCGCAAGTCCTCGCCCACGATGCCCGACCGCCGCGCGCGTTTCTCCACCTTATATAGATGCGCGATGTAGGCCAGCACCGCGCCCATGCGCGCCGAATCGGTATCCAGCGCCTTATGGAAGTGACGCCTGGTGTGCGCCCAACAGGCCACCTCCACCAACCCGCGTTCGGGATCGGTGAAAAAGCTGTCGTAAGCCACATAGGCATCGGCCTGCAGATATCCGCGAAACGCTTTCAGAAACTTTTCCGGCCCCGCGCGTTCTCGTGTCGGGGTGTAGTCGAACACGGCCGCGGGATGTTCGCGATCCCCGAGGTACGGCCAGAATCGTCCCCTGCGCGTCGCGCGCTTCAATTTGCGGTCCAGCACTTTCACCGGTGTGTCGTCAGTCCCCACCACCTTCGAGCTCAGCACGAACTGCTTCAGGCGAACATACAGAGGTTCGAGTAACTGAGCCGATTGCCGCATCCAGCCGCCCATGGTTTGATCTGGAATCTCCACGCCGCAGCGGCTGAAGATCTTCCCTTGCCGGTGCACGGGCAAGTGATCCGCTATTTTGCTGACGATCACCTGCGCCAGTAGCGACGCACCGGCCACGCTCTTCTCGATGGGCTGCGGCGGCTTCCCGCGGTCTTCACCGTGCAGGCGCACGCGTATTTCTTGCAGATGTCCTCGATCACCAGCAACTGCGCCGGAATGTATTCGTAGCGCTCGCTGCTTTCTTCTCCGATGGGCCGCAGGTCCTGGCTGCAAGCGGCGCAGTGCTTTTCCTCTTCCGCCAGATCGTGCTCGATCCGTTCGCGCTTCAAGTGTGACGGTAGAGTGCGGCGTCCTCGCCGGCGGCTTTCGTCTTGGTCTTCATTGCTGTTGGAAGTCGAGCCCGGCGGAACATCGTCGTCCTTTTGCGTTTCTGTGTCCGCTTCAGGCTCAGCAGCGTTGAGTTCCTGCACGAATAATCGCAACTGATCTGCGCTCAACTGTTCGCTGTGAGTGCCGCTTTTAGCCGAAAGCAACTGGCTCAACAGCCGTTGTGTCTTGTCCAGTTGCGTGGTCAGATCCACCAGCATCTGCTGCAAGATCTCTGGATCTTTCGGCAAGCTGTTGCGATCCACCGGCACTACCGGAATTATAAAGCGAACGCTGCTTCAGGCCAAGCATAAAATGCATCCAAGCCAATCTTTATGCGGCTTCGGCGCTTCCGCGCCGATACCGCTTTCGGCGCTTGGCAGTGCTCAGATCGATGCCGCTCAGCAGCGCGCCTAACTCCTGTGCCGTTATCTCGCGCCGCGCTTCGTCCTCTGCACCGAACGGCATCGCATAGGTGCCTTCCTCCAACCGCTTGGCCCACACCGCGAACCCATCGCGATCCCAATAAAAATCTTCACCCGATCTTTGCGCCGGTTCGCGAACACGAACAGATGCCCGGCAAACGCATCCAGCTTCATCGCGCCAGTGACCAACGCGTGCAGTCCGTCGAAGCTCCGCCGCATGTCGCATGGCGAGGTGCACAGATACACCCGAACGCTCGCCGGCAGGTGGATCACCCTGGTTCCCGCAGCACCGCCAGCACCAACTTCAGCGTCGCGGCATCGGACGGAATCCGAAGCCGGTCGCCGCTGGCCAGCAGCAACTCCAAGGGCGGTGGCGTTTCCACGGCCGGCTTTGTCTCCACCAGTGCGAAGCGGACCGGTGTGTTCTGTTTCCGCAGCCTCCCACGCCATCCGTAGAAAGCGTGCTCTTTCAACTCTCGCTCGCGACAATATGCGCGGATCGACTGGCCGCTGTTTCCTGTTCCGCGATTCGCTGGCGCCATAGCTCGCGCCTTTGCTCTTGTTTTGTCTCGCCTCTCCACTATGTGCGGCATTCCTTGCCCGGAATAGTGGGGTTCATGCGCTACTGACGGACACCGGAATAGACCGTTAGCGTGGTGTTGCCCAAAATCGAGGGATGACAACCGCAGTGTTTTCGAGCCAACAAGAAGCGTTGAACTGGCTCGACATTTGGCCAAGTTGATCCAGTCCAGTTACCAAAGTAGCCCACCTTTGGGGCTGCTCGTTGCGTACCATCGTCTGTCGATACGAATTCAAATCAGGGGCGGCGTCGCCCTGAGCGTCCTACTAGGGATATGCGATAACACCATCGTATTGCGCATGAGCGCGACACGTATTAACGTGTTCTGGCCGGTCGTGCAAGATCCCCGCCTCCCGGACTATCCAAGACTCCCCGCCCCATAACTGCCAGGTTCGATTGGCACCTGCTTGGACGAAGTTACGGCCACAATTGGCCGCTAGCAATTTACCGCCTTATCGCCGCTTTTATTTCTTTACCGTGCGTACGGCTGTCAATGGGTGAAATCTCCCAACCCTGGTGCTCGGAGCGGGGGGGAGAAAGAGCGGCGTAGATTCGGGGTGAAGTACAATTGGCGTCAGGAGAGGAGAGGCTATTTCATGAGACTCTTTACGCTTAGCGTTGTGATTGTTTGCCAGATTTTCGCCTTCCCGTTCTTAGCGATTTGCCAAGAAAAAGAAGCGCAGCCGGAGCGACTGCACCTTACAAAACCTTTCCCCTGAAACTGGTCCGGGCCGCGTCGAGCTAATAGCATCAATATTCAGCGGGATCGATCAGCAAGGAAGCGAGTCCATTTCAAACTAAGGGGACTTCGAGGTCAGGATGGTACCTGCGGTCGTGGCAGTCACGGCAATAGCATGGTTTGTGATCAAGGTTCGATGATGTTACACGCTGACGCTGTTGACTACAACGAGAAGACCTGCGAGATCAGCGCACGCGGCAACGTCCGTCTCACGCCTTACCAAGTCCCTCAGAGACCAGTTTCAAAGTAGCCCGCCACCCGAAATCCCACAGCCGAGGTGGAGGGATGGGTACCGGCTTTGGTCTTCCGGTCATAGTCCGCAGAAAGGAGCAGTGCGACAGGTTCGGTAACTTTTGTCCTGCGTCTCTGCGTCCTTCCACAGTGGCCGTATTGAAAGTCACCCGCCGGGCATTGAACGGATAAAGACTTTTGGATGCCGGTTCGTCCGGCTCGGTGGGAGCGGCAAAATTCCTACACACTACGTGGTGGTCCTGAATCAGTGCAATGACATCGCTATAGTCGGCATTCTGTTACTCTTAGGCAAGCCGTCATTTTCGACGTAGTCGCCCGAGGTCTCGACATGCCGACTCCTCCTCCAAGGTTGTTTGAAACGCTCCTCAGGAGCCTAATCCGATCTGTATTTCGTACTTCTAGCAGACTTTTGCAACGATTCAAACCTCGGTATCAGCCCAGGTACGATGTCAGTCCATGAGCTGGTGGAGGAGCCTGGTATCGATTCCCGCCTACCGCAATGGTTCTTCTTTGTTCCGACCCCTGGCAACAGACCAATCTCCTGCATCAGCTTTCTCTTAACGAGCGGCTATCCAACAAGAGCTTCCGAAGACCTCACATCAGCCTCAATGCGTCCTATGCTTCAAGCATTATTGGAAGATGGGCTGCAGCTCAAGTTCCATCACGAAACAGAGGAAGAGGGGGTGTATGCGCTCCTGGTCGAGAGACCGGGAAGCTCCAAGACGCGGGCGAATGCAGTACGCCGCCAGGTACGACGCCGCCTTTGAATCTCTATTTTGAGCTCGGTTTCATCTTCTACCCAAACGCCAACGAAGTTTTGAAGCAGCGGCGATCGAGCTGAACCACAACAAACACGATACAAATGCCAGCGTTAACACTCGACACTAAGCCGGAACGCTAGGGTCGATGCCATAGAGGTCCTCCTCATGATTTTGGGGTTTGCTTAGCATACATCCTGCTGTGGGTGGCTGCAATCGGATATTTTTTGTGAGGTCGGAACGGTTACGCTGGGCGATGAAAAGCGGAACCAACGCCTCGTTCAGCTGGATGCTCGTTCGGATATATCTGCTCACCGAATCGGATCTTAGTGGGCGCGCCGTCAGAGCGCCAAGTCTGGGTCTCTTGGGAGGGTTGGATTCAACCAGAGGCACGACGTGATCCTGAAAAGAGAAGTGACAATTTCCTGTCGCTTACGGGTCAGCGATCCCACCAAACCCCGTCCATCTCCATCATCGTCATACGGTACTCCGCAATAGTTGACAGTCCAGGACGTAGCGGACTCGAATCCGGCATATAGATAAGACCCCAAGGCGCATCAGTTGATAACACTCAATCTTAAAGTACGTTTACACCGATGCTCGCGGATGTGAAGCTTAGCGCCGCCAATGCCCTCTCGCAGGCTTGTCGGTTTCTTTGGTTGCTTCCAGCCACACGGGACTTTGCACACCGTCAACGGATCCGAAGGTTTGCGATGAGTTTCGGTAGCATCGAGTAGATCAAGATGAGACTCGGTCGCTCTTCGCAGCCTACTAAGGGAGTCGGGTGTGGTACGAGAGCGGAGCTTGAATGTAAGAGGCCTATCCGGGTAGCGCCACCTGGGAAATACCCAGATACTTCCTATGCGGAAAGGAGTACTGTGATACGGGCTGCACTCTCGCGCGCCCTAGGCCCTGACGCCGTTCGTGGGCCGGAGCGGCGCCGGCCATCGCGCCGGTAATCCGCTAGAGGCTTACCACTCAATCGTGTGTGAATGTGCCTTTACGAGCGACTCAGGTAATTGTTCGCGACCTGGGCTGCCCATTGAGTATGCGCGAAGGAGTGGGATCAAATACCCCTGGATTACTTCGTTCACCAACTCTTCTAGATGTTCGGCAGCCGCACAGTTCGCTGGCCACAAGAGGCTTACCACTTCGCCGAAAAGACGCACTTCTCGAAAACGGCCTGTGCGTTCGTCCCAGCGACCACGGTCAATGAGCGTTGTAATCCCAGTTTTTACGAGTGCGGGATCTGGATTGCCATCCACCATAAAAGAGTTCAGCGCTTCGGCGGCATCGCAAAACAAAAGCTGCCCGCTCGCTTCAAGAGAGTTCACGTCAAAATCGGCTTCGAGGTATGCCTGATCGCGTGGCGGTGTGGCTCCGTGACCACGAGAGTGACTGCACTGCCCCTGACAAGACCGTTATTCGCATAGAAGCTAACCGCATCTGCCATCGCCGGTCGTCAGTGTAGGGATACACGATGTGGCTGTGCTGAAGAATCGCGAGAATCCCGGCCGTTTGCGGTCCCTCAAAAAGGTCATCCAGGATTCCTTCAAATCAGTTTCGAAAGTCTAGAGAGCAGAACCCACTTTAGAACGGCGTCATGGGGTCGGATAGGTCCGCAATCGAATAACTGATTTTTTTGCTATCAGACTTCGCTGCCCTTGCCATCGAAGGGCACTCCATGTAAGCTTAGCGCGTCCTGGAACAACTGTCGTCCCCGCCTCCAGTGGGGCACGGCCAATCAAAGGTGTCAAAGGGTGGCGGGTTCCGAAGAGCATACTAGCGAACAAGTTCCATGTCGATTCGCAATAACGCCCACAGGCGAACCAAGCATGGTGACATTGACGTGTTCAGGATTGACAACGAGACCCAGTCAGCCCATAGTGGTCGTGCCTGAGCAATTTCGCCCACTCGCAGATAATCTGAACTAAGTCAGTCGTCTGTTCGGCTTCTTAGTCGTAGCCAACCAAAGGGGTTGCCATGTTTGTCGTAGTGTCTCCATTCGTTTGAAGCCCAATAGCGTCGGCCAGTAAATACGAACCATCGAACAGGACGTATTCCCTTGCTCAGGAAACAAAAAGGTTTCAGGACGAAGAGGGCGCCTAGTCACTGCTGGAGGGGAGGATGCTCTTGCGATTAGTCTGTGGGACAAAAAAAGAAAAGGCGACGCATGGTAGTGAAGCCTATCCAGGGGTGCTAAAGACTATTGCCAAAGTCGTGGACGGGAAGCTCAAGTTCAGACCTGTTAGGTTGCAGTTCAACCGTCCACAAAGTCGCGGCTCACGTCGCGGTGTGAAGGTAACAGGTCTTCCGGGGGGAAGACACTATCGCCCCCCAGGATTCAGTCGTCGTAAAGCGTACGACCGCTCTGCTTCGGGTTGATTTTTGCTGCCCTTCGGCATTCCCCTTCGCTAAACCTCCGTCATCCACTTCGGTGGACCACCCCGGCGTTTACCCCGGCCATACGCAGACGTTGCAGCACGGCGATGAGTCACTTACTCGATGATGATGAACGCTTAAACAGGCCACGCACGTTAGCGAAACGGGGTAAAGGCGAACGGAACTGGAAGTAGCGACGGTGCCGAAAAAAAAGCAAAGCCGCCTACAACCGTGACGTTACGGATGAACGCGTCATTTGGTGCCGCAACGATAGCAGCACCCAACCCCGAGGTCGACCAGGGCTCCGGATCCACTTCGACAGTGGGACTTTTACCCGCGGTCCGATTTGGCCGTAAAACGTGTTTTGCTTGACGTAGAGGGCAATGCCATTAGAGTCCTCCCTCAGCGATGGCACTTCCCAGCACCTGAAGCAATCTCTTGCCGCCGTGGCATCGCATCAGCGTATCTGGATATTCGGACGTCCAATGGACCTACAAGACTTGGCGCCGGCCTTGTCTGCAATGGGATTGTGGTCATCAAGGGCGCGTAATGGGAAAATCACGCGACTCTGTAGCCGATGGTATTTCCCTCCGCAAGTCGACCGTCTCGGTATTTGATCCTTACGGCGTCCTCCCGCTGAACCTGCCGCGGACTAACCTGGCAAAGGACCTTCCGTTCAAGATTCAACTTCTCAACTCCCAATGTGAGGTTTCATAGCTGGCTCTGGAACGCGCCTACGGCCCCGCTGCTGTCGGCTGGGGACAATCACCTATACACGCTGCTGAAAAATCCGTACCTCCTCGGCAGACCTTTGCATTTACCTCCGAAGGCTCGGTATTGGTGGAGTCGTCGATTTTCCACCAATTGTCGCCTTCCAATGTCGTCTTCTTCCCATCGGCTATGGGTAGCAACTTGGAGCCTGGCGTAGGCAATCTCTTCGTTCCCCTTGACTTTCGTCATGCGGGACTGAGCTCGAAAAGCGTGGTTTAGGTCCGTGGTTGCCGACTGGAACCTCAGAGAGGTATTCCGGCCGTTTGAAATGCTCAAGGCATCAGGCCGCCGGACAATTATCAGTTCGGAGTTCTATAAGGAACTGCGGAAACCCGGCGCGGTCGCCGAATTCATATGGAACTCGTTGAGCGTGGAGGAAAGCAACGCATCATGGACGATCCTAAGTTCAGGTTATTGTCCGTCGAGCAAAATCGATTTCCGCGGACTTCTTAGCTCCCCGAAGGGTGCTGAGATCGAAGGACTCACTGAGTATTTCCTCCACGCAGAGGCGTTAGCCCCCAGTGCAAACGGAACCGCGCGTGCGGCACCTTCCCCGTCTCGGCTCGCCTCTGTGTCATCAGCCGCACTCTAGCAAGAAATCCGCTGCATCGCTATCAGTCAGCCGACGAATTTCTGCATGCTCTCAATGATGTCATTGACGGGCCGCCGGAATTCGTCCTGCCGAAGTTGGACCGCCGGTACATTGGACTCGTGATCTTTGCGGGCTTGCTTTTCGCAGTAATCGCTTCTCCGGCGATCAATCCATTCCATTCGGCACCGCCAGCGATGATGCCGATGCAGCACTTTCATATCTCACCTCCCGCTCTTGCTGCTACGAGTAGTGTGTTCAGCAACAATACCGTTCCGCGTCCGACCCCACCGCTCGCAAAACCCGCTTCGCGGCGCCGCTCGAAGCTCCAGAAAACGCGGAGTCAGTGTTATCGGGCGAAGGGCGCTACCCATATCGAACGCTGAACCCACCGTTCCGACGCTAAGCCCTGAACCGACTGTCCAGCCATTAAAGGCCGAGCAAGATCTAGTGACGCGTTTGCCTCGGAACGGCCGGAGGCCGCGGGTGCCACCGAACCTTCGGCCCAGAAGAAAAGAACCTTCTGGAGCAAGTTAAACGTGTTTAGGAAAAGATTCCCGATCCTCAGGGAAAACCTTAGCGCATCCACCACGCCCCACGGCACAACAAATGCGAGCGCCATAGGCCTGTTCAATGGCCAGGCGTTAAGCTCCCGATTCTTAAACCACGAGCCCCATACCCAGTAGCGACACTACACCCCGCGGTTCCCAAGTAGCGCCGAACTCCCCTATTGTGATCCGGCGCCCGGCCGACCAACCCGACGCCATTTGGGTTTCGCCGCTGCCACGCCCTCAGCACGGGCCTTGCTTCCCTGAGGGATTTTCCCTGGCCAGTGGCCTTTGAACCGGTTCTCATATGGAAAACGGACCATTCCCAGGTCCCATTTACGCAACAAATCTCCAGATCAAAATCCCCAACGTCCGCGTGCTCAACGAACACCTTGAACACGGTGTAGGTCAGTGCTTCTTTTCGTCGCCACAGTCAAGCTGTGTCCACCCTAAGGATCGAGAAAAGATCGTGGAGATTGACGACCAAGTCCGTTCGAGTATCGCACCCGTTGAAGTCGAGTACCGTATCATTCGGCCAGGCGGCGAAACGCGGTTTGTGCGCTCCATTGTCCAAGGGATCAGAGACGATCAAGGCGTGCCGGTTGGAAGGATCTTCCCGGAACGTTCAATTATCCACAACTCATCCGCGTTCTGGCTCACACAGCCTAATACCGGAAAAACCTTCCGTCCGGGAGTGACCAAATAGCGATTCCTTCCGCTCTCCTAGAGGGTGTATGCAGCGTCGGCAGCGCTCATCAGGATGTTCGTTTCACGTTCTGAGGCTTCTCGCCCATCGCGCGGCTGCGGCCTTCTTAGCGATGTCGCTCCGCTGTTCGGGCGTGAGGTTCTTGTTGCGGGCGGCGGCTCCCATCCGTCAGCCGCTTTGGAACTCCCGCACTTGGATAAGCCGGCCACTGTGCGAAGAGTGCTGAAGACGCCGACACCAGAAGCATTGCTGCGGCGCCGAAAACCTGTCTGAAATCGACTGGCCTGGTCATCAAGGTACCCCTCAAATTACTCTGGGGCGACACGCCTGTCAATCGGTAGGAGCTCTTCGACCGACCACCGAGAGAAGGAGAACAGTACGCAGCATTGTGAAACAGCATCCCCACAAAAGTCCCCACACTGAACCTACGAGCGGGCTTTTCAGCGAGACTGGCGGGCTGCAAGTATATTTGGCTCCCCACACTGGACACGTTTCGAACTTCCGGGGCCCAGCTGGCATTGTGATCGAACCCATGAACGCATAGTGTTTTCTTAGTGATCGGCATGGGCCACTGACGTTAGTCCAGACTGGGCACCCAGCATGAACGTGTTTCGAACTCAGATCCCTCGACCTTCTGCTCACACGTTTGGTTAAGTTGAGGGATAGTCCATTCTTGAACTGATGCACGTGCTTGCAGACGATAAAATCGGAGCCGAGGAAGGTGGGCGGCTCAAATACAAGTACCTAAGACGCATCACCGGCGGCGTCCTTGTTTCTGGTAAAGGAGACTAGCCCTTTTTGTCTACTGCCCATTAGGGTGGCCGTCGAGATCCTGAATGCTCCGCGAAATTAATGGCAAACTTGCGTGAAGCCTCGTTTGCCCTCCTAGCAGGCTGGTGAAAAAGATACTGGGCGAAACTCATTGCCTCTCCCCAACGACCATATGAGGATCCACGGGCTGCCTCGCGCTTCCGCAGCATAATCTTCGGATCGGTTGGCGACATGGTGCGAGCCAAAGCCGAGCGGACAATCAATCCCGCGCCGGATGCTCATGCCGTCCACCTGCACGGCTCGTCTCACGCGTGCATACACTTCCACCTGATACACCTCCTGGTGTCCCACAAACACAACTACCCTGTAATGTTCTGGAACTGAAAGTGTGGTGGTCTACTTTTGGACCGCCACAAACCGCCACTCACGCGGCGCTTTGTGGTCTATTATTGCTCCGCCGTTTATACACCTGGCACGGCGGATGTTCCTACTCACCAAGGCAAGCCGACTGGTGCACCTTCGGATAGGAGAATACGTCGCTCTGATTGCGGCCGCCGAATGTCCCCGGGGCGTAACTATGTGCGTTGCCGTGGTCTGCCAGTGCATCAGCAGCGTACAAGGCCTGGCGGGACCCATTTCGGGACCTTGCGCGGGTTCGCAAACGCTGCGACGGGATCACCGAAGAACATCATTCCGAAACGCGGAGACGATCAGTTCGGCGCTGAAATCCTGAAGTGGCAAGTCCGGGCGTCGCCGAGTAGGCAGGTGGTGTTGGCGAACTCGGTACCGCGCTAAAATCTGCCAATGCAGTCGATTGAGATCGACCCTGAGCTGAACCGCCTTGCTCTCGCGGAAGCCGCCCAACAGATCCCGAGTTCGCCGAGCACGCCTTGCGCGTCGTCGCACGACCGCTTCGCGAGGATTCGCCTGGCAACTCGAGTGGAAGGGAGCGCCACCACCTGGGCAACAAGCGTGGGAGTTTTAAAACACGGCGATCCGGCACACAAAGACTGGCGAGAAATAGAGTAGTGCAGGACCAGTAGACACAATCGCTGCGAAATGGTCACTTTCGCCGTTGGAGCTGACCAAAGGAAACGCGCTCCAAGTTTTATTGTTTTGCGTTCACCGATCCTTTTCAACAATCAGGCCAAGCGTTTACGGTCGCGGTCTTCGATGTCGCTGTCAATCGATTTACCATTGGGTCCTACGGCATTCCAACTTCGAATCGCTGTGCCGGAAAGATCCTGTTGAGCACGTTGGCGTCATCATACACCGACAGCCCATGCAGTCCATCGCGTTCGATTCGCCCGGTTCCAAGGAAGCGGACCATTCCATCGTTTGGCTCCCGGAGCACGTATTTTAAGAACACTCCGTTTCCTAGCAGCATTAGGCCTTTCTTTCGCTTAGTCTTAATTCCGCGTTGACCTAGCTAAGCATTCGGGTAGTGGCTCATTCGAAGCTACTTTGCTTGAATCGCCCGTATCGCTCGTCGAAGTGCCCGCGTCGGATCTTGTATCCCGCAACGCATCTTCGCATCATTTTCGCCACCGCGGTAAAGAGTCTATCAACTTCCTCGAAGACTTTCACAGTGATGCTGTTCATCATGGCGTCTCCCGTAGACGAGACGAAAAAATCTCTACTTCCTCTACATCAACGTTAACGTGCTGGATTCAGGCGTCAACGCCTACGCCGCCTCTCGGACGCTTCTTGCGGGCGCGTTTGCGAGCCAGGGCTGCCTTGGCTCGCTTCCTCCGACCGGGCTTCAAATAGAACGCGGCCGCTTAATCTCCTTGATGATGTCGTCTTGAAGGACCTTTCGCTTAAAGCGCTTGAGCGCGCTCTCCAGGTTCTCGCCATCGTGAAGATGAACTTCAGCCAAGGGAACTCACCGCAGTTTCCCCATCGCGGTCGCCTCCTCAGCGTGACAGCTTCCCGCTCGGACACTCCTACAACCGCTATTAACCCGCGTGGCAATCGTTTCTTGGGCAAAGATTTCTGACGTTGGAGCGCGGAAGTGATTAACAATGCTACGTGCTTTTATAGCCCATGGTGGCTTGTGTCGTGATTCGTGACATGCCTCCAGGATCATCTTGTTAACCAGTGGGTCGTAAGTTCGAGTCCTAATCGGGGAACAAAACTTTCTCAGCAAAATGGCCAACCATTCCCCTTGTTGTATGCCCGAGACGCGTACCTGAGCATACGTAACTGTAGTGGACCCCATTTTTTGGACAGAAAAACGACCCTTTCTTAGATGGTCGGCGGCATTGAAAATAGAGGAGAGTCAATGCCCAAAACCCGCAAGAGTCACCCGCCCAGCCTGAAAGCTAAGGTGGCGGTGAGGCGATCAAGGCGCACAAGACGGCCGCGCAGATCGCCCAGATGTTCGGGGTCCATCCGACACAGGTCGGAGGGTGGAAGAAACAGGCGCTGGCCGGCTTACCCGACATTTTCGGCAACGGCCGCGAGCAGGTGCGCCAACAGTCCGACTCCGAGAAGGACGAGCTCTACAAACAGATCGGCCAACTGAAAGTGGAGTTGGACTTTCTCAAAAAAAGAGCTGGCCTCATCGACTGACGACAAACGGCAATGGATCGATCCCGCTCACCGGCGCCTCAGCATCCAACAGCAGTGCGAACTGCTGGGAGTGCCGCGCTCAACCTACTACTACGAGCCGCGGCCAGAGAGCGCGGAGAACCTGCGGCTGCTCCGCCGGCTCGACCAGCTGTACCTGAAGCGTCCATTTTTCGGCAGCCGCAAAATGGCCGTCGAGTTGGAGGTGAACCGCAAGCGCATCCAACGGCTGATGCGCATCTTGGGCATCGAAGCCCACTATCCCAAACCGAACTTGAGCCGTCCTGCGCCGGGTCACCGGATTTACCCGTACCTGCTGCGCGGCGTGGAGATCCTCCGGCCCAACCACGTCTGGAGCACCGATATTACTTACCTTCCGATGCGTGGCGGCTTTCTCTATCTGGTCGCGGTGATGGACTGGTTCAGCCGCTTCGTACTCAGTTGGGAAATCTCCAATACGATGGAAACCGGTTTCTGTCTGGCGGCGCTGGACGCCGCGTTTCGTTTCGGCCAGCCCGAAATCTGGAACTCCGATCAGGGCTCGCAGTTCACCTCGGCCGACTTTTTGGCTCCGCTCAAAAGCCGTGGCATCTCGATCAGCATGGACGGCCGCGGGCGCTCGCTCGACAATGTTTTCATCGAGCGGCTGTGGCGCTCGCTCAAATACGAGTTGATCTATCCCGGCGACTTCGCCAGCGGCCTGGAACTGTTCCCGGCGCTGGAAAACTATTTCCACTTCTACAATCACCAGCGCCCCCACCAGGCGCTCGGTTATCGGACACCGGCCGATCTGTTCCCATACCGACTCAAAAGGAAAAGGTCATCTTCCTTATGGGGGACGCTGTCCCCCAAACCCCCTGGGATTTATCGCTTTCGTTTTCCAGAACGGATGCTTTTTGCTTTACTGCAAACGGCACCTGCCGTACAATCGAAAGGCTTGATAGGAGGGTAGGGCAGCGCAGGGATGCGAGTGCGCCGGGATAAACCGGCATGTTGTAGGGGATGAGAGAGCCCTACAGAAAAGGAGCAGCGACTCTATTCTGACCTTGATCTTGCGCGGTGCGTCGCGAGGCGTACGGCGAAGCGTAGAAAGAGGCATCGGCGGGCCGGGAGATTGAGCCCCGAAAACTGACGAACCGCGTGCCGACTTTATTCGCATAGTGGAAGGCACTATCCGTAACAGGCGACAAAATCGCGAGCCTTAGCGGAACGCGGCGTGGTCGAAGGCCCTGTGCACGTCGAGAAACAACATGCACGAGAACCGGGAGACCTGCAGCGCGTCTGTCAATGAGACAGACCGGTCCGCAAAGGCGCAAAGCCGAACGGCGGACGCGTACGCGCTGCAGGAGTCGGACCGCGGCGTAGTACCGATGAAGCTGCCGAACACAGAGGAGAAATCCTCGACGGAGGTGGTGGAGGGAAGGCAGCGGCCCAAGGAGAACGACGCACAATCCAACACCAGTCCGACACAGAGCGGGGAATGGGTGTCCCAAGGATTGAGCGGCGTGCGTCGAGCGGCGCAGGAAAGGAAGAAAGAGCGGTTCACTGCTTTGCTGCATCATGTGACGCTGAATCTGCTGCGGAAGAGTTACGAAGCCTTGAAGAAGGATGCGGCTCCAGGCGTGGATGGCGTGACGTGGCGCGAATACGAAACGGGACTGGAAGATCGGCTTGCCGATTTACACAGCCGTGTTCATCGTGGTGCGTATCGGGCACAACCCTCACGCAGAGTCTACATACCGAAGGCTGACGGAAGGCAACGACCGTTGGGCATCGCGTCACTGGAGGACAAGGTCGTCCAACAGGCCGTGGTGACCGTACTCAATGAGATTTATGAGGCGGACTTTCGAGGCTTCTCGTATGGGTTCAGGCCGGGACGCAACCCGCACCAGGCGCTAGATGCGCTCAATGCGGGGCTGCAAAAGAAGCGAGTGAACTGGATACTCGATGCCGATATCAAAGGCTTCTTCGACCATGTCAGTCACGAATGGATGATGAAGTTTGTCGGACATCGAGTGGCCGACAACCGAATGCTGCGGCTGATCCAGAAATGGCTGAAAGCGGGAGTATCGGAAGACGGCGAATGGTCGGAGACGAACATGGGTACGCCGCAAGGGGCAGTGGTATCGCCATTGCTCGCCAACGTGTACCTGCATTACGTTTTCGATCTGTGGGTTGAGGTCTGGCGAGAGAAAGTCGCGCAAGGGGACATGATTGTGGTTCGCTACGCTGATGATCTCGTCGCCGGCTTCCAGCACCGGGCAGATGCTGAGCGGTTCCTCAAGGATTTTCGGGAGCGCCTAGCGAAGTTCGGGTTGGAGGTTCAACCGGACAAGACGCGGCTGATCGAGTTCGGGCGCTTTGCGGCGTCCGATCGGAAGAAGCGAGGTGAGGGGAAACCGGCAACATTCACGTTCCTCGGGTTCACGCACTTTTGTGGGACGAACACGACAGGCCGTTTTGTGGTCTGGCGGCACACGGCGGCGAAGCGGATGAGGGCAAAGCTGATAGCCATTAAGCTCCAGTTGCGCCGGATGATGCATGAGCCAGTGGCGCACGTTGGGGCGTGGCTTAAGCGGGTGGTCGAGGGCTATTACCGATACCACGCTGTGCCGGGGAACCTGAACACGCTGGGCCGATTTCGAGAACGGCTCTGCCGCTCCTGGCGGCATGTCCTACGCCGCCGCAGTCAACGGCGGAAGCCCGATTGGGAACAACTTCGACCGATCTTTAACCGGTGGATTCCTCGTCCACGCACTCTTCACGCCTACCCTGACACTCGTTTTGACGCTCGTATCCAAGGGAGGAGCCGTATGCGGTAATGCCGCACGTACGGATCTGTGCGGGGGGTGCTGGGCGACTAGCATCCCTACCGCAACCCTACGGCACTTCGGCCATGGATATCACTTTCTCTTGAGAACCGATTTGCCCCAAGTCGATGCGGTCACTTCAGGAACCCTTGTCGGCATCAGCGTCAGCAGCACCCCGGAACCGGCGATGTGGCCGGTACTCGGAGCGGCCCTGCTGGTGCTTTTCGGAATGCGTCGCCGTGCAGCGCAGGGAAGTACAGGCGGCGTCACTTCCAAAAATACGTAAATTTTAATTCTGCAAACTGTTGGTTGCGTTCAGAATCGCAGCAACCTGCTTACTCATAGCATCCAGATAGATGCTTGGGCAGATAACGTCCTTGGTGATCTGTTTGCATGAGTTGTTCCAAGTAGGACTGGCAGGTTCACATTGTTGAACAAAAACTCGGCTTGGTAACGCACACTGCTGGCTTTGAAAAGGAGGGCCTTGATGTCGTCGTGGCTTTTCTTGGTGTCGGGGAGGGCTGTCAGGAGTTCCAGAAGGCCACATATATAACCATCCTCTGGTCGTACAGGTCGTGCCGTAGCTTTTGCTTGGCGAGGCGGACTTGCCAATAATAAAATACTCCACTCACGATGAGAACAGCTAGTGCAATGGCGGACGGAATTAAAGCCTTCAGCCATTCGAGAACGACTGTGCACGTCAAGAAACAAGTCTAGCGCGGCTTCTATTTTTTCAATGGCCGAAAAGAGCCTCTATATCGCGTCGGCCATTGTGCGACCCGAAGAATGAGAACGTCATCGGCTTCGACGCAGTGCACGATTACGTATTCACCCGCGGCGAAGCTGCGGCACCCGAGGCCGAAATCTTCATCGAGGGAACGCCCCATATAGGGGAAGCTGGCAAGCGAAACGAAACGGTCTGTAATCGAGTTAATCAGGCGGGTCGCAATCTCGATGCTGCCGCTTTCCTTCGCGACGTAAAACCAAATATCGTCAAGATCAAGCTCGGCTCGTGGCGCTACACGATGAGCCATCAGCGCGGCGAAGCCAGTTCGGCAAGAAGGCGGGCGCGTCCGCGCTCCTTCACTTCGCTGGCAAGCTGATGCATGTTCTCCGGTGTGATAACCCGGCCTTCCCCGCGTGCAAGAGACGCTCTGGCGTCATCGAGAGTGAGAAGAAATTCCGCTCGCTGCCGTTCGCGTTCTTCCCACAGGGCAAGGGCTTCTTGCACCGCGTCTTGTTCGGAGTGCAGTCGTCCGCTCTCAATGGCGCGGCGGGCGAACGCCTTTTGATCTGAGGTAAGCTGTACGTCCATCGGCTTCATAGTACGGGATAGCGATCAGTGGCGCAACACCTTGGCAACCCCACGCTTTTGAGAGCGAACGGGAGGCCGGGAGGCTTAACCGACACTCGACAGAAAGGCTCATCTTGTCGAGTGCGCCCGTGCAGGGAAGGGGCGAAACTTACCCTTTATGAGACCGTCACTGCCGTGCGAGACAGAAGTCACGGACGCGCGTAGTATTTGGGTGCGGCTCAACTGTTTGCCTTCGTCAACGGGGCGGGAAGGCGAGGCCTAAGGTCTATGCTGTGCGGCGTGATAAACCCGCATGACCTCGATGGTCTGCTCTCTGACGCGGTAAACCGCGACATAGGGCGCGGGGGGAAACAAAATCTCGCGGGTGCCTTCCTCACGTCCGGGACGGGCACGCCCGGGCCATTCCTTCAACTCGCGGATACCAATCGTTCGACGTCGGTCCCTGCATGGGCGGCGATTTGGGAAAGCCGCGGTTTCCTGCTCAGGCGTGAAATGTACTTCCATGCCTTCAAGGTGCGCGAAAACCGCAAGTGAGGCAACACGGGAAACGAAAGGCGCCGGAGCGCGCTATCCCAGCCGAGTGCCGTTTCGAACGGCGCAGCCTCGAACTGAGTACAGCTCAGTCCAGCAAATGCCCCATCTTCTGCTTCTTCGTCCTTAGATACCCTTCGCTCGATTCGTGAGGGGCGATCACGCAGGGAATGCGCTCGGCTACCCGGATCCCCGCGTTTTCCAGTGCCGCGATCTTGTCGGGATTGTTCGACAGCAGCCGCACGCTCTTGATCTTGAAGTAGCGCAAAATATCGGCGGGCATGCGATAGTCGCGCAGGTCGGCTTCAAAGCCCAGGCGCTCGTTGGCTTCCACGGTGTCGGCGCCGCCGTCCTGCAGCTCATAGGCGCGCAGCTTGTTCAACAGGCCGATGCCGCGGCCTTCCTGGTGCTCATAAATCAGCAGCCCGCGCCCCTCTTCGGCGATGAGGTTGAGCGACAGCTCCAGTTGCGAGCGGCAGTCGCAGCGGAGGCTATGGAACACGTCGCCGGTCAGGCACTGGGAGTGGATGCGGACCAGCGGAGGGTCCCCTGTCGTTGCATTGAGCGACGCCACTTCGCCCAGCCTTAACACCACGCACTCTTCAACATCCTCACCATACGAGCCTTCGAAGCCATAAATCCGGAAATGGCCAAATCGGCTCGGGAAATTAGCTTCTGCGACCTTGCTGAGCATGGGTTCGGAAATCGAGGACTCGAATCTATTCATTATAATGATCGGCAGAGACCACCATGGAACCCCAACAACTGTTGACCCTGTTGCTGCGGGTAGCGGTGGCGGCGTCGCTGGCCAGCATCCTTTCGCGCTTTGGCGCATTCCAAAAGATGTTGATGCGCGAAGATCGCACTTTGGTGCAGCGCGTCAAGCTGGCCCTCATGTTCTCGGTGATGTACGGCGCCAGTGTCCTGTTTCGCGTACTGAATCACGTCAAGTACGACGCCGTGGACCTGGGGCTGGAGGGAAGTCTGCTGTCCGGCATGGTGGGTGGCTACGTCACCGGATTGCTTTCGGGGATCCTGATTTCCATCCCGGCCGTCGCCCACCGCGAGCTGACCACCATGCTGCTGTTTGCAGGCGTCGGCGTGCTCGGCGGATTGCTGCGCGACCTGGCGCCCGAAAAAGAAGATATCTGGCGCTTTTCGCCCATGTGGATCTTCACCCTGAATCCCCGGCGGTTCTTGCAAAAGACCTATCAGCTCCGCCTTTTGTTCCAGTTGGGCTGCCTGTTCAGCATCATTTTCAGTGGGCTGCTGCGCCTGGAGGTCTACAAGCTGCCCATCGCGAATCGCGTTTTCGTCGCAACCATTTGGAACGAAACAGCGTGGCTAACGGTGGTGTCGTCCTACGCCAGTTCGGTGTTTGCCGTGATGATCCCGCTCAAGATCTGGAACAACACCCGCAACGAAAAGAAGCTCGAAGCCCAGCAATTAAGCTTGAACGAGGCGCGCCTGGCCGCGCTCACCAGCCAGATCAATCCGCACTTCCTGTTCAATACGCTCAACTCGGTGTCATCCCTCATCCGCAGCAATCCCGAGCAGGCACGCAGCGTGGTCTACCGGCTCTCCAGCATTCTGCGCCGTCTTCTGCGCAAGAGCGACAATCTCACGCCGCTGCGCGAGGAACTGGCATTCATCGACAATTACATGACCATCGAGATGGTGCGCTTCGGCGAGAAGCTTCGCTTCATCAAGGACATCGATCCCCAGACGCTGGATCGCCTGGTGCCGAGCATGCTGCTGCAGCCGCTGATTGAGAACAGCATCCGGCATGGCCTGGCCACCAAAGTGGATGGCGGGATGATCCGCGTCCGCAGTTACCTGGCCGATGGCCGTCTGCACCTGGTGGTGGAGGATGATGGCGTCGGCATTCCGGAGACTCGCCTAGCTACGCTGTTCGAGCAGGGCATCGGAGTGAGTAACGTAAATGAACGAATGAAGGTGCTGTATGGGCCGGACTACCGCATGTGGATCGACAGCAAGCCGGGCGAGGGAACCCGCACTGGCATTGAGATTCCGGATGTGCAGGTAGGCAGCGACGTTGGCCAGGAAGTCCCTGCGGCGGGGTAAGGCAGGCCGAGGTTTCCGAAACCACCCCTCCTTAGGGGCCGTCCCCAATCATAGTGTCGGCCACTATCGGAGCGGCCATACCCACTTGGGGGAAGCGCTGTCAGGGTATGAAACGGTGAAGGATGTTCGGGGACTGGGACTGCTGAGCGGCATCGAATTCCAGCCACCGCGGAAAATGCTTCGGCTCTCTTTCGAGGCGTTCGGTAAAATACATCACGGCATGTTCGTCCAGGTGGTGGTGATGCGGCTCTTCCGCCGGGGCTTTTTGATGATGCACGCCTCGACCGCCTATTGGAGTGAAGCGCTTGGACTGGCCAGGCGCGTGCTTAGCACTTAATATGAAGATTCGCCTAGTGATTCTCGCGATTGCCGGCTCTGCGGCCGCCATCGCGGCTCCCAACCTGACCCTGCCGGTGGCGAATCCCGTCATCGATCGCGGCTATCGCCAGATGTACGATCTCTCCTTCGACGACGCACATAAGACCTTCGCGCTATGGGAGCGCGACCACCCGGCCGACCCCCTGGGGCCGGTTTCCAACGCCGCCGCGTATCTATTCGCCGAGTTCGACCGGTTGAACATCCTCCACTCGGAGTTCTTCGTCGACAGCGGCATGTTCCACCGACGGCCCAAGGTTACGCCGGACCCCACGGTGCGCCAGGCCTTCGATCAGGAGCTCGGAAAATCGGGGGCGCTGGCGGATGAAATCCTGCGACGCCTGCCTGACGATGCCGACGCTTTGTTCGCAAAAATCCTGACGCTGGGCCTGCGTGCCGACTATGAGGCGCTCATCGAACGGCGCGACTTCGACGCCCTAAAGGTGATCAAGGACAGCCGCGCGACGGCGGAAAAACTGCTCTTGATCCAGCCGAATTACTACGACGCGTATCTGGCTGTTGGAGTGGAAAATTACCTTTTCAGTCTGAAGCCCGCGCCGGTGCGTTGGATATTGCAGGCCGGCGGCGCCCAGACCGATCGCGACAAGGGCGTCGAGGATCTGCGTTTGACCGCTGAAAAAGGCTATTACCTGTCTCCCTACGCCCGGCTTCTGCTAGCCGTGGCTGCTCTGCGCAGCAAAGATGTTCCCAAGGCGCGCGACTTGTTGGGCGCGCTGGCTCGCGAGTTCCCACACAACCGGCTCTACGCGCAAGAACTCGCGCAACTCCATTAAGAATTCCGGCTCTGAGCCGCGCACCTGAGTAAGCGGTTAGAATAACCCTCAAGGAGCCTGAGCCCCCTTATGAGAATCGCCGGAGTTGCCAGCGCGCTACCCGAGCACAAATACGATCAGCGCGTTCTGCTGCAGGCGTTGCAAAAGCATTGGGGGCCGAAGGTGGATAACCCGGTGTTCCTGGAGCGCCTGCAGGCCCGTGTGGGCGTCCAGACGCGGCACCTGGCTCTCCCGATCGAAGAATACTACGGCCTCACGTGCTGGGGTGCGGCCAACAATCATTGGATTGAAGTGGCGCAGGATCTCGGGCAAAAGTCGCTCTGCTGCGCGCTGTCGCGGTCGGGTTTTTCCACTGAGGATCTGGGTGCGCTCTTCTTTGTTTCGGTGACCGGCATTTCCAGCCCCTCCATCGATGCGCGCCTGGTGAACCGCATGAACCTCCCGGTGAATATCAAGCGCGTGCCCATCTTTGGCCTGGGATGCGTGGCGGGAGCCGCCGGCATTTCGCGCGCCGCCGATTACGTGCTCGCCTATCCCAAACAAGTGGCGGCGGTGCTCTCAGTGGAGCTTTGCTCGCTCACCTTGCAGCAGGAAGACATCTCCATCGCGAATATTATTTCGTCGGGATTGTTCGGCGACGGCGCCGCCGCGGTGCTGGTGTCGGGCTCCGAACGCAAGGCCGATGGTCCCGAGATCCTGGCCACCCGCTCCGTGTTCTATCCCAATTCGGAGCACGTGATGGGCTGGGACATTTCCGAAAAGGGCTTCCGCATCGTTCTGTCGCGGGAGGTGCCGGAGGTGGTGGAAAACCATTTGGCCGGCGATGTAGATGCTTTCCTCGAGGAGCACGGGCTAACGCGATCCGACATCGGATCCTGGGTGCTGCACACCGGCGGTCCGCGCGTTTTGGAAGCGACCGCGGCGGCGCTCGAGTTGCCGGAAGGCGCGCTCTCTGCCTCGTGGGATTGCCTGCGCCGAACCGGGAACCTTTCGTCAGCCTCGGTTTTGTTTGTGCTGGAAGAGGTAATGATGAAGCGGCGTCCTGCGCCAGGGACGCACAGCATCCTGGCTGCCATGGGCCCCGGTTTCTGTTCGGAGCTTGTTTTGCTGAGGTGGTAATCTGACTGCCGCTCACACGGATGTCTTTGTCTGCGGCGGAGGACCGGCCGGTCTTGCTGCCGCTATTGCCGCGCGCCTGAAAGGCTTCGATGTCGCGGTGGCGGACGCCGCGCAACCACCCATCGACAAGGCCTGCGGCGAAGGCCTGATGCCGGATTCGCTCGATGCTCTGCACCGCTTAGGCGTCGCACTCGATCCGGAACAATCCTTCGCGTTTCGCGGCATTCGTTTTATCGGCGACGGCGGCATCGCAGCCGCGGATTTTCCCCAAGAGTGCGGCATCGCGATGCGGCGCGTTCGGCTGCACCAGGCATTGATCGAGCGCGCTCAAGATGTGGGCGTGAAGTTATTGTGGCGCACCCGCATCACAGGTATCGACGACATCCGCGCCCGTTGGATTATCGGCGCCGATGGCGAAAGATCCCGTGTCCGGCGTTGGGCGGGCCTGGATGCCGTGCGCAGCGAATCGTTCCGCTATGGATTCCGCCGGCACTATCGCATCCGTCCCTGGACCGATTTCGTGGAGGTTTACTGGGGAGCTGGCTGCCAGATGTATGTCACCGGAGTTGCGCGCGACGAAATCTGCATCGGACTGCTCACGCACGATCCGCGCCTGCGTTTGAACGATGCCATGCCCCACTTTCCGGAGCTCGCTTGCAAGCTGGAAGGAGCAGGTACGTTGAGCGAAGAACGCGGGGCCATCACTGTTACCCGCCACTTGCGGGGAGTCTATCGACAACGCACGGTGCTCATCGGCGACGCCTCCGGTTCGGTGGATGCGATTACCGGCGAAGGCATGGGCTTGGCTTTTCGACAAGCTCTGGCCCTATCCGATGCTTTGGTCGCGGATAACTTGGACCAATATCAAACAGCGCATCGCCGAATCAGGCGCCGTCCAGCGCTTATGGCTCAATTAATGCTCACGCTGGATCGGTTTCCTCGCCTGCGTCCCGGAGTGCTGCGCACGTTTGCCGCGAAACCCGTGATATTCGAGCGCTTGTTGGCTGTGCATGTCGGCGCATGAGCTGATCATGCGCGAAGCCTTGGCATTGGCGCGCCAGGCCGAAGCCTACGGTGAAGTGCCGGTGGGAGCCGTCGTGGTCTTCAATGGCGAGATCGTGGGGCGCGGCCTCAATTCGCCCATCGCGAAGTCCGACCCCACCGCCCACGCTGAAATTCTCGCGCTGCGCGAAGCAGCCGCCACTCTCCGCAATTACCGTTTGGAAGGGGCCACGCTCTACGCTACGCTGGAACCTTGCGTGATGTGCGCCGGTGCGCTGGTGGCCGCGCGAATCGAACGCCTGGTGTTTGGCGCGCGCGATCTTCGTTTCGGAGGCGTGCGCAGCAAGTTTCGTCTCGCCGATTCCGAGCTCCTGAATCATCGCGTCGAGATCGTGGAAGGCGTGCTTGCGGCTGAATGCGCCGGGTTGATGAAGAATTTCTTCGAACAGCGGAGGTAGTTGGCATGGATATCTCGGGAAAGGTCGCAGTGGTGACCGGCGGAGCGTCGGGCTTGGGCGCAGCCACGGCGAAAATGATCGTGGAGGAAGGCGGCCACGTCGTCATCGTCGATCTAAACGAAGAGGCCGGCCACGCGCTTGCGAAAGACTTGGGCCAGCACGCGCGCTTCGTTCGCGCCGACGTTAGCGATGCGGCCGAAGCTCAAGCCGCTATCGAGACCGCCATGGATACCTTCGGCGCGCTCCACATCTCCGTCCAATGCGCGGGCATCGTCGACGCCCAGCGCGTCATTGGCAAGGCCGGTCCGGCGGACTTGGCGCGCTTCTCGAAAACCATTCGCGTCAACTTGATCGGCACCTTCAATGTCGCGCGTCTGGCCGCCTGGCTGATGGCGCCCAATGCGCAGAGCGACGAAGGGGAGCGCGGAGTCATCATCAACACCGCGTCGGTGGCGGCCTTCGACGGGCAGATCGGGCAGGCGGCTTATGCAGCTTCCAAAGGCGGCATCGCGGCCATGACGTTGCCGCTGGCGCGCGATCTTTCGAGCGTCGGAATACGCGTGATGGCCATCGCGCCCGGCATCTTCGACACTCCCATGCTGGCCGGAATGCCGGACGACGTGCGCACGTCGCTGGGCGCCATGGTCCCTTTTCCGAAGCGCCTGGGCCGTCCATCCGAGTACGCGCAGCTGGTGCGGGACATCATCGGCAATCCCATGTTGAACGGGGAAGTGATTCGGTTGGACGGAGCGATTCGGATGGCCCCGAAGTAAAACCGCTTCCTCTGGGCGCGGCTCAGTCTTTGGTTACCGAGCCGTGACCAAAGGGAGCGGTCTCCTCTACTTAATCCACACCGTCTTGATATTGCAAAACTCGCGGATCCCGAAACTGCTCAACTCGCGCCCGTAACCCGAATTCTTCACGCCGCCAAACGGCAGCCGCGGATCGGACGCCACCATGCCGTTGACGAATACCGCGCCAGCCTCAACCTCGCCAATGAAACGCCCTCGTTCCGCCTCGTCGTTGGTCCACACACTGGACGCCAGGCCGAAATCGGAATCGTTGGCAATCTCGATTGCTTCGTCGATGCCGCTGGCGCGGAACAGCATCGCCACCGGTCCGAAGATCTCCTCGTAATAAACCGGGTTGCTTTTGGGAATGTCCGCCAGCACGGTGGGTTCATAGAAGTTGCCCGCGCCGTCCATCCGTTTGCCACCGGCCAGCAATTTCGCGCCACTGGCCACGGCCCGCTTCACTTGATCCTCCAGTTCGCTCACGCCGGATGCGGTTGCCAACGGGCCCACTTCCGTGGCCAGATCCATCGGATCGCCCACCTTCAACTTTTTCATGCCTTCGGTAAACTTCTTCTCGAATTCGGCATAGATGGATTCGTGCACGATGAAGCGCTTGGCCGCGATGCACGATTGCCCGTTGTTGATGCAACGCGCACGCACCGCCGTCTGCACGGCTTCGTCGAGATTGGCGCTCGGCATCACGATGAACGGATCGCTGCCGCCCAATTCCAGCACGGTCTTCTTGATCTGCTTTCCACATTGGCTGGCCACTTCGCGCCCGGCCGGTTCGCTTCCGGTCAGCGTAGCCGCCACCACGCGCTTGTCGTCCAGCACCCGCGCCACCTGGGACGACCCGATCAGCAGGGTCTGAAACTCGCCGTTCGAAAAACCCGCCCGGCAGAAAATCTCTTCGATCGCGAGCGCGGACTGCGGAACGTTCGAAGCATGCTTCAGCAATCCCGTATTTCCGGCCATCAGGGCGGGCGCGGCAAATCGAAATACCTGCCAGAACGGGAAATTCCACGGCATCACCGCCAGCACCACGCCCAACGGCTGATACGCGACGAAGCTTCTCCCCGCGTTGGTGACCACCTCTTCGTTGGCCAGAAACTTTTCGGCGTTGTCGGCGTAGTACCGGCACGCCAGCGCGCATTTCAACGCCTCATCGCCCGCCGATTTCAGCGTTTTGCCCATTTCCGTGGTCATCACGCGCGCCCAGCGGTCTTTATCCGACTCGATAATTTCAGCCGCCTTGCGCATCTTGGCGGCCCGATCGGCGAACGAGGTACGTCGGTGCGCATGAAACGCGTCGAACGCAGTCTGGATCTTGGCGTCCACCTCGGCGCTCGAAAGCGGCTCAAAGGTGCGGACGTTCACGCCCGTGGCGGGGTTGATAGTCGCGATTGGCATACACATTGGTTTTGACACCATTGGAGGAAAAAATCAACACTGGGGTAATGAAGAAATTCGGATTGGTACTGCTGGTAACAGCGCTGGCCTGCGCACAGACCGACATTTCGGGCGGGCGGATGCGGGCGCACGTGAAGTTCCTGGCCAGCGATTTACTGGAAGGGCGCGGCGTGGGAACTCGCGGCGGCCAGCTGGCTACGGACTACATCGCGGCGCAATTCGCCATCGCGGGCGCCAAGCCGGCCGGCGAGAACGGCACCTATTTCCAGCGCGTGCCGATGGTGGGCGTCACCACGTTGCCCGACGCGAGCTTGAGCGCGGTGGGGGCCAATGGAACCGTGTCGTTCAAATGGCTGGACGATTTCGTCGGCGAAAGCCAACTGCAGCAGCCTGAAGACAAGTTCGACGCCGAAGTGGTATTCGTCGGCCATGGCATTGTCGCGCCCGAATTTCATTGGGACGATTTCAAAGGCGTGGATGTCAAAGGCAAAGTCCTGGTGCTGTTCACCAATGAGCCGCCTTCCACCGATCCGAAGTTCTTCGGCGGCCGCGCGCTCACCTACTACGGACGCTGGACGTACAAGTACGAAGAGGCCGCGCGCATGGGCGCCAAGGCGGTTCTCATTCTGCACACCACGCCCACCGCGGGCTACGGCTACGAAGTGCTGCGCAGCTCCGAAGGCAAGGAAAATCCGCAGTTGAAGCTGCCCGCTGGACAACCTGCGCTGGCCTTCGCCGGTTGGATCACCCAGGAGGCGGGCGCCAAATTGCTGGCGCTCTCCGGCAAGACGGTAGATGAGATGCTGAAGGCCGCCAACTCGCGCGACTTCCGGCCCATTCCGCTTGGCATCCACATTCGCGCCAACATCCCGGCGCAAATCCGGCAAATTGAGGCGAACAACGTGATCGCGAAAGTGGAAGGTAGCGACCCGCAGCTGAAATCGCAAGCCGTGATCTTCACCGCGCATTGGGATCATTTGGGAATCGGCCCGGCTGTCAATGGAGACAACATTTACAATGGCGCCGTGGACAACGCCACCGGCTGCGCCATGATCATCGAGATGGCGCATGCGTGGGCCGCGCTGGAGCATAAGCCGAAACGGTCGGCGGTGTTCATGGCGGTGACGGCCGAAGAAGCCGGGTTGCTGGGGAGCGAGTATTACGCCGAGCATCCGCTGATTCCGCTCGCCAAGACAGCCTTGGATCTGAACTTCGACGCCTTCTATCCTTTCGGACGAACCAAAGATGTTTCCGTGACGGGCGCGGAACGAACCACCGTTTGGCCAGCTGTGGAAGAAGCCGCGCATCGCATGGAACTGGCCATCAAGCCCGACGCCCAGCCCGAGCAGGGACACTTCTACCGGTCTGACCATTTCTCGCTCGCGCACGCCGGCGTGCCGTCTTTTTCGATCGACCTGGGTACCGACTATTACGGCAAACCCGCCGGCTACGGCGACAAGATTTTCGAAGAGTACAACGACAAGCACTATCATCAGCCGTCCGACGAGTATCACGACGACTGGGATTTCGCGGGGATGGAAGAAGCGGCGCGGTTCGGGTTCCTGATCGGGATGACGGTGGCTAACGAGCCGCAGCTTCCCACCTGGCACGCTGGTGACGAATTTTTGCCCGCGAGACTGGCGGAGCCCAAGTAAAGAAGTGACAAGCCTAAATAGCTACTACTCGATCTTCGCCGTCTGGATGTAATCCAGCATCGGAAACTGGCTCTGCAAGTATGCGTTGCCCTGCACCTGGATCTGATTTTGATCCGGTGTTTGCCCGTAGCCGGAATACAGGCTCTCCACCACATTCAACCCGCTGATCACTTGCCCGAATGGAGCGAACCCCTGCCCATCGAGCGACGGATTATTGGCGAGGTTAATGAAAAGCTGCGTAGTACGCGAGTTCGGGCCGCTGGTGGCGAACGTGATCGTTCCCGTTTTATTACTCTGCGTCACGGGATCGTCTGGAATGGTTCTATCGCGCCACTTCACCTGTACCGCCGGGTCGCCATGGATGCCCCACTGCACCACGAAGTTGGGCACCACGCGAAAGAACCGATCCTGGTCGAAGAATCCGTTCTTCACCAGCTCATAGAAACGATCCGCCCCATTGGGGGCCCAGTCGCGATGAACCTCCACGGTGATGGGGCCTTTGGACGTGGTGAATTGAACGCGGAAGATCGGGGGAGCTTGGGTCGAGTGGGAACACCCGGGGAGGAAGACGAGGGAGACAAGGAATACGAGGAATAATGCGGAGCGCTTCATTTCGCGTCCCGCCAGTTCTCGCCGATTCCCACATCCACAATCAACGGCACATCCAGTTTATGAACGATCTCCATCTCGCGCTTCACCATCTTCGCAACGCTCTCGGCCTCGCTCGGAGGCGATTCGAACAGCAGTTCATCGTGCACCTGCAGCAGCATCCTGGTCTCCAGTTTCTCGCGCCGCAGAATTTCATCGATACGAATCATCGCCAGCTTGATCAGGTCCGCGGCGGTTCCTTGCAACGGCGTATTGACGGCCGTCCGTTCGGCGAAAGATCGCGCGTTCGGATTGCGGCTGTGCATATCCGGGATGGGCCGCTTGCGTCCGAACAGCGTGGGCGCGAATCCGCTCTCACGCACCTCCGCGATGGTTTTCTGGATGAATTTCTTCACGCCCGCGTGCAATTCGAAGTAGGTCTGAATATAGAGCTCGGCTTCTTTGCGATCGATGCCGAGCGACGCCGCCAAACCGAACGGCGTCTGCCCGTATACGATTCCGAAGTTCACCGCCTTGGCGTTGCGCCGCATGTCGGGAGTCACCATCAGCGGCGGTACGTGAAAAACTTCGGCCGCGGTGCGGGTATGAATATCCTCGCCGCGCCGGAACGCGTCCAACAATACGGGATCGCGCGACATGTGCGCCAGCAGCCGCAGCTCGATCTGCGAATAGTCCGCCACCACCAGCTTCCAGCCCTCCCGCGGCACGAATGCGGCGCGAATCTCGCGGCCAAGCGCCGTGCGGATCGGAATGTTCTGCAGATTCGGATTCGATGACGACAGCCGCCCCGTCGCCGCGCCCGTTTGATTGAATGTGGTGTGAACGCGTCCGGTTTTCGGATCGATCAGCTCAGGTAGCGCGTCGATGTAGGTGCCCTTCAGCTTCGATAGCTGGCGATAATCCAGCACCTTGCGCGCGATTTCGTGCTCGGCCGCCAGGCCCTCCAGCACATCGGCGGCGGTGGAAATGGTTTTGCCCTTGCCGTATTTCACGGGCGCTGGAAGATTCAAGTCCTCAAACAGAATCTTGCCCAACTGCGCCGGCGAATTAATATTGAAGGGTTTCCCGGCAAGATCGTAGATTTCCCCCGACAACCGCTGGATGTCGATGTCGAGCGCCGCGGAAAGAATCCGAAGCTGCGCTGGATCCACGCGAATGCCGAGCTGCTCCATGCGCGCCAGCACCCCTGCCAGCGGCAGATCGATGCTTTCATAAATTTCACGGAAGCCCTGTTCATCGATCTCCGGCGCCAGGCGTTCTGCGAGCGTGACGGCCAGGTCCGCATGTTGCTCGGCTGCGTCGCCCAGCTTGCGATCCAGATACCGCTCCGCCAACACGGATGGCGAGCACGCCGACGGATCGGCACACAACAGGAACGCGTAGAGCATCACGTCATGCCGGAAGCCCCTCGCCTCCACGCCATGTTTCGCCAGTTCCAGCGTCACGGCCTTCACGTCGTGCGCGATTTTCGTGCGCGCCTCATCTTCCAAAACTGGTTTTATCGCATCAATAAAATCGATCGACAGCGCGCGCGCCACTCCCGGCTGATACGACACCCCAATCATCGTCAGCGGTAAACCGCCATCCATCGTGGATTCGATTGCAAATGCGATCGGCTTCGCGCCGTCCAGTTTCGCCAGGGTGGCGCCGTAGTCGGCGGCTTCCTCGCGCGAGAAAATGCTCCCGTAATCGCGCGTGTGCGAGTCTTCGGTCGGACCCACCTCTTTCAGCAGGCTGTAAAACTCCAGCTCCTTGTAAACCTTCTTCAGCTCCCCGATATCCGGCTCTTGCGACGCCAGGTTCGCCATCTCAAACTCCACCGGCACCGTTGTATCGATGGTGGCCAGGCGCTTGCTCAGCAAAATTTTCTCGCGATTGTTCTGCAAGCTCTCGCGATACGTTTTCTTTTCCACTTCGGCCGCGCGTTCCAGCGCCTGTTCCACCGAACCGAAGCGCGTAATGATGCTTTGCGCGCCTTTTTCGCCGATCCCGGGAGCGCCCGGGATGTTGTCCACCGTATCGCCCATCAGCGCCAGCAGATCGGCCACCTGCGCGGGTTTCACGCCCATGTACTCTTCGGCGGTGGCGGCATCATACCAGACGTTTTCCTTCACCGGGTTGTACATGTGCACGCGTTCATCCACCAGCTGCAGCATGTCCTTGTCGCTGGACACAATCACCACGTCGAATTCTTCGCTGGCCCTCCGCGCCATCGCGCCAATCACGTCGTCAGCCTCAAAGCCCGCATATTGCAGCACCGGGATGCGCATCGCTTCCAGCAACCGCCGGATGTAGGGGATCTGCTCGCCCAGATCGGGCGGCATTTCGGTGCGATTGGCTTTATACTCCGCGTAAGCCTCTTCGCGAAACGTCTTCCCCGATTCGAAAACCGCCGCGATGTATTCGGGCTGGTACGACGTTCGCAGCTTCCGCACCATATTGTGGAAGATGAAAACGGCTTCGGTGGAAATCCCGGTGGTTGTGCGCATCGGCGGCGCGCCGCTGCGAGCGCGCGCATGGTACGCCCGGAAGATAAACCCGTAGCTATCGATCAGAAAAAGCCGCGCGCGCTGCTTTGGGCTTCTTTTGGTTTTCGTTGCATCGGCGGCAGTCGGCATCCAAAATCAGGATAACGCCAACAGCTCCCCACAAACGCGTGGTATTAGTCCCTGCTTCCGGATCGTCGGAGGCGATGACTGCCATTCAGTCCCAGTGGAACAAAGTGCGCGGGCTATCGAAAGATATAAGCGTATCGAGCGAACAACAGTCTGCTGGCATTTCAGAGATCGCCGGCGCTCTCGCAGCGACGCAAATCAAAGCGCAACAGACTGCCGCGCAGCCGAAGAGAACGCCGCTAGCGCGCTGGAGCTATAGTCGCAGTCCGAATCATGACAGGCCGTAGTGACGGACCTATCGCGCATGGTGAATGGCCGCGAGAGCGCTGAGAATGGAAGAGCCCTCCTTGCCTCTAAATCCTTCGCAAGTTAACCCTCTCCTCGAAGCTCTCCGCTTGACCTGTTTGTGACACATCCGTGTTCCGGCAGTGTATCCTTTTTACAACACAACAAATTTTACAAAGCTTTTTGAATCAAATAGCTAGCGGGAAGGGTTAGTCCCTTGTAAAATGAAACATCCAGTTGGATTAGCGTGCGAATCGAGAGAAACGAATTACCTAGAGGAAACCGCATTGCGGTTTGAGACCACCGTCCAACGCCCGGTAGAGGCCAAAGGCATCGGACTTCACAGCGGCGTCCCCGTCTCTATTCGTATTCTTCCGGCGCCACCTTCCACTGGTATCGTCTTTCTCCGAACCGACCTCGACAATTTTTCCGTTCCGGCCCTTTGGCGCTACGTGGCGCGCGTCAGCTATGCCACCAGCTTGATGCGGCAGGGCGTGCTGATCTCCACCACCGAGCACCTGCTCAGTGTGTTCTACAGCATGGGCGTGGACAATGCTTACGTCGAGATCGACAACCTGGAAGTTCCCATCCTGGACGGCAGCGGGTCGCCCTATGTGGAACTGTTGAACGCCGCGGGATTGAAGTCGTATCGCCGGCGCAAGCGCTTCCTCCGCATTCGCCGTCCCGTGACCGTGGAAGCCGGGTCCAAGCGCATCACCATCATTCCGTCAGACCGTTTCCTGCTCACCTGCGATGTTTTCTACGATCACCCGCTCATCGGCAAGCAGTCTCTCGACATGGAAGTGACGCCGGAGCGCTATGCGCAGGAGATTGCCCCCGCGCGCACTTTCGGCTTTTCCTACGAGCTGGATCAGATGCGCGACATGGGATTGATTCGCGGCGCGTCCCTCGAAAATGCCATGTGCTTCGATCGCCAGAGCGTACAAAATCCCGAAGGCTTGCGCTTCCCCGACGAATGCTGCCGCCACAAGGCGCTGGACTTGATCGGCGATCTTGCGCTGATCGGCAAGCCGCTGCTCGGCCATGTGATCGCCGAGCGAGCCGGGCACGCCATGCACACCGCGCTTGTGGCGCGCATCATGTCCGATCCGTCGCTCTATGAGATCCTGAGCTTCGATCAACTGGCCACCCGCGTGGCGCACGCGCTAGTATCCTGAAGCGGCCGCCTCGCAAGCGCTAACCTCGACGCCGGGTCGCCATTCAGCAGTCAATCCGTCATCCGGCGGAGACGGGCAAGCCCAGGAGTAGCGACCCGTTGTTGCGCCAATCCGTCCGTGACATCATCTTTATTTGATCGGCTTTGCTGGATGAGCGCGTGAAACAGGAGGTCGCCGATGAAAAAGTTGACGTTGTGGATGATGGCTCTCGCGGCTTTGCTGGGAAGCGCGCTCGAAGCCCAGAATATAACCGGTAATTGGCAGGGCACATTGCAGGCCGGCCCCCAAAAAGAGCGCCTCGTGTTTAAGATCGCGCTGGAGAATGACAAACTGAAGGCTACGCTCCACACCGTCGACCAACCATCGCCGCCTATCGCGACCACGATCACACGGGACGGTTCCACCGTAAAAATGACAATTCCCGCGGCAAACGTAAAGTATGAAGGAAAGTTGAGCGCGGACGGAAACTCGATCGCGGGGACGTGGACCCAAGCCGCGCCGCTGGCCTTGAACCTGACTCGCGCCACTCCCGAAACCGCCTGGGCAATTCCGGAACCTCCACCTCCGCCAGTACGGATGGCGGCGAATGCGAATCCGGCATTCGAGGTGGCCACCATCAAGCCGAGCGATCCTGCCAGGCCGGGCCAAATAATTACGTTGAGAGGCGCGGAGGTGATCACAACGAACGTGACGGTGCACGATCTGATCAACTTGGCTTACTGGCTCCATCCCCACCAGGTTAGCGGCGGAGCGGCCTGGACGGAATCGGAGAAGTTCGACATGGCGGGCAAGCCCGATGTGCCGGGCCAGCCAAACGTGGACCAGATGAAGACGATGATTCAAAAGCTGCTGGCCGATCGCTTCCAGCTCAAGTTCCATTTCGAGAAGAGAGAGCTCCCGGTATACGCGGTCAGGATCGCAAAAGCCGGAGCGAAAATTGTTAAGAGCCAGGACGATCCGAAGGGCCTTCCCGGATTTTATTTCGGAAGAACTGCAGCGGGAACGACGGTCACCTTCCGGAACTCGCCGCTATCGCAAGTCACCGCCGTGTTGCAAAACACCTTGGACAAACCTGTAGTGGACCAGTCAGGCCTTTCCGAAAAGTACGACTTCACGTTGACGTTCACACCCGATGCGGCCCAGGCCGCGCTGATTGGTGGCCCTTCAACTTCCCCGGCCGACAATCCCGATGCGGCTCCGGATGTGTTCGCCGCCTTCCAGCAGCAGCTGGGATTGAAACTGGAATCGACCAAGGCGCCCGTCGACGTCATGGTCATCGACAAGGTGGAAAAGCCTTCGGAGAATTAGCCGCCACTCCAGCCGCAATACCATCCTCCCAGTCTTGCGGTGCGGATCGCACCTTATGCTAAATGTGAAAGAAACACTATCATAAGAGACTGTCCGGTTCGGATGAGAATTGCTTCCCGATTCTCAAGTTTTATCCGCAAGGAGACGCGCAAAATGCAACGACTGCTTCTATTACTGATCAGCATGGTACTTCTCGGCGCGCAGGCGCCGCCGGACAGCACCGCCTATTCTGTCGCCTATGTCGATATCCTGCCGGCATCCAGAACCGCGGCGATCACTGCCATCAAGCAGTACAGGGATGCAAGCCGAAAAGACGACGGATTCCAGCGGATCGAGTTCTTCGAGCAGGCCGGACGGCCCGCGCACTTCTGCATCATTGAAACGTGGGCCAACAGCAGAGACCTTGATACCCATGCCGCATCGGCGAATACCAAGGACTTCCGAAATAAGATCGACTCAATGAGGCTGAGCGATTACGACCAGCGGCCCTACAAGACTCTGTCGTTGGGCACCGCGCACAATGAGAGAAGCAGCCGCGGCATATTCGTAATCACACACGTCGATATCGGCGGCCAGGGCACAAACGCCGCGGACTTCCTTCGCAAGCTGGCGGAAGCCAGCCGGAAAGAAGAAGGCAATCTCCGGTTCGATGTCTTACAGCACACGATGCGTGCTAATCATTTCACGGTTATCGAAGAATGGCAGACCGCGAAAACAATCGAGGCGCATGCGGCTGCGACTCACACGAAGGAGTACCGCAACAGCCTTGGGCCGATCGCCGGCAGCCCTCTGGACGAACGTCTTTATAAAGCCGTGGAGTAACACCCATGCAGTACGGCGCGCCTTGTTTCAGCAGATCGGCAGGACGGCTGGGACCACGGTCCTCTGATGCCGCCCGTGCCGGTTAGCTTTGCGCGTTTTCGTCAGATCGATGGGACGCTCACCATTATTACCTCCCACCGGGCCGCCGAGGGCGGGAGTGGCTGGGTACGGAGGAAAGATGGTGCCTGATTCGTTTTCAATTCTCGTGGTCACGAAGTAACTAAGATGCGGATTCGCGAGGCAGTGGTGCGCCTTTTCGCCGCGCCATGCCGCGTCAGTTCTGATCGATGGCCGTAAGTGACGACGTTATTTGTGATAGCCCCGGGCGCGCAGATAGGCCGTCAACTCTACCGGCCAGTCGGTTTGTATGCCCGCCACTCCAGCCGTAATACCGTCCTCCCAGTCTTGCGGACTGTTCAGATCGACGAAGATGCCTGTCTTGGCTGCGTACGCGGCCATGACAGTGGGGGCATTAAAATCACGCTGATCGAACCCCAGAACGTAAGGATGCAGAGCCGTTACCAACTCTTGCACGTGTTTAGGATTATATGCCTCCGGCATGAGCTTCCACGCCGGCCGCAGGGCCGCGATCTGCTTCAGGAAATCGACATTCTCGGACCAGAAAATCACGTGGTCGCCCATGTCGTGCCGTTCGATCGCCGCTACCAGATCTTTCGGCGCGGCGCTCTTGGTGTCCACGTAAATACCGATTTTCCCCTTGGCTAGTGCAAGCGCTTCGTCGAATGTCGGCACTTGAAGGTTGGGGAATTTACCGGGGAAGCGGGCGCCCAGGTCCAGCTGTCTGATTTGCGCAAGGGGCATATCCTTGATGGCGCCTTTACCGTTGGTCATGCGGTCCACAGTGGGATCGTGCATGAGCACCAGGTAACCGTCGGACGTAGTGCGGATGTCGAGCTCGACATAATCCACGCCGGCATCGATCGCCGCCTGTATCGCGGGCAACGAGTTTTCCGGATGCCTAAGATGCTCGCCGCGGTGGGCGCTGGTCAGGATCGATCTCGCTGGGCCGTCAGACCTAAGCCCGCCATTCTGGGCAGCGCAGATAATTGCCATCGACATCACGCAAAAAAATGAAAATGCGAAGCGCACGATCGTAAGCTAACAGAGCAAGCGTTAATGTTTGATGAAAAGAGTCAAACGAATACATCCGGCGTGGTTAATATCCCGTGTCATACGGGTAAAATTTCACACCTTAACGCCTGAGTCATTTTCCGGTCATCACGATGTAATAGCGGGCACGTAGCATCGCGTTCATGCTTCCACGCCACTTGGGCCGACTGGCCATTCCTGTACTCTTCGCTGCCTCCATTTGCTACTCGCAAGTGGACCGCGGAACCATCGCCGGAACGGTTTCCGACCAGCATAATGCGGTGATCGGCGGCGCAGCAGTGGTGATTACCAACACCGCCACCGGACAATCTGAGCGGCTCACGACGAACGACTCGGGCGCTTTCATGGCCAACACGCTGCTCATCGGTAACTACTCGGTCTCGGCCGAGAAGGCGGGTTTCCAGAAGGTGCTCCAGTCGAACGTCAGTGTGGACGTCAACAAAGTAGTTCGCGTGGATCTTACGCTACCCCTGGGCACGGTGACGGAGCAGGTGGAGGTAACCTCCGCGCCGCCGCTGGTGGAAAGCGAGACTTCTTCGCTCGGTACGGTGGAGACGCAAGAGCGGATTGTCGATCTGCCTCTGAACGGCAGAAACTTCGTGCAGCTGGCGTGGCTGGGCGCCGGCGCCAACCAGGGCGCGCAGAATAACGGTCCGTTGCGTGGCACCACCGACAATAACCGGCCCGGTATCCAGGTTGCCGTGAACGGGCTTACCAGCTTCGATAACAGCTTTCTGCTGGATGGAATCGATAACAACGAAAAAGGCCAGGGAACGCTTGCGGTGCAGCCCGCGCCGGACGCCATCCAGGAGTTTCGCGTCGAAGAGAATTCGATGAAGGCCGAGTTCGGGCGGGGCGGCGCGACGGTCAACGTGGTGCTGAAATCGGGAACCAATGAGTTCCACGGAGGGGCTTACGAATTTCTGCGCAATGCGGACCTGGACGCGCGGAATTTCTTCGATCCTGCGCGCCCCGCATTTCAGCGCAACCAGTACGGCGCGCTTTTGGGCGGCCCCATCGTGCACGACCGCACGTTTTTCTTTGTCGATTACCAGGGCGAGCGCGTCCGTCAAGGCGTGAGTTACATCAGCACGGTTCCCACTCTCCAGATGCGCAACGGAGACTTCAGCCAGATCGGGGCAATGTTGTACGATCCATACACCACCGATCCCCAGACGGCACAGCGGCAATTGCTGAATCCAGGAAACCCGTACGTCATTCCGCAAAGCCGGATCAATCCCGTAGGACAGGCGCTGGTGGACCTGCTGCCTCTTCCCAATATGCCCGGCACGTTCAATAACTTTGTGTTCACACCCAAGCAAGTCACCAACGCCGATCAGTACGACATCCGGATCGACCACCGCATTTCCGATCAGGACAACCTGTTTGGGCACTCAGCGCTGCAGGATGTTCGGTTCCTGAAACCGGCGCCGTTGGGATCGGCTGGGGGCTGTTGCCAGGGTTTTGGGAGCAATATCAATGGCCTTGAGCAGAACCACGCGGCGGGATGGACCCACAACTTCGGGCCGGCGCTGGTGAACGAGTTTCGTTTTGGTTTCGTTCAATGGAATATCGACACCACGCACGTGGACGCGGGGCAAGACCGGTCGCAGACGCTCGGCATCCCCAACGCAAACCGCGGCGACGCGTATTCTTCCGGCCTGTCGCTGATTTTTATGGCCGGTTACGGTTACGGCGGCAGCATGGGCGACTCACAATACGTTCCCGAAATCGCCACCGACAACACCTACAGCTTCAGCGACGCTCTGACCTGGGTAAGCGGGCGGCACACCATTAAGTTTGGCGCCGAACTGAAGCATTGGACTCGCAATTTCTTTCAAGCCCAGGCCCCCTTCGGCTTGTTCGATTTCGCCGGAGTATATACATCGCAGCTCACCACCGGTAGCGGCGGCAGCGCCATCGCCGACATGCTGCTGGGCCTGCCGGTTTACAGCCAGCAGGATAGCTTGGCGCAGATGGACTACACAACCTATTGGGAATCGGGTTTCTATGCGCAGGACGATTGGAAGGTCGCCCGCAATTTCACGCTGAATCTCGGCCTGCGGTACGAAATTTTCTCGCCGGTGGGTGGGCGGGTCGGTAACTTCGATCTGCAGAAAGCGGTAGTGATCGATAGCTTTGGCCAGAACGCTGTCTCGAACGCCGGTGTGAAATACGACCTTCACGATTTCGGACCGCGTGTTGGTTTTGCATGGACGCCCTTTGGCGCCAACACCGTAATTCGAAGCGCGGCCGGTGTGTTCTACGCACCGGAGGGCAACATCTTCAATGATCTGGGCGAAAACCCGCCTACGTTGGAGTATTACAGCAGCCAGGCGAATCCAGCGGCCATCCCTACGGCTGCGAATTTGATCTCCAGCGGATTTCCGGCACAGTTGCCGCCAATCGACCCTCTTCACCCTTCCGGTGAAGTGAAGACTACCGGCCCGCGGCGTTTGATCCCGCGCATTTACGAATGGAATTTCGATATCCAGCATCAACTGCCGGGCAACATGCTGCTGGATGTCGCCTACGTCGGCACCAGAGGTCTACGCCTGTGGGACAACGAGTCCAGCAATTTAGATCAGCCCCAGCAGCCGCTCGATTCGAATTTCGGTCCCGCCCCGAATTACGGCCGTCCCTACTACTCGGTGCAACCAAACCTGTCTCTGATCTACCCCATCGACTTGCCGCATTTCGATTCGTTCTATAACGGCCTGGAGGTGAAGTTCGAAAAGCGTTTTTCGAACGGGCTGACCTTCCGCACGGCCTATACCTGGAGCAAAGACTTGGGCACCGGACAAGGGACCCCAGGGGGCGCCATCCAGGATTCTTACGACGTTGCTATCGGGCGTGGCTATGTGGAGCCGGATTTCCGGCATCGTTTTGTGGCCAGTTGGGTGTACCAATTGCCATTCGGTCGAGGGAAGGCTTTTGGCGGCAACTGGAATCGCGCGACGGACACGATCTTAGGTGGTTGGGATCTCACCGGTATAGCAGTGGCACGCACGGGCGAAGCGGAAACCGCGATCGTTTCCTACGACGACACCAATACCGGAAGCTTCGCGCCCTGGCCCAACCGCGTTGGTAATCCTGATGATTTCTCTTACGGCCAGGCCATCCAGGCGGCCATGGGCTGCCCCGTAGGCCATCAATCGCTCACGTGCTTTTACAATCCCGCGGCGTTTGTACTGCCCCCGCTCGCGCCTGGGCAGACGTTTGCGCGCGAGTTCGGTAACGGCGGTAACGGAAACTTGCGCGGGCCCAGCCAGGTAAATTTCGATCTCGGACTGATGAAAAACTTCTCGATCACCGAGCGCCAGAAGTTAACCTTGCGGGCTGAGTTCTTCAACATCGGAAATCACCCCCAGTTCGAGATTCCCAACAACAACCCCGACATTTCCGGCGGCCAGTCGATCACCGCGACCCTACCCAACAATCAACGCGAGATCCAGTTCGGCTTGAAGTGGAGTTTCTGAGCAACTGTGTCAAGGCCGGGTCACTCGGATGTTACCGTAGATTCCGTCGCATTCATTTATATTGCGAACGGAGATCATGATGTCAGGAACGCACGATCAGAGCCTGCTTGACGCTCTGCTGGACTCCTGGGACCGGAGCAACACCATCCTGGTGAACCTGCTCCTCGCCCTGCCCGAGGGCGGCCTACAGGCCAGAGTGATGGAGAGTAGCCCGTCCGTTGCGGAGTTGTTTACGCACATTAACTATGTACGGCTGGTGTTCATCGCCGAGGATGTTCCGGAGTTGGCCAAGGATCTTCCCGAGCAGGAATGGATGCACGAGCGCGACCCCGGCCGCATAGCGCGGATGCTGAACGACAGCGCCAAGGTGGTGCGCGCAGGCGGTGAAGAGCCGGGTGGAATCAGGCCAGGCCATGAACCTCCACTACGACCATCCCATCCTCTTCCTGCAGCACATGCTCTGGCACGAGGGCTATCACCACGGCCAGATTAAGCTGGCCCTCAAGTTGACCGGCCACCCGATCGCCGATCAGGAAGCTGGCCCGCTTACGTGGGGCGTCTGGATGCGAAAGAGCTAGCGGCGGTTCGTCAGTGGATTGCGCCAGACCCAATCCTCGGGCCGCCTTAGTATCCTGATTCTTGTTCAATCTCCCGAACCTTTTCACGCTGTCGCGACTGGTTCTCGCCCCCTTCGTCGCCGCCGATATTCTGCACAACCACTACGGCCGCGCCATCGTCCTCTTCTTTCTCGCGGGCATCTCGGATGTGATCGATGGCTTTCTCGCCCGTCGATTGCAAGCGTCCACGCCGGCCGGCGCCTACTTCGATCCCATCGCCGACAAAATTTTACTCAGCGTCATCTATATCGCGCTCGGCCTGGCCGGCGCCATGCCCTGGTGGATGGTGGCCGTCGTATTCGGACGCGACGTGCTGATTCTCGCCATGGCGGCCTATGGGCTGTTGTTTACCTCGCTGCGAAAATTCCCGCCGTCGGTGTGGGGTAAGATCAGCACTTTCTTTCAGATTGCGGCCGCGTTGATGGTAATGGTTGAGCGCGCGGGCCTGCCCGCTCCGGTCACGCTGGCCCTTTGTTTAATGCTCGTTGGCACTGTTGTCAGCGGTCTGCACTATGTGTGGAGGGCGGTGGGAATGTTACGGCAAACCGCTCATTGACGTGCGGTGCGCGCCGGAGTAGTCTGAAAGAGTGCCAGCGCCAATCACCCGTTATCGAGTGCCCGGCCATTATTTTTGGGCTGGCTTAACGGCACTGGCAGTCACGGGCTTTTCTTTCTGGTTCGCGTGGCAGTGGCCGTTGTTTTGGATCGTAACGGGGATGTGCCTGGCCCTCGCCGTCGTGGTGCTTTACCTGGCGTCGCGTCCCTCGGTTGAAATTTACGAAAGCCACGTGAAAATCGGACATCACGCCATTCCCTGGCGGCACATCCGGCGGTTGGATCGCAGCGCCAACCTGCCTCTCATGGTGCGGCTCACCTTGGCCGACAAGACGCGCATCCTGGTCGTTTACCCCGGCGATCCGAACTCTTCGAGCGGCTTGCTCCGCAGCTTGCGCCGCCACGCTAGGGAAGCTTTGATCGACGGCGTTCCCTACCGCCAGTTTTGGGGTGAAGCTACCATCGGCGCGGTCGCCAAAAAGCAATTGGCGCCTCCGCGCTATCCGCTCCTGCTCCCTGACGACGAAGCCGAAGTGGAGCGCATGTTCCATCGGCTGAAGTCGGTGGGCCATCTGGATCAGAAGACCTCCTCTGAGGACAAGTAGCGCCCCCAGCGGCCATCGTCTCTTGCGATGGTTAATCGCCGCGGTGCTCGTCGCGCTGCTGGCTGTTTCAACTTCCAGTTTTTGGCTTGCTGCGCTCGGCCGCTACCTGGTGCGCGCCGGACCTCCTGCCCCCGCCGACATGATCGTCGTGCTGGCGGGCGATTTCTCCGGCAATCGCATCCTCACCGCCGCCGATTTGGTTCGTCGTGGATTTGCCCCCCAAGCGCTGGTCAGCGGCCCATCGGGGGCCTATGGATTGCATGAGTCCGATCTCGCCATTCGGTTCGCCGTTCAGCATGGTTATCCCGAGTCTTACTTTGTTCCCTTACCCAACGATGACCGGTCCACGCGCGACGAGGCCACCGACGTACTCG
Organism: Bryobacterales bacterium; assembly: GCA_963747945.1. Classification (GTDB taxonomy): domain Bacteria; phylum Acidobacteriota; class Terriglobia; order Bryobacterales; family Bryobacteraceae; genus Palsa-89. The sequence goes on from CAVVHB010000005.1 coordinate 151,813, forward strand.
CCGCTTTGAGTAAACGGCACGCCCGCCGCATCGACATCGTCACCAGCGACTATCACACCCGTCGCGCCGGCAATATCTATCGAGCGCAAGCTCCCAGCCTGGAAATCCACATGGTGGCCGCGCCCGACGTCTACTTCACGCCCGACGGCTGGTGGAAGAGTCGAGACGGACGCAAGACTTTTCTGCTGGAATGGATGAAGACCGTGGCAAACTGGTTCGGGATGTAATTCGATTCAATGAAGACCCAAGCGATCGTCAAATCGGTGTGGCCCTATCTTTGGAAGTATCGCCGCGAAATGGCCCTCGGCCTGGGCGCGCTTCTGCTCACCGACATCATGAAGGCCGCCCTCCCATTGGCCATCCGCAGCGGAATCGATTCGTTGATGAAGGGCTTTCGCATTTCACTGGTATTCGAATTCGCCGCGCTAATCGTGCTGCTCTCAGTGGTAAGAGGAATCTTCCAATACTGGATGCGCGTGATCCTCATCGGCCTGTCGCGCGACATCGAGTTCGATCTCCGTAACGATCTGTTCTCGCACATTGTCACGCTCTCGCAGGACTTCTACGCGAAATACCGCACCGGCGACATCATGGCGCGCGCCACCAACGATCTGAACGCGGTTCGCATGATGCTCGGCCCCGGCATCATGTACTTCACCGAGACATTCTTCACCGCTCTCTTTTTGATTGCCGTCATGGCCAGGGTGGATTGGCGGCTGACGTTGTTCTGCCTCATTCCCGCGCCGGTGGTCAGCGTGGCGGTGGTCCTGTTCGGACGCCGCATTCACGATCGCTTCGAAACCATCCAGAAGATGTTTTCCGACATCAGCAGCCGCGTCCAGGAAAATCTCTCGGGTGTGCGTGTGATTCGGGCTTACGCGCAGGAGGAACCGGAGATCCGGAAGTTCGAATTGCTGAACCAGGATTACGTAGACCAGAATATCGGCGCTAGCCAAGCTCTCGGCGCTCTTCATGCCGTTACTGCAGGCCCTCATCGGGGTCGGCTTCCTGATCGTGCTGCTGGCCGGCGGCTATCAGTTGCTAGCGCATCGGATTTCACTCGGCAGTTTTGTGATGTTCAACACCTACATGGGCATATTGATTTGGCCCATGATCGCGCTCGGGTGGGTGGTGAATCTCATGCAGCGCGGCACCGCTTCGTGGGGACGAATCATGGAGCTGATGCACGAAAAGCCCAGCATCCTGCGCCGAATTCTCAGATCCTCGTCTCCCTCGCATTCCTCGTATTCCCCGTCTCCCTCGTATTCCTCCTCTCCCTCGTCTCCCGTTCTTGGCGCTCTTCGGTTCGACAGCGTCGAAATGAAGTATCCCGCCGGCTACGCGCTCAAGAACGTCACCCTGGAAATTCCGGCCGGCGCCACCGTCGCCATCGTCGGCCACACTGGCAGCGGCAAGAGCACTCTCGTGAATCTGATCCCGCGGCTCATGGATCCCACGCGCGGAGCCGTGTTTCTCGACGGCCACGATCTGCGCGATCTCGATCCGGAATGGCTGCGCCGTCAGATCGGATTCGTGCCCCAGGAAACGTTCCTGTTCAGCGCTACGCTAGCCGAGAACATCGCCTGGGGTGTGGACAACGCAACCGAAGAAGACATTGCGCACGCCGCCGAACTCGCGGGCCTTGCGCCCGACATCGCCATTTTCCCTGAGGGATACGGCACCATCATCGGCGAGCGCGGCATCACGCTATCGGGCGGCCAGAAGCAGCGCGTCGCCATCGCACGAGCCATCCTGCGCGATCCGAAGATCCTGATCCTCGATGACGCGCTCGCCAGCGTCGACACCCTCACCGAAGAGCGCATTCTCCAGGGCCTGGCCGGCGTCATGCGCGATCGTACGAACATCCTGATCTCGCACCGCGTCTCCACCGTCCAGAACGCCAGCCGGATCTTCGTCATCGAGCACGGCGAAGTTGCCGAGCAGGGCACGCACGCCCAGTTGATCCGCAGCGGCGGCTACTACGCGGACCTTTATCAGAAGCAATTGCTCGAAGAAGAGCTGGAAGTAATCTAATCTGTTTTATCCGGGAAAAGCCCGGGCATCCAGCGCGACGCCAAAGCCGCCGGAAAGGCCAGGCGCAGCGGCCCCGTTGGCTTCGTCGAGCTCAACGCGCCGCTTTCCAAGAGTGCCGAAACAATCCGGCGAGCCTGCCGATCGCCGGTACCCACTATGGCATGCGTTTCGCCGCGCGCGATCTCTCCGCGATAGAGGATCGCTTCCAACAGACTCCCGGACTTGGCGGGCAAACGCCCCAGCCGGATCTCCTCTTCCGCCCAGAGCAGAACGCGCTCACGCAACCTGTCGGGCTGAGTCAGACTCTCCATGAAGTCCACCTGCTCGATGCACGCGGTCAGAAAAAATCGCGTGAACTCAGCGAGCGCTTCTTCACTGAGAGTCCCTCGTCCGTCCAGGTCGTTCCGGCGAGTCTGGTCGCAATTGGCAAGCAGACTTTTGTACTGCTGAACATTTCGAGCCAGGCCTCTGGCGACCGACCATACACCCCCGGTCTCCAGCGTCTCCAGCATCATCGCGTGCGACATCAGCCTCGCTACCCGGCCGTTCCCGTCCATGAACGGGTGAATCCACAGCAGGCGATGATGGGCGGCAGCCGTCGAGAGAATCGACTCCATCTTTCTCGTGCTTCCGTAAACCTGTTCAAAGCGTTCAATGAAGCGAGGCATAGCGCCGGGACTCACCGCGATATGATTTCCGACACGCACATCGCCCTTTCTCAGTTCGCCGGGAACGAGACGTACGCGCTGATTGGTGTCCGGATCCTCGGCCCAAAGAAGGTCTTTCGGCAGCTCTTCGCAAAAACGCCGATGAATCCCGCGGATGCCTTTTTCAGTTACGGCGCGCCCGCCGCTCAACCCGCCGCCGTCGATCCATTTCTGAACTGCGATATGTGCTTTGGCTTCCATTTGTAGGTTGCGCTTGCGGACATCTTTGCTGTAGTCGTTCTTTAGCGCGCGCTCAATGTCGACGGGGTGCGTGTTGTGTCCTTCAATGAGGTTTGAATAATAGCAGTTCATCGCCCGCACCAGATCGGCAAGCGAAGAGAGCATTGAACCAGGCAGACTGCGGCGAAACCCGGAGGCCTTTTGGGCGAGGTCGAGAGCCAGATCGATAAGCGTGGCGCGGTGCCGGGAATCCTCGCCGATTAAGAGCGGCTCCATAAGGGAGGGGAGCTCACCTCTGTCTGCGATGTCCGCCCTGATGTCCGCTTTCATGGCCACTTGCTTCCGCCTACTAAGCCATTATAATGCAATGCATTATAAAAGCCATGCGGAGCGCGATGACCGCTGAAATGTCCGCTACAATGTCCGGCTCCTTTATCGCCACAGCTCGCCCATCAGGAGTTTCCAATAACGGTTGCTCGAAGAAGAGCTGGAAACGACTATTCAGGCCTGATAGAGACACTTTGTCTGGACACCCAAGACATTGTGTCTCGCCCACCGTTTGGTTTCGTCGGACGCGCTTTTTAGAATCACGAAGTTGCGGTCGTGCCGCGTTGGTATCGAGCATGCATTGCCAGGAAGCATGAAAAGCCGGTTTCTCGCCTTGGTGTTCGTTTCATCCCTGGCCTTCGGAGCGCCCCCGAAATTGTCGCCCGAATTCGAACATGCCGATCCAAATTCCACAGTCGACGTGATTGTGCAGTACAAACACGCGCCAGGTCCCAGTCAGTTCGAACATATAAGGAAGAATCATGGTGGCCAGCTTCGGCACGCCTTAACGCTGGTGCGGGCGGGCGCGTTCTCGGGGATACCCATTTCGCATCTGAGCGAAATTGCTAACGATCCCGAAGTGGAATATATTTCGCGCGACAATCCCGTTACGGGCGCCCTGGACAATACCGCCGGCGCCGTGAATGCCGCAGCCGCATGGAGCAGCGGTCTTTCGGGGGCCGGAATTGGCATTGCAGTCATCGACAGCGGCATCGCGGCGGAATATTCGTACGCGACGGTTTACTCGCAAAGCTTCGTGCCGGGGAACACCAGCACGGCGGACCAATATGGTCACGGCACTCACGTCATTGGAATTCTCGGCGTTCCGAAAACCACCATCGCTGGGAGAACTTTTACCGGAATCGCAAATCAGGCCAAGAGAATTAATCTTCGCGTTCTGGATCAAAATGGCAACGGCACCGATAGCGCCGTGATCGCCGCCATCCAAGAGGCGATCGCACTGAAAAGCACCTACAACATTCGCGTGATCAATCTTTCGCTTGGCCGTCCGGTGACACAGAGCTATACGACTGACCCCTTGTGTCAGGCCGTGGAAGCTGCCTGGAAGGCCGGGATCGTAGTGGTAGTGGCTGCCGGCAACAACGGCCGGGACAACACATACGGTGAGAACGGCTACGGCACCATCACCGCCCCGGGCAACGACCCTTACGTGATCACGGTTGGCGCCATGAAGAGCATGAATACGCCCAGCCGGACCGACGACCAGATTGCCAGCTACAGCTCCAAAGGCCCAACCTCGATCGACCACATCGTGAAACCGGATCTGGTGGCTCCCGGCAACCAGGTGATTTCAGCCTATGCGCCCGGCGCTTATCTCGAAACTACCTACCCTGCCAATGATCCGCTGCTCGGCGGATCGGCATCCCCATACTTCTTCACTCTGAGCGGCACCAGCATGGCGACGCCGGTAGTGAGTGGGGCCGCGGCGCTGCTGCTTCAACAAACTCCCAGCATGACTCCGGATCAGGTGAAAGCGTGCCTCATGAAGACGGCCTACAAATCTTTCCCAGTGAGCACCATCGCCACCGATCCCACTACCGGAATTCCGTACACGTCTTACTACGATATCTTTACCGTCGGCGCCGGATACCTGGACATCTCGCAGGCGATGCTGTGCTCGAATACATCCAGCGGACTGGCCCTCTCACCCACCGCTTCCTTCAACGCCACCACCAATGCAGTCACGCTTTCAGGGGTCGCGGGCAGCAACGTGATTTGGGGCACCAACGTCATCTGGGGAACCAATGTCATCTGGGGAACCAGCGTACTGAGCGGCTCAAACGTTATTTGGGGAACCAATGTGATTTGGGGCACCGCAAGCACAACCGCCTCGAACGTGATCTGGGGAACGAACGTGATCTGGGGCACCACCGTGCCACAAGGCGAAACATCCACCATTGCGATCTACGGCGAATAATAAGCCTGATCGCTTGGGCTACTTGATCGCCACCGCATTCGGCGGCGATGCGATTCCGCCTTCCACATTCAACGGCGCGGAAACCACCATGAACTCGTAGCGCCCATCGGTCGCGCAGTCCTCCGCCAACGGCGCCAGCACGAATAGCTCACCCAGCGGCAGCCCTAACAGCGGCAGCGTGCGGTAATGCAGTATGCCTTCATCCGAGAAGTCGGAAGGGAACGCTTCCACGGCCGGGCAATCCGTTCCTATCGCTGCCACCTGATTGTTCCACATCCACGCCACCATCTCGCGGCTGGCCTCAATGCCCGCCGACCGCAGCTTGTCCATCGACGCAATCTCGCGCTTATCGTCGGAACTCAACTTCTCGTAGGACTCCATCCAGCCAGTCCGCACCAGCAGGATCGTGCCCGGCTTCAGCGCGCTTCCCTGATGTTCCATCGCCGCTTTCAACTCCGCCAGCGTGTAGACCTCGCGATCAAGCGCATTCACAGGAATCCCCTTCGCCTTCCGATACCCGAACGCGTCAATCAGCAGCCCGCGCCCCACAAACTTGTTCGCCCAATGATGAATGCCGAGCGTGGCGTTCCCACCCCTCACTTCGTCGATGGTGACATTGCTATAAAAACGTTCGTGCCGGACGTGGCCCACGTGCCCCAGTCCGTCCCACTGGCTGCCTTCCTGGGTATTGAAATGCACGAAATCGTCGTTGGCCATGGGCGCGAGCGGCGACACGCGATGCTCGGCCGGCGCACGCCCGAATAACGGCGGTTTGGCGAAACCCATCTTCGCGTCCAGCCGGAACACCTTGCCCGATTTCACCAGCCCGGCCGCCGCCACCACTCCCTCGGCTGTCAAAAAGTTCAGGCATCCCAGCGCGTCCTTTTCGCCGAACACGCCCCACGAGCAATCCGCCGGCAAGTCCTTCCGTATTGGCAGTTCTTCAAACTTTGGAATTTTCATTCTGAGCCAGTATATAGTCTGCCGCCTCTACCGCGCATTGCTACTGCTACCCTGGAGTCATGGAAGTCCACTTCAACCCGGAGCTGGAAGCGAAACTTGAGCGGGTTGCCGCCGAAATCCACAGCGGCGCGGATCAATATGTCCAGCAACTCGTCGAGCATTATGTCGATCACGACGTATGGTTCCGGCAGAAGGTCGCAGGGGGTCTGGAACAGCTCGACAAGAGCCAGTTCCTGAGTCACGAGGAAGTGGGCGCTCGGCTGAAAAAAATGCTTCGGCTCTAGGTGCACGTCCGCTGGTCGCCTGCTGCGTTTGACGATCTCGAACAGATCTTCAATTACATCCGAATCGATGATCCCGGAGCCGCGCAGCGGATAGCTCAAACCATTTGCGATCGCGCCGCAGCTCTAGGAATCCACCCCTATAGTGGAAGGCACGGTCGGGTAGCTGGAACGCGTGAACTACCATTGACGGGATCCCCTTTTATCGCGTCTTGGAGCAAACGGACGCGATTGAAATCGCCAACGTCATTCATGGGGCCCCAACGCTGGCCGCCGGCAGCTTAGTATGACCGTTAAGCCCTCTCCCCCAAGCGCTACTCCCTAACCCCAGGAGCGAAGCGACAAACCCCAACCCTGTCCCCGCTTGCCCCGTCTGGTAGCCTAGTAGCAGAGAGGTCTCGCGTACCATGGACACCGATGGCGCCGGCGGATTTCACGGCGTCAACCTGACTAAAACATTCCGCTCCGGCGGAACCGACTTAGTGGTGTTTCAAGATCTTAGCTTCGATATCGCGCCCGGCGAAAGTCTGGCGCTCATTGGCGAATCCGGCTCGGGCAAAAGCACGCTGATGTATCTGTTGGGAGGTCTAGACAGGCCTTCAGGGGGTACGATATACTTCGGACACCAGGACATTTCCAATTTCTCGGACACCGAGCTCGCGGAGTTTCGCAACCGGGAGATTGGGTTCGTTTGGCAGAATCACTCGCTGCTGCCGGAGTTTACGGCGCTCGAAAACGTGATGATGCCACTGCTGATACGGGGTACCCGCGTCCAGGATGCGGAACCTGTTTCGTTGGCGAGGTTGGATGAAGTTGGATTACGAAACCGCGCCTCACACCGCGCGGGAGAATTATCGGGAGGCGAGCAGCAGCGCGTTGCAGTTGCTAGAGCCTTGGCCGGCAACCCCTCTGTCTTGCTCGCCGACGAGCCTACCGGGAACCTGGACTTCCGGACGGGCGAAATGATCATTTCCCTGCTTCAAGATCTGCACCGCTCTCATAAGTTGACCTCCGTTTATGTCACGCACAACCTCTCTTTTGCGACCCGATGCGACCGGATTCTGCAGTTGGACAAAGGGGATTTGACCCACTGGTCCGGCGACGGAGTACCCGCTCTGTCGGCCGGGCCTGGAACATCCGATAATGTGGAAGGACGGCGGTAATCATGTTTGAACGTTATACCGAGAAGGCGCGCCGAGTAATCTTCTTTGCAAGGTACGAGGCCAGCCAGTTTGGAAGTCCCTACATCGAGACGGAGCATCTCTTGCTCGGTCTCCTTCGAGAGGACAAAGCTTTAGCGAATCGTTTCTTGCGGTCCCATGCCGCCATCGAATCCATTCGCAAACAGATTGAAGCCCACACTACGATACGCGAGAAGGTGTCCACTTCGGTGGACCTGCCGCTCAGCCACGAATGCAAGCGGGTGCTTGCCTATGGCGCGGAGGAAGCCGAGCGCCTGAACCACAAGCACATCGGCACTGAGCATCTGTTGTTGGGCCTGCTGCGCGAAGAGAAGTGTTTTGCCGCCGAGATTCTGCACGAGCGCGGCTTGCGCCTTTCCCAAGTCCGCGAAGAGATCCAACGGTCGTCGTCGGAGAAGGTTGCTTCCAACCGCCCCAAGGAAAGCTCGCTTCTGGCCGAGTTCAGCCGGGATTTGACGCAGGCCGCCATGGACGGCTCGCTCGATCCTTTGATCGGACGCGATTACGAGCTGGAGCGCGTGGTCCAGATTCTCTGCCGCCGCACCAAGAACAATCCAGTGCTGATCGGCGAGCCGGGCGTCGGCAAAACCGCCATCGTGGAAGGCTTGGCCCAGCGCATCGCCGATGGCGACGTTCCCTCCTTCCTGGCCGACAAACGGATCCTCGCTCTGGATCTGTCTCTCATCGTGGCCGGCACCAAGTATCGCGGCCAGTTTGAAGAGCGCTTGAAAACGATCATGAAGGAGTTGATGGAAAATCAGAACGCCATCATCTTCATCGATGAGCTGCACACTTTGGTTGGCGCTGGATCGGCGGAAGGTTCGCTCGATGCCGCCAATATCCTGAAACCGGCCCTTTCGCGCGGCGAGATCCAGTGCATCGGCGCCACCACGCCGGGCGAATATCGCAAGTCCATCGAGAAGGACCGTTCGCTTGAGCGCCGCTTCCAGGCCGTCAAGGTTCCTCCGCCCAACGAACAGGACGCCATCCGCATTCTGTTTGGCATCAAGGAGCGCTACGAGAAATTCCACGCCGTCGCCTATACCGACGAAGCCATCGAAACCGCCGTCCACGCCTCTACCCGCTTCATTCCGGATCGTTTCTTGCCGGACAAGGCCATCGATCTGATCGACGAAGCCGGCGCGCGCGTGAAGCTGCGCCAGACCACGCTGCCAGGCGAAGTGGCCGACATTCAGAAGCGCATCAAGTTCATCGTGCATCGCATGGAGAACGCCATCGCGAATCACGAGTTCGAGAAAGCGCGTTTCTATTCGGACGAAGAGCGCAAGGAGCGCGAGAATCTGCGTCTGCTGCGCGAAAAATATAATCTGGACGATACCTCCACCGGCGTCGTCACCAAGGACGACATCGAAGACGTGGTCGCTCGTTGGACAGGCGTCCCGATGACCGCCATTCGCGAGGAGGAAATCTCCAAGCTCATTCGCATCGAAGAAGAGCTGCACAAACGCGTCATCAGCCAGGAGAAAGCCATCTCTGCGCTGGCACGCGCCATCCGCCGCTCCCGTGCCGGACTAAAGTCTCCGAAACGCCCGGCCGGATCGTTCCTGTTCCTGGGCCCGACCGGCGTCGGCAAAACCGAAGTGGCCCGTGCACTTGCCGAATTCCTCTTCGGCAGCGAAAAATCTCTGATCCGCTTCGACATGTCCGAGTTCATGGAAAAGCACTCGGTCTCGAAGCTGATTGGTTCGCCTCCCGGATACGTCGGGTATGAGGAGGGCGGCCAGCTCACCGAGCGCGTGAAGCGCGCCCCGTACTCCATCATCCTTCTCGACGAAATCGAGAAGGCTCACCCGGATGTCTACAACATCCTGCTGCAGGTGTTTGAAGACGGCCAGCTCACCGATGGTCTCGGCAATACAGTCGACTTCAAGAACACCATCATCATCATGACGTCGAACCTGGGCGCGCGCTTCCTCGACAAGAAGGCGTCCATCGGATTCTCGGCGCCCAATATCAGCGGAGTTCCAACCAAAGTGGAAGACCAGGTGATGGCCGAAGTGAAGAAGGCCTTCAATCCGGAATTCCTGAATCGATTGGACGAGGTGATCCTGTTCACGTCGCTCAGCGATGAGGATCTGTTGCAGATCATCAGTCTGTTGGTGGAGCAGATCAACATCAACCTGGTGGCCAAGCAGATCAAGATTCGCGTCAACGAAGACGCCGCCAAGTACATTCTCGAAAAGACCTTGGTGGATCGCAGTTACGGCGCGCGTCCGTTGCGCCGCGCACTGCAGAAGTTTATCGAGGATCCGCTGTCGGAAGCGCTTATCCAGGGCACCCTGCCTCGGCCTTCCGAGCTCGAAGTCTACCTCGGAGAGACTGGCATCTTCTGCCGCCCCGTGGCTGGTGAGTTACAAGAACAGCCGGTAGGCGCTCCGTCCGAAGAAGAGGTTCCGGTCGCGGCCCACGGCATTTCGCTGTACCCGTTCTAACTGCTGTTCTGTACAATCGTACAGATGAAAGTCTATGAAGTTCAAAAGGGCGCAACCAGCCTGGATGGTCTGCGCCCCGCCGAACGCCCTGACCCGCAGCCCGGCTCACACGAAATTTTGATCCGGATCCACGCCACATCGCTCAACTATCGCGATCAGATGGTCGTCACCGGAAACTACTTCGGCGGCCCGGTAACCCGCAACCTGATTCCGCTTTCCGATGGTGCCGGCGTTGTGGCGGCCGCCGGTCCCGGAGTCACGCGATTCAAAACCGGCGATCGCGTGTGCGGCACATTCTTCCAAAGCTGGATCTCAGGACCGATGACCGAGCGGCATCCCGCCCTCGGCAGTCCGCTCGATGGAACGCTCGCCGAATACATCGTGCTCCACGAAGACGGCGTGGTGGCCATGCCAGGTACATTGTCGTTCGAAGAAGCCGCCACGCTGCCTTGCGCCGGTGTCACCGCCTGGAATGCCCTGATGGTGTCCGGCAAGCCCTTGAAGCCCGGTGAAACCGTGCTCTGCCTCGGCACCGGCGGCGTTTCCATGGCCGGCTTGCTGTTCGCCAAGGCGGCCGGCGCTCGCGTCATCGTCACTTCTTCCAGCGATGAAAAGATCAAGCGTGCTTGCGCGCTGGGCGCTTCCGGCGGCGTCAATTACAAACACTTTCCGGCCTGGGAGAAAGAAGTGGCTCAACTCACCGGCGGCCGAGGTATCGATCACATACTTGAAAACGGCGGTGCGGGCTCTCTCAACCAATCCTTCGAGGCGGCCGCGTTTGGTGGAAAAGTGGCGCTGATCGGCTTCCTGGCCGGCATGAAAGGCGACATCAATCCGGCCATACTCATGATGAAGAGCGGTTCCATGATCGGCATCGGAGTCGGCAGCCGCGCGATGTTCGAGGACATGAATCGAGCGATCGATCTGAACAAGATCAAACCTGTTGTAGATAAGGTATTTTCGTTCGATAAGGCGGCCGACGCCTACCGCTGCCAGGCGGCCGGCGACTTCATTGGAAAAGTCGTCATTACGCTTTGATCGCTGAACTGATCGCCGCCTGTTCGTTGGGTGCGTGGCTTTATCTTTTCACTGCGCGCGGCGGTTTTTGGCGAATCAGCGCTCCAGCCAAACCCTCCCCTGTTGAGACAGGCAAAAGCGTCTGTGTCGTCGTTCCGGCGCGCAACGAAGAGTCCGTTGTCGGAGAAGCCATAGCGTCCCTGCGCCCCTGGCACGTCATCTTAGTGGATGATCACAGCTCGGATCGAACGGCTATGGTGGCAGCCGAAGCGGGCGCCCAAGTGATTCAAGCCGGCCCCTTGCCACCCGGTTGGTCCGGAAAACTTTGGGCTATTTCCGAAGGCCTCAGGCACGCCTCATCAATCGCGCCCGACTATTTCCTGTTTACGGATGCCGACATCGTTCATGCGCCGAACAACATCGCCGAACTGGTCGCCCGAGCCGAAGCCGAAAAGCTCGATCTTGTTTCCTTGATGGTGAAGCTGCGCTGCCGCTCGCTCGCCGAAACATTGTTGATCCCGGCCTTCGTCTTTTTCTTTTTCATGCTCTATCCTCCGGCCTGGGTGGCGAAGCGCAGTCGCAGCACCGCCGCGGCCGCCGGAGGCTGCATCTTAATCCGTCCAAGCGCCCTCGATCGTATCGGCGGCATCGAAAGCATTCGCGACGCCATCATCGACGATTGCGCGCTCGCTCGCGCCGTCAAACGCTCGGGCGGCCGGATTTGGCTCGGGGTTACGCAGGAGACGCGGAGCGTCCGCGACTACGATACTTTCGCTCAAATCCGCGCCATGATTTCGCGTACCGCCTTCGCCCAGCTGCATCACTCCACGCTGTTGCTGGCAGGAACCATTCTCGGGATGGCCATCGTTTATCTGGCTCCGCCGCTCTTGCTCTTCACGCGAAATCCGCTGGCCTCATATTTTGGACTCGCCGCCTTTATCCTGATGATTCTGGCGTACGCCCCCACGCTGCGTTTCTACGATCGATCCGCCGCCTGGGCGCCGCTGCTTCCGCTCATCGCGTTGTTCTATCTCTCGGCCACGGTCCACTCCGCCATCGCTTATTGGACGGGCCGCGGCGGCATGTGGAAAGATCGAGTACAGGATGTCAGATAATAAGGATCTATCCACCATTAATCGGAACCTAGCCACCATCGCCCGCAATCATGGAATCGGCTCGCTCTCCCGTCACATCATTTTGTGTGCGGATCAAACCAAGCCCAAGTGCGCGGAACGCGAAGTCACCAACGCTTCTTGGGACTATTTGAAAAAACGGCTGGCCGAATGCGGCCTGATGCAAGGCCCGGGCTGCCTCTATCGCACCAAGGCCAATTGCTTGCGCATTTGCGAGCGCGGACCCATCGCCGTGGTCTATCCGGACGGTGTTTGGTATCACTCCGCGACGCCCGAAGTGATCGAGCGCATCATTCAGGAGCATCTGATCGGCGGCAAGCCAGTCGAAGAATTCGTCTTTGCCGTCGATGCTCTTACTGCTCCAGCTTGTAAATCGTCAGACCGCTGAGCAGCTTCGGATAAAAGTCGGTCGATTTCTGCGGCATCACTCCGCCCGAAAAAGCTACCTCCGCAACTTGCTGCATGCTGGTCGGCTCCAGCAGAAAGGCAATCTGCGCGCCCCCCTCCCGAACCTTCGCATAAGCGGCATCCAATCCCCGCACGTACTCAATGTGCTTCTGCTCCCGCACCGCCTCCTCGCTAATGCCGAGCGCTCTGCCCAATAACTCTTCGTGCAGCACCTTCACATCCAGCTCGCCGGATTTCCGCGTGCGGTGGTATAAAGACACCGAGCCATCCTTCGCCGCCAGCCCAATGCGAATCTGATCCGGCGCAGGGGTCTCGAAAATTCGCTTCAGCTCGTCGATGGACGCCAGCCGCTGGGCCGGAATCTTGTCCGTCAGCGCCGCGGCAATTCCGCTGAGCACGCGATGCGTCGCCAGAATCTCCAACCCAGGCGAATGCATGTTCACGAACGTCATCATCACCTTCTCGGCATCCTTCAATCCCGGATTCTCGTTGCGGAACGCCAGCGCGGTCTCATAACGATGATGCCCGTCCGCGATCAGCAGCTTCTTGTCGGCCATCAGCCCCTGTATTCGCGCAATCACCGCCGGGTCCCAGATCCTCCAGATCTGATTTGTTACGCCGTCTTCGTCGTTGAGTGACATCACCGGTGCGCTCTCGACCGACGCATCCAGAATGCGATCGATCGCTAACTCCTGGTCGGGGTACAACATGAAGATCTGGCCGAAGTGCGCATGCGTGTGGCGCAGCAGCTCCATGCGATCCTTTTTCGGGCCCGAGAGAGTCTGTTCATGGCGATGGACCACGCCCTGCGCATAGTCCTCCACGGCGCCCAACCCGATGAAGCCTTTGCGCTCCAGAGTTTGGCCGCTGTCCGGCGACGTAAACTTCTGAAAATACGCATAAACGCTGGGTTGGCTCTCATGTTCCAGAATGCCGCTGCCGATCCAATCATGTAGGAGCCCGGCCGCGCGAGTGTAAGGGTTGTCGGCTTCATTGTCCGCGGGAAACCGCTCTCCCAGGATGATGCGAACCAGATTGTACGGGCTCAATGAGAGGTACCGCGCCTGCATGCCTGGCGAGATCTTGTCATAAGGCTGCGTAACCAGGTTCTGTATCGGGCCGGCCTTCGCGCTGTAGCGATAGGGCTGAAAAGGGAATATACGTGCCAACCGATCAGGATACCAGAGGCCCCCTGGAGGCTCTGCGGCGCGTAGAATGGATATGGCACGGGATTTATGAGCCAAAGCGAACCCTCCGCCGCCACCGCCCCGGCTCTCGACGAGTTTGAGGCTCGTCTGATCGCCGAACAGAAACGCCATCACGAAGAGTTCCGGCAGTTCGCCTATGCCGTTTCTCACGATCTGCGTGAGCCCATTCGCATGATCGTCAGCTACACCCAGTTGCTGGACCGGCGCTATCAGGACCAGTTGGATGGCGACGGGGCCGACTTTATGCGCTACATCCTGGAGGCTACCCAGCGCATGGACCGCCTGTTAGGGGATCTGCTCACGTATTCCCATCAGTTCCGCTCGCTCGACCAGCCGCTGGAGCAGGTGGACCCCGAAGGCGCGCTACAAGGCGCCATCCTGATGAGCGATGCGGCCGTGCGCGAGAGCGGCGCCGAAGTCACCAACGACGCGCTACCCTCCGTTCTTTTCGATTTTGCGCAGTTGACACTCCTCTTCCGCCAGTTGCTTACGAACTCGATTATGTTCCGCGGGCCGGACCCGCCCAAAATTCATGTTTCGGCTACCGAAAGCGCCGACAAGGTCCAATTCTCCGTTCGAGACAACGGTATCGGGATCGATCCGCGCTATCACGAGCAGATCTTTGGTGTTTTCAAACGGTTGCATGGACGCGAGTTCCCCGGCACCGGCATTGGTTTAGCCATCTGTAGACGCATCGTCGAACAACGCGGCGGACGAATCTGGGTGGAGTCCGAATTGGGCCAGGGCGCTACATTTCACTTCACTATCCCCAAGTAACTTCCCCATTTTCTCGCTGTATAGTACGCTCGTACTATCCGTTCCAAAACCTTTGGGACATACTGGCGCATCGGCAGACAATTTGTCAACGACGGCTTGTGGCAAACTGTCTCAGTAGCCTTGCATCTTCCACATTTTACAGGTAGTTTGTTTGGTCGTGGACCTGCCTTTGCCAGGGTGGAGGTTCGTTCCGTTAATGAAGCCTATAATTCGAGTCGCCGCACTCGGCCTGGTTGCTGCTCTGGTTTATGCAGGCCCTAAAGTGGCTTCGGATATGCCCCATGCCACCGCCACAGGCACGGTGGACGTTATCGTTCAATATAAGACCTTTGCAAGTGTCCCAAGCGAGAAGACGGCGGGTGGGCTAGGCCGTATTCACCGGCACTTCCGCAGCTTCCCGGCAACTCACATGACGGTGCCCGTTTCGATGCTGGAGCGCTTGGCATCGAACCCGCAGGTTGCCTACGTCTCGCCGGACCGGGCCGTATCCAGTCTCCTGGACATTACCACCCAGTCTGTGAACGCGAACGCTCTGTGGAGCGAGGGCTGGGATGGAACAGGCGTCGGTGTTGCGGTGATCGACAGCGGTGTGGCGCTGAAGCGCGACCTGGCCGCGAGCGACGGTTCGCATTCGCGCGTCGTCTTCAGCGAGAGCTTTGTGGCCGGCCTGGATGGGTCGGATCAATATGGACATGGCACGCACGTGGCGGGAATCGTAGCCGCGAATGGAGCGCAGTCCACCGGAGCGAATTTCACACATACCTTCAAAGGCGTGGCGCCGAACGCAAATATAGTGAACCTGCGAGTGCTGGACGCCAACGGCAACGGACACGAATCGGACGTGCTGGCGGCCATCGACGAAGCCGTTGCTCTCAAGGATAAGTACAACATACGCGTCATCAATCTTTCGCTCGGACATCCGGTTTACGAGAGTTTCCAGCTGGATCCGATGTGCCAGGCTGTGGAGGCGGCATGGAAGGCAGGCATCACGGTGGTGGTGGCCGCCGGAAATATGGGCCGCGACAACTCGCTCGGCACGCTAGGCTACGCGACCATCAATTCGCCGGGGAACGATCCGTACGTCATCACCGTCGGCGCCATGAACGCCAACGAAACGCCCTCGCGGAACGACGACAAGATTGCAAGCTATAGCTCCAAAGGCCCGTCGTTGCTGGATCACGTGGTGAAGCCGGACCTGGTGGCGCCGGGCAACAATGTGGTTTCGCTTCTGGCGTCGCCCGATTGCACCATCGCTACCAAATATCCGGAGACGCTGATCCGAGCCGCGACGTATGAGAAATCCGGCCATGGCCTGTCCGCTGACTATTTCAAGCTGAGCGGCACCAGCATGGCTACGCCGGTGGTGAGCGGCGCGGCGGCGCTGATGCTGCAGGAAGATCCGTCGCTTACGCCCGATCAGATCAAGGCGCGGATGATGAAGACCGCCACCAAGCAGTTCGCGCGCTTCACAACCGCAACTGACGTGCATCGCTCAGGGACTTTCGAAACCCAGCAGGATATCTTTGCGGTTGGCGCTGGCTATCTGGATATCGAGGGCGCGCTCACGAACAGGGACCCGGTCAATTTTCAGGCGCTCTCGCCCATCGCTGAGTATAATGCGCAAACCAAAACCGTGACGATCGAGTCGGCCAACGCCATCATCTGGGGCGATGCCACAAATCAACCTATCGCTCCGAGCCCTAAGGCCATCATCTGGGGCGATTCTGTAAATCAGCCGATCGGAATAATTCAGCCCCCGGGTTCGCAGTCCAACGCGATTATCTGGGGCGACGACGCTATCATTTGGGGCGATGCCATCATCTGGGGCGACGCCATTATTTGGGGTGACGCCATCATCTGGGGCGACGCGATTATCTGGGGTGATTCCACAGAGCAGGGCTTCGCGATCATCTGGGGGGATGCTACCGTGCAAAGCTCCGCCATCATCTGGGGCGATTCGCCGTTGCAGGGCGCCGCTCTCACCTGGGGCTCCATCCTGCCTGACGGCGATCTGTAAACGAAGCGCGTGTTATTTCGCCGCGGCTGCGTCTTTAAAAACAGACGCGAAGAATTCGCGGGATGACGGCGAGCATCCAATGTGCACCGCGTCGCCGGTCACTTGAATGAAACCGAGGTAGCCGTCCCAGCCCATGTCGTCGAGCGTGAAGTTCAGGCACTCGCGCTCGCCGCGCGGCAGGTTGGAGCGGTCGATATCGAACACCTGACCGGTGGAATGTTCCGCAAATTCCGGATCCACCGCCAGCGTGCCGGCCTCCGCGGGACGGTCGGTTGTGCCCACCAGTTCCGCCACTCGCAGGGGCACGAAATGCTCGCCCTTGGGGTTGAGTTCCTCAAAAAGCCGCCGCGTCTCAAACGCCACATAGAGCAAGGTTCCAATAGCGGCCGGCGAATCCTGCAAATAGAGGTCTCGATTGGGGCCGTCGGCCATCTCCGGCAGAGAGAATCCGAAGAACTGGGGATCGTCGAAAACCTTAGCGAGGGCTGTTCCGGAAGCCATTCGCAAATCGTCCGGGGAACGATAGAAGATGTCGTGGGACTTAAGCCAGACCATCAATCGGTCAACGGCGCGAAGTTTCGGATGAATCGGATTCTGATACTCTTCGGCGAGTTCGCGGAAGGCCGCCGGATCCTCCTGATATAACGCCAGCAACTGCTCCGCGCGCTTAATGCGGAACCAGTAGGTGGGCGAATAATCGCGCTGCATTTCGCGTTGCAAGGCTTGATAGAGTTCGGCGTGGCGCGCGGGGTTGGCGGTGAAGAACATCTCAGCCACGCTGGGCTGTTTGTGATGAACGGCGGCTTCGGTGAGCGGAAGCAGATCCGATACGCAGCCTTCGCCGCAATGATAAGCGAAGATGGCCCAATCGCGTCCGCCGAACTTGGTTTCGAGCCGGGCCAGATAGCGCGCGGCGGCGGTCGCGGCGCGTTCGGGATTCAAGCGATCGTCGCGAACCGTCACCGCGTAGGGCATCTTGTGGCGGACGGTCCGATAAACGGGTTTGCCTTTCTGGCCTGAACGCCGCCGCACTAACTGGTGCGAGGTTGTGACCTGGAAGCGAGTGACGCGAACGATGCGCAGTCCGGCAGCCCGGGCCGTGGCCTCTGAGAATTGCATGATGCCGCGCGGGCCGGCGGGGCTGGTGGCTTGAGCATCGCCCCAGCTTTCCAGAAACGCAACCGCGGAGATCAGCGAAACGGGCCAACCGCTCTCATCAGCCGCGCGCCGAAAGATGGGCGCCAGGCGCGCCCCGGTGATTCGTTCCGCGCCGGCGGTGGCCTGAGGATCGCGCATGATGGTGAAGGTTTGCGACTGAATCATGCGGTCCGTGCGGGCGGCCAACAGCTCAGCCGTAATGTCGGTGCGGCCAGCTCCGATGCCAAGCAATTGGTGCCGCGGTGTAAAGTACTCCACGGCGGCGGCAAGCACGCAGCTGGAGAACAGCGCCAGCAGGGCCATCCAACGGCGAAGAGGTTGCACGTTGTTTTATTCTAAAACAAATCTGGGTGAAATGTTTTGAGGTGGCCCTCCCTGACGGTCGGGGTTCAGAAGTTGCCCTTCCTGACGGTGGGGGTTCAGCAAGTGGCCCTCCCTGACGATCGGGTTTCAGAAGTTGCCCTTCCTGACGGTCGGGGTTCAGAAGTTGCCGTCCCTGACGGTCGGGGTTCAGAGGTTGCCCTCCCTGACGGTCGGGGTTCAGAACTCCCAATCCAGGATGGTCTTCTGGATGGTGGACCAAACCTTCGCGCGCGGGTCGATCAGCTCGAAGTGCCCGACGCCAGCGAGCGGAATCAGCTTGGAGTTGCCGGACGCCTTGGCGAATCGCCGGCTCATATCAAACGGGACCACTTTGTCGGCAGTGCCATGCACCAGGCGCTGGGGCACGGGAATGGGCAGAAGCTCCATGGGAGATGCCGCCGCATAGCGCTGCGGGACGCGATCGGGCGAGCCGTCGAGAAGCTGCCCCACCACCCCGCCGTCCAACTGCAGCGCGTAAGCACGGCGCAGATCCGAAATAGCGGCCAAGGGAACCACGCCGCGCAAATCGATCGCTTGCTGCGCCGCCAGCCATAACGCCAGCTGACCGCCCGCCGAATGTCCGACCGCGATGACGCGCTTCAAATCCAAGTTGTAGCGGTTGGCCAGAGGCACCAGATATTGGGCTCCGCGAATAATGTCGTCCGACATTCCGGCCCAATTGCCGCCCGGATCACCCAGTCTGCGATACTCCAGGCTCCAGACTGCAGCGCCCGCGCGCGCCAGTGCGGCGCACAAACGACCGGCGTGATCCAGGCTGTAGGAGTTTCTCCAAAATTCACCGTGAATGAAAATCACGGCGGGGTGCGGGCCGGGCTGAGGCGGAAGGAAAAAATCCCCGAACTGCTGTGCCGCTTTGCCATACGTTACGCGGGCGTTTGGTTTGGGAGGGATATCTTGCGCGACGCCTCGCCCGAACCCCGATGCGGCAATTGCGAGGAATGAGCGACGCGTCACGCGACCATTTTACAGCCAGCGGGTTGCCTAGACCCGGCTTCCGGGCCGCTCGCTGACCGCATAATCGGCCTTCGCTTCGCCGCTCGAGGCAACATCTTCGGCGCCGGTTTCCTCCAAAACTCTCTTGGCGCGCTTCACCCATTCGGAATTGTCGCAATGAACGGAAACCAGAGTCCCGCCGGATTTAACGCGGCCTTCGAAACGTTTGGCCTCATATTCCGGAATCCCCAGGCCGACCAGCGTGCCAACAATGCCGCCCGCCGCTCCTACGGCCCCAGCGCCCGCCAGCATTGCCACGATTGGACCCGCGGCGATGAGCGGCCCGATGCCCGGAATGGCCAGTGCGCCAATGCCGGCCAGCCAACCAATGATGCCGCCCACCACTGCTCCCGTGGTAGCGCCGGTTGTGGCGCCTTCCGGCGCTTTGCTGTCTTTTTGATGGACAAAATCCTTGGTGCCCGCATTTTCAGGCAACAGGACAGAGACATCGGTATTGCGGAAGCCGGCGGCGCGCAATGCTTCCAGGCCGCTGCTCAACCCCACCGTGTCACGATACGCTCCAAACACTGCTGTGTTGCTCATATTTTTTCTCCTCGAGCTAAAGCTCGTTATCTAACTTGATTCGCCCACAACGAGGGCGAGCTCATTTTTTGTGTCCTGCGCCTCTGTGGGCCGGTTATGATTACTTGCCCGAAACGGAAAGCTCGCTGGTTACCTTGCCGGCGCCGGCAATCTCGGTCGCCTTGTCTTCTACGGCTTTTTTCTCGCCATCGGACTTGACCGACCCAGTGAGTGTGACTGCACCATCCTGGGCGCTGATATGAATGTTGTGGGCCTCTACCGAAAGATCTTTGTCGGAAACCACCGCTCTTCTGACCTTTCGAGTTAGCTCGCGATCCGCTTTACTCATCTTCTGAATGGCCGGCGTGCCCTGTGACTGCGCGTTTGCGAGCCCGGGAGCCAACAAAAACAATCCGGCGGAAGCAGCGAACAGCTGAGACGCCAATGCGATTTGCGAAGTGAAGTTGCTTTTCATACGCCCGCTACTAATGCACGGGAAATGCCACAACTTAACTTCGCGCCACGTAAGGGCTTTTCCCCTGGCGGGGAGGGCGCGAGGTGGAATTATTACCGGGTTATCAGGTGCCTTACCAGACGCGGCAGGAAGGCGCGTGAACCATCGGTTGGCCGGCGTGACAAGCGAAGGCCTGGCTAAACTCCGGCATGTTGCCAAGCACGCCATTTACGCGGTCGCGGCCCGGGGAGTGAGGATTGATCTGCGCGTGCATGCGGGCCGCTGCCGGCCGCACGTTCTCGCACCAGATTTGCCCCCAGGCGAGAAAGAAGCGCTGCTGAGGCGTGAAACCGCCGATCTTTGCTTGGGCTTGCGGCTTGCCCTCCATCGACTTCATGAGCGCCATGAACGCCAGATGCACCCCGCCGTTGTCGGCCGTGTTTTCCCCCAGCGTCAGCTTGCCGTTGAGATGCACATCGTCGAGCGGTGTAAACGCCGAGTATTCTTTTATGAAACATTCCGCGCGCTTCTCAAATTCGGCGGCGTCCTGCGGCGTCCACCAATTGCGCAAGTTACCCTGAGCATCGAATTGGCGGCCCTCATCGTCGAATCCATGCGTCAGCTCATGTCCCATCACCGAACCGATGGCGCCGTAGTTCACCGCCGCGTCCGTGTGATTGTCGAAGAACGGCGGCTGTAGGATACCGGCAGGGAAATTGATATCGTTGTGCTGCCCGTCGTAGTAGGCATCCACGGTGGGCGGCGTCATATCCCATTCGCCGCGATCCACGGGCCGGCCGATTTGGCGCAGCTTGCGGCGAACTTCAAATTCGGTGGCGCGTTGATCGTTTCCGACGGCTTGCCCGCGCACAATCTGGACGGCGGAATAGTCGCGCCATTTATCGGGATAGCCAATTTTGTTGGTAACGCCGCGGAGCTTGATCATGGCCTGCTCCTTGGTGGCGGGTGTCATCCAAGAGAGGGTTTTGAGATCTTCGCCGAGCATCTTCTCGATCTCCCCCACCATGGCCAGCACGCGCGCCTTGGCATCGGGCGGGAACGCTTGCTCCACGTACTTCTGGCCTAGCGCGAAGCCCAAGTCGGCATCCGTGGCTTCCACGCAGCGCTTCCAGCGAGGCTCCAACTCCGGGGCGCCGGTCAGCGTCTGGCGGTAGAAATGAAAGTTTTCGTCGACAAAGGCCTTGCTCAGCAAAGGCGCCGCGGAGTGGAGCAGGTGCCAGCGAAGATAGGTCTTGAGATCGGGCACGCTGCTGTTCTTGAGAACCGCGGCGAGTGTCTTGAAAAACGCCGGGACCGACACATCGAGATCGGTGAAGGAAGGCGCGCCCATCCCAGCGAAATATTTCGGCCAATCAATGCCGGGAGACAATGCGGCCAGGTCTTTAACGGACATCTTGTGATAAACCTGATTGGGATCGCGCCGCGACACCAGGTCGAGCGATCCTTTGGCTAAATCGGTTTCGATGCGCATCACAACCTGCGCGTCCGCGGCGGCCTGGGCGGGGGATTCACCCGACAGCGTCAGCATCTTTTGCACGTGCGCGACGTATTGCTCGCGTAGCTTGACCGACTTGGGATCGTCCTTCAAGTAATAATCACGATCCGGAAGACCGAGGCCGCCCTGGTCGGCGCCCGCGATCATCTGGGCGGAATTCTTAGCGTCCGGCTCGGAGGAAAAGTTGAAGAAGACTCCCACGCCTTGGAGGTGAAGGGCGACCAGGGCATCGAGGATCCCGTCTTTCGACTTGATTGCGTCGATGCGCTTCAGCTCCGGGTCGAGCGCTTTCACGCCGAGCTTGTCGATGGCTGGCTGGTCCATGCAGGAAGCGTAAAAGTCGCCGATTTTTTGCTCCACGGGGGAACGCTTAGGATCGTTGACGGAAGCCTTGTCCAGGATTCCGCGGAGGACAGCGCGATCGCGATCCGCCAGCACGTTGAAGGTGCCCCAAGAGGATTGGTCGGCGGGGATCGGATTGTTGGCCATCCAGCCTCCGCAGGCGTACTGATAGAAATCGACGCAAGGGTTGGCGGCCATGTCCATGTTGGTGGTGAGGGATACCGGGCCGGATTGCGCGAGAGCGCCAAGCGCGAAGAGTGGGACGAGAAGGATCAGCCGCATGCTTCAGTTTACTGCTACCCGGCTCTTCACCAAACCCTGCAGGATGGTGCGTGAACCATTGGTTGTCCGGCGTGACAAGCAAAGGCCTGGCGAAACTCCGGCATGTTGCCCAGCACGCCATTCACGCGATCGCGGCCGTCGGAGTGAGGATCGATCTGGGCACGCATGCGGGCCGCTTCGGGCCGCACGTTCTGGCACCACACCTGGCTATAACCCAGGAAAAAGCGCTGCTGCGGCGTGAATCCATCGACTTTGGGCCGCGGCTTGCCGTCCAGCGATTTCATCAGCGCCATGAACGACAGGTGCACGCCTCCGTTGTCGGCCGTGTTTTCGCCCAGCGTCAGCTTGCCATTGAGATGCACGTCGTCCAGGGGCGTGAAGGCGGAATACTCTTTGATGAAACATTCCGCGCGCTTCTCGAATTCGCCGGCGTCTTCCTTCGTCCACCAATTGCGGAGGTTGCCTTGACCATCGAACTGGCGGCCCTGATCGTCGAAGCCATGCGTCAGCTCATGTCCCATTACGGATCCGATGGCGCCGTAGTTCACCGCCGCATCCATGTGGATATCGAAAAAGGGCGGTTGCAAAATGCCCGCCGGAAAATTGATGTTGTTCTGCAGAGGACTGTAGTAGGCGTTCACGGTAGGCGGAGTCATATTCCACTCGCCGCGATCCACGGGCTTGCCAATTTTGCCCAATGTTCTGCGCTCTTCGAACTCGCTGGCGCGCTGGTCATTTTCCACCGCTTGTCCTCGCACGATTTTGACGCTGGAATAGTCGCGCCACTTGTCGGGATAGCCAATTTTATTAGTCACTTCTCCCAATTTGACCAGCGCCTGCTGTTTGGTGGCGGGCGTCATCCAATCCAGCGACTGAATATCCTGGCCGAGCATCTTCTCGATCTCCTGCACCATGCCGAGCACCCGGGCCTTGGCTTCGGGCGGGAAGGTTTGCTCCACATATTTCTGGCCCAGCGCGAAGCCCAAGTCGTCATCGGTGGCTTCCACGCAGCGCTTCCAGCGGGGCTCCAGCTCCGTGGCGCCGGTCAGGATCTGGCCGAAGTAATGAAAGTTTTCGTCGAGGAAAGGCTTGGAGAGCAAAGGGGCTTCCGCGTGGAGCAGGTGCCAGCGAAGATAGACCTTGAGATCGGCGAGGCTGGTATTGTCGAGAACTGCATTCAGCGACTTGAAAAAGTCCGGCACCGAGACGTTCAGATCCATAAACGCAGGCGTGCCCAAGCGCGAGAAGAATTTCGGCCAATCGATGGCGGGAGACAAGGCCGCCAGCTGTTGCAGAGACATCTTGTGATAAGTGAGGTTGGGATCGCGGCGCGCCACCCGGTCCAGCGAGCCTTTGGCTAAATCCGTTTCGATATGCAATATGGCCTGCGCGTCGGCGGCAGCCTGAGCGGGCGGTTCACCCGCCAACTGCAACATCTTTTGCACATGCGCTACGTACTGATCGCGCAGCTTCACCGACTTTGCATCCGTTTTCAAATAGTAGTCGCGATCCGGAAGACCGAGACCGCCCTGGTCCGCATCGGCAATCATTTGCGTGGAATTCTTCGCGTCCGGGGTGGCATAGAAGTTGAACAAAGCTACAGCGCCCAGGAGATGAAGGCGCGCCAACTCGTCGACAATCTGGCTCTTTGACTGGATGGCATCAATCCGCTTCAGCTCGGGTTCGAGCGGCTTGGTCCCGAGCTTGTCGATGGTGGATTCGTCCATGCAGGAGGCATAAAAGTCGCCGATCTTCTGCTCCACGGCGGAGCGTTTCGGGTCGTCGAGGGAAGCCTTTTCCAAAATTCCACGCAGGATGGCGCGATTGCGATCCTGCAGTTGGTCGAAAGTGCCCCAGCGGGACTCGTCGGCGGGAATGGGATTCGCGGCCATCCAACCGCCGCAGGCATATTGATAGAAGTCGACGCAGGGGTCGACCATCTTGTCCATGTTGGCGATGCTGAATCCGGGTGCGGACTGGGGGGGCCGGCGGCCGGGTGTTGCTGGGCCAAGGCGCTAATCGCGAAGAGCGGGAGGAGCGGGAGCAGGCGCATGTTTAATTTTATCGCGCAAAGGCTTATGATCTGTTTAGCGTGAATGGAGTGATGCATGCAAGCGCTGCGATTCGAATGCCAGGCCGGGTGCACCAACTGCTGCGAGCAACAGGGCTTCGTTTATCTGACTGAAGACGACCTGGGCCGCATCGCGGAGTATGTGGGTATGACGGCGCGCGAGTTTGAGCAACGCCACGTGTATCGGACCAGGCACCTGCTGCGGCTGAGGGTTCCACGCCACCAGCAGTGCCACTTTTTGCGCGACGGGGGCTGCTCCATTCACGCAGTGAAGCCGGTACAGTGCCGCACGTTTCCGTTCTGGCCGGAGCTGGTGGATGCCAAGGATGCCAAGCGGGAGTGGAAGAAGACGGCGGCGTGGTGTCCGGGGATCGGCAAGGGTGAACTGGTGCAGATAGAGACGGCGAGGGAGCGGGCGGAGGGGATGAAGGTGGCTTATCCGAGTATGTATTAAGAGCTTTCACACGAGTGTGAAAGCGGCACGCAAGAGTGCGTGCGCTACAGCTACAGCAAACAGCTACAGCAAATAGCCACAGCTATGCGGCGGGCAGGGCTATTTAATGACGACTTTTTCGATGGCCTGATTGTCGAATTCGTCGCTCACGCGGACGGCGATCACCTGCTCGGCGGAGGACGGACGATCGATCAGAAGATGGTATTCTTCCTGCGGTGAATCGGAGAGCCGGCTCACCGGATCGACCAGCACCCAGTCGCCACCGTTGATCGAATACTCGGCGTGATCGATGGTGCTGCGCGAGTCGCGAGCGCTCCAGCGGACTTCGAGTTTGTTGCCTGACGCGGCAGCGCCGGTGAGATTCACGATCTGCGGGGGCGTGTTGTCGATCAGGAAAGGATCGCTCACCAAGGACGCGGTGAGCGCCTGATCGGGCGGATTGGCGGGCGAATCCGACGCAGTTACGCGCAGCACGTACTCACCGTCGGGAAACGCCGCGGTATCCCAACTCAGGTACTTGTCCTTGACGTTCTCTTTGAGGAGGTTCCACCCGGATTCCTTCACGCCGCGGATTTCCACGCGATAGACCAGCGAGTCATTGTTCTCATCCGACGCCAGCCAGCGCGCGCCTTCAAAGCCTTTCGCATAATTCAAAGTTTGAGAACCGCTATCACTGGTGGAGCTGGCGGCACTGTTCCTTTGCTGGCCGATGGGCGGAAGCGTGATGGAGGTAGACGGCGTGATGGAAAGCAGCTGGGCTGGATAGCGATAATTGGGCGGCGTAATGTCGATGACCTCGACCTGCGGCGCCACGTTCTTGGGAAGGTAGGCGACCTCCACGTAGGAGACTTCCGGCTCGGGCTGGCCGGTGGCGGGCGTCAAGTCGATTTTGTATTGCAAGAATCGAGCCGAGGGTGAAACGGTGCGGCCGGCGCCGCAAGAGTCGCAAGCCGCGGCGACGGTATCGGTTCCGAGAGTGGCCCAGGGACTCCAGTTGCTTTCCGGATGGCTCCTGTTTCCGCTGCGCGTGGAGACCGCGATTTTCCCCAAACCGCGATAGCTGATGCGCCCCCAATAGGCGAAGGCCCCCGCGTCCAGCACGGGACTCTCAAATGTTCCCTGCTTCTCGAAGCCAGGTCCCATGCGAAATACCTTGCCGATATTTCCGGTGATGACGTACAGCGATCCGTTGGGGCCGCGACCGAAGCCGGTTACCTGCGTAGGCGAAGCATCCAGGAGCAGCGTGCTGACGGTGTCCGAATCCAGGCGATAGATCTTGCCGCGATTTCCAGTGCCCAGCACGGGCAGCCCGCCGGCATCGAATCCAATGGCGTAAACGATATCCTGCCGGTTAGACCAGACCATGCGCGGCGAACCATCGGGATTGATGCGGTACACCTCAGAGCCGCCGGCGAGCGATGATCCCGCACCTGGGGTAGCAGATGTGCTGCGCGCGCTGCTCACCACGGTGACACCGGGAAGGATGGGCGAAGGCGCTGGAGCTGGCGGCGGCGCGGCTTGCGCGACGGCGGTTTTGTTGCCCACTCCGGAGGCGTAGATGGCGCTATCGGGTGTAACCGCGACCGCGGTGATTTCACGCTTCGGCGATTGGTACAGCACGAAGCCCTGTCCGGCCTGCGAAACGCGCAGAATCAAGCCGTTCGGCTCGGTTCCGACGATCAGGTTGTCTTTTGCATCAATGGCCAGCGAGCGCGCGTGGGTCTCCTCCGTTTTGAAGAACACGGAGCCCACTCCGGCGGGCGTGACGCGATGAATCTCGCCGGAATCGCCGGTGGCGACGAACAGATCGCCTTTGCTATCGAACGCCATGGCCCAAATATATTTCTGGTGCGGATCGTAGAAAAGCTTCGGCTTGCCGTCGGAGCCGATTTTGTAAATCTTGCCGTCGGGATCGGTGGCGGCGTAAACATTGTCCTTGGAGTCGAGCACGATGGCGTGGATTTCCAGGCCGTCGAGCTCAGCAAAGGGCCGACTCTTGCCCGCGCGATCGATTACGAAGACCTTGGCCGTTCCGCTACCGGTGCCTCCGCCGGCGGTGTAAAGATTGCCTTTGGAGTCTGTCGCCAGCGTCCAGAGATAGGGCGTGGAGGAATCGAAGATCTCGGTGAACGCGGGAGAAAGAAAGATGCGGCCGTCGGCGCGCAGGGACAGATTCTTGAGCGTTCCGCTTTCAAAATCGGAACGGTCGCCATGCTGCCAGAAGTGGGTGTCCACCGCAAAGCCGGTGGCGAGGGCGGCGAGCGCCACCAGAAGGAGTCGAATTGTTTTCATTGGACGTTACTTTACTGTGATTCTGAGCGAGAAGCTGCCGTCGATCAGCATGTCGAAAGGGATGCTGCCTTGCTCGATCGCGCTTTCCGAAGAAGCCTGCAAATGGCGGCTGGCGGTGCGATCGGTCTGCATCACGTTCATGATGGAGGCGGGCAAGCTGGGCAGCGTTTTATCTTCGTAGAACACGGTGGGCCGAGGCTCGACGAGCGAAACGTAGAGCTTATTGTTGCTGCGCTCCTGGTTCATCAACGAAACGGTTTGCTTGATGTCGATGAAGGGCTCAGACATTGCGGCTGCGCTTTGCATGCGGTTCAAGGTTTCGGCGTCGCTGAACAGGACGCGATGCTCGCCTTTGGCCAAACCGGCGGGGATTTTCAGCGTGAAATCCTTTTCAATACGGTCGCCACGGTAGGGCCGGACAAAGACCTTCACAGGGACTTCGGTGCCCGCTTCCACTTCACTGGCCGGGACCCAGGCGTTTTCGATCATGGCTTCGCGGCGATCCGGCAAAATATCGATGGTGGCATCCACGGATTTGAGTTTGGGGATTTGCACCGGATTCAGGAAGAGGCGATTAAACTTGTCGCCCCACCATCCGGCGAGCTGGTTGGGAACGGGCGCGGGACCTTCGTTGGCGGCCAGCATAGTGGAGAGCGAAACGCCGGGCTGTCCATCCAGCGCGACTTTTCCACTCAGGCGGTAGGTGGTTTCTTCGGCGAATTCGTTGAGGCTGGAAATGGAATTGAAGAGCGTCATGGTCATCAGATAGGGCGTCCACTTTTGCTGGACGAAGACGCTGAAGTGCAGATCTTTTTCCTTGCGCACGGTGTTGTTGTCGCCGAAGGAACGAACATGCAAGGTGACGGGGACCATTTGAGCGGTTTCGCCAAGGTCGCCCAGAACGCCCGAGTGCCGATCCTGCTTCAATGCGCCGACGATCTCGGTTGCATTTCCGAACTTGGTGGGCTGATATTGCGAAGCGAGGGTGGTGATTACGTCGGCTTTGGCCATGGGCATGTCCACCGGGCCGAGGTTAAAGAATGAATGGCCGCAAAACAACACGTGCTTACCGTCGTTATAGGTGACGGTGCACATGGCGCTGATGCTCATGTCGCCGGTGACCAGAATGCCGCTCACCGCATCGCCCGGCTGCAACGATTGCTCCCAGCCTGGAGCGGGCTTGGCGCTGGTCATGGTGCTGGCGCCGCCGCCGCCGGACACGGTCATCCCCATTTGCTCAAACTCGTGCGCAAACGTGGGCAGAACGTTTTCAGCGAAGCCGGCGAAATTGAGCGGGGTCTCGATGGGAACCATGCTGGAGACGGGGAACGGGTTGGAATCCACGGTGGAACCGGGAAGCGAAAATAATCCCGCGGCTGCCGCGTTGCGAGCGGCGCCTTTGTCGGGCGTGCGGGCGTTGGAGGGATGGGACTCGTCGAATTCGTTCACTTCGAGCATCAGCTCAATGGGGGTGATGCCGCACAAGGCGTCTGGCGAAAAAGTGCTGAAGCGCAGCGCGATGGCGCCCACCAGCTTGCCGTCGATATACACCGGGCTGCCGCTCATGCCCGCCGCGACGTTGGTGCGCTGCCCCTTGCCGCCCAGCTTGGCGAGGATTACATCCTGCTTGGGTCCCCACTGATTTTTGTAAATGCCGAGGATCTCCACGGGGAGGGCCTCAGGCTGCGTGCCTTGAAGGACGGTCCAGGCGTAGCCTTTCATTCCGATCTTGAGGTCGGCCTCTTTGAAAATCTGGACCTTGCCGGCGCGGGGACGGACGGGCGCGGGTTCTTGGCCAAACATCAGACAGGAGCACGCGGCTGCCACGGTGAGTGCGGCAAACTTCTGCATGGGAACCATCCTTTACTGCTTACTGCGATACAGGCACTGTATGCTTGCTTGTTTCTATTATCATCCAGATTCCCAAAGGGCGGGAATGGGACCTCACGGACGGTTTGACGTGCCGGCCGGGTTACGCGTTCCCTGGTCAGGTTTGAGGGTAGGTGCCGTCGGGATTGTAGCCGCCGCCTGGGTCCTGGTCGAGTTCAGCGGGTTGGGGCGGATGTAGGGGACCGCGGGGCGGCGCGACTTCGTCTACGGTGGGCACTTCGGTGGTGGTGGTTCCCTTCAAATCGTCCATGATCGGTTGCAGGATGGATTTGTTCTCGGTGGCCGGTCCGGGATGCGGCAGATTATCGTCGGGTGTTTCCGTATGCTTTTTGCTCACGGGTACACCTCCTTTCTGCCTGCGATTCTAGGGAAAGGAAGGAGGGCCGGGGCTGGGGCCGGGGCGGAAGTGAATGAAAAGGGCTGGAATAAGGCGGGAGGAGACAGGTGATTGCGGAGAATCAGAAGGCGGAATTCAGAAAAGGCTCGTGGGTTAGAGCTGGGAGCGGGAGCGCCTGGGCATCGGGTAAGTGTTCAGAATCGGGATTGGAGAAGGACTTGTTGAGGTAAGCGGCTTACCCGGCCACGCTGGCAGGAAAGCCCGGTTTGCGGCGTGCGTTCATCTGTTGCTCCCACGCGTAGGCCAGCTTGATGAGGGTGGGCTCGCTCCAGGCGGCGGAGAAGAACGACAGGCCGATGGGCAGGCCCTTATAGAATCCGGCGGGGACAGTGATGTGCGGGTAGCCGGCGACGGCCGCGGGGGTGGTGCAGCCGCCGGTGTCGGTATCGCCATCGATGTGATCGATGAGGCACGCGGGGCCGGAGGTGAGCGTCACAATGGCGTCCAGCTTGTACTTGGCGAGCAGCGCGTCGATGCCTTCCTGGCGCGCGAGGCGTACGCAATCGGCACGGGCCTGCACATATGCGGCGTCGGTGAGCGGACCTTTGGCTTGGGCTTGAATGAACAGCTCCTGGCCGAAGAAGGGCATTTCGCGATCGCGATTCTTTTCGTTGAAGGCGATCAGATCCTGGAGCGTGCGGGCAGGGCTGGACGAAGGGAGCCGGGCGAGATAGCGATTGACGCCGTCCTTAAATTCGTAGAGCAGCACCTGTTGCTCGGGAGCGTCCAGTTGGCCGTGCGTGGCCAGGTCGGCTGGGTCGATTACTTCGGCGCCAGCCTTCTTCAGCGCGTCGACGCAGCCGTTCAGAAACGCATCGAGCGGGGCGTTGTTCTGGAAGAATTTGCGGGCGATGCCGAGTCGAGCTCCGCGCAGGCCAGTGGGATCGAGGAAACGGGTGTAATCCGGAGCGGTTTTGCCCGCAGACGCGGCAGTGGCCGAGTCCTGAGCATCGACACCAGCCATCACACTAAGCAAAATCGCGACGTCGCGAACGGTGCGCGCCATCGGCCCGGCGGTGTCCTGGCTGGCGGAGATGGGGACGATGCCGGAGCGGCTGACCAGTCCAACGGTGGGTTTGATTCCGACGATGCCATTAACGGATGAAGGACCGGTGACCGATCCATCGGTCTCGGTGCCAACGGCGGCGGCGCACAAACTGGCTGAGGTACCGGCGCCGGAGCCGGAACTGGAGCCGGACGGATTGCGGTCCAGCGCGTAAGGACACTTGGTTTGGCCGCCGACACCGCTCCAGGCGCTGGTGGAACGGGTGGAACGGAAATTGGCCCATTCGCTGAGGTTGGTTTTGCCCAGGATGATGGCGCCCGCGGCACGCAGCCGGGCGGCGACGAAGGCATCCTGCGGGGCATGCCAATCGGCGAGCGCGAGCGATCCGGCGGTTGTGGCGATGGGATCGCGCGTGTCGATATTATCCTTGAGCAGAATCGGGATGCCGTGCAGCGGACCGCGCACGTGGCCATTCTTGCGTTCCTGATCAAGCTGGCCGGCGATGGAGGCGGCATCGGGATTGATGGCGATTAATGAGCCGAGCCGTGGGCCGTTGGCATCGATAGCTTCGATGCGTCCGAGATAGAGTTGCACGAGACGGGCCGAGGTCCATTTGCCCTTTTCCAGGCCGGCGGCGAGATCGGCGAGGCTGACTTCGTCCAGTTCGAAAGCGGCGACGTTGCTCGAAGAGGCGGATGTGGCGGGCACATACTTACAGGCTGTTTGCGAAGCGGCGGCGCCGGCGATGGCGGCCCCCAAGAAGGTGCGCCTTTTCATGACCTCGTTATGGGCTCTATGGTAGCATTCGGGGTCAGTAAGGAGGACATTTTTATGTCACTTTCGAAACGATCTTTCGCCGAGTTCATCGGAACTTTCTGGCTGGTCTTCGGTGGTTGTGGAGCGGCCGTGCTGGACGCCGCTTTTCCTGGGTTGGGTATTGGATTCGCAGGCGTTGCGCTAGCATTCGGCCTGACCGTGTTGACCATGGCATTCGCGATCGGCCACATCTCAGGCTGCCATTTAAATCCGGCCGTCACAGTAGGGTTGGTGGTGGCCAGGCGCTTCCCAGTTTCGGAGTTGCCCGCTTATGCGATAGCGCAAGTGCTGGGTGGAATTGCCGGATCGGGAGTGCTGTACCTGATCGCGAGCGGCAAGGAGGGGTTCAGCCTGGCGAACGGTTTCGCGGCCAACGGCTATGCGGAACACTCGCCGGGCGGCTATGCGCTGGGCGCATGCTTGACGGCCGAGATCGTGCTGACGTTCATGTTCCTGATGATCATTCTGGGCGCAACGGATAAGAGGGCGCACCAGGGATTCGCGCCGATCGCGATCGGGCTGGGGCTTACGCTGATCCACCTGATCGGGATTCCGGTAACCAACCTGTCGGTGAATCCAGCGCGCAGCACCGCTCCAGCGATTTTTGTGGGCGGTTGGGCATTGCAGCAACTCTGGATGTTCTGGCTGGCGCCGATCGTGGGTGCGGCGATAGCGGGCGTGGTGTACGCCGTGTTCGAAACCAAGCCAGAACCGATGGTGAGGGAAGCTCTGAGCGGGCGCTGAACAACAAAAGCAAAAAACGCTTGCTAACGCGCACGGTTCAGAGCGGGCGCTGAAGGCAAGAAAACGCTTGCTAACGCGCGCGGTTCAGAAGGAGCCGGTCCGATTAGGCCGCGATATTCAGTTCCTGAAGGAACTCGAGATCCGCGTCGGTGAGTTGGATCTCGCCGCGGGACGCCGGTGCATCGGAAACCAAGCGAGGTCCGGGCACATCGTCATCGGGGTGATGATCGTCGTTAGCACTGATGGTGACCGTGGATTCCAGCATCAAGCACAGGTCATAGCCGCCGCGCTTCATCTCTTCGATAATCTCGTTGATGCGGGGTGACTCCGAGACTGCCTGGTCGATGGCTTCCTGCAGCTGGCCAAGTAAGAAGGACTTTTTTTCCGATGTCATGCCTTCTGTATAGCAGTTGAGATTCCACGAATGTGGCGTCGTTTTATCAACTAGTTAGGCTCGACAATCGAGACAGAATGTCGCGCGATAGACATGACGGGGGGCCAAAGTGGCTAATGGGAGGCGGAGGCTTGGCGCTCACCATACTTGGGACGCCGCATGATGAACGGCAGCGGGCTGAGGCAGGCGATCATCACCGACATCACGAAGAATGCGTTCTTAAAGCTGACAGCGCCGGCCTGGCTTTGCACCGTGAGGTAGGCCATGGCGAGCGCCTTCTTGGCAGCGGTGGCCGCGTCGTAACCTTGCGACGTGAACATCGCGGTGAGGCCATTGAGAAGCTGTCTGAAGTTGATGTCGCCCATGCTGGTGTGGGAGGCGAAGGAGACCTGGTGCGTCTGGTTCTGGCGGGTGAGAAAGACGCTGAGCCCGGAGGTTCCAATGCTGCCGCCGATGTTGCGCATGAAGCTGGAGATGCCCGAGACCTGATTGTTCTTTTCGCGCGGGACGCCGACATAGTTAAGTGTGCTGATGGGAATGAAGATCAGCGGCATGAATATTACTTGAAAACAACGCAGCAGCACAATGGTGGCGAAGTCTATCTGTAAATAGATATTCGTCATCAGGCGCAACGCGAATGCGGTGCCCAGGAAGCCTATGCAAATGAGCAGACGCGGATCTATTTTCGTCGCGGTGAGGCGTCCGGCCACCATCATCATAACCATCAGGACGAAGCCCGCCGGCGAGAGCGCCAGCCCGGCCAGCTCAGCCGTGTAGCCGAGGCTGGTCTGGAGAAATTCGGGAATCAAGACGGTGGAACCGAACAACACCATGCCCAGGACGAACGAGAAGCAGACCGCGGTTCCGAAGTTGCGATTCTTGAGCAGACGCACGTCGACGATGGGGTTGGGGTGGTACCACTCCCAGAGGAAGAAAGCGGCCAGCGTGGGAATGCCGACGCAGGCCAGCGCGGTGATGAGACGTGAAGAGAACCAGTCCGATTCCTGGCCTTTGTCGAGCACGAATTGGAAACAGGCGATGCCGCTGACCAGCAGGCTGAGGCCGATGTAATCGACCTTAATGGCGGTGCCTTTGCGTTGCCTGAGCCAGGGCGGATCCTCCACCAGGCGGCTGGTAAAGAACAGCGAGAGCAGGCCCACCGGCAGATTGATGAAAAAGATCCAGTGCCAGTTCATGTTATCGGTAATCCAACCGCCCAGGGTGGGGCCGATGGCGGGCGCCAGCACAACGGCCATGCCGTAAACCGCGAAGGCCTGCCCGCGTTTTTGCACCGGGAAGGTATCGGCCAGGATGGCTTGTTCGGAAGGCTGCAGTCCGCCGCCACCAGCGCCTTGCAGAATTCGCGCGACGATGAGGAACGGCAGATTGGGCGCGATACCGCACAGGAAAGATGACACGGTGAACAGCACCACGCAGGTCATGTAGAAACGCTTGCGTCCAAAGACAGTGGACAGCCAGCCGGAGGCGGGGAGCACGATGGCGGCGGAAACCAGATAACTGGTGAGGATCCAGACGGCTTCGTCGTAGGTGGCGCCGAGCGAGCCGGCAATGTGGGGGAGCGAGACGTTGGCGATGGAAGAGTCGAGTACTTCCATGAAGGTGGCGAGCGTGACCGTGAGGGCGACGGCCCACGGATTATGGGACGGCTTCCAATCCTGATGCGAATCGACCGGGGTCATGTTCGCTCCGATGGGTATGGCCGCTTGCTTACGCGCGCGGTTCGGTAACGCTCGTTGATCGTAATTTTCACGGAGTGGGTTAACTCCCGATGCGTACCGACGGTTCCACGGACATGCCGGGGCGCAAGCGATCGAGACCGTTCTGATTGGGCTTGAAGCGCAGGCGGACGGGGATGCGCTGCACCACCTTGATGTAGTTGCCGGTGGCGTTTTCGGGCGGCAAAACGCTGGCAATGGCGCCGGTGCTGCCGCCGATGGTGTCGACGTAGCCTTCAAAATCCAGCCGCAGGGCGTCCACGTGAAGGCGGACCGATTGACCCGGACGGATGTTGTGCATCTGCGTCTCTTTGAAATCGGCCGTCACCCAGATATCGCCGATCTGGGCGATCATGAGCAACTGCTGGCCCGCGTTGATGCGCTCGCCAACCTCCGCCGAGCGTTTCAAAACGATGCCGGCGGCCGGGGCGACGATCTTCGTATAGCTGAGCTTTAATTCCGCTTGCTCCAGCATGGCTTGCGCGGTCTGTTGGTTGGCCTGCTGGGATTGGACATTGGCCTGCCGGATGGCGACCAGGGCAGGCGCGTTGCTCTGGTATTGCGCGAGGCGCGATTTCACCTGGGCTAGCTGGGCCTGGCGCTGTTGGACGGTGCGGGCCGCGGATTCGACGATGGAGCGGTTGGCGTCCACCGCGGCGTCCTGGGCTTTGGCAGTGGCCGCCACCTGATCGAATTCCTGCTGCGAGATTTCTTCGTTCTTGATGAGCAGCGTGTACCGGGATAGATCGGAGTGCGCCTTGGCGGCATTGGCCTGCGCTTCGGCCAGACGAGCGACGGCCGTTTCACGATCGCGCTCGGCAACTCCCACGACGGCTTCCGCGTTGGCCACGTCGGCTTCAGCGCCGGTAATATTGGTGCTATTTTCGATCTGCGTGATGGGTATGTTGGGCTGTTGCGCGGTGACCTGGCTGCGGGCCTGCGCCACCTGGGCGCGAGCCTGATCGATGGCCACCTGGAAATCCCGCGGATCGAGATCCACCAGAGGATCGCCGGCTTTCACGATCTGGTTGTCATCGACATAAACTTTGGTGATGGCGCCGTCGACACGTGAACTGATGGAGTTCAGGTGAGCTTCCACCTCGGCGTCGTCAGTGGTTTCGAATTCCCGCGACTGGAGCCAAAAGTAGAGGCCCACTCCGGCGGCGATCAGCAGGATCAGGAAGAAGATGATGAAGGCTCGGCCACGGCCGCGAGTGGCGGGAGGCGGTTCCGGCTTGTTATCCATGCCAGGCGCTGGCGCGGGTGGCGCTTTGGGTGTCGTAGTGGTGGTACTCATTTGCTAACTCCACTCAGCAAATTGGGAAGATCGGTCTCGGCCTGGCCAATGGCGCGGGACAAAGAGATGCGGGCTAAGTCGAAAGCGAATAGGGCGTTAAAGTAATCGCTTTCCGCGCTGGCCACTTGTTCCTGTGCCTGGACCACTTCCACGGTGGTTGTCACGCCTGCGTTGAATCGATCCCGCGCCTCCCGCAAGGTTTCATTCGCGAATCCTCGATTGCTTTCGGCGAGCCGGACTTCGCCGATGGCGGTCTCCAGTTCGATGAGAGCCGTGCGGACTTCCTGTTCGACACGGCCGCGCTGGTCCGCGAGCTCGGCCTGCCGCTGATGGAGCGTGGCCAAGGCCTGCTCGATGTCGGCCTTCACCCGGCCGCCCTGGAACACGGGCACGTTAATCGCGCCCGTGACCGAATACACGCCGTGATTGGTAACGGGACTGGGGCCGAGCACTCCGTAATCCGCGGTCAACGAGGCGGAAGGAAGACGCTCGGCATGCGCGGCGGACACAACGATTTCAGCAGCGTGGACCTGGCTTTCCGCGGCTTTGAGATCCCAGCGTTTCTGGAAAGCTTGTTGCACGGCGCCGGCAGCATCGGGTACCGGAGGCGGATTGAACGCGAGCGGGTCGCTCAGCATCAATTCACGATCGAGCGGGACACCGATCAGACGAGCCAAAACCAGCTTTTGCTTGCGCAGATCGGATTGGAGCGCATTGAGCCGCTGTTGTTGGCCTTGCAATTCGACCAAAGTGCGTGTTACATCGATGCGAGCGTTCGTTCCGGCTTCCTTGCGGACTTCCGCCTGATGGTAGACGGCTTGCGCATTCTCCACTTGAGCGCGCTGCGATCCGACGCCGGCATCGATAGCGATGGTTTGCAAATATGCACCGGCCACCGCCAGGACCACCACCTCGCGGGCATCGCGGGCCGAAAGGTTGGACGCGCGCTCGCTCTCCTGGCTGGCGTGCCAGTTGCGGCGTGCGACGGGATCCCAGACCGACTGGCTCAAATTGCCAAGCAGCTGCGAGTATTGAAAGGGACCAACCACGGTGGGAATGGAGAAGCCGATGCCAGGCGGAATGTTGAACTTGAACCCGAATGCCGCCAGGTTGATCTGCGTGCTGGTTTCGGTGGCATCGATGGAGACGTACGGCAGCAGGTTGCTGAGCGCGCTCAAGCGCCGGGCTCGCGAGGCACGGGCGCTGTCGTCGGCGGTAAGCACTCCGAGATTCGCTTGCAAACCGAGCTTCACGGCGTCGGCGAGCGTGAGTGTGACCGGTCCGGGCGGGAACTTGTCACCTTGCACGCTGCCCTCGAAATCGCCGCCAATCTGGATGGAGCTTCTGACAACATTGGTGCCGGGCGTGGCGCCGGCTTGCTGCTGGGTGGTGACAGAGCCCGGCGCAAGGCGTCCAGACTCAGGCAATAGGGCCGCCGGAGTGGAGCGCTGCGCGCCGGTGCCCCCGAACTGGGCCCAGGCCAGGGAGACAGCTAGACAGCCTACAAAAATAGCACGAGTGAGGCGGAGCACGTCTTTTAAACCTATCATATTTTTCGACTGCAAATCTATCATATACATACTTGCATGTATATAATGTAGGGGACATGAGCGCGACCGCCAACACGGGCGAGCTGAGCAAGCATCAACAGAGAACCGAGGCCACGCGGCGCGCTCTGCTGGACGCGGCCCGGCGTATTTTCGCCCGGGATGGATTTGAAGCGTCACGGATTGAGGATATCGCGGGCGCCACCGGCCACACCCGCGGCGCTTTCTACGCGCACTTCAACAGCAAAGAGGACCTGTTCTTCGCGCTGTTCGAGCAGGAGGCCGGCGACCGTTTGCGAAGCCTGCGGTCCGTTATGGAACGGCGCCCGGACCCGGCGGCGCGGATGCGGGCGCTGCGCAAGTATTATGTCGGGCGCGTATCGGATCGCCAATGGGTGATGCTGGCGCTCGAATTTAAGCTGTTCGCGTTACGGCATCCCAAGTTGCGCGCACGGCTGGCGCGGACGCACCGCCGGATCCGGGAGTCGCTAAAACTGGAGATCATCACCAAGCTGATGCCAGAGCTGATGAAGCAGCGGCGGGAATTGCGCGAAGTGCGGCGCGTGGCGCTGGAGGCGGTGCTCAACGGTCTGGTGCTGGAGCACGCCTACGATCCGGAGACCATTTCTCAAGCGCAGGCCACCACGGTGCTGGGCCGTATGTTCGATGTGCTGATGGCGACCAAGCAGCACGTGGCGAACTGGTCGGCGTAGTTAAGGCAACTAGGGACCGACGTGTGGCGCGTGCACTCCTGCGTGCAGCGTTCACACTCGTGTGAACGGGTGTTGGCACGAGTGCCAACACCTGGAGTTTCTACATTTGTTCAAGCGGCAGCGGCGTGAACCAAGGTGTTGGCACGAGTGCCAACACGGCACGCAAGAGTGCGTGCGCCACACATGGGTAAAGGCTGCTAGACGGCGATTTCGCAGCCTTCGTAAGCGCACCAGACTTCGAGCTTCGAATCGAGGGCGCGGGCCAGCTGCTGCGCCTCTTTTTCCAGGCCGGCCATGAACTGGTCGTCATGCGAAGGATCGTGATGGGTGAGAAACAGGCGGCCCACGCCCGCCAGCACCGCCAGGTTCACCACATAAACGTAGGTACTGTGACCCCAGTGGCGCTTGGACGGATATTCCTGGGGCGTATATTGCGCTTCGTGAATCACGACGTCCGCGCCTTGCATGTACTCCGCGTGACGGCGATCGCCCGCCTCGAGAATCGACTCCATTTTTCCGGGCACTGCGCCCGCGCGCCAGATTTCCTCGAAGTATGGCTCGTGATCGCACAAATAGCAGATGGAGCGTCCCGCGGCTTCGACGCGATACCCCAGCGTGGGCGAAGGATGATTCATCTGCTGCGCGCGCACCCGCACGCCGTCGATTTCGTAGGTACCTTCGCACAAATCTTCATAGCTGATGCGAGCGGCCAACTGGTCCAACTCCACGGGAAAATAGTGGTGCTCCATCTGACCCGCCAGCACATCGCGCAAAGACAGATGCGCGCCTTCCGGACCGTAGACCTTGAAGCGATTATCGGGCTGAAAGAGCGGCGCAAAAAATGGAAAGCCCTGAATATGGTCCCAATGGGTGTGCGTCAGGAGAATGGTGGCCGCAACGGGTCCGGAAGCCGACTCCAGCAGGTGATTGCCCAGCGATCGAGCGCCGGTGCCGCAATCCAGCACCAAAACACCGCCTGAGGGAGTGGTCAACTGGACGCAAGATGTGTTGCCGCCGAAATGGTTAGTGGCCGGCCCAGGGGACGCGATGGACCCGCGAGTACCCCAGAAGCGCGCTAGCATAATGACGTTTGCGGAACGCCGCCGGTGGGGGTTTCGAGGAATCCCCGGACGATTCCACCGATGGCCATGAACCTCTCCAGGTCCGCCGGCTTGCGGAAGTAAAACGACGCTCCCAAGTCGCGCGCCCGGGCCCGATCCTGCGGCGAATCCGAAGAAGTGATTACGATTACCGGGACGCGGGAGCAGCGGCTGCTCTGTCGAATGCGCGCCAGGACCTCGTCGCCCGGCCGCCTGGGCAGGTTCAAGTCCACCAGAAAAAGGTCGGGACAACTTTGGGACGGGTCCTGGTCGATTACGGCGATCATCTTCAGCATCTGTTCGCCGTTGTCGGCGATCTCCAGATGATATGCGAATTCATGACGCCGCAGCGCTTCCTCAATCAAATACACATCGGCCGGGTTGTCCTCTGCAATCCAGATTCGATAGAGGTTTTCCGCCATTACGCCTGCTCGCTCGCGCTTGATCCTTATATCGGGGCTCGATCCCGATTCCATTATCCTGCACTGCCCATCTGTGAGGGCGTCGCTAATCTGTGATGGCTTCAATCATCTGTTATGGCTTCGATAGTTTCGGGCGCATTGCCTTCCAGGCGATTGTTCACGAAAATGTAGGACGGTTCGTGCCGCTGGCGGGCATGGGCGATCAAAAGCCGAAGCGCATCGCGCGTCTCGGGGTTGGGGTCCTGCACGCGGGCATAGGGAGTGAATTTCGCGACGGCTTCTTCATACGGGCGGCCTCGACGGAGCAGCGCCCGGGCTACGGTAAAATCGGACGTGTAAGCATCGCGCAGGTGCATCTGTGTTCCAATCTCCGGCATGCGCGTCCAGGCGTTGAAAACGTGAGCGACGCGATGGCTGCGAAGGCAGGCGAAGTATTCGGGCGAAAGGAACTCGGGATTACGAATCTCGACGGCGTAACGATAGTCGCCCGGGAGCGCGGCGAGAAACGGATCCAGTTCCTCAAGAAACGCGCCCACGTCCGGATAGCATTGGCGGGCGAAGCTGCCAAACTCGAAGATCAGGGCGGCGATGCGCGGCCGATACGGCGCCAGCACATCCAAAAACGCAGTTTGAAACAGCGCGGCGTCCAGGAACGAGGAGTTGTCGCCGCCCGCTCGAGACGCGTAACGCGGATGGCGCGGGAACTGCTTCACCGTCACGTCTTCGGGTGCTTTGAAG
This sequence comes from Bryobacterales bacterium, assembly GCA_963747945.1. Lineage (GTDB taxonomy): Bacteria > Acidobacteriota > Terriglobia > Bryobacterales > Bryobacteraceae > Palsa-89. The sequence continues at coordinate 191,727 of CAVVHB010000005.1, forward strand.
GCGAATTGCAAGGTGGACGGCGCCGATCCGAACAATTTGCGCCAGTAGCTCTCGGATGGAAACTGATAGAAAGAGAAATCGCCGCACACGATCGGGAACGTTTCAGCGTATTCGCCGAGGCATTCATCATTAAAACGCTTCTGCGAAAACCGGCCGCGTGTGGTGTAGCGATGACGTGAATAGATCTGATCGAGCCAGCCTTCATATTTCCAGGAGCTGGTTCCGATCAAAATGTTTTGCGCGGCGAGCGTGGCCAGCCGGGTCCGCAGGTGCTGGCGGGGGAGGTCCGACGGCTCTTCGAAGAGGGAAGCTGTTTCCAAATCAAGGCCGCTTGCTTACGCGCGCGGTTCAGTAAACCAGTGCGCTAGTACGCGTGTGCGACGCGGTAGCCGTAGGGATCCGCCCCGGCTTCGATAACGTCGTCGGGCGTAACGCGAATCATGACGGGCGCCGCGCCGCTGGCCCATCGTGACCGGATGCCAACCTTATGCCCGCGCGCTGCCAGTTCGGCGGCAACGTTGGAGGGAATGCGCTCGTCCAGCAGCAAGTCACCACGATTCCAGGCATGATTGTCGAAGCTGGACACCAGGTGCCGCGTCTGGAAGCGGGGCGCTTCTACCGCCGCCTGCGCGTTATCGCCGAACTCGACAACATTAAAGAATAACTGGATCAAGCTTTGTTCCTGGTTGTCGCCGCCCGGCGTGGACAGCGCCAGGAAGGGCTTGCCCTGCTCGGTGACGATGGTGGGGCTCAGGGTTACGCGCGGACGCTTGCCGCCTTCCAATTCGTTGGGCGATCCGGGAACCAAAATGAATTGCTGCGCGCGCTCGCTGAGGGCGATGCCGGTGTCGCCGGCGACCACGGCGGGCAGCCAGGCACCGGAGGGGGTGGCGGAGAACACGACGCCGTCCTTATCAATGGCGTCCACGCAAGTGGTGTCACTCGCCATCAAAGCGTCGTCGATTTTGGTGCGCGCAATGTCCATTTCCGTGGGATGTTTGCCGCGCTTGCCGTTGATCAGGCCGGGCAGGAAATCCATGGAGGCCATATGACCGATCTGCTTGCGGCGTTCGGCGGCATAGGCTTTGGACAGCAGAACGTCGGCGGGGATTTTACTGAACTTGGGATCGCCGTAGTAGGTGTCGCGGTCGGCGTAAGCCAGCTTGAGGGCTTCGGTGAGGGTGTGAATATACTCGGCGGAATTGAAGCCCATGGAACGGAGGTCGTAGCCTTCCAGAATGTTCAGAGTCTCAAGCATGGCTGGACCCTGGGTATAGAACCCGGGCTTGTACACCTTGTAGTTGTGATAGTCGGTAGAGAGCGCCTCTTCGGGCTGCAGCTTGAAAGCGGCCATGTCCTCATAACGGAGCAGGCCGCCGTTGGCGCGGCTGAACGCGTCAATGCGGTGCGCTATATCGCCGCGATAAAAGTAGTCCGCTACGGCGTCGATGGCGGCGGCACGGGAAGCTCCGGCGGCAAGCGCTTTCTTTTCGGCGGCAGCCATGGATCGCCAGGTGCGCGCGAGATTCGGCTGATGGAAAATCTCGCCCGGCAACGGTACGCGGCCGTCGGGAAGGAACGTTTTCTTGGAATCGGGCCACAAATCGAAGAAGCGGCGCGAGCGTGCGATGGCGCCCGAGCGGGTTTCATCAATGGCCAGCCCGTCGGCCAATTCGATGGATGGCTCAATCACTTCAGAGAATGATTTCGTTCCGAAATCGCGCAACGCCACTAACCCCGCTTCCACTGTGCTGGGGACAAGAGCCGGAAGAATACCGGCTACCGGAATGATGCCTTTCAAACCGCCTGGGTCGAGCGTCAGAATTTCGCCCGGCCTGGGCTGGTGCTCCATGAAGAACTTGGCGGTGGCGAGTTTGGGCATGGGACCGACGCCGGCGATGGCGTAAATCTTGCCCGTCTTCGTGCGAATCAGAATCGGCGCTTCACCGCCCACCCCGATGTGGGAGAACTCAGACACAGTGGCGGCGAACATGGAGGCGACCCCGGCGTCCACTGCATTTCCGCCATGGAAGAACATCTTCATGCCGGCCTCTTCGGCGTATTCGCTGCCGGTTGCGAGAGCGCCTTTGGTGCCGCGAGCGGCCTGCATGGTGGGGAGTTCAAAATTTTTGTGCTGCGCGGGAGCCGAAGCGACGCATGCGAGGAAGAGCAATGGAGCCAACTTGTGCTTCATATCGATAGCCTAATTATAGCCCCGCGGCGGGGGCTCGCTGCGCTCGCGGGACTGGCGGGGGCTCGCATTCGCTCGCTGGACTGGCGGGGGCTCGCATTCGCTCGCTGGGGTTAGGGATTAGGGACTGGGGACTGCGCTTCCAAATGGGGGAAACGGCGATCTTCGAAGAACTGGTTGGTGGTTCCGCAGTTTGGGCAGCGATAGACCTTCATCAGGAAACGCCGGTGCACCAGGTTCAAGCTGCGCAGCCACTCCGATTGCGCGCCGGAGCCGCAGCGGATACACACATTGGTCCAAACATCGGTGTCCACTGGAACGGCGAAGTTTCCAAAGTAGAGCGCCCAGCCGTAGACGCCGAGCCGGGTGCCAAAGAACCGATCCGAGAGGCGCGCGAGGTAGGTGAACAGATGCAGCGAAATTTCGGTGCCGCCGCCCACCAGCAGAAAACGCCGGGGACCGCAGATCCGGGGATTGCTGCGATTGAGATAACAAAACGAAGTGCACAGCGTGCGCGTATCGACGTGAGTCAGGCCGGTGGCGCGCTGGATGTCGCGGGCCAGTTCTAGAGCCGAAGTGAACGGGTTGACATGGCCACCGCCGCGGGCCAGCAAGCGATACAAGCGATCGGAGAATGTTGAGGCATCGGGCACGGCGATGTAGAGCGCGCCGGTGGGCTTCAGGACGCGTCCCATTTCGGCGAGCGAGCCGGCCAGATCGTGGAAGTGCTCCAGGCTGTGGTTGGAGATGACGGCGTCGAACGAGTGGTCTGGGAACGGAAGGCGGGCGGCGTCGGCTCGCGCGAGGTTGGGGGCGGGACGGGAGGGTTGGTCGAGATCGGCGCGGATGGCGATGAATGGGCCCATCTTGGAATCGAAGCTCCCGGAGCCCGATCCGAGATCGAGCACGCGCTGGCCGGGCGCCAGGTTCTCTAGAATTTCGTGCACCGTATATTTCTATCAGGAACTGAAGCGGGACGCGGGCCGGAGTGCCGGGCCGGAGTACTGGGCTGCAGTAGGATGAGTTGTGCATCGCCCGCTGCGGCGTTTGGTCCCGCCTGCTTTGAAGCCGATCGCCAGGGCGGCTTATCACAAGGTTTTTCGACTCACCCTGCGGATGCGATTCTGGTACGCCGATCGCTTGAGCGCCCGGCCGTCGGAAATCCCAGTGCCACCTGCGATTCTGCGTTATCGCGTGAGCGAAGCGCTTTCGGTGAGTGACTTCCTGCGGATTGGCCAGGGCTGCGCGAGCCTGATACGGCAGTGCGTCCAGGACATGGGGATCGATATCACGAGCACGCATCGAGTGCTCGACTTCGGTTGCGGGTGCGGGCGCACCATCGCCTGGTTTCTGCGCGACTCAGCGGCTGAGTTCCACGGGGCCGACGTCGACGGTGAGGCTGTCGATTGGTGTAAAACGCATCTGCGGAGCGGGCGCTTTGTGACCAACACGGCGGCCCCGCCGCTGCCCTATCCCTGCGAATATTTCGACGTCGTCTACAGCTTCTCGGTTTTTACTCACTTGAATGAGCCCATGCAGGATCTCTGGATCGAGGAGCTGCGCAGGGTTTTGAAACCGGGTGGGGTGCTGGCGCTCACCGTCCATGGCAAGAATGCCCTCGAAGGGTTGGATGAAGACAGCCGGAGGGCACTTGAAGCGAGCGGGTTGGTACACGGCCGCTCCCAAAAGCTGAGAGGTCTGATGCCGGACTGGTATCAAACCACATGGCACTCTCGCGGGTACATCGTCGCCCGCTTGTCGGCATGTTTCGGAGACGTTCGCTATTACGAAGTCCCCGACGGCGTGCAAGACGTGGTGGCCGGGAGAAGAGCCCCGTAGCTATACGTGAGCGACTTGCTCTTCGGTGGGCTCGGCGCAACAGAACCAGGGTTCGTCCATGTGGGGGATGGCGGCAGAGAGCGACGAGTCGAAGTCCGCCGGGAGCGGGCGATCGTTCACCAGGTTCCATAGGTAGCCGAAAATCTCGCGCCGCGATCTACCGCTTTGTGATCCATGCGATGCGGCGATCCGGAGCGCTTGGGCGGCCAGCGCGTCCACTTGCGGGTCCGGATGCTGCCAGCGATACAATAGCGCAGGCTCGTCGAAGGCGCGGAGCACGGCTTGCACGTCATCCAGCTCCAGCAGGCGCGAACCACGCGGGATCAGCAGGCGCAGCGCCAGCTGCACGGGCGCGACGTGCTCCACCAGATCCAGCTCCATCAAAAGCTGCAACAGCTGGCGATACGATTCGCGTGTGGTCCAGGGGGTGAACGGAATGAAGGTTGGTGCGAGCGTAAGACCAGCCGATTGAAACTCCCGCACTACCACGATGAAATCGGCCTGGGTGTGGCCTTTGTCGAGCTTCTGCAGCACGCGGTCATCGATCGATTCCACGGCGCTCGTGACGAACAGGCAGCCCGTTTCGCACAGGCGCGGCAACAACTGGCGATGCTTCAGCAGGTGTTCGATTTTGATGGTGGCGTCGTAGGTGAGGCGCGGCCACTCGCGATGCAATTCGTCGACGATCCGCATGGCGTGCGCGGGCCCGTTGAAGAAATCGGGATCGCCGAAGCTGATGTGCTCGGCGCCGGCGTCGACCTGCTGGCGAATGTCTGCGAGCACCACCTCCGGCTGCACCACGCGAAAAGTTCCCTGGTACACCGGCACCACGGGGCAATGGCGGCACAGATGTTTGCAGCCCCGGCTGGCTTCGGTGTAGCCGGAGCGTTTTGAACCATCGCCCGTTTGAAGGCGCGAGTACTTTTCTAGTGGCGGCAGCCCGGATCGGAGCGGGACGCGGAATTGCAACCGCTCGAGCGAAATCAGAGGCTCGGTTTGGATGCCCGAGCCCGGTGCCGCCATACGTTCCAGCAGTGAGATTAGCCCCGGCTCGAACTCGCCGCCCAGAACGGTTGCGGCCCCAAGGCTGCGCAGGTACGATTCGTTCAACGGCGCGTAGAGGCCGTAGCAGCAGATGTGCGCGGCAGGATTCAGGCGGCGAACCTTCTCGATTACTTTGGCGGCTAGCCGCGTAGCCGTGTGCATCGGCAGGTAGAAGGCCACCAGACCGGCCTCACGAACGGTGTCGGCATCGAGCGATTCCACGCCGAGGTCCGCGCAAGCTACCTGGTGTCCGCGCCCGGCGATCCAGGCCGCGGGCGATGCCAGGCCAAAGGGCTGGTGGCCAAGCTCGTAGGTGGAGACGAGGAGAACGTTCATGGGGGCGATGATTCATTATCGCCGGTGGGGAAACCAAGCGTTCACACGAGTGTGAACGCGGCACGCAAGCGTGTTTGTGCGGCACAAACCGGAGTGCGTGCGCCACCAGCTAGCTCTTGGCGAAGTACAGCGCGGTGGCGCGTTCCAGCTCAGACTTGCTCATGAACGGCGGGCGGCCTTCGTAGCGGCCGATGGAATTCAGAATGGTGCAGATGTCGGCCGGATAGCACGCGCGCAATTCGGTGCGGCCCTCGCGCAGGCAGAGCTTGCGCAGGTATTCGGCGCTGTCGGGCTCGCAGGGGATGTTGAACTTGGTGACCACGCGATGGAAAATCTGGTCGAAGGACTTGTCGTCGACGGCGTCGACGAAGATCTTGTTGTGGATGCGGCGCAGGAAGGCTTCATCGGCCAGATCGCTCGGTTCCAGGTTGGTGGAGAACACCACCATCAGTTCGAACGGGATCTGGAATTTCACGCCGTACCGCAGCATGAGGTAGTCCACGCGGCGGTCTAAAGGGACAATCCAGCGATTCAGCAGGTCGCGCGGCGACATCAACTGGCGGCCGAAGTCGTCGATGATGAAGATGCCGTTGTTGGCCTTCATCTGGAGGGGCGCGGCGTAAATCCCCGACGCTTCGTCCAGGCGCAATTCCAGCATGCTGGGGATCAGCTCGCCACCCACCACGATGCAAGGGCGGCGGCACAGGGCCCAGCGGGGATCGACGTCCGGATCGTCCATGCCGAGCTTTTGATGAACCACCGGGTCATATAGGCTGATCACCTGGTTGTCCACTTCCACTGCGTAGGGCATGAGCACGGCGTCCTGATAGACGCGCAGCATTCGTTCCGCCAGGCTGGTTTTGCCGTTGCCGGTGGGCCCGTAGACGAAGATGGAATTTTGCGAGATGAGCGCGGGGCCGAGCTGATCGAGGAGCTGATCGTTCACCACCAGGTCCGAAAACGCCGAGCGGAGGATCTTGCGGTCGATACGGATCTGCGCTGCCTGGGCTTTGGTGGCGCTGCTGTAATCTTTTAACGAGACGGGGGCCGCGCCAGCGTATTGGCTGATCTGGAAGCGCTCGCTGGCCAGCATTTTGCCGCTTTGCGACAGGACGAAGTTATAGTCGTTGCCGAGCATCCCCTTCACTTCCACCAGTTGCTGCTGGCGCATGTGAGTGAAGACGATGTTTAGAATAGGAACGGACAGCTTCAGGGTGTTGCTGAGGCTCTGCAGGTTGCTGAAGCCTTCGAGCAGCAGGCGGCGCAGCACGAGATCGAGCACTAGCGACTGGGAAATGCCTAAGTCTTCAAAGGTTTGCGGAATGGGGGGACTAAACCCGCTATGGGCTGGAGCAAGCGTTGCAGCCATGAAGGATATTGAGCCTCACTTTCTTTATCGGCCGAACCGCGACATTTATTTAATGGCGGGCAGAGTGGATCTACACGCTCGCGGCGCAGGTAGCGTCAACCCTCTTGTGAAGGTGTGTTGGTCTATTGTTTTGCTCCTCATAGCGTGCGCGATCCCCTTGAGTGCTGCCTCCCAGGCTGAGCAACTGTTTCATCAGGCGCAGAAGGCCGAGCACGATGGCGAAATCGTCAAGGCGTATCTTCTTTATGCGGAAGCCGCGGCCGCCGATCCCACCAACATCGACTATTGGTCTCGCGCCCAGGCGTTACGGCCGGCCGCCAGCCTGGTGGGTCCCAGTCCGCCGAAAGCGCCGGTGTTTGGGAGCGACAAGATCGATCGCACTTTGTTTGGAACCATCACCAACGCGGACCTGGAACAGGCGCGTAAGCCTTTGCCGCCGGCTGTGCTTGAGGCCGAGCCCGGGCGGCACGACTACGACTTCCAGGGTGACTCCAAGGCCCTGTGGGAACAAGTGGCCGCCACGCTGCACCTCAAAGTGCTGTTCGACCCCGATTATAAGCCGACGCACGCGTTCCGCTTCGAGCTGGCCGAGGCCGACTACCGCGACGTACTCCACAGCCTGGAAGCCGCCACCGATTCCTTTCTGGTTCCCGTCAGCCCGCGCCTGATTTTCGTCGCCAACGACAGCACCCAGAAGCGCAAGGATTTCGAGCGGACGGTGGCGGTGGCGATACCGTTCCCGGAAGCGATCAGCGTCCAGGAGCTACAGGAGGTGGCCACCAGCATCCGCGGCGTGCTGGATTTGACGAAGCTGATGGTAGACACCTCGCGGAACTTGATTCTGATCCGCGACAAAGTGACCAAAGTCCGGCTGGCGGAAAAGCTGCTCGCGGATTTGTTGCGTCCGCGCGCGCAAGTGACCATCGACATCGAGATCCTGACCATGGACACATCGTCGTCGCTCAACTATGGGCTGAGCCTGCCGACATCCTTTCCCATTGCCAGCTTCCTGAACCGGGCGAATTTGATACCCTACATTTCGTCTGGGTTTTCGACTTTTCTGGCATTCGGAGGGGGCGCCAGCCTGCTGGGACTGGGAGTTACCAACGCCCAGCTTTTCGCCACTGTTTCCAAGTCCAATTCGCAAAGCATTTATCACGGGCAGGTGGTGGCGGTGGATGGCCTGCCCGCGACGCTGCATGTCGGCGAGAAATATCCCATCATCACCAACGGCTATTTTGGAAACACATCGAACAGCGGTACGGTTTACACGCCGCCGCCCACGGTGAGCTTCGAAGATCTGGGCCTGATGATCAAGGTAACGCCGCATGTTTCGAGCGCGGATGAAGTGACGCTGGATCTGGACGCCGAGTTCAAGCTGCTGGGCGCCACCAGCTCGGACGGAATTCCCGTGATCGCGAACACGCAGTATCAATCCAAGGTGGACGTAAGTGCCGGCGAATGGGCGGTGCTGGCCGGCATGATGACGGCGACCGAAGCCAAAGTCGTTACCGGCTTACCCATTCTGAGCTACATTCCGCTGCTCAGAAACAACACCATCACCAAGGATCAGGGCGCCACGCTGATTGTGCTCAAGCCGCACGTGACTATTGCTCCGCCGTCGGATAGTCCTGCCTGGAAGGCGTGGGCGGGGAGCGAGACGCGGATGCCCCCGGAGCTGTAGATCAATCGCCACTTTCCTCATGTCAAGAATGCGAGACGAGATCCGCGAGCAGCCCGCCGTGCTCGAACGGACATTGCAAGCGGAGCGCGGGCCTATCGAAGAATTGCGCAGGGTGCTGGAGCGCGATCCGCCGCGTCTGATCATGCTGGCCGCGCGTGGCACCTCCGACAACGCGGCACAGTTCGGGCGCTACCTGCTGGAGATGACCACCGGAATTCCGGTGACCCTGGCCGCGCCCTCCATCTTCACGCTCTACGACGCTCCGTTTCGCTTCGACGGAGTCCTGGTGGTGGCGATTTCGCAATCCGGCGAATCCACCGATACCAACATCGTGCTGGAGCGGGCGCGCGAGCAGAAAGCGCGCACCATCGGCATTACGACCGAGGGGTCGAGCGCGCTGTCGAAGATCGCTGAGCATCTTTTCCTGGTGCACTCCGGGCGCGAGCAAAGCGTGGCGGCGACGAAGACCTACACGGGGCAGTTGCTGCTGCTGTATCTGCTGGCCTATGCGCTGGGCGCCGACATCGCGCTGGACGATCTGGCACGCGTGCCGGAGTGGACCAATCGCGCGCTGACGGTGGAACTCGACATCGCGCGCCGCGCCGAGCGCTATCGTTTCATGGAACACGCGGTGGTGCTGGGCCGCGGGCTCAATTACGCCAGTGCGTTCGAGTTTGCGCTGAAGCTGATGGAGACCTGTTACGTAGTGGCGGAGCGCTTTTCCAGCGCCGACCTGCTGCATGGCCCCATTGCGATGCTGGAGGCGTCGTTCCCGGCATTTCTGTTTGCGCCCGCCGGCGTCACCTGGCCCGGCACGCGCGAAATGATGGCGACTCTGAGCGAACTGAAGGCCGAGACGCTGATCGTTACCGATGTCAGCAACGTGGAGGCCGCGCGGGACCGCCGTTCGGTGATCGTGCCGGTGGCGCTGGAGGAACTGTTCACGCCGATCCCTTACATTGTTCCGGCGCAGTTGTTCGCGGCGTCGTTGGCGGAGGAGAAGGGGCTGAATCCGGATCAGCCAAGGGCGTTGAACAAAGTGACGCGGACGCTCTAGGAAGAACAGGCTGGCCACGGATGAACACGGATAAGACAAAAACTCGCATTTCTGTTTTTATCGGCGTTCATCCGCGGCCAAACATCTTTTCGATTTCGCTGTTATCGCACGACGCCGGCCAATGGACTGCTGGCGCTGGCGTACAGCTTTTTCGGCATGCGCCCGGCGAGAAAGGCCAGACGCCCCGCCTGGACGGCCAGCTTCATGGCTTCCGCCATCTTTTCGGACTCTTCGGCCTCCGCGATGGCCGTGTTCATCAACACGCCTTCGAAGCCGAGCTCCATTGCGATGGCCGCGTCGGAGGCCGTTCCCACGCCCGCATCCAGTATCAGCGGCACTTGGGTGATGGTCTCACGCAGAATCCGCAAGTTGGTGGCGTTCTGGATGCCGAGGCCCGACCCAATGGGCGCGCCCAATGGCATCACCGCGGCCGCGCCGGCGTCGATCAACTTACGCGCATTCACCAGGTCGTCATTGGTGTAGGGCAGCACCACGAAACCTTCGCGCGCCAGCACCCTGGTGGCTTCCACTAAACCTTCATTGTCGGGGAAGAGCGTCTTCTGATCGCCGATCACTTCCAGCTTCACCCAATTGGAAAGCCCCACTTCGCGTCCCAGGCGCGCGGTGCGGATGGCTTCGTCGGCGTTGTAACAGCCGGCGGTGTTCGGAAGAATGAACATCTTCGAACGGTCGATGAAATCGATGAGAGATTCTTTGGTTTTGTCCGTGAGATTAACGCGCCGGACAGCGACAGTGACTACTTCGGCGCCCGATGCCTGGTGGCAACGGGCCATTTCCTGGAAACTGCGGTACTTCCCCGTACCCACGAAGAGACGCGAATGAAACTCGCGATCCGCGATGCGAAGGACGTCCGGCATGCACTCATTCTACCGCAGGGCTTTTTGCCCGGCGCTTTCGTACCAGCACCAGGGGGCAGCGGCGATCCGCTACCCCCACAACGACGAAAGTTAACGCGTCCCCACCGGTTCCACTCCGTGCGTGCTGACGCTCTTTTCGCCCGACGAAGCGATGTCTTCCGCGCCAGTCAGCTTGAGCAGATCCTTAGCGCGGGAGATTTGGTCGGAAGTATCGCAATGGACCGAGAGCAGCACGCCGCCGGCCTTGACGCGACCTTCATAGCGTTTCGCCTCATACTCCGGCATTCCCATTCCAACCAGAGCGCCGATGAGTCCGCCCACGGCACCGCCCGCGCCCAAGCCTGCCAGCGCGCCCATGATTGGACCGGCCGCGATGAAGGGGCCGACGCCAGGGATAGCCAGCGCGCCGATTCCGGCCAGAAGCCCGAGTGTGCCCCCGATCACTCCGCCGGTTGCCACGCCGGTGGTGGCGCCTTCGGGAGCCTTGGTGTTCTTCTCGTGCGCGAACTCCTTGGTGCTCTGATTATCGGGCAGCAACACGGAAATGTTGTTGCTCGTAAAGCCGCCCGCGATGATGCGGTCCACGGCCATCTCGGCCTGTGAAACGCTTTTATAAATGCCAAAAACCGCTGTGTTCTTTCCTGCCATGTTTGATTCTCCTTTGGGGTTAAAAAATAGGTATGGAATTATGCTTCCTGGAGGCGCTTGCCGCCCCGCTCCAATTGTTCGCCGGCCTTATGCGCCGCCTGCTTGGATTTATCCGCCACTTTGTCCACCATCTTCTTGGTGGCGTCGGCCGCGTCATCGATTTTGTTCTTCAGTTTGTCTTTGACATCGCTCATAGCTTGCTCTCCATGCTTCCATGTCGCTTCCGATTTCGACAGCGCCGCGGAGGCGCGTTGCGATCGTTCGCTCAGAGCCTTCCCTAACCGGGTTCTCAGTTCACGATCTTTGATGAATAGAGTCGCGGCGACTCCAATGCCAATTCCCGCCACCAATAATTGCAGACCATCTTGTTTTGTCATGCGGTCCTCTGCCGTGCGGCACAGTCTCTCGCTGGTTAGAGGTTGCAGGCACACACGTGTTACATAAACCTCGACGACGAATGCAGCGGCATTCGAAGGGCCGGACTGATGTTATGTGAAGGTGAGAGGGAGGGAACGATTACGCCGGCTGTGCGATGGCTTTGAGCCTGGCCTGCAGACGGCTCTTGTAACGCGCGGCGGTGTTCTTCTTGATGATGCCCCAGCGAGCCGAACGATCGATCAGCGAGAAGGTGGCCGGCAACGCATCGTTGGCGCCTTTAGCGTCCTTGTGCTCGAGCAGCCGGCGGATGGACCGGATCTGGTGACGAAGCCGCGATTTGCGGAGACGATTGACCACCGTCTTCCGCTTGGTCTGACGCATGCGCTTCAGCGCTGAGAATGTGTTTGCCATGCTGATACATCTAACAGAATACCCCATGGGACGCCCGAAACTCAACGCTGGGTAATGGGGTCTTGGTAAACGGGGTCTTAAGACCCCGCTACCTGGGCGGGGGCGACAGGTGACGATTCAGGACGGGCCGCGCGGGCGCTAATCAAGTGCGGAGCAGATGCGGGACCGCAAAGGCGGTGCGGGTGGTCTTCTTCCCGTTATCCGCGTTCGGAGCGATGCACACCTGTACGCACATCCGGTCTTGGTCCAGCGCAAACGGAACCACGGTCCATTCGTGACTGCCGGAGCTGCGCGTTTGAAAGTTGCTGCCATAAATCACGGTAGGCGTGCTCAAACCCATCGCTCCCAGGCGGCTCTCGAGCGCCGTCTTTACGTTGCCGATGATCATGTTGGTTACTTCCGCCACCGCGTCCAGCACATCTTCATCAATCGCGGTGCAGGGAGCCATGAGCAGCGCCGATGCAATCTTGGCGGCGCAGGCCGCCGAACAAGCCAGGCTGCCCGTTCCCACCCAGGACCCCGCCAGCCCGATCAGCGACACCACGCCCGAACTGGGAACAGCCTCTTCCTTTTCGACGAACGTCTCGCCCGGCGCCACGCTCAGATTGAGCATGGTGGTAAATACTTCGTCGGTAGCCCCCCGGATGGCCTGTACCAATTCTTCCTGCGACAGTGGTTGCACCGCCCCGGTGTCGGTTGTCATCGTTTCCTCGGCTTTCTCCAATTCGCGGTCTTTAAATCAATCCGACCAGCTTTTCCTTGATCTGTTCGGCGGTGAACGGCTTGCGCACGTAGCCGGAGGCGCCGCGCTCTACCGCCTCCAGCACCTTGGCCTTGGTCCCTTCGGTGCTAACCATCAGGACCGGGATGCCCTGCCAGATCTGTTCGGCGCGCATCTTGGTCAAGAACTCCAGGCCATCCATGTTCGGCATGTTGATGTCGGACAACACCAGCCCGATGGTCTGCTTGCGCAATTTTTCCAGCGCTTCCACGCCATCGCCGGCTTCGTACACTGTGCCGATCGGAATTTCGGTCTGCCGTAATACTCGCTGCAGGATCTTTCGGATGGCAGCCGAATCGTCCACGATGAGAACGTCTAACACTGGTGCCTTCGCCTCCCTTGCTTTTTAACCGGCCTGTCTTCCTTATCGGAATGAAGCCCGTTTCTTTAAGAAAAAGCGCGAGTTGGGGCGGGCCCAAGGTGTTGTGCGAGACGCTGGGGCGACTGGGCCGCGGGCTCTTTTAGCTGGCGGCGGTTCCCACCACGACGATGTCGATCGGGGTGTCGCCCACTTTGGATTGAAGCACCCAATCGGTATCGCCTTGCTGGCTGAATCCGGGCGAATCGGCGTCGGCCTTCCAAATACTCAGCACCGCCGGATGAGGTGTATGGGAAGCTTTGCGGCTCATGGCAACCAGTGCGTCGAGATTCGGAATAACGTTCAGATCGCGATCCTCGGCGGCCGGGGTCAGGAGCAGAAAATCGCGCTGCGGCGCCGCTCCCTGGTGGCTGCCGTTCATCGGCATGATCCCGTAACGCAAGGTATATACGCCCGCCTTTATGGTCTGGCCGCGCCGGTCTAATCCTGTGGCGTCGAAGCGAATCACGCCGACCAGAGCGCCCACGGGAACATTGGGCAGCGTTACGTTCTGTTCATTCGAGGGCGCGCCGGACGGAAGACGCGCGCGCAGCCAAAGCTCGCAATACCTGGCGTCACCGTTGCTGATTTGAAAGCCCGGCTTCTCGAGAGCTTGCGCAATGCCGGATGCCAGCTCGGGCGGAGGAGGTCCGGCCTTGTCCGCTTTGTATTGCTGCGCCCATACCGAGGACGACACCAGCAGCACGGCGACAGACACCAGCGGCACGGGCCAAAACCAGCGAGTGACAGTGCGAGCGCTTCCCATGATTCCCATCGTAACCATTCCGGGCAGGCGTCCGAAAGCGCTCTTAATTGCTAATATAGAGCTACTTTAATGCCGCGCTTCGCAACGGGGGGCGAGGCGGGCGCGTTTACTAGTTAGTCGAAGGAGACGGGGATGCAACTAATCAATCGAACTATGTGCGGGCGAATTGTCTGCGGGCTTGCGTTGACGGTGTGTGTGCTGATGGCTCAAGACCCGCCGGGGCGCGTTGCGCGCTTGAGTTATATATACGGGGCGGTTTCGTTCCGGCCGGCCGGCGTGGACGAATGGGTTCCGGTGGATGTGAATCGGCCGCTTACCACCGGCGATCACCTCTTTGTGGAATTCGCCGGCACGGCTGAACTGCAAACCGGCAACGCTTCGCTGCGGATGAAAACAGCCAGCTCGCTGGAATTCCTGAACCTGGACGACTCCAACGTGCAGCTTCGCCTGTCCGAGGGCTCGCTGATTGTCCGCCTGCGCTTTCTTGGCGATCAGGATAGTTTTGAGGTGGACACGCCGAACCTGGCCTTCACGCTGCTTCGTCCGGGTGTCTATCGGATCGACGTTAAACCCGATACCTCCACCACCATCGTGACATTGCGCGCGGGCGACGGTGAGCTGACGGGGCCGGATCAGGCATTCACAATACATGCCGGACAGCAGGCCATTGTGGCCGGCGCCGATCAGCCGAGTTATCAGACCATCGGCGCGCCTCCGCTCGATCAGTTCGACACCTGGAGCGCGGGCCGGGACCAGCGGGACGATCAATCGCCTTCCGCGCGCTACGTCTCCCGGGAACTGGTGGGATATCAGGACCTGGATCAATATGGGAGTTGGCGAACTACTCCCGAGTATGGCGCCGTCTGGGTTCCCAATGGAACGCCCAACGGGTGGGCTCCCTACCACTATGGGCATTGGCTTTGGGTGGACCCGTGGGGCTGGACTTGGGTGGATGACTTACCCTGGGGTTTTGCTCCGTTTCACTATGGCCGCTGGGCTTATGTGGGGGGCTATTGGGGTTGGGTGCCCGGCCCGGTGGCTCAGCGCCCGGTGTATGCGCCCGCGTTGGTGGCTTGGGTGGGTGGTGGCGCGATTGGAGGCGGAGTAGCGTGGTTTGCGCTCGGGCCTCGCGAGGTTTATGTGCCGAGTTATCATACCAGCCCCGTTTATCTCAACCGGATCAACGTTAGCAACACGGTGATCGTGAACAACGTCGTCAATGTCAATATCAATGTGACGAATGTGACTTACGTGAATCGCGCAGCGCCGGGCGCCGTCATGGCGGTGCGGCAGGAGGCATTTGCGAGCGCGCGGCCGGTGCAATCCGCGGCCATCGTGGTTCGTCCGGAAGCATTTCGGTCGGCGACCGTGGTGGCCACGGTTGCGGTGGTGCCCACCCGAGCCAGCATTTCGCCCGAGGCCAAGCCGGGAGTGCGCGTGCTGCAACCGCCCGCCGCGTTGCAAAGTCGCGCGGTGATCGCAAAACGAACGCCGCCGCCGCCCCCCGTGCCTTTCGCAAAGAGGCAGCAAGCGCTTGCGACGAACGGCGGCCGTCCACTCGATACCACTCAGATACAGGAGATCCGGAAGAGTGAGCCTCCGCCGGCGCGGCCCTTGGTGCGGCAAGTGCAGGCTCGCACTCCTACCGCGGCGCCGCAGCCCCCGGCGGTGCAAGTCAATCGCCCGGCTGGTCAAGCTCCGCCGCAGGCTCCGCTAGAACGAGCGGCGCCACCGCGTACCGTTCCGCCAACTCCAGCGCCAGCGGTCCAAACGCCGGCGCCGCAGACGGCCCGGCCGCTCAATGAGCGTCCCGCGCAGACCGAACCCGTGCGTCCGGTGCAGCCCAAGGCTACGCCGCCGGCGCCCCGCGAGGAGCAGCGCCCGGCGACACCGGCCAGCCGTCCCGCGCCCGAGACCAAGGCAGCGCCCAGCGTGAACAAACCGGCGCCCGGCGTAACCAGACCGGCGGCCGGGGAGACCAAGGCACCGCCCAAGAGGGAAAACGAGAAGAAGGAAGATAAAGACCGGAAGAAGGAAGACAAGAAAGAGGATAAGTAGCGCGAACCAGGAGTTATTGCACCAGCGTTTTCAACTGCTGGTACATCATAATGCAGGCCGGTCCGAGCGTGACGAGAAGCACGGACGGAAAGATCAGGAAGAAGACCGGAAAGATCAGTTTCACGCCGACTTTTCGGGCCTTTTCCTGGGCCTGCTGGCGAGTTTGCGTGCGCAACTGACGGGCGTGCGCGCGTAATGCCGGGCCGATGCTGACGCCAAAGCGGTCACTATCGATCAACAGGTTCGACAGCTTGCGCAATTCCGGCTCTTTGTTGCGAACAGCCAGGGCGCGGAACGAGTCCACGCGGGTGCTGCCGGTTCTCAGCTCCATGTAGAGCTGTGCAAACTCCGCGCTCAAGTCCGGGTGGGTGCGTTTCAACCCGCGGCTTGCGTCGGCGATGGATTGATCAAGCGCCTGCCCGGCCTCCATGGCGAGCACCATCAGGTCCAGCGCCGGCGGGATGGCGCTCCGCAGCCGCTGGGCGCGGGCGCGTACGCGCGAACTCAGCACGCGGTCGGGCAGCAGGAATCCCAGTCCCAGTCCGCAAATCATGGGTAGGGGCATCAGCGAAGGATCGTCCTGGTACAGCAAAGCGAAGATCCCCAGAATCCCGGCAAAAAATAGCGCGCTGCCGCACTTGATTCCGTAGAAGATGGGCAATGCCGAGGGCCATCTGTATCCGGCCGCGGTAAGCCGTATCCGGAAGGGATTTTGCTCGTTCTTGGCGGCGGGGAAGTTTTCGCCGATGGACTGGAACAGATTCGCGAAGGCCGCTCGTGAAGCGGGCTGTGGCGCGCCAGCCAGCAACGGCGGCGAGGTTTCCCCAGAGCCTTCGCCCGATCCTTCCATGTGGCGCCGCTCGGCCAGGCGCTGGTAACAATAGCCCGCCACTGCCACCGCGGTGAGAACGAACGCGAAGAATCCGGCGCTAATCCAAATCTGCGTCATATTTTGATGTCCACGATCCGCCGAATCACGAAGTGCGCCACCACCAGGCAAGCCACCGCCGCGGCGATCAGATACTTGCCGTAGGGATGGTAAATCAGAATGGTGAGATAGGACGGGTTCACAAATGTCATGATGGCTGCGATGGCGATGGGAAGAACGGTCAACACGGCGCCGGTGAGTTTGCCGTACGCGGCCAGCGCCCGGACCTCACCCTTCAACGACACCGACTCGCGCATATTCTCGGCCAGCTTTCCCAGCACTTCGTTCAACCTTCCGCCGGTCCGGTTTTGCAGTTGGACCGCGGAAGCGAACATGCTCACTTCGAGCAGCGGCATGCGTTCGGAGAGATTGATAAGCGCCTGCTCCCAGGACGTTCCGAAATTTCCCTCCATCGCCGTCTGGTGCATTTCGGCCGCCACGGGCTGCTCGCATTCTTCGGCCAGTATGTCGATGGCCGCGGGGAAGGGATGTCCGGCGCGCAACGAACGCGCCAGAGAATCGAGCGCGTCGGGGAAATTCTCTTCGAACTGGCGGAAGCGTTTGGCGCGGCAGCGCAGAATATAGAGATAGGGCAGCGCCCCCACGGCCACTGCGATGAACAGATCGGCCCAGCCGGGAATCCAGTCGAATTGCATCGCGAATCCGAGCGCCACGCTGGCGGTAAGCAGCATGAGCAGCGTCACGCGTCCCACCGACCAGGTAAGCCCGGACTGTAACAGGTGCTGGTGCATGATGCGGACGAAATCGGATTTCTCGAGCAGCCGGGCCCACGGTGAAATGCTGCTCAAAGAATCGTCTTTGAGCAGCCGGGGGCTTTCGTCGAAAAGATGTTCGGAGATGTCTTCGGCCGCCGCATCGGCGCCCATGCGCTGCAGGGTGAACCATCCGATGAGCACGGCTAGCCCGGCCGCCAGGAAGGTAGTGAGAAAGACCAGAACGGAGGAAAGGGCCAGCACCTACCGCCCCCGATCGCTGCGCGCCACTACGCCCGGGGAAGTCTGCAGGATGGTTTGCGTGGAAACGAAAACGGCCAGGTGCTTGTGTTCCCAGGAGTGGCCGGGAAACAGGCGGCCTGCCCAGTCTTGGCCGCCAGGGTTGTTCCCGGAGCCCTGCACCAGTCCGAAGCCCTGTACCAGGAAGCTGGACGTGTCCGGCAGGGCTGCATCGTATTTTCTTATGGCGTCTGCTTTTCCTACAGCTTCCGCCACGGTGTCCGGAAAGCCGATCTGCGGTTTCACTCGCAGGCCGAGCTTGCCGCTGGGCGTCCATTCCGGCGCGAACTGCACTTGCAGCTGATAAGGCTTCGCTCCGGCGCGGTAGCTGATGGGCCGGCCCACGCCCGCCATTAGCCTTTCGCTCGAAACTTCTTCCAATTCGTGTTTTTGTTGCAGTTTCCGAATGAGTTTCCAGGCGTCATCGCCGGAGCGAAACGCCGTCACCCGCCACGAATCATCGGGGCCGCCGCCAATCAGTTGAGCCTGCAGTTCCCCCAGAGCCGCATCGCTCAAAGCGAGGACCTGGACGCGAAATTGAATGGGATGGTCCCAGACCGCCGGGCCGGCGGGAGTTGATTCCGGCGCGTCGGCTCCGAGCTTGCCGCTGGAGGAAAACAGCGCGGCCAGCGTCACAGCCTGGCGAGGGGTTGTTCCTTCATCCACTGGGTTTCGAAGCGCTAAGCGAATCCGGCTGCCGGAATCGGCGAGCGCCACCATGTCGGTGTCCTGAGCTTTTAGGACAATGGTCACCACGGCCCCGGCCGGGCGATTGCCGTTGGCGTCAGGCGAACTCACGGCCAGAATTCGCACATTCTCGAGTATGGTGCGAAGCTGGGTGGATCCGTTTCTCTCCTCCACGGCTTCCAAGTCCACCCGCGATCCGGGCCGCAACAAGCTGAGCACGCTTTCGGATTGATAAATATGCAGTGAGACCGCCCGCATACCAGTTGGCACAGGGCCGCCCGGCGCATCGGAGACGCGCGGCGACACACGCTCCTCAAGCAACGGTTCATTGGCCTTTAGAGCGGTCAAAAGAGTGACGCCGGCAGCCTCCTCGGGCTTGGAGAACGTGCCTCCCAGGACACCTTGTACTTCCGACACACGCAGATCGCCCGGGTCGATCACCGTCCCGCGATCCAGGTCCCGCGCCGCCACTACGATGGCATGGCTTGGCAGCTCGTTCGACGACCGCAACTTGCCGGCGAACAATCCGT
This sequence comes from Bryobacterales bacterium, assembly GCA_963747945.1. Lineage (GTDB taxonomy): Bacteria > Acidobacteriota > Terriglobia > Bryobacterales > Bryobacteraceae > Palsa-89. Next base: position 210,683 of record CAVVHB010000005.1, read on the forward strand.
AAAAAACCCCCGTGGAAATGATCGCCACTACAAAGGCAATCCCGAGCAGTGGAACCATATTTCTCTTCATCGTGACGTGCTCTCCCTCTCAACGGGCCGCAGGCGCCCCACCGGCCGCCGGCGCGCCATCCAACTTCGCCAGCAGCTGGCATGGGCGAACACCTGGGGCTCCTTCCAAATAAACGGCGGAATCGCGAACGGAAAGTATCGAGTTTTGCCCTAAGGCTTTGGCGTTAATCGCCTTAGCCGGTCCTACCGCCTGTGGGTATGCCGGCGGGTGGCACGTAGAAGCAACCAAGTTGCAACTGGCAAACATCCAAAGAGTAGGTAAGTGAAAGAAAAACATATGTTTCGACATTACAGATCGCTAACTTTGAGGCGCGCCGCACCTTTTGCGCTTGGGGCGGTGGCGGCCTTTATTCTCTCGGCGACACCGGCAGCCGCAGCCAGCAGCGGCATTCCAGGAACGTTGAACTACGTGGAAGGACAAGTGGCTGTAGCCGGACAAACAGTTACATCGCATGATGTAGGGACGGTTCAGGTAGGGCCCAATCAAGTGCTGGAGACAGCGCAGGGCCGGGCGGAGCTACTTCTCACTCCCGGGGTTTTTCTCCGGGTTGGCGATAATAGCGCCGTACGTTTGGTATCGCCCGGACTGGCGGATACACGCGTTGAAGTGATGCGTGGACAAGCCATTGTGGAAGTGGCCGAGCTATTTAAGGACAACAATCTCTGGGTCACGATGAACGGAGCCTCTACGCGGCTGGACAAACAGGGCCTCTATGCGTTCAACGCGAATTCCCAGCTGGTGCAAGTATTCGACGGCCAGGCTACCGTACAGCAAAACGATCGGGAGAAAGAACTGAAGAAAGGTCACGAAATGGCTCTCAATGGAGCCTGGAAGGTGACGAATTTCGATGTTAAGTCGAAAGCTACTCAGGATCCGCTATATGCCTGGAGCAATCTGCGCTCTGAGTATGAGGCCGAGGCCAGTATGCAATCCGCGCGAAATATTTTCGTGGGCGGAGGCGCGTATTGGGATGGACCCGGTTGGTATTGGAATCCCTATTGGGCGATGTACGGATTTATTCCTGGCGATGGTATCTGGTACAGTCCTTTTGGCTGGCCGTTCTATTCGCCCTGGGTTGCTTACTACGCCCCCGGATGGTACGGGTACGGTTTCCGCGGATACGGCCATGGTTTCGCGGGAGGCCACTTCGCGGCGCTGCAGGGACACGGGCACGTGAGTGGTGGCGCCATCGGTTCGGGCGGCCGCTTCGCTGGTTCCGCTCGCATGGGCGGTGGATTTGGTGCACGCGGGTTCGCCGGCGGCATGCACGGTGGATTCGGTGGTGGCGGCGGTGGCCGCCGCTAACTGAGATCAGCTAGCGCGGAATAGAAAAGGCTCAGTACTCCCGAACGAAGGTATCGATCCCTTCGGTCTGGAGCTGGGCCTTTTTCTCGTTCAGGGCATCGGGATTATCGAAGGGACCGATCAGCACGCGCATCAGCTGGGGCGTCGGTCCTTCGGCCACATGTGGATCCACTTCTCGCTGCGCAGGCGTTGCACAAAGCGGCGAGTGGCTTCCTGGTCCAGCGCACCCACCTGGATGTAACGTTGCCCGGTGTGCGGCGTGATCACGGGAATGCCATCGTCGGGAGTGACTACCGTGAGTGGCTCAGAGCGGACGGGTTTTGTCGAATCGGCGGTCGCTTCGGTGGTTGCCGGAGATACGTTGGCTGCCGGCGATTCGGTGGTTGCCGGAGATTCGTTGGTGGATGATGCTTGGGCCGGCTGGACCGGAGGAGTGACAGTTACCGGCTTGGCCAGCTGCACCACTTCCGGCTTAGCGCTCGGACGCGCCTTGACGATGCGGCCTCCCAGATAGACTGCAGCGATGAGCAGGCCAACAACCAGCGTAGCGGGTATCCACACCAAGGGAATTCGTTTTTTCAGCTCCTCCGCATTATCCTCAGGAGGGCTGGGATTATCCGTATCAGTGGACGGTTTGATGGTGATCATTGGGGGCGTTGGCGCGAGGAGCCTCTGTTTATGTATCGGCGAAACCAAAGAAATCAGCAGGGCGGCGCGCTGGATGCTCGAGCAGGCTAAAGACTCTCTCCTCATTGGCCGAACTGTGCTTCTAGGAGACATAGTTGTTGATTCGATCCGCGGTGGCTTGTTCGGCCCTCCTTCTATTCGGCTTATTTGCCCAGGCTCACGAAGAGGTGATTCGGCACAGCCCGCACGTTGCTGAATCGCATAAGCCTCACGATGCTTTGCCCCGTCAACCGCACCCGGCAGCGTCCCATGCCAAACCCGCAAAACCTCCCAAGCACAAAACGGCGGCGCATGCCAAGCCGCCAAAAGTGACGAAGCATTAGTTCGTCCGGCTTTGAGGTGCGCGCCACGCCCTTGGCGCTCCACATACACCTTGTAATACCAAGGAATACAGGGTGCTAGTCATGCCTTTGGGGGAGTACTCAGGTCCATTCTTTCTCAGACCGCGCTGATTACTCCATTACATTTCTTGCACGATCCTCCCATACTCAGGTAACGGCATGATTCTCTGGCGACACCTCCGTAATCTGCTCGCATACCTGGCGCCGGAGCCTTCTTTGGTCTCACCGCGGAAGCACATATCGGTAGTAGCTGCTTTGCTGGCCGTGGCGGCGATTGCCGGAGCCGTGGTTTTGACGCCGTCCCATCGGGCCAGATCGGTGAACTCGACGCCGGACGTCTGGGAAACCCTGCGCGATCGCGTTTCCAAACGCGCGCAGGTGGATCTATTTGACGATTTCAGCGAAGGCTTGGACGCTTGGCGGGGTGGCAAGAGTGGGGCCAGCGGCTGGTCTTACGATAAGAACGGATTCGCTAATCCAAGCACCCTTTCGCTTTATGAGCCGACCATGCACTTGACGAATTACGACCTGGACGCCCTGGTACAGATTGAATCCAAGGGTTTCGGCCTGGTCTTCCGCGCCGCTTCCTCAACACCTATGAAGTGGCCAAACTTCTGGTCGAGGGTTCGGAGCCGATGCCTTCGCTTGAGGTGGAGCGGTATGCAGTGATCTCAGGCCGCGCCTCCCGCGCCGTTCGCACACGATATCCAAAACGTTTTCAATCAGATACGATGTATCGCGTGCATTTGGAAGTGCGCGACGACGCCTTTTCGCTGTACGTTCAAGGCAACCTGATGGATTATTGGTCCGATTCCCGGCTGGCCACAGGCGGCGTAGGCTTGTTCTGTTCCAGGGGTGAGCACGCTCGCGTAGCCTGGGTTCGCGTGTCGCATAACACAGACTCCATGGGACGGATGTGCTCGCTGTTGTCCTCAGTGCTCTAAGTCGAAATATTACGACTCAGGTCTACAGTCATCGGACGGTGCGGACGATGGATCTAAGATGGGATCGTTGAGCCCTCCCGATAACTTCTACCTGTACCTTTGGCGGTCACCAAACTCGCCTGGCACGCTATATCTGGCCAAAGGCTTTGCAACAGCCGAAGCTTTGTGCCGTGGATTGACCGAAGACGGCTACATCGTCAAGGTGATCCATATGACCAGCGACACAGAGTTTGAGCTGTGCGATGGGAAACTTCGCCCTATGGCTCCCGGCGCAGCAGACCAAAGAACTAAAGGCGGGCCGTCTGGCCAAGGCCAATCTGGCGGCCAAGGCATGAGCCCGGCCTTCGCATAAAAGCATCCGCTCCCTCACGGTCGCGGCTCTTTAAGACGAAGACTTGGCGCTTAATGCGAGAGGTTCCGCCTGCGCACTCCCGTAGGACGATGAAACCCGCTCCGGCATCTCGGTGACATTGGAATGCCGCGCTCGGCTTCTGGTCCGAAATTGGTAGCTGTCAAACACGATGGAGACACCAATGCGCGTACACCGCACCACGGTGCCCACCGTGAGCAGTTGCAACGGCGTGGTTCCATTCAAGAGGCTGGGCCACTCTACAAACATCTTCAGCCGCGTACCCTCCGGGATGTTGCTGGCGCAAGCCAATAGCATTCCGCTGCTGCTCATGTTTACCGTCTGTCCAACTCCGGCAACCGGGCCAGCCAATCCGACGGTCTGGTAACGAACTTTCAATTCGAGCGGATATCTCGATTTTACCCGGCGATCATTGTCCATAATCAAACCATCAACTCCTCTGATCCTCCTCCACTCACTAACGACCAACCCAACTTGTTGTCACGAACAGTGCAACTGAGGGACCAATGTGGTTTCTCCTTGCAACAAAATGGGATTTCGCTGTAAGTGGTTCTTCCAAATGGAACTGCGTTAGTGCGGTTTGGTAAGAATTTTCAGGGGTGGCGTGTAAGGGAAGAACCGTTTGCTTAGTACTGGTAGCCTTTCGGTTAGTACTCGATTCGGGAGTGGCACTAAAGCGAAGTGACTTAGGAAAAGCGGAACAACTTAACACACATGGTGGGTCAAAGTGTAGACGTTACAATGAGTTAGAAAGCAATGCCCATTTTCCACAGCAGATAGCCAACAGCCTGGCGAAGATCCTGCCAGCGGGCTCGCCATTCCCCGGGAGGGATGGATGGCCGGGGTGATCCGTAGACCTTCAGGCCGCTCGATTCCAGCATCTTCTTCACGCGAAAAATATGATAGCCATCGCTGACAACGATGGCGCTCCTCAAATTCATTCGGCGCATGATCTCGACGACAGCGGCCACGCTTTGCGCGGTGCTTTCGCCCTCCCGCTCCACTACCACGGCTTCGGGCGGCACGCCGTGTTGGGTAAGATAGGTGCGGCCGACCGAGCCCTCGGTAAAAACCGGGTCGCCACCCGCGCCACCGGTAGTAATTACGCGGGGCGCCAGGCCTTTCAGGTACAGGATCAGGGCATGATTCAAGCGCGCTTCCAGCACCGGCGAAGGATGGCCGCGATACTCAGCCGCCCCCAGCACGATGATGGCGTCGGCGGGTTGGGCTTCGTCGATCAGCGACTCTTGCTGGATCTCGCGGGCCACCCGCGCCACATTGCAGCGACACCACGGCCGCGGCTACCACTAGCGCAATCACTACGATCCATTTCATGATAGAAGCTTCTGGTTCATGATAGATGTGGCGGGCGAGTTACAAGCGTCCTCACACTACAGTATGCCAATGCTGCTTAGCGCGCGAAATCCGTTGCTGAAGGACGTTCGGAAAGCCATAGCGCGCGGCACGCTTACCGAAGAGGGCCTGGCGGTGGCGGAAAGCTTTCACTTGCTGGAAGAAGCTTTGCGAAGCGACTGCGAGATTCCGGCCGTGTTCGCCGCCGAATCGGTGCGCGCCGCTGTGGAGAGTCACGTGCGCGGGCTCAAGAAGACTCGCATCCACATCTTGGCAGATGACATCTTCCGCAGCGTCTCGGCCACCGAGGCGAGCCAGGGCGTGATGGCATTGGTGCGGCCTCCGCAATGGAGCGTCGATCAGCTATTTCGCGGCCATTCGCTCACCATCGTGCTGGATGGACTTCAGGATCCGGGAAATGCCGGGCGCGATTCTGCGCGCAGCGGAGGCATTCGGCGCCACCGGCGTAGCATTCCTGAAGGGTGCCGTGAGCCCCTACAATCCCAAGTGCCTGCGAGCTTCGGCCGGCTCCATCTTCCGCGTTCCGGTGGCGGCCGCGCTCGATCAACAGCTTTTTCTGGCTGCGGCCGATCAACGGAAGATCGCGCTCTTTGCGCTGATGCCCAAGGGGACTACCGACGTGGGCGAAGTGGAGTTGGGCGGCAAGTGCGCCATTATCGTCGGCAGCGAGGGGCGCGGAGTGAGCGAACGGCTGCGCGACAAAGCCACGGCGATTCGCATTCCGACGGTGGGTGTGGAGTCCCTCAACGCGGCGCTGGCCGCCGGTATCGCGCTGTTTGTCGCGCGCAAGCAAAGGATGGCCGCGGGGTGAGTTTATTTGAACCGGATCCGCTGGCGAGCCTGAATGAAGATACTCAGCGCCCACTGGCTGAGCGCATGCGTCCCAAGACGCTCGAAGAATTTGTCGGACAGCAACACATCCTGGGACCGGGCAAGCCGCTACGGGTCCAAATCGAGCGCGATCAGTTGGGTTCGATCATCCTTTGGGGACCGCCCGGCGTCGGCAAAACCACGCTCGCGAGGATCATCGCGCGCCTCACGCATTGCGACTATATTCCGTTCAGCGCCGTATTGAGCGGAATCAAGGAAATCAAAGCGGTGATGGCCGACGCCGAGCGCAACCGCCGCGTGGGAAGGCGCACGCTGATCTTTATCGATGAAATCCACCGCTTCAATAAAGCGCAGCAAGATGCGTTTCTTCCCTACGTAGAGCGCGGCGACATCAGCCTGATCGGCGCCACCACGGAAAACCCGTCCTTCGAGGTGATCTCGGCACTGCTCTCGCGCACCAAAGTTTACATGTTGAAGCCGCTGACCGAGGAAGAGATTCTCGGTCTGCTGGAGCGGGCTCTGCCGGTGGTGAAGATCGGCGCGCCAGACGATTTACTCAAGCAAATTGCGACCTACGCCAACGGTGACGCCCGGACCGCGCTTAACATTCTGGAATTGGCGGCGGCGGCCGCTAAAGACGGCCAGCTTACGCGCGAAGCGATCGAGGACACGCTGCAACGCAAGACGTTGCTCTACGACAAAGCCGGAGAGGAGCATTTCAATCTTATTTCTGCGCTTCACAAGTCCGTCCGGTCGAGCGATGTGGATGCCGCGCTTTATTGGCTGGGCCGGATGCTGGAAGCGGGCGAGGATCGCATGTATATCGCGCGGCGCCTGGTGCGCATGGCGATTGAGGACATCGGGCTGGCCGATCCACGGGCGCTCGAGCAATCCATCGCCGCCATGCAGACGGTCCACTTTCTCGGGATTCCGGAAGGGGATCTGGCGCTCGCCCAGGTAGCCATTTACCTTTCGGTAGCGCCGAAATCCGACGCTTCTTATCAGGCGCTCAACCGGGTGATGGAGGCGGTGGAGCAGCGTGTGGCGGAGCCCGTGCCATTCCACCTGCGCAATGCTCCCACGGGTGCCATGAAACAGTGGGGCTATGGCGCGGGGTACCAGCATGCCCACAAGCTGGAGGACGCCCTTCCGGACATGGAGTGCCTGCCAGAATCCCTTGTAGGCACAATATTTTACGAGCCCACCAATCGTGGGCTGGAGCAGCGCATCGCGGAACGCCTGGAAGAGATCCGGGCCCGGAAAAAGAAGCCCGACAGTTCGATCAAACCCCGCTCAGTAACGCCCCCGAGTACTATCACTTTCAAGCGAAGTACCACTCCAAATTAGGAAGAATCCGCTATAGGAGCACTCGCTCCGCTATAGCAATCTATGGGTGCATGAAACGGAAAGAGAGCTGAAGAGCATGTTGGTTCCGGGAGCAAACATGAGCGTGGACAAAGAAAAAGACGACCGCCGAGGCGCGGACCGTTTCCCCATCGAGCGGGAAGTCCGCTACAAGATTCTGAGCCGGAAGACCACAGCGGAAGGCGAAAGCGGCACTGGGGTGACCGTGAACATGAGCAGCAATGGTGTTCTGTTCACCACCGATCATTATCTGCTCCCCGGCCGACGGCTCGAAGTTTCGATCAGCTGGCCAGCCCAGTTGAACAGCAAAGTTGCTTTAAAACTGGTGGCGCGCGGCCGCGTGGTTCGCTCCGAAGAGGGCCGGGCCGCGATTGAAATCCACCAATACGAGTTCCGGACCCAAGCCAGTCAAGGCACGTCGGTGGTTCAATAATAAATCCCCTTTTATACGCCGTCGACGATTGCCCCTTTTTGGGGCGCCATGCGGGAAGGTACACTATGAGGAAGGCGGGCGTCGGCTCGCCAGGGCTCGGAGGAGACCAACCTCACCCGGATGCGCAGCTTTGTTGCAGTTCTTTGTCTTGGGTCCGGCTTTTACCTAGCCGGCGCTCCGAAACCGCCTACACTGGCTGAAGCCAGAGCTTTCCTTGATCGCGCACAGTCCAAACTGCTGGAGCTTTCCGTCCAAGACGGGCGCGCCGATTGGGTGAAGTCCACCTACATCACTTACGACACCGAGATTCTGGCAGCCAAGGCCGATGAAGATCAGATCGCGGCCACCATGCAGCTGGCCAAGGAGTCCACGCGCTTCAGCCAGTTGAAGATGCCGGAGGACATGGCGCGGCAGTTCCAGTTGTTGCGCCTCTCGCTCACGCTGGCGGCGCCGTCCGATCCTAAGGAAGCGCGGGAACTGACGCAGATCGCTACCCAGATGGAAGGTATCTACGGCAGCGGCAAGTATTGCCCCCCTGGGAGCGGTAGCGCGGCGGGCACTGCCGGCTCCGGATCAAAAGACGGCTGTCTGGATCTGGATCAATTAAGCGATATTCTGCGAACCAGCACGGATCCGGCGAAACTGCTGGACGCCTGGCGCGGATGGCGCACCATTTCGCCTCCCCTGCGGCCGTTATTCCAAAAGTACGTGGAGCTGGGGAACAAAGGCGCGCATGAATTGGGGTTCGCCGACATGGGCGCGATGTGGCGCTCGAAATACGATATGCCGGCCGACGCTTTCCCGGCCGAGATGGACAGGCTGTGGGAGCAGGTGAAGCCGCTCTATCTTTCACTGCACGCTTATGTGCGCTGGAAATTGCGGGAGAAATACGGCGACCTGGTTCCAGCCAGCGGCCCCATCCCCGCGCATTTGCTGGGCAACATGTGGGCGCAGGAATGGGAGAACATCTATCCTTTGGTTGCGCCGAAAGACGCGGATCCCGGCTACGATTTGACGGCCATCTTGAAGGGCCGGGGAACGCAGCCGCTGGACATGGTGAAGTACGGCGAGCACTTTTTCACCTCGCTGGGATTTGCGCCGCTGCCGAAAACATTTTGGGAGCGCTCCATGTTTGTCAAGCCGCGGGATCGCGATGTGGTTTGTCATGCCAGCGCCTGGGATGTAGATGCGGTGGACGATTTGCGTATCAAGCTCTGCATCGAGATCAATGCCGAGGATTTCTCGACCATCCATCATGAGCTGGGCCACAACTTCTACCAACGCGCTTACGATCAGCAGCCATTTCTATTCCGCGATAGCGCCAACGACGGATTTCACGAAGCCATCGGCGATACCATTGCGCTGTCGGTGACGCCGGCCTACCTGAAGAAGATCGGGCTGCTGCCAACGGTTCCGGACAGTTCAAAGGATATCGGTTTACTGCTCTACAAGGCGCTTGAGAAAGTGGCGTTCCTGCCGTTCGGGCTGATGATCGACAAGTGGCGCTGGCAGGTGTTTTCAGGACAAATTCCTCCCGAGAAGTACAACGAGAGCTGGTGGAAGCTGCGGTTGCAATATCAGGGCGTGGTGCCGCCGGTCGAGCGAAGCGAGGCGGATTTCGACCCCGGCGCGAAGTATCATGTACCGGCCAATTATCCCTACGCGCGTTATTTCCTGGCGGACATTTTGCAGTTCCAGTTTCACCGCGCGCTGGCGAAGGCCGCCGGATGCACGGACGCGCTGAATCGCTGCTCTATTTATGAGAGCAAAGCCGCGGGAGACCGTCTCAACACGATGCTCGCGATGGGAGCGAGCCAGCCCTGGCCCAAAGCGCTGGCGGCGTTGACGGGGCAGGAGCAAATGGACGCGACGGCGATCCTGGATTATTTCGCTCCGCTGAAAAAGTGGCTGGATGAACAGAACCGTGGGAAACCGCTCGGATGGTAAGGTGGACACAATGAACGCCGTGGAAACGTGTCCGGTCTGTGGCGGCTCAGGTTGGAAGATCACCGAGCGTGAAGGAATTTCGGGCGCCGAGAAGTGCCAGTGCGCCGATGCTGGCCGCGAGCAGAGGATGGAGCAGCGGGCGGGAATTCCTCCGCTCTACCAGAATGCGTCGGTGGATACGTTTAGTCTGCCGTCGGGCAATCCACAAGCGCGTTCGGCGCTGGCAAGCGTGGTTCTTGGGGTACGAGGCTATGTGCGCGAGTATCCGCACACACCCAAACCCGGCCTGTTGTTTCTGGGCGCGCCGGGCACGGGCAAAACGCATCTGGCGGTGGCGGCGCTGCGGGGATTGATTGCGCGCGGGTTCGAGGGAATCTTCTACGATTTCCAGGCGCTGCTCACGCGGATTCACAAGGGCTACGACAAGGCTTCGGGTTCGAGCGATCGGGAGGCCTTTCAATCGGCTCTGGACGCCGAGATCCTGTTGCTGGACGACGTGGGCGCCAGCCGCATTAACGACTGGGTGGAGGACACGGTAACGTCCATCGTCACGCATCGCTGCAACTCGCGCAAAGCGACCATCGTCACCACTAACCTGCGCGATCCGGAAGCGGGCGACAAACGCGGCTCGGGTTTGCAGGAAGACATCCACAGCAAGTTTTTTCTGGAGGAGCGCATTGGGATGCGGGCGCGTTCGCGATTGTTTGAGATGTGCAAGCTGATCCCGATGCCGGATGTGGAAGACTACCGGCTGAAGAAGCGGTGAGTTGTTAGAATGAAGCGTTCGGTAATGATCGGGAGCACGCGAGAACGTGGATCGGGAGCAGCTCGAGCAACTCGCCGAGCTTCGCTTGGAAGATGCGGAAGCTCTTATCGCCTCCGGCCGGTGGGCGGCAGCTTATTACTTGCTAGGGTACGCGGTGGAGTGTGCGTTGAAGGCTGCGTCGCCGAGCAGTTTCGCGAGCATGAGGTGCCGGAGCGTAGACTGGTGAATTCTTTCGATACGCACGATTTGGACGACCTGCTGTTGCTCTCGACCCTCGAGCCGGAATTTCGAAAGGCCGCGAGCCGGGACGCGCGTTTCACCGAGAGCTGGAAGCCGTGTCGGAATGGAGCGAAGCCGTCCGGTACAATGTGTTTATAGAAGAAGCGCAGGTCCGAAAGATCGGCGATGCAAATACGAATGGCGCACTAATACTCAACAGCTTCGGCTGAAAGCATGGTGGTAAAGGAATATCTCACGCCCGAGATGATTGAAGGTGGTGCAAAGCTGATCACGCGCTTGGACGAAATGGGCCTTGCGAATGCCGGCGGCTTTCTGGTCCTGCGGATCGTGAAAGCAACGACTTAGGCGCCTGCGGATAGCGACTCCGGATCGAGACGCGGTAGGGCCGCATGATCCGTACCGGAAGATTGGGGAGGTCCGGGAGGCGCTCGGGGGAGGATGTCGCGGCCATACCGATGTTTGGCGTCCGTCTGGCGGGAGTGAACGACACGACGGTCCGAGCGCTGCGGAAAAACGTCCCCGACGGGATCCGAAGGTCCTTTCCCGCATCAGGCTTAAGAAGAGCGCGTTGGGATGGGCACTACATCGACGACGTGCTGGTGTACGCGCGGCTCTGAACCGCGCCCAGGTGTAATACGATTTACCATTTGTATTACAACGAAGCATGAAGACTGTTCAGGCACGTTTGTTCAGAATACTGATACGGAGAAAACGCTGGCGCGGTTGGTGGATCAGCTTCTTGGGGTTCTAGCCCGTCGATGGTGGTCCGGGAGGGATGCGGTTATTGGCGTCGAGGCAGCCAAATCGGCGCAGCATCGTCGGATTAGGTGAGCTCTCCTCAGGAATTTCCAATCTTGGATCCAATAAGAAGCACCTTCGGGGCTTTGGGCGTTGAGGGACCTATTGGAAACGGAGTGATTGTAGCGCTCTGGATCGCACTGAAAGGAACCACGGCGCGTGCGTAACGGCAATCGAGGAGTCGGCCGCTCCTTTGGTCACCTGTGAAGTATTTATTACCGAGAGTTGCTATCTGTTGCGCAGACAAGCTGGGGCTGCCGAAGCAATCCTGGAAAACGTGAGGACTGGTGTGTTCTCCATTCCGTGGCAACTCTCGCAAGCAGCCGCGTCCCTACAGCGGCTATTCCGCAATTATCGCGATCGTGAGATGGATCTCGCAGACGCCTGCCTGGTTCACCTGGGCGGGGAACTCGAAACCGGCGAGATCCTGACTCTGGATCGTGACTTTGAAATCTACCGCTGGGGCGCCAACCGGCCGTTCCGTCTGCTCCTGAAAAACAAAGCGGGTTAGCAGGGGGACCAAACATGCACCGCAGAAGGATTGTTTCCTGTGCGATGACAAGCAGGATGACAACGGCGGCCAACGCGAAGATCATGGCGGCCGGCGCGAGCGTCACTGTGTTCAGGTTGGCTGTTAATATTCTGAGCTGGTGACCATAGAGCGACGTCACTGCAGCCAGCGACGCGCGCCCCTGCTCGCCGCCATAGAGCGGGATCAACTTGACGGCATAGGTGGCGGCCAGTACGTATCCGAACAGCAAGACGAGGGGAGCAGCCACGAACCTGCCGAGGGTGGGCCATCGAGACAGACCAAGCAACACCAAACCCAACAGAGGAGTCGACAGAACCTGGGCATACCAGGGGCTGGGGCCATTCGCGGCGCCATGCGTATAGATATGGCTGACAACGGTAGCGTAGCCCAGGGCCAGAATGAACAACGCGCAATAGGAAAAGGCGATCCATTCAGCGCTCGCGTGGTTGGTCGCGCCCCAGAGCAGCAGGGCCAGCAAGCAGAAACCGATCATCAGGTTGAGAGTGCTGACGGAAAACGTCGAAAATGTATTGTTGCCATTCCACAGCGAGCTTCGGACACTGGAGGAAATCACAAGAGGCCAGCGCATGCTGGGCGCCACGCGCAGAACCTCGGGCAGGCCGATACCAGCGCGCGATTCCTGCGTTCCAGTGAGGACGTGATAGCGCACAAGATTCCGCGCATACCAAGGGCCGGCCAATCCGCACAGGATCACGGATGCGATGGCGAGTTCACGCCAACGTCTTCGCCATACGCAGATTCCCAGAAGCAACGGGAGGAAGGCCAGGAAATAGGCTTTGGTCAGCAATCCCGCGGCGAGAACCAGCGCGGCCAGTGCGGCAGTGCGACGGCCGGGACTGGAGCCGAGGCGATTTAGCGCAACCAGCGACCATACCGCCACTGGTACGGCCAGCCAATCGTTTCCAACGTGCGTTAGCGTGGCCCATAACATTTGGGAAGAAAGCAGGCAGAAGAGTGCAATGGTCTGGTAGGGTTCCGGAATCCCGAGTTGCGAGAACAGGCGCTCCGCGCCGATCAAAAGAAGCCACGCCCCCGCAACGGCGGCCAAGATACGCAAAATCGCGACTCGTACCGGAAGCGGGACATCGGCCAGCAGCCGCTCGGGGAAAGCCAGGAACATATATGCCAGCGGCGGCTGGTGCGCTTCGTAATTGGGGAGCTCGGAGGGTTGCCAGCGTAGGTTTGACGGAATTGCATCCAACTGACGCCGGACTTCCGATCTTCTTTGCGCGGACCAGGAAAAATATTCGGAATATGAGGTGACTTGTGGCAGGTTCTGCTTCACCGCCTGGCTGGCAGGCGCCAGCAGAAGGGATGCGTAAACTTCGCTGGACAGGCGAGCGGTGCGCGCATCGGGCAATCCTAGCCCGTTCGCCAGCCGCTGTACATATCCGAAGTGGAATGGTTCGTCGAAACCTTCCCAGAGCGGCAACAGGGCGCTATAGATGACCGCATTGACCAGCGCGTAGGCGATGAGCAATATGCGCATGTTCATAGGGTATTGTAACGGCTGCTTCGCGCGTTAGGATGAAGAAGATGACCACTGCGAACCCTCTCGGCTACCTCACCGAGCAGTTAGAAGACTGGCGTAAAGCGGGCTCTTACCAGCGCCTGCGCGTGCTTGAATCGCCGTGCGCGCCGATAGCGCGATTCGACGGCCGCGAGGTGATCAATCTGGCCAGTAACAACTATCTTGGTTTGGCCGATCATCCCAAACTGATTGAGGCTCAAGTAGAGGCGGCGAAGAGGTTCGGCGCGGGATCGGGCGCGGTGCGCACCATTTCCGGGACCATGAGCATCCACCTGCAGCTGGAGGAACGGATCGCCGATTTCAAGCGCACCGAAGCTTGCGTGGTGTTTCAATCCGGCTTCGCAGCGAACGCCGGAACCGTTTCCGCCATTCTGGGGCCGCAGGATCACATTATTTCCGACGCTCTCAATCACGCCAGTATCATTGACGGCTGCCGTTTGTCGAAAGCCAAGATTCACGTCTTTCCGCATAAAGATACCGCCCGAGCGGCGGAAATCCTCCAGGAACTGGACGGCGCCAGCGGCCACAAACTGCTGATCACCGACGGCGTATTTTCGATGGACGGCGACATCGGACCGCTGCCCGCACTGGTGGAGATGGCCGAACGGCATGGCGCGATCATGATGATCGACGATGCGCATTCGTCAGGCGTGCTGGGACAGAATGGACGCGGCACGGTGGATCATTTTGGGTTGCATGGCCGCGTGGACGTGCAAGTTGGCACGCTTTCAAAAGCGATCGGCGTGCTGGGCGGGTACGTTTGCGGGAGCCGCGATCTGATCGACTTTTTGTATCATCGCGCGCGGCCTTTTCTGTTCTCGACGTCCCATCCGCCGGCGGTGGCCGCGGCGTGTCTGGCGGCATTCGACATCCTGGAGAACGAGCCGGAACGCATCGACCGGCTGTGGGAGAACACCCGGTATTTTAAGGCCGCGCTCACCAACGCCGGGTTCGATACTGGCGAGAGCGAAACTCCCATCACGCCGATCATTGTCGGCGAGGCAAGAACGGCTCACGCTTATTCGGCGGCGCTGTTTGAGAACGGCTTGCTGGCTACCGGTATTGGTTTTCCCACGGTGCCAGAGGGGCGAGCCCGCATTCGGACAATTGTAACCGCGACCCACACGAAGGATATGCTCGACCGGGCATCAGAAATTCTGACGACGGTCGCGAAGAAGATGGGGATACTGGGATGAGCGCTTCGCATCGAATTACCTCTTCGGGAAAAATATCCGTTCGTCCGGTGGAGATCACGCATCGCGGCAGATTTCGCAGTCGAAGGAACGTCGCAATTCACAGAATCCGTCATCCGCGAAATGACGCGGCTGGCGATTGAGCACGACGCCATCAACCTGGCGCAGGGGTTTCCCGATTTTGGCGCGCCGGAGGAGATCAAACGAGCGGCCCAGGATGCCATTGCAGCCGACTTCAACCAATACGCCATCACCTGGGGTGCCAAACCATTTCGCGATGCCATCGCGGCGAAGTATCGAAAGTGGTACGGCATGGATTATGATCCCGAGCGGGAAATTACGGTTTGCTGCGGCGCCACCGAGGGGATGATCGCGGCGTTACTTGCGGTGACGAATCCGGGCGACGAGATCATCATATTCGAGCCGTACTACGAAAATTACGGTCCTGATGCATTCCTGTGTGACGCGGAGCGTAAACTGGTCCGGCTGCGGCCTCCGGACTGGAGCTTCGATCCGGACGAACTCCGCCGCGCATTCTCTTCGAAGACCAAAGCGATCATTTTGAACTCGCCGAATAACCCGACGGGGAAGGTGTTTAATCGAGCGGAGCTTCAGGTGATCGCGGATCTTTGTAACGAGTTCGATGCCCTTGCAATTACCGACGAAATTTATGAACACATCATTTATGAGGGCGCGTCTCACATCCCGATAGCAACATTACCTGGAATGCGGGAAAGAACGGTATTGGTGAACAGCATGAGCAAGACCTATTCAGTCACAGGTTGGCGGGTAGGATTTGTCTTAGCGGCGCCGGACCTGACAGATTCCATTCGAAAGGTCCACGACTTTCTAACGGTTGGCGCGGCGGCTCCTTTACAGCAAGCCGGCGTGGCGGCTTTGAGCCTACCGGATTCATACTACGAAAAACTAAGTGTGGGATACCAGAAGCGCAGAGATATTCTATTGGAGCGTTTAGAACAAGCGGGATTTCGATGTTATTGTCCGCATGGAGCCTACTACATCATGACCGACATCAGCGGGTTCGGTTTTGCAGATGATGTTTCTTTCGTTCGTCATATGATCGAAAAGGTAGGCGTCGCGGCTGTGCCGGGTTCGAGTTTTTTCTCCGATTCTAATGCCGGCGCAACATTAATTCGCTTTTGTTTTTGCAAGAAGTATGAGACTCTGGAAAAGGCGGGTGACCGCCTCCGTCGAATCTAACGTTACCCTGTAGGTACGCCTGCCAGGTAGCACAGAAGAAAACCTTTTTCCCGGCATGTCCCCCGGCTGGAGGAAAATATGCTGCGTAACTTTCTGTTGCCTGAAAGCATCGCCCGAGCAGACGGCAGTGGACCGGAGATCGAACTCGGTCCCAAGCGAGGTAAGTTATTGGTGCTTACTCTCGGTATAACTCGAATCCTTGAGCAAGAGAGTTTGGAAGTAACCGTCTGGGGTTCGCCCGATGGCGAAAAGTGGGATTCAAAGCCGCTGGTGAAGTTTCCTCCCAAGTTTTACTGCGGCCTTTATTCCATATTGCTGAATTTGGGATCTCGATCCGAAGTCAGGTTTTTGCGCGTCCATTGGACGATGAGCCGGTGGAGCAAGCGCGAAAGCATGCCCATGTTCGGATTCTACGTTTACGCGGAAGAGTCCGGCGCACGAGTTAGTGTCGCTGTTGCGTAGCAGGTTCTTAGTGCCGCTTCCTTACGCGCGCGGTTCTGTAAGGTCGAAGGCTTCGGTGCCACGACCGTAATGTCGGCAGTTTCAGAACCACGACCGTAATGTCGACGGCTTCGGTGCCACGACGGTAACCCCGACAGCTTCAGAACCACGACCGTAACGTCGACGGCTTCGGTGCCACGACGGTAACCCCGACAGCTTCAGAACCATGACCGTAATGTCGACGGCTTCGGTGCCACGACGGTAACGCCGACAGCTTCAGAACCACGACCGTGAGGGAGTGTTTTTTAGTTACAGCCGGTTAATCAGACTGGCCACGTACCCTGCGCCGAATCCGTTATCGATATTGACGACAGTTACGTTACTGGCGCAACTGTTCAGCATGCCTAGCAAAGCAGCCAGTCCGTTGAAGCTTGCGCCGTAGCCCACGCTGGTGGGCACCGCGATCACGGGAACCGAGACCATTCCGCCCACCGCGCTCGGAAGCGCTCCTTCCATGCCGGCAGCCACCACGATCACGCGCGCTTCCATGAGCTGCTCACTATGAGCGATTAAACGATGGATTCCGGCAATGCCAATGTCATAAATGGATTCCACTTCGTTGCCCATCACCTCGGCTGTCACCTTCGCTTCCTCGGCCACCGGAATGTCGCTGGTGCCGGCGCAAACCACGGCCAGCTTTCCTTTGCCGCGCATGGTGCGGTCCCGCCAGATTCTCACGGCGCCGGAAAGCGGAAAGTGCTCGGCATCGGGAAAGTCGGCCTTCAGGAGGGACGCGGCGTGCCGGTCAGCGCGGGTCACCAAGAGGTTTGGGGATTTGTCGAGCAGACGCGCGGCGATAGCGCCGATCTGCTCCGGCGTCTTGCCCTTGCCAAAGATAACTTCGGTGATGCCGTGCCGCAGCGCGCGATGGTGATCCAGCTTGGCATAGCCCAGATCCTCAAACGGCAGGTGGCGAATGCGGCTGAACGCAGAGTCTACATCCACTGAACCCGTGGACACTTGCTCCAGCAGGCCGCGCAATTGATCGGAATCCATGTCAACTTGAGGGTAACAGGCGCCACAGCGCCCAGGGACGCATCACCACTGCAGCGTTTGCCCGAGATGCAAGCCGTACTTGCTGGCCATGCCGCCCCCAATCTCCAACGCGTACAACGAGATTTTTTCGCCACCATATTTGGGACACTTACTCGCTTGCGTCTTACAGGGAGGCGCGTTCTCCACGATGTCGATGATGTTGCGATTCGAATCCATGAAAATGATGTCCAGCGGAATGTAGGTTTGATACATGAACATCTGATAGCGGTTGGGTTTGGGATACACGAACAGCATGCCGCGGTTGGGCGCGAGCTGGGTGCGGAACATCATGCCACGCAGCAGTTCGAAATTGTCGACCATCGTCTCCACCTTGATTACCTGGCCTCCGGGCAAGGTGAGTGGCCGGGTGGGAAAGTCTTCGAGCGTCGTTGGAGGGGGCCCGCAGCAGGTGAGAGACAGCACAGCGGCGAGGAGGAAATACCGCATGAACTAAAATGGTAAACGAAAAGGGCGGGGAGGAATACGAGGGAGACGGGGAATACAAGGAATACCAAGGAGACGGGGAATACAAGGAATGGGTTTTTGGAAACGGTTACGGCTCACGCTCGAAATGATCAAGTTCGAGCATTCCGTATTTGCGCTGCCTTTTGCGCTCACCGGCGCGCTGCTGGCATTTCGGGAGAGCCATTTCGACGCCCGCGGATTCGGCTACAAGTTGCTTTGGATCGCGATAGCCATGGTGGGCGCACGGTCGGCCGCGATGGCGTTCAACCGCATTCTGGACGCCGACATCGACGCCCGCAATCCGCGAACGCGCCTGCGCCATATCCCAGCAGGAATCTTGAGCGTCCGTTTCGCCTGGGGGTTTGTGCTGGTTTCCGTTTTGGTTTTTCTGCTGGCGGCCCGCGCGCTCAATCCGCTGTGCCTCAAGCTTGCGCCGGTAGCGCTGGCGGTAGTGTTCTTCTACTCGTTCACGAAACGCTTCACCACGTTCTCGCACCTGATTCTGGGGTTTTCGCTGGGCATTGCACCGGCGGCGGCCTGGATCGCCGTCCGGGGGTCGCTCGATCCGCGCATCCTGTGGCTGACGGCCGCGGTGACGTTCTGGACGGCGGGCTTCGACATCATTTACTCTTGCCAGGACTATGAGTTCGATTCGCGAGAAGGGCTGTTCAGCCTGCCGCGGCGATTCGGCATGTCGGGCGCGCTATGGATTGCGCGGGTGTTTCACATCGCGATGATCGCTTGCCTGGTGTTGCTGTCGACGTCCTTCGGGCTCGGAATTTTGAGCTGGGCGGGCATCGGGGCTATTGTGTTGCTGCTGCTTTACGAGCACCGGCTGGTGAAAGCCGACGACCTGTCGCGGGTGGATGCGGCCTTCTTCACGGTGAACGGCTATGTGAGCGTGCTATTCTTTCTTTTTTGGGCGGCTGACATCTACTTTTTCCGCCTGAGGGCCTGACGATCCATAGATCCAGCATGCAGATTCACATCGAAGACAAGCGCTTGCGGCCAATTCTGGATAAAGTGGAGGCGGACGTCCGCTTAAGCTACGAGGACGGCGTCGCACTTTTCAGAAGCTCCGATATTCTCGCCGTCGGCTACATGGCCAACCTGGTTCGCGAGCGCAAACACGGCAACGTCACCTGGTTTAACGTGAATCGCCACATCAATCCCACCGATGTTTGCGTGGCCAGCTGCAAACTGTGCGCGTTCGGTAAGCGCGCCAAGGATCCCAAGGCTTACACCTGGTCGCTCGACGAAGTGTGGCATCGGGCGGGGGAGGGCTGGAGCGAGGCGGTGACCGAGTTCCACATTGTGGGCGGCTTGCATCCCGAGCTGACGCTGGATTGGTACTGCGAAATGCTGCGCGGGTTGAAGCAGCGGTTCCCTGAGGTCCACCTGAAGGCGTTTACGATGGTGGAGATTGCGTACCTGGCCCAGCGCAGCAAGCTGTCGATTCGGGACACGCTCACCAAGCTGAGGGACGCGGGGGTAGATTCGCTGCCGGGCGGCGGCGCGGAGATCTTTAGCGATCGCGTGCGGCGCATCATCTGCGATCACAAAATCGACGGCAACCAGTGGCTGGAAGTGGCGCGCAGTGCGCACCAACTCGGGTTGAAATCGAACTGCACCATGCTCTACGGGCACATAGAGACCGAAGAGGATCGCGCGGATCATTTGGTGAAGCTGCGCGAATTGCAAGACGATACCGGCGGCTTCCAGACCTTTATTCCGCTGGCGTTTCATCCCGCGAATACGGCGCTGGAGCATATTGCCACCACCACCGGGTTCCTGGATTTGAAAATGATCGCGGTCTCGCGCCTGATGCTGGACAACATCAGCCACATCAAGGCGTACTGGATCATGATGACGCCCAAGATCGCGCAAATCGCCCAGCGTTTCGGGGCCGACGATTTGGACGGCACGGTTGTGGAAGAAAAGATTTACCACGAGGCGGGCGCCACCACCAGCCAAGGCATGCGGCGCGGCGAGTTGCTGCGGTTGATCCGCGAAGCGGGACGCGAGCCGATGGAGCGCGACACGCTGTACCGGCCGGTAACACGCACCGAAACGGCGTTCACGGTTCTGGTTTAAGGACGCTCCCTAGCGGTCGCGGTTCTGAAAGAAATTGGGCGGCGCCGTCTTTGCCCATGTAGCGTTCCAGCACCCGCACGTCGGTCTTGCGCAGATCGACAACGATCAAGCCGTCCAGTGCGTCGGCGAAGCGGCGATCCACATGGAAGGCAACCAGCTCGCCGCCGAGCTTCAGATACTGCTTCAGCAGCACTGGGACGCCTTTGCGATCGGTCTCCACGTCGGCGATGAGAGCGGATAGCTCTTCCACATCCCAAACAGTAGTGCCGACGAGTTCGTCGGTAAACTTAGAAGATCGCTGGCGAAACGGATTGCGCGCCCGCACCAGCGGTGCCAGCTCCGGCGATTGCCGGTAAGCGCTCAGAAATTTCACCATTAATTGGCGCGAGGCGGCGGTATAGCCATTGCTGATGCTCACCGGACCGAACAGCAATTTGTACTGCGGATTCCGGATCAGGAACTGCCCGATACCTTTCCACAGCAGCAACAGCGGAGCATAGGTCTTTTGATACTCCGGGCGCACAAAGGAACGGCCCAATTCTAGCGCCGGGCTGATGCGGTCCAGGAACGATTCGTCAAAGCCCGCCCGCTTCCAGTGGAAAAGCTGGCTGGTGTAAAAACCCTTGGGGCCGAAGCGGGGGAGAATCTCGTCCGATGGGCCCAGCCGGTAGGCACCTACAACTTCGTTGGCGCGGCGGTTCCAGACGAACAGATGCCAATAATGGTCATCGAAGCGATCGAGATCGATGGGCTTGCCGGAGCCTTCGCCCACTTGCCGGAAGGTTACTTCGCGGAGCCGGCCGATTTCGTGTAAAACATTTGGGATCTCGCTTGCTTTGGCCTGCAGGACCGAGAAATCGTCCGTTTCGACAAGGGTTCGCCCGGGCGCCAACTTGGATACTTCGCCCGCCAGCAGTTCTCCCAAAACGCCGGCCACAGGAGGCTCGGCCGCCGGCGCGACCGCACAGTGCTTCGGGGCTTCCCGATTCTGCAGCAGATAAGTGCGGCGGCGCAGATAGCGGATGAGAGCGACGTCGTCCTGATAGGCGCGGATCTTCGCCGGCGTGATCGGGCTGCCGATGCGCACCTCGATGTCGCGGTTGTGCTTATTGAAAAACTCGTGCGGAAGCAGCGCGGTACGCACTCGCGGATGCAGGCACCCGAGCAGGTGAAACCAGGCGCTGTTGCCGCCGAGCAAATAGACCGGCAGCACGGTGGCGCCCGTGATGCGTATCAACCGGGCGACATGATGGTTCCATTCCGGGTCCGTAATCGAGCGTTCTTTCAAATTCAGCTGCGATACCTCGCCGGCCGGAAACACAGTCAGCAGGCCGCCTTGTTTCAGCCAGGCGATGGCGTCCTTCAGGCCTTTATGATTGGCGCGGGCGGCGCGCTCGCCTCCGTAGGGATCCACGTAAATGCAAAGCCGGTTGGTTTCCCTCATGCCGGCGAGCAGATGGTTGGCCATGACCTTCACGTCCGGGCGAACCGAGAGAAAAAGCGATGGAAGGATCGCGCCCTCAATCAATCCGAAGGGATGGTTGGCAACCGCGACCACGGGGCCCTGCTTCGGGATGAGCGCAAGGTCGCGCTCGGAGATTTGCGGGCGGACGTTCAGCAGCGCGAGCGGGTGACTGGCAATCAGCCGATCGTCGGCGCCAGGCACATCCTCCCAAAGCCGGTCCAAACGATCCAGCCGGAGCAATTTTTCGATTGCGCATTCCACCGGCGCGGGCAGCTTCTGACCGAACAACGTGGCTATCGCGTCCCGCATTCACAAACATAACAGCACCGAAATGTGAAGGCGTGATTACTGCTGTGTTACGGTTTGCGCACCGGCCAACGCTTCGCGTTCCAGCGTGCGGAGAGCGGTCTCTGGCACTACACGCCAGTTGTTGTCCGGCTGCGCGGGCAAGGTTTTATGGTCACTGTAGTACTGAATTACCAGGTCGCGAATTTCATCGGGCGACCGCCAGACGATTTTCGCGCCGTGGAACATCGAGTAGCCAGCGCTGCCGCCCGCGCGATAGTTATTCACCGCGATGCGCAAGGGCTGGTTATCGTCCAGAGGCTTGCCGTGCCAGCGAAGGTTGCGGATGCGCTGGCCCGGCGGTTGGGTCAAGTCGATTTCATAGTCCACACCTTGCGCCATGTCGTAGTTGTAGCCGATGACGCGCGGATTGATCAGCGGGCCATGCGAGCAATCGCTGGCGCAGGTGTTGTAATAGCGCGCCGAATTCTCCAGCGCATCGCGCACCATCTTGCCGTTGCCTTCCACCACGTAGAGCTGATTCTCGTAGACGTACAGCGCGGCGATCTGGCGAATGGTCACGGGTCCCTGGGGCACGCTGACGCGCGAGTTGAACGAGGAGGCGAAGGAGACGTCGGCTTTCGAGTAAAAGAGCTGGACTTGCTGGATGGCGTCGATGAGCGCCGAGTCTTCCACGCGAGCCAGCCTCGAATCCAGCGACACAGGAGCCTCGGTGACCGGCGTGCTCAGGTAGCGCTCGGCTAGCTCGTGGTAAGGCCGGCCGATTTCGAGGATACTGGCGTCGGCCGGAGTATCGCGCGTCACCGGAATCAGGCGGCTCGACTTCGAGACAATCTTCCATCCCGATGTTTCGTTGCGTTCGAGAACAAAATCCATTTCCCCGAGGGAAATGCCCCAGTTCTTCGGTTGCATCAGCAAAACATCGCCGATTTGCAGGCTAGCGAGCTGCTGATGAGAGTGCCCGAAGACAATGGCGTCGATGCCGGGGACATCGGTTGCAATTTCCCGCACCATGTTCTCGCGGGCGTCGCCGTCCAGACCCGCGTGGGCCGCGACAATCACGATGTCGGGATGCTCGCGCTCCCTCAGTTCGGCCACCGTCCTTCGTGCGGCATCCACGCCCGATTCGAAACGGTAACCGCGGTAATGCTCCTCGGCTTCCCAGGTTGGAATGAGTGGGGTAGTGATTCCGATCACCGCGATCTTCACGCCGGCGATGGTCTTCAAGAAATAGGGCGCGAAGGGCCGCGGCGAGCCGCCGGGCGTGGCGATAATGTTGGACGAAATCCATGGGAAATGGGCATCCGCCCGCGCTGCCGCCAAATTCTTCAACCCGAAGTTGAACTCATGATTGCCCACCACCATGGCGTCGTACCCGATGGCATTCATGGCCAGCATCATCGGGTCGTGCGGGGGCGGTGGAGCTCCCTTACCGGTTTCGACGTACTCCTGATACACCGCTTCGAGCGGGGTTCCCTGGATGGTGTCGCCGCAGTCGATCAGCAAGCTGTTCGGATTCCCGGCGCGGGCAGCCTGAATCAACGTCGCGATTTTCGCCAGGCCACGGGCGGCCGGCTGCGCGGTGTAGTAGTCGTAAGGAAACAGATTGCCGTGCAGATCGGTGGTGGCAAGGAGCGTGATTTTCACCTCCGCGCCGCTAGCCAGCGAGGCAAGAACGAAAGCCGCCAGGAACGCGCGCAGAGTGCCCATCACGGAAACAACTTTCAGTATAATCGAGCTACATGAAACCACTACTCGCGTGCATTGTTTTGTGTTCGAGCCTGTTGGCGCAGGCGCCCCCTTCGAAGAGCGCAACATCGAAGGGAACGGCATCGAAGGGTACGGCATCGAAGACCGGCGCAGCCAGGCCTTCGTTGATGAATCCGGCCTCGTTGCGCGCGAAGGCTCCGGAAGTGTTCAAGGCGCAGTTCACAACAACCAAGGGCGATTTTGTGGTGGAGGTGCATCGCGATTGGTCGCCTCATGGCGCCGATCGGTTCTACAACCTGGTGCGCGCCGGATTCTTCGACGGTGTGGCGTTCTACCGCGTTCATCCGGGATTCATGGTGCAGTTCGGAATCAGCCCCAAACCTGCGGTCAGCAAAGCCTGGGCCAACGCGAATATTTCGGACGATCCGGTGGTAGGCAGCAATAAACGCGGGTTCATCACATACGCCATGTCCTCCAATCCGAATAGCCGATCGACACAGGTGTTCATCAACTTTAAGGACAATGCATTTCTCGACCCGCAACACTTCGCGCCGTTCGGCCAGATCACTTCGGGCATGGAAGTGGTCGATATGCTGTATAGCGACTACGGCGAGATTCCTCCCATGGGCGGCAAGGGGCCCGATCCCGACAAGCTCGAGAATGAGGGCGATGCGTATCTGGTGAAGAATTTCCCGATGATCGACAAGATCAAGATGGCGAAGATTCTTCCGGCCGAGCCGGCGGCGGCGCCCGCGGAACACAAGTAAGGGGAACGCTTGCTAACGCGCGCGGTTCAGAAGGGCTACGCGGGCGGCTCAGTAGGGGAGATGGCTTACTTCGGATTTTCGAGCGGGATCTCGAAATACAAAATATCCTGGCCGGTGGCCGCTACTTTGACGCCGCTCAGGAAAAATTTCGAGCCTGGCCGGTGCGTGGTCTGAAAATAAACGAAGCCGTGAGCCGATTCATGCGCCGGCAGCAGCTTGGCCGCGAACGATCGCCCATCGATTTCCCACACATCCAGGGGGTTCTTGTGCTTCTTGTGGATCGGTATCGGCCTGGCCACCGGCACATTCGGCCGGTCCGTTCCGCCCAGGGTTTGCACTTCGTCCGCGGGAGTCGCTTCCACCTGTCGGCCGTCGACCCCGGTATACTCGGCGTCCAGGTGCTCTAGCTTGAGAGCCTGGTCCGTGTCATTCTGAATAATGACGAGAATGGGCAGAACGCCATACAGATTGGGGTTCAATTTCCCAAATGCCGTGTGAGTCAGCTCTTCGGTGTCGTACGCAACCACCGCCACGGTCACGTGTTCATTGGTTTGTTTGGCTGGGTACGATGACGCCGGACCGGGCAAAAACTTGGCCGCGTCCTTGTTGTTGTCGGCGGTGAGCGTGACCTCGCCTATAAACATTCCGGCGATGAACAGCATCAGGCAAATTAAGAGCGCTCTCATTCAAATCCTCTACTGGGCGATCCGCGTCGCCGCGCTTCCGCTGCTTGTATTCTATTTCGTTTACCGCTGTGCGCGCGATTCGCGCTATTCCCTCCGGTTTTCGGAGCGCCTGGGCGGCGAGCCCGAGTCCTTTCATCCGACGGCACCGGGCGCGATCTGGTTGCACGCGGTTTCCGTCGGCGAGGTGATCTCGGCTGCGGGAGTGCTGCGTGAAATTCGCGAACGCAGCCCCAGTATTCCGCTGTATGTCTCCGTTGCCACGGTGGCCGGCCGCGACATCGCCGAAGTCCGATTGCGCGCCCTGGTGGATGGCATTTTCTACGCGCCCATCGACTATGCGTTCGCCGTGCGGCGCGTGCTGGCGCGGATTCGTCCGTCCCTGGTGGTGATTCTCGAGACTGAGATCTGGCCGGTACTGTACCGAGAGGCCAAGCGCGCGGCCTGCAGCCTGCTGATAGTGAACGGCCGTATTTCGGACCGGGCGTTTCCACGCTATCGCCGCTGGAGATTCTTCTTTGAAGACGCTCTACTGCGTCCGGATGGAATTCTCGCGCAGAGCGACCAGGACGCCACGCGCTACCTGGAACTGGGCGCGCCCCGGCATGCCGTGCAGGCGATCGGCAATCTGAAGTATGACGCGGAGCCGACGCGTGTCGAGCCGCCGCGCGTCATTACGGAGCTGGTCGCCAGGCTGCATCCCTCCACCATTTGGATCGCGGCCAGCACTATGCCTGGCGCGGATCGCGAGGACGTGGACGAGGACGCGGCCGTCATTCACGCGTTTCAAGAGCTGGCGCAAAGCCACCCCCGGTTGTTGCTGATCCTGGTTCCGCGCAGGCCGGAACGTTTTGAGGAAGCCGAGGCCAAGCTGTGGGACGCGGACTTGCGCTACTTTCGCCGGTCGCAGGAGGCGCTGCCAGCCGACTTAGCGCTGCCCTGCGTGGTGCTGCTCGATTCCATCGGGGAACTGGCCAGCCTGTTTCCGATCGCGGATGTGGTCTTCATGGGAGGCACGCTGGCGCGGCGCGGCGGGCACAATGTTCTGGAGCCGGCGGCGTGTCGAAGGGCGATCGTCACCGGGCCGCACCTGGAAAACTTCGCGGCTATCGCGGCTGAATTTCGGGAGCAGCGGGCGTTTCTTGAAATCGACGGCGCGAATGAACTGGCCGGCGCGGTGGGACGGTTAATCGACGATGGTGAATGGCGCGAAGAGCTGGGCGCCCGCGCCGCTGCGCTGGCTGCGAGCAAACGGGGCGCCACCAGAAAAGCCGTGTCCGAGATTCTTCGCTGGCAGGATCTGGCGGTCCCACACTGGAACCAATTGAGCCCGGCGCGATTCCTGCTGTGGCCACTCGCACAGATTTGGGCGGGGGTTAGCGCCCGCCAGCAGCGGCGCAAAATGGCACGCGCCCGGCGGCTGGCCACGCCGGTGGTCAGCATCGGCGGCATCAGCATGGGTGGGGCGGGGAAAACTCCCATGGTGGATCATCTTGCCGAGCGGCTGCGTGAAGCCGGCTATCAACCCGCCATCCTCACGCGCGGATACCGGCGCCGCTCTATCGAAACTTCAGTTCTTGTGGAAGCAGGTGAACCCGCGCCTGTGAGCTTCACCGGCGACGAGGCGCAGATCTTCGTGCAATCGGGCTACGCGCACGCAGGCATTGGCGCGGACCGTTTTGTCACCGGCCGTTTGCTCGAAGATCGATACCGGCCGGACATCTTCCTCCTGGACGATGGATTCCAGCACACGCGCCTCAAGCGCGATCTGGATCTGGTGGTCATCGATGCTTTGAGTCCTTTCGGAGGCGGAGCGGTATTCCCATTGGGAAACTTGCGCGAACCGCTGAGCGCGCTTTCACGTGCTGGAGCTTTCGTGATCATGCGCGCGGCGCCGGAGCGGGAGTACGCTGGCATTGTCCGGCAATTGCGGGCGCTGAACCCTGCTGCGCCGATCTTTCGCGCGCGTCTGGAGCATCGCTTTTGGGTGGAATACCGCACGCGCCAACAACGTCATACGCTGGCCGGGCCGCCCGATCGTCCGATTGCCGCCTTCTGCGGCCTGGCGAATCCCGCCAGCTTCTGGGGAACGCTACGAGCGCTCGGTCTGCAGCCGGTGTTTCACTGGGCTTTCGACGATCATCATCATTATACCTGTGCGCAGGTGGAGCGCCTGGCGGCGCAGGCGCAGATGCACGGATCGAATCTCCTGCTCACCACTGCCAAGGACGCGATGAACTTGCCCGACAGCACGGCGGCCATTCTGGAACAGGCGGGCATCGAAGTGTACTGGCTCAAGATTGGCGTTCACATTGAAAAAGAGGACCAGTTACTGGCCCTAATCGTCAAGGCGTCTGAATGGTATAAATCATCAGTCCGTTCACATTCGGCACTAAGAGATAGCCATTGACCGTGGCGACGTCGGACATCCCGAATTCCGTCATGAAGGGATATAGAACGGGAGAACTGGGCGTTTTGGCATCGACAATCCAGAGACTGCTCGGGCCACTGGGGTCAGTGGACGGCGGGTTGGTGACGATGGCGAAAATGTCCGATCCAAAGGCCAGGGGCTGCACTACGTAAGTGCCCGTGGTTGGGATGGTCGGGATATCGGGAGGAGCGAAATTCGCGATCCCTACCGGGCTCTCCACGTTGATGATGTTCATGGTGGAAAGCGTAAGATTGCCAGTGATATTGAAGTCCGGCACCCCCGGATTCCGGAAGCTGGCTGTATTTCCGGTCGCCAACAGTAGGTCGCCATCGTAGCCGAAGCCAAGAAAAATGGCGGCGTTTGCTACCGTGACCTGCTCCACTCCCTGCATGCTTTGGGGACTGCTGATATTGACCACGTCCAATGCCGCGTTTCCAACGGTGCTGTTTCCGCTGGACGTCGTGGTGGTGATATACGCGGTGTTCGGGTAGCTGCTGTTATTGCTGGGCACTAACGCCAGCGCGTTTGGCATCACGCTGGTACCGCTTGATCCCGCCCCGTTCGAGAGCACCCCCAGCAGAACGGGAAACAAGGTGCTGAAATCATAGGCGACGAAGTTGCCGTACTGCGCGGCTATGGAGTTTCCGCTCGTTGTGAACCAACTGGTGCTGACGTATCCTGTGGTTCCAAGGAAGCTGATGTCGGTGAGGAAGGTGTACGGGCTGGTGGATTGCTGGGTCAACAATACGGGATCCTCTGGAACGCTCAGGCTGTATACGGCGAAAGTGGGCGCGGTGCCGGGCCCTACGATGTCCACAAGAATCGGCTCCGACGTGTTGAGGTTGATGGCGCACTTGCCCCCGTTACCCAACAGTTGGGCATTGCCAAAATAGCCGACGTAGGAGGGGGCGCTTACGGAGCTGGTGTCCACGATGTTAATTTGATTAGGTCCGCAGATATAAGTGGTGTTTCCGTATATCGCAATCCCACTTCCAATGCCGTTCGCAAAATTGACCTGGCCGGCCAACGTGAGGTAGGTGGGAGGCGCGGTTCCCGAACCGGAAACCGAGACCTCAGCCGAAGCGCTCACGTATCCTCCCACCGTGATGACCAGCGGATAATCGGCCGTGGCCAGCCCCGTCGGCACTAAAATATTCGCCTGTGCCAGGCCCGTGAAGCCCGACGTCAGGCCGAGAAACTGCACCGTAGCGTTGGTCCCGCCGATGGTGGCGGTGGCCGTTGCGGTGGCGGTGGAAAGGGGCGAGATTGGCGTGGCGGTTCCGTCGGCTACCGCGTGGTTCACAGCGCCTTGGCCAGTGAGGTACACCACCAAAACCGCGCCGATAGCTACCGGGTCGCCAGCGGAGTTCGTAGAGTTGTCGGTCCCGTTCTGAGCGACGGCATGGTTACTGGTGTCCTGGAAAATTCCAGGGGCGCTGCCGATCACCGTGAACTGGAAAAGGGCGCTTTGACCGCCACTGCGCGAGACATACATATTGGCGGTGCCGGCCGCAAGACTGCTGGGAACCTGAAAGTTGATCTGCGTTGCGCTGACGTAAAGCAGCGGCACGGGCGCACTGTTGACATAGACGGTGGCGCCGCCCAAGTTTTGCGGCAGCGGAAAGCCCGCGGCTTGCTGGGTGGAATTGGCCAGGTTCGATCCGAAAATAGTGGCAAGCTCGCCCGGCGCCACCCGGGGAGCGTAGCTGGCCGCATCGGTCACGGCACTGATCACGGTCTGCGCTTCAGCCAGGAAGTGAGTAAAGAAAAGTAACGGTAAGAGAAGGAGGAACTTCATTGAAGTCGCCAAACAACATCTGACGTTTTCGGACTAAGAGTCGTTCAGGCTGCGAGTTCGGCTGGATTACAGTAACCATTACGATCTGATTAACAAACCGTAACCATGGCTGTAACTCCGCATATGGCTGGTATAATGGGGCCCATGGGTGAGGCTCGCAACGGCAGTCCCATGAAAAAGATCATTCTTCTCCGCCCACGGGGCTTTTGCGCCGGAGTAGTGCGTGCAATCGACGTGGTCAAGATTGTTCTCAACCTTTACGGCGCGCCTGTATATGTTCGTAAAGAAATCGTGCATAACCGCCACGTGGTCGACGAGTTAAGGCAGGCGGGTGCGATCTTTGTCGAAGAGTTGAGCGAGGTGCCGGAGGGCGCGCGCGTGATCTTCAGTGCACACGGCGTTTCACCGGCCGTGCGGCAGGAGGCCAAGGAGCGCAAGCTGGAGGTGATCGATGCCACCTGCCCGCTGGTCACCAAGGTGCATCTGGAAGCGGTGCGCTTCGCGCGGCAGGATTACACCATCGTGCTGATCGGCCACGCAGGCCATGATGAGGTGATCGGTACTCTCGGAGAAGCGCCGCAATCCACTGTCCTGGTTTCTTCGGTAGCAGACGTCGACCGGCTGGAAGTGAAGGATCCATCGAGAATCTCCTTTCTCACCCAAACCACTCTCAGCCTGGATGAGACCAAAGATATTGTGGAACGGCTCAAAGAGCGCTTTCCGGCCATCAAGGGTCCTAAAACTCAGGACATTTGCTATGCAACGGAAAACCGGCAGTTAGGCGTCAAAGCTGTGGTGCCACTTACGGATGTGCTGTTGGTCGTCGGTTCTCAGAATAGTTCTAATTCGCGCCGCTTGGTGGAAGTTTGCGAGAACGAAGGCGTGCCCGCGTATCTGGTGGACGATAGCACCGAAGTAAATCCGGCGTGGCTGGATGGCAGCCAGACGGTGGCTGTTACCGCAGGTGCGTCGGCGCCGGAAAATCTGGTGCAGGAACTAATCCAATCGCTCGAAACGAAGTTCGGGTTCGACTACATGGAAGAGATGGAACTCAAGGAAGAAGACGTGCGTTTCCATCTACCCGCGGATTTGGAGCGATCGGCGCTGAAGCTTACTACCATCGCTCGCGTATGAGCCCGAAGCTGCAAGTTGCCGGCACTTTGGTGGAAGGGGCTGTGCAAGCCGCGCGGCGCACCACCGAGTATCTCACCAGCGTCCAGGCCGATCGGGGGTATTGGTGGGCGGAACTTACCGCCGACACCACGCTTGAGTCCGATTACATACTCCTGCAGCTTTGGTTGCATCCGCCGGTCGATGGCGTGTGGAATCCGCCCACGCGTTCGCTCATCGATAGAGCGGCGGAATCGATTCTGGCGCGGCAATTGCCCGATGGCGGATTCAATATTTATCCGCAAGGGCCCACCGATCTCAGCGCGACGGTAAAGGCGTATTTCGCGCTTAAGCTGGCGGGGCTGGACTACAACGATCTGCGCCTGACGCGGGCGCGCGAGCGCATCTTAGCATTGGGCGGAATTCAAGCCGCCAACAGCTACGTCAAGATCAATCTGAGCCTGTTCGATCTTTTCCCGCGCGATCATGCGCCGTCTATTCCCCCTGAGATGATGCTGGCGGGCAACTTCATCTACGAGATGTCGTCGTGGACGCGCGCGATTGTGATTCCCCTCGCCATTGTGCACGCCATGAATCCGCGGCGCCCGGTGCCGGACGGATTCAACTTGCAGGAGCTTTTTGTCGTCGATGGAGAGCAGCTGGAGTTCCGCCGCAGCCTGACGAATTTCACCTGGCGCAACGTTTTTCTGCGGATGGACAAGGTTCTGAAGCTGTGGGAAAAATACGGCTCGAAAGCCATCCGGCAGCGCGCCATTCGCAAAGCCGGGGAATGGATGCTGGAGCACACCCGGCATACCGACGGAGTTGCGGCCATCTATCCGCCTATGATGTACGTCATCATGGCGCTGGATCTTCTAGGCTATGCACCGGACAGCTCCGAGCGCGTGGAAGCGCAGCGCCAGTTCGACAATCTGATGGTGAATGACGAAGTGGACGGTAACCCGCGCTTCTTCTTCCAGCCTTGCTTCTCGGTGGTGTGGGACACGGGCATCGCTGCATTTGCGCTGGGCGAAGCTATCGATCCGCCGCACGATGCTTTGCGCCAGTCCGCCGACTGGCTGCTCACCAAGGAAGTGCGCCGCAAGGGCGATTGGTCCATTAAGCGCCCCAAAACCGAGCCTTCCGGCTGGTACTTCGAATTTGCCAACGAGTTTTATCCCGATATCGACGACACCGCGATGGTGTTGCTGGCGCTGAACCGCTCCAGCGCGTCGCATGCCGAGGAGCAGCAGGCCTGCGAGCATCGTGCCATCCAGTGGCTGTTCGACATGCAATCCAAGGACGGCGGCTGGGCGGCGTTCGACGTGGATAACGACTGGCGTCCGCTGAGCTTTGTCCCGTTCGCCGATCACAACGCGATGCTCGATCCCACCTGTCCCGATATCACCGGGCGGGTACTGGAAGCGCTGTGCGCCTACGGGTATGACCGTTCGCATCCCGCCATCGAGAAGGGCGTGCAATATCTGATTCGCACGCAGGAAGAGGATGGTAGCTGGTATGGGCGCTGGGGTGTGGACTACGTCTACGGCACCTTCCTGGCGCTGCGCGGGCTGGCCGCTGCCGGCGTAAGCGATCGGGAAGCCTACGTTCAGCGGGGCCTGGAATGGGTTCGTTCGATCCAAAATTTTGACGGTGGCTGGGGTGAGAGTTGCGAGAGCTACAGCCGCAAAAGCTTCGTGGCGGCGGCGAGCACTCCATCGCAGACGGCTTGGTCCGTTCTGGCTCTATTGGCCGGCGGCGACACCACCAGCACCAGCTTGCGCGACGGCATCGAGTACTTGATTCGCACGCAGAAAAGCGATGGAACGTGGGATGAAGAGCTGGCCACCGGAACGGGATTTCCGCAGGTCTTCTATCTGCGCTATCACCTGTACCGGAACTCGTTCCCGCTGCTGGCGCTGAATACCTTTCTAAAGATCAAGTCTGGATCGAACGGGCGGAGATAATGAGCCGCGTACTGCGACCAACCGCTCCCTTCGGTCATGGCTCGGTTTCAACGCTACAGAGCCGCGACCAGAGGGAGTGGTCATTGATCGTGTGAGGCCGACGTTAGTTACAGGCGCCACCGGTTTCCTGGGGTGGCACGTGGCCAATCGATTGCTTGCACGCGGGGAAAAGGTGCGGGCCTTGGTGAGAGATACGAGCAGAGTTCGGGAACTGGACGGGGAAGTGGTAGTGGGCGACCTGCGTGATCCAGCGTCTCTGGAGCGCGCCGTGGCGGGCTGCGCCGTGGTGTATCACGTGGCTGCCGACTATCGCCTGTGGGCTAAAGACCCCTCTGAACTCTACCGATCGAACGTGGAAGGCACGCGAAACCTGCTGACGGCCGCCCGTGACGCCGGCGTCGAGCGGGTGGTTTACACCAGCACCGTGGGTTGTATAGGAATGCACGGGGACGATCCCGGTAATGAGGAGACGCAGGTTGATCTGGAACAGATGGCGGGCGCCTACAAGCGATCGAAGTTCCAGGCCGAGCAGGTAGCGATGGATTTTGCGCGCGCCGGGTTTCCGGTGGTGATTGTAAATCCGACGGCGCCTATCGGCGATCACGATTTCAAGCCCACACCCACCGGCAAGATCGTGGTCGATTACCTGAAAGGGGACATGCCGGCCTTCGTCGATACCGGTTTGAACCTGGTGGACGTGGAAGACACCGCCGAGGGGCATCTGTTGGCATGCGCGCGGGGCGCCAGCGGTGAGCGTTACATTCTGGGATCGGAGAACCTGACGCTGCAGCAGATCCTCACGCGTCTGGCCGACATCAGCGGCGGAAAAACTCCACGTTGGCGTATTCCGTACGCGGTTGCTTATGCCGCCGGATTAGCGAGCACAGGCTGGGCCAATTTGACCGGGCATGAGCCGCGCGCGCCCATCGACGCCGTGAAAATGGCGCGCAAGAAAATGTTTGTTTCGCTCGACAAGGCGAAGCGCGAGCTGGGATTCAATCCGCGGCCGGTGGATGGGGCGTTAAGGCGCGCGGTGGATTGGTTCCGGAACAATGGTTATGTGTAAATCGGGCTACGTTTGAATCGGGGCACGTGTAATTGCTGGTATTCGTGGCCGCGGAGCGTCGTGAGTTGGACGGATTACTGGGCCATATCGGCGAGTCAGTGAAGCTCGATTGGCCTCTCGATTTCGCCCGGCAAGGCCGGTTGAACGGGCAGCAGGTGGTGGTGGTGGCCAACGGTCCGGGGCCGAAATTAGCCGGGGCCGCGGTGGATGTAGTGAAGGAACATCAAGAAGTGGACGCTTTGATCAGCATCGGATTTTGTGGAGGCTTACAGCCTTCGCTTCGCGCCTGCGACATTTTTGTCGCCACCGAAGTGGTTGGTGTCGTACCGGCGCTGTTGCCTGCCAGCCGGAAGTATTTCAAATCGGGGAAACTACTTTCGATGGACAGCGTAGTATCTACAGCCGTGGAAAAAGCCGGGCTGGGCGAAGCGGGTGCTGATGCGGTGGAGATGGAAGCCGCGGCAGTGGGGGCGCGCGCTAAAGAGTACGACATTCCTTTTTATGCCGTGCGCGTGGTGACCGACACTTGCGACGAGGATTTTCCTCTGGATTTCAATCGAATGCGCTCGCGGGACGGACGCTTCAGCCGAGCCAGGATTGTGGCCGCGGCACTTCGCCGGCCCGGGGTTGTGTTTCCAGAACTGATGAAGCTGAATAAAAGAACAAAACGCGCCGCTCAGGCGCTGGGGGACTTTCTTGCCGACGCTCGATTCTGAGTTGGTGGCTGCGCCTACCGCCGTGCCTCCGATGATGCGGGCTGCGGTCTACACCGGCCAAAGCGTGGTGTCGGTGGAACAGGTGCCGACGCCCGCCATCGGGCCGGGCGAACTGCTGATTCGCGTGGAGAGCTGCGGCATCTGCCATACCGATCTGAAGAAGATCGAATACAATCTTCTAACGCCGCCCCGCATCTTCGGCCATGAGACGGCGGGCGTAGTGGCAGCCACCGGGACTGGCGTGCGGGGATTTTCGCCCGGCGATCGCGTTATTGTCTTCCATCACATCCCGTGTCAGGAATGCTTCTACTGCCGGCATAAGTTATACGCGCAATGCCCGGTGTATAAGAAGGTGGGCGTCACCGCCGGATACGAACCGGCGGGCGGAGGCTTTTCCCAATATGTCCGCGTAATGGACTGGATCGTGCAACGGGGAGTGGAGAAGATTCCGGATGGCGTCTCTTATGACCGCGCGTGCTTCGTGGAGCCGGTGAACACTTGCGTGAAAGGCGTGGTTCAACTGGACCCTGGGCCCGAAGATGTGGTTGTGATCCTGGGCCAGGGGCCGATCGGGCTTCTGTTCACGGCGCTGGTGAAGCGCTCCGGCGCCACCATGGTGGCCACCGATAGCATGCCTTATCGCCGCGAATTGGCCCTGCGTTTTGGCGCCGTAGCGGCACTGGATCCGCGCGATCCGGGCCTGCAGGAACGCATCATGGATATGACCGGCGGCCGGGGGGCCGATTCGGTGATTGTGGCCGCTTCAGCGCCCGGAATCGTGGAGCAGGCAGTGAAGTATTCGCGGCCGGGCAGCCGGATTCTGCTATTCGCGCAAACCTCCCACCAGGAACGTATCGAGCTTTCGGGTGCCGACATCTGCGTGGGTGAGCGCAACATTTTTGGATCTTATAGCGCGTCGGTGGATCTACAGAAGCAATCCGCGGACCTGGTCTTCAGCGGCGCTCTGCCCGTGGAGGATCTGGTTTCGCATCGGTTTCCGTTGAACGAGATCCGCGCCGGCATCGACCTGGCATTGCATCCTGAACCTAAATCGTTGAAAATTATAGTGCAACCTCAGAGGTGGTCTTGACGGTCGTGTTCTTCAATGGTGACGTGGTCTTAATGGCGACGTGGTCTTAAGTGTATGACATGGTTTTACGGGATGGCTTGGTCGTGGAGATGACGTGGTCATAAGTGGCGACAAGGTGGTCTTGAATGAGGGAGCTGTGGTCTTAGTGCAAACGCAAATGAAAGCCGCCGTGCTGTATGGCAAGGAGGACTTGCAGATTGAGTCTGTGGCCGTACCAAGCATCGGGGATGGCGACGTACTAGTACGGGTGCAAGCGGCGCTAACCTGCGGAACCGACGTTAAAGTGTTTCGTCGTGGTTACCACGCCCGCATGATCGTTCCACCGGCGCTGTTCGGGCATGAGCTGGCCGGTGATATCGTAGCTGTCGGAAGAGACGTTCGAAATTTCCAGGTGGGCCAGCGCGTGGTGGCGGCGAATTCCGCCCCGTGTCTGGAGTGCTTTTACTGCAAGCGCGGAAACGAAAATCTCTGCGAGGATCTGTTGTTCAACAACGGCGCTTACGCCGAGTATATTCGCATTCCGGCGCGCATTGTCGAGCGGAATATGTACGAAATTCCGTCCCATGTTACCTATCAGGACGCTGCTTTGGTGGAACCGCTGGCCTGCGTGCTGCGCGGGATCGATGAAACCTGCGTGCGCCCGGGGGATACGGTGGCGGTGATCGGTTTGGGTCCCATCGGCCTGATGTTCGTGCGCCTGGCGAAGTCCTACGGTGCGCGTGTGCTGGCGCTGGGACGCCGCAAGACACAGCTGGATCGCGCCGCGGCCATGGGCGCCGATGAGTTGGTGATTTCGGGCGAGCCGAACGAGACAGTAGAGAAGGTCCGCGAACTTACCGGCGGCCGTGGCGCCGACATCGCCATCGAAGCGGTGGGTAATCCGGAAGTATGGGAGACAGCTGCCAGGTCACTGCGCCGTGGCGGGACCGTCAACTTCTTCGGCGGCTGCCCGAACGACAGCAAAATCCAACTGGACACGCAGCTGTTGCACTACTCGGAAATCACCTGCAAAGCGAGCTTTCATCACACGCCCGCGCACATTCGGCGGGCGCTCGATTTTGTCAGCCGGGGCGTGATCACCGCGCGCGATTTTGTCAACCGCGTGGAGCCGCTCACGAATCTGCTGGAAGTGATGCGGCACTTGATGAGCCACAACGGTCACATGAAGACCGCAATCATACCGTAGTGTCGCAACAGGCACCGCTGCTCGCGCCGAAAGACTATGTTCACTCGGCCGAGGCGCTGAGCGGCACTTACTCGCAAGCGGAGGCCGAGCAGTATACACGCTGGTTGGCGACCCATCATTACGAGAATTTCCACGTCGTCAGTTTTCTTCTGCCCAAGCGCTTGCACCAGGATTTCTACAACGTCTATGCCTTCTGCCGCTGGGCGGACGACCTAGGCGATGAGATGGGCGATACGGCCGAGAGCCTGCGCCTGCTGGCCTGGTGGCGCGATGAATTGGGGGCGATGTATGCGGGCCAGGTGCAACATCCGGTGTTTGTCGCGCTCCAAGGCACCGTGCACAAGTACGATCTGCCGCGGCAGCTCTTCGCGGATTTGATCGGCGCTTTCGAACAGGACCAGCGAGTCACGCGCTATGCGAACTGGGACCACCTGTTTGGATATTGCCGCTGCTCCGCCAATCCGGTGGGCCGCCTGGTGCTGCGGCTATGCGGGTACGCCGATCCTGAGCGCGATCGTATGTCGGACGCCACTTGCACCGCGCTACAGCTCGCCAATTTCTGGCAAGATATAACGGTGGATTTGGAAAAAGACCGCGTGTATTTGCCGCTGGATATTCTTGCCGGGCACGGCTACACAGTGGTGGATCTGCAGGCCGGCACCTTCAACTCTGCATTTCAGGCCGTGATGCGCGATGCCGTCGATGTGGCGCGGAAGCTTTTCCGTGAGGGCCTGCCGCTGGTAAAAACGGTGGACCGCCGCCTGGGGTTCGATCTGGAGCTGTTCAGCCGGGGCGGGATGCGCGTGCTTGAAAAGATCGAGAAGCAGAACTACAACGTCCTGGCGCGGCGTCCGGCCATCTCGAAGTTCGAGCGCGTTCAATTGCTGGTTGGGAGCCTGTGGAACACGCTGTAAGCGAAGCAGGGCGCGCCGTAGGCGTGGAGGCGTCGTACGCTTTCTGCCAGCGCATCGCACGCACGCGCGCTCGCAATTTCTACTACTCGTTCCTGCTCCTGTCCCGCGACCAGCGCGCTGCCATGTGCGCCATCTACGCCTTCATGCGGTACTGCGACGATATCAGCGAGGGTGAGGGAGCTTCGCGCGAGGGGATTGAACGCTGGCGAGGCGATCTGGATCTCGCGCTGCGGGGTCAGTATGGCGAAAACGCGTTGTGGCCGGCCTTTTATGACACGGTGCAGCGTTACCGCATCCCCTGCGAATATTTCTACCAGATGATCGAGGGCGTCAGCTCCGATTTGCAGCCCAAGCAACTGCAGACCTTCGACGAACTGTATCGTTACTGCTATCAGGTAGCGAGCGTCGTTGGCCTCACCATCATTCACATCTTCGGATTTGACTCGCCCGATGCTTTGCCGCTCGCCGAGAAATGCGGCATCGCGTTCCAATTGACAAACATCTTGCGCGACGTGCGCGAGGATCGCGAGAACGGCCGCATCTACATTCCGCAGGAAGACATCCGCAAATTCGGCGCCGATTTAACCAAACACGACGAACGCTTCGTGCGTCTGATGGCTTTCGAGGCGGAGCGCGCGCGGGCGTACTACGACGAATCGCGGCCCTTGATCGCGCTGGTGCATGCCCGCAGCCGTCCATCGCTGTGGGCGCTGATCGAGATCTACCGTCGCCTGCTGGACAGAATCGAGCGCTCGGATTTCGATGTGCTCGAAAAGCGCATCCGCGTCCCGACGTGGGAGAAGCTGAGTATCCTGGCCAGCGCCGCATTGAGATAAGCGTTTGTGGCCAATCATGGCGACACCGTGTTAAGAACGTTCACACGAGTGTGAACGCAGCGCGCAAGAGAGCGTGTATTATCGCCAGCAGGCATTTGTGGCGCACACACTCGTGTGTGCCGTGTCGCCACTCTTGGCGACACCGTGTTTAAGAACGTTCACACGAGTGAACACTGTAAACTAAAGACCCTGGCATTCACACGAGTGTGAATGCGGCACGCATGAGTGCGTGCGCCACATTAACGGTCGTACCAGCGAGGCTTTGAGACAGCTAACGGTCGTACAGCTCCGTCATCTCCCGTAAACGCTTCGCGTATTCCGGCTTCATCGCCCCGGGGCAATATCGCCAGCGCCAGTTTCCACCTAGCGTGGCCGGCTGGTTCATGCGCGCCTCCGATCCCAATCCCAGTACGTCCTGCATGGGAATCAAAACTGTATTGGCGACCGAAGCCTCCAGCGCATGAATAAATGTCCAGTTAATTTCCCGGCCGTCGGTGTTGAGGTACCGCAGCGCGAAATCGCGCTCGCGCCGGATGTCCTCTTCAGACCGGGTGCTGTCCCCGGAGCCTTTACTTTTCCACCATCCTGCCGTCGTATCGTTGTCGTGCGTGCCCGTATACGCCACCACCTCGCGCGGATAGTTGTGCGGCCGAAACGTCGGCGACTGCGGGTCGGTACCAAAGGCGAACTGGAGCACTGCCATGCCAGGGAACCCGAACTCTTCCCGAATCGCCTCCACTTCAGGCGTGATCACGCCGAGGTTCTCGGCAACCAATGGCAGTTCGCCCATTTCCGCTTTCGCCGCGCGAAACAGGTCCGCTCCCGGCCCCTTCACCCATCGTCCGTTCACCGCGGTCGACTCCGTTGCCGGAACTTCCCAATAGGCCTCGAAGCCGCGAAAATGATCCAGCCGGATCATGTCCACCATTTCAAACGTCGCCCGAAACCGATCCAGCCACCAGCGATACCCGTCCTCAGCCAGCACATCCCAGCGATAAATCGGATTGCCCCACAGCTGGCCGGTGGCGCTGAAGTAATCCGGAGGCACGCCGGAGACCACCGTGGGATTGCCCTGCGCGTCCAAATGAAAATATCGCCGATGGGCCCATACGTCCGCGCTATCGTGCGCGACATAAATCGGCAGGTCGCCCATAATCCGGACACCGCGCTCTCGGGCATATTCGCGCAGCTCACGCCACTGCTCGAAGAAAACGAACTGCAGGAATTTCTGAGCTGCTATCGGCGCGGCCAACCGTTCGCGCCACTTTGCGAGCGCCGCGGGATCGCGATCGCGCGCTCCTGGCTCCCATTGCGTCCAGGCCACCAGGTTGTGATGCTGCTTGAGCGCCGCGAACAGCGCGAAATCGTTCAGCCAATGCTGGTTCGCCTCGCTAAAGGCTTCGAAACCTGGGCCGGCGCGTTCCACCTGCTGCGCCGCTGATTCCAGCCAACGGGTTTTCCAAGGGACCAGCCGTTCGAAGTCGACCTCGCCGTCCGGAAAATCCGGCGCGCCCTGAAGCGCGGAGGCATCCAACCAGCCTTGTTCCACCAGGCGATCCAGACTGATGAGCAGGGGATTGCCAGCCCAGGCGGAATAACACTGATAAGGCGATTCGCCGTACCCCGTCGGCCCAAGCGGCAGCACCTGCCAGAGCTTCTGCCCCGCAGCGGCCAAAAAATCGACAAAACGCCGGGCCTCGCCGCCCAGATCGCCGATCCCATGCCGCGAAGCGAGCGAACTGGGGTGCAGCAGGATGCCGCTGGAGCGAGGGAATTTCATCTTTATTCTATAGCTTAGCCGCCGGTATGCCGATTACTCCAATGGTCGGAAAGTGATCATTACTCGCACACCCTTGCGAATTTCCATCGGCGGAGGAGGCACCGATCTCCCCTCTTACTATCGACGCTTCGGCGGCTTCGTCATTTCAGCCGCCATCAATAAACATATCTACGTCGGCATCAACGAAACTTTCAGCGGCGGATATTTCCTGAAATATTCCGCGCTCGAACACGCCGTCGCCCTGGATGACATTCGCCACCCTTTAATCCGCGAAGCGCTTCGGATGCACGATGTCCGTGCGCCCATCGAGGTGGTCAGCATGGCGGATGTTCCCGCGGGCACGGGCCTCGGATCTTCGGGCGCTTTCACCGTTGGGCTGCTGCGCGCGGTGCACGCGTTCCAGCGCAGTTACGTCGATCCGGCGGTGGTGGCGGAGGAGGCCTGCAAGATCGAGATCGACATTCTGAAGGAGCCGGTGGGCAAGCAGGACCAGTACATTGCGGCGTTCGGCGGTCTGGCTTGCTTCGACTTCGCAGAGGACGGGCAAGTGGGCGTCACGCCGCTCAACATCAGCAACAGCACGCTCTATAACCTTGAAGAGCGTCTGATGATGTTCTTCACCGGCTACTCGCGCAATGCGTCGGCCGTGCTGGACGATCAAAAAGTCCGGTCTGAACTCGGCGACAACGTGATGCTCGAAAACCTGCACTACACCAAACAGCTGGGACAGTGCATCAAGCTTGCCCTGGAGCAGGGCAACACCCGGCGCTTCGGCGAGCTGATGCATGGACACTGGATGCATAAGAAAGACCGGTCGCCCGGCACCACCAACCAAGGCATCAATCGCTGGTACGAAATCGGCCGCGAAAATGGCGCGGTTGGCGGCAAGCTGGTGGGCGCCGGCGGCGGAGGCTTTCTGCTGTTTTACGCGGACGATCGGGATGCGTTGCGCCGCGCCATGGAGAAAGAGGGCCTGCGCGAGTTCCGCTTCAAGTTCGATCACGAAGGCTCGAAACTGTTGTCGCGGGAGTAGCAGAGCCGCGACCGTCAGGAAGTCGGTTATTGGGAGTTGAATCATGCAGTGCGTGGTTCTCGCCGGCGGGCTCGGAACGCGGATGCGTCCCTTCACCGAGACTTGCCCGAAGACTCTGCTGCCGGTGCGCGGACGCCCTTTCGCCTGGCACCAATTGCAGTGGCTGGCCGCGCAAGGCGTCACCGAAGTGGTTTATTCGATCGGCCACCACGGCGATCTGATCCGCCGCTTTTGGGCCGCCCACACGCCGCCGGTTCCCTGCATGCGTTTCGTGGATGAAGGCGAGCGGCTACGCGGCACAGCCGGA
Source organism: Bryobacterales bacterium (assembly GCA_963747945.1). Classification (GTDB taxonomy): domain Bacteria; phylum Acidobacteriota; class Terriglobia; order Bryobacterales; family Bryobacteraceae; genus Palsa-89. Next base: position 251,912 of record CAVVHB010000005.1, read on the forward strand.
GCATTGCGTCTGGCGCGCGACCAGGGTGTACTCGACGAGAGCTTCTTCGTCATCTATGGCGATTCATTTCTGCCGGTCGAATTCGGTCCGGTTTGGCGCGCGTTTCAAGCCAGCGGCCAGCCGGCGCTGATGACGGTTCTTCACAACGAAGGACGCTGGGGCCGCGGGAACGCCATCTACCAGCCTGGGCGCGTGGTGCTGTACGATAAGGCCGCGGCGCCGGGTTTGCAATACATCGACTACGGGCTCTCCTGTTTTCGCCGCGATGCCTTCGACGATCTAACGCAGGCGGATCTCGCGGACGTCTTCCACCACCTGAGCCTTCAGGGCCGGCTCGCAGGCTTCCAGGTTCATGAGCGCTTCTACGAAATTGGGTCGCCCGCCGGGCTCCGTGACTTCGAGCAATACCTTGCTACCATGACAACCGCGGGTTGCTTAACCCCGCGGAGGTAATTTCGATGAGCGATGCGACTCACCTAGCAGAGCCGCTCGAACGAATTCAGTGCCAGTGGTGCCAGGGCATGAACGAAAAGACCGCGCTCACCTGCCGCGCGTGTGGCGCTCCCCTGGACATTCGCAATCTGGTGAGCGAGTCCGGCTGGCGCGAAGCCCCGCGGCTCCGCGACATGACCGAGTTTTCTTTCAGCTCCAGCACCTGCCAGGTGGAGGGCGAAATTGTGCCGGTGGCCGAGATCCATCTGGGCGCGAACGACTCGGTGTTCTTCGAGCATCACATCATGCTGTGGAAGGACGACAACGTGCCCATCAGCGTGCTGCAATTGCCCGGTGGTCTCAGGCGAGCCTTCGCCGGGATGCCGTTCATCATTAGTGTCGCGACCGGGCCCGGTCGAATCGCGTTTTCGCGCGACGCAACGGGCGAACTGGTGGTGCTTCCTTTGCATCCCGGCATGGAGCTGGATGTTCGCGAACACGCGTTTGTGCTTGGCTCTCACCAGATCGATTATTCGTTTGTGCGAGTGAAAGGGCTCACGAATATTCTGTTTGGCGGGCAAGGCATGTTTATGGATCGCTTCGTTACCACCAATAGCCCCGGCCTGGTGCTATTGCACGGCTACGGGAATGTATTCGAGCGCCGGCTCAAAGCAGGCGAAAGCATCATGGTGGAACCGGGCGCGTTTCTCTACAAAGATTCCTCCGTCAACATGGACGTGGAGTTCCAACGTCTGGGCAGCGGATTCTTCGGTGGCACCAACATGAGTCTGGCGCGCATGACCGGTCCGGGGCGCATCGGCATTCAGTCCATGTACGTGCATCACCATACGGAATAAGGCCAGCATGTTCTGCACCAATTGTGGTAGCCCAGTTCCAGACAGCGCGAACTTCTGTACCGCGTGCGGCAGCGGGATCAAGCGCGAGCCAGCGCCGGCGCCAGTGGAGCCCGCGACGCCCATTCAGCGTTCTCAGCCCGTGCAACCGCCGCCCCGGGCCCCGCAGCCGCCCGTCACATCCACGCTTGCTCCGGCCACCTGTCCCTGGTGCGGCGCCGAAATTTCCGCCGCCCAATTGAGCTGCCCGCGCTGCGGCGCTACCGTGCGAGCGCCTCAAATCCGCAGTGAATCGGGTTGGGGCGAGCTGCCCGGCCGCAAGGATATGGCCAAGCTCCAGTTCGGCGATTCGTTCTGCCAGATCGAAGGCCTGTACGTGCCGGTGGCCGACGTCAACCTGGCAGCTTCGGACAGCATCTACTTCACGCACCATGTTCTGCTGTGGAAAGATCCGCAATTGAACATCACCACCATGTCGCTGGCTTCCGGATGGAAGCGCATGTTCGCCGGACTGCCCCTGATCATGATGCAGGCGCAAGGTCCCGGCCACATCGCATTCTCGCGTGACGCGCCCGGCGAAATGATCGCGCTTCCGTTGCAGCCGGGCGAAGAGGTGGACGTGCGCGAGCATTTGTTTATGCTGGCCACCAGCAACGTCACTTACGATTGGTTCTCGACCAACATCTGGTACACCACGCAGAACGGGAATGAAAAGGAAACGCACTACCCGGTAGGCATGTTCATGGACCGCTTCTCCGCTCCGCAGGCGCCGGGACTCTTGCTGCTGCATGCATCGGGCAACGTCTTCGTGCGGGATCTGGCGCCCGGCCAGACGATCCTGGTCAAGCCCACGGCGCTGATCTTCAAAGACCCCTCGGTTGAGATGCAATTGCATTTCGAGCATCCCCGCGCGGGCTTTAGCTTGGGCTTCGGATGGGGTGCGTCCAGTTGGAGCAATCGATATTATTGGCTGCGTTTGTGGGGACCGGGGCGCATCGCGGTCCAATCGGTTTTCGATCGCATGGAAGGGGAGAGCCGGCCTTTATCGAACTGCTCGCCGGCCACCGAACAGCGCTGGTGACACGTTGGTAGCGAGGAGGACGCCGTGGTTGATTCGGGGAAGCTGCGTGCCTGGTATGCACACCGCCAAGGCTTGGATGGCTCGCTCGAAGGAAAATCTTCCTGCGAAATTTTGCAGGGCGCCGGATGGGCACGTTCGGTGGGTGGAGTGTCTCCATACTTAACTCTGTTTTCGCGCGCCGGAATCAGCCGCGAACAGGCCGACGCCGATGCCAAGGCGCTCAAAATCTATGAGCTGCCAAGCGCTCGTGGCTGCACTTACGTCCTGCCGAAGGAGGACTTCGCCCTCGGGCTGGCGGCGGGGCGCGGATTCGACGGCGAGATGAAAACCGCCGTGAAACTCGGAGTAACCGAAAAGGAAATCGACAAGCTTTCTGACGCCGTGGTTGCCGCTCTTGAGAAAGGTCCACTGGATCCCGACGGACTGAGGGAAGCCACCGGCAAGGCGGTCCGCAACCTGGGCCCGGAGGGCAAGAAGAAGGGACTCACCACCACCCTCCCTGTGGCGCTGGGCAAACTGCAGGAATCGGGCGACATCCGCCGCGTTCCCACCAACGGGCGCTTCGATCAGCAGCGCTATCAATATGCTCTGTGGCGTCCAAATCCACTGCGAGCGTTCCATCTCTCGCCCCGAGCAGGTTCAAACCGAACTGGCGCGAAAGTATTTCCAGTGGGTGGGGCTCGGCCCGATAGCCGGTTTTCAGGCATTTTCGGGGTTGGGAGTGAAAGCCAGCAAGACAGCCGTAGATCCGTTAAAACTAGAGACGATCGAAGTCTCTCCCGGAGACCATCACTTTCTCCTGCCAGGCGATCGCGCCGCGTTTGAGAGCTTCAAACCGCCTAAGGAACCGCATTACTCGCTGCTCGGCAGTATCGATTCGTTATTTCTGCTGTGCGACCTGAAAACCACTCCGGACGACTTGGGGGGCAAAGCAGTGAAATCCATGCAGGACCTGCCCAGCCACGCCATCGTCGATCGGGGGCGCCTGGTGGGCCTCTGGGAGTACGATCCTGCAACAGAATCAATCGCCTGGATGTCCTTTGTCAAGAAAGATAAGGCGCTCCAGCAGGCAGTCACGCGCACCGAGAATTTTGTGCGGGACCAGCTGGGCGACGCCCGATCTTTCAGTCTGGATAGTCCCAAAAGCCGCGCACCCCGCATCGCGGCCCTCCGGCAGTCCGCAGCAAGTGCTTGACCATTGAAGTAAAGCCTTTTACAATCAAATCAGTAGGGGTTGGTGTTGAGCCAGGCACGCTCAGACCTCGGCGCCTTAGAAACAATGACCCATCGCGAACAGGACGTGCTGCATTCCATCGTCGAGTCGTACATCCAGACCGGCGAACCTGTAGCCTCGCGTACCATTGCCAAGCAACGTGGCGATAACCTGAGCCCGGCGACGATCCGCAACGTGATGGCCGACCTTTACGAAAACGGCTATCTTTCGCAGCCCCACACATCGGCCGGACGCATCCCCACGGAAAAGGCTTTTCGCAGTTACGTGCAATCGCTTGCGCGCGGGCGGGTGCTTGTCACCGAGTTACAGCGAGTGCGGGCCGAGTTGAGCCAGGTCACCACCATGGAAGGGCGCGTGGAGCGTTCGTCTCACATGCTGACGGAAATGACGCACAGCGTGGGCATCACGGCCGCGATCCCAGCCTCCAGCCAGACCCTGCACCAGATCGAGCTGATCGCGCTGTCGGATCAGCGCGTATTGATGATTGTAGTAACACGGGACCGCATGGTCCGCAATCGCGTGGTCGCAGTGGATGAGAACGTCTCGCACGACGAGCTGGCATCCATCAGGAACTACATCAATCGCAATTTCAGCGGCTGGATGCTGTCGGAAATCCACGCGGAACTGGAGCGGCGCCTGGAGCAGCAGAGCGCGGCTTATGACGCGATTCTAAAGCGGCTGAACGAACTATATGCCAAGGGCCTGCTGGACATCGAAGTAGCGCCGGAAATTCATCTGGAAGGCGCCAGCAACCTGATGGGCCTGGATCTGCATCTGACGCGCGAGAAGCTGCGTGAGCTGTTTCACACCCTCGAGGAGAAGAAGCGAATATTGCAGCTGCTGGACCGCTTCCTGGAGCAGCCCGCGGGCGAAGTGGCTATTCACGTCGGGCTGGCGGACGTGCATCCCAGCATGCGGGAATTGTCGCTGATTGGAGTTTCGATTTCACTTGCAGGCGGCCTTTCGGCCAAGATTGCCGTCCTCGGCCCGATGCGAATGAACTACGGAAAGGCGATGTCCGCCGTGTATCATGTAGGACAGGCGTTCGGTAGCCTGCCGGTTTGATTTTTCGCCGCCGTCCGCGCGGCAAACCGATCAACTGGCGAACCGATAAACTAGGAAGTATGGATATGAAGGAACCGACTGTCGACGCCGGTGAGAGCGCGACTGCCACGGGCGGAAACGGAGCGGCGGATCCACCGGCCGATAGCAGTGCATCCCCGTCATCCCTGGGAGCGATTACGGCCGAGCGCGACCGCCTGATCGAGGAGAACCATGAGTTGATGGACCGCCTGCTGCGCCGCCAGGCGGAGTTCGATAATTTCCGCCGTCGGGCTGAGCGGGAAAAGTCCGAAGTGCTGGAATTCGCCCATTCCGACAGCGTGCGAGCGATTTTGCCGATTTTGGACGATTTTGAGCGTGCGTTGAAGACCCACACTGCCGACAAAGTGTATTCCCGCGGTATGGAATTGATCTACCAACGTCTTACGGACGCACTAAAGAAGTTGGGATTAGAGACGATTACAACGAAAGGGCAGAAGTTTGATCCTCACCTTCACCACGCCGTCGATATGGTGGAGACCGGCGACGTCGAAGAACAAACCATTCTTGAGGAGTATCAGCCGGGGTACAATTTTCGAGGACGCCTTTTGCGGCCGGCCATGGTGAAAGTGGCGGTACACAAGAAATGAACGCGGTAACCGACAAATGAATGCCACCAAGCGCGACTACTATGAGATCTTGAGTGTCAGCCGCGACTGTGACGACGCGGGGCTGAAGGGCGCCTATCGGAAGTTGGCGCTCAAGTACCACCCGGACCGCAACCCGAACGATCAGGATGCCGAAGAGAGATTCAAGGAAGCTGCGGAGGCCTACAGCGTCCTGAGCGATCCCCAGAAACGCGCCGCCTATGACCGCTATGGCCACCAAGGGCTGCAGGGCATGGGAGCCCAAGGCTTCGATCCGTCGACGTTCACCGATTTCGGCGACATTCTGGGCGATCTGTTCGGTTTTGGCGATCTGTTTGGCGGAGCGGGACGGCGGGGCGCCGGACGCAGTCGTGCGCAACGGGGCGAGGATCTGCGCTATGACCTGGAAATGTCGCTCGAAGACGCCATTCGTGGGCTGAGCGTGGAAATTCAGGTGCCTCGCATGGATTTGTGCTCACGCTGCCAGGGCAGCGGCGCTGAAAAAGTGGACGGTCTGACGTCCTGCCCTATGTGCCACGGCCGGGGCGAAGTGGTTTATCAGCAGAGCTTCCTGCAGATTCGCCGTACCTGTTCGCAGTGCGGCGGGCGCGGGCAGATCGTGCGGCGGCCCTGCACGCAATGCCGGGGTGAGCGCCAGGTTCGTACCGAGCGAAAGCTGAAAGTCACCATTCCCGCGGGGGTGGATTCGGGCACCCATCTGAAGCTGGCGCACGAAGGGCAGTCGGGTTTCAACGGCGGTCCCGCGGGCGACCTGTACGTCGTGGTTAAGGTGAAGGAACATCCGATTTTCGAGCGGCAAGGGGACGATCTGCTGTGCATCGTGCCCATCAACGTGGCGCAGGCGGTACTCGGAACGCAGATCAATCTGCTGACCTTCGACGGTCTGGAGCAGGTGAAAGTCCCCGAGAGCATTCAGACCGGATCGCGCATTCGTCTGAAAAACCTGGGAGTGCCTCACTTGCAAGGCAGCGGCCGGGGCGACCTGTTCGTGCAGGTGGACGTAAAGGTCCCGGGCAAGCTCACGCGCGAGCAGCGCAAGCTCTTCGAGCAGCTTCGCGAAACCCTTCCCGAGGAAAACGAGCCGCACGAGAAGGGCCTGCTCGACAAAGTTAAAGACTATTTTGCCTAAACCCCATCGGGCCCGTTCAACCGGCCCGTGCGGTCCAGCCATAGACGGAACATCTGGGCGAAGTCCTGGATTTCACCGGAGGTCCACAATTCCTCCACCGTGCACTTCATCTTTCTGCGCCAGTTAGGATACTCCGTGGTGCTGCCTGGAAGGTTTTGCTGTTCCACCTGTTTCAACAGGTCTTCCTGATTCAGCACCATGAGCTTGGAAGGCGTGGACGCAAGAAAGCCCACGATGGCATTGTGCAACTCGCCCACCAGTTCGGGAACTTGCGATGCATCGCGCGGGAACCACTCCGGCAGCAGCCCTAGATCGGTGAGCAGGTCGAGCAGCTTCTGCTTTTCGCGCGCGCGATCGGCTCGCATATTTTCATAGGAGCCTTCGTCGGGAAGCAGCCCAGCCTGGCTCCGCGCCTCGATATCCCGTCCGGTCCAGAAGCCTGCCAGCGTGGGCAGATCGTGGGTGGTAGCCGATACCAGTGCGTCGCGGGGATAATCGTGCGGCGGGCGGAACCGGCCGTGGTCTTGTTCGAAGTACAACAGCCGGTAGCTCAATATTCCGAATCGATGCAGCACCTCGCGCGCCTCGTCAGGCACCGTGCCCAAGTCCTCGCCGATAACGATCACCTGGTTGCGCACGCTCTCGAGCGCGAGAATCGAAAGCAGGGCCTCAAAGCGATCGCGCACGTAAGTGCCCTCAGTGGCTTCCATGCCATCTGGAATCCAGTACAGGCGGAAGAAGCGCATGACATGATCGATGCGCAGCGCTCCGCCGTGCCTGCAGTTCTTGCGGATGGACTCGGCAAACAGGGCATACCCGTCTTCCACGTGGCGGTCCGAGTTCGGCGGCGGAAAGCCCCAGTCCTGGCCCTTGGGCGAAAAGCCGTCGGGCGGAGCGCCCACCCGGCACCCGGCCACGAAGAATTCACGATGGGCCCAAAGGTCCGAACCCAAACGATCGGTGGCCAGGGCGAGATCATGATAGAGGCCGATGCTCAGGCCGCATTCGATGGCATGTTGCTGGGCGGAGGCCAACTGCAGATCGAGTTGCCACTGCATGTATTTGTAGAACAGAACACTGCGCCAGTTTCTTCGAGCGAAATCGCGGGTGGCGGCGGATTCGGGGTCCTGGTATTGCTCCGGCCAGTCCTTCCAGTCCCAGACATCGGGGCATTCCTTATGAATCACGCTGGCGAGAGCGGAGTGCACGGCGAAGCGCTGCAGGAGGTCGCCCTCCTGGTCGATATATTGCTTCAGCTCGGCCGCGCGTGGCGAATTGTCGCGCCACTCGTCCAGGAAGGCTTGAAACAGCAATTTCAAGAAACGGAGTTTCAAAGCGTACACGCGCTCGTACTCCACCAGCTCGGCATTGCGCAGCGCGGCGATTTCCTTCTGCACTGCCGGCGACTTGAATAATGCCGCGGCCCGCGCGGAAGTACCGAAGTCGGGAATGGCCTCGATGTCCAGGTAGATCGGATTGCGATAGAAAATAGAGTTGGGAAGGTAGGGGCTGGTGTTGTAGGGCTGGCGATTGGGAATGGCGTGCAACGGATTGAGCGCGATGAAGCTGGTTCCAGTGCGCTCCGCTACCCAGTCCGTCAGGGCTTTCAGATCGGTGGTATCGCCGCAGCCCCAGTTCCGCTGGGAGCGCAGTCCATAGAGGCTGATGGCAAGCCCGGCGGCGCGGCTGTTCTGAAGCCAGGCTGGCTCAAAGGCCCGGCCGGGGCACACAATCAGGCGCGACGGCTGGGACGTCTCACCGGCAATATCGAGCGTGATCCGGTGATAGCCCAGCGGAAGATTATCGGGGAGACGAAGGCGCCGGCCAGCCAGGATCTCTCCCAGGGAAACCTCCATTTCAACTTGGCCCCCGTCTTCGAGTTGGATTCGAAGATTCGCTTTCGAATCGCCGTGGGCTGCCCGCAGCGAAACGGGCAATTCGTTCGGCCCGCCAGCGGTGAGAAAGACCGTTGGGGCGAGAGGCGAACGCCACTGCCGCTGCTGCCGAAGCTCAATCGCCTCGCGGAGCGATGTCTTGGACCGCAGGTTGACGCCTAGCGACCTCAGAATCGCTGTCTCCAAGGTGGGCGAAGCATGATGCTGTTTGCCCCAGATGTCCCAGTAATCGGTCTCGATGCCCCAGGCACGGGCGGCTTCCTCGATCAGAGGTTGGTCCGGTAGATCTGGTGCGTCCTGAGCCGTACCGTCCAGTTGCTCCATGTGATAATAGGATCGTGGATCGTGAGCCCAAGTTTCAACCTAGTCTTCCGAGCGAGCTGTTTGCGCGCATCGATAACGAGGACGCCGCCAGCGTTCCCGAGGGTATCATCACCACTACCGTCGGTAAAGCGATCAACTGGGGCCGCAAGAATTCCATCTGGCCGATGTCGTTTGGCCTGGCGTGCTGCGCCATCGAAATGATGTCGATGATCGGATCGCGTTTCGACATTTCGCGCTTCGGCGCCGAAGTGATGCGGGGATCCCCTCGGCAGTCCGATCTGATGATCATCGCCGGGCGGGTTTCGAACAAGATGGCGCCTGTGATCCGCCGCCTGTATGAACAGATGCCCGAACCCAAGTGGGTGATCTCCATGGGTGCCTGCGCGACTTCGACCGGCGTTTTCAGCAACTATGCCCTGATCCCCGTGAACCAGGTAATCCCGGTGGATGTGTACGTTCCGGGATGCCCACCACGCCCGGAGCAGTTGATCTACGCCATCATGTTGCTGCAAAAGAAGATTGAAGCGGATAAAGGGACCACGCTCAAGGTTCTGAACCTGGCCTAGCCCGCGGCAGCCATCGCAGTCCTCCTCAAGTTTGGTTTGCGTTTGCCGATGAGCATCAACAGACAAGTTCATTGCATTTGGGAAGTCTTGAGATTTGGGAAGTTCTGAGATGGATATCACTTCTCTCCAACCAGCTGCTTCTTCGCGTGTGGCCCCTTCGCAGGTCTCACAGGTTTCGGTGCAGGAGGCTGCCCAGCGCCGGCAGTTACTGCAAGCGGCTAAGTCGGTAAACGAGAGCGGTGTCCTGGGACAAAACCAGTTGGTATTTCCTGCTGGATCCCCAGACGCACCGGGCCGTGATCCGTGTGGTAGACCGCACCACCCAGGAAGTCGTTTCGCAGATCCCTCCCGAATACGTGTTACGGCTGGCCGAAGACTTAGGTACTTCCGCAAAAATAATCGCATCGGAAGACGATACGTAAGTAGCATGCGCAATCACGGATACCAAAACTACTTCGATAACGAAGTTCTGGCCGCCAGTCCTTTGAAGCTGATTCAAATGCTTTACGGCGCTGCGCTGGATTCAGTTGCGGCTGCGCGCCAGCATCTTCGGCGCAAAGACATTCGCGCGCGGACTCGTGCGATTAACAAGGCAATAGGGATTGTGAGCGAACTATACCAGTGCTTAAACCATGAGGCCGGTGGCGCTCTCAGCCGGAAACTGGCCGGTCTGTACGATTACATCGTGCGGCTGTTGATTGAAGCCAACCTACAACAGACTGAAGCACCGCTGGCCGAAGCGGAAGGCCTGCTGTCCACCCTTGCTGAGGCTTGGACAGCTTGCACGCTTGCGGCGCACGAACATAGTTTTCCTCCTGGTGACCTATTTATACCTGGTGACCTATTGTCCATACCTGGTGACCTATTTATACAAGATGTGTCCACTACTGACCCTTCCCTTGTTGCGCCTTAGAGCACGCTATTCCGCCAGGTAGCAGGTCTCCTCAGTGCCGTCAAATGTTGATCGCGTCACTTACTCCTTGAGGTGCGCATCGATCACCGCATTTGCCACGGCCTGAGCCGACACGTCATAGTTGCCAGATTGCACTTGGAGCTGAAGCTCCTCGACTCGCCCGGGATCGGGCGCGGCGAGTGATTGCGCCAAGTGAGACACTTGCGCCTGGTCCGACTGTTCCGAACGGACTACCCCGTCGTTGTCCTGAGGGTGCTGTTGAGATGTTTGCCCGGACTTCTCAGTGCCCTGTGTGACAGGAGTGCGATTGAGATCATCGATTCGCATGATTCGTAAGTCCCGCGACAACCATCTTAGCGATTCCCAGGCCGCCGCTGCTGGATAATGCCTGGGCCAGTTGCTGCTCTCCTAGTTCGAGCAGGGTCGAGTTTGTCTCATCCTGTTCGTCGGCATCACCGGTCACACCTCCACCTGATTCGCGCGCCGACTTCAGCATTTGAGCGATCAGCAGGGCTTCAAAATCCGTGGCCGCTTTTTGGATCTTCTCGGGTGTGTCTTTGGAACCAAACGAGGACCGAGACGAGAGGGAGCCCGCGAGGGGAGCAGAAAACAAGGGCGCCGTTGCGGCGCCAATCGAGGAGAGAGCGGCCATAGAATGTATTGGCATGGTCAGAGTACCTCCACTTCGGCTTCGAGTGCCCCTGCGGCCTTGAGATTTTGCAGAATCGCAATAATGTCTCGAGCCGTGGATCCGATTGCAGTTAGAGCCCGGACTAGTTCTTCTACGCTAGCGCCTTGCTCAAGCACGATGTTTTTGGCCTTTTCTTCCTTGGCGGTGACGTTGACTTCCGGGGTCACCGTGGTTTGCCCTGCGGAGAACGGAGCTGGCTGGGAGACGTTTAGTTTGGTTTGAATCTCCACCGTCAACGCGCCATGCAGAATTGCCACGGGTGCGATTCTGACTTCCTTACCCATGACAATGGTGCCGGTGCGCTCGTCAATCACGATTCGTGCGGGCCGGTCTGCTTCCACCACCACGTCTTCGAGTTCGCTCAAAAACTCCACGGTCCTGGAACTGTAAGCTGGCGGCGTGTCCACCGAAACGAGGGCGGAATTGTCGGCGTGTGCCGGGTGTGCTGTAGCGCTTCCGAACTTCTCGTTGATCGCGGTCATGATTCGGACCGCGGTAATGAAATCCGCACGGCGCAATTGCAGTTTGATATGACCCTGAGGAGCAACCGAAGGTGCGAGTTTCTCGACAATAGCCCCGTTGGGGATCCGCCCTGCGGTAGGGTGATTGAGCCCCTTGGTATTGCCGCCTTTTCCCGCGACGAAGCCACCGGTGATCACCGAGCCTTGTCCAACGGCAAAGACTTGCCCGTCCGAGCCCTTCAGTGGCGTCAGAACCAAAATTCCGCCCTGTAAGTTCGTGCTGTCGCCCACCGCCCCCACCGAGATATCGATCCGGGTACCCGGTTGTGCAAATGGCGGCAAGTCGGCTGTTACGATGGTGGCCGCCGTATTCCGTACCAGGATGAGCGTCGGCGACACCACAACGCCCATGCGCTGCAGGAGGTTGGTCAGACTTTGGGCGGAGAATACGGTTTGGCGCGAGTCGCCGGTTCCGTTTAGCCCGACCACGATACCGTAGCCGACGAGTTGGTTGTCCCGCACCCCTTCAATTGATACGAGATCCTCCAGCCGCGTTCGCTCGTTGGCCGCCCCGAGCGGCATGAGGGCAAGAAGGCACATTACTTTACTGGGATTCATGGCTTTAGAACGGAAGCAGCCCCAATAACACCCGATACAGCACGAATGGCCGCTTAACGGCGTCGTTGACTACACCTTTCCCGTTGACCAGAATCTCCATTCTTGCGACGCGGTCCGAAAGTACTTCATTCACGGGGCTGAGGTCCTCCGGGCGTACGATGCCCTGAATCGTGATGACTTGTTTTTCGCCGTTCACAGAGATATCCTTCTGGCCTTTGACTACCAGGTTGCCGTTGGGCATGACGGCCGTCACCTCCGCGGTCACGTTGGTGGAGATGGTGGTCCCACGGCTGGTGGTGCCTTGCCCCTGCAGTTGCGTATTGTTGGAGGCGTTGGCGAGATTCGCAAGCGCGCCGGTCGGGCTCTTCGGACCCGCCAGAGAGGTGACCGCCGCAGCCACGCTCGACTTTCGAGCGGTATTGGTAACGCCGGTGGAAACAGCCGACGAGTTGTCCAACACGACAATCGTGACCAGGTCGTAAACCTGGCTGGCGCGCACGTCACGAACAGCGTCCGACAGCCGTCCGGTTGGAAAGTACAGAGAACCGGGGGTTGCACTCGACAACTGACGCGACCGCTCGGTCACCTCTTGAACGTGTTGATCCAGTGTAGGTGCAACGGCCGCGGGAGCTTTCTTCGCTGCCGCCAGCAGCGCCTCCGGCAGCACCGTGGATAAGACTGCCAACGCGATTCCCGCGGCCGCGGTGTGCTTCACAGCGCTCCTCGGACTACCACCTGATCCCGGCCTTCAATCAGAGCGCGAAAGTTTTTTCCACTGGAAGGGTTGTGGAGCTATAATGATTTCGTCTTTTCGGCCGGACGACTGAGCGATAGCGTCGAAACGAATACTCGCTCCGCCGTCGATCGCTTGGACATGCACCGTCTCACCCCGAAGCACATCGGTGAGATCATCCAGCTCTTCGGCGACGATTGGCTGACCGGCCGGAAGAGCGTGGCGTGCAACTTTCCCGGCGGGTACCAGGGGCAGTCCACGGGCAGGTTCAGGCAACGGAAATTGCCGCATGCGGGTGGTGACAACCTGGTCGGCACGGATCACCGCGCCCTTCGGAATGGTCTCGGTCGCAAGAAATACATCGCGGTCCACCGAGATTTTGACCTTGGCCCACACCATCAGGCTGCGCTGATCATCGTAGACCAGCTTCCCTCGCCAAAATACCGCTGCCTCCGGGTCGTTTCCCGGTGGCTTGTTCAAACCTGCACGTTGAAAATCCAGCCGGCCAGGAGGAAGAGGCTGATTGCTAAATGCCAGGACTTCCAGCCGCACGCCGGCGACATCCAGCGCTGAAAGCAGGGCCGTCTTCACTTCCTCGGGGGAAAGACGGCGAACGATCCGCTCGACACACACAGTGGGAGCCGTTTCTCCGGGCGGGAAGGCAAGGCCGTGGCGGCGAGCGATGAGGACCACATCGCGCGAAGAGAGAACGCGGACCGTCCCAGGAAATGGCGCCAACCCGATAATGGTGTCGGGAGCGAGCGTGCGAAGCAACGGTATAGGGGTGGAGAGATCCCGCGCCAATATGTCGCTGGATGGCACGGTAATACAAGAGGCCTCCGCCAAGCCAGCCACGATAGCGAAGATGGCAATCATTCTCATTGAGTGATGTTGTTGATCTGCTGGTACATCTCATCGGCCGCCTTCACCACCTTGGAATCCGCTTCGTAGGCGCGCTGGCTGACGATCATGTTGATAAATTCTTCGACCACGCTCACGTTCGATCCCTCGACGTAGCCCTGCATTAAGGTACCCAGGCCCTCCTGCCCCCCGGGATTGCCAACCGTCGGATTCCCGGACGCGTCCGTTGGTTCGAACAGGTTCTGGCCGACACTGTTCAGACCAGCCGGGTTGGGAAACAAGGCCAGTTGAATCTGTCCTGCCACCGAAGAAGCAGTTTGCCCGGGTTGCGTGTAGGTGACCGTGCCATCCGCGGCAATGGTGATCGTTTGCGCTTGCGAAGGTATCGTGATTTGCGGCTGGACAAGACTGCCACTAGAGGTGACCAGATTGCCGTTGTTATCGAGTTCGAAGCCTCCGTCGCGCGTATAAGCTGTCTGGCCGGTCGGCAACAGCACCTGAAAAAAACCATTGCCTTGGATCGTTAGATCTAAAGGGTTGTCCGTCTCTTGAAAGTTGCCTTGGGAAAATATGATTTCGTTGGAGGCCGTCTTAGTCCCCAATCCGATTTGCAGGCCGCTCGGCACAATGTTCTGCGCTCCGGCGGCGGCGCCCGGTTGCACCAGGCTCTGGTAAATCAGATCCTGGAACTGCGCCCGCCGCATCTTGAAGCCATTGGTGCTGGAGTTCGCAAGATTGTTAGCGATGTTGTCGATGTTTGTTTGCTGCGCGTTCATTCCACTGGCCGCGCTGTAGAGAGCTCGAATCATTTCCTAATTACTCGCTTTCTTTACTTCCTCGATTTCAGCTACGTTCGTAGAAGTCCTCTCGTCACGAGCTGACTTTCGCGACATCTTCCACTGCGCGCCGGTTCATATCGGCGCCAATGGCCATGGCCTTCTGCAAAGCCTCGAATTGGCGCAAGATCGTCACAATACTCGACGCTGCGTGAGTCGAATCCGAGTTGCCCTTCTCCAGCTGGCCCTGCCGGATCTCCGCCTGTGCGTCCGGAGCCGGGGACCCAGTATCCGCATTGCTCTTGAAGTAGTTGCCGCCACGCTTTGCAAGCATCTCAGGGTGCTCGAAATTGACCACTGCGATTCGCGAGACCTCTTGGCCGTCTTGCTGTAAGGTCCCGTCTGGCAGGACTTCGATGGCCTTTGAACTGTCCACCAGGATGGGCTTTCCGTCGATTCCCTCAAGATCGTTGCCGTCCTCGGACTGAAGCTGGCCTGTGGTGGAAAATCGAAAGCTGCCACCTCTTGTATAGAGAGGACCCGACGGGGTGCTCACCACAAGAAATCCCTTACCGCTCAGAGCTAAATCCATCGAATTACCGGTTGGAGTGAGAGCGCCCTGCGTGAAGTCGGTCCAACGATTTTGGATCAAGGGCAGAATGGCTGGATTCGTCCCTTCCGGGGAATCGGTCGCCTCCGGCGAGACGTAAAGACCATACGATGCTTGATCAGATTTATAGCCCGCCGCCGAAGCGTTAGCAAGATTATTGGCCAGCAGGTCCAGATTCTGGATCCTGGCTTGAATTCCGCTGGCTGCGGCTGCCATTAATGCGTCCATGTTCAGTTCTTCAACGTCGGTAAAGCTAAGGCAATTGTCTGGCCGATCCGAAATCTGTCTCATTATCCGAAATATGTTTGCGATAAGTGCGTTATGGGGGAACGTAACGAGACAAGAATGTGTCAAAAGGGGATTTGTGCCAAATTCGCATCAGTGCGCTCCTTCGCAAACCCTTGAAGCCATGAGCAGGTGAGTTGGCCCCGCGGATGCATTCCGTTAGGGCGTGAATGTCGCCGGCATCGAGCTTGCTCCACCAATCGCTAATCCACCAGGGCAAACGCGCCCACTCTCCGTGCTGCCGGCGCAACATCTGGCTGGTTTCTTGTCTTTGTTGAACGGGCTTATCGATGCAACTGGAACAGGGGCTCGCGGCGTGGCCGCAGTTCGGCGGGCTAAGCGGCCCAATGCCACATTGCAACCAGTCACGAAAGGACAGGTGGAAAAGACCGCGAACGCAATAGACGCCAAGCTTC
Organism: Bryobacterales bacterium; assembly: GCA_963747945.1. Classification (GTDB taxonomy): domain Bacteria; phylum Acidobacteriota; class Terriglobia; order Bryobacterales; family Bryobacteraceae; genus Palsa-89. The sequence continues at coordinate 267,500 of CAVVHB010000005.1, forward strand.
GCCCCGCGCTCTTTCCACCCACGGCGCCGGAATCGATTGCCGGGACGACAGTGCCGATTCAAACGGGAGAGGTCCCAAGCGCAGGTTTTGCAGGCGAGGGGCCAGCGATCTCAACTCCCGGCGACGCTCCAGGATCGAGTGCGTCCGCACCATCGCAACTGGCTGCCTTCCAGGGCCTCGGGGCAACCGTTACCGCGTCCGGAACCTCGATCTTGAACCACAATCCGCCCACACCGGCGCGTGATATTGCGTTCGCTCTGCGGCTGACTTGGCAACCTCCTGCAACTAACACTGACTCGATGATGGCTAGGTCTGATGAGATCCTGGCTGGGGAGTCCGGCCCGGGAAATCCACTCGATGCTGCCAGTGGGACCGGCCAGTTGGCTGCACTAAACGCAGGACTAAACGCGGCTGCGTCCGGTATGGATTCAGCCGATACGGAGAAGACCAAGGTGCCTAAGCCAGATCCCGCGCCGGTTGGGTCACCGTCTCCGCGAGGAAACGATACGCGAGCGAACTCGAGTTTATCGTTGTTGCAGTCGATTCCCGTTCGTCTCCTGAACTCCGATTCCACAGGTTCAGGGAGCGCCAGGCTTCGATCTCCCGCAACATTGGAGCGAATTCCTGGTGTGAACATAACTGCTAGTTCTGGACCGCCGGACCTAGCGGCCTCGGGAGCCGCCAACAATTCGGCGGAAATCGATGTTCAACCCCCGGTCTTTAGTCCGCATCCAGCGTCCATCCCCGAGAACCCCACCGCTTCACCTCTTCTGGAAGCGGACAGCCGAGAGACACCCCCGCCAGGGACCGAAACACGGCCGGAAGCTTCGACTCCGCAGCGTCCTGGCCAGCAGCTCGGCCAAGCACCCGAAGTAGGGACACCGCCGCGCTCACCTCTGGCGCCAACAGGGAGTATTGCTGCAACCCACGGAACATCTGCGAGCGATGCCGGGAACAAGGCGGGTCGGGACATGTCAAACTCCGGATCCGACCCGAAGCCGCCCCCAAAGGCTCCGATCACCGAGAAGGCTTCGCAAATCCAAACCAGCAACCAGCCTTCCGGCCAATCAGGCGCTGAAGTTTGGCTGGACCGGGCTGCCGAACCTGGAGGAGCAATGCAGACTGAGACCAAAGGAACGCAGCCGCTTCATCCGCCAACAGCTTCACCGGAATTGGAATCCAGCAGCGCTTCCCAGACACAACCGATCCGTGAGATTTCGTTTCGGCTGGCAACCGCCTCGGCCAGCGTGGATGTCCAAGTAGCGCAACGGGCCGGGAAGATCCAGGTGGCGGTGCGCACGGCGGACCAAGACTTGGCGAAATCTCTTCAAAATAATTTGGGGGAACTGGTGGGGCATTTGGAGGATAAGGGATTCAGGGCCGAGACGTGGAATCCGATCGCGGAACAACACGGGTATTCATCGGTCGGGGAGCCTTCGAATTCGGCCAACAGTCAGAGCAAATCAGACGATTCCGGTTCCCGGGGGGGCCAACAAGGCCAGCGCCACGGACAGCAGGAATCGAACCAACGGCAGCAAGGACGCTGGAGGACCCAACTCGAAGAAACGCTTTCGGCGCCCATAGCGAGCACTCCAGAGGAGGAAAAACTATGGTACCCACGTTAAGCAATGGAACAAGCGCGGCGGCGCAATCCTCGTCTCAACCCTCATCGCAGTCAAGCAACGCCGCGCTCGGCTCGCTCACGAACGAGCAGACCTTCTTGCAGTTGCTGGTCGCGCAACTGCAGAATCAAGATCCGACGGCGCCGCAGGATGGCACCCAGTTCGTATCGCAGCTGGCCCAATTTAGCTCGCTCGAACAAGAGATCCAGATGCGGACTGACCTGGATAGTATTAACACCACATTGACCGCGGACTCCCAGACCACAGCACAGCCTACAGCAACCACGTCATCGTAAGGAGCACTGATGCCTCTATCATTCTCGACCGCACTTTCGGCGCTCTCCGCCTTTTCAACCGCCATCTCGGTGACGGGTAACAACCTGGCCAACCTCAATACCATCGGGTTCAAGGCTAGCGAAGTTTCCTTCCACGATCTTGTAACCCAGTCCATCAGCGCAGGTCTCGGAAACACTCAAGTTGGATTCGGAGTTGGGACCCCAACTACTGAGGCCTTGTTTACGCAAGGCGCCATTCAGACCACTGGTGGCACGCTTGATGCGGCCATCCAGGGCGCCGGTTTTTTTGTGATTCAGGGGCCGGACGGGGCCACCCAATACACCCGTGCCGGCAACTTCCAGACGGACGAGAATGGAAACCTCGAAACCGCGACGGGGCAGGTGGTGCAGGGTTGGACGCAGGTCAATGGGGTCTTGAACACCAACGCGCCTCCGGGTAACATCACCATACCGACCGGGACCGTGCAGCCGCCAGTGGTCACCCAGAACATGTCGCTCAGTCTCAATTTGAACGCTGCTGCAACGCCTGGGAGCGCCAACGCAACTTTTGCGACCTCCGTCACGGTTTACGATTCGCTGGGCAATACCCACGTCGTTACGGCCACGTTTACAGAGGACCCCACCGTCGCCGGCCAGTGGGACTACTCGCTGAGCATTCCTGCAGCGGACTATGCCAGCGGCACGTCCACGCCGCTGACCGGCAGCATTAACTTCAATTCCAGTGGGGTCTTGACGACGCCCGCCGCAACCGATCCCTCGCCCCAACTTGTGATGAGCGGCCTGGCGGACGGTGCAGCCGACATGACAGTGAACTGGAACCTCTATAGCGGTACGACACCCGATGTCACACAGTTTGCCCAGCCCTCCTCTGTGTCAGCGGTTTCGCAAGACGGCACAGCGGCCGCTCAATTGACTACGGTCGGGATAGGCACCAACGGCGAGGTTCTGGCACAATTTTCCAACGGAAATCAGACCGTGGTTGGCCAACTGGCCATGGCCACCGTTCGAAATCCGGATTCCCTCCTAGCGGTAGGGAACAACAACTATCAGCTGAGCGCCCTTTCGGCGCTTCCGGCCGTGGGCCTTCCCGGAGCCGGCGGAAGGGGAACCGTCCAGGGCGGCGCGGTGGAATCGTCCACCGTTGATGTCGCCACCGAATTCACCAACCTGATCGTCTACCAGCGCGGCTACGAAGCCAACTCCAAAGTGATCGACGCTATTGACGAGCTGAGCCAAGACACCATCAATCTGATTAAGTGAGATCCAACTGACTCCGCTCGAACAGATCGCATACCTGGCTGACGTGCCGGTGGACGTGGAGGTGGAACTCGGGCGACGAATCATGACCATTGCGCAGATTCTGGAGCTCGGTCCCGAGAGCGTGATCCGCATTGCCCGTTCGGCTGGGGACAACATCGACATTCTGGTAGGTGCGACGCTGATCGGCTATGGGGAAATCGTGATCATCGAGGATACCGTGGGTGTTCGAATCACCGACTTCCGTCAGGAGGAATAGCGGATCTGCCACTATGGACATTGCTAAACAGTCGCTCGCCATTGTGTTCGTTTTCAGCCTGCTGTGGATAGCCCTATGGTCTCTTCGGAAACGAGGCTGGGCTGGGATGCGGCGATCCAATTCGCTGTCGAACCTGCTGGAATCCCGCGGCAAACTGGTACTCACCGCGCGCCACTCCATTCATCTGGTACGCGTCGGCGATCGCAACCTGATATTAGCCCTACATCCGGACGGCCTTACTTTCCTCGGTGACGCCGCGCCGGCAGAAGGCTGTGAGCGGAAGAAAATGGCCGCGGTATGAAACGCTTGACGTGGTATTCCCTTGGCGGGCTGGCCCTGGCGGACACCCTGGCAGCCCAAAGTCCTGGTTCCCTTTTGGGATTCTCGCTCGCGCCTTCCAAAGGATCGTTGTCTTTGAGCGCGCCGATGCAAATCATCATCCTGCTCACGCTGCTCGCCATTCTGCCGGCCGTGATTATGTCCGTCACGCCCTTTCTCCGTATCACTGTGGTGCTGCACTTTCTCCGGCAAGCCCTAAACACTCAGGGAACGCCCTCCAATCAAGTTCTGGTTGGTCTAGCCCTATTCCTGACTCTGGTGATCATGCAGCCGGTGGTAACCGACATGTACCACAAGGGGTGGGAGCCGCTCGAGTCCGGACAGGATACCTGGCAACAGGCCTGGAACGATGGTTCGCAACCATTGAAAGCCTTCCTGCTTCGCTATGTCCGTGAGAAAGATGTGCGTCTCTTTCTGGATATCTCGCATACCCCCGTGCCGCAAGATCGGTCCGGGCTCGGCCTGGGAGTACTGATGCCGGCCTACGTGATCTCCGAACTCAAGACCGGCTTTCAAATTGGCGCGATTCTCTTCCTGCCGTTCTTGGTCATCGATTTGGTGGTCGCCTCCGTCACGCTCTCGATTGGCATGGTCCAATTGCCGCCAATCATGCTCTCAGCTCCCATAAAGATTCTCTTGTTTGTGCTGGTGGACGGATGGAATCTGGTGATTGGCTCCCTTCTGAGGAGCTTTTAATCGGTATGACCGTGAGTTTATATTCTGCATGACGCCGGAATTGGCGGTCCAGATATTCCGGCATACCCTGATGGAGACATTTTGGCTAAGCATCCCGCTGCTTGCGATTGGCTTCGTGGTCGGAATCGCGGTTAGCCTCCTTCAGGTACTGACGTCCATTCAGGACACCAGCTTTGGGGCAGTGCCGCGCCTCACGGCGTTTCTGGTGGGTGTGTTGCTGATGTTGCCTTGGATGACTTCCCGTCTCATTGCGTATACTACTGCACTCTTCAGCGATTTTGGCCGCTATGCACGCTGAGTTCACGATCCAACTGGCGACACTCTACGGATTTCTATTGACAATGGCCCGTGTGTCCGGTGTCGTCGTCTTTGTGCCGATTCCGGGTTTTTCCGCTGGTCCGGACACCAGCCGGGTGGTTCTGGCTCTAGCGCTGACGATCGCTTTGTTCCCGGCGTGGCCCACGCTAACAATGAAGGATGGGTCTACGCTGGTCGCCGGACGGTTGCTCGGAGCAATCACCCAGGAAACGTTCTTCGGCGTTACGGTGGGGCTCGCCATCGCGTTTCTATTGGAAGGCGTTCAATTGGCAGCCCAAGTGTTGGGGTTGCAGGCTGGATATTCCTACGCGTCCACGGTCGATCCCACGACGCAAGCCGATACCACGACGCTCCAGCTCATGGCCCAGCTTCTCGCCGGGACGCTGTTCTTCGCTTTTGGGTTCGACCGCCTGGTGCTCCAAGCCCTGGCAAGAAGTTTGGAATCGGCGCCGGCGCGTGCCTTCTCACTCGACGGGCGCGCCATTGAGACGATTGTGGGCCTCGGCGCGGCAATCTTCACCACTGGGGTCCAACTCGCGATTCCCGTTCTCGCTCTGTTGATTCTGTTGGATATAGCGTTCGCTGTCTTCGGCAGGCTGCACGCGCAACTGCAACTTCTCTCGCTCTCTTTTGCCATCAAGATGGTGGTGGCTTTGGCCTTTCTGGCCGTTGTTCTATCGGCGTATCCGGCCGTCTTCGAGCGCACGGGCGCGATCACATTCGCTGTATTAGATCGAGTTCTGAATCCATAAGTAGCAGGACACATATGGCGGACCAAGGCCAGCGCACCGAAAAACCGACCAAGCGAAAACTCGAGAAGAGCCGGCGGGAGGGCCAGTTTCCCGCTAGCCGGGAACTGCTGGCCGCTTTGCAGTTCCTCACGTTTGTGGTCCTGCTGATCATCGGGGGCGGTGGTTTCTTCGAACGTACGCGCGATATGGTCCGTTACCTTCTGGTGGCCGCCTTTCGTCTTCCTGTGACGCCTCGCGCCGTGCAGCGAATCTACGCCATGTTGCTCGGACACATATTCACGCCTTTACTCTGGATGGGCTGCTGCCTGACGGCTGTGGCGCTCGCCGCGCAACTCGGGAGCACGCGGCTGGGACTTTCATTGCACAATCTGGCGCCCGATCCAAAACGCCTGAACCCCCTGCAAAAGCTGCGCAACGTTCCCAGGCAAAACTCAGCCGCGTTTCTGCAAGCCCTGCTCTTTCTGCCGTTGCTGGCGTTCGCGGTCTACAAAATCGCCGCGGCAAATCTGGACGTCTATGCCGGCCTGGCGCGCGAGGGCCTCCAGCCGGCCTTGCGCGTGATCAGCGACTCGTTTCGCGATTTTCTGTGGAAAGCGGCGCTGCTGTTCTGCGCCATCGGAGTTATGGACTTCGTGCGCGTATACCGGCATCACTTCAAATCGTTGCGCATGACCAAACTGGAGGTCCGTGACGAGCTAAAGGAAACCGAGGGCAATCCCCAGATCAAGCAGCGGGTGCGGCGAATTCAGCGGGATCTGGCGCGTCGCAACATGATGAAGGAAATCCCCAACGCGACGGCGGTCATCGTCAACCCCACTCATTTCGCCGTGGCTATCCGCTACGAGATGGAAGGGATGGCCGCGCCGCGGGTGCTGGCGAAAGGCAAGAACTACCTGGCTCTGCGGATCCGCCAGATCGCCCTCGATCATCAGGTGCCGATCGTGGAAAATCAGCCGCTGGCCCAGGCTTTGTACAAATCCGCCGACGTCGGCCAGGAGATTCCTCCGCATCTTTATCGCGCCGTCGCCGAAGTGCTGGCTTACATTTACAAGCTGATGCACCCGGGGAAGAAGTAGATGACGCGAGGAAGAAGCAATAGATGACGCCTCGGGTTCGCGCTGCGGCCAAGCCGGCTCCCCGCGCTGTTACCAAGCCCGCGGCTGGAAGCCCGCCCGCGCCTCCGCGGCGCCTGGCCAATTGGCGCCAGTTTGCGGTGCCAATCGCGGTGCTCGGCATTGTGCTGGCCATGATCGCGCCGCTGCCGCCATTTCTGCTCGACATCCTGATCAGCGCGAACATTACCCTCTCTGTCATTGTCCTGCTGGTTTCGCTCTACATCACCAAGCCGGTCGAGTTCAGCGTGTTTCCCACCACGCTGCTGCTGATGACCCTGTTCCGGCTGGCCTTGAATATTTCGTCGGCGCGTCTGATTCTGCTCAATGGCAACACCGGAACCGCCGCAGCCGGCGAAGTAATTCAAGCCTTCGGGGCCTTTGTGGTGGGGGGGAACTACGTCATTGGGGTCGTAATTTTCCTGGTGCTTATCGCCATTCAGTATGTGGTCATCAATCACGGCGCGGTGCGCATCTCGGAGGTGACGGCGCGGTTCACCCTGGACGCCATGCCAGGCAAGCAGATGTCGATCGATTCCGATTTGAATTCCGGCCTGATCGATGAGCATGAAGCACGCCTTCGGAGGCGGATGCTCGCGAGCGAAGCCGAGTTCTACGGCGCCATGGATGGCGCCTCTCGTTTCACACAGCGCGACGCGGTGGCGTCCATCATCATCACGGTCATCAATATTCTCGCGGGCTTCCTGATCGGTGTGCTGCAGCACGGGCTCGATCTCCAACAGGCGCTCGAGACCTACACGGTCCTGACTATTGGCGATGGCCTGGTGACCGTGATCCCGGCGCTGATGATTTCCATTTCGGGAGGTTTGATTGTCACCCGTGCCAGCTCGGAAACCAATTTAGGATTGGATCTCCAGAAACAGGTGTTCGGAAATCCACAACCTTTGTTCCTGGCGGCTGGAGTTCTGGTCGCCATGGCCGCATTTCCCGGACTCCCCAAGATTCCATTTCTGGTCCTGGGGGGCGGCGTTGGGACGATGGCATGGCGCTTGCGGCAAAAAGCTGCCACTGCCGAAAAAGCGAAGCCTCCCGCAGCCGCGCCGGCGCGCGAAAATCTGGAGTCTTTGCTGCGCATCGAACCGCTGGCCGTGGAGGTGGGATTGGGGCTGGTCCATCTGGTGGAGGGCGGCCAGAATTCGCCGCTGCTCAAACGAATTGCCAGCATCCGGCGGCAACTCGCCACCGAACTCGGCTATATCCTGCCACCCGTGCGTGTCACCGACAACCTAACGCTGAAGGCACGCGAGTACGTGTTTTCGCTGAAGGGAGTAGAAGTCTCGCGTTATGAATTAGCCCATGGTTGCGAGTTGGCCCTGCATTCCGCCCCGGACTCCGGCCCGGACTCCGATGACAAGGGCGTAAAGATCGATGGCATTGCCACACGCGAGCCGGCGTTCGGAATACCGGCCGTGTGGATCTCGCCGGATCGGGTTGAAGAGGCGCGTCGTGCCGGCTACACCGTGGTAGACACCATCAGCATCATCGGGACGCACTTGGGTGAAATAGTGCGCCGCCACGCGCACGAATTGTTCTCGCGTCAGGAGGCCAAGAAGCTGCTGGACCGGGTGAACGAAGACAATTCCAAAGCTGTGGAGGATTTGGTTCCAAAATTGCTTTCTCTGGCGGTGGTGCAGAAAGTTCTTCAGAACCTGTTGCGAGAGCGTGTTTCCATCCGCGATGCGTTGAGCATTCTTGAGGCGCTGGGTGAGGCTGCGCCAATTACGAAGAATACGGTGCTTCTCACCGAGTACGTGCGGCAGGCTATTCGCCGTCAGGTAGTAAAGCCTTTGCTTGAGCCCTCGGGCGATCTCTCGGCATATTTCCTCGATCCGGTTCTCGAACAATCCATCGAATCGGCGGTAGAGCACACTGAGAATTCCAGTCACGTGAATCTTTCGCCCCAGCGCGTACGCGACATCCAGGAACGGCTGAAGAAGTGCTGCAATCCACAAGATGCCCCAGGTCTGCTGGTCACTGGTTCGGCGGCACGCTTCTTTGTGCGTCAGATCATGGAAAGTATCACTCCAAATTTGTCGGTGCTATCCCACAACGAAATACCACCAGGGAATAAGGTCGTTTCTCTTGGGACTGTGTCCTAAGAAGAGCACGATGGCTTGAGAAAAGAACGGTCACTTAAAGGGGCTTGGAAGCACAGCCACGCGCTATGAAACTGAAATCATTTTTCGCAAATACAATCGAGGAAGCCATTCGTCTGGCGCGCCACGAGTTGGGGCCGGACGCGATGCTTGTAAATTCCAAGCGCGCGGGAACGGAGGCTCGCCACCTTGGCTTCTATGAGGTCGTGGTCTGCAGCGAAGTCCCGGAAAGAGGGCCAAGCGTTCCAGCGCCTGCCCAAGAACGTGACAAAGACCGTGAAAAAGACGGGTCCCGGGTTGTGGCGTCAGCACCAGTCGATAGACTCTCGCAGGATGTCGCCGAACTGAAGCAGCGGATGGAAAAGCTCGCGCTGACTCTGGCGCGTTCCGGACACGGCATGGCGAGCGTTGCTTTCGACCCCTGGCTTTCCAGGGTATGCACGGCCCTGACCGACGCCGAGCTGGACACCGAACTCGCTTATGATGTCGTGGGCAAGCTGATTTCCCCTATTCCCGAAGGCGCCTTACGGGCCGAGCTTGCCAAGCTGGTGAGCGTCGATGCCGAGCTCGGTTTACGTGGCGGCGCTTCGCGCGTGGTGGCATTGGTCGGGCCTCCGGGCGCCGGCAAAACGTCGGCCTTGGTGAAGTTGGCCGTGCAATACGGCGTCGCCGCGCGTAAGACCGTGCAGGTTCTAACCATGGATACGTACCGTATCGCGGCCGCGGAGGAATTGCGTTCTTACGCGGCCATCCTCGGCATCGGTTGTCAGGTGCTGGAAACCGCCGGAGCGCTGGTCCAGGCGCTGGATGAATACCGCCAGAAGGATCTGATCCTCATCGATACGCCGGGTTTGTGCCGCTCCGAGATGGAAGCGTACAAAGACCTGGCCCAACTTCTCGCCACCCATCAGCCCAGCATCGATACACATCTGGTCCTCTCAGCCTCCATGCGGCCGGCCGACCTGTGCCGCGTTTCAGAGCAATACAGCATTTTCCACCCGCGCAAACTACTGTTCACCCGATTGGACGAAACCGAAACGTTTGGGCCCATTCTGAGCCGGAGCATCCGGATGGGTACACCGATTTCATTTTTTTCGCGAGGCCAGCGCATTCCGGAGGATCTGGAGCCGGCGACTAAGGATCTCATGCTCGATCTGATTCTGGGATCGCGCGCTTCGGCCGAAAAGCAATATGACGCTGAACCGAAATTTGACGTGGTGGCCGCATGAGGACTCAGGGCACGACCAAGACTCCCATCCGCGCCATCAAGAAGTACCAAGTGCGCGACTCGGGCGAGCGCGCCGCCGAAGAGCGGGAACGATTGATTCTCGAGCATCTGCCGCAAGTCCGTCTCATTGCCCGGCGCATCCACGAACGCTTGCCCGAGAGCGTGAATCTGGAAGACCTGATCTCCACCGGCACCATCGGGTTGATTGCCGCTATCGATCGCTTCGACCCGCGCCACAACGTCAAGCTGAAAACCTATGCCGAGTACAAGATTCGAGGCGCGATCCTGGACAGCTTGCGCGGCTTGGATTGGGCGCCCCGCCAGCAGCGCCGGCGCTCTAAACAGATTGAAGCCGCTATCGCCTCGGTGGAACAACGTCTGCACCGTGCGCCGACGGAAGACGAAATCGCCCAGGAGCTAAAGCTTTCACTCGAGGAATACCACGAGTGGTTGGTGGATATCCGGGGCGTGAACCTGGGAAGTCTCGAAACCTCCGCTCCAGAAGACGACAGCCGCAACCTTTTGAAGTACATTTCAGACGACGAGGAGAACTGGCCGTCGCGTCTGCTCGAACGTTCCGAGCTGCAGCGCCTGCTGGCGGAAGCAATCGAGAAAATGCCGCGAACCGAGCGGATTGTCGTCAGCCTTTACTACCACGAGGAGCTGACGTTGCGCGAGATCGCCAAGGTGGTGAATCTCCATGAGTCGCGAATCTCGCAATTGAAGTCGCAGGCCATCCTGCGCTTGCGTTCTTACCTGGAAAAACGCTGGCCGCTGGAACGAGGCGCATAGTCCGTGTCGCAGGAGCCCCTGCCGCCGGAGCCCGCGCTCCCGGGAAACGCCGCCGCCGTCTGGCTCGCTGAAGAATGGGGCCGGCAACTCACTCGCGCCGTGGAATCCATGACGGGCGAGTCGGTTCGGATCACCGTTGCACCGCACCAGCTCGCGCCTGCGGAGATCGATCCATCGCAGCAGGAGTTGCTGTGGTGGGACCAGCCGCTCAGTCCTGGTCCAGACGCCAATATATGGGTGGCCGCCGCCGCGCGCAGTTGGGAGGAAATCGGCAACCGAGTACTACGCACCGCGGGGGTGGACGACGCCACACCCGAAGATGTCCGCAGTACTTACCTCGAGGTCGTAAATCAAAGCCTGTCTGGGGCTGCGAGCGCGATCTCTACACGAGCCGGCAAAGAAATCTCCTGCGGGCAGGGGCGCTCCGCTCCTCCCCCGCCGCTCCCGGGCGCCGGCGTTTATTCCTTCGAGATCACCCTGGGCGAGCAGGCTTTTTCGTTGCTCGCGGTTTTTGCTCCCTCCGTCGCGAATCTCGCTGATGACCCGGTACCTGCCCCGGCTAAACCAGCTTCCGAAGCCCAGGCGGCGAGCCCCACGGCAAAAGCGGGTCCCAAAGGGTCCATCGATCTGCTGCTCGATGTCGAGCTTCCCGTGATCGTCTCGTTCGGTCGTGCTCAGCTCATGCTGAAGGACGTAATCAAGCTGACTACCGGCTCCATCGTAGAGCTCAACCGCGCCCTGAGCGAACCGGTGGAAGTGATCGTGAATAATTGCGTGATCGCTCGGGGCGAAGTGGTTGTAGTCGAGGGCAACTATGGTATCCGCATCAAACAAGTGATCAGCCGGCAGGAGCGCCTCAGAACTTTGTATTAAGCCAGGATCTGTATTCAATCATGCTAGGCTCCTATCTCATTCCGCTCGCGCCTTTCCTGCTCATCGGGATCAATAGCGTGTTGTGCCTCTTCTTCTTTCTTTGTCTTGGGCACGAGACACGCATCATGAATTTACGCTGGAAACGGCGCCAGACCGCGCAGGAATCCATCACCAACAATCTGAAGGCCCAGGTGGCCGAGCTAAGAGCGCGGATGCTGGATACAGAGGATCGTGCCCAAGTTCCGGTGCCGCCCATACCGCCCAAGTCTGGTTTGAACCTGATCAAACGCAGCCAGGTGATCCGCATGTCGCGGCGCGGGGAGCAAGCCGGAAAGATCGCTGCTTCTTTGAACTTGCCGCAAAGAGAAGTGGAGCTGCTGCTGAAAGTCAATAGCAGCGTGGTGTACAGCTCAACGGAAATTAATTCGTGACGCTATTGCGAACCACGCGTCCGCGTGGGATCGATCTTTCTGACGATCGGTCCTCCACGTTCACATTCACAGACACCTGCTTGCGGTCGCGCACCAGCTCAATGGCATAGGTCTTCTTGCTGTTCGCTGCCCGCACTGCGCTCGAGAGTTCACTCGGCGTGGTCACCGCCATTCCATCCACCTTGGTGAGCACGTCGCCCGCCTTGATGCCCGCCTTCTGCGCCGGCGTGTTATCCAACACGGACCGAACCAGCACGCCCTCTTTCACGCCGAAATACACCGCCAACTGCGACCCGAGCGACTCGGCCTCCACACCCAGCATCGGGCTGCGCAGTGTCGTGAAGATCTGCGGAATATCGGGCATGTGAAACTCAGGCACCTCAAAGCCTTGAGGGAAGTTTCCAGAGAAGCGATATTTGCGGCTGCCCAGCACCGCCACAAGCGTTTGCGTAGAGCCGTTGCGTCCGATCGTCAGCTTCACCTCGCGTCCGGGCGGCGTCTCGCGCACCATCCTTCCGAACTGCTCCATGCCTTCCACGCGTTGCCCGTTGTATTCCAGGATCACATCGCCCGTCTTTACACCGGCTTTTTCAGCCGGGCTGTTCTCTTCCACGCGCGTGATCTCGACGCCGTAATCTTCTTTGAGCTTTAACTCCTTCGCGCGGTTGACGTCGATCTCGGCTAGATTCACCCCCAGGTACGTGCCGCCCACGAAGGGGCCGCTATTGAATTCACGCACCGGTGGGGCCGGCGGCGCCGGAGGAGCGGGCACCTGAAGGAAATCCGGACCTTGCGCCAAGGCAGCAGCGGAGAACACCACCACCAGACTAAGAAGTTTCGTCATCGCATCACCCCTGAAGAAAACTATTTCGCCCTGCGCAAATAGATGGTGCCGCCTGTCACGTTCACGCGCAACAGTGGACCGCCCCCGTTCAGCGCGCCCTCAGCCATCTGAGGACCCATCCCCGGCACGCCGCCCGGCTGCGGACGAACCTGCGGGAAATCGGAGTCGATCCGTCCGGAACCGCCCGACTCATTGACCGCTTGTATTGTCAACGCAAGATTGGACGGAATGAGAACGGTTATGTCACCAGCATTCGTGCTCAATACGGAATTTGCCATGGCATGGCCGGGAGCGCCGCCGCCTGACACCAGCTCCGCCATAATGCTTCCCGAATTCGCGAAGGCATGCACCGCTCCCGCCACGTTCCGCAGCCGGATGGCGCCGCCCGCCGATTCGCAACGCACGCCGTTGGCGGAGTTCACCTGAATGGCCCCGCCGGAGCTTTCCGCGGTCACCGGACCGTCGGCCTGCTGTACCTGGATAAGACCGCCCGCCGTGCGCGCCACCACCGTGCTCGCGGCGCGTTCCACGCGAATGTTGCCGCCCCCCGTCGAGGCTTGCACCGGGCCCCCGGCCTGATGAACGGAAATCTCGCCGCCCGCCGTCTCCAGCCACACCGCGGCCCCAGCGCTGTCAACTCGAATGGCGCCGCCGCCGGAGAAACATCGCACCGGCCCGCTCACTTTACCAACTTCAATATCGCCTCCGGCCGTGCGCAGTTCGCTGCGCCCTCGAATGCGATCCACCGCGATCCGCCCACCAGCCGATTGAGCTTCGAAATCCCCATCCCAGTCGGAACCCTGCACATTTCCACCCAGCGTTTCAGCCCGGACTTGCCGCATTGCTCGCGGTCCCGTGACGCTTAATTCCATTCCCGAGGAATCCCGCCGGGGCGGAGTTACCTTTATAGAGGCCCAACCGCCCTCGGTTCCGGTCTTCACGTTAACTCGATCAAGCAGCGCTTCGGCTTCGCGCGCGTTCCCGGCTCTTACCCGCACCGTCAGCGTGTAAGTGGTCTGCTCACCGGCCGTCCCCCGGTCAGGAGCAGTGCCCCGAAGCGTTACGTTGCCCGTAGTCTCCACGCGCAGCCGGCCACCAGACGACGCATCGATTACACCCTGTATCGTGCGGACCCAGTAAGCGCCATCGCGAGTTATAGGAGATTCGCTTTGGGCCGGCGCGAGGGCCGCTCCGAGGAACAATATCGATAACAGCTCCTTCATGCTTAGTACATCTCTGCCGACGCGTTCATCTCCTGCAAAACTTTTTGGCAGCGCATCCGGATATAGCCGTTATCTTCCTTCTGCATCAGTTCCTGCAAAACGCCCACCATGGCATCGGTGTGCCGCTGGACCAGTAGATCGATCACCTGCGTCCGCACGCCCGGGTTGTCATCTTTCAACAGCACTTGCGTTAACGCCTGCCGCGTGTCCGGATCCTGCGCGAATTGCTTTAACCCGTCCAGCGCTTTCAATCGCACGCCGGCGTTCGGATCGTGCTGGAGCGAATACACCAGCGCTTTGCGAACCTCGGCCGATTGCGAGTTGTTCTTCAGCAAATCGACCGATTCCACCCGCAGGCCGGCATCGGAAGGATCTTTCGCGGCCGTCAGCAGCAGCCTTTGAATGGCCTCGTCATCCACGTTGCCGGAAAGTACGCGCTGCCGTGTCTCATCCAAAACAATTTGAACCCGTCCCGGCGATACCGGCTCCACATATCGAACACGCGAGGTAGCTGGTTCCAGCATGCCGGCCGAATGAAAGTTGCCCAGGAAGGAGTTGGGCGCCACGCGCGCCGTCAAAAATCCCAGCGCCAGCATGGCCACGGCACCGCCCACCTGCGCGATTCCGGGCGCAAAGTGAAAACGTATCGTGAAGCCCTCCCGGATCTTCTCCCAGAAGCTTGAACTAGGGGTGTTCCTCGAACCCCGCACCTCGGTGGCGGCGAGCCATTGATCGGTTCTCGCCGGCGCGCCGGACAGCGCCAGCCGCCCACGCAATTCGGCACGCGACTCCGCCAGCGCTTCGGGAGTGGGAACCAACTCAACGCTATCCAATGCGGCAAAGAGCGCTTTCTCGCGAGCCAGCGCCTGCTGGCAGCCGGCGCATTCGTCGATGTGGACTTCCACCAACTCCTCTTCATCGAACGACAGTTCGCCGTACAGGAAAAGCGGTAATTTTTTTCTGGCTTCTTCACATGTCATACAAAATCCCCCAAAGCCGCGCGCATTTTCTGCGTCGCGCGAAACAGGCAGTTCTTGGCGGCTTCCTCCGACGTGCCCATGAGCTCGCCAATGGTTCTCAGCCGCATGCCCTGGTAATGCCGCATCTCAAAGACCGCCCGCTCTCGCGGCGTCAAGCCGCCTAATACTTCCTGAATCTTCTCGCGCACCTGTTTGCTTTCCAGACGCCGCTCGGGATTGCTGTCGGCGCGCGGTTCCTCCACGCTGTCCATGCGGTCCAGGAACCCCTCGTTCGTCTCCACCATCGAGCTTTCCTCGCGCCGCACTTTCCTCTTGCGCAGCGCATCCAGGCACAAGTTGCTCACAATCCTGTAGAGCCAGGTGTGGAAGCTGCAGTCGAAACGAAACGTGTGCAGGTTTTTGTACACCCGCAAGAACGCTTCCTGATAGATATCGTTGGCGTCTTCGGGCGACCGAAGCAGATTGGTGGCCAGCCGCAGCACGTTCTGGTCGTGCAGGCGCACCAATTGCTCAAAGGCGCGTTGATCGCCTTGTTGAGCCGCCCGAATCAGCTCGGGTTCGTCCATTCCAACGGCTGCCTGGACCACGGTTGTAGCGCAAGGGGTGCGGCGCGCACCGCAATCATTGTTAAGACCAACTGGGCGCCCCGCTCCGTCTGGCGCGAGCTCCTTGAACGCCTGCAACACTGTAATTGACGGAGGAAAACCGAAAAGGTCACGGAGCGCAACCAGGAGCCGTGTTACAGAGCCGCGACTACAGGGAGCGGATGAGTTATCCAGCCAATTCCACTTCGATCTTTTTGTTCGGCTGGTCGAGCTTCAAGATGCGGAAGGTCCGGACCTGGCCCGCGCGCGGAGCCTCCTGCTGTGCCGATGCCACCGCGGGTCCTTGCTTCCATTTGGCTGATAACATTGCCGTTAGCGAACTCAGGTCGGCCTTTGGGGGGGCCGGTGCGGGCACACTTGCCCCATTCCCGGCCTGCTCGCGGATACGGCACTCAGCGAAAACACCATCCCCCAGCTCGATCTTGGCGCGGTTTTGGGAAGCCTCCACGATCCGCCCGGTCACGGACTCCCCAACCTGATGCTCGGCGATATATTCGTCGGCCGTGGTCGGCTCCAGTTGCTTGATGCCAAGCTTGATGCGCCGGCGCTCGCGATCCACTTCCAGCACCACGGCGCGCACCGTTTGCCCCGCGGACAGCGCCTCCCGCGGATGGTTCAAACGTTTCTCGCGGGTAATGTCGGAGATGTGAATCATGCCGTCGATGCCACCGCCCAGATCCACGAAGCAGCCGAAGTTGGTAAGGCTGGTCACCGCTCCTTCAGCGATGGCGCCCACAGCGTACTTTTTCAGCGCGTCTTCCCACGGATCGCCCAGCGCTTGC
Source organism: Bryobacterales bacterium (assembly GCA_963747945.1). Classification (GTDB taxonomy): domain Bacteria; phylum Acidobacteriota; class Terriglobia; order Bryobacterales; family Bryobacteraceae; genus Palsa-89. The sequence continues at coordinate 284,026 of CAVVHB010000005.1, forward strand.
TTGAGACCCAGCGAAATGCGCCGATCCGCCGCATTTACTCCCAACACCACGGCTTCCACCATTTCGCCCGTCTTCAGAAGATCACTCGGCTTCTTTACTTTCTTGGCCCAGGACATCTCGGAGATGTGGATCAAGCCGTCCACGCCGGGCAATAACTCCACGAACGCGCCGAAATCGGCCAGGCGCGACACCTTGCCTTGCACGCGATCGCCGGTGTGAAACCGTTCCGCCGCGGTAGTCCACGGATCGGGAGCCAGTTGCTTCAGCCCGAGTGATATGCGTTTGCCTTCCGGATTGACTTTGAGAACCTTCACTTCGATGGAATCGCCCGCCGTTACCACCTCCGACGGTTTCGCCACGCGATGCCAGGCCATGTCGCCCACATGCAGCAGCCCGTCTACCCCACCCAAATCGACAAACGCGCCGAAGTCCGTGACGCTTCGAACGGTACCGCGCACCACCGCGCCCTCTTTGAGCTCTCCGAATTTCTGCTCGCGCGCCTTCGCCTCTTCCTCTTCCAGAATCGCGCGCCGGTCCACCACCACGTCTTCGCTAGCGGTGTCCAGCTTGATGATGCGGCACTGGATCTCCTGGCCCACCAGCTTTTCCAACTCCGCCTGATCCTTGGCGCCGCTGCGCGATGCGGGCAGGAACGCTTCCGAGCCGACATCCACGCGCAATCCGCCCTTTACCAGTTCGGTGACCACGCCGCCGATGGTCCGCTTCTCGGCGAAAGCGCGTTCCAGATCGCTCCAGTCCTTGGGCCGCTCCACTTTGATGGTGGAAAGCGTGTAGCAACCTTCCTCGTCCCGCCCCGTAATGGTCACCAGCATTTTGTCGCCGACCTGCACCGTCAGCGCGCCGGCCTCGTCGCGAAATTTTTCCACCGGCACCACGCCATCCACCTTGCGTCCAATGTCCACAAACACCGATTCGGACGAGATGGAAACCACGGTGCCTTCCAGGGCCTCGTTATTGCGTTGGCCCTGGTTTCGCTGGCCCCGGTGTTGGCTTCCCCGGCCATGCTGGGCCTGCTCGAATTCCGACAATATATCGCCAAACGAATTATCTTCGGCGGACGGGGGCGCGCCGTCTGGAGACGCAGCTAGCGACTCGGGAATTGCGGGGAATGTTGGATTTTCCATGAAACTCGGTGTTAGAAACCATTGTGTCACAGTCCCAGCTTTAAGATTCAAGATGACGCGATAAGATGACAGCGTGGGCGAGCGCGCACGCTTCTGGCAAATTGTTCGGCCGCAGGACGTCGTCTGGATCGCATTATTTGCAGTGCTGGCCGCTTACGGGCCCGATTTAACCAAGGAGTCCACAACCGTCCTGATAGGGCTCGGATTGATGCAGGTCATTGAGTCGAAGATCCCGTTTTTCGGGTCGCGAGCGGGCTCCATCATTTCGTTCCTGACCAAGCTGGCGCTCTGGTACATACTCATGGCTTGGACCGATGGCATCCAAAGTTCTTACTACTGGCTCATGCTGCTTCCAGTGATGTCAGCGGCTACTTCCCTCGGCCTGGCAGGGCTGGTCGCTGCCACCGTGTTGGCCGGCGGCGCGTATCTCTCATTCCTCAAGTTCCTCCGGCCGGACCAATTCGTTCCTCCCGATCAATGGCCCGTCATTATCTTGCGCGAATTCACATTTCCGATCGCCGGCTTCCTCACCTATGAGCTGCTCGAAGCGAATCGAGCGGCAACGCGGCGGGCGCAACGTGCCGCCGAAGAGCTAGCCGAAGCCAACCGGCACTTGCGGGAAGCGGAAGCCCAGGTTCGTCGTACCGAGCGCCTGGCCGCTTTAGGCCAGCTTTCCGCGGGACTGGCGCACGAGATCCGCAATCCCTTGAGCACCATCAAAGGTTCGGCGGAAATGCTCCTCAAAAACGTGGATTCCGATGGCGCGGTGGCCCATGAACTGGCCGGATACATTTCCACGGAAGTGGATCGCACCAACGCATTGGTTACCCGTTTCCTCGATTTCGCACGTCCGCTGGCCCTGCGCCTGGAACAGACCGAGATCGCCGAGGTGATCGACGAAGCCGTAGCGCAGGTCGAGAAACATGCGCCCCCTCTGGACGTGAGCATCTACAAAAACTACTCGCCCGATATTCCACCGCTGCTGCTCGATCGCCAGCTCATCGAGCGAGTGCTGTACAACCTGCTCCTGAATGCCGCGCAAGCCAGTCCGCCGCAGGGCACCATCACGGTCAAGACGCGCGAAGTGGGCGATACTGTTGAAATTGACGTGATCGATCGCGGCACCGGCATTGCACCGAAGGATCGGGAAAGCATTTTCAATCCATTCTTCACCACCAAGTCGAGCGGCGTAGGACTGGGCCTGGCCATCGTGTCGAAGATCATCGATGAGCATGGAGGGCAAATCACCGTGGAGAGCGAACCCGGCGCCGGGAGTGTTTTTCGGGTGTTCCTTCCTGTTCGGGAGAACGGCCTATGAAAGCCACTGTCCTGGTTGTCGAAGACGAAGAGAAGCTGCGCCGGGTAATCGAGCTGCAGTTGAAGACGGCGGGCTATGAAGTGGAGCAGGCCGGAACGGCTGAAGATGCCCTGAAGCTGGCCGATCGCTCCGATGTGATCATCACGGATCTGCGTTTGCCCGGCTTGAGCGGTCTGGAGATGCTGCAGAAACTGCGCAGCGAGGATTCGCGCACGCCGGTGATCGTCATGACCGCGTTTGGCAGCATCGAAACCGCGGTCGAAGCCATGAAAGCCGGCGCGGTGGATTTTCTCCCCAAGCCGTTTTCACTCGATCACCTGATGACCGTGGTGAACAAGGCGCTCGAGGTGCGTACGCTGCGCGATGAAAACCGCGAGCTGCGCGCCGAGCTGAGCCAGCGCTACGAATTTGACAACATCATCGGACGAAGCGCGGCCATGCGCGAAATCTTCGCCACTATCGAGCGCGTTGCGCCCACCCGGGCCACCGTTTTGCTGTGCGGGGAAAGCGGCGTCGGCAAAGACATGATCGCGCGCGCCATTCATCACCACTCGCCGCGCGAGAACAAGCCGTTCGTCAAAATCAACTGCTCGGCTTTGCCGGAAAATCTGATGGAAAGCGAACTGTTCGGCTACGAGAAGGGCGCGTTCACCGGCGCCAATCTCAGCAAACCCGGCAAATTCGAGCAAGCCGATACCGGGACTGTGTTCATGGACGAGATCGGCGACGTGCCTCCCGGCATTCAGGTGAAGCTGCTGCGTATCCTGCAGGATCGCGAGTTTGAACGGCTGGGCAGCAACAAAGTGCGGCATGTGGATGTGCGCGTTATCGCCGCCACCAACGTGGATCTGCGCGCGGCGCTGGAACAGGGAGAGTTTCGCGAGGATCTGTATTACCGCCTGAATGTTCTGCCCATGAATATTCCGCCGCTACGCGAGCGCAAGGAAGACATCCCGTATCTGGCGCGCCATTTCGTTCGAAAGCTGAGCAAGGATTTCGGCAGCCGCGTGGAATCCATTTCCGACGGCGCCATCGAGCGCCTGATGGAGTATCACTGGCCCGGCAACGTGCGCGAACTCGAGAACGCCATCGAGCGCAGCTTAGTACTCGCGAACGGCGATGTTTTGGAAGCCGCCGACATCCGGCTGGACCTGGCGCCCAAGCCTCGCCTCGGTTCGGCCGATGGCTTCCTTCCCGATGGCATGACGCTCGATCAGTATGAGCAATCGATTATCCGCGAAGCTCTGCATCGCGCCAACAACAATAAGAGCCAGGCTGCTCGCTTGCTCGGACTAACCCGCAACGCTCTGCGCTATCGTTTGTCGCAGATGGGCATCGAATCGTAATCTCGGCCGCTTGCTCACGCGCGCGGTTCAGAACGGAAGGTTTCATTCGGAACCGCGACCGTCAGGGAGCCGGTCTTATGGCCGTGGGATGCTTCGGCTGGTAGAGACCCACTTCGCCTCCGCCCGGAAGCCGGATCTTTGTAAGGGAACCCCATCTTTCTTTGTGCACATCGGAACACCGGACGCCCTTCTTCCCGAGTTCAGCCATTTCGGCCTTCAGATCGTCGCACATGAAATAGAGTTCGTGCTTGCCGTTCTCTTCGGCGGGATGAACGGCCATTTCCGCGGGTGGGAGCGCGAAGATCAGCCAGCCGTGGCCGGCATCTACCGACGAAAATCCCAGGACGTCGCGCAAAAAGTCGCGATCGGCCTCCGCATCTTTGCTGTACAAAATTACATGGGCGCCAGAGATCATCAGCTTTATTATGTCCGCTTAGCTCGCAAATACTGCTTCGGCCACGGCCCATTCTGCCGCAGTTCGTCGGCCGCGCGCAAGGGCCAATAGGGGTCGCGCAAAAGCTCCCGCGCAAGAAACACCATGTCGGCCTGGCCGGTGCGAACAATTTGATCGGCCTGCTCGGGCGCCGTGATCATCCCGACGGCCGCGGTCCGAATCCCTCCTTCTTTACGGATCTTTTCCGCGAACGGGACTTGATATCCCGCGGCAGCGGGAATCGGAACATTCGGCACCGCGCCACCCGACGAGCAATCGATCAGATCTACTCCCAGTGGCTGAAGTTGTTGCGCCAGAGAAACCGAATCCTCGATGGTCCATCCACCTTCCACCCAATCCGTCGCCGAAATACGGACGAACACAGGAAGACTCGCCGGCCACGCTGACCGGATGGCGTACACCACCTCGCAAAGTATGCGCGTCCGGTTTTCGAACGATCGTCCGTAGCAATCGCTGCGTGTATTGCTTAACGGCGAGCGTGCAGCAGGTACCCGTGCGCGGCGTGTACCTCCACGATCTTGGCGCCAGCTTCGCGCGCCCGCTTCGCCGCTTCTCCAAAGGCCTGCACCACGCGCGCAATTCCCGCAACATCTAAGGGCTCCGGGGTTATCGACTTGGGCGAAAAAGGGATCGCGCTGGGAGCAAAGATGGGTCGCCAGCCTTGCTCGGATTCCTCTAACGCTCCGCCGCCGTTCCACGGAGCCGCGGTGCTCGCCTTTCTTCCGGCATGCGCTAATTGCATCCCCGGCACCGCGCCCTGCTCTTCAATAAAACGGAAGATGCGCGCCAGCACCGGAATGTGATCGTCGAGATAGATGCCGAGATCCCGCGGGCTGATGCGGCCCGAATCCAGCACGGCGGCCGCTTCCGTTATCACTATGGCGGCTCCGCCCACAGCGCGGCTGCCCAGGTGAACGAAGTGCCAGTCGTTCGCGAAACCGTTGACGCTCGAATACTCGCACATCGGCGACACGCCAATGCGATTCCGCAAGCGCACCTCACGAATCTCGAGCGGGGCAAAGAGATGGGCCGGATCGGGTGTCGCCAAAGGGGACTCGGTCATTCACCCGTTGTAGCATTTCTTAATCGCGACTCTTAATCGCAACGCAGCGCAGTCAACGGATCGATCCTGGTCGCGCGCCGCGCGGGAATGTAGCTGGCCAGCAGCGCTGTAACCAGCAGGAACGCCGGAACGGCACCCCGTAAATCCCGACCGCGGTTCTTGAAACGTCAATTTCCGTTCGCTGCATCCAGTGTGAATGTGTTCGCCAATTTCTCCGCAAACGAAATCCCCTGCGCGGACAGTCCCACCGCCACTGGGTTTCAGCCCGTTGCGACGAATGCGGATGGCTCGCTGAACTCGTGTAAGAATCCGGCCGGGTACGGCTCTACAGTCTCGTTTTTCCTGCATGGCGACGGTGGGACCGTTGTTTCGTGCCCGCTAACCTCGCTCGCCGGTATTGAACTTTTCCCCGCCGGGCGAGCCGGTGCCGATGGTTGTATGGGTGAAGTGATTAGGGCTGATATCCGTCCGTCTTCCACTTGTCGTACAGGCCAAGCTGCTCTTTGGTCCAGAAGGGCCCACCGGGAGGCATCGTTTGACGCACCAGGCAATTTTGGACTGCCTGCGCATTCGCGTAGCCGTTCGCGGCATCGGACATGTATTGGTAGTCGTCCAGATTCACGCCGTGAACCTTCATGTGATCGATATCCACTTCCCGAAACATCGGCTTGATGTCCTTTGAGAAAGATACGGCCATGGGCATTTGCTCCTCTCCGATAGAGTACCTTGCGCGGGCCTGTGAGTCGCGCAGTCTTTACTTCGCCGCTGCCCGTTTGGGGGGCCGTTTTGGAGCCGGCATCTTGGCCCGTGGGTCATTTGCGGACTGGATGGTGTGTGCGGTGACGATCGCGCGTATCAAACCCGGAAAGCGCTGCTCCAGCTCCGGGCAGCGTGAGATGTTGTGCATCTCCACACCGTGCCGCTCGCTCCGAATCAAGCCGGCCTCGCGAAGGATCTTGAAGTGCTGCGAGAGCGTGGACTTCGGGATTGCTTTATCGCTTACCGTAAGGAAGTTCGAACAGTTCTGCGGGCACTCTTGCGCGACAATGTCGGCGTACATGGCCACGCGTACCGGGTCCGACAATGCATGTAGGATTCCCTCCACCGTGATTTCTTCAAGCGACGGATGGAACAGGGGCCGCATACCTATAAGAGTAGTCATGATACAGAAACGGTTCAATAGTTCTACAGTTCTGAACTCTTGAATCTTTCCAGGGGCTGAATCCATCTACCCACTTGCAAGGCCTGAAAAAGGCAGTTTGGGGGACCGGCTCCCCTCACGGTCGCGCCGATTCTGAACCGCGCGCGTGAGCAAGCGGATTCTCGCGTTGCCCTAAAAGATTTTAGAAGTTTCAACACAGTATTGGAAAGGAACAAAAGATATGAGCAAGCTCACAGGTAAAGTCGCGGTTGTCACCGGCGCATCCAAGGGTATCGGAGCCGCAATCGCCAAATCGCTGGCCGCCGAAGGCGCCTCGGTGGTGGTCAACTACGCGTCCAGCAAGGCCGGCGCGGACACGGTGGTCTCCGCCATCGCTGCCGCCGGTGGTAAAGCGGTGGCCGTCCGTGGCGATGTGTCCAAGGCCGCCGAGGCTCAGGGCATTATCGACGCAGCCCTCCAAAACTTCGGCCACCTCGACATCCTGGTCAACAACTCGGGTGTCTACGAGTTCTCTCCAGTGGAAACTTTCACCGAAGAACAATACCACAAGATCTTCAACGTCAACGTCCTCGGTCTCCTGCTCACGACACAGGCTGCCGTCAAGCATCTTGGCGAGGGCGCCAGCATCATCAACATCGGTTCTGTGGTTAGCAGCCTGACGCCGCCCAACAGCGCGGTCTACACCGGCACTAAGGGCGCGGTGGACGCCATCACGGGCGTTCTGGCTAAGGAGCTTGGCCCCAAGAAGATCCGTGTCAACTCCATCAACCCCGGCATGGTAGAGACCGAAGGTGCACACGCCGCGGGATTTATCGGCTCGGACTTTGAGGCGGGCACCGTGGCACAGACGCCGCTTGGCCGCGTCGGACAAGTGGATGACATCGCAAGCGTTGCCACGTTCCTGGCTTCTAACGACTCCAAGTGGATCACCGGCGAGCTTGTCCGCGCCGGCGGCGGCCTCCGCTAACCAATCCGTACGCAAGGCCGAATTCGACAACCAACTTGATAAGAAAGAGGAACAATTATGGGAAAGCTCGATGGAAAAGTAGCAGTCATCACCGCCGCGACGTCTGGAATGGCGCTAGCCACCGCCAAGCTCTTCGTTGCAGAGGGCGCATATGTTTTCATCACCGGACGTCGCAAGGAGAAGCTCGATGAGGCCGTGAAGCTCATCGGCAAGAACGTCACCGGCGTGCAGGGCGACGCCGCCAATTTAGTCGATCTCGACCGCCTCTACGAGACCGTCAAGCGTGAAAAGGGCAAGATCGACATTCTCTTCGCCAGCGCCGGCCAGGGTGAGTTGGCCACGCTGGAACAGGTCACCGAACAGCACTTCGACAACATTTTCGGTCTCAACGTGCGCGGCACGCTCTTCACCGTGCAGAAGGCGCTGCCGCTCTTCAACGATAACGGCTCCATCTTCCTCAATGGCTCCATCGCCAGTATCAAGGGCTTCCCGGCGTTCGGTGTCTATAGCGCCAGTAAAGCCGCCCTGCGCTCCTTCGCGCGCACCTGGCTGCTGGAACTGAAGGAGCGAAGAATCCGCGTAAACATCCTCAGCCCTGGCACCATCGACACGCCCATCCTGGACCCACTCGGCCCCGATGCGAAAGAGAGCTTTAAAGCCCTCATCCCACGCGGTGAACTGGGCCGTCCGGAAGAGATCGCAACGGTGGCGCTCTTCCTCGCTTCTAACGACTCCAGCTTCGTCAACGGCGTGGAACTCTTCGTCGATGGTGGCGCCGCGCAGATCTAACAAGACCGCTTGCTCACGCGTGTGGCTCAGTGGATTCGAAGCCACTATATAATGAGGCACGGAATGACGGCACAGATCGACCTTGGCGGCAGCTTCACACTTTCCGGTAGTTCAATAAACGTGCGGCGAATGGGCTATGGCGCTATGCAACTCGCCGGCCCGCAGGTTTGGGGACCGCCGCGGGATATTGACGGCGCTATCGCCGTTCTGCGAGAGGCTGTCGCGGCCGGGATCAACCACATCGATACCAGCGATTATTACGGTCCGCATGTGACCAATCAAATCATCAGACGGGCGCTTCATCCCTATCCGGATGGATTGGTGATGGTCACCAAAGTAGGCGCCCGGCGGCCAGCGGACAAATCGTGGGTTCATGCGCTTTCGCGTGAAGAGCTGATCGCCGCCGTCCATGATAATCTGCGAAATCTTGGACTGGACACGCTGGATGTCGTCAACCTACGGGTTGGAGGAATGATGGGGCCTTCCGAGGGTTCGATCGAAGAACCGCTGGCCGTGCTTGCGGAGCTCAAGCGTCAAGGGCTTGATTCGCCACCTCGGCCTGAGCAACGTCAGTCCCGCTCAGTTGGCGGAGGGGCAGGCGATTACGGAGATCGTTTGCGTGCAGAACTTCTACAACGTCGCGCGCCGGCATGACGACGGCTTTATCGACGACCTTGCGCGTCGCGGCGTAGCGTATGTGCCGTTCTTTCCGCTGGGCGGCTTCACTCCGCTGCAGTCTTCGGCGCTGGATGCAGCCGCGGCGGCCCTCGGAGCTACCCCCATGCAAGTAGCGCTCGCTTGGCTTCTGCAGCGCTCGCCCAACATCCTGCTGATCCCTGGCACATCTTCCGCCGCGCATCTTCGCGAGAATCTCAGAGCTGCAACACTGAAACTTCCACCCGAAATGATTGCCGGCCTTGACCTGATCGGCGCAGACGCGCAGCCGCGGTAACTACATCGGGCCTACATCTCGAGCTTGCCGTTCACCACCATCTCCTTCAGTTTGAACTTGTACTTGAGAGTGGAAGTGCCCAGCTTCGTGACTAATTCGACCTCTTTGTCCTCAACCGTGAAAGGCATTGAGCGCGGGAACGCGAACACCACATCCATGGTTTTTCCAGGTTTGCCCACTTCGATCTGGACAGCCTTAATCGGGCCCGTCCTGCGCGATGAAAGAAAGCTTACTTCGCTGAGAGCTTTCGCGGCGTCGCCCGGTTTGCCACCCAGGAACATTCCCATCGGTCCGGAAAGGACGATTTCATAAGGCCTCTCCTGCTGTTCGAGAACCTTCGCCGCTTCGGACGATTTATCCGCTTCGGCGCCGAACTTGAGACGCACGAACGCCTGCCGGATCGGAAGCGCGGATTGCCATCGAGCCACAACATCGAATGAAGGAGGGCCCGAACCGGGGGCGCCAGGTCCGAATTCTGACCCGCCTCCGCCTTGCGGACCGCCCCGGCCGCCACCGCCACCGCCAAATCCTCCACCACCGCCGGGCATTGCAGGAGGGCCACCGCCAGGACCGCTCATCGAAACGCTGGCGGACTTCGCCCACGGCGAATCGGTCATCATCTTCGCGAGGTCCTTATCGCTCCATTCCGTGTAAGGCTTTTGCCAGAACTCGCCCGCCACCAGACCGAAGCCAAATAAGAGTAACAGCCCAGCAGTTTTCTTCATCGCTGTAATCTCCGGTGTTGAGTATACCAACTGGCGTTCGCGCCAAACCTTGCCGTATAGCGACCTGCCGTATAGCGACCTGGGAACAATCCAGCCCTGCGGCGGGTTGAGAGCATTGCTTACAATTAGCCCCATGACCCGACGTAGCTTATTGGGTGGCGCAGCCGCTCTGGCTGGCGCATCCGCCATGGGCCTGGCCGGTTGCGCCCGTCAAAACAAAATAGCCGGGGCCCGTCTGCCTCCGACACCACCGCCACAGGGACTTTCACCTCAACGCTTGCCACCGTTCGACGCGGTGCCCAAACTGATGCCGGTTCGCGCCGAGGTGGATCGCATCTTTCGCGTCACCGTCTGTCTGCGCCCCTTCCGCGCCGCGGGGCCAAGGCTCGATGTCGAGCGCGTCGGCGATAAAACCGTGATCCACAACTATGGTCATGGCGGCAGCGGCTGGTCGTTGTCGTGGGGATCGAGCAGCATTGCCGTCGAAAAGGCCATGCAAGTTGGAGAGCAAAATGTCGCCGTGATCGGGTGCGGGGCGCTCGGGTTGACCTCCGCGATACTGCTGCTGCGTGCCGGCGCCAAAGTGACGATTTATGCTAAGGAGCGTCCACCCGACGTGCGGTCGGCACGGGCCAGCGGATCGTGGACGCCGGACTCTCGCGTGGCATTGACGAACTCCGTGGCGCCCGATTTCCCGGCGCTTTGGGAAACCATGTGCCGCCGGTCGTTTCATACCTATGAGAGCTATCTGGGCATGGCCGGAAACCCGGTGGAATGGACCGACAGATACACGCTTTCGGATACCAATCCGGCTGCGCCGCCAGCGAACTCGCGAAGTGAAGATCCGCTGGGTTTCGCGCACTACCAGGATCGCGTCAGGGATTTGACGCCGCACAATCAGGATTTGCCCCCGGGGAGCCATCCCTTCCCGACGCGCTACGCGCAGCGGACTTCCAGCCTCACATTCAATGTTGCAGGGTACTCGCGGCAACTGCTCAACGATTTCTTCGTGGAGGGCGGCAAGATTGAGCGGGTGGAGTTTCACGCACCTTCGGAGTTGAGCCAGTTAACGCAGAAAGTGGTGATCAATGCCACTGGATATGGAGCGCGAGCGCTGTGGAAGGACGAATCCATTGTTCCAGTGCGAGGACAGATCGCGTGGCTGATTCCACAGCCGGAAGTCAATTACGGAGTCATCTACAACGGCCTGTTCATCCTGGCGCGGCGGGATGGAATCGTGGTGCAGCAAGGGCTCAACGAAATGGAGGGCTACAACGACGCGAACGAGGTCCCGGATCGCGCGGCTGGAGAGTCTTCGGTTCGGCTGGCGGCGCAGTTGTTCGAGCGGATGGGCAAGACCGGATCGGCATAATAAGTTTCACTCCTCGCGCAGTAGTGTCAAAGGGTCAATCGACAGCGCGCTGCGCTGGAATCCACCGGGCCAACAGTCCCAGCAGCGCGCACCACCAGCGACGACTCCACGGGATGGCGATCGCAGCATCCCGCTCCCCCAACCTCAGCAGGCCAATCCCCAACCGCCATTCCCGGCCCCGGACAGGCGATCTGATACACTGCCACCTTGAGACCGAAACCCGCCACGGTTGTGGCCCTCTATCCCGGCTCCTTCGATCCAATCACCAACGGCCACCTGGATTTGATCCAGCGCGGATCGGCGTTGTTCGATCGCCTCATTGTCGCCATCCTCCGCAACGATGAAAAGCAGCCCCTCTTTGGCCTGGAGGATCGAGTCGAAATGTTGCGCGACGTGGCTCGCGATCTTCCCAATGTTGAGGTCGGCTCGTTCGGGGGCCTGCTGGTGGATTACGCCGCTGAGTGTGGCGCAAGTGTCATTCTGCGCGGCATTCGCGCTGTGTCGGATTACGAATACGAACTGCAAATGGCGTTGATGAATCGCAGGCTGCGCCCCGAAATCGAAACGGTTTTCTTAATGGCCGGCGAGGCTCACTCCTTTATCAGCTCGCGCCTGGTGAAGGAAGTGATCCGCCTGGGAGGAAACATCGGGGGGCTCGTGCCGCCCTCAATCGAGGGTAGACTAAAGAAAAGACTCCTCGAAGAAATTGGAGAAGACTAACTCTTTCATGACAGCCACCTTGAACCTAGCCCAGCGCATCTCGCTCATCAGCGAGTCCTCGACGATGAAAGTTGCCGCCGATGCCGACAAGCTTCGCCGCGAAGGCGTCGACATCGTGGATTTTGGAGCCGGAGAGCCGGATTTCCCCACCCCTGACAACATAAAGAAGGCGGCCATCGCCGCGATTGAAGGAAACTTCACCAAGTACACGCCCACCGGTGGAACAGTGGAGATCAAACAAGCGATTTGCGCGCGCCATCATGACGATTACGGCACCGCATACACGCCCGCGGAGTGTTTAGTGACCGTGGGCGGCAAGCACGCGATCTTCAATTTGATGCAGGCGCTGATTGAGGACGGCGACGAAGTCGTCATCCCCGTTCCCTATTGGGTGACCTACAAAGACGTCGTGAACTATGCGGGCGGCAAGTGCGTTTTTGTCGAAAGCGACGAGGCGAACGGATTCACCTTCACCGCCGACGACATCGCGCGGAAGATCACCGGCAAGACCAAGCTGATCATTATCAACTCGCCCGGCAATCCGAGCGGCGGCGTGTTAAGCCGCGAAGAGTTCGAGAAAATCTATCATCTGGCGGCCAAGCGCGGCGTTCAGTTGATGACCGACGAATGCTACTGCCGTTTTCTGTACGACAGCGAGCCTTTCTCCATCGCCGCGTTGCCTGGCGCCAAAGACAATGTGGTGGTGGCTGGGTCGCTATCGAAGACCTACTCCATGACCGGTTGGCGCGTGGGTTTCGCGCTGGCGCCCAAGCCGCTGATCGACGCCATGCTGAAACTGCAGAGCCATACCACTTCGAACCCCACGTCCATATCGCAAAAGGCCGCCATCGAAGCCTTGCGCGGGCCGCAGGATTCCATCCCGATCATGCTGGCCGAATATCGCAGGCGGCGCGACTTTGTGGTGCAGCGCCTGCGCGCCATCACGGGAGTGAGAATCGCCGAGCCGCGCGGAGCGTTTTACGCCTATCCGAATATCTCGGTGGGCTTCCGCAATGGCATCACATCGGCGCTGCAGTTCTCAGAGAAGCTCTTGTCGGAGGCGCATGTGGCCGTGGTGCCAGGCGAAGCGTTTGGAACCACAGAACACGTCCGCATTTCGTACGCCACTTCCATGAAGGAACTGGAACGCGGGCTCGATCGGATCGACCGCTTTATTCGTGGATAAACTACCCGTCCGGTTGCCCACCCGGTTCATCGAGAAAGTTTGGGGCACACCGGATCTGTTGCCTTGGTACCCGCCGGCCGGCAAGAAAATCGGCGAAGCGTGGTTTGAGGCCGACCTTCCGCTGCTGGTGAAGTTCATATTCACCTCCGAGCCGCTGTCGGTGCAGGTGCATCCCAACGACGCTTTCGCCGCGGCGCACGAAAATTCTCGGGGTAAAACCGAGATGTGGTACGTGATGCGCGCCGAACCGGGCGCTCGCCTGGCCATCGGCTTTCGCGAATCCATCAGCCGCGAGCGATTGCGCCAAGCCGCGGTCAGCGGTGAGATTGAGCAATTGCTCAACTGGATGGAGGTTGAAGCGGGCGATGCATTCTTCATCCCGGCCGGAACGGTGCACGCCATCGGGGGCGGCCTCGCCCTATGCGAAATCCAGGAGCATTCCGACGTCACTTATCGTCTGTACGATTACGGACGCCCGCGCGAGCTTCATTTAGATAAAGCCATCCAGGTTTCATTCACAGAGGCGAGCTCGCCCAAGTCTGTGATACTCCCCATCGATTGCGAATATTTCCACACCGAGTTGGCCCGCACCACATCCAGCCTGTTGTATAAGCCGGAACCCGAGCGTTTTCACATCGTGATCTTCATCACTGGCGCCGGAAACATCGCCGGCCGTCCCTTTCGTGAAGGAGAAGCCTGGCTGGTTCCCCCTGGTGGTCAGCCGTTCGAGATCGAACCGGCCATTCCGTTGAAGTTCCTGCGCACTTGGGTTCCTTAAGATCCGCTTGCTGACGCGCGCGGTTCAGAACCGCGACCGTGAGGGAGCGCCGCCTTACCCGATTCCCAACTCGTCTGCTTGCTCCAGCGGCGTGCCGCAAATCCTACAAATGATGGCGGTGCAATCGCCGCACACCAATGGATCGGTGACAGCCCTGTGACACCGCGGGCAATAAAATTCAACCTGCGCACGAGTTACATCGGGATGAACAGCCTCGTCCGGCATTACTGATAGACTAACAATAGAACCGCGCACGTGACATTGACTCGCGCCGTACTTTTTTTCTCGCTGGGTTTTTACCTCGCAGCTTTCCTCGTTTCGTGTTCCAACAAGCCGCGTCCCGTTGCTTCGCTCGGCGACGCTTACGTAGGTCCCACCACCCTCAACCTGCGGCAGGAGCTAGCGCTGAAGTCGGCCGTTTCCGCCACGGTCAAGCACGGTGACAAGCTGTCGATCGTAGAGTACAAGCACCGGCTGGTGAGGGTTCGTACCGATCAAGGCGCGGAGGGTTGGACCGATCTGCGGCAGCTTCTCACTCCCGAGCAAATGGCCTCGCTCCGTGACATGGCGCGGAATGTTTCACGCGCTCAGTCGCAGGGGCAAGCCATGGTATTCGAGTCGCTCAACATGCATACCGAGCCCAGCCGAACGTCCCCGAGCTTCGGGCAGATTCCAGAGAACGGCAAAGTGGACGTGATCGCGCACAAGCTGATGCCGCGAGTGCAGCGCGACGAAGTTCCGATGCCGGCGCCCGTAAAGCCCGTGAACATTCGCAAGAAGGCCAAGCCGGCATCTTCGCAGACCAGGATCGGACCGCCTCCGCGTCCGCCCGCGCCGAAGCTTCCGAATAATTGGTTGGCGCTTTCCATAACGAAAGCCGAGTCTCCGGCGGAACCGGAAGGAGCTCCGCCACCGGTCCCAGCCGCTCCTGCCCCGCCGCCGGTAGCAGTTGCGGAAGTTCCCATGGACGACTGGAACCTGGTGCGCACAACCGATGGCAAAGTGGGATGGGTGCTCACCCGGCCGCTGAGCATGGCGATTCCCGACGAAGTGGCGCAATATGCGGAAGGCCATCGCATAACGTCATATTTCCCGCTGGGCCAAGTGCATGACGGCGACGTGGTGAAAAACAACTGGCTCTGGACAACCATCAACAAAGGCGGCCAACCCTACGAATACGACAGCTTCCGCGTATTCGTCTGGAGCTTGAGGCATCATCGCTACGAGACGGCTTATATCGAGCGGAACGTGGTGGGGCACTATCCGGTTCAAGTCACCAGTGCCGGCGCCACGCCGAGTTTTTCCGTCGTGGTGGAGGGCGAAGATGGACATCTGTATCGCAAAACGTATGCGTTTGATAGCTATCGGATTCACATGGTGGCGAGAGAACTTTACGATCCAGCAGCGAAGCCCGATGCGCCGAAGTTAGCGTCCGGCGCGCCTCCCGAGGGGCCAGCCGGTGTGAAGCGCTCGTGGTACGCGAAGCTAAAAGACCGGGTTCATCGCTTCTTCCGCTGAAGCGGCACTACTTTGATTTCGAACAGCTTGGGCCAAAGTTTTCCCGTTACGAACAGCCGGTCGCCCAAAACATCATAGGCGATTCCGTTTAAAACATCCTCCTGGCCCGTGCGATCGGCGGCCGGCAGGATACCCGCAAGGTTGATCCATCCCAGCACGCGGCCGTCCACCGGAGAAATACGCGCGATCACGTCCTTTTGCCAGATGTTGGCGTAGATCTCGCCGCGCACCCATTCCAGCTCGTTCACATTTGTTACCGGCTGGCCACGATCGTGAACCGTAATGCGCCGCTTTTCCTGGAGCGTCAGTGGATCCCAGATGCGAATCTGCGCCGAGCCGTCGTCCATATAGATGTTCTGGCCATCGTTGGTGAGCGCCCAGCCTTCGCCCTGATAGTTGAAGGTGCGTTTCACGCGAAATGTGGATTGGTCATAGACGAATCCAATCTCGGTCATGTAGGTGAGTTGGACAATCTGCTGATTCAAGATCGTGATTCCTTCGCCAAAATATTGCGAATCCAGATCGATCTGTTGCACAATTTGCCCGGTTTCGAGCTTTTCCTTGCGCAGCCACGAGTGGCCCTTCAGCCCGGTGCTTTCATACAAGAATCCCGCTCGATACTCCAAACCTTCCGTGAAAGCATTCGGATCGTGCGGATACACGTGGACCACCCGATAGCCATATTCGGGCGTCTGCGCGGAAACAACAAAAACCGCGGCCACCAATCCGCCTACTATCCGAAATCCCATTTGAGCCGCGCGCGTAAGCAAGCGGTGTTTTGTTTTAATCATGCAGCAGAACCTTCAGCACTCCCGCTTTCGCCGCCTCTCTGAATGCTCGCGGCGCACTCTTCAATGGAAGCACCTCCGATATCATCGCATCCACCCGGACCTTACGGGCCTTGAGAAGTTTGAGCGCCGGCTCGAAGCGGCCGCAGCGCGATCCAACCAATGTGATCTCATTGACGATCACCGCCGCCGAATCCATCGACACCAATCCGTGAACGGTGGATTTCATGATCACCGTTCCCCTCGGTTGCGTCATCAGCACGGCTTGCCTCAAACCTTCGCTCGATCCCGTCGCTTCCACTACGAACTCGTACTTCGCCACGGGCAGTTTCTTCGCCACTTCTGTGCTGACGCCCGATTGCTCGGCGATCCGCAGCTTGTCCTTATGGCGGCCGTATTGATGGACTTGAGCGCCATGCGCTTGCAATACCTGGCTCACCAGCAGTCCGAGTTTCCCGTCGCCGAGCACCGCCACTGGTGTGCCGCGCGGAATGCGCACCTGGTCCAATATCTCGCAGGCCGCGGCCAGCGGTTCGATGAACACCGCTTCTTCAGATGGAATCTCGCGCGGCACTCGCCGCAGATTTCGCTCCGGCAGCGTCAGGAATTCGCGAAACGCCCCAGGCTGTTTCACGATGCCGAGCACCGTGCGCTTAGGACAATGCCGCCCCAGTCCGCGCGCGCACCACTGGCATTTTCCGCAAGCCAGATTGATTTCGCCCACCACGCGCTCGCCCACCCAGCGCCCATCGTCAGCCTCTACCACCTGGCCCACAAACTCGTGTCCCGGCGTCCCGCGAAAACCGTAGTAGCCGCGTTGCAGCTCGATGTCGGTGTTGCAGATTCCGCCGTACAGCAGGCGGATTAAAGCGAACCCCTCGGGGCGGCGGGGCCGCGCCTCGTTGCGCACCAGAACCTTGCCATTCTCAAGACAAACCGAGACCATATTGGGGATACTTTAATAATGCTAGCTGAGTTGGCGTGTTTCGAGCAGCACTGCCGCGCGCGCTTTCCCATTGACGAAGCCATCTACAATTGCCCCGATTGTGGAGGCTTGCTCGAAGTCGTTTTCGCCGGAGCGCGCGTGGAAACGGAGCTGTGCAAGAAGATCTGGCGCACGCGCCGTACATCGAACGAACCTCTCGAACAAAGCGGCGTGTGGCGCTACCGCGAACTGTTGCCGTTCGACGGCCATCATCATCAAGTGGTTTCCTTGCGCGAGGGGAACACTCCGTTGCTGCCTGCTCCCCGCGCGGCCCAATATGGCGGGTTGGATCACCTGACGTTCAAGCATCAGGGCTTCAATCCAACCGGATCGTTCAAGGACAACGGCATGACGTGCGGCGTCACACAGGCCGTTCGTCTGGATCGCCAGCGTGTGGCGTGCGTTTCTACCGGCAACACATCCGCGTCCATGGCGGCCTATGCCAGCTCCGCGGGGCTGGATCCAATCGTCTTCATTCCGCACGGCAATATTTCCTATGGCAAGCTGGCTCAGGCCCTGGAATACGGCGCGCGCACTTTTCAAGTGGAGGCCAATTTCGATCAAATCCTGGCGCTGGTGCGCGTGCTTGCCGACCGGCTCGGAATTTACCTGCTCAATTCCATCAATCCGTTTCGCATTGAAGGCCAGAAGACGATCATTTTCGAAATGCTGGACCAGCGCGATTGGAATCCACCGGACTGGATTGTGCTGCCCGGCGGCAATCTGGGCAACACGTCGGCCTTCGGAAAAGCGCTGCGCGAATTGTGCCAGTTCGGTTTCATCCGCAAGATCCCGCGATTGGCTGTCATTCAGGCCGAAGGCGCCGCGCCGTTTTATGAGTTCATGAAAACCAAAGGCGAATTTCGAAGTGTCGCCGAGCCGCGCACGCTGGCCACCGCAATCCGTATCGGCGATCCGGTTTCCTGGCCGAAAGCGCTGCACGAAGTGACGGTCACCAACGGCACGGTAGAGAAAGTGAGCGAGCAGGAAATCGCCGACGCCAAGGCCGTGATTGGACAATGCGGCATCGGCTGCGAACCGGCATCGGCGGCCACGCTGGCGGGCATTCGAAAGCTTACCGCGGCGGGAACCATTCGCGCGGACGAAGACGTGGTTGCGGTGTTAACCGGGAACGTTTTGAAGGATCCGGACTACATTTATCGCTATCACACCGGCGAACTGCAAGATCCGGATGGGCGGAAGATCGACGCGCGTCTGGGCAATCGTCCGGTGATCGTCCCCAACGACGCGGATGCTATCGCGAAAATGCTGGAACAATAATCCGGGCGCTAGCGGCCCGGCCGGCCACCGCGGCGCTCGCGTCCGCCGCCTCCCGGCCCACGTCCTCCCCCGCCGCCTTCGCGCGGAACCATGGGACGGGCTTCGTTGACCACCAGTGCGCGGCCCATCAGGTCGCGGCCATTGCAGGCTTCGACGGCACGGTTTGCCGCGGTGTCATCGTTAATCTCAACGAACCCGAATCCCCGAGCCTCGCCGGTGAAACGATCGCGCATCACGTTCACGCTATCGACGGCGACACCCGCTTGCGAAAAGAAATCCGTTAAGTCGGCTTCGGTAGCCGCATAGGGTAGATTCCCCACAAATAGTTTCATTGACAAGACTCCTTGACAGCATTTCTTGAGAGGCATCTGAAGAGGCAGGTTCGCGACTGCGGACTCGAAAACACCGGCAGGGCCGAAGCCGGGAGGAAGGGCTGACTCCCAAAACACCCTATTAGTGTCCCAAAAGTCAAGTGCCAGTGTCAAAAGCGAAGAGCCGGAAATGGCCCGCGGGATCGGGTTTTATCGGGGCGTAATCAGGCCGCCCAGTTTGTCTTGCTCGGAGCGTGAAGTCCGCGGAAATCGGGTCGAAAATGCTTCCAGGTATTTCAAACCCGTTCCGGTGTTGTAAAGCACAATGCGCTCGTCCGGCGTCAGAAAACCGTTGGCCAGCAGCCGCTTCAGCGCGGCCACGCATGCGCCTCCCTCGGGAGCGGGGAAAATGCCGGTTTCCGTGGCCAGCTGGATGCTCGCGTCCAGCAACTCCGCATCGCTCACGGAGATCGCGGTTCCGCCGCTCGCGCGGATGGCGGCTAGCGAGAGAGCGTCGCCCAGCGGTTTCGGAACACGCAGTCCGGCGGCAACCGTATGCGCGTGTTCCCAAAACGTGCTGGTCATTGCACCTTGTTCAAATGCCCGGACAACCGGCTGGCAACCTTCCGCCTGCACGGCGACCATTTTGGGCCGCTCGCTCGAAATCCAGCCCAATGCTTCCAGCTCGGCGAATGCTTTCCACATGCCAATCAGGCCCACTCCGCCGCCGGTAGGGTAGAAGATTGCATCGGGCAAAATCCAGCCGAACTGCTCGGCAACTTCGTATCCCATGGTCTTCTTGCCTTCGATGCGATACGGCTCCTTGAGTGTGCTGATGTCGAACCAGCCTTCGGCGTCCTTGCGTTGTGTGATGATGCGGGCGCAATCGCTGATCAGCCCGTCGATCAATGTCACGTGCGCTCCGTAGGCGCGGCATTCGGTGTAGTTGGATTGCGGAACATCGCGTGGCATGAAGACATGCGCTTCTATTCCGGCCGCGGCGGCGTAGGCTGCCAGCGCGCTCCCGGCATTGCCGGCGGATGCGATGGCTACTTTTGACAAGCCGAGTTCCACGCACATGGAGATGGCGCAGGACAGGCCGCGCGCCTTGAAGGAGCCGGTGGGATTGATGCCTTCGTCCTTCACCCAAAGATCGTCGGCTCCGAGCGCGGCGCCCAGCCGGGGCGCTTTCAGCAGGGGTGTCATGCCTTCGCCGAGCGAGACGATGTGCCTCGGATCGCGAACGGGAAGCAGAGGAGAGTAGCGCCACATGCTGGTAGGCGCACTTGCCAGCGAGTCGCGGCTCCAGGTTGCTTTGGCCTTTTCGAGATCGTAGCGGACCAACAAAGGGCCGCCGCATTCGCAGAGCGTGTGGACTTTGGCGCCTTCGTACTGCCGGCCGCAAACGCTGCAGTCTAGATGCGAAACATTGCTCATGACGGAAGTTCGATGATAACAGTAGCGAATGAAAAAGAAGCGAAGGTTGTGGCGGACGATTGTCGTCGGGATCGTATCGTTGCTGGTTGGGCTGTATGCTTTGTGCGGCGTCGGCATCGTCCTTTTGCGGTGGATCAACCCTTGGACCACCGCGGTTCAGATGGAGCGGAGGGTGCAAGCGCTGCGCGCGCATCGTCCCTACAGGAAACGCTACGAATTCGTTCCGCTCGCTAGCTTTTCGCTTAACTTGCAGCATGCCGTTGTCGCGGCGGAGGATGGCCGGTTTCGCCAGCATCACGGATTCGACTGGGTGGAGATGCAAAAAGTCCTGGAAGACGATGTCAAACGGCATCGGGTGGGGCGGGGCGGTTCCACAATTACACAACAGTTGGTGAAAAATCTGTTTCTAACAACCGAGCGTTCTTTTGTTCGCAAAGGCGTGGAGTCTTCTTTAGTGCCGCTGACGGAAGCATTTCTCACGAAAGACAGGATTCTGGAGCTGTACCTGAATGTGATCGAGTGGGGGCCGGGAATCTACGGAGCGGAAGCCGCGTCCCAGCACTACTATCGCACCCAGGCGTCCCATGTTACCCGCGAGCAAGCCGCGCGATTGGCTGCCATCATTCCCGCGCCTTTGAAATGGAAGCCCGCGCAGATGGACGACTATACCGCGGTGATCCTGGAGCGCATGCAGCAGACCGGATGGTGATGGCCTCCCCATCAGCGTGGATAGCGCGCCAGTAGCGGCGGACGGGCGTCCGGCTGCAGCAGCCAGGCAGTGCGATTTGGATAATAGCGCAGCAGCTTTTGGTCTTCTTCCCCTCCCAGGTCGCGCGCCCACACGATGCGTGACCCGTCGATATCGGCGGCGTTGTGAACCCATTCCTGAAACTGATGCTGTGGCTGGTAGCGGACGAAAACCAGCTGCTGGCCGGGCTGGGCGTTGAGCTGGCGGTTGATCGAGATGCGTCCTTCGGGATCGCCATGATTGATGGCGTCCCAGGTTTCGAACGGCGTCATCGCAGAGTAGAGTTCTTGATCGCGGGAAAGGTGCAGCCCATACCAGAAGACAAAATGGGCCGCGCAAAGAAAGAGCAGAATGGACGCGGCCTGCCCATTCCAACGGCTGAGGTACTCTAGCCCCGCGACACTGACGAGCACGAACAAACAAGTCAGCGCTGCAATGTAGTGGGAGTAAAAGTAGGGATAGAAATTCGTTCCCAGGCTGAACAAGAAGATTGTCAGTAAAACCCATGCAAATGGCCGCTCCCGCGCACGCCACAGAAAGAACGGGATCGCAAGATAGAGCGGGGCCAGAAAGAAGAAACGATAAAAGCGGATCCGGCTGGCCCAACGCAACCAGTAATTGCCGGCGATCTCATGAACCTGCGACTGCTGCTCGTAGTCGAGCTGTTGCTCGCGCGTCAGCGGCAGGTGCGGCGTCGGGATCGGCTGGATGGTAAACGTCGTGGGCACGCCATATTGATACTGGCTGAGTTGATAGGGCAGCATCATCCAGCTTCCAGTCACAGCCCTATTCTGCGCCAGCGATAGAGCCAGAGCGGGGATCGCGATCGCCGCAGCCCACAACGCTGGTTTTACCATCGACCGCCAACTTGGCAGCAGAAACAGCACAACACTCAGGATCAGAAAAATGGTCTCATACGGTCGACAAAGCCAATGAACCCCAATCCCCAACCCCAGGAGCACCGCGTAGCGCGTGCGACCCTCGCCGGCTCAGCCGCGGTAACGCCCCAAACACCAGGCATCCCGCGCAGGCTGCGCCCGCCCCGCCCCAATAGCTGTTCATCCATTGACTGAGCGGGCCGAACTCGACTACGGCGAGCAAGCCGCCGATGAGCGCCCATTCCGGAGACGTCCACGCGCGCAGCATCCAGTAGCAAAGCGCGCAGAGTGCGCCAACGCTCAAGGCCACTCCAGCCCAAGGATGTCCGAAGATGGTCCAGCCGATGGCCAGAATCAGGCCCTGGCCGAGCGGAAAAATCGACGCGTAGTCCGGCTGCTGCAGCACGAAGAAGGTCTCGAAGAACTGGTGCAGCGGGTGCATGGGATTCGCCAAACGGAAATGCCGGAGAGTATCGGCCATCAGGAGATAGCTGAAATCGTCTGAAACATTTGGCGACGGAATTGGATATTGCGGCAGAAGCGCCAAGCGAAGCGCGATGGGCAGCAGCGTCAGAAGCAGCATGCACCAGCCAGTCTTTTGAGCCAGGCGCCGGCCGTAAGGCTCCAGCCAAGGACGCGACGCCAGCGCGAGCCCAACAAAGACGAGGGTCAGGACGAGTTCGATAAAATCGCTCGCCGTGAATCCGATCCAGGGCATCGTTTATTTCACCTGTTCGAAGTGCAGGGCCGGAGTCTTCTCAGGCGCCGGAGCAGGCGGTATTGGCTTCGGCGGCTCCTCAGCGCGATACGGGCTGATCTTCGGCGGCATCGCATCAGCTTCGAGCAGCCACGCGGTGCGATCCGGATAGTAACGCAGAAGCTTTTGGTCCTCCGCGGAGCCCAGATCGCGCGCCCACACAACGTGCGCATGGTCGATGTCCGCGGCATTGTAGACCCATTCGTTCTGGAAGATGTGTTGCGGCCAATAGCGCACGAACACGAGTTGCCGGCCGGGCGCTTGAGCAAGTTGCGCGCTCACGATCGAGCGTGGCGCGGGAATCTCGACTTCGAAGAAACTTCTGGCATAAAAGAACACGAAGTGCGCCAGGCATAGGAACACGATCAAACGGTTGGCGATCGGCGGGAGCTGTTGGAGCGCCATCACGCTGACCAGCACAAACAGACAGGTCAGTGCGCCCAGATAGTGAGTTTCAAAAAACGGATAAAAGTTGACCCCGAGCGCGAAGAGCACCAGCGTCAGCGCCACCCACAAATACCGGGGCTCGCGCAGCTTTACCAGGAAGAATGGCAGCGCTACGTACAGCGGGGGAAGAAAGAAGAATCGATAGAAGCGAATGCGGTATTCCAGCCGCTGCAAATAAGTCCGGAAGGTCTCCGGTCCGCTGGCGCGAAACGATGTTTGCATCTTGTATTGGAGCTGCTGCTCGCGCGTAAGTTCGAGATGCGGCACGGGATTTGTCTGCCAGGTAAACGCGGTCGGCACGCCGTATTGATAGCGGCTCAGCGAGTAAGGAAGCGTGGTCCAACTGCCAGTCAGCTGCTTTGTTTTGAAGCAGCGAGATTCCAATGGCCGGGGCCAACACTATGGCGGCGGCGATCGCAGGCCTTGCCAGAGATCGCCAACTTGGCAGCAGAAATATCAGCACGCCGACGACGAGGAAAATCGTCTCATACGGACGACAAAGCCAATGAACCCCAATCCCCAACCCCAGGAGCACCGCGTAGCGCGTGCGACCACTCCCGCGTATGCGCGGCAGCGCGCCGAATGCAAGACAACCGCCGATCGCGGCGACAGAACCGCCCCAGTACCCGTTCATCCACGCGCTCAGCGGTCCAAATTCCATTACCGCGAGCATCCCGCCTGCCAGCGCCCAGCCGGGCGTCGTCCAACCCCGCAGCATCCAATAGCAAAGTGAGCACATGGCCGCGGTGGAAAGCAGTACTCCGGCCCAGGGCAGGCCGAAGATTGCGCGGCCGATGGCTAACGTGAGCCCTTGCCCGATCGGATAGATGGATGCGTACGAGGGCGTTTGCAACACAAAGAATGTTTCGAAGAACTGGCGCAGCGGATGGGGCGGGTTCGCGAGACGAAAATGCAGCAGCGTGTCGGCAACCAGCAAGTGTCCGAATTCATCGTAGACAGTGGGCGATGGCACCCCGTGCTTCGGAAGCATTGCCAGCCGCAGCGCGATGGGGAGCAGCGCCACCAGCAGCATGCACCAGCCGGTTTTGGGGGCCAGCCTGCGCGCCAAAGGCTCAATCCAAGGCCGCGAAACAAGCGCCATTACGACTAGCAGGGTCGCGAGGCCGAGCTCGATAAAATCGCTTATGCCAAAGCCAATCGGATTTTGGGGCGGCACGAAGGTCTATTCTCGCAGAGGTTGTGGCGCACGCACTCCTGCGTGCCGTGTTCACACTCGTGTGAACAGACTGATACGGCTGATACGATAGCTAATTCATGACTATTGTTCCGGGCAGCCCAGAGGAACTGGCACAGTGTCTGGCCGAAGCGGGCTCGCGAAACCAGCCGATCACGCTGCTCGGACATTGCACCAAGGGACGAATGGGTGGTCCCATCGCGCCGTCGGCCGTTACCATCTCCACCGCCGGGTTGAAGACCGTTCTGGAATACGAACCGCGCGACCTTACCATCAGCGTCGGCGCCGGCATTTCGTACTGCGAGCTGAGCCGTATTTTGGCGGAGCACCGGCAGATGATCCCGCTCGATCCGCCGTTTTCGGAGAGAGCGACCATCGGTGGCATCGTGGCGGCCAATACCTGCGGACCGCGCCGGCGCCTGTATGGCAGCGCGCGCGACATGGTGATTGGCATGACCTTTGCCACGCTCGAAGGCAAGCTGATCCGGACCGGGGGCATGGTGGTGAAAAACGTCGCGGGTCTGGATATGGGCAAGCTGATGATCGGATCGTTCGGGACGCTGGCGGCGATCGCGACGCTGAATTTCCGTCTCCATCCGATGCCTGAAGCGACGCGCACGTTCGTGCGTAAGTTCGACCAAGTGGCGGACGTGATGCTGGCGCGCGATGAGGTGCTGAAGGGCAGGCTGCAGCCGGCGGCAATCGATATTTTGAAATCGGCCGGCAGCTATCAACTGGCCATCCAGGCGGGCGGCAGCGCGGCGGTTCTGGATCGCTACTCGCGCGAGCTGGCCGGGATGCGGGTGCTGGAAGGCTCCGACGAAGAAGCGCTCTGGAGCGGCATCCGCGAAGCGACGCCGCAGTTTCTTCGGACGCACGAAAATGGCGCGGTATTGCGGGTTTCGTGTGTACTGTCGGATGTGGGACGCGTGCTGGATTCGCTGCCGGCACAGGCATCGGCACGCGGAGGGTCGGGCGTTTGTTACGGCTATTTTGAGCAGACCGCCGAACTGAACGATATTCTGCGGCATCCGTCGGTTGGTACCAGCGTGGTGGAATTCGCGCCGCCTCATTTCCGCGAGGACGCGGAGTTGTGGCCTCGGCCGGGGAACGACTTTGCGATGATGAAGAAGATCAAGGATATGTTCGATCCGCAAGGTCTCTTAAACCGCGGCCGGCTGTACGGCCGCATCTGATGTCATCGCATACCGTAAACGCCTTCGATAAACCGCAGCAATCCGATCTCGACCGCTGTGTTCACTGCGGGCTGTGTCTGAACGCGTGTCCCACCTATCGCGAGCTGCACGTCGAAATGGACTCGCCGCGCGGACGCATTTATCAGATGGTGCAGGTTGCGGGCGGGGCCGCGATCAGCCCGTCCTACCTCGAGCACATCGACCTTTGCCTGGCATGCCGCGGATGCGAGACAGCCTGTCCCTCGGGCGTGCAATATGGACGGTTGGTGGAAGCCGCGCGCGCCGAAATCGAAGACAAAATCAAACGGCCGTGGCGAGAGCGATTAGTTCGCTGGCTCGTTTTCCGGAAGCTGCTTCCGTCCCGGCGGAATCTTGAAATTGCCGGAGCGCTCCTGTACCTGTATCAAGCTAGCGGCTTAAAGCGGCTGGCGGGGCTGCCTGGCTTTCTGCCGGCGCGGCTGCACGAGCTGGAGGCTTTGTCGCCTGAGATCGAAACGCCGTTTTTCTTCGCTTACTACGGGAAAACATTACCGGCCGAAGGCGCGCGGCGGTACCGGGTGGCGTTTCTCGGCGGTTGCATCGCGAACATCAGTTTCGCGCGTCTGAATGAAGCCACCGTGCGTGTGTTGCAGAAGAATGGGTGTGACGTTATCGTCCCAGCCGGTCAAGGCTGCTGTGGCGCGTTGCACGTGCACGCGGGAATTCGCGATGAGGCGCGCCGGCTGGCTCGCCGGAATATCGATGCCTTACTCCACATGGATCGAACGCTCGACGGCGGCCTCGACGCCATCATCACCAACGCGGGTGGCTGCGGATCCACGCTGAAGGAATATGGGGAATTGCTGGAGCACGACGTGGAATATGCCGAAAAGTCGCGCCGTTTTTCCAGTTTGGTGAAGGACGTGAACGAGTTTCTTACTTCCATCGAGCTGAATCCGCCAATGCGCGTGCTTCCGCTCACGGTCACCTATCAGGATTCCTGCCACCTGGCCCACGGGCAGAAGATCCGGTCGGCGCCCAGGAAGCTGCTGGCATCCATTCCGGGGCTGGAGCTTCGGGAGATGCAACTGTCGGATTTGTGCTGCGGCAGCGCGGGAATCTACAACGTGGTTCACACCAGGATGGCGATGTCGCTGCTCAAGAAAAAAATGGATAGCGTCAATGCGACCGGCGCGCCGGTGATCGCGGCATCGAATCCAGGATGCATGTTGCAACTCAGGGCCGGCGTGCAAAAGTTCGGCCACGGGCAGCGCGTGGCGCACGTGATTGAGATTTTGGATGAGGCTTACCGCGCGGCCGAATCTAAATACTCAGGGTGAACACCGCGCCGCCGGCTAGGCCGTTCTCGGCCGTAACGGAGCCGCCGTTCTGCTCCACGATGGATTGCACGACATACAGCCCCAAGCCCGAGATGATGGACTTGGTGGATACGCGCGGCTGAAAGATCCTGGGCAACAGATCGACGGAAATGCCCGGGCCATCGTCGCTCACCACAATTTCGGCGCCATGCGCGCGAATCCGAATGTTCTTTGCGCCGGCCTGCGCGGAGTTCAGGAAAAGATTCACGAATACGCGCTCCCATCCGGCGGCGTCGCCCTTCAGGCGAAACTCGGGATCGATTTCGGAACAGAATTCCATCTTGGGCCGGTTGGCGCATTCCAGATGATCCTGGCAAAATTGCGACGCATTTTCGATAATTGGCGCGAGATCGGTGGCGGAACGATTTGTTTCAAGAATACTGTGCGCGATGCGATATCCGCGGCCCGCGCTGCGCTGTAGCGTGTGGGCCAGTTTTTCCCACTTGGGGTCGTCTTCCAGCAACTCGGCGCTCTCCGCAATGGTCTGAAACACGTTGTTCAGATCGTGAACCAAACCTTCCAGCGTTAGATCTGCGACAGCCATTCGGATTTACTCAGCGACTCGCTGTAGTGTATCGAAAAACTCCGGGAAAGACACGGAGGCGGCGTCCGCGCCCAAAACCGTGCACGGCCCGTCGGCGGCCAGCGCGGCAATGGAGAACGCCATCGCGATGCGGTGATCGCCAAACGAATCTACTTCCGCCGCATGAAACTGCTGCTTTCCGGGAACCTCGAAGCCGTCATCTTGGAGCTGGATCGCCAGCCCCATGCGCTTGAAGTTTTCGGCGATGGTCGCGATGCGGTCCGTCTCCTTCACTCGTAATTCCGACGCGTCGCGCACAATCAGCCCTTCTTCGCTGGCCGCGCCCAATACCGCCAGCACTGGGATTTCGTCGATCAGAGCGGCGGTGCGCGCTTTTTCCAGTACGCCGCCCCGCACTCCGCCTGTCCCGTGCGATTTGCGGATCAGAACGTCGCCGATCAGCTCGCCACCGGCCGAACTAACGTCCAGGATTTTGATCTGCGCTCCCATCTCGGCCAGGAAATCGAGCAGCGCCGAGCGAGTGGGATTCAGCCCCACCCCGTGAATGGTCAGGCTCGCCTCCGGAACAATGAGCGCGGCCACCAGAAAAAACGCGGCCGAGGAAAGATCGCCCGGAACGCGCAACTCGCGGCCTTTGAGATTCGGCCGGCCGGTCACCGTAATCGAGAGCCTGTCGACATCCACGTCGGCGCCGAATTCGCGCAACGCCAGCTCGGTGTGGTCGCGCGTGCGCAGCGGTTCGTGAACCGTGGTTCGTCCTTCGGCGAACAACCCGGCAAGGAGCACACAGCTCTTTACCTGCGCGCTCGCCACCGGCAAGGTGTATTCCACCGGATGAAGTTTGCCGCCATGAATAGTGAGTGGCGGAAACTTGCTGTCTCGCGCCTCGATCCGCGCTCCCATTTCCTCGAGCGGCCTCATGATGCGCGCCATGGGACGTCTCGACAAAGATTCATCGCCGCCGATCGTGCTTACGAACGGCTGCGCGGCGAGTATGCCGGAGAGCATTCGTATAGTGGATCCCGAGTTGCCTGCGTCTAGCGCGGCTGAAGGCTCGCGCAATCCGTCCAGGCCGTGGCCGTGAATACAGACGATACCGTCCTTGGTTTCATTTTCCGCGCCCATCGCCCGCATGCACGCCAGCGTCGACTGGCAATCCGCGCCCGTGGAATAGTTCGATATCTTGCTCGGACCTTCGGCAATACCCGCCAGCATCGCATAGCGGTGTGAAATGGATTTGTCGCCAGGAAGCTGGATGGCGCCACTAACGCTCGTGGCCGGAGAGATTTGCTTAGTCATGTTCGCTTGCGATGGGAAAGTTAGAGTGTAACGTACTGGGCCTTCCGATACCCGGTGGGCCGGATGGCTTTGTTAAGCTCGTGCGCAGAGGCTTGTACATGGGCAGCGCGCTGGCATCCGTCCGTAACACATTCTTGGTAACGGCTCTGACGCTTCCAGTCCTTCCCGCGCAAGCCCAGCATGGAACGGTTTGCGTCGCAGCCTAACTCCCCGGAAGCGCCGACACGATTCACTCCGGGCCAGAATTATAACCCGGCCACGCTCTCGATCAGAATGGACAAAGGTCCATTAGCCCCTTGGCCGCACAAACAGGGAATGAAGATTGGCGACCTGGATGTTAACGAGCGCCACTTGGTGACGGTCACCTCCGATGGAAAGCGGCTCTTTTCGTTTTGGTTCAAGTTCTCCGAGTACAAGAGCAGCGCCTTGTGTCTCTCTTTTGATGGCTACGAAGGGGCGCGGCTGCAGGAAGAAAAGTCTTCGTGTAAGTGTAAATGAAAGTCTGTTCTATTGTCGGTCGTCAGCAGAAGCTCGAACCCAGTGGCCTCGGCTACTTCTAGCAATTCGCCGTTCGTAGTCCGGTCCCATCCACGTTCTATTGCTTCCGTGGACCTCGTGACCCGAAAGCGCCTTGGCAATACCGCTTGACGTGCCATGGTCAAAGAGAATGCGCATCAGTGGAACGAGCGGTGACAATGGGAACCGGAGGCGCGTCCAGGCTGCGGGCCGCAAATTCCAGGACGGCTTCAATCTGTTCCCGCGTTACATGAAACTGTTCGATGATCTCCTCTATGCTCGATCCCGCCTCTAGGTTTTCAAAAACCGTAGCCACGGCCATTCGGGTATTGCGAAAAACCCACGCGCCGCTGCGTTTATCGGGCACGCTTTCGACAGCGGAGCATTGTCACCAATCAAGAATCGCCATGTCACTAGCCTCTTTTCATCGTAGCTTTATCTCATCTCGTTGGCGGCTACGGGACCAGCGGACGCTATGCCGCCGCGCTCTGGGCCGCGCTCACCGCCGCGCCGATTACGCCGGTCGATGTCGCTCGATGGAACCACTTCAAAGACGTAGCTCTGCAGCGTGCTCATCTTGACCATCTCGGGAAGGTATTGCTGCAGGAGGCTCAGATCCAGGTGCTTGGCGTTGAAGCCGGAGATGAAGAACTTGCCGGGGCCGGCCATGTGAATCGAATTCGCCGTTGCGGCGGCCAGCGCACGATGCCACAGCTTGACGAACTCCACACAACGCTGGTCCCGCTTGCGCGCATTTTCGAACACTTCTTCCGGCTCCATGTCGAGGAAGCGCAACCGCATGGCCCGGTGGCCCATGATACCCTCCAGGTGGCCGACGCCGCCGCATCCGCAATAGCGTTCTCGCGGATCGAGCGACACCACTACGTGGCCGCCCTCCCACACTCCATCGCGCCGTGGATACACTCCAAAGCCGATGCCGTTGCCGAGCGTCCAGACGCGAATGAAGCGATCCAGATTCCCGTGCGTTGCAGCCAGGCCGGCCGCCAGAACGTCGGCGTCGTTGTAGACGTAAACCGGCGCGGTGATACCGCAATTCCTCAGCGCCCCCCGAACCAGGTCCTGCATATGGGCGCCCTTCAGCTGCCGCAGATTGGGCGACTCCTCCACAAATCCGCAATTGATGATGCCGGGCACTCCCA
This sequence comes from Bryobacterales bacterium, assembly GCA_963747945.1. GTDB lineage: Bacteria > Acidobacteriota > Terriglobia > Bryobacterales > Bryobacteraceae > Palsa-89. The sequence goes on from CAVVHB010000005.1 coordinate 314,421, forward strand.
CGCCGATCGCGTCCACCGCTTGGCCGGCCGCCACCGCCCGGATCTCTTCGGCGAAGCGCTCAGCGATGCCTTCGGCTGGCAGGCTGAACAAAGGCTCGTCTTCGGGGCCCTCCTGGTAAATTCGTAGCTTGCCGACCAACTCGTGCCCTTCCACCAGCCCGGTGGCGATGTCGTCGGCGGTGGTGATCCCAATTGTCCGAGCCATGTCTGTTCTTGAAGGCGAGCCTGCGCTACCTCCAGTCTCCTTCTAACGCCCGCGGCACATGCTTACCACTTCGCCAATTTGTTGAGCCCGTTGAAAGCCGCGGCTTTGTAGCACTCGGCCAAGGTCGGGTAGTTGAAAACGGTATCGACAAAATATTCCACAGTGCCGCCCAGAATCATAACCGCCTGGCCGATGTGAAGCAACTCCGATGCCCCTTCGCCGATGACATGCACGCCCAGCAACTGCTTTGTCTCGCGATGAAAGCATATCTTAAGGCGGCCCGTGGTGTCGCCGCGGATTTGGCCTCGCGCGATCTCGCGATAATAGGCTACTCCCACTTCATACGGAACGTCTTCGTCGGTAAGCTGCTCTTCCGTCTTTCCGATGAACGAAATTTCCGGGATGGTATAAATGCCGTAAGGGTAACTGGCCGGATTCGATATCAGCTTCTTGCCGAAAGCGCCGGCCGCGGCGATCCGTCCTTGTTCCATCGAAACCGATGCCAGGCTCGGAAATCCGATCACGTCGCCGATGGCAAAGATGTGCGGCTGCGCGGTCCGATATTCGCAATCGACTATAATGCGCCCCCGCGCGTCGGACTTCACGCCCGCCGCCTCCAGATTCAGCTCGTCGATATTACCCTGCCGGCCCACCGCGTAGAGTAAGGCGTCGCCCGAGAGTTTCTTCTTACTCTCCAGTCTCGCCACCACGGCGCCCTCCGCGGTCTCCTCCACGCTCTCCACTTCCTCATTCAACCGCAGGGTAACGCGATGATCGCGCAAGTTATAGGACAGCGCCTCCACCATCTCGGAATCGGCGAACTCCAGCAGACGCGGCCGCTTCTCCACCAGGATGACGCGTACGCCCAGAGCCGCGAACATGCACGTGTATTCCACGCCGATCACGCCGCCGCCGACGACGATCATCGATTTCGGAATCTCAGGCATGTCCAGCACTTGATCGCTATCGATGATGTTGCGCCCGTTGATCGGCACTTTCGGCGTCGCGGCCGGCTTGGTGCCGGTCGAGATCACAATGTGTTCGGCGCAGAAAGTCTGTTCCTGACCTGCGTTGGTTACCCGCACCGTGTGCGGATCGATAAAGCCCCCGATGCCGGTAATCAGCTCCACGTTGTTGCGCGAAAGCTGGGCCTGGATCACATCCACTTCGGTTTTGATCACATGCTGGACGCGAAAGGCCAGGTCCGCCATGGTGATCTTGTCCTTAACGCGATAGTTCACGCCATAGATGTTCTGGTAGTAATAGCCGGACAGATGAAGCACAGCCTCGCGGAAGGTTTTGCTCGGAATTGTGCCTGTGTTGACACACACTCCGCCCACAACTTCGCGACGCTCCACCAAAGCCACCTTTTTGCCCATCTTGGAGCCCTGAATGGCCGCCCGCTGTCCCCCTGGTCCGGACCCGATAACAATAAGATCGTAGGTTTGCACCGTGAATCCAATTTAACGCACGAAGCCTCTAAGCCGCACCAAAACGCCATCACGATCGGATGTCAATCGTGTCAAAACGGGAGATACCCAGGAAAAGTTTACCGGACCGCTTCGGCTCGGCGCCCTCCCTCTGGCCCTCTAAGTCCTTATCGGCGTAGAACTGATAGTTCTTAAGTACTATTAGTTTGCTTTTGGCCAAACGCGTGCTATTGTTAGCCTAGAAGGAGAACGACTCATGTCACCTCGCAATACACCAGCCCTTGTGGGAGCCTTGACGATTTTGTCGGTGGTGAGTGTAGGATGTGCTACGAAGAAGCACGTCCGGGAAGCCATCGCGCCGGTGCAGCAACAGGCCAATCAGACTCAGGCTCAGTTAGGTACTTTACAAAAGCAGACTGACGACTACAAGGCCAAGACGGACCAGTCCATCGGGGATCTGGACCGGCAAGTAGCGACGGCCGATGAAAAGGCCACCGATGCGGGCAAGAAGGCCGCCGAAGCCGCCGCCGCAGCCGCGCAGGCCAATACCGCTGCCGCAGCCGCCGCCCAGCAGGCTCAAACCGCAACCAATCTGGCTCAAGAGACGGGAAACAAGCTCGACACCACGATCCACAATCTCAACAATTACAAGCTCATCAGCACGGCACCTATCTATTTTCGTGTCGGCAGGAGCAATCTGAGCAAGGACGAGGAAGCGAAGCTGGATGATACCGTTCAAAAACTTCAGAGCATGAAGGATTATGTTATTGAAGTAGAAGGGTTTGCGGACAAGACTGGCGATGTAACCTATAACCGTGAGTTGAGCCGCAAGCGGGCCGATACCGTGGTGCACTACCTTGCCGTGGAACACAATGTTCCTTTGCGCTCCATCCGTGAGTTGGGCGTTGGCAGCGATTTTCCGGACGCCAATAACAAGACTCGTGAGGATCGCAAGGAAAACCGCCGCGTGGATGTGAAGATCTATCAGCTGGATGTCACCGGTCAGGCGCAAGCCGCGATCGCGCCGGTGTCCGCCGTTGGGGCCCAGTAATCCTTCTTTCGATTCGAAGTTAGCCGCAAGCATGGGAGCGCGGTCGAACTGCCGTTCGATCGCGCTTTTTCATTGGCGTTCCAGAACCGCCGTGGGTCGGCAAGCGGCCTCATTGGGCCAGTCCTACCAAGGAACTTTCAAGCCCTTGGCGATTCTTGGGAGTGGCAGGTCCGGCACGTAAGCCGCTTGTTGAACGGGATCTGGTGCCGCGACGATCCTGCTCAGCTCACCACGGTCCAGCCAGAGCAAATTGCAGGGCTCGCACGAATCGATGTCCACATTACCGCCTCCGCCGTAAAGATGCCTGTCCATTTCGTGCTGGCATAGCGGGCAGTGAAACGCTCCACTGGCGTCCAACTTACGCGGCGCCTGCGAGCTTGGGGACCAGTAGCGGAACTCGCGTAGAACCTCCAGCAGCGGAACGAATTTGTCCATTTCCAGCAGCATTCCATGGCAACTGGCGCAGTAGAGCAGGTCATGGGAGTTGTATGGAGGCATTCGCCAATGGCGTCCGGCACACCGGGCAATTGTGCGCCGTAGGTTCCAGCACCACCACGCCGTCTTCGTCGGTGGGAGGCGTGGTCTGGCCCCCGCAATAGTCGCAGATCATCAAACCCTGATCGCGAGACAGGCGCATTGGCGCGCCACAGTTTTCGCAGGTCATAACGATGCAATCGGCAGTGGGGTGAAGGCTGTTTAGGGTTGCTGAACCGCCATGCGTAAGCATGCGGACGCGCTAGTGGAAGCTGGCCGCCAGATCCCGCGCCAGCACCTCAGCCCGTTCGGACAAACTCTTGGCCCCTGCCGGATCGGAATCGCGCGTAGCCCGCGCTCGCTGCATAAACCCTTGAATCTGTTCCATTTCCGCTCGCTGATCCTTGTTCAACTGCTGTGCGGCAATCGAATTCAGGCTGATCTGGGCGTGGGAAAGGCTCAGATCGATGGCGGCGCTGTATTGCCGCTGTTCGTCCGCCGTCAGGACGTCTCCCAGCTTGGGGGGCGGCGCGGCGGGAGCTGCCGAAGCGGCTGGCGTAGGGGCCGGGGGCGCCGATGGCGGAGCAGCCGCTGAACGAGTGGGCTTCTTCGCTGCCGGCGTTGGCTGCGCCGGTTTGTTCACCTGATACGGGTTCTGCTGTTCTGGCTGCGGTATTGTTGCGGGGCTGGCAGGCTGGGAGCTGGCAGCGGCGGGGGCCGGAGCCGCCGATACGGGCCGGGTTTTCGCGGGCGGCTGTGGAACCGGTACCGCAACCTGCCTCTTCTGGCAGGCCGATTCCCATACCAGCAACAAGACGAGACAGGCCTCGAAGCGCGGAAATCGTGGCATTGGATCACCAGCCGGGTTGTGGACTGAGCCGTGACCAAAGGGAGCGGTTGATCGTAGTTTTCACAGGGACCTAAAAAGCAGTCGATGCCGAAGTAAACACTGCACTCTGGTAATCGACCATTCTGGGAAAGCGCATCCGGAATGTGGTGCCCTTTCCAGGCTCGCTGGTAAAGTCGATTGTACCATTGTGCAATTGGACCACTCGGAAGGTTGTGGCCAGCCCGATCCCCGAGCCGCTCGCTTTTGTCGTGAAGTAAAGTTGGAACACCCTGGCTTGGATCTCGAGCGCGATTCCAGGCCCCGCATCGCTCACCGTGAGCTGGCACTGACCGCCATCGCTGGCCGTTCGGATGGTCAGCGTTCCGCCGTCCGTCATGGCTTCCAGCCCGTTGTTGATCACGTTCAGAATGGCCTGTTTCAGCAGATCCGCATCGCCTGAGATCCAAAGCTGATCTGCCAGCAGCACTGTTTTCAGCGCCACGTGCTTGGCATTCGCGTCCACCGAAACCAGCGCCAGCACCTGTTTCACCAGATCGTTGAAATCGATGGGCTTGTAGTTCAAATCCACCGGCCGGTTAAAGTTCAGGAAGGTCTTTACCACCGAATCCAGTCGCTTGATCTCGCGGCCGATCACTTCGATCTCCGGTTGCTCCCCATCCAGCTTGCCCCGCAATACTTCCAAGTGCAGCGCCATGGCGTTCAGCGGGTTCTTGATCTCATGCGCCACGCCGCCTGTGAGCCGGCTGATGGCCGCCAGCCGGGAAGAAAAATCAAGCTGCTGTTCCAGCTGGCGCCGGCTTTCGACGTCGCGCAGGGTAACCAGGGTCCCCATGTCTTCCTGGCTAGACCGATTCTTAAGTAGTTGGACGCTGACCACCAGCCGCAGCGGGGCCGCGCCGGCGCGCGGAATCGTGACCGGCTGTTCCTCGATGGACCGGCCGCTTCGCAAGGCGCTCCCAATGATCTCGCCCAAAATTGTGGATCGAGGAAACAGCTCTTCGGTGCTGCGTCCCGCTATCTCATCATGCGTTTTGCCGAGAATCCTCTCGGCGGGTTCGCCGGCCATGAGCAAGCGACCGGAATCGTCGAAAAGCAAAACGCCTTCCTCCAGCCGCTGCAGCAGTTGCTCGATATTGGTGCGTAATTCGTTGGCGTCTTCTTTCGCGCCCCGGTATTGTTCGTCCAGCAGGCTGAGTTTCGAATGCACGTCCGCGAACTCTCGGGATTCGCGCCGCTCCGGTTGGGCGCCGGCGCCGAACTGGCCGGTGCGGATCAGATCGATGTTGCGGATCACGCGCTGCAAAGGATCCAGGATGACGTTGGGCAGCACCGCGCCCAGAAAAATCGCGACGCACAGTGATAACGCGAACGCCAGCAGCAGGCTCTTCAAGGCGGGCGCAACCGAATGCTTCAACAGAACCGACCGTATGACCACGGTGATGTTGAACAGCACGTGCTTGCTGCCCTGGATTCCGATGGGCCGCGTCGACACGTAGTTCTCGCGCCCGGTGATCAGGTCCCACAGATTCACCGCCCACCAGCGCCGCTGGATTTCGTGGATATCTTCGGAGCCGGCAAAGGCGTTGCTGCGTGTCACCGGCGGAGCCGACGCCAGAACGTTCCCATGCTCATCGGTGATGAGAATCGCCAGCGCCAGGTCCGCTTTGGCCAGCGTTGCGTTCAACAGTTCAGTGATGTCGGGATCCTGGCGGATGATTCCCGTCCAGGTGTCTTCCCATTGCTCCACCGATGCGGGATGAATTCCCAGGGTGGTGGTCTCCGCTTTCAGATGGTTTTCGAGGTAAATGTGGAACTGGTCGGCTATCAAGTCGGCGCGATCGGAGGCGGCGCTGAAGGTGACCTTGGTGAAATCCGACAGATACAACAACGACATTACGACTACGACGGCGGTGACCAACGTCACGATCGCGCCCCGCAGCCGTGCCTTCAAAGACATTTACGCGTCTGTTCCCGCCTCCATCTCGGCGGCGCCGTACTCCTTCAGCTTGTTGAACAGGGTCTTCAGGCTGATGCCAAGGATTTCGGCGGCTCGTGTTTTATTGTTGCGGGTATGCTTCAGTGTCAGTTGAATGAGCGCCTTCTCAGCTTCGCCCACGGTAGTGCCGACGGGCAGCCGCACGGCGTCCGGCTCCATTTCCTGCTGCATGGGCCGCGCTCCGGCGGGCACGCCAAAATCGCGCGGAAGATGATGCTTGGTGATGGTGCCTTCCCCCGCCAGGATCACCGCCCGCTCCAGTACATTCCGAAGCTCGCGCACGTTGCCGGGCCAGGTGTATCGCTTGAGTAGCTCCCGCACCTCGGCATTTACATCCACCACGCGGGTCTCATGCTTGCGATTCAACATTTCGATCAGCGTCTCCGTCAGCAGCGGAAGATCGCCATCGCGCTGGCGCAGAGGCGGGAGCGGCACCTGGAAAACATTCAACCGGTAATACAAATCCTCACGCAATTCGCCTTTACGCAACGCGTCTTCGAGCACTTTGTTGGTGGAAGCAATCACGCGCACGTCCACGGCGATCTCGCTTTTTCCGCCCAGCCGGCGCACATAGGAATCCTCCAGCACGCGCAGCAGCTTGGCTTGCGTACCCACCGGCATCTCGGCCAGCTCATCCAGAAGCAACGTGCCGTGCTGCGCCAGTTCAAAGCATCCCGCCCGCCGCTCCACCGCGCCCGTGAACGCTCCCTTTTCATGTCCGAACAGTTCGCTCTCCATCAACGTTTCTGGCAATGCCGCGCAGTTGATGGCCACGAAAGGTCCGTCGCGCCGGGGGCTTAAATGATGGACGGCCCGCGCCACCAATTCTTTACCTGTTCCGCTTTCCCCGGTTACCAAAACCGCGGCTCGGGAGGGCGCCACTTGCCGGATCAGCGAAAATACCTGCTGCATGGCGGGGCACGTGCCCACCAGATCCACCAATACGCCCTGATACGAAAGCTGCCGCCGCAGCGTGTCCGCTTCTTCGGCCAGCCGGCTCTGCGTGGCTGCGCGCTCTAGCAGAACCTTCAGCGCACTGGGCTGGATCGGTTTTTCCAAAAACCAGAACGCGCCCAAATCGTGCATGGTCTGCACGGCGGTCTCGATATTTCCAAAGGCCGTGAGCACGATGGTGGGTGGCAGCGTGTTCTGCGATCCCAGGCGCTTCAGAAGTTCGAAGCCGTCCATGCGCGGCATCATCAGATCGGTGACCAGGACGTGGGTTGGAGTATGCGCCAGTTTCTCGAAGGCATCCTGGCCGTCAAAAGCGGTCTCCACCGTGAATCCCCAGGACTGGATCATCTTGGCCAGGCCCGCTCTTTGGTTCTCTTCGTCATCGGCTACCAGCACGCGAACGTGGGGTGTTGAGGGGGTATTTCCCATTCAATTCAATTGTATCCGGCTGGCGTTCCGTCTGTATACGAATGCCAAAATTGCCAATAAAATTGCGGTCGCGAGCGAGATCCCGAGCGAAATGGGAAGGATCGGCGGGCGGAACTCCATGCGCACGCGATGCGCGCCCGCGGGAACAATAACGCCTCGCAACGCGATGTCGGTGGAATAGATTCGGGCGGGCCGATCGTCCAGCCACGCTTTCCAGCCGGGATAATAGGTTTCGGAAAGCACCAGTAGGCCACCTCGTGGCGTTTGTGCGGAAAGCTCAATGGAGCCTGGCTCGTACTTCAAGGCTTTCACTTCGTCCGCACCCTCGCCGGAAGCAAACTCCATCCTCTGATCGACAATGGCGGTCTGCCGCAGATCAACCTGGTGCCGCAGGATCAGATCCCTGGCTTCCTCCAGCGACCTGACGGCTCGCGCCTGATGCACCAGGAAAAATCGTGGAAAAACCGCTTCATTTTCGAAAAGTTCGTTGCCGGGCAGGCTCGCGACATGCCGGAATTTCGGAATTGCGGCCAGCCGGGGAACATCCTCGAGGCGCGTGACAATGTACCGCACGTTCATCAGATCGACGATGGGCGAATCCAGGTTTTCGAGCGGATAATTCCAGCCCCAGCGATATCCGTCGTGCAGAAATAGCCGCAGCTGAATGGCGTTCTCGGGCGCCATGGGGCTGATCCCGGCGGCCGACTGTAGCTGCAAAATCGGCGCTCCGTACGTCCACTCGGGGCTCGCGTCTACAGTATCGAAGCGCCACGGCGGGGAATTTTGATTGACGTAGTGCCGCACTTCGTTCAATAGCGCGGCGCTGCCGTCGAACGCATCGCGCGTCACGCCCGGGTCCGACTTTAGCGACTGGACGTTCATCGGCCGTCCCGATCCCACCAGGAACAGATCCACCGCAATCACTACGGCGATGGCCCAGCGAACGCCATTCACCACGCGCAACGAATCCAGTCCAATCGCCGCCAGCCCCGCGATGGCCAGGCTGAAGATGCAGTAGGTGTACTCGGGATGAATTCCGATGCGCACAGTTTGAGGCAACAGCGGAAACAAGACTCGCCACAATGCGGTCTTGTCGCCCAGCATCCAAAACGATCCAAACAGCAGCAGCAGCGCGAACAGCGCGGTGACGCGATTGCGCCGGGTCACTATGGCCAGAACGATTGCGAAAATCGCCAGCAGCAAGCCTCCGATGCTGCTGTACAAATACAGGAACGTGGGATCCCAGGGGCCGTTAAAACGGCTCATGTCGAATATGTTGTAGTGATTCGGCGCCACCAGCGATACCAGGCTCTGCCAGTAGAGGCCGCCGCCCGTGCCCATATAATCCGCGCGGTACTTCGCTACGCTCAATTCGGTGAGCTGCGTGGTTGGAATGAACGGAACGGCTGCCAGCAGGATGCCGAGCGCGCATCCGCAGATCGTCCACACAATCACTTTGGCCCGCGCCATCCGCAGCCCAATAAGAAGCGCCGCGAACATAACGGTGGAACCGAACACCGCCACTGTTGCTTGCGGAAACCCGCCCCAGATCGACAGGCCCAGCGCCGCCGCCAGCGCCGCCAGCCAATCCACGCGCAGTTTTTCGGGCTTCTCGCTTAATTTGTAGACCGCCAGCCATGCCAGTGGCATCCAGGCCGCGGCCATCATCGAATCGATGTGTTCTGCTCGCGATGCAAAGTAGCTGCCGGTTTCAAACATCACCGTCCCGGTCCACGCTGGCGCGGCGCCCAATCCCAACGCCCGGAATAAATGAAACGCCGCTACACCGCCCATCCAAACTTGCAGTACCACGGCCCATTCCAGCAGCATGGGAAGGCTATACCACGAGAATCGGCTGCTGACCAATGCGCTGGCGAGCACCAGCGGATGAAAGAAGCACGCCTGAATATTCGCGAAGATCGGATATCCACCGTAGTTGTAAGGATTCCAAAGCGCGAACCGATTCTCATGCAGCTCGTCCCGCAAAAATGTGATCAACGGAAGCTGAACGCCGCGAAAATCCCACGGGAACGTGTACTCGGCGCTAAATAGCGGCTTGTGGAAAAACAACACCACCACTGCCAGCAGCGACAGGTGCAGCCAAACCGCACCGTACCTTCGGCCCCCAACCCCCAATCCCCAACCCCCAATCCCGTATGATATTTGTTTGGACTTCGCCCGCACGCCCATCCTAGCCGTTCTTGTCGCCGCGTGTCTCACGCCGGCGTTCGCTCAACGCGAGCTGTCGGGAGCGGCCCAGGCGCGCCTCTCGCTCGATCGCCTCAACGTCGTTGGCAGCGTTCTCATGATCGCCGCCCATCCGGATGACGAAAATACCGCTCTGCTGGCCTATTTGGCGCGTGGACGCAAGGTGCGCACCGGCTACCTCTCGCTCACTCGCGGCGAAGGCGGTCAAAACCTGATCGGCGCGGAGCAGGGCGACGCCCTCGGCATCATTCGCACCCAGGAGTTGCTCGCTGCGCGCCGCATCGATGGCGCCGAGCAATTTTTCACCCGGGCCATCGATTTCGGCTTCACCAAAACGCCTCAGGAATGTTTTGAGAAGTGGGGGCACGACAAAATTCTTAGCGATGTCGTGTGGGTGATCCGCCGCTTCCGTCCCGACGTGATCATCCTGCGCTTCAGCGGCACTCCGCGCGACGGCCACGGCCAGCATCAGGCGTCGGCGATTTTGGGCCGGGAAGCATACGCCGCAGCCGCCGATCCCAAGCGATTTCCGGAGCAGCTGCAATGGGTGCAGGTTTGGCAAGCCAAGCGCCTGATGTGGAATCCAGGGGCCTTCACCAAAGAGCAGCGCGCAGAAGTTGAGAAAATGCCCAACCGCATCAGCGTCGATCCGGGCGACTACGATCCCGTGCTGGGCCACTCCTACGCTGAAATCGCCGGCATGTCTCGTAGCATGCATCGCAGCCAGGGCATGGGCGCCGCCGAGCGCAAGGGATCCGCCAAGGACTTTCTGATTACGCAATCCGGCCCCGTAGCCACGCGCGATATTTTCGACGGCATCGACCTCTCCTGGAATCGCATTCCAAACGGGGCGCCGGTGGGCCAGGCTGTTGCCGAAGCCGCCAAAATTTTCGATCCGGAAAATCCCGATCGAACCGTTCCGCTGCTGCTAAAAGCGGAAAAGCTGATGACGCCGCTGCACGATCCGTCGGTCGCTCTCAAGCAGCACGAATTGAGCGAAGCCATCGTGCTCTGCACCGGCTTGTGGCTGGATGCGGCCTCCGACAAGTTCGCCGTCACTCCCGGCGGATCGCTCAAGTTCGATGCCACCGCGCTCAATCGCGACCATATGGCCGTGCAAGTGAAATCGGTGGACATTGAAGGCATCTCGCCCGCCACCACCAAGGACAAGTTCGGCGGCGTCCTTCCTTTCAATGAGCCGCAGGTCTTCGCTTTGAACACCACCATTCCCGAGCACGAGGCGCTTTCGCAACCCTACTGGCTGGTCCAGCCCAAGCAAGGCGACACCTACACCGTCCCCAATCAGCTCGACATCGGTCTGGCGGAAAATCCACCGCTGTTTGAGGCGCATTTCCATTTGCGGATCGAGTCCGAGGACGTCGAAGTTGTCCGGCCGGTGGCCTATCGTTACATTGAGCGCGCGCAAGGCGAGCTCACTCGCCCGGTTGTGGTTGAGCCTCCCGTCGCGTTGCAGTGGTCTCAAGCCGCCATCTTGTTCCCGAACGCCTCGGCGAAAAACGTGGAATTGCAGGTGCAAGCCAACATCGCAAAAGCAACCGGCAAAGTTCAGATTCAAATACCGGCCGGTTGGCGTGTTTCCTCCCCATCCGGCGACTTCCATCTCACCGCTCCCGGCGAACAGAGCCAGGTATCGTTCGAACTCACACCTACCGCGAACGATGCGCAGGGGGTGCTGGCAGCCAGTGCGCAAGCCGGCGATCAAACCGTCACCACATCGATGGAGACCATCAGTTACCCGCACATTCCTCCGCAGGTTTTGTTCCCTCCGGCCACCGCGAAGCTGGTGCGCGCCGATGTGCGGCTGCTGGCCAAGACCATCGGCTATGTCATGGGCGCGGGCGATGAAGTCCCGCAAGCTCTGCAGCAGTTGGGCGCCGACGTGATGCTGCTCAGCGCTGAAGATCTCGCGGGCGGTAATCTTAGCCGCTTCGATGCCATCGTCACCGGTGTGCGCGCCTACAACGTCCGTGCGGACCTGCGCGCCAATGAGGGCCGCCTGCTCGATTATGTGAAGAACGGTGGAACGTTGGTGGTGCAGTACAACGTCGCCGATGGCCGCAATCCCTTTGGAGGAGAGACCAGCCTGCTCGCGAATATCGGGCCCTATCCCATCACCACTGGTTCCGAGCGCGTCACGGTGGAAGAAGCGCCGGTGCAGTTCTTGAATCCCGCCAGCCCTCTGCTTCACCAGCCCAACGAAATTACCGCGCGCGATTTCGAAGGTTGGATACAGGAGCGCGGTCTCTATTTTGCATCGAAATGGGACGAGCATTATCAGCCTCTGTTTGAAACGCACGACCCGATGGAGAAGCCCCAGAGTGGCAGCACGCTTTACACCCGCTACGGCAAGGGCGCGTATGTGTTTACCGCGTTCTCCTGGTTCCGCGAGTTGCCGGCGGGAGTGCCTGGCGCATTTCGCATCTTCGCGAATCTGTTGAGCGCCGGAAAGACGCAGTGAGCGGCGAGCCGCACAAAATAACGCGCGCCGTCCCTGCGAGGGGTGTCCGAGAAGACGAACCTCCACCGATTCTCGGCACCTGGAAGCGAATCTACATCTTGGTGCTGTGTTACCTCGCGCTCCTCATCGCCGGGTTCTACGTCTTCACTCGAGTCTTCGATTCATGAGGTCCACAAGCATGCTGAAAAAGCCGAAGATTCGCTGGCTCACGCGCGCGGCTCCGAATCGTGATCGCGTGTTTGCAGGTGCTTACCGAGCCGCGACCGTCAGGGAGTCGGTCCCGAACTACCTTTTTCCGCAGCCTGCTAGGGATTCATGAAGCCGCCGAGGGATTCATGAGGCCGCTCGATTGGGCGGTGATGTTCACGTGGCTCGCGTTTATCGTCAGCTACGGGCTGTACCGCGGCCGCGGCAGCAGCACCATGAACAAGTATCTTTTGGCGGGGAAATCCATGCCTTGGTACGCCATGGGCCTCTCCATCATGGCGACGCAGGCCAGCGCCATCACCTTCATCTCCACCACCGGCCAAAGCTATACCGATGGTATGCGCTTCGTGCAATTCTATTTCGGCTTGCCGATCGCGATGGTCATCCTGTGCGCGACTGCCGTTCCCATCTTCCATCGCGCCAATGTCTATACGGCGTACGAATATCTGGAACAGCGCTTCGATTCGAAGACCCGCTCGCTGGTGAGCCTGATTTTTCTCATCCAGCGCGGTTTGGCTTCCGGGCTTTCGCTCTATGCGCCCGCCGTCGTGCTCTCGGTGATCCTGGGATGGCCAGACCGTGTGACAACCATCCTGATGGGCGTGCTCATCATGACCTACATCTCGTTCGGCGGCATCAAAGCGGTCACGTGGGCCGACGTCCAGCAGATGTCGCTGATCCTCTGCGGGCTGGTGCTGGCGCTGGTGTTGGCTATCCACCTATTGCCGCACAACGTTTCCTTCCGCGATGCTGTCTCGCTGGCAGGCGCCGCCGGACGGCTGAATGCCGTCACCCTCAATTTCAATTGGAATGACCGCTACAACATCTGGAGCGGCGTCATCGGCGGAATGTTTCTGGCGCTCGCCTACTTCGGGTGCGACCAGTCGCAGGTGCAGCGGTATCTTACCGGAAAATCGGTGGCGCACAGCCGCCTTAGCCTGCTGCTCAACGCCGTCGCCAAGATCCCGATGCAGTTCTTCATCCTCTTCATCGGCGCCATGGTGTTTGTTTTTTTCATCTATGAAAGACCGCCGCTCTTGTTCCAGCCCGTGGAGCTGAAGAACGTTCGCCAGGACGCGCGCTTCCCGGCGGTGGAGCGCCGCTATCAGGAAGCTTTTGCGCATCGGCGCGACGCAGCGGATCAATTTATACAGGCCAACCGGGGTAGCGATCCCGCCGCTCGCACCGCCAGCATTGAGCGTTATCGCAATGCGCAGAAAGAGCTGAACGATGCGCACACCGCCGGCGAACGCCTGGTGGGAAAAGAATTCGACGACACCAATTTCATCTTTCTATCGTTTGTAGTGCGCTACCTTCCGGCGGGCGTCGTCGGTCTGATCGTCGCCGTGATTTTTTCAGCCGCCATGTCGTCCACTTCCGGCGAGATCAATTCGCTATCCGCGGTAACCGTGATCGACATCTACCGGCGTCACGTCAAGCGCGACGCTTCGGACCGTCACTATCTGATCGCGTCGCGCATCGCTACCGTATTTTGGGGCTGCTTCGCGATGGGCTTCGCGCAATACGGCAAGAACTTTGGCGCGCTGATTCAGGCCGTGAACGTGATTGGGTCGCTGTTCTATGGCGGGCTGCTGGGCGTGTTTGTGCTGGCGTTCTTCTTCCGCAGCGTGGGACCGAATGGCGCGTTCTTCGGAGTCCTCGCCGGTGAGGCGGCCATTTTCGCCGCCAACCTGTTCACCAACATTTCGTTCCTTTGGTACAACGTAATCGGCTGCGTGGTGGTGATTTTAGTGGGTGTCGCGGTATCGAAGATGTTCGACTCCGGAGAACGCCATGAAAGCCCGTTCGCTCACGCACGGGGCTCCGAATCGTAAGCCGAGCCGCGACCGTGAGAGAGCGGTATTACAAGAGTTCCGCCATATTGAAAAAGAACGGAATCTCCACCGCCGCGGTCTCCGGCGCATCTGACCCATGCACCGCGTTCCGCTCGATGTTTTTCGCGAAGTGCTTGCGCACCGTGCCTTCCGCCGCCTTCTCCGGATTGGTCGCGCCCATCAATTCGCGCCAGTGTTTAATCGCATTCTCGCGCTCCAGCACCAGCACCACCACGGGACCTTCCGTCATGAACTCGACTAAGCCAGTGAAAAACGGCCGCTCGCGGTGGACGTCGTAAAAGCCCTCCGCCTGCTGTTTAGAAATCCGCGTCATTCTCATTCCGCGAATGCGGAATCCGGCCTTCTCGATCATCGCGAGTATCTGGCCCGCGTGTCCCGCCGCTACCGCATCCGGCTTGATAATTGCAAATGTTTGTTCGATTGCCATGTTTTATTTAAAATGTTTCGATGTCGACGCCCCGCGCGAGCCATGACGGCCCGCGGCTAAAGGCGGCTCTTGACCTTTTCTCCGATTTCGGCGGGACTGGCGCACACCGTGATGCCCGCCTCCTTCATCGCCTTCATTTTGTCTTCCGCTTTTCCCGATCCGCCCGAGATGATCGCGCCCGCGTGACCCATCCGGCGTCCCGGCGGCGCCGTCTGCCCGGCGATAAATCCCACCACCGGCTTCTTGACGTGTGTCTTGATGTACTCAGCGGCCGTCTCCTCCGCGCTTCCGCCAATCTCGCCGATCATCACGATCGCGTGCGTGTCCGCGTCTTCGTTGAATAGCTGGATCGCGTCCAGGAACGATGTGCCGATAATTGGATCGCCACCGATTCCGATGCAGGTGGATTGTCCGATCCCGAGCTTGGTCAGTTGCCCCACCGCTTCGTAGGTCAGCGTTCCGGAACGGGAGACCACGCCCACGTTTCCCTGCTTGTGAATGGACGCGGGCATGATTCCGATCTTGCATTTCCCGGGTGAAATGATGCCCGGACAGTTCGGTCCGATCAGCCGTGTGGGCGAGCCCTTCATGAATTCGCGCGCCTGCACCATATCCTCGGTCGGAATCCCCTCGGTGATGCAGACCACCAGCGGCACGCCCGCGTCCACTGCCTCCATGATCGCGTCCGCGGCGTAAGGCGGAGGAACGAAAATCACCGAAGCGTTCGCGCCCGTCTGTTTCACCGCGTCGGCTACCGTGTTGAACACCGGCAGGCCCAGATGCATCAGCCCACCTTTGCCGGGCGTCACTCCGCCCACTACCTTGGTTCCGTAGTCGATGGATGCCTGGGCGTGAAAGCTGGCCTCGCGTCCGGTGAAACCCTGAAATAAAACCCGCGTGCTTTGGTCTACCAGAACGCTCATGCCTTCACTCCCTTGGCCGCTTTGACCACCTTCTCCGCGGCATCGCGCATCCCGTCCGCGACCGTGAAGTTGAAGCCCGACGTTCTCAGAATCTCCTGCCCCTTTTCGACGTTCGTGCCTTCCATCCGCACCACCACCGGCGCCGTCACGTTCAACTCGCGCGCAGCGTTCACCACTCCGGTGGCCAGCACGTCGCAACGCAGAATGCCGCCGAAAATATTGATCAGCACCGCTTTCACGCCCGCGTCCGACAGCAGAATGCGAAACGCGTTCTTGATCTGCTCGGCGTTGGCGCCGCCGCCCACGTCCAGGAAATTCGCGGGACTGCCCCCGGCGTACTTCACGATATCCATGGTCGCCATCGCCAGGCCCGCGCCATTCACCATGCACGCGATATCGCCATCCAGCTTGATGTAGTTCAGGCTGAATCGCGAGGCCTCCACTTCCAGCGGATCCTCTTCGTTCAAGTCGCGCAGGTCCAGCAGATCCTTGTGCCGGTAAAGCGCGTTGTCGTCCAGGTTGAACTTGGCGTCCAGCGCGTACACCTTGCCGTCGTCGCACACAATGAACGGGTTAATCTCGGCGAGCGAAGCGTCCATCGCATCGTACGCTTTCGCCAGGCCGATCATCGCCGCCACCGCGCCGCTCGCGCTTTCCGATTCCACTCCCATCCCGAAAGCCATGCTGCGAGCCTGAAACGGCGCGAGCCCGTAACCCGGTTCCAGCGCTTCCTTCAAGATCAGCTCGGGCGATTTCGCCGCCACTTCTTCGATCTCCATGCCGCCCGCCGCCGACGCCATGAAAACCGGTTTGCCTACCGCGCGATCCAACACGATCCCCAGATACAGCTCTCTCGCGATCGGCAGCGTCTCTTCCACTAATAAGCGCTGCACAATCCGGCCCTCGGGCCCGGTCTGGTGCGTGATCAGCCGCATGCCCAACATCTTTTTCGCGATCTCGACGGCTTCCGCCGCGTCTTTCGCCACCTTGACGCCGCCGCCTTTTCCGCGCCCGCCGGCGTGAATCTGCGCTTTGACAACCACGCTGCCGCCGATCTTTTTCGCCGCCGCTTCCGCCTCATCCACCGTAAATGCCACTTCGCCCCGAGGCACAGGGACTCCGTATTTGGCCAAGATCGCCTTGGCCTGATACTCGTGAATTTTCATGGGATCAAACAGTTAGTTTACCCTAGAACCATGCAATGGGCGGCAGTGAACTGGAATGGCGCACGGCGTGTCGCCGAGGCGTTCACGTTCGCAGTCGTCGCCATCGCTTACATCTGGCTGCGCCCCTTATGGTGGTCCTGGAGCCTGCTGATTCCCCTGGCGCTGGTGGTGGTCTCATTCGTCTGGCACTCGGAGACCGCCGAATCTCTCGGCCTGAGTTTGCGCGCCTTCGCCGGCGCGGTGGTTGCCTGGCGATGGTGGCTCGCCAGCTGCGTCCTGTCGCTGATCGCGCTCACCTGGTTTGAGACCGCGACGTCCATTCACGTCGTCTATCGCTGGTGCGGTTACGCTTGCTGGTGCGTGCTGCAGCAGTTGTTGTTCCAAAATATGGCTTACCGTCGCTTGAGGGACGGCCTGGGAGCGTCCTGGAAGACCTCCAGCATCGCCGGCGCCATCTTCGCCGCGGCGCACATCCCCAATCCCATTCTGGTGCCCGCTACATTTCTATGGGGAACCGTTTCCACTCGATTGTTCGAGGCCCGTCCCAGCGTCCCTGTGCTGGGAGTTACCCAAGCGCTGCTGTCCGCCATGCTCTACGTCCTCACCCCAGTCGCCTTGAACGGCCAGTTCCGCGTGGGCCCCGGATATTGGGCCATGCTGCATCGGCTGCTCGCCTGAACGTTTTTGATTTGCACCCGGCCGATCTCATCCGCTACTACCCCAAAGCGAAATTACCAGACGAACCCAATCCCACAAACGGGCAACGAATCCGTCCGCTACGTGCCTAGAATCACGTTTCTCGCCGATTTACTTTTCACTGCTTTTCAAATGCTTGAGCAAAAGGCGTTGCCGAACACCCGCGACCATCTCTTACGATCAGGGCAACCAAGAGTATTTGATGCAAAGATTGGTCCTCGCCTATAAGAATTTCGCCGCCCACCAAAACATCAGCCATATCGGGCTCGGCGTATCTGCCCTGAACACCTGCAAAGTCCTTCGCCGCGGCGGCATCATCACTGACGTCTGGCCGGTGGTCAACGCCAAGGATCTGAGTGGCCGATTGCAAAACGATCCCGCTACTCACGTTGTCATTTCCGCGCCTTGGATTCCCTCCGCGGACATTCAGAGCCTTGTGCTGGGTAATTCCTCCACGCGCTTCGCCGTCAATTGCCACTCCAACGTCGGCTTTCTGCAGGCCGATTCCAACGGCGTGCGGCTGGTTCGCGAGGCCATGGAAGTGGAAGCCGCATCTCACAATTTCCATCTGGCCGGCAACAGCATTAAATTCTGCAAGTGGATTCGCTCCGCTTACACACGCCCCTGCACCTATCTGCCCAACCTCTATTATCTGGATAACGACTTCCTTCCTTGGCGCCCACTCTATACCGGTGGCACCCTGCGCATCGGCGCGTTCGGCGCCACCCGGCCGCTGAAGAACTTCAT
Source organism: Bryobacterales bacterium (assembly GCA_963747945.1). Lineage (GTDB taxonomy): Bacteria > Acidobacteriota > Terriglobia > Bryobacterales > Bryobacteraceae > Palsa-89. The sequence goes on from CAVVHB010000005.1 coordinate 332,519, forward strand.
GAGTGCTGCGGGCGCCGCCCTGGAAATCACGCATCGCTACAAAGCCAATCTCGAATTGTGGCTTTCGGCGGGACGCACCGAAGGCGGCGGAGACACCATCCTGCGCTCCGCGCGCGCCATGCTGGACGGTCTCCCCAATGTGAAGCTGGTCGAAAACGGATGGCAGTCCTGGCCCAAGTTTCGCCAGAGCGTCGCGCACATGCACCTGCTGCTCCAGCCCAGCTATACCGAATCGTTCAATATGGTGACCGCCGATGGCGTAGCCGAAGGCGTCCCTTCCGTGGTTTCACACGCCATCGATTGGGCGCCCGAACATTGGAAAGCCATGATGGACGACGTGCTCGATATCGCGCGCGTCGGCCGCTACCTGCTTACCGATCCTTACGCGCCGCAGGAAGGCATCGAGGCTCTCAAGAGCCACAACACGGAAGGTCTGAAATCCTGGCAGGGTTTCCTCAGCAACTAAACAATCAGCATGCAGTCACCGTATGAGTAGAATCGATATCCTTCTTTCACTGCGTGCTCATATGCCGACAAGACAAACTCGCGCCCCGCAAACGCGCATACCAGCATTAGCAGGCTGGACTCCGGCAGGTGGAAGTTCGTGAGCATCGCATTCGTTCGTTGAAATTGAAATCCCGGCCGTATGAACAAATCCGTCTCATCGCTCTTGCCCAAGAAAAGACTCTCCACCGCGCGCACACTTGTGGTTCCGGCGCAAATCACGCGCTCGGCCGCACGAATTTTGCCGGCGTCTTCCGCGGCCACATGAAACCGTTCGGCATGCAACTTCTCTCCTCGTACGGGTTGAAATGTGCCGAGCCCTACGTGCAGGGTCACGTAGGCGATCCCGGCTCCAGCCTTCCGGCACGCATCCAAAATCTCACCGGTGAAATGCAACCCGGCTGTCGGCGCGGCCACCGATCCCGTCTCGCGCGCAAATACGGTCTGGTACCGCTCGCGATCCTCCACCGTGTCGGTGCGTTTGATGTACGGCGGCAACGGCACGTGCCCGATTCTCCCCAGCCATTGGTAAAAATCGCCGTCGTAATGAAAGCGCAGCGTTCGTTCACCATACTCGCCACGGCCGATCACCTCCGCTTCAATGCCGTCAAACGCAACCCGCTCTCGCGTGCGCATCTTGCGCCCCGGATGCACGAGCGCGGTCCACGTCTTCGCGTCTTCGCTGATCGGTTGCACCAACAATACTTCCACCACGCCCGAAAAGCCAACACGCGTGCCGTACAATCGCGATGGAAAAACTTTCGAATCGTTCAGTACCAGGTAGTCTCCGGCACGCAAGAATTGCGGGAAATCGCGGAACGCTCGATTCTCCCAGCGCTGCTCCGCACGATACAGAACCAGCATTCGCGATGCCGCGCGATCGGCGAGCGGCTCCTGCGCGATCGACGACTCTGGCAAGTGATAATGAAATTGCGAAAGGTCCAAATCACACCTTACCAGTGAAAATCCTCGGCATCGAAACATCTTGCGATGAAACCGCCGCTGCTGTGGTGGAGGATGGCGTCACGATTCTGTCTTCCGTGGTCGCCTCTCAACTGGCGCACGGAAAATACGGCGGCGTTGTTCCCGAACTGGCTTCGCGTGAGCACCTGCGCGCCATTGTGCCTGTTGTGCGCCTTGCTCTGGAACAAGCCGGCACGAATTTCGATGACTTGGCCGCCATCGCTGTCACCGAAGGACCCGGACTGGTCGGCTCCCTGCTAGTCGGAATCACCTACGCGAAATCGCTATGCTTCGCGCGTAACCTGCCGCTCATCGCCGTCAATCATATCGAAGGCCACATTCACGCGGTAATTCTGGAGGCGGGCGCGAGTATTCAATATCCCGCGCTAGCGCTAGTCGTCAGCGGCGGCCACACCCACCTCTTCGAAGTCCAGGAAGGTTTCACCTACCGCCTGCTGGGAAAAACCCGCGATGACGCGGCTGGCGAAGCTTACGACAAAGTGGCGAAACTGCTGGGTTTCGGCTATCCCGGCGGCCCCATCGTCGATCAACTCGCGCCCCACGGCGATCCTCACGCCGTCAAATTCACGCTCGCGCGCATGAAAGGCAACACACTCGACTTCAGCTTCAGCGGATTGAAAACCGCGGTCCTTCGTTGGGTGCAGAGCCACGATCTCACTTCGGAAATCGAAGCCAGGCGCAGATCGCAGAGCGCCTCCGCTCAAGATTTTCTCGCCCTCACGCCGCAACCCACGCTCGACCTGCTGGCCTCTTTTCAATACACCGTCATCGAAGAGCTGCTACGTCGGGCTGCTAAAAGCGCAGAGGAAATCGGCGCCAGGAGCCTGATCATATCGGGCGGAGTGGCGTCGAACGCCGGTCTGCGAGCCGCCGCCAGTATCGCGAAACTCTCCTGCCCAGTCTTTTTTCCCACGCCCGCGCTCTCCACCGACAACGCCGCAATGATCGCCGCCGCAGCGTTCCCAAAACTCCGATCCGGGCAGTTTGCAGGGTTTTCCCTGCGCGCCCAAGCCAACCTGGCGCTAGCCTGACCTCCAATCCCCAACCCCGGAGGCAAGCCGCGCAGCGCCGAAGCCGATCCCCCCGCTAAAATGGCTGGAATGCCCCGCCGCCTGTTCGCCACATTCCTGATTACCTCGGCCGCTTTCGCCGCAGTCACGCGCGTCGACGTCACCGAACGAACCCAAGAAGCCGGCTACGACCGCATTGTCGGCAAGATCTACTTCGCCGTCGATCCCAAACTCCAGCCCAATCGGATCATCGCCGACATCGATCTGGGCCCGCGCAACGCCGAAGGCAAAGTCGAGTTTTCGTCCGATCTCTATATGCTCCGCCCCCACGATCCCTCCAAGCGCAACGGCACCGCGCTGGTCGAAATTTCCAATCGGGGCGGCAAGAGCATCGGCATGTTCGATATTGGCGACCATTTCCTCCTGGAGCAGGGTTTCACTCTAGCCTGGGTTGGTTGGGAGTGGGACGTGCCGCCCGCGCCCGGTATCCTTCGCATCGACGTTCCCATCGCCACCGATCATGGCAAGCCGATCACCGGTCTGGTTCGCTCGGAATGGGTCGGGAACCAGCGCGTCACCACCATTCCTCTGGGCGATCGCAACGAACTCGGCTACCCTGTTTCCGACCCCCAGGATCCATCCAACAAGCTGTACGTCCGCGAGACGATAGAAGGAGAACGCCACCTCCTTCCGCGCGATTCCTGGACTTTCACCGATGCCACGCACGTCTCCATGTCCGCCGGCTTCGAGCCGGGCAAGATTTACGAAGTGGTCTACATGGCCAAGGATCCCGTCCTGGTTGGCCTTGGTCCAGCCGCTGTGCGCGACTTCGTTTCGTATCTGAAATACGGCGGTGTGGATACTCCTATAGACGATTTCCATAAAGAAATCCGGCGCACGCTCGGCTTCGGCGTTTCCCAAAGCGGCCGTTTTCTCCGGACCTTTCTGTACGACGGTTTCAATCAGGATGAGAAGGATCGCCGTGTCTTCGATGGCGTGTGGGCCGACATTGGAGGCGGCGGCCGGGGCGGCTTCAACGCCCGCTTCGCTCAGCCTTCGCGCGACGGAAATCCGTTTTTCAACATCCTCTATCCGGTCGATATTCCTCCCTTCGCCGACGAGGGCGGCCTTCTCGCCAACGCCATTCGCACCCACACCGTGCCAAAAATCTTCTACACCAACGGCTCTTATGAATATTGGGGCCGCGCTGCTTCGCTGATTCACACCACACCCGACGGCAAGCAAGATCTTCCTCCATCCCAAGACACGCGTATTTACTTTTTCCCCGGATCGCGGCACGGAACGGGTACTGTTCCTCCCAGGCATCCCGATGCGCAAAACCTCGACAGCACCAATGACTACACGCCTTCCCTGCGCGCGCTGCTTATCGCGATGCAAGCCTGGCTCAAGGACGGCAAACAGCCGCCCGCTTCCGTTTATCCACTGATTGGGAAGGATCAAATGGTTTCCGTGGGAGCCTATGCGTTTCCAAAAATCCCGGGCGTCGCTACTCCGCGCTACAACCGGCGCGCTTTCCGCCTCGACTTTTCCGTGGAGCCTCCCAAGCTCGGTCCTCCCTTCCCAACCCTGGTTCCGCAAGTGAATTCCGATGGTAACGAAACCTCGGGAATTCGCATGCCCGAAATACAAGTGCCGCTAGCTTCCTACACCGGCTGGAATCTGCGCAGCCCCAAAATCGGCGCGTCCGATCAGTTGTTCACCCAAGCCGGGTCTTGGATTCCGTTCCCGGTGAACAAAACCGAGCGCGAGAAAAGCCAAGACCCGCGCCCTTCCATCGAAGAGCGCTATTCCTCGAAGAACGACTACCTGGAAAAAATCACCGCCGCCGCGCACCAATTGATCCAGGACGGTTATTTACTCGATCGCGATATCCCCTACCTGCGCACTCGAGCCGAGCGCGAATGGGACTACGTTCTCTCCACCCGCAACTGAACCGTGCGCCAGGTTTGCCAATCCCGGAGGTAAGCCGCGCAGCGGCGCAGCCGATCCCCCGCCAATCCCGCGCGAGCGCATGCGCGCGCCTTGTTACCATCTTTAGGATGGGTCCCAACACAGCGCAAGCCGAACAGCCGAAAGTCCCGATTGCCGGCGTCCAGAATTTGATCGCCGTCGGATCGGGCAAAGGCGGCGTCGGAAAAACCACCGTTTCCGTCAATCTCGCCGTTGCGCTGTCGCGTCTGGGACATAAGGTCGGGCTTCTGGATGCCGATGTCTACGGCCCCAACGTGCCGCTCATGATGGGCGTTCGCGCCCAGCCGCACGCCATCGGCGAACGCATCCAGCCGCTCGAAAAAGACGGCGTTCGTATCATGTCCATGGGCTTCTTGAATCCCGGCGACAAACCGCTGGTTTGGCGCGGACCCATGCTGCACAGCGTGATCCAGCAATTCCTGCGCGGCGTGGATTGGGGACAGCTCGATTATCTGATTGTCGATTTGCCGCCTGGAACCGGCGACGTGCAGCTTTCGCTCATCCAATCCGCGCCGCTCACCGGCGCCGTGGTCGTAACAACCCCTTCGGAAGTCTCGCTCGAAGATGCGCGCAAAGCCATCCACATGTTCCAGCAAGTACGCGTGCCTATCCTCGGCGTCGTTGAGAACATGAGCTACCTGCAGTGTCCCCATTGCAGCGAGCGCATCGACGTCTTCAGCCACGGCGGCGGCAAGAAAACCGCCGAGACGATGGGCGTTCCGTTTCTGGGTGAGCTGCCGCTCGATCCCGCCGTTCGCATCGGCGGCGACTCCGGCCAGCCCATCACGCTGGGCGACGCGGGCGCTCCGTTCGTTGCCATCGCACGTGAAGTCCAGCGCCGTGCCGCCGAAGAGAGCGGCAAAAAAGGCCCGTCCATTCACATCGAGGAATGATTCACATAAGAAGAGTAACTACCGTCGTTCGAAGCTGGCACTGATAAAATCGCGATTCATCCGCGCGATTACATCGAGCGAGATCTCTTTCGGACACACCGCTTCGCACTCGCCGATGTTGGTGCAGCTTCCGAATCCCTCGGCATTGTATTGCCGCACCATGCTCAGCGCCCGCTGATGCCGCTCCGGCTGCCCTTGCGGAAGCAAGCCTAAGTGCGCGATCTTTGCGCCCGTGAATAAAGCGGCCGAGGCATTCGGACACGCCGCCACGCAGGCTCCGCAACCGATGCACGCCGCCGCATCCATCGCCCGATCCGCGTTCTCCTTGGGCACCAGAATCGTGTTGCCATCGGGCGCACTGCCGGTTGGTACGCTGATGTATCCCGCCGCCGCGATGACGCGATCGAACGCGCTCCGATCCACCACCAGATCCTTGATCACCGGGAACGCTTTCGCGCGCCACGGCTCCACATACAGCTCCTGCCCGTCCTTGAAATGCCGCATGCTGAGCTGGCATACCGTGGTGGCGGGCAACGGCCCATGCGCGATTCCATTGATCATGAAGCCGCACGATCCGCAAATGCCCTCACGACAGTCATGCTCGAACGCGATCGGCTCCTCGCCTTTCAGAATCAGGCCCTCGTTTACTACGTCCAGCAGCTCCAGCATCGACATGTCAGGATTCACTTCGGTGGCTTCATACCGCACCATGTGGCCCTTGGAGCCGGCGCTCTTCTGCCGCCACACGTGCAGAATGAGCCGCATTACTTGTAGCTCCGCTGGCTGGGATGCACATATTCAAACGTGAGCGGCTCCTGGTGCAGCGCTTCGTTCAAACCGTGCGCGTTCTCGGCGCCCTTGTACTCCCACGCCGCCGTGTATGCGCAGCCATCGTCGTTGCGCTGCGCTTCGCCATCCGGGGTCTGGTATTCTTCGCGAAAATGCCCGCCGCAGCTTTCCTCCCGATCCAGCGCGTCGATGCACATCAGCTCGGCCAGCTCGAAGAAATCCGCCACGCGCCCGGCCTTCTCGAGCGATTGATTTAAATCGTCCGCGCTGCCGGGAACATTCACGTCGCGCCAAAATTGTTCCCGCAACTCGCGAATTTCCCCGATCGCCCGCTCCAATCCCGCGCCAGTCCGCGACATTCCGCAATAATCCCAAACAATCTTGCCTAATTTCCGATGGAAGGCATCCACGGTGTGATGCCCGCGAATCCCGAGCAGCTTCTTGGTCAGCTCCGCGACGGCCGCTTCCGCGCTGCGAAACTCCGCCGCGCCGGTATCGACCTTTTCAAGCTTGGTCCTCGCGATGTAATCGCCCACCGTGTAGGGCAGAATGAAATAGCCATCCGACAACCCCTGCATCAGCGCACTGGCGCCTAAACGATTCGCCCCATGATCGGAAAAATTCGCCTCGCCGATCACAAACAGGCCAGGGATGGTGCTCATCAGGTAATAGTCCACCCATAGGCCGCCCATCGTGTAGTGAATCGCGGGATAGATCCGCATCGGAACTCGGTACGGATCTTCGTCGGTGATCCGTTGGTACATCTCGAACAAGTTTCCGTAGCGCTCGGCGATGACGTCCGCGCCCAGACGCTGGATCGCATCCGAAAAATCCAGATACACACCCAGCCCCGTTTCGCCCACGCCGCGTCCTTCATCGCAAACCGCTTTCGCATTCCGTGACGCCACATCGCGCGGCACCAGATTCCCAAAGCTCGGATAACGGCGCTCCAGGTAATAATCGCGCTCGTTTTCCGGAATCTGTTTCGGCGCGCGTTTATCGCCCGCCTTTAACGGCACCCAGATGCGACCGTCGTTGCGCAGCGATTCGCTCATCAGCGTCAGCTTCGATTGATAATCGCCCGACACCGGAATGCAGGTGGGATGGATCTGCGTAAAACACGGATTCGCAAACAGCGCGCCGCGCTTGTGGGCCCGCCAGATGGCGGTGCAGTTCGATCCTTTGGCGTTGGTGGAAAGATAGTAAACATTTCCGTAGCCGCCCGTTCCCAGCACCACCGCATCGCCCACGTGCGATTCAATTTGCCCGGTCACCAGGTTCCGCGTCACGATGCCGCGCGCCCGCCCGTCGATCACCACCAGGTCCAGCATCTCGGTGCGCGGAAACATTTTCACCCGGCCTTCGTGCACCTGCCGCTCCAACGCCTGGTAGGCGCCCAGCAGCAACTGCTGTCCCGTCTGCCCGCGCGCATAGAACGTCCTCGACACCTGCGCGCCGCCGAAGCTCCGGTTGGCAAGCGTACCGCCATACTCGCGCGCGAACGGTACACCCTGCGCCACGCATTGATCGATGATGTTCACGCTGATCTGCGCCAGCCGGTACACGTTCGCCTCGCGCGACCGGAAGTCGCCGCCCTTCACCGTGTCGTAAAACAGCCGGAACACGCTGTCGCCGTCGCTGTGATAATTCTTCGCGGCGTTGATGCCACCTTGCGCGGCGATGCTGTGTGCCCGCCGGGGCGAATCCTGAAAACAGAAGCACTTTACGTTGTAGCCGAGCTCGCCCAGCGTCGCCGCCGCCGATGCTCCCGCCAGGCCCGATCCGACAACCAGAATCGTATGCTTGCGCTTGTTCGCCGGATTCACCAGCTTCATCTCGAAGCGCGCCTGGTCCCACAGCTTTTCGATCGGGCCCAATGGCACGCGTGCGTCCAGGATCATCTCACCCACCCCGAGAGCACCGCCACTGGAATGGAGATGTTGCCCAACGCGATCAGCGTCGCCACCACCGCCGCGCCTCTCCGCAGCATCGGCGTATAGCGCGGATGCGCGATCCCGAGCGATTGAAACATGCTCCACAGGCCGTGATAGAGGTGCAGGCACAGCAGCAGCATCGCAATGATGTAGAACGCCGCTATTGGAATCACCTGGAAGCTGGCCACCACGTTGCCGTAAACGTTGCCCGGCTCGAAGTGCGGATTTACTTTGCCGAAGGTGAAGTCCAGCAGATGATAAATCACGAACGCCAGGATGATGGGGCCGCTCCAATACATGGTTCGCGACGCATAGGACGAGCCGGCCGCTTTCTTCATGCGATATCCCACCGGCCTCGCGCCGATATTGCGCGCCGCCAATTGTATGGACGACCAGATGTGTAGCAGCACCATCGCCAAGAGCACGATCCGCACGGCCCATAACAACGCCGGCTCGGTGCGCAACAACACCGCATAGCGATTCAGCTTCTCGGGGCCTTCATAGATTTGCAGATTGCCGATCAGATGCCCCACGACAAATAAAAAGAGAATGCAGCCGCTCACCGCCATCGCTGCTTTTTTGCCTGTCGTTGAGGTGTAGAAGTTTTGTGGAACTACCGCCGAACCCATCCGTTCCCATTCTAGTGCCAAAATGCCGCTTACTGACGTGCGCGCGTGCTACAGAACCGCGACCGTTAGGGAGCGCGCCTCCGCCGCATCAGGACATATACGGCATAAGCGACAATCACCACCGCCGCAATGATCGAAGCCTCTTTTAGGTTGTGTTCCACCAGGCGGAGAATGTCTTCCCAGCGCGCGCCAAAGTGATAGCCGATAAACAGAAACGTGCTCACCCACAACAGCGCCCCCGTATAGGCGAAAGCCGCGAACCCGTGGTATTCCAGCTTCGAGGTGCCCGCCACAATCGCGGTGAAATGCCGCACGCCAGGGATAAAATAGCCGATCATCAGCGCCCAATGGCCGATCCGGTTGAACCAGTCGTGCACCCACCGGATCTGTTCGTCGCGAATATGCAGCCAGCGGCCGGCGCGCGAATGCAGGACCTTCCATCCGAGCGTGCGCCCGATAATATAGCTGCAGGTGATGCCGCACATGCTGCCTCCCAGAGCGCTCGCAAAGGCCGGAATGGCGTGCAGGTCTCCTCGATAGATCAGAAAGCCGCAGCCCGTCAGCAGGAACTCATCCGGCACCGGAATGCCGACGATGCCGAACACCAGCAGCCCGAAGATGGCGAAATAGCCGTAGGTCGCAACCCACTGGAGGACGGCGCTTTCCAAGCAGCGATGATAACGTAGATCCAGCATGCAGCCGGCAGCGATTGGCCTTCGACCGCACTCCGGTTGGGCCGCGGCTGTGGTTGTCGCTGGCGCCCCCGGCGCGATCGAGGTCATCGATCGAAGAAAGATCGTGATTACCGTCTCCCACATCCAGGGGGCGAAGCAGCCCTATCACTTTGCTTTAGAGCAGGGGCTTGCGAATCCGGAAAGCTACCTCGCCGAGTGTGCGGCATCGTCCGAAGCGCTTGCCATGGAAGGCCTTCGTCAGGCCATCGAGGACGCCCGCGGGCGCAACAAGGTTGTTGCAAGCTGTGCGATCCTGCTGGCCGCCGGACGCAGCCTGCCCCCGCTCCCCAAGATCCTGGCCTCTCACCCTCTGATTCACACCGCCGAAGGCGAGTTCTTTCGCGAGTGCTTCCGGAGGGCCGGGGAGCGGTTGAAAATGCAAGTGACGGGGGTTCGGGAACGGGACCTCGATGAGCGTACCCAGGCGGTATTCGGCGCCGGCGCAGGTTCCTTAAAGATCGAAATTGCAGGCCTTGGAAAGACGCTCGGTCCGCCTTGGACCACCGATCAGAAGAACGCTTGTCTGGCCGCCTTGCTGGCGCTGATGGATAAAGGAGAAGCGGGCCGGGCTTAGCGTCGAACTTAACGCAGAGGTTAACCCAGAGGTTAACCGGCCGTCTTGCGGCTTGGCGTGACGCCTTTACCAGGCACCACCGAGAAGAACTCAATGAATCGCTTCTTTGGCTCCGGCGGAGGCGCTACCTTGGCTTCCAGCATGTAGTGTGCCAGGGAAGTAAATTGACGTCCGAGTTCGCAGCTCGAATCCACCCAACTGCCCGCGGTCATGGCGCGCTGCACGCCCTGATAGTCGTTCGGGAAGGTCATGTAGATTGGAACTCCCAGTAACTGCTCGATCTGCTGGGGCGAGATCAGCGACCTTTTCGGACAGCGGTTCAGCAGTACGCTGACGCGCTCGCCCAGGTCCAGCTGTTTCAGGTAAAGATATTTTTCGCGCGCCAGATGCAGCGAGGGAATCTCGGGTGTACACACTAGAAAGATGCGCTTCGATTCGTGCATGATCTCGAGCGAATAGCGCTCCAGGTTGCCCGACATGTCGAAGCACAGAGAGTTGTAGTTGCGCCGCATGAACTCCATCAGGTGGCGGATCTGCGTCGGCTCGATGCGAAAATCGGGGTTTAGCTTGCCCGCGTGCAGCACGTCCAGCTTGCCGATGGTGGTCACCATGGTGGGCCACAGGCTTTCGTCCATCTCAAGGGCGTGTTCGGCCGCGTCCGTCACGCAATATCCGCTTTCCAGCTTCAGCATGAAGCGCACCATGCCCGAATTCAGGTCGAAGTCGGACAGCAGCACCGAGGAATCCGGCACGCGCGACATCGCCACCGCCGTGTTCATCGCCAAAGTGGAAGTGCCCACGCCCGCTTTGGACGGCAGAAAACTGTAAACCTGATTGGTGGCCTCGATGGCCGGCGGCCGCGCCAGAACGGCATCCTTGATCCGCACTAAGGCGTCCACCAGCGCCTGCCGATCGAAAGGCAGAGAAGCAAACTCACGAATACCGGAGCGCATCACTTCCAGCAAAATCTGCGGGTCCACGAAGCGGCTGACCGCGACAATCTGAACGCCTGGGGTGTTTTTCTCTACGTCACGGGCGATCTCCATCGCCTTCACCGTCGACTCCGTGCTGACGAACACCACTTGCGGCGCATGTGCGCGCAGAAAACGAAGCAATTCCAGACCGCTCGGATACCGGTCGAGTGTCCGCGTGACGCTCACTATCCCGATCTCCGTCAGTATCGCCTCAAGACGTTCATTCAGGTCGACATCGGGACAGATAATTATGCCTCTAAGCATGGTGACACTCCTGAATGTAGACTAAGGCTGAAGCACGGTATCAACAATTGGTTTTTGGTACTAGTTTTGCCTAGGCGTCACCTTAGAACAGAAGTTCCTCCTATGCTCCAGCTAAGGTGAAACGCTCAGTCGCGGCGGCGCGAATTGCTCACCTTGACATTCTACTGGAGCCGCCATATCATCACCTAGAATGTCTACTAAAGAGCAGCGCGAGCGGATCGAGCTGCTGCAAGGCACCCTGGACCTGCTGATCCTCCGCACGCTCCTGCTGGGGCCGGCGCACGGCCACGCCATCGCCAAAGCCATCGAGCTCAACTCCGAGGATGTGTTGCAGGTGGAGCAGGGATCGCTGTATCCAGCGCTGCACCGGCTGATCAAGCGGGGCTGGATTTCGGTGGAAGAGGGCACTTCTGAGAATAATCGCAGGGCCAAGTTTTACCGGCTGACGCCGCAGGGCCGCCGCCAACTGGTTGTCGAGACCCGCAAGTGGGACAAACTGGCGGGAGCCATCGCGCGGATTCTCCGTCCCACGCAACAGGAGGGGTGACCATGAGTGTCCGCAAGCGCATGCTGGAGGATCTCGACCGGTTTATTCACGACGATATTTCCGACCACATTGAGCGGGAAACCGAAGACAACATCCAGCGCGGCATGTCTCCCCAGGAAGCGCGCTATGCGGCGATGCGCAAGTTCGGCAATGCGACACGGGTCGCCGAAGCAAACACGGGAGCGTATGGAGTTCCATTTGGATAGAGCAACTGCTGCAGGACACCCGCCTGGGCCTGCGCAGGCTGCGTAAGTCCCCTGGATTCACCGCCATCGCTATTCTCACCCTGGCCCTCGGCATCGGCGCCTGCACTTCCATATTCTCCGTCGTGAACGCTGTCTTGCTCGGGCCTTTACCTTATAACGATCCCGGCAGTCTCGCCATGATCTGGGGAACCAATACGCGCCGCGGAGTGAACAAGACGCCGGTGTCTCCCGGCGACTACTCCGAATGGAAGCAGAAAAACACCGTGTTCCAGGACATCGCGGCATCTTACGACAACCAGGTGACACTCACCGGAGTGGGAAATCCCCAATTCCTCTTCGGGTATAATTTCTCAGCGAATTATTTCTCGATCCTCGGCGTGTTGCCGGAGCTCGGCCGTACGTTCACCGCCGAGGAAGACCGCCCGGGCGGACCCAAGGTCGTCGTCTTGAGCGATAAGCTCTGGCGCGGCACATTCCTGGCCGACCCGGGAATAGTGGGGAAAAGCATCACGCTGGATGGCGAGCGTTACGGCGTGGTCGGCGTGATGCCCAGGAGTTTTGACTTTCCGCCGGGTGTCCAGGTGTGGATGCCGACGGCTCTGTCCGAATCCGCGGCCAGCGACTATGAGCACCGCTTCGTGCGTGTGATGGGGCGCCTAAAGCGGGGAGTCTCCGCCGAGCAAGCCCAGACGCAAATGAAGGCCCTCGCGCTTCAGATGGATGCGGAACATCCCACGACGGACGCAGGCAACGGCGTTAAAGTCACACCGCTTCGGAGGCAATTGGCCGGCGACATTCAAACGCCCCTGCTGGTGCTCTTGGGGGCGGTGGGATTTGTGTTGCTGATCGCATGCGCCAACGTCGCGAGTTTGCTGCTGGCACGTGCCACCACCCGTCACAAGGAAATCGCCGCTTGTGCGGCCTTAGGCGCCAGCCGCGCCCGCTTGCTGCGCCAATTTCTCACGGAAAGCCTGCTGCTGTCACTGGCTGGCGGAGCGATCGGGATTGCCTTGGCGCTGTGGTGCACGAATTTTCTGGTCTCCATCTTTCCGAACGACATCGCCAACGTGAGCATTCCTCGCGTCGAAAGTATTCCCATCAACATGCCGGTCCTGTTGTTCGCTCTGGCGGCCACGGTTCTCACCGGGCTGCTCTTCGGCGTGGTGCCTGCCATGCAGTCGGCTGGCGCCAATGCGGCCGACATTCTCAAGGAATCCAGCCGTGGCGCGTCGCCCGGTTCGCGCTCCGCCCAGCTTCGCCGCGTCCTGGTTGTCGCCGAGATCGCCTTATCGCTGGTCTTGCTGGCGGGCGCGGGATTACTGATCGAAAGCTTCCAACGCGTCGCTAGCGGCAACCTGGGCTTCCAGCCAGACCACGTGCTAGGACTGGAAGTATTTCTGGCGGCGAACCACTACCCGCCGAATCAGCCGGATAGACAACGCGCTTTCGTGCGGGAGGTTTTGGAACGGATGAAATCCCTGCCTGGCGTCGTGTCAGCCGGCGCCGCGAACACTCTTCCACTCACCGGGTTTTGGGGTGAAACAGATTTCTTCGTGGAGGGACGGCCTTTGCCAAAACCCGGCGAAACACCCAGCGCCGATAACCGGTTTATTACGCCTGGCTATTTCTCCACCCTGCACGTTCCGCTGCTCAAAGGACGCGACTTTACCGGCTCGGACCGCGACGGCGACCGGCGCGTGGCCATCGTTGATGAGACTCTCGCGCGGCGGTATCTGGGTGGCAGGGCCGTAGGGAAGCGATTGAACTTGGGAACGCCGGAAAAGCCTGAATGGTGGGACGTGGCCGGCGAGGTCGCCAATGTCAAGGCGTTTGGGCTGGAGAGTCCGCCCCTCCCAACACTTTACCGTCCGTACGCGCAGCATCCCTGGCCCCTGCTGGCGTTCGCCATTCGCACCTCCGGCGATCCCGCCGCGTTGCTCCATTCCGCGCAGCAAGCCGTGTGGGACGTCGACAAAGATCAGCCCATCTTTCGAACGCTCCCGCTGAGCACGCTGGCCGCGCAATCGGTGGCGTTGCGGCGCGTCAGTACGTTGCTGCTCGCGGCATTTGCAACGCTCGCGCTGTTACTCGCCGCGGTCGGAATTTATGGCGTGATGGCTTATGCGGTGGCTCGGCGAACTCATGAAATCGGGACCCGCATGGCTCTGGGCGCGCAGCCCAACGACATTTTGCGCCTCGTTTTAGGTCAGGGGGCCCGCCTGACAGTCTACGGCGTCATCATCGGCGTGGCCGCGGCCCTGGTGCTCACGCGATTTATGGCCAGTATTCTCTTTGGTGTCGGCGCTAGCGATCCGCTGATCTTTGCCGGGGTAGCGATTCTGCTCACCTTGGTCGCGCTGGCCGCTTGTTATATCCCTGCGCACCGGGCCATGCGTATCGATCCGATGGCGGCGCTGAAATACGAATAGGCTGCAATTAGTCGAGAAATCGACGCTCCCTCCGTCTATTATGGAATCATGAGGTTCTTGTTTGCCGCGCTCTTTGCGGCCTGCGCGGCGTTGTTCGCACCAATCGCGCCTGCGCAGATCATCCCGTTCGAATCCAACGGGCTGCTTTACAAGACCCTCACCAAGGGCGGCGTGACCGTCATGTTCGCCTACCTGCCGGCGCACTTGAAGGAATATTCCATCATGCAGGTCTCGCTCGCCAACGGCTCGCCCATTTCGTGGACGGTTAAGCCGGACGATTTCACTTATCGCCAGCAGGACGGAACGGTTTGGCAAGCCGACACCGCTCTCTCGGTTGTGAACAACCTGCTGGCCCGGGCTGGCCGTCACGACGTCATCAAGCTAGTCACCACCTACGAGCGAGGCGTCTATGGCAACGAACACATGCAAACCACCAATGGCTATGAGGCTCGCCGTCAGAGCGCTCTGGCAGAGGGAGTTTCGTCGCGGCTAAAGGCGGGTGCGGCGGCGTCCGCGCTGGCGCTCGTGCCAACCAAGCTCGCATCCGGCGAATCCACCGATGGCGCGGTCTTTTTCCCAAGCAACGGCAAAGTTCTCGGCCCCGGCACGCTGGTGGTTCACACCGGCGGCGAGGTGTTCGAATTTCCATCCGACGGCGAGCCTGCGACGAAGTAGTTATTCCTCAGTGAAATATAAGCCCAGCTTCTAAAGCCGCAGGGCATCTCCCGTCTCGGCGACGGTGACGCTAAGTGTCGGTTAAAATGATAGCCAGGTGACTGGGTTCGTTACACTCGCGCACCCTTAGGCCGTCCCGAAACATCGATGAATAGAGTGCCAGCGGAGACCGTCCCGCGCCACGGTAGTCAAAAAGGGCCAGTAACGAGCGTTGGATGAAACATCGCCAAGTCTTTAGGAGTTCCCCTGTCAAGTGTGGATAGTTAATATCGCGCTGAAGCGCCCGTACACGTTTATTGTGATGGCGCTTCTGATCCTGCTCATCAGCCCGCTGGTCATTCTTCGCACGCCGACCGACATTTTCCCCAACGTCGACATTCCGGTGATTGCCGCGCTGTGGAATTACCAGGGTCTGAGCGCCGAAGAAATGGAGGAGCGCGTCGCGTCCCCCTATGAGCGCTCCATGACCACTGTCGTCACCGACATCGATCATATGGAATCGCAGACCGTCAACGGCCGCAGCATCACCAAGGTCTTCTTTCATCCTGGCACGCGCGTGGACCTGGCGATGGCGGAGATGACCGCCGTCGCGCAAAACGCCATTCATCAAATGCCGCCCGGCTCGCAGTCGCCCTACATGCTGGTCTACAGCGCCTCCAGCGTCCCCATTCTGCAACTCGCGCTGTCGGGCCAGGGCCTGTCGGAGCAGCAACTGTTCGATTACGCCGCCAATTTCATCCGGACTCAACTCTCCACCGTGCAGGGAGCGGCCATCCCCTGGCCTTATGGCGGAAAGCAGCGCCAGGTGATGATCGATCTTCAGCCCGCGCTGCTCCAGTCGAAGGGCCTGTCGCCGGCCGATGTCGTGAACGCAGTGAGCACCCAGAACCTGATTCTGCCCACGGGCACCTCCAAGATCGGGCAATTCGAATATGACGTCGGCCTGAATGCCAGCCCCGAGACCATTCGGGAGCTCAACGATCTTCCGGTCCGGGCTGCCGCTCACAGCACCATCTATGTGCATGACGTGGCTCACGTGCGCGACGGCTTTTCGCCGCAGACCAACATCGTCCGCCGCAATGGCCAGCGCAGCGCGCTACTCAGCATCCTGAAGGTGGGCGACACCTCCACGCTCGACATCGTCAAGCAGGTGCGGGCCCTGTTGCCTCAGATCGCGGCCACGCTTCCGCCCGCGCTCAAGATAGAGCCGATCGCCGACCAGTCGCTATTCGTTCGCGCCGCCATCAGCGGTGTGATTCGCGAGGCCATCCTCGCCGCGTGCCTTACCGCCATCATGATCCTGCTGTTTCTCGGGAGCTGGCGCAGCACGCTCATCATCGCCATCTCGATCCCGTTATCGATCCTGTGCTCCATCTGCATGCTGAGCGCGCTCGGCGAAACCATCAACATCATGACGCTGGGCGGCTTGGCTCTGGCCGTCGGCATCTTAGTGGACGACGCCACCGTCACCATCGAGAATATCGATCGCAATTTCGACCAAGGCAAGGATTTGCACACCGGCATTCTGGACGGCGCGGCCCAGATCGCGGTCCCGGCGCTGGTTTCCACGTTCTGCATCTGCATCGTGTTCATCCCGATGTTCTTTCTCACGGGCGTGGCGCGCTATCTTTTCGTCCCGCTGGCCGAAGCGGTGGTGTTCGCCATGCTGGCGTCGTACATTCTCTCGCGCACGCTGGTTCCGACACTCGCCATGTACCTGCTGAAGGTGCATGGGCATCATTCCTCCCAGCCACGGCCGTGGAATATCGCAGCGCGTTTCCAGCGCGCTTTCGAACGCGGCTTTGAAGCGGCGCGCACGGGTTATCTCCGGACACTGGAAACCTGCATTCGCCACCGCAGACTGTTTGTCCCCATATTTCTCGGACTCTGCGCGGCCGCCTTTCTGCTGATACCCTGGCTTGGCCGCGATTTCTTCCCCGTCACCGACGCCGGTCAGTTCAACCTGCACTTCCGCGCCAAGACCGGCACCCGCATCGAAGAGACCGCGCGTCTGGGCGACCTGGTGGAAACCTCGATGCGCGAGACGATTCCTCCGGCCGAACTGGCCAGCATCATCGACAACATCGGGCTTCCCTATAGCTCCATCAATACGGCGTACAGTAACTCGGCCCCCATCGGGACCATGGACGCCGACGTCCTGGTGACGCTCAAACCGGGCCACCGTCCATCGGATTTCTATGTCCATGAACTCCGCCGCAAACTACCGCGCGAGTTTCCCGGCGTCACGTTCTACTTTTTGCCGGCCGATATCATCAGCCAGACACTCAATTTCGGCCTGCCCGCGCCTATCGACATTCAAGTCTCCGGCCCGAACCTGGACGCCAACCACGCCTTCGCCACCAACCTTCTCGGCCAGCTCCGCACCGTCCCCGGCGCCGTGGATCTACGCGTGCATCAGCTCTTTGACCTTCCGCGAATTCAGGTGAACGTCGATCGCACCAAGGCCATCGAGAGCGGCTACTCGCAACTGGATGTCGCCAACAGCCTGCTGATTTCCCTGAGCGGAAGTTTTCAAACCCAGCCGTCGTATTGGCTCGATCCAAAGAACGGGGTCACCTATAGCGTGGTGGCGCAGACGCCTCAATACGACATGACTTCCATTGGCGATCTGGACAACGTTCCGATCACGAGTGAGGGCGTGCACCGTCCCGAAATCCTGGGTGACGTGGTGAGCACCAGCCGCCGCGCGGAAATGGCCGTCGTTTCGCACTACAACATCCAGCGCGCCATCGACATTTTCGGCAACGTGCAGGATCGCGACTTGGGCGGCGTGGCCACCGACATCGACCGCATCGTCGAAAAGGCGCGCGCGAAACTACCCAGGGGATCGCAGTTGATCGTGCGCGGCCAGATCGACACCATGCAGTCTTCGTTCCGCGGCCTGCTGGGCGGATTGGTTCTTTCCATCATTCTGGTCTACTTTCTCATCGTGATTAACTTTCAATCCTGGCTCGATCCGTTCATCATCATCACCGCGCTTCCCGCCGCCATGGCTGGAATCGTGCTTATGCTCTTCGTTTCGCGCACCACGTTGAGCGTCCCCGCGTTGATGGGCGCCATCATGAGCGTCGGCGTGGCCACGGCCAATAGCATCCTGGTGATCAGCTTCGCCAAAGAGCATTTGCAGGCCGAAGGCGATCCCACGCGGGCCGCTCTGGAAGCAGGCTTTACGCGTTTTCGGCCCGTTCTGATGACGGCGCTGGCCATGATCATCGGTATGATCCCGATGGCGATGGGCCTGGGCGAAGGCGGCGAACAAAACGCTCCGCTCGGCCGAGCGGTGATCGGCGGATTAGTTTGCGCCACCATCGCGACTTTGTTCTTTGTGCCCACAGTGTTCAGCATGTTGCATAGAAAGCGACTGATTGCCGATGTTAGATAGTGAGCCTATGCTCGAGACTCGTATCGAGAACAAGCCGGCTTTGCCGCCGCCCCCACCCCCTGCGCGTGGGCGGACGTTTCGCGTGGCGTTACTTCTGGTACTGGCTATCGTGATCGTGGCCGGCACCGTTTTCTTCGGGATTAACGCCCGCATCCAGACCGCCGCGGCGGTAAAAGAAACAACCCGGGAACTGGCAATTCCGGCTGTCGCCGTCATTCATGCGAAGCCGGGCGACGTGAAGAATGAAGTGGTGCTTCCGGGCAACATCCAGGCCTTTACCGACTCACCGATCTACGCGCGCGCCAGCGGTTACTTGAAGCAATGGAATGTCGATATCGGCGGACACGTGAAAGCCGGGCAGGTATTGGCGACTATCGAAGCGCCGGAGATCGATCAGCAGGTCCGCGAGGCCAAAGCCACCATTCAACAGACGCAAGCCTCATTGGACCAGGCCATTGCCAACCAGCAGCAGGGCAAAGCCAACGAAGAAATCGCTCGCGTGACCGCCGAGCGCTGGCAGAATCTGGTGACGAAGGGCGCGGTCTCGCGTCAGGAAAACGATCAATACCAGGCGCAATATCAGGCTCAAAAGGCCAATCTGAACGCGCTGGAGCAGGCCATTTCGGCGGCGCGCAGCAACATCGCCGTGGCCGAAGCCAACCTGGGACGCCTGCAGGATATGCAGAGCTACGAAACGGTGAAGGCCCCGTTTGATGGCATCGTGACGGCGCGCAACATCGACGTCGGCGCTCTCATCAATGCCGGCAATGGCGGAGCGGCCCAGGAACTGTTTCACCTGGCCGCCACCGCCAAGCTGCGCGTCTACGTCAGCGTGCCGCAGGCCGATTCGCGCGCGGCCGCTCCCGGTATTCCGGCGTATCTGACCCTGTCGGAATTCCCGGGCCGCCACTTTGCCGGCGAACTGGTCCGAACCGCCGGAGCCATCGATCCCGCCACCAGAACGCTGCTCACAGAGGTGGATGTCGACAACGCATCGGGCGACCTTCGTCCGGGCGCGTACGCCGAAGTGCATCTCCTGATTCCGGAAGGCTCGCGTTCGCTTATTTTGCCCGTCGGCACGCTGATCTTCCGTAGTGAGGGCTTGCGCGTCGGGGTGGTCCGCGACGGCAACAAAGCGGAACTGATCCCGATCATTTTGGGCAAGGACTACGGCAACGAAGTGGAGGTGGTCTCCGGCCTCAATGAAAACGATCTGGTGATTTCCAATCCGCCGGACTCGCTTGCAAGCGGCTCGACAGTGCAGGTGGTCAACGCTTCCGACGTCCGCTGACCTCCGGATAAGACACCGACTCCCTCACGGTCGCGGTTCTGAATTGTCTCCCGACACGACGCAAGCCTTCTGAACCGCGCGCGTGAGCAAGCGGCGGTTGATCCTTCGTCGTCAATTCCTGCTTTAGTAAAGTACGGAAGGCAGAAACGCGCCCTTCGGTTCGTTGTAAAGCCCCAGCGACATCAACGTCATGGGCTGGACCACGCGGAGGCCGTGGGCGAGACACCAGCGGAACAGTTCAGCATTGCGAGAGGGCACCAATATTCCTGGGCCGCCGAAACCATCGGCGCCAGCAATGATCGCCTGGAGATCGGGATTGGTTTCCGCCACGGCGTGTCCGTAAAACGCGAGCGAACTGGTGTATCCGGTGATCCGGCCGCCGCGCTCTACAACCGTGGCGGTGCTTTGTTGAACTCCGTCGGAAAGTTCTCCACCGCGATGGTGCCCATGCACGCGCAGCGCGAGCTGGTTGCAGGCTTCCAGATCCGCCGGCTGCGCCTTACGCACCGTGAATCCGTCGAATGTTTTCTTGATGGCCGGTCCTTGCATGGTCGCAAGCGGCTCGCGCACATCGAAGCCGACCGTCGTATAAAGCGAAAGCGAACGATTGTGAAACGCGGCCTGGACCAGCCGAACTCCGGCGAAGTTGCGCTCGCGCGCACGTTCCAGCACAGCCTCCATCAATTTGCGGCCGATGCCCCGATTTTGCGTCTTCGGATCGATGCTGATAGGTCCCAGGCCTGCGATGGCATCCCGTTCGTCCAGGCAGTTACTGCCCGCGACGCGGCCGTCCGCCTCCGCGACCACGCAGTAGAATCTGGGATCGGAAAACATGTGGCTCAAGGGCCTGGCGCCCGCTTCCGGCGTAGGAAAATCGGGCGGAAAATTATGCTCGGTGCTGATCTTGAGAAACGCTTCGTAGCAAATTTGCCCGCAGGCGGGGACGTCTTCGGGCGTGGCGAGGCGAATGGTTACGACGCCAGTCTTGGAAGCGGCGGTGGTCATAGTTTCATTTGGGTCAAAGCTTCAAGAGCGCCCGCAACCGTTTCGTCTGCACCCGGCTCACGGGCACTTCGGTTTGTTTCTTGTCATCCATGCGGAGCTGGAAGCTGGATTTGAACCACGGAATCACTTCCTTGATGCGATGAATGTTCACCAGAAACGACCGGTGAACCCGCCAGAAAGTGTCGGGATCGAGATTGGATTGCAGTTCCTCGATGGTGCGGTAATTCGATTCGCCCTCGACATTGGTAGCCACCACGGTGATGAGTCCGTCGTCGATGGTGGCGTAGACGACGTCCTGCGCGTCCACGATAAAGTTGCGGTTGTTGTTCTTCACCAGCAACTTGGTGCGCTGGGGCGAGGCCTTCAACGGCGCGAGCTCCAACTGCGGCGCGGCTTTCGATTTCTCGGTAACGGCTTTGCGCGCGCGCTCCACTGCCACCATCAGGCGATCCTTTTCGATGGGCTTGAGCAGGTAATCCAGCGCCTCCCAGCGGAAGGCCTGGATAGCGTACTGATCGTAGGCGGTGGCGAGAATGAAATGCGGCAGCGGAACATTCTTTTCGCGGAGATTCTGGATCACTCCGAAGCCGTCCAGGCCGGGCATCTGGACGTCCAGGAAGACGACGTCCGGTTCCAGGTTTTCGATGAGCTTCACCGCCTCCAGTCCATTGCGGCCGGTAGCCAGGATTTCGACGTCGGGAAACTCCTTGAGCAGGTACGACAACTCCTCACGCGCCAGTTGCTCGTCATCGATCAAAATGGCGGAAAGGGTGCTGGTGGCGCGCTCAGTCATCAGCCATTAGTATAACTCGTGGTTTTGCTGCAGGCGCCACCTACTCTATTGACGGGGTGGGGGTTAAGGGTAAATGGAAGCACCTATAGGTTCATCGGTCGCGCATTTGAGCATAAAATGTTAGAATACCGAAGGATAGACGTCGGCAGCCAAGTTCCGAGGGTACATTTGAGCATCCTCGTACCACTCAAGGAGATTCGCAGTTGTCCACCATAGGAAATACCAGGATTGCGCCCGCGGAAGGTAAGTTGGGGGTCCTGATTCCAGGCATTGGAGCGGTGAGCACCACGTTCATGGCGGGAGTTGAACTGGTGAAGCGCGGCCTGGGCCAGCCCATTGGTTCGCTCACGCAGCTTGGAACCGTTCGCCTCGGGAAGCGCACCGAAGGCCGCAGCCCGTACATCAAGGATTTTGTTCCGCTGGCTGGTTTGGACGATCTAGTCTTCGGCGGCTGGGACATTTTCAACGACACCGCCTACGAATCGGCCGCGCACGCCGCGGTATTAGATGCACCGATGCTCGAGAAAGTGCGCGAACCCCTGAGCGCCATTAAGCCGATGCAGGCTGTGTTCGATCCGGAATATGTGCGCCGCTTGAATGGGCCCAACGTAAAACAAGCCGGCTCGAAGATGGACAAAGCCGAAATGCTGATGGAGGACATCCGCCAATTCCGCGCCACCAACAACGTGGAGCGAACGGTGATGATCTGGTGCGGATCCACCGAAGTCTTCCACAGGCCGGGCGCCGTGCACCAGACGTTGAAAGATTTCGAATGCGGATTGCAGAAGAACGATCCGGACATCGCTCCCAGCCAGGTTTATGCTTATGCCGCGCTGAAGAGCGGAGTGCCGTATGCGAACGGCGCGCCTAACCTGACCACGGATACGCCGGCATTGCTGGAACTGGCGCGCGATCGCCAGATTCCGGTGTGCGGTAAAGATTTCAAGACCGGGCAGACCTTTATGAAGACCATGGTGGCTCCCGGTTTGAAAGCGCGCATGCTGGGAATGTCGGGCTGGTTTTCGACCAATATTCTAGGTAATCGCGATGGCGAGGTGCTGGAAGATCCGGGCTCTTTCAAATCCAAGGAAGAGACCAAGTTGAGCGTGCTCCAGCAGATCCTGCAGCCCGAGTTGTACCCACAGCTTTATAAAGACCTTTATCACGCAGTTCGCATCAATTACTATCCGCCACGCGGCGACGCCAAGGAAGGCTGGGACAATATCGACATCTTCGGATGGCTCGGCTATCCCATGCAGATCAAGATCAACTTCTTGTGCCGCGATTCCATCCTGGCCGCTCCTCTGGTGCTGGATCTCGTTTTGTTTATGGATCTGGCGCAGCGGGCGGGCATGAAAGGCATCCAAGAGTGGCTGTCCTTCTACTTCAAAGCTCCCATGACGGCTCCCGGATTGTATCCCGAGCACGACATTTTCATTCAGTTAATGAAGTTGAAGAACACGCTGCGTTGGATGCGCGGAGAGGATTTGATTACACACCTTGGGCTCGAGTACTACGACTAACGGATCCAAGCGCCAGGAACCAGTTAAGCGAAAAGTGCTGGTGATCGGCGGCACTCTGTTCATCGGCCAGACACTAGTGAAGCAGTTGCTTCACGCCGGTCACGACGTCACGGTTCTGCATCGCAAGCCCCGCCACAAGCTGGGGAAAAAGGTTGGGAATATCGTCGCAAACCGCAACGATCCCGACGCCGTGAAGCGGGCGCTAGCCGGCAAGACCTTCGACATCGTATACGACAACGTGTACGACTGGGAGCACGGCACCACCGCCGCCCAAGTGGAAGCCACCGCGCGGGCTTGCGGAAATAATCTGCAACGCTATGTTTTTATGTCTAGCGTGGGGGCGTACGGCGACGGGCTGAACCATCACGAAGGCGACGCGCTGGCGCCGGACGATCATCCGGACTCCTACGTTCGCAACAAAGCCATGAGCGAGCGCGCGCTGTTCCGCATGCGGCAGCGCAATGGATTCCCGGTGGTGACGCTGCGTCCTCCGTTTGTGTACGGCCCGGGCAATCCGTTTTATCGCGAGGCGTTCTTTTGGGCCCGTTTAAGAGACGGGCGCCCGCTGATCTTGCCGGGCGATGGGCGCCGGCTAATGCAATTCGTGCATATTAACGATCTGGTGGCCGCGTGCGTGAAGGTGATCGACACTCCCGATATCGAGGGACATGCGTTCAACATCGCGAATCCCAGGCCCTTGACGCAGGTGGAAGCGGTGGAGGCGTTTGCGCGCGCCGCGGGAAAAGAGCCCACCTTCGTGCGTCTGCCTCGGGAGCGGATTTTGCGCGCGGGGGGCCATCCCATGGGTCCCAAGATGTATTTTGGGGTCTACTTCGATTTGCCGGCGATCACGGTGGTGGTGAACAAGGCGCAGCGCATCTTAAAATTCAAGCCGGTGGAATTCAACGCCGGGTTGAAGGAGACCTACCGCTGGTATGTGCGGCACAAGTTTCCCAAACCGGATTATGGTTTCGAAGATGCGCTGATCGCGTCCGCGCCGGCGTCGGCTTATTCTGCGCCGGTGGATTAATCATCACCGTCGAAGAATATCTCACCGCGAGTTACGAAGCGGATCGCGAGTACGTTGATGGCGAGTTCCTGGAGCGTCACTCGCGTGAGCGAAAAACTTTTCGATTATTTCCAGATGGACGTGCTCTACGTCTGGGTGCTCGATCCGCTGTCGAAGCGCGCATTTTGCTACACGCCGGGCGAGATGCACGAAGTGCTGGACGGGATTTGCGCACAGAGGGCCCGGAAATCGTAGTTCCGCTCGCGGAAATCTTCGAAGGGTGAGGCTTATGCGCCGCGGTCTTCGGCGCGAACCTGTTGGAGCCGCTCGCGCAGGGTATCGGGGAGGGCACCTTCAATCTCCGGCGTGATCAGACCGACCGAATCCATGTCGATGATGTGAGTTTTGTCCTTAAGCCGAAAACTTGTGAGCTTCATTCGCACCAGATCGGGAACGGGCGCGAGAAGAAATCCCTCGATTGTCTTGGTAGGTTCAGAAAAGCCCGGAATGGCCGACAAATCTCCAGGACGAACCTTCTCCCGAACGAAAACCAGGTGAACCGCGCTTTTCGCCTTGGGACTTTCGGCGTTCACCAACATATCGATGCCCGCTACATGCCGATGCCGAAAACCGAAGGTTTCGGCGGCTTTCGCAATGCGGTCCAGGTCGCCGCGATCTACAGCGATATCCACGTCTCTAGTAACTCGGGCTGCGTCGTGGTCTCGTGCGCTGACCTGAAAGAATACAGCCAATCCTCCGATTACACGATATTCGATTCCCGCACTCGCTAACGCGGAATGCAGGCGTTCCAGGAGCGCAAATAATTGTTCCAGATGGATATCCAGCGCTTTCGCGGTGATCATTTTAGGGCTGTCTTGATTCTTGCACAAGCGCTTCGCGCGCGGCTTTGGCGGTGTTGCAGTGGATGGTCACGGTATCCTCGGTGTCCCGGGCATAGCCGCCGGCCAGGACTACGGCCACTGGGACGGATTGGGCCAGGGCCGTTTCAAACACCAGCCGGTCACGGCGTTTCAGTCCTTCGATCGTCAGGGCCAGACCGCCGAGCTGGTCTTCACGATACGGGTCGGCGCCCGCGAGATAGAGCAGCAGATCGGGCGCGAAGCTCATCGCGACCTTGAGCGCGCCCCTCAGGCGATCGAGATATTCGCCATCTTCGACGCCGTCCGCCAGATCGACATCAATCACCGACGGCGGTTTTTCGCTCGGGTAATTGTTGAATTGATGCAGGGAAAGAGTGAGCACACTGCGGTCTTTCGCCCCGGCATTGGTGGAAAAGATCGCGGCGGTGCCGTTGCCGTGATGAACGTCGCAATCGACAACCAGAGCTTTTTCGATGGCGCGCTCATGTTGCAGAGCGCGGATGGCGATGGCGACGTCGTGAATCGCGCAAAAGCCTTCACCGTGGGCAGGAAAAGCATGGTGAAATCCTCCGCCGATGTTGAATCCGATGCGATCGCGTAGCGCGTTACGCGCGGCCAGGATGGTGCCGCCAGTGGCCAGCCAAAAGCCCTCTACCATCGCTCGGGAGTACGGAATTTCAAGCTTGATGATTTCGGCTGCGCTGAGCGCTCCGGTTTTGAGGCGGTGCACCCAGCCTGCGTCGTGCACTCGCAGGACGTCATCATCGGCGGCGGGTTGAGGTTCCACGAAGTCGGCCGGTTCGGCGAAACCCTCCTGCAGCAAACACTCGCGAATCAGCCGGTACTTGCGAGCCGGAAATATATGATCGCCCAGGTTGAGATCGTAGCGAGGATGATAAACGAATCGGAAGGGGAGCATGCACTCACTTGCCGTGGCGTTTTTTCGCGGAGCGATGATGTTTGCTCGGGGGCGGCGGGGGTGGTGGCGCAGGGTCGGGCGGCTTTGTGGCTCGGCGGTACTGCTGTACGGCCAGGTTGTGTTGCGCCATCGTTTCCGAGAACTGGTGACCGCCAGAGCCATCCGCCTTCGCCACAAAATACAGGTAATCTGTGTCGGCAGGCATAAGCGCTGCTTTGAGAGCCGCTACGCCTGGATTGGCGATGGGGCCCGGCGGAGGGCCCGCGTGCTTGTACGTGTTGTAAGCGTTGTCGCTCGCAAGATCGGAGCGATAGATCGTTCCTCGATAGCGTTGCTCCAGCAACGCGGCATAAATGGTGGTTGGATCGCAATCCAGCGCCATCCCCTTGCGGAGCCGGTTTTCGTAGACCGACGCGACGATCGGACGGTCCTGGGGACGCCCGGTTTCCTTTTCGACCAGCGACGCCAGCGTCACGGTTTCATTTACAGGCTTAGGATGTGCCGGATCCTGCAACTCGCGCCACTGCTTGCGGAACTGGTTGGTCATCATCGCGCAAAGCTGCTGGACGGTGGTGGAGCGCGTGATCCGGTAGGTGGCGGGGAACAGGTAGCCTTCGAGTGTGGGAGCATCGGGCGCCAGATCGCGAATAAGCGAAGGGCTGCGCGCGGCCAGCAGGAAGTCCGTGGGCTTGAGAAAATCGAAGCGCGAGAGGCTGGCGGCGATGTCGAACATGTTACTGCCTTCGGGCACGATGAGTTCGTAGAAGAAGACGTCCCCACGCGCGATGCGGTTGAGCACGTTCGTCGGGGTATCGGCGCGATCGAATCGATATTCCCCAGCTTGCAGCCGCTGGCTGGAATGGAGGGCGCGGGCCATAAGGAATTGCCAGGTGTAGCGAATGACGCCGCTTTGCGCCAGTTCGTCCGAAATGGCCTGGGTGTTGGTTCCTTTTGGAAAATCGAGAATCACCGGATCGCGAAAACCCCGGTAAGGGGCATGCAGGGACAAATATGCGGCTGCCGCGGCAATAAACGCCAGCAACGGGAGCGCGTACAGGAGACGCTTCGTGAACAGGAGACGCTTCATGATTGGCGGGAGTCCAGGAAGCTTTCCAGCAGAATAACGGCGGCCAGCCGGTCCACGGCCTTGGCGCGCTTTTCAATGCTGACCCCGCTTTCGCGCAGCACGCGCTGGGCCTGCACGGTGGTGAGGCGTTCGTCCCACAGTTGAACCGGAATAGCAGTGGCGGCCTGGAGGCGCTGGCCAAAATCGCGAGCGTGTTCGGTGCCCCGTCCTTCGCGCCCGCTCATGTGCAGCGGATTCCCCATCAATATCAGTGTGACGTTGCGGTCGGACGCCAGTTTCGCCAGGCGCGCCAGATCCTCGCGAATATTGGTGCGCTGGAGGGTTTCCAGGCCCTGGGCGGTGACCCCCAGCTCGTCGCTCAGCGCCAGCCCGATTCGCCTTTTGCCCAAATCGAGGGCCAAAATTCTACCTGGAGTCATTAAAAATCGCCAAGGCGGGTACAGAAGTACTAATTTTGATTGCTGTTTCCGCCGATTTCATTTCATCATAGAAGAGGTAGATAGGAGAGAAGAGGTTAGCTAAGAGAGAAGTGGTCAAGTAAGAGACGAGGTCAGCTCAGATCGGGGTCCAAATGTCCACCCTCACGCCAACGCCCACACCCAAGTTGCCGGTACAGAGACAGGCGCAATCTGGCGTGACCATACTGGCGGTGGCCGCAAGCGTAGCGCTGCTGTACTTCGGCCGGGTGTTTTTCATCACGATGGTGGTGGCCATCACCATTGCATTCCTGCTGGACCCGCTGGTAACACCTTTCTTGAAGCTGCGCATGCCGCGCTCAGTGGCCAGCTTCATCGTCTGCAGCGTCGCCCTGCTGGTTCTGTATCTGTTCGGGTTGGGACTCTACACGCAGGTCGCAGGCTTTGAGCAGGAACTGCCGACTTTCAGCCAGCGGATGAACGAACTGGTAGACAACGTCGCCGCGCAGGTGGACGAGGTGGAGAAGCGTACCTATCAAGTGGTTATTCCCAAGCGATTTCAGGACGCGCCTCCCCCGGCTGGAGTTCCGGCGCCTGAGACCGCGCGAAGGAGGCGGGGAAGTAAGGTGGTGGAACCGCCCGCGCCGGCGCAGATTCCGGAAGTGCGCATCCATACCGAGCCGACGCCGCTGCTCACCTACCTGTACGGCTACGTCCGGTCCTTCTACGATGTATTGCTGATGGCGAGCTTCGTACCTTTTCTGGTGTATTTCATGTTGAGCTGGCGCGATCACATGCGGCGCAGCTTCCTCTATCTGTTCAGCGGCTCGGAGCGGCAGGTTGTCGGGAAGAGCTGGCAGGGAGTGGCCGACATGGTGCGGGCCTACGTCATCGGGAATTTTATTCTGGGCTTGATGCTGGCCACCATCAGTTGCTCGTTCTTTTTTGCGATCCGTCTTCCGTATTGGCCGCTGGTGGGACCGTTGAGCGGGTTTCTCAGTCTGGTTCCCTACGTCGGGCTGCCGCTCGCGATGATTCCGCCTTTGGCGGTGGGGCTAATCGTTTACAATCAGCCGACAATTTACGTGATGATCGCGGTGGTGGTTGCGGTGCTCCACCTGGTGGCCATGAACCTTCTTTATCCCAAAGTAGTGGGATCGCGGGTGCACCTGAATCCGTTGGTGGTGACGGTGGCGCTGATGTTCTGGGGCACTCTGTGGGGCGGCATCGGACTACTGTTGGCCATTCCGATCACGGCGGGGATCAAGGCCGTCTGCGATAATGTCACCAGCTTGCACGGCTACGGCAGATTGCTGGGAGATTAGCCAGCATCGTTCATCATGAACAAACGGCTGTTGATTTTTTTCGGCATCGGTTTGGTTGCGATCGCGATCGCCGTGGTAGTGATTCTGACAGCCAACAAGGGATCGCACCTTCAATTGGAGGGCAAAATCCTGAAGGTGCGCACCGGAGCGTTGGGCGAAGGCAACAGTATCGCGGTGATGGATTTTCGCGTGCAGAACCCTTCCGATCTGCCCTTTATCGTTCGAAACGTGGAGATTAGCCTGGAGCAGAAGAACGGTGAAATGGCGGATGGCGTCACAATATCCAAGAGCGATTTGAAACAAATATTTCAATACAATCGTTTCCTGGGCGATCAATATAACGAAGGGTTGGGCTTGCAGGACACCATTCCGCCGCATGCCACCGTAGACCGCATGGTGGCCGCGCATTTCGAGGTGAGCGATGATGATCTGGAGAAGGCCAAAGCGGTGCACGTGAGCATCCAGGACGTGGATGGCCCGCTGTGGGAGACCAGCGCGAGCATCCATTAAGTTGCGCCGGCTGATCATTCGCCCCGGCGGCATCGGCGATTGCATTTTATCTCTGCCTGCGATCGAGCATTCGCGCACTGAATTCACCGAAGTGTGGGTCCCTTCCGCTATTGTTCCTTTGGTCAGCGGCCCTGCGCGAGCAATCGCATCCACAGGAATCGACTTGCTTGGTCTGCCAGGCGTGGAGCCGCCGGCGGGCTTGATCGCGAAGCCTTCGCTCATTCGACTCGATTGTCTCGTGGTACGGCGCGAATCGCGCCGAGTTTCGTGAGCAGGTGTCCGCGCTGGGACTGCCATTTCAATTCCTGGATGCTCTACCCAAGCCAGGCGGGAAGATTCACGCCGCGGATTTCTTTTTGAAGCAAGTAGGCGGCGGGGGTTTGGCAGTGCCGCGGATCGATTGCAAGCGGAGTGCGCCGCGCGATTTCGCGATAATCCATCCTTTTTCGGGAAGTGCGCGTAAGAATTGGCCGTTGGACAGATTTCGGGAACTGGCCGCGCGGTTAGCGCTTCCGGTGCGATGGTGCGCGGGACCGGAAGAGGCGTTGGAAGATGCGGTGCGATTCGACAACTTGTATGAGCTCGGCTGCTGGCTCGCGAGCGCAGCAGTGTACATCGGCAACGACTCTGGAATCACGCATCTGGCCGCGGCGGTGGGAGCGCCGGTGGTCGCCATCTTCGGGCCGACGGATCCGGCGGTGTGGGCGCCAAGGGGAGAAGACATATCGCTCGTGGTCGGAAGGTTAGAGGAGATCACTGTAGAGCGTGTGATCGAGAGAATACCAGGGGAAATGGTATTCTAATGGTATGAGAAGTACCATTGATCGCGCCGGGCGAATTGTCATTCCCAAGTCCATCCGGGAAGCCGCTGGCCTTAGGCCGGGGTTGTCATTGAAGATCGAATTTCGGGACGGAAGAGTCGAGATCGAGCCTCAATCGCCAAAGATGCGCTTGGTGAGGAGGAGGGGCATGCTGGTAGCGAGCATTCCTGGGGCGCCAAAGCTGTCGGTAGAGGAGACGAATGAATTGATCCGCAAAGTTCGCGATCGTGAGATCTAGTGCATGCCGCCCAAGCAAGCTGGAATTGCGCTAGATTCGAGCTGCCTGGTGGCGCTGCTCTGTGATTGGCACGAGCACTATCTCAGAACGTCGCGGGCCTATCAACGCTGTCGTGAACAGGACACGCGGATCATCATCCCCGCCCATGCAATTCTGGAGTGCTATTCGGTCTTGACGCGGCTTCCGGCGCCGTTTCGATTCTCAACAGAGACGGCCAGGCAGCTCATCGAGCAGAATTTTAGCGACGCCGTCACGATTGTGGGAACGACGGCGGGAACGGTTTGGAGCCTTCTCGAGAACCTGGCAAGCCGGAGGATGGGAGGTGGCCGAGTGTATGATGCGCTAATCGCTGCGTGTGCCGCGGATGCCGGCGCGACCGTTCTGTTGACATGGAACTTGAAAGACTTTAAGGGAATTGCGCCTCCAGATATCCAAGTGCGCGAGCCATAGGCAGTTTAATCCAGGCGCTTGCGGAAGCGCAGCGAGCTGAGCGTGAGAATGACCACCCCGAAGATCGCGAGCGCCAGCATTTGCGGCCAGAGCACCGAGACGCCGCTGCTTTTCAAGAACAGGCCGCGAACGATCTCCATAAAATAGCGCACGGGATTGAGATAGGTGAGGTATTGAATCGCATCCGGCATATTGCGGATCGGGAACGCGAAGCCACTCAGCAGGAAGCAGGGCTGGAAAAACAGGAACGTGGTCATCATGGCCTGCTGCTGCGTCTCGGAAATGGTGGAGATGAAGATGCCCGCGCCGAGCGACGTCATCAGGAACAGGACCGCGCAGAAGAACAGCAGTAGCGCGCTGCCGCGAAAAGGGACGTGGAACAGCAACAAAGCGGCGACGATCACGAGCACGGTGTCCACCAAGCCCACCAGGGCGAACGGCAACGTTTTGCCGAGCATCAGCTCAATGGGGCGGATGGGCGTGACCATAAGCTGCTCCATGGTTCCGATTTCCTTTTCCCGCACGATGGCCATGGCGGTGAGCATCAGCGTGATGAGCATGATGATGTTGACGACGATGCCGGGAACAAAATAATTGCGGCTGAGCAAGTCCGGGTTGAACCAGACACGGCTCTGCATTACCAGCCGCGGAACGTGGAAGGAGACCGGCGCGGGAACCTGGCGGGCGGTTAGCAAGTCGCGACTTCGCTCCTGCATCGCCTGGGCAGCAAAGCTGGTGATGATGGAAGAGGCGTAACTGGAGACGATGGACGCAGTGTTGGAGTTGGTGCCGTTGATCAAGACCTGCACGGAGGTGTTACGGCCGCGATCCAGGTCGCGCTCGAAGCCGGGGAGCACACGGACCACCAGGTCGGCATCGCTCGAATCGAGGAGTTGCTGTACCTGGCGATCGTTGGCTGGCTCGGCCACCAGATCGAAACGCCCGGAGCCTTGGAACGCGGCCAGAAGCTCGCGGCTTTGGTAGGAACGATCGCCGTCCATCCAGGCCAGCGTGGCGTGATCGACGTCGAGATTGACAGCGAAGCCAAAAACGAAGAGTTGAACCAGCGGCGGGATAAAGAGCATGCTGCGCATACGCGGCTCGCGAAAAGCCTGACGGAATTCTTTGCGGATGATACAAAGCAATCGTTCTCGCATGAGTTTCAATCCAGTTGGCTCAAGCCACCTTCAGGCGCATCTTGCGCGACGCGCCCCAGAAAACTAAGCCTGCGTAGGCGGCCAGCATCAAGACTTCCAGCCACAGGATGCGAAATCCCACGCCCTTCAGAAACACACCGTTCAGGATGGTGACGAAATAGCGCGCGGGCACGATGTAACTGACCACTTGAATGACCTTGGGCATGTTGTGAATGGAATAAATGAAGCCGGAGAGCAGATAGCCGGGCAGGAACGAACTGAGCATCCCCATTTGAAATGCCATTAGCTGAGATCGCGCCATGGCGGAGAGAAAGATGCCCCAGGAGAGCGCGCCGAAAAGGAACAGGCAACTGGTGAAGAGCAGGAACCAGGCGTTGCCGCGGAAGGGAACTTGAAAGATGAACACCCCAACGATGACGGAGATCAGCATGTCGGCCAGGCCAAGAGCGAAGTAGGCCAGCAGTTTGCCGAGGACCAATTCGCCGGGGCGCACGGGAGTGGAGAGCAATTGTTCCATGGTGCCGTTTTCCCATTCGCGTGCGATGGTGAGCGAACTGAGCATGGACGCGATGATCATCATGGTGACGGCGATGAGTCCGGGGACGATGAAGTTTTTAGATTTGAGATCGCTGTTGTACCAGACCCGGATGCGGGGATCGACGGGAACGCGGAGCGGTTGGCCGCCGCGCTGGACTTGGGCATCGGAGCGCAATTGCGCGGAATAGCTTTCCACCACGGCATCGGCATAGCCAAGCGCGATGGACGCGGTGTTGGAATCGCTGCCATCGACGAGCAATTGAACGTCGGCTTCGTCGCCTGCGAGTAAATGACGCGAGTAGTACCTGGGCACCACAATGCTGAGCAGGATGGCGCTTTTGTCGATGCCCCGATCGGCCGCCTGGTAGCTGGAAATGGCTTCGCGAATTTGAAAATAGCGCGAACCTCGAAATTGATCGATCAATGCGCGGCTTTCGGGCGTGTGGTCCTGATCGTAGACGTAAGTGGGGATGCGATCGACGTCCAGCGTCAGCGCGTAACCGAAAAGCAGGAGCATCACGAGCGGCAGGGCCAGGGCCAGTGTGAGGCTGCGGGCATCGCGGACGATGTGCAGCAACTCTTTCCTGGTGATGGCTTTCAGACGGCGGAAGTTCATGCGATTTTCCTGTCTTCGTCTTCGATCATGGCGACGAAGACGTCTTCCATGGAAGGCTGAATGGGTTCGAGCACGGGGACCGAGATGCCGGCTTGTTCGAGGGCGGATCGCATTTCGGGGACAGCCCGGGTGGCGTCGGCCGCGGTGACGTGCAGGCCCCCGCCGAAGACCGCGATTTCCGAGAGCCCGGGAATCTTCTCCAGCGCATTCATGCTGCCCAACAGGTCCGAGACTTCCAGATGAAAGAGATTATGGCTGGAGAGCGATCGTTTCAACTCGGCGGGGGTGCCAAGAGCGATCACTTTCCCGCGATACATCAGCGCCAGGCGGTGGCAATATTCGGCTTCGTCCATGTAATGGGTGCTGACGAAGATCGTGTGGCCGGCTGCGGAGAGTTGATAGATCAAATCCCAGAACGTGCGGCGTGCGATGGGGTCGACGCCCGAGGTGGGTTCATCCAAAAACAGAATGGGCGGTTCATGCAGGATGGCGCAGCCGAGCGCCAGGCGCTGTTTCCAGCCGCCGGAAAGCAGGCCGGTGAGGCTGGCGCGGCGTTCTTCGATGCCGGCCATACGGAGAACGTAATCCTTGCGCTCGGCTCGGCGGTCGCGCGGGACGCTATAGATGCCGCTGAAGAAATCGATGTTCTCTTCGACAGACAGGTCGTCGTAGAGAGAGAATCGCTGCGACATATAGCCGATTTTCTGTTTGATTGCTTCGGACTGTGTGGCGATGTCGAGAC
This sequence comes from Bryobacterales bacterium, assembly GCA_963747945.1. Taxonomy (GTDB): domain Bacteria; phylum Acidobacteriota; class Terriglobia; order Bryobacterales; family Bryobacteraceae; genus Palsa-89. Next base: position 366,380 of record CAVVHB010000005.1, read on the forward strand.
CCCCGACAGTGGCCGTTCCGGAAGTTGGTTTCAGCAGGCCGCAGAGCATGCGGATGGTGGTGGATTTGCCGGCGCCATTCGGACCCAGGAAGCCGAAGATTTCGCCACGGCGCACGTCGAGATTGACATGATCCACCGCGACGAAGGCGCCGAAGCGTTTGACCAGGTCGCGCATTTCAACGGCGTTGGAAGAGGTCATCGTTTACTGCCTGGCGTTCGCAGGAGTGCGAACGCGGCACGCAAGAGTGCGTGCGCCACAGGGGTCAAGCGGCATTTTGCGATCCAGTGGCATTTTGCGATCCAGCGGCATTTTGCGATCAAGCGGCAATTTGAGATCAAGCGGCATCTTGCGATTTCCTTACGAGACCGATGAAAACGTCTTCGAGCGATGGAATGATGGGATGCAAACTGGTGAGCTGGATACCGTGTGCGTTGAGCGTGCCTTCAACGGATTCCGGGGCTTGGCCGAGCGGAAGGTAAAGGTGGAGTTTGGCGCCGTAAGGCTCGGCGTTGAGAAGGGCCCTGGCGGCGCGCTGATCGGAGGTTTCGATCTCGAAGCAAATCTTCTCGAAGTTGCGTTTTAGCCCTTGCGGCGAATCGCAGCGGATCATGCGGCCTTGGTTCATCAGGCCCACCCGATTGCAGCGTTCGGCTTCGTCAAGATAAGCGGTGGTGACGAAAACCGTCAAGCCGTCGCGCACCAGTTGATAGAGAATGGCCCAGAAATCGCGGCGGGAAACGGGGTCGACGCCGTTGGTCGGCTCATCGAGAAACAGAACTTGCGGGTGATGCAGCAGCGTACACATGAGCGCGAGCTTCTGTTTCATGCCGCCGGAGAGATTGGCGGCGCGGCGCGAGCGGAAGGGCTCCATGCGGGTCATGCGCAGCAGGCGCTGTATTAGAGGTTCGCGCTCGGTCTTCGAAAGGCCGAAGAGGTCGGCATAGAAGAACATGTTCTCGTCGACAGTGAGATCGCCATAAAGTCCGAAGCGCTGGGCCATGTAGCCGATTCGATCCTTGACGGCGTCCAGCTCGCGCGCGACATTGTGGCCGGCCACCCAGGCTTCGCCCTGGTTGGGATCGAGCAGACCGCAGAGCAGGCGCAGCGTGGTGGTTTTGCCGGCGCCATCGGGGCCGACTAAGCCGAAGATTTCACCGCGCGCAACTTCGATGTTGAAATCGTCGACGGCAATCATGTCATCGAAGCGGCGGCTGAGATGAACAGCGCGGATAATGGCGTCGTTTTTTAACGCCGAGCTAGGTGCGGGGGTCATTTACCTGGATCTCCGCGTCGACCGGCATGTTGGATTTCAGATCGTGGCTGCGGTTGTCGACGTCAATTTTGATGCGATAGACCAGCTTCACGCGCTCCTCATGAGTTTGGATTTGTTTGGGCGTAAATTCGGCTTCGGACGCGATGAAGGAAATGCGCCCCGGATAGGATTTGCCGGGATAAGAATCCGAAGTCAGCGCCGCGGGTTGGCCGTACTTTACACGGCCCAGATCGGTTTCATTGATGTAAGCGCGCAGCCAGGGATGATCGATATCGCCGATGGTAACGATGGTGGTTCCCGCGGCGAGGACTTCGCCGACCTCGGCGGACTTGACCAGGACCACGCCGTCGATGGGCGCTGTGACCACGGTGTCGTCAATCTGCGAATTCGTAATCGCGATTTGAGCCTGAGCGCGCGCTACATCGGCGCGGTGGGCGTTGACATCCTGCTCGCGTCGCTTCAATTCGAACTGATTGGCTTCGCTCGATCGCAGGGCAGCCTGGGCGCGGACGACATCGGCGCGCGCGGCCTCTATATCCTCCTTGCGCGGACCTTCCACCACCAGCGCCAGCCGCTCATCGGACTGGCGCATCACGGCCGCGGTGCTGTCCAGGCGCATGCGGTATTGATCGTACTGTTGTTTCGAAATGTCGTCGTCTTTGAAAAGATCCTGCGCGCGATCCCAATCGGCCTGTGCCTGATCGTGCTGCGCCTTGGCGTCGGCCACGGCGGCGCGGGATTCCTGGATCTCCTGCGGCCGCGAACCCGCCACCAGGGCGGCCAAACGGGCTTGAGAAGCGTGAAGCTCGGCGGTGCGCAACGCAATGTCGGCATCCAGCGTGTGGCGCTGCAATTCCACCGACGTCTCGGTCTGATTGAACTGCGATTGGGAATTACGGAGGCTGGCTTCGTCGCGGGCATGCTGGCTCTCCATCTGATCGCGATCGATGCGCGCGATCACCATCCCTTTCTTCACGTAGACGCCCTCGTCCACGTTCAATTGAATCAACTTGCCGGGAACCTTGAAGGAGATGTCCACCTGCGTCAATTCGAGATTGCCGGAAACGCTCAGCGTGTTGGTGTTGGCCGGGTGCAGGCGGCCGTAAACGTAATATCCCGCTCCAGCGGCGACGGCGAGAAGGAGAACAATGGGGAGAATCAGTCGCTTCATGATGGTGTCCTTACTGAATCATGCTCTGGATGGTCCCGGTGGCGGTGCCGAGATCGATGCGAGCCAGGTTGTAGTTGTAAAGCGCGTTGACGCGGTTATCGCGCGCGCGAGCCAGGCGCGTTTGCGCGTCGGTGACTTCCACGCTATTGGAGACGCCGGCTTTGTAGCGGCGCTCGGCCTGCGCCACCTCCTTCTCGGCCAGTGAAAGGCCCTCCTCGGCCGCTTTCACCTGCGCGTCGGCGGAATGCAGGCTATCGATGGCTACCCGAACGTCCAACTCGATTTGGTCGCGAAGATCGGCGGTGCGGATGGACTCGGAACGAAAAAGAGAAGCGCTCTCGGCCCGGCGGGCATCGCGGCGTCCACCATCGAAGATCGGAATCTTCACCGATGCGCCGATGCTGCGCGTAGGAACCACGCTGTAGACGCTGCTACCGATGTCGCCGTAGTTGGCAAAGGCGCTCATCGACGGCAGGCGTTCGAGCTTCGTGGCGCTGAAGCTGAGCCGGGCGTTTTCTTCACGGCGCTGCTGGGCGCGCAACTCGGCGCGATGCTGGTTGGCCGTCGCGAGTGCCTTCGCGGGATCCACGCCGTCCATGGGGATGTAGTGGAGGCGGTCGAGCAGTTCAACCGGGTTATCGAGTTTGAGACCGATCACTTTGAGCAGTTGCAGGCGGGTGCGGTCGACATCGTTTTCGGCGACCAGCATGGCCTGGCGGTCGTTAGCCAATTGCACTTCGGCGCGCGTGATTTCGATGCCCGTGCCGGTGCCCGCGGCCTTTTGCTGCTGGGCCAGCCGAAGCAGCGATTCAGATAGCTCGACGTTGGCACGCTCGGTGTCGAGCGAGGCTTGCGCGCGGAGCCCTGCCAGGTAGGCGCGGGCCACCTGATCGGTAACTTGATCGTGCGTGCCGTCATTGTCGGCCTTGGTGGCTTCGACGGCGACTTTGGAAGCCTGATAGCGGCGAATGGCGCTAAAGTCGAAGACGGTTTGGTCGACGGAAGCGCGGGCGTCGAGGACGCTAAAAGGGCCGACGAAGCTGGGGATGACGAAGCCGGGGATGGGGACCTTAGGGAAGTCGATACCGAAAGCCTTCAGGTTGACGGTCTCGTTCTGATACTGGAGCGAACCTTCAAGATCGGGAAGCAGCGCAGCGCGGGATTGATCGGCTCGGGATTCAGCCTGCTTCAGGTCTTCCTCAGCGAGCTTGACGCGGGTGCTGCCTTCGGGCGCGAGAGCCAGTTGAACGGCTTGCTTGAGGCTGAGTTGCAGAACTGGAGGACGGGTAAGCAGCTGCTGGTCGCCATCCTGAGCCAGGAGCGGTAGGGCGGCCAGGAGGAGAACGAGTTTAATGCGCGGCATGCTGAACCTCGGTGGCGACTGGCGTAGTAAGTCCCGCCAAGACAAACGCTTTCAAACGCGCAAGAGTCGCTTCGACATCGGAGACGTTGCAACGTCCGCCCGACATCAGTTCGAGCATTTTAGACGCCGCCATGGTGTGAGCCAGGGCGCCGATGGCGAAGTGAAGGCGCCAGGAAAGTTCGTCGCGCGGCAGGTCCGGCAGTGCACGTTCGAGCACCGGGAAGAAGCGCTCCCTCATGTGCTCAAACTGCTGCTTGTATAGGCGGGCTGCGAACTCGCCCGGTTCGGTGTAGAGACGCCCGATCATGGGAACGAATTCGTGCGCGTGGCTTCCAATCATTTCGACGATCGGACGCAGGAAGGCATCCATGATTCTTTCCAGCGGTACGGGAGCGTCGCCGCACTCGGCTACATAGGCATCGAGCAGAGCGATGCGCTGCTCGTTCACCGGACTCAAGCGGCGCCCGATGACGGCCTGGACCAGCGCTTCCTTGGACTGGAAATGATAATTGACAGCTGCGAGGTTCACGTCGGCCTCCGTAGTGATAGCGCGGAGAGAAGTGGCCTCGAAACCGTCGCGAGCGAAGAGGCGTTCGGCGGTATCGAGAATGCGGCCCTTCGTATTCATACGTTCGTTTCAATTATACGTATGAAACAAAAAGTGTCAACAGAAAGATTTGACCGGCGCTGAACTCAGACGGGCCACTCCCTTAATGGTCGTGGTTCAGAATCAGCGGCTGCGACCACAAGGAGCGGTCAATGCGGATGGTTTTTCCTATAGTTCCGACGGGTCTTCGTCCAGTTCGCCTAGATCGGGCGCGCGGCCTTCGTTCCTGACGTCTTCTTTCGACCATTCGGACGGAAGATCCTCGATCGGATCGGGGACTTTGCCCTCTTTCACGTCTTTGTCTATTTTCTTGTCGAGTGGCTTCATGCTCAGTCTCCCATCCCCACTCTAGCGGAATCCAATGTCGGTCAGGATGATGCCAAGCTTACGGTCGTCGCCAGGGACGGAAAAGCTTTTGTCGACCATAATGGTGATCTTGGCGGTATCGCCTGAGGGTTTCACCGGCGGGCTGGAGAGCACGAATGTACCGGGAGCGGGGTAGGTGTGGGACGCGACGGGAACATCGTTCAGCGCGATGGTGACCTGGCGCGCGGGCGATGCGGCGGGGATGGTGAAGTGGACTGTGACGGGCGTTGGTTGGTCCGGCGGCTTCAAGAGCATGGTGGCCCTCTGGCTCATCCAGCGCCACTGGCCGCTTTCGAGTTGGTAAATGCCGCTGACGATTTGCTGTTCGGCTTGCGGTGCGTTCATGGGTAGATCGGTTAGCGCGGGTTTGCGTGCGATCATCAGATCGGCGCTGAGCTGGTCGATGGGCGCGCGCGAAATATCGAAGGGGCGGAGGCCGAGCATGGTGGTGGAGTAAGCCGAGCGGCCTTGGAGCGCGACGATCCGCAAGGGGATGGATGACGTGATGATGCGCTCAGCGACGGGCGCGAGAACTCCACCGCCGCTGTTGAAAGGGATGGGATAGCTCAGCTTGCTGGATACGACCATTTCATCGGGATGGATGGTTTGCCCCTGATGCAGCGGCAGGCCACCCTCGGATTCGAGATAGTAGCGGAGCCCCCATTCGCCGTTGATCCAGAGGCGTTTGGACTCTGCGTCACTCTGAAGCGCGCGCGCGAATTGGCGATAGCCGTCCCAATGTTGGTAATTGACCAGGGCCAGCGCCAGGCTGAGCGCGAATCCACAGGCCAGGCTGATTTCGAGAAGCCGGGTACGGGCACGCTGGGTGGCGAGAATCGCAATGGGGAGTGCGACGGGGAGCAGGTAGCGCGCGGAGCCGGCGAAGAAGATGACCAACGCGCCGGCGAAGAAGATAAGCACCCATTGGGCGAGGAAGTCCCGCCAGCGGCGTGCGCACCAGATCAGAATGCCGACGCCGACCCCGATGGATCCCCAGAAGAGCGGATTCAGATCGTAGAAAGCGGCCCCAATAGCAGCCACGCCGGCGAAGGGGAGCGCCAGAGAGCGACGGAATCCAGAGGGCGGGGAAGACGAGCCAGGCCAGATGACCGGTGAGCGCGACGGCGCTTTTAAATTTTTGCGCGAACGCCTGGAGCGCGTAGGTGGTCATGTAATTGGCAAGAATGCCGGCAGGCAGCCCGCCGGTGGAGAGGCGCTCGAAAATCTGCCAGACGAAGAAGACGACGATGGGGGTGAAAGCCGCGATGCGCGCGAGACGCCATTTTCTGCCGTACAGGAAAAGGATCGGGACCAGCAGAAGGGATTGATACGCCGTAAGGGCCGCCAACGCCATGGCGATGGAAGAGGCGATTAACAGCGACACTGAATTGCGATCGACGGCGAAGATGTAAAGCGCGGTTGAGAGGAGCCACAGGGCGATGAAGGGCAGGTCCGCTTCGAGCGAAGTTCCATTGATGACGAAGGCGGGAGTGGCGCAGAACAGCAGAGTGGCCAGGAGCGGGTGCGGGCTGAAACGGCGAGCAAGTGCGAGGGCGCTGAAGGCGGCGATCAGCGAGAACAGAATATAGGCGGCATGGAAGGGGATTTCCGAGCCGCCTCTGCCTACTGCGATCAGCAGCGCGAGGAACCACGCGTTCAGCGGAGGGTGAGACTGTCCGCGCATATCGATATCGCGGCCCATGAAGACGTAGGTGGTGTGCTTGGGATGGAGAGGCTCGATTTGCGCGTGGGCGGCCTCGGTGAGATAGAGGATGTCGTCGCCCTGGAAGGCCTGGTTGAGAAAAGGCAGGCGCAAGGCAAGGACGACCAGCGCGACGAGGATGAGCTGGCGGCGCAAGGATAAAGATAGCAGGGGTGCGCCGCAGACTGCGCACCTGGGCGCGGTTACTGGGAGATGTTGAGCACCACGCGGAAGCGCGCTTTGCCGCTCAGCATGTGCTCGTAAGCTTCGGTAGCGCGATCGAGCGGAAAGACTTCGTTCATGGAATGGACGCCGGATTGGGCGCTGAAATTCAGCGTGTCTTCGGAGTCGATTGACGTGCCGGAGTACCAGCCGCTGACGGACTGATCCAGGAAGATCATTTGCAGCGTATTCACTTCCAGGGACGGAACCGCACCGATCACCATCAGCTTGCCGCGGACGCCGAGACCGCCGAGCACAGCCTTCATGGCGTCGGCACTGGTGACGGTGGCGAGGATGACCTTCGCGCCGCCCAGCTTCTGCAATTCTACCGCCGGGTCCTGGGTCTTATTGTCGATGTAATATTGTGCGCCCAGTTGTCTGGCGAGCGGCTCTTCGTCTTTGCCGCGCGCGATGGCGACGGTTTTGCAGCCCATCTTTGCCGCGAACTGTACGGCTAGATGGCCCAGGCCGCCGATGCCGATTACAGCCACCAGGTCGCCCGGCCCTGCGCCACTGTTGCGAAGACAGTTGAACGTGGTGACTCCGGCGCACAGGAGTGGCGCGGCATCGACGGAAGAGAGCTCGCCGGGTACCAACGCCAGGGCGCTGATGGGCGCCAGCATATACTCGGCGTAGCCGCCATCGCGCGTAACGCCCGTGACATCGGTCGAGGTCCGGCAAGTGAAGAAGTCGCCACGGCGGCAGTTATCGCAATAGCCGCAGTAGCCGCCGTTCCAGCCGACTCCCACTCGTTGTCTGGGCTTCCAGCGCGGAACATTGGGCCCGACCGCGTCGATCACCCCGACGACTTCGTGTCCGGGAACGCGCGGATATTGGATGCCCGGAAACAGGCCATCCTTCGTTACCGTGTCGCTGTGGCAGACGCCGCAGGCTTGGACCTTGATTCGCACAAAGCCCGGACCGGGTTCGGGGATGTCGCGCTCGACGATTTCCAGGGGACCGCCCGCGCGAGGGACTTGGACGGCGCGCATTTTAGGCATTCAGTTCCTCCATTAAGGTTATGAGACGCTCGAATGACGTGAGACGATTCGCGTGAATTTTTGCGTTACAGCGTTATAACGATCTTGCCGAAATGCTGCGCGCTTTGCATGAAGCGAAGCGCTTCGGCGGACTGCTCGAAGGGAAAGACGCGATCGATCACGGGCCGCAGTTGATTGGCCGTGATGGCACGGTTCATGTCTTCGAACATGGCAACCGATCCAACGAAAATGCCGCGCACGCTGAGGGTCTGGAGACCGATGAGGCCGACTGGTATGGTTCCGGCGACGCCCGTGAGGACGCCGATGACGGCGATTTGTCCCGAGGTTCGGACGGAATTCATCGAACGGGGAAAAGTTTCGCCGCCGCCAACTTCCAGAACGATGTCGACACCCTGGCCGCCAGTGAGGCGCAGCACTTCTTGGTCCCAATCGGGATGCGTCTTATAGTTGATGATCTCGTCCGCGCCGAGCGCTTTGGCTCGCGCCAGCTTCTCATCGCTGCTGGATGTGATGATCACGCGCGCGCCGTGCAGTTTGGCGAACTGGAGACCGAAGATGGACACCCCGCCGGTGCCGAGAAGCAGGACTGTATGGCCGGCTTGGACGTGCGCGGTTGGCACCAGCGCATTCCAGGCGGTGAGGCCGGCGCAAGGGAGTGTGGCGGCTTCCTCAAAACTCAAGTGCCCTGGAATGCGGAGCAGCCCTTCCTGATCGAACACGCGGTAATGGGTGAGAACGCCGTCAATGGCGCCACCCAGGGCCGATGCGCCGTACTCGCGAGCAAACGGGCCCGTGATCCATTTCTGAAAAAACGATCCCACCACCCGGTCACCGGTTTTGAAGGCCGTGACACCATCGCCCACCGCGATCACTTCGCCTGAACCATCGGAACCGATGATGGTGGGTTGCGATGTGTTGCGGGGATAGCGGCCCGTGACAACCGCGAGATCGCGGAAGTTGAGCGAAACAGCTTTGATGGCGACCAGAACTTCGCCGGGGCCAGCCTCAGGAACCGTGACTTCGTCGAACACCAGTTGGTCAATGGATGCGCCGCCCGTGGTTCGAAGGGCTTGGGCCCTACGCGCCGTTGCCGGGGCGGCCAAATGAGGAGCACTCATAACGAATAAAAGTGTAGCGCAAGCGGCGAGGTGTCAGGTTGTGGTGGCGCGGGTCCGTAATCCGTCTGTAACGTCCGACGATCTCATTAGCGTTTGTGCGATCGCGTTCTTAAAATGAGGCTCGCGCGAGCGGCGGGGCCTCTGTGAGGCTGGGGGTTGGGGCGTAATAGGCCGGGTTTTGAAGGATGAGGCGTTGCGCGTGGCGCTCGATTTGTTCCTTTGAAAAAACGAAGCCAGCTTCCCTGGAAAAGACGGAGGGATCAAACGGAAGTCCTTTGCGCTGATGGCGAATGAGGATTTCGGCCACTTCGTTGAGATGGCGGCGCTCCAGGCGGCGGCGTTCTTCCTGGACGTCGCGGAGCTGCTCGAGCGCTTTTTGAAACTGGCGGGAGAGGCGCCCGCCATGGAGTCCCAACCTGGCGAGGAGCGTGATTTGGGTTTGGGGGTCGGCGGGTTGGGAGAGCAGATCGGCTTCGAGGAATGGGATGCGGTTGAGACGCCAGGACGTATCGGCAATTTCGTGGACCAGTTGAGTTTCCGTGGCGTTGGCCGGGGCGTACTCGGTGAGAAATTGTTGGAGCTGGCGCTGGTAGGCTTCGGGGTCCTCCGTGGGCAGGACGGCGGTGCGGGCGGTGAGGCCGTGGCTGAGAGCGTTCTGCGACGAGCGCTGTTTGCCGGTGTCGGTGCGAGGACCGGTGGAGTGGGCGGAGTTGGCGCGGTTGGTGGCGGTGCGGGAAGGGACGGGTGTGCCTATTTTGTATTCTTCGGGCTGGGGACATGAGCTTCTGCGGGCTAGCCAGCGTTGGATGGGATCGGGATCGGTTGTGGTTGCGGTTGCTGGAGCTTGGGCTGTTGTTGCCATTTGTAGACCTCTGTCACCGGGATACCACGGCCGGGGATGTGGCTAATGGAGGGCGGGAATAATTTGTTGAGGGGGAAATAGAAAGAGCGGGCGGAAGTTGGTGACCGGAGGGGCGGGAACGCGGCGCCGGCCTCCTTAATACAAGTGGAGCGATATTTGTGTAGCGTCGGGCCTGGAGCGCCGAGAGTGAGGTCGAGCTGACCGTGCGCGTCGCTGTGCCCGCGGGGATTGAAGGTATTGGGAATTTTGGCGAGATTACGATCGGTCGCGGGCGCGATGATCCGCATCGGCAATGGACGGCGGGGGCCTGTTTCAGGGAATGGACATATAGGAAGCAGAAGTCAGTGACGACGACAAACCGGCCACGTGATTTCCGTGAGCGGCGTTTCATGGGATTAATCACCCGAAACTTCCTCGAATGGGGCTGAGGGACACCAGCCCTTCGTACTGGCCGCGCTATCATCATCGGAGGTGCTGACGAGTCTCCGAATCAAGAACTTTAAGCGGCTTGAAGATGTCGAGATCGAACTGGGCAAGACCGTAGTCTTCATAGGACCAAACAATTCGGGTAAGACAACTGCCCTACAAGCGTTGGCTCTGTGGGAGATCGGTCTTCGGAGGTGGGTGGAAAAGCGTTCCGCGAAGGACACCCCAGAGAAAAGACCGGGAGTGACTATCAACCGCCGGGATTTGATTGCGGTACCCGTCCCCGACGCGAATCTTCTCTGGAAGGACCTGCACGTGCGTGCCATTCAGAAGGGAAACGGCAAGCAGGAGACAAAAAACATCCGGATCGATATTTTGGTTTCCGGCGTGACCGATGGCAGTCAATGGGAGTGCGGATTTGAGTTCGATTATGCGAATCAGGAGTCGTTTTATTGCCGCCCGTTGCGGATCAGCGACGAGCCCGGACCATCCCGTATGCCGGTTCCAGAGGTCGCGGCACCGGTCAGGGTCGCTTTTTTACCTCCCATGTCCGGCATGGCAGCCACCGAGGACCGACTTCACGAGGGGGCCGTTAACGTCCGAATAGGCGAAGGCCGTACAGCAGAAGTGCTCCGGAACCTGTGTTTTCAGATTTACTCCGATAGCGATAAGACAAGGTGGAACGCGTTGGCGACGCAGATCGAAAGCCTGTTCGGAGTGATATTGAACCCGCCGGAGTTCATCAAGGAACGGGGTCAGATCACAATGTCCTACGAGGAGGCTGGCACTACGCTGGATCTCGTTTCCTCGGGACGCGGCCTCCAGCAGACGTTGTTGCTGCTCGCGCACTTGTATACCCATCCGGGGACCGTGCTGCTGCTCGATGAGCCGGACGCCCATCTGGAAATCCTGCGCCAGCGCCAGATCTATCAAATTCTTACAAACACTGCGGACTCTCAAGGCTGCCAAGTGATTGCCGCGAGCCACTCGGAAGTACTTCTTAACGAAGCGGCCGACCGGGACATAGTGGTCGCTTTTGTCGGAAAACCACACCGAATTGACGATCGCAAGAGTCAGGTGCTCAAATCCCTGCGGGCTATCGGTTTTGATCAGTATTATCAGGCGGAACAGAAGGGATGGGTTCTGTACCTTGAGGGCTCAACCGACCTCGCAATCCTTCAGGCCTTCGCAAAAATCCTAGGTCATCCCGCTCGCGAGGTGTTGGAACAGCCGTTTGTCCATTACGTCGCTAATCAGCCACCCAAGGCAAAGGATCACTTCTTTGGGTTGAGGGAGGCCAAGCCAGATCTCGTTGGAGTCGCAATCTTTGACTCAATCCCACAGGACTTGGACCAGAACGGCCCCCTCTGCGAGCTGAAGTGGTCACAGCGGGAAATCGAGAATTACCTTTGCTACCCGGAAACGCTCCTCGCATTCGCCGACCAGCTTGAAGGTGCGCCACCTCTTTTTGAGTCGCCATTGCGTGACAAGCAGCGCGACGCTATGCAAAAGTCCATAGAAGAAGTCGCGGCGGCGTTGAGAGTCTTGGGTCTGCCAGACCCGTTCGGTCCGGATCTTAAGGCCAGCGACGACTTCCTAGGACCTGTCTTTCGGAGTTATTTCGAAAAACTCGGATTGAGAAACATGATGCAAAAAACCGACTATCACAGTCTCGCTCACTTGGTCCCAAAAGAAAAAATCGATGCTGATATTGGAGTGAAGCTCGACCGCATCGTCAGCGTGTCCGGCCGGGCGAATCCCTTGAAATAGATGCACGCATCGACTGGCCTGAACGTTCCGCAACGGCGGTCTGGATCACTCTCGTGAAGTCGCCGTCACGTCAGTTTGACGGGGAACGCCCGGCGATGATCTGTGCCAAACGGGTTCGATAGGTTATGTTTTGACCCGAACAGGGTGTCGAGAGGAGTCTCGATGGGGCAAAACACGAGTCTTTGCGCCGCAGTGATCGTGAGTCTTACAGACGGATTGAGAGACTGTTGTATTTTAGAAATAGGACCAAACATGCCAACCGCAACCACCGTGATCACACCCGCCCGATACGCACAGGGGCTAACGTACAACGATTTCCTGGCCCAAGCGGCAGTGAACGTCGATAAATTCGAACAGAACTACAAGAGCGCGCCGCTCTCCGCGGAGGATTTGGCATTCTTCAAGCGAGCCGCCGCGCAGCCCAACGGCCCGGCCAAGATATTAGCGATTGCCGAGGCATGGTGCGGCGACGTGTATCGCGAGTTGCCGACAGTGGCACGTACCGCCGCGGCAACCGGGATGGAACTGCGTGTGTTTCTGCGGGACGAGAACCCGGACGTCATGGACGAGTTCCTGAGTAACGACGGAAAGTCGCGCGCGATACCCGTTTTTGTGTTTTATACGGCCGACATGCAGTACATCGCGCATTTCACCGAGCGCTCGACGATGGCGCATCGGGAGCTCGCCGAGATCAAGGATCAGGTGATCGCCCAGCTTGGCCTTCCCAAGGAAACCACCTTTGCGACGGCGCCGGAAGATCGCCGGCAGGAATTCCTGCGCGAAGTGATCGCGAAACTTCAGCCGCGCTCGGACGACTGGCGTAAGGAAGCCATCAAGGAGATGCGGCAGTTGTTGTCGGCGGCGCTGCATCTGACCGATCGCGCGTCGTAATGCAAACTCCCGTTGTCTACACCATTCGTGGCTGCGATGCCTGCGTCAAACTTCTGAAAAAGTGGGACGCCGACGGCGTGCAGTACGACGAACGGCGCGTGGAATTGAGCCAATCCGTACTGGACGAGGCGCGCAAGTTCGGCGACATGGTTCCGATTGTGGTGTGGCCGGATGGGCGCGTGGAACAGGGGTTCGAGGGCAGCCTGGGCTGTTTTATTTAGGTAGAGGCGGCTTCCAGCGCAGGATCGGTTTGCGCGCGGCGGTGACTTCGTCCACGCGGCTGGTACGCGTATCGTGCGGCGCGGTGAGCACCAGGTCCGGTGTTTCCTCGATCTCTTTGGCGATGGAGATCAGCGCGTCGACGAACAGATCCAGTTCGGCTTTGCTCTCGGTCTCGGTGGGCTCGATCATCATCGCACCTGGGACGATCAGCGGGAAGCTCACGGTGTAGGGATGAAATCCGTAGTCGATCAGGCGCTTGGCGATGTCGCCGGTGCGCACGCCCCGCTTGGCTTGGCGCGCGTCGCTGAAGACGCATTCGTGTAGCGTGGGCGCCTGATGCGGAAGATCGTAATAAGGCTCCAGCAGGATGCGCAGGTAGTTGGAATTGAGAACGGCGTCGAGCGTGGCATTGCGCAGGCCGTCGCCACCGTGAGCCATGATGTAGGCCAGCGCTCGAATGTGCATGCCGACGTTTCCGTAAAACGCGCGAACGCGTCCAATGGATTGCGGCAAATCGTAGTTCCAGGACCAAAGATCGCTGTTGCTCTGATTGATACGTGTGAGGCGCGGCTTCGGTAAGAAGGGGGCCAGATGCCGCTTTACCGCCACCGGGCCGGAGCCAGGACCGCCGCCACCGTGGGGAGTGGAAAATGTTTTGTGGAGATTGAGGTGCATGACGTCGGCGCCGAAGTCGCCCGGCCGAGCGATGCCGACCAGCGCGTTCATGTTCGCGCCATCCATGTAAAGTTGCGCGCCCTTAGCGTGCAGAATTTCCGCGATGCGCGTGATTTGTTCTTCGAAAACGCCGAGAGTGTTGGGGTTGGTTAACATCAGCGCGGCGACATCTTGATCGACGGCACGCGCGAGCTCGTCAACGTCAACCATACCCAGGTTATTGGATTTGATATTTTCGACCGCATAGCCGGCCATGGCGGCGGTGGCTGGATTGGTGCCGTGCGCGGAGTCTGGAATCAGGAGTTTCCGGCGCGGATGGCCTTGCGATTGAAGCAGGGCGCGGACCATCAGAATGCCCGTGAATTCTCCATGCGCGCCGGCCGCCGGCTGGAGCGTGACCGCGTCCATGCCCGTGATCTCAGCGAGCATCTGCTCCAGCGTCGCCATCACTTCCATGATTCCCTGTGACAGCGCTTCGGGCTGATAGGGATGCGCCCAGGCGAGGCCTTCGACGCGCGCCACATGCTCGTTAACGCGCGGGTTGTATTTCATGGTGCAGGACCCGAGCGGATAGAGGCCGAGATCGATGGCGTAGTTGTGCGTGGAGAGCCGCGTGAAATGGCGGATGGCTTCCACTTCGCTGATCTCGGGGAAGTCGGCGATTTCAGCGCGCGTATTGTGGGCGCCGAGCGCGGCCGCCGGATCGATCGGGGGAACATCGAGCGGCGGCAGTTGGTAGCCGCGCTTGCCGGGCGAGCTGCGCTCGAACAGGAGCGGCTCGTTTTGGTTTATGTGCTGGCGGACTTTCTTGATCATCTGACAACAGACTCCCCGGAGAATGCCTCCGCGACAAAATCCATTTGTTCGCGCCGGGACATTTCGGTGGCGCACAAAAGCATCGTGTTTTCGAGCTCAGGGTAATATCGCTCCAGGGGCAGCCCGCCGATGATCTTGTTCTTGAGCAGCGAGGTGTTGATAGAGTCCGGGGATTTCGCGGACGCTACAAACTCGTTGAAGAACGGTCCGCTGAACCGGAGCGGCAGTTTTCCCGCTAAATAGTGGGCTTTTGCCAAGTTTTGGGACGCCAGCTCGCGCAAGCCTGCCTTGCCGTAGACCGTCATGAACACGGTGGCCATCAGAGCGACGAGAGCTTGATTGGTGCAGATATTGGACGTGGCTTTCTCGCGCCGGATGTGCTGTTCGCGAGCCGCCAGCGTGAGGCAGAACGCGCGATTGCCTCGTGTATCCTTAGTCTCGCCGACGATGCGTCCGGGCATCTGGCGCATGAACTTTTCTTTGGTGGCGATGATCCCGGCGAATGGGCCGCCATAGCCCGGAGAAATGGCGAACGATTGCAACTCGCCCGCGACAATATCGGCGTCGTGCGGAGGCTCCAGCAGCCCAAGTGAAACAGCCTCCGCGAAAATGAAAATTAACAGCGCGCCGTGACGATGCGCGAGCTCAGCTGCGCTCCGCACATCCTCGACTATGCCGAAGAAATTAGGGGATTGAATGATAACGGCGGCGGTTTGGTTATCTATTTTCTGTTCGAGATCGCTCGCGTCCAGCGCGCCGCTCTCCCGCGTGTAGTCCACTTCAACCACCGGCATCCCCTGGTGCTGCGCGTAGGTGGCGAGTACCTCGCGATATTCCGGATGCACGGTGCGCGCCACCAGGACACGGTCACGGCCGGTCAACCGCAGGGCCATCATGGCTGCTTCCGGAACGGCCGTGGAGCCGTCGTACATGGACGCGTTGGCAACCTCCATACCGGTGAGCTGGCAGATCATGGTTTGGAATTCAAAGATGGTGGTGAGGGTGCCTTGCGAGATTTCGGCCTGGTAGGGAGTGTAGGAAGTCAGGAACTCGGAGCGCGAAACCACGGTGTCCACCAGCACGGGCCGGTAATGATGATAGACGCCGGCGCCCAGAAACGATGCGTAGCCATGCTCGCCTGGGGGAGCGCACTCATCGCCGCGCGCGCGAAAGTAATCGACGATCTCGTACTCGGATTTGCCTGGGGGAATGTCGAGCGGCCGGTTGAGCCGAACTTCCCGCGGCAAGTGCGCGAACAGGTGGTCTAGAGAACCGGCGCCCAACGCCTGCAGCATCTCGCGACGCTCGATATCAGATTTTGGGAGATAACGCACGAACGGGCCGGGCCGGGAGTTTAGTGCCCGGATTCCTCCTCCGCGACGTATTTCTGGTAGTCCGACGCAGAGAGGAGCGTTTGAGTTTCAGTAGAGGCCGACAAGCGGATCTTGACCAACCATCCGTCGCCATGCGGGCTTTCATTGAGCTTTTCAGGGGCCGCGGCAAGCGCGTCGTTGATTTCGATAACTTCCCCGGAAAGCGGCGAGTAAATATCGGAAACCGCTTTCACCGATTCCACCGATCCCATCACTTTGCCCTGTTCCACTTTTGTTCCCACGCGCGGAAGGTCGACATACACGATATCGCCCAGCTCCTTCTGGGCGTAGTCCGTAATTCCAACCACACCGGCGTCACCCGAAAGTCGAATCCATTCGTGCTGCTTGGTGTAGTGCAGATCCTCTGGATACATTAGTTGACTCGCTTATAGAATGGCACTGGAACGGTGACGGCGTCGACCGCCTGGCCGCGGATGGCGACTTGAATCCGCTGGCCCGGATGAGCGCGATCAGAGGGAAGGTAGCACATTCCGATGTTCTTGTTCAGCGTGGGCGAGGGTCCGCCACTCGAGACCCAGCCGGAGGGCGCGCCATCCAGAAAGATTTCGTAATCGTCCCGGCCGATGCCACGGCCGGTCATTTCAAATCCGATGAGCCGGCGGGTAATGCCTTGCTCCTTTTGGCGTATGAGAGCGGCGCGGCCGATGAAGTCGCCTTTGTCCAGTTTGACGATCCAGCCCAGCCCAGCCTCGAATGGAGTGATGGTCGAATGGATCTCGTGACCATAGAGCGCCATGCCTGCTTCGAGACGCAGCGTGTTGCGCGCGCCCAAGCCACAGGGCTTGATTCCGAACACCTGGCCGGCGTCGAGAATGTCGTTCCAAACGCGTTCGGAATCTTCGGGCGCGAAATAAATCTCGAAGCCGTCCTCGCCGGTGTAGCCGGTGCGAGCGATGCGAGCGGCAATTCCCGAGACCAACCCATCGACGAAGTGATAGTAGCGAATCGCAGCAAGATCGGTGGCCGTCAGCTTTTGCAGGGTTGCAAGCGCGCGGGGGCCCTGGATGGCAAGCTGCGTGTAACGATCGCTAGTCAGCTCGATGACAGCGTTGAATCGATTGGCAAGGGCGATGTGCTGGTAGTCCTTTTCCTGGTTGGACGCGTTCACGCACAGAAAGTAGTGGTCGTTAGCGACTTTATGCACCAGGATGTCGTCGACGAATCCGCCGTGTTCGTAGAGCAGGCCTGAATAGTGCGCTTGACCCGGCTGAAGCCTGGCAACGGCGTTGGTGGTGGCGTAGTTGGTGAGCGCGGCCGCGTCTGAACCGTGGATTTCAATTTCTCCCATGTGGCTCACGTCGAACAGGCCGGCGGCCGTTCGGACCGCGCGGTGTTCCTCAAGGATGCCAGAGTACTGCAGGGGCATCTCCCAGCCGCCAAAATCGACCATTTTGGCGCCCATCCGGCGATGGGTGGCGTGAAGCGCGGTGGCTTTGAGTAGGGCGGCCTGGGTCATCGGATGGTTTGGATCATCGGACGGGTTTACGTCATTCGGTGGCGAAGCTACGCACGGCGGAGTCTTCGTCGGGGAAGACGTCGATCACCTGATAAAGCTTGGTGAGTTGCATCACGTCTTGCACGCGGGGCGCCAGCTTCATCAATTTTAGTTTGGCGCCCTGGCGTTGCGCAGAGGTGCAGGCGGCCACCAACTCGCCGAGGCCGCTGCTGTCGATGTAATAAACCTCGGCCATGTTCAGCACGATTTTCATTCGTCCCGACGCGACCGTGTCGTGAATGACCCGCCGCAGGGTCTCGGTGGCCTGTCCGAGCGTAATTGGGCCTTGCAGATGGAGGACGAAAACATCGCCGACCTCCCAGTCGAAGTATTCCAAGGCCATGCAGCGACGTTATCGCGGCTGGGGGCGGGTGTCAAATTGTGGGCTGCCGCCGTCTTCTTCTGGCAGCCAGCAGCAGCCCGATTCCCGCCGCGGCTGCGATCGCGCCGTAGACCGCCCAGCGAATCTGCCCGGTCATGAAACTACCGGGCAGGACGTTCACGCCTTGCAGGATCCAAATCGCGCCAAAGACGATCAGAACAACGCCGGCGATGTTGAAGGCGATTCGCATGTCTTATTTGGCCGTCTTTTTCTAGCAATCGTCTTTTTCTAGCAATCGTCTTTTCTAGCAATCAACGATGACGGCCATGAAGGTTCGAACGATAGCGTGTGATTGGGAGCCTATCGGGGTGTACCCACCGATTCAGCTTGTGCAGTAAGGTAACCAGCCAATTCCACATTGTTAGCACCTCAGACGGACGCTATCATAAATAATCGACGGCGTCACCCCTGTGCCGCGCCGGGATCAGGCCCCGGTGTTCTTCTCTCCAGCGCTGGGTGGCTTGTCCCCGGTCCGGACTACCACCACCGTGAATTTCGACACCAAGGCCGATATCGCGCCGACCGCGGCCAGGACCGGGGCAAAGACCGCGCCCACCGCTGCCACAGTGACCGGAATTTCAACGAACGTGTTGCCATGTTCATCCCGGACGATGATGCGGCGCACGTTGCCTTCGTGGATTAGGGACTTGACCTTCTCCACGAGATCCCGTCCGAGAACTTGAATTTCCTCGACAAAGTCCTGTAATGCCATGTGCCCTCCATCTTGTTTACGCGCACGAGGGTGGATTAGTTCTCCGAATCACGCGTGTGGTCAATGATAATGGAAAGGGATGAAGGTCGTTTGCCAGCGCCTGCTTCTCATCGGCGGAGCGGCAGTGTTGCTTCTTTACCTGGGCGATTACATTTCGATCGCATACCGGATTCCGCATGGACGCGAACAATTTGGTTCGGTTGAGGTGCAGAAATTACTCCTAGTGCCGCAGAAGGACCACAAGACGGAATATATCGCCGATCCGCCGCAAGCGCAGCCGTGTTCCCATTCGTTATTTCCGCAGCTCGGCCTGGCGCCCTGTTGGTGGGAATCGCGCCATACCACGCAACAGGTTAACTATTGAATGACCAGACTACGGGATCTCGTTTTATTAGCTCGATCACTGCGCGATGAGCGGGCCCGGATTGAGTATGTACTGGCCCGTGCTCGCCGTTCCGCACGCAATCCTCGTCAAGTGGTCTCGGTAACCGTGCCCGGGCTGGCGCACCCTGTCTGGCTGAGAGCGGGAGGCTCCGACTACTTTACCTTTCATCAAGTCTTTACCGATCTGCAGTATCAGCATGGTCTAACCATCGATCCTTCGTTCATCATCGATGCCGGAGCAAACATCGGATTAGCGGCGATATTTTTTGCCATGCAATACCCCAAGGCTCAGATCTTTTCGATCGAGCCGGACAAGGATAATTTCGAGATCCTGCTAAGAAATACGGCCCCCCACCCGAACGTCCGTTGCTTCCAAGGAGCGCTGTGGCCGACAGAATCTCTGATTCGAATCGCAAATCCCGATGAACCCAATCCAGCCGCGTATACCATGGAGTTGGCCGATTCGTCGACACCTAACCCGTTACCGACCTTCACACCTCTCTCCTTGCTACGGCTCGCTAACCAGGACTCGATCGACGTTTTCAAAATCGATATCGAAGGATCGGAGTTAGAGCTTTTCAGTGTCGGCGCGCAGGAGTGGCTAAGCCGGACGAAACTGTTGCTCGTGGAGCTCCACGACGCTCAGCGGCGGGGGTGCGGAGAAGCTTTCTTCAAGGGGATCTGTCATGAGCGATTCGCGTTCTTTCAGCGAAAAGAAACGGTGATCGTTCAGTTCCAGCGATAGTCAATTGTATGGCGCGCCCGGAGGGACTCGAACCCCCGGCCTATTGGTTCGAAGCCAATCGCTCTATCCAGCTGAGCTACGGGCGCGGTTCTAAGGATCGCGATCTCATGGTATCAAAGCTGGAATTCAGAAGAAGAACAGAATTCAGAATGGGAGCTCCCGGTCAACCGGAGGCGTTGCGCGCGATTCTGAATTTCGACTTCTTCTACTGGATGATTCGCTTGCGGACGGCGTAGAGCACGATGTCGGCGGTAGAGTGCAGATTCAGCTTCTGCATCAGGCGGCTGCGGTGCGTTTCAATGGTATACAGGCTGACACTGAGGAGCGAAGCGGCTTCCTTGTTCGATTTGCCCTCGGCGAGAAGCTGCAGAACCTCTTTTTCGCGATCGGTGAGGAGATCGTAGGAATCCTCCAGCCCCTCGCTCTGCATCTGGCGCATGTAGTCTTCGAGCAGTGTCTGCGTGATGGACGGGCTGAAGAAGAGCTTCTTGCTTGCCACCGAGCGAACGGCCTGCAACAAGTCAGCTTCGGCGCAGTCTTTGAGGAGATAACCCTGGGCGCCGGCAGCCAAAGCACGAACCAGGAAGGTCTCATCGCAATGCATGCTCAACATGATGACGCCGATGTTGGGATCGCGCTTGACGATCTGGGAGGCGGCATCGATCCCGTTGAGTTGCGGCATGGTAATATCCATGACAACAACGTCGGGAGAGAGTTGTTCAGTCAAGCGGACGGCTTCGCGGCCGTCGCAAGCTTCGCCGACCACTTCGATCGAGGGATCGGTTTGGAGGAGAAATTGAAGTCCCTTACGGACGACGCCGTGATCGTCGGCAACGAGTACTTTGGTGGTGGATGGCATAGGGAGGGCTTCTGAAGGATCTATCGGCACGTGGGCGGTTTCTCATCAGCCAGAATCCGTGCGAGAATTAGGTTTATTTTCTTAGGCTTGAGCCAAACAGTCATCGCATCGCAATTTTTTTATTTTTACCTGTTGCTAAGAGTTGCCGCTTTTGTTATTCTGATCAAGGTCGTCTTGAGCGGTTTTCAAGACGAAGCCTGGAGTGGCGGTGGCCACCGGGCAAGTAGCCGTTACCGAAGTTCAAGTGACGGATACAGTTTCGGCAGGTAGCAGAAGCAGTAACGCCTCATCTCCTGTCAGGTGGTTCTTTCAGTTCCCACGAATTTCGGTTCGGGCGGTGCATTGTCAAAAATCACGCTCGGGCCAAACGGCTTTCGAGGCCGGTAGCTGGTTAGGTCTTTTCCGTGCAAACGGGGATCGTCTGGCTGGTTACGCAGATCTTTGACAATCTGGTTGGACGCAGAAGTAATGTTCGTCAGAACTTTGAGTAAAACCGAGTCGATATAATCGGTCCCGACTGTTTCGCTCCGGAATTGGGGTGGGATGGGGAGGGTCGAGAGTCTCACAAGATCAAACGAGAGTTTGATCCCGGCTCAGAATCAACGCTGGCGGCGC
Source organism: Bryobacterales bacterium (assembly GCA_963747945.1). Taxonomy (GTDB): domain Bacteria; phylum Acidobacteriota; class Terriglobia; order Bryobacterales; family Bryobacteraceae; genus Palsa-89. Next base: position 387,452 of record CAVVHB010000005.1, read on the forward strand.
GCTTAACACATGCAAGTCGCACGAGAAAGTGGAGCAATCCATGAGTAAAGTGGCGTACGGGTGAGTAACACGTGGATCATCTACCTCTTGGTGGGGAATAACCCTGGGAAACCGGGGCTAATACCGCATAAGCCTGCGAAGGGAAAGCAGCAATGCGCCGAGAGAGGAGTCCGCGGCCGATTAGCTAGTTGGTAGGGTAATGGCCTACCAAGGCAATGATCGGTAGCCGGCCTGAGAGGGCACACGGCCACACTGGCACTGAAACACGGGCCAGACTCCTACGGGAGGCAGCAGTGGGGAATCTTGCACAATGGAGGAAACTCTGATGCAGCGACGCCGCGTGAGCGATGAAGCCCTTCGGGGTGTAAAGCTCTTTCGACGGGAACGATAATGACGGTACCCGGAGAAGAAGCTGCGGCTAACTACGTGCCAGCAGCCGCGGTAATACGTAGGCAGCAAGCGTTGTTCGGAATTACTGGGCGTAAAGAGTGTGTAGGCGGTTCTCTATGTTCGGTGTGAAATCTCCCGGCTTAACTGGGAGGGTGCGCCGAAAACTGGAGGGCTTGAGTATGGGAGAGGAAAGCGGAATTCCTGGTGTAGCGGTGAAATGCGTAGATATCAGGAGGAACACCTGCGGTGTAGACGGCTTTCTGGACCATCACTGACGCTGAGACACGAAAGCGTGGGTAGCAAACAGGATTAGATACCCTGGTAGTCCACGCCCTAAACGATGCATACTTGGTGTGAGCCGTTCATTCGGTTCGTGCCGGAGCTAACGCGTTAAGTATGCCGCCTGGGGAGTACGGTCGCAAGGCTGAAACTCAAAGGAATTGACGGGGGCCCGCACAAGCGGTGGAGCATGTGGTTTAATTCGACGCAACGCGAAGAACCTTACCTGGGCTCGAACGGCTTCGGACAATCCTTGGAAACAGGGACTTCCCGCAAGGGACTGGAGTCGAGGTGCTGCATGGCTGTCGTCAGCTCGTGTCGTGAGATGTTGGGTTAAGTCCCGCAACGAGCGCAACCCTTGTCCTGTGTTGGCATGCCGTAAGGCGCAACTCTCAGGAGACCGCCAGCGATAAGTTGGAGGAAGGTGGGGATGACGTCAAGTCATCATGGCCTTTATGTCCAGGGCCACACACGTGCTACAATGGGCGGTACAAAGCGCTGCCAACCCGCGAGGGGGAGCTAATCGCCAAAAACCGTCCTCAGTTCGGATTGCAGGCTGCAACTCGCCTGCATGAAGCTGGAATCGCTAGTAATGCTATATCAGAACGATAGCGTGAATACGTTCCCGGGCCTTGTACACACCGCCCGTCACATCACGAAAGTGGGTTGTACTAGAAGTCTGTATGCTAACCCGCAAGGGAGGCAGCGGCCCAAGGTATGACTCATGATTGGGGTGAAGTCGTAACAAGGTAGCCGTAGGAGAACCTGCGGCTGGATCACCTCCTTTCTAAGAGAGAAAGTGGCTGGAGTTACCGAATCGGCGAGAAGCCGAGCCGCAAGCACAAGTAACAAGCGAGCGGTCAGTAAGTAATAGCCTTTCCAGTCCAAATCCGATTCGGATCTCCACTTAGAGTTCTGCGACTTACTTTGTCAGTTCGGCCAGGCGCCGGCTGGCAGCGTCCAATCGGCCTCGATACATAATTCGGGGTTAGGGATTGGGGGTTAGGGTTTGGATGAATTTTCCAATCCCCAAGCCCAAATCCCTAATCCCAAACCAGGGGCTGTAGCTCAGCTGGGAGAGCGCCTGATTTGCATTCAGGAGGTCGCCGGTTCGATCCCGACCAGCTCCACCAGTTAGTAGGTCGGGCGTGCACTGTGGCGCTGCTTGTCAGCAGGAAGCGTCGGGAGTTACGTGCGCCCGTTGCCGGGCCTGTAGCTCAGCTGGCTAGAGCGCACCCCTGATAAGGGTGAGGTCGGTAGTTCGACTCTACCCAGGCCCACCAAACAACAGAAGAATTCTAGAAACCAGCGTTCGTAATGGTTGGTCGGTGTAGTTTTGGATTCTGACTTCTGTGTTCTGACTTTCTCGATGTTCAGAACTCAGGAGTGTAAGCCCTAAGAGGGTTTTCGCTCCTGGCTTCTGAAACAGAGGCCTTTGATCTTTGACAATTGAATATTGATGGGCAACACAAGTTGCAATCACGCCGTGCAGCCAATATACGGCGTGGAGCGCTAGTAAAAATGTAAGTAATGGCGATTAGTTAGTTTGTGTCTAGAGTAAGTTTTATGGTCAAGCTACTAAGAGCATGCGTGTGGATGCCTTGGCGCAAGTAGGCGATGAAGGACGTGACCAGCTGCGATAAGCTTCGGGGAGATGCAAGCAATCCGTGATCCGGAGATGTCCGAATGGGGAAACCCAACTGTTGCGAACAACAGTTATCGCATTCTGAATACATAGGGATGCGAGGCAAACCTGGGGAAGTGAACCATCTCAGTACCCAGAGGAAGAGAAAACAACCGTGATTCCGATAGTAGTGGCGAGCGAACTCGGAACAGCCTAAACCAGGTAATTCGAAAGGAGAGCCTGGGGTTGCAGGACCACAATAATTCAGGGTTTAGGGATTTGGGGTTGGGGGTTAGCGATAATCCCTAATCCCCAAGCCCTAATCCCTGGGTTTTAAAGAGGTTATAGGGAAGTGTTAATAGAACGGTCTGGAAAGGCCGGCCATAGAGGGTGACAGCCCCGTATATGAAAATGCCATCCTAGCTTCGAGTGGCTCCTAAGTATCGCGGGGCACGTGAAACCCTGCGAGAATCCACCGGGACCATCCGGTAAGGCTAAATACTCACTTGCGACCGATAGTGAACTAGTACCGTGAGGGAAAGGTGAAAAGAACCCCTGCGAGGGGAGTGAAATAGTACCTGAAACCGCATGCTTACAAGCAGTTGAAGGGCTATGCCAGAAATCGTAAGAGGACTGGAATGCCTGACATCGTGCCTATTGAATAATGAGCTGGCTAGTTAATCTCAGTGGCAAGGTTAAGCGAAAGCGAGCCGCAGCGAAAGCGAGTCTGAATAGGGCGTTCAGTCGCTGGGATTAGACGCGAAGCGGGATGATCTACCCTTGGCCAGGATGAAGGTCGTGTAACAGCGACTGGAGGTCCGAACCAGTGTTGGTTGAAAACAGCTTGGATGAGCTGAGGGTAGGGGTGAAAGGCTAATCAAATTCCGTGATAGCTCGTTCTCTCCGAAATAGCTTTAGGGCTAGCCTCGTGTGGTCCGTGACGGTGGTAGAGATCTGGATGAACTAGGGGCCTTCCCAGGTTACCGAATTCAACCAAACTTCGAATGCCGTTAATGAGTAACACGGGAGTCAGACAGCGGGGGCTAAGCTTCGTTGTCAAAAGGGGAAGAGCCCAGACCATCAACTAAGGTCCCTAAATTCATGCTAAGTGGGAAAGGAAGTCGGGAGCCTCAGACAGCCAGGAGGTTGGCTTAGAAGCAGCCATCCTTTAAAGAAAGCGTAATAGCTCACTGGTCGAGGACCCCGGTGCCGACAATCCAACGGGGCTCAAGCATGATACCGAAGTTATGGATCCGATGCGCAAGCATCTGGGTGGTAGGAGAGCATTCTTAACTGGACTGAAGACGTACCGAGAGGAGCGTTCGACGGTTAGGAAGAGACTCTGCCAGCATAAGTAGCGATAAACCAGGTGAGAACCCTGGTCGCCGCAAGTCTAAGGTTTCCTGAGAAAGGTTAATCCGCTCAGGGTTAGTCGGGGCCTAAGGCGAGGCCGAAAGGCGTAGCTGATGGACATACGGTTAACATTCCGTAACTACCAAAACTCGTCGAAAGCGGGGGGACGCAGCGCGTAAGTCCAGGTGCGCAATGGTTTCAATCCTGGATGAAGCGAGATCTGGATAGGTAAACCCGCCAGGTCGTCTGCCGGGAAAATCCTCGTGGGAGAGTTAGGTACCCGTACCACAAACAGACACATGTGGACGAGTAGAATATACTCAGGCGCTCGGGTGATGGATTGTTAAGGAACTAGGCAATATAGCTCCGTAACTTCGGGATAAGGAGTGCCCTCAGCAATGGGGGCCGCAGTGAATGGTGTCAGGCGACTGTTTAACAAAAACACAGGTCTCTGCTAAGTCGAAAACGACGTATAGGGGCTGACGCGTGCCCGGTGCTGGAAGGTTAAAGGGAGAGGTTAGCCGCAAGGCGAAGCTTTGAACTGAAGCCCCAGTGAACGGCGGCCGTAACTATAACGGTCCTAAGGTAGCGAAATTCCTTGTCGGGTAAGTTCCGACCTGCACGAATCGCGTAACGATCTGACAACTGTCTCAACAATTCGCCCGGCGAACTTGTGGTTCCGGTGAAGACGCCGGATGCCCGCAGCAAGACGGAAAGACCCCGTGCACCTTTACTATACTCTATCAATGAATTATGGGGTGCTCTGCGCAGAATAGGTGGGAGGCTTTGAGCTCGGGATTTTGGTTTCGAGGGAGCCAACGGTGAGATACCACCCTGAGCATTCTGTGATTCTAACTTACTCCCGTGATCCGGGAGAAGGACATTGGTAGACGGGTAGTTTGACTGGGGCGGTCGCCTCCTAAATTGTAACGGAGGCGCTCGAAGTTTAGTTCACTCTGTTTGGAAATCAGAGGTCGAGTGTAAAGGCATAAACTAGACTGACTGCGAGACCAACAAGTCAAGCAGATGCGAAAGCAGGACTTAGTGATCCGGTGGTTCTGTATGGAAGGGCCATCGCTCAACGGATAAAAGGTACGCCGGGGATAACAGGCTGATCGGAGTCAAGAGTTCACATCGACGCTCCGGTTTGGCACCTCGATGTCGGTTCATCGCATCCTGGGGGTGTAGAAGCTCCCAAGGGTTAGGCTGTTCGCCTATTAAAGCGGTACGTGAACTGGGTTCAGAACGTCGCGAGACAGTTCGGTCCCTATCTGTTGTGGGCGCAGGAGATTTGAGAGGGCTTGTCCTTAGTACGAGAGGACCGGGATGAACCAACCTCTTGTGATCCAGTTGTCACGCCAGTGGCATAGCTGGGTAGCGAAGTTGGGTCAGGATAAGCGCTGAAGGCATATAAGCGCGAAACCTTCCTCGAGATGAGATCTCCCAAGGGATAATACCCTACGAAGGGCCGTGGAAGACTACCACGTTGATAGGACGGATGTGTAAGCGTAGCAATACGTTGAGCTGACCGTTACTAATAGCCCGTTCGGCTTGACCATAAAATGTACTGTAGATACAAATTAAACAAGTTCTAATCGTCGTTGCCCATCAATATTCAAGGTTTTTCGTCATCATCACTTTTGGGTGATTGTAGCGCAGGGGTCCCACCCGTTCCCATCCCGAACACGGAAGTTAAGCCCTGCAGCCCCGATGGTACTGCACGCGCGAGTGTGTGGGAGAGTAGGACGTCGCCCGATTAAACACAAAGCCCCGGCATCGCAAGATGTCCGGGGCTTTTCCTTTCGTGTGCCGAGCATGTTCGACAGCTCGGGGGTGAAAGTCCCCTTGACAACCTGATGGAGGTGAAGTCATAGCGAAGCGCAAGGGCGACGTCGCGAGGCGGGGTCTGAAAGAAGCGTGGAGCAAAAGCGCGAGGCGATGAACAAGAACCCGATAACAGGCATACGGCAACGGGCGAGCGGGCCAATGACCGCAAAGCCCATATCCATCAAAGTTGCTGGTTGTAGATCGGGCGTTTGTGCGCTGAAGGCGGTCGAACTTACCTCGGGAGATCTGCCGTTTGTCCGGAAATTCGGACTGAGGGCTGAGTGATCGGTCCTGACCGGGCGGCAGAAGTCAGCAGAGGGCGTATTAGTCGTGAAGACGATGAAGGCCCAAACGGTCCCCGCAAGGGGTTGATGGGAACGGCAAGTAAGCGGCGCGACTCATGAGTGAGGAATCCGGTCGAAGGTGAACGCGATTCCGGGATGATTCCGAACGCTGTTCCAGGATGAATCCGAACGGGATTCCGGGATGATGGTGAACACCGATTCCGCGATGAAGCCGAACAGTTTCAGGCCGATCCCGGAATCGCGTTCGGCTTGATCCCGGAATAATTTCCACAGGCCAGCGGCGCTGGACATCACAATGGCAAGCAGCCTCCCCGAGAAAGGGAGATCGCTTGCCAGCCAGGAGACTGTCCGTGCGCAAGATCAAAGAAGTTCTTCGATTGAGATTTGAGCTGGGCCTGGGGTTGCGAGCGATCGCCCGCAGTTGCTCCATTGGCCTCGGAACGGCTCACGAGTATTTGCAACGAGCCGAAGCTGCCGGAGTGACATGGCCGCTTGGCGAGGATTGGGATGAAGATCGGCTGGAGTCCGCACTGTTCGGCGGCCCACCGCGACCTCGCCCTGCAGTGTTGCCGATGCCAGACTTCGCTGAGATGCATCGGCAAAGGCAACTTCATCCGCACCTGACGCAGCAGTTGCTGTGGGAGGAGTACCGTCAAGCCAATCCGGGCGGCTATCGCTACTCCCGTTTTTGTGGGCTGTATCAGCGCTGGCGCCGCAAGCAAGATGTCGTGCTGCGCCAGGAACACAAGGCTGGAGAGAAGGTCTTCGTCGATTGGGCTGGCGATACGATTCCGATTTATGATGCTCGCGGCGGACCAGTGCAGAAGGCGCATTTATTCGTCGCGGTGCTCGGCGCCAGTTCGTACACTTACGCCGAGGTGACGCCGGACGAACAGTTGGCAAGTTGGATCGGCGCACACGTGCGCGCATTCGAGTTCTTTCAGGGCACGCCCAAACTTGTGGTCCCGGATAACGCCAAGACCGGTGTGTCGAAAGCATGCCGCTACGATCCCGATCTGAATCCGACCTACCAGGAGATGGCCATGCACTACGGCGTGGGTGTGGTTCCAGCACGACCGTACAAGCCAAGGGACAAGGCCAAAGCCGAGTCAGGGGTGCTATTGGCCGAACGCTGGATCATCGCTGCACTGCGCCACCACAAGTTCTTCTCAATCGAGGAACTGAACCAGGCCATCCGTGAGCTGCGCGACCGTATCAATCAGCGGCCGTTTCGCAAGCGCGAAGGTTCACGCGCATCGCAGTTCACAGCAGTGGATAAACCCGCGTTGACCCCTCTTCCTGCGGAGCCCTTCGACCTCAGCCAGTGGTCCCGCGCCCGCGTGAACATCGATTACCACATCGCTTTTGATACGAACTATTACAGCGTCCCTTATAACCTTGTCCAGGAACTGGTGGAAGTGCGTTCGACACCGACAACAATCGAGATCTTCCATAAAGGTCAGCGCGTGGCTTCTCATCTGCGTGCGCGCGGCCATGGACACACAGTGACCATTCCCGAACACCGCCCACGGTCCCACCAGGCGCATCTGGAATGGACACCCTCGCGCATGGTGCATTGGGCGGAGTCTATTGGTCCGTACACGGCCCGACTGTTCGAACGCATCCTCGCCGATAAGCCGCACCCGGAGATGGGCTATCGTTCTTGTCTGGGAATCATCCGGCTGGCCGGCCAGTACTCGGCGGCTCGAATGGAAGCTGCAGCCCAGCGAGCACTCGTCACCGGAGCTTGCCGCTATCAAAGCGTGAAGTCGATTCTGAAAAACTCGCTGGACGCGTTGCCAGCCGTTGAACCGCCGCCCTCATCGCCACCGCCTCCACACGATAACATCCGCGGCCCGGAGTACTTCGACTGAGCCATGGCGATGCTCAAACAACCGATGATCGAAAAGCTGGCGGCGATGCACCTTCTGGGCATGGTAGAGGCATTGAAAACCCAGGAGCAAGATCCGGCAGCTCGCGAGCTGAGTGTCTCTGAGCGGTTCGGCCTGTTGGTGGATCAACAGTGGAACTGGCGAGAGAATCAGGCGCTCGGGCGACGAATGAAAAATGCCAAGCTTCGCGTGAACGCTTGCGTAGAAGACATCGACTACCGCACGGCCCGTGGCCTGGATAAGAGTGTGATCCGCTCGTTGACGCAAGAATCAGCCTGGGTCGGCACACACGAGAACATTTTCGTTCTGGGGCCAACTGGCGTCGGAAAAAGCTTCGTAGCTTGCGCTCTGGCACAGAAGGCGTGCCGCGATGGTTACTCGGCACTGTACACTCGTGCCCAAACGCTGTTCCGAGATCTCGCAATGGCGCGCGCCGATGGTAGCCTGCGCAGTTTATTGGCCCGACTCAGCCGCATCGACGTGCTGGTGATCGATGACTGGGTGATGGCTCCGTTATCTGAATCCGAACGACGCGACTTCTGGGAGATCTGCGAGGATCGCTACCAGGTGCGTTCAACCATCCTGACGTCGCAACTGCCGGTTTCACGCTGGCATGAGCAGGTCGGCGATCCTACGCTGGCCGATGGCATTCTCGACCGTCTGGTCCACAATGCCCACCGTATCGAGATGCGGGGCGATTCCATGCGCAAAAATCGGGGGAAGGCCAGCATGTAGCCTTGCCAGCATCGCTGCGACTGTGTTTCGATAGCGTTCAACATGCCAAACTCCGAAGCACGATCTTCCGACTTCGACTTGGGAATCCAAAGTTGCCGAGTTCATACGCTCGTACATTCGCGCGTCTCGCGGCGGCGATGCTTCGGAGGAGCAAGAAGCGCTTCGATGGACCTGCGCCGGGCTAGAACGGTTGCTCGGAGGATTGCTTCAAGGCAGCGAAGGGTGGACCGGTGGGTAGATGGCATTTTCCCGGCCTATGATATGGTCCCGGACGCTCTGAAAGTGACCTCGCCGGTCGAGTTGACGGTGCGAGGAAGCGCGCTTTGGGGAAAAGGTTCGCGAGGCACTTTCTGGATCGAGCCCTTCTTCGCCTCCGTGCGCATATCCGAGAACACCGACGCAATCGTCAGTTACAGTCTCAAGTTCGCCGATGCAGCTCGGGGACTGGGCACAGTTCCTTACGGGAAGCACTTGAGACGGCCAGATTGGTTTTTTCCGGTCGAGTGGTTGTTCACGTTTTCAAAGGAAGCTGTTGAGGGCGAGGTAAGTCGGCCTGCCTAAAACTTGGAGATTTGTGCCGTAGCGCTGTTCGCGCTCCGGGGCCACTGTGTGCTGATGTGGGGACAAGGGCTGCCGCCCCTTTCCCCACGCCCCTTTCTCCGCTAGCGGCATCCCTCCTCCGCTGCGCTCCGGACAGGTTTTCCTTGACGAAGCCGAACACTTCTTGCACAATCGAGATGCTAGCGTCGCTACGCTCCGATGGTGTTCGGGTTCATCCCGGAATGCCGTTCGGATTCCTTTCGGAATCAGCGTTCGGCTTCGCCGGAATCCTCAATG
>CAVVHB010000006.1:0-728425 GCA_963747945.1 Bryobacterales bacterium
CTCCCTATTTATACCTACTCAGTTAGTTACGTATTGCTCTTCCTCTCTCCACCTGTGCTGCAATAACACGATCTTTTTGTTATTGGCCACGTGACAGAGTCAAATTATGTAAGGATTACGAAGTACGTGGTGGCATGGAAACGAATCAGATCTGGGTCTCTACAGCTTGATGCTTAATATTCCTATACCTCTGTGGATATCCTTTGACTATTCTTTGATATTGGGAGGGTTCGGCGACCGTCTTGGGCCCTAGAAACCAATTTTGTTCGAGTTAACATGGCACGCGATATTTGTACTTGTTTACTATTTACTCGGGAACAGTTGTATCATTTTTCATTGCTCGTCGTCCCTCCCCCGCTCTAACGAACGACAAACACTCACTATGAGTTTCCTCGCACTGCTATCCTTAGTCATCTCACTTTCGATTTCGTCTACTCTCGCCCACGATAATGGCATGGACATGGGCATGGATCAGGGTATGTCGATGTCAATGGGCAATATGCTCATGTACCTCCACTTCACCCCGGGCGACAATCTGTGGTTCCTTGGTTGGGCGCCAAGAACTGCGGGGGCGATGGTCGGAACTTGTATTGGGCTATTCATGCTTGCAGTGGCGGAGCGATGGTTATCGGCGATGCGAGCTGTCATGGAGGGGCACTGGCGGACACGGTTCGGACCTTCGTCTCTGCCTTATGCCGTACTTATGTACAGCTTGTACAGTGCTCAGATCGTGGTTGCAAACAAACTCAATATATCTAGTGTGGCGACGTCTGAGAGATTGTGACAGGCCGTCGTTTAAGAATTCACAGCCCCCGCCTGACACCCTTGAGACGCCGAGTTCCTCCTTTATTCTTTCGTACGACGTCCCACGTGGTATTATGCGAGTTATCATTGCCTCCATCAACTTCCTTTTTATGCTTACTGTTATGTGAGGCGTCTCCATGTCTCCTGTGGTAACTGTGGTTATGACTGACTTTTTCCCTTCGACGCCCTAGGACGTTCCAGCTCGGCTTTATCTTTGCCATCGTAATTGGCCTCGGTGTAGGAGAGACCCTTTCCGGGAGGTACAGCCCCCATTAAGGCCATCCACATCAGACACATAGAGAGGGCCTTAGCTGACGAGCTGCGCATTGTACCTACATACGCTGTAAATCCACCGCCTTTGCTCGTCGACGTCTTCGTTGGTGCCACAATCTAAAACCTGTCCACAAGCAAGCGCATATAAACCCGAGCCCACTGAACCTTCAAGCCCCGACCGCCTTCTCTTCTCCCTCATCTCTCACTGCTACCACTCATCGCAACCCCCTCTAAACGAATACGACGATTATCATGTCTGGAACTTGGATGATTCAGCTACCCGTCACGGCTTGTACCCCAGTCTTTCTCGTCCCAACCGCCACTGTCACCACGGCGACAACCTATATAATTCAAGCTGCTCCAAGTTCCCTCCACCTTCTCCTCGAACGCATGCCTTCGTCATTGACGTATGTGCCCTGCCTTTTCTCTCTCTTATTCCGTACCCTTACGCGGTGCTTTAAGGGCTCCATCGTCGCAACGTCTACTATTATGTTCACGCTCGGGTGACAATCGACACAAGAAGGGCGCCAAGTGTCTGCTTTGTCAACTTTTTTGTCGGTAGTCGTCCCTACCCCTTGTCTAGCCTGGCTTGGTATTGACTTGGCCCTTAACCCCATCGAGGTTCTCTTGTCCGGGATTTCTGTTGACGTGATTTCTCTGCCTCCCTAAGATACTTTATGACCGGACATGGCTTTTGGCAATATTTCTCACGAACTGTACCTTAGATTTGAGAAACGTAATTTGAAACGATAGTGTAAAAAAGTTTTTTCACCATTGTTTAATGGGAACAAATAAAGATATTACGTGTCATTACGAGCTGGTCAAGGCAGAATACTATGAACCTTCAGGTTAGACTGAACGTCGCAGCTGAAGCGCTGAAGATCTACTAAGTTCAGAAAGTAATGTCTGGCTTTGGCACACCCCCAGCCATTCCAGCGCAGTTTCAGGTGTACGAGTACGTAGGCGACATGCTCTTCTCGCCTTGGTTGTCCCGGTGCAGCAGAATCCTAAACTGAGTCCTCCGCGCAGCTCCTATGTGAGAGTGCCAAATGGCAGCGCCGATTCACAGAGATCTGGGTGGGATTTCTAGGTCTCGCAATCGTGCTATCGCTTCCCTCAATCTACCGTGCTTTCCGTGCGCGGCGGGCTTTCATTGGACCCTTTGGGGTGTGGGAGGAGCCATAGCTATGCGCCCGTCCCCACAACTCCACAGAAGGAGGTGACCTTACACTCGGAGAAAACCGCAAGTACATCGGCTTTCTGAGTGTATCCCTCTCCGTGCTGCTGTGGTCGCCCCTCGGTGTCGGGCTTAACCTAGGGCAGAGTGCGTTGCCGGTTCCAATCTCTTCACATCATCTAGCCCTGGCGACTAGTTCTCGTCATAGTGATTTACTTCACCGTCGTTGTCGTATCATGACACACGCGCCTCTTATGGACAACCCAAACCGTGCATGGCATCGAAGACCCGATCCGCGCCGCCGGATACCAAATTGAATGGCTTCGCTCCGTCGGTTCCGGCGGCGAGGTCAAGGCCGACGTCGACGTCAACGTCTTTCGCCGCGTGTTCGGCGACGACTTCACCAGCCTGGCGCGCGGCGACCTGGCAGCCGCGATCTACGCCACCATCCAGGCCCAGGTCGAACGATCTTCGTCCGTTAACACGCCCACGGTCGACGAGCACCGACGGTGTGCGGCTAACCTCGAAAAGGCCGCGCCACGCGAGTTCGACCTGGTCATTGGAGCCGATCGATCAGGTTGTACTCGAACGTGCGTCGTCTGGTCTTCGGACCGGAACGCGACTTCGAGCGCTACCTCGGCTGCAAGGTCGCGGCGTGCGTGGTCGACGGCTATCGCCCGCGCGACGAGCTGGCCTATGTCACGTACGCCGCTCCTGGCCGACAGCTGGCGCGCTGCGCGCTGCGCGCTGACCGCACCATGTTCTTGTTCACCTTCCGCGCCGAACACGATGACAGCGGGGTCGCTCCCGAAAGAACAGTTGCGCAACAAGTTCGGCGATGTCGGCTGGGAGTCCGCGACATCCTCGCGGCACTCGACCATGACGACCTCTACTTTGATGTCGTTCGCCAGATATTCCGGATGAACGGCTGGTCACGTGAGCCGGGTGCTGCTGGTCGGCGATGCGGCCGGGTGCATTTCGCTGCTGGGCGGCGAGGGTACCGGCCTGGCGATCACCGAGGCGTATGTGTTGGCGGGCGAACTGGCGCAGGCCGGGGGCGACCACCGTCGCGCCTTCGCTGCCTACGAGGCGCGCCTGCGTCCTTTCATCAAAGCCAAGCAGGTCGGTGCGGTGCGCTACATTCCGTTCTTCGCCACGAAAACCCGTTTCGGCCTGTGGTTTCGCACCATGGCGATGCGCACGATGAATTTCAGGCCGTTGACAACACTTTTCGCCGGCGGCGTGCGCGATGATTTCGAGCTGCCCGATTACGGCATATAGCTAACGCTTGCGGCGCCCGTGGCTAGGCGAGTGCCGTTCGGGCTTGGTCGATTTGGTCGTATGCGTAGGTCGCCATCGCGGCAACGGTCATGGCCCCCCGGCAGCCAGACACGCGAATGTGTCTAGCAGTCGTGCGTAAGTCGCCTTGACGCGGTCCAGCAATTCCTGCGTCCGACGCTCGTAGTCGGCGATCGTGCCGTGGCGGTCATCGGCTTTAGTGGAACCGCCGGTGCCGATGTCGAGCGTTGCCCGGATTGTCTCGGCCGAGCACACGCACAGATCCGGCAGCAGGTTTCTCGTAATCTCTGATTGCCCCGAGCAAGTCACCGGCTTCGGCACGATGCCGCGCCAGCTGGGCCCATTTAGCCAGTACTACCGGGTGCCTCGGGCCGCGGAGTTGACTCACTTGCGCTACGACTTGCTCTGTGGCGGTCACGTCTGCTGCGTTCGTCAAATCGACGCCCCTTTTCGTGCAGTTGTTAAGGTACACCGCTCCCGGCCGAGGACGAAAGCGTCGATCGGTAAGTCACGTCCACGCAAGTTCAGTCGCCGCCGCTGCGTCGTTTCCATCAGGTCGTCGGCCACCCCGGAGGCAACAAGCAACTCCCCGCCGGCAGCGTGTTGCTGCATTCGCGCCGACACGTTGGCCGCATCACCGAGGGCGGTGGAGTCGACCACCGCACCCCCATCTGGAGCGGGATCACCCACGCTGCCGGCCATCGCCGCCTATCACGACACCTTGCCGGAGACACCGGGTGCCAATCTCATCGCGCTCACCTGTTCGCGGTTGTGCTCACGCTGGCCACGGTGTGGGTGCTGGACCGGCGGTCGACGCGGCGCGACCCGGCGATGGCGGTAGAATCGTATTCCTGTTTTTGTATGGTGTGGCGGCAGGAAACCCGGCCCGTTTCTCGTTGACAGCCTCCTACAACGGCCATACATTGACTGGAAGTTGTCCGGAGGGACCCGCCATGGCCGTCGGTACCGCTCCCGCAAGCGTTTTCGACGCCGATCTGCCAACGCTGGCGTACACGCAAGACCGAAACCCCGGCGCAGATATATCCCCGCATCCAGGCGGCGCAACAGCTGGCCCCGATCGCGCTCGGTCCGTTCGGACCCGAAGTGCTCTCCTACCAGCTGGTCCGTTCGGTGCTGCGGGACGCCCGGGTTCCAGATCCCGCCGGGCCTGAATCTCGTTGTGCAGGAGATTACTTCGGGCCCGCTGTGGGACAAGGTGGTCAACAGCCTGCTGTGCCTGGAAGGTGATGCACACCATCGCCTGCGCAGTCTGACCTCCAAGGCATTCACCCCCCGAGCCACCCTGCGCCTGCATGACACCATGGTCGAGGTGATGAACGGTCTGGTCGATCAGGTCGCCGAGGCGGCCGCTGCGAGGTAGTCACCGACCTCGCCCGTCCGTATCCCGTGCCGATCATCTGCGCATTGCTCGGCGCGCCCCGAGAGGATTGGCAACAGTTTTCGTTGTGGGCCGACGACGTCTTCAAGGCCTTCACCTTCACCGCCGGGGTGCGCGAAATCGAGCCGGTCGTCATGCGCGCGTGGGGGCAGCTCGACGATTATGTCGACGACATGGTGGACCGGCGCCGGCACAGCCTGACCGACGACCTGCTCTCCGACCTGATTCGCGCCGAAGACGACGGCGATCGCCTCAACCCCGCCGAACTGCGCATGCTCGCCGGCGGCCTGCTGCTGGCGGGCACGGACACCACGCGCAACCAGCTGGCCGCGTCGGTGCACGTCCTGTGTGAGCATCCGGAGCAATGGAAGCTGCTGCGGGGAACCCCCGAACTGGCGATGCACGCCGTCGAGGAGACGATGCGCCACTCGCCGATCGCCTGCGGAACCCTTCGGCTGGTCGTCGAGGATGCCGAACTCGACGGCTACCTATTCCCCGCCGGCACCATGGTCGTGGTGAATACCGCTGCGGCCAACCGTGATCCCGCTGTCTACGACGATCCGGACCGCGTCGACATCACGCGCGAGGGAGCACCGGCGATATCTGACTTTCGGCGGCGGCGTCCATTACTGCCTGGGCGCGAACCTGGCCCGGCGTGAGCTCGCCGAAGCGCTCAACGTGCTGGCGGCCCGGTTGCTGAACCCGCGCATCGCCGGACCGGTTCCGTGGAAGCCGATGATGAGCCTCAGCGGGCCCACGAGCTTGCCGATCGAGTTCGACACCGACCACTGAGTCCGCAAGCGGCGAATGGACATTCCCTGAGGCCGAACCGATTCGTGAGATCGCGGCGGGCGCAAGCAGCGCGCATGCGCCGACGACGAGCATCCGGATTGCCGTTTGCTCACCCGCCCGCATGGCCACTCGGTGTAGTGTTGGTGCTGGGCCGTTTCGTGTTACCGGTCATCCCGGATCGTAAGTGCACTACAAGAGATCACGCGATTCGCTCCCATAGGTCTCGTGTAACCCGTTTCACCACAACACTAGCCGGGGCCAGCCCCGCTAATTCGTAAGGACAACGTCCATGGATTTTTCCGACTTGTTTTCTCACCCGGAAGAGCCTGAGTTTATTTCGTCTGGCGACGCCTCAAACGAGCCAGTGGAGCATCCCACTTTCTCGGACCGACCGGAATGCAGCGTCCCGCGCGCGACACCGCGGTAACCGTGAGCCCCACTGAGGGGCTCACGCTGTTCGGCTCGCCCCCCGGCGGCTAGAACGGCCTAGAAACACCAATGGGCTGGTGCGCATTGTCGCACCAGCCCACGGTTGTGTGTATGAATCGGCTAGACCGAGGTCACTCCGACGGCCTGAGGACCTTTCGGGCCTTGCTCGATGTCGAACTGGACTCGCTGGTTTTCCTCGAGCGTCCGGAAGCCGCTGCCTGGATCTCCGAGTAGTGGACGAAGACGTCCTTGCTGCCATCGTCAGGAGCGATGAAGCCAAAGCCCTTTTCGCCGTTGAACCATTTCACAGTTCCCTGTGCCATTAACTTAACTTCTCTCATTCAAGTGGATGTACCAAAAACATCCGGTTTCGCAGTGTACACGACTGATGACGGACAAAAATCATGCTTGGGCGATAACCCTCCCTAGCGTGGAAATCTTCGCGCTGCTCCGGCTACCGATCAGGTCCGCTGGTACCGAGCACTCCGCTGTGGGCGGCCGGACCGGCGATGACGCGCTGCCCTGCGCCACCCGGCCCGCGACCGTGAGAAGGTTGCGGCGGGGCAGCTTGGCGAGCCGGAGCCTGGTAGGGGGCGGGCTCACCGACCAGCGCGTGCACTGCGGCGAGTCCGCGGCCACCTGCTGCGGGGTGACATGAATACCGGCCTTACGCAGCAACGCCTGGGTGTCGCTGCGCTGCTCGGGCAGCACCACGGTGACCACGTCACCCGCGTTTCCGGCCCGCGCGGTGCGCCCGGAACGGTGGAGATAGGCCTTGTGCTCGCTCGGCGGATCGATGTGGACCACCAACTCGATCTCGTCGACGTGCACGCCGCGTGCGGCGATGTCGGTTGCGACCAGTACCCGGGCGTCACCGCGGTGAACGCGGCGAGGTTGCGGTCGCGCGCAGGCTGAGACAGGTTGCCGTGCAAGTCGACTGACGGAATCCCGGAGTCGTTGAGTTGCTTGGCGAGCTTGCGGGCGTGATGCTTGGTGCGCATGAACAGGATGCGGCGCCCGGTGCCGGAGGCGAGCCGATGCACCAGCTCCTTCTTGGCGTCGACGCTGGCGACGTGGAACACGTGATGGGTCATCGCCGACACCGGCGCGTTCAGCTCGTCGACGGAGTGCAGCACCTGGTTGCGAGGAATCGCTTGACCAGTTTGTCGACGCCGTTGTCGAGGGTCGCGGAAAACAGCAGACGCTGGCCGCCTGCCGGCGTGGCGGCCAGAATGCGGGTGACACCGGGCAGGAACCCGAGGTCGGCCATGTGGTCGGCTTCGTCGATCACGGTGATCTCGACGGCGTCGAGGCTGATCAAGCGTTGCTTCATCAGGTCCTCGAGCCGACCCGGGCAGGCCACGACGATGTCGATGCCGGACTTGAGCGCGGCCACCTGCCGGTTCTGCGAGACGCCGCCGAAGATGGTGGTGACCTCGCAGGCCGTAGGCAGCGGCCAAGGGCTCCATCGCCGCGGCGATCTGGGTGGCCAACTCCCGGGTGGGTGCCAGCACCAGACCCGACGGCCGCGACGCGCGTCGCTTGTCTGTCGGAGAGCCTGCTGACCAACGGAATCGCGAAGGCGAGCGTCTTTCCGCTGCCGGTCTTGCCGCGGCCGAGAACGTCACGTCCGGCAAGGGTGTCGGGAAGGGTCTCGACCTGGATCGGGAATGGCTGCGTGATGCCGGCCGCAGTGAGCACGCTGATCAGCGGTGCGCGCACGCCGAGATCGGCGAAGGTTTTGTCTGTAGTCACTTTTCGGTGCCTTTCAGGCATCGGGTGTGCTGGTGTCGTCGCGACGGTTCGCGCGTCCAATGTGAGCACAAGGTGGCGAGATTGCCGGTGGGCAAAATCGATCGCCGCGAGACGGTAGTGCGGGTGCACGAATCATCTGGAATCGGTGTTCGCCGCGAAATTCGGGCTCGCGCCGGTGGGATGAAGGAGCGTTCCACGACGTGTCGGCATATCGTGAGGCCAACGTTGTCAACAGCTTAGCGTACGGCCGCCCTCAACCAACAATCGCGGTCAACGGCGCGAGCTGAGACTGTCGACGAGCGTGACCAACGTCTCCATGCGCCGTTCGTAGGCTCGGCGCGCCCGGGTCGGACTATCTATCAGTGCGCCGAGGTCCTTCAGACCGTCGGTCGTCGCGACCAGAACAGCGGCAAGGTCGTCGGCGTCGACGGTCTCGGGCAGGTCACCTTCGGCCTGCGCCTGGCTGATGAGCCCGGCGACCAGACCAATGCCAGGTGCGCATGTGATCACGCACCACATCGCTGACACCGTCGACGCGGGCCAGGTCGCGGGTGAGCCGAGACACGCTGAAAGCGCTGGGGTCGCGGTGAAGCTTCACCAACGCTGAGGCGACCGCGCGCCGCTGGTCGAACGCGCCCGGCTCGGCGCTGATCGCCTGCACCACCGAATCAATCCACTGCCGCTGTTTCTCTTCGATGACGGCAAGTGCGAGTTGCTCTTTGGAGGAGAAGTGAAAGTAGAACGCTCCCTTGGTCAGTCCGCTGCGCGTGATGAGCTGGGCCATCGTGGTCTCGGTATAGCCGCGTTCGGCGAACGCCTCGGCCGCGATCTGCAGCAGAAACGCGCGGGTCGCGGCGCCCTTCGGGGTGACTGCGGGTGATGACACGACGTGACCCTATCAAAAACCGACCGGGCGGTATGGCAGCGTACCCGCGCGGTCGGTTTTATTGTCGTCGTTGAGCACTTCAGAAAGGTGACAACCATGGAGTACATCGATTTCCAGGGTCAACGGGCATTGGTGACGGGCGCTTCCGCCGGAATCGGAGCGGTGTTTGCGCGAGAACTGGCGCGGCGCGGCGCCGATCTGGTCCTGGTCGCCCGGTCCAAGGGAAAACTCGCCGCGCTCGCCGACGAATTGAGCGCTTCGTATGGGGTGACCGCCGAGGTCGTGGCCGCCGAGCCTGGCCAAACCGTCGGCGGCCGCCGAGCTGGCCGCGTCGCTGCGGGCGCGTGATCTGCAGATCGACATCCTGATCAACAACGCCGGATTCGGCCTATTCGCACCCGTTTACCAGGCCGACCACGCGGTGCTGGCCGACATGGTCCGCCTCAACATCGAGACGCTGGTGGACCTGCGCGGAAGTATCTGCCGGCATGCTTCGAGCGCAACCACGGGGCGATCGTCAACGTCGGCTCGACCGCGGGATTTCCAGCCGGTCCCCTACATGGCGGTCTACGGTGCGACCAAGGCATTCGTGCTGTCGTTCACCGAGGCGTTGTGGGCGAACCCACGGCACCGGCGTGCGGGTGACCGCACTGTGTCCCGGGTCGACCGACACCGGATTCTTCGACGTCGCCGGTAAGAGTTCAGGTCGGCCGCCGCATCTCGCCGGACAAGGTGGTGCAGGCGGCGATTCGCGCCCTGGATCGGCGGGCGAGCACCGTCGTCACCGGCGGATTGGAAAGCTGGATGTTGACCAACTCGTCGCGGCTGGCACCCCGTCAACTGGTGGCGCGGATAGCCGAGCGGACCATGCGGCCAAAGAAAAGGCAACCGGTTCAACTGATCGCCGGGTGAAGTGACGGCCCAGGGGTGCGCCGACTCCAGTTGGGCAGCAACGCGAATGTTGGACATCCTCCCGCCGTAGCCGGCGGCGAGCTGGATTCCGATCGGTAGGCCCTGCGGCGTTGCGGTGCAGGGGCAGGTCATCGCGGGCTGCCCGCTCATGTTGAACGGCGGAGTGAAGGCGGCGAACTGACCGGCGCGGCGCTGCGGTGCCGTGGGATGCTCGGGATCGTTCTCGAAGTCCGGTAGCCGCGGCGGCGGTTCGGCCAGCGCGGCGTGAGCAGCAGATCCCACCCGTCGGCCCACCACTGCTGCAACGTCCGTCGGAAGGCCCAACCCGCGGCCTCGCGCGCGGCGTAGTCGACGGCAGTGAGCCGCCGGCCTGCTGGATGAGCACCCAGTTCACCGGCTCGATATCGTCGGCGGTCATCTCGCGGCCGATCGTCGCACTGAAGCCGCGCGCCCCCATCGCGATCTGCGTCGCCCACAGCGCCATGAACTTGCCGCGGCGACATGGCGTCGGCAAGACACGCCGGCCAGGCCGGCTCGACGCTGTGGCCGAGACCTTCCAACATCGCCGCGGCCGCCCGCACGGCCGAGACGCAGTCCTCGTGCAGAATTCGCCGCGCGGGTGGACGTCGGCAGGCCGATGCGCGCCCGCCGGGTCGGCGCCGAGCTGTTCGAGTAGGGCCGCCGCGGTGCCGGGGCGATCACGGTGTCGCCGACGCCGGGGCCCCGTACCGCGTCAGCAGCTGCGCCGTGTCGCGCACCGTGCGGCTGACGCAGAGTTCCACCCCCAGCCCAGTTGGATCGTCGCCCGGGTGGCCGAGGTCACCGGCGGCGCCGCGCTCGCGCCGATCGCCGGCTCGACACCGAGCGGACGGTGGTCACCCTCACCCGTTCCGGCGGCCGGGTCATGGCCGAGGTCGCCGACGACGTCGTCACCGCGCAGCGGCTGCCGTCCTCCGGCGAGCCGCTCCAGTGGCGCGAGGTCGAGGTGGAGGTACCGGAGGCGGATCCGGAACTCCAGCGGGCGGCGGCCGAAGTCCTCTTCGCGGCCGGCGCGCGGCCGGCCGGCCACGCCTCCAAGCTGGCGCGGGTCCTGGCTGGGTCGAAAACCGGGCCACAGGGGCATCATCGCAGGTCGGCTCGGATTCTCAGAGGAAACGCATATCAAATTCACGGCGTCCAGGTCGCGGGCCCTTGCCATTCTTTAAGGGAAAAGCACGTGACCCGCGGCCGTGAGTGAGCGATCGATGATGCTTGATGAGACGAAGGATGCCGTGGCTGGCACGCCGCCCGGCACAGCGACGGCGACGGCGACGGCGACACTCGGACGCGGCGCGGGCACTCAGCACGCGGACGGGACGCCGGTCCGGGTGCTGGTGGTGGACGACGAGCCCAGCCTCGCCGAGGTCATGTCCAGCGTGCTGCGCTACGAGGGCTGGTCGGTGCAGACCGCGGGCACGGGGGCGGAGGCGGTCAAGTCGGGCCGGGAGTTCCGCCCGGACGCGGTCGTGCTCGACATCATGCTTCCCGACTTCGACGGCGTGGAGGTCATGCGGCGGCTGCGCGCCGAGCATCCCGGCGTCTGCGTGCTGTTCCTGACCGCCAGGGACGCGGTCGAGGACCGGGTGGCGGGGCTGACCGCGGGCGGCGACGACTACGTGACGAAGCCGTTCAGCCTTGAGGAGGTCCTGGCCCGGCTGCGCGGGCTGCTGCGCCGGGCGAACCTGGCGCGGACGGCAGCGGCGAGGGGGCGCTCATCGTCGCGGACCTGACCATGGACGAGGACGCCCGCGAGGTGCGCCGCGGCGGCGACCTCATCGACCTGACCGCGACCGAGTTCGAGCTGCTGCGGTTCCTGATGCGCAACCCGCGCCGGGTGCTGTCCAAGGCGCAGATCCTCGACCGGGTGTGGAACTACGACTTCGGCGGCCAGGCGCACGTCGTCGAGCTCTACATCAGCTACCTGCGCAAGAAGATCGACGCGGGCCGGGAACCGCTCATCCACACGGTCCGCGGCGTCGGTTACGTGCTGAAGCCGGCCGGGTAGCCCGCAGGCTAAGCTCCAGGCCAATGGCCGTAAGTCGCACTATCGCGCGCTCGGCGTCCCCCGCACGCTGCGCGGCAGGCTGATCGCCGGGCTGTCTCGCTGCTCGCCGATCGCCTGCGCCACCGTCGGCATCGTCACCTACTTCGCGGTGCAGGGCGCGCTGTCCCGCGAGCTGAACAGCGACCTGCAGACCGCGACCGGCCTGGCGTACAAGTGCTGGGACCCAGGCAGGCCGCCGACAGCAACGCGGCACACCAAACCGGCGCGCAGGGCACGCGGCGATCACGGCGGCACCGGGCATCACGGGGAGGCCGCCGCAGCCCGGAGGACGGTCAGGCGCCGACGCCCGCGCGATCCGAGCGCAACCCGCGCCGCGAGCCCGGAGCGCCAGCGGCACGCCCGACGCCGTGACCTCGCCGACGTGCCCGGGACTCGGGGAGCACACGTTCGTCGCCGTGCTGCTGGGACGGCTAGTGGACAGCGAGCTCGTCAGCGTGGGCGAGCTCAGGTTCACCGGTCGGCCGAGCAGCGCAGCCTGAGCAGCATCCCGCCGTGGGTCCCGCGGGCGGCGCACCTGGGCCACCCGACCGCATCCCCGACCAGACGCGCTACCTGAGCTATGCCGCACGGCACTACCTGCTCGCCGCGATCCATGACCCTGACAACGACGCGTCCATCTACTACACCGGCCTGCCGCTGAGCCGGCCTGCACGACAAGCTCCGCGACGTCGCGCTCGCCGAGACTCGGTGTTCGCCGTGGTGCTGCTGCTCGCCGGGGTCCTCGGCATCTTCTGGGTCCGGTTCTCGCTCCGCCCGCTGCGCCGGGTCGCGGCCACCGCCTCGCAGGTGGCCGAGCTGCCCCTGGAGTCCGGCGAGGTGTCGCTGCCCGCCGGGGTGCCCGACACCGACCCGGCGACCGAGACCGGCCAGGTCGGGCTGGCGTTCAACCGGATGCTCGGCCACGTGGAGACCGCGCTGCGGCGCCGCGCGGCGAGCGAGGCGCGGCTGCGCCGCTTCGCCGCCGACGCCAGCCACGAGCTGCGCACTCCCCTGGCCGCCATCCGCGGCTACGCCGAGCTCGCGCTGCTGCACCCCGGCGACGCCCCCGAAGCGGTGACGCACGCCCTCGGCCGGGTGCTGTCCGAGTCCACCCGGATGAGCGTCCTCGTCGACGACCTGCTGCTCCTCGCCCGGCTCGACGCCGGCCGGCCGCTGAGCCGCGAGCCCGTCGACATGACCCGGCTGGCCATCGACGCCACGAGCGACGCCCAGGTGGCCCGGCCCGGCCACCGCTGGGTGCTCGAACTGCCCGACGACCCGGAGCTGGTCCTCGGCGACGAGCACCGGCTGCGGCAGGTGCTCGCCAACCTGCTGTCCAACGCCGGGCGGCACACCCCGGACGGCACCACGGTCACCGTGCGGGTCAGCGACGCCCTGCCTGACGGCGAGCCCGGCGCGCGGGCCGGGTCGGTCGCGCACGGGACGCTGCCGCCCGCGCCCCGGCTCGTCATCTCCGTGACAGACGACGGCCCCGGCATCCCCGCCGACCTGCTGCCCGACCTGTTCGAGCGGTTCACCAGGGCCGACACGTCCCGCTCGCACGCCACCAACGCCTCCTCCACGGGGCTGGGGCTCGCGATCGTCGACGCGGTGGTCGGCGCCCATCAGGGCGCGGTGCTGGTGACCAGCCGGCCCGGCATGACCCGCTTCACGATCGTGCTCGCCCGAGCTGCGCCGAGCCCGCCCGCGCCGCGCCGAGCCGACGCGGACGGGACGGCGGTAGGTCTACTGCCGCTCCGCGCGCTCGGCCTTACTCCGGAGTGGGTGACCGCTGCGGCTCTTCCTCTGCCTCTGCCTCTTCCGCGGACCGCGGGTCGGTTGCGGCGCGCCGGCGCGGGGCTGCCGCGGAGGCGGCGGGGGCGCCGTGCGCGACGGCTTGCAGCGGGCCGCTGCGCATCAGCGAGCCGACGACGACCGCGCCGCCGAGGAAGATGCCCAAGCACCACCAGAACACCGTGGTGTAGCCGTGGACCAGGCCCTGCGCCTGGACCAGGCTGCCGCCGGTGGCCGTGGGCGCTATGTGGGCGGCGATGTAGCTGGCCGTGGCGCTCGCCGCGATCGTGTTGAACAGCGAGGTGCCGATCGAGCCGCCGAGCTGCTGGCCGGTGTTGACCGTGGCCGAGGCGACGCCGGCGTCACGCGGGCGAGACCCCGTAGGTGCCGGTGTTCATCGCCGTGGAGAACATGAAGCCCATGCCGACGCCGGTGATCATCAGCGGGCCGAGGATGTCGCCGACGTAGTCGCGCGCAGCCCGATGTGGGTCAGCCAGAACTGCGCGCCCGCGAGCAGCAGGAAGCCGCCGACACCAGCGGCCGGGGCCGATCCTCGGCAGCAGCACGATGTTGGACACGTTCGCCGCGACCGCGATGCAGACCACCATCGGCAGGAACGCCAGGCCGCTGACCACCGGCGAGTACCCGAGGGACACCTGCATGTAGTAGGTGAGGAACAGGAAGATGCCGAACATGCCCGCGCCGACGATCAAGATCGCCAGGTAGGCGCCGCCGCGGTTGCGGTCAAGGACGACCCGGGGCGGCAGCAGCGGGTGCTCGGCCCGGCCCTGCCAGACGGCGAAGGCGACGAGCAGCACCGCGCCCGCGACGAGGAAGCCCCACGTCGACGGGGCGGACCAGGAGTGCAGCGCCGCGTTCGAGAACCCGTAGACCAGGCAGAACACGCCGCCGGAGACGGCGAGCACGCCCGGCACGTCGAGCCGCGCGCCGCCTGCCGCGGCTGCCGCTTGAGCAGCACGCGAGCCGCCGGCCACGGCGAGCCCGGCGAAGAACAGGTTGATGTAAAGGCACCAGCGCCACGACAGGTACTCGGTCAGCGCGCCGCCGAGCAGCAGGCCGACCGCGCCGCCCGCGCCGGCGATCGCGCCGTAGACGCCGAACGCCTTGCCGCGCTCCTTCGGGTCGCTGAACGTGGTGGTCAGCAGGGCCAGCGCGGCCGGCGCCAGCATCGCGCCGAACACGCCCTGGCAGGCGCGCGCGGTGACCAGCATCGCGAAGTTCACCGACGCGCCGCCGACGGCCGACGCGACGGCGAACCCGATCAGGCCGGTGATGAAGACGACCTTGCGGCCGATGAGGTCGGCCACCCGGCCGCTGAACAGCAGCAGGCTGCCGAACGACAGCGAGTACGCGGTCACGATCCACTGCCGGTCCACGTTGCTGAAGCCCAGCGCCTTCTGCGCCGACGGCAGCGCCAGGTTCATCACGGTCATGTCGAGCACGACCATGAGCTGCGCGAGCCCGATGACGACCAGGATCAGCCAGCGCCGCGGGTCCGGCTGGGCGCCGCCGCGCCCAGCCGTGCTGCGTCCCGCCGCTCTCCCCCGCTGTCACGGGGACGCTTGCCTCGGACATTCCGATCACCAATCTGGAGGGTATGGTTCCGCTTACGGGCAGAGCATAACACGAAACGGAGGAACCTCCTCCGTTCGGGGTACTCTACGACGTATGACGGCTCCGCGCGGAGGAAACGTCTCACGACCGGGCGGGCGAGCGCCCGCTGCGCCGCGACGCCGAGCGGAACCGGCAGCGCATCCTCGCCGCCGCGGCCGAGGTGTTCACCGAGCGCGGCCTCGACGCCACCCTGGACGAGGTCGCCCGGGCCGCCGGCGTCGGCGATCGGCACCGTCTACCGCCGCTTCCCCGACAAGGAGTCACTGGTCGCCGAACTGTTCAGGGAACGGATCGACGAGCTCGTCACCGTCGCGGAGGAGGCATGCGCCGCGGCCGACCCGTGGCAGGGCCTCGTCGCCTACCTCGAGTACGCCGCCGCCGCCATGGCCGGCGACCTCGGCCTGCGCCAGCTGATGATGTTCGCCACCTACGACCGGGACCAGGTCTGCTACGCCCGCGACCGGATGCGCCCGGTCGGTCGCCAGGCTCGTCGAGCGCGCGCAGGCCTCCGGCGACCTGCGCGCGGACTTCAGCGCGACCGACGTGAAGATGATCGCGTTCATGCTCGCCTCCGCTCGCCGAGTACGCCGGCTCTGTCACGCCCGAGCTGTGGCGGCGTTACCTCGCCATGCTCATCGACGGCCTGCGCCCGTCCCGGGCAGGCATCTCCCGCGCTCCCAGTGCCCGCCCCCACCCCCGAGGAGCTCGGGGCCTGATGCACGCCGGCCCCGCCTCCGCGCTGCCAGCGCCCCCGCCGGTAGCAATCACTGCACGTGCATCCGCACGAGATCACGTGCATTTTCAGGTGCAATATTCGCGTGCATAATTCGCGTGCGCGACCGCCAATTTATCGCCATGCCCAAGTCGGATGCACGTGCAAACGCACGACGCTCAGCCTACCGTGCATCCGCCAATGCTCATTCGCATTAGAAAGGGACATTATGCAGCCGTCCTGATACGTCATCCATACAGCCTCTGACCTGCGGTTACGCCAATTCAGAAACCATTTACTCATCCTGGCCGCATCGCGCGCACCGCGCACGCTATAGGCTCAGCAGGCACGGAGCCGGAGCCACCAAGCCTTTCCCCGAAGAGGCAAATAACACCTCCCACCGTGGCGACAAGCTCCGTACAAATCACGGTAAGATAGCACCTAGCTAGGCACCAAAGGCGTATGCCTACCCGTCGAGTCCCCCCTCTCGACCCTGGAGTTCCGGTCCATGACATATGGCAACGGCGTGCGAGACGACACCCAGCAGCTACGCGACATCCAAGACCTGATCGCCAAGCTAGAGGACGTCAACAAGAAACTCGCGCTCCCGATCCGGTCGCGATGACGACGGCCCGGACAGCCGAGACCGACCCGGCCGACACCCCCAGCACCTAGCGGTCGTACGACCTCGCGATGGCGCGGATCAGGTGCGCCGAGCGCGACGAAGCTGAAGTGCCGCCGAGCGAAGCTGACGCGAACGTCCGCAGGTAGCGCGCGACCTCCTCCCGGCCCTCAAGGCTGATCCCGCCGGACAGCGCGGCCAGGTGGACGACACCGATCTCCGGGGTCTCCGCGAAGCGCAGCAGCGTCATCGAGCCGCAGCCCGCCGCCGCGTGCGCGCCCGCCGCGAACGGCAGCACCCGCAGCGAGACACGGGACGCGCTCCGCCTCGGGGACGTCACCGTCGGGCAGGCCGTCGGCGAACCCGGTCTCGGCCAGGGCGGCGAGCCGGCCGAGCTGCTCCCGCATCACCCGCGGCCGGGCCAACCGTCTGCCGCAGCGCTCCCTCGGTGATCACGACGTCGAGGCCGCGGCGCGCGCCCGGCGACCACGATCCGCTGCCTGTTGAGCTTCACCTCCATGGCGTGCGCCCGCTCGCTCGCCGAGGTGTAGCGGGCGTCTGCGGCGGCCACGGCACGCATGTAGTCCGGCGGTCTGCAGCAGGTCGGGAACCTGGTTCGCCTCGTAGGCCAGGATCTCGGTCGCGGCGATCTCCATGATGACGTAGTCCTGGGCCGCCGGCGGACAGGACGTCGCGGTACTCAAGCCACCAGCCGCTCTCCCGGCCACGGTGCGCGACGGCGAGCAGCGCCTCCTGCTCGGCGGCGGGGACGCCGTACTCGGTAAGCAGGTCCCGCAGTTCCTCGGTGCGGATGCCGCGCTCGCCGGTCTCGATGCGCGAGATCTTGGACCGGTCGCAGCTCGAGGATGAGGGCGGCCTCGTCGAGGTTGTAAGCCGAGGCTCTCGCGGTAGCCGCGAAGCGCGGTGCCGAGCAGACGACGCCTCACGGGGGGTGTTCCGGTCACGGTGCCTCCTCAGTCGGGGGAATCCGGGGGTTCCGGTGCGCGCTGGCCCGGCCGCCATCGCAGTGGGTGGCGGACGGGAGTGCTAGATGAAGAGAAACATAGCACTTTGGGTAGTACGTAGTCGAACGACGCGCCGATTGGAGCGGGGAGGGGAGAAGTCTTCTGGCGAGGTGTTCGATCGATGTCACAGTCGTGCGCCCGCCGGGCGGGCTGTTCGCGCGTTTCGCTTGACGGCTCCTTCGCGGATGATGTTAGGTAAGCCTTGCTTAGGTAAGCCTAACCTAATTTTTACGTCCGCCTCAGAAGGGATGCCTGGTGCTGCCGACATTCGTTATAGGTCTTCGCGAGGGCCTTGAAGCGGCCCTGATAGTCGGGATCATCGCCGCGTTCCTCGGGCAGCAGGGCCGCCGGGACGCGCTGCGCCAGGTCTGGGCCGGGACGGGCATCGCCGTGGCGATCTGCGTCGGCATCGCCATCCTCCTGCAGGTGATCTCGTCCGACCTGCCCCAGCGGCAGCAGGAGGGCCTGGAGACCGCGGTCGGCGCAATCGCCGTCTGCATGGTCACCTACATGATCATGTTCATGCGGAAGCATGCCAGGGGCCTGAAGGGCGACCTGGAAGGGGCGGCCGCGTCGGCGCTGGCCGCCGGGTCGAGTCGCGCGCTCGTGATGATGGCGTTCCTCGCCGTGCTGCGGGAGGGGTTCGAGACGGCCGTGTTCCTGCTCGCCACCTTCCACGCGTCCGGGGATGCCGCCGACTCCTGGATCGGGGCGGTGCTCGGCATCCTCCTCGCGGTCGTGATCGGCTACGGGATCTACCGCGGCGGGGTACGGCTGAACCTGGCCCGGTTCTTCCGGGTCACCGGGCTGGTGCTCGTCGTGGTCGCGGCCGGGCTGGTGATGACCGCCTTCCACACCGCCAACGAGGCGGGCTGGCTGTCCGCGGGTCAGGCGCAGGCCTTCGACCTGTCCTGGCTGGTCCGTCCCGGCACGCCGCTGTCGTCGCTGCTGACGGGCGTGCTCGGCATCCAGCCGTACCCGGTGTGGATCGAGGTCGCCGCCTGGCTGGCGTACCTGGTGCCGATGATCGCGATCGTGGCCTGGCCGGCCCGGCGGCGCCGGGCGGCGGCCGCTCCCGTCGCCGCGGCCGGCGCGCAGCCTGCCGGGCAGTAAGCCGCCTTTTCACCGCCGCCGGGCCTTCGCATGCCCGCTCGGCTACGTAATGAAGTCGAGCAGTGACTGCATGGATCAGAATGGAGCCCTATGTCCAGTAGCACCACACCCAGGCGCGGCAAGCGGCCGTTGGCCGCCGTGGCGGCGGCCGCCGCGCTCGCCGCGGTGCTCGCGGGCTGCTCAAGCTCGAGCTCAAGCTCGGGCTCGGCGAGTGCCGCCGCCGCGGAAGCCCAGCCGACCACGGTGAAGATCTCGCTGACCTCCCAGGGGTGCCAGCCCACGCCCGCCTCGGTCACCGCCGGGGACGTGGAGTTCGACGTGGCCAACGCTGACGCGTCCGCGGTGTCGGAGGCTGAGCTGCGCACTTCAGACAAGTCCAAGATCCTCGGCGAGCAGGAGAACCTCACGCCGGGCCTGTCGGGCGGCTTCACGCTGACCGTCCAGCCGGGCAAGTACGTGATCAACTGCCCCGGGGCACAACAGCAGGACTGGACGTTCATGGTGACGGGCAAGGCAACCGGGACCAACTGGCAGTCCGTCCCGCAGCTCGCCTCCGCCGTGTCCGGCTACACCACGTACGTCAACCAGAACACCGCCGACCTGGTCAGCCACACGCAGACATTCTGCAAGGCCGTCTCCGCAGGGAACATGGAACAGGCCGAACTGCTCGTACCCGCAGGCCCGTGTCTACTACGAGCGCATCGAGCCCGTCGCCGAGATCTGGGGCACGCTGGACACCAGCATCGACGGCCGGTGGGAGAACCCGGTCACCGTGGCGTCGCAGTTCACCGGGTTCCACAAGCTCGAGCAGCTGCTGTGGTCGGACAACACCCTCGAACGGCGCGCCGGCGCTCTGCGCCGGGCTTGTCAAGAACGAGCAGCAGCTGCTGACGCTGGTGAACAGCGCGCAGTACAACCCGCTCGAGATGGCCAGCGGGTCGACGGACCTGGTCAACGAGGCCGCCACCAACAAGATCTCCGGCGAGGAGGAGCGGTACTCCAACACCGACCTGCCCGTCCTCCAGGCCAACGTCGACGGCGCCATGGAGGTGGTCAGCCTGCTCACGCCGTACCTGCAGACGAAGGACCCGAGCCTGCTCGCGCAGATGGCAGCAGAACGCGGCCGTGGCCAAGGTGATGGCCACGCTCAAGGCGACCCCCGGCTACGACGGCACCGGCTACGTCGAGTACTCCACCGTGCTCGACGACGCAGCGCGAGCAGCTCTCCGGCGCGATCAACGCGCTCGCCGAGGACCTGTCCGAGGTCTCCCGCAGGTCAGCGTGATGCTGCCGAGGCGGCCCGGCGAGACGCGTCGGCCGGCCCGAGCGGCCGCGGCCGGCCCGGCGGCCCCGGCTCGTCCCGGCGCCGGCTGCTCGCCGCGGCGGTGCTGGCGCGCTCGCCGGCGGCGTCGGCGGTTACTTCGGCCGACCAGCGGCGCGGCCGCGCCTGCCGCCGCGGCCGGCGGCGACAGCAGCCTCGACCGTGCCGTTCTACGGGCCGCACCAGGCCGGCATCGCCACCCCGGCCCAGGACCGGCTGGCGTTCGCCGCGTTCGACGTGGCACGGCACCAGCCAGGCCGACCTGCGCGACCTGCTCGCGCGATGGACCGCGGCCGCCGCCCGGATGACCGCGGGCCAGCCGGTCGGCGAGGTCACCGACGCCGCACGCGCCGCCGGTCGACACCGGCGAGGCCGTCGGTCTCGCCCGGTGTCCCGGCTCACCATCACGGTCGGGTTCGGGCCCGCGCTGTTCGACGACCGCTTCGGCCTCGCCGCCGCGGCCCGCCGCGCTCGCCGACCTGCCGCCGCTGCCCGACGAGGACCTCGACCCCGACTGCACCGGCGGCGACCTGTGCGTCCAGGCCTGCTCCGACGACCCGCAGGTCGCCTTCCACGCGATCCGCAACCTCGCCCGGATCGGCAGGGCGTCGTCGAGCAGCAGTGGTTGCAGCTCGGCTTCGGCCGCACCTCGACCACCACGCACCGGCAGCCGACCCCGCGCAACCTGCTCGGCTTCAAGGACGGCACCAGCAACATCAAGGCCGAGCAGACCCGGCTCGATGGACGCTACGTCTGGGTCGGCGACGAGACCGACCAGCCGTGGCTGCGCGGCGGCAGCTACCTGGTCGCGCCGCCGGATCCGGATGTTCATCGAGAACTGGGACCGCGACTACCTGCCGACCAGGAGAACGTCATCGGCCGCGCCAAGGTCAGCGGCGCGCCGCTGTCCGGCGGGACCGAGTTCACCGCGCCCGACTTCACCGCCGCGGACGCCGACGGCAGCCCGGTGATCCCGGCCCGACGCGCACATCCGGCTGGCCAGCCTCGAGCAACAACGGCGGCACGCGGATCCTGCGCCGCGGCTACTCCTACACCGACGGCATCGACCCGCAGCACCGGGACCTGCTCGCGCGGGGCTGTTCTTCATCGCCTTCATGAAGGACCCGGCGCAGTTCGTCCCGCTCCAGACCTCGCTCGGCGACCGACGCGCTCAACGAGTACATCCGCCACGTCGGCAGCGCGGTCTTCGCCTGCCCGCCTGGCGTGTCCCCGGCCGGCACTGGGGCGACACCTCTTCGCGTAGTCCGCGCTTGCCTATCTCGGGCCAATCACGATGATATCTTTGTAACGCCCCGCCGGGCCGTTCTATCGGGCACGATCGATCACAGATGTGTAAAAATCGGCGGCGTAAGCGTTCCTAGACGGCCAGTCACGATGGCCAGGCAACGCTGTCAGGCTAAGAGCCAGCGGACGAAGGAGACGAAATCGCGCTCTGAAAAGCCCGAAGCCTGCGTCGATCAGTCTTCGAATCTTTTGTCCGTGACTGGCTCGCCGAGCGATATTTCTTCGAGCCTGGCGACCGGCAAGGCATTGCCGGCGATGTTCCGCGACTTTCTCCTGCGAGCAACTGGCGTTTGGCGTACAGATTTCGACCTGTGGCGCGGCGTCTGCGTCGTCAAAAGCGCGGCGTCCGGCGCACGCGCTGAACGCGCCGCGCGGCCGGGCTGCGCTCAAGTGCTTGCCTGGCGCAGGAGAAGACGGCCGCGAGCACGCACGCTGGCCTTGCTTTCCTCGCTGCCCGGCGTCGAGCACCTGGCCACATCACTGTACTGCCGGTGACCGATGCCTACGCCGAGTCGTTCCTTCGCTGTCATCTCCCGCGAACCGCCATCATCAGCGCGCTCCCCGAGCATTATGGCATCACCTCCGGCCTCGAGTTCTTCCGGTCGCTCGCACAGCTGCTGAGGCAATGCCTTTCCGGCCTCTCTGAAAGCTATTGCTGACAATAGCGAGGCAGACAGCGAGAAGCTGATCGACGCGGCCCGGCCAGAAATCGGGACACGTCACGTTCCGGGATGACGTCTATCGGACGGTTCTCACCGCCAGCCGACGGCCGGTCCCCCAGCCAGCCGCGGCCGTAAACAATGGAAGACGAGGTGAAGAAGTCAACGACTCCGATTACGCCCCGTATGGAGCTATCCAGCCACGAGCAGACGGTCACCCGACGACTGCCGCGCCCGGCAGGCGTACCAGGCCAGCCCTTGGCGTGCCTCCGCATTCAGCGGGCCCATGCCCGCCTACCGGGGGTCCCGCAATACCGGCCCAGGGCCCGCCGTGTCCGGCAAGCGCATCCCCGGCTGGCTGCCCTTCAGCAAGAGGCTTCTCCTGCTGCCCAAGGGGGTGGCGTTCGACGGCGACGGGGAACTGCGCGAGCACCGGGACGTCAACGGCGGCTGGCTGCGGCCGGCGGTGTTCGGCGCGATGGACGGGCTGGTCACCAACTCCTCGCTGATCGCCGGAATCGGCGGTGGCGGCGGCGGCCACGGCATGATCGTGCTGACCGGCATCGCCGGCCTGATCGCCGGCGCGTTCTCCATGGCGACCGGCGAGTACATCTCGGTCAAGTCGCAGAACGAGCTGACGGCGGCCGAAGTCGAACTCGAACGCAGGCAGCACGCCCGGGACCCGGAGGGCAAACGGACCAGGCTGACCGAGCTCTACATGGACAAGGGGGTCTCCCCGAACCTGGCCGAAGCGGTTGTCCGGCAGATCTCGGCCGACATGGACCGGGCCGTCGCCACGCATGTGCGCGAGGAACTGGGCATCGACCCAGACGACCTGCCTTCCCCGCAAACGGCGGCGGTCGGCATCTTTCACCTCGTTCACCGTGGGCGCGCTCATCCCGCTCAGCCCGTTCCTCCTCGGCTACCCGACGGGAATGGCCTTCGTAATCGGGCATCTGGTGAGCGCGCACGTCGGCTAGCGGAGCGGCAGCACCTTGTCCGCCGTCGGCAGCGCGATCTCGACTCGCTGCCTTCGCCCAGGACGCTGCGGACCCCCGCGACGCCGCCATGCGCGTCCGCGACGGCGCGCACCAGCGCGAGCCCGAGCCCCGCCCCCGGGAACCGCGGGAACCGGCGGAACCGGCGGAACCGGCGGAACCGCCCTCGGTGCGGAACCGCTCGAAGACATAAGGGAGCTTGTCGGCGGCGATACCGCAGCCGCTGTCGGTGACGCGCAGCCGGACCGTGCCAGTCCCGTCGCCGTCGACCGACAGCGTGATCGCGTCGTCGTCGGCGGTGAACTTCAAGCACCTGAGTTCCCAGCGGCGCTGGGCGGTCGGCCGCCACCGTTCGACGGCCTCCGCGGCGAACTCGGCGAGCAGGACCGGCTCGCAGCGCAAGAAATCCGGGTCCTCCGAGCCGGCGATGATGAGCAGGCGGTCGCTCAGCCGCCGCAGCCGGGCCATCTCGCCGATCACCATCTGCATATCGTGCCGTTCCTGATCGCCGCGGAGGTCTCTGGCGAGCAGTTCCGCGTAGGTGAGAGCGATCGTGATCGGGGTCCGCAGGTGATGCGACGCGTCTTGGAGGAACCAGCGCTGGGCCGCGAGCAGGCGGGCGTTCTTCTCCCCGATCGTCCGCCGCTCGGATTCAGCGGCCGACCCTGCGGTTCGCGTGCCAGGCGACGGCGACGAACATCGTCGCGAGCAGCGGGGCGTCCAGCATCTCTTCGGCCGACCCGGCGTCGCGCAGCAGGTTGAGCGCGATGCCGGTCAGCGTGCTCATGAGCATGATGCCCATGCCCCACGGCAGCGGGTCGGCGGGCCACACCCGCAGCCAGTACAGCAGGGCGAAGCAGATCGAGATGAGGTGAAACGGGATCGTGTCCCGGTCTGGCCACACCCCGATCGCGCCGATGTTCAGGAGCACAAGCAACGCCCAGGCGACGTCGAGCCAGCCGCGCAGAGCCAGCCGCCAGGCGCGGGCCGCCGGGATCATCCCACGGCGAGCTGATACCCCTCACCCCGCACCGTCTTGATGAGCTGGTCGCCGAGTTTCAACCGCAGCCGCCGCACGCACACGCCGACGACGTTGGATTCCGGCTCGAACTCGTAGCCCCACACAGCGGCGAGCGGTTGCCCCTTGGACACCGACTCGCCAGGGTGTTCCATGAGCTCCCGCAGGACCAGGAACTCAAGCCGGGTGAGCCGGACCGGCCCGCGGCCCGTGTCCGCTTCCATGCGGCCGACATGCAGCTTGAGGTTTCCGGCCCTGATCACCCGGTCGAGGGGATCGCCGCGCAGCTGATTGCGGACCCGGGCGATCAGTTCGTCGGGCGAGAACGGCTTGGTCAGGTAGTCCCGGGCGCCAAGCTCGAAGCACTCCACCTTGCACCGCACGTCGGCGAGGCAGGAGAGGACCATGACCGCCCGCCCCGGCTGGTCGCGCACGAGCTGGCGCAGCACGTCCCGGCCATCCATGCTCGGCATGAGCAGGTCAAGGACGACAAGGTCGTCGTGCCCGGTGCCTGCCCAGCGCAGTCCTCCTGGCCGTCGTCGGCCAGGTCGACGGCCAGGCCCTCGGCCGCCAGGGCCCGGCCGACGCCGGTACGTATCGCCTCTTCGTCGTCGATGAGCAGCACCCGTGACTGGCTGGACGGGGCATCCCGCTCATCTGCGCCGAGCGACGCGACAGCCGGCTGAAAACCCATACTCATGGTCACGGAAGCAACGGCCAACTGGTGCGCGGCGGCGGCACGAAAGGCCGGGCACGGGACCCCGTAGGTCCCGTGCCCGGCCCCCTGGCGGCCCGAGGGTTAGCCGGCGAGGTCGGCGAGGTCCTTGCCCGCGGTGAAGTCCTCGTCGCTGAGGCCGATCGCGCGGCGCAGTGCGCCGGACTCGATCAGGTCGACGACGGCGTTGACGTCGCGGTCGAGGCGGCGGTCGCGGTCGACGAACGGCGAGACCTCGCGGATGAGGGCGTGGGCGGCGCGGACGGCCGGGGAGGCGAGGTGGGCGCCGCGGAGGTCGATGGCCTGGGCGAGGGCGAGGAGGTGGATCGCGGCGACCTCGCGGACGAGGCCGTTGACGGTGCGGGCGTCCCGGGCGGCGATGGTGCCCATGGACACCTTGTCCTGGTTGTGCGCCTCGGTGGAGCGGGAGAAGACGGAGGAAGGCATCGTCTGCTTGAGCGCCTCGGCGGTGATCGCGGACGCGGCGATCTGCATGCCCTTGAAGCCGTGGTGGAGGCCGGCCTGCGGGTCGTCGGCCTCGCGGGCGACGATGAGGTTCGGGGGGAGGCCCTCGTTGAACTTCTCGTCGACGACGAGCTCGAGCTGGCGGTCGAGGAGGTCGGCGATGTTCGCGGTCGCGGTCTTGAGCGAGTCCATGGACTGGCCGACGTGCCCGGCGTAGAAGTTGCCGCCGAGGTGGAGGCCGCCTTCGGCGGCGTCGAAGAGGGGGTTGTCGGTGGAGGAGTTAATCTCGGTCTCGACCCAGCGGTCGGCCCAGTCAATGGTGTCGCGGAGGATGCCGACGATCTGGGGGGCGCAGCGGACGGAGTACTTGTCCTGGATGCGGTTGGCCTCGGACAGCTGGACGTAGCCGCCGTCGCCGATGACCTCGCGCCGGATGAGGATTTCCTCGAAGGAGGTGGCGAGCTCGGAGCCGTGCAGCAGGGCGCGGACCGCGGCGGCGCTGGCGACCTGGCCGGGGTGCGGCTTGTTGGCGTGGATGAACGGGTGGAACGCGGACGAGTTGCCCTGCAGCGCCTCGACGGTCATCGCGGTGGCGAGTTCGGCGGCGATGGCGATCTCGCGGGCGTCCCAGAGGGCGAGCACGGCCCAGCCGGCGGTGTAGGAGGTCCCGTTGATGAGCGCGAGGCCTTCCTTGGGCTCGAGCAGGACGGGGTCGAGTCCTTCGTCCATGAGGGCGTCGAGGGCGGGCTTGACGACGCCGCGGTGGCTGACGTCGCCTTCGCCGATGAGCGCGGCGGCGACGTAGCAGAGCGGGACGAGGTCACCGCTGGCGCCGAGGGAGCCGCGCTCGGGGATGAGGGGAGGATGTCGCGGCGCATGTGCTCAAGGAGCATGCCGGCGACCTCAGGGCGGATCGCGGAGGTGCCGCGGCTGACGGAGTTCGCCCGGATCATCATGGTGGCCCGCGCGACCTCGGGGGACGCGGCGGGGCCGGTGCCGTTGAGGTGGTAGAGGACCAGGTTGCGCTGCAGTTCGTGGGCCTTGTCCGCGCTGATCTGGCGGATGCAGCTGTCGCCGAAGCCGGTGGTCACCCCGTAGATGGGGATGCCCTGCTCGATCAGTGACCACTTGAGGGGGAGCACCGCGCGCATCCGCTCTTCGGCGGCCTCGCTCAGGCGCACTTCGGCTCCCTCCTGTCGAGCCGCCGCGGCCACCGCGCGCGGTGTCAGGGACACGCCGTCAAGGGTCAGGCCGCGAACCGTCAGTGCTTCCGTCACGATCAATTCCTTCTCTCGTCGCTTATTCCGTACAACCCGGTTGAGAGAGTTACGTTATCGCTTCGCGTCTCGCACTTCGGACAAATCAGATTTAGCGCCCTGGTTCCGCGGCTTAACGTGTTTTTAACATGCGTCGGATGCATGGCATCGATGCTGGTCAGCGGCGTGAGTGTGCTTACCTGGGCGGATCTGGCGCGAAAGCAGCCGATGAATTGTTATCTATCCGAAATCAAGAGCTACTCAGGTTTCCTGTCCATTTAACCGGCTTATCAGGCTTCCTGTTAATCAGGCAATCTGATGTCTTTTCCGCAGCTACCGATCTTTAATTGGCGGTGTCGGCGAGCCTGACAGGCTGGGTTTCCCGGCGGGATGGGGGTATACGAGGTACGCGCAGGGCGGCGGTTTAACCGCCGGGGGCGGCCGGCCGCGGGAGGAAGTCCGGCTGGCGGCGGTGGGGAAGTTCGAGCAGCGGGCCCCGGCGGCGGAGATCGCCGCTGAGCTGCGGGTGTCCGAGCGGAGCGGCGCGCCTTCACCGCCGCCCAGTCGTGGCTGGGAGTAAGGCCCCGACCCGGTTGACCGCCGCTGCCATAGGTCCAGATCACGGCGGGGAAGTGCCCGAACGCGTCAACGTCGGCGGCGTTGTTGTCGGCGCGGGCGACGCCAGGCCGCGGAAGTTCCGGGCCAGGGCAGGATGAAGCCGCCAGGGGCGACGTTCGGCCCGTAAAAGGTCGTCACTGACTCTTCCTCGCCGAACGCCCGGGCCGCATGGTACGTTGCCGTGCCGCTCGCCAGGTTGAAGATGTCGATCAGCCCCGTGTCAGGGCCGCCTGTGCCGGTGCAGGTGGCGATCAGCCGCAGCACCTGGCTGCAGCCCGCCGCATGCAGCGCCTGCGCGACGGCCTGCCCTGTCACCGCCCCGGCGCAGTCGGCGCTGACCTGCGAGGGACCGGTGCCCTGGCCCGGCGGGAACACCCGGGCGAGCTCGCCGGTGGACAACGGGGCCGGGTCCTCGCCGCGCGTGGCTATCTGAGGGTCGTCGCTGCCGCGCGCGGCGGCGGCGGGACCGGCGGCGAGGACCAGGTTCGCGATGGACGCTGGCAGCGAGACCGAACACCGCGGGCGCGGGCGCGGACGTCGCGACCCCACAGGCAGGGCCGCCGACGAGCAGGAGCAGCGCCCGATCCGGCAAGCCACCACCGGATGCTCTTCGGCCAGGCGGTCCAGCGCTCCAACACCTGCAATACGTTAGGGGAACAAGTCCGGCGAGAATAGACCTTTCGGCACGGGCTCAGCCGCGAACCGGACGCACCGACATCATGAATGAAAGATCCGTCACTTAAGCCAGCTTTTCTATCGCGGTCATGATCCTGCGCTCGGAGACGGGCGTGGGCGTGCCCATCGTCTGCGCGAACAGGCTGACCCGCAGTTCCTCGATCATCCAGCGGATCTCCCGGGCGGCGCCGCGACGCCCTGGCCTCGGGGGGCAGCCCCGCGAGCGGCGTGCGCGTAGGCGTGCTGGACCCGGTGGACGACTGCCATCTGCTGCGCGTCGCGGCCGGCGTTCTCCGCCAGCTTGTCCAGGCGGCGGCCGACCGCCTTCACGTAGCGGGCGAGCGCGGGCAGCCGGGCGCTGCCCGCGGCCGTGAGGAACCCGGGGCCGAGCAGGCCGCTGAGCTGCGCGCGGATGTCGGCGACGGCCGGGGCGAGCGCCGCGCTGCCCAGCGCGTCAAGCCGCAGCCTGTGTCGTGCGCGCCCCGCAGGATCTCTTCCGCCCAGGTCACCACCTCGTAGACGGCGGCGTGCAGCCGGGGCCGGACGTGCGCGACGATCCGGTCGAAGCCGCGGCGTCCCAGGCGGGGCCGCCGGCCTCGGTGATGAGGCCGTCGACGGCGCAGCGCGACGCAGTCGGCGAACAGGGCGGCGACGGAGCCGTGCGGGTTGTCGGACAGGACCAGCTTCTGCGCCGTGGTCAGCCGCTTCGCCACGTCGTTGGCGGGGGACTTCACGGCGAGCAGCACGAGGCGCCTGGTCCCGGCGCGCATCGCGCGGGCGGCCGCCTCGGCCGTCTCGAACAGCCGGACATCGACGGTGCTGCCCGCGTCGACGAGCGCGGGGTACGCCTTGACCTCGCCGTCGGTGAAGACCTGCGGGAGCGGGCCGAAGTCCCAGGTGGTCACGCCGGTCTTGGCGAGTGCGGCCGCGCGCGCCGAGAGCGTCGCGCGCACCTTGGGCCGCAGCTGGCGCTGCAGGGCCGCCAGGTCCTTGCCCGCGGCCACGGCCTTCCCGCCGTCCGTGACCCGGAACGTGATCCGCAGGTGCGCGGGGAGCTTGTCGAGGTCGAAGTCCTCCGGCGCGACCCGTACGCCGCGCAGCCGGAGGATCTCGCGGGACAGCGTCTCCCTGATGTCGGCGTCGGGGGACGGGCCCGCCCAGGTCGGCGAGGATCTCGCGGGCCACGTTGGGGGCCGGGACAAGCTCACGGCGAAGCGTCTTGGGCAGGGCGCGGACCAGCTCCGTGACGAGTTCGAGGCGCAGGCCGGGGATCTGCCAGGAGAACTCCCCGGGCTTGCCTGGTTGAGGGTCTTCAGCGGGATGTCGATCGTGACGCCGTCGGCGTCGCTGCCCGGCTCGAACGCGTACGTCAGCGAGAGCCCGCCGCCGGCGCGAACCGCCGAGCCCGCCGACGCGGAGGTCCACACTTCCGGGTACGCGCCGACGTCCAGGTCGTCGGCCGCATCCGACAGCAGGTCGTCCAGCGACAGCGTGAGCAGGTCGGGCGTCTCGTGCCTGGCCTTCTTCCACCAGGTGTCGAAGTGCCGCGCGGACACCGCGTCCTTGGGCACGCGGGCGTCGTAGAAGGCGAACAGCGTGTCCTCCCCCGCCACCAGGCCGCGCCGCCTGGCCCGCTGCTCAAGCTCGGACGCTTCCGCGATCAGCTTCGCGTTGTCGCTGAAGAAGTGGTGCCTGGTCTGCCAGTCGCCCTCCACCAGCGCGTGCCTGATGAACAGCTCCCGCGCCAGGACCGGGTCGATCCGGTGCAGCAGCACGGTCCGGTCGGCGATGACCGGGATCCCGTACAGGGTGACCTTCTCGAGGGCCACCGCCGCGCCGGAGTTACGCGACCAGTGCGGCTCGCTGTAGGAGTGCTTGACGAGGTGCGCGGCGACCGGCTCGATCCATTCGGGCTCGATCGCCGCGACGGTCCTGGCCCACAGCCGCGATGTCTCGACGAGCTCGGCGGCGATCAGCCAGTCCGGCGGCTTGCGGGCCAGGCCCGAGCCGGGGAAGACCGCGAACTTCGTGCCCCGGGCGCCGAGGTACTCGGGGAGCGGGCGCCGGCCGCGCTCCGGGGCGCCGCCCGGCCGCCCGTTAGCACCTGGCCGGGCCGGCGTGAGCACGACCTTCATGCCGACCTGGGACAGCAGTCCGGCGAGCAGGGCGGTGTGAACACGCTGCCGCTGCGAGGAAGAGGTTTTGGGGTCGATCCCCAGTTCGCGGCTGAGGGAGGAAAGCTGGCCGTGGAGGTCCTGCCACTCCCGGACCCGCAGGTAGTTGAGGAACTCAGCGCGGCAGAGGCGGCGGAACGCGGAGCCGGACAGCTCGCGCTGCTGCTCGGCGAGGTAGTCCCACAGGGCGACGAAGGCCAGGAAGTCGGACTCGGGCTGGGCGAAGCGGCGGTGCGCGGTGTCGGCGGCCTGCTGGTTGTCTGACGGCCGCTCGCGCGGGTCCTGAATCGACAGCGCGGCGGCGATGACGAGCATCTCGCGGGCGCAGCCCTGCGGGCCCGACTCGATGATCATCCGGGCGATGCGCGGGTCGACGGGGAGGCGGGCCATCTGGCGGCCGGTCTCGGTGAGGCGGTCGTCCTTGACGGCGTTGAGCTCTTCCAGGAGCTTGACGCCGTCGGTGATCGCGCGCGGGTCCGGCGGGTCGACGAAGGGGAAGCGGCGCACGTCCCCGAGCCGCGCGGCGGCCATCTGCAGGATGACGCTGGCCAGGCTGGTGCGCTGGATCTCGGGGTCGGTGAACTCCGGCCGCGAGAGGAAGTCCTCTTCCGAGTAGAGCCTGATGCAGATGCCGTCGGCGACGCGGCCGCAGCGGCCCTTGCGCTGGTTGGCGCTGGCTTGCGAGATCGCCTCGATGGGCAGCCGCTGCACCTTGGTGCGCAGGCTGTAGCGGCTGATGCGGGCGGTGCCCGGGTCGATCACGTACCGGATGCCGGGGACGGTGAGCGAGGTCTCGGCGACGTTGGTGGCGAGCACGACGCGGCGGCTCGCCATGGTCCTGTTGGCGGGGACCTCGAACACCCGGTGCTGCTCGGCGCTGCTCAGCCGGGAGTACAGCGGCAGCACGTCGGTGTGCGCGCGGCCTTTCAGTGCGTCGGCGCTGTCGCGGATCTCCTGTTCGCCGGAGAGGAAGACGAGGATGTCGCCCGGGCCCTCGCGCTCAAGCTCGCCGATCGCGTCGACAATGGCGGTGACCTGGTCGCGGTCCTCGTCGGCAGGCCGCCCGGAGTCGCTGGCCTTGTCGTTGATCGGGCGGTAGCGGACCTCGACCGGGTAGGTGCGCCCGGACACCTCGATGATCGGGGCGGGCTGCCCGGTCCGCACGTCCTTGAAGTGCTCGGCGAAACGCTCGGGGTCGATCGTCGCTGAGGTGATGATCACCTTGAGGTCGGGGCGGCGCGGGAGAAGCTGCCTGAGGTAGCCGAGGATGAAGTCGATGTTGAGGCTGCGCTCGTGCGCTTCGTCGATGATGAGCGTGTCGTAGCGGGTGAGGTTGCGGTCGGTGCCGATCTCGGCGAGGAGGATGCCGTCGGTCATCAGCTTGACGGCGGTCGTGTCCCCGGATCTATCGGTGAACCTGACCTTGTACCCGACGATGTCGCCCAGCGACGTACCTAGTTCCTCCGCGATGCGCTCCGCCACCGTGCGGGCGGCGATGCGCCGCGGCTGCGTGTGGCCGATCTGCCCGGTGATGCCCCGGCCGAGCTCCAGGCAGATCTTGGGCAGCTGCGTGGTCTTCCCCGAGCCGGTCTCGCCGGCCACGATCACCACCTGGTGATCCCTGATCGCCGCCGCGATGTCGTCCCTGCGCTGGCTGACCGGCAGCTCGGCGGGGTAGCAAATGGCAACGCCTGCGAGCGCGGCCTCGCGGGAGGCGGCGCGCTGCTTTGCTTTAGCGGAAGGTTCGTTCACCGGCGGGAGACTCTAGACGAAGGGGACCGGAGTATGCCAACGCTTTTTCGAGCGGCGGGCATTCCCGTCAAGATCAAAACCATCATCCAGAACGGAGGCTGCTCACTGTGGTCACCCCAGCAGCCTGGCAACAGCGGTGGGAGGCGAGGCACCTGGCGGTGCTGCCTCGCCTCCCACGGCTCTTCTTGTCTCTGGTGCTCGCTTGCCGTTCGTTAGTCGTTGGCGGCGGCGACCAGCTTGGCGACCACCTCGGCGTTGATCAGGCTGCTGTCAAACGCGGACAGCCGGATCAAGGGGGTGGCGCTGAGGAACAGCATCATCATCGGGTCGGCGAGGAACGCGGCCATGTGGCCGCCGTTCCGCGCCGCGCCGCCCGCCAGGCCGGCGAACACGGCGCCCAGGGCCTGGGCGCCGCGCGGGTCGGCGAGCCACTCCCCCAGCGTCGACTCGGCCGTCAGCGGCACCCGCGCCTCGTCGCCCGCGACCTCGACGGCCGCGGTGGACCGCAGGTCGCGCGAGGACGCGCCGACGGCACACTGGTACGCGCCGCCCTCGACCACCCAGCGGTTCAGCCTGACGTCCCAGTAAGCGAGGTCGCCGGCGTCGATCGTGAGGACGACCTCTGCGGTCTCCCCGGCCTTGACCGGCACGCTGGCGAACGCCTTCAGCTCCCGCGCGGCCCGGATGACCTTGCTGCCCGGGAGGCTGACGTACACCTGGACGACCTCGCGGCCGTCCCTGTCGCCGGTGTTCGTGACGGGAACGCGCACCTCGATGCCGCGGGGAGTGGCCGTGGCGGTCGCCTGGCCGTAGCCGAAGGTCGTGTACGACAGGCCGAACCCGAACGGGTACGCGACCTCCTGCTCGCGTGCGTCGAAGCCCCGGTACCCGACGAACAGGCCCTCCCCGTAGCGGACGTGACCGTGCTCGCCGGGGAAGTCGAGGTAGGAGGGGTGGTCCTGGAGCCGGAGCGGTATCGTCTCCGCCAGCCGCCCGGACGGGTTGACCGTGCCGAAGAGCACGTCGGCGATCGCGCCGCCGCCCGCCTGGCCGAGCAGCCAGCCCTCGACGACGGCGGGGACTTCCTTGTCCCAGGGGCTCGTGGCGAGCACCGCGCCGTTGGAGAGGATCACGACGGTGCGCGGGTTGGCCTTGGCGACCGCTTCGATCAGCCTGCGGTGCGCGGCGGGCAAGTCGATGCCGTCCCGGTCGGCGCCCTCGGTTTCGTGGGCGCTGCCGACGAAGACAAGAGCGACGTCGGCGGCCGTCGCGACCGCGACCGCCTCGGCCAGCAGGTCCTGGTCGTTCGCGGCCGGGTCGCGCTCCGGGCCCTCGTCGACGGTGTAGCCGGGTGCGAAGAGCACCGTGGCCTCCGTCGCCGCGGTGATCTCGGTGAGGGCGTCGTCGAGCCGGGTCGGGGTGATCTGGGAACTGCCGCCGCCCTGGTAGCGCGGGGTGCGGGCGAACTCGCCGAGCACCGCGATGGACGAGGCGCCGTCCCCGGCCGACAGGGGCAGCAGGCCCCGGTCGTTGCCAGGAAGGGCGTCGTTCTTCAGCAGCACGATGGCGCGGCCTGCGATCTCGCGGGCCAGGGCGTGGTGCGCTTCCTGGTCGTACTCCCCGCTCTGCGGGGACGGGGACTTCCCGATCAGCGCACGAACCCGTTCTGCGGACTGGCTGAGGAGAGCCGGGTCGAGGCGGCCGTCCGCGACGGCTGCCTCCAGCGCCGCGTCGCCCGCGGCGTCCGGGCCCGGCATGGTGAGGTCGAGGCCGGCGGCGACCGCGGCCACGCGGTCGGCGGTCGCGCCCCAGTCGGACATGAACAGCCCGTCGTAGCCCCACTCGCCCCTGGCCACCTCGGTCAGCAGCCAGCGGTTCTGCGTCGCGTACACGCCGTTGATCTTGTTGTACGCGACCATCACGGTCCACGGCCGCGCCTGGGTCATGACGTGGCGGAACGCGCTGAGGTAGAGCTCGCGCAGCGTCCGCTCGTCGACGTCGGCGCTGACCCGCATCCGGTCGGTTTCCTGGCTGTTGACCGCGAAGTGCTTGAGGGTCGCGCCCACGTTCCTGCTCTGCAGGCCGTTGACCCAGGCGGCGGCGAGGACGCCGGCGAGCACCGGGTCCTCGGAGAAGTACTCGAAGTTCCTTCCGCCGAGCGGGCTGCGCTTGAGGTTGACGCCGGGACCGAGCAGCACCGCGACGCCCATGGCACGGCACTCGTCGCCCAGTGCCTCGCCCATCCGCCGCAGCAGCTCGGGGTCCCAGGTCGAGGCGCTGGCCACCGCCGGGGGGAAGCAGGTGGCCGGCTGGCCCATGAGCATGTCTTCTGGCCGCGCCTGCAGCCGCACCCCGTGCGGCCCGTCCGTGAGGGTGATGGCGGGGATCCCAGCGGACTCGACTGCGGTGGTGTGCCAGGAGTCGCGACCGCTGGTGAGGGCCGCCTGTTCGGCGACGGTGAGGTCCGGCGTCATTGCCTAGTTCCCTTCGGCGGTGACTTTTTTTACGACGTGAATTTAAGAGGGATTATCCCGAACCGGGGCGGCGGGCACCAGCCCCGGGCTCACGTGAACCTAGGCCGCGGGTGTTCCCGCGGTGTTCTCGCTCAAGGGGTCCTTCCCCGCTCCGTAGTCGTCCGCACACGCGGCACGCTCGGCCGGGCCCCCGCCGCCTTGGATCAGCGGGCGGCGGCCTGGAGGCCGCGGGCCAGGCGGCCGCCCGCGTCGCGGATCCAGTCCTTGAGCGCTTCCCTGCGCTGCTTGTCCGTGTCGGCGGACTTCGCGATCAGGTCGGCGACC
This sequence comes from Bryobacterales bacterium, assembly GCA_963747945.1. Classification (GTDB taxonomy): domain Bacteria; phylum Acidobacteriota; class Terriglobia; order Bryobacterales; family Bryobacteraceae; genus Palsa-89. Next base: position 34,465 of record CAVVHB010000006.1, read on the forward strand.
TCGGCGCTGGTGACCGTGCGGACCAGGACCATGATCTGGGCGGCGGTCAGCCGGCGGGCGGCCAGCTCGCGGGGGCCGTCCTTCTTCGTCGTCAGGGCCTCGGCCAGGGCGTCCTCGGTCTCGTCCCACAGGGCGCGCAGCCGGGAGCGGGCCGCGGCCGGCGGCCGAGGCGACGTGGGGGCCGGCGGCGGGGCTGACGTGGGGGCCAGCGTAGGGGCCGGCGGCGGGGCGGCGTGCACCATGTGCAGGAAGCCGTCGAGGCTGGTCGCCTGGTCCTGGTCGTCGACCGCCGTTAGCAGCGCCTGGGCGGCGGCGACGAGCGGCGTCTGTCCGACCCTCCGTTTGCTGACCGCCGCGACGACCGCGTCGAGGACGGCTGGCCGGCCGCTGAACAGCAGTTCTTCCTTCGCGCCGATGTAGGTGAACAGCGTCTTCACGGAGATGTTGGCCGCGTCCGCGATCTCGGCGACCGTGACCGCGCCGAAGCCGCGCTCGTCAAAGAGTTTCTCGGCCGCAGCGAAGATCGCCTCCCGGGTCATCCGCTTCTTCCGTTCCCGCAGCGACTCCTGAGCTTGCTGTGGCGAATGAGAGCGAATGGCCGGATTCATGCAGGAAAGTGTATTCGGTTGGTTACCAGCCTTGGCTGCGACTTGCCGGGGACACGCGAAGCCGCGGCGCTTTGGCTGTGCGGCGCCCGGGCTACCACCAGTCCGGCCTTGGGCATCCAACGGCCAGCACCGTTCCGGCCGCTCCAGCCTGGCGCGCCCAAGGCCCGTCGCGGCCTCGAGGTCCACGGCACCGGAACGGGCAGCCCGCTAGGCGACTGTCGGTACGGCCCACCCGGTTTTCGAAGATCCACTATCACGAGCCGAGGGAGCACGGCCCAGCTGGCAAGCGACCCGTATGACCCTTTTGCCAAGAATGCCGGGTGGTCGCCTTCGGCCTTACCTGGAAACTTGTCGCTACGCGGAAACTTCGCACGTGCGTAAGCAGTGCGGGTGATCACCGGGGCTTGCGTGTAAGGCACGGGGATTTCGTGCGAGAAAGGGGTGCGAGCTAGGCCGGGGGGACCGGGCGGGTCAGCCGGACTTCCTCCTCGGCGAAGCCCAGGGCCGCGTAGAAGGCGCGCGCGTTGGTGTTGTAAGCGCCGGTGCCGGTCAGCCGCGGCCGCGGGGCGGATAATGACACCGGTTTCACGCATGCCGCCAGCTTCGCAGAAGTCCGCCCGCCTATCGGCCGCTTTAAACGGGCCGGCAGGACTTCCCGCGCCGGGTGGGGCGGCGCGGGAAGTCCGCAGACCGCCGGCGCCCCCGTTTACATCGCCGACGGGTCCAGAAACCAGTGCTCGCCTAAGGCAAATAGCACCGGCGGGATATTGCCGCTTGCCGTGGCGATCTTAAGCTCCGCCACATCTCTGAAGCTGCTGTGCGCGCACCGTCCAGGCGACAAGAAGTGCATGTCAGCTAGGACGGGCAAGCCACGGAAATCGTCACGAGCGGGCAAGGCGGTGAGCCTTTGGGTACGCTTACACGCCAAAGAATGGACGGCTAAATCAGGCTCAAGGAGATGCTTGTAGCTCGTCGACCGGCCGTTGGCGTATCCGGGTAAAAATCGCGCCGCCCATAGTATTTGCCATCACAGCGTCGTTTCCCTTGCAGATAACTTTCGCGTGTAGAACGGCCATGAGAGGGGTCGTGCCCGGCCCGCAGGCGGGGAACAACTGGAACCGAGGACCGGGCACGTACTCGCACTGCCCCGCAGGATCCCCCTCGTTGTCCCGAGGGACTTTGTGCATGCACACGATACGTAATCAGACGCATCAATTCGGGTTACCTATCGTGCGGACCCCACCCTACTCATTACCTATCTAGGTGTCTAGTCACCTCAGCAAGTAACGTCACGTGTTTCTTTCCCGCACTTCCCGTGGAGGCCCTAGGGCGCACGATGAAGCGGCAGCCGTTGCCCGCGCGCGCATCGACCACAACTCGGGCAAGCGCGTTTACCTGCGGATATTCCGCGTGCTCCGCCACATGCTCATTAGCGGGGAACTACCGGTTGGGACGCAGATCCCGAGTGGGGCCGCAAGAAAGCGCGAATGGGGGCGAACCGGTTAAAAGGCACAATGGCGGCCGGGGAACTGCGCAAAGCGGGATAGCAGGGACGACCCGCCGCCGGGTCGCGGCGAACGGGCCTCCCGCGTGCTGGGTCGCGGCTGGCCCCGCACTTCGTCGCGCGAGGGACCGCGGCCCGGGCCCGGTATTTGGTGACTACCGGGAGCTCTTGGCGCACCTCGGTTGACCGTAGTGCTTAACCATTCAACTAGATCCTCCGGCGGGACCACCCGGCGGGTCCCAGGGGACGGAGGCCGGTTCCGGTCCCTGGAGCGGTACCGGGGCTCTGGCTTACTTTTCCTTGTAGGTGCGGAGGGCAGGCTCGTGGGAACCAGTCAGCCGGCCCGCCGAGTCCTCGAGTTCCTCCGCGACCGCGACCCGCGCCGTGGCGGGGGCCCCGGACACCGCGGCGGCGTCGGCCTCCTCCACGACGTCAGCCGCGGACTCGACATCGGCCGTGGCTTCGACCGCAGAGTCGCTGTGCAGTTCGTGGACGTACTTCTTGCCGCGCAGCAGCGAGGCGACGGCCGCGATCAGGCAGGCCGCGATCGAGAAGTCGAACGCGATCTGAAGGCCGCTCTGGAACGGCGCGCTGATCAGGCTCGGGAAGAACGAGTGCCCGGTCAGGTACGCGACGTGGCTGGCGGGGAGATGGCTGAGCGTCGAGCCGAGCAGCATCTGGATCGGGTTGTAGCCAAGCAGCGCCGCGAACATGACGGCCGTCGGGGGCAGGTGCGCGAGCGAGCTGGCGGCGCTCGCCGGGACGCCCTGAGCGGTGAGGCCCGCGTACAGGTGGCCAGGCAGCGAGTTGGACAGGCCCAGGATGATCAGGCTGAAGAAGATGCCGATCGACAGCACCATGGCGGAGTTCTGGAACGTCGCGGACATGCCGGCCCCGACGCCGCGCGCGTCGGCGGGCAGGGAGTTCATGATGCCGGCCCGGTTCGGTGAGGCGAACAGGCCCATGCCGATGCCGTTGAGCAGCAGGATCCCCGCGAACTGCCAGTAAGTGAAGTTGACCGGGAGGATCTCAAGCAGGCCGAAGGAGAGGGCGGCGATCAGCATGCCGCCGGTGGCGAACGGGCGGGCGCCGAACCGGTCCGACAGGATTCCCGACAGCGGGCCGGCGGCGAGGAAGCCGACGGTCAGCGGGAGCATCGCGATGCCCGCCCACAGGGGGGTGTCCTCGAAGGAGTAGCCGTGCAGCGGGAGGTAGATGCCCTGCAGCCAGATGATCAGGATGAACATGAGGCCGCCGCGGCCCAGGCCGGAGAGCAGCGCGGCGACGTTGCCCGCGGTGAACGGGCGGATCCGGAAGAGGCTGAGCCGGAACATCGGCTCGGGGACCTTGGTCTCGATGTAGCAGAAGGCCGCGAGGACGGCGAGGCCGCCGATGATCAGCGTGAGCACGAGCGGGCTGGTCCAGCCCATGACGTGGCTGCCGTAGGGCTGGATGCCGTAGGTGATGCCGACGAGGACCGCGATGAGGCCGACCGCGAAGGTGATGTTGCCGCCGAGGTCGAGCTTCGCGGGCTTGCGGATGCCGAGTTCCTTGAGCTTGAGGTAGGACCACACAGTGCCCATGACCCCGAACGGCACGGAGACGAGGAAGACCCACCGCCAGCCGACCGGGCCGAGCACGCCGCCGAGGACCAGGCCGATGAAGCTGCCCGCGATGCCGGCGACCTGGTTGAGGCCCAGGGCCATGCCGCGCTTGTTCGCCGGGAAGGCGTCGGTGAGGATCGCGCTGGAGTTGGCGAAGAGCATCGCGCCGCCGATGCCCTGCAGGATCCGCATGATGATCAGGTACCAGCCCGCGGCTTCGCCCTGCAGCCAGCTGACGGACAACAAGATCGAGAAGAGCGAGAAGATCGCGAAGCCCATATTGAACATGCGGACGCGGCCGAACATGTCGCCAAGGCGGCCGAAGCTGACCACGAGCACGGCCGTGACCACCATGAAGCCCATCATCATCCACAGCAGGATGGTGGTGTTGCCGGGCTGCAGGGGGTTGATGCCGATGCCGCGGAAGATGTTCGGCAGGGCGATCAGCACGATCGAAGAGTTGATGGTGACCATCAGCACGCCGAGCGTGGTGTTGGAAAGGGCAATCCACTTGTAGCCGGAGCCGACGGCCGAGCGGGCGGGCGGCGCTAGGTTGGGCTCCGTGGGGGCACTGGATGCGGCGGGCACTGCGGTTCCTCCGTAACGAGGCAGGTCGGAAGGCAAGGGGCGATAGCCAGATACTTACTTGCTTGATGGCAACTAATCATACGCCGGAATTGTTCCGCTGGACATAGGAGGGGCCGGCGGCGCGGACAGGGCCGCGGGCGGGAAGCCTTGCCCGGTTTGACATTCGGGAAGCGGAACAGGCATCCTTTGGTTGTCAGAGACACCTCGTTCGGTGAGGCGTCTTCACGGACACAGGCCACTGATCCCAACCGTCGAGAGACGCTCCGGATCAGGACACCTCTCCCCGGCCTAAGGGGTGAGGCCAAGTGGCTGCGCAGCATCGCTACGCCGTGGAGTGCCAAAGCTCTTACGAGAGAGGTGACCTCCCCGTCGGCCTGGGTACCGGTAAATCCCCTGCCCTGGGCAAACGGACGGTGCCTCAGCACGGTGTCGCGTGTGAAGGCGCGCACAAGCGCCGCGGACGAAGGGAGGCGTGCGATGGACTCTGATAGTCCGGGCCGAAGTCGGCCCTTCCCGCCGCTGTCCCTGTACGTCCTGGCACGCCAGTCCGCGACCTTACCGGGCCCGCGCCCGCCGACGAAAGCCGCAGGTAATTCCTTACCGGCTGCCTTTCTTCCCGGTGGGCCCCAGCCGTCAGTTCGGGAGTCTCCCGCGCTGCTGACGTGCGCGTGCCTCGATCCGCTTGATCCGCTCAGCGTGAAAGAGGTGAGTTCCAGTGACCACTGTTGACCTTGAAGCAGCAGGCACCGCCCGTTCCGCGGTGCTCGACGAGGCCCACGTCGGTGACATCCGTGGTGCCCTTGGCACGATAAGGCTTGATGACCACGCCGCCAGGACGACGCTGTCGGCGAAGCTGAAGACGCTGCTCGCGGTCGTCGGCCCGGGGCTGATCGTCATGGTCGGCGACAATGACGCCGGCGCGTTTTCCACCTACGGTCAGGCAGGCCAGGTCTACGGGACGAAACTGCTCTGGACGCTGATCCTGCTGATCCCCGTGCTGTACGTGAACCAGGAGATGGTGCTCCGCCTCGGCGCGGTCACCGGCGTGGGCCACGCGCGGCTGATCATGTCCCGGTTCGGGAAGTTCTGGGGGACCTTCGAGGTCATCGACTTGTTCCTGCTGAACGCGCTGACGATCGTGACCGAGTTCATCGGGATCACCCTGGCGGCGGGCTACCTGGGCGTACCCAAGGTCGTGGCGGTGGTCTTCGCGGCCGGGATCATCATCGCGACCGCCTTCACCGGCTCCTTCCGTGCGTTCGAGCGGGTCGCGATGTTCTTCTGCCTCGGCTCGCTGCTGCTCATACCGCTTTACCTGATGGCGCACCCGTCGGCCGCCACGATGGCCCGCGGGTTCACCACGCCCGGCCTGCCGGGCGATGCGGCGACCGGCGGGATGGCCGCGGTGATGCTGCTCGTCATCGGCATCGTCGGCACCACGATCGCCCCGTGGCAGCTCTTCTTCCAGCAGTCGTACGTGATCGACAAGCGGATCACCCCGCGGTTCATGAAGTACGAGAAGGCCGACCTGTGGATCGGCATCGTCATCGTGGTGGTGGGCGCGGCCGCGCTGATGGGCACCACCGCTGCGGCGTTCGCGCACTCCGGCGCGCCGTTCACGGACTCCGCCGGCCTCGCGCGCGGCATCGCCGCCTACGCCGGGCACGCGGCCGGGGCCGTCTTCGCGGTCGCGCTGCTCGACGCCGCGGTCATCGGGGCGTTCGCGGTCTCGCTGTCGTCGGCCTACGCGATCGGCGACGTGCTCGGCATGAAGCACTCACTGCACCGGGGCGTCGGACAGGCCAAGGGCTTCTACGCGATGTACGCCGCGCTGATCTGCGCGGCGGCGGTCATCGTGCTTCTCCCTGGCTCGCCGCTCGGGCTGATCACCGAGGGGGTCCAGGTGCTCGCGGGCGTCCTGCTGCCGGCCGCCACGGTGTTCCTGCTCATGCTGTGCAACGACCGGGCGGTGCTCGGCCCGTGGGTGAACACGGCGAAGACCAACGCGTTCACCGGCGCGGTGATCGCGGCCCTGATCACGCTGTCGGTCGTGCTGACCGCCTCGGTGATGTTCCCGTCGATCAGCGCGCCGGCGATCTTCGCGATCATGGGGGCGTGCGCCGCGGCGGCGGTCGTGATCGGCGGCTTGGCCCTGGCTCAGGCCCGGCGCTCTGCGCGGAAGGCGGCGCTCGCTGAGGACGCCGTGATGACCGAGGTAGCGGAGCTGACGGAACAGGCCGGGGTCCCCGTGGACAAGCTGTCCTGGCGGATGCCGCCGCTCAGCGAGCTGCCGACCCCGCTGATCAAGGGCGCCCGCCGGGCCGGCCTGCTGGGCCTGCGCGGCTACCTCGCGATCGCGATGGTCATGGTCGTCGTCAAGATCGTCGAGACGGCCCTCGGCCACTAGAGTCCCCCCGCCACCAGAAAATCCGCCACAGAATGAGGACAGGTGAACAGCGGGCACGGCGGGTTACGATTGCGCGGTGCCTGCCGACCGCGATGTGGGGCGGCGTCGGAGTGAGGAGGTAGCGATGTCGGAGACGAGCGGGCCGCTGGCCGGGGTTCGGGTCATTGAACTGGCGGGCATCGGGCCCGGACCGTTCTGCGGGATGCTGCTCGCGGACCTCGGGGCGGAAGTGATCCAGGTGGACCGGCCCGGCCGGGCGACAGCGGTCCCCAACAGGAACGACGTCACCAGCCGGGGGAAGCGGCGGGTCGTCGTGGACCTCAAGCACCCGCGCGGCGCGGAGGTCGTCCTGCGCCTCGCGGCGGCGTCCGACGCGCTGATCGAGGGCTACCGGCCCGGCGTGGCCGAGCGCCTCGGCGTCGGCCCCGCCGACTGCCTCGCCCGCAATCCCGCCCTGGTGTACGGGCGGATGACCGGCTGGGGCCAGGACGGCCCGCTGGCACCGAGCGCCGGGCACGACATCGGCTACATCGCCGTGACCGGGGCGCTGCACGCGATCGGCCGGGCCGGCGGCCCGCCGCAGGTGCCCGTCAATTACCTGGGCGACTTCGGCGGCGGGTCGATGTTCCTGGCTCTCGGCCTGGTCGCGGGTGTCCTCGCGGCCCGCGCGTCCGGCCGGGGCCGGGTGGTGGACGCCGCCATCGTCGACGGGGCCGCGATGCTGCAGGCGATGACCTACGGCCTGCTGGCCGGCGGAGCGTGGGCCGACGAGCGCGGCGTGAACCTCCTCGACTCCGGGGCACCGTACTACGACGTCTACGCGACCGCCGACGGCCGGCACATGGCCGTCGGCGCGCTTGAGCCCCAGTTCTACGCGGCCTTCACGGGCCTGCTGTTCGCCCCCGAAGAGATTCCCGCCGACCTGCCCGACCGGAACGACCGCGCCCGGTGGCCCGGCCTCCGGGAGCGGTTCGCCGCCCGTTTCGCCGAACGTTCCCAGGAGGAATGGACCAAAGTATTCAACGAAACGGACGCGTGCGTCGCGCCCGTCCGCACCATGACCGAAGCCCCGGCCGACCCGCACCTGGCCGCGCGCGGCACGTACGTGACCGTGGACGGCGTGCTCCAGCCCGCCCCGGCCCCCCGCTTCGGCGACGGCACCCAAGGCACCCCGATCAGCGCCCTCCCCCCGGGCCCGGATAACCCGCGCGGGCGCGCACACCCGCGAGGTCCTGACAAGCCTGGGCTTCGCGGACGCGGAGGAACTGCTCGCCTCCGGCGCCGTCCACCAAGCCTGACCCACTCCGCCCGACCCCCGAAGCGGGCGCCCGCCCGCGAAATCACGAAGTGCGGCTGGAGCACTGGCAGTCCGGGAAGGATCGCGGATCGTTGGGAGGGCCCTGGCCCTCCCAACGATCCACCCTCGTGTCGAAGCGGAAGCCGGCCAAGAACCGCGAGACGCTTCTTGCTGTTATCTGTACGGGCAGCGGGCGGCTAGAGGAGTTCCAGGATGGTCGCGTTCGCCTGGCCGCCGCCTTCGCACATGGTCTGCAGGCCGTAGCGGAGGCCGTTGTCGACCATGTGGTGGAGCAGGGTGGTCATGAGGCGGGCGCCGCTGCCGCCGAGGGGGTGGCCGAGGGCGATCGCGCCGCCGTTGGGGTTGAGCTTCGCCGGGTCGGCGCCGATCTCGGCGAGCCAGGCGAGGGGGACCGGGGCGAAGGCCTCGTTGACCTCGAACACGCCGATGTCGGCCAGGGACAGGCCGCTCTTCTTCAGGACCTTGCGCGTGGCGGGGATCGGGGCCGTGAGCATGATGACCGGGTCCTCGGCGGCGAGCACGGCGGTGTGCACCCGGGCGACCGGGGTGAGCCCGAGCTCGGCCGCCTTCTCGCTCGTCGCCATGAGCAGCGCGGCGGAGCCGTCGCTGATCTGCGAGCTGTTGCCCGCGTGAATCACGCCGCCGTCCGGCTTGAACACCGTCTTGAGTTTCCCGAGGCCCTCGAGGGTGCCGCCGCGGCGGACGCCCTCGTCGGTGTCGACCACGGTGCCGTCCTCAAGCTTCACCGGAGTGATCTGCCCGGCGAACCTGCCCTCGTCAATCGCGGCGGCGGCCTTGGCGTGGGAGTTCAGCGAGTACTCGTCGAGCTGGGTGCGGGTCTGCCCCCACCGCTCGGCGATCATCTCCGCGCCGATCCCCTGGTTCGGTGCGACGCCGTGGAACACGGTCTGCAGGCCGGAGCCGGACGGGTTGACCCGGGTCGCGCCGATCGACGAGCCCATCGGGACCCGGCTCATCGACTCGACGCCGCCGGCCACCACCAGGTCGTACTGGCCGCTGACCAGGCCCGCGGCGGCGAAGTGGACGGACTGCTGGCTGGAGCCGCACTGACGGTCCACGGTGACGCCGGGCACCGACTGCGGCCAGCCGGCGGCCAGGACGGCGCTGCGGGCGATGTCGAAGGTCTGCTCGCCCACCTGGCTGACGCAGCCCCAGATCACGTCGTCGACCTCGGCCGGGTCCGCCAGGCCAGCGCGCTCGGCCAGGGCATTGAGCACATGCGCCGACAGGTCGACAGGGTGCACGCCCGCAAGGCCACCGTTCCTCTTGCCTACCGGCGTCCGAACCGCCGCCACGATTACCGCGTCGCGCATCGCTCCGCCCTCCTCAACTTCGTCGTTCACTACTTGCCTACCACGTCAGGACGGGTTTGCCCATGTTAGGGGAGACCCCGTCAAGGGCGGGTACCCCGGCATGGCCCTCGATGCATGTGCATCCACAATTGCAGGATGTTATGGTGGCTCCATCCCTAGCCCATGAGGTAACCATGGTCCTTGTCGTCAGCCGAGGCCAGGTCACCGGCCAGCGACGGCATGGCCTCCTGCCGGCGGAAGCCACCAGCTTTGTCGGCCGCACGGCCGAACTGGCCGGGATCAGCGGACTCCTTGGCACCACCCGCATGGTGACGGTCGTCGGCCCGGCCGGGGTCGGCAAGACGCGGACTGGCCTGCGCGCCGCGGCGGAGGCGGCTGACCAGTTTCCTGACGGCATCTTGCTCGCCGACCTTGGCGGCATCAGCGATCCCGCGCTGCTCGTGGAAACCGTCGCCGAGGCGCTCGGGCTGCCGAAAGCGGACCTCACGGGTGTCCTGCGCTACCTGCGCGGCAGGCGGCTGCTGCTCATCCTCGACACGTGCGAGCACCTGGTCGACGCCTGTGCCACGTTCGCCGACACCGTGCTGCGCGCCGCCCCTTGGGTAACTCTGCTCGCGACCAGCCGGCAGCCGCTCGACGCCCAGGGCGAGCACGCCTACCCGCTGCTTCCCTTGGCGGCCGAGTCCGACGCGGCGGACTTGTTCGCCCAGCGCGCGGCGGCGGTCGTCCCCGGGTTCACCGTCACGCCGCAGAACCGGGCCGACATCGTCCGGCTTTGCGCGCGGCTTGACGGCATACCGCTCGCCATCGAGCTCGCCGCCGTGCGGCTGCGCGCGCTCCCGCTCGCCGAACTGGCCACCCAGCTGGAGTCCGGGATCCGGCTGCTGACGGCCAGCCGCCGCGGCACCAGCCCCAGGCACCAGACGCTGCGGGCGGCGGTGGACTGGAGCTACCAGCTGTGCTCGCCGGCGGAACGGGCGCTGTGGGAGCGGCTGTCGGTGTTCGCGGGCACCTTCGACGTGAACGGGGCCGAGGAAGTGTGCGCGGACGACGCGCTGCCCCGCGACCAGGTCCTCCACGCGCTGGTCGGACTGGTCGACAAGTCCATCGTCCTGCGCGACGGCGCGGACCCGTCGCGGTACCGGCTGCTCGCCGCGCTGCGCGAGTTCGGCGCAGACAGGTTCGCGGCGCCTGAGCGCTGCCTTGACCAGCTAGCCGCCCGCTCCCTCGCCATGGCGCGGGACTTCGACGAGCGGTTCAGCTCAGGTGCGCGCCGCCCCGGACGGGGAGCCGGCCATGACGCGGCGGCCGAGGACCAGGTAGCCGCTGTCCGGCGGCTTGGCCCCGAGTACGAGAACATCCGCGCGGTGCTCCGCTACGCGCTCGCCCCCGATGACCTGCCGGCTGCGACCCGGCCCGGTCGCGCGTCGGCGCGGACCTCGCCGTGCGGCTTTCCTGCTACTGGCAGGTCACCGGGCAATTCGACGAGGGACAGCAGTGGCTGGGCCAGGTGGCCGACCTGTTCCCGGACTCGGCGCGGGAACGCGCCCGGGCACTTGGCGAGCGCGGCCGCCTCGCCACCTTCAAGGGCGACCTCACCCGGGCCATCGCGGACATCAACGAGTCCATCCGGCTCGCCACCGGCGCCGGACGCGCCGGTGAGCTCGCCGCTGCGCGCGGTTACCTGTACCTGAACCTGGCGCTCACCTTCGCGGGCCTGCACGAGGAGGCCGCGGCCGCCGGGGAGACGGCCAGGGAGCGGCTGTCCGCCCGCGGCCACCGGATCGGGATCATCGGCCTTGAGGCGCAGCTCGCGTACCTGCACCAGCTGACCGGGAACGTCGAGACGGCCATCGAGTGCTGCGACCGGGGCCTCGCGCTGCTCGACGCCTCCGGGACGACCGGCGAACGGTGGCTCAGCGGGTACCTGTTCCTGATCTCGGGGATCGCCCTCGCGCAGTGCCCCGGCCGGGAGCGTGCCTCCGCCGTCGCGCTCTCCCGCGCGCTGACCGCCAAGCACGAGCTAGGCGACGTGGTGGGGATGGCCTACGCCGTCGAGGCGGTCGCCTGGCTGGCCGCGCGGCGCGAGCAGTACGAGCGCACGGCCTGGCTGCTCGGCGCGGCGGACAAGCTCTGGGACCGCACTGGGCGCCGGCTCAGCGGTGTCGCCCTCATGGAGGAATTCCGCCAGCGAACGGTCGAGTCCGCCCGCAAGGCACTCGGGGAACGGCGCTTCACGGCCGCGTACGCCCACGGCACCGCGATCAGCCTGGACGCCGTGGTCAGGGACGCCACGGCGGACATCAGCGTGGCGGCGGCACAGCGCGGCGGCTCCCCGCTAGACGCCGACGACATTGCCGCCGACCTGGGAGCGGGCATCCCCGTCACCGTGCTGACAAAGCGCGAACGGGAGATCGCGGAGCTCGTGGCCAGCGGGCTGTCCAACCGCGAGATCGCCTCGCAGCTGTTCATCTCCAAGCGGACCGTCGACGCGCACGTCGAGCACATATTCGGCAAGCTGGAGATCTCGTCGCGCGTCCAGCTCACGGTCGTGCTGCGGGACCAGGCGGTCCGCCCCCGCGCCGCCGACGCCTAGGGCGCGCTGCCGGAACCGGGCGCGCTACCCGGGAGCAGTGTGGCGACCAGGTAGGACACGCCCAGCGGGGCGCTTGAGTACAGGATCTCCGTCCGCGGGCGGCCGGAGTCGCAGCGCGCCGGCGAGGGCCTGCCAGGCGGGGCGGCCGACGGCGAGCAGGTCGGCGGCCAGGGCCGGGTCGAGGGCCGCGAGCGCGGACAGGTCACCGTCGCGGACCGCGTGCTCAACCGCTTCGTCGAAGGGCGCCGCGCGGTCGTCCAGGTAACCAGGGGCGGAGACGGAGCGGCGGGCCGAGCCGTCGCCCGTCGCGAGCAGCGCGACACGCGGGGCGGACGCCGCGAGCTTGCGGCCGATCGCGAGGCAGCTCGCGGCGGGCTCGGACTCCGCTATCGCGTGCGTGACCCGCGGCCCGGCGTAGCCCGCCTCGTCGAGGAGCAGCGCGCCGATGCCCAGCGCCAGCGGCAGCGGCGGACGGGGGGCTGCGCCGGCGGCGCGGGCATCCCCCGCCGTCGCCCGCCCTCCGATGCGGGCCGCGGGCGAGAGCGGGTGCGTACGCCGCGAGGTCGAGCCTTCCGTCCGGCGGCCAGGGCCGGTCTGCTCGTCCGGGCCGACCACGGCGATCACGTCGGGCCACTGGCGACCAGGCGCGCCACCGCGACCGCGCAGGCGGCGCGCAGCTCGGGCAGGATGTCGGCCTGGCCGGTCAGTTCCGCCGCGAGCAACGGCGGGCACGGGCAGAGCGCCGCGGCGACGATCATGCCAGGGCTCGCACGGCGCGGGCGGGCGGGCGGTCGCCTTTGATCGAGGCGACCATGTCCAGGGCCTGCCGGGTTTCCCTGACCTCGTGCGCCCGGAAGAGCCGGGCCCCGAGCCACGCGCCCACGGCGGTGGTCGCGAGGGTGCCCGGCGAGCCGGTCGTCGAGGCTGGCGCCGAGGGTCTCACCCACGAAGTCCTTGTGCGACCGGACACGAGCACCGGCCAGCCGGTCGCGGTCAGCTCGGACAGCCGCCGGTCAGCTCCAGCGACTGCCAGGTGTTCTTGCCGAAGTCGTGCGTGGGGTCGATGACGATCCGGTCGGCGTCGACGCCCGCCTTCAGCGCCCGCTCCGCGAGCAGCAGCACGCGGTCGAGGACGTCGGCCACCACGTCGGCGTAGGCCGGGCGGTGCGGGCGGGTCCGCGGCGTCAGCGGCCCGACGTGCGAGCACACCAGGCCCACCGCGAACTCCGCGGCGACCTCCGCGAGGGCCGGGTCCCAGGCGGACCAGGTGTCGTTGATCAGGTCCGCCCCCGCCGCGCACATCGCCCGGCCGGCTCGTGCCGCCAGGTGTCCACGCTGATCACCAAGCCCGGGTAGGCGGCGCGGACCCGCTCGATGAACGGGACGACGCGGCGGATCTCCTCGGCCACCGTCACTTCGGGGCCCGGCTTGGCGGGCACGCCGCCGATGTCGACGATGTCGGCGCCCTCCGCCACCGCGGCGTGCACGATGTCCATCGCGGCGACCTGGTCCCAGGTCAGCGCCGGGCCGGTAGAACGAGTCGGGGGTCCGGTTGACGATCGCCATGACGAGGGGCCGGCCCGGCGCGAACTCGCGCCCGCCGAGGCGCAACGGCCCAGGGATCCGCGCCCTTGGCCTGCCCTCGCTCCAGCAGCCGCCGCGGCGCCTGCGTCCATGATGATCGAGACTAGTGGCAGAACCCGGCGGGCTTTCATCGTGTCTAGCCGCGCGACCCCGAGAAGGCGTGCCTGGCCGACGCCGAGCGTTAGCGAGATCTGAGGCAGTTCATAGGGAACTCTCAGGCGAAGCAGGCCCTCGTTCGGGATGGGCAGAGGTCCGCCTATGGCACGCTTACGGCTATGGCAGCACGGCAGCACAGTCGCAGGACTGTTCCTCAGGTATCCAGCGGAGCATCAAAGGTTCCAGCGGTTAAGCCGTACTTCTGGGTCGTGAAGCTGCTGACCACCGCCATGGGCGAGGCGGTGTCGGACTACCTGGTGAACGACGTCAACAAGTACGGGCCGTGGTGCTGGGGTTCGTGCTGTTCGCGGTCGCGATCACGTGGCAGTTCCGGACGCCCCGGTACCGGACCTGGCCGTACTGGTCGGCGGTGGCGATGGTGGCGGTCTTCGGCACGATGTGCGCGGACGTCATGCACATCGTGCTCGGGCTGCCGTACATGGTGTCGGCCGTGTTCTACGCGGTCTGCCTGACCGTGACGTTCATCCTCTGGTACCGCTCCGAGGGGACGCTCGACATCCACTCGATCGTGACGCGGCGGCGCGAGGTGTACTACTGGCTGGCCGTGATCTTCACGTTCGCGATGGGCACGGCCCTCGGCGACCTGTTCGCGACCACCTTCCACCTTGGCTACTTCACCTCGGCGCTCGTGTTCACCGCGGTGATCTGCGTGCCGTTCATCGCGTGGCGGCTCGGCGTGAACCCGGTGCTGACCTTCTGGGTGGCGTACATCCTGACCCGGCCGATCGGGGCGTCGTTCGCGGACTACTTCGGCATGCCGAAGGACATCAGCGGCATCGGCCTCGGGCACGGGGCGGTGTCGGTCGTGACGCTGGTCATAGTCGTGGCGTCCTTCATCTACCTGTCCCGGTCCGGCATCGACCAGCCGGAAGAGCCGATCGCCCGCCCCGGCCGCCCCGGCCGGCGACGGGCAGCCGGTGTACGGGCAGCCGCCGTACGGGCAGCCGCCCGCGCAGAACGGCCGCGGCAGGGCCATGGCCAGCCGTACGGGCAGAACGGCCACGTACGGCCAGCCGCAGCCCGGCCAGCAGCCCGCGCAGAACGGCCAGTACGGCCAGGGCGGACGCCGCAGCACCCGGACCAGCCGCCTCGGTACCGGGACGAGCGGGACTACCGCTAAGCCCGGGCTGGCCGCTGGCGCGGGCTGCTCGGCCGGGTGCTCCGCGCGGCGCAGTACCTGCACGCTGCGGCCCGCGACGACGACCTTGGCGCCGGGCGTCTTCGGCTTGCGGACGCCCGGGTCGCTGACCGTGGTCAGCTCGGTCACCCACCGGCGGCCCCACTCCCGGCCGGGGAGCACGAAGGTGACGTCGTCGTGGTGCGCGTTGAACAGCAGCAGGAAGCTGTCGTCGCGGAGCCGGCGGCCGCGCGGGTCCGGGTCGGGCATCGCCTCGCCGTTGAGGAAGACGCCGAGGGACTTGGCGAAGCCCGCCTGCCAGTCGTCGTCGGTCATCTCCTCGCCGTCCGGCCGGAACCAGCCGATATCGGACAGCGCGCCGCCCAAGATGGGCTCGCCCTCGAAGAAGCGGCGGCGGCGGAACACCGGGTGCTGGTGGCGGAACCCGACGAGGTCGGCGCAAAAGTCGAGGAAGTCCTCGTCCGCGTGCTGCCAGTCGAGCCAGGAGATCTCGTTGTCCTGGCAGTACGCGTTGTTGTTGCCGTGCTGCGTGTGGCCGATTTCGTCGCCGTGCCTGATCATGGGGACGCCCTGGCTGAGCAGCAGCGTGGTCATCAGCGCACGGCGGCGGCGCTCCCTGATCGACGCGATCTCCAGGTCGTCGGACGGGCCTTCCGCGCCGCTGTTCCACGAGCGGTTGTCATCCGTGCCGTCCCGGTTGTCCTCGCCGTTCGCCTCGTTGTGCTTGTGGTCGTAGGAGACCAGGTCGGTGAGGGTGAACCCGTCGTGCGCGGTGACGAAGTTGACGCTGGCGTACGGGCGGCGGCCGGTGCGGCCGTACAGGTCGGAACTGCCGGTCAGCCGGTAGGCGAAGTCCGCCAGGGTGGTCTGGCCGCGCCAGTAGTCGCGGACGGTATCGCGGTAGCGTCCGTTCCACTCCGACCACAGCGTCGGGAAGTTGCCCACCTGGTAGCCGCCTTCGCCCAGGTCCCACGGCTCGGCGATGAGCTTGACCTGGCTGACCACGGGGTCCACCTGGATGAGGTCGAAGAACGCGGACAGGCGGTCCACCTCGTGGAACTGGCGGGCCAGGCTGGCGGCGAGGTCGAAGCGGAACCCGTCCACGTGCATCTCGGTCACCCAGTAGCGCAGCGAGTCGATGATCAGCTGGAGCACGTGCGGGTGGCGCATGTTCAGCGTGTTGCCGGTGCCCGTGGTGTCGAAGTAATAGCGGCCGCCGTCGGCGAGCCGGTAGTAGGCGGGGTTGTCGATGCCCTTGAAGGACAGCAGCGGGCCGAGGTGGTTTCCCTCCGCGGTGTGGTTGTAGACAACGTCGAGGATCACCTCGATCCCGGCCTCGTGCATGGTCTTGACCAGGTACTTGAACTCGGAGACCACCTGCTCGACGCCCCACGCGGAGTAGTCGCTGTGCGGAGCGAAGAAGCCGATCGAGTTGTAGCCCCAGTAGTTGCGCAGGCCCTTGTCGACCAGATGGTGATCCTGGACGAAGTGATGCACCGGCATGAGCTCCACAGCGGTGACGCCGAGGCGCGTGAGGTGCTCGATGACCGCCGGGATGCGCCATGCCCGCGTACGTGCCGCGCAGGTCGTCAGGGATCGCGGGGTGGCGCATGGTGAGGCCCTTGACGTGGCATTCGTACAGCACGCTCTCGTGCCAGGGGAGCCGCGGCGGCCGGTCGTCGCCCCATTCGAACCACGGGCTGGTCACCACCGAGCGGGGGACGAAGGGGCGCTGTCGGCGTCGTTCGCGCTGGCGGTCGTCGCCGCCGAGCGGGTAGCCGTAGACGGCCGGGTCCCACTTCGACCTCGCCGTCCAGGGCCCTGGCGTAGGGGTCGATGAGCAGCTTCGAGGATCGCACCGCAGGCCGATGTCAGGATAGTGCGGCCCGTCCACCCGGTAGCCGTAGCGCTGCCCTGGGCCGATGCCAGGGAGAAACGAGTGCCAGACGTACCCGTCCACTTCCGTCATCTCCACGCGCTGCTCGCTGCCGTCGCGGTCGAACAGGCACAACTCAACCCGCTCGGCCACTTCGGAGAAGAGCGTGAAGTTAGTACCGACGCCGTCGTAGCTGGCGCCAAGCGGGTACGGGTCCCCCGGCCACGTTTCGGGTTTCATGCGAATCACCTGCCCCAAAGTACTGAATATGCACGTTCCAGGTGCTGGTGTTTGTCAACGATTGCCGGGGGCAGCTTAGGCGCATGATCGGGGCGGAGAACATTCGCGACTGGCGCAACCATGACGTGGTTGACCCGGACGGGCATAGGATCGGGCAGCTTGAGGCGATTTACGTAGATACCGGCACCGACGAGCCTGCGTTCGCGTCGGTCAAGGTCGGAATGCTCGGGCGGCACCGGCTGACGTTCGTCCCGCTTGACCGGGCGACCGTAGCACCCGGCAACGTGCGGGTCGCCTACGCCAGGGGGCATGTCAAGGACGCGCCCTCGATCGGCACCGACGGCGAGCTCGCCGCTACCGACGAGCCTGCCTTGTTCGCGCACTACGGCATCCCCTACCAGCAGGGCTCGAGCGGCGAGCGCCTGCTGGCCCGCCGCTAGTCAGGGAGCACCGCCATGGTCTTGTTCCTGCTGCTGGTCCTCGCGGCCGTCGCCCTCGGCATCGTCGGCGAGGTGGTCAAGGGGTTGTTTTTCCTGCTCATCATCGGCATCGTCGTGTTCCTCGGCGCGTTCATCATGCTGGGAATCCGGATGCGGCGCCGCCGGCGTCCGGTCCGCTGAGCTCGCGCTCGTCTCCGCTGAGCTCGCGCTGGTCCTCGATCGCAAGCCGGGCGAGGGCCCTCGCGCTTTCTGAACCCGGCGCCGCGTGGTAGAGCACCAGAAACATGCCCGGCGACAAGGCCGTCGCCAGGTCGTTCGCGGCGAGCACGTCGAACATCCGGCTTTCCACGAACGCCTGGAGGTTGATCGCGGCGAGCAGCTGACAGACGCTGGCCGGACGGTGCCGCCGCGCGCGGGCCCGGCGCGCCGAATCACGGGACCGGCCCGGCCGGGGCGCGGCGAAGCTCAGCAGGTACCCGGTCGCCGCCGCGTCGAGGCCGAAGACCCGGGCCAGCGCTTCCAGCACCGGCCCGGACGGGTGCCGGTCCCTGCCCTGCTCAAGGCGGAGGTAGTAATCGGCGCTGATGCCCGCCAGCGTCGCGACCTCCTCGCGGCGCAGGTCCGTTTACCCTGGTCCTGTCACTCCCAGGATGGGCAGCCGGCTGCCTATCCGAGGCCGCGCGGGGCACAGTGGAACCGTGGCTCCCCGGCAAGACCGCCGGGTGAGCGCGACCATGCAGGAAACCAAGGAGACAAACCTCATGACATCCGCGAAGACACTGCCCGGCGGCACGTTCCAGCTGGGCGGACCTGACGGTCAGCCGGGTCGGGTACGGCGCGATGCAGCTGGCCGGGCCTGGCGTCTTCGGGCCGCCCGCCGACCGGGACGAGGCGGTCGCCGTGCTGCGCGAGGCGGTCGCGCTCGGCATCACGCACATCGACACCTCCGACTACTACGGCCCGTACATCACCAACGAGATCATCCGCGAGGCCCTCGCACCCGTACCCGGACGACGTGCACATCGTCACCAAGGTCGGCGCGCTGCGCGACGACGACGGGGCGTGGCCGCACGCGCGCTCGCCCGAGGACCTGCGCAAGGCGTGCACGAGAATCTGCGAGCACCTCGGGCTCGACGCGATGGACGTCGTCAACCTGCGGCGTCGGCGGCATCGACCGGCCCGAGCCGGGTCGATCGCGGAGCAGTTCGGCGCGCTGGCCGAGCTGCAGCAGCGAGGGGCTGATCAGGCACCTCGGGCGTCAGCACGGTCAACGCCGAGCAGATCGCCGAAGCGCAGGCGATCGCGCCGGTCGTGTGCGTGCAGAACCACTACAACGTCGCCCACCGGGAAGACGACGCGCTCGATCGACTGATCGCCGGCAGGGCATCGCGTACGTGCCGTACTTCCCGCTCGGCGGGTTCTCGCCGCTGCAGTCGGACGCCCTCGACGCGGTCGCGGCCAGGCTCGGCTCGACCCCGATGGCGGTCGCCCTCGCCTGGCTGCTGCGCCGGTCGCCGAACATCCTGCTCATCCCGGGCACGTCGTCGGTCGCGCACCTGCGCGAGAACGTGGCGAGCGCGTCGCCTGTCGCTGGACGACGCGACGCTCGCCGAAACTGAACGCGATCGGCGGCTGAAGCCGGGCAGGCGCCCGGGTCCGTCACGACGCGGGGCGGTCCTTCTTCGGGAGCTTGGCGACGACCATCTGGTAGGACGCGTCGATCGCCTCGAGGATCTCGTCGTCGGGGATGGCGTTGCCGATGCTGAGGTTGTTCCAGCCGGAACGGCCGATGTAGGCCATCACCGAGGCATCGGCGGGGTAGCGCAGCAGCCATTCATCGGCGGCCTCCCGGGTAGGCCCGCACTTGAGGCCGACGCCAAGGGCTTCCCCGCCGGGGCCGACGGACCGGAGGAAGGCGAAGATCTTCGGGCCGACCTTTGCGACGATGCCGTCGCCCCAGGGCTCGTCCTGCCAGGCGCCCGGCATAGCCAGGCAGTAGTCGAGGAGCTCGTCCCACATCATGTCGCCATCGTAGGGAGGGCGGCCCCGCCGATCGAGGGGTACAGCCCCGGAGGCGCGAAGCGCCGGGGAGCGTCGCCGCGCCGCCGCGCAACGGGGCGGGTGACCACGGGGAGCACGGCCCCGTTCTGACTGATTTTCGTTGGGACTTTGAACTTCAGTCAGAACGGGGGCTTGCTTCGCCTTACGGGATAAAGACGATGCGGCCCGTGGTCAGGCCGGCGCTGAGGCGGCGCAGGCCGTCGGGGACGTCGGCGAGCGACAGGCGCTCGGTGACCACCGTCTTGATCGCGCCGGGTCTCGGTGAGCGCGAGCAGCTTCTGGTAGTGCTCCCTGATGGCGTCGGACTCAAGGAACCGGTAGGTGCGGCCCTGGAGGCCGAGGATGTCGTAGTTCTTCACCAGGGCGTGGTTGAGCGCGGCCTTCGGGATGTCGCCGCTCGCGAAGCCGACGACCACGATCCGGCCCTCGAAGGCGACGCACTTCGTGGACTTGTCGAACACGTCGCCGCCGACCGGGTCGAAGATGACGTCCGCGCCCTTGCCCTTGGTCACTTCCTTCGACCACCGAGACGAAGTCCTCTTCGGACTGGTCGATGACCACGTCCGCGCCGACCTCCTTGGCCAGCGCCACCTTGTCCGGGCCGCCGACCACGCCGATGACGTGCGCGCCCGCCGCCTTGCCGATCTGGATCGCGCCGGTCCCGACGCCGCCGGCGGCCGCGTGCACGAGCAGGGTCTCGCCTGCGGCGATCCGCGCGCGCCGGTGCAGGCCCAGCCAGCAGGTCTCATACGTGACGTAGAACGGCGCGGCCTCGGCGTCGTCAAGCGCCCGGGGGGCGGGCAGTGCGGCGCGACGCGTCCATGAGGGCGTACTCGGCGAACGCGCCGGCCGGCAGCGCGGTGTCACCGATCACCCGGTCCCCTGGCTTGAAGCCGGTCACGCCCGGGCCAACGTCGATGACCTCACCGCACAACTCAACGCCGAGGGTGAAGGGCAACGGAATCTTCACCTGGTACGTGCCCCGGCACAGCAGCACGTCGGGGAAGTTCGCCGCGCCGGCCAGCACCCGGACCAAGATCTGCCCCGGGCCCGCTTCCGGACGGGGAACCTCCGCGAGCTCCAGGACCTCTTCCGGCTCACCATGTGGGTAACTTGCCAGGCCTTCACCCGAGCGTCTCCTCTGTTTCGACCATTATGTCTCTCACTGTTTATTGATGCCTCAATAGGCGACCGCGGCTGCTCGGCCGCGCTGCCCGCTCGCTTGGCTGTCCCGGCCACCGCGGACGC
This sequence comes from Bryobacterales bacterium, assembly GCA_963747945.1. Taxonomy (GTDB): domain Bacteria; phylum Acidobacteriota; class Terriglobia; order Bryobacterales; family Bryobacteraceae; genus Palsa-89. The sequence continues at coordinate 55,188 of CAVVHB010000006.1, forward strand.
GCGTGCGTCACCCGCTTCTCAATCCCTGCTTCTCAGTTCCCGCCCCTGCCTTGTGCCGCGCTGCCAAGGCGTACGTAGAGGGTTTACCCATAAGTGACTCATCCTGGCGCCTGATGGGACTTAATGCATCATGAGGTATATCGCCGTCGAATCGGTACCTGCAAAGCGGCTGACGTGACCCCGGCGGCGCCCGTGCCGGGGCTCGAGCCCGCCTTCACGGTGGACGCACGGCTCGGGCCGCTGGAGGACCACGGGGTGACGCGGGCCGGGCACCGGCGGGTCATCGCGATCGCAGGCGGGCGGGCCAGGTTCCTGCCGCTCGACGGGAGCCTCGGCGCGGCGGTTGACGGGAGCCTCGGCGAAGCGGTTGACGCGGAGATCCTGCCTGGCGGGGCGGACTGGCAGGTAGTCCGCGGCGACGGGACGATTGAGATCGACACCCGGTACTCGGCGGTTACCGCGGCCGGGGAGCACGTGCACTTCCGGACGTCGGGGGTGCGCAGCGGGCCGCCCGCGGTGCTCGCCGCGCTACTTGCCGGAGAACCGGTCGACCCCGCCGCGTACTACTTCCGGGTCGCGGTTTACCTGGAGACGGCGGCGCCCCGGCTTTCGTACCTGGAGCGGTCGATCTTCGTCGCCTCGGCGGTCCGGGGAGCGGACAGCGTGGCGTACACGGCCTACCGGGTGACCTGACCCCCGCCCGCCTGCCAAGCGCTCCCGCCGCCCGGGCCAAGCGCTCCGCGGCCCGCGCCGAGCGCTCCGCGCTTGTTGCTCGTTATCAGCGCCTCCGCCTCCGTCGCTGTCGCTTGTTGCTGTTATCCGTATCGTGGCGCGGGCGTGCAGGGGGCCGTGGATCGCTCGAGGCGGCACACCGCGCCTCGTGGACGGACAATCCGGGCATTTCTGACGCAGATCTTGGAACATTTGCGCTACGTGGAAGAAAACACGCGTAGCACGTGCTCATTTTCCACCTACTGCGGATGTTCCACGCTAAGGCCGCAGGCATCAAGGCGGCCTGGGGGCAAACCATGACATGTGCGACGGCGCTGAGCCCCGAGCCGGCGCTTCGGTGCGCGGCACCGGGTCATGGACGGCGAATACCGCCGCGGATCACCCGCGATCTCGGAGGAAGCCGCGCAAACCCGGGAGCGGGCCGCGCGGCGTACCGCGCCTACTGGGGGACCTGACTCACCTCAGCAGTTCCCTGGCGATCACCAGCTGCTGGATCTGGCTGGTGCCCTCGTAGATGCGGAACAGCCGGACGTCCCGGTACAGGCGCTCGACCGGACGCCGCGGATGTAGCCAGAACCGCCGTGGATCGCAGGCGCGGTCGGCGATCCGGCCCACGGCCTCGCTCGCGAAGTACTTGCGCCGCGGAGGGGCCGAGGCGGCGGTCCGTGCCCGCCTCGTAGGCCGCCGCGGCATCGGCGACCAAGGCGCGGCCGCCGCGTACTCCGTGTAGGAGTCGGCCAGCATGGCCTGCACCAGCTGGTAGTCGCCGATCGGGCGTCCCCCTTGCTGCCGCTGCCTGGCGTACGCCGTGCTCTCCTCGACCAGGCGGCCTGCGACCCCGACGCAGACGCCAGCGATGGTCAGCCTGCCGTGCGCGAGGCTGCGCATGGCGGTCGCGTAGCCCGCCGTGGGCTCGGTGCCGATCAGCGCGCCGGCCGCGACCCGGACGTCGCTCAGTGACACGTCGGCCGTCCAGGCGCCGCCCTGTCCCATCTTGTGGTCGCGGGCGCCCACGGACAGGCCCTCGCTGTCCGCCGGGACGACGAATACGCCGATGCCGTTGCCGCGGGCGCGCCGGGGTCGGTGCGCGCGAAGACCATGAAGAGGTCGGCCATAGGAGCGTTGGTGATGAAGCGCTTGAGCCCGTTGAGCACCCACGCGTCCCGTCCCGGCGGGCCGAGGTGACCAGCCGCGGGTCAGAGCCGGCGTTGGGCTCGGTCAGCGCGAACGACGCGACCAGCTCGCCGGAGGCCAGGCGCGGCAGGAACCGTGACTTCTGCTCCTCGGTTCCCGCCGCGACGAGGACCTGGCCCGCGATGCCGTTGTTGGTGCCGAACAGCGAACGGAACGCCGGGCAGGTGTAGCCGAGCTCGACCGCCACGGCGACCTGCTGCGGCACCGACAGGCCGAGTCCGCCGTACTCTTCCGGGATCGCGTACCCGTACAGGCCCATCGCCTTGGCCTGGCTGATCAGCCGCTCCGGTATCGCGTCGTCGGCGTCGATCTGAGCCTCGACCGGGACGACTTCCTTGCGGAGGAACTCCCGCAGCGCCGTGCGCAGGTCCGTGAAATCCGCGTCCGTCATCATGCGCTGGCCTCCCAGTTTTCGACACCGGCATTTTTCACGTCAGTGTCTAACGATCGCACACGGAGCGCAGGGTGCTAGTTCCCGCTTGGATCGCGTGCACAGGTGCGTCGTCCAGCCGATCCCGGGTTCGCCTCGAACGCTGGTGTACGACGGCGACGCCGACGCGTCCGCCGTCAACGTCGATGACCGTGCCGTGGACGAACCCGGCATCGTCAGAAGCGAGGTAGAGCGCGGCGGACGCGATGGCGTCGGGGTGGCCGGCCTGGCCGGCGGGAGTGCCGAGCATGAGCGCCGCGCCGGGAAACTCCTTGCCGGGCGGGAGGTCCGGTGTCCGGATGACTCCCGGGGACACGGCGTTGACCCGGATGCCCAGGGACGCGAACTCGGCGGACCAGGCCCGGGTAAGCGTCTCGACCGCGCCCTTGGTCGAGGCGTAGAGGGCGCCGGACCCAATCCCGAGCCGTGTCACCCAGCTGCCGAGGTTGACGATCGTGCCGCCGCCCTGGCGCGCCATAACGGGCACCACCGCCTGGGTGAGGAAGAACGGCGCCTTGACGTTGACGCCGTAAACCAGGTCGAAGGTGTCATCGTCGGCCGTCAGGGTGCTGGCGGGGGGATAGACGCCGACGTTGTTGACCAGGATGTCGAGCCGGCCGCGAGCGCCTCGACCGCCGCGTCGGCCAGCTGCTTGCTGGCCTTGGAGCTTCCGTCGAGGTCCGCCCGGATGAAGTCGGCGCGGCCGCCCCGGTCACGGATGCCGGCGATGACGGATTCGCCACGGGCCTGGTCCCGGCCGGAGACGATGACATGGGCCCCCTCGGCCGCGAACAGCTGGGCGACGGAGCGCCCGATGTTGCTGGTCGACCCGGTCACAAGTGCGGTCTTGCCGCTTAGTCGCTGACTCATGGAACCGACCATATGCAGCGTATTTTGGACTCGCAAGTCCAAAAAATATCAGCAGTTCTAGACTGATCGGTCCAGAGTCGAGTTAGCCTTCGACCATGGGACTTACGGCGAAGGGGCAGGCTACGCGCCAGCGCATCATCGAGGGCACCGCCGCTCACTTGCGCAGCCAGGACCCCGGCGGCATGACGCTCGACGACGTTCGCGCCGTCACCCGGACCAGCAAGGGCCAGCTGTTCCACTACTTCCCTGGCGGGAAGGAGGAACTGCTCCTGGCGGTCGCCCGCCTGGAGGCGGGCCGGGTGCTTGACGACCAGCAGCCCCACCTCAGCGCGCTGGACTCCTGGGCCGCCTGGGACCGCTGGCGTGACGCCGTCGTCGCCCGCTATCGCGCTCAGGGAGCGCAGTGCCCGCTCGCGTCGCTGATGAACCAGATCAGCAGCGTGCCAGGGGCCGCCGAGGTCTCGACGACGCTACTGCGGCAATGGCAGGAACAGGTGCGCCGGGGCATCGCCATCATGCAGGCCAAGGGGAAGATCCGGGCCGGCGTTGATGCCGGGCGCACCGCTGGCGCGTTTATCGCCGGCATCCAGGGCGGGGTCACCGTGCTACGGACAACGGGCAGCGTCGACCACCTGGAGGCGATCCTCGACGTGCTGATTTCGTACCTTCGCCACGGCCGGACACTGACAGCACCAGTTCTCCGTAACTGGGTAGTTGCAACCCGTAACTGGGTACTGGCAACCATTGTGGTAGTAGTGACTGGTGCTGAGGTATCGCCGGGGCTTCTGCTCGGGCGCCGCTACCGGCTGGACGACCGTATCGCTGCGGGCGGCATGGGTGAGGTCTGGCGAGCCACGGATCTCGTCTTGGACCGGCCGGTGGCGATCAAGCTGCTGCGCTACGGGTACACCACGGAGGGCGTGGAACTGGCCCGGTTCCGGGCCGAGGCGCGGCACGCGGGCTCGCTGTCGCATCCGGGTATAGCGCACGTCTACGACTACGGCGAGGCCCATCCGCCGCTTCCTCCTTACCTGGTGATGGAACTGGTGGACGGGTCGTCGCTGTCCAGGCTGCTGGACAAGGGGCCGCTGGACCCAGCGCGGACGATGGACCTGATCGCCCAGGCCGCGCGGGCGCTGCAGGCCGCGCATACGGCAGGCCTGATACACCGCGACATCAAGCCGGGCAATTTGCTGGTCAGCCCGCGCGGGCAACTGAAGATCACTGATTTCGGGATTGCCCACGCGGCAGGATCCGCGCCACTGACCCGCCCAGGGACGCTGATCGGAACGCCGGCGTACCTGGCACCGGAACAGGTCACGGGCGGGCACGCCACGCCCTCGACCGACCTGTACGCACTGGGCATCGTGGCGTTCCAGTGCCTTACCGGCCGTCCCCCGTTCACCGGGCCGCCCCTGGCAGTCGCGCTAGCGCACCAGGAGAAGCCGCTGCCGCCGTTGCCGCGGTCCGTGCCCGAAGAAGTCGCCGCACTAGTCGCCGACCTGACGACCAAGGATCCGTGGACGCGGCCAGCCGGCGCCGGAGTGGTCGCTCAGCGGGCCGAGGAACTACGGACGGCATTGACCGCGACCGCCACCCGACGGCAGGCGAAACACAACGGGCGCCCGGCCAGGCAGTCCGTTTACGCCGCCTCGGCCGCCGCGGCGGTTGCCGCGATCGCTGCGACCGGCTGGATGCTCACGGGCACGCACGGACCGGTACCCGTGCACTCGCAGTCCACCTCGCCGAGCCCGAGCCAGCAGTCCGCCCCCCGCGGGGTTCGCCCGGCCCACCGGGTGGTGCCCGCGAGCAAAACCCCGGTAACCGTGGCCACGGAAGCACCCGCCGCAGGTTGGCCGTCCGCCGGCGCCTCTGACCAGTCGCCCGCAGCGGACGTAGTCGCGACCAGGTCGCCCACGCCGGCCGCACCAAAGCCCAGCGACACGCCCGCCCCAACGAAGACAGCACCACGGAAGGACAAGACGCCCGCCCCAACGGATACTCCGACGAGCGGCACGCCCACCCCAACCGGAAGCCCGGCAAGCGGCACGCCCTCCCCGACCGCGGCCCCGGGCGGCGGCACGCCCACCCCGACGCCCACCCCGACGCCCACCTCCACGGGCGGCACGCCCGCCCCAACGGATACCCCGACGACGGGCACGACGAGCCAGACCGGGAGCCCGACGAGCGGGCCCGCGCCGACTGGGAGCCAGGCAAGCGGCACGCCCACCGCGACAGACGGCCCGACGAATGCGGCACCCGCGTCGAGCGGGACGCTCACGTCGATGCCCGGGGCCGGCAACTCGGCCCCCGGCGACGGCCAGGACAGGACGTTAAGACCTTCAGGGCTGCAGGGACGGGAGAAGCGCAGTCCACAAGAGCGTCGAACTCGACCCCAGGTACCTTGGCCGCGCGCCCTTCCTCTCGCTTCGCTGGCGTGGCTGCCCTTCGCCGTGCTGGTTGCGGGATAGCTTGTCCAGCCGCCGGGCGAGTCGGGCGATTTGCAGCTCCAGGGCTTGCACCGTCGCGGTCAGGGCGCGGATATCGTCTTGGTCCTCGCTGCGCGCGGCGCCGAAGGCAGCGGCCTCCGTGGTGTCGATCTCAGCGGTGCTGGCCAGTTCCCCGGCCTCGTTCTGGTCGCCGTTCACGCACTCGGGGAAGATGCGGAGATACAGCAGCCAGTAGCGCTCGCTCGGCCGGCGGGCGCCGCGCTCCCACGCGTTGATCATGTGCGTCAGGCCGCGGAGAGTGGCCAGCGGCTCATCGGCGGCCGTGATGAACTCGCGGGCAAGCCGGGAGACGTCCCACCGGCGCGACAGCCGCCATCGGCGCAGCGTCGCACCGTCGACGGAGCGGACCAGCGAGCCAAGCGCGAAGCTGAAAGCGAGCACAGCCGCCACAGCCATCGCTGTAGTCATACGAGCACACTCGGCTTTTAGCCGTGCCATGTCAAGAGAGCAACGCGAATTCGAACGGATTTCTGAGACTGGGATGAAGATCAACTAGACCGCCGACACGAACCAGAGCGTTCGAAATGACGGTCGAAATATAGGCTGAGCCCTGTGAAGTGACGTGCGAATGGTGACGCCATTTAGCCGGGAGCCGGCAATGTCTTCGATGTGCCTCTCCAGCGATGCCCCATGGCGGCCAGACGTCCCGCTCTCGGGAAAGGTGCCGCAGTAATGAGCTGGGGCAGGTCCGCTCCCAAGCGCTCCCAGTCGCTCCCTGGTACCCACTGTTCGTCGTGCAGCGCAGGGTTTGAACTGTACGAGAGAAGATCACGCTCGACCGCAGGCACCTCCTCACACCCTGTCGGTTACCTGAGCCGGCGGCAGGAGGCGAACGTACACCATGAAGCCCCGAGCTAATGGGCTTTACCTCACCACTGGCGAAGTGGCGGCACGGCTGGCCGTCAGGCCTCGCGCCGTGAAGTGGCTAATCCGCACGCAGCAACTTACCGCGCAGCGCGTAAACGAAGAATTCCTCATCGAGCTATCCGACCTGGCCGCTTTCATCGACGAGCACACCATTGCTCCTCATCGCGAATGCGAAGGCGGCGGCCTCGAATGAACGTTGCACACACTTACCTGACGCCTTAGACGACCATCGACGCGTCCGCCAGCGCCTTTATCCAAACGCAATCCGCCGCAATGGTCAAAGTTTAGGCAGTCGTCGCAAAAGACTTCTGTGGAGCGCTCCGGTTTATGTGGGGAGACCGGGGTGAAGGTCACCCCGGTGCCTTTTTGGGGGAGATGGGCACCGGGGTGGCCGGTTTCAGCCGGGATCAGTTATCGTGGTCCCCGCCACCTATTGATTTGGGAATCATGTTATATGGATTCGAAACCACCAGGGGGCGGGGACAAGGCCGGCCGGGCACGGCGGGCGCAGGAGATCAGGGACGCGCTGCGCACCGTGAACTCCCAGCTGTCCCTGCTCAGCCAGCGCGTCGGCGGTCACCTTGAACTGCGCGGCACGGACTTCCTGTGCCTTGACCTGCTCGGGCTCCACGGCGCACTCAGCCCGAGCGCGCTCGCGCGGCTAAGCGGCCTGCATCCCGCCACCATGACCGGGATCATCGACCGGCTGGAGCACGGCGGCTGGATCACGCGCGAACGCGATCCCGGCGACCGGCGCGGCGTCGTCGTGTGTCCCGTCGCCGGACGGCGCGCCGAGGTGCTGCAGCTTTTCGCGGGAATGAGCGCGCGGATGGCCGAGGTGTGCGCGGACTACTCAGAGACGGAGCTTGACCTCATCGCCGGCTTCCTGCGCCGCACCGCCGCGGCGGGCAGCGCCGCCGTCACGCAGCTCGACGCGGACTGACCGCGGACCGACCGACCGCGGACCGACCGACGCCCGCCGACCGCGGACCGTCCGACGGACCGACAGACTGACCGCGGACCGACGGACCGACGGACCGACCGCGGACCGACCTCACCGGGCGGCCGTCAGCTGGTCCCTGATCGCCGCCTCCGCGCGCAGCTGGAAGCCCGCGATCAGCGCGAGTTCGTCGTCGGTATAGCTCTTGGCGATGTCGTGCCAGGCCGCGAGCATCGGCGCGAACACCGGGGCCACGTCCTGGTGGACGGCGTCCACGATGAGCCGGACGACCACCCGCCGGCGATCGTGCGCGTCCCGCTCGCGGCGGGCGTAACCAGCCTGCTCCAGCCGGTCGATCATCCCGGTGATCGACGCGGTGCTCAGCCCGGTCGCCTGGGCCAGTTGCCCGGCGGTAATAGCGCCGCTGAAGCTGAGGATGTTCAGGCAGTTCAGGTCGGTGGCGTTGATCCCGATCCGGTCGGCGGCGGCCTGGCTCAGCAGCTGCATCAGCGAGCCGGACCGGCGGGTCGCGTTGATGAAGGAAGCCAGCAGCTCGGCGCGGCCGCTCTTCCCGTCGACCGGAGCCATCTCAGCCATGTCGCACCGCCGATCTTCACGTTCCTCGAAGTTGGCCATTCGAAGTCGGCCATTCGAAGCAGGCCATTCGAAGTAGGCCATTCATAGCATCATCGCTCACCCGCCGGAACGAAGAACGCGTGCGGGCACCGGGACAGCCCCGGTGCCCGCACGCGCTGCGCCGCGTTCGGCCCGGCCCGGTCAGGCGGGGTCGAACGCGGCGGCCCGGCGGGCGTAGCGGGGCCGCCAGACGAGCGCGTACAGGAGCCGGGCCGGCGGCGGCAGCAACCGCAGGACCTGGTCCCGCGTCTGAGGGGCGGTCGCGGACAACGCCCAGGGGAACATGACCGACGCCTGCCGCAGGCCGCCCAGCTTCCTGAACCGCCGGTTGACCGCAGTGAGCTCCGCCTGTGTCAGCAGTGAGCTGACCAGCGGGAGGGCAGCAGACTCCTCGTGCGCGAGATGGCTGACCAAGGTGGCCTTCAGCCTGGTCAGCAGCTCGCCGACCTGCGGTCCGGCCGCGTCCAGGGCCAGCGCGTCGTCGACCGCCTCGAGCAGCGGGTCGATGAGGCTGTGCTCATCTTCCATCGCCGCAAGCAGCGCCACCCCGTCGGGGTCCGCGGTCAGCTTGGCGCGGACCGCCGGCCAGAGGGCCTCGTCTTCCGCGGTGTGATGGTACGTGAGCTGGTCGCGGAACACCGTCCAGCGTCCCAGCGGCGCCCTGCCGCGCCTTGCCGCCCCGATCATGTCGTCGAGGTCGCGCCGGAACGCGTCGTGCACAGCTTGCATGATGACCCAGTCGGCGCTGGGGTCGCGCCTTATCGTTTCCTGGCGGCTCATTGGTGCCATCTCCTGTCTCGAACCGTTACTGATGTGCCGCCGCGGACCTGGGGCGGGTGCCGCCGCTCGCTTGCGTTGTCCCGCCGCCGCGTTGCCCTGGCCGCCACCAGGCGGCGTTGCCGAGGATCGCGACCACGGCGGGAACGAGCAGGGCCCGGATCACGGTGGCGTCGAGGAGGATGCCGGCCCCGAGCGCGGTGCCGAGCATCTTGACCTCGGTGGCGGGCGCGGTGGCGAGGGACAGGAAGGCGAAGAAGAGGATGAGCGCCGCCCCGGTGATGAGGCCGGTCCGCGCCAGCCCCTCGACGACGGCGGCGCGGGTGTCGTGGAGCCGCTCGTGCTCCTCCCGGACGCGGGTGAGGATGAACACCTCGTAGTCCATCGACAGGCCGAAGAGGAACGCGAAGATGATCAGCGGGACCCAGACGGTGATCGCCCCCGTCCCGGCCACGCCGAACAGCGCGTGGCTGCCGATGCCCCGCTGCCAGATGAGCGTGAGGATGCCGTAGGCGGCCCCGAGCGAGGCGAGGTTGAACACGACCGCCTTCAGCGCCAGCAGCACCGACCGGAAGACCGCCGTCAGCAGCAGGAAGGTGAGGACGGACAGCACCGCGAGGATCAGCGCGAAGTGCCCGTACACGGCATTGCTGAAGTCACGGTCCAGCGCCCCCTGCCCGCCGACCCCGAGCACCGCCGGGTTGCCGCTGACGGCCGCGGTGACGCGGGCCAGCGTGTCCGCCCCGGCGGCCTGCCCCGTCTCGCTCACCGGCAGGACGTCGACGATGGCGGTGCCCGCCGCGTGGAAGGCCGCCGCCGACGGGGCGAGCGCCGCGTGCACGCCGGGCAGGCGGCCAAGCTGGGCCGCCACGGCGGCGCCGGCGCCGCCGCCAGCACTGCCGCCGCCGCCAGCGCCGTCGGAGACGATGACTTCGACCGGGTCGAGCACCCCGGTCGGGATCCCGTCGCGGCCCAGGTCGTCGAGCGCGACCCGGTAGGCGCCCTTGGAGGCCAGCGACGCCGCGCTGGCCTCTCCGGCGTGCATGGAGAAGAACGGGACGATCAGGGCGGCGAGGATGCCGAGCCCGAGGGCCAGCGCGGCCCACCGGTAGCGGACCACTCCCCTGGCCCAGGCGGCCCATGCCCTGCTGCCCGACCGCTCGGTGCGCCGCCGCGGCCAGTCGAGCCGGTCACCGACGGTGTAGAGGATGATCGGCAGCAGGGTGAGCGCGACCGCTTCTGAGACCAGCGGGATGAGCAGGCCGCTGTAGCCGAGGCTGCGCAGGAACGGCACCGGCACCGCGATGAGGCTGGCCAGCCCGACCGCGACCGCGAACCCCGAGAACAGCACCGCGCGCCCCGCGGTGGCGGCCGCGTTCTCGACGGCCTCGCGGCGGTCCGCCCCCTTGGCGCGTTCTTCCCGCCACCGGGTAGCCAGCAGCAGGGAGTAGTCGATCGCCACGCCGAGCCCGATCAGCGCGATCAGGAACTCCGCGATGAAGCTGATGCTGGTGAAACCGGTAAGCCCGAGCACGAGCAGGAACGTGGTCAGCACCGACACGATCGCCACCACCAGCGGCAGCAGCGCGAGGAAGCTGGCGAACAGGAAGGCCAGCACCACGAGGGCGCCGACGCTGCCGATGACCGTCTCGGCGAGCACCCCCACCCCGCCCGCCTTGCTGCCGGCGGCGAGCTGGTCGAACCCGGTCGCCTCGGCGGTTGTCCCCGGCGGCGCGGCCGCCCGGACGGCCGCGAGGATCGCCGGCGCGTAGTCGGCGGCCCGGTCGCCGGTGCCGGACGGCGGGAACATCAGCGCGTACGTCGCCCGGCCGCCGCCGGCCAGGAACGCGGCGTCGCCGGTGTCCGTGTAGTCCAGGACGCGCAGCGGCCCGGTCGCGTTCGCGGCCGCGAAGGCGCGGCCCGCTTGCGCGAGGTCGAGGGTGCCGCCCTGCGGCGCGGTCAGCAGCACCACGACGGGCGGCGTCACGCCGCCGGTGTGGTAGTACCGCCCGATCAGCGTGTTCGCCTGGTCAGCCGGCCTGCCCGGGAAAGGTGAACGAGGTGGACAGGCGGCTCGTGGTGGTGTGCGCGGTGGCCGCTCCGGCCACCGCCAGCGCGACCCACAGCAGGACGACGAGCATTCGGTGGTTAAGGACAAAGCGCGTGAGTCTGAGCACGGTGACTCCGGTAGATGGGGGTTGGATGGCCCGGCCGGCTAGCGCCACACTAACAACTACGGAAACCATATGTCTAGGAATCTTAAATAATAACTTCCCGAACGGTTCGTGTCTTCGCCTGGAAGTGCCACCCTCCGCGCCAAGCGGGCGGCCGCCCCAGGGGGTGCGACGCGGCGCACGCCTCCGTTCTGGATGGTTTTTAGTTGGTCCTTGGGTTGCCGGTTCCTTTCGCCGCGGGCGGCGGTCTGTATACCGACAGGTGGCGTCTGCGACGCAACGCGGGACACTGCTCTCGACCAGCGCTCGTCTTAACGAAGGGGCGTCAATGACACAGGCGAAGCCGGCGGAACTCGGCGACGAGCTGGAATCCCACCGGCGTGAACTGCTGGCCCACTGCTACCGGATGCTCGGGTCCGCGGACGAGGCGGAGGACCTGGTGCAAGAGGTCTTGCTGCGAGCGTGGCGGGCGCAGGCGGGTTTCGAAGGCAGGTCGTCGCTGCGGGTCTGGCTCTACCGCATCGCCACCAACGCCTGCCTGACCGCGCTGCAGCAGCGTGGCCAGCGGGCGCTGCCGTCGGGCCTTGGCGGACCCGGGAGCGACCCGGCCGCCCTTCCCGGTCCGGCCGATCCGCAGGTGGCCTGGGTCGAGCCGATCCCGGACGCCCGGGTGGTCCCTGAGTCCGCTGACCCGGCCGCGGTCGTCGCCGCCCGCGAGATGCTGCGGCTGGCGCTCATCGCGAGCCTGCAGTACCTGCCGCCGCGGCAGCGCGCCGTGCTGCTGCTGAGGGAGGTGCTCGGCTTCCCCGCGAGCGAGGTGGCCGCCATGCTCGGCATCTCCGCGGTGGCCGTCAAGAGCGCCCTCCAGCGGGCCCGGGTGCGGCTGAGCGAGGCGTCGCCGACGCCGGGCCGCCTCATCGAGCCCACCGATCCGTGGGCCAGGGAACAGCTGGGCCTGTACATCGCGGGCTTCGAGAACGCCGACATCGCGGCGCTGGAGAAAGCACTGCGCGCCGACGCCGCGATTGAGATGGTGGGCACGACCCAGTGGTTCTCCGGGCGCATCACGTGCCTGCGTTTCCTCGCGGGCGTCATCGGCTCGCCCGGGGACTACCTCATGACGCCCACCCTGGCCAACGGCCAGCCTGCCGCGGCCGCCTACCGGCGCGCCCCTGACGGCTCCTATCAGGCGTTCGGGCTCGGGGTCCTCACCGTGACGGCCAGCGGGATCTCGCGCATCACCGTGTTCGCCGGCGGCCCCAAGCTGGTGGCGGCGTTCGGGCTGCCAGTCACCCGGTTACGTTTCCCGGTCCGCGACACCTTCGGGCGGGGTGCCTGGTCTACATGGGGCGCAAGCTTCCAGCCTTCCGAAGGACGTGAGAGTAAATGAAGTTCAGCATCTTCCTGCCCAGCGGCTTCGTGCGGGATTTCCAGGAGTTCAGCGACCCGGTCGACGCCTACGAGCGGGTCGTGGAGATCGCCAAGACCGCCGACGAGGCCGGCTACGAGGCCTTGGTGTGCCCCGATCACCTCACCACGATCCCGCCCTCGCACGACATCCTGTTCGACGCCTGGACGTTGATCGCCGGCCTGGCGGGTGAGACCTCCCGGATCCGGCTCGGCCAGATGGTCACCGCGAACAGCTACCGCAACCCCGCGCTGCAGGCGAAGATGGCGTCCACCCTGGACGTGATCAGCCGCGGCCGGCTCACCTTCGGCATCGGCTCGGGCTGGTGGGAGCCGGACTACATCCAGTACGGGTACGAGTTCGGCACCGCCGGGCAGCGGCTTGACCGGCTCGGCGAGGCCGTCCAGATCATCCGCTCGATGTGGACAGAAAAGGAAACCACCTTCGAGGGCAAGTACTACCAGGTGCGCGGCGCGGTGAACGAGCCCAAAGGCGTGCAGCGGCCGCACATCCCCATGCTGATCGCCGGCAGCGGCGAGAAGAAGACGCTGCGCCTGGTCGCCCGCTACGGCGACGCCTGCAACATCATGAACTCGCCGGAAGTGGCCCGGCAGAAGTTCGAGGTCCTGCGGCAGCACTGCGCCGACGCCGGCCGCGACTACGAGACCATCCACCGCACGGTGACGACCGCGCTCATCATCGCCGACACCGACGCCGAGGCGCGCGCGCTTGTCCCGCCCGGGGCAGAGTTCGCCTACCCCGGCGACCTGGGCTCTTACGGCCTGATCGGGACGGTGGACACGGTCAAGCAGCGGATCGCCGCGTTCGAAGACGCCGGGGTGCAGGAGCTGGTCATCGGCTTCCAGGACCCCACCAGCGTCGAGCAGGTCACCAGGTTCGCCGAGCTATTCGGGTAACCGGACCCCGCCTCGCCGTGTGTGGATGCCCTTGTCTGCGGTTAGGGAGACGTTATGACAACATCCATTCTGGTCACGGGAGGCACCGGGACGCTCGGGCGGCCAGTGGCGCAGCGACTGCGTGACGCGGGCGCCAGCGTCACCGTCCTCAGCCGCCGCCCCCGGGAAGACGCCGAAGGTATCCGCTACGCCGCCGGCGACCTCAGCACCGGCGCGGGCATCGCGGCCGCGATGCGGGGGGCCGAGGTCATCGTGCACTGCGCGGGCAGCAGCAAGGGCGACGAGCAGAAGACCCGCACGCTCGTCGGCGCGGCCAAGGACACAGCGCATATCGTGCTCATCTCCGTCGTCGGCGCTGGCCGGGTCCCGCAGGCCAGCGCCGTCGACCGGGCGCTCTTCGGCTATTACGACATGAAGCTCGCCACCGAGCGCGTCGTGGAGCGGTCCGGCATCGGCTTTACCACGCTGCGCGCTACCCAGTTCCACGACCTGATCCTGATCGTGGCCAGAGCGCTGGCCAAGTCGCCGGTGATCCCGGCCCCGCCCGGTTTCCGGTTCCAGCCGGTCGACGTCACCGAGGTCGCCGAGCAGATGGCCCAGCTGGCGCTCGGTTCGCCGTCGGGCCTGGTTCCGGACATGGCCGGGCCGGAGATCCACACCGTGCCCGAACTGGTCAACGCGTACCTCCGCGCGGCGGGCCTGCGGCGGCGGCTGGTTCCGCTACCGATCCCGGGCCAGGCGGCCAGGGCGATCCGGGCCGGGGCGAACCTGGCCCCGGATCGCGCTGTCGGCAAGCGGACGTGGGAGGAGTTCCTCGCCGGTCAGGGTCTCGGTTCCGGGCGGGAGTGATCCCAGTCGGAAAGCAGCGTCCGGAGCGCGGCGACCAGCGCGATCGGCTGGTCGAGCATGACGTGGTGGCCGGCCACGGGGATCTCGATGACCGGCGCCACCCGGCCGAGCCGGTCGTAGATGAGGTCGCTCATCTCCGCGGACAGGATGCCGTGCTCGGCGCGGAAGAGGGCCGCCCGGCAGTCCAGCTTCGTGAGCGGCCCCGGCGGCGTCTCCCTGCTGTTGAAGATGGCCGGATCCCACTTCCAGGTCCACCCGCCGTCGGCCTGGCGGACCGACATGGCGGCGACGTGATCCGCGATGTAGCCGAGCACCGGCTGGTCAGGGACCGGCCGGAAGCGGGCAAGTATCGCTTCTTGCGTCGGGTAGAGGCGCAGCTGCCGGAAGACGCGCTGGCGCTGTGCCGCTTGCTCTTCCGGAGCCGGGTCGCGCAGCGGCGCGTCGACGATCACCACGCCCTCGATCTGCGACCCGGACATCGCCGCCAGCCGCAGGGCGACGACGCCGCCCATGCTGTGCCCGATCACGACCGGCGGGGCGTCAAGCCCCGCGTCCGCCGCGACGGCGAGCACCTCGCGCGCCCACGCGTCGAAGTTGTAGTTCTCGCGGCGGCCGCTGTCCCCGTGCCCCGACAGGTCCATCGCGATGACCCGGCGTTCGGCGGCGAGCAGCGGGGCGATGTGGTCCCACCAGCGGGAGTGCGCCCCGCCGCCGTGGACGAGCACGATGCCCCGCTCCGACGGGCAGGCCCACATCCGGTAGGCGATCCGGACGCCGTCCAGCGACGTCGCGTGCTCGGTCACCGGAGCCGCGAGGGCCTTGGTGAACCACGCCGGTGGGTGCGCCGCGTCCGCTTCGATCTCCAAGGTCATGGGCAGCAGTCAATCAGATGGCTCCGGCCGGCCCGCGCACCCCGGCACCTCAGGCACCTCGGCCCCTCAGGTCCGCGTGCGGCCGCCGTGGGAAGGAAACCGCGGCGTCTGCGTTCAATGTCATGTGATCAGCTCTCCAGTGCGCGCGACCACGGTGTTGTGGGATATCGACGGGACGCTGGTCCATTCGGGCGGGGTGGCCGCCCGGGCTTTCTTGGACGCGGTCGCCGAGGTGACTGGCCTGCGGCCGCCGCCCGAGCGGCGCGATTACGGCGGGCGGCTCGACTCCGAGATCGCCGGCATGCTGCTCGCTGCCGTGGGGGCGTCGCCGACCCGGGCCGCCGACGTCCTGGCGGCACTAGAACGCCTCGTCGCCGGGCGCCTAGATGAGCTTCGCGCGCGCACCAGCACGTGTCCCGGCGTCGACGCACTGCTTGGCTACCTTGCCACCGCTGGCGTCCGGCAGACGGTCGTTACCGGCAATATCACCGCCGTCGCCCGTTTCAAGCTGAAGGCCGGCCTGCTGATCCCCCCGATCGAGCCGGATTTCGGCGGATACGGCGACAGCGCGCCCGACCGGGCCGGGGTCGCCCGGGCGGCCCTCGACCGCCTGGCGGTCGCCGGGTGGCGACCGGACCCGAGCCAGGTATGGATCGTAGGAGACACCCCGCGCGACTTCGCCTGCGCCCAGGCCGTCGGCGTCCGGTGCGCGCTGGTGGCTACCGGAGGGCGCTCATTCGACGAGCTAGCCGGCCTGGGCGCGGATATCGTGCTGCCCGACCTGGCTGACCCGGCGCCGCTGCTGGACCTCTGGCAACTCTGAGCGCGGCCCTGGTCCCCTGGACCAGGGCATCAGACACGAGCGGCCCGGGGCTCGCTGCCGCGGACGGGGGTTTCAAGCGGCAGGCCGAGGCTTTCCCGCAGCGTGGCGCCCCGGTAGCCGTCGTTGACGATGCCGCGCTTGCGCAGTTCGTACAGCAGGCCGTCGACGACGAACTCGTGCTGGCGGTCGTCGGCGATGCCGCCGAGCGAGATCACGTCGAGGACCCCGGCGTTGAACCGCTCCTCGATCGCGTCGGCGATCTGCTCGGGTGTCCCGGCGACACTCCAGTGCCCGGTGTCCTGCGCGGCGATGATGAGCTCGCGGAGCGTGTAGCCCTGCGCCGCGTAACGGCTGAAGATGTCGACCCGGCCCCGCCTGCCGTTCACGGTCCGCACGTCCGGGATCAGGCTCGCAGGGACGGTCTCGTCGAGCTTGACCGACGACAGGTCGATCCCGCCCCCGAACATGTCTTCCACCTGCGTGCGGCCTCGCTCGAAGTCGATGGCCGCCACCCGCTCGCTGACCGTGCGGCGGGCCTCCTGCTCCGTCGCGCCAAAGGTCGCGTGCAGTGAGCTGAAAATCCACGGCAGCCCCGGCCGCCGTCCATGACCCGCCGCGAGCCGGCGGATCTTCGTGGTGTACTCCTCGGCGACATCGAGCGTGGGCAGCGAGGTGAAGACGATCTCGGCGTAGCGCGCCCCGAGGGCGGTCCCCGCCTCGGACTGCCCGGCCTGGAGCTGAACCGGCCGTCCCTGCGGGAGCGGCGGGATGTTGAGCGGGCCCTTGACCGAGAAGAACCGTCCCTCGTGGCCGACGGGGAGGACTTTGGCAGGATCGAGAACTGCGCGCCCCCGCTCGCCCGCGGTCAGCGCCCCGGCCTTCCAGCTGTCCCAGAGCGCGTAGATCACGTCAAGCGATTCCGCCGCGCGGGCGTAGCGGTCCTCGGGCGCCGGAAGCGACCCCCCGTAGTTCTCCTCGCCGATCGAGGACGTGACCAGGTTCCAGGCGGCGCGCCCGTTGCTCAGATGGTCGAGCGTGCCGAAGAAACGGGCCAGGTTGAACGGATCGTGGAAGGTTGTCGACACCGTGGCGATCAGCCCGATGCGGGAGGTGATGCCGCTCAGCGCGGACACGAACATCAGCGGCTCCTGCGACCCGATCGCCCCCTGCGCACCGAACCGCAGCAGGTCGGCGGTGAACAGGAAGTCGATCTGCGCCTTCTCGGCCCGCTCGGCGATGAGACGCGCGATGTCGAGCGTGGACCGAGATGGATCGACCGCCTGGTCGTAGATGTCGTGGCCCTGGCCGCCCGCTCCCGTCACGGTCTTGAGCGTCCTAGGTGCTTCCGCGGCCATGAGTACTCTCCAGTCTGCGATTTTGACTGCGATCTTGACTGCGATCCCGTCGGCGATTTTGCCGGCGATTTTGCCGATAAAATCAGTCGACATTATAGATATTAGGCGAGCCGCCGAGCACGGGCGGATGCGGGGTGCCCGCGCAGCGCCTCGGTGCCGGCGTGCCCCGGCGTCCCGGCGCCGGCCTTAGACGGGGGGTTGACGGCAGGGGGCTGGGGGCGGGAGGTTGACGAATTAAATGAACGTTCTTTAATGGCGTTGGAAGCAGCGAGTACCGGGTCACCGACGTAAAGAGGGCACTGAATGCGTATCGGGCTTACCGGCGGCGGCGCGACCGCTGACCGGATCGTCACTCAGGCTGAGCGAGCCGAGGCGGACGGGTTCACCAGTCTGTGGTACCCCGGTGCGGCCGGAGCGGGTGACCCGCTGCCGGTCATGGCGCTGGCCGGGCGGGCCACCGCGACGATCGAGCTGGCCACCGCGGTCTTGCCGTCCTACACCTGCCACCCGGCGCTGCAGGCGAGCCGCGCCAACGCCGTCGCGTCGGCCATCGGCACGTCGGGCCGGTTCACCCTCGGCGTCGGCCCCTCGCACCGGGTCGTGATCGAGGACCGGCTGGGCCTCTCGTACGACACGCCCGGACGGCACACCGACGAGTACGTCCAGATCCTCACCGGGCTGCTGCGCGGCGAGCAGGTGAGCTTCGCGGGCCGGGAGTTCCAGGTCGAGGCGGGACCGCTCCCGCTGCCAGACGGAGCGGAGATCCCGGTCATGGTCGGGGCCCTGGGCCCCCGGCTGCTGCGGGTGGCCGGCGCCTGCACCGCCGGGACGATCTTGTGGATGGCGAACGCCACCGCGATCGAGACGCACGTCGCGCCGAGGATACGCAAGGCCGCCGCTGACGCGGGCAGGCCCGCGCCGCGGATCGTGGCGGGGCTGCCGGTGGCCGTGCACGACGACGTCGCCGCGGCCCGCGCAGCCGCCGGCCGCCAGTTCTCCGTCTACGGCGAACTGCCCAATTACCAGCGCATCCTGGCCCACGGCGGAATCGCCGGGCCGGCCGAAGCGGTCATCGTCGGCAACGAGGACAGCGTCGCCGCTCAGGTCAGGGCACTGTTCGCGGCCGGAGCCACCGATGTCTGGGCGGCCCCGTTCACGGTCGGCGACGACGCGGCCGCGTCCCGGGCCCGTACCCGTGCGCTGCTGGCCAGCCTGGCCCGCGACTGAGCACGGCCTGGTCGTCGGGCTCGCGCCGGAGGAAGACCTATGCCTGGAGGGACGAGCGGCAACGGGTGGGTGACCTGCGCGCAGGGACACCAGCACTGGGGCCTGTTCGGAGCCGCCGGCCTGCTGGTTTACGTGCCCCACCCCACGGACCAGGCACTGAGCCTGGTACTGGTGCAGCACCGTTCCCAGTGGAGCCACCAGGGTGATACCTGGGCGCTGCCAGGCGGGGCGATGGACAGTGACGAGACGCCAGCCGAGGCCGCGCTGCGCGAGGCGGACGAGGAATGCATGCTCGACCCGAAGCTGGTCGTGCCGCGCGGCCTGTACGCAGACGAGCACGGCGGCTGGACGTACCACACCGTGCTGGCGCAGGCGGCGGAGCGACTGCCTGTCCGTTCCGATACCTACGAATCCGACGAGGCGGTGTGGCTGCCGGCCGGCGAGGTCGACCGGCTGAACCTGCATTCGGGGTTCGCGGCAACCTGGCCGGCGCTGCGCGCGGCGCTGCAGCCCGTGACGGTCTTCGTTGACGGCACTGGTCCCGCAGGCGCGCGAGCAGCGTCGGCCGACCCGGCCGACGCAGGCCGGCGCCTGCACGCGCAGCTGACTGAGCTGACGCACTCCGGGGTGACCCTGCCGCCGGGCGCCGTCCCCGGCCCGGCACTCGCCCGCTGGTATCCGGACTACGTCTTGGTGCTGGGCGACGCGGCCGCGGCCGCGGCGGCGAGCTCAGCGGCCGCTGGCAAGGCTCGCGGGGCGGGCCCCGCACCACGATTCAGCTGGAACCAGCCGCTGACGGTGCGGACAGCCGAGATCCGGATCATCGCGGTCGCGGACGGCGCGCAGGCCAGCGACGTGATCACGGACCTGGCCGCGACCACCCCGGGACACCGCCTCGTGGTTAGCGACCGCAGCACCGTACGCGACCGCGCGGCTGCGGCGGGCGCCGCCGTGACCGACCGGAACTGGCTGCTTGTCCAGCCGCCGGCGCCTGGCCCTAGCTCAGAGCCATGAGGCGACGATGACCTGGCGGACGTCCTCCCCCTGATGTTCGCGGACGCCGTAGATAGCGCTGGCACTCACCCACAGGACCATCCGCCCGAGATAATCCGGGTACCGGGCGATCTTGGCGTTGAAGAAGCCGATGGCAGTGTCTTCCGTCCGCAAGAGCTCGTCCGCGTCGTCCAGGTACTGCCGGGTCTGCGCGATCGTCCGCCCGGCGTCGTCGTCGCGCTTGCTGTCCTGGTGACCGGCGACGATATGCCGGGGCAGCAGCGTCTCGACGGTGTCGATCGCGTCCCGCCAAAGCCCGAGGCCCCCCGTGACCACGCTCTGGCCGAGGTACAGGTGAACCCCGTTGTAGATCACATCACCGGCGACGACCAGCCCCAGCTCAGGGACGTGCAGCACGCTCGTGTCGGCCGAGTCGGTGTCGCCGACCTCAACGATCGCCAGTTCGTGCCCTTCGAGGGTGAACCGGTTACCGGGGACGGTCACCGCGGTGACCGGCGACGGGGGGATCAGCCCCGGGTACATCTTGTCCCACAGCAGCGGCCGGGCAGCCGCGTTGCCGTGCATCTGCGCGATGGTGCCCGCCGAGGCGACCACACGCGCCCCGAACCGTTCGGCCAGCAGCCCGGCGGCGAACCAGTGATCGCCATGGCCGTGGGTGACAAAGATGTCCGTCAGGTTCCGGCCCCTGGCGGCCACCCAGTCGGCGAGCACGCGCGCCTGATCATGCGTCATGCCCGGATCGGTGAGCACCGCATCCCGGTCCCCGTAGATCAGCGTGCTGGCCATGGGAGAGAACCGCTTCGGCTCTCCGTTCGGAAGAAGACCGTCCTGCGGCGGCGGGTCGTTGACGAACACGTCGTAGCTGAGCTCGCCGGCCATGTCAGGAACCCTCCGCCGCCGCCGGGTAGTTCCGGGCCTCGATGGCCTTGACGGTACTGGCCAGTGCCTTGCCCAGGACGCCCTTGCCGCCGGCCGCCACCAAGATCCCGATCAGCCGCCCCTTGAGGTTCTTGCCCTCGCGGACCACGACGACGTCCACGTCGGTGATCCCGCCGGACCGCGGCGTAAGGGTATAGGTGTGGCCCGAACGGCCTCCCCACGTGTTGGAGTCGGTGGTCGTCATCGTGATGCGGCCCGGGTCGGACCAGTCGTAGCGCAGGCGTTCCCAGATGCCGTTCGAGCCCTCGGTGACGTCGGCCCAGTTGGGGCCCTGGTCGTGCACCTTGAGGTAGCCGTCGGCGCTATTGGGGAACAGCTCCTTCCGGCCCGGCCCGAAGTCGGTAAGCCCGGCGACGAACTGCCCGGGAGTCGCGGTGGTCGTCTGGTGAAGCTTGATGGTGGCCATGGCACGCTCCTTGATGTCGGTTGCCCCGCCAGCTTCCTCCACCCAGAGATACCGGCAGAGTCCGCGCGCCAAACTGGGCGCCAACAGGTCACAGCCTCCAGCTTGCGCACCACGCCTTGGGCGTACGGCTCCCGCCGGCCAGCCGGGGCGCGGGTTAAGTGGAGGAAAACCCGCGCCCCGGCGCCTGTGAGAGCCGCAGGCCGACCGCCGGGCCGCGGCTACGCCGGGCCGAGCCGGGCGGCAACGTCCGCCAGCAACTCGTCCTCGGTGTCGGCGACCGCAGACCCGTCGCCCGTCCAGGTCGCTTCCCATCGTCCGGAGTCGCTGACGTACGGATGCGTGATCTTCAGGACCCGGGCGGCGTGCGCTGCGACCAGCGCTATCCGGTGCGCCGCGGAGGAGGACCGGTCGAGCGCGAGCAGCTGCCGCACGCCGGGCGGTGACGATTCCATGCTCATCCCTCCCGTTTGGCGCCCCGGCTTCCATCGCCGGCACACGGGCCTGATGTCCACGTACTACGGGCCGCCATTCGTACTTAGGCGGCAATTGTGAACGCTAACAGACGGACGGGTCGTCGAGCAAGCGACTCAATCTTCGAAAGCTTTCAAGCAAAAGCGCATTTCAGTGTCACAGGACGCAGAACTTCCAGGTAGACGAGCGGACGGCTGAGCGCAATCGTTTTCTGAGCACGCTAACATCCCTGCGCGGAATCGTTACGGGCCCGCGCGAGTGCCTTCGTCGGCCGAACATTGCCCCTGGTGCGTTCCCCTGTTCCAACCCGGCGGGTTGTTCTTGGGCTAAGCGGACCAGTGGATCCGGCCGGGGGTGACACTTGACGGATGATGGACCATCACGTCGTGGCCGTGATCTTGCTGCGGCCGGAGGAAATGCTGCTTTGTCACCGGACGCCGGCGCGGCTGGCGTATCCGGACGTGTGGGACTTCCCCGGCGGGCATGTCGAGCCTGGTGAAAATCCCTTGGACGCGCTGCGGCGGGAAGTGGCCGAAGAGCTGGGAGCGGAGCTTATCGGCGTTGACGGCGGCCCTGTCCTGCGCCGCGTCGACCCGCAGCGCAGCCTGGATCTGACCGTGTGGGTCTCGCGCCGCTGGCGGGGCGAAGTATCGAACATGCAGCCGCACGAGCACGACGCCATCGGCTGGTTCACAGCCGCTCAGGCAGAGGAGCTCAAATTGGCTGATCCTTCTTACCGGACAGTGCTCCGGCGCCTGCTGAGCACGTCAGCCGGCAGCCGCCCCTGGCAAACGTCGCTTGATACGGCGCTAGGTGCCCGAGCCTCTCGGGAGAAGCGGGCGCATGAACGTCCGCTGATAGCGGAGCACGCACTGGCTCTCATCCCTGATGCGGTCGGCCGCCACGAAGTCCGGGTCCTGACCGAACAGCCCGCGGTATTGCTCGTACGCGGCCAGGCTCGGAAAGCTGAACAGGGCCAGCGCCTTGTCACTTGCGCCTTCAGCAGGCAGGAAGTAGCCATGGTGGGTGCCGCCATGCCGGTCGACCAACTCCATCCACCGGCGGGCGAAGCGTTCGAAGGCATCGATCTTCGCCGGATCGATGACGTATTCAACGACACAGGTGATCACGGCGGCAGGCTAGCCCATGCCGCAACGTGTCCGAGACAGACCGGCGGCTCGTAGGGTGAGGCGGCACTCACGGGTTTTGAGACCCTTCCCATCCCCTAGTCTATCGTCTATCGTCGATTAACGATGGATGAAATGACAGGCCCGCTGGATCGCGCGACAGCGGCGGAGTATGCCTCGTGGTTCCGGGCGCTGGCCGACGCGACCCGGGTGCAGATCGTGTCGCTGCTGGCCCGGCGCGGTGACCCGATGACGGTCGGGGCGATCACCGCCGAGCTGGAGGTAGGGCAGTCGACGGTGTCGGAGCACCTGAAGATCCTGGCCAGCGTGCGGTTCGTGCTGGCCGACAAGCACGGGACAGCGACGTACTACCGGATCAACGCCGCGTGCGTGCAGTGCTTCCCGACGGCCGCTGACATCGTCATGGGCTGCCCTGTCCCGGCTGCCCCGTCCTGTTAACCGTGTGCATGGAGGTATCCCGTGGCCGATGACGCTGACCAGGTCCGCGCCGCGGTGGTGGGCCGCTACGACCGGCTGGCCGAGGCAGCCGCCGCCGGGCAGCAGGTCACCGACGGCGGACCCGGCGAGGCCTGTTTCGGGGCCGCCGCCTACGACGAGGCGGCCGGCCTTCCCGAAGCGGCGCTGCGCGCCAGCCTGGGATGCGGCAACCCCGTCGCCGTCGCGGCGCTGAACCCCGGTGAGACCGTGCTCGACCTCGGATCGGGCGGCGGCATCGACGTGCTGCTGTCCGCCCGGCGGGTCGGCCCCTCCGGGCGGGTCTACGGGCTGGACGGATCTCCCGAGATGATCAGTCTGGCCCGCGCGAACGCCGCCGCCGCAGGCGCGCGGAACGTCGAGTTCCTGCACGGGAGCATCGAAGAGGTCCCGCTGCCGGACGGGCACGTGGACGCCGTGATCTCCAACTGCGTCATCAACCTGTCCGCCGATAAGCCGCGCGTGCTCGCCGAGGCGTTCCGCGTACTGCGGCCCGGCGGGCGGCTCGGCGTCAGCGACGTCATCGCCGGCGACGGCACCGACCCGGGCCAGCGGGCCGCCGCCGAGCAGCGAGCCGGCTGCACCACCGGGACGGTCACCGCGCAGCAGTACCGCGACCAGCTCCTGGCGGCCGGATTCACCCGGGTCAGCATCACGCCCGGCGGCCGACGCCGGCGGCGGCCTGATCTCGGCGGTCATCCAGGCCACGCGGCCCGCCGCCCCGCCCGGCGTGCTCATCCGGCCGATGCGGGCAGCCGACGCCAGCGCGGTCCTGGCGATCTACCAGGCCGGGCTGGACACCGGGCAGGCCAGTTTCGAGATCACCGCCCCGGGCTGGGAAGCGTTCGACGCCGCGAAACTGCCGCTGCACCGCCACGTCGCCGCCGACGCCGCCACCGGGCGGGTACTCGGCTGGGCCGCCGCCTCGGCCGTGTCAAGCCGGCGCGTGTACGCCGGGGTCATCGAGCACAGCGTCTACGTTGACCCGGCGTGGCACCGCAGCGGGACCGGCGCGGCGTTGCTCGCCGCGCTCGTTGAGTCAGCGGACGCGGCCGGGGTCTGGACGATCCAGAGCAGCGTGTTCCCGGAGAACACCGCCAGCTTGCGGCTGCACGAACGGGCCGGGTTCCGCGTGGTCGGCACCCGCGAGCGGATCGGCTGCCACCACGGCCGGTGGCGCGACACGGTGCTCATCGAGCGCCGCGGCGCTACCGCTGGGTCAGCTGACTTCTAGCGTTATCGTGCAGGGGCGGTGCTCAGATGTCGAGAAAGCGATCCTGGCTACGACCACACCACGAGCACTGATGAACTCAGCTTCGACCAGAGAGGCCTGCCCGTCATGTCACTTGTTCGTGTTCACAACTTTTCCGTCTCGCTCGATGGCTTCAGCGCCGGTGCTGACCAGAGCCTCCAGGCGCCCTTCGGGTATGCCGGGGACCGGTTGGTGCGATGGTTCACTGGCACCCGTTCATTTCACGTCATGCAGGGCCAGCAAGGCGGGAGCACCGGTATCGACGACGCCTTCGCGAGCAACTGGGGGCCTGGCATCGGCGCGGAGATCATGGGGCGCAACAAGTTCGGCCCGCAGCGTGGACCGTGGACCGACGAACAATGGCAGGGCTGGTGGGGCGAGGAGCCGCCGTTTCATACCCCCGTGTTCGTGCTCACCCATCACGTCAGGCCCCCGGTTGAGATGAAGGGCGGGACCACCTTCCACTTCATCGACGCCGGCCCGGCGCAGGCCGTCGCGGCGGCCAAGCAGGCTGCGGGCGGCCTCGACGTCCGCATCGGCGGCGGCCCGGCCACCGTCCGCCAGTTCCTCGCCGCCGACCTGATCGACCACATGCACATCGCGCTCGTGCCGATCCTCCTCGGCCGCGGCGAGCCCCTCTGGGACGGCCTGGAGGGCCTAGAAGAGCGCTTCGCCATCGAGTCGGTAAGCTCCCCCAGCGGCATCACCCACGTCACCTTCACCCGTCATTAGCCGCGCTCAGGCTTGCCGCCTCGAAAAGGTCCAGCCTTGGCCACGATCCGGGAGGACTGAGGCTGGGCACTAGGAGCCGGCTCCCGTTGAGTGCGCAGCGGACACGATCGCCAGGCGAAGTCGGGTCAGGGCGTCGGCCCGGGCTCCGGCGAGCGACGGCTCCGCCCTTAGCTTGGCTGCGCGGACGGGGACATGGCGGGGCATGCGGGTGAAGGCCGAGGTTATGGCCTCGAGAATGAGCGGATGGGTGCCCCATGAGCCGCCGATGACGACGAGTTCGGGGTCACAGAGTGCCACCACGGCGGCGAGGACCCCGCTGATGGCCTGACCCAGCGCGTGCCGGACTGTCTGCGCCTGCGGCCGCCTGTCGCTGATCGCGGTGAGCAGGTGGCCGACGTCGATCGCCGTCGAGCCGGGCCGCCGCAGGCCTAGTTCGTTGAAGACGTCGATGAGCCGCATCGCCTGGCCTTGCGGGCCGACGGTGATGAGGTGAGCGACCTCGCCCGCCAGGCCGCCAGATCCTCGCCTGACCTCTGCGTCGCTGGCGATTGCGCAGCCCATGCCCTCGTCGAGGTAGAGGTAGGCGAAGTCGCGCAGGGTCCCGTCAGGCGCGCACGTCCCGTTCTGCCCGCGCCGCCCAGTTCACGTCGTTGTCAACGGTGACCGGCCCCCCGACGTACGGGGCGAGAACCGCGGCCGGGTCTAGCTCGCCGAGCAGGAACGGGGCATCGGGCAAGTGAATGAGCCGTCCCGTTCTGCGGTCTACCGGGTCAGCGGCACTCGCGACGGCCAGGCGCGGCACGACCGCGTCTCCCTGCCGGGCACCGGTAACCGCGGCGCGCAGGGCGGCGGCAACCTGGTCCGGGCGGGCCGGGCGGCCGATGTCCTGCTCCGCCCGGGACACCGTGTCTCCGTAGGCGTCGACCCGCTCGGCGACGATTCCCTCCGGCGCGATGCTCACGACCAGGGCAGCCCCGGCGTCCGCCAGGGCGTAGTAGGAACCCACCCGCCCGCGGCCGCGGCCGCCCGCGGTGCGCTCGCCGGTGTCCGCCACGAGGCCGGCGACGGTCAGCCGTCGCACGCTCTCCCCCGCGGTCGGCTTGGAGATTCCCGTCTCGGCGGCCAGCTCAGCGCGGGTCAGGCGCCGGTGCCGCATGAGGGTGCGCAGCACGTGCTCGTCGGTCAGCGACCGCACGAGCTCCAGCGACGGCTTGGCCGGTTCCATGCTGACGATTCTAGACAGGAGTCTTGCCTAGAAAGGGCGGCGCGCTTACAGTTTTTCAAGTAAGGATCCTTTTCTAGAAGGAGGCGGCATGTCACCGCTGGGATCGCCTGCCACTGCCCCGCTACCCGTCCTGCCCCACTGGGAGCAGACTCCGGACGACCTGCCCGCCGCGATACGCGCGGTCAAGGCCGCGCTGCGGGCACGGATCGCCGCCTCGGGCCGTACGGTGAAAGAGGTCTTCGCGGTCGTCGAGCGCCGCATCCAGGCTGAGGTCGGCGAGATCACGGCCGCCCGGCAGCGAGGCGAGACGATCTGGCCGGTCATCGAATACGCCGACATCGAAGCCCGGACAGTGACGCCCGAGGCCCTGGCCCTCCTGCGGCGGCGGGGCTGCCTGGTCGTGCGCGGCCACTTCGACCGCGAGCAGGCGCTGGGCTGGGACCGCGACATCGTCAGCTACACGGAAGGCAACCAGTTCTTCGAGGCTTACCGTGGCCCCGGCGACGACTTCTTCGGAAGCGTCGGCTCCAAACCCGAGATCTACCCGGTCTACTGGTCGCCAGCGCAGATGCAGGCCCGGCAGAGCGAGCGGATGGCGCGCGTGCAGGGCTTCCTCAACCGCCAGTGGAAGCACACCTCCGAAGGCGCGCAGTGGTTCGACCCGGACCGCGACTTGCTCTACCCCGACCGCATCCAGCGCCTGCCCGAGGGCGCCAACTCCGGCGGCCTGGGCACGCACCTCGACCCCGGCACCCTCGACCTGTGGATGACCGAGGCTTACCAGAAGGCCTTCCGCCACCTGTTCGGCGGCACGGTCGAACAGTACGACCCCTGGGACGCGGCCTACCGTACCGCCGGGCCGCAGTACCCCGGCACCACCATGTGCTCGGCGTTCCGCACCTTCCAGGGCTGGACCGCGCTGTCCGACATGGCCCACGACCAGGGCGTGCTGCACACCGTCCCCATCCCCGGGGCGATGGCCTACCTCATGCTGCGGCCGCTGCTGCCCGACGTCCCCGACGACGACATGTGCGGCGTGACCGTCAACCAGGTCTTCCCCGCCAGCGAGCGATGGCACCCACTGCTCTTGCAGGCGCTCAGCGGCATCCCTGACGTCCTGGCCGGCGATTCTGTCTGGTGGCACTGCGACATGATCCACAGCGTCGCCCCGGTCACCAGCCAGCAGGGCTGGGGCAACGTCATGTACATCCCCGCCGCTCCCTGGTGCCCCCGCAACGAGGAGTACGCCGCCAGCCTCCGCGAGGCGTTCCTCACCGGGTCCAGCCCGGGCGACTTCCCGGCTGAGCACTACGAGCGGACCTGGCCCGACCGCTTCCACCTCGGCGACCTCAACGAAACTGGGCGGCGCGGTCTCGGCCTCGGCCCCGGCTGACCACCGTCAACGCCGCGGCCAGGCCGCTCAGTTAGCCCTGAGCCGGAGGCCAGGCGCGGGAACGGCATCTGTGGCGACCTCCAGGGTCTGCATGGGCGCGGGCAGTCGCGTTGAGCTCCTCGGCGAGCTCGGTTGCCATGACCTTGGGCATGGACGCTTCAATGCCGGCCTTGGAAGCGTCGCCGGGGAGTCAGCGCCGGCCTCAGCCAAGGCTGGACGCCAAGCGATCTTTAGAGCACAGGTTCGAACTATTTGAACACAACAGACTTATTTGTGAACTCATATTTGCCATTGACGGTTTCTGACCGATAGAATCGGGCTGGCACGGCTACCGAAGGGAAAACCGGATGGCGGGCAGCGAGGCAGATGACGCGACAAGCGCGCATGGCTGGCCCGACCCGGACCCCGACCACGTGCTCACCTGGCGGCAGCAAAGGATCCTGCAGGCCATCGCGGAGTTCGCGCGGCGCCGCAGATACGCGCCCACATTGCGGGAGATCGGCGAGGCAGCCGGGCTGGCCAGCGCGTCCAGCGTCTCTTACCAGCTCTCGGTCCTGCAGCGCAGGGGATACCTCCGGCGCGACCCGGGCCGGCCGCGCACGGTGGAGCTGCGACTGCCAGGGCAGCCTGCTGTCCGCCTGGAGGTGGAGGACCTCGCGGACGCAGCGGACCTCCCCTCCCTGGGCGCGGCCTATGTTCCCGTTCCTTGCCACGGCCGGATCGCCGCCGGGCGCCAGAACCTGGCCGATGAGGTCATCGGGGACACCTGGGAGCTGCCCTCGGAATTGGTCGGCGGCGGGACGCTGTTCCGCCTCCGGGTCCGCGGCGACTCCATGGTCAACGCCGCGATCGCGGACGGCGACGTGGTGGTGGTGCGCCAGCAGGAGCAGGCCGAGAACGGCGAGATCGTCGCGGCCATGATCGACGGGGAGACGACGGTCAAGACCCTGCAGCGGCACGGAGGCCAGGCCTGGCTGATGCCGCACAACCCCGCGTACCAGCCGATCCCGGCCAACGACGCCGAGATCCTCGGCAAGGTCGTCGCCGTGCTGCGCCGCGTCTGACTGGCAGCGGGCACCGGTTCCGCGGTGCTGCCGTGCCCGACGGCAGGCGCCAGACCCGTTATCCGGCACCGCTGCCGCCCCCACCCTGGGAGCGGCTACCAGGATCCATCGCCGAGTTCTGCGATCCTCTGGTCGCACGCAGCCGGTATTGACAGCGGGACATATTGACTGCCTCTGAATGTTGCACGTTGCATTTGCATTGTGCGAATGCACTGTGCGAGCCGACAACGTGCGTCGCATCTGACGGCACGGCGAGTTTCGCGGCCGGTTCTTAACCGACGGTGTGAGGCTGGCCTTCTGAAATGCGAATGGCCAGCGCCTGGCGGCCGATTACCGAGGAGATGTTGCTGTATTGCCAATTACGGAATGGCGTGCGGTACGATGCCTGAATTGCCCGGCCGCTGGCGGTCGCGCCCGCGCACCCCTCACCGACTGCGGAGCAGTGATGGAGACCGTAGTGCCGAGCGAGGAGCCGCCAGGCACAGGCCAGGATGACGAATCCCAGGCAGAGGCGACTGTGCTCCGCATGCTGCTTGGCGCGCAGCTGCGCCGCCTGCGGGAGGCGGCGGGGATCTCGGCGGAGAAGGCGGGGTACGAGATCCGGGCGTCGCGGTCGAAGATCAGCCGGATGGAGACGGGGCGGGTCGGGTTCAAGGTCCGCGACATCGAGGACCTGCTGACGCTGTACGGGGTGCTGGACGAGAAGAACCGGGGAAGGTCATCGCCCTGGCCGCGCGGTCGCGGGAGCCGGAGTGGTGGACGCAGTACAACGACATCCTGCCGGACTGGTTCGAGACCTACCTCGGCCTTGAGTCCGCCGCCACGGCTATCCGCAGCTTCGAGATGCAGTTCGTGCCGGGCCTGTTCCAGACCGAGGACTACGCGCGGGCCGTCACCAGGCTGGGCCACCAGACCGCCCCGGAGGCGGAGGTCGAGCGCCGGGTCGGGCTGCGGGTGCAGCGCCAGGAACTGCTGTCGCGTGCGCGGCCGCCGCGGATCTGGGCCGTCATGGACGAAGCTGTGCTGCGGCGGCCCGTCGGCGGGGCCGCGGTGATGCGCGCCCAGCTCGGCCGCCTGGCCGGGGTGGCGCGGCTGCCGGGCGTGCGGCTGCAGGTTGTCCCGTTCGCCCGGGGCGGCCACGCCGGCGCGAGCGGGTCGTTCTCGGTCCTGCGGTTCGCCGAGCGGGACCTGCCGGACGTGGTCTACATGGAGCAGCTCACCAGCGCCGTCTACCTGGACCAGCGCCCGGACGTCGAGCACTACCTAGAGATCGTCGACCAGCTCAGCGGCGAGGCCCTCACCCCCGCCGACACGATGACCTTCATCGAGCGGGTCACACGCGAGACATGACAGGGAAGGCGGTTCGATGACCACCAACGAGACAGCGCCGCCGGGCGGAAGCAGGACCGGGCCGCTGCCGTTCGACACCACCAAGGCGCACCAGGCCCGCATCTACGACTACCTGCTCGGCGGCAAGGACAACTACGCCGCCGACCGGGCGGCCGCCGACGCAGCACTTGAGGCGTGGCCAGAGTTCGGCTTCGCCGCGCGGGCCAACCGGGCGTTCCTCAGCCGGATGGTCCGCTACCTCGCCGGGGAAGCAGGAATCCGGCAGTTCCTCGACCTCGGCACCGGCATCCCCACGGCGGGCAACCTCCACGAGGTGGCGCAGGCGATCGCACCCGAGACCCGGGTCGTCTACGTCGACTACGATCCGATCGTCCTCGCGCACGCCCGCGCGCTGCTCGACAGCCACGAATCCGGCGCCACCGAGTACATCGACGCCGACCTGCGCGACACCGGCACCATCCTCACCCAGGCCGCGCGAGTGCTGGACTTCACCCAGCCGGTGGCGGTCACCATGCTCACGATCCTCCACGTGATGCCGGACTCCGACGACCCGCGCGCGATCGTCGCCCGGCTGATGAACGCCGTGGCTCCCGGCAGCTACCTCGCCATCTCCCACGCAAG
The DNA here is from genome assembly GCA_963747945.1 of Bryobacterales bacterium. Classification (GTDB taxonomy): domain Bacteria; phylum Acidobacteriota; class Terriglobia; order Bryobacterales; family Bryobacteraceae; genus Palsa-89. The sequence goes on from CAVVHB010000006.1 coordinate 85,858, forward strand.
CTCCGACCTCTTCGACCCCGAAACGGCACAGCGCTTCCAGGGCGTCCTGGACCGGATGCTCCAGCAGCAGTACACCCCCCGCAACCGGCAGCAGATGACACAGTTCTTCGCAGGCACAGACCTGGTAGAGCCGGGGCTTGTCCCGGTCGAAGAATGGCGCGCAGAGCCCGGGCAGGGCGACGCACGCAAGTCCTACGTGTGGTCCGCAGTCGGCCGCAAACGGTGATACGTCGCAAGGATCTGTACGGTTACCGGGCGGGGGTCCGCATGTACGTCCACCTGGACCAGTCCGACTGGGACTCCCAGTTGGGCTTGTCGTCCTTCTTGAGCCAGTTCCAGGCGTGAATGACCTTGCCGCTTGCCTTCAGGGCGAAGATCTCCTGGTGCCGTTGGCCGATTGAGGACGCCGCGATCGCAGTGACCTTCGATCCGTCGGGCCGGGGGAAGTCCTCCCAGTCGGACCAGTTCCCCGGTCCGGACCAGTACCAGCGGTGCCGGAGCCGCCCGGTCTCATCGAGCGCGAATACCTCCAGGTGCCCTTCCATCAGCGAGGAGACCGCGATGTCGGTGGCGCGCATGCCGACGGGTGCCTGCCGGTGCCACCCCGACCAGCCGCTGTCCCGCCACCACCAGCGGTGATGGATCTGCCCGTCTACGATGGCGAACAGCTCCTGGTGGCCGTCGGCGTAGGACCCGGCAGAGATCGAGGTCACAGGCCGTCCGTCCGGGGTGTCCATCAGCGTCCAACCCTCGGACCATCCCCCGTCCCGCCATGACCATCGGTGGCTGATTCGGCCCCGCTGGTCCAGCGCGAAGATTTCCAGCGCGCCTTCGCAGTTGGACGAGAACGCCAAGTCGGCGACCGGCGTCCCGAGCCGGGGCATCTCATGCCATCCTGACCAGCTGTCGTTCGCCCACCAGCGGTGGTGCACCGCGTCGCGGGCCGCGATCGCCAGCTCCTGATGCCCCTGTCCCTTCGACCCAGCGGCGACCACCGTCACCGGCCCCGAGGGCAGCCCCATGTTCTCCCACGGCGACCAGTTCGGGTCCGGCCAGTACCAACGGTGCTGCAGCCGTTGCCGTGACGTCAGCAGGTAGACCTCGTTGTGTCCCTTTCCCAGTGACCCGGCCGCGAGCGGTGCATCAGGCTCGATCGTCGCCTGCCAGGCAGGGCCGCCGGACGCGGGCAGGTCGGCGGCCGCCCGGGTGAGTGCATCTCGCAGGCCGCCTTCGGACCCAGCACCGGCCGCCCGCCGGACGGCCACCTCCAGGGCGCCGCCCTCGGAGAGCCGGAAGGTGACCTCGATCCCAGGCAGCCGTGCGAGCAGGCTAAGCGCGCACTCGATGACGGCCCGCGTGTCCGCAGCTCCCCGGTCCGGGCCGCCTATGGTCACGGACCCGTTGATGATGACGATCTGCCCGGCCCTGCCGCCAGGCCCAACGGTCACGTTCCCGAAACCTGGGACTGGCCCGCTCCCCTTGCCGAACAGCCGGTCGATGCAGATCCTTCGCCGCCTGGAGTCCCAGCTGCCCCACCACCGCCGGAATCATGCCCTCGCCTCATCCCACTGCCCGTCGCCACCGCGTCCACTGCACCTCACGGCGATCGCAGGAACAAGACTGGCACACGCCCGCGCTCTCTCGCCACGAATGCGCGCCCATCCCGCCAAAGAGCAGAAAACGCCCGCTCCCACTGCGAGGGACGCGCCGCCCGCCCTCACTTTCCATTTCCTGCTACCGCCTATGACTCACCACCCACCACGCCGCACGGGACCCGAGGTGGGGACTGTCAACTTAACGGTGTAACTTCTGTCCGTGTTGTCTAGTTTCGTCCCGCGCTGAGGCGGCCGTCGAAGGTGATGTCGAACGCGTTGAGGGCTGCCTTCCAGCGGTTAGACCAGCGGCCCCGGCCCTTGCCGCCGGGGTCGAGGCTCATGAGGGCAAGGTAGAGGCACTTGAGGGCGGCCTGCTCGGTCGGGAAGTGGCCGCGGGCCTTCACCGCCCGCCGGAGCCGGGCGTTGATCGACTCGATCGCGTTGGTCGTGCAGATGATCGTGCGGATCTCCTTATCGAACTGCAGGAACGGGGCGAATTCCGCCCAGGCGTTCTCCCAGAGCCTGATAATGGCCGGGTAGCGCTTCTCCCACTTGGCGGAGAACTCCGCGAAGGCGTCGATGGCGGCGGACTCGGACGGCGCGGTGTAAACGGGCTTGATGTCTTTAGCGACTTCCGCCCAGTCGCGTTTCGACGCGTACTTGAACGAGTTCCGCAAAAGATGCACGATGCATGTCTGGACGACGGTTTTCTCCCAGACGGCGTTGACTGCGTCCGGGAGGCCTTTAAGGCCGTCGCAGACGACCATGAGGACGTCGCGGGTGCCCCGGTTCTTGATTTCCGACAGGACACGGAGCCAGAACTTGGCGCCCTCGCCGTCGCCGTGTTCCCCGGCCCATAGGCCCAGGATGTCCCGCTCGCCGTCCACGGTGACCCCGAGGGCCAGGTAGAGGGGCCGGTTCGCGACCTGGCCCTCGCGGATCTTGACCATGATCGCGTCGATGAAGACCACCGCGTAAACCGGGTCCAGCGGGCGGGACTGCCATTCAGCCATTCCCTCCATGACCCGGTCGGTAATTGCGGTAATGGTCTGCTTCGATACTTCCGCGCCGTAGATTTCCTGCAGGTGCGCCGAGATCTCGCCGTGGGTAAGCCCTTTTGCGGACAGGGAGATCACCATGTCCTCCACCCCGGTGAGCCTCCGCTGCCTTTTCGCGACGATCTTTGGCTCGAAGCTGGAGTCACGGTCCCGCGGAACGCTGATTTCCACCGGCCCGGCCTCGGTAATGACCGTCTTGGCCCGGTGACCGTTCCGTGAATTGCCGCCGTCGCGTCCTGCGGGATCGTGCTTTTCATAGCCGAGGTGGTCGTCCATCTCGCCTTCGAGGGCGCCCTCGACGACCATCTTGGTCAGCTTGCCCAGCAGGCCGCCCTCGCCGGTCAGCTTCAGGCCGCCGGCCCGGGCCCGCCCGGTCAGCTCGCGCAGCACTTGCTCGTCAGCAGCCGAGAGTCCCGCCAGCTCGTACCCGTTCGTCACATCTGTCATCTGGTGTCTCCTCTGTCCGAGAAGTTACACCGTTGTATTTACAGTCCCCCGAGGTGATCTCGTAGAGATCGCCGCGGGGATACATGCCAGTTCTTTGTTCAGACGTGGGACAGCCCTAGAGTGGCCTGGGTGTCGGCGACGGTCCAATACTGACCCTGTAGCGACGGGGCTGGTTCTACTCAAGGGACTGTGTAGCTAACGGCTCTGTCGCACTTCCGGTGGTGACGTTCTGTTAGCCGGTCGGGACGGGGCGGCGAGAGGACGGTGCGCCCGTCGTCCGCCCGCGCCGGGCTGGTTGTCGGCGGCAGCCCGTGGGTTCCGGACCACGGCAGCCCCCGGTACCGCAGCCCGGCCCGCGCGGGCCCGCACCCGGCCCGGCGGCCCCGGCCACTCACACCAGCCACCTGCGGTGAGCATGACGGGGCCTTGGGCAATCGCGGTTCCGGAGCATCACCGGATACGGCCACCGCCTGGCGACCGCTCCGGAACCGCGATTGGCGAGCCGCCCCGGCCACCGGATATCCAAGCCACGCAGAGCGGCTCCTTCGGTCCCGGCCACAGCACCAGACAGCAACCAGCAACCAGCAACCAGCAGCACCCCGCCGACGGCCACCACGGAGTGCAAGCCCAGCCAGGCGCCACCCGGCGCCGGCCGCGCCGGCCCGCCCACCGCAACCCAGCATCAGCCTTACCATCACCGACTTCCCCTGGGGGCGCCTGCGGGTTGCTAACCGGGACGGCCACCGCTGCACGCAGGCCGCCTGATCACACGGACGCTCGTCCGCCTTGACCGGGTACCCGGGCGACCGCAAAGGTGGGCACGCGCCCGTGCCAGGCGAACTTCGACACAGAGCGGATCGTGTGGTGCCGATCACCGTGCCTGGGTCTCCAGAGTCGCGCGGGTGGGTGCTGCCGGCAGCGCCGCACTTCAAGTGCGCCGCCCCGAGCTAGGGGGTCAACACAGTGGTGCGGGCCACCACACGCCGCGTCCTTGAACGCAGCGGACAGAAGCAGGTGGTGGCGGTAGCCGCACACGTGCACCGGGCAGGCTGGTGAAGTCGTCTGGCGTCCGCAAGGCTCCACCATCGATGAGCGCCGCGCGGAGGTACGGGGCCCTCCGAACGCTGGGATCCCTTCCGCGTGCAATGACCTGGGCAATCACAGCGCTGGGCAAACTAGCTGGACAGTCGTCGCAGCTGCCGCTGGTCTTCAAAATCAGAGGGCGGTGTGCCGCGCGGCTGACGGGTTCGATTCCCGTCCGCCTCTGCGTCCGCCACCAGCGCTAACGCCAGATGAAGTGCGACCGTACCAGCCGGGCAGAGCCGGCAGTCAGTCATGCTCGACCTGGTCGTCTCGGTGCAGCACGCATGCCTGGTTGACGAACTTCAGCGCCCACCTGCCGTCTTGCGGCGACCAGGTGCACAGTCCGCAGCCGGGCGCGTCGGCGACCAAGTGTGAACTGAACGCTACCGCGGTGGACGCTGATCCGCTGCGAGCTCGTTGCGGCTTGATCGGTTCCTCGACCGGTATCAACTCGCCGTCGTCGGTGCTGGTGACCCGGACGTAGCTGCCGCCGGATAGCTGCAGAAACTCCCGCGGCCGATCGTCGGTCACAATGAGGTCACCTCGCCATCGCCCAGAACCCGGGCACCTTCGCCATCTGCTCCGGGAGGCGGTATTGGCGGCTCTGGCCGGAGGTCTAGCCCGCAGGCATCTCGCCCGACGCGCCAGTAATAGGACACCCCCCATCACTGGGTTATTCCGGGACGGCACGCTGGCCAGGACAACCAGGCTCAGCCGGACCTTCGCGATTCACGCAAAACAAGGTGCCCCTGCTCGCCCGGGTCGCCCGAACGCTGGCCGGCTGAGCACGGCGGCACCGAATCCCAGAAACGGGAACCGCCCGCCCGTGCCGCAAGACCGCAGTGATCCTGCCGGCGCTGGCAACGGAGCAGGAGGCGTGTCCGCCGTAGGCCGACGGCGTCGGCGCATAGCCGGGACGAGTCCGGACGGGTCATTTTCAGGTGATATCTCACCGTGTGCGTGCGACGCGAAGTCGCACATGTTGAGCAGCTATCGCAGATTGGAGGGCTGGCTGGTCCATGCGGATCGGCGGCGTAACTCCGGGCTAGTGCTCGTGGCCTGTCCCCGCCCTGGCGTGCGTGCGCGGGTCCTGCTCGCGCGGGTTCGGAGCCCAGGAAAGAAGCCTAGGCAGTTCCCGTGTCATCCGGAGGCGGCGGGCGAGGGGAAGGCCGGGCGGGCGAATAGCAGTGAACCCTTGATGACGCCTCGTTATGAGAAGCCCCGGATAGGTGTGAGCCTGACCCGGTTTGACGATCACCCTGTCCGTCAAAGCGGGGCAACCTCAGGGCTTTTCGGGTTGGTCCTGCCTCCCGCTCTGCACGCGCCTCCTCGATGCGGGCGGCCAGATGCTCGGTGAGCGGGTATCCGGCTGGGGTCAGGCGCGGGTGACCCTGGCGGCCGAGTCGATCTGAGAGGCGGACAAGGCGACCATCTCTGTTCCAACCCGGCGGGTTGTTCCTGGGCTAAGCGGACCAGAGGACCCGGCCGGGAGGGCTGTCCAGGTACTCGCGGGCCAGCGCGTACCGGCGCTCGATGTGACCCAGTGCGACGTTACAGGCACGGCAGAGCAGCCCTCGGACGCATCGGCCGCAGGACCTGTTCTTCGTCTTGCAGCACCCGTGGTCATGATCCACGTGGATGGGTTGCCCGTCCTGGAAGGGCTCGAAGCACATCGCGCAGGCGTTGCCTTGCTCCCTCAGGAGCATGGCAAAGTCCTGCTGCGTCAGCCCGTAGGCAGCGATCCGGGACTTACGGGCGGTCTTCTTCTTGGCCTCTGGCGTCTGGCGGTGCGGGTGGAGGCGGCGGTACTCCCTGCGGCTGTCCATGTTCGCGACGCTCATGCAGACGCCGCTGTGGCCGGGCTTCCGTGCGCACCTCGTCTTAGCCTTAGGCATCCACTTGGCGCACAGATCTTCCGCCAAGCCCGTGTCGCTATCTGGCATGGTGTCCACCCACCTGTTCAGCCGGACCCTGCGACGAGTACCACCGCCTTGCGGGCTCGCCCACCGCCACCTGCCAGCCCCGCACATTGAGTGATTCAGAAGTGCACGACAGGACAGTCTTTCGAATTGAGTGGGCGCAACAGGGATCGAACCTGTGACCATCCGCTTGTAAGGCGGGTACTCTTCCGCTGAGCTATGCGCCCTGACCGATTCCTGCCCTTGTGCGGGGCGGAATCCTTGCTAGGGTACCGGGTCCGGGCGGTGCGGCGGTACGGGACGGACTCCCAGCTCGGCGGCATGGCCGGCGAAAGGCGCTACCTGGGCGGGGAGCTGTCGTGCCGGTTGGCGCGGAAGCGCACGAGCAGTTCAGTGGAAGCAGCCTCAGTCAGGCCCAGGCTCCTGGCCACGCGCCGCAGCGAATTTGGATGCGGCATGCGCGTCTGGCCGCGTTCCAGGTTGCTGACCGCCCGGACGCTCAGCCCGGCCCGCTCTGCCAGTTTTTCCTGCGTTAGCCCCGCGGCTTGGCGATGACGCCGCAACCACCATCCAGCGTGCGTATCGGATAGTTCGGGCATAAGCCCTCCCCTAGATCTGACCGACCTCGCACCCGCCGGAAAGTTGCCGGTTGTCTACCAGCCATTATTCGCGACCCGTCAAGTGAGCGGGCCGTGCCATGCCAGCACAGCCCGATCAGGGTGCGGTCTTGAGCCTTCAGTGCCGCTGAGCGAGACGGGCTGCCCAGCCCGCGGACCGGGCAGCCCGTCAGCGGTCAGGGGAGGTAGTACATCGGGTTCGGGAGCTTGACCTGGTGCCCGGCGTCGCCGCCGAGGAGGTCGCTGAACTGGTCGCCGAAGTCGGCGACGATCGTGTAGCCGAGGCTGGAGATGTGCTTGCGGGTGCCTGACTTGTACTCGATCGTCGTGCACTTGGGCGCGGCGGCGCACTTCAGGTACGACGGCGGCGTCGCTGGCTTGAGGAACAGGTGCCCGGCGGCGGGCGCCGCGTACCCGGCGCTGGTCAGGTCCTTGACGGTAGCTGCCGTCTGGGACTGCGGCCGCCCGGTGATGTAGAAGATCGCGTACCCGTGGCCGGCCGCGAACTGAAGCAGTTGCGGCATGAAGAAGACGGCGGGGAACGCCGCGTCGTCGATCCAGGTCTGGTTGGTGGCGGCGTCGTAGCCGAACTGCTCGGCCAGCGTGTAGTCGTAGGTGTTGAGCAGCGTGTCGTCGATGTCGAACACGAGCGCCGGCTTGCCCTTGCCGTGATAGCCGAGCGTGGCTTTCGCGAGGTAGGCCTCGGCTCCCGCCACGATCTGCTTCATCTGCTTGGCGTAGTTGCTGCTGCTCGACGGGACCGTGACCGTGCCCACGCCGGGGAAGGTCGCGCTGGCGGACCCGTAGTAATGCTCGACCTGGTCCTCAAGGACGTTGACGTTCAGTTCGGCGTTGCCGTCCACCGGCGTGTAGGCGTCCTCCGCCTTGACCTTGGCGGCCTGCTGCGCGATCGACGGCGGCGGCGAGTGCCCGTCCGCCTGGGCGCTGGCCACCGTCACAGACCCGAACGCCAGGCCTGCGGCCGCGATAAGCGATCCGGCGATGAGGGGGGCCGAGCGGCGGAAGCGACCGCGTCCGCCCGTGACTGCGCTGTTGGTGTCTGCCGGGGATTGAGCCATTGCCATTCCTCCTGACGGGACCTGAGCCGACTCTTCTGGTCTTGTCGGCCTCAGACATGTATCCCGCACCACGGCGGACCAGTCATCAGCATGGCCATAACATTTACAAAAGGTTAATAGAAGATGAACGAAGGCGGCCCTAGAGGATGTCGCCCGGCACGTACCTGGCGGCGTCCGGGTACTTCGCCGTGACCGCCGACACCTGCGTGATGACCGACCGCACCTGGGAGACAGCCGCGCCGGTGAACTCGAGCGGCGCGGCGGCGAGGGCGTCAAGGTCGGCCGCGGTCAGGCGCAGCCGGGGATCGGCGGCGAGCCGGGCGAAGACGTCGTTCTCGGTGCGGCCCCGGCGCATGTCCAGCGCCGCGCCCACCGTGGCCTGCTTGATCGCCTCGTGCGCTTCCTCGCGGCCTACGCCCTTCTTCACCGCGGCCATCAGGACCTTGGTGGTAGCGAGGAACGGCAGGTACCGGTCGAGTTCCCGCTGGATGACCGCGGGGAAGGCACCCAGCTCGTCAAGCACGGTGAGGAAGGTCTGGAACAGGCCGTCGGCAGCGAAGAACGCGTCCGGCAGCGCGACCCGGCGCACCACCGAGTCGGAGACGTCGCCTTCGTTCCACTGGTCGCCCGCCAGTTCGCCGACCATCGACAGGTGCCCGCGCAGCACGACGGCGAGGCCGTTGACGCGCTCGCAGGACCGGCTGTTCATCTTGTGCGGCATGGCGGACGAGCCGACCTGGCCCTCCTTGAATCCCTCGGTGACGAGCTCAAGGCCGGCCATGAGGCGGATCGTCGTGGCGAGGTTGCTCGGCGCCGCGACGAGTTGCACCAGCGCGGACACCATCTCGAAGTCCAGCGACCGGGGGTAGACCTGTCCCACGCTGGTCAGCACCGTGGAGAACCCGAGGTGCGCGGCCACTCTCTGTTCTAGCTCCGCCAGCTTCGCGGTGTCCCCGCCGAGCAGGTCGAGCATGTCCTGGGCGGTGCCCATCGGGCCCTTGATGCCCCGCAGCGGGTAGCGGGCGAGCAGCTCCTCGACGCGGGCGAACGCGACCAGCAGCTCGTCGGCGATCGTCGCGAACCGCTTGCCGAGCGTGGTGGCCTGCGCGGCGACGTTGTGCGACCGGCCGGCCATCACGGTGGCCTCGTGCTCGGCGGCGAGCCGCGCGAGCCGGGCAAGGGCGGCCACCGCGCGGTCGCGGACCAGCTCGAGCGACTGGCGCACCTGCATCTGCTCGACGTTCTCGGTGAGGTCCCGCGAGGTCATCCCCTTGTGGATGTGCTCGTGCCCGGCGAGCGCGGCGAACTCCTCGATGCGCGCCTTCACGTCGTGGCGCGTCACCCGCTCCCGCGCCGCGATCGAGCCGAGGTCGACCTGGTCGGCGACCTTCTCGTAGGCCTCGATCACGCCGTCGGGCACGTCGACGCCGAGGTCGCGCTGCGCCCGCAGCACTGCGATCCAGAGCTGCCGTTCAAGCACGATCTTGTGCTCGGGGGACCATAGTTCCGCGAGCTCGGCGCTGGCGTAGCGGTTGGCGAGGACGTTGGGGATGGGATTCGAAAAGCTCACCTGCGCAGGATAACCGTCGCGTCGCTGCTCCCGGCCACTGAGGTCAGCGCGAGGGGAGGCCTCCACTGGCATTTCACCGGGCCGCTCGAGGGTTCAGGATGTGCGTATGACTCATGTCAACGGCCGCCGCATCACGGGCATCGGGCTCGGGACGGCGCCGCTCGCCTTCGGCGGCGGAACTGACGCGGAGGCGGTCGCGACCAAGGGCGGGCACTGGCGCGACGGCGACCGCTTCCCCGTCGACGGGCGCCCTGGCACCCTGCGCGCGCACTGCGCGACCAGCCTGCGAACGCTCGGCGCAGCGCGGCTTGACCTGTACTTCCTGCATCACGTGGACCCGGCGGTGCCGCTGGCGGACAGCGTGGGCGCGCTCGCGGAACTGCGCCAGGAGGGCAAGATCGCGGCCGTCGGCCTGTCCAACGTGACCACCGCCCAGCTGGACGAGGCTTGCGCGGTCACCCCGGTTGACGCCGTCCAGAACCGGCTCTCCTACGCCGATCCCGCCGACCTGGCCACGGCGCTGGCCTGCGCCCGGCGCGGCATCGCCTACCTTGCCTACTCGCCGCTCGCCGCGCCCTCAGGCCCGCCGCTGGAGGCCGCGCTCACGGTCGCCAGGCGGCATGACGCGTCCGTGCAACGCGTCATGCTGGCGTGGCTCCGCGAGCAGGCTCCTCACATCGTGCCCCTCGTCGGCGCCAGCAGGCCCGCGTCCATCCGCGACTCGGCGGACCCGCTGCACCTCACCGGCCGCGACCTCGCCGAGCTGGGCGCGCCTGTTCAATCCAAGGAAGAACGGCCGTGAATCAGGAATGGCTGACGTACTGTGCGGCAGTAGCCGACAGACGGGAACAGGTTCACCGGGGCTGGCCGGCTGCACGCTGACGCGGAATCAGTGGCTTGCGGCGCGGAGCCAGCGGCCGTTCTGGATGAGTTAAAAGCGCGGCACCGGTGACCTGCGGCTGGAGTCCTGCGCGGGCGGCGGCAGCAGCCGCCGGGCGGCCAGCGCGCCGCCGGGAAGCGGCAGCGGCGGCGCTGGCGGGCCGAGCATGGCCAGGAAGCGCTCGCGCGGCAGCGGTTCGGCGCCCAGCGAGCGCAGGAACGGAGTGTCCCACTGCGCGTCGATGAGCGTCCCGCCGGCCGCGGCGAGCCGGGCCCACATGTCGGCCACGGCGACCGCGGCGGCTCCAGGGTGCTTGCCGAACAGCGTGTCGCCGCTGATGAGCGACCCGACCCCGATCCCCATCGCGCCGCCGACCAGGGCGCCGTCCAGCCATACCTCGATGCTGTGCGCGCGTCCCTGGCCGTGCAGTTCGGTGAGCGTCGCGAGCAGCTCGTCCGTGAGCCAGCGGGGCTCGCGGTCAGCGCGGCACGCCTCGGCGACCCGCGGGAACGCGGTGTTGGCGGTGGTGGTGAGCTCTTCGCGGCGCAGCAGTTTCCTGACGTTGCGGCCCAGGTGGACACCAGTGCCGATCAGCGGCCGCGGGTTCGGTGACCACCACGCGACCCCGTAGGGATCGTCGCGTTCGCCGCCGACGACGGCGATGGTCCCGGCCGCGACCTGATCCTCGTACCTGACCTCGTTGAGCGTGCGGAAGTAGTCGTCAGGCGCCGGCAGGGGGATGAGGCCCCGCTGGTAGGCGGCGAGCACGCTCGCCGGGCTCAGGTCGGCGCAGAAGGCCACGGGCCCGTCCTCCGGCCCGGAAACGGGGAACTCGAAGGAGGCCCAGTCCTGGTAGCGGCTAGTCGGCATCGGCGAGCCGCCCGCCCGGCGGCTCCGGGAGGTACGCCGTCCGCATGAGCCGGTCGATGTTCTGGTCGAGGAGCTGGCCGTCGGCCGAATCGAATGCGATGCCGGTGTCCCGCAGCGCGCGCTCGGTATTCGTCTGGCTGTAAGCGGGGAAGACGTGCTCCAGGTACATCTCGGCCACGGTGAGGCCAGACTCCGGGTCGCGGTCCACGAAAAGCGGCAGGAACGCGGTCATCGGGTGCGACGGGTCGTGGGCGGCCTCCCGCGCCAGCTCGCGGGTCCAGGAGTCAAACGGTACGTCCGTGATCTTGTACCCGCGCCGGCGCAGCCCGCCGGTCAAGGCGGGCAGCATGGTGTTCCCTGGGCTTGCGAGGTGGTACGTACGGCCGGCCGCTTCCTCGGTGACGGAGATGTGCCTGATGACTCGCGCGCAAACGTCAGCGGCCACGAAGTCGAGCGGCAGGTCGATGTCCGGTGCGAGCCCGCTGTCGGTCATGAACCGGATGAACGCCGCCATTTCGGTTGATGTCGACCAGGCCCCGGTGGCCAGGCTGCCCACGATGTCGAGCGGCCGGTAGATCGCCACCGGCAGGCCCGCGCGGCTCGCGTTGCGCAGCAGTTCCTCGGCCACGTACTTGGTCTCCACGTAGCCCATGCGCAGGAGTTCGGGGTGGCCGAGCGGCGTCTCCTCGGTGGCTCCCTGACGCCCGATACGCCAAGGCCGGCGAGCACGGCGGTCGTGGACACGTAATGCACGGGGATGGAACGGGATTCCCCGGCCAGCCTGATTACCTCGCGGGTGCCGGCCACGTTGGCCGCCCGCAGGGCCTGGTAGGGGTAGACGAAGTTCACCAGCGCACCGACGTGGTAGATGACGTCGATGTCCCGCGCGAGCTCGCGGAACACCTCGGGCGGCAGGCCGAGCCCAGGCTCGGCGAGGTCGCCGGCGAGGGGAACCACGCGGTCTTCCGGGGGTTCGGGCAGATCGTAGCGCGCCGCCGCGGCGGCGATGCGGTCGCGCGCGCCCGCATCGCCTTGTGCCCGGACGAGGCACCAGACCCGCGCGTCCGTGGCCGTCAGCAGCTCCCGCAGCAGATGGGCGCCGAGGAATCCGGTCGCTCCGGTCAGCAGGACTTCGCGGGGCGCGCGCCAGCGGGGCGGCCGCGACGCCACGCCGTGCCGGTGGATGGTGACCCCGAGCCTGGCCTCGGCGGCGAAGTCGATGTCCTGCTGGTCGCCGTCGGCGTTCAGCTTGCCCGCGCGGGCGTCCCTGGCGGCAGCGGCGAACGCGCGCAGCGTGGGCTCACGCAGCAGGCAGCGGGTGAGCGGGCGCGTGGATTCCGCCGGGATGCCGAAGATGGCGCGCGTGTGCGCCAGCATCTCCGCGGCGAGCAGCGAGTTGCCGCCGAGGTCGAAGAAGTCGTCGTCGAGGCCGACGTGCTCGTGGCCGAGCAGCCTGGCCCACAGGGGCGGCGAGGCCGGCCTGGGTCGGCGTCTGCCGCTCGACGCTCCTGCGCGGGCGTGCCTGCTCGCGCGGCGGGCTCCCCTCCCCCGGCTCGTCCCCGTTTGGCAGGTGCTGGCGCGGGATGAACGCCGAAGGGGATCATGTAGCCGGGCAGCCGGTCGAGCAGGTAGCGGCGCAGGGCCGCGGCCGGCGGGTGGTGCGGGGCGGGGGCATCTGCGCTGACCTGGCTCGGCGTGTAGTACGCGACCAGGCGGGTGTCTCCGGAGTCGCTGCCGGCGGCGGTCACCGATACCTGACGAATGCCGGGGTGCCCGGCCAGCACGTTCTCGATCTCCCCCGGCTCGATGCGGAAGCCGCGGACCTTGAGCTGGCGGTCCATCCGCCCGGTGACCTCGAGGATGCTGCCGCCGGGAAGCCAGCGGCCGAGGTCGCCGGTGCGGTACATCCGCGCGCCCGGCTCGCCTTCCGGGTCGGGGACGAACCGCTGGGCGGTGAGCGCGGGCCGCCCCAGGTAGCCGCGTGCGAGCTGGCAGCCGCCGATGCATACCTCGCCGGAGCGCCCCGCCGCGAGGGGCTGCAGCGACGCGTCGAGGATCATGATCCGCGCGTTGGCCACGGCCCGGCCGACCGGGACGACGGCCGCCGGGTCCGCGGCCGCGGACCCGGCCCCGACGTCGTACATGGCTGAGGTGATCGTGGTTTCTGTCAGCCCGTACGCGTTCAGCAGCCTCGCCCAGGGTGCCGCCTGGAGCGCGGCGCCGGCAGTCGCCGGCGTCCGCCTGCTCACCGCCGGTGATCATGAGCCGGAGGCTGCGCAGCCGCTGGTCGGCGGGCTCGGCGAGGGCGAGCACCTGGTGCCAGTAGGCGGGCGTCAAGTCGATGACCGTGACGTGCTTGCGCTCGATGCCGCGCAGCAGTTCCGATGGTGCCATGGTGCCGTGCGGCGGCAGGATCAGCGTCGCGCCGCGCGTCAGGGCCACGAAGATCTGCTCGATGGAGGTGTCGAAGGCCAGGGAGGCGAGCTGCGCCACCCGGTCGGCCGGGCCGATCTGGTAATCGTGTGCGAGCACAGGGATGGTGCAGGCCAGGCTCCCGTAGCTCACCGCGACCGCCTTGGGGTCGCCGGTGGAACCTGACGTGTGGATGACGTAGCAGACATTGCCGGGTGCCGGGCGGACAGCGGGCGGTGTCGCCGGACGCCGCGCCAGCTCGCCGCCATGCTCGGCGCCAAGCTCGCCCAGCAGGACGAGGCGCGGCCCGGGGACGGGGAACTGCCCGGCGCCCGCCGTGATCACCGCGGCCGGCCGCACCTGGGCGCAGATGGCGGCCAGCCGTTCCGCCGGGAGGGACGGGTCAAGCGGCAGGTAGCCGGCCCCGGTCTTCATGATCGCGAGGATGCTGCGGATCACGTCGGCGCCCCGTTCCAGGTGGACACCGACGACGGCCTCCGGTGCCGCGCCGGCCTCGGCGAGATAGTGCGCGAGCCGGTTCGCCGACTCCTCCAGATCCCCGTAGCTCACCCGGGTCCGGCCGACCATCACCGCTGGCGCCTCGGGATCGCCGGCCAGCCTGCTCCGCGAACAGCTCGTGGACCGGGGCGCTGCCGTGCGCTCCGTCCCACGCGCCAGTCGTGGCCGGCGCCATGTCCCGCCACGACCGCTCGATCACCGCCAGGCAGTCGCTCTCGGGCATGACAGCCGACCGCCGGCGCCAGCCGGGCGGTGCCTCGGCTCCCGCCCGCCACAGCGAATACTGGCCCAGCTCGTTGACTACGACGATGAAGTTATCGCGTGCCGTCACCTCATGATCTTGCCCGGGGCGCACCAGGGTGACACTCCAGACCCTCTGCCCACATTAGTGAGCGCTTAGCGTGGTCCAGCTGGGAAGAGCCTGCGATGCACCACCGTCGAGCGGAACGGGCCGCCTGAGTACCGCGACTCGGCGCTGACCGCGACGGCGGCACCGGAACCGGTGCGGGTGAGGTGGCCGCGGAAGAAGTACTCCGGATGTATGCCGTCGGCCGCGTCGCGGACCGTGGCCTGCAGGGACAGGATGTCGCCGGCGCTAACGGCGAGGGGCTCCTCCAGCGCGAACGGTATGTAGACCGGCAGCCAGTTCGTGTCTTCCGCGAGGCTGTCAAGGACTGCGTCATCGGGGGCCACGGCCAGCTCGATCCAGGCCAGCAGCCCGTCGATGCGGCCGCTGCCGGTGATGTTCAGCCTGAGCTCGCCGCCCTGGACATAGGACTGCTCGGCAAGCCTCAGGTCCTCAAAGGCACCCGTCGTCGACAGCAGCGCCGCCGGGCCGACGCCGCCAACGTAGAGGCGGAGGTCGAACGGGCCGCCGGCCTGCTCGAACACCACGTCGACATACGGCGCGAACGCCGCTGGCAGCGCCACGTCGCCGGCGGTCAGGTCCAGCAGGCTCACCGCCCCGGCCAGCGTGCGCACCGCCGCCGGGATGACGCTGGCTGACGGGGTCAGGTGCCGCCGCCGGGCATCCGCGAGCACCGCGGCGATGCCCTCGCTGCCGCCGATGCAGCCGACGATCTCCGCGATGCACACGCCCGCGCGCTCCGGCAGCTCGACTCTGGTCGACTCCCCCGCTATGACATGGATGCGGCCGGCGGACGGGTGCGGGCGGCCTGCTCGGCGAGCCGCGCGCTCTCCTCGATGACCTCGATGGCATACACCCGGGAGGCGCCGGCATCGACGGCGGCGAGTGTCCAGAGCAGGTCGGGGCCGGAGCCGATCTCCAGGACGGTCGCCCCGGGCGCGACCGCGTCGATGGCACCGCGGAACATTGCGTTACGGCGTTCGTCTTCGCGGAGCACCTGGTAGATGGCCTCGTCGTAAATGGGGTACTCCCCCACCGACGGGCAGAGGTAAACGGCACCGGGAGCCGGCGCGCCGTCATGGGTGCGAACCTTAGGCCATCTGTCCACAATGTTCTCCGTGGTTCTCCGTGGTTCTCCGTGCTAGCTGGGAAGCTCGGTAATCAGGCGCTGCCGTTCCCGGATCAGCGCTTCGGCGTGGCTGGCATCGCCCGGCATCGCCAGCAGGTACCCCTGACCGTAGCGGCAGCCCATCGTGACCAGCATCTCCCGCTGCGCGTCCGTCTCGATCCCTTCCGCGATGACCTCGAGGTTGAGCTTCTTCGCGATGCCGATGATGCCCTCGACCAGGGCAAGCTGCTGCTCCGACGAGGTGACCCCGTCGACGAAGGACTTGTCTATCTTGAGCACGTCTATCGGCAGCTCGCGCAAGTAGCTGAGGGACGAGTAACCAGTGCCGAAGTCGTCGATGGCGAGCCGCACGCCGATCAGCTTCAACTCCATGAGGTCAGTGTGCATCTGCTCGTCACGGTTCAGCAGGGCGCTCTCGGTCAGCTCCAGCGTCAGCGCCGAAGACGCCAGCCCCGACACGGCGAGAGCCTGCCCGACACTGTCCACGAAGCCGGAGGACCGGAACTGGCGGGCCGACACGTTCACGCTGACGTACGGCGGCTCCTCATCCTTCATGTGCCCCCGCCAGCGGGCCATGTCCGCGGCGGCCTGCCGCAGCACCCAGTCGCCGAGCGGGACGATGAGGCCGGTCTCCTCGGCGAGCGAGATGAACTGTCCGGGCAGCATCATGCCCCACTGCGGGTGCGGCCAACGCACGAGGGCCTCGAAGCCGACGATTTCGCCGCTGGTCAGCGCGACGATGGGCTGGTAGGCGAGGGAGAACGCGGAGTTGCTCACGGCGTCCTCCAAGGCAGCCTGCACCTCGCGGCCGGCGGATCATGCCGGCGCTCAGGGCTGGCTGGTAGCGGCGCCACTGCCGCTTTCCCGCGGCCTTCGCCGCGTAGAGCGCTAGGTCGGCGTGCCGCAGCAACTCGTCCACGTCGGCGCTGTCCTCCGTCGTCGCGACGCCGACGGTGGCGCTCGCGATAATCGACGCGCCGCCAACAGTGAACGGCTCGTTGAACGCGTGAATGACCCGTCCGGCAAGCGCTTCGACCTCAGCGCGGCTCTGGACCTGCTCGATGATCAGGGCGAACTCGTCGCCGCCGAGCCGGGCCGCCGTGTCGGACTCGCGGACCACCGCGGCTAGCCGGGTGCCGACAGCAGCCAGCAGCTCGTCGCCGACGCCGTGCCCCATCGTGTCATTGACGACCTTGAAGTCGTCGAGGTCCACGAACAGCACTCCGGTGATCTTCCTGCTGCGCCGTGCCTGCGCTAGCGCGTGCGCGGCGCGGTCCTGGAACAGCAGCCGGTTGGGCAGGCCGGTCAGCGAGTCGTGGAAGGCCCGGTACTTGAGCTCGTCCTCGAGCTGGCGCTGCTCGGTAACGTCCCGCATGGTGAGCACCAGGCCGCCGACCGTGCTGTCGTCCCGCAGGTCACTGCACCGGACCTGGACCTGGACGGTGCGGCCGTCCCGCCGGCTGAAGTGCCAGAGCTCGTGGTAGTGGCTGGTGCCTGCATGGTCAAGCATCTGCGCCAGCGCGCGGCTGACGTCGTGCTGGCCTGCTGGCGCCGCGAGGTCCGGCAGGGCTGAGCCCTCGATCTGGATGTCGCCGAAGAGGCTGCTAGCCGACGGGCTGGCGTAGCGGACCGTTCCGTCGTCGTCGACGATCAGGATCACGTCCGACGCATCCTGCACCACGGTCCGGAAGTAGGCCTCGCTGCGCTGCCGGATGACTTCCTTGCTCAGCATGACGCGTTCCACCGCGAGCGCCACCTGGCCGGCGAGCGTCTCCAGCGTTCCGCGCAGGCCGGCGAGGCTTCCCTGCTGGCCGAAGACGAACAGCATGCCGATGAGCGGATCGCCTGACGGACGTTCCTTGAGCGTCAGCGGGCAGAGCAGCGCCCCCTCGTAGCCCGGGAACAGCGCGGGGATGCGCTCGCCGAGCTCCGCCGCTGGAACGAACTCCGGCGTCGGCCCGGTGAAGCGCGGCAGCCATGTGGCGGCCAGCTGTCCGAACTCCTCCGGTCGCGCTGGCTGCCCTGACTGCCCCGGCTCAAGCGGGCCTCCCGCGGCGACGACCTTGAAGCCGACGCCCACCCGCACAGCGAGCAGGGCCGCCCGCTGGGCACCGTGCCCGATCAGGCTGACGGCCGCGCTCCCGGCGACGCTCGCGGCATCCTCGACTGTGCCCGCCGACGCAAGCGACGCGCCTGCCAGCCGGACGGTGCGCTCGCGGCTCAGGGCCCGGCGGTGCGCGGCGGCCGTGTCGAACAGCCGCCACATGACGAGCAGGTAGAGCACGGCGGAAAACACGGCGACGACGCTGCCGTCGGTGTTCCGGTTCCTCAGCGACTCGATGAACAGCACCGTGGGGGCGATGAGGGCAGCGAGCATCAGCATGATGAGCCGCGCGGGCGAGGCTTCCGCCCGCTGCGCGGCTACCGGCTCGGTCAGTTCGGTCATCGTCGGGTGCAGCGCGGCCGCCCCCCAGGCGGTGTAGAACACCGCCCAGCCGAGGTCGACAGGCGTGCCGTTACGGAACGTCCCGTGCAGCTGGATCAGCCCGAACGAAACGTCGGCCAGCAGAACCCCGATGGTGCCGAAAGCGAGCAACTGAACCGACCGGACGCCGCCCGTTCCCGGCACGAGCAGCCGGGCGATCATGGCGAGCACCAAGATGTCCCCGAGCGGGTAAGCGATCGACACGCTCTTCTGCAGCGTCGTCAGCTCGGGGTTCCGCGCGTACGGCAGGACCAGGTAGAGCCACGACAGCAGGGCCAGCCCGACGGTGAGGGTCAGCGCGTCGATCAGGCTCCGCCGGTCCCGTTCCGGGCTGCGCCACCGGATGAAGATGAGCACCGCCGCGGCGTACAGCGGGTACTCCAGCAGGTAAAGGCCGTCGGCGAACGACGGGAACGGCAGCACTAGCTTGAGCCGCCCGGCGATCAGGAAGCTCACCTGGCCGGCGATGAAACTTAGGTTCGCCGCGGCAAGCAGCAGCCAGGGCAGCTTCTGGGCCGGGCGGTTGATGACAACGCCGGCCACGATAGCGCCAACTCCGGTTAGCCCGATCAGCCCCCATGCCTCTATGCGCAACCCCAGCACCCGGTAATACGTCACGACGAGCAGTGCCATCCACAGCACATAACCCGTCATGATCCGCTGCCGCCGTGTCAATCCGATCGCAAGCACATCTTCGCCCCCCTCTTAAACGCACTAATCCCCTGCCGCATCACCCTGCAACCATCATCACAATATTTGCACTATTAGACCTCATAGGGTGTTTTGCACACAAGCAGCCCCGGGGCCGCGCGCTTACGGCGCGCTTACCGCCAATCGAACCAGACGCTGCCGAGCAGCCCGATACCGGCCCTCGCGGGGGAAGTCGCAGGTTAAGCGGCCAATCTCGCCAGCCGAGCACAGCCGTTGAGGCGGGGCGCCGGCGCGGGCGCGCACCCTGGTGCAGGGCGAGCGCGGCGCTGAACGCTGCGCTTTCTCAAGTTGGGCAAATAGGGCAAAATACGAATCTGTACCCAGTTAAGCCCACTAAATGCGACATTAGCCTCGAACTGGACGCTCCGTACCCGCAGCATCATTGCGTCCGATGCGGCTGCTCGCCCGGCTGCGCTATTTCAAAAAAATATGCCTTCCCGGCGTTCCGCGCGTGCTTTCAGCAAGGGTTAAGCGCCAGGCCGGAATTCCCGGACCGGAACGGCGTCGCTATGTCGAAATGTAAGCTGGCTGACCTCTGCGCCGCCGCCACGGCCGTCGTCATGATCGCCGCAACGGCCGCCGTCACGGCCCGCGCGCTCACGGTCGCGCCCGGGATTTCCCGCCGCGAGGGCCGCCTCCTCCCTTACATCAGACGCTGCTGCTTCGTCTTACCGGTGACAAGCCAAGATTCCGCACCGAATGGAAGGACCGTGCAGCGATGTCTACGCGCCGCGAGGTAGGAAAAGCCGAGGTCAGGCAGCAGGTCGACAAGATTGTCGAAGGAATCCGCGCCAAGGATCTCGAGGCCATGAAGCGGCTTTACGCGGCGGACGTTGTGTCCTTCGATGTCGAGCCGCCGCTGCAGCATGCCGGGGCAGAGGCGAAGATGAAGAACTGGGCGAAGGTGTTCACCCTCTTCCGGGACGTGGCTTACGAAGTTCGCGACCTGACGCTCACCACGGGTGACGATATAGCGTTCGGACACTGTTTCGGCCGGCTGAGCGGCACGCTGCAGAACGGGACGGCAACGAGCGGCATGTGGGTCCGGGCTACTTTCTGCTTCCAGAAGATCGACGGTGACTGGCTGATCGTGCACGACCAGGCTTCGGTGCCGTTCGACATGCTCAGCGGCAAGGGGGTAACCGACCTAGAGCCCTGACGCGCTGGGGTACGAGCCGCTGCCCGGGCGTCGGCGGTGACGGCGGCGGGACGTTGGTCTTCGCTCGAACGGGCCGCGGCGAGCGCCTGGGCGCGCGTGGCGTCTAGGTCATGCGGCTCATGATCGCAGCCGGGGAACCAGGCTGCTAACTGGTGAGCACGATCGCCCCGACGGACCGGCGCGCTTCGAGTTCGCGGTGGGCGTCCGCGGCCCGGTCCAGCGGGAACCGGGCGTGGATCCGCGGTGTGAGTTCTCCGCGGGCGGCCGCTGCGAGCGCTTGCTCGGCATCGTCACGCTGCTGTGCGTCGGACCGGCGGATGACCGTGCCCAGCGGGCCGGACAGAGTCAGGCCGCGCCTGGCGACGGCCTGGATATCGAGTTCGGGCCAGGTGCCGGATGCGTAGCCGTACAGGCCGATGCGGCCTGTTCCGTCTGCGGTCGCCGTGAACGCGGACGCGGCGGTCGCACCGCCCACCGCGTCGAGCACCAGGGTCGCCCCGCGCCCGCTGGTCAGCTCGCGCACGTGGTCCGGCCAGCCGACGGCTTCGTAATCGACCGCGTGATCGGCGCCGAATTCCGTGACGGCGGACAGTTTTCCGCGGCTTGCCGCACCGATGACCGTCGCTCCCGCCGCCTTGGCCGTTTGCACGAGCAGGGATCCGATCCGGCCGGCCGCCGCGGTGACAAGCACGGTGTCGCTGGCGTGCAGCCGCATGGCGGCCAGCAGGCCGCGGGCCAGCGCGCCGGCCTGGAACACGGCCAGGGCGGCGTCCAGGGCCAGCCCGTCTGGCACCGGAAACGTGTACGCGGCCGTGACCTGGGCCAGTTCCGCGTAGCCGCCCCTTTGCCCGGTTGTGGTGGCGACGACCGTCTGGCCGAGCAGCGACTGATCCGCGTCAGGGCCAGCCGCCACCACCTGCCCGGCGACCTCGAGACCGGGAATCCACGGCAGCGGCAGCGGGTAACGGCCCGAGCGGACCATGACGTCCCCGAAGGCCACCCCGGCCAGCCGAACCTCGACAAGGAACTGGCCAGCGGCCGGGCTCCGGGTCGCCGACATGGCCGACGGCGAGTACATCCGGCTCGCCGAACCGGTCCACCACAACTGCCCGCACGGGTAGCTCCTTCGTTGACACGATTTCGTTGACATGATGACTGAAACGAGACAGTGTGTCTCGTTAGCCGCAACCAGTCTCCGGGTACGCGAGCGACCGCACAATCAGCAAAGGGCCGGGAATGTCCCGCACGAGACAAGGAGCCGAAAGTGTCTCAGCCGAACGTCCGTGTCCGCCGCACCCGTGCCCTGCTGCGCCAGGCCCTGGTGGAACTGACCGAGGACCGCGGGTTCGACCGCGTCACCGTCGGCGAGCTGACCTCCCGCGCGATGATCAGCCGCGCTGCGTTCTACCGGAACTACCGCGACAAGTACGACCTGGTCGAGCAGGTCTTCGACGAGGCGATGGCCGAGATGACCGCCGCGGGCGAGGACGACGCTCGCTCGCCCAGCCAGCGTTTCGCCGGCTTCCTGCACCACATCGACGCGTACCACCGGCTCTACGGCGCCCTCCTCGGCCGCAAGGGCAGCCCCTGGTTCGCCGACCGGATGCGCGCGGCGCTCGCCGCGATGTCCAGCCAGCACCTCCCCGGTTGCGATGCCGGCGCGCTGGCCCCGAGCGTCATCGCCGCGATGTTCGTCCAGTCCATCGTCTGGTGGCTCGAGCACGACAGGCCCTGCCCGCCTGACGAGATCGCCGAGCGGTCGTCACGGCTCATCCGCGCGGTGATCGTGGCCGCCGCTGAGCCGGACGGCGGATGATCCCGCTCATGGCTCGACGCGCTGGCCGGGTACCCGGGCCGGGCTCACCAGCCAACGCAGGGTCTCCACGTCGCCGAGCTGGTCAAGCCGGGCGATGAGTTCGGGGAGCGCCTCCGACTGGCTGGTGTGGGCGGCGGCGGCCGACTTCTGGATGGCGCGGGCGACCTCCGCGTCGGGCCCGAGGTGGAGGGTCCAGGAACCAGCCACGCCTGGCCTGGTGCGGGCCGCGACCGGCACTCCGGCCAGCAACGCGGCGGCCGTCGCGGCGCGGGCAACGGCGGCGTCTCCGATGTCGCCGGTTTCCGGCGCGACGACGAGCACCAGGCCGGCGGAGTAATCGCTGACCGCCTGCTGAATCCGCCGCGCCAGGTCGGACCCGGGGTAATGGTGCAGGTTGCCGTCACGGTAATCGGCGACGGCGACCTGGCGGATGCCGAGGATCGAGGCGGCCGTCTGGACTTCCCACGGCCGCACCGCCTCGGCCTTCGCGGTGCCGGAACTCCGCCCGGCGGACTCGCCGCGGGTGAGGCAGAGCAGGCTCAGGCTGGCCCCGGACCGGCGGAAGGCGTACACCAGCCCGCCAAGGTCAGCCGACTCCTGTCCTGGGCGCGCCGTTACGGCCAGCACGCGAGCGGCACTGGGCAGCGGGGCGGTGATGAGGGCCCGGGCGATGTCCGGGCCGGCGGCGGCTTGAGTCGTCATCAGGTGCTCCTACGAAGATTCATCTCTCGGGTGGGCCGGCCGCCCGCGCTGCGGGTAGCCAGCTGCAACCAGCGTGCCGCTGACTCGTGAGACCGCTGTGCAGCTGTTATGGAGATCCGATGGAGCAGCACGCTGCACTTCAGGCCGGGCGTCGGCTAACGTCGCTGCTTGGATGACATCGGGCGAAGCACGGAACGGAAGAGCGACATGACGAGTGAAACCGCCGAACGCGTGACCGTTAGCCTGGCTGGCGGGGTGGCCGACGTCAGGCTGAACCGGCCCGAGAAGCGCAACGCGCTCGATCCCGCGATGTTCGAGGCGCTCATAACCACGGGTGAGCGGCTGAAGGCCGAGCCGGGACTGCGCGCGGTCGTGCTCTCCGGCGAGGGACCCGACTTCTGCGCCGGCCTGGACTTCGGCTCGTTCCAGGCGATGCGCGGCGGCGAACGGCTCTCCGCGACGGCCAAGCTCCCGCCGTCGGCCGGCCCGGCCAGGGCGACCGGCCAGCGCGCGGTCTACGTCTGGGCCGAGCTCCCGGTTCCCGTGATCGCGGCGGTGCGGGGCAACGCGCTAGGCGGCGGCCTGCAGGTCTCGCTCGGCGCCGACATCCGGATCGTCGCACCCGACGCCCGGCTGTCGGTGTTCGAGGTTGCCTGGGGCCTCATCCCGGACATGACCGGGACCCAGCTGCTACCCGAGCTGGTCGGCCGGGACGTCGCCAAGGAGCTGACCTATACCGGGCGGATCGTCAGCGGCGCCGAAGCGGTGGCGATCGGGCTGGCCACGCGGACCGACCCGGATCCGCTCGCCGCGGCACTCGCGATGGCGCGGGAGATCGCCGGGCGCAGCCCGCACGCGGTGCGGGCCGCGAAGCGGCTGCTTGACCTGGCCGGGCGGACCGACCTGGCGTCCGGCTTCGCGGCGGAGCAGGAAGAAATCCGCGCCCTTATCGGCAGCCCGAACCAGGTGGAAGCCGTCACAGCCCGGTTCGAAAAGCGCGACCCGGTCTTCGACGAGGCCTGAAGATCAAGATCATCAAAATCATCCAGAACGAAGGCGTGCTCCGCAGCCGCAGCGATTGATCTGCCGGAGAGCGCCGTGATAACGCTAAACAGTGCTAAGCGGAGAACAGGCGAGGAGGCCACGTGGCTGATGAGGTGCTAGTCGAGTACGCGGACCGGGTCGCGGTCATAACGATCAACCGGCCGCAGGCGCGGAACGCGATCAACCACGCGGTATCGGCTCTCATGGCGGAGGCGCTCGACGAGCTCGACCGGCGGGACGACCTGACGGTAGGCATCATCACCGGGGCGGGCGGGACGTTCAGCTCCGGGATGGACCTGAAGGCGTTCCTCGCCGGGGAGAACGTCAGCATCGAGGGCAAGGGCCTCGCCGGGCTCACGCAGGCCCCGCCGCGCAAACCGCTGATCGCCGCCGTGGAGGGCTGGGCCCTCGCCGGCGGCTGCGAGGTGGCACTGGCCTGCGACCTGATCGTCGCGGCGGACGATGCCAAGTTCGGCATCCCGGAGGTCAAGCGCGGCCTGGTCGCGGGCGCGGGCGGGCTGATCAGGCTGCCGCGCCGCATTCCCGCTGGCATCGCCATGGAGCTGGCACTCACCGGGGACCCGCTGCCCGCAGCGGACGCCCACCGCCTGGGCCTGGTCAACACCCTGACCGAGCCGGGCAAGGCACTCGACGGCGCGCGGGCGCTCGCCGCACGGATCGCCGCCAACGGCCCGCTCGCCGTGACCGCCACCAAGCAGATCATCGCGCAGCAGCACGACTGGGACATGGCCGACGCCTGGGGCTTGCAGCAGCCCATCGCGGCGCCGGTGTTCAGGTCCGAGGACGCCCGTGAGGGCGCGCGCGCTTTCGCCGAGAAACGCCCCCCGGTCTGGACGGGCCGCTAACTCACCTGGCGGCGGGCAGCCGATCGGAGCGCGATCGGCTGCGCACCGCCATGAAATTGGAACATTTGCACTACGTGGAAAGAAAACACGCGTAGCACGTGCGAAAGTTCCACGTAGTGAAAATGTTCCACGCTAGGGGCCGCCGGCAGCAAGGCCTTAGGGGCGGCAAACCGGATATGTCCGGACAGTTCCGGGCGATGCCGCCGACGCTAAAAGGCTTATTTGCCCGTTTCCCGGCTGTACAGGACGCGGCGGCGGAGGTTCCATCGTCTTAAGGCCCTCACCGGTGAGCGGTACCCCCAACCCGGCGCCATGGGGCCATGGGCGAGGAGGGCCGGATATGCCGCACGCGGTGATCGTCTTCGCGACGAGGCTGAGCTAGTGGCCGGTGAGGTTGGCGCGGTTGGCGCGGCGCGCGGAGCGCTCGCCGGGATCAGGGTGGCCGACCTTACCAGCGGCATCGCCGGGCCGGTGGCCGGGATGCTCCTTGCCGACCTCGGCGCGGACGTGATCGCGCTCGGCCCGCCGGGCAGCGGGCCGCGGGCGGACGAGCCTGGCCGGTTCATGTGGGGCCGGGGCAAGCGCGCGTACGCCGTCAGGGCTGAGTGCGCCGCTGACCTGGCTGCCGCCGACGCGCTGATCCGGCGGGCCGACGTGGTGCTGGCGGGCGCGGGCCCGGGCGCTCCTGGCCAGCTCGGTCTTGACCATGACAGCCTGCGGGCGCGCGGGCTGGCCCCCGGTGACCCGGGCCTGTGGCTGGTGATGCCGCCGTACGTGCTCGGCCACACCCCGTGGGCGGGCGGCGGCGAGTCCGCCGGGCTGCTGTCGGCCTGGCTCGGGCACGCGTGGAACCAGTCCTCCTACGCCGATGTCCCCGTCGACTGCCTGCATCCGCTCTCTCTGTACATGCAGGGGATCTGGGCCGCTACGGCCGCGGTGGCAGCGCTGGCCGGGCGGCAGGCGGGCCGGGCGATCGCACCGGTTGTCGTGGCCGGCGGCGCGCACGGCGCGCAGCTTGTCTCGCCGGGCGTCTTCGCCACCGGCCGCGACGAGCCGCACGTCCACCGTCCGGGCGGACCGGGCGGCACGCTGCCCAACTACCGCTGCTACCGGTGCGCGGACGGCACCTGGCTGTTCCTCGGTACTTTCACCACGGCCTTCATCGAACGGGGGTTCCGGGCCATCGGCGCCGCCGCGCTGCTTGACGACCCCAGGGTGGGCGGGAAGCCCGAGGCCGTGCGCGCGCCGTCCAACGTCGTGTGGATCGCCCGCGAGCTCGAACGGGTCTTCGCCACCCGGCCGCGCGACAAGTGGCTGGCCGTCCTCCAGGCCGCCGACGTCCCCGTCGCGGCGGTCGGTGTCGCGGGTGACTGGCTCGACCACCCCCAGGTCAAGGCCGCCGGGCTGCGCGCCGAGGCGGTCACCGACACGGGCGAGCCGGTCGTCATGCCCGGCCCGCTTCTCGGCTTGTCAGCCACTCCGGTTATCCCTGGCCCCCCGGCCGTGACGCACTGGCCTCCGCTGGCCGACCTCGACCTGGCCGGGGACCTGGGCTGGTCTCCCCGGTGCGCTGGTCCGCCCTGGGCAGCGGCTGACGACCGCACCGGGCCGGACGGCGACCCGGCAACGCCCGCGACGGAGCTCCCGCTCGCCGCCGACGAGTCCTTGACCTCGGCACGATCATCGCTGGCCCTTACACGGCCACCCTGCTCGGGGAACTCGGCGCCGACGTGATCAAGGTGGAGCGGCCGCCGAACGGTGACGAGTTCCGGATCGCGCACGGCGGGCGCGGCGGCGCCGGGTTCCTTGTCTACAACCGCGATCAGCGGAGCGTGCTCGTCGACCTGGGCACCGCAGCGGGGAGGGTTGCCTTTGACGCGCTCGCCGCCACGGCCGACGTCGTGGTCGACAACTACCGCGCCGGAGTGACCGCGCGGCTCGGCATCGGGCACGCCGACCTCGCCCGCGCGCGACCGCACCTGACCAGCGTCTCGATCAGCGCATTCGGCGAGGAAGGCCCGCTGCGGAGGCTGCCTGGCTTCGACCCCGTCATCCAGGCCATGAGCGGCATCATGCGCGCCCAGGGCGGCCCGGACGAGGCCAGCAGCCCGGCATTCCTCACCGTCCCGGTCAACGACGTGCTCGCGGCCGGCCTCGGCGCGCTCGGCGCGGTCGCCGCGCTGTACGCCGCGCCCCGGATCGGGGCCGGCCAGCAGGTCAGCGTCACCTTGTGCGCCGCGTCGTGCCTCGCACAGTCCGCGCACCTGGTGCGCCTCCCCGGCGCTCCCCCGCCGCCCGTCGGCGACCGGGACTTTGCCGGGCCTGGTCCGGGTGACCGGCTCTACCCGTGCGCGGACGGGTGGGTCCGGCTGGGCCTGCCCGGCTTGCGCGACCAGGCCGTGCTGGCACACGCGGGCCTGGCCGCCGCCATGCCAACCGCCGAAAACGAACCGACCGGGCTAGCGGCGCTCGCCGCGGCGGTGGCGACGGCCCTGGCCCGCCTGACGGTATCCGAGGTGCTGCGCCGGGCGGCACAAGCTGGCATCCCGGCGGTGCGCGCCCGGCAGCCGCAGGAACTGGTGGACGACGCGGAACTGATCCGGTGCGGGCTGCTCACCGTCATCGACGCGAACACCTCGGGCGTCCAGCGCGTCGGACCGGGCCGCTGGCTGGACATGCCCGGCCTGACGCGGCCCGCACCAGTCAGCGGGCCGCGCGCGGGCGAACACGACGCGGAGATCTGGAATCAGCTGGGCTGAGGTTCGCTAGTGCGCCCGGGTAATTGGTTAGCGTCTACCCGATCCCCCCGCTTACGGTGGCCGCATGCGTTTGATCTCCGTCAATGTTGGCCGGTTGCGCCCTAACCCGTGGAAGCCGGTCGCCATGACCGGCATTGACAAGCGCCCGGTTGACGGGCCTGTCGCGGTGACCGCCCCGGGCCCCAAGGGGACGGGCGCGGTTGGCCTTGACGGCGACCGGGTTTGCGACGTAAAGCACCATGGCGGGACAGACCAGGCGGTCTATGCCTACGCACGGGAGGATCTCGACCGGTGGCAGGCGGAGCTTGGCAGGCCGCTGCCCAACGGCGTGTTCGGCGAGAACCTGACGACGTCGGACCTCGACGTGAACGGCGCGCTGATCGGCGAGCGGTGGCGGATCGGGCCCGATGTCGTCCTTGAGGTCTCGTGCCCCAGGATCCCGTGCGGCACCTTCCAGGGCTGGCTCGCGGAAAAGGACTGGATCAAGCGGTTCACCCACGCGGCTCTCCCCGGCGCCTACCTGCGGGTGATCGCGCCGGGCCAGGTGCGCGCCGGGGACGACGTGGCTATCGAGCACCGCCCGCCGCACGAGGTAACGGTCGCGATGACCTTTAGGGCGCTGACCACCGAACCGGAACTCCTTCCGTACCTGCTGGCCGCCGATGCCATGCCAGGCGAGATCACGGCCTTGGCCCGCAAGCGAACCGCCTAAGCACGTTCCGCGCGGCGCGCCACTGCGCCCGCCCGCTAGCTCTTACTCGTGATGCGGAGGTAGTAGCCTGCCGGGTCGTGGACCCGGAAGTCGGTCAGGCCCCAGGGGCGGAGCTGCAGGTCCTGCTCAAGCGGATAGCCCGCCGCCTTGACCTGGTCATGAAACGCGGTCAGGTCGTCGACCTCGAGTACGATCTCCACGCCCGCCGGCAGCGCGCGTGCCTTGCTGTCGACCTGTTCCCAGGCGCGGGCCGCGCCGATGCGGACCTTGCCGTACTCGACCGCCGCATAGGGATGGTCGCTGTCGCGCTGGTCAACCGTGAGGGTGAAGCCCAGGACTTCGGTGTAGAACGTCACGAAGGCATCGAGGTCGTCAGGAAAGATCTCTATCCGCAAGGCCATCCCCAGCGAAGCGTCCGGCCCCGTGGAAGCGTTTGGCATCAGGATCCTCTCTTGATGTGCGTTCGGGCTGAGGGCCGGCCGACCTGGTGGACGAGAAGCACCCCAGGCTATCCGCGCGTCCAGAAGTCGAGGTAGCTGCGGTGCAGCCACTCATGGACCCACGAGCAGTCCGGCTGGCCGGGGACGGCCGGGCTATCGCACAGCTGGGCCAGCCGGGCAAGATCATCCCGCGCTCCGCGATGAGGCGGGCTTCCTCCGACGCGTGCGGATGCGCGAAGCCTGCGGGCAGTGCCGTGGCGGCTGGGACAGTTCCGATCGATTCAGCGGGCATTGCCCTTATTTAGCGGTCCAACGCTGCTATGTCACGTGAATAACGCGAACCTGTCGCGGCCTGGCCGCGGTGCGGCTGTTGTCTTGCCGGGCTGGGGCGGGGACTCTAAGGGGAGTCCGACGATCCCCGGCCGGAGGTGAGCGGAGCATGGCGGCGGTTGCCCTTGTCGGGACCCTCGACACCAAGGGCCCGGACTTCGCGTTCCTGGCCTGGCGGCTGCGCGCGGGCGGCGTTGACGTCATCGTGGTTGACGCGGGCACCGGCGAACCCGCCGGGCTGACCCCCGATGTTGACGGAGACACGGTCGCGGCGGCGGCCGGGGCAAGCCGGGCTGAGCTGCGCGCGGCCGCGGACCGCGGCCGCGCGGTCACCGAGTTGGGCCGGGGCGCGGCCCTCGTGATCGCGGACCTGGCCGCGCAAGGGCTGGCCGGCGGGGTCCTGGCGGCCGGCGGGTCTGGCGGCTCCTCGATCGCGGCTCAGGTCTTCGCGGCGCTGCCGGTCGGCTTTCCCAAGCTGCTCGTGTCGACCATGGCCTCGGGTGACGTGGCGCCGTACGTGGGGGCCAGGGACGTATGCGTCATGTACTCCGTGGTGGACGTGGCCGGCGTCAACCGGATCTCCCGGCTGGTACTCGGCAACGCGGCGGCCGCCATGGCTGGCATGGTCACCGCCAGGGAGCACGCAGCGCTGGACACCACGGGACCGGGCACCGACGACCGGCCGCTGATCGCGGCCAGCATGTTCGGCGTGACCACGCCCGCAGTGGAGGTCGCGCGGGCGCGGCTGACCGGCCTGGGGTACGAGATGCTGGTCTTCCACGCCACCGGGGCCGGCGGCCGGGCGCTCGAGGCCCTGGCCGAGACCCGGCTGGTCAGCGGCGTGCTGGACCTGACCACAACCGAACTGGCGGACGACCTGGTCGGCGGCGTGCTGTCGGCGGGCCCTGGCCGGCTCACCGCGGCGGGCGCCGCGGGGCTGCCGCAGGTCATCGCTCCCGGCGCGCTCGACATGGTCAACTTCGGGCCGCCCGGCACGGTGCCGGCGAGGTTCAGCGGCCGGCTCTTCTTCGAACATAATCCGACCGTTACGCTCATGCGGACCACGGCGGCGGAGATGGCCGAGCTTGGCGCCCGGATCGGCCGCAAGGCCGCGGCCGCGAAGGGCCCGGCCGACGTGTTCTGGCCCGACCGCGGGGTCAGCGCGCTTGACGCCGACGGCGAGCCGTTCCGCGATCCGGCCGCCGACGCCGCGTGCCGGGAGGCGCTCGACAGGGAGCTGACGGCGGCCGGGCTGACTTTGCGCCGGGTGGACGCGCATCTCAACGACCCGGTGTTCGCTACCGCGATGGCCGACCGGCTGCACCAGATGATTACCGAGGGGAGCTGACGATGGGACGCGACGACGTGGTGGCCCGGCTCCGGGCCAAGGTCAGGGAAGGCAAGCCGGTCATCGGGGCCGGGGCCGGGACCGGGCTGTCCGCCAAGTGCGCCGAGGCGGGCGGCGCGGACCTGATCATCATCTACAACTCGGGCCGGTACCGGATGGCCGGGCGCGGATCGCTGGCCGGGCTCATGCCCTACGGGGACGCGAACGCCATCGTGGTGGAGATGGCCGGCGAAGTCCTGCCCGTGGTGCGGGACACGCCGGTGCTCGCGGGCGTGTGCGGCACCGACCCGTTCCGGCTGATGCCCAGGTTCCTTGACGAGCTGGCCTCGATCGGCTTCGCGGGGGTGCAGAACTTTCCCACCGTCGGCCTCATCGACGGCGTTTTCCGGCAGAACCTCGAGGAGACCGGGATGAGCTTCACCGCCGAGGTGGAGATGATCCGGCTCGCGGCCGAGCGCGGCCACCTCACCTGCCCGTACGTGTTCGACCCGGGCCAGGCGGAGCAGATGGCCCAGGCCGGCGCCGACGTGCTGGTCCCGCACATGGGCCTGACCACCGCGGGCACGATCGGCGCGCGGACCGCGCTGACCCTGGACGAGGCCGTGGCGCGGGTGCAGGCGATGCGGGACGCGGCGGTCGCGGTCAACCCGGAGATCCTGGTGCTCTGCCACGGGGGCCCGATCGCCGAGCCGCGGGACGCGGCCTACGTGCTGTCCCGCACCACCGGGGTCGCCGGGTTCTTCGGCGCCTCCTCGATGGAGCGGCTGCCCGTCGAGCGCGCGCTCACCGCCCAGGTGCGGGCGTTCACCGAACTGTCTTTCCGCTGACCCGAACAGGAGACCAGAGATGACCGTGGCGCACATCAGGCCGGCCGACGCGGAGACCTTCAGCTTCGGCTGGGGCACGATGAAGTGGTTTGTCTCCCCGGTGACGATCCCCGGGGCAGCCAACTCGCAGGGCGAGGTGATCATCAACCCCGGCCAGGGGCACGTAAGGCACCAGCATGAGCACGCCGACGAGCTCATCTACGTGATTTCAGGAACGGGGACGCAGACGGTCGGGGACGAGGAGTTCCCCGTCGCCGAGGGCGACACGGTGTACATCCCGATGGCGACCGTGCACTCCACGATGAACACCAGCTGGCGGACGCTGCGGCTCATCGTCACCTACACGCCGGGCGGCGAGGAGCAGGCGCTCACCGCGCTGCCCGACTTCACCCGCCACCCGGCCGGCGACATCGTCGCGTGGACGCGGTCCAGCGGCGGGCCGTCATGACGCGCGAATTCCGGACCGTGATCGAGGGGATGTCCTTCACCGAGTGCCCGCGCTGGCACCAGGGCCGGGCTCTGGTTCTCCGACTTCTACACCCACGGCGTGTTCTCCGCCGCCGAAGACGGCACCGGCCTGCGCCAGGAGACCGAGGTGCCCGGTCAGCCCTCCGGCCTTGGCTGGCTGCCCGACGGGCGGATGCTCGTCGTCTCCATGCGCGACCGGCGGATCCTGCGCCGGGAACCCGACGGCACGCTCGTCACCCACGCGGACCTGCGCGACATGGCGCCGGGGCACCTCAACGACATGATCGTCGATTCCGCGGGCCGCGCCTACGTCGGGAACTTCGGCTTCGACCTCATGGCAGGCGCGGCGCCCGCGACCGCGGACCTGATCCGGGTTGACCCCGACGGCACCGCCACGGTGGCGGCCGGCGACCTGTGGTTCCCGAACGGGAGCGTCGTGACAGCGGACGGGGCGCTCGTCGTTGACGAGACCTTCGGGAACCGGATCACCGCGTTCGACATCGCCGCCGACGGCTCCCTGGTCAACCGGCGGACCTGGGCGGCATTCGGGGCGCTGCCCGCGGAAGCGCCGCCAGGCCAGCCGATGACCGGACCGGTCATCGCGCCCGACGGCTGCGCGCTGGACGCCGAGGGCTGCCTCTGGGTGGCGGACGCCATGGGCGGCCGCGCGCTCCGGGTGCGCGAGGGCGGCGAGATCATCGACGAGATCGCACCGGGAACCGGCGTGTACGCGTGCGGGCTCGGCGGCGCGGACGGGCGCACGCTTTACGTGTGCGTGGCACCCGATTTCCTTGAGGCCAACCGCAAGCCGGCGCGGGAAGCCCGCATCCTGGCCACCCAGGTCGACACGCCCGCCGCTCGATAGGCCGAAGCGATCCGGGGGCGGCGTGGTCAGCCGCCCCCGGATCGCGCGCAGTCAGTCGCTAAACGCGGCGCGGGTGGCCGCCCGGCCGTCCGCCGCAGCGCTCTGGAAGCCGTAGGTGCCCTTGTCGCGCAGTTCGGTGGCCGCGTCGACAAGGGCGCCAAGCGCGGCGAACGCGAAGGCGCCGCCCACCGAGACCCGGCTGACCCCGGCCTCCGCGAGTTCGGCGACCGGCGGCACGCCCGGCATGGCCAGGACGTTCACCGGCCGGTCGACCGCGCCTAGCAGCGCCCTGATGTCCTCCATCCTGGTCAGCCCCGGGGCGTACAGCACGTCCGCGCCGGCTTCCTGGTAGGACTGCAGCCGGGCGATCGTGTCCGCCAGGTCGGGGTTCCCGTGCAGGTAGTTCTCCGCCCGGGCGGTCAGCACCAGGCCGCCGTCGCGCGCGGCCGCCGCGGCTGCCGTGACCCGGTCGACCGCCTCCGCGCGGTCATAGATCCGGGTGCCCGAGTAGTCCTCGATGCTGCACCCCGCCAGGCCGGTCTCCGCCGCGAGGCGCACCGTGTGGGCCACGCCGTCAGGGTTGTCCGCGAAGCAGTTCTCCAGGTCCGCGGAGACAGGCAGGTCCGTGGCGGCGACGATCGACGTCGCGTGGGCGAGGGCCTCGTCGAGGGTAACCGAACCGTCGAGGCGGCCAAGGGTGGACGCGAACCCGGAACTCGTGGTGGCCAGCGCCTGAAAGCCCAGGCTGGCGAGGATCTTGGCCGCTCCCTGATCCCAGGGATTCGGGAGCAGCAGTGGCTGGCCGGGACGGTGCAGCTCGAGGAAGCGCCGGGACTTCGGGTCTGGAGTTGGCATGATCCCCATCCTGTCGCACCATGGCCCGGCGCGCTCTTGAATATCGCCGCGGCCGTCAGCGCGGCTCCCCCGGCTCGGTCAGCCGTGCCTGGGGGCGGCCGTCTCGACCACGCCCGCGACGGTGCCGTCGGCCGCCGGGTAGCTGCCCACCGTCAGGCAGCTGCTTGGGGCACGGCACGTGGCCAGCAGCAGGAAAGCGGCGTTCCCCGGCCCGCTGGCCGGGGCGGCGTCGGCCGGGAGGGGGGCCCTGGCCGCTGTCCAGGTCCCGCCGGACAGCGTCTCGATCGCGGGCACGATCTCGTTGTCCGTCATTACGTAGCCGGCCGTCGCGACGCAGAAGCTGGCCGAGGCGCAGCCGAGGCCGCCAATGACCGTGGCCTGGTCCTGGCTCCACTTCTGGTCGGCCGCCGCGCCGGAGGGCAGCGGCGCAGCGGAGGCGGTCCATGTCCCGCCAGAGAGCCTGTCGATCAGGTACCGGGGCTGGCCGCCGCGGTTCAGGTAGTGGCCGCCGCCGACACAGGTTCCCGGTGCCGGGCAGCTGACCGCCCAGAGCCCCGCCAGCTGGCCTCCTGCCGTGGCGTCACCGGGCAGCGGGGCGGCCGCCGCCGTC
Organism: Bryobacterales bacterium; assembly: GCA_963747945.1. GTDB lineage: Bacteria > Acidobacteriota > Terriglobia > Bryobacterales > Bryobacteraceae > Palsa-89. The sequence continues at coordinate 119,400 of CAVVHB010000006.1, forward strand.
CAGGACCCGCCGGACAGCGTGACCGCGAACGGCCGGGTCCCGCCGCTGGCATCGCGGTACTGCCCCGACGCCACGCACGCCCCGGTCCCCGGGCACGACACCGCCGCAAGGTACGTAACCGCCGTTGCCGTCCCCTGCTCCGGCGCGGCGTCCGCGGGCAGCGGGACGCTGGCCGCCGTCCAGGTCCCGTCCGACAGCGTGTCGACGTACGCCGCATGGCGGCCGCCTGTGTTGAGGTACCAGCCGGTGGCCACGCACCAGCCGGCCACCGGGCAGGAGACGTCGGTGAGAAGCGCTCCCCCGCGCGGGCTCGCATCGCTTGGCCGTGGCGAGGTGACCGGGTGCCAGCCGCCGCCCGAGAGCTGCTCGATTACGGGGACGCCGGCCTTCGCGCTGGACTCGGCGAACCCGGCGGCCACGCAACTGCCCCGCTCCGGGCAGGAGACCGAGAGCGACACGGGACGGTTCGCGCTGGACACGTCCGGGATCGCGGCGGGGTGCCACGCGCCGCCGCTCAGTGTCTCGGCCAGGCCCTGGTAGGCGTCCCCGCTGCCGCTGCTGGCCCGGTCGGCGCCGACCGCGACGCAGTAGCCGGCCGCCGGGCAGGAGACATCGTCAAGCACCACGTACTGCCCGCTCACCCCGTCGGTGTCCGCGGGGAGCGGGGCCCGCGCCGCGCTCCAGGCGAGCGCGGGCCGCGGCGTACCGCTCGGCACCGCGGACTGCGCCGCCCCGCTTGGCGCGGAAGGCTGGGCCGCACCGCTGGACAAGGCCGATGCCGCTGCGTTCCCGGCCCCGGCGGGCGACGACGCGCTTCCCTGGCAGCCGGCCACGCCGACCGCCGCGAAAACGGCAACGGCCGCCGTGCGGATCGCCATGCGAAGCCGCCGCCGGCGCGGGCCAGTACCGGGGCGGGCCGCCCGCGGCGATTCACCGTAGCCGCCGTGCATCGCGCTCCCCCAGGCCAGGTTGACGAAGGTCAGAAAGTCAGTGCAGGGAGCACTATGGGTCATCGGCCCGGTTTGGTAAGACTGCCGGAAAGGCTAAGCCCACGTGGCGGCCAGGAAGGCGCTGCCCGACAGTTGCGCGGGCTTCGCGCCGCCCTTGGAGACGTACAGGCTGGTGCCGCCGACGTACAGCAGCCAGGCGCCGTCCGGGCTGACAGCCAGGCTGTCGTGGGTCAGGCTGGCGTAACCGATCGCCACCTGCTTGGTCACCGCGCCGTTCGGGCCCGCCTCGAGCAGGAGCCGGGCGCCGTTGGTCGCGCGGCTGGCCGTCTGGCCGAGACCTTCGCAGCAGGCCTGGCTGAGGAACAGGTCGCCGTCGGGCAGGTAGACACCCTCGCGCAGGTAGGTCGCGGTCCCCGTCTTTTCTGTTGAGGCGACGAACATGCTGGTCCCGGGGCCGGGAATGTAGTACTTGGCGGTCGCGACGTCGAGCAGGTTGAGCGCCCAGCCTTCGTTGTCCTCGATCGCCGCCAGCGACACCGCGAGGTGACTGCTGTCGGCGGACCAGGACAGGTGCGAGATCGGCGCGACGAGTTCCCCTTGCGCGGAGGACTGCTGGGGAATCGTCACAGCCTGGCCGGTGGCGAGGGTGCGGATGATCAGGTCGTCGGACGTGCCGGGACCCGCATACTGCTGCTCGCAGCCCGCGTCGCTGTTGTACGGCCACTTGGTGTACGCCAGCTTGGTCCCGTCAGGGCTGACCGCGGGCTCTCCGCCCGGGGCGATCACGGTGGGCGCGCCGCCGCCCTCGGGGACCGATTCGACACTGCACTGATGCGCCTGCTCGGCCGTGAAGTAGACGGTCCCGCTGGCGGCTGAGATCTCGTCGCCGGTGACGCCGGAGGGCACCAGCGTCTTGGTTACCGCGCCGGTGACCGGGTCCAGCCGCACGAGCGCCCCGGCCTTCGTCACCGCCAGGATCGCTGGCTTCGCCCCCGCCTGCGGGGCCGCCGATGTGGCGGTGGGCGGCGCGGCGGCCGACTGCGTCCCGGCGGCCCCCGCCGTCAGCGTGCCCGTGGTCAGCGTCACTGCGCGCGGTGCCGACGATCCCCCGGTCAGCGGTGAGCACGCCGCGAGGGCACCGCAGGCTACGGCGATCAACGCACCAGACCAGAAGCGCGACAAATCCGTCATCGTCACGGGGGACAACTCTACGGAGCGCCGGGCCGCGCCGGGAGTGGAAGGCGCAACTAAACGATCCGCATGAGACCGTCGGGGCGGGCGGCGGCCACCGCTTCCAGGGCTTCGAGGGTGGCGCGGGTGCCGGGATCCTGCTCGGTGCCCGCGCGGGTAAGCGCGTACAGCAGGCGCGACGCGGGCGCCCCGACGACCGGCAAGACCGCCAGGTTGTGCGGGCGCAGCGGCTGCGCGGAACGCGGGATCAGCGCCACGCCCACCCCGGCCGCCACCAGGGCGGCGACCGCGTCCCACTCACGGCAGTGGTACTGCACGTCGGGCGAGAAGCCCGCGGCGGCGCAGATCCCGGTCATGATGTGGCCGCAGGCGTCGCTGGCGGCGGCGCCCACCCACACATCGCAGGACAGCTCGGTGAGGTTGACCGCGTCCCGCGCGGCCAGGGGGTGGCCGCCGGCACCACGGCGTCCATCACGTCGCTGATGAGGTCGACGCGGCGGTACCGGGCGTCTTCCCGCGCCGGGCCCGCCCGGGTAGTCGACCGTCACGGCGACCTCAAGCTCTCCCCCGTCGAGCAGGCCGATGGCCTCGTCGGGTTCCTGCTCGCTGACCCGGATGGTCAGCCCCGGGCGCTCCTCGCGCAGCGCGGCGATGGCCGGCCCGACCAGTGCGCCGATGCCGGTCGCCAGGGACCCGACCCTGACGTACCCTTCGGCGCCGTCCGCCCACGCGTCGAGCGCCGCGCGCGTCCGCTCCGCGAGCTCGCGCATCTCCTCGGCGTGCGCGAGCAGCACGCGCGCCTGGCCGGTCAGCATCACGCTGCGGCCGCGCCGCTCAAGCAGGGGCACGCCGACTTCCCGCCCCAGGCCCGCCAGCTGCTGGGAAACGGCCGACGGCGTCAGGTACATGGCCTCGGCCACGGCCGCGATCGTGCCGCGCCGGTCAAGCTCGTGCAGCAGCCTGAGCTTCCGCCAGTCCACCGTGAAGTCCCAGCTAACGCTTTTCATGAAAATACTCTAGCTGGACATAATGAGTTGGCACCAGGGAAAATAATAGGGTGACGCGTCGAGGACTCATACTGTTCGCCCTGCTTGGCGTGGGCTGGGGCATCCCCTACCTGCTGATCAAGATCGCAGTCCGGGAGCTTGACCCCGCGATGCTGGTGCTCGCCCGGATGGGGCTCGCCGCGGTCGTCTTGCTGCCGATCGCGGCCGTCAGGGGCGAACTCCGGCCTGTCCTGCGGCGGTGGCGGCCCCTGCTCGCGTTCACGGTGGCGGAGATGGTCGTGCCGCAGTTCCTGCTCGGCTCGGCCGAGGAACGGCTGCCGAGCTCGACCACGGGCCTGCTGATCGCGGCCGTCCCGCTGGCGGGTGTCGGCGTCGCGTTCCTGCTGGGGCGGCCGGAGCGGCTGGCGCCGCTGAACTGGCTCGGCATCGCGTTCGGCATGGCGGGCGTGGCCGCGCTGGTCGGGTTCTCCGTTTCAGGCTCTGACCTCGGCGCGTTCGGTGAGGTGCTGGTCGTCGTCGTGGGCTACGCGCTCGGCCCGGCGATCCTCGCCAAGTGGATGCCTGACCTGCCGGGCACCGGCGTCATGGCCCTCGGGTTCACGCTCACGGCGGTGGCCTACGCGCCGGTCGTGGCCGCCACGCACAGCTGGCCGGACGCCTGGCCGTCGGCCTCCGTGGTCACGTCCATGGTGCTGCTCGCGGTCGTGTGCAGCGCCGGGGCGTTCAGCGTCATGGCCGCCCTCGTCGGCGAGGTCGGGCCGGTCCGGGCCACCACGGTCACGTACGTCAACCCGGCTGTCGCGCTCATCGCCGGCGCGGTCGTGCTCGGCGAGCCCGTCACCGGCTGGGCGGTTGTCGGCTTCGCGCTCATCCTCGCCGGCTGCGTCCTCGCAGCGACCCGCGCGAAGACCCACGGGAACGCCCAGGGGAAGACCAGCCTGCGCGGACGCAAGCGCGCGGCGGCCGAACCGATGGCCGACGCCGCGGCAGCCCTGGAGCCGGTCACCTCGGATGCCGCGCCCTGATCAGGGCCAGGCCCTGATAATGAACAGGTGAGCCAAGAACCGCAGGTCTACCGCAGGTCGGCGGGGGCGGGGATCGACGTGCTGCAGCGCTGGTACTCGCAGCGCACCGGGCTGTGGAAGGCAACCGGCTGGTGGAACTCCGCCAACGCGCTCACGGCGGTGATCAGGTACAGCCTGGCCACCGGGGACAGGTCTCACGTCGCGGTCGTCGAGAACACGTTCACCAAGGCACAGCGCGGGTTCCTCCGGGCGCAGCGCCGCAAGCCCGGCTTCATCAACGATTACTTCGACGACAACCTCTGGTGGGCGCTCGCCTGGGTGGCCGCGTGCGACCTGACCCCAGATAAGCGGCACCGCGAGCGGTACCGCGCCGCCGCGGAGGCCATCTTCGCGCACAGCCTGAGCGGCTGGGACGACACCTGCGGCGGCGGGGTGTGGTGGAACGAGAAGCGGGATTACAAGAACGCGATCACCAACGAACTGTTCCTCACCCTCGCGGCGCTGCTCGCCGCCCGGGTCCCTGGCCAGCCGGAGTACCGGGACTGGGCGCTGCGGGAGTGGGAGTGGCTGCACGGCAGCGGCCTGATCGGCCCGTCCGGCCTGGTCAACGACGGGCTCACCGCCGCCTGCGCGAACAACGGCCAGCCGACCTGGACCTACAACCAGGGCGTGATCCTCGGCGGCCTCGCCGCGCTGCACGAACTCACCGGCGACCAGGCGTACCTGCGGCAAGGGGAAACGATCGCGGACGCGGCGCTGCGCATCCTCACCAGCCCGGACGGTGTCCTCGCCGAGCCGGGTGAGGCCGAAGCCAAGGCATCCGCCGCCGGCGGCGACCGCGACATGCCGCAGTTCAAGGGCGTCTTCGTGCGCTACCTGCACGACTTCGCGCGGTACCGCCCTAAGGCGGAGTACGGGGCGTTCTTCCGCACGAACGCCGACTCCGTCCTGGCCAGCGACACGAACGCGCACGGACAGCACGGGCTGCGCTGGGCCGGCCCCTTTGACAGGGCCGACGCCAGCAGGCAGACGTCAGCGGTCGAGGTGCTCACCGCCGCCGCCAGCGCCTAGAAAGGCGAGCCGCCTGGCCTGGCCTGGCGGCGCTGCATAACGATCTTTAACGGCGGATGTCGAGGCTGACAGGCGCGGTCTCCGGCTGTATGCACCGCACATGAAGCACGCGCAGGGCGTTAGTGCCATAAACCAGATAAGCCGGACATCGCCCGTTGTCATGATCGCGAAGACGTAATTTTTCGCGGAGACTTAATTGCCATATACGATGCGAACCTTTCGCGAGAAAACAAGTCTTCGCGATCATGACGGCTACCCAAAAAGGGCACGTGCCGCTATGTCGGGAATGTCCGGCACAACGGAGGGCGCGAGCGACGCGGTGCCAGACCGCTGGGCGGTTGCGAGCTGTCCGTGATAAGCCTCGATCGGCCGATATGGGCGCTAGCGGTCCTTGTTCTTCTTGGCGCGCCGGGCGGCCGCGTCCTCGGTGCTGGCGCCGCCGGTGCTCAGCGTTCCGTCCGCCGACTCCAGGTGGGCGCGGACGAACCACTGGAACTGCTCAAGCTGGCGGCCCTGGCCGATCAGCATGTCCTGGGTGACGACGTCGAGCTTCTCGGTCGAGCCGATCGCGCCGCGGTGCGCCTCGATGATCCCGGCGTACACGACGTCCAGGGCACCGAGGTGCGCGATGGCGTCGGCGCGGCCGATCTTGTAGTCGTCCCAGTCACGCTGCTCGACGAGCGCCCCGGGAGTACCGACGGGTGACGCGCCGAGCGCGGCGATCCGCTCGGCGGTCTCGTCGGCCATCGCGCGGACCGCTTCCACCTGCGGGTCCAGCATGGTGTGGACGGCGATGAAGTTCGGCCCGGTCACGTTCCAGTGCACGTGCTTGAGCGTCAGGGCGAGGTCGTTCAGCGAGTTGAGCCGGTCTTGCAGCAGCGCGGTTACCTGCTCGGCGCTGCCGGACTTCATCCCTGGCACGGTGTACGCGACCATGAGATCACCCTCTCTGCTTCGTCATGGAGATCCGCTGTGACGTTAGGCAGCTACCGCGAACCGGCCCGGCTAACCCTCCGTCCGCGTGGCCGGAGGCCATGGGTGGCGTGCACGTGAAACAAGGGACCGTTCTGGGTGAGAGGTTTTCTCTTTTCAGTACGAACGGATCGTGCCTGGCTGCAGGCCCTGCGGGGCGTGGCGGCGGGCCACGTCCTCGCGCAGGTTGACGCCGAGGCCGGGGGCGGACGGCGGCAGCAGGTAGCCGTCGTGCCATTCGAACGGCGTGTCGACGAACTGGGCGTGGACCCCGTCGAAGCGCTCGATCCCCTCCATGATGAGGAAGTTGGGGCTGCACAGGGACAACTGCAGCGCCGCCGCGGCGATGAACGGGCCGCCGTACACGTGCGGGGCGACCTGCACGTAGTGCGCCTCGGCCATGCTCGCGATCTTCTTCGCCTCCAAGATGCCGCCCACCTGGCCGACGTCGAAGTTGAAGATCGCCGCGGCGCGGTGCTCGATGAGGCGCGCGAAGTCGAACTTCGTGGTCAGCCGCTCGCCGGTGGCGATGGGGATGGTGGTGCGGCGGGCCACTTCGGCCAGGGCCTGCATGTTCTCCGGCGGGCAGGGCTCCTCGTACCAGAGCGGGTCGAACTTGGCCAGGCGCTCGGCGATGCGCAGCGCGCCCGCCGCCGTCATCTGGCCGTGCGTGCCGATGATGATGTCGGCGGCGGTGCCCACCTCGTCGCGGATCGCGCCGATCACCCGCTCGGCGGTGTCGGCGGCGGACAGGGAGAACTGGAGCGGAACGTTCTGGCCGAGGCTCTGGTCATCGGTCAGCACCAGGGAGAACGGGTCGACCTTGATCGCGGTGAAGCCGAGGTCCACGTAGTGGCGCGCCCGTGACGCCGCGTACCCCGGGTTGAGCCAGACGTCACGGCTGAGCGGCCCGTGGTCAGCAGTACGGCCCTCGCCGGTACGACCAGCGGGGTCGTCGTAAATGTAGGTGTAAGTGCGGACGCGGTCCCGCATCTGCCCGCCGAGCAGCTTGTGAACCGGCTGGCCGCAGTCCTTGCCGATGATGTCCCAGCAGGCCATCTCAATCGCACTGAGGATCCCGAGCTTGGTCAGCTCCGGGTAGTGGCTGTAGCCCGCCCGCCCGTACACCTTGTCGAAGAGCAGCTCGGTGTCGTAGGGGTCGTGACCGACGACCGCCTGCTCGATGATGTCGGCCGTCATGACCGCCATCACGGGCAGCCGGAAGCCTGTCCCCAGGAGCATCATCTCGCCGTAGCCGTGGACGCCGCTGTCGGTGTCGAGCCGGACGAACAGCCAGCTGCGGCCGCCACGGAACGGCGGCGGGCAGACGACGGGGAAGACCTCAAAGCCAGTGACCTTCACCCGCCCATGATGTCGCGGCCCCCAGCCGGAGTCGATACGACATCTGTCCGGGTTCTACCAGAGGGGGAAGTCCTGGCCGTGTTCCTCCGTGGGGCGGGGGCCGAAGATGCGGCGGTCCTCCGGGGTGATCTTGCGGTCGTTGATGGAGGCCTCGCGGCGGGCCATGAGGCCGTTGGGGGCGAACTCCCACAGCTCGTTGCCGTAGCTGCGCCACCACTGGCCCGCGGCGTCGTGCGACTCGTACTGGAAGCGGACGGCGATGCGGTTGCCGCTGTAGCTCCACAGGTTCTTGCGCAGCGCGTAGTCGAGTTCCCTTTCCCACTTGCGGGTGAGGAACTCGACGAGCTGCGCCCGGCCGGCCACGTGCTGGTCGCGGTTGCGCCAGACCGAGTCGGGTGTGTAGGCGAGGGAGACCTTCTCGGGGTTGCGGGTGTTCCACGCGTCCTCGGCCGCTTGGACCTTCTTCAGGGCGCCTGCCAGGTCAAACGGCGGGAAAGGCGGCCGGGACTCGGACATGCGGAGCGTCCTCTCAGTCGGTGAGCGTCAGTCGGTCAGCGCGGGATTGCGCGGGTAGGGGTTGTCGGCGACCTGCCGCGACGGTAGCAGGTGGCCCGCGACGAGCCGTTGTGGCGTGAACACGGCCCGCCGCCCGGTGTGCCCGTCGTCGCCGGGACGGCCCGCCACGTCCCAGTCAACCTCGGCGGCGCCGGACAGCTGCAGGGTCTCGCCGGTGGCGAAGTCGAGGAACAGCAAGGCGGCCGACGGGTCGACGGCAAGGTTGCCGAAGGAGTTGAAGAGGTTGTTGCCCGGATAGTCGGGCCACCAGAGCCGGCCGTCCTCGACCCGGACGAATCCCGGGGCGCCGCCCTTGTGCGAGGTGTCCGCGCCCCGTTCCGGGTTGACCGTCCCGAGGAAGAACGTGTCCGCGCGGCGGATCAGCGCGGCATCCGCGGCCGAGAGGCGCGCCCCGTGCCGGACGTCGCCCGCGCTCGGCTGGCGGCCGGCGCTCCCCGGTCAGCACGCGCTGGTGGATGTACTGCGGGCAGTTCCCGTAGGCCTGCTCGACCTCAAGTACCAGGGTGCCGTCTCCGGCCGCGGTGAGCGTCCCGTTGACGCGGACGCGGCGGCGCGCCGCCAGTTCGACGACCACGAGCCCGGCCTGCTGCCCGGCGGGCAGCCCGTGCAGGGGGTCGCCTTCCGGAAGGCTGGCGCGAATGACGAGCGTCGCCGGGTTGGCGACGTGGAGGAAGCCCGGCGGCCCGGACAACGGCGAGGTCCACAGCCGGCCGTCGGCGTCCCTGGCGGTGATGACCGCGAGCGTGCGGTCGGCGAGGAAGGCCACGATCCCGCCGCGCAGCTCCGCTGGTTCCAGCATCGGGGTCAGCCGCTCGGCTTCCCGGCTCACGCCCGCCCTGCGCTGGACGGCCACCTCGCCGGGATGGAAGCCAACGTCCGCCGCCCGGCGCGTCTCCGCCCCAGTGCCGCTTGCGTTCATGCGAGTCCCCTCCGGCCGATCCGACTCTAACGGATAAAGAACTTTTCAGGCATTAGGAGGCTAACATGTTCCTCTAACGGATGCAACAGCATTCATCCGTGATAAAGTCATCGACATGCCAACCGCGTCAGCAGAGCGCGCCTGGGCCCTGCCCGGCGAGCCGGCCCCCGTTCGCCTGATGAGCACGATCTGGGCCGACTCGGACGGCATTCACGACGACCTGCGCACGCCCGCGGACGTGGACGAGTGGCTGGACGCCGTCGCCCTCGACCGCGCGGGCACGCACGCGACCGAGGGCGAGCTCGCGGCGGCGCGCGCGCTGCGCGACGCCGTCCGGCGGCTCGCCGGCCACCTGACCCAGGACAGCAGGCCGGCCGCCGCCTCCGCGATGAGCGACCTCGCCGCGGCGCTCGACCAGGTGAACGAGGCCGCGGCCGAGCTTCCCGGCCCCCGCCTGGCCCTGCGCGACGGCCGGCTTGAAGGGCGGGCCTGGCGCCCTGCTCAACCCCCGTGAGGGCGGGTCTGGCCCAGGTGGCCAGGCAGGCGATCGACCTGCTCGGCGGCGCGGACGGCGCCCGGCTCTTCGCCTGCTACGCGCACGGCTGCGTGCTCTACTTCGTCAAGTCCCATCCGCGGCGCGAGTGGTGCTCGGTCGCCTGCGGCAACCGGGTCCGCGCGGCCCGCCACTACCAGCGGGTCCGCGAGCACGGCGAACCGTCCTAGGTCACCCGCGGTGGGGGCGTTCCAGGTAGCTTCCGTCGGGGGCCGCGAAGCCGTACTGCTGGTACAGGCCGTGGGCATCGGCCGTGTGGAGGGTCCAGCGGAATGAGCTGCCCGGGCCCCGGTCGACCATCGTTTCCACCAGTTCCTTGCCCAGGCCCGCGCCGCGTGCGTCCGGGAGGACGAAGACGTCGGCCAGGTAGGCGTAGGCCACCCCGTCGGAGACAGCGCGGGCGAAGCCGACCTGGCGGCCGTCGGCCGTGTCGTACACGCCCACCACGCGCCAGGCGGAGGCGAGCTGCGCCTCGAAGTCCGCGCGGGTGCGGTACTTGCCCCAGTACGCCTGGGTCGAGAGGAACTCCCACACGGCGTTCCTGTCGACCCGGCCAGGGTTGTCGTCGAATTCGTATGTACCGGACGTAAAGATCACCTGCGCATGCTAGCGAGGCATGCCAGCAGAACGGCGTCGAGGGCGTCAGAGGACGTCGAGGGCCGTGAGACGGTCGACGAGGGTCGCCGTCTCCGCCACCGTGAGCGGCGCGCGCGGCGGGACGAGCCATGGCGAACCGATGCCGGTAGCGGCGACCGCCGCCTTCCACCCCGCCGGGAGCGCCCCGACAGCGCACGCCCTGTTTACCGCGCGGAGCCTGGCCTCGTGGCGGAGCGCTTCCCCCACCTTGCCCGCCCGGACCGCCTCGTAGACGGCGAGGACCAGGTCAGGGACGAGGTTGAGGCTCCCGCAGATCGTGCCCCGGGCGCCAGCCAGCAGGTAGGCGACAAGCAGCGAGTCAACCCCCGTCAGCACGGAGAAGTCCACCACGCCAGCCGCCGCCAGGGCATCGAGCAGCGTGGTCCCGTAGCCGAGGTCCCCGCCTGAGTCCTTCAGCCGGCGATGCGCGGGTGCGCGGCCAGGGCCACAGCGGCCGCAGGCGCGATCTGCACCTTGCTGAACCTGGGGATGTTGTACAGCACGAGGGGCAGGGCGGCGGCGTCCGCGACCTTCCCGAAGTACGCCTCCTGTTCCTGCGCGCCCAGCGGGTAGTAAGAAGGCGGCGCGGCGAGCACCGCAGTCCCGCCGTGATCAGCGTAGGCGGCGATCTCGGCGACGGCCTGCTCGTGGTTGTGCGCGAACACACCGGGGATCACCGGCATGCCCGCGGGCACCGCCGCGGCGACCGTGTCCACGACCGCGAGCCGCTGCTCCAGGCCGAGGCTGTACCCCTCGCCGGTCGAGCCGAGCGGGCTGATGCCGGACACGCCCCGGCTGACGAGGCGCTCCACCAGTTGCCTCAGCGCCCCGTGATCGACCCTGCCGTCCCGGCCGACCGGGGTGATCAGCGCGACGATCACACCTTCAAGAGCTGCCACGGTTCGTTCCTCCGTTCGTCCTCACCCGACCTTAACGGTCGGGCCGGCCGGGCCGTCAGCCCGGTTTGGCGGTTCGCGCCGGCGGTTACGACAGTGCTGTGAGCATGAGGGTCATTGTTACCGGCGGCGCTGGCTTCATCGGGACGCTGCTGGCCAGGCGGCTGCTGGCCGAGCCCGTGTCCGCCGGCGGCGCCCCGCCGGCCAAGGTCGACGAGCTTGTCCTCGCTGACCTCGCCCCTCCCCCGGCCGACGTCGCCGCCGATCCCCGGGTGCGCGCCGTGACCGGGGACCTGGCGGCGGCCGTGGCGCGGCTTGGCGCGGCGGACGTCATCTTTCACCTGGCCGGGGTGGTGAGCGGGGCGGCCGAGGCCGACTTCGACCTGGGCCTGCACGGCAACGTCGACGGGATACGGGCCATCCTGGAGCACGCCAGGCGGCACCCGGTGCCGCCGGTGCTGGTGTTCTCGAGCTCCCTGGCCGTCTTCGGCCAGGACCCGGCCCTGCGGACAGGCCCCGGGGCCCCGGTCGGTGTCGTCGGCGACGACACGCTGCCGCGCCCGCAGACCAGCTACGGCATCCAGAAGTTCATCGGCGAGCAGCTCGTCGCGGACTACACGCGCAAGGGGTTCGTGCGGGGGCGCTCGGTGCGGCTGATGACGGTGACCGTGCGGCCGGGCAAGCCGAACGCGGCCGCGTCCAGCTTCATGTCCGGGATCATCCGCGAGCCCCTCGCCGGGGTACGGGCGGCCTGCCCGGTACCGCCCGGCACGCCGATCGCGCTGTCCTCGCCGCGCCGCACCCTGGAGGGAATCCTGCGCGCCGCCGCCGTCAGCGACGCCGACTGGGGCAGCACCACCGCGCTGAACCTGCCCGCACTCGCCACCACGCCCCGGGAGATGGCCAGCGCCATGGACCGGGTCGCGGGCTCATCCCCCCGCACCCGCCCGAGCGACCTCATCGACTGGACGGACGACCCGGTGATCGGCGCGATGGTCCGCTCCTGGCCCGCCCACGTCGAGGCCTGGCGGGCCAGCGCCCTCGGCCTGCACGCCGAGACGTCGTTCGACGACATCGTGCGCGCGTACCTAGAGGACCTCCACGCCCCGCCGCGCTAGCTCACCCGCGAGAGTTCAATGGCCGGGGACGTGAAACACGAACCCGTTCTGGAGAAGTAATAATAAAGTCCTCCAGAACGGGTTCTTGTTTCACCCGGTCGCACCGCGCGGTGCTTGCGGGCGGGCCTGCCCGTTAGCGGGGCGTGAGCGTGGTCATGGAGATCGACGCCAGGTCGACCGCGTCGCTCATGTGCACGGTGCCGTTGTTGATGCCCTCGTTCATCGCCGCCATGACCGCGTCCGGGTGGGCGCTGAGCTCGTAGAGCGCGGCGTACTGCGGCTTGCCGTCGCCGGCGACCTTGAACCGGCGGCCCGTTGATGACACCGGGCAGCGCCGAGAACTCACGCAGGTGAATGTCGTCGTACCAGGCGTTGTAGTCGTCTTCCCGCCCGTCGGCGGGGCTCGTATAAACGATCAAGGTGTACTCGTGGCTCATCAGCAAACCTCCTGCTTGTTCGCGAAAGACGTGCGTCGCTGCAGCTATCGCTACCCCCAATCAGGCTCGCGCGCAAGCCTGCGAGGTGCATGGCGCTGCTACCGTTGGGTTTTCCCGATCGTTCCCGTAAGCGAGGAGTGGCGTTGGCAGCGCTGGTAGGCCGTGACACCGAGATGGCGCGGCTCCGCGGGTTGCTCGGCGACGCCGCGGCCGGGCGCGCCGAGACCGCGCTCGTCGGCGGCGACGCCGGCGTGGGCAAGTCCCGCCTGGTGGCCGAGGTGATGACGGTCGCCGAGGGCGACGGCTTCACGGTCCTGCGCGGCCAGTGCGCCGAGATCGGCGACAGCGTGCCCTACCTGCCGTTCGCGGACGCGTTCCGTACCGCCCCGGCGCAGGTCGAGCAGGTCGTCAAGGCCCGGCCGGTGCTGGCCAGGCTGCTGCCGGACGGCGGCGAGCCGGCGCCGGGCGCCGACGCGGCTGGCATGGCCGGGCAGCAGATGTTCGGCGCGGTGCTCGGCGCGCTGGCCGAACTCGCCGCGGCGAACCCGGTGCTGCTCGTGCTTGAGGACCTGCACTGGGCCGACGCGACGACCCGCCAGCTGGTCACGTTCCTGGCGCGGATGCTGCGCCGCGAGCGCGTCGCCATCGTCGGCACCTACCGGGCCGACGACCTGCACCGGCGGCACCCGCTCGGCGAGGTCGTGGCGGAGCTGGCGGCTCTCGTCGGTCACAGTGATCGAGCTTGGCCCGCTGCCCGCGGCGGCGCTCGCGGAGCACCTGTCGAGCCTGCCGAACGGGCCGTCGCGGCTGTCCACCGCCCTGCTCGGCAGCCTGGTCGAGCGGGCCGAGGGCAACGCCTACTACGCCGAGGAGCTGCTCGCCGCCTCATCGGGAGCGCCGGGCGCGCTGCCCACCGGCCTTGCCGCGCTGCTGCTCGCCCGGGTGGCGCGCGTGTCCGACGCGGCCCAGCAGGTGCTGCGGGCGGCGGCCGTGGCCGAGCGGCGCGCCGACGACCGGCTGGTCCTGGCGGCTTCGGGCCTTGACGACGCCACGTACACCGAGGCGGTCAGGGAAGTGGTCGCCCACCAGCTGCTCGTCCCCGACGGGCCGGACGGCTACCGGTTCCGGCACGCGCTGTTGCGCGAGGCCGTCTACAGTGACCTGCTGCCCGGGGAGCGGACCAGGCTGCACGCCCGGTTCGCCGCGCTGCTCGCGGACGTGCCTGGTGCGGCCGCCGAGCTCGCGTACCACAGCCTCACCAGCCACGACGTTCCCGGCGCACTGGCCGCCTCGGTCCGGGCCGGCCAGGAGGCCGAGCGGATCGGCGCGCCCGCGGAGGCGCACCGGCACTACGACCAGGCCCTCGAGCTGTGGGACCGGGCGGCGAACGCGGAGGCGCTGGCCGGGATGAGCCGCGGCGAGCTCGCCCTCAAGTCTGCCCTGGCGGCCGCGGCAAGCGGCGACGTGCCGCGCGCCATCCATATGCTGCGCCGCATCCGGGCGGCGGCGCTGGCCGAGGACTCGACCGCCGAGTTCCGGGCCCGGGCGGGCGAACGGCTCGCGTTCTACTTGCTTCAGTCGGATGAGCCCGGCCACGCCGAGGAGGCGCTGCGGGTCATCAAGGAGACGGTCGAGCAGATCCCGGCCGAGCCGCCGAGCGCGGTCCGCGCGCGGGCGATGGCCACCTGCGCGATGGCCTGGATAGGCGCCGACGACAGCGGCACGGCGCGGGACTGGGCGGAGCGGGCCCGCGCGGAGGCGGCCCGGGCAGGCGCGGACTGGGTCGGCGCGGACAGCCTGGTCACCCTGGGCATGATCAGTAACCGCCAGGGCGACATCGGCGCGGCCATCGGCCTGTTCGCGGCGGCCCACGAGCAAACCGTCGGCACGCGGATGTTCGGCGTTGAGCTGCGCGCCGCCTACCACCTGGCGGCGGCGCGGCTGGCGCTCGGTGACCTCGCCGGCGCGTCGGCCGCCGCGCACGCCGGAGTCAAGCGGGCGGAGGCGGAGGGGCTCGGGCTCGCGCCCTACGGGCTGGACGTGCAGCACCTGCATTTCCAGGCGCACTACGCGGACGGCGACTGGGATCACGCGGAGGAGGTCACGCGGGCCTTCCCCGTCTGGGTGACCAAGCAGCCGGAGGCCGTGCTGTCGGCGATGGCGCTGTTCGTCGACGTGGGCCGGGGCAACGCGGTGGCGGACGAGCGGCGGACCTGGCTCGCCCCATTCTGGGATGACGCCTTCGTCGCGTACATCGCCCGCGGGCTGCTCGCGGAGCAGGCGCTCTGGCGCGGCGACACGGAGACGGCGCTCACCGAGGCGGAAGCCGCGCTCGCCGCGGACGGCCGGCACGGGCGCTCCCCGTCGCCGTCCGGGTGGCGGCGGTCGCGCTGAGCGCCCGCGCCGACCGCGCGGCCGCCGCACGGTCGGCCGGGATCACCACGACGGTCGCCGCGGAGGTGGCCGCCGGGGCGACGCTGCTCGACATCGCGCGCGAGGGGGCCCGGTTCCCGTCACGGCCGAAGGCCGTCCTCTGCGCCGGAAGGGCGGGGGCTGGCTGGCGCGCGCCGAGGCCGAGTACCAGCGGCTCATCGGCGCGAACGCCCCCGAGGCCTGGGAGAAGACCCTGGCCGCGTTCGGCCCCGGCTACGTCTACGAGGCCGCGCGGACCAGTGGCGGCTGGCCGAGGCGCTGGCCCTGAGCGGACGCCACCGCGAGGCGGCCGACGTGTGCGGCGCCGCCGCCGCGACGGCCGCGAAGCTGCGGGCCGAGCCGCTGCGGGCCGCCCTGGACGACATGGCCCGCCGGCTGGGCCTGGCCCCGCAGGGCGGCCGCGACGCGGACGCGCGCGGCATCCGGCGGCGCGCGGCGCGGACGCGGGGGCTCTCGCGGCGCTCACCCCCCGGGAACGCGAGGTCCTGCGCCTGATGTCCCGTGGCCGGTCCAACCGCCAGATCGGCGAAGAGCTGTTCATCTCGCAGAAGACCGCCAGCGTGCACGTCTCCAACATCCTCGCCAAGCTGGGCGCCGCGACGCGGACCGAGGCGGCGGCGATCGCCCGCGCCGCGGACACCTGAGGATCCCGGCTGGCCGCCCCGGGGCGGTTTCAGGGGGCTGCGGGGGCTGGTGCATCATGGCCTGATGCCGCTGTTCTCTTTTGAAGGGCTCGCGCCCGTCATCAGCCCTACCGCCTGGATCGCGCCCACGGCCACCCTCGTCGGTGACGTGCGCGTGGAAGACGACGCTTCGGTCTGGTACGGGGCGGTGCTGCGCGCCGACTTCGGGCCGATCACCGTGCGGCGGGGCGCCAACGTCCAAGACGGCTCGGTCCTGCACGGCGGCCCCGAGGGCACCGAGGTCGGCGAAGGCGCGACCATCGGTCACCTGTGCGTCGTCCACGGCGCGAAGATCGGCCCGGAGGCGCTCATCGGCAACGGCGCCACCGTGCTGGACGGCGCGGTCATCGGCGGCCGTGCCCTCATCGCGGCGGGCGCGACGGTCCCGCCCGGGATGCAGGTCCCCGACGGCATGCTGGCGGCGGGCGTCCCCGCCCGCGTCGTCGGCGAGCTCACCGCCGGCGCGAAGGCCTGGGTGGAGAACAATCCCTCGGCGTACCGCGAACTGGCGCAGCGGCACGCGGCCGGCGTCCGCCCTGTCCCCTAGGCCTTCTCGCCCCCGCTACCCCGGCGACCTGCGGCGATGCGACACCAACGCACGTGCATGAGTCAGGCGGAGACGAGTGGGACACAATGATCAGCATGGAATTTGGCGTAGCGATCTTCCCCACCCATGACGCGATCAAGCCCGGCGACGTCGCCCGGCTGGCGGAAGAACGGGGGCAGGAGTCGCTGTTCTTCCCCGAGCACACCCATATGCCGGCCGGGCACACGCCCCATCCGAGCGGCCGGCCGCTGCCGCGCCACTACTCCCACACCTTCGACCTGTTCGTCGCGGCGACCGCGGCGGTGTCGGCGACGTCACGGCTGCGGGTCGGGAGCGGCGTGTGCCTGGTGATCCAGCGCGACCCGATCACTACCGCGAAGGAAGTCGCCAGCGTCGACTACCTGTCGGGCGGCCGGTTCGAGTTCGGCGTCGGGGCGGGGTGGAACCGGCTGGAGATGGAGAACCACGGCACCGACCCCGCACGCGGATGGCGCTCATGCGCGAGCGGGTCGAGGCGATGAAGGCGATCTGGACGACGGACGAGGCGTCCTATTCCGGGGACTTCGTGCGGTTCGAGCGGATCTGGTCCTGGCCGAAGCCGGCGCAGCGGCCGCATCCGCCGATCCTCGTCGGCGGGGACGGGCCGACCGTGTTCGACCGGGTGCTCGCGTACGGGGACGCGTGGATGCCGAACTACGCGCCCTCGGGGATACTCGAACGCGCCGCGGCACTGCGCGCGCAGGCCGACCGGCCGATTTCGCTGCAGGTCATGGGCATTCCCGCCGACCCCAAGGCCCTGGCGGCCTACGCGGCGGCGGGATTCGAGCGGGCGGTGCACTGGCTGCCGTCGGCGGGGCACAGCGGGGTGTCGCGGGCGCTTGACGCCTGGGAGTCCGCGATCGCCGAGTTCACTGGAGAAGGGACAGCATGACCGCGATACCAGCAGGGCAGGACGTTACCGGGACCGAGCAGCTCGCCGCCTGGCGGGCGCGCGTGCTGCCGCCCGTTGAGCGGCTCGCCGGGGACCTCTGGTCCATTCCCGTGCCGATCCCGAACAACCCCCTGCGGTACGTGTCGTCCTACGCGTTCGCGTCCGGCGGCGGCCTGGTGCTGCTCGACACCGGCTGGAGCGCCGAATCGTCGTGGGAAGCCCTGGTCGCGGGCTTGTCGTCGATCGGCGCCGCGCTTTCCGACGTGCGCGGTGTACTGGTCAGCCACATGCACATGGACCACCTCGGGCTCGCCGGACGGGTGCGCGAGGCGTCCGGGGCATGGATCGCCATGCACCCGGCGGATACCGCGCTGATCGCCGGGGCCGGACTGCGCGATGCCGCCCAGGCGGCCGCGCGGGAGACGGCGTTCCTGGTCTCGCTCGGTGCCTCGGCGGATGAGGCGGCGGCCGCGGTGGGTGGTGCGGCGGCGTACCAGAGTCTCTTCAACCTGGCCGTGCCTGACCGCGCGCTGTCCGACGGTGACCTGGCCGACGTGCCAGGCTGGCGGCTGCGGGCCGTGCACACCCCGGGCCACACGCCCGGGCACCTGTGCTTTGTCGACGAGCAGGCCCAGCGGCTGTTCGCCGGCGACCACATCCTGCCGCGGATCACGCCGAACATCTCGGTGTACGCGGTGGAGCGGGCTAACCCGCTCGCGGAATACCTGGCGTCGCTCGCGAAAGTGCGGGACCTGCCGGTCGACGAGGTCCTGCCGGCCCACGAGTGGCGGTTCCGCGGGCTCGCGCAGCGGGCGGACGACATCGCCGCCCACCACGAGCGGCGGCTCGCCGAGCTGCTAGCCGCGATCGCGGCGCAGCCGGACGCGACTTCCTGGGCCCTGGCGGGGCTGCTGACCTGGTCCCGGTCGTGGGACCAGTACAGCGGGCGGCTGCGGATAAGCGCGGTCACCGAGACGGCGGCGCACGTGCTGGAACTCCTCCGGCGCGGCCTTATCACGTCGAGCGGCGGCGCCGTGCCGACGTACCGGATCGCCGCGCACGCCGTCGGCTGACGCTCACCGGCGACGGCACGATCGCCTTATCGTGCCGTCGCGATTCGGTGCTTACCTCCGCGGCTGGTTCGTCACCGCGTTCGTCACTGCGTTCGTCACTGCGGTGCGGCCGTCGCGGCCAGCGGGGCCGGGGTCGCGGCGGGCCCGGCGGGCGCCGTCGCGGCCCGTGCCGAGCAGATCAGCACGATCCCGGTCACCAGCGCCCACGCGGGTGCGACCAGGAACGCGATGCCGCCCGCCGGGCAGGCCAGCGCCAGGACGCCGAACACCACCGACACCCAGCCGAGCCACTTCGGCAGGGTGGCGCTGCGCAGGGCCGCCACCCCGGTGCCCAGGCCGAGCATGGCCAGTCCCGCGACGACGGGAACCCACATGTCGTTGCCGAGTACGTTGAGCGTCTGGGCGGTACCGGCCAGGTTGTTGTTCGCCGCGTCGACGAGGGCCACGGTGAGGGCGATTAGCGGTATTCAGCGGCATTTAGCGGTATTCGGCGAGGCGCGGGCGGACGCCGGCGTAGGTCAGCCCGGCCGCCAGCAGTCCTGCCAGTACGGCGAAGGCCAGGTACCCCGGGGCGGCGTCCTTCTCACCGGCGGCGATGGCCGCGGTGAAGGCGGTCGAGTTGACGGTGATGACCGACGACAGCGCGCCGTCGTAGGCGTTGAACGCCCCGTCCGACTGGCCGGGCGCGGTACCGGTGTCGTAGGCCACCGCGGCCGCCGGGTTCGTCTTCGCCATCGCGCGCAGCGCCCGGTCGTCCTGCTCGTAGTGCTGGAAGGCGAGCAGCGTGGCGACGGCGGCCTGACGCTCGCCGGGGAAGGTGATGTTGCGGAACTCGGTCCCCAGGTAGCCGCCGAACCGCACGTCGGAGTTGTCGCGCTCGTACGCCGCGATGTCGGCGGCGAGCGCGGGCTCGTAGCCCGCGTAGGAAACCGGGCCGACGCTGGCGATCTGCTGTGCCTTGCTGAGGAACGCCTGCTGGTACTGCGCGGCACGGGCCGGGTCGACGAGGTACCTGCTCTCGTCCGCGTTAGCGTCGTAGCTGATCGCGCGGGCCAGGCTCAGGGCCTGGATAGAGTCGAAGGCGTCCTGCTTGGCCACGGTCAGCTGGCTGGACTCGTCGGCGAGCAGGCCCACCGTCACGGCCACGAAGACGAGCACCAGCACGGTCGCCGCGGCGAGCGCGGGATTGACCAGCCGCCGGAAGCGGACGGCGAGGCGGAACTGGAGCGCGATGAGGGCGGCGGCGACCAGCAGCCCGAGGACGGCAACCAAGGCGATCCCGCCTTCGGCGCCCGTCTTGCCGTGCTGGTAGGCCGTGCCCAGCTTGGTCCCGCTCACGGTGGTGAGTGACTGGACCGCGGGCAGGATGGTGGTTTGCATGCGGTCGGTCGCCTGCTGGTAGTAGGCGACAGCGGAGGCGGGCGCCTGGCCCGCAACGCCGTGCGCCTGCTGGCCGGTGAGCAGGGCGTCGGCGGCCAGCGCCTCGTACTGGCCGATCCGGTCGAGCACCAGGCTGAGTTCCGCCTCGACGACGGCGTTGCCGGCCTCGGCGACCGTCGCCTGTTGCAGGTCCCGGTCGGCGGTCGACCGGTCGCTCCCGTAGATCGCCAGGATCTTCGCCTGGCCGGCCGACAAGGCGGGGTGGCCGCCAACCAGCAGCACGTTCGCGACCTGCGCGTCCATGTCGTTGAGCGCGAAGTACAAGCCGGTGGCCGACTCGGCTTCCGGCGCGTCCGTCTGGCCGATAGCACCGAACTCCCCGCGCAACTGGCCGAGCAGGACAGCGGTCAGCCCGGCCAGGCAGCAGGCGAGCGCCGCGACGGCCAGCGCCTCCGCCCTGAGCCGCCCGGGGGTTGACCAGTGCCAGTACCAGTGCCGCCGGGGTACCGGCAGCGGCAGGGCGACGGGGAATCCACGGCCTTCGCCAGCATGCGCAGCGAGCCCAGTCATCACGACCCTCACGGGGAGCCAGCGCGGGCCGGAGGTTCCGCCCGAGACGCTTTAACGCTAGTCCCGCCGAAGGCTGGCGAAAGGTCCGCGTCGTTAGGGTCCTGTTAGCCTTTGTTGGGGTTCGTCCTCATTGGCGGACCTTGCGGTTCAGCCGCTCGGCTGAGGCCCTGGCCTGGGGGACGCCTGCCTGGGCGGCCGCCTCGCGCTCGGCTTCGGCGTTGACCTCGCCGCCGAGCAGTACCGCGATCCCGGTGAGGTAGAGCCAGAAGATCAGGATGGCGACCCCGGCGAAGGCACCGTAGGTCTTGCCGTAGTTGCCGAACTTCGCCACGTAGAACGAGAAGCCAACCGAGGCCGCCAGGAAGATCACCGAGGCGACCACGCCACCCGGGCTGACCCACCGCCAGCGGGGCATGGGCCGGTTCGGGCCGAGGTAGTAGAACACCGAGAACAGCAGCGAGATCGCGACGATCGTGATCAGCCAGCGGATGACGGTCCACGCGACCACGAAGGCCGTCCCGGCTACCGGGGCATGGGACTGGATAGCGGAGCCGATCGGCGCGCCGAACACCAGCAGCGCGGCGGCGATCCCGCCGAGCACGAGGGTCGCGAGCATCAGCGGGAACGTGTAGAGCCGTTTCGGCAGGAACTTACGCTCGGTTTCCACGTCGTAGGCGATATCCAGGCCCGTCTCCAGGGCGGCCATGCCGCCCGAAGCACTCCATACCGCTACGGCCACGCCGATGATCAGGACGGCAAGCGAGCCGGATGCCGTCCGGCTCGTGGCCGAAATGGACGGCCTGGGTGAACACTGTCGACGCGCCCTGCGGCAGCGCCTTGTCCAGGCCGTTGACCAGCCGGGTCACGGTGCCGCCGCCCATGTGCACCAGGCTGGTCAGGCCGAGCAGCGCGATCAGCGCGGGGAACATGGCCAGGAACCAGTGGAAGGCCAGGCTGCCTGCCGTCATCGTGCACCGGTCTCGCTTGAACTCCTTCATGGCCCGCTGGAGGGTGTGCCGCCAGCCGGTCACGCCGAGTTCCAGCGGCGAGTCAGCGGCACCGTCGATCTCGCTCAGCGGCGGGATCGCCTCGGCTCCCCCGTCGTTGGCTGCCGCTGCCCCGCCCTGGTCAGCTTCGTCCCCGGCGGGGCGACGATCGCTGTCGCTTGCATGGCGGACGTTGCTGTGACGAAACACGGTCAGGCCTCCTCTTCTTCCGCCTCCAGCTGGCTGTCCTCACCGGGCCAGACCCCCGTCAGCTTGCAGGTGCCCTCGGCCGTGCCACGATCCAAGGCAGCCTTCACCAGCGCGAAAATCGCACCTTGCAGGGTGGCCGCGACGAGGACCTCCATCCAGCTGCGCCGGACGTCGGTGGCCGTCGGCGCCTCTTCCTCCCCTGCGGCGAGCTTCCACACTTGCTTGAAGATGGCCCCGGCGAGGATCCCGCCCAGCACGCTGATCAGGATGCTCACGGGCTTGTAAACGAACTTGATCATCGTCTTCCTCGCTTTCCGCGCAGGAGCCAGACGAGCAGGGCGAGCGCGGCCAGCACCCCGGCCGCCGCGGACAGCGTGACCGGGTTCTTACGGGCCGTGCCCGCACCCGTGGCGGCCGCCTCCCGTACTGGGGCGGCCCGCTTGCCTGCCTGCGCCGCCTGCTTCCTGGCCTGCGCCGCAGCGCTCTTCGCCCGCATGGTCAGCTGACTGGTCAGCTCGGTGGCCTTGGCCCGTGCCCTGCTCTTGACGTCGAGCCTGGCGGCCAACTGCTCCACCGTCGCGCCCAGGTGCTCCCTGGTCTGCTCGATTTCCGCCCGCAGGCGGTCCTCGTCGCTAGCTGGCGGGACCACGGTGCCCTCGTGCACTGGGGATGACTTCTCGGGAAGGGCGCCGCTCATGACCGCCGCACCTTGTGCTTGATTTCCTCGACGTCGGTCTTGACGCTCTCTACCGCCTCCGTGGGGACCGGCGGCGTGCCCTTGCGCATCGTGCTCCGGCCAGCCGCCGACACGACTACGGCGACGACTAGCAGGGCCGCGCCGACGATCAGGGCCGCCAGCCAGGCCTGCAGCGAGTGGCTGATGGCGATGATGACGCAGGCGATCAGGCAGGCGGCGCCGTACAAGGCGATCAGCGCGCCGCCGCCCATCATGCCCATGCCCTGGCCGGCCTGCTTGGCCTTGCCGGTCATCTCCAGCTGGGCAAGCTTCAGCTCGTCGCGCACCAGCACGGACACCTGTTCGCTGACCAGCTTGACGAGGTCCCCCGTGGAACGCTCTTGGACCGGCCGGCCCGTGACGTCCGTCTGAGTCATGATTCCGTCCTCCGTCTGTCTAAGACAAAAGGACTGGCTACCCGGGGTTCCGCTCCGCTAACGCTGCCGCGTCGGCCAGTATCGCGGCCGCGCCCTCACTCCATGGCCTCGGCGAGCAGGGTGACGGAGCGGAGCCGGTCGTCGGTGGAGGGCGCCTGGTGGACGACGATGAGCTCGTCGGCGCCTGTCTTCTTCAGGAAGCCGTCAAGGTAGTCGCTGACGTCGTGCGGCGTGCCGACGGCGGAATAGGTGACCATGTGGTCGACGTGCACCGCGGCCCCGCCGGCCAGCAGCTCGTCGGCCTGCTCGTCGGTGATCTCCGATGGGCTGAGGCCAGCCCGGCGCGCGAACAGGCTCGCGGCCCGCGACCGGCGCACCGCCTGGAACTGGGACCGGGCGGCCTCCGTCGTGTCGGCGGCGGTCACGTTGACGCCCGCGATGACGTACGGCTCCGCCAGCTGCTCGGACGGCTTGAACTCGCTGCGGTACGCCGCGATCGCGGCGTCCAGGTCGTCGGGCGCGAAGTGCGACGCGAACGCGTACGGCAGCCCGTAAGCGCCGGCGAGCTGCGCGCCGAACAGCGACGACCCCAGGATGTAAAGCGGGACCTTCGATCCCTTGCCGGGAATGGCGTCCACGCCGGGCACCCGGCTGGCGCCGTCGAGGTACCCCTGCAGCTCGCGGACGTCACGGGGGAACGCCTCCGCGGACCGCGGGTCGCGGCGCAGCGCGTAGGTGGTGTTCTGGTCAGACCCGGGCGCTCGGCCCAGGCCCAGGTCGATGCGGCCCGGGTACATCGCCTCCAGGCTCCCGAACTGCTCAGCGATCACCAGCGGGGAATGGTTCGGCAGCATGATGCCGCCGGAACCGAGCCTGATGCTCGACGTCTGCGCGCCGATATGCGCGATCAGCACGCTGGTCGCGGACGACGCGATGGACGGCATGTTGTGATGCTCGGCGTACCAGACGCGGTGGTAGCCGAGTTCTTCCGCTCGTCGCGCGAGCGCCACGCTCGCGGCGAAACTCTCGCTCGCGCTCTGGCCGCGGGCGATGGGCGCCAAGTCCAGGATTGACAGCCGGGTACGCATCAGATGGATCACCTCTCCCGCGACACCTCAACGCCGCGCGGCGAGATACTATGCCGGGCTGTGGGGAGCCTGCCGATGCTCCCTGCCGCCGCGGAGGCTAGCTCTGCGCCGGCTGCGGCTCGCGCGGCCGCACGGTTCCGTCCGTCATGATGTCGCCATCGGGGCACCGCCACTGGACCTGCCCGCCTTCGAACTGG
Source organism: Bryobacterales bacterium (assembly GCA_963747945.1). Lineage (GTDB taxonomy): Bacteria > Acidobacteriota > Terriglobia > Bryobacterales > Bryobacteraceae > Palsa-89. The sequence continues at coordinate 143,324 of CAVVHB010000006.1, forward strand.
TCCTCGTACAGCGACGCGTACAGCCCGCCCTGGCGCAGCAGATCGCGGTGCGAGCCGGATTCCACCACCTGGCCCCCGTCGATGACGTAGATGACATCCGCGCTGACAATGGTGGACAGCCGGTGCGCGATGGCAATGGTCGTCCGCGACCCCATCAGGGCATCCAGTGCTTTCTGCACCTCCCGCTCGCTGGCGGTGTCCAGCGCCGAGGTCGCCTCGTCCAGGATCAGGATGCGCGGGTCGTGCAGCAGGACACGGGCGATGGCCAGGCGCTGCTTCTCCCCGCCCGACAGCCGGTACCCGCGCTCGCCCACGACGGTGTCGTAACCATCGGAGAATTCGATGATCCGGTCGTGGATGTACGCCGCCCGCGCCGCCTCCTCCACCTCCTCCCGCGACGCGCCGGGACGCCCGTACTGAATGTTGGCCAGGACGGTGTCGTGGAAGAGGTAGCTCTCCTGGGTCACGAAGCCGATGGCGGTGGCCAGCGAGGCCTGGCGGACGTGCCGCACATCGAGCCCGTTAACCTCGACCGCCCCGGCCGTGACGTCGTACAGGCGCGGGATCAGGTAGCTGATCGTCGTCTTGCCGGCTCCGCTTGGCCCCACGAGGGCGACCAGGTGGCCGGGGCCCGCTCCGAGATTGACGCCGGACAGGGCGTCGGCCGAGACACCGGGGTAGCGGAAGTGGACGTCGCGCAGGGCCACCTGGCCGCCCGCCTCGGTCACCGGGAGGTCGACGGCGTCGGGGGCGTCGACGATGTCCGGCACCAGGTCGAGGTACTCGAAGACCCGGTCGAACAGGGCCAGCGACGACCGCAGCTCCACCGAGACCTGAAGCAGCTGCCCGATCGGGAAGTACAGGCGCGTCTGGAGCGTGGTGAAGGCCACGACGGTCCCGGCCGAGACAGCGTGATGGTGCGCGATGAGCAGGCCCGCGGTGAGGTAGATCAGCGCCGGGGTGATCGACAGGAACGACTGCACGACGGCGTAGAAGCCCTGGCCGATCATCTGCTGGCGGACCTCCAGGCCGACCAGGCGCTGGTTCTCCCGCTGGTAGCGGCCGATGTCGCGTGCCTGGTTACCGAACACCTTGGCCAGCAGCACCCCGGACACCGACAGGGTTTCCTCGGTGATCGCGCTCATGGCCGCCAGCGACTCCTGGGTCGACCGCGACACCAGGCGGCGCCGGTCGCCGACGGTCTTGGTCAGCCAGAAGAACGCCGGCACGGTGATGACCGCCACGATGGTCAGCTGCCAGCTGATGATGATCATGGCGACGATGCTGGAGACGAAGGTGACGACGTTGGCCAGGATCGTCGAGGCGGTGCTGGTCACGACGGTCTCGACGCCGCCCACGTCGTTGGCCAGCCGGGACTGGATCTCGCCGGTCTTGGTGCTCGTGAAAAAGGAAAGCGGGAGGGTCTCCAGGTGCGCGTACAGCCGGTTGCGCAGGTCCCGCATGACCAGTTGCCCGACCCGGGTGGTCTCGTAAGTCTGCAGGATGCCGATGGCGCCGTTGACAACCGGGACCAGGGCCATGACGCCGACCAGCACGTAGAGCAGGTGCAGGTTGGGGCCGCCCGGGACGAACAGGGCCTTGTTGAACACCGCCTGGATCAGCAGCGGGTTGATGATGCCGATCGTCGAGGTGACCACGATAAGGACGATGACGCCGGTCACCTGGAGCCGGTACGGGCGGAACAGCGGCACTATCCGCCCGGTGCTGCTGCGGCCCGTGCTGCCGGAGCCTGTGCGGGCACGCGTCTTGGTCACCATGAGGCGGCTCCTTCGGGGTGCTGCGCTGGCAGCCACCAGTAAGGTCCCATCATGGTCGCACGGACACATCGCCGCGCCCTGCGGCCTGCTCGCCATGTGACGGACCCGTCGGCCAAGCCCCGTGCGGGCGGCGTCGCCGCCGTCGGGTCGCTATCCGCTGACGTGCTCCCGGGCGGTGAGATGCGCCGACAGGAGCTGTCCGGCCCTGTCCAGTGCGGCAGTCGCCTCGTCGATCACTGAGTGAAAGGTCTGGAACACGTGCGGCACCCCAGCGGTGATATCGAGGGTGACGTCGACGTCGGCAGTGGCGGCCTGCCGCGCGAGGCGGATCGCGTCGTCGAGGAGCACCTCGTGAGTTCCGGCCTGGATGATCAGCGGCGGCAGTCCGGTCAGGTCGGCGAATACGGGACTGATGAGGCCGAGCGCGGGGTCTCGGCCCGCCGTGTAGTCGGGCACTCTGGCGGCGAGGCTGTCCCGGCTAAGCAGCGGGTCGACCCCTCCCTTGGTTTCCAGCGTCGCGCCGGCGAGGGTGAGATCGGCGTACGGCGACATGACGAACGCCGCGGCGGGCTGGGGCAGCCCGTGATCGCGGGCGTTGACCAGGGTGGCGATGGCGAGCCCGCCGCCGGCGGACTCGCCCGCGAAGACGATGTCCGCCGGGGCCGTGCCACCTCGCAGGAGCGCCTCGTAGGCCGCGAGAGCGTCGTCGACCGCCGCAGGGAAAGGGTGCTCGGGGGCGAGCCGGTAGTCGACGGAGAAGACCCGGGCGTCAGTCCGCAGGCCGACCTGCGCGGCCAGGTCGGCGGCCTGGAAGGCATCCCCCAGGACGTACACGCCGCCGTGGAAGTAAAGGGCGATGTGCCGCGGCTCGATCCCGGCAATGGTGATCTCGGCGACCGGGACGCCGCCCAGCGTGGCCGCGGTCACGGTCAGCTCGGGGGGCAGCGGCTGACCCGCGACCAGCTCCCGGAGCAGCCGCCGCTGCTCGTTGATGTCGCTATCGGGCGGGAAGGACGACTGCCGCAGGATTGCTTCGAGGGCGGCTCGTTGCTCGGCGCTCATGATGGATCTCCCTTCGGTGATGGCGGACCGGGGCGGTGATGGCGGACCGGGCTAGCAGAACCGGCAGGGACGGGCGGCCGCGGCCAGGGCGGCTCGGTCCGGTGCCGCGGGCGCCGAAGGCGCCTCTTGCGGTTCGGGTACGGCACCAGCCAGTTCCTGGCGGCTGACCCGGATCGTGAAGATCGCGATGAGCAGGCCGACCAGCCCGATCCCCGCGGCAACCTCGAACGCACGGGAAAAGCCGTCCGTCAGGGCTTGGTGGTAGATCGGCGCGGGCGGGGTTGTGCCCGGCTTCACGGCGGCCCCCGCGCGCGCAAGTTGAGTCCTGAGGCTGTCCGCGACGGTCGTCCAGGCGACGGTGCCCAGCACTGCGAGCCCGATCGCGCCGCCGACCTGCTGGGCGGTGTTGAGCAGGCTGGAGGCGACACCTGAGTCCTGCTCGGCCACGTTGTGCAGGGAAACCAGGGACAGCGGGACGAACACCAGGCCGAGCCCGAGCGAGCTGACGATCTGCGGGCCGAGCAGGTCGCTGGCGTAGCCGGCATGCTCCGTCAGCCTGGAAAACCAGAACATCCCGCCCGCGACCATGGCGGCGCCGGTCACGATCAGCGGCCGCGGGCCGGTCCGCGACACCAGCGGCGAGGCCACCGCGGAGCCGAGTACGACCCCGACCGCGAACGGCAGGTAGGCGACGCCCGACCGGATCGCGCTGTATCCCAGGACGGTCTGGATGAAGAGGGTGAGGAAGAAGAACAGCCCGAAAAGCCCGGTGGAGACGCACAGCATGATCAGGTAGGTGCCCGACCGGCTACGGTCGGCCAGGACCCGCAGCGGGAGCAGCGGGTGCGGGCTGCGCATCTCGATCAGCACGAACGAGACGAGCAGGACCACCGACGCGGCCAGCGAAGCCAGCACCTGCGCGTCACCCCAGTGCGATACCCCGTCCTGTCCGGTGGCGGCCTTGGACAGGCCGTAGACGAGCAGCGCGACGCCGCCGGTGGCGGTGACCGCGCCGGCCACGTCGACCCGGCCCGGCCGACGGGGTGACTCGTTCAGCACCCGCGGCGCCGCGAATGCCACCGCGATCCCGATCGGGACGTTGACGAACAGCACCCACCGCCATGACGCGTAGGTGGTCAGCACCCCGCCGAGCAGCAGGCCCACCGCGCTGCCAGCGCCGGCCATCGCCGCGTAGACGCCGAACGCCCGGTTGCGTTCCCCGCCTTCCGGAAAGTTGGTGGTGATCAGCGCCAGCGCGGTCGGTGCGATCACCGCGCCGCCGACGCCCTGCACCGCCCTCGCGGTGAGCAGCCACCACTGGCTGGTGGCGAACCCGCCGAGCAGGGACGCCGCGGAGAACAGCAGCAGCCCGGCGACGAACACCCGCCGCCGGCCGAGGATGTCGCCGGCGCGCCCGCCGAGCAGCAGCAGGCCGCCGAAGGTGACCGCGTAGGCGTTCACCACCCACTCCAGGCCGCTGCCGGAGAAGCCAAGTGCCTGCTGGATGTGCGGAAGCGCAACGTTCACGATGGTCGCGTCAAGCACGACCATGAGCTGGGCGGTGGCAATGACCAGCAGAGCCAGGCCGAGGCGGCGGTTGCCGCCCCGGCCGCGGCGCCGGGCAAGGCCGCACGCGAGGCGGCTGATGTCACGGGTACCTCCCTTAGATGTCGTTGCTGCGCGCGCAGGGAAGTATTGGTACACTGACAATGTGATTACTGCACCTATGGTGCATCGAATTTGCGGGAACGTCAAGGCTCAGGCCGAGCCACGATGACCCCGCCGCCCGATGCGCCGGGCCCAGCCGCCTGACCCGGCGGCCCAGCCGACGAAGCGCTACGCGTCGCAGGTGCGCGACGAGCAGGCGCGCCGCACCCGGCGCGCGATCGTCACCGCGGCGCACGACCTGTTCGTGGCCCAGGGGTACGCGGCCACGACGATCGACGGGATCGCGCAGGCCGCGCACGTCGCCGGCGCACCGTGTTCGACTCGGTGGGCGGCAAGGCGGCCCTGCTCAAGCTGGCGCTGGACTGGGCCTTCGTCGGCGACGACGAGCCGGTCGCCCTGGCCGACCGCCCGGAGGTCAAGGCGATCGTGGCCGAGCCCGACCCGCGGCAGGCGCTCACGCTGTGGGTGCAGGCCGCGACGGGAATCGCCGCCCGCCTCGCGCCGCTCGGCGAGGTTCTCACGGCCGCGGCCGACACCGACCCGGCGGTCGCGGAGCTGCTCGCGCAGGCGAACCGCAACCGGCTGATCGGCGCCACCAAGTTCATCCAGTACCTCGCGTCCCTGGACGGACTGGCCGCAGGCATGACCGAGCAGTATGCCGCGGAGCTCTGCTGGGCGCTCACGGACGGCCACCTCTACCGGCTGCTGGTCGCGCAGCGCGGCTGGAACACCGCCGACTTCAACCGATGGCTGTACAACAGCCTCGCGGCAGCACTGCTGGCTACCTGAACGGGCCGCGGCCTTCCCGGTGGCGCCGGGTGGAGACAGCCGCTAGCTGCCGGAGGCCTCGCGGAGAGCACGGTAGAGGAGCTTCGGGTCGCCGAGGCGGCGCCTGCAGCTCGCGTTCCAGGCCTGCGATCGGGTACAGGTTCTGCGGGGCGCGGGAGTCCTTGTAGGGGGCGGAGGCGAACCTGCCGAGGCAGCGCTGGCTCAGGCCGGCGAGCCTGGTGACCTCGTCGACGGGCAGGTCGGCGCGCGCATTCGATGCGGACGACGCCGGACCACGGCGCGCCCTTCGGGCCGGGCAGCCGCAGGTACCAGCTGTGCCGGTCCCAGTTGGTTCCCATGTGGAAGGCGGGGGTGCGCTGGCCGGGGGTGAGCGCGCCGACTAGCGCGTTGAGCTCGGGCGGCAGGTACGTCGCATGGTGCGACTTGATGTAGCCGAGCGCGCGTTCCAGGTGCTGGCGTCCCAGCAGCGGCCCGTCGACGATCAGCAGGTCGTTGCCGGTCGGCCCGGGGTGCCCGCCGGGGGCCGCGGCGAGTGCCGGCCGGCCGCGTCGCGGGCCGCCTTGGCGACCTCCACCTCGACCGCGGCGAGCCTGCGCTGCAGCGACGCCGATAGTGCCGTCATGACGGGCGCGCCGGCCCGCTTGATCGTCACGTGGAGCGCCTTGTAGCCGCCTGCCCAGGTGAGGATGTCGCTCGCGTGCGGCGCCACCGAGAACAGGCCGCGGCCCGACTCTGAGGCCACCAGGTGCGCGCCCGCCGCGCAGCAGCAGACCGCGCCCGCCGCGTACGAGGCGCACAGGCGCCGCGGTCGCCTCGACGCTTGCCGGGCTTCCGCCGGCTGGACCTCGCCGGTCGTCACGTCGACGGGGCACGCGCCGGCGCGTCGCCGTCGATCCAGACCTGCGCCTCGACGCGGCGCACGCCGTCGACGAACAGCAGCGCCTCCGGGAGCGGGCCGGCCATGTCGGGGTCGATCGGCCGCCAGCGGTCGGCGGGCAGCTCCACGCTGGCGTCGATCCGCGCGGTGGATTCCTCGAGCTGCCCCTCGATCTCCAGGCTGGCGCCGTAGCTGGGGTCCCAGCCGTCGACGCTGAACGTCATGCCGCTGCCTTGCCCGGGTCACGGTTCCTCCGATTCCGCCCGCCTCCGCGCGCTGGCAGGCCTTCGCGGGTGATGACCGAGCTCCTGGCGTTCCTGGTGACCCGGAACCGGACGGGGACCCGCTCGGCCAGCTCGGCCGACGTGGGTGACCACGCCGACCATCCGGTCGCCCTGGGCGAGCGCCTCCAGCGTGGTGGCCACCACCTCCAGGGTCTCGGCGTCCAGGGTGCCGAACCCCTCGTCGAGGAAGATGGAGTCAAGGCGGGCCGCGCCCGCGGCCGCCAGGGCGGAGATCTGCGACGACAGGGCCAGGGCGAGGGCGAGGGATGCCTGGAAGGTCTCGCCGCCCGACAGGGTGCGCACCGAGCGGGTGGCGTCGGCGTCGGTGTGGTCGATGACGAACAGGTCGCCCTTGTCGTGGGTGAGGTCGAACTGGCCGCTGGACAGCGCCGCGAGGGTCTGCGAGGCGGCCACGACCAGGTCGTCGAGCGCCTCGCTCGACCAGCCACTGCGGGAACTGCCTGGCCTGCAGCAGGTTGCCGAGCAGGTGCGCGACCTGCTGCTCTTCCTGCGCGGCGCGCTGCTTGCCGGCCAGGTCGGCGGCGTGGGCGCGGCGTTCAGCGACGCGCCTGGTGGCCGCCCTGCGCGCCTTCGAGCGCGCCCGCCACGGCGGTGGCGGCCGAGACGGCGACCGCTTCCGGGGCAAGGCTGATCCCGGCGGCGGCCAGTTCCGCGCTCAGCTGGCCGGCCAGCTCGCCGATGCCCGCGCGGGCGGCGTCCGCCTCGCGGGCGGCGGCGTCCGCCTCTTGCTCGCGGCAGTTTCACCTGGCCCGACGCCCAGGTGACCAGGTCGGTCCAGTCGTCAAGCAGGCCCCGGCTCGCCGAGGGCGGGGGCGCCGAGGGCGACCACGCGGTCGCGGGCGGCCGACGAGCTGGCCGCGCGCCTGCCGCTCGGCTCGCTCCAGCGCGGCGAGGGCCGCCTCGCCGCTTGACCGCGCGGCGCGCGCCGCCCGCAGGTCCGCCTCGGCCGCGGCGGCGGCCGCCTCAAGCTGGTCCCGCAGGGCCAGCCCCGCGATGATCTGCTCGTCGCCCGGGGCGTCCGCGAGGAGCTCACCGAGCTCGGTGAGGCGGGCGGTGACCTGGCTCAGCCGCGGCCCTGGCCTGCTGGTCGGCGTCGGACGCGGTCTTCGCGGCGGCGCGCAGCCGGGCGAGGGCCCGTTCGGCGTCGCTGAACTCATCGGTGAGCTTCTTCCGCGTGGCAGCAGCGGCCGCCGCCGCCGCCCGCGCCTGGTCAAGCGCGGCCGACCGCTGCCGCGCCTGCTCCCCGGCCCACCCGGCCAGGGCGGCCCACCCGTCGGCCAGGCCCAGGCCGTCGGCCGGCGGGGCCCCGAGTTCCACGAGGGGGTCGCGGGCGGCGCGCAGCGCCGTCAGGGCGGCGGTCAGGTCGGCCTCCGTGCTCGCTGACCGCGCCTGCGCGGCGCGGTGCCGGGCCCGCGCGTCGCGCGCAGCCGCGGCGGCGCGCTCGGCGGCCTGTTCCGCCTCGTGCCGGGTCCGCGCCAGGCCGGCGACCTCAGCCAGCGCGCTGGCCAGCGTCTCCTGCCCCGCCGCCGCGTCGCTGCCGGCGGAAGGGCTCGCCTTGCGGTCCGCCGCCGCGCCGGCGCTGCCCTGGGCCCGCGCGGCCGTGTTCGCGGCGGCGACCGCTCGGGTGGACGGCAGCAGGAAGCCGGCGAGCGGCCCGGCGAGGACGTCAGCCAGGCCGCGGGCAAGCGCCGCCCTGCGCGTACGGCCGGCCGTCAGGCCCTCGTCAGCCCTGATGGCGGCGGCCGTGGCCTTACGCGCGGCGGACTGGGCGGCGGTCACCGCCTGCGCTGCCTCCGCCAGGCGCCGCTGAGCGGCGTCGACCTCGCCGGCCTGGCAGCGGGGCGGGGAGCGTCGCGACGGCCTGCTCGCACACGGGGCACGGCTGACCCGCGACCAGGTGCGGGCGCAACCCGGCCACGACGTGGGCGCGGCGCGCCTCTTCCAGGTCCGCTTGGCGCTGCAGGCGCGTCTTTTCCGCGACGCACAGGGCGGCGTCGGCGGCGTCCCGCGCGGCCGCGTCCCGCCGCGCGGTGCTTTCGGCCCGCGCCGCCTCCGCCTGAAGGGCCCGCAGGTCATCCAGGTCGCGGCGCGCCTGGGCGAGCGGCGACTCCGGCGCGGCGGCGAGCGCGGGCCTCGCGGGCGGCCGCCTCGGCCCGCTCGGCTTCCTCCAGGGCCGCTGCCGCGGCGGCAACCGCGCTCGCGGCGGCGGCGCGCCGCTCGTCGAGCTTCCGTGATCCCCGCCGGGGACGGCCACCGCCGCGAGCCTGGCGTGCTCGGCGGCTCAGGACGGTGGCCCGCTCCGCGGCGGCCTCGGCGGCCCGGAACGCCTCGTCGCGGTGCGTCCGCTTTTCGTCCAGGGCGGTCGCGGCAGCCTCCACGGCAGCCGCCGCCTCGGTCGCGCGGGCCCCGCGCTCGCGTGACGTCGCCCTGCCAGGCCAGGGATCGCGGCCTGGTGCGCGGGCGTGCTCGGCCCGGTGCGCGCGGGCCAGTTCGAGTGGTGCCCGCTGCGGGCCGAGCCGCCAGCGCGTCGCGGGCAGCGGCGTCGGCGTCCTCGGCCGCCCGGTCGGCGGCCCGCACGGCCGCCAGGCTGGCCTTGCTCGCCGCAAGGTCCGCGTCCAGCTTGTCCGGTGCCGTCGGGGACGCGCAGGGCGGACAGCGCCGCCGCCTCCGCGCGCAGCCGCCGCAGCCGCTCATCGGCGGCCTTCAGCTCATCGCGCCGGGCGCTGATCAGCGGCAGGGCCGCCGTCACCCGCTCGCCGAGGCCGGCCAGGGCGGCCTCGGCGGCGCGGGCGCGCCTGCTCGGCCTCGGGCGTGGCGTCGGCGTAGCCGAGCAGTTCCTCGGCGTAGGTGGCTGGCGCGCTGCGCGGCGACGCTGGCCCGCTGGTTCGCCTTCATCATCATCAGCCGGTAGTGCTCGGCGCCGAGCAGCCGCAGCAGGATGTCCTGCCGTTCGGCGGGCTTGGCGTGCAGGAAGTCGGCGAACTGGCCCTGGGGCAGCACCACGCACTGGGTGAAGTCCTCGTACTTCAGGCCGAGCAGCTTCTCGACCGCCTCGTTCACCCCGTCCAGGTCCTTGGCCAGCGGGAACGGTCTGGTCGCCGGGCGCGGCCAGGCCGCGCGGGTCGGCGAGCCGTTCCAGGCTGGCGGCGCGCTGGCTGACCTGTGCCGCCGACGCGGCGCAGCTCGCGGGCTACCACGTAGCGCTGGCCGTCGACCTCGAAGACGAGCTTGACCGTGCCCCGGGCGACGGTGGGGGCCAGCGCCAGGGAGACCATCCCCTTGCGGCCCCAGCGGGGCACGGAGCCGTACAGCGCGAACGTCATCGCGTCGATCACCGTCGACTTGCCCGAGCCGGTCGGGCCGACGAGCGCGAAGAAGTCGGCGTCGCCGAAGTCGACGCGCGCCTGCTCGCGGAAGGAGGCGAAGCCGTGCAGGTCCAGCGTGATCGGGCGCATCGCTCGGTTCTCTTCCTTACGTCAGGCCGGGTCAGTCAGCGCTATCCGGTGGCGGTGACCTCGTCGTGCAGCTCGCCGAACAGCGCCGCGACCCGCGGGTCGCTGACCTCCCTCGTGGCGCAGTAGTCGGCGAACAGCTGCGCCGGGGTCCGCGCGATGCGGGCGTCGGCCTGCCGCGCGGCCTTCGTCCGCCGGCGGCGCGAACTCCGGGTCGATGCGCACCTCCAGCGCGTTGGGCAGGATCGCGACGGTGTCGTCGCGCAGCCCGGCGCGGGTCGGCTCGCGCAGGTACACCCGCAGGTAGTCGTCGCCGAAGTCGCCGGCCTGCGCCTCCAGCTCGGCGAGCGTGCCGTGCACCGTGCGCAGCCGCCGCCCCGCGGTGACGGGGATGTCGGTGACCCGGGCCGGGGTCCCGGGGGCGGCCTCGACCAGGCAGACGACGCTCGTGTTGTCCTGCTCGCCGAAGTCCACGGCGAGCGGCGCGCCGCTGTAGTGCACGGGGGCGGGCGCGGGCAGCGTCTGCCGCCGGTGCAGGTGGCCGAGCGCGACGTAGTGCGCGGAGACGGGGAAGATGCTCGCGGGCACGCTGTACTCGAAGATCGACTGGGCGGACCGCTCGCCGCCGCCGAAGGTGCCCGCCGACGCAGGTGAGGTGGGACATGACCAGGTTGACCGTGTCGCCGCCGAACCCGGCGGTCAGCGACCCGATGACCTGGCGGACCTGCTCGTCGTAGGCGCGGACGTTCTCCGCCGGGGTGTTCGCGACGATCTCGGCGGCGCGCACCGCGTACCGCTGGGACAGGAACGGCAGGACCGCGACCTGCGTGTCCGCGCCGTCCGAGCGGGCCGTGAACCGGACCACGCCGCCCCGCTCCGGCCGGCCGGACCGTGCCCGGCCAGGGTGATGCCGGCGACGCCCATCAGCGGCCGGTAGGCCTCGAAGGTCGGCCCGTGGTCGTGGTTGCCGGCGATGACGATGACCTCGGCGCCCGCCCGCCGCATCCGCAGCAGCGCCTGGACCACGAGCTGCTGCGCGGCCGCCGACGGGGCCGACAGGTCGTAGACGTCGCCGGCGACCAGGACCGCGTCGACTTCGTTGGCCTCGGCGACCGCGGCGATCTCGGCGAGGACCGCGCGCTGCTCGTCGAGGCGGTCCCGGCCCTTGAGCGTCTTGCCGACGTGCCAGTCGGCGGTGTGCAGGAACTTCACGGGCGTAGCTCGAGCTTAGAACGGCGGGATGTCGTCTTCCGGCGGGCAGCCGGGACATCAGGTCGGGCGCGGGCCTGGCGGCGGACGGCCGCGGATCGGCCCGGCGCATTCCGACAGCCGGGTCGCCCAGGCCGGGAACGGGAACTCGATCGCCAGCGGCACCGGGATCTGCGGCTGGGAGACGAACATCGCGCCCGGCTTGGCGATCGTGGCACGGACCCGCTGCGAGGCGGGCAGGAACCCGTACTCGGGCCGTCCCGCCTCGGCGGCGTCGAGGCGGCCGACGACCCGGATGGCCGAGTTGGACACGATGCGCCGCTCGACCTCGCTGGCGGTCTGCTGCGCGCCGATCAGGATGATGCCGAGGGACCGGCCGCGCTCGGCGATGTCGAGCAGGACGTCCTTGATCGGCGAGCTGCCCTCGCGGGGCGCGTACTTGTTCAGCTCGTCGATCATCGTGAACAGCAGCCCGCCGGCCCCGGCGTCCTCCTTGCGCGCGGTCTCGGCGGCGAGCACCACGCCGACCACGAACCGCTGCGCCCGCTCGGGCAGGTTGTGCAGGTCGACGACGGTGACCTGCTGGTCCTGCGTGGAGATGCTGCGCCGCTGCGTCCCGGTCAGGTCCGCGCGGATGATGCTGGACAGCGGCCGCAGCGACGAGCGGAGCCTGCGGACGAACGCGTTGACCGTGCCCGTCCCGGTGACCGGCCCGGCCCAGTCCTTGCGGGCGTCCTCGTCGCTGAGCCGGTCGACGATCAGGTTGACCAGGTTCTCGTAGGTGGACACGACGACGCCGTCGATCTTCACCGCGCCGTTGGTGCCGTATGGCTCGGCGTCGTGCCTGAGCCGGGCGGCGACCTGGTGGATGACCATCGTGTACTGCTGCCGGTCGTCTTCGGCGTCGGCGAACACGTAGGGCAGCAGCTGGCCGCGCGCAGAACTCCTGCGAGGGTCCACCAGAACGCCTCGACGCCGCTGGTGCGGCCGGTGACGTTCGGCCGCCCGGTGGTGTCGTCGGGGATCGGCGGCGCCCAGAAGCCCGCGGACGCGAACGGCTCGGCGGGCAGGCCGAGCGCGGCGTACTCGGACCGCAGGTCGTCGTCGAGCCTGACGTTCGGCTGGTCGAGGAACAGCAGGTCCTCGCCCTTGACGCTGAACACCAGGGCCTTCGCGTTGACGGCCCGCTCGCGCAGCGCGCCGGAGCGGAAGATGGAGTGCAGCAGGAACAGCGCGAAGCTGGTCTTCGTCGCCACGCCGGAGATGCCGCTGATCGACACGTGCGCGCCGCGGGTGCCGTCGAGGAACTCCATGTTGACGTAGATCGGCGCGCCGTCCCTGCCCCGTCCGACCGGGACGCCGGTTGGTCATCTGGTCGAAGTAGAGGGCCTGGGCCCGTTCGGTGCCGGTCGCGCGGCGGACCACCTCGCCCGGGCGCGGCGGCACGTAGATCTCCGGTTCCACCCGCGTGGTGCTGACCTCGGCGATCTCCTGCGTCCGCGCGGGCAGCACGCCCTCGGAGATGAGGAAGACATCGGAGCCGAAGCTCGCGCCCTCCTGCCTGGCCCGCACCTGCGTGACGATGCCGCTCGTCAGCACCGGCCCGACGCCAGGAACGCGCCGCACGCGTGACGACCACGTCGTCGAGCTGCAGGTAGGAGGCCTCGTCGAGCGCGACGGCAGAACTGCAGCGGCGTCGAGTCCTCGGTCCCGGCGACCAGCCCGACCTCATCGGCCGGCCTCGCCCGGCCTCCGGGCTCCGCGGGCGAGACGCCGGACGTGACGTGATCAACCACAGACTCAACTCCCCCAGGTACAACAGGCCCAGACGCCAGTGGATATCACCCTAGAGGGTGCCGCCGACAATCGCCGCCGCCCCGTGCAGGCCGCCCGGCGCCGGCACCGGTTCCACTCGCGGGCGTTAAGGGCGAACGCGGGCAGGGAAAGTGTTCCCATGCGGCCCATGGATGGCACGGCGCACCACGGGGAACGTCGGCCACTCTCGCACCGGGCGGTGCGACGCGGCGGCGAAAGGACAGAAATGACCCACCGAGCCCCGGGGACGCCGGGCCGCGGCCTGCTCGCCGAGGCCAAAGACGCGGTGACGCCCCGCGCGTTCCTGCTCGTCTGCGGCGTCGGGCTGCTTCGGCTTGCCTTCATCGCCTCGTACATCGGCGCCTTTCACCGGCCGTCGCCGCACCAGATCCCGGTCTCGGTGACCGCCCCGGCTATTGTCGCCCCGCGCGCCGTGGCGCAGCTGAACGCACTGCCCGGCAAGCCCCTGGCGGCCACGCAGGTGCCGGACGCCGCCGCGGGCATCGCCAGGCTGCGCGACCGGTCGAGCTACGGCCTGCTGGAAGTCAGCGCCACGAGCATCACCGACCACCTGACCGTGGCCAGCGCCGCGGGCACGTCCACCGCGGACGCGGTCATCTCCGCGCTGCAGGCGGTGGACGCGAGATCATCGCGCACGCTCCTCGTCAGGGACATCGCGCCGCCCGCCCCCGGCGACCACAACGGGCTGTCCGCCTTCTACCTCGCCATCGGCTGGATGATCGGCGGTTACCTGGCCGCGTCGATGCTCGGGGTGAGCGCCGGCGCGCGGTCGCTCACGCTCAACCGGGTCACCATCCGGCTGGCCGCCCTCGCGGTGTACGCCGCGGTTACCAGCCTGCTCGGCGTGCTGATCGTCGGTCCCTGGCTGCACGCGCTGCCCAGCGACATCCTCGGCCTGTGGGGAATCGGCATCCTGGTGATCTTCAGCGCCGCCGCCTTCACCACCGCGCTGATGACGGTCGCCGGGATCATCGGCATCGGGCTCGCCATCATCCTGTTCGTCATCGTGGGCAACCCGAGCGCGGGCGGCGCGTACGGGTGGCCGCTGCTACCCGGCTTCTGGGCCACGGTCGGGCCGTGGCTGCCGCCCGGTGCCGCGACCGACGCCATCCGCGGCGCCGTCTACTTCGGCAACGCGGCCATCACCAGGGACCTTCTCGTTCTTGGCGGCTATGCGCTCGCCGGGCTGGTCGTCAGCTACCTGGTGCTCATGCTGGCGGGCCGCCGCCCCGGCGGCCTCCCGGTCCGGGTGGCCGAAAGGACCCGGTCCGCGGGGCTGAGCAACGGGAGTACCTGAAGCGGCTGGTCAAGCCATGATCTTGAAAACTTTGCACCTCTGGCCGAGGGCGTGACCGCGAAGGATCTTCGTTTCGCGAAAGATTTTCATCGAATAAGCGGAAAACCCTTCGCGATCATGAAGACGGGCTGCCGAGACATCCGGCGAACCGGCATACGGGCAATACCGCTCAGCCAGCCGCCTGCGTCGCGGACCGGAACTGCGTCACATGCCGGTTTGCGACCCGTGCCGCCTTGATGCCAGCGGCCTTAGCGCGGAACATTTACACTTCGCGGAAACTTCGCACGTCCTGTGCGACGTCCTGAGCGTGCTTTCTTTCCACCGAATGCACATGTTCCGCGATACTTCCCGGAAATGCCCGGATTATCCGGCTGCCAGCTACGGCACGCGCCTCCTGGCATCGCGTTTCCGCCGGCTGAACGGCACTGGGGCCTACGGGACGGCTAGCGACTCTGTCTTGAGTCCGCCAACTTAACGGCATTGTGCGTGGCACATGCTTTCTTTCCAGGTACTGCGGAGTTTCCACCCTAAGGCCGCAGGCACCAGCTGGCATTCCCGGCAAGCCGGACGCACCGGGCGGTTCCGAAGTGCGGCAGAGGCAGGGCGGTGATGGCGTGGCTGGGCGGGGAAGGCCTGGAGACGCTGGACACGCTAATCGGGGCGGGAACCGCCGGCCGCCGCGCCGCGACCGTGCGCCGGCCCCGGCCGGGCTGTTGCCGTCCGTTCCAGGCACGGCCGGTTTCTACCATGGTTCGCAGTAGCGCCGGCCGGCTGATTGGGGGACACGATGGCGCGTGCTCGTGCGGTGGTGATCGGGGGCGGGATCGGCGGCCTCGCGGCGGCGGCCGGGTTGTGCGCGGCCGGGTGGGAAGTCGCGGCCTTCGAGCGCGCCGCATCGCTTGAGCCGGTTGGCGCCGGCCTTGGGCTGGCCCCCAACGGGCTGCGCGCGCTCGACACGGTCAGCGCCGGCGACGAGCTCCGTGCGCATGCCGTGCCGCAGGAGATGGGCATGCGCCGGCCCGATGGCCGGTGGCTGATCCAGAGCACCACCGGCCAGATGGTGGCGGACCGGTTCGGCGACTCGATCATCCTGGTGCCACGGGCGGCCGTGGTCGACGCGCTGGCGGCCCGCGTGCCCGGCGGGGTGATCTCCCTGGGCACCGAGGTGACCGTCGTCGACCCAGGCGGGGAAGCGGCGGCCCGCCTCGCCACCACGGCGGGCGACCTTGAGGCCGACCTCGTGGTCGCCGCCGACGGGATCGGCTCCGCGACCCGCGTCCTGCTCTTCCCTGACCACCCGGGGCTCCGCTACGCGGGGTTCACCACCTGGCGGCTGATCACCGGCCCGGTGCGCGGGCCGGTGCCGATGGCGGAGACCTGGGGGCGCGGCACGATCGTCGGCGTCATGCCGCTGTCCGACGGGCGCGTGTACTGCTACGCGGCCGCGCCCGCCGCGCCGGGGGCACGGGCCGGCGACGAGCTGGCCGAACTGGTGCGGCGCTTCGGCACCTGGCACGAGCCGATCCCCGGGCTGCTCGCGAGCGCCCGGCCGCAGGACGTGCTCCGCCACGACGTCGCCGAGCTGGCCGCTCCGCTGCCGTCCTTCGCGCGCGGCCGGGTCGCGCTGCTCGGCGACGCCGCCCACCCCATGGCGCCGAACCTGGGCCAGGGCGCGTGCCAGGCACTCGAGGACGCCGCGGTCCTCGCCCGGCTCGCCGCGGGAACCGAGCCGGCCGGGGTCCCCGCGATGCTCGCCCGCTACAACGCCGCCCGGCTGCCGCGCACCAGCGACGTCGTCCGCTGGTCACGCCGTGCGGGCATGATGGCGACCTGGACGTCGCCGGCCGCCGTCGCCCTCCGCGACACGGTGGTCCGGGTGGCGGGCAAGCTGGCGCCGAATGCCGCACTGCGCGGCCTCGACGCCGTCTACGGCTGGCAGCCGCCCGCCGCCTGACCGTCCCGCGGCCATCGTTTTGGGCCGCAAGATTTCTTTATCGAAAAGTTAGCAACTTTGTTCGCCCTGTCGCGGAGCATGCGGTTGACCCTTGCGCCGGTCGCTCAGCCACTGGCTGAACTCGGCCGCGGTGACGCGTTCGTCGGTGACGCCCGCGGCCTCCGGCGAGGCGAGCCAGAGGATCGGCGGACCCATGATCTCCGGTTCGAGCAGGTTCCGCAGGAGCGCCGCCTGCTCGTCGGGGACCATGCCAGTGCGGGTCGCGCCGCCTGGCAGCAGCACGTTCACGGTGACAGGCGTGCCGCTCAGGTCGGCGGCCATGATCCGCGATAGCGCCTCGGTGCCCGCACGGGACGGGCCGTAGGGCACGAAGCCCGTCCTGATCATCGTGCTCTCGCTCACCGAGATGTTGACGATGCGCCCGTGGCCAGCGTCGAGCATGCGCGGTGTCACCTCGCGGGCGACGAGGAAGTAGCCCGTCAGGTTCGTCGCAACCAGGTCGCGGAACCCGTCAGGCGGCACGGTCCAGAAGCCGCGCGGCTCGGTCACGAAACTCGGGTTGACCGTGCGCATGCCGATGCCCGCGTTGTTCACGAGCAGGTCGATGCCCTCTAGCCGCGACCATGCCGCTTCGACTGCCCGGGCTACCGAGTCCTCGTCGCGCACGTCGAGCTCGACGCCGAACGCGTTGGGAACACGCCCGGCGACCTCGGCCGCGCGTTCCCCTGACCGTCCTGCCAGCGCGACGCGGAGTCCTGCCCCGGCGAGCGCCTCCGCCATCGCCAGGCCGAGCCCGCTTGTCCCGCCGGTTACGAGCGCTGTCCGGCAGCCCGCGTCATCTCGTCCCGTCGTGTCGGCCACGCACTCAGCCTAGCTCCGCGGCCGCGGGCGTCCCCCGGCGTCGGGCGCGGCGGCAGTGGCCGGCAGGGGCGTCCTCAGTGCGCCGCGCGGCTGGGCAGCCGTGTCGTCGGCGGGGTCAAGCTGGGTCAGCAGCCCCGCGAGGGTTTCCCGGTCCCCTGCGGTCAGCGGGGCGAAGAGGTCCTCGGCGGCGCGGCGGCGGGCCTCGCGCAGTTCGTCGCGGACCGCGGCGCCCTCGTCGGTCAGGCGCAGGAGGATAGCGCGGCGGTTGCTCGGGTCGATCTCGCGCCGGACCAGGCCCGCTTCCTCAAGGGCGTCGATCACGGTGGTAAGCGAGCGCGGGACGATGCCGAGGCGGTCGGCGAGCTCCGTCATCCGGGGCGGCTCGTCGCTGCGGGTGATCAGGCGCAGGGCGCGCTCCTGCGCCGGGGTGAGGCCGAGGGGCGCCAGTCGCTCCGCCTGCGCCCTGCGCAGCCGCCTGGTCAGCCGGTGCACCAGGTCGGCGAGCTGAACCGGGTCCTCGTAGCCCATGCCCCCACAGTACCAGGAGCATGGCTCACACTGAGCCAGGAACAATTATGAGCTAAGCTCTGTTTGAGCAACCGTGACTAACTATACCTGGAGGCCTTTATTGGGCACCGATACCAATCCCCGCGTCCCCCTGCGGCGCATCGTGCGGCTCTTCCGACCGTACCGCTGGAAGCTGCTCTTCGTCGGCGTGCTCGTCGCCGCCTCATCCCTCGTTTCGCTCGTCAACCCGTTCCTGATCCGCGCGATCATCGACGTCGCCCTGCCGCAAGGCCGCACAGGCTTGCTGGGCGTCCTCGCCCTCGGCATGATCGTCGTCGCGGTCGCCAACAGCTCCTTCGGCGTGTCGCAGACGTACGTGTCCACCCAGATCGGCCAGCGTGTCATGCACGACCTGCGCACGTCCGTCTACTCGCACTTGCAGCGCATGTCGCTCGCGTTCTTCACCAGGACCCGCACCGGTGAGGTGCAGTCCCGCATCGCCAACGACATCGGCGGCATGCAGGCAACGGTCACGACCACTGCCACAACGCTCGTGTCCAACCTCACCACGGTCATCGCGACGATCATCGCGATGGCCGTGCTCGACTGGCGGCTCACGGTCGCCTCGCTGGTCATGCTGCCGGTGTTCGTGTGGGTCAGCCGCCGGGTCGGCACCGAGCGCCGCCGGATCACGCGGGACCGGCAACGGCAGCTCGCCGTGCTCTCCTCGATCGTGCAGGAGTCGCTGTCGGTCAGCGGCATCCTGCTCGGCCACACGATGGGCCGGTCGGCGTCGCTCGCCGGCTCTTCGGCACCGAGTCCGCGAAGCTCTCTGACCTCGAGGTCAGCTCGAACATGGCGGGCCGCTGGCGGCAGTCGACGATCCAGATCGTCATGTCCGCGATGCCCGCGGTGATCTACTGGGTCACCGGCCTCACCGGCCGCGGCGACCACATGGCCATCTCGATCGGCACCCTCGTCGCCTTCACCACCCTGCAGCAGGCCCTTTTCCGGCCCGCCGTCCAGCTGCTCAGCACCGGGGTGGACATCCAGAGCTCGCTTGAGCTGTTCGGCCGGATCTTCGAGTACCTGGACCTGCCGGTCGACATCGCCGAGCCGTCGTCACCCGTCTCGATCGGGCGCGTTTCCGGCGAGGTGCGCCTGCACGACGTGTCGTTCTCCTACGCGGGCCCAGATTCGGCACGCCCAGATTCGGTAAGCACAGATTCAGCAAGCACGGGCCGGCCGACGCTGTCCGGCATCGACGTGACCGTGCCCGCCGGGCACTCGCTGGCCATCGTCGGCGAGACCGGCTCGGGAAAGACCACGCTCTCCTACCTGATTCCCAGGCTGTACGACGTGACGTCCGGCTCGGTGACGATCGACGGCGTTGACGTCAGGGATCTCTCCTTCGCCGCGCTCTCCTCCGCCGTCGGCGTGGTCTCCCAGGAGACGTACCTGTTCCACTCCTCCGTCGCCGACAACCTGCGGTTCGCCAAGCCGTCCGCGACCGATGAGGAACTTGTCGCCGCCGCCAAGGTCGCGCAGATCCACGACCACCTGATGTCGCTGCCCGACGGCTACGACACCGTCGTGGGCGAGCGCGGCTACCGCTTCTCCGGTGGCGAGAAGCAGCGCCTGGCGATCGCCCGCGCCGTCCTCCGCGACCCGCCGGTCCTCGTTCTCGACGAGGCCACCAGCGCCCTGGACACGCAAACCGAGCAGGCCGTCCAAGAGGCGATCGACGCGGTCTCCGCCGGGCGGACGACGATCACCATCGCGCACCGCCTGTCCACCATCCGCGACGCCGACGAGATCATGGTCCTCGACCGCGGCTCGGTCGTGGAACGCGGCACGCACGCGGAACTGCTCGCCCGCGGCGGCCACTACGCCGCCCTGGTCAACCGCGACGCCGACCTAGCAGAAGCCGCCGCCTGACCGCGGGCCCGCGACAATGCTGGCCGGGCGCCCGGCGAGGTAGTGCTCGATGTTCGCGACGACCCCGTCGAGCATCCGGTCCAGGCTCTCCGGGGTGTTGTAGCCCTGGTGCGGCGACAGGATGACGTTCGGCAGCGCGCGCAACGGCGAATCCGCGGCCAGCGGCTCGGTCTCGAAGACGTCGAGGGCCGCCATGAGCCGCCCGGCGGCCAAGGCCGCTTCGAGGGCGCCCGGGGCGATCAGCTCGGCCCGGGCGGTGTTGACGAGCAGCGCGCCCGGCTTCATCGCGCGGAGCAGCGGCTCGTCGATCATGCCCCTGGTGTCGTCGGTGAGCGCCAGGTGCAGGGAGACGACATCGCTCGCCGCCATGAGCTCCGCCAGCGGCGCGAACCGCTGCGCCGGGCTGGTCAGCCGCGCCGGGTCGGGGTGCGCGGTCCAGGCGACGACCCGCATGCCGACCGCTTCGAGCAGGCCCGCGAACCGCGCGCCGATCCCGCCGTAGCCGACGATTCCGGCGGTCTTGCCCGCCAGCTCGATGCCCTGGGCGCCAGCCCACTGGCCCGCCCGGATGGCGCGGTCGCCTTCGGCCACCCGCCGGGCCAGCGCGAACGTGAGAGCGAGCGCGTGCTCCGCGACGGCGACGTCGCCGTAGCGGGTGACGTTGGCGACCGCGATCCCGCACTCAGCGGCGACGGCCAGGTCCACGAAGCTCGCCGCGCCGGTGCCGGTGAACGCGACGAGCCGCAGCGCGGGCAGCCTGCGCAGCACCGGGCCGGCGAGGTACTGGCCGAGGATGACGACCTGGGCGCCGCCGATCCGGTCGACCAGCTCGTCGTCGCCGGCTGGCACGTCACTGTAGACCGCGGCGCCGCCGAGGCGGCCGAGCCTGGCGGCGAACTCGGGGCGCGCCAGCACGGCGGCCATGTGCGGGTCGCCGTCCGGCAGCACGATCTTCGGGGTCGGGGTCATGCGCTTCATTCTCCAGAACGGATTCTTGCTCCGCGTCCCGGCACCACCTCGTTGCCCGCGCGCGCCGAGACCTGGGAAGGGCGCCTGAACCGGGGGGTCACGGCTTAACGCGAAAGGTCGGTGGGATGCTGGTGTCTTCGGCTGGACAAGCTGTGAGGGAGAGTTCCATGGCATCACAGGACAGCGACGAGTTTCCCGCCGAGTTCCACCGGGACCGGCGCGAGCACGGCGGGGCGCCGCAGCGCCTTGACGACGACCAGCTCGCCGAGCTCGCCGAAGAAGAGCGGGTCGACGCGGGCGTTGACGACTACGACCCCGACGAGGTGCCGCCGGCCACCGACACGCCGCCGGGGCCCGCGGACATCAGGCAGACCGAGGTGTACGAGGAGGAGCGCGCCGAGCTGCGCCGCGAGATCGACAAAGGGGAGATTCGCGAGCCCAGCGAGCGCGACCCGTTCCCGCCGACCCGCTACGAGGAGTAGGCCCTAGAGGGCGGGCGACGCGGAGCAACGATCCGTTCTGGACGCTCTTGACGGTGCGGCCGGGACGCGCAAGCGTTCCATATATTCCCCAATGGGCGGTTCGCGCGTAGCGTGATGATCATGGTTAACGCGGAACCGCTTGACGCCGTGGTGATCGGGGCCGGGTTCGCTGGGCTGTACATGGTGTACCGGCTACGCGAAGACGGCTTCTCGGTTCACGGGTTCGAGCGCGGCGACGGGGTCGGCGGCACCTGGTACTGGAACCGCTACCCCGGGGCCCGCTGCGACTCGGAAATCATGTACTACTCGTTCTCCTTCCTGTCCGACCTGGAACAAGAATGGCCGCTCACCGAGCGCTACCCCGGGCAGCCCGACATCCTCCGCTACCTGGAAGAGGTAGCCAGCCGGCTTGACCTGCGCAAGGACTTCACCTTCGGCGCGGACGTGACCGCCGTCGAGTACGACGAGGCAGCGCACCTGTGGACGCTGCGCACGGCGCAGGGGCCCGTCGCGACCGCCCGGTACGTCATCACCGCCGTGGGCTGCCTGTCGGCCGCGAACTACCCCGAGTTCCCTGGCGCGGAGCACTTCCAAGGGCGAAGCCTGCACACCGGGGACTGGCCACGGGACCAGGTCGACTTCACCGGCAAGCGGGTCGCCGTGATCGGCACCGGCGCCTCCGGCATCCAGGCGATCCCGGTGATCGCCGAGCAGGCAGCGCACCTGACGGTGTTCCAGCGGACCGCGCAGTTCACGATCCCCGCCGAGAACGGCCCGCTCGATGAGGACTTCGTCGCGCTCTGGAAGCAGAACTACCCGGAATGGCGGCGGCGGGCCAGGCACTCCCTCGCCGGGTTCCCCTACACCGCGAGCGTGACGTACGCGCTTGAGGTCTCGCCGGACGAGCGGCGGGCCGCGTTCGAGGCCGCGTGGGGCGCGGGCGGGTTCACGTTCTTGTCCGGCACCTTCCGCGACCTGGTGCTGACCGAGGAAGCGAACGCGACGGCGGCCGACTTCGTCCGGGCCAAGATCGACGAGATCGTCCGCGACCCGGAGGTCGCGGACATGCTCAAGCCCCGCGGCTTCCCCATCGGCACCAAGCGGCTGCCGCTCGACACGAACTACTACGAGACCTTCAACCGGCCGGACGTCACCCTCGTCGACCTCAAGCGGACGCCGGTCGAGGGGCTCACCCCGACGGGCATCACGACCAGCGCCGGGCACCACGAGGTGGACGTGATCGTCTACGCCACCGGGTTCGACGCGCTCACCGGCCCGCTTGAGGGGCTCGGCATCCGCGGCCGGGGCGGGCAGGACCTGAGGGACGCGTGGCGCGAAGGACCACGGACCTACCTGGGCGTGGCCGTGCCAGGGTTCCCCAACCTGTTCACGATCACCGGCCCCGGCAGCCCGTCGGTGCTGAGCAACATGCCGGTGTCGATCGAGCAGCACGTGGAGTGGATCGGCGGCTGCCTGGACTGGCTGCGCGCGGAAGGCGCCGAGGTCATCGAGGCGAGGGGCAGGCGGCCGGCCAGTGGACCGCGCACGTGCAGGAAGTTGCCGCCCACACCCTGCACCCGAAGGCGGCGACCTGGTACATGGGGGCGAACATCCCGGGGAAGCCCCGGGTCTTCCTCCCGTACATCGGGGGCGTCGGCCCCTACCGCGACCACTGCGCCAAGGTGGCCGAGCGCGGCTACGAGGGTTTCACGACTGGTTTCCCAGCGGGCGGCGAAGAGGAAGGTGACGATGGCACTCGACCAGGCGACCACCGCGCTGCTTGAGGCAATGGCGGCACTCGGGCTCAAGCCGCTGCACGAGCAGACCCCGGCCGACGCGCGCGCCCGCATGGCCGCGATGCGCGGTGAGCAGGCACCAGGGCCGGACATGGCGTCCGTGCGGGACCTGCGGGTCAAGTCGTCGGGCGGGTTCGTGCCCGTCCGGGTGCTCGTCCCCGTGGCCGAGCCGCGCGGGGTGATCGTGTACTACCACGGGGGCGGCTGGGTCATCGGCGCGATCGCCGACTTCGACAAGCTCGGCCGCATCCTCGCGCACCGGACCGGCTGCACGGTGCTGCTCGCGGACTACCGGCTCGCGCCCGAGTACCGCTTCCCGACCGCCGTGGACGACTCATGGGCGGTGCTGCGCTGGGCCGACGAACGCCGCGCGGAACTCGCCCGCACTGTTTCCCCGAACACGGGCGCGCCGCTCATCGTGGCCGGCGACAGCGCGGGCGGGAACCTGTCCGCGATCATGACGCAGCGCGCCAAGGCCGCCGGCGGCCCGGAGATCGCGCTGCAGGTCCTCGTGTACCCGGTGACCGACTGCGACCTGGAGTCGACCTCCTACACCGAGCCGGCCAACCAGCTCATGCTCAGCCGCGAGTCGATGATCTGGTTCTGGGACCACTACGCGCCAGACCCCGAGGCCCGGCTGCACCCGGACGCTTCCCCGCTGCGCAACGCGGACCTGCTGCGCCTGCCCCCGGCGGTGATCCTCACCGCCGAGCACGACGTGCTGCGCGACGAGGGCGAACTGTACGCGACGCGGCTGCTGAAGGCCGGCGTCCCGGTGCGGCACCAGCGGTTCGCCGGGCAGATGCACGGCTTCTTCACCATGGTGGACGTCCTGCCGGGAGCCGCCGCGGCCATGGACTACGTCGTGGCGGCCATCGACGAGCACCTATCGGGCATGCCCGCCACTGAAGAAGTGCTGGACTGAACCGCAAAGCACGCCCCCGTTCTGGAGAAGGATTTGAACTTTCAGAACGGAGGCGTGTTTCACCTTTTCTGATTGCCGAGTGGCCTAGGGGTGCGCCCATACTCAGGGCTGCACGGCAGGACATTCGGTACCGCGCTAGTGGCTATGATTGCGCAGTCGGGGCTCGATGTAGCCGAGAGCGGAGGTGCCCACAACGTGGTGGCCGGCGTCCTCATCGGGACCTTCATCGTTGTCTTTGGCTTTCTTTTTCACTGCATAGATGGCACCAGTGATGACACCAAAAATGGTATGGGTCTGATCGATGCGTCCCGTGCCCTGCTTCTGGACGACATCCGCCGAACCAGGAATAAGGTCACCGCTTGGCGGACCGCCTTCAGCCGAACTGCTCACCTCCAGCAGGCCAGGCTCACCCTTGATCCGTTTCAGCTGGGACCAGCCGAGCTGCACGGCCTTGATCACCTGAGTGGCTCGTGGTTGCACAAGTCCGCGCGGTCAGAGATCGCCCAGCTTGTCGCGGCGCTTTCCGCAACGGAGGCCGACCCGGATAACCCGGGGCGGGACCGGGCGCTGGCGTGTTATGACGCGGCGGCCCTGCTGGCCGCCGAGCGGAACGACCGGCTGGACCTGCTCGGTGCAGTCGTGCTCGCCCGCGAGGGACAGACTGCCCTTGCGCACCGGGCCCCTCTTCCCTTGCCGGCCTGCCAGGTAAATCCCCTGCACGGTCCCGCGGTCCGCCGCCCGCCCCCCAGACGGCGTCTCCGGCCGGACAAGCCGCACGCGGTATGTGCCGGATGCGGAAGATGCTCCATGCTGGAGCGTGACAGGCGGGCGCTGCTGGTGGCCAGCGTTCCCTACTACCGGACCCCGGGCTTCTGGGCCAGCGTCGGATTCGGCGCCCTCGACCCGGAACTGCCGGCCCGGGTGCTGGAGTACATGCATGTTGAATAGCCTGCTCGTTCTTGCCGTAGCCGTATGTGTACCAGCCCTATTGTCCTTGTGCATCCTTCGGCTTCGCCGACCCAGGGCGGACAGCAGGCCTGCTGTTTTCGCACTAGCGGACACCGCCGTCACCGAACGGATTCGTCGCCAGGCGGAGGAGGCGGTGATCGCATTCGGCGAGGAACTGCAAGATGCGCCGCCAAGCGAGGGCGCCCTCGACGCCTACCAGGCGGCCACCATGGTCCTGGACGCGGCCACGTCGCTGGCCGATCTGGCCGGGGTTCTCGTCCTTGTCAATATCGGACGCGGCGGCCCGCCGCTCTGTTTGTTCAACCCGCTGCACGGCCTGTCGGCCCGGCAGGTTACCTGGCGGCTCCTCGGCAGCCGAGAGCAGCTTCGGGTGCCCGCCTGCGGTGCTTGCGCACAAGCGATCAGCCGGCGCCGGCCGCCGGAAGTCTTGCCGGATACCGCGAACAAGAAGCACGTTCCTTACCTCGACGTCGACCCGGGGAAGAGCGTGTGGGCCGCGACCGGGTTCGGCGTCTTCTCCGACGATCTAGTCGAACGGATACTCCGTGGCGATTTCCGCCACCGGCGGACTAGCGCCTAGACCAGGCGCACCTCAGCTGATCAGCGTGGCCCGCGGGACAAAGCTTGCCCTATTGCGCGGGCTATCTGGCGCGGCCATACTCAGGCGCGGGGAAGATCATCGCCTGTCGGAGCAGTCTCAAGGAGGAGATATGCCGGACCGGATCCTGACCAGCCACGCGGGCAGCCTGCCGCGGCCCGAGGACCTCATCGCGCTGAACGAGCAGCGCGCGGAGGGCGACTTCACCAACGAGGCGGAGTACCTGGGCAAGCTGCGCTCGGCTGTCGCGGACGTCGTCGCGCGCCAGCGCGACACCGGCATCGACCTCGTTAACGACGGCGAGTTCGGCCACTCCATGGGCCAGCGCTACGACTACGGCTCCTGGTGGACCTACGTGTTCCAGCGGCTGGCCAACGTCGAGCTGACGGACCTGTCGATCGCGGAGATACCCCAGCCCAAGGCCAAGCCCGGCGAGATCACGCTCGCGTCCTTCGGCGAGCGCCGGGACTGGCAGGCGTTCCTTGACGCCTACCTGGACCCGACCGCGGGCGTGGGGCTGCCGAACCGGGCGATGATCGCGCCGGTCTGCCGTGGGCCGCTCACCTACCAGGGACAGGAAGACGTCCAGCGCGACATCGCCGACATGAAGGCCGCCATGGCGGCCGCGGGCGTCTCCGACGGCTACCTCAACTCGGTGGCGCCGGGCAGCTGCGCGCGGTTCGGCAACGAGCACTACGCCGACGAGGAGGAGATGCTCTGGGCCTGCGCGGACGCGATGCGCGAGGAGTACGCGGCGATCATCGACGCTGGCCTGATGTTGCAGCTCGACGACCCGGCGATCGCGGAGAACTGGGACCAGATCAACCCCGCGCCGAGCGTGGAAGACTACCGGCGGTACACCCGCAAGCGCGTCGAGGCGCTGAACTACGCGATCCGCGGGCTGCCGGCGGAGCGGATCAGGTTCCACCTGTGCTGGGGCAGCTGGCACGGGCCGCACACCACTGACTTCCCGATGGCCGACCTCGTCGACATCATGCTGGAGATCAACGCGGGCGCGTACTCGTTCGAGGCAGCCAACGTGCGGCACGAGCACGAGTGGAAGGTCTGGCGGGATGTGAAACTGCCCGAGGGCAAGGTCATCCTGCCCGGCGTCGTCTCCCACTCCACCAACGTGGTGGAGCACCCGGAGGTCGTCGCGGACCGGATCGCCCGGTTCGCCGAGGCGGTCGGGCGGGAGAACGTCATCGCGTCGACCGACTGCGGGCTCGGCGGGCGCATCCACCCGCAGATCGCCTGGGCGAAGCTGGACACCCTGGCGAAGGGCGCGGCCCTGGCGAGCAGCCGGCTCTGGAGTTAGTCGCAGCGCCGGCCCGAGCGGTGCGCCTACGTGTCCGGCGGGAGCGGAACTTCAATCCCGCCGGGCAATAAACTGCTGAGAACGGCGCAACAGGAGGCGGCACGTGGCAGGCGACGTGGGAGCGGTGCCGATCCTGGCGGTCGCCAGCGGCAAGGGCGGGGTCGGCAAGACCACCGTCGCGGTCAACCTGGCGCTGGCCCTCAGCGCGGCAGGCCGGCGGGTCGGCCTCGTCGACGCGGACCTGTACGGGCCCGACATCCCGCGGATGATGGGGCTGCGCCGGCAGGCCGCCGCCTCCAGCGTGACGGTGTACTCCGCGGGCGGGATCCGGGGCGCGCGCCTGGAAGCGGTCGACAGGTACGGTGTCCAGCTGGCCTCGGCGGGCTTCCTGATCGGACAAGACCAGGCCCTCGGGCTGCACGCGGGCCTCGCCCAGGCGATCGTGTCGCGGCTGATCACCCAGACCGCCTGGGCCGAGGACACGGACTGCCTCGTCGTTGACCTGCCGCCCGGGACCGCCGACATTCAGCAGCTGGTCTTCGGGCAGCGCGGGCGCAAGGTCATCGTCGTTGTGGTCGTCACCCCCCAGGTAGTGGCGCACCAGGACGTCCGCAGGCTCATCGCCGACCTCGACCGGCACCCGGCGCACGCGGTCGGCGGCATAGAGAACATGGCAGGCTTCACCTGCCCGTGCTGCGGCACCACCTCGCCCCTGTTCCCGGCGGCCCCGGACGGCGAGAGCATCTGGGGGAAGATGAGCAAGCTGGCCAGCATCCCGTTCAGCCCCAAGGCCGCCGCCGACGCGGACGAGGGCCGTCCGGTCATGCTCACCCGGGGCGACGCCGAACAGGTAGCAGCCTACGAATCCGCCGCCGCCGAACTCCAGCGCTACCTTGACGCCGGGGAATCCCCGGCCTGAGCGCGAAGACGCGCGCCGCAGCCAGCTCCGGCCCGTCACTCGCCGAGCCCGGCAAGGGTTAGCGTGAAGGCTTTTGGTCCGCTGTAAATAAAGTGCGCCCTACGACCATTTTTCTTACATCCGGCAAAAATCTTTCCGGTTGCACGGAATTTACATGATGACCATCGCGGGACAAAAGGGGTGAACTGCGCTTTCCGCCACTTCACTGCATCGCGAAAGGGCGGCTCTCCCGGTACCCGCGCCAGCAGCAGCGGACGCTGGGCTCGCGGGCATGTCCTGGCCTCGCCCGTCACCGCATCACCCGCGGTGACTGGCCGTTCGGGGATAGTGATAGTGCTTGACCTATGACTTCCACGATGGTCGCGGTTGACGGCGGGCAGGTGTGGGCGGACGACAGCGGGGGTGACGGCCCGGCGCTCGTCCTGCTGCACCCAGGAGTCGGGGACTCGCGGATCTGGGAACCGGTGCTTGCCCCGCTCACCGCGAAGTACCGGGTGCTGCGGTACGACGCGCGCGGCTTCGGGCGGTCGCCGGCCCCGGCCGCCAAATTCTCGCTGCTGAGCGACCTCATCGCGATGCTCGACCACTTCGGCGTTGCCCGGGCGGCGTTCGTCGGTTGCAGCCAGGGAGGTGCCAGCTCGCTCGGTCTCGCGCTCGCTCAGCCGGAACTAGTTTCCGCGCTGGTCTTGCTCTGCCCGGGGATCCCCGGCTTCCCCATGACCGACGAAGAGGAGGCGGCGATGATCGGGGCGGACAGAGCCGCCGAGATCGAGGCCGACTACAACCGGGCCCAGACGGCCGGGGACGTGGACGCCCTCGCTGCGGTCGTGCGGCGCATCTGGGGGGCCAGCGGCGACACGCCCACGGTGGTTGAGCAGGCGCGTTCGGCCGCCCGCGCGTCCATCACCGGCGCTGACCTGGAACTGGACGACCCGCCGGTATTCGACCGGCTCGGTGGAGATCACGGTCCCCGCCGCGCTCATGGTCGGCGACGCGGACTACCCGCCCCTCGTCGAGGCGAACCGGCGGGCCGCCGCCCGGATCCCCGGCTGCGAGTTCCAGTTCGTGCCGGGCATGGACCACTTCCCGCCGCTGCGCGAGCCCGGGCTCGTGCTCGACCTGATCACCCGCACCCTGGCCCGCGCCCGCTGGTAGCCGCCACCGGTCGACCGCCTACCTACGCGGCCGGGGGCCGAAGAACGCCGTGAAATATTCTCTACCCCGAACGAGTACATGCTCCGCCTACACCCGTCACGTGACCGCTCACCGCAATATCACGCACAGGAAAGGGTAAACGCAATGTCGTTCGTTACCGTCGGGCAAGAAAACTCCGCGCCAATCCACATCCATTACGAGGACCACGGCGCTGGGCGCCCGGTCGTCCTCATCCACGGGTTCCCGCTGAGCGGCCGGGCCTGGGAGCGCCAGGAACGGGCGCTGCTCGCGGCCGGGTACCGGGTCATCACCTACGACCGGCGCGGCTTCGGCAAGTCCAGCCAGCCGGTCACCGGGTACGACTACGACACCTTCGCCGCCGACCTGGACCGGCTGCTGACCGCCCTGGACCTGCAGGGGTCTACCTGGCCGGCCACTCGATGGGCGGCGGCGAGATCGCCCGCTACCTCGGCCGGTACGGCTCGGGGCGGGTCCGCCGGGCTGTCATCATCTCCGGAGTCCCGCCGTACCTGCTCAAGACACCGGAAACACCGAACGGCGTGCCGCAGGAGATCTTCGACCAGATCGCGGCCGGGCTGACCGCGGACCGGGCCGCGTACTTCACCGAGTGGAACAAGAACTTCTTCAACCTGGATGAGACCCTCGGCAAGCGGATCAGCGCCGAAGCGGTCCAGGACTCGTGGAACCTGGCGGTCAGCGCCTCCCCGGAGGGCACCATCGCCTGCGTGCCGACGTGGCACACCGACTTCCGCGCCGACCTGCCCAAGATCGACATCCCGGTCCTGGTACTGCACGGCACCGAAGACCACATCCTGCCCATCGAGGCCTGCGGCCCCCGCACCGCCGAACTGATCCCTGGCAGCGAGTACGTCGCCATCGAGGGGGCCGGGCACGGCCTGTGCTGGACCCACGCCGACGAGATCAGCGCGCAGCTGCTCAGGTTCTTCGGATAAGGCTGGGGCGCGGACGCCGAGGCGCTCCAGGCGCTGGTTGCTGAACCGGCCGTCCGGGTCGAGCCGTTCGAACAGGTCCCGCGCGTCGGCCAGCCTCGGGTAGCGTTCCGCCACCCAGGCGGCCGTCGCGTGGGAGACCTTGCCCCAGTGCGGCCGCGGCGCGAACGGCTCAAGGGCCGCCTCGACGTGCTTGAGTACGGCGTTCACCTGATCCGGCTCGTTACGCCAGGTGAAGTGGATCGCCATGGTCTCGCGCTCGTAGGAACCGCTGAGCCACAGTTCGTCCGCGGCGGTGGCGCGGATCTCCGAGACCAGCAGCAGCGGCGTGATCCGCGCGGCCTCCCGCCGTACCGCCGCCAGCGCCGCCGCGCCGTGCCGCCGGTCGACGAAGTACTCCGACTGGATCTCGTTTCCGTTGCTCGGCGTGGAGTCGAGGCGGAAGTGCGGCAGGCGCTGCGCCCACGGGCCGGCGACGCCGACGACCGTCAGGTTGTCGGCGGGGGCGTCGATGAACCGCACCGGCCCGGGATCGCGGCGGGCACCGAAGAACTCGTCGGGAACGTCCGCGGTCGCGTCCTCGACCCGGCGCTTGACCCACGCGGCGCGCAGCGACTCGCCGCTCCAGTCGGTGAACAGGCTCACGCTGTAGGCGGCGCCCAAAATCGCGTCTAGGTCTTCGAGGGTCCTGTCCCAGGGCAGGTTCGTGTAGGCATCCTGCCTGATCAGGTAAGACGGCTGGATGTCCAGCGTGATGCGCACGACGATCCCGAAGGCGCCGAGGCCGACGGGCATTCCGGCGAAGTCCCGCGACGCCCGGTCCGCCTGGCGCAGTTCACCGTCGGCCGCCACGTACTGCAGGCCCCCGACCGCGGCGGACAGCACCTGGTTGCGGCTCCCAGACCCGTGAGTCCCCGTGGCGGTCGCGCCGGCGACGGAGATGTGCGGCAGCGAGCCCAGGTTGCCGAGGGCCCAGCCCCGGTCCTGCAGCCAGACGGCGAGCGCACCGTAAGATATCCCCGCCCCGGTGGTGACCGTGCGTCTTGCCTCGTCGATCACCGGATCCGGCGCGATGCCGGTCACCGAGACCAGCGTGACCCCGTTGTCCGCGAGGTCGTTGAACGAGTGCCTGGTGCCGATGGCCCGGATGCGGCTGCCGCCGGCCTTGGCCTTGGCGACCGCCTGCTGGACCTCGTCCACGGTCCGCGCGGAGACTACCTCGTGCGCGGTGAACTGGTAGGTCCCGGACCAGTTCGTAAGCTCAGCTGTCACGTGACTCAGCATAGGCACGCACGGCCCAGGGGCGACGACCGGGACGGCGGCGCCTAGCATCGGGGTATGCGCGCGATCGTCTACACGGAAAACGGCCCGTCCGGCGTCATGCGCCTCGCCGAGCGGCCGGTTCCCGAGCCCGGGCCCGGCCAGGTCCGGGTGCGCGTGATGCGGGCCGGCGTGAACCCGACCGACTGGAAGTCCCGGGCGGGCGGGTCGATGCCCATGGCCTTCGCGGAGGTGACCCCGGGGCAGGACGGCGCCGGCGTCGTCGACGCGCTCGGCGCGGACGTGCCAGGGCTCGCCCCCGGCGACCGGGTCTGGCTGTACCTCGGGCAGTCCGGGCTGCCGTACGGAACAGCGGCCGAGTACTGCGTGCTGGACTGGCACCGGGTCGTGCGCCTGCCGGATGTGCCCGACGCCTTCGACCTCGGGGCCAGCCTCGGCGTCCCCGCGATCACCGCGCACCGGGCGCTGACCTCAGGGCCACGCGCCTCCCGGCTGAGCCCGGGTGCCCTGGCCGGGCAGACCGTACTCGTGCACGGCGGCGCGGGCGCGGTCGGCAACGCCGCCATCCAGCTCGCCGCGTGGTCGGGGGCGACGGTGCTCACCACGGTCAGCGGCGACGCGAAGGCCGCCCTCGCGACGGCGGCCGGCGCGCACCACACGGTCAACTACCGCACGCAGGACGCCACCGCGGCAATCCGCGAACTGGCCCCGGACGGGGTCGACCTCATCGTTGAGGTCTCCCCCGCGGCCAACAACGACCTCGACCTCGCCGTGGCCAGGAACGGCGCGACGATCGCGATCTACGCCAACAACGGCGGCGACACGCTCCCCGTGAGCGTCAGGAAGACCTTCAGCATGAACCTGCGGTACCAGTTCCTGCTGCTCTACACGCTCGACCCGGCCTTCCTGGCGGCCGCGGCCGAGGACGTCACCACGGCGGTCGCCGCCGGGGCGCTGCGCGCCGGGGAGAAGGCAGGCCTGCCGCTGCACCACTACCCGCTGGAGGCGACCCCGGCCGCCTACGACGCGGTGGAGCAGGGCGCGGTCGGCAAGGTCCTGATCGACATAGCTATTCGCTGATCTGTACGATCGGGTGCATGGGCTATGACGAAGTCCTCGCGGGGCGGATCCGGGACCTGATCGGGCCTGATCCCGAGTTGACCGAGAAGAAGATGTTCGGCGGGCTCGCGTTCCTGATCCGTGAGCACATGGCGATCAGCGCCAGCGGGCAAGGCGGCGTGCTCGTCCACGCTGACCCCGCGCGTTCTGACGAACTCGTGGCCACGACCAGCGCCACCGTCGCGGTGATGCAGGGCCGCGAGATGCCCGGCTGGCTGCGTGTCGCCGCCGAGCACGTCGCCACCGACGATGACCTCTCCCCCTGGGTTGAGATCGGCATCGGGCACGCGCGTTCCCTGCCGCCCAAGAAGACCGCGCAGAAAAAGGCGATGCGCTGACCAGTTCCTGCGTGGTCAGGAAGCCCGGTTGGCGGCGCTCCCGGTGGGTGCGGTAGGCGTGGTGGTGCCGGCGCCCCCGGTGGGTGCGGTCGGTGCGGTGGTGGCGGCGCTCCCGGTGGTCACGGCGCTCCCTGCGGGCGCGGCACCGCGGCGGCGGCCCACACGGAGGAAGAAGGCCAGCACCGTCGCCAGGTAGGCGACGTAGACCAGGACCTGGAGCAGGGTCGGGCTGTCGGCGTAGCCGACGAACGAGTGCAGGATGTCGCCGAGCGTGCCGTCCTCGCTGAGCAGGCCGCCGGTGTGCCAGAGCGGGGTCGCGAGGACGTTGACCCAGCCGAGTTCCTGCAGGTTCTCCACCGCGTCGGCGAGGAGCCCGGCGGCGAAGAACATCAGCAGCGCGCCGATTATCGTAAAGAACCGGCCCAGGTTGAGCTTGTGTCCCAGCCGGTAGATGAAGAACGCGATCAGCAGCGAGCCGGCCAGGCCGATCACCGCGCCGAGCAGGGCCCCCTGGGTTGAGGTCGAGAAGATGATCGCGAGGGTGAAGACCACCGTCTCCAGGCCCTCGCGGCCCACGGCCTGAAAGGCGAGCAGGGCGAGGCCCGCCCGCGCGCTGCCGCTCATCGCGGCATCCGCGCGGGCCCGGAGTTCCCCGGAAAGCCCCCGCGCGTGCCCCCGCATCCAGAACGTCATGTACGTCAGCACGGCCGCGGCGAGCAGGTACGTGCCGGTCTCGAAGATCGTCTGGACCCGCGACCCGTCGTACTGGCGGATCGTCAGGTAGGCCGCGACCCCGCCGCCGCCGGCCAGGGCGAGCGCGGCCCCGACGCCGATGAACACGTCGCGGAAGTACCGGCGCTGCCCTATGCGGTTGAGGTAGGCGAGCAGGATCGCGACGATCATGCTCGCCTCGATCCCTTCCCGCAGGAAGATCACGAGGGTAGCGACCATGGGACAACTCCTGGACGACGGTCTGCGGCACGTAAGGCCGGTGTCCGCGCAGGCCGCACCGACACCCGAGAGACTCTATTAGGCAAGCCTTACCTAATCAAGCCCCTTGGGGGAGACGACCAGGCCCCGGCGCGGTCCTTGGTGCCTGCCACAGGGCGGTTTGGCGCTGGCGGGGGGCACGCGAGATCATCCGGGTATGAAGCTGAAGACTACGGCCGAGCATCTTGTGTCCCTGCTGGCGGCGCACGGGGTGGAGTACTTGTTCCTCAACCCGGGGACGGACACCGCCCCGGTGCAGGAGGCGGTCTACACCCTGGCGGAGGCCGGGTTGCCGGCCCCGACGGTGCTCCTGTCGACTTTCGAAAGCGTGTCGCTCGCGGCCGCGCACGCGTACTGGAAGATGACAGGCCGGCCGCAGGCGGTCTTCGTGCACGTGGACGCCGGCACGCAGAACCTTGGCGCGCAGGTGCACAACGTGCTGCGCGACCGGGCCGGCGTGGTCGTCATCGCGGGCAAGACCCCGTACGGGGAGAAAGCGGACAGCTCCGGCGGCCGGAACGCCCCGATCCAGTGGCAGCAGGACGTGCCCGACCAGGCCGGCATCGTCCGCGGCTACGCCAAGTGGATCCAGGAGATCACCCGGCCGGAGATGCTCGACCGCGCGATCGGCCGTGCGCTGCAGGTCGCCGCGAGCTCCCCGGCGGGCATGGCGTACCTGACGGTCTCCCGCGACGTGCTGATGGACCCGCCGGCGCTGGATGCGTCCCGGGTCCGCGGCTACGCGGTGCCGCTGCCGCCCGCGCCGTCGCCGGACGCCGTCGCGCTGATCGCCGCCGCGCTCGCCTCAGCCGACGCGCCGGTGCTCGTGACCTCCAGGATCGGCCGCACCGCCGAAGGGTTCGCGGCCACCGCCGACCTCGCCGACCTCGCCGGGGTCCTCGTGACCGGCCGGCTGGAGGGCGGCCCGGTGAACCTCCCCACGCGGCACCCGATGAACGTGGCCGGCCGGCCCCAGGCGGCCGCCGCGATCTCGGCCGCCGACGTGATCCTGCTGGTGGAGAGCGACGTGCCCTGGCTGCCCGCCACGGTCACCCTGCGCCCCGACGTCCAGGTCTTCCACGTCGACCCCGACCCGTCGAAGCCGTCGATGCCGCTGTGGTCGTACCCCGTCGACGTGGCTGTCCAGGCGGACGGCCCCGCCACGCTCGCGGCGGTCGCGGCCGAGCTCCGCCAGCTCGCCGGCGAGCAGCCGACGGTCGCCAAGCGGCTCGCGGACCGGGTGGCGCTGCTGCAAGGCCGCCCGGCGGAACTGCCCGCAGTGCCAGAGAGCGGCCCGCTGACGCCGATCGGCGTGATGCGGGCGCTGAGCGCGGTGATCGACGCCGAGGACATCGTCGTCGAGGAGGCGGTCACGAACGCCGCCGCGGTGTACGAGGGACTCGAGCGGACCAAGCCGGGGACCATCATGGGGTCGGCCGCGCCGGGTCTCGGGTGGGCTCTTGGCGGGTCACTCGGCGTCAAGCTGGCCCGGCCGGACCGGCGGGTGATCGCGGTGACGGGCGACGGGACGTTCCTCTTCGGCGTGCCGACGTCGGCCCTGATGATGGCGGCCCAGTGGGAGACGCCGTTCCTCACCGTGATCCTGAACAACAACGGCTACCGGGCCAGCAGGCTGCCCGTCTACGGCCTGTTCCCCGACGGCGTCTCGGCGCGGCGCCGGGAGGCGGTCGGCACCCGGTTCACCAAGGCACCGGACTACCCCGCCCTCGCCGCCGCCTGCCACGCCCACGGTGAGCGGGTCGAGAAGGCGGAGGACCTGGTGCCCGCGCTGCGCCGGGCCCTGGCGGCCCTCGACTCCGGCCAGGCGGCCGTCCTGGAGTGCGTGGTCGAGCAGGACTGAGCGGTCAGTCCCTCAGCGTGGTGCGCAGCCACGTCTCGATGCCGGCGATGTGGACCGTGGCCCAGGACCTGGCCAGGTCCGCGTCGCCGGCCACGATCGCGCCGTAGATGGCCCGGTGCTCGGCCAGCGTGCGTTCGAGGGCCATCGGCTCGGTCATGCCGCGCCAGATCCGGGCCCGCGCCGTCGGCAGCGACATGTTCTCGACAAGCGAAGCCAGGACCGAGTTGCCGGCGCCGACAGCGATCTTCTTGTGGAACTCAAGGTCGGTGGCGACGAAGTCGTCGACCGGGGAGTCCACGGTGACGGCGTCCAGGACCTGGCCGAGCTCGGCCTTCCCCTCCGGAGACATCCGGAGCGCGGCCAGCCCCGTCGCGGCGGGCTCGAGGATGCGGCGCACCTCGAGGAACTCAAGCACGGTGTCGTCACGGTGGAAGTCGACGATGAAGCTGAGCGCCTCAAGCAGCAGTGACGGCGCGAGGCTGGTCGCGTACGTGCCGTCGCCCTGGCGCACGTCGAGCACGTTGATCAGGGTCAGCGCCTTTACCGCCTCGCGCAGCGAGTTACGGGACAGGCCGAGTTCGGCCGCCAGGTCGGCTTCCCGTGGCAGCTTCTCCCCCGGCCGCACCCGGCCGGAGACGATCATCTCCTTGATCTTGCCGATGGCCTCGTCGGTCAGTGCCACGGCCCAGCCCCCGTCTCCGTGTTCCCGGCGCCGAGCCGGTAGGCGCGAACCGCCGTCGCGCCGAACACCGCCGCGCGTTCCGCCGCCGATAGCCCGGCGGTCAGCGACCGGGACAGCGCCATGACGCCGGCGTAGTCGCTGGAGAGCAGGCAGACGGGCCAGTCAGAGCCGAACATGACCCGGTCGGCGCCGAACGCGCCGAGGACAACGTCGGCTACCTCAGCGAACGCCTCCGGCCCGGTGCCTGGCGGCCCCTCGGTAACCAGGCCGGACAGCTTGCACGTAGTGTTCGGCTCGGCCGCGAACTTCCGCACGTCCGCCGCCCATGCGGCGAGGTCACCGCCGACGGGCGGCTTCGCCGCGTGGTCGAGGACCAGCGTGAGGCCCGGCACGGCCGCCGCGGCGTACGTGGCGGCGGGAAGCTGGTGCGGCAGGATCACCAGGTCGTAGGCGAGGCCCGCCGCGGCGACCGCGCGCAGGCCGCGGATGACGTCGGGCCGCCGCAGCCAGTCCGGGTCCGGCTCTTCCTGGACCTGGTGCCTGATGCCGACGAGCCCGCTGCCGCCCGGCCCGGCGGCGAGCCTGGCCAGCTCATCGGCGATCGCGGGACTGGCCAGGTCGGTCCAGCCGACCACCCCGGCCACGAGCGGGTCGGCGGCGGCGAGGGCGAGCATCTCGGGCGTTTCCTCGGCCACCGTGATGGTCTGCACGAGCACGGTCGCGTCCACCCCGGCGGCCTGGGCGGCGGGACGCAGGTCGTCGACCGTGAACGTGCGCCTGATCGCGGCCATGTCCGCGCCGCTGAGCCACGGCTGGTCCCTGACCGCGAGGTCCCACACGTGGTGGTGAGCGTCGATGACGGTCATAGCTGCCAGACGACCGGGAGCGCGGCGTCGTCGCCTGCCTTCGAGTAGTCGTGCGGCGTGTCGAGGAGTTCCGCCATGCGGCCCTGCCACGCGCCGTTCACCGGGCTGGCGTCCAGCGCCGCGAGCATCGCGGCGTAGTCCGCGCAGTCGATGACGTGGAACAGGTCGGTCCCGCTGCGCCAGATGGTCCAGCCGGTCACGCCGGCGGCCCTGATCGCGTCGGTAAGCTCTGCCGGAACCGCCGCGTGCGCCTGCTCGTACTCCACGATCCGGTCACCGCGCACCGTGGTGTGCAGCGCAACTCTCATGGCTGGGCGACCCTCATGGCTGGCCTTTCTCGTCACTCGTAGCAAGGGAATCCCACAGGGCGGCCGGGATGTCAAGGGCGCGCAGCGCGAGCGCGTCGGCGACCTCGGCCGCGCTGCGGACACCGATGAGCACGCTGGCAACCGCAGGGTGGGTGAGCGGGAAGCGGGCCGCCGCCGCCCGCAGCGGCACGCCGAAGCGCTCGCACGCCTCCGCGAGCCGCCCGGCCCTTTGGATCAGCTCTCCGGGCGCCGGCTGGTAGTCGTAAGTCGCGCCCGCGGCGGGGGCGGCGAGCACGCCTGAGTTGAACACTCCCCCGGCGATGACCGACACGCCGCGGCGCTGTGCCGCAGGCAGCAAGTCCCGCCCGGCGCTCCTGTCGAGCAGCGTGTAGCGCCCCGCGACAAGCACGGCGTCGACGTCCGTGTCGGTGACGAACCTGGTCAGCATCGCGGTCTGGTTCATGCCGACGCCGATCGCGCGGACGGTCCCCTCCGCGCGGAGCCGCTCTAGCGCCGGGTAGGCCTCGCGCAGCGCCTGCTCGCCGAAGTCGTCGGGATCGTGGATGAGCACGAGGTCGACGCGGTCAAGGCCGAGGCGGTCCAGGCTCGCCTCCAGGCTGCGCCGGACGCCGTCCGCGCTGAAGTCGAACCGCCTGACGAAGCGGGCGGGGATGGCGAAGCCCTCGGTATCTGATCCCACGCTGCCGTCCGGCCGGGCGGCGGCGGGCTCAAGCAGCCGGCCGACCTTTGTGGAGATCACGTACTCGTCGCGCGGGCGGTGCCGGAGCGCGGCGCCGAGCCGGCGCTCCGACAGGCCGAGCCCGTAGTGCGGCGCGGTGTCGAAGGTCCGGATCCCGCCCGCCCAGGCCGCGTCGACGGCGGCCCGCGCGTCGTCCTCGGTCACCTCGGCGAACAGGCCGCCGATCGCCGCGCCGCCGAAGGACAGCTCGGTGACGTGGACCGGAGACCGGCCGAGCCGCCGCGACGGCAGGGACAGCTGGGGCGACATGGACGGTGCTGCCGCTTGGCGGTCGTCGGTCACGAACGCGGCCGCAGGCGCAGCCCGGCCATCCCGCCGTCGATCGCCAGGGCCGTGCCGGTGATCGACGCCGCGAGCGGGCTGGCGAGGTAAGCGATGCCCGCCGCCACCTCGTCCGCGGTGACCAGCCGCCCCATCGGCTGCCTGGCCTCCAGCGCCGCCCGCTCGGCGGCTGGGTCGGCAGCCGCGTCAAGCAGCCGTCCCACCCACGGGGTGTCGGCGGTGCCCGGGTTGACGCAGTTGACCCGGATGCCCTCGCCAATGTGGTCGGCGGCCATCGCGAGCGTCAGCGAGAGGACCGCGCCCTTCGTCGCCGAGTACAGCGCCCGCTGCGGCAGGCCGGCCGTCGCCGCGATCGAGCAGGTGTTCACGATCGCGGCGTGCGCCGACGCCCTCAGGTACGGCAGCGCGGCGCGGGTTACCCGGACGATCCCGACGACGTTAACGTCGTACACGCGGTGCCACTCGTCGTCGGGGTTGTCGGCCACCGTGCCGGCCGCGCCGATGCCCGCGTTGTTCACCAGGATGTCGATGCCGCCCAGGCCCTCAGCCGCGGCGTCGACCGCGGCCCGGACCGACGCGTCGTCCGTGACGTCCGCGCTCA
The DNA here is from genome assembly GCA_963747945.1 of Bryobacterales bacterium. GTDB lineage: Bacteria > Acidobacteriota > Terriglobia > Bryobacterales > Bryobacteraceae > Palsa-89. Next base: position 182,047 of record CAVVHB010000006.1, read on the forward strand.
GCCCGAGGAACTCGTCCGTCGGGCTTGAGGTCGAGCGCGGCGACCCGCGCGCCGCGCGCCGCGAGCAGCCGGGCGGCCGCCAGGCCGATCCCCGACCCGCCCCCGGTGACGACCGCCGTGAGCCCGCTCAGTTCCGCCATGCCTTCCTTACCTTTCTTCCGCGGTGGACTCGCCACCGACGATACGGGCCAGGAACAGCGCGAAGAGGATCACCGCGCCGTCGATGGCATCGATCCAGTAGTTCGACACCTGGGCCAGGTCGAGGATGTCGCTGACGATGCCGAGGAGGATCACGCCCGACGCCGCGCCGATCATGTTGCCGCGCCCGCCCTTCAGGCTCACGCCGCCGATCACCGCGGCGGCGAAGACCTGGAAGATGATGCCCTCACCGTAGCCCTGCTGACCGGTGACAGCCGACACCCGGCCGGCCTCCATGAGCCCGCCGATCGCGGCGAGCATACTGCCCACGACGTAGACACCGATCTTGACCCGCTCGACCTTGATGCCGGCCGCCCTGGCGGCCGACTGGTTGCCGCCGACCGCGTAGATGGAGCGGCCGACCCGGTGGTAGCGGAGGAACAGCCCGGTCAGCGCGAAGATGACCGCGGCCACGATCAGCGAGACCGGCAGCTGGCCGATGGACGCCGCGCCGAGGTAACCGAAGGCAGCCGGCAGGTTGAACAGCGACTGCGCCTTGACGATGCCGTTCTGCATGCCTGCGAGCACGATCGTCATGCCGAGGGTCACGATGAACCCGTTCAGCCGCCCCTTCACGATCAGCAGGCCGTTGATCAGGCCGACGACGGCGCCGACGGCGAGCAGCACGAGGATGCCAAGGTAGGGGTTGAGCATGATGCCGCTGCCGAAGGCGGCGACCGGCACGATCAGCCAGGCCGCGACCATCGGCGCCAGCCCGAACGTCGACTCAAGCGACAGGTCCATGCCGCCGATCAGCAGGATCAGGCTCTCGCCGACCACGACGACGCCGAGCGCGGAGCTCTGCTGGCCGATGCCCGCGAAGTTCGACACGGTGAAGAACGCGGGGCTGACCAGGGTGCCGACGATGATCAGCAGCACGAGCACCGGCAGCAGCGCCACCTCGCGCAGCACGCTGACGTTCATGCCGCGGATCCGCGACCCGATGGACACTGTGGTCATCGCCGCGTCGAGATCCACCTGGACGGGCGTTTGGTTCGAGATCATTGGTCTTCCTGTGCCGTAGGGTCGTGGTTTTCCGTCGCGGGCTCCGCGGAATCATCGCTTCTGGAGCGGGGGTCGTCCCCCTCGAGGGAATCGGTAATGCCCTCCGTCGCCAGGATCAGCGCGTCACGGTCGAAGGGGGGGTCGCTGAACTCGGTGAACACCTCGCCGCGGACGAGCACCAGGACGCGGTCGCAGATCTCCAGGTCAGAGAGCTCGTCGCTGCACAGCAGCACGCCGGCCCCGCTGGTCGCGGCGACCCTGGCGAGCGAGCTGAGCAGCAGTTCCTTCGACGCCACGTCGACGCCCCGGGTGGGGGTGATCGCGACGATGAGCGACGGGCGGTGCGCCAGCGTCCGCGCGACGGTGACCTTCTGCTGGTTGCCGCCGGACAACTCGGCGACCGGCTGCGCGGGGCCCGACGACACCAGGGAGAGCCCGGAGGTCAACGGCGCCGCGGCGGTGGCCCGGCGGCGCGGCGGGAGTACGCCGAGCCGGCTGGACAGCTCCCTGGTGATGGTCATCGTGGTGTTCTCCGCCACGCCGAGGTGCGCCACGAACCCTTCGGCACGGCGGTCCTCCGGGATGTAGCCGATCCCGGCGCGCTGGGCGGCGGCGCGCTGTCCGGCGGGACCGTCCGGCCGTGCAGCCGGACCTCGCCGCCGGCTTGCGCTTCCGCGCCGGCGATGACGCGCCCGATCGTGGCCACGCCCGCGCTCAGCAGGCCGGTTACGCCGACGACCTCGCCCGCGTGCACGCGGAGCGTCACGCCGGACAAGCGGCCGCGCGCCGAATCGGAGATGAGGCCGTCGACGGTGAGGACCGCCTCGCCCGGTGCTGAATCACCGGGCACGGGCGCCTCCGCCGCGGACGCCGCCGCGGTGCTCGCCGGCGCTGCCGCGGCGACCTCGCCGACCATCGCCGCGACCAGGTCGTCCTTGCTGAGGCTGGCCGTGGGCGCGGTGAGCACGAGTTCACCGTCGCGGAGCACGGCGACGTCCTGGCAGATCTCGAAGACTTCTTCCAGGTGGTGCGAGATGTAAAGGACAGCCACGCCGGAGGCGGTGAGCTGCCGGACCCGGTCGAACAGCCGCGTGATGGCCTGGCGCTCAAGGGCGGCGGTGGGCTCGTCGAGCAGCACGCACCGGGCGCCGCGGGCGAGGGCGCGGGCGATCTCGACGACCTGGAGCTGCTCGACGGACAGTTCCCCGCAGGGGGTCTCCGGGGGGATGTCGAGCCCCCACTCCCCCATGATTTCACGCGTCCTGCGGCGCATCGCGCGCCAGCTGATCAGCGACGCCCTGCCGCCCCCTGGCCCCATTTCGAAGGCGCGCGCCGAGGAAGACATTCTCCGCGACCGACAGGTGCGGCACGATCATCGAGTGCTGGAAGACGGTGGCGATCCACTCGCGCCAGCGGCCGATGTCGCCGGTGCGGGGCGCGGGCGCGCCGCCGAACCGCACGGTGCCGGCGTCCGGCTCGGACAGGCCGGACAGGATGGAGACCAGGGTGGACTTGCCAGCCCCGTTCCTGCCGACGAGGCCGAGGCACTGTCCTGCGTCGAGGGAAAGGTCGACTCCGCGCAAGGCGCGGGTAGTGCCGAACCGCTTCTCGACACCAGTTACTTCGACAAGCGCGCCTGCTCCGGAAGAAACGGCGCTGGCAGTCATGGCGATGTCCATTCGGGGGGACGGGCTGGCCGGCGCCCGGGACGGGCGCCGGCCATCGGGCTGACTATGAAGAGGAGCACACGCCGCCGTGCGCCTGGCCGTACACGTTGCCCCACAGCGTCTGGTCGCTGACCGCCGTGGTGGTGAACGAGGCGGACAGGCCGTCGACCGGGCTCGCGAGCGTGAGCGGGGTCGCGGTCCTTCGTCACGAACGGCGCGACGATCGGGTCGGCGAGGTTGGTGTCGCCCTGGTAGGTGACGTTCTGCCAGGGTTGGGCGCGCCGCCGCCGGGGTCGCCGACCGCGTGCTTGACGCCCTTGGCCGCGTCGACCGCGTAGGTAAGGGCGTACTGCGCGTAGAGGTTGGCGGGCTGCGACTGGGAGGCGGCGACCGAGCCGTTGCCGATGTCGCACATCTCGAACGGCACGCCGTCGTCGCTGATGAGGAGCACCGGGTTAGCCGTGCCGGGGCCGAGGCCCTTGCTCTTCAGCAGCGGGATGATGCCGGTGTCAGGGCTGGACCACTGGGAGTAGATGGCCTTGAGCTGGGTGCCGTAGGCGTTGATCGCGTTCTGCGCGTCGGTGACGGCCGTCGCGTCCGTCCAGACGGTCGGTTCCTTGAGTAGTTTCACGTTCGGGTCGTTCGCCGCCATGCAGGAGTTGAAGGCGTTCGTGCGGTCCGCGCCGTTGGACGACGTGAGGTCGCCTTCCAGGTCGAGCACGTAGCCGGACTTCACCTTGGACGAAATATAGGCGCAAGCGTCCTGCCCGTACAGGGTGTTGGAGGCCCGGACCACCATGTAGACCTTGCCGACGCCGACGATCGTGTCGACGGAGACGAGCTGCACGTGGTGCGCGTTCGCGTAGGTGATCGCCGGGCCGAGGCTGGTGGCGGTCTCCGGGTTCACGATGATGGCCTGCGCGCCCTCGTTCACCAGCTGCTCGATCTGCTGGTTCTGCAGGCTGGCGTTAGCGGCGGCGAGCAGCGGGCCGAGCAGCTTGACGTGCATCTGCTGGGCGTACTGCGTCTGGTAGTTGATGTAGGCGGACCAGAAGGCAGTGTTGTTGTAGGTCAGGTCGACGCCGATGGTGACCTGGCCTGACGCTGCCGAGCTGGAAGCAGCGGTCGCGGCGCCGCTCGCGCTCGCACCGCCGCCTGCGCTCGCACTGCCCGTCGCGCCGGCGCCCGACCCAGTTGAACTGCTCGAACTGCACGCCGCGGCCGCGAGTACAGCGGCAGCAAGCACCGCGGTGCCAGCGAGGCGTCTTCTTACTTTCATGATTCTCCTCAGGTGATGGGGACTTCACTGGCCTTACATGAGGTCATGGGTGGTGCCCGAAAGGCGCTGCCAGACGGGACCGTTGGGGAACTCGTGGTCGCGCAGCGACTGCTCGCGCAACGTTGCGGAGAAACCGGGCGCGGTCGGTGCCAGGTAGCGGCCACCGGTGACGCGCACGGGGTCGGTGAAGTGCTCGTGCAGGTGATCGACGTACTCCAGGACCCGGCCTTCGGTCGTGGCGCTGACCGCGGCGAAGTCGAACATCGCCAGGTGCTGGACCATCTCGCACAGCCCGACGCCGCCGGCGTGCGGGCACACGGGCACCCCGTACTTCGCGGCGAGCAGCAGGATGGCGATGTTCTCGTTGACGCCCGCGACCCGGGTGGCGTCGATGTTCAGGATGTCGACCGCGCCCGCCTGGAGCAGCTGCTTGAAGATCACCCGGTTGGCGACGTGCTCGCCGACGGCGACCTTGGTCGGCGCGATCGCGTCGCGGATCCTGGCCAGGCCAAGGATCTCGTCCGGGCTCGTCGGCTCCTCCACCCAGTAGGGGTCCCAGGGCGCCAGGGCGGCCATGGCGGCCTCGGCTTCGGCGACTTCCCAGCGCTGGTTGGCGTCGACCGCGATCCTGATCTTCGGTCCTACCGTCTCCCTGGCGATAGCCATCCGCCGCATGTCGTCGGCGGTGTCGGCGCCGACCTTGAGCTTGATCTGGGTGAACCCGTCAGCGACCGCCTCCAGCGACAGCGCGGCCAGCTTCTCGTCCGAGTAGCCGATCCAGCCGGGTGACGTGGTGTAGGCCGGATACCCTGACCGCTCGATTTCCGCGATGCGCTCTTCCCGTCCGGCCTGGGCCGCGCGCAGGATGCCGAGTGCCTCGGCAGGGGTCAGCGCGTCGTCCAGGTAGCGGAAGTCGACGAGCGCGACGATCTCCTCCGGAGTCATGTCGGCGAGCAGCCGCCAGACCGGCTTGCCGGCCACCTTCGCCGCCAGGTCCCAGGCCGCGTTCACGACCGCGCCGATGGCCATGTGCATGACGCCCTTTTCCGGGCCGAGCCAGCGGAGCTGGCTGTCGCCGACCATGGCGGCGCTGAACCCGCCGAGGTCCGTGACGATGTCGGTGACGAACTTGCCGACGACGTGCTGCCGCAGGGCCGCGATCGCGGTCGATCATCACCTCGTTGCCCCGCCCGATCGTGAAGCACAGCGCGTGCCCTTCAAGGCCCGGCGCGTCGGTGCGCAGCACGGCGTACGCCGCCGAGTAGTCCGGGTCGGGATTCATCGCGTCGGATCCGTCGTGCTCAAGCGAGGTCGGGAAACGGATGTCGTAGCAGTCGAGCGCGACGATCCTCGTGCCGCCCCGGTCGGCCACGGCGGTGGGCACCGCCGGGATCGTCGCGGGTTCACCTGGCTGCACGTGAGTCACTTGCGCTCCTCCACAAAGAAACATCCGATCTATTGATCGGATGTTTGCATGCCAAGCCGACAGTCGACAAGGGGTAAGTCAGGGAAAAATGCATCAAATCATCGGACCATCCGCCCAGACATCCGAGGCAAGCGGCAAGCGAGGTCAGTTTCCGCCTGGTTAACAAGTTGACTTTTTAAACCAGAAGCTTGAGTATTTAAACCATGAGATCCAAGCCTCTGGTACTTGTCGCGCTGCTCCTCGCGGCGTTCCTCGTCAACCTCGACACCACCCTGGTCAACGTGGCGCTGCCCGCCCTGACGCGTGAGCTGCACGCCACCACGACCCAGCTGCAATGGGTCGTCGACGCCTACAACCTCGTCTTCGCGGCGCTCATCCTCACCTTCGGCAGCCTGTCCGACCGCTTCGGCCGCAAGGGCATGCTGCTCGCCGGGCTGGCAGTAGTCGGGGCCGCCAGCCTCATCGGCGGCTTCACGAGCACCCCGGCGGAGCTGATCGCCGCGCGGGCGGTGATGGGCCTCGGCGCGGCCATGTCCTTCCCCGCCACGCTCTCGCTGCTCACCAACGTCTTCACCGAGCGGCGGGAACGGGCCCGCGCGATCGGCCTCTGGGGTGCTGTCGCGGGCGTCGCCATCGCGCTCGGACCGATCGTCGGCGGGTGGCTGCTGCAAGCGTTCAGCTGGGGCAGCATCTTCATCGCCATGGCCCCGGTCGCGGCGGTCGCCGCGGCCGGCGTCGCGCTCGCCGTCCCCGCGTCGAAGAGCCCGGATGCGGCGCGGCTGGACCTGCCCGGCCTGCTGCTGTCGTCGGCGACGATGGCGCTGCTCGTCTTCACGGTCATCGAGGCGCCCACCTACGGCTGGGCGGCGGCGCGCAGCGTGGCGGGCTTCGCCGTCTCGGCGGCGCTGCTCGCGGCGTTCATCGTGGCCGAGCGGCGCGCGGCGCACCCGATGCTGGACGTGCGGATCTTCCGGGACCTGCGGTTCAGCGCGGCGAGCGGAGCGGTCACGGTGTCGTTCTTCACCCTGCTCGGCTTCATCTTCCTGGTAACGCAGTACTTCCAGTTCGTCCGCGGCTACAGCGCCCTCGCCGCCGGCGTGCGGCTGCTTCCGGTCGCGATGTCGGTGGCCGCGGGCTCTATCGCCGGCACCCAGCTCGCCGTGCGGGCCGGCACGAAGCTCATCGTCACGGCCGGGCTCGTCGCGATGGCCGCGTTCTACGGCTGGGTGGCGGTGACGATGAGCGCCTCGCTCAGCTACGGGATCATCGCGGTGCAGATGGTGCTCTACGGGCTCGGCATGGGGCTGACCTCAGGTCCGGCCACCGAGTCGATCATGGGGGCCATCGCGACGAGCAAGGCGGGCGTCGGCTCGGCCGTGAACGACGCCACCCGGCTAATCGGCGGCACGCTCGGCGTCGCGGTGATCGGCAGCGTCTACGCCTCCGCCTACGGGTCACGCCTCGTCGCCACCACGCCGGCCGGGGTGCCCGCCCAGGTCGCGGCGCTCGCGCACCACTCGGTCGGCGCGGCCTACGCGGCGGCGGGCGGCCTCGCCGGGGCGGGCCAGCCTCTGCTCGGCCAGGCGCTGCACCTGGCGTCCACCAACGCGTTCCTGCACGGCCTCACCATCGGCGTCCTCGTGGCCGGCGGCGTCGCGGCGGCCGGGGCGATCCTGACGGCCCTGTTCCTGCCCGCGCAGCCCGCGCAGCCCGCTAGCCCGGCCCGGCCCGCGCAGGCGCCCGGGGTCTCCCCCCTGCGCCCCGCCGGCCAGCCCCGATCGAGTCCGCTGAGCCAGCCGGGGTCAGCCGCCTCCGGCCGCGGGCCAGCCCCGATCCGGTCCGCTGAGCCAGCCGGGGTCAGCCGCGTCCGTTCTGGGTGAGAGCATTGGTCATTCAAAACGGAGGCGGCTGACCTTGGAGGCCCCATGCTCACGCCCGAACTCGCGGAAGCGATCCGGCTCGGCTACGAGCGGCGGGACCGCGCCAACATGGCGCCCACCATCGCCTACTTCGAGGCGCTGCTCGCCGAGCATCCCGACCACCCGGTGCTCGTCTACGAAGTCGCTGGGGCGTACGACACGGCGGGCGAGGAGGCAAAGGCGCGGCTGCTCTACGAGCGGGCGCTCAGCCTCGGCCTCGACGGCGACACCCTGCGGCGCTGCCTGTGCCAGTACGGCAGCACGCTGCGCTGGCTCGGGGAGTACGACAAGTCCCTCGCGGCGCTCGACCGGGCCCGGGCGGAGTTCCCCGGCTCCGACGCGGTCCGGGTCTTCCGCGCCCTCACGCTGAACGACGCCGGGCGCGGCGACGAGGCCACGGGCGAGCTGCTCACCGTCATCACGGCGCATCCCGAGGTCACCGATCTCGGCCGCTGGGCGGAGGGGCTGCGCGGCCTGGCGGGCTGGCTCGCGGACGGCCGCCCGGACGACTGAGCCCCGGCAACGCGGGACGGCAGCCGCTCCTGCTGCCCGCCGCCGGATCTTCCCTGGGGCAGTGGCTCGCGGCGAACCCCGGCCAGGTGCGGGTGTCGCTGACGGCCGTCAGCGCGGCCGCCTCCTCCGTAATTAGCCGGTCCCTGTTTAGCGAGCGGTGGATACCGGCGATGATCAGGAGGCGGCACCCCACCCGCAGAAAGCGAGGCCACTTCCCATGACCGGCAGTCCGCTGAGTGACGGCAAAGTCGACGGCAGCACGGCGCCCGGGTTCGAGCCGGTCGCCGAGGAGTTCCGGCGGCTGCTCGCGCGCGAACGTGACGCGCGCGGGCAGTTCTGCGGTTACCTGCGCGGGCAGCGGGTCGTGGACCTGTGGGGCGGCGACGACGTCGCGGCCGACGACCTGCAGGGCGTCTTCTCCAGCACCAAGGGCGTTTCCGCGGTGTGCGTCGCGCTGATCGTGCAGCGGGACGCGCTCGACCTGGACGCCCCGGTCAGCCGCTACTGGCCCGAGTTCGCCGGCGGCGGCAAGGGCGACATCACCGTCCGCGTCGCGCTGTCGCACCAGGCGGGCCTCCCTGGCCTGGAGCCGCAGCTCTCGCTCGAGGAGCTCATCGACCACGACACGGTGGCGGCCCGGCTCGCCGCCCAGGTCCCGTACTGGCGGCCCGGCAAGGCACACGGCTATCACGGGCTGACGATCGGCACCATCATGGACGAACTCGTCCGGCGTATCGAGGGCGATCCCCATCGCGGAGTTCTTCAGCAAGGAGATCGGCGACCCGCGCGGCATCGACTTCTACATCCGCACCCCCGAGGACGTCGACCACCGGGTGCGCATGCTGCTCCGGCCGATCCCCACGCCTGAGCAGCAGAAACAGCCGGGCGGGCCGCCGCGCGGACCCGACAGCCTCACCGGCATGACGTTCAACGCCGCCATGCCCGCGCCCGACGGGCTGCTGCCGAACATGCGCGCCATCCGGGCCTCCGGGCAGGCCGCCGTGGCGGGCGCGGGGTCGGCGCGCGGGCCTGGCCCGGCTGTACGCGATGTGCATCGGCGAGGTCGACGGCTTCCCCCGCTGCTAACCGCCGCTACCATCGCCCAGGTCGGGCAGATCCAGACCGTCGGCGAGGACCTCGTCCTGCTGGGGCGACCACCCGGTACGGCATCGTGTTCCAGAAGGCCGACGACCGCGCTCGCCTACGGCAGCCACCAGGCATTCGGCCACGACGGGGCGGGCGGCTGCATCGGCATCGCGGACCCGTGGCACGGCGTCTCCTACGCCTGGATTCCCCGGCGGATGTCGTTCCCCGGCGGGGCGGACGGCCGGGGCCTGGGCCTGGCCAGGATCCTGCGCGAGTGCGCCGCAGCCGCTTAACCGGGACGGGCCTCCGCAGCGCGGCCGTGGGCCGGTTAGACCAGCGAACCGTGATGCTCGCGGGACGCGGCGGCGTGCCGGGTAACCGCGGGTAACCGCCGGGCGGTGCGGCGCGGCGGGGGGCGGGGTGGCCTTGGTCGACTGGCGGATGATCAGCTCTGGCTCGAAGATGACCTGCTGGTGCTGGTGGGCGTCGCCGGCGGCGGCCTCCTCGAGGAGCATCCTGGCGGCGGTGCGGCCGAGTTGCTGGCGGGGCTGGCGGACCGAGGTGAGCGGGACGGCGGCGGCCGCCGCGAAGTCGATGTCGTCGTAGCCGACGATCGAGATGTCCTCTGGGACCCGGATCTTGTGCCTGGTCATCTCCTGCAGGACGCCGAGCGCGATCAGGTCGTTGGTGCAGAACACGGCGGTGGGCCGGTCCGCCGCGCGCAGGGCCGCGATGTCCGCGCCCGCCTTCTGCCCGGCGGCCACGTTGAGCGACGCCGACGTCGATGACGTGCAGGTCCGCCGGCCGCGCGGCCCGGCCCGGTCGAGGGCGCGCAGCGCGCCCTCGTAGCGGTCGGCCACCTGGCGGATTGAGCGCGGGCCGCCGATGTAGGCGATGTGCTGGTGGCCGGCCGACAGCAGGTGGGAGACCGCGAGGTCGCCGCCGAGCACGTCGTCGACCGCGACCGAGCACTGGCCGCGGGACGGCGACCGGCTGTCGACGAGCACGACCGGCGTGCCGCGCCGCTGCAGCCGGGCGAGCCGCGAGCCCGCGCCGACCACCGGCGTGATCAGCACGCCCTGCACCCGGTGCTCTTCGAGCAGTTCCAGGTAGCGCTTCTCCTTGCGCTCCTGGTCGTCGCTGTTGCACAAGATGACCGCGAGGCCCGCCTTGTTCGCCTCGTCCTCCACGCCGCGCGCCACGTCGGTGAAGAACGGGTTCGCCACGTCGAGCACCACCAGGCCGATCGTCCGGCTCCGGCCGGCCCGGAGCTGGCGCGCGGACTCGTTCCGCACGAAGCCGAGCTCCCTGATCGAGGCGTTCACCCGGTCCCGCGTCGGCCGGGCCACGATGTCAGGCCGGTTGAGCACGTTGGAGACCGTGGCGACGGAGACGCCGGCGTGGGCGGCGACCTCCCTGATGCTGACCGGCACGCTTACCCGCTTCTCCATGGACAGGGCGACAATATGAAACGATACATCCTGGTGCTACCTGCTGGCTTGCGAGTCGGGCCCGGAGAACTCGTGCCGCCCGGGCCCGACGTGCGAAGACGGCCTCGCCCGACGCCGCGCAGCCCGGGGTACTGCCGCGACGCCCGCGGGCCGCCGCCGGCCGCGTCGCGCACCTCGGCGGGGTCCGCGCTGGGCACCCGCACGCTGGCCAGGGCGTTCGGCGGGACCTCCACCCGGTAGGTGAACCGGCCGCCGGCGCGCTCCCAGCCGGCCCGGACCGGCCCGCGCGCCGACTGGTAGGAGCCGCCCGCGCGTCCAGCGGCCCGCCGGGGTGCGGGCGCAGCAGCAGGCGGCCGAAGCCGGCCGTGCCCGGCTGCCTGGTCGATCCCGAGCACGAACCGGTAGAGCCACTCGCCGACCGAGCCGAGCGAGTAGTGGTTGAACGAGTTCATCCACGCGGACTGGAAGCCGTGCTCCTGCGACCAGCCGTCCCAGCGCTCCCAGATCGTCGTCGCGCCCCGGTCGATCATGTACCGCCAGGAGGGGAACGTCCGCTGGGCGAGCAGCCGGTAGGCGACGTCGGTGTGCCCGGCCGCGCTGAGCACCGGCAGCAGGTAGCCGACGCCGACGAACCCGGTGGTCAGGTGCCAGTCCGCGGCGCGGATCGCCGCGACCAGGTGCCCGGCGGCGGCCGCGCGCAGATCGTCGGGGATCAGTCCCACGTGCAGGCCGAGGACGTAGGCCGTCTGCGTGCCCGAGGCGACGCGGCCCGTCGCCGTCGACGAACGCGTCGGCGAACGCCGCGCCGATCTTCGCCCGCAGCTCCCGGTACCGCGCGGCCTCGTCGGTCGCGGCCCGATCGCGTCGGCGAGCTCGGCCATCAGGGCGGCGTCGTGCGCCCAGTAGGCGGTGGCGAGCAGTGGCGGGGCGTGTCGTCGCTGCCGGGGGCCAGCCAGTCGTTGTAGCTGTGGCCCAGCTCCCGGGTCCGCAGGTACCCGGGTTGCCGCGCGCCGATGAAGTCCATCCACGCGGTCATGGCGCCGAAGTGCCGCGTCAGGCACGCCGCGGTCGCCGTACATCTTCCACACCGTCCAGGGGACGATCACGCCCGCGTCGCCCCAGGCAGGCGCCGCGGCCCCGGGAAAGTTCAGCCGGGGGGCGATGTCGGGGAAGGCGCCCGACGGGAGCTGCGCGTCGGCCACGTCGTCCAGCCACTTGGCGAAGAAGGCGGCGACGTCGCGGTTGTAGCAGGCGGTGCGGGCGAAGATCTGCGCGTCGCCGAGCCAGCCGAGGCGCTCGTCGCGCTGCGGGCAGTCGGTGGGTACGCTGATGAAGTTGCCCCGCTGGCCCCAGTCGATGTTGCGGAAGAGCTGGTCGAGCCACGGCTGGCCGCGACTCGAACGCCCCGGCGGCGGGGATGTCCGAGTGCGCGACGCGGGCCACGATGTCGCCCGGGCCCGGCTCGCCCGGGTAGCCGGTCACCTCGGCGTACCGGAAGCCGTGCACCGTGAACCGCGGCTCGAGGACCGCGGGCCCGCCCGCCAGCACGTACTCGTCGGCCTGCCGCGCGGTGCGCAGGTTGTCGGTGTACAGGCGGCCGCCGTCGTCGAGCACCTCGGCGTGCCTGACCCGGACGGACGTGCCCGCCGGCCCGCTGGCCCTGATGCGCAGCCACCCGGTCAGGTTCTGCCCGAAGTCGACGACGGTGCGTGCCGTCCGCGGTGCGCGTGACGGCTGACCGGGGCGACCTCCTGCGTGACGCGGACCGGCACGCCGGGGTCGGCGGCGAGGACCCGGCCGTCGCGCGGGCCGTGCCGCACGCGCGCCAGCCGCCCCCCGGTCCCGGCCGCCTCGGCACCGTCTCGTCGAAGCCGGGCGAGTCCCAGCCGGGCGGCTCGAGCCGCAGGTCGTGCCGCTCCCCCATCAGCAGGTCGGCGTGCCTGATGGCGCCGCGAACCGCCCGGTGCCACTGCGCCGTCGGTCACCACCCGCGCCGCGGTGCCGTCGGCGAAGGTGATGTCAAGCTGGGCGAGCAGTTCCGGCGCGGCGCCGTAGTGCGCGCCCGCGCGCTTGGCGTCGAAGCCGACGAAGCCGGCAGTACCAGCCGTCGCCGAGGAGCGCGCCGAGCACGTTCTCCCCGTCGCGCAGCAGCCCGGTCACGTCGTAGCTCTGGTAGAGCACCCGCTGGCCGTAGTCGGTCCAGCCGGGGGTGAGGTACGCGTCGCCGACCCGCTGCCCGTTGAGCCGCGCCTCGTACAGCCCGAGCGCGGTGACGCGCAGCCGGGCCGTGGCGACCGGCCCGGTCAGGGTGAACGAGCGCCGCAGGTAGGGCGCGGGGCGCAGCGCGATGGCCACCGGGTCGGGCCGCCCGGCTGCGACGGCGGGCGCGAAGTCCTCCCGGAGCGGCCCGAGCCCGATCCAGGACGCCGTGCCAGTCCGCCGGGGCCAGCTCCACCTCGAACGACGCCGGGTGCGCTCCACGGCGATGCCGCCCCGGCGGGGTCCCAGACCCGGACCCGCCACTGCGTACCGTCCGCCCGGGGCGAGCGGCGGGCCCGCCGTAGGGCACGTCGGCGGACTCCGCCGACGGCGTCTGGCCGCTGTCCCAGAGCGGGGTGGCGGCGGGGCGGACGCGCTGCCTCGTTCTGGATGACTTGAATCTGGTACGCCTGCTGCGAGCCGCCGCCGGCGAGCAGCCAGCCGAACCGGACGCGGTCCGGTGCGACGGCGAGCGGATTGTCGCAGGTGCGCGCACCGGAGGTCAACCGGGGGCAGGTCAGCGGGGCAGGCCAGCAGAGGGAGGCTGCGTGTCACAGTTTCGAGGCTCCTTCGGTCAGTCCGGAGACGAAATAGCGCATGGTGAAGCCGACGAGGACGAACATCGGCACGGTGGCGAGGACGAAGGCGGCGAAGACCGCGCCGCCGCTTGACGGTGTTGAGGCCGAAGCTGCCCACGAACTGCTGGACGCCGGCGGAGATCGTGATCTTCGCCGGGTCCTGGATGACGATCGTGGGCCACAGGTAGTCGCCCCAGACGTTGATCATGACGAGGATCGCGCCGGTGAGCAGCACCGGCCGGGTCAGCGGCACGACGATCCGCGCGAGCACCTGGCGTTCGGCGCAGCCGTCCACGCGCGCGCTTTCCAGCAGCTCGCGGGGGATCTGCTCGAAGAAGCCGCGGAAGATCAGCACGAGCAGCGGCTGGGCGCTCGCCGCGTACGGCAGGATCAGCGCCCACCAGGTGTTGAAGAAGTGCAGCTTCTGGATGGTCAGGAACAGCGGGATCAGGGTCAGCGTCCACGGCACCAGCAGCAGCGCCACGTACGCGAGGAACAGCAGCTCCTTGCCGCGGAAGCGCAGCTGGGAGAAGGCGTAGGCGCCCAGTGCCGCGGCGGTCACGCCGATGACGATGGTCAGCGCCGCGACGATGACCGTGTTGAGCAGCTGGTGCGACACGCCGGTCCAGGCGAGCGCGTAGTTATGCACTGTCGAACTGGGTGAACAGCGAGAACACGCCGCTGGCTGAAGATGCCCGGCCCGCTCTTGAGCGAGTTGGACAGGACGAAGATCAGCGGGAAGTAGGTGAGGACGACGATCACCGCGCCGGCGGCGGCGGTGATCCAGCGGTACCGCCGCCGCCAGCGCGCGGCCCCGGCAGGCCGCCGCCCGCTGGGTGCGGGCGGGCGGGCGGCTGAGGTTTCTGCCGTCACCTCAGAACGGGTGTTGTTTTCACGGGCCGCTCAGTACTGGCTGAGGTTGACGTGGTTGGTCGTCGCCCACTGCTGCGCCGAGCTGGTCAGCAGCGACTGCCACTGGGTGGAGAAGGCGCTGAAGTTGAGCTGCCCGTCGAGGTACGCCTGCACCAGCCGCAGGCCCGAGTTGGTGGCCGCGGTGGACAGCACGTCGTCGAGCATTACGTCGACCACAGTGCCGACCTTCGCGGTCGGGACCAGGTTGCTGAGGCCGGGGATGTTGAGCACGGGCGCGCCGGTCTCGGTCGGGATGTCCGCGCCGGACTGGTTGATCTTGATCCAGTCGCCGAGGTGCTGCGGGGTGAACAGCCAGGCCAGGAAGTTCATCACGGTGGCGGTCTTGGCGGTGGTCATCGTGCTGTCCGCCTGCTGCGAGGTCACGCCCCACTGGCCGTTGCCGTTCGGGCCGCCGATCATGCCGACGGTGGACGCGCCGGTGGCCAGCGGGCTGGTGGCGCTGGTGATCGGCGGCTCGGGGAAGACCCCGTACTTGTCGGTGAAGCCGGCCGAGTTCAGCTGCGGGAAGTACCAGCTGCCGCCCCACAGCACGCCGACCTTGCCCTGGATCAGCAGCGACTCGGTCGACAGCGGCGGGGTCGTGCTGGTCGGGTCGGTGCAGGCGTCATAGCGTGCTCTGCCCGGTGGCCGAGTACTGCTCAAGCTGGCCGAGGAGCTTCCAGACCTCCGCGTAGGCGGGGTTGCTCATCGAGATGATGCCCTTGTTGATGCCCACCGCGACGTCGAGGCCGGTGGTCACCTGGGCGTGGTTGACGTCGAACTTGCTGACCTGGCCGGAAAGCAGTGACGAGGTGGCGAGCCGCTCGAACCACGACGGGTTGCACAGGCCGCCGTCGGCGAACATGATCGGCGTGACCCCGGCCGACTTCAGCTTGCCGAGGTCGGTCATGAAGTCGGCCCAGGTCGCGGGCGCCGACGTGATCCCGGCCTTGGCGAACGCGGCCTTGCTGTAGAACATGCCGGTCTCGACGTTGGAGCCGAGGATGATGTCGATGTCGCCGTTCGGCGAGGTCATGTAGGGGACGGTGGTCGGCGAGAACAGCGACAGCCAGCTGGTGTTGCCGGGCACGTACGGGTTGGGCTTCTCCAGGAACGGCTTGATGTTCTGCAGCAGCCCGCTCGGCAGGCTGCCCGAGGTGACGGGGCCGTACTGCTCCCAGACCAGGTCGGGGGCGGCGCCGCCGGAGGCCTGGCTCTCCACCGTCGCGTTGGACTGGGTGATCGAGGCGCTGTTGTTCGGCAGCCACTGCACGGTGACGCCCTTGTGCGCGGCCTCGTACTGCGTGGTGAGCTGCTTGAGGCCGGCGTTGTCGGCCGCGGTGATCGCGCCGGTGTTGGGCGGCAGCACCGCCTTGATGACGGCGGACCCGCTGCCGCCGCTGCCGGACGAGCCGCCGGACGAGCAGGCGGCGGCCAGGAGGCCGCGGCCGCGAGGGCCGTCGCGGCGGACAGGGTTCTTCTTCGCACTGGGTTCTTCGCTGGCGCTGTCTGGTCATTGCGAAACTCACCTCCGGGTGAGCGGGGATCGACGGTGATCAGGCGGTCCGTTGACCGCAGGAGCCGCATCGCGGCGAGGGTGAAGATGAGCATCACGACGAAGAGCAGGGTCCCGATGGCCATGCCGTAGCCGTACTGGTCGTTGGAGAAGGCGGACTGGTACATGTCCAGGCCGGGGACGAGCGTGGCGGTGCCCGGGCCGCCGTTGGTGAGCAGCAGGATCGGGATGAAGTTCTGCACCGCGTAGATGCCGGACAGGATCACCACGATCCGGAACTGCGGCATCAGCAGCGGGATGTCGATCGCGAAGACGCGGCGGAACGCGCCGAGGCCGTCGAGCCTGCCGGCGTCGACGACGTCCCTCGGCAGGTTCTGCAGCCCGCCGAGGAAGATGAGGAACCCGAGGTTGGAGATCCACGGGAAGCCGATCAGCAAGATGGAGATCAGCGCCAGGTGCGGGTGCGCTCAGCCAGCCTGGTTCGGGCAGGCCGACCGCCCCGAAGATCTTGTCGATCAGCCCGGAGCTCGGCTGGAGCAGGTAGGCCCAGACCTCGATCAGCACCAGCGGCGGCAGCACGATCGGCAGCACGAGCAGGTACTTGGCGATCGCGGCGGCCCTGGCGCGGCAGGTGCACGACGATCTCCGCCGCGGTGAACTGGGAGACCAGGGTGATCAGGATGGTGCCGCCGACCAGGATCGCGAGGTTCTTCGCCTCCGTGCCGAAGGTGGGTGACTGGAGGTACTCCTTGAACTGCGACACCCCGGCGTAGGTGGGCGGGGAGAAGCCGTTCCACTGGTAGAACCCGCCGATCAGGCTGCGCACCGCCGGGTAGTAGCTGAACACGCCGATAAGCGCCAGGCTCGGCAGCAGCAGGACCGCGAGCACTGGCCGGTAGCGCAGGCGGCGCAGCGTCAGGGTCATCATCGTCCCGGCAAGGTCAGGGTCATCTGTGCCCGGCGGTTGAGTGAATGAAACGATTTAGATTGTTCCAGTGATCATTCGCCGTCCGGCCGGGCGCTGGCTAGGCCGAGATGCACCGGTACTAGGACGAAATTGACATCAGCCGGTGACTCGCGCTGCATCCGGACATATCGTCCCGACGTGGTCAAGTACATGGCCGACGAAGACATGCCGATGGACACGCACCACGGCCCGCTGCACTTCACCGAGGGCACGCTCGCCTACGCCGGGCTGCACCTGCACGTCGACGGCCATCCGATGCACACGCACCGGTTCGTGGAGATCGCCTTCGTCACCGGCGGCAGCGGCACGCACGACAGCCTGGCCGGGCGGCGCGAGCTGGCCCGCGGCGACGTCATGCTGCTGCGGCCGGGCGTCTGGCACGCCTACGAGGACTGCCAGCGGCTCGAGCTCTACAACTTCTGCTTCAGCAGCGAGCTGCTGCACCGGGAGCTCGCCTGGACGCGCGAGGACCCGCTGCTCGGTTACCTGCTGTGGAACGGGCCGTACGCGGCGCCGCGCCGTGGCGTGCTGGCCTTCCACCTTGTCGATGCCAGCTACGCTCAACTGCTACGCGTACCTGGAGGCCCTGGACGCGTTGCGCTACAGCCCGCTGAACCGGTACCGGAGCGACGTCCTCGGCCTGGTCTGCTCGCTGCTCGGCGAGCTCGGCCGGGCCGCCGCGCCGGCCGACGCAGCCGGGACGGCACCGCGCCAGGGCCGGCAGCACCCTGCGGTACGGCGCGCGATGCGGCTGCTTGAGTCGGACATCGCCCGCCCGTGGACGCTGCGGACCTGGCCGAGGAACTCCACCTGGCGCCCGGCGTACCTGGTCCGGCTGTTCAAGGACGCCACCGGGCTGCCGCCGAAGGCCTACCTGGCGCAGGTCAGGGCCGAGCGGGCGGCGGTGCTGCTGCTGAACTCCGACGACCCGGTCACCGGCATCGGGCGCGCGGTGGGCTGGCCGGACCAGAACTACTTCGCCCGCCGGTTCAAGGCCCACTACGGGCTGAGCGCCACCACGTACCGCAAGCGGTTCGCCTCCTGGGCGGCCGCGCACCCGACCGGAGCGGAGCGCTGACAGCTGAGCCCGTACCCAAGGCCGACCCGGCGGATGGCGGCGGTCCACTGGCGCGGAGTCGCCGGACGGCTCGAAGCGGCGCGGTGCCGCGCGCTGGCGTCGCGCAGCAGCGCGCGCATGCCCGCGAGGGTGCCGGGGGCGGCGCCGAGGGCACGGGCCTGGACGAGGACGTTGCCGAGGGCGGTCGCTTCGGCCGGGCCGGCGACGACGGGCAGGCCGGTCGCGTCGGCGGTGAGCTGGCAGAGCAGCTCGTTGCGGGAACCGCCGCCGACGACGTGCACCACGTCGGCGTGCCGGCGGGACAGTTCCTGCGCCGTCGAGCAGGGCGCGCCGGTAGGCGAGGGCCAGGCTGTCGAGGACGCACCGGACGGTCTCCGGCGGGCGACGCCGGCGCCGGAAGCCCGCGCTCGGCCAGCCAGTCCCTGATCCGTCCCGGCATGTCCCCCGGCGGCAGGAACACCGGGTCGTCGGCGTCGAGCACGAAGCGCAGCGGCGGCACCGCGGCCGCCTCGGCCAGCAGAGACTGCGAGCGAGCCAGCCGCGTCCCCCCAGTGAGCGCAGGCACTCCTGCAGCAGCCACAGCCCGCTGACGTTGCGCAGGTAGCGGACGGTGCCGTCGACCCCGGCCTCGTTGGTGAAGTTCGCCGCCCGGCTCGCCTCGGTCAGCACCGGCTGGTCCAGTTCCAGGCCGACCAGGGACCAGGTGCCGGAGGAGATGTAGGCGAAGTTCTTCCCCTCCGCCGGGACCGCCGCCACCGCGGACGCCGTGTCGTGCGAGCCGACGGCGATCAGCGGCAGCGCCTTACCGTCCGCCCCGGCGATTCGCCCGCCGTCGCCGCCGAAGCGCAGTGACCGGCCCGATCACGTCGCCGGGCTGCCGCAGCGCCGGAAACAGCTTCGGCGGGATCCCGGCGCGCTCCATCAGGCCGGTCGACCACGTCCGCGTGGCGACGTCGAGCAGTGCCGTCGTCGACGCGTTGGTGACCTCCGCGCCGGTCGCGCCGGTCAGCCAGTAGGCAAGCAGGTCGGGGATCGAGCAGCAACGTCCGCGCGGCGGCGAGCGCCGGGGTGCCCGCCGCCGCCGCGACCTGGTAGATCGTGTTGAACGGCAGGTGCTGGATGCCCGTCACCGCGTACAGCTCGCCCGCCGGCACCGGGACGGCTGACCCGTCCGTGCGGCGGTCCCGGTAGTGCACCGGGTTCCCGATCAGCGCGCCGGCGCTGTCGAGCAGGCCGTAGTCGCAGCCCCAGGAGTCGATCCCGGCGCTGGCGAGGGGAAAGGCCGCCGCGGCCGCTTGTCAAGACCCGCGACCACGTCCGCGTAGAGCCGCAGGATGTCCCAGTGCAGGGTTCCGCCGGCTGCGACGGGCTCGTTGGGGAACCGGCTGACCTCGCGCAACTCGATAGCGTCGCGGTCGACCCGCGCGGCGATCACCCGGCCACCGGAAGCGCCGAGGTCGACGCCCGCGACGGTCAACCGAACCCGTCATCGGAGGAACGCTGCTGCTACGCCTGCGTCGACCGGGATGAGCAGGCCTGTTGTCAGGGACAGGTCGCCGCCGGTGAGCGCGAAGACCGCTGCCGCGACGTGCTCGGGGAGGACCTCCCTCTTGAGCAGCGTGCGCTGCGCGTAGAAGGCGCCCAGCTCCTCTTCCCTGACGCCGTAGACCGCTGCGCGCTGGGCGCCCCAGCCGCCTGCGAAGATGCCGGAGCCTCGTACCACGCCGTCGGGGTTGATGCCGTTCACCCGCACGCCGATGCCCCCGAGCTCGGCCGCAAGCAGCCTGACCTGGTGGGCCTGGTCGGCCTTGGCCGCGCCGTAGGCGATGTTGGCCGGGCCCGCGAACACGCCGTTCTTGCTGACGATGTAGACGATGTCCCCGCCCATGCCCTGGGCTTCCATCACTCTCGCGGCTTCCCGCGCGACCAGGAACGAGCCGCGGGCCATCACGTCGTGCAGGATGTCCCACTCGGCTGTTGTCGTCTCCGTCAGCGGCTTGGAAATCGACAGGCCCGCGTTGTTCACCACGAGGTCCACGCCGCCGAACGCCAGCGCCGCGGCGCCGAACGCCGCCGCCACCTCGTCTTCGCTGGTCACGTCCGCGGTCACGGACAGCGCGACGTCCGCCCCGCCGAGCTCGGCGGCCACCGCTGACGCCGACTTCGCGTCCCGGTCGGCGACCACGACGCAAGCGCCCTCGGCGGCGAGGCGGGCCGCTATCGCCTTGCCGATGCCGGAGCCGGCGCCGGTGACCAGAGCGATCCGGCCGGCCAGGGGCCTGGGCTTGGGGCGGCGGCGGAGCTTGGCCTCCTCCAGTTCCCAGTACTCGATGCGGAACTTCTCGCTCTCCGGGATCGGGACGTAGCTGGAGATCGCTTCCGCGCCGCGCATCACGTTGATCGCGTTCAGGTAGAACTCGCCGGCGACCCGTGCCGTCTGCTTGTCCGCGCCGAAGCTGAACATGCCAACGCCGGGAACGAGCACGATCGCCGGGTCCGCGCCGCGCATCGGGGGCGAGTCCGGGGTGGCGTAGCGCTCGTAGTAAGCCTGGTAGTCGCCGCGGTAGGCGGCGTGCAGCTCGCGCAGCCGGGCGGCCGTCGTCGTCCAGCGGGCGCGTCCGGGGGCAGGTCGAGCACCAGGGGGCGGACCTTGGTGCGCAGGAAGTGGTCGGGGCAGGAGGTGCCGAGGGCCGCTAGCTGGGCGAGCTTCTCGCTGCCGGTGAACTCAAGGACCGCCGGGTGGTCGCTGTAGTGGCCGAGCTGCGGCTTGTCGGTGGAGGCGAGGCCGCGGATCAGCGGTGCGAGGGCGGCCGCCCGCGCGCGGCGCTCGGTCTCAGGCAACGGCTCGACGACGGCGCGGCCGAACGGCTCGGGCCTGCCCCGCTCGTCGATGAACCGCTGCGCGGTCGCGATGATCTCCAGGGAGCGGGCCTCGCACTCCTCGCTGGTGTCCGCCCAGGCGGTGATGCCGTGGCCGCCGAGGATCACGCCGATCGCCGCCGGGTGCTCGCGCTTGATCGCGGCGAGGTCGAGGCCGAGCTGGAAGCCGGGACGACGCCACGGGACCCAGGCGACCCGGTCACCGAAGCACTCGCGCGTCAGCTTCTCCCCGTCGGCCGAGGTCGCGATCGCGATGCCCGCGTCGGGGTGCAGGTGGTCCACGTGCGCCGCCTCGACCAGGCCGTGCATCGCGGTGTCGATCGACGGGGCGGCGCCGCCCTTGCCGAACGCGCAGAAGTCGAACGCGGCGACCATCTCGTCCTCGCGGTCCACGCCCGGGTAGACGCCGGCGAGGGCGCGCAGCGCGTCCAGGCGGAGCACCGCGAGCCCCGCTTCGGTGAGCGTGCCCAGGTCACCGCCGGAGCCCTTCACCCACAGCAGCTCGGCCGGCTGGCCGGTGACCGGGTCGGTCGCAGTGCCCTTGGCGGAGGCGTTGCCGCCGGCGTAGTTGGTGTTCTTCGGGTCGCTGCCCAGCCGGTTGGACCGGGCCAGCAGGGCGGCGACGGCCGCGGCGGCCGGGGTCTCGTAGGTCAGCTTGGTCATCTTGTCTCGCTCCTAGTAAAAACAACGCGGACGTCTTCGCCCGGCGCGCCCAGGCACCCCAGCTGGCGGCCGTCCCGCCGACCCGCTCGGACACGATCTTCTCGCGCGTAGCCGGAGGCCAGGTACGCCTTGACCGGGTCGGGCGCGAGGCCCATCTCCTCGCGCAGCTCGGCGAGCAGCGGGCGGACGTCGGTGTTGTAAGCGTCCATCAGCACGGCGTTCGCGCCAAGGACGTCGCCGGCGAGCTGGGCGTCGCGGAGCGCCGCGGCGTCGACGAGCAGCGCCTTGGCGACCGCTTCCTGGACGTTCATGACCGAGCGGATCTGGGCGGGGATCTTCGGCTCGATGTTGTGGCACTGGTCGAGCATGAACGCGACACCGTCGTCCGGGCTGAGCGCGCCCGCCTTGACGACCTCGTGCATGATGCGGAACAGCTGGAACGGGTCGGCGGCGCCGACCATCAGGTCGTCGTCGGCGTAGAAGCGGCTGTTGAAGTCGAAGCCGCCGAGCTTGCCGGCCTTCAGCAGCATGCGCGACGATGAACTCGATGTTCACGCCCGGCGCGTGGTGGCCGGTGTCGACGACGACCTGCGCCTGACTCGCCCAGCGCCTGGCAGTGCAGCAGGGCGGTGCCCCAGTCGGGCACGTCGGTGGTGTAGAAGGCCGGCTCGAACAGCTTGTACTCGAGCAGCATCCGCTGGCCGTCGCCGAGGCGCGCGTAGACGGCGGCGAGCGCCTCCGCCATCCGGTCCTGGCGGGCGGCGATGTCGTCCTGGCCGGGGTAGTTCGTGCCGTCGGCGAACCAGAGCTTGAGGTCCCTGCTGCCGGTGGCGTCCATGATGTCGACGCACTCAAGGAGGTGCGCGAGCGCCTTCTTGCGCGCCTTCGGGTCGGGGCTGCACACGCTGCCGAGCTTGTAGTCGTCGTCCTGGAAGACGTTGGAGTTGACCGCGCCGATCCGGATGCCGTTGCCGCTGGCGTGCGCGGACAGCGCCGCGTAGTCGTCGACCTTGTCCCAGGGGATGTGCACGGCCATGATCGGCGCGACGCCGGTGTACTTGTGCACCTGGGCGGCGTCGTCGGCTTTCTCGTACGGGTTCCGGGGCACGCCCGGCTGGCCGAACACCTTGAACCGGGTCCCGCTGTTGCCGAACGCCCAGGACGGCAGCTCGATCTGGTGTTTCTTCAGGGCGTCCTTGACCGCGGTCAGGTCACGCATTCGGGGTCATCTCCTAATTCAGGTGAAAATCTGCTTCGCCATGCGGCGACGCGAAGATGTTGGATCGCTAGGCGCGCTATAGGGCGTCCAGCGATCCGACATCGTCCGGCGGCGGCCAGGCAGCAGCCGCCTCTTGCTGTTATCCGCTGTTACCAGGCTCTCTTGGGTTTACCCAGCCGGCCGTCTTCTCCCTTTTCCAGGTCATGGCTTTCCGGGTGGAACCACCGGCCGTTCTGGATGGTGGTGTTAGAAGTTGAACTTGGCGATGTTGCTGGCATTGAAGACGTACGGCGGGCCGAGCAGGACCGTGTTGTCGGCGCCGACGGTGAAGCTGCCGAGCTTGGCCGCGCTGAACGACTGGCCGGAAGCGCCGGTGATCTTGCCGGAGGCCAGCTCGACCGCGGCGTAGGCGGCCAGGAAGCCGAGGTCAGCCGGGTTCCACAGCTCGAATTCCTTGACCGTGCCGTCGGAGACGTACTTCTTCATCTCGTCGGGCGTGCCGAGGCCGGTGAGCGCGATCTTGCCGCGGTACTTGGCCGTGTCGAGGACGCCGGCGGCCGCCGCGATGCCGACCGTGGTCGGGGAGATGATGCCCTTGAGGTTCGGGTACTGCTGCAGGAGGCCCTGGGTGACCTGGGTTGCGGTGGTCGGGTCGTCGTTGCCGTAGACGGTGGAGACCAGCTGCATCTTCGGGTACTTCTTGAGCTCCTGCTTCATGTAGCCGATCCAGGCGTTCTGGTTGGTCGCGCTCGGCGGCAGCGGAGACGATCGCGACCTGGCCGCTGTCGCCGATCTGCTTCGCGAGCACGTCGACCTCGCTGGTGCCGATCTGCGCGGTGGACGCCTGGTTGATGAACAGGGTCCGGCAGGTCGGCGCGTCGGAGTCGTAGGTGACGACGGTGATGCCGCGCTTCATGGCGGACTGGAGGGTGGGGCACAGCGCCGTCGGGTCGGTGGCGGAGACGATGAGCGCGTTCGCGCCCTTGGAGATGGCCGCCTGGATGGCGGGAATCTGCGACGCCGGGGTGGCGGCCGTGCCGCTGGTCTCGGTGCCGGTCTCGCCGAGGGTCGTCAGCGCGGCGATCGCGCCGCCGGAGTTCGCGCTGTCGGCGGTGGTGAAGTAGGAGTTGCCGAGGTTCTTCGGGATGACGAAGACCTTCAGGCCGGTCTTGAGGCCGCGGTCGAGCCGCGGCCGATGCTCGCGCTGGCGGCGCCGCTGGCGGGCTGGCGGCGGCCGAGGCCGCGGGAGACTGGTCGCAGGGGCTGAACTGCTTGTGGAGCTCGAGCTGCAGGCCGCCGCGAGCGCGACGGCGGCTACCGGGAGCACGAGCGCGAGCTTCCTTGCCCGTCTCAGAGCCATATCTTTGTATCCTTTCAATCCTTTTGCCGGGTGGGTGCCTTCTTCATCGGGTTCTCGCGGACTACGGGTGCGGACGGTCGTCGCCGGCGCCGCAGACGGCCGGCGGTGGGCAGGAAGACGCTGGCGAGCAGGAGCGCACCGGTGACGAGGCCGGTCGCTTCCTGGTTGAAGTTAGTGAGCAGCAGGGCGTTCTGGATGCCGGCGAAGGCCAGCACGGCGAGGACCACGCCGATCATCGAGCCCTTGCCGCCGAAGATCGACACGCCGGCCAGCAGCACGATCGCGACGACGCTGAGCTCGAGGCCGAGGCCGTTGTTCTGCACGGCCGTGCTCAGCCGGAACGTCCACAGCACGCCGGCCAGGGCGCAGATGAAGCCGGAGACCATGAACAGGCCGGTCTTGATCCGCTTCACCCTGATCCCGGCGAACTGGGCGGCCTCGGCGCTGGCGCCCATCGCGTAAATGGACCGGCCGAGCGGCGTGGCGTGCAGAACGACGCCGAAGATGATCGCCAGCACGATGAAGATGAGCGTCGACCACGTCATGTCGTTGCCGGTGAACGGAACCGCGTTGATGCCCAGGTTGGTGTAGGCAGCGGGGAAGCTGGAGACTGTGTTCGGGCCGAGGATGATGGTGGCGATGCCCCGGTAGAGGGCGAGCGTGCCGATCGTCACCGCGAGGCTCGGCAGCCGCAGGCGGGTGACCAGCAGGCCGTTGACCGCTCCGGCGAGGATGCCTACCACGGCGACGAAGGCGAAGACAGCGGGCATCGGCCAGCCCTTGGCCCACAGGTAGCCGAGTAGTGCGCTGGACATGCCGAGGATCGAGGCGACCGACAGGTCGATCTCGCCGCTGATGATGATCAGCGTCATCGGCAGCGTCATGATCGCGATCTCGCCGTTCGACAGGCCCAGGTTAAAAAAGTTATTCCCGGTGAGGAACTCAGGCGAGGCGGCCGAGCCGATGATGAGGACGAGCACCACGAGGACCGCGAGGCCGGTCTCCCAGCGCAGCGCGGGCCGCAGCCGTTCAACAAACGGCCGTTCACTCAGGTTATTCATGGCGGGTCCCGGTGCTGGTGCGTGGGCTGGCAGTACCAGCGCCCGGACCACCCGAGCGCGGTTTTCTCGAGCGGAGCGCGCTGGTCAGGCGCTCGGTGATGGTCTGGTCGAGGGCGATGGCGACGAGCAGCAGGAAGCCCCAGATTGCCTGGTCCCAGAAGGACGAGATGCCCAGCACGTAAAGCGCCGAGTTGATCGTGGTCAGCAGGAGCGCGCCCAGCGCGGCGCCCGTGGCAGTACCGCTCCCGCCGAAGATAGCCACGCCGCCGACCACCACCGCCGACACGACCTGCAGTTCGTAGCCGGTCCCGGCCGTGGAGTTGATCGTGGGGTACTGCGAGGCCCACAGCACCCCGGCCACGCCGGCGATCGCGCCGCTGACGGCGAAGGCGGTGAAGACCCGCCGCCCGACGGGGAGGCCCGCGAGGCGGGCGGCGTCCGGGTTGGACCCGATCGCGTACAGGTCACGCCCGGAGCGGTAGGTGCGCAGGTAGTACGCGCCGACTGCGACCACCACCGCGACCGCGATGGCAAGGACGGGAATGCCGGCGACGGTGTCCTTGGAGATGTTGATGAACGAGTCCGGCAGCGCCGACGCGTCCACCTCGTTGCCGCCGACGATCAAGATGACGAGGCCGCGGATGATGTAGAGGGTCGCGAGCGTCACCACCAGGCTCGGCACCCGGCCTACCGCGACCATGATCCCGTTGGCGAAGCCGCAGGCCAGGCCGATGCCGAGGCCCGCGAGGAAGACCACGGGAATGGGAATGCCCGGGTGGTCCTTGAACAGGCTCGCCGACAGGTAGGCGGACAGGCCGACCACCGAGCCCACCGACAGGTCCACGTTCCTGCTGATCACGACCATCGTCTCGCCGAGCGCGAGCAGGGCGAAGGTGGCCGTGTCGACGAGCACGAACTGGATGTTGCTGACGTCGAGGAAGCGGGGCTTGATGATCGTGGTGACCGCGACGAACAGGACGAGGACGACCAGGATGCCGGATTCCCTGATCCGGAAGACGCGCTCGGCAAGGCCGGCGTCCGGGCGCGGCCGCCCCGCTGCTCGCTGCCCGGCAAGGTGGCGGCGCTCATCGGCCACCTCGCTGGCGCTCGGAGTCCGCATTCGCGGACGCACAGTGTTTGCTGGTTCGCTCGCAAGCTCGCTCACCGGGCCTCCTCGTGCTGCCCCATGGCCGCCGACATGAGCGCCTCCTCCGAGGCGTCCGCATGGCTGAACTCGGCCACAAGCGCTCCCTCGCGCATCACCAGGATCCGGTCGCTGACGCCGAGCACCTCGGGGAGCTCGGAGGAGATCATCAAGATGGCCACCCCGCCGCGGGCCAGGTCGGCCAGCAGGCTGTGGACCTCGGCCTTGGTGCCCACGTCGATGCCGCGGGTCGGCTCGTCCACGATCAGCACGCCCGGTTTCCTGCCGAGCCACTTGGCCAGCACGACTTTCTGCTGGTTACCGCCGCTGAGCATCGCCACCGGGTCGGTCAGCCGGCCGTACTTGATCTTCAGCCGGCTCGCCCAGTCGGTGGCCATCGCCCGCTCGGCGCTCGCGCGGATCAGGCCGCCCTTGCGCAGGCGGTTGAGGGAGGCGAGCGCCACGTTCTGCTGGATCGACATGTCCATGACCAGGCCCTGCTGCCGGCGGTCCTCGGGCACGAAACCGATCCCGGCTGCCATGGCGCTCGTCGGTGACGCCTTCTTGAGCCGCTTGCCACCCGTGGTGACCTGGCCGGCGTCGTAGCGGTCGATGCCGAACACCGCGCGCGCTACCTCGCTGCGGCCGGAGCCGACCAGGCCTGCGAGGGCCACGATCTCGCCGGACCGCACGGTGAACGAGATGTCGGTGAAGACGCCCTCGCGCGTGAGGCGCTCGACGGTGAGCATCGGCTCACCCGGCTTGGCGCCGACCGCATCAGGCGGCCGCTCGGCCAGTTCCCGGCCGACCATGGCGCGGACCAGGTCGCCCGCGGTCAGGCCGGCGAGCTCGCTCGACAGCACGTGCCGGCCGTCGCGCATCACCGTGACCGTCTGGCAGATGGCGAAGACCTCTTCGAGCCGGTGCGAGATGAACAGCACCGCGGCGTTCTGGCTCTTCAGGGTGCGGATCACCTCGAAGAGGCGGTCGACCTCGGCGGCCGACAGCGCCGCGGTGGGCTCGTCCATCACGATCACCTTGGCGTCCAGGGACAGCGCCTTGCCGATCTCGACGACCTGCTGGTCGGCGATGGACAGGCCGCGGGCGATCCGCGCCGGGTCGAGGGGGACGCCGAGCCGCTTGAATACCGCGGCCGCCTCGTCCTGCATGGCGTGGCGGTTGATCCTGCGCCCTGACCTGACGGGCTGGCGGCCGATGAACATGTTCTCCGCGACGGTCAGGTCGGGGAACAGCGTCGGTTCCTGGTAGATGACGGCGATGCCGGCCGCCCTGGCGGCGGCGGGGCCGTGCAGCGTGACCTCCCGGCCGCTGACGGCGAGCGTCCCGGCGTCCGGCTGGTGCACCCCGGCGAGGATCTTCACGAGCGTGGACTTGCCCGCCCCGTTCTCGCCCACCAGCGCGTGCACCTCGCCGCCGCGCAAGGTCACGGACCCGTCGGTGAGGGCCTGGACCGCGCCGAAAGACTTCGCGGCGTGCCTGAGCTCAAGCAGGGGCACGGCCTCCGGCTGATCCCTTGGCTCACTTTCCGCGACGTCCACCGGGCGCACCTCCGCGTACGTCGGGTTCCAGCTGGCATGTGGAACGTTTCAACTTGCCAGTAGTCTCAGCGCGCCCGCCGGAGGTGTCAAGACGACCGAAAGTTGCCGATCCTGAATCGTTATAACGGCGCGAGAGGGCACCGAGAGGGCACCGGGCGGGCGGCCGGCGGGGGCCGTCCTGGCCGGGGCGGGCTGCCGTCCTGGCCGACGGAGACGGTCGTCCAGGCCGACGGAGACGGTCGTCCAGGCCGACGGAGACGGTCGTCCAGGCCGACGCAGGCGGGCGGCCAGGCCGCCCCAAGCCGCACTGCCCCGGGCGGCGGGCGCGCTACCGCGCCCGCACCTCCCAGGTGGAGGCCGTCATTTTGGTAGACCAAATTAACCATCATTCAGAACGGATTCTTGTTTCACCCCGCAGGCCATCCGCCGCGCCATTGGGGCGGGCAAGAAAGCCTCCGTGCGTCGCACGGCCCCTTCCGCCCCTCGCGGTGGCACCGCAACTTTCGGAAGTCCCGCGCACGCGGGTCACCGGCGCGGGTTTAATCCGAAACTTTCGGCCCTTCGCGCCTAGCGCTGTTTCTTTGGCGCCATTGCCAGCTACCAGCGTCATCGACCTGGGATGAACCGGTTCACTAGTGCCTTTCGAAACATTTAGGAATTACGAAATTCTCCGAAATATATTGACGTGCGTGCGGCTCAGATCAAAACTGTGGACAACCCTCAGTGAAGAGGAAGGTGCACACGTATGAACAGTCCCCTCATCAGTCCGCACAAACCCAGACGCAGGCTCGCCGCCAGGCTCCTCGGTGCCGCCGTCCTGCTGACCGCCGCCGCGGCGGCCATCATGCCCGGCACCGCCAAGGCAGCCACGCAGATCTGCTCGAACCAGACCGGCACGGAGAGCGGCTACTACTACTCGCTGTGGGAGAACGGCCAGGGCTCCGCGTGCCTGACCTACAACGGCAGCAGCTACTCCACGTCGTGGTCCGGCATCGGCGACTTCACCGCAGGCGTCGGCTGGAACCCCGGCAACACCAACACGGTGAACTTCACCAGCAACATCAGCGACTCGGCCGGCACCGCCCTGGTCTCGGTCTACGGCTGGATGACCAACCCGCTGGTCGAGTACTACGTCGAGGAGAACTGGTCCGGCTCGCCGAACGGCACCGGCACCAACCTCGGCACGTTCACCGACGGCAGCTCTACGTACACCTTGTACGAGCACCAGCAGGTCAACCAGCCGTGCATCACCGGCAACTCCTGCACCTTCGAGCAGTACATCGCCGTCCGCTCCTCGCCGACCTCCAGCGCCAGCGTCAACATGGCGAACGTGGAAGCCGCCTGGAGGGCCAAGGGCCTGTCCGTCGGCACGATGAACTACGAGATCGTCGGGTCCGAGGCCTACGGCGGCGGCAGCGGCTCCACTACCATCAACGGCGGCGGCGGCTCGACTGGCGGCGGCGGGGGCGGGGGCGGCGGCAGCGGAAGCTGCACCGCGACCCTGTCGGCCGGGTCCAAGGGCAGCAACTGGTACAACCTCAACGTCGCGGTCAGCGGGTCAAGCACCTGGACCGTGACGATGAACATGGTGTCCCCGGCGGTGGTGTACTCCACCTCAGGTGTCAACGCGACCTGGCCGAGTCAGTACGTGATGAAGGCGACCCCAGGCAGCGGCGGCAACAACTGGAGCGTCACTATCTCGCCAAACGGGACGTGGACCTGGCCATCAGTGTCCTGTAGTACCGGCTAGCCATCCATAACCCAGCACCGCAAGGGGCGGGCGCGGACAGCCAACGGCGGCTCCGCGCCCGCCCCGCCAGGCGTCCGCATGTTTGAATTTGTTTGACTCGAAACCGACGCTCGCAGCGCCTTTTCAGCGCACCCGCGCTATTTGTGCGCGCTCCCGCGGGCGGCGGCCGCCCGTCACGGTGCGCTCCGAGAAAGTTTTCGGGCGGGCCTGCGGGTACGTCACGGCCTCGCCTAATGCCCCGTGGCCGATAAGCATTCTGCGCGCCTCTCATCCGCTGCAGCGTCTTCCCGTTTGCCAATGACTTCAATCGCTTCTCAGCGGGGAGCGAATGGCAAGAGCGGTGGAGGCATCTGGTAAGTTCCGCTTCCCGCGTAAAGAAAGCGTGCCCTGCGCACGCTTTCTTTACCTGCGGCGCGAAGTTACGCGGCGGCCGGGGACGACTTTACGCGGCGGCCGGGGACGACAAGGTCATGAAGGGCCCTGTCCCCGTCACCTCAGCGGCCTGAGGCACGGGCCAAAGGACTTGAGGCACGGGCCAGGGAAAGCGCGCCGAGCAAGGCGACCACCAGCAGTGCGACCGCGAATGCGGCGACCGCCGGCCACCCGCCGCGGGCCCAGAACACGCCGCCCGCCGATCCCGCCACGCTGCTGCCGATGTAATACAGGCACAGGTACAGCGCGGACGCCTGCGCGGGCGCGACCCGGGCCCGCCCGCCGACCCAGCCGCTCGCTACCGAATGGGCGGCGAAGAACCCCGCGGTCAGCGCGACGAGCCCTGTCACGATCCAACCGACGGAGGCGGGCAGCGTCAGCGCGACGCCGCCGATGGCGACCACGACGCCGGCCGCCAGCACGCCGCGGCGTCCGGCCCGGTCCGCCAGCCGCCCCGCCACGGTGGAGGAGTACGTCCCCACGAGGTAGACCGTGAACAGCGCGCCGATGACACTCGTCGACAGGCCGAACGGCGGCATGCTCAGCCGGAAGGTCAGGTAGTTGTAGACGGTGACGAACGCGCCCATCAGCGCGAACCCGATGAGGTAGAGCCGCAGCAGCCCCGTGTCGGCGAGGTTGCGGCCCAGCGTGCCGCCCAGGGTGCGCAGGCTGAGCGGCGACGGGGTGAAGAACGCCGACCGCGGCAGCGCGGCCGCGAACGTGACCGCGCACGCCAGCGCGAGCGCGGAGACCCCGGCCGTAGCGACCCGCCATCCTCCGTGCTCCGCGAGGAACCCCGCGATGACCCGCCCGCTGAGCCCGCCGATCGCGTTCCCCGCGATGTAGAGGCCCATCGCGCGGCCCAGGTCGCCCTTGTCGACTTCTTCCGTGAGGTACGCCATGGCCGTCGCGGGCACCCCCGCCAGGGCGAACCCTTGCAGGACGCGGACCCCGACGAGCATGGGCAGGTTCACCGAGAACGGCGCCAGCAGGCCGAGCACCGCCGCCGCGAGCACGGAGACGGTCATGACCGCGCGCCGCCCGCACACCTCCGACAGGGAGCTCACCGGGATGATCGCGACGGCCAGCGCGGCGGTCCCCGCCGACATCGCCAGGCTCGCCGCGGCCGGGCTGGCAGCAAACGCGCGGGACAGCAGCGGCAGCAGCGGCTGCGGCGTGTAGAGCAGCGCGAACGTGGCAAGCCCGGCGGCGAACAGCCCCAGCCTGACCCGCCGTATCCCGGGATCGTCGTGCCGCAGCCGCGCCGCCCCTTCCAGGGAGAGGGTCACGTCTCCGACGCTA
Organism: Bryobacterales bacterium; assembly: GCA_963747945.1. Lineage (GTDB taxonomy): Bacteria > Acidobacteriota > Terriglobia > Bryobacterales > Bryobacteraceae > Palsa-89. Next base: position 213,271 of record CAVVHB010000006.1, read on the forward strand.
AGCCCACGGCTATCGATACGTCCAATGCATGGATCACCGTGCGACAATCCAAATATGCATGAATCTGCCGGCGACGCGGACGCCGCGCTCGACGCCCTCGTGCCCCGGCTCCGCCAGTTCGTCGTCGTAGCCCGCGAAGAGCACCTCACCCGCGCGGCCGAACTGCTTGGCGTCCCGCAGCCCACGCTCTCCCGGTCGATCGCCCGGCTGGAAGCCGAACTCGGGGTGTCGCTCTTCACCCGTCCCGGCCGGTCGATCAGGCTGACCCGGCATGGTCGCTACCTGCTCGACGCCGCCGAGCGAACGGTCGCCACCCTCAGCGGCGCACTGGAGCGCCTGGCGAACGAAGCGGATGCGTCCCGCGGCCGCGTGGCACTCGGGTTCTTGCACACGCTCGGCGGGGAGACCGTGCCGCGGCTGCTCAAGGACTTCCGCGCCCAGCACGAACTAGTCCAGTTCGCACTCGTGCAAGACAGCGCGCACGGGCTGCTCGCGCGCTTGCAGGACGGCGAGATCGACCTGTGCCTCACCGCGCCGTTGCCGCAGTCACCAGGTGTCCGGACGCGCAGCCTGTACGAGCAACGGATCGACCTGTTCGTTCCGGCCAGCCACCGGCTCGCGGCCAGGCGCGGCGACGGCGTGCCGCTGGCGGAGGCGGCCGACGAGGACTTCATCGTCATGGAGCCCGGCTACGGCCTGCGGACGATCACCGACGACCTGTGCCGGGCGGCGGGCTTCGAACCGCGGATCACGTTCGAGGGCGAGGAAGCCGACACCGCCCGCGGCCTGGTCGGCGCCGGACTCGGCGTATCGCTGCTGCCCGCCACTGCCTCTTCACTGGCCGACCCGGCGGTGGCGGCGGTCCGCATCACCACGCCGAAGGCGGCCCGCACGGTCGGCCTCGCCTGGCCAGACGACCGCCCGTTGACCGCCCCAGCCGCCGCCTTCCGCGACTTCGCCCTAACCCGCGCAGACAGCCTCCCCCGCTGAAGCCAGACAAAGGCCACGAACGTCCGCGCTTGTGTCCGGTCAAGGTGATCAGCCTGCTGTTGGGCACGCCGTGTAGAGATAACCGGGCGACGCTTGAACGCTACGGGATCAGGACCGTCCGTTCGCCCGGGGGTTCGGTGGTGGTCCAGGCCTCTGCTACCTGGGATAGCGGAACCAGGTTCGGGCGGACCGCGATGGTGCCCGCGGTGATTTCCTCGACCAGGGACGGGAGTTCGGCCAGGTAGGCGCGCGGGGAGACTGAGCCCTGGCCGCAGCCCTGGAGGCGGAAGTTGGCCGAGCGGAGCGCCGCGGAGGGGATCTCGGCCGTCGGGCCGGCGACCGCGCCGATCTGGATCCAGTCGAGCGCGCGGCCGCGGTCGGCGCGGGCGGTCAGCAGGGCCGTGATCGCCTGCTGGGCGGGGGCGCCCCACAGGTAGTCGAGCACGATGTCGGCCGCGGCGGCCGCCGTGGCCAGGGCCTCGCTCGTCGCGTCCGCGTCGCCGGTCAACTGAACCACGTCGTCGGCGCCCGCCGGGAGGAGCGCTCCCAGCCGGGCGAGGTCGCGGCCCGCGCCGACGACGCGGCCCGCGCCGAGCCGCTTCGCTACCTGGACCGCCATCGTGCCCGCGTTGCCCGTCGCGCCGAGGACCAGGACGGTCTGCCCCGGCTGGAGCGGGACGCGGCGGCGCAGGGCCACCCAGGAGGACATCGCCGGGTTCATCGCGGCGGCGACCTTGGCGACGTCAGTGCCGTCCGGCAGCCCAACCGAGCGGCGCGGGTCCACGACCGCCTTGTCCGCCATCGTGCCGAGCACGTCGTCGGCGGCCGCGAAGTAGACCAGCTTCCCATCGGGCAGCCGCCCGACCCCGTCGATCCCCGGGATCATCGGCAGCGTGCCGCTGCTCGTGTAGTGCCGCCCCGCGGCGCCCGAGCGAACGCGCGGGTGCAGCCCAGCGGCGAGCACGTCGGCGAGCACCTCGTCCGCGCTGGCCGGCACGGGTGCCGGGAACCGCTGGTACTGCGGCGGCTCCTGGAACGAGGTGACGACGGCGGCGTTCATCATGGCCATGGCGGCGGCCTTTCCATTAGCGGCGGCTTAGTTTGTGGCACGTACTAATTTAGTTGGTGCCACGTACTAAATCAAGTAGGCTGGTGGAATGCATCCGCACCCCCAGCTTGACCCCGTCGACGGGCTGGCGCAGCTCTCCTTCGTGATCATGGGAATGCTGGAACGCCGGGCGGCTGAGCACGACCTGTCGATCGCCGCGACCCGGCTGCTCGGCGTGCTGCGGGACCGCGAGCCCACCATGCAGGAACTCGCGCGGCTCCTCGACCTCGACAAGTCAAGCGTCACGGGCCTGGTGGACCGCGCCGAGCGCCGGGGCCTGGTCGCCCGCGCGCCGTCGGCCGCCGACCGGCGGGCCGTGCGCGTCCGGCTGACCGACGAGGGCCGGGCCCGCGTGGCGGCGGCGGCCGAGCTCTTCGCGGCGGACGTCACGGCCCTGCTCAGCCCGCTGTCAGGCCTGGACCGCGCGGCGCTGTCCGAGCTCATCAGCCAGCTGCTCGTCGCCCACGCGACCGCCCGCGGCATCAACCTATTCGGGACAACGCCCTAGGACACGCGATGGCGGATGGTTCTGCACGCGCAGACCGGACGGCCGGACCACGCTCAACGGCTCCAGGGCGCACCCCGCGGTCCGCAGGGAGCGGCCAGCACGTCAAGAAAATTTAAGAAGTCAATTACGGCATACGCCAGGTGAGCTTTTCTTCACCCTTAGACGGAAGTGACACGTTAACCGCACCGGGGAGGCCGCCGGCGAGGGGGCCGGCACCCTGCGGGCCCCGCCCCGCACGGCTACCGGGACGGCCACCGGCCCGCGGCCGCCCTTGACCCAAGGGCGCCGTCACGCGCGCAGGCGTGCGACCGCGCCCGGGTCACCCGCCGCCTCGCGGGGAGCGCACCCGTAGGCGAACGCTTACCTTCCCGGCATTGCATTCCGGCGTGCGGGACTATCCACCGTCCCGGGGGTCATGCCCGAGGCCTGCGCCAGACCGCGCCTGGGCGCTGACGGTGCTTGCCTGCCGGCGGCCGTCGGTGTCTAATTTGAGTAAGAAGATTCTAGAATTTGCCAGTTTCAGCTGCGGCTCCGGCTATCGCGCGACGCGGCCGCGGGGAGGAGAGCGGATGTCGGAACGCAGGATGGGCGGCGACCGGGAGATCGGGCACTACCAGACCGCCACCACGGGCGGGCTTGACTACACGTCGGTGCCGTGGCGCTTGTGGGAGAAGTCCAAGAAGCTGTTCTGGGACCCCGCCGACCTCGACTTCACGCAGGACGTCATCGACTGGCGGGACATGCCGGACGAGGAGCGCACCGTCATCGCCATGTCCGCGCGCGGGTTCATGGTCGGCGAGGAAGCGGTCACGCTCGACATCATCCCGCTGCTGCGCTGCATGTCCGACCTGGGGCGGCTCGAAGACACGATGTACCTGGCCATGTTCACGATGGAGGAGGCCAAGCACACGGACATGTTCCGCCGCTGGTTCGACGCCGTCGGCCTCGACCCCTCCTCCCTGGACGACCTGGTCGCGGAGCAGCAGGCCGCCCGCGGCGAGCGGCGCGGGATCTTCGACGGCCCGCTGACCGAGGTGATGCGCCGGCTCGACACCGACCGCTCCCCGCAGGCCATCCTGGACGCGTCGATCATCTACAACCAGTTCATCGAGGGTGTTCTCGCGGTCGCCGGCTACCAGCGCTGGGACGAGGTCTTCCAACGGATCGACAAGCTCCCCGGCCTGCAGGCGGGGCTGAAGCTCACCCAGCGCGACGAGCGGCGGCACATCGCCTACGGCACCTACCTGGCGCGGCGCGTCCTCGCGGAGAACCCCGACCTGTGGGAGTGGTTCGAACAGCGCTGGGCGAAGCTCACCGGGAACCTGACCGGCGGCTACGGTGCCGGGGAAGACAGCGCGCGGCAGCGCGAGGCCGCCGAACTGGCGGAGCTGTACCAGCGGCTGAGCAAGCGGCGGCTCGAGGCGCTCAGCGTGGCCCGCACCATGCGGGTCGCCGAGGTGGACGCGAGCGCGATCGAGGAGTTCGAGCCCGAGGAACTCCAGCACGTGAGCTGAGCGCGACCCGCGTTAGCTGAGCGCGAACGAGGCCCGCCCCCACGCCAGGGGGCAGGCCCCGTGACGCGTCCGGGCTGCTCAGCCCGCGAGGCCGGGGGCCTCAGCCCGCGAGGCCGGGGGCGAGGCGCTCCAGGGAGCGCCACAGCTCGAGCGCGGGCATGGCCTGCGGCCGGGCCTGGCGGACCAGCTGGGTCGCCGCGGCCAGGGGCATGCCGCGCACCATGAGGTAGGCGATGGCGACGGTCGACGTGCGGGAGATGCCGGCCTGGCAGTACAGACCGACCCGCACGCCGTCGGCCGCCAGGCCGGCGAGCCGCTGCGCGGCGGCGAGGATCAGCTCGTCCTGGTCCGGTTCCAGGTCGATGAGCGGGAAGTGGTCGATCGGGATGGGCAGCCCCGGCGGCTTGGTCTCGCCGCGCAGGTCGATCAGCCGCTCCGCGCCGGCCGACACCATCGCCATGGCCAGGCCCGCGTCGGCGAGCAGCACGTGATCGTCAAGGCGGGTGACGCCGAAGACGGTGACTTCCGGCGTCACTGTTCGCGGGCCTGGAAGCGGCCCCGGTCGATCACCACCGTTCCGTCGGGCCGCGTGGTCTGGAAGAGGGCGGCGCCGCCGGCGGCCTCCCAGATGGAGACCGTCAGCGTGTCACCGGGCCACACCGGCCGGCTGAACCGGCCGTACATCGAGCCGAACCCGGCCGGGTCGGAGCCGCACAGCGCGTGCAGCAGGGCGCGGCCGGTGACGCCGTAGGTGCACAGGCCGTGCAGGATCGGCCGGTCGAAGCCGCCGCGCGCCGCGAACTTCGGGTCCACGTGCAGCGGGTTCCTGTCACCGGACAGCCGGTAGATCAGCGCCTGCTCCGGCCGGGTTTCCAGTGCCACGGCATGGTCGGGCGCGCGGTCCGGGCGCTCCCATGGCGGATCGCTGCCGCGCTCGCCGCCGAAGCCGCCTTCGCCGCGGATGAAGACACCGCTGCGGGTAGTCACCAGCGGCTCGCCGGTCGCCGCGTCGACCGCGTTGTTTTCGCTGGCCACCAGCGCCCCGGAGCCCTTGTCGTAGATCCCGGTCACGGTCGAGACCGTCCTTACGGTGCCCGCGACGGGCAGCGGCCGGTGCAGTTCGACGTACTGCTCGGCGTGCACCAGCATGGCGTAGTTGATGTCGCCGAGGCTGCGGGCGCCGCGGGCCTGGGCGATCAGCACCCCGAACGTCGGCAGCACCTGCTGCTCGATGCCCTGGGAGTTCTCCGTGGTGAATTCCAGCTCGTTCAGCGGATCGCCGAGACCCGCACCGACGCCGACCGCGTAGAGCAGCGCGTCCTTGCTGTCCCAGGACCTCAGCTGCGGCTCGCTGGAGATTCCCACCACGCTGTGGTCGAGACCCATGGCAACCCTCCACATTGTTAGAGCAAGGTTCTAGAAATGATTCTCGGGGGCGACGGGGCGCGTGTCAATCGCGGCGATCATGGGTCCTGCGCTGGCCGCCAGTCCTGCGTGCTTCGTCCGAGGCTGTCCACCCGCCCGGGCAAGACTTTTCGATCAGCCCTGCTAGACCTTGACATCGGTGCCGGCTGACATCACGATCCTAGTATTTCATTCTAGAAGATGAACATAGTCGAGGTGCCGAGAGGAGCTGTGCGGGCCGCCTGGCCGAGATGGCGCCAGCGGCAAACGGGGCGGGGGCGGATATCCAAACTCAAGCGCACAGTGGCGCGAGGAGGTATCACATGAGTACCGCATCGATACCAGGTGCAGACCCAGCCAGGCCGTCCGCCGTTCAGCGGCTATGGCGGCGTAACCTCGACCGTTACCCGACTGGCGGCTACCGGATCTTCCTGCTCGCGATGGTCGTGGTCGCGAACATCATCTTCACCTGGACGGTCGCGGCAGGCGCGGCCGCGACCCCGGTCATCTTCCCGCACTTCGGCATGACGCTGAACTACTACTCGGACCTGCTGGTCGTGGCCGGCATCCTGGGCGGCGTCGCCGCGTACATCACCAGCTTCGGCGACAGGTGGGGCCGGGCCAACATGGTGGTGATCGGCCTGCTCATCAACGGCATCTTCGCGGTGTGGGCGGTGCCGGACGCCGGCAACAAGACCCTGTACTCCGTCGCCACCTGCCTGCTCTACCTCGCCGACGGCGCGATCTTCGTCGGCACCCCGGCGCTAGTGCGCGACCTGTCACCGCAGATGCAGCGCGGGGTGGCGATGGGCTTCTGGACGTTCGGCCCGGTGGCCGGGTACTTCGTGCTCAGCGCGGTCGCCCACTCTTACCTCCCGGCACTGCCGACGTTCAGCAACTGGCAGCAGCTGTACCGCATCGCCGGATCGCGGCGCTCATCATGTTCGTGATCTGCCTCCTCCTGCTGCGGAACTACCCCCCGGGATCCGCAGCCAGCGGATGGCGCCATGAAAGACGGGATGGTCGTCGAGTCCCGGGCCCGCGGCATCGACCTGGCCGAGCTCACCAAGCACCGCTGGCGGCAGGTCTTCCACGTCAACACGGTGCTCAGCTCCATCGCGATCAACCTGTTCCTGATCATCTACTTCACCGCGATCGGCTACTTCGTCTTCTACATCCCGAGTTCCTCGGCTTCTCGCTGAACGCCTTCAACGGCATCCAGGAGATCTACTGGGCGGCGAACATCGTGGCCCTCGTCGTGTGGGGCTACCTGTCGGACAAGCTGATGGTCCGCAAGCCGTTCATGGTGCTCGGCTCGATCGGGACGCTGATCTCGATCGTCTTGCTGATGAACGCCAAGGCGGGGATCAGCTTCACCGGCATCTCGCTCATCCTGTGCCTGCTGTCGGTGTCGCTGGCCTGCTGCTACGCTCCGTGGTTCGCGAGCTTCACTGAGACGCTTGAGAACTACAACCCCGGCCTGATCGCGACCGGCAGCTCGCTGTACGGGTTCGCGACCCGCCTGGTCGGCGTGCCGTTCGGCATCATCATCCCGCACATCGTCGGCAGCCCGCTCGAGACGGCCTCCGGCTGGAGGACCTGGTACTGGGTGTGCTTCGGGTGCGTGGTGGTGTTCGTGCCGTTCATCTTCACCATGCACGGCCACTGGAGCCCGAAGAAGTCCAGGGCCGAGTACGAGGCCTACGAGGCGCGCGTCGCCGAGGAAACGGCCCAGCTGCAGAAGAGCCAGACCCAGGCCGCCTAACCCGCGACGGCCGTGGCCGGGCGGCGCTGCGCGCGCCGCCCGGCTACGCGGTTCCTGCGGGCTCCTGCGGGGGCACCGGCTCAGGTCCCGGGTGCCAAGGGCCGCCGCCCATGAGCCGCCGCGCGTACTCGCACACGGCGTCGATGATCTTGTCCGCCTCGCGACGGCTGACGGCCGCCGCGACCTCGTAGGCGCCCTCGCCGATCAGCGAGGTGAGGATCGCGGCGTAGACCCGGTCCTCGGGCCGGTCGGTCAGCCGCAGCAGGGAGTCGTTCTGGCCGATCCACTCCCGGCCCCGACGGCGGCGCATCACTTCCCAGCCGGGCGGCACGTCGCCGGAGGCGAACAGCAGGGCCAGGTCGCGCCGGTCCCAGCTCCCGTTCATGAAGGCGCGGGCCCCCGCGTTGAACAGGTCGCCCGGGTCGGTGACGCCCTGGTTCCTGGCCTCGGCCACGGCCTTGCTCGCCGCCTCCTCGTGGGCCGCCTGGTGCTGCTGCCACAGCGCGATGAACAGCTCGCTCTTGCCGCCGAAATGGTGGTAGAGGCTGCCGACGCTGGACCCGGCCCGCTCTACAATGTCGGCGATGCTCGACTCAGTGAAGCCGTGGGCGGCGAAGATCTCCCGCGCCGCCGCCAGCAGCGCGGCCTGCGTCTCCGCCGTGCGGCTCCACTGCCACGCGGCAGACACCGAGCTGCCTTTGCGCTGCCTAGCCATGGCTCACCATCCAAACGCCCATTTTCCGCCAATGTATCGCCCGCGGGGCCGCCGCCGCGGGGCCACCGGGCCCTTGACACGTGCCGCGCTCTAGGAATAGAAGCTAATTCTAGTACTTAGTTCCGTAAAAGCGGAGATCCGCGGAACGGCTGAGAGGAGAGGATGCCCCCATGACACGACTGGACGGCCGGGTGGCGATCGTTACCGGCTCCGGACGGGGAATCGGCAGGTCGGTGGCGCTGCTGCTGGCCAGGCAGGGCGCGGCCGTGGTGGTCAACGACCTGGGCGTAGCGCTGGACGGGTCAGGCACGGACGCCAGCCCGGCCCAGCAGGTCGTCAAGGAAATCACCGCGGCGGGCGGCCAGGCGGCGGCCAGCGGCGCGGACATCTCGGACCACGCGGCCGCCGAGGGGCTGATCGGGGAGGCCATCGAGAACTTCGGCCGCCTGGACGTGGTGGTCAACGTCGCCGGCATCCTGCGCGACCGGATGATCTTCAACATGGCCGAGCAGGAGTGGGACGACGTCATCCGCGTCCACCTGAAGGGCACCTTCAACACCAGCAAGTTCGCGGCGGCGCACTGGCGCTCGCTGCGCGAGGAGACGGCCCAGAACCGGATCATCAACTTCACCTCGGTGTCCGGGCTGCACGGCGCGCCCGGCCAGCCGAACTACGCCGCCGCCAAGATGGGCATCGTCGGCCTCACCATGTCCTGCGCTAACTCCCTGGCCAAGTACGGCGTCACCGCGAACGCCATCTCCCCCGGCGCGGCGACCCGGATGACCGCGTCGGTGCCCGACGAGCGGCGCCGCGGCGGCCTGCCCGCGCCAACCGACGAGCGCTCCCCCGACAACGTGGCCCCCATCGTCGCCTACCTGGCCAGCGAGCAGTCCGGCTGGATCAACGGCCGGGTCCTGCACTCCTCCGGCTACGAGGTCTCGCTCTACAACAACCCCCAGCCGATCTCGCGGATCATCGGCACCAGCGCCTGGGAGGTCGACGACCTCGCCGCCCAGGTCGAGCGCTCGTTCGGCCCGCTGCTGCGCGGACAGGGGTGAGCGGAGCAGTGCCAGGCAAGGCCGTCCCGGTGCCGACACCGGAAACGCAGCCGTTCTTCGACGGCTGCGCCGCCGGTGAACTGCGCATCCAGCGCTGCGCCGACTGCGCGCGCCCGTACTTCTACCCGCGCCCGGTGTGCCCGCACTGCGGCTCTTTCAACGTCGAGTGGTTCACCGCCAGCGGAGACGCCACCTTGTACTCCTACGTGATCAACCAGCGGCCCGCCCCGGGCTTCGAGGCCGAGGCGCCCTACGCGATCGCGGTCGTGCAGCTCGCCGAGGGGCCGCGGATGATGACCAGCATCGTCGGCGTGCCGAACACGCCCGAGGCCCTCGAACTCGACATGCCGCTGCGCGTGCAGTTCGAGCAGCGCGGCGAGGTGACCCTGCCCGTCTTCGGGCCGGCCGGAGCGGCACCGACCGAGACGGGGGCCACAGCATGAGCGGCACGCAGGGCGTCATCATCGCGGGCGCGGCCGAGACCGACAAGGTCGGCAGGCTGCCCGGCCACTCCACCCTGGCCCTGCACCTCGAGGGCGCGCGCAACGCCCTCGCCGACGCGGGCCTTACCACGCGCGACATCGACGGCATCGCCACGGTCTCCTCCCCCGGCCCGGTCCAGGTCGCGCACGCGCTCGGCATCACGCCGACCTGGATGGACGGCACCGGGGTCGGCGGCACCTCGTTCCTGCTGCACGTGCGGCACGCGGCCGCGGCCATCAGGGCCGGCTACGCCAGGACGGTCCTGATCACCCACGGCGAGTCCGGCCGGTCGCGGGTCGGGGCGGGCGGCTGGCGGATGGACCTGTCCTCCCCGCCCGGCCAGTTCGAGGCGCCCTACGGCACGCTCGGCCCGACGACCACCTTCACCATCCCGATGCTGCGGTACATGAAGGAGTACGGGCTCACCCACGAGCAGCTCGCGTACGTGGCCGTGGCGCAGCGGAAGTGGGCGGCGAAGAACCCCAGGGCGATGTTCCGCGAGGAGATCACCGTCGCGGACGTGTTCGCGTCGCGGATGGTCGCCTACCCGTTCCACCTGCTGGAATGCTGCCTCGTCACCGACGGCGGCGGCGCGCTGATCGTCACCGCGGCGGACCGCGCCGCGGAGTTCCCCAAGCCGCCAGTGCACATCCTGGGCACCGGCGAGGCGTCGGAGACGCCGATGATCTCGCAGATGGTGGACTTCACCGAGTCGCAGGCGTTCCGGCTTCGCCGGCCAGGCCGCCTTCACCGAGGCGGGGATCACCACCGCCGACGTCGGCCACCTGATGATCTACGACGCGTTCGCGCACGTGCCCATCTACGGCCTTGAGGCGCTCGGCTTCGTCAAGAAGGGCGAAGCGGGCCCGTTCATCGCCGAGGGCAACACCGAGCCGGGCGGGTCGCTCCCGCTCAACACCAACGGCGGCGGCCTGTCCTACACCCACACCGGGATGTACGGCATGTTCGCCATCCAGGAAGGCGTCCGCCAGATACGCGGCGAGGCGGCTGCCCAGGCGGGCGAGCCGCAGATCAGCGTCGTCCTGGGCAACGGCGGCATGTTCGCCACCTCCGGCGTGCTCGTGCTCGGCAGGCAGCCGAGGTAACGCAGGCGCCTTCGCCTGGTGCGGCCAGGCGCGCAGGCCCGGCCGCACCTGCCAAGGTCAGGGGCAACGAGATGAGCAACTATCAGACCCTCCGCACCGACGTCACCGACAAGGTGGCGACGATCTGGCTGAACCGGCCGGAGCACCGCAACTCGTTCTCCCCCGACATGACCCGCGAGCTGCACGAGGCGTTCGCGCGGTTCGAGGCCGACGACGGAGTGCGGGCGATCGTGGTCACCGGGGCGGGCAAGTACTTCTCCGCCGGGGCGGACCTGGGCCGGCGGGGCGGCAGCACGTTCAGCCGTACCCCCGACGCGGAGTCGGCTGAGCAGCGCGAGCGCACTGAGCGGACTGAGCCCAGGCGGATGCGCACCCCGATCATCGCCGCGATGAACGGCTCGGCGGTCGGCATGGGAATCACCCTCCCGGTCAGCTGGGACATCCGGTTCGCCGCCGCGGACGCCAAGTACGGCTTCGTGTTCACCCGGCGCGGTCTCGTGCCCGAGGCGGGGGCCACCTGGATGCTGCCCCGGCTTGTCGGGGTGTCGCAGGCCATGGAGCTGCTGCTCTCCGGGCGGATCTTCTCCGGCGCCGAGGGCGCCGCGATGGGGCTGTTCTCCCGGGCGCTGCCCGCCGACGAGGTGCTGCCGGCAGCGCAGGAGTTCGCCAGGGACCTGGCCGCCGGCACCTCGGCGATGGCGGTGGCGGCGACCAAGGCGCTGGTCTACAACGGGCTCGGCCAGGACCGGGAGTACTCGCACGCGGTCGAGCACCAGGTGTTCCGCTGGACGGGCAACCAGGCCGACGCGCGCGAGGGCGTAACCGCCTTCCTGGAGAAGCGCGCGCCGGACTGGCCGCTGTCCAAGGGCAAGGACTACCCGCCGATGTTGTAAACCCCCCGTGCTGTCGTACTGCCCCGCGTCAGAGGACACTGCCGTCCCCTGACGCGGGGCGCAGTTACAGCGCGTCGATGAGCGACCGCAGCCGTTCCACCAGGCGCACGCGGCCCGCGTGGTCACCCGCCAGCGGCCGGACGGTGAGCGTGCCGACCCCGCTGTCCGCCAGAGCGCGGAGCCGGTCCCGCACGTGCCCTTCCGTGCCGATCAGCGCGGTCTTGACCAGCAGGTCCTCCGGCACGGCCGCCTCGGCGTCCTTCTTCTTGCCCGCCAGGTAAAGGTCCTGGATCGTCTGGGCCGCGGCGCCGTACCCGTACCAGGTGGCGAGGTTGTTGTAGAAGTTGGCCTCGCGCGCCCCCATCCCGCCGATGTACAGCGCGCGGCCCGGGCGTTCCCTGTCGTGCAGGCGGTGCACGTCCTCGCCGATCGCCAGCGACATCCCGGCATGGACGTCGAGCGGCCCGAGCGCCGGGTCGCGCCTGGCCGCGCCGGCCCGCAGCGGCTCGCCCCACACCTCGCCCGCCTTCTCCGGCAGAAAGAACGGAGGCTGCCACCCTTCGGCGAGTTCCGCCGTGAGCTCTACGTTCCGCGGCCCGATCGCGGCGATCGTGATCGGGATGCGCTCCCGGACCGGGTGGTCGATCATCTTCAGCGGCTTGCCAAGCCCGGTGCCCTGGCCGGGCGGCAGCGGGACCGTGAAGCGGCGGCCGGAGAACTCCAGCGGCTCGCGCCGCCAGACGCGGCGGCAGATCTCGATCGTCTCCCTGGTGGTGCCGATCGGCGCGTCGAACGGCACCCCGTGGAAGCCCTCGATCACCTGCGGCCCCGAAGTGCCGATGCCCAGCTCGAAGCGGCCGTCGGAGACCGCGTCCAGGCCGGCGGCGGTCATCGCCAGCATCGTCGGGGTCCGGGTGTAGAGCTGCAGGATGCCGGAGGCGAGGTGCGCGGTGCTCGTCCGCGCGGCCAGGTAGCCGAGCAGGCTCACCGCGTCCAGGCCGTACAGCTCGGGCACGAAGATCACCTCGGCGCCCGCCTTCTCGTAGTCGGCCAGCTCGCCGTCGAGCTCGGACAGCCGTCGCCCCCCGGTCACTGTCCCGAGGCCGATCCCGATCCGCATCCCCATCCGGCACCTCCGTACGGCCCGCTCACGGCGCCGCCTTCCTGCCGCGGCCGCGAACTTAGCAAATAATTCTAGAGTTTCATTCTAAATCGAGCTAGGAAAGTAAGCCAGTGACGCCGTCCCTGATGACAGTACTCAGCACCCGCCCGGCCCCGTAACGACAGGGGAGCGAAACCCGCCGGTAACGCGCCTGGCTAGACTTCTAGAGTTGAGTTCTATTAAGCGGGGGCTGGAAGGCGGACCTGGGGTGGCTGAGGCACTACGGCAGGCACGGCCGCGGGGCAGGGCCAGTGCGGGCGGCTGGCAGTGGAGCCGGACGGCGGAGACGCAGCGCGCGCTGCTCGACGCCGCGCGCGAGGTCTTCATCGAGCAGGGCTTCACCAGCGCGAGCATCACCGACATCGTGGAGCGGGCGGGGTCGAGCGTGGGCAGCCTGTACCACCACTTCGGCGGCAAGAGCGAGCTGTTCGTCGCCCTGTGGCAGGAGTACAGCGACGCCCAGGAGGACGCGTCCGGCAAGGCCATCGCGCAGGCCCAGCGGGCCGGCGTGACGGACCCGCTCGCGCTGTTCTCGGCCGGCGCGAAGGCCTACCTGGACGGCTGCTGGCAGCGCCGGGACCTGGCGGTGCTGTTCCGCACCGGGGACGCGCCGCCCGGTTTCACCTCGCTGATGCGGGCGGACGGCTGCCAGTGGATCGGCCAGGTCGACTCGCTGCACACGCTCACCGGGAAGTCGTCAGACCGGCTGTACGTGACGATCCTGACCTCGCTGATGCGCGAGGGCGCGCACGAGGTGGCCACGGCGAAGAACCGGCGGCAGGCGACCAAGGTCATCAACGCGGTGCTCGAGTACGTGCGGCGGCTCATGGCGGACGGCCCGTGGCAGCAGCGGGCCGAGCCGGCCTCCGCCGCCGCGGTTCCAGTGTCCTGAGGCTGGCACCACGCCCTCGTTCTGAATACCTTTCTTTATCCTTCTCCGGGCGGGACGGCACGGTCCCCGCAGCCACCGGCTGCGGCGCCCGTGCCGTCTGCTTTGCTGCGCGAATTGCCTGTTGACAGGCGGGAATTAAGAGAGATCCTAGTATTTGATTCTAGAGTTTGACCGGAGCGGTCACGAAGCTGCCGCAGGGCTTCACGGCCCGGCCGCGGGCCGTTTACGGCCCGGCCCGCCGGGCGGCCCGGCGCGAAACTCCTTCGCGCCGGGCCGTTCCGCTCGTGCCGCTGTTGGCTCTGTTCCCGCTCTTGACGAAACCCGGGCTGGATCTAGAATTGCGTTCTAGGATTCATTTCTGCCTGACCGCGCTGAAGGGGGTGGCAGCGATGCCGGCACCCGACGAGAACGCCGACGCCTACCAATCGGCCAGGGAAGAGGCGCTGAGCTGGCTCAGCGCCAACTGGGACCCGGCACTGTCGGTGCGGGATTGGTGGGCCCGGCTCGCCGACTCCGGCTGGGGGTTCCCCAGCTGGCCCGCCGCATGGTTCGGCCGCGGCCTGTCGGCGGACGCGGCGGCCGGCGTGCGGTCCGCCTACGCCGCGGCCGGGGTGCTGCCGCCGCCGACCGGACTCGGGCAGCTGCTCGGCGGCCCGATGCTGCTGGTACACGGCAGCCAGGAGCAAAAAGCCCGGTTCCTGCCCGCGCTCGCGCGCGGCGAGGAGATGTGGTGCCAGTTCTTCTCCGAGCCCGGTTCCGGGTCTGACCTGGCCAGCGCGCAGACCCGGGCGGTGCCAGGCGGCAGTTCCGGCCAGGCTGGGGGCTGGACGGTCAACGGGCAGAAGGTATGGACCTCGGGGGCGCAGTGGTCCGACCGGGGCATGCTCGTGGCCCGCACCAACCGGGAGGTGCCCAAGCACCACGGGCTCAGCTTCTTCATCATCGACCTGAACCAGCCCGGCATCCAGATCCGGCCACTGCACCAGATGAACGGCGACCACGGATTCAACGAGGTGTTCTTCACCGACGCGCACGTCGACGACGACCGCCTCGTGGGCGAGCAGGCGGCGGCTGGTCGGTGGCCGTGACCGTGCTGATGTTCGAGCGGCTCATGGGCGCGGTGCCCTCGGTCATGCCGGGCGGCAAGGCCGGCCACCTGGACGCCCCGGCGGGCGCGGCGGCGGAGCGGGCCGCGCGCGCCCGGGCGGCGGGGCGGACCAGCATCAGCGACCTGATCCTGGCCACGGCGGCTGCCCTGGCCGGGACCGGCGACCCGGTGCTGCGGCAGCGGCTGGCGCAGCTGCGGGCGAAGGAGACGATCAACGGCTACCTGGCGCGCAGCGGCCCGGGTTCGCAAGCACAGCGCGCGCGCGGCCCGTCGGGCGCGTCTGCTGGCGGCGGCAGGCCGGAGCGGCGGCCGTCCTCGCAGGGATCGCTGGTCAAGCTGGCGCGCTCGCAGCTGACCCGGGAAGGGCGGGACACCGGCATGGCGGTGCTCGGCGCGCAGGGGATGCTCACCTCGCCCGACACCCCGGGCGGCGGCGAGATCCAGCACCGAGCGCTGTCGGCGGCCGGCTCGTCGATCGCAGGCGGCACCGACGAGATCCAGCGGGGCATCGTGGGCGAGCGGGTGCTCGGCCTGCCCAAGGAGCCGCGGACGGACCGGGACGTGCCGTTCAAGGACCTCACCATTGGAACCCAGCGGCCGGGCAGCTGAGCCCCTTCCCCCGCAACGACACAGTGACGACCAGGAGGACAGTAATGGATCTTGACCTTGGCCCGGAGATCGCGGAATACCGCGCCGAACTGCCAGGGCGTGGATCGCCGCCGCGGCACCCCCGGCGCTGGCCAGCCTCTTCGACTGGAACGCCCCGCAGACCGCCGGCGGGCGGCGCGGCGAGGCGATGGCCGCGGCGATGGCCGACCCGTCCTACGCCGAGTGGGAAGCCAAGCTGGCCGAGAAATTGCCGGACTGATTGATGGCAACTTGTGCGAGGTGGTGGTTGACCGCACCTTCATCGACGAGAATGGCGTCCGCTGGATTATCGATTACAAAACCAGCGTGCATGAAGGCGCCGGCTTGGAGAATTTCCTGGAGAAGGAGAAGGAACGATATCGGGAACAACTGGAGCGCTATGCGCGCTTGATGGTCGCAGCGCGATGGTAGTTCAATGGGCCGTCCCATCCGGCTGGGCCTGTATTTCCCCCTTCTCAGCGAATGGCTGGAATGGGGCGCGCCGGTGGTTTTACGCAAACAGGCACTGCTGTTCGAGCTTTAGTAACCAGTATGTTAAGATGCAAGAGCCGACGTTTTTTCACACTCGGGGACGTAGTTCAGCTGGTTAGAACGCCGGCCTGTCACGTCGGAGGTCGCGGGTTCGAGCCCCGTCGTCCCCGCCAATCCTCTCAAAAACGTCAGAACGAAAACTTAAGCGCCATCTGCAGGATCCTGGGATCGAGCGCGCTCGTGATCTGGCCGAAGGTGGGTGTACCGAAGGTGGTGTTGACCCCCGAGGCGCCCGCCGTTAGGGCGGGAAGCGAGATCCCGGCACGGAAGCTGTTGGTCAGGTTGAAGGCCTCGGCACGAACCTCAAATCTGTATGCTTCGCGAATTGGAAACTCCCTGGACACCTCCATATCGAGTCCGAAAAAATGCGGGCCGGGGATGTTGTTGCGGTTCAAACCGCTGAGCGTACCTGGCGCTGGCGTGGTGAAAGCCTTCGGATTGATCCAGCAACTGGGATTGGGATTGGCGCACAATGGATCCGCCAGTACCTGCACCGGCCGCTCGTTCCCCGTGTCGCCGTTCAAAGCTACGTCGGTGGAGAGGTAGGCCGAAATCCAGTATGCCGATTTGAAGCTGTAAATCGGCGCGATTTTCCAGTCCGATAGGATCCTGCTCGCCCACGCGTTCGACAATTTCGGAGTTTGATACACCACAGTCAAATTGAAGATCTGCCGGCGATCCGCGGAAAATGTTCCCCCAATTTCGTTGGACTGGCAATTGCTGCGGTCATATCTCCGATTGTTGGCGATGGCCAGGCCCTGTCCGGCGTTGCCGGTGCTGTCCCCGATGGAGAGGTCGCCGATGCAGTGGGACCAGGTGTAGTTGGCATTCATGATGAGGCCCTTGCTGAAACGCTTCTGAAGCGCCAGCAGCAAACCGTTGTAGCTGGACGTGGCCCCGCTGTCGAAGGAATCCACATAGCCGAAGGCCGGCGCACCGTTGGCAAATAGGGTGCCAGGGTAATTGTTCAGCACAAATGCGCGGCGGTAGTTCTGGTTTCCGGTACTGGAGCAGGGGCCGGCCACTTTAAGGCCATATTGGCCGGCGGTGCATTTTCCGGGAATATAAACGGCCGGATTCACCTGGTAGGAATCCCACAGATGCTCGCTCTCGCTTCCGAGGTAAGTAGCCGATGCCAGCCAATCCTTTCCGATCTGTCGCTGAACTACGAGGTTCCATTGCATGGTGGAAGGGGTCTTCAGGTTGGGGGGCACAAAGATGTACGTTCCGGCCGGAGCGAACGGCGCAGTTTTGTTGGGCGTATAGGGATAGATATTTCCGCCGGGATTGGTAGCGAACGGGTTGCTGAACTGGCCAGCCCAGATCTCGGTGCCGCCATAGGGAGGGGCATCGGCTGAGTTCACCATTAGCTCGCCGGCCACATAGTCGTAAGAGATTCCCCAGCCGGCGCGGATGACCATTTTGCCGTCGCCTTTCGGGTCCCAAGCCAACGCCACGCGGGGCGCGAACAGATCCCATTGTTTTTGTTCGCCGGTCTTACCTATGAAGCCAGGATCCCCCGGATAGCTTAGGCCGGGAGGCGCGTTCACAAATTGAGTGCTCTTGGTCCCGGCGATCAAACCTGCCAGGCTGAAGTTATAGACCGATCCATTGATTTCGGAAGGAGGAAAGAACGGCTCCCAGCGCAGACCCGCATTGACAGTGAAGTGGGAGCTCACCTTCCAGGTATCCTGAACGTAGAAATTCATGAACCACTTTTCCTGCAGCAGATCGTTCGGTAGCGACATCGAATTCGTGCTGAATTCCCCGAGCAGGAACGTGGGAATGTTGTTGAATGTCCAATTGGTTTGAGAGTAGACATTCCCATAGAAGAGCATTTTGGAAACCTCTCCACCCCCGCCAAAGTTGATCTGATGGTTGCCGTGAACCCAGCTGATATCGTCGTTGAGCTGAAGCGGCGTACTGTGAGCTTTGGCCTGACCGCCGGTCCCGGGGCCAACACTAAAAGCGCCGGTTACCGTGAAACCGCTCTGGTGGGGCACGTATCCGCAATACACGGGCACACCCAGATCGCAGGCGGAGACATAGTTATCCGCATAGCGATGAACGGCGATTCGGTCTACCGAAGCGCGGAACTGATTCACCAGCGTCGGACTAAACAAATATGTGTCACCAACCACCCAGGATTGATCCGCATCATTCAACGCGCCTTGAGCCGAGGTGAGAAGGTTGGCGGGCGTGAACTCGTATGATGGCGGCCGGAAGAAGTGACTGCGAATATAGCGGCCAAAGAGCGTGTTCTTCGTGCTGGTCTGATAGTCCCCACGGGCGACATACTGATTCTCGTTGATGTCGGTAACCAAGCCGAAGCCGGTGTTGCCGCAAGGAGAGTTGGTGGCCGGCAGCAGGGCCGCCAGCTTCAGCGCCGCCGGGTCAAACAGAGAAGCGGGGATTATGTTGTTGTGAATCTGGCTGGAGATTGCAGCGGGGATGCCGGCCAGAACCGAGGCGCTCAGATCCTGCGGGCAAGCGCTGAAATTTCCTTGAATCATCGCGGCTGTCGGGACAAAAGTAGCGGCCGTGTTGGCGGCTGGATCCTGCCGCGTTATGGTGTCCTGGTAGCCGAAGAAGAAAAACAACTTGTTCTTGACAACGGGGCCGCCGATGGTGCCGCCGAACTGGTTCCGCTTGAGAGTGTCGCGCCGGGGCGCGAAGAAGTTGCGCGCGTTCATATCGCCGTTGCGCAAAAACTCAAATGCATCGCCGTGGAAACCGTTGCCGCCGGATCTGGTGACGCCCGTGACGGTTCCGCCGGCATGCACGCCGTTTTGCGCGGTGAGCGAGCTGGTTTCAACCTTAAATTCCGCCAGCGCGTCTGGAAAGGGAAGAGGCATGTTCGCCAGGTCCCACGGGTTGTTATACACGCTGCCATCCAGCCAGAACGCGACGCCGAAGGCCTGTCCGCCTGCGATGGAGAACTGCTCGGTCCCAGGGTAACCGCCGTTGCCAGCGGTGCCCAAGACAACCGCCGCGCCGGTATATTGGATTAAGTCGGTAGCTACGCGGCCGTTGAGCGGCAATTCCACAATGCGCTGGGTCTCCATCACGTTTCCAACGCCCGTGGCCTGAGTTTCCACCAGCGCGGCGTTGGCTTCCACCTGCACCTGTTCATTTACGGCGCCTATTTTCAGCGCGACATCGACGGTGGGATTGGTTGCAACTTGCAACACAATGCCGGTCTGAATGTAAGTGCTAAAACCCGACTTACCGACCTCCAGACGATAGGGCCCGATGGGGAGATTGGGAAGCACATAGACGCCGTCGGTTCCGCTGGTCACGACACGACTAACGCCAGTGTCGGATTGAGTGACTTTTATCTGGGCGCCCGGGACAGGCGCGCCGGAAGCGTCCACAACAGTTCCCTGAATCTGGGAAGTAGCTTGCGATTGTGCCCACGTTACGCCAAGGCTCAAGACACACACCAACAGGGTGGCGATAATCCTCATAGAACCTCCTGGTTCCTTTGGGAGGAAACGATATCACAGATTTTGATCGAGCGCAACACTTCCACTGTCACGTCCGAGAGTTAGCTGGAAAGTTTGAGAATTATTACAACACTGCCATGGCAGTATCGCAATATTATTTCGGCGCTTCCGGGCCGCCAAAATTATAAGCGGCACCCTTTTCTCCGTGAAATGAGTTATACCTCACGGGAATTCCCCGTTCTTTCATGAGCCTGGCCATGAGCGCGACAGTCTCGGTGTGAAAGATCGCCGACGACATGCCGATGGGCACGCCCTCGGCCCAATTCAATGGTGTCATTCTGACTGAACTGACTCCGAATCCGTAATCTTCGCCCTTATCGAGCGCGTCGAGCTTGGCGCCATGATCCACCAGAAGCTGCACCACTTTATTCGCTCCCTTGAAGCCCGCGCCATGCAGCGCCGTTATGCCATGATCGTTGGCCGCATTTACATCGGAGCCCTGGTCCAAGAGCAGCTTTACCACTTCCAGCGTCTGCTCCTCGGAGTATTCACGCAGCATTCCATCGGCCCAGCCGACTCCCGACGCAGCCAGCAGCGGAGTGGTGTGGTCAAAGGTGGGGATGGACGGATCGGCGTGATGATCCAGCAGCAGGCGCACCACCATGAGGTCTCCGCACAGCGCCGCGCGCAGCAACGGGGTGGCGCCGGCTTCCTTTAACCAAGCTGCCGTCATCCCTTGATGGATCTCGGTGTCCGCCTGGATCCGCAGGTTCGGGTTGGCCCCTCGATCGAGCAGCGCCTGGATGAAGTTCAGCACACCATCCGTGTTCGGCCCCGGGATGGCGGTGGTTTCCTCATTGCGGTTCTTCACGGCCAGGTAGAGCGGCGTCCAGCCTTTGGAGTTGGCGAAATTAATATTCGCCCCGTGGTCCATGAGATACAGCGAAATATCGTAGTAACCGTTCTGCACGGCGACTAACAGCGGGCTGCTGCTATCTGCTGACGTCTGATTCACGTCGGCGCCCGACGTTGTTAGGGCTCGAACGCATTCCATGGAGCCTTGTCGCGCCGCAAACAACAATGCGGTCAAGCCCCCTTTGACGGGAGCATCGGGACCACCTTGCTGGTTGGCCGGAGCAAACCCCAACCCTCTCCTTTTGAGCGGCCGCAATACCTCCGATTGAGCGCGCACGTCGGCGCCCCGGCGGACGAGTAACTCCACCACCCCAACATGGCCCTGTTCGGCGGCCCACATCAGCGCGGTAGTTCCGCGCAACGTGTCCTTTGCGTTGATCTGCGCTCCGTGATCGAGCAGTACCCTGACAGCGTCCACATTGCCGCTGCGCGACGCCATCATCAACGCGGTCTCACCGTGTGAGAGCACTGGCGCGTTTACGTTCGCACCGCCCTTGAGCAGTTGCTCGATCATCGCAGCGCTTCCGTTCTGCGACGCTAGAAACATCGGCGTGGCGCCATCGTGGTTCGCTGTGCCGGCATTGGCTCCAGCGCGGATCAACAACCCGGCGGTTTCGATATCGTCCCATCGCGCGGCCCAATGCAGCGCTGTAGTGCCGTCGGCCTGAGGGGCGTTCACATCGGCCTTCCGGGCCAGCAGGAGATGGACAGAGCTAGGGTCCTGATGCATGACGGCATCGGCGATATCGCTTGCCCAGGCCGCGCCCGCGGCGATCAACAGTAGTACTATTCCGCGCATCTGATTAGGAAAGAGACAGCGGTCCGGTGCTGTCGCCGATACTTTGCTTTTCTATCCCGAACATTTGTAGCGTGGCCAGCAGCAGCTTTCCGGTCGGGGCCTCCGCGCGGATATGGCGGCCGCCTTTGTGCTGCCCCATCGCGCCGCCGATCAGCATATGACCGACGTCCTTATGGCTATGGAGGTTGGAGTCTCCCATGTTACTCGCCCACAGAATCAAAGTATGGTCGAGTAAGTTACCATCGCCGTCGGGTGTCGCTTTCAACTTATCCAGGAAGTAAGTCAGGCATTGTATGTGATAGCGATTGATCTTGGCCCAGTCCTCGTATTTCTTCGGAACGGCGCCGTGGTGCGAAGCTGCATGGTTCGCCGTGGTCACGCCTGATTCCGGATAGCTCCGCATGCTCACGTCGTGTGCGTACATCAGCGTGGAAACGCGGGTGATATCGGCCTGGAACGCAAGGGTTTGCAGATCCCACATTAATTTGATGTGTTCCGTGAACGACTCCGGCATTCCGAAAGGCACCGGCGCGTCCGGCGACGGGTCGCTTGCCTTCTGCACGTTATGCAGCCGCCGCTCGATCTCACGAATGTCGTCCAGATATTCATCCAGGCGCGCCTTGTCCGTGCCCGGCAGTTTGCTGTTCAGCCGATTCACTTCTTGTGTCACCGCATCCAGCAGGCTTACTTTGGCCTGCCGCCGCGCCATCCGTTCCTGCGCGCTGCCTCCATCGCCGAACAGACGTTCGAAGACCACCTGCGGATTTGCCTCGTGCGGCAGCGGCTTGGTCGGACCCGACCACGAAACCGAGTTCACATAGGCGCAACTGTAACCCCAGGGACACGTAGCCAGCGCGCTCTGATCCTCGATTCCAAGCTGAAGCGATGGCAGCGCGTTATCCTGTCCATGTTTTTGCGCGATCATCTGGTCGATGGTGGTGCCCAGATAGATATCGTCGCTCACGGTCTTCTTGGGGGGGACGCCGCTAAAAACCGCCGCGCTACGCGAGTGATCGCCGCCAGCCATTCCCGGCGGAGGCATGGATGACGTGGCGTCCAGGCCACTGATCACCGTGATGTGTTCCTTCCACGCCTCAATCGGCTTCAGAACGAACGGATATTCCGTGAGCGGGCCAGAGGATTGCGGAAGCTGCCAGTATTGCGGCGCCCATCCGTGCGGACTGAATATGCCGGCGAATCGCGGGACCTTCGGAAGCGCAGCGGCGTTGGCCAGTGGCTGGAGCGCGGGAATCATCGAATCCAGCAACGGTAGCGCTAAGGAGACACCCAGCCCCCGCAGCATCGCTCGTCTCGGAATGTGTTTCCCTGTAATAAACATTTGCTACGCCCTCCTGGGTGTGACTTACTTCCGCCACTTCCTCACGGTCGTGGTTCTGTTGCCGCGGTAAGGGTGCCTTCCCTCTTCCGATTCATCTGAAACGGCTCGCTGTTCACGATTCCCTGAATCAACGTGGAGAAGCGGTAGTTGTTGGCTGCGGCCTGCCGCACGATGGCCCGCACCACCGGCATATCCTGATACTCCACTCCGCGTCCCAGCGCGTACGTAAGAAGCTTCTCGGTCACCACGCGCGCAAATTGCGGCGAATAGCGCAGCAGCGAGTTGCGCAAATCCACCACGCCATTGATTTTGGTTCCGTCCGTCAGCTGGCTGGACGCATCCACGTTCTGTCCGCCGTCTTTCAGCCGCCACTTGCCAATGCCATCGAAATTCTCCATCGCGAAACCGATGGGATCCATCATTTTGTGACAGCCCGCGCACGCCGGATTGGCGCGATGCGCTTCCATCAGTTGCCGCATGGTTTGAGGACCGTTGCTGCCCGCGGCAGCCTCTTTCAACGCGGGGACGTTGGGCGGCGGGTCAGGCGGAACAATGCCCAGGATATTGGTCATAACCCACTTACCCCGCTGTACCGGGGAAGTCCGGTCGGAAATGGAAGTTACTAACTCGATGCCGCCTTTGCCCAGTAAGCCACGCCGCACGTCGAGGTCGCCCTCCAGTTTCACGCGCCGGAACTGGCTTCCATAAACGTTGGGAATTCCGTAGTGGGCAGCCAGCCGCTCGTTGACAAAAGTATAGTCCCCATTCAGCAGATCGATAATGCTCCGGTCCTGGCGCACAATGCTCTCGAAAAACATCTCCGCCTCGGTCCGGAAGGCCTGCCGGAGATTGTCGTCGAAGTCCGGATAGTCGATCCCTTCCGGCGTGGAGCTCTGCATTACCCGCAACTGCAGCCACTGACCGGCGAAATTCTTCACCAGCTCGTGAGTGCGCGGATCCGCCAGCATGCGCCGGATCTGCTGTTCCAGCACGCCGTTATTCCGAAGTTTGCCCTGCGCCGCCAGCCGGATCAACTCGTCGTCTGGGCCACTGCTCCAGAAAAAGAAAGCCAGCCGCGAGGCCAGCTCCATGTCGCTGATGCGGTACGCCTGGCCAGGCTGAACGTTGGCGGGGCCCTCTTCGGCGCGGAACACAAATTCCGGATGCGCCAGGATGAACTCGAGCCCCCGCTCGATACCGTCCTCGAAGTCTCCCGCATTCCGGCCGGCCTGATACATGTTCATCAACGATTCGGTATCTGAATCGCCAATCGGCCTGCGATAGGCCTGCCGTGCCAGAGCAGTTAATATTTTTCGCGCACAGGGTATTTCTTCCGTGGCACCGGAAGGTTTGCAGATGAGTATCTTGTCCCGGCTGGGCGTAGCGCTCGGTCTTTTGCCGTCATAGGGCCCTGAAATAGTTACTGAGCTCACTTGCGGCGTAAACGTAAAGCCGTCTATCAGATTGTCGTCGAGAATACTCCGGCGATAGTGACGATTCAGATCCACGTTGGGCACGTACGTGGTGGCTGAAAACGTAACACCCACCGTACGGTCGCCCGCTTTCACCGGCACGCGGACCACGTTTTTGTCCCGCAGGCTGGCGATGGGCACGTCCTTGCCGATGCGGAATACCTTCACGCTGGCGCCATCGATCAGCACCTCGGCCTGCTCGTCCTCGCTGTCCCCGCCATACAAACCGCCCACCGTTGTTCTCACCGGATCCCACGAGATGGCATACTCGCCATCGGCCGGAAAGTAGTGATGAATGAGCATTCCCCCGCGCGTGCCGAACGGCAGGCCTTCGATGTGCTCTTCCTGGGAATAATCCTCACGGACGTGATAGACCTTGCGGGATGGCGCGGTTTCATGGCCCAGCGCCAGGCGGCTGATCTTCGCCGCGGCTTCCACGTATCCTTCCACCAGCGCCGGCGAGACTTCCAGGCCGCTCACAACATTGTCAAAGCCGTAACTCGAATCGTCGGACGGAAGAAACGCCGCGGGATCGATATCCAGGGCCAGCAGGCTGCGAATGGCGTTCGCGTATTCGGTCCGGTTCACGCGATGAACGCCCGGGGCGGGAAGGTGCGGATTCGCCTCCGCGGCACGGTCGAGCTCGTTTTCGAGCGCTACCGTCAGGGCCTCATAAGTTGCGGGGTTCGGGCGCGGCATACCGGCGGGCGGCATCATACCGGCGCGCAGCTTGCGAACCACTTTTTCCCACTGTTCGGCGTGCTCGCCGATAGGCATGAGCTCCAGCTTGTCGAGCATCAAGCCTGCGGTCTTTAGTTTCTGATTGTGACAACCGACGCAATACTGATCGAGAACGGCGCGCTGAGCAAGGGGCGAACTCGTGGCTTGGCCCCAGGCCATCGCGGCCACGAACAGCATTATTCCGCCGCAACGCACGTCTCTTGTAGTATCAACAAAGTCCTTCGGAGTCAAGGGGGTGGAGCATTTCTGCCAGCCCGAAGAGAGCCCGCCGGTCAAATGCGGAACTTCTCATTTTGCACAAAACCGGAACTTCTCACTTCGCACTGACATCGGAGCGTCGATTCTTGACAACCGAGGCCATCCCTGGATAGCATCAGCTGTTTCATGCCGTACCAGAATTCTTTACCCGGCCGCCGTGACATCCTCAAGGGACTGGCCGCTCTGGGCGCGAGTTCCCTGCTGCCAGCCAACCGATCCGCGGCGCAAACACCGCTGGTCCGCGCGTGATCGATTGCCACCACCATTTCGTTTCTCCCGCTTTTCTCAAGGCCCTGACCGCTAAAGAAGGCCACAAGGTAGACGGATTTACCAGCTTCTTTCCGCTTGGATTGTGGAAGAATTATTCGCCCGCTAAAGACATCGAGACGATGGACCGCGATGGCGTGTCCACATCGCTGATCTCCTGCACCGCGCCCGGCGTATGGTTTGGAGATCCGGACGAAGCCCGCGGCCTGGCGCGCGAGTTGAACGAATACGGCGCGAAAATGGCGTCCGATTACAAGGGCCGCTACGGCCTGCTGGCCGTGCTGCCCATCCCGCGCGTGGATGAAAGCCTGAAGGAAATCGAATATGCGTTCGACACACTGAACGCCGATGGCGTCGGAGTGTTGACAAGCTACGGGAACCACTGGCTGGGCGATCCGGCTTTTCAACCGATCTTCGACGAATTAAACCGCCGCAAGGCCGTCGTCTATACGCACCCCATCGACGCCCCGTGCTGTCAGGATCTGATGCAGGGCGTCAATCCCACCACTCTTGAATACCCTACCGACACCGCCAGAGCCATTCTGAGCCTGCTTGGGACCAACGCGGCCACTCGCTACGGCAATATCCGATTTATTTTTTCGCACGCCGGCGGAACCATGCCGTCGGTGATCGATCGCATCGGGGTGGGCAACCCCGACACCATCGCCGCGAATCTCCGCGGCACTCCGGAACCCAACTCACGCCTCTACCATCTGCGGCGCTTCTATTACGACACAGCGCAATCCACAAACACGGTGCAGATGCAGGCACTGAAGACCATCGCCGGAGTGTCGCAAATCGTTTTCGGAACCGATTACCCATTTGGAGCAACGGCCGCGAAGCAGGTGCAAGGCCTGCAAGAGTGCGGCTTCAATGCCGAAGAGCTTCAGGGCATCCATATGGGCAACGCGCTGCGGCTATTTCCGAAATACAAAAGCTGATCGCGGCAAAGGAGAAGACCAGTGTGTTTTTCAGCCGTAGCGAACTTTGTCGGCAGCGGAGCTCTGGCGGCCATCGGCGTCGTTACGTTGACGAAGGTGAAGCACAGGCGAGAATTACTTTTCGCGGCGCTCCCCACTCTCTTCGCGGTGCATCAGTTTATCGAAGGATTCGTTTGGCTGGGACTGGACGGGGTCCTCTCACCCGCCGTGACGCACGACATGGGCGCTGCGTTCATGCTGTATGCGCAGGGGCTGCTTCCCTTCCTGCTCCCGCTCAGCGTGCTGCTGTTTGAGCCGGACGCGAAGAGCCGCAAGCGCATGCGGCCGTTCTTGGCCATCGGGGCAGGAACGGCGCTTTATATATTGTGGGCGTTGACGGCGTTCCAGCTTCAGGTGTACGTCAGGGGAGACAGTATCGTGTACATCAATCAAGCGACCAACAATACCGCGGTTGCCGTGCTGTATGTGATTGCGACCTGCGGTTCGCTGTTTTTCTCGAAGGTAAGGGCGATGGTAATCTTCGGCGCGGTAAACCTGGTGATTCTCCTGGTTGTAATGGAGGTGAAGCGCTACGCATTCACCTCGTTGTGGTGTGCGTACGCGGCGATCGCAAGCCTGATCATTCTGATCTACTTCTGGAGAAGCAGCTCACACCGGCCGTTCCTCTACGCACACCCTTTGTGACCTCGAAGCTCAAGCGATAGACTAGCGGGATACTGAAAAAGGCCCTTCCGTAACCTGGAAACACAGACAAGAATGTCTATGCCACACACAATCTCAATAGTTTACAATACCGAGTGGCATAGGCACTCTTGCCTGTCGGGCCTTTTTCAACATCCTGCTAGGCTAGAGCGAGCCAATTTATGAGGACGGCATGCGTAGCTTTATTTGCGCTGGTCGGGATGTCCGCGTGGGCGCAGATCGCGAGCATGAAACAACTCATGCTGGATCTCATCTATCCAGCATCCAACGACATATTGCTGTTTGTGAATCGCGGCGCGCCGAAAAGCGATACGGACTGGGCCAATGTGCGGCGTAGCGCACTGACGCTCGCCGAATCCGGAAACCTGCTCACAATGCCGGGGCGTGCGCCTAAGAACGGCGGCGACTGGACGCGAGACGCCAGAGCGCTCGCAGATGTCGGAACCGCTGCTTATAAGGCGGCGCAAGCCAAAGACTTACCTGCCTTGGCGGCACTTACCGAAGCACTGGATGCATCCTGCACAAATTGTCACAAACAGTACCGGCCGAAGGTGTTTCCGCGTGAAGGAGGGTCGAAATGAGTTACTCGCGCAGGAATTTCCTCAAGGCCGCCGGATCGGGCGTCGTATTGACCGCGGTGGGGGGAGAATCGATTTTCGTCGCCGCTGCTGCTCCGGCTCTTTTGCCGCCGATGACCAAGGAGAAGGGAACCTTCGTTATCAATGGAAAGCTGCACGTCGCCGAATACGAGGCGCGTACAACTTTGTGGGAAGTGATCGCCGTCAAGGCCGGCCTGACGGGAACGAACCGAAGCTGCAATCGGGCCAGTTGTGGCGCCTGCAGTGTGCTGGTGGATGGGATCCCTATTTACTCCTGCCATACCCTGGCCACCGAAGCAAGTGGCAAGAAGATTCTTACCATCGAAGGTGTGGGTGATGAAAAGAACATGCACCCCCTGCAGCGGATCGGCCATACGCACGTCGCGGCGGATTGCGGCTTCTGCACGGCGGGATGGATTGTTACCGCAAAAGCGCTGCTGGACAAGAATCGCAACCCGTCCGTGGATGACGTAAAAGGCGCACTGGCCGGACACATTTGCAGATGCGCGGCTTATCCCGCCATCATCCGGACCGTAATGGATTCGGCGGCGGTGCTGCGCGGAGAGAAGATCTCGATCGAGGCCAAACCAGAATCTATTATTGAGATCCACCAGCCGATGGTGCGGGATTTTTCCACCAGTGGAGGACACCTTCCGGGCAATGAACTGGTGGAAGGCCCGCAGAAAACCATAACCAAGAAGTGGCAGGGCTATCCTCCCGAAAATCTTCACGTGCTTGGCAAGGCAATGCCGGCGCTGCCGGAGGTGTCGATCCCGAGATTCACGGGCAAAGCACAGTACGCCAGCCGAGTCTGGTTTCCCGAACCTGCTTTATGCGAAGTTCCTCACCTGTCCGCATCCGCACGCCAAGATCAAAAACCTGGATACATCCAAGGCGGAGAAGATGCCGGGCGTGGCATATATTCTCACGTACAAAAACGCTGTGAAACCGGCCGGCCCCACTCCGGCGGGATTTCGCGCGGTGCCGGAAGCATTTCCACTCGAGATCAACCTTCAAGGCGAAGTAGTGGCCATCGTTGCCGCCGAGACTGAAGATCTGGCTCAGGATGCGGTTGACGCAGTCGAAGTGGAGTACGACGTGCTTCCTTTCGCATCCACGTTAAAGGATACGATGTCGCCGGATGCGCCGGATTTGCGCGAGGGAAAAGGGAATCTCCTGCGCCTGCCGAACTCACCCGAAAACTTTCCGCAGGCCACTTGGGCGGACCACCAGGGCGACCTGGAACAGGGATTCGCCGAAGCCGAGGTGATCAAAGAGTTCACTTATCACTTTGCAGGCGCGGTCTCAGTTCCCATGCAACCGAGCGGCAGCGTAGCCAAGTGGGATGGCGACCGGTTGACCTTTTGGGGCATGGGGCAAGGCATCTATCCCGTGCGCGCCGTTCTTGCCGATGCGCTCGGTATGGATGCGTCGAAAATCCGATTCATCAACAAATGGAATGGTTCCACGTTCGGAGCGGCTCGATTGGCAGCCGAGAGATTTTATCCGTTCATCGCCCAGCTGGCGAAAGTGACGGGGCGTCCGGTGAAAGTGATGCTGCCCAAAGACCAGGAGCTCGCGCAACTTCAGATCAAGCCGGAGACCATCACGAAATTCAAGGTGGGTGCGAAGAAGGATGGCCGCATCACAGCCATTGAACACACGGTCTACGTGAGCGTCGGCGATTTGGAGGGCAGCGGGCACGCCGCAACGCCGGGAAACGCACAGAACCAGTTGGAGCTGTATACGTCCCTGGTGCCGCACTGGCGATCGTTATGGTGCGCGTATCGAACCAATGCGCCGCGGCCGGGGCCATCGCGCAGCTACTACCAGCAGGAAACCAAGTGGTCCTGGGAAAGCATGATGGATGAAATGGCGGAAGCGCTCGGGCAGGATCCGGTGCAGTTCCGGCTCATGCATATTACCCGGCCGAAGATCGGCGACACGCGCTATCCGTACGATTCGTTTCCTTCGGTGGAGGTGCTGGAGCAGGGCGCCAAAGCGTTTGGATGGGACAAGAGAAATCCGGTGGCGGGCGCCAATGCCGGACGGTTCAAGCGCGGATTCGGCGTCGGCATGTCGCAGCACCATGGCGGCCTGATGGGCTATCACGAAGGGGAGGAAGCTTTCACGAAGCTGGCGGCGGCTCCAGGCGCGGCGATCTTTGGCACGGAACTGGAGTTGGGCGCCGACGGAAACGTAACGATGAAGATCGCGCTGCCCGACAGCGGATCGAACGCCGGCACGGCCCTGGCGCATCTGGTGGCGGAGATGCTCGGGTTCACCACGCGCGACAAAATCCGGGTGATTTGGGGCGACACCGATATTGCGCCGTCAAGCGATGAATGGTTCGGAGGCAGAACCATCACCATGCAAGGCGCGGCCATCTGCAGCGCAGCCGATAAGCTCCGTAAGGATCTGCTCGGCCGGGCAGCCAACATGCTGGAAATCGACACGGACAAACTTCAGATCCGCGATGGTGTGATCGCATCGACGGAAGACCCAGCCAGGAGAACCACCTTTGCCGCGCTTGTGAAGGCGAACCAAGCCGTCATCCGGCAGACGGGCCGCGGCGTTTCGGGCGGCCCAAGAGGAGGGTCGAACAAGGGCGTGGGGGCCTGCTTTGCGGAGGTGGAGGTGGACACCTGGACCGGCGATTGGCGTTTCATCCGGGCGGTATATCCGCACGACACCGGCCTGGTCATCAATCCGCTGGTGGCCGAAGCCGACATGGTGGGGTCGCTGGTGGAAAGCACTCAAGTTACTACCGACGCCATTCCGTGGGATCGGGAATTTCCGGGAACCAGACACTACAGCGTAGGTTACTTGTCCTACCGGTTGCCGACCATTATGGACGTTCCCCGGCAGACACAAATCTATATCGACAGCTTGGAGCCTCGTTGGTTCTATGGCGTCAAAAGCTTCAGCGAGACCAGCATCGGAGCCGTGCCCGGCGCGATCGCGAATGCCATTTATAACGCCTGCGGCGTAAGAATCCGGGAGCATCCCATTACTCGGGAAAAGATCATGGCTGGCTTGCGCATGAAAGCGAGGCAGGGATGAAGCAGATTTCGATCTATCGCCCGAAGACGGTGGACGAAGCAGTGCAAATCCTCACCTTGCACGGAACCGAAGCGGGAGTTTATGCCGGCGGAACGGATCTCTTAATCAGGCTAAAGAACCGGCTGAAGCAGGCGCCCAGTTATTTGGTTGACATCAAGACCATCGACAATCTTCGCTACATCAAAGAAGATGCGCGCGGACGCGTACAGATCGGCGCGGCAACGAAGCTGTCGGAGATGGCCGACTCTGAGCTGCTGAAGAAGAGATACCCGATGCTGGTGCAGGCTATCAACATGATCTCGTCGCCGGAGCTCCGCAACGCATCCACCATCGGCGGGGACCTGTTGCAGGAAGTCTGGTGCCAGTATCTGCGCGGAGGTTATTCGTGTTGGAGAAATGGCGGCTATCTCTGCTACGGCGCCATTGGCGACAACAGCTATTACCATTCAGCTATGGGCGGGCGATTGTGCTACGCCGTTTATCCCGGAGATGCGGCAGTGGCGTTGATCCCGTTCGACGCCTCCGTCAAGCTTGCCACGCCTGGCGGCGAAAAGGAACTGACCGTGGAGCAACTGGTGCCCGGGGACCTGATGGTGGATGGACGAATCCAATCGCACGTTGTTCGCTTCAACGAAATCCTGACGGAGGTAATCCTGCCTCCGCCCCAGCCAAACTTGCGTGCATCGTTTGAAAAGCTGAGGCCGCGCGGTGTTTGGGATTTTGCCATGGCATCGCTGGCGCTGAGCCTCCAGGTTCGCGACAACATGATCTCGGACGCCAGAGTCGTATTTGGTGGGATCGCGGGGAAACCGTTGCGCGAGCGCACGGTCGAGAATTTTCTGAAGGGCAAAACGCTCAGCGCCGATTTGGGCGATCAAGCCGTTGCGATTGCGCTCGCCAACGCAGCGCCGCTGAAGTACAACTCGACCAAAATCGACATGGCCAAGGGCTTGCTGGCTTCCGGTTTGGCGAAGCTGCGCTCCAGCGTAGCTTGAGCATGCAAAAGTGACGCATGCAAACAATTGAGGGCGTGCTGTTCGAGCCCGTCGGATGTTTGGCTGAATTTCCCGCCGAGCCATTTCTCGAAATCGCCGCGCGGTTAACGGGGAAACGACAGATCAGTAAGTCGGGCAGCCGCGCTTACTGGCATTTACTCAACGTGATGGAAACCTCGGGATGCAACACTATCGAACCGCTCGAGCAGCACGCTGTCGATAGCGCGACCATTTACGACGATGTCGCGCCGGCGTTGGCCGAGTTGAAAGCCATGGGGATCAAACGGTTCATCGCCTCATCGTTGTCCGACGCCGCTGTTAGACGTTTCCTGGAGCGATGCACTCCCGATTTCGACGGCGTTTGGAATCGCGACAATGCCGGGGGCATCAAAGCCGCGCCGCTTACCCGTGCCCTGGATGCCGCATGTCTGCTTCCCGGACAAGCCATGTTTCTTACCGACACGGCGGAGGGTCTGAAAGTGGCCGCGGGCGTTGGCGTCAACGGCATTCTGATGATGAATGATCCTGACGAATCGAGACGCCTGGCGATGCATAATCCGGCCGGGGGGATCGTCTCGCTACACGAGCTGCCCGATTTCATCAGGCTCCTGCGGGCACAAACGGGCGCCGGCCAACGTTGAT
Source organism: Bryobacterales bacterium (assembly GCA_963747945.1). GTDB lineage: Bacteria > Acidobacteriota > Terriglobia > Bryobacterales > Bryobacteraceae > Palsa-89. The sequence continues at coordinate 245,335 of CAVVHB010000006.1, forward strand.
CGCGATGTATCATGATTCGGAGGATTTCTTATGAGTGAAACCATAACTCGAAGTGAACGCCTGCACCCGGAAGTACGTGCGCTTTTGGAGATGATGGACGCCCAAGGCGCGCCACCGCTCGAAAGCCAGGACCCGGTGGAAGCCCGCAGGGACCGCATGGAAGGCATGAAGATGCTTGGCGGCGAGCCCATCGCGTTGGGACGCGTGGAGGACCTGTCCATCCCTGGGCCCGGCGGCGACATTCCGATTCGTCTCTACGCAAGCGAACACGGCGGCGTCCGGCCGGCGCTGGTGTACTTCCACGGCGGCGGCTTCGTATTCGGCAATCTGGATACGCACGACGCGGTGTGCCGCTCCATTGCCAAAGAATCCGGCGCCGTGGTCATCTCGGTGGATTACCGGCTCGCTCCTGAAAGCAAGTTCCCGGCTGCGGTGGACGATTCGTATGCGGCCACTCTATGGGTGGCGGCCAACGCGGAGCGCTTGGGGATCGACGCGAACCGCATTGCCGTGGGTGGTGATAGCGCCGGTGGCAATCTGGCCACTGTGGTCGCCATGCGCTGCCGCGATGCGGGTGGTCCGGCTTTGGCGGCACAGGTGCTGATCTATCCGGTAACCGACGTCAGTTCTTTCGAAACTGGCTCACATCGTGAATTCGGTGATGGCTACTTCCTTACTAAAGCGGCGATGGATTGGTTCACCGGCCACTACCTTGCATCCTCCGATCAAAAACGCAACCCGGAAGCCTCGCCGCTGCTGGCACCGAATCTGAACGGCCTGCCGCCCGCGCTGGTTATTACGGCTGAGTTCGATCCGCTGCGGGACGAGGGCGAAGCCTACGCTGAGCGTCTGCGGCAGGCGGGGGTGCCGGTAACGGTCACTCGCTATCCCGGCATGATTCACGGCTTCGTTTCCATGCACGGAGTACTCACCGGCGGCCGGCAAGCGGTCAAAGAAGCAGCCGAGTTTACACGATCCGGCTCCACGCAAAGCGCGTCAGCCAATCAAAGTGCATCAGCCAAACAAAGTGCATCGGTATGACAAACAAATTCGTCAGCGCAACACTTCTGACTCTTCTGTTCTCTCTCACCGCGCCTGCGCAAGATACCGAAATCCACATCATTTGCTCCAACGGTTTCCGGGCCGGGATGGAAAAGCTCCTGCACAAGGCTGAGCACGACAGCGGGCGAACAGCCAAAGTCCAATTTGGCGCCTCGGCAAACCTGAAGAAGTCGATCGAGAGCGGCGAGCCGTTCGATCTCGCCGTTTTGACACCGCAAGTCATCGACGACTTAATCAAAGAAGGCAAAATCGCGGCCGGAACAAAGGTGGATCTGGCAAGCAGCGGCGTTGGCCTTGCCGTTCGCGCCGGGACACCCAAGCCCGACATCGCTACCGCCCAGGCAATGAAGCAAACCCTTCTGGCGGCGAAATCTGTCGGGTACGTTGGAGTGGGCGCCGGGACGCCGGCCATCCTGGACATGCTGGATCATCTTGGCATTCGCGACGCCGTTCAAAGCAAGGCCGTCTTGCAGCAAGGGGCGGAGCAATCCATGAAGAATCTGGCCGACGGGAAGCTCGATGTCGACTTCGCGCTGATTAGTGAGATATTGCCCGCACCCGGTGTGCAACTGGTGGGTCCGTTGCCGTCCGAATTTCAACGGCGAATTGTTCTGTCGGCCGGTATCGCCAGCGCGGCCAAGAGCCGCGAGGCTGCGAGCAAATTCATCAAGTCGTTAACGAGCGTTTCAGCGGCAACAACCATCAAATCGGTGGGAATGGAGCCGATCCGCTAGTCTGTACCCATATGTCTGTGGCGCACGCACTCTTGCGTGCAGCGTTCACACTCGTGTGAACGGATCGTGTGAACGGGTGTTGGCACGAGTGCCAACACGGCACGCAGGAGTGCGTGCGCCACTAGCGGCTCTTCAGATTCCACCTCAGCACGCGCTCTCCGAACGACTCGCCCACATAGACGTTGCCTTTCGAGTCGGTCGCGATGCTGTGCAGATGGTAGAACTGTCCCGGGCCGTGTCCGCCGTGGCCACCCAAGAATCCGACCACCTCCAGCGTTCCGCGATTGAGGATCTGCACCTTCTTATTGCTGCCATCCGATACATAAAGGAACTGCTGCCCCTTGTCCGCTGAAAAGGCGACATCGAACGCAGTGCCTTCGGGCGTGGATGTCTTGCGCTCGATGAATCCCTCTTTCACAAACTTGCCGTCGGGTGTGAACACCTGAATCCGGTTGTTCACGCGATCCCCGACGTAGACCAACCCATCGTTGGAGATGCGGATCCCGTGAACCGTATTGAACTGCTGCGGTCCGGGGCCTTCGAAGCTTCGCGTGCGCGGGACGCTATCGTCCGGCTTATTCCCATAAGCGCCCCAATGGCGCTTGTAAGCCCCGGTGTCGGCGTCGAAGACGATGACTCGCCGGTTGCCGTAGCCGTCCGCCACGAACACCTCGTTGGTTTTGGGGTACACATAAATTCCCGCGGGACGGTTCAGGTTTTCGGTATCGTTACTTCCGCCGGTCTTCCCATGGTGGCCGATCTGGAGGAGAAACTTGCCGGACTTGGAGAACTTCAGGATGTTCGTATCCTTCGGGCCGTTGCCGCCGATCCAGACGTTGTCTTTGTAATCGACGAACATGCCGTGCTCGTTGTCGGGCCATTCGTAGTCGGCCGATGGACCTCCCCAAGCTTGAATCAGGTTGCCTGCTGCATCGAATTCGAGGATCGGAGGCGACGGGATGCAGCAATCGCTTTCGGGCGGGTTAAGAGCGGCGTACTTATCGTTGTTATCCAGAGTTCTGGGCCGGCTGGTGACCCAAATATGATCGTGCGAGTCGACGTAGATACCGCCCACCTGGCCAAGCATCCAGTTGTTCGGCAATTGCTTCGGCCAGTACGGATCGGGCTCAAATCTCGGCACGCTCTGAGACGCTGCGGTGAACGACAGGCCGAAGAAGGCGATCGCAGCGAGACTTGGAAGGTTCATAAGCAACCTCTTCATTTTGGGAACGGGGCAAGCGCCGGCTGAATGCCCGGTGCCAGCGGTGAGCGTGCCGTATTCATGATCATTGAAAGATAGGTGTAATATCCTTCCAGACTCGCCGCCTCCACAATACCGGCCTCGCCGAACCTCGCAAGCATGCTCGCATAGGTGGCATCACTGACGCTTTGGTTGTGCAGCAGCTCGGTACAGAAATCGTAGATCAACGCTTCATCGTCCGCCATGTTCTGGGGACGCCGCCCATCCGCCACGGCCGCAAGAATAGCCGGGCTAAGACCCGCCTTCGCCGCCAGGCTGCTGTGCGCGTTCCACTCATAATTATTGGTCCATTGGCGCGCGGCAATCATGATGGCAAATTCGGTGAGCTTGGGGCTAAGGGCGCTGTTGTTCAGATTGTGCAGGCGCAATTGAAGCGAAGGCACCACCAGATCCGGAACCCGCAGCATTACAGACCAAGGGGGTCCCGTCAGATCCACCTTCCGCAGGTCCTTGTATTCCTGAACAGCCTTCTTCTGCGCCTCCGTCATCTTTTCCGCAGGGATAACGGGCATTCGATCTTGAGCTGTCAAGTTCACGCTCTGGAATGCACCCACAACCAGAACACCTGCGAGCAGTTTGTTCATGCTGTTCCTCTTACTCTTTGAGCCCGTACACCAGCAACGAACTCCCGGCCGACACCGCGATATACTGCTTCCCGTTGACCGAATACGATATCGGTCCGGAGGTTACGGCCCCGCCCACGTTGGCCTTCCACAGTAAGTCGCCGCTGCGCCCATCCAGCGCATAGAAGTAACCCTCGCGGCCGCCCGAAAACAACACATCCGTGGCTGTGGTCAGGATGCCGGCGTCGGTGACGTCCAGCATCTTGTACTCCCACTTCTGCTGCCCCGTCTTGGGATCGAATGCGCGCACCGCGCCGAACCCTTCGGTCTCTTTGCGCTGGTTGATCGCCGCACCCTGCAACCCCACTACGGACCTGGGCGACGTGCCCACATACCGCCGGCCCTCCGCATACTCGGCGGGAGCCTTCACGAATACCGACGAGTATTGCTCCCACACTGGAATGTAGAACAGGCCGGTCCGTGGGCTGTAGGATGGCGAATACCAATTGGTGGCGCCCTGAACGCCGGGGTAAACTCGCTGGCCTTCCACGGTTGGCTCTATTCCGTTCGCCCGCATCGGCCGACCGGCTTCGTCCAAGCCCTTGGCCCAATTCACGGTGGCGAACGGCTTGCCGGTGAGGAACTGCCCGGTGATGCGGTCCAAGACGTAATAGAATCCGTTGCGATTGGCCCACAGCATCACTTTACGCGGTTGGCCTTGCCACTCCATATCGGCCAGCACCGGCACCTGCACTGAATCGTAATCGAGAGTGTCGTGCGGAGTGAACTGGAAGTACCATTTCAGCTTGCCTGTATCCGGGTCCAGCGCTACCACGCAGTCGCTATAGAGGTTGTCGCCGTCGCGCGTGTCTCCGTTCCAATCGGGCCCTGGATTTCCAATGCCCCAATACGTCAGGTTCAGTGCCGGATCGTAGGAGCCGGTCACCCAAACCGATGCGCCGCCGTGCTGCCACGAATCGCCCTTCCAGGTTTCGTTGCCAGGCTCGCCCTTGCCGGGAATGGTATAGAAGCGCCAGGCTTCCTTGCCGGTTTTCACGTCGTACGCGGCGATGAAGCCTCGGATCCCGTACTCGCCGCCCGCCGTCCCGACAATCACTTTGTCCTTGATCACCAGCGGCGCGTGAGTGAGCGCATAGCCCGCTGCCGCTTTGGCGACTGCCACATTCCAGATCGGCTTGCCGCTCTTGGCATCCAGCGCAATCAGGTGCGCATCGATGGTGCCCATGAACAGCGTGTCGCCCAGAATCGCCAGCCCGCGATTTACCGCGCCGCAACAGGGACGGGCCGTCCGCGCCGGCGCGTAAGCGTATGTCCAAAAAACGCGCCCGGTCACCGCATCCAGCGCGACCACGCTGTTGGGTGCCTGCACGGTGTATAAAATGCCATCCACCACCAGCGGAGTGGCTTCGTATTTTTCGAGCGACCGCGCCTGGAACATCCACTGCAATTCCAGGTTCTTCACGTTTTCGGTCGTGATCTGAGCTAGCGTGCTGTAGCGTTGGCTCATTGTCGAGCCGGAGTAGGTCAGCCAGTTTTGCGGCTCCTTGCCGGCCGCCAGGATGCGGTTGAAGGATACCTGACCCCACAGGGCCGCGTGCATTCCGCCGGCCACGCAGAGAATCGAAAATACGCGTTGCGTCATTTCTCAGAACCCTTTCAGGGAGAGCAAGTACGTGACAAGATCGTCTTGTTCCGCTTTCGTCAGCTTGTTCCGGTAGGACGGCATCGACGATTCGTTTAGGAATCCAGCGTTGCGCAGATCCGTCCGCTGCAAGCTCAGCAGCCGCTCCTTGGTGTCGAGAAGCTGAATGGAGAATGTGTCCTCGTTCAACAGCCGCCCCGTGATGGTTTCGCCGCTCTTGGTTGTCACGCGGTAGTAGCGATTTTGCGGCAGCACTTCCGCATTCGGATCCAAAATCGAAAGTTCGATCTCGGCCACCCGCCGCAGCGCCCCAATGTCGCTTAAATCCGGACCTACCCGCGAACCAACTCCATACACGCGATGGCAGCCCGCGCATCCGCCTTTGCCTCCGAAGATTGCCTTGCCCCGCGCGGCGTCTCCATTGGGCGCGGCAGTCCGGCCGCTGGTGGCCGCCTCGCGCAGATACGCCAAAATGGTCCCTGCCTGAAAATCGGTGAGCTTGTTGGGCGGCATCGCCGTCCCCGGAACCCCGTCTTGCATGATCCGGATCACCTCGTCTTCAGTAGACCCCCGGCGGAACTTGCCATGTCCCAGATCCACGCCGTCCACGAGATTGCCCTCCGGCCCATGACAAGCGACGCAGTTGTCCCGGAACAGCTTTCCGCCATCCTCGACATCGGCCGGGGTGAAGCTGTGCTGAGCGACGAGAGGAATGGCAAGGCACAGGACGAATGCCAACAGCGTTACAGAACCGCGACAGTAAGGAGCCGCTCCGCTTGCTGACGCCCCACCCTTCCGGTCTTCTTCGAGTCGATGTTCTCCAGTGCACGACGACCCGGGTATTTCCAAGTCGATATTGCTCCCGTGGACAACTTCCGGTGGTCTTCGACCAGCCTGCGGGCACGACTTCCGGTCGTCTCCGGGCGTGCTGCTGGCGCGCGGTTCAGAATCGTCACACTGGCGCTGGTAAACATAAATAACCGGCGGTCATCATATCAAAATATCCGGGCAAGGTCCCCGTTTGATATACTCGCTGGTCGCTGGTCGGTATTCATTTGGAAAGGAGTGCTGACACTTGCGACTAAGGACCTTCTACTTCTCCTTCGCGATCGCCGGCGCGCTATGGCTTGCCGCATTTCCGGTCTTCGCTCATCATTCGTTTACAGCGGAGTTCGACGTCGAGAAACCCGTCACCTTCAGTGGCACCGTCACGGGGCTCGATTATTACAATCCGCACGTTCAGGTGTATCTGGACGTAACGGCGGAAGACGGCAAGATCGAGAAGTGGCATCTCGAAAGCGGACCACCCAATCAGTGGCAGCGCGGTGGATTGCGAAAGGCCATGCTGGCTCCCGGGACCATGGTCAAAATCCGCGCCTATCGCGCCAAGGACGGCACCCAGAATTTCGCGTTTCTGCGCGACCTCACCTTCCTGAGCGGGCCGCAGAATGGCACCCACTTCGAACTTTGGATCGGCGGCTTAGACGAACAGGGCAGGCCGATTTATCCGGGGCAGAAATAAGTATGCGCGCGCAAAGTGTGGTGCTCGGAATCGTGTTAGCTGCAGCGTCGTACGCACAGCAGCAACCAGCGGCTCCACCCGCCAACAAGCCAACCCCTCACGCCGAGGACGGACATCCCGATTTGTCCGGGCGTTGGGGCGGCGCAGGCGGTTTCTTCGCCTTCAAGGATGACGAAGGGACTCACATTTATCTTCCCTCCCGCGAAGCGCCCAAGGACAAAGACCCGGACGGAAAATTGCGCCGATATTATCTGCAAGTGGACGGCGACAAACAGCGCGCGGCGAATCCCAACAAGCCGCCTTACAAACCCGAGCTGCTGGCCAAGGTCCGCGGGTTGGATCGCGACGAGAACAAGCTGGATCCGGTGGTACAGTGCCATCCTCCCGGCGTACCGCGCATGGGCCCACCCGCGCGAATTGTGCAGAGCAAGGGCTGGATCGTCTTCATGTACGTCACCGAGCCCGGCAATTTCTCGCGGCTCATCCCAACCGACGGGCGTCCTCATCGGACGGACTTGGATACTTCCTATAACGGCGACTCAGTTGCCCACTGGGAAGGCGACACGCTAGTCGTCGACGATACGGGCTTCAACGACGACACCTGGCTCGGCAGCGATGGTTGGTTTCATTCGGAAGCCATGCACGTCATCGAGCGCTTCACCCGCGAAGGCGACACACTGCGCTATGAAGTCACTGTGGAAGATCCGGAAGTCTTTACTCAAGCCTGGGTGCGGCCTCCGCGCACACTGCGCCTGAACACCAATCCAAAAGACGAGATCTCCGATGCGCCGTATTGTCACGCCGTGGATGCGGATCACATCGTCAACCACGACCATTTCTGACATGAAGCGAATTCTGCTCGCGTTGCTCGTCACCCTGGCCGCACAAGCCGTCTATGCTCAGGATTGGGCCAAAACTCGCCTGGAAAAATCGCCGCGCCACCGCGAGCGCGTTGTCGTCAAGCAGGACGGCCGCGAAGTTCCAACGGTGGTAATCTACCCGGAAACCAAGGACAAGAAGCCGGTGGTCCTGCTGATTCACGACACCGCTGGCGTCACCGATTGGTTCCAGAGCTTCGCCGATCAGGTAGCGGCCATGGGCTACGTTGCCGTGGTTCCGGATCTATCGTCGGGTACCGGGCTGCCCGCCGACAAGCAAGTCACCGCGGACCTCAACGCAGTTGCCGACTACGGCATCAAGTTGCCCGCTTCCAACGGGACCCTGTTCGTTGCGGGTATCGGCTGGGGAGGAGCGCAAAGCTTCCGCTTCGCCGCGGATCGCCCCGACGTGGCTGCGGCCCTGGTCTTCTGCGGCGCCTCACCGGACAAAGATTCCATCGCTCGCGTCAAGGGCACCATATTTGGCTTTTATGCCGCCAACGATCAACGTGTCGATGCAACGGTTCCCGCGGCGCAGGCCGCGGCCAAGTCCGACAACGTCGTTTTCGAGGCGGTAACCTACGATGGCGTGGGTCCGCAATTCATGCAGGCGGGTGATGCCCCCGACGCGAAGCCCGCCGACAAACTGGCCCGCGGCTACGCGCTGGAACGAATGAAGAGCGTTCTCGACATGGTTTCGCTCCGCGGCTATTGACCGCTTCCTCTGATCGCGGCTCGGTAACATTGTGATTTGCTGGACCGTCAATGCAATGCGGACGGTTTGCGTTAGGGAGCTAGCTCCCGATAGAATAACGTCTGCTTTTGAACGTGAGGTGAGATGCGCAGACGATTTTTATTCGGACTTATTCTTTTTGCCATACTTGGAACTTCCGATTCTCTCTCGGCGCAGGAAGGACATCCGCTCACCGGCTCCTGGCACGGCGAATGGCATCCCGCAGCCGGCCAGAAAATACCGATCTTCATTTACATGAAGTGGAATTCCAAAACCATCGAGGGTACCATCAACCCCGGGCGGAACGCGGTTCCCTTAAAGGTGGCGAACCTGGATGCGTCGAATTGGACCGTGCACCTGGAGGGCGACACCAAGGACCAGAAGCATATCGTCGTCGATGGCAAGCTGGACGATATCGGTTCATATCACCGCACCATTACCGGCACCTGGACGGAAGGCGGGATGACGGGCGATTTCAAAATCACCCGGGACTAGGCCGTATGTTCATCGGACTAGCGGCCTTTACCACGGTGCTGGCGATCGCCGGAGCGGCTCAGGCAAAAGATCGCGGGCGCGAGTTGGTGGAGGACGTTTGCACTTACTGTCACAATCTCGATCGGCTACGCGACCAGCAATTGAGCCGCGAAGAGTGGCGGGGGCTGACAAAAGGGATGATTTCCGAAGGAGCGCCGGTCACTGACCAAGAGCTTTCCATGATCCTCGATTATCTAGTGAAACATTACGGGCCAAAGACCCCGCCACAGGGGCCTCGATGAAATCCAGCCTTCTCTGGCTAGCAGCCGCGTTGGCTGCGGCGCCCCTTTTCGCGCACCACGAGCTGCGCGCGGAATTCGACGAGCAGAAGACGGTCTCATTACGAGGAACCGTTACCCGATTCGACTGGAACAATCCGCACGCGTTGCTGTACGTCGACGTGACCGCGAACGGCCAAACTGTGAATTGGGCGGTGGAGTGGGGCAGCCCGCTGGATTTACGCAAGGCCGGCTGGACCAGGGATGCGCTCAAAGTAGGCGATGCGGTGACCGTCGAAGGATGGCTCGCGCGGGACGGGAGCAAGCTGGCGAGCGGCAGAACCGTGGTGCTGGCGAGCGGTAAGCATCTGGCGGAAGCGCCGGAAAGGCAAGCGGCTGCGGCACGCGGACCGGCCAAGCCAACACCGCGCTGGCCCGATGGACACCCGCGGTTGGGCGTCGTTCCTGGAGAGTCGGGTTACTGGGCGAATCCAAGCGCGTCCAGTTTGGTGGAGACCACGGCCGGCAACATCCGAACGGACAAAGACGGGCTTCTAGCAAACCCGAAGGACGCCGATAAAGTGGCCCCGTTTCAGCCTTGGGCCAAGGGTTTGTACGAGTATCGCCAGCGGACGCTTTTGAAAGACGACCCGATGGACAGCTGCCTGCCTCCGGGAGGCCCGCGCATGTTTCAAGTGGCGCATGGCGTGCAGTTTCTGGAGCAGCCGGAGCGGAAGCGCATCTTTGTGATGTCGGGAGGCGGCAACCGCAATTGGCGGCTGATTTATCTGGACGGCCGTGCGCTGCCGCACAGCGATGACGTCACGCCCACGTATTTCGGCTACTCGTCGGGGCATTGGGAAGGCGACACGCTGGTGGTGGAATCGAGCGCGTTCCTGGAGCGGTTCTGGTTTTCCAATGGCGGGCTGCCGCACAGCGAAAGCCTGCACCTTACCGAAAAGTTCACGCGGCCGGATTTCAACACGCTGCGATACGAAGTGACGGTGAACGATCCGGGGACCTACACGCGGCCTTGGTCAAGCGTCTGGACGCTCGGTTGGGTGGCGGATCAGGACATCCAGGAATATTTCTGCCAGGATGATTCGAGCGACGAGCCTCACCTGGTGGGGCCCAAGACGTTACGGTGACAAGACGCTACGGTAACAAGATGCTCCGTTGGCATATAATGGCTGCCAAGGAAAGGTTTCAATGAGATCAAGCGTATTCGGTTTATTAGCTGTGATTTTTGGTGCGTTCCTGGCGGTATCGCCGTTGCTGGCGCATCACTCCTTCTCCGCCGAATACGACAGCAAAAAGGCGGTGACGCTCAAAGGGATCGTCACCAAGGTGGAGTGGATGAACCCGCACGTCTACTTCTACCTGGACGTGACCGACGATGGCGGTAATATCACCAACTGGTCCTTGGAAATGGGGCCGCCGAACGGCTTGGAGCGCAGCGGTTGGACCAGGAACACCATGAAAGTGGGCGACGAGGTGGTGGTGGAAGGGACGCTTGCCAAGGATGGCAGCAAACAGGCCAACGCCCGGTCCGTCACCATGGCGGCCACTGGCAAGAAGCTGGGTGCAGGGTCGAGCGAGCAACGGGGCAATCCCCCATCCGGCGGGCAATGATATCGGCGCGAAATTCCTGGATAGCTGGGGCCGCCGGTGCAGCCCTATTGTGCGCGTTAGCGCTTCCGCTCGTAGCGCAGGAAGAGCCGCCAGCTGGCCTCAATGGCGGACGCCTGGATCGTCCCCGCAACAACCAACCGGCTCGGCCGACGCCACACTGGCCTGACGGACGCGTCAACCTGGGCCCTCTCCCAGGAGAAAAAGGCGTGTGGGAGGGCAATGCCGGCTCCACGCTGGCAACGAATGCACGCGGTATCGACAACCCGCGGATGAACCTGTCCACCAATTTGAAGGTCAGCGAGGTTCCGTTCCAGCCCTGGGCCCGCGCCCTCTATGCCTACCGGCAGGGCACCACCACCAAGGACGATCCGCATACCAAGTGCCTGCCGTCCGGCGGACCGCGGCTTTTCCATACGCCGTACGGGTTCGAGTTCATCGACGTACCTGAAGAGAAACGCATCTACATGGTGGAGGTGGGCGGCCCGCACACCTGGCGAATTATCTATATGGACGGCCGGCCGCACCCCAAAGACCTGGACCCGACCTTTTTTGGTCATTCCGTCGGCCACTGGGAGGGTGACTCGCTGGTGGTGGACACGGTCGGTTTCAACGAGCGATTCTGGTTGACGCGCGAGGGTATTCCGAGTACGGAGTATCTGCACATGATCGAGCATTTCACCCGCACCGACTACAATACGATGAAGTACGAAGCCACCATCGACGATCCCGGTGCCTACACCAAGCCGTGGACCGGCGGGTGGATCATCCGCTGGCAGCCCGACATGGAGCTGTATGAGTACGTCTGCCAGGACAACAACAAAGACCCCAAACACATGTTTGGCGGCGAACGCTAGCTAAAACATTCTGTTTATAACTCGCGGTGCACGCCCGGCTGGAGCCGTCCGTCATTGTTGTCAATGGCTCGAATTTTTCTGCGGTTCGGCCTGCTCGTCCCGTGCGGACTTTTCGGCCAGGCACCGGTCTCTCCGCCGGCAGTTCCCACGGCCTTCACAGTGGTGTCAATCAAGCCCAATCAGTCCAGCGACAACCGCTTTATGCTGCGCCCTCTGCCTGGCGGCGGCCTCACTGCTACTGGCGTGACACTCACCATGCTTGTCATGTTTGCTTACGGTGTAGCCTCCTATCAGATCTCAGGCGCCCCGAGCTGGATGGGCACCGAGCGATGGGACATAGAAGCCAAAACTGACGGTGTTCAGGGACGCCTTCCACCGAATCAGTTCTCAGTCCTGCTTAGAGGCTTAATCGAAGATCGTTTTCAACTGAAGACGCGCCGCAAAACGAAGAATCTGCCGGTTTACGCGCTGGTGGTGACAAAGAGCGGGCCGAAGCTAAAGCCCCACCCCGGCGACACGGGCGAAAGGAAGCCACTCGTACAGTTTGGGAATGGGTCGGCCATCTTTTCGGATAGCTCGGTGGCGGGTTTAGCGGGCCAGCTCACGCTCGACGCCCAGGCCCGATGAAGGCGCTCAGGCCATCGGATTGCCTCCGCGAGCCGAACCTCCGCAGCCTGCCGATTCGAGCGGTCCGATCACGTGGAGAGGGCTTCGGAAAACTAGTGGGCTGTCGTGTGAACGGGTGTTGGCACGATTGCCAACACGGCACGCAGGAGTGCGTGCGCTACGTTTAGCGATAAAGATTGTCCGCAGACAGCCCCCTAGTGTCTGAAAGGCACATGTGTTCCACAATTGCACACGGATGCTTCGCAAAATCCTAACAAATGCAGCGCGGAGCCGTCTCTTTTCTTCGGGCGTCATCGTGCAAATGGGCGCGGTATTCTAGAAGGAACTAAATAGCGATGCAGCGAGCTTTGGCAATCGCGAGTGTTTTGCTAGGTTCCTGCCACGCCTTTGGCCAGTCTTCTGAAAAGCCCACTGCGCCCCGACCGGAATTCGAGGTGGCGTCCATCAAGCCAAATAAATCGGCGTCGTTCGGCGGGATGCTTCGGCCTGGTCCCGGCGGCCACTTCAGTGCCTCCAACATACCATTGCAGCTGCTGTTAACTTTCGCCTACAACATAAAGGATTTTCAGCTCTCCGGAGCTCCGCCCTGGCTGGCGTCGGAACGGTACGATATCGAGGCCAAGGCCGAAGGAAATCCGGGTTTTGATGGCATGCGCCTGCTGCTTCAGACGCTCTTTGAAGACCGACTCCAGTTCAAATTCCACCGCGAGACCAAAGACCTCCCGATCTACGCATTGGTGGTTGCTAAGGCCGGAAAGCTCCACCCAGCGGAAGGTGAATGCGGTCCACCGCCCAGCGGTCCGCCACCACCGCCGCAGCCGGGCAAACTGCCGACTGCCTTTTGCGGCGGGTTCATGATGTTTCCCGGTCATCTCAACGGCCAAAAGGTGTCGATAGAACAGTTTTTGGATCCGCTTTCGCGCTTCACGGGGAGGACCGTGCTGGACAAAACCAATCTCACTGGGAAGTACGATATCGACATGCAATACACGCCCGAGCAGGGACAATTCCAGTTGCCTCCAGGTGGTGCCCCTCCCGGTGGTGCGCCGCCCGGAATGCCTCCGCTGCCGCCGATAGATCCCAATGGCCCTTCTCTATTCACAGCTCTGCAGGAACAGCTCGGCTTGAAGTTGGAATCGCAAAAAGGCCCAGTGGAAATCATCGTGATCGATCATATTGAACGGCCTTCGGAGAACTAGGGGACCAGCATCGTGATTCGCCGCTTCCTTCGTTCTCTGGTTGCCCTTGGGTTGGTGGCGTTCAACCTTCTGGCGTCCGAACAGCATGGCGAGGTCACGTTTGGCGGCTTGCCGGTACCGGGGGCCACGGTTACCGCCGCTCAGGGCGACAAAAAATTCACGGCGGTCTCCGATGCCGAGGGGGCCTACACATTTCCGGATCTCGCGGATGGAGTCTGGACAATCCAGGTGGAGATGCTCGGCTTTTCGACTGTCAAAGGCAACATCACGGTTGATAAAAATGCCGGCCTAAATGCCGTAAAAGAGGCGCCGGCGATGTGGGAGTTGAAAATGCTGCCTTTGGATCAGATCCACGCGGAAACTCAGCTGGCCGCGCCGGTGGCCCAACCCGCCGCGGCGCCGTCCGCTGCCGCGCCCGCCGAGACCAAGAAGCCGGAGTCTGGCCCGAAGGTGGCTCAAACTGACCCGGCGCGGGATGAACTGGAGCAACGCGCCGCCGACGGCCTGCTCATCAATGGCAGCCAGAACAACGGCGCCAGCTCGCCATTCGCGCTGTTCCCGGCTTTCGGCAACAATCGCAACGGATCGCGATCGCTGTACAACGGCGGCCTCGGAATCTTCGACAATAATGCGATTTGGGACGCGCGAACGTTTTCCTTCACTGGGCAGAACACTCCCAAACCCGGCTACAACCTTTTCACCGCCACGGCGTACTTCGGCGGGCCTCTGAAGATTCCTCACCTGATCAAAAATGGTCCGAATGTTTTTGTGAGTTATCAGTGGACGCGGAACCGCAACGACACCACAACCACGGCGCTCATGCCGACCGCCGCGCAACGCGCAGGCGACGTCTCGCCCAGCATCGTGATTCCCAAGAGCCAGATCAGCCCGCAGGCCTTGGCGCTACTGGCGCTCTACCCGCTGCCCAATTTTGCCGGTAGCGGCGGCTATAACTACCAGGTTCCGCTGGTCTCCGTCGAACACCAGGACAGCTTGCAATCCCGTTGGAACAAATCCGTCGATCGCAAGAATCAGCTCTCCGGCACCTTTGCATTTCAGGACACGCGCCAGGCTGCTCCCAACGTCTTCGGCTTCCTGGATACTACCGATAGTCTTGGGCTGACCACGAGTGCCACCTGGTTCCACCGCTTCGCGCAGACTTTGTTTGGGACTTTCAGCTACCGCTTCGACCGCTTCTCAATGGACCTCACTCCGTACTTCGAAAATCGCGAGAACGTCTCGGGCTTGGCCGGCATTGCCGGCAACGATCAAAGTGCCTTGAATTGGGGACCGCCGAATCTCAGCTTCGTCACCGTGCAAGGGCTCTCCGACGCGGAACAGAAGACCAACCATAATGAGACCGGCGCTGTTTCGGCGCTATTTTATTGGAATCGCTCGCGCCACAATTTCCAGTTCGGGGGCGACTTCAAGAAGCAGCAATTTAATGTACTGGGGCAAAACGCGGGGCGCGGAACGTTTACGTTTACCGGCGCAGCCGGCTCGGACTTCGCCGATTTTCTGTTAGGTACTCCGGATGCAGCTTACGTCGCCTTCGGCAATGCGGACAAATACTTTCGCGACTCCTTGTATGACGCCTTTTTCAACGACGATTGGAGAATCAACTCTGCTTTAACTTTGAACGTCGGCGTGCGCTGGGAGTACGGTGCGCCCACTACGGAGTTGTATGGACGCCTGGTGAATCTGGACGTTGTTCCGGGTTTTTCAAACGAAGCCGCTGTGGTGGCCAGCAACCCAGTCGGTTCACTAACAGGCCAGCACTATCCGGATTCACTGATCCATCCCGACAAACGGGCATTCGAACCGCGCGTCGCGATTGCCTGGCGGCCGTTGCCCGCATCGTCGCTGGTGATTCGCGCCGGGTACGGCGTTACCTACGACACATCGGTTTACCAGACAATCGCGTCACAAATGTCGCAGCAATACCCGCTGTCGAAAAGCCTCAACGTCCAGAACACTCCCACGAATCCACTGACGCTGGCCGATGGATTCAACGCGCCTCCCGCCACTACGCCCAACACCTTCGGTATCGATCCCAATTTTCGTCCCGGCTACGCGCAGAACTGGCAGCTCTCCGTTCAACGCGATCTGCCCGGCTCGCTGCAAATGACGGCGACTTATAACGGCATCAAGGGAACCCACGGTACACAGGAATTTTTGCCCAATACCTATCCTGTTGGAGCAATCAACCCTTGTGCTGCCTGCCCGGCGGGTTATGAGTACATAACGTCGAATGGCAACTCAACGCGGGAAGCTGGATCAATCCAGTTGCGCCGCCGCCTGCACAGCGGCTTCACGGCCACGGTGCAGTACACGTTCGCCAAAGCAATCGACGATGACGCGATATTGGGAGGCTTGGGGGCTTCCGCGAGCGCCCCGGTGGGGTCGGTTGTTCCAGGCGGCGCGGCTGCGTCCGGCCCGCGCAATCTCCTGGTGGCTCAGAATTGGCTGGACCTCAGCTCCGAACGAAGTCTCTCCACTTTCGATCAAAGGCATCTTGTGACGTCGACCATTCAATACACCACCGGCATGGGAGTGGCTGGAGGGACGCTGCTCAACGGCTGGCGCGGCACGCTCTTCAAGGGCTGGCTGCTGAGTACAACCATCTCCGCCGGCACTGGATTGCCCCTCACTCCCCAATATCTGGCTACGCTACAGGGCACCGGCGTTACCAGCGCGCTTCGTCCGAATTACACCGGCGCTTCGTTGTACGACGCTCCTGCCGGATTGTCCCTCAATCCCGCCGCTTATTCTTCGCCGCTTCCCGGTCAATTTGGCAACGCCGGACGCGACTCCATTACGGGCCCCTTCCAGTTTTCTTTGAACGCCTCCGCCGGACGCACCTTCCGATTGAGCGACCGGCTGAGTGGGGACTTGCGGATTGATTCCATGAACCCGCTCAACCACGTTACCTTCCCCAGTTGGAACACTACCTTCGGGAGCCCGCAATTCGGTCTTCCTCTGACGGCCAACGCCATGCGCAGTTTGACAACAGGATTCATACTGAGGTTTTAACAAGATGATCCGCGCCACAGTCGCCCTTCTTTTGTTGGCCCTTTCCGCCGCTCTGCTCTCTGACGCCCAGAAGATCGGCCAGAACACGTCTGCCGGCAGCGATACCCCGGCCACGTTTTCTACCAGCAGCCAATTGGTGGTGGAGACCGTAAACGTGAAAGATAAAAGCGGCAAGCCCGTTATAGGGCTGACCGCCAAGGACTTCACCGTGACCGAAGACGGCGCCGAACAGGCCATTCGTTTCTTCGAATATCAAAAGGTACCCGAGACTGTTGAAGTGGAGCCGCCTGTCGCTATCTTACCCGCGCCGCTGAAGAAGCTTCCGGAGGCCCAGATTACTTCGGAAAAGCCGGGCGATGTTCGATACCAGGATCGTCGCCTGCTGGTGCTTTATTTCGACATGACAGCCATGCCGCCACCAGATCAGTTGCGCGCCATTACGGCGGCTGAGAAGTTTATCCGCACTCAGATGACTCCGGCGGATCGCATGGCGCTGATGAGATTCGAAGGCGGCTCCGTTCGAGTGATGTCGGATTTCACGGACGATCGCGACCGCCTGGATAGCATCCTCCAGACCATGATCGTCGGCGAGGCCCAGGGCTTCGATGAAACCACCAGCGACGACAGCACGCCCGATTCGGGAGCGGCCTTCGGCCAGGACGATAGCGAGTTCAATATCTTCAATACAAACCGCCAGCTTTCGGCGCTGCAGACCGCTGCCAAGATGTTGGGGCAGCTCAGCGAGAAAAAATCGGTGCTGTATTTCGCCAGCGGCTTGAATCTCAACGGACTCGACAATCAAGCGCAATTGCACGCAACTACAAATGCGGCCATCCGCGCCGGAGTTTCGTTTTGGCCGATTGACGCACGCGGCTTGGTGGCTCAGGCCCCGCTGGGCGACGCCACTCAGGGGTCGCCGGGAGGCAGAGGAATGTACACCGGTGGCTCCGCGCTGGCGTTGACCTCTCGCTTCCAGCAATCGCAGGATACTTTGTTTGCGCTGGCCGCCGACACTGGCGGGAAGGCCCTGCTCGACAACAACGATCTTGCGATGGGAATCGTTCAGGCGCAGAAAAGCGTTTCCAGTTACTACATTCTTGGCTACTACGCGACCAACACCAATCTGGATGGCAAGTTCCGGCGGATCAAAATCTCGATGAATAACGGCCTTGCCGCGACGCTGGATTATCGCCAGGGCTATTTCGCCGGCAAAACCTTCGGCAAGTTCACGGTGGCCGATAAGGAACGGCAGCTGGAAGACGCGCTGATGCTGGGCGATCCCATTACGGAGCTGACCATCGCCATGGAGATCGACTACTTCCAGTTGAACCGGGCCGAGTATTTTGTGCCAGTTGTGGTGAAGATCCCAGGCCGTGAGATGGCGCTCGCGCGCAAGGGCGGCGCCGAACACACGTTGATCGATTTTATCGGCGAAGTGAAGGACGATTACGGCAGCACCATCCAAAATGTTCGCGACAAGGTGGATATGAAGCTGAGCGGCGAGACAGCGGCCAAGTTAGCGAAACAGCCCATCGAATACGTTACGGGGTTCACGCTGCTGCCGGGCAAGTACAAAATCAAACTTCTCGCGCGCGATGCCGAGACCGGCCGGATAGGAACTTACGAAACCACATTCGTCATCCCCAACCTGAACAAGGAGCTGAAGCGCATCCCCATCAGCTCCGTGGTGTTGAGCAGCCAGCGCGAGGTTCTGAAGGAAGCCGCCTACAATGCTCTCAAGACCAAGGAACAAGCGGAGACAACCAATCCGCTGGTCCAGGAAGGTGAGAAGCTGATTCCGAGCGTGACACGCGTGTTCAGCAAGGGTAGGCAAATGTACGTGTATCTTCAAGCCTATGAGCCGGGCGTTGCCAGCGCTCAGCCGTTGGTCGCCTTCGTCACCTTCTATCGCGGACAATCCAAAGTCTTCGAGACTCCGCCACGCTCGGTGAGCGAAGCGCTGACCAATCGCTTGAAAACGATGCCGCTGAGATTCGACCTTTCGCTCGATAAGCTCGCGCCGGGCGAATACAATTGCCAGGTCACGGTGCTGGATCCAACCGGGCAGAAGGCCGCATTCTGGCAGGCCCCGATCATGATTGTCGAATAGACGCTATAAAAAGGTACTTATTCAGAACGCAGCGCCGTCATCGGATCGATGGACGATGCACGCCGCGCAGGTAACACACAAGCGACCGTTGCGGCTCCTGCCAGGATTAAAATCACACCGGCCATGATCCGTGGATCGCTCGACGTTTGGTTCGTCCAACCCGAGATCGCGCGCGAAAGGGCGTAACTCAACACGATGCCCACGCCGAGTCCGCAGCCGACCGTAATCGCGGTGGAGCGGAGCACCAGCCGCAGCACGTCGCCCCTCTGTGCGCCCAGCGCCATGCGGATTCCGAATTCGTTGGTCCGCTGCGCCACCACGTGCGAGACCACGCTATAGAGGCCGAAGGCGGAAAGCGCCAGCGCCAGCGCGGAGAACGATCCCAGCAGGATCATGGTGAGACGCGCGCCCACCCACTCGGGCTGGCTGGTAATCCACTGCTCCAGATTGCGGATCTGTCCGTCCACCTGCTGATCGGGATCCACCTCATGCACTTTTGTCCGGACGGCCCGGAGAATCGCTAGCGGCTCGCCACGCGTGCGCACCAATATCTGCGTCCACATCCCCATCTGCATCGAGAAGGGAATATAAATCCCTGGCTCGATGGGCTTGCTCAATCCGTCATCGCGAACGTCCGACACCACGCCCACGATTTCGAGCCAGCCGTCGCTTCCCGCGACATCGATCTGGAAAGGCGGCTGCGTTTTCAACTGAGGCACGCGAATCTGCTGTCCGAGGGCGTTTCCGCTGGGCCAATAGTGTTGCGCCATGGTTTGATTCACCAGCGCCAGTGGGGCTCCACGTATGATTTCGTCATGAGTCCACAATCTGCCGGACGCCAGAGGAATACGCAATACCGTGAAATATTCCGGGCTGATAAAATTCGTACGCGCCTGCTGCTCTCGTAACTGGGGCTGGCCGAAAATCTCGAATCGCGTGTCCCACCCGCTGGATGGCGGCGTGGCGTTGGTCGAGATGCCGGCCGATACCACTTCATCGAGCGACCCAATTCTTTCACGGAGCTGGTCGAAATAGCGCGCCCGGCTGGCCCACTCGCTGTGCGTGTTTTGATGCAGTGGAATGCCGACGGACATTGTATGATGCGGATCGTAGCCGAGATCGGCGCGCATGAGACGCACAAAACTCGCCAGCGCTTCGCCGGCGCCCGTTAACAGGATTAGAGTGAGGGCCACTTGTGAAACTACCAGAATGCCGTGGGTGCGTTTGCTCCGGATGCCGCTGGTGGTCCGGCGCGATCCCGCCATAGCGGGCGCTAGGTCGGGATTGGAAAGCTGAAGTGCCGGCGATAGCCCGAACAGCACGCCGGTAGCGATCGCCAGTGCCGTGCTGAAGGCCAGAACCGTCACGTTGATCCCGATGGCCGCTTCGCTTGGGAAGGTGTTATCGGGAAGCCACGCGGCAATCATCTTCACCAGCACACCAGCCAGGAGAATACCCGCGAAGGCGCCGCACAAAGACAGCGCCAGCGATTCGGTGAGCAATAGGCGTACGATACGGCCGCGGCTGGCTCCCACCGACGCCCGCACCGCCAATTCCTGCCGGCGCACAGTTCCCCGCGCGAGTAGCAGAATGGAAACGTTCGTGCAGCCGATCAGCAACATCAGCCCTACACCCCCAAACAGCAACTCCAGCGTGGCGCCCAGGCGTTTTTGAACCCAGTCGTTCAACCCCTGGATGCTTACCCGAAATCCTAGTGGAAAACGGTCCGGCTCTTCTTTTGCAAACTGCTCGATCAGAGGTTGCAGCTCCGCGTTGGCCGCTGCTCTGCTGACGCCCGGCTTCAGTTTCAGAGAGGACCAATAGTCCACGCCCCGGGTTTCTTCGAACTTTAACGGCAAATAGACTTCACCGCCTTGCCAGGTGAAGCGCGGCGGCATGATACCCACAATCGTGTAAGTTTTGTGAACCAGCCGCAGTGTGTGGCCCAGAATGTCGGTACGGCCGTTGTAATACCTCTGCCAGAATTTGTAACCCAGCACCACCACCGGTTGCGGATCCTGTCCGTCGGGCGCGTCCGATGGAATCAGCGGCCTGCCGAGCAGCGCGGCCACCCCAAGGTGGTTGGGGTTCGGCGTCATGTAAGCGGCTTCCACATTTTGCGGCAGGTCCTCATCCGTAGTGGTCAGGCTCCATTCCTGTATCGCTATCACGCTCTCAAGGCAGGTTATCTGTCGAAGCTGCTGGACCTGGCGGCCGGACAAGCCAATCCCGCGGTCGTTTCCACTCTTGTCGCGGACATACAGGTAAGCCAGGCGGTTGGCGTCGCGATAGGGATATGGATTCATCAAAATCGCATAAACGACGCTAAATACCGCCGTGGTTGCCCCAATTCCCAGCATCAGCGAGACGATAGCCGTGAAGGCAAACACGGGACTTTTGCGAAATTGACGAAAGGCGAAACCCAGATCCTGCTGGAGCATTCAGTTTCCCGTCACTATCGAACTAAGACGAACGAATGTGAATTGTGTTGTCAGTATTTCGCTAATAATAGCAATTCTGATATCCCGGAGTGAAGGCGCTCACAGGATTGTTGCACTCGGGTGACGGGTGCTCATTTCTCTTTGCTGAGCTGCTTGGCGATCTCCTGCAATTCGCGCCGGCGTCCGGGGGTGGTTTTCGGATAAGACATCTTCAGAGTCTGGAGCGCGTCCAGCACAATCCGGGAAATGATCAAGCCCGTATTCTCCTTGTCGTCGGCGGGAACAACATACCAGGGCGCGGCGTGAGTGCTGGTGGCGCTGAGGCACTCCTCATAGGCAGTCATGTACTGCTTCCAGTATTTCCGCTCTTTAATGTCGTCAGCGCTGAATTTCCAGTTCTTCTCCGGATCGTCGATACGCTTCAGGAAACGCTTTTTTTGTTCATCCTTGGAAAGATGCAGGAAGAACTTCACGATGCGCGTGCCATTGCGGTGGAGATGCTCCTCCAGGTTGACGATGGAACGATAACGGTCCCGCCAGAAATGCTTTTTATCGACCAGTTCTTCGGGAAGATCTTCATTGCTGAGAATCTCGCGATGCACGCGGACGATCAGCACTTCTTCGTAGTAAGAGCGATTGAAGATGCCGATATGGCCGCGTTCCGGCAGACGCCTGGTGGCGTTCCACAGGAAGTCGTGTTCCAAGCTCCTCCGTGCTGGGATGTTTGAAACTGAAAACCTGGCAACCTTGGGGATTGACGCCCGACATCACGTGCTTAATGGAGCTATCCTTCCCGGCCGCGTCCATGGCTTGGAAAATCAGCAGCAGCGCATAGCGGTTGGAGGCATACAACAGGTTTTGCTGCTGGCTCAGTAGTTCGATATGCTCGGCGAGGAGCTTCTCATAGTCCTTTTTCGAGCTGTAAACGGGTTTCCCTTTGGTGGGCCATTGATCGAGATCCACGTTCTTGCCGGGCCGTACCCGATAGTCGTCAGGATTAATCTTTTTCATTGTTACTACTAATTAGGGCACACCTCCAGGCTCAGCGAAGCTTCCATTCGCGAGCCCGATCCACCGGAATACCATCCCGCCACCGGAGACGCGAGATCGTGATCGAAGCCCGCCGCAACAGCGATATGCTGGTTTGAAACGGCGAGGCCGCGCGCAGGATCGTAACCTCGCCATCCAATGCCCGGCAAATAGACTTCGGCCCAGGCGTGCATGTATGAATCGGGGCTGCTCAGAGAGCCGTTCAAGACGCTGCCGGCCGACGCGCATTCATACCCGCTGACGAATCGGGCGGCGATGCCCATCACCCGGCAAGCATCGCAGAACAGAACCGCCAGATCGCGACAGGATCCTTCTTGCGAGCCCAGCGTTCGATCCGACATCCAGGGAGGACCATACGGGCGCGTCACCTGGCGGCAGGTTTGAAAGATTCCCAGGCTCAACGCTGTCAAAAACGCTAGCGTGTTCCATTGGACGCCGGCCGCGGTCCTTTGGGCAAACTGCTTCACGGATTCAGCGACGTGTGCATCCTTTCGATAAGGACTCAAGGCCGAGCACAACGGCTCCCGATACCACAGCGGAAGATTCAAGGATTCAGTGGTGAGCACGTAATCAAACGGGTTCGCCCGAAGCATCTCCACCGTGAAGCGGCTGGCCACCCGCAACTCACTGGTCGGCGCGCTGAACCACGCGTTCAAGGCGAGCGTGCCATCCTGATCCAGGCACTCCGTGGTTCCGGCCGGTATCGGTGCAATCTGAAGGTCGAACGCAAGCAGCCGTTGCGCGCTGTTCTCGCGTGGCCGAAGGCGGAAAATGTGCGGCTCCAGGTACACCGGAACGTCGTAGCGATAGACGGTGGAATGCGAAACGTTAATTTTCATGCGAGAAATGCAACGGATCCCTTAGATTTTGCAGCTCCCGGTAATAATACAGAGGTGCGGGATGCCGGCCTTGAAACTTCAGGGCCTTCAGGAATTGGATCTCCTCCTCGGTGGCGTCCGCGCTCAGCGATTTGTCGTTGAGGAACTGTTCGAAGCCTGGTTCCAAGGCGAACGATTGTTGCGGCTCCTGTTCTACAAATTCAAACCGCTTTCGGCTGCGTGGAGCCAGCCGGTGGTTGAGGACAACGTCCATACCGAAAGTCTTCAGGTCCATGTCCCAGGCGTCGATGATCGGGTCGAGGAATGAAACGCAATTCTCGACAGAAATATTAAAAACCTCGGTGTCGAGAAATTCCAGAATCGCCACTCGCATTTGCTCATAGCTGCGTCCGCCCACCTGAGCCATTAACCGCAGCCACTCCTCGCTTCTCAATTCCTCCTTGGCCACGCCTTGGGCGACGTCCAGAAGCTTTTGCGTTACCAGACGTTCGAGTTCGCCAAAAGGCTCCTTCTCGAAAATCCTGCGTATTTCTTTTTCGCTGTCGGGCACGCACTTGCGAAGGATCAGCTCCCGGCATTCCTCGAACAGCGGCCGGGGCGGCTCGGTTACGCGCTTCTTCAACTCCTCCTGCCGCTGCAGGTCGGCAAGTCTCGAAAGTTCGCCGGTGGGCAGCTTCAGGAACTCGCCGATCTTGTCGTAGATGTCGGTGCGCCCCGGGGCAGGAGGCGCCTTCCTTCGAGTAAGAAGTTGTGAAACGTAGGATTCGGTGACTTGAGTGGCGGTCGCAAGATCTCTCTGATCCAGCCCCAGCTCACTCAAACGTTGTTTTATCACTAGAGAGACGTCCAAGGAAGCACCCATTAACCGTCAGAAGTGAACTATGGTCTCATTCTGGCACGCACGGGATTGACCTGCAACCAATACTTAACCGATAATAGTGAATGTCAGGGTGAGTCAATGGACAAAAGACTAGCAAAGCGACACAAGCGCCAGGTTTCCCGTGCCAAGGAGCACATAAAACTCTCGGAGCCGGACCTGAGGACGCCAGAACAAATCAAGGCTGCCAGGGACGCAAGCCGCGCCACCCGGGGTGGTAGCAGCACTGACAGCAATGTTCGGAACTCAACGCCAGCCTTCCGGAGCAGCATCCAGGGAACCGGTAGCGCGGCGAAAACTGACGGTTAGGGAAGAGGCCGAGGATCTATGTTTTCAACGCGCTGTCCGCACTGCAAATCAGTCGATTTTAGAGGCGTAGGCGTCAGAAACGTCATGGAGCAGGCGCTCCACTGGATCCTGTGGCCCTATCGCTGCACTCTCTGCGGCCACCACTTCTTCCTGCTACGGTGGTTGGCTCCCATCGGCGGAACCGCGTAAGCGACCCGCTTTCAGACATTCTTTGAGCGCGAGGTCTTTTCGGATCCGCCCACTATGCTGGGTAGATCCCGATGGACTGGTCACCAAAGCCGAAAGTCCGATTCTTGCATTCCGAAGATGCTCTGAATCCGGTGAAGCTCAAAGCGTTCCGCCGACAGTCAAGCGACGCGATAAAACTGGCGCTCTTCCCGGCCAACCGGGCTCTTTGAAGGCCCGACCTGACGGGACGGTTCTCGACGGGCATCATCGGTTGTTCGTTCTCCTCGAGCGCGGCGAGGACATCAATGTGCTTCCGCGAGAGATAATAGAGAAACATCATGAGCCATGACCTGTTCTGGATAGCTGGCCCGTGGCGTGGGCGGCTAGCCATTGCTACTCGGCCCAGGGGAGACGATTGGCTGAGGGACGAAGTGAGCGGCTGGCGACGGTCAGGTATCGACGTGGTAGTTTCTCTGCTGGAAATCGACGAGTCAGATCAACTCGGCCTACTTGAGGAATCTAAAGTGGCAGAGGCAAATGGCATCCGCTTCATCTCATTCCCGATCCCCGATCGCGGCGTCCCACCATCCGTGCCTGCCGCTGTCTCGCTAATGTCAAGCATCGCGGGTGCATTGGACGAAGGAAAGAACGTTGCAGTGCATTGCCGTCAAGGCATTGGACGCTCGGGCTTAATCGCTGCGGGAGTTCTGGCCACTTCAGGACTCAATCCCGAGGATGCCATCGAAGCTGTCAGCTCTGCTCGCGGCCTGCCCGTTCCAGAAACATCCGCCCAGCGCCTATGGATACAGGGATTGCGCCTGAAGCCGTCGACCGTAACTCGCTAGGTCCTGTTACTACCGCCGGCGGCGCCCCGGAATTTTGCGCCCGTTTTCCACCAGCTTCACTTCGCCCGAGAAGGCTTGCTCCAGAAGTTCCGCGAGTTCCTCCTGATGGCGCTTCAGCGAGCCAGACGCCGGACTGGCGCTGGGAGCACGGCCCGCATACCGCAGCACCCGCTGCGTGGATTCGAGGATTGGCTGCATTTGCTCCTGAACGAATCGCCAGGCGCCCATGTTGCGTGGCTCTTCCTGCACCCAGACCACAGTGGCCGTTTCCGGATAACGCGCCAGAATGTCGCGCATCTGTCCAGTCTGGAACGGATAGATCTGCTCCAGCCGAACGATGGCGACGTCGGAAATCTGTCCTTGCTCGCGGGCGGCCAGCACGTCGTAATAAACCTGGCCCGAGCAAATCAGCACGCGGCTGACGCGCGACAGCTCGATACCCGTGGTATCGTCGATCACTTCGCGGAACGACCCGGTCATCAAATCGTTCACGCTTGAAACGGCTTTGGGGTGGCGCAGCATGCGCTTGGGCGTAAACACGATCAGCGGCTTCCGGACGCCGCGGCGATCCAGGCCACCGTGCATCTGGCGGCGCAGCAGATGGAAATATTGCGCGGGCGTGCTGGCGTTCACCACCTGCATGTTGTCTTCGGCGCAAAGCGTGAGGAAGCGCTCGATGCGGGCGCTCGAATGCTCCGGGCCCTGTCCCTCGTACCCGTGCGGCAGTAACAGCACCAGGCCGCTGGGCTGGCCCCACTTCGACTCGGCGCTGGCGATGAATTGATCGATCAGGATCTGCGCACCGTTGGCGAAGTCGCCGAACTGCGCTTCCCACAACACCAGCGTCAGCGGATCGGCCACGCTGTAGCCGAATTCAAAGCCCATCACCGCGTACTCGCTGAGAGAGCTGTCAAAAACATCGAAGCGCGCCTGCTGGGGCGAGAGGTGCTGCAGCGGGATATACCGATCGCCCGTTTCGCTATCGTAAAGCTCCAGGTGCCTCTGGCTGAAAGTCCCGCGGCCGCTGTCCTGGCCGCTCAGCCGGACCGGGGTTCGTTCCAGCACCAGGGTGCCGAAAGCCAGCGTTTCCGCGGTGGCCCAATCGATAGGCGCGCCGCGCAGGATCTCCTGCCGCTTTTTGAGAAAACCTTCCAGCTTGGGATGAACGTGAAATTCGTCCGGGAAAGTTGTGATGCCGTGCACCACGCGCTCCAGCGCCGCTCGATCCACGGCCGTGTTGGGGCGTG
This sequence comes from Bryobacterales bacterium, assembly GCA_963747945.1. Taxonomy (GTDB): domain Bacteria; phylum Acidobacteriota; class Terriglobia; order Bryobacterales; family Bryobacteraceae; genus Palsa-89. The sequence goes on from CAVVHB010000006.1 coordinate 271,734, forward strand.
GCGCGATCATTTCTTCCGGATCAACCGCGCTCAGTTCCTGGAGCTCATAATGCTCCCGATTTTGCCTGGAAGCGTCGTAAATATCGTTCAGCCGCTGGTGGATGCCCTTGCGGATCTGGTCCACGTGGGCGGCGTCAATCAAACTGTCGCGAACCAAAGACTCCGAATATAAATTGGCAACCGGAGGATGATTGCGAATCTTGCGATATAGCATGGGCTGCGTGTAGCTGGGGTCGTCGCCTTCGTTGTGACCGTGCCGGCGATAGCAGAACATGTCGATCACGACGTCGCGCTTAAAGGTCTGGCGGTAATCGTAAGCCATCTGCGCTACGCGCAGGCAGGCGTCCGGATCGTCGCCGTTGACATGGAAAATGGGCGCTTGCACCATGCGAGCGACATCGGTGGAGTAGGGCGTCGAGCGCGCTTCGTTGGGATTGGTGGTGAATCCAATCTGGTTGTTGATCACCAGATGAATGGTGCCGCCGGTGGTGTAGCCTTCCAGTTGCGAAAGATTCAGCGTCTCCGCCACCACGCCCTGTCCGGCGAATGCTGCGTCGCCGTGAATCAAAATTGGAATCACACGCTCGCGGGCCGTGTCCCCCAGCCGGTCCTGCTTAGGCCGCACGAGACCTTCCACCACCGGGTCCACCGCTTCCAGATGGCTTGGATTGAACGCCACCGATACGACGATTTCGCGTCCCGATGACGACTTGCGCACGCCGCTGGCGCCCAGGTGATATTTCACGTCGCCCGATCCTTGCGTGCTATCCGGATCGATGCCTTCAAACTCCGAGAACACCTGCACCATCGATTTGCCGACGATGTTCGCCAGCATGTTCAGGCGTCCACGGTGGGCCATGCCAATCACAGCTTCATGGACGTTGGTAGCCGCCGCGCGATCCAGGATTTCGTCCAGGATCGCGATGGCCGATTCTGCGCCTTCCAGCGAAAAACGCTTGTGGCCAATAAAGCGGGTATGCAGAAAGCGCTCGAACTCTTCGGCTTCGATCACGTGTTGGAGCGCGCGTAGCTTGGTTTGAGGATCCAGCGGCCAGCGATTACCGGTAGGCTCCATCCGGAGTTGCAGCCAGCGCTTCTGCTCCGGAATCTGGATGTTCATGTATTCGCAGCCGATTTTTCCGCAATAGGTCTGACGCAACGTTTCCAGGATTTCGCGCAGCGTGGCCATTTTCTGCGGCTGATCGTCCTCCGACATCAAGGTGCCGGTCAGGAATTCGCGATCGAGATCCCAGATGGTCAGCCCATACGTAGCCGGGTCAAGTTCGGAATGATAAACGGGTTCCGAACCTAACGGATCAAAATCCGCAATCAGATGGCCTCGCACGCGGTAAGCATTGATAAGCTGCAATACCGCCGCTTCTTTTACCACTCCCTCTTGCTGCGAGCCTCGCAGTCCAGGAATAGAGACCGTGCGATCAGGCTCCCAATGAACGGGCTTGTGAGGAATCTTGAGGTCGCCAAAAATCTTCTCGTAGAATCCGTCTTCGCCCTCAAGCAGCGCTTGCAGACGGCCCAGGAAGGTGCCGGACTCAGCGCCTTGCACCACCCGATGATCGTAGGTGCAGGTGACTGTCATCACTTTGCTCAAGCCCAGCTGAGCCCGCAGTTGGTCAGTCACGCCGTGATACTCGGCCGGATAGTCGATGGCCCCGGTGGCGATGATCGCGCCTTGTCCGGGCATCAGGCGGGGCACTGAGCCGAGAGTGCCAACGGTACCGGGATTCGTCAGTGAAATGGTGGTGCCTTCAAAATCCTGCACCGTCAGCTTATTATTGCGGGCTCGAAAAATGATGTCGTCGAACGCGGTGACGAACTGCGCGAAGTCCATCGATCCTGCGTCCTTGATGTTGGGCACCTTCAACGAGCGCGCGCCGTCTTTGCCCGACACGTCCACCGCAATGCCGATGTTGACGTGATCCCGCACAACTCGGAACGGTTGGCCGTCGGTCTCGGCGTAAGCGTGATTTAAGGACGGGTTGCTGCGGAGCGCCTTTACGATGGCCCAAGCGATGATGTGCGTGTACGAGATTTTGCTCTTGCCAAGCAGGGCGCGGTGCTCGTTCACGACGCGGCGATTTTCGTCGATCACCTTCACCGGCATCACCCGTTGAGAGGTGGCCAGCGGAATGGTGAGGCTCAAGTTCATGTTCTCGGCGATGCGCGCGGCCGCGCCGCGCAGCGGCATCAATGTCTCGCCGGCTACCGGCTGATGTTCCGGAATTGAGCTTAATCCGCTATTGTGCAATGCGACTGCTTGTTGAGCTGCTCGCTCCGACGGATGTGAGCCATTTGCGGGTGCAGGTGCGGATGCTTGCGGAGCATTGCCGCCGTTGGTCTCAAATACTTCCTTCCAGCTCTCGTCTACATTCTTACGATCGCTCAAGTATTGCTGGTACAGCTCGTCTTCGAGCCAGCTGTTTATACCTAGTTCTGGTGCGCGTGGATCAGACATGAAAATATAAGTGAGGGTGTTCTTCTTCATCATACCGTGCCTGTGGCTCAGAAGTGGCGCGCCGGGCTAAGTGGCGCACAGCCAGCAAGTTCCCGGCTCGCCGTGGACGGCGATTACCCGTAAACTTGTGTAATTTTCGCAACCCGCCTTCCTGGCCCCACATCCGATTAGGTGGATAGAGAGAGGCATATGAAAAGAACAATCCAAAAAGTAGCTTTTGCGGTAGCGCTCGTTGTTGGAGCCGCACCGATGTTTGCCGGCAGTGGCAATCCTCCGGCCGGCGATTTGGCCAATCAGGTACGGCATGAGCTTGTCATGATTCCGTATTACAACGTGTTTGACGACCTGAACTATTCCGTGGATAATGCCAGCGGCGTTGTGACGCTATCGGGAGCTGTCACTCAGCCCGTGGTCAAACAAGACGCGGAACGGTCTGTCAAGCGGCTGCCCGGCGTAACTCAGGTCATCGATAATATCCGCGTTCTTCCACTTTCCACCTTCGATAACCGTATTCGAGCAGCGGAATACCGGACGATATTCGGTTTCGGCGGCCTCTATCGCTATGCGCTGGGAGCGCAGCCATCCATCCACATCATCGTGGATAACGGACATGTCACGCTGGTTGGCGTTGTGAATAACGAAGCCGACAAGGACACGGCGAATATCCGGGCCAACACTGTCCCTGGAGTTTTCTCGGTGACAAATAACTTGCGGATCGCTGAAAAGAGCTAGTCAGAGAGCCAGAAGACACATTCCGATAAGCGCAGAGAAGCAATGGCCGCCGTCTTGACCGACGAGTGGCCATTTGGCTTTTGTAACGTCTCAATCCCGCCATTCCGATACACTAATTAAGTACATGTGCGCGGAAGCGGCCCGAGCGCCGCTCAAAATCGCAGAAATCCCCGAACTGAACGATCCCACGCTCTACCTGAATCGCGAACTCAGCCACTTGGAGTTCCAGCGCCGCGTTCTCGAGGAAGCGCGCGATCGCCGCAATCCGCTGCTGGAGCGCGTAAAGTTTTTGTCGATCTTCGGATCCAACATCGACGAATTCTTTATGGTGCGTGTGGCCGGCGTTATGCAGCAGATAGAGAATGGCGTGCAGGAAACCGGCATGGACGGCCGGGGGCCTACGGAAACCCTGGATGCAATTCGGGCGTCGGTTGGACGGCTTATTAACGGTGCCTACGAATTCCTTCGAGAGGACTTGCTGCCGGCGCTCGTAGAAAACCATGTTCGCCTGCTGCATCTGAACGAACTCAGCGCGGACCAGCGCGCGCAGTTGGATACATTTTTCGCTGAAAAGGTGTTCCCGGTTCTTACGCCCCTTGCGTTCGACCCAGGGCGGCCATTTCCCCATATTTCCAATCTCAGCTTGAATATCGCCGTCGCGATCCGTGAACCCGGGGGCGGTCCGGAGCACTTTGCCCGCGTCAAAGTTCCCGACAGCTTGCCCCAATTGCTTCCGGTAACGCTGTTGCCAGCGGCCGTGACGGGCAATAGTCCGCGGGCGTACGGGTTCGTTTGGCTGGAACAGCTGATCGTCGCCAATCTTCACCACTTGTTTCCCGGCCTTGAGATTCTGCGGGCGCACGTCTTCCACCTCACGCGCGATGCCGAAGTGGCCATCAAAGAACTGGAAACGGACGACCTGCTCGAAACCATCGAGGAAGCAGTTTGGCAGCGGCGCTTCCGCGATGCCGTGCGGCTGCAAGTGGACGCGCGCATGCCGGCCGCAATGATCGACTTTCTGGCCGCCAAGCTGGAGCTGGATGCCGCCAACATTTTTCGCGTGCAGGGCCCGCTGGACTTGAGCCGGTTGCGGCATCTCGCGGCGCTGGACCGGCCGGATTTAAAAGACAAGCCTTTTCTTGCGCATACCCCGCCCGGCTTCACCTCCAAGGAGGACGACGTTTTCGAAGTAATCCGCCAGCAGGATCAATTGCTCCATCACCCCTACGAGTCCTTCCAACCCGTGGTGGAATTCCTGCGCAAGGCCGCGAAGGATCCGGACGTCCTGGCGATCAAGATGACCCTCTATCGCATGGGCCGCAATTCGCCGATTGTCGAGGCGCTGCTGGAAGCGGTGGAGAACGGTAAGCAGGTGGCCGTTGTGGTGGAGCTGAAAGCCCGTTTCGATGAAGAGAGCAACATCGAATGGGCCCGGGCGCTGGAACGCGAAGGCGTACACGTGGTGTACGGGCTGCTGGGCCTGAAAGTGCATTCGAAGGTGATCCTGGTGGTTCGGCGCGAGGGCGATGTTATCCGCAGATACTGCCACTTGGCCACCGGCAACTACAACCCCGCAACCGCCCGCCTTTATACCGACCTCGGCTTGTTCACCTGCGATGAAGAGATCGGTGCGGACGCCACCGATTTGTTTAACTACCTGACCGGCTATTCGCGCAAAAAGACTTTTCGAAAACTATTGGTGGCTCCGCTCAATCTCCGGCAGCGCATGGAAGAGATGATCCTGCGCGAGATTGACATCCAGCGCCGTGGGGGCCGGGGCAGGATGATTCTGAAGATGAACGCGTTGGAGGACGGTCCTATCATCAAGCTGCTCTATCAGGCTTCTCAAGCGGGGGTTGCGACGGACTTGATCGTGCGCGGCGCGTGTTGCCTTCGTCCCCAGGCGCCCGGCGTCAGCGAGAACATTCACGTCCGCAGCGTGCTGGGGCGGTTCCTGGAGCACAGCCGCATCTTTTACTTCCGCAATAATGGCGCCGAGGAGTGCTACCTGGGCAGCGCGGATTTGATGCCACGCAACCTCAATCGCCGCGTGGAAGTGCTGTTTCCGGTCAATCGGCTGGACATGATCAAACGGATCCGAGACGAGATTTTGCATACCTATCTGCACGATGAGATCGGCACTCGTCACATGGCCAAGGATGGCTCGTACTCGGCCAAGTCCCGCCGGGCAGGAAGCGACTGCCAGGCGTGGTTCCTGAGTCAACGGACCGCTGGCGGGTGCGCTAAACTAAACAAATCCCGGTGGAAATGGACTTGCCGGAAAAACCAAGTCATGAGACTGGCCCTTTTCGGCGGCACCTTCGACCCAATTCACAATGCCCATCTGACCGTGGCGCGCGAAGCGGCCAGCCAGTTTCACTTGGATCAGGTATGGTTCGTCCCCGCCGCTCACCCGCCCCATAAGTCCGATCTCACCGGAGCCACTTACGAGGACCGTTTCCACATGACCGAGTTGGCTTGCCAGGCGGATCCGCGCTTCGTTGCTTCGCGCCTGGAGGCAGGCGAAAGCAAGAGCTATTCGGTGGACACCGTGGAACGCGTGCGCGCTTTGGGCGAGCAGCCCTACTTCATCATTGGCGCCGACGCTTTTGCCGAAATCACGAGTTGGCACCGCTGGCAGGACTTGGTCCGGCTGACCGAGTTCATCGTCGTCACACGTCCCGGTCACAATATGCGACGCCGCATGGAGCCCGCGTGCATCGGCTGGAGACGGTGGCTCTGCCCGTATCTTCTTCAGAAATAAGGAGACAATTGGCTGAAGGCCAAATTCCCGCAGAGTTGCCCCCAGCCGTGGGACATTACATTTCGAGCGGGGCTTATACCAACTCTCGCCGGGGCGGGTGAGAGCGAGCCGTCTTTAATGCCAACCGTCTTTGAAAAGCGCATTGTTCAACCACCGTTCACTAATCCGTAATGCACTTGTAACGCAAATCGGGTTACCTTCTAGGAAAGGCCCATGAAGAAAATCGTCCTAATCGAAGATGATGCCGACCTCTTCGCGCTCCTGAAGTACAACCTGGAGAAGGAAGGGTTCGCGGTTGCCGGCGCGCAAACGGGGCGCGGCGCTGTTGAGTTGTGCCGGCGCGAGCGTCCGGATCTGTTAATTCTCGACATTATGCTGCCGGATTCCGACGGCCTGGAGATCTGCAAAGGCTTGCGTAATCACTCCGAACTGGCGCACGTTCCGATCATTTTTCTGACCGCCCGAGCGTCGGAGACGGACCGCATCCTGGGTCTGGAACTGGGAGCGAACGATTATATCGTCAAGCCGTTCTTCATCCGGGAACTGATTGCCCGCGTCAAAAACCAGTTCCGAACGCAAACCTCGCCGGCGCGCACCGTCCGGGCTGGGGATCTGGAGCTGGATCGGGCTAGCTGCCGCGTTACGCTGCGAGGGGCCGAAGTGGCGCTCACCGCCACCGAGTTCCGCTTGCTCGAGTTTCTGATGAGCCGCCCGGGCGTCGTGTACAGCCGGGAGCAGCTCCTGGATGCGGTGTGGGGACATGACCGTGCCGTGACGGATCGAACGGTTGATGTTTATATCCTGCGCTTGCGCCAGAAGATCGAGCCGGATCCCACCAATCCCTCGTTCATTCGAGCAGTTCGTGGCTTCGGCTACAGCTTCAACGAACACACCGTGGAAGCAGGGGCCAAGACCTCGGCGATGGCGTAAGGCCCCTTGCTCACGCGCGGGGTTCAGAAGCGGCTCGACTGCTTCAGAACCGCGACCGTGAGGGAGCGTGCTTACGTAACCGGCGGATCGATACTACCGATCGAAAACAGCGAAAATTCATCTTCAGGCCACTGTGTTGGCCGGCCTTTTTCCTCGCGCATGCGATGGTATCTTCCGCCGTAAAACAGCAGCGGCCTGCCTTCGTTGGCTTCAAAATGGTCCACGCGGGCGATGTAGAGCGTGTGGTCGCCCGCGGGATGAATGTCCATCACCTCAACAACGAAGTACGCAACCGCGCCTCCAATCAGAGGTAGGCCGTTTCTATAGACGTGCCGAATATCCAGCCCCGGAACCGAGCGTCCCGCGAAATGGTTGCTCACGGCATCCTGATCTTCGGCCAGCACGCTGATTCCGAATCGCCGCACCTGGGGCAGGACGCGATGCATATTGGAGCGGTTGTCGAGCGAAACCAGGATCAGCGGGGGATCGAGCGACACCGAGACGAAGGCATTGGCGGTCATGCCGTGGGTTTTCTCTTCGTACTCGGCCGTGAGAACGGTGACGCCGCTCGCAAAGCGCCCTAAAGCGTTGCGGAACTGGCGGGTATCGATCTTGTGGTCGATATTTTTTTCGGGCACTGATAACGGCGCAACTACTTGCGGCCGTTCTTCATTACAACACTAATGTCGTTCGGATTGATCAGATCCGGCACGGTCCAGCCGTCCAGATCGTATTCCGCCATGCACTGCTCGGCGAAGCCCTTGTACTTTGCGGATTGCCCCAGCTGATCGGCCACCATCAAAGTTTCAAAGCGGATGCTTTCGTGGTTGCCGAAGTAGTTGCGTTCATACAGCTCGTGCCGGCCGCCAAACTCGGTGCCTATGGCGTCCCACATCAGCTTCATCAGCTTCACGCGGTCGAGCGCCGAGTATCCGTTGGAGCCGCGCACAAAGGTCTCGAGATAATTGCGAATTTCCGGGACCTTGAAATCGTTCGCATGCGAAGGCAGATAAATGAGGGCGCTCGCAAGCACGTTTTCGATGATCTCTTTGAGGCGCGGATAAATCAGATTGGATGCCACACGATACGCCAAACCGTAATCGAGATTGGGCAGCACGTAGCCTGGCGTCCAAGGCGTGGTGGTGCGCGCCATGGCGTCCGTAAGTCCCCAGAACAAATTGCGCCATGCCAGAACTTCGCCTACTTGCGCCTGAACGCCGCGGAAATCCTTGGATCCGGTGGCTTCCACGCCCTTGAGCAACAGCCCAGCGATGAAGTCCAGCTTCACGGACAGACGCACGCAGCCATGGAACATGAAGCGCGGCAGAAAGCCGGAGCGGGGGAAGAAGTTGTTCACCTTATCGATGTCGCCGTACGCGAACACGTTCTCCCACGGCACCAGCACTTTGTCGAAGACAATGATCGAGTCGTTTTCATCCAATCGGCTCGATAGCGGGTAATCGAACGGGCTGCCCATAGCCGCCGCAGTCATCTCATAGGACGGCCGGCAGAACAACTTCACGCCGGGCGAATCGGTGGCGACGATGCATACGAACGCGAAATCCTTGGTCTTGATGGGCAGCGCGCCGTTGTTCGCGATGAAATTGTAGTGTGTCAGCGTGGAGGTGGTGGCTACCACTTTTGCACCGCTGATCACCAGGCCGGCGTCGGTTTCCTTCTCGACGTGCATGTACACATCGCGCACCTCCGACAGCTCCTTGTTGCGATCCACCGGCGGATTCACGATCGCGTGATTGACGAACGTGACTTCTTCCTGCACCTTTTTGTACCAGCGGCGTGCATTCTCCTGATACGGCGTATAGAAATCGGAGTTGGCGCCCAGCGTGGCCAGGAATGCGGCTTTGTAATCCGGACTGCGGCCCATCCAGCCATAAGTAACGCGCGCCCATTCGGCGATGGCGTCGCGCGAGCCCACCATTTCCTCAACATTGCGCGGCGCTTTGAAAAACTTGTGCGTGTAGCCGCCGCTGCCAGTGTCGGTCTCGGTACAAAGGATCGACTTGCGCTCGTCATGCAGCGCGTCGTACAAGCGCGCCAGCATACGCGTGGTGTTGCGGAACGCCGGATGCGTGGTGACGTCCTTCACGCGCTCACCGTAAATCCAGATTTCGCGGCCGTCGCGCAGGCTCTCCATGAATTCCTGCGAGGTCAACGGCCGGGTGCGTACGGCACCAAAGTTCGGTGTGGATTGAGCGGGTCGGGGTTGGGCTTCGGTGGACATGTGTATTCTCCTAATGGGCGATGCTAACGGGTTACGCGAATTTGGTCCAATCGCGCTCAAATCGGAAGACTTCTTTGGCGGGCGGCAGCGGCGCTTGCGTCTCAATCCAGCGAACTGGTTCCGCGCCGTTGTTGGCAAAGCTGTGGATGCATCCGACGCCGGTCCAGATGACATCGCCGGGACCCAGGTCGTAACGCTTGCCGTCCGCCACAGCGTGAACTCGCCCACCCACGATGAAGTAAGACTCTTCGAACGTGTGATCGTGCGGATCGATCTTCGCGCCGGGCGAATATTGGATCAGGAACAGCGATTGATGCGTGGCGCCGAACGAGCGATCGACAAACATCTTGATGGCGACGCCCGTGGTGGGATTGAAGCCTTCCATTTGCGAAGCGCCGCCGGGACGGGGCAACTGCGCTTCGTCGAAATGGCCGATGGGCGCGGCCGCGTCGGGAACCGCCGATTCAGCCGTGAAAAAAGTATCGCTGCCATACTCCACCGGCCGAGGCTGCGGCGCCTGCATCTCCAGCCATCGAGCGGTCGCGGGGCCGGCGTTCTTCCAGGAGTGAGGCGTGCCGGTTGGAATCAATCCGAAGTTGCCGGGGCCGAGCGTGTGCGCCTTCTCCCCAATTTGCAGTTCAATGCCGCCCTCCAAAATGTAGAAGCTTTCTTCGAACGAATGCAGGTGCGGTTGAATAGACCCGCCGGCGTCGAGAAAACAGATGCCGGTACCCATGTGAACCGAGCCCATGGCACGATCCACATAAGTGGCTCGCCGGAAGCCGGTGCTGTGCGATTGGTAGAGCTGGGGGGTCTGCGCGGCGGCTGGGTCGATCTTGGAGACAGCGTGCATGGGTTGGCCTATGAGACTGGTGGATCTATTATGGCTCTTAATTAACGTACGAGAGACGGCCGCGATGGGGCTAGCAGGAAGCTCACTTTTGTGAACAGAAACGTGACACGGGGGTGGCGCTCGCATTCGCTCGCACGGGACGGCAGTTCAGTGGGGCGGACCCCCTGGTCGGCGGCCGACGCCCACGTCGGCCTGTTCCTGAAATAGCGGTGCGCCGAGGAGCGGGTCCAGGGGGACCCGCGCGGACCAGGGGTCCGCACTACGCAATGCGAGAAGTTTTCATCCCTGTGGGATGGATCAACGATCCATCAAAACACTCATGCGAACACACCGTGAATTAAAGACAACAACTGAGCATGCTCTTAACGGCCGGATTACGGCGTACCGATACGGCTGTGTCACACTAAAAGTGGATGGCACTGGTTCCGCAGTATATCGAATCGTTGCGTCCTTACGAGGCCGGGCGCAGCAGTGAAGACATCCAGCGTGCCTACGGCCTAAGCCACGTCAGCAAGCTCGCTTCGAACGAGAATCCGCTGGGACCATCGCCCCTGGCGCTCGAAGCGATAGGGCGGTGCATGAGCGGCCTCAACGTGTATCCCAACAGCGGACTCGATCTGCGCCGGGTTCTCGCCGAAAAGTATGAGACCAAGGTTGAGAACGTAATCGCGGGCAGCGGCTCGGAAAGCATCATATCCAACATCATTCGCACCTTCCTGGGCGATGAGGACGAGGTTCTGACCACGGAAGCCGCGTTCCTTGGGTTCCAGATTCTGGCCAAATCGCGCGGCGTGGCGTATCGCACCGTTCCTTATCGCGATTGGCATTATGACCTGACGGCGCTCGCCGGCGCAATCACGGAGCGCACCAAGATTATCTACCTGGCGAATCCCAATAATCCCACCGGCACGATTTTCTCGAAGCACGAGTTCGACGCCTTCTATCCCCATGTTCCCGCTCGCGTCTTGATTATCCTCGACGAAGCGTACTTTGAGTACGCCAAAGACACGCCTCGTTATCCCGATTCGATGCACTATCGCTACGACAACGTCATTACCTTGCGTACGTTTTCGAAGGCTTATGGGCTGGCGGGCGTTCGCATAGGCTATGGATTCGCCCACGAACGGTTGATCACCAACCTACTCAAGGTGAAGCTTCCGTTCGAACCCGGCACGCTGGCGCAGGCCGCCGGCATGGGAGCGCTGGCCGACAGGGAGTTTCTGCATAAATCGCTCGAGCTGAATGCGCGCGGGCTGCGGTTCTTGACGGCATCCTTGGGCAAGATTGGCCTCACGGTAGTGCCCTCGGAAGCGAATTTCCTGATGGTGGTGCTGCCGAGCCCGGAGCACGCCACTCGACTTACCAGCGACTTACTCCAGCAAGGCATCATCATCCGGCCGTTGGCCAGTTTCGGCCTGCCGAATTGCGTTCGTATTTCGACCGGAACCACTGAAGATAACGAGCGCTGCGTCGAGGTTGTACAGAAAAGTGAAGCAATACAGAAATTAGAGGTACCTTTATCATGCAACAGTTAGTGGAACACCAAGTCCCCGAGAAAGCCCCTGCCGATTTTCTCCCACTGAATGGAATCGACTTTGTGGAGTTCTATGTCGGCAACGCGAAGCAGGCGGCTTATTACTATCGCGCGGCTTTTGGAATGAAGCTGACCGCGTATCGCGGTCCGGAGACCGGCACGCGCGACCGGGTTTCCTACGTTCTTGAGCAGGGAAAGATTCGATTCGTTCTGACGACACCCCTCTCATCCGACAGCGCCATTTCCGACCACATTAAACGCCATGGGGACGGTGTTCGTGAGATCGCGCTCTGGGTGGATGACGCCGAATCGGCCTACAACGAAACCACCCGGCGCGGCGCGCGTGGCGTCCAGGAACCCACCGTGCGCGAAGATCAAGACGGCCGTGTTCGCATTTCCGTAATTGCCGCGTACGGCGACACGCTCCACGCATTTGTCGAGCGCAAAGACTATCGCGGCGCATTTCTTCCCGGCTTTCGTGCAATAGAAGGCGACGATCCGATCTCGCGGCCCACTGGCCTGCTGCATGTCGACCACATGGTGGGCAACGTTGGCTGGGGCCAAATGGATGCCTGGGTCGGCTTCTATCGCGACGTCATGGGCTTTCAGCTCTACCAGCATTTCGACGACAACGACATCAGCACCGAGTATTCGGCGCTCATGTCCAAAGTGATGTCCAACGGCAATGGGCGCGTGAAGTTCCCGATTAACGAGCCTGCGGTTGGCAAACGAAAATCGCAGATCGAAGAGTATCTGGATTTCTATGGCGGCCCCGGCGTGCAACATATCGCTTTGGCTACCGGCAACATCATCGAGACGGTGTCGAAGCTACGGGCGCAGGGCATCGAATTCCTACGCGTTCCCAGTACTTATTATGACGATCTGGAGAAGCGCTCCGGAAAGATCGACGAGCCGGTCAGCGAACTGGCGGACCTAGGCATCCTGGTGGATCGCGACGACGAAGGTTACATGCTGCAGATCTTCACTAAGCCCGTGGAGGACCGGCCGACACTGTTCTACGAAGTGATTCAACGCAAGGGCAGCCGCAGTTTCGGAAAGGGAAACTTCAAGGCCCTGTTTGAAGCCATCGAGCGTGAGCAGGCCTCGCGCGGCAATCTGTAGCGGCCCGCCTACTTCGCGGCTTCCGTCTTGTCTTTCTCGCCCTTCAGCTCGGCGGCAAGAATCGGCTTTAGCGCGGCCAGCGTCACTTCACCGTTGTATTGCTTGCCATTGATGTAGAACGACGGCGTCCCATAGACGCCCGCGGCTTCGCCATCGGCCAGGTCTTTTTCGACAACCGCTTTATATTTCCCAGAGACCAGATCCGCCTTGAACTTATCCATATTCAAGCCCAGATCCTTCGCCCAAATCATAATGTTGTCGCTCGACAAGTGCCTGTAATTCTTGAACAGCACATCGTACATCTCCCAGAACTTGCCCTGCTCGCGAGCCGCCAGCGACGCTTCGGCCGCCATCTCCGCATGGGGATGCATCGAAAGCGGGAACTGCTTATAGATGAGCTTTATGTCCTTGGGATACGCCGCCATCACGATGTCCACCTGCTTCACCGCCGAGGAACAGAACGGGCATTCGAAATCGGAAAACTCGACCAGGGTGATGCGCGCGTCCGCCGGACCCCGCACTGGCGCGCCATCCACGGCAATTTTGACGGGCGCTTCCAGCAGCTTCGGCCGATGCGCCTTGGGCGATGCATCCATCAGCTTGCTGATCTCGATCAGGCTCTTGCCATCCTTCACACCCTGAATCGCGATTTTCGCCAGCGTGCGGCTGTAGGAGCAATTCGGGTCCTTCGTGATGCATTCGGCCGCTTTCATCCCGCATTGGCAGGTGCAATCCTCCTCGCGCAAGATCTTGAGCACGGCCTTTTTCTGCACGGCGGTCAGTTCCGAAAGGTCGATGTCGCCGAGAGTCTCGCCGGTCTTCCAGGCGTCGCCTCCCGCGGGCGCAGTGGCAGGTGAAGGCGTCTGCGCTCCGAGCGTGAGGGCCCCAAGCGCAAGAGCAACGAAGCAGAGGAAAGCGATGCGGAGTCGCATTCCTCTATTATGACTCGGATTTCAGCCCTAGCTCAGGTAGCTAAGCTACGTAAGCTCGGCATGGAGGAAGCTCTTCAGGTCTTCCTCATTGACTTCCGGTTCGCCGGGAGCTACGTTGCTGAGCTTGCCAGCCTTCATCCAGGCTTCCAGTTGATCCACCAGGCTAAACAGGTGATCGAAAGAGTCGACAACAAACAGCAGCGGCTGGTAGTGGTTGATCTCAAAGCCCTGATTGACGGCCCATTCCAATTGCATCGGATAACGCTGTACTTCCGGCGCTTCGATGGCGTGCGCGATCTCCCCATACGAACTGAGCAGTCCGCTGCCATAAACCTTTAGGCCATCCGCGCCGCGCATCAGTCCAAACTCGATGGTGAACCAGAAGAATCGCGCCATGGCACGGATGACGCTGGTAAGGTAATGGACGCGCGTATCCGGCCCCCGGATCCCAGCCGCTATCTCTGCAGCCGTATGTGCGCATTCCCCGAACCGCACCAACGCCTCGGCGAAATGCTTGTCGGTGTGCATGGGAACGTGGCCGGCCACATCGTGAAAAATATCCGGTTCCGGCAGGTAATCCAACTTGTCGGAACGGCGAATAGTAACAGTGGTGGGAAAAGCGCGGTTGCGGAGGCAATCGAAGAAGACAAAGGCGGGAACATAGCCGCTGACTGCTTTGGTCTGAAACCCGGTCAACGGCTTCAAAAATCGGTTCACATCTTCCAGGCGTGGGATGCGATCCGGATCCAGGCATAGCGAATGAATGCCCTTCAGGAAGTGCTGGTTCGCGTAACGATCCCAGCGTGGAAGCATCCGCGCATAGAGCTTGCGCCAAGCGTCGTGATTCTCTGGGGAGTACAGTGAGTAAGGCTGCTTGATGTAGAGTTGCCCGCTGCGTCTAGCCTGTTCTATAAACGGCGAGTCACTTGTCGTCAGATCGCTTGTCGTGGTGCTCAGACTCGCCAAACTAACAGATGAGCCTTTCATTGTCGCTCCCCGTTTTTATTGTCGCTCCATTGAGCACCACGTGCAAGTGGTGTCTTGTCGACCAAGCCCGCCCCCCGAGCCGTATACTGAAATTGGGGGCATCATGTATCCGCTCAAAAAAGGAAAAACGACCAACCAGGCCCACGTCGGCCTGCCGGAAGGCACGTTCGAAGAAGAGCACGGCCGTAAGGGCTTCTACGGCAAGTCTGCGCATCTGTACCACGCGCATCCGCCCACTGGATGGATTCGCTTTGAAGGCAAACTGCGGCCGCACTGTTTCGATCTGAATCAGCTCAAGCCGGGCGACCTGAACGACGCCGACGGCCTGCCCGCCGCGTTCCTTGGAAACGACGACATCCAAGTATCCGTATCTCGCAGAAGCGATCCTATGCCGTTTTACTTCCGCAACGCCGATGGCGACGAGCTGTACTTTATCCATCGCGGCCGCGGCAAAATCGAAACGGATTTCGGACCGCTCGATTTCGAGCCGGGCGACTACATCAATATCCCGCGCGCCGTCACGTACCGCATTGTCCCCCAGACTCGCGACAATTTCTTCCTGATCATCCAGTCAAAACACGAGTTCGAGCAGCCGGAGAAAGGGCTGCTGGGCCAGCACGCGTTGTACGATCCGGCCGCCATCATAACGCCCGAGCCGGCGCCCAATCTGAACGACAATGCTGAATGGGAAATCCGCATCCAAGTGGAAGGCGAGATTTCGAAGGTGGTGTATCCGTTCAATCCCCTCGACGTGGTTGGCTGGAAGGGCGACCTGACGGTGTGGAAGATCAACATGCGCGATATCCGTCCAGTGATGAGCCATCGCGCCCACCTGCCTCCCAGTGCGCACACGACATTCGTTACCGAGGGAGCGGTGGTGTGTAGCTTCCTGCCGCGTCCGCTCGAAGAAGACGAAGACGCGCTGCGGGTGCCGTTTTTCCATCGGAACACCGATTACGACGAGTTCATTTTTTATCACGACGGCGATTTCTTCAGCAAAGACAACATCAAGGCCGGGATGGCGACGCTGCACCCCCGCGGCATCCACCATGGGCCGCATCCCAAGGCGCTGGCCAATCAGAAAAAGAAGACCCACACCGACGAATACGCCGTCATGCTGGACGGTCTGAATCCAATTCACGTTCTGCCCGCGGGCGAGGATGTAGAATGGAAGGACTATTGGGCGAGTTGGATGGAAAAGAAACCCACGGATTTGTCACAAGTGGAGACGCGCTGATTGACAGTTGACCCCTGCTCTACCGACCCTTCCAGTGTCTACAAACTTCTGATCGGATCAGTGGTTCCGCGCCCGATCGCATTTGTGTCCACCGTCAATACCGAAGGCGCGTTCAACGTTGCGCCCTTCAGCTTCTTCACTGTTGCAAGCTCCAATCCACCGGTAGTGGTTTTCACCGTTGGAAACCGAGCTATTCCGGATCCGCGCAAAGACACGCTGCGCAACATCACAACTTCGCGCGAGTTTGTGGTGAACGTTGTCTCGGAAGATATTGGCGCCAAGATGAATATTTGCGCCGGCGACTATCCGCCGGAGGTTGACGAATTTGAGCTCTCCGGTCTGACGCCGATCCCAAGTGACTTAGTGAAAGCGCCACGCGTGGCCGAGTCACACATCAACATGGAGTGCCGCCTGCTTTATACGATCTCGATGAGCAGCCTGGTGAATGGCGGAAATCTGGTGCTGGGCGAAGTGGTCCGGATCCATATCGACGACGCGTACTTCAATAACTTTCGGATCGACCACGACAAACTGCGCCCCATCGGCCGTATGGCTGGAAATAGCTACACGCGCACCGAGGACCGTTTCGACATGATCCGGCCGGCCTGACAGAACCGCGCGCGTAAGCAAGCGCCGGCCACTCCCTTACGATCGCGCCTCAGTTGGCGAACAGCCGGTCGAAAATCTCGCGCGTGCGGTTCTGGATCTTCGCGAGCTCGGCCTTCAGCGGCTGGCCCTTGCGATGCTCCGGCGTCCAGCGATGCACCAATTCGGTAAGCACCCGCAGATGCGATTCGGAATTGGGCAGGCTGGCTTCGGCGTGACCGGAATACAAGCGCAGGGCGTGATCCACGGCGCGATAAAACGTGGCCGCATCCAGCAGGAATTCCGCGTCTGCCCGCTCCAGATGGCCGGTGGCTTCAATGATATCGATGCGTTCCGGCGTGTTCAGAACCTTGTAAAACAGGCCGCCCGCTTTCAAACGTAGAAACAGGAGCGAAAAATCGATATCGTAGAATCCGCCGTGGCCGGCCTTGAGCGGATGATCGGGACCTTGTTCCTTCTCCAGGCGCATCCGCATCTGGCGCAGGTCCTTTTTGGAGCGGCCGCTCTGGCCATAGCGCCGCCAGTCCACTTGTTGCAATTCGTTTAGAAAATTCGTGGCCCGGTCGGTATCGCCCGCCACGGCGCGCGCCTTCATGTACGCGATGCCTTCCCAAGCCTCGGCATGTTTCGCGAAATATTCCTTGTAAGCGCCTTCCGATTGCAGCAGCGCGCCCGCGCTCCCGTTAGGCCGTAGCCGCGTATCCACGGTGAACATGACGCCCGATCCGGTGTAGGCGGTGATCATGTCTACCATGCGCTCCGCCACACGCGTCCAAAACACGTGCTCCTCATAGTCCTGGTCCGGCAGGACGAACACCAGGTCCGCGTCCGATGCCAGGTCGAACTCTCGCATGCCCAACCGTCCCAGCGCGATCACCATGAGCTGCTGGCGCGGTTGATAGCCGGGACTGGCGGGCGGATGCAATCGGGCGATGTGATCCACCGCCAGCGGGTAGCAGGCCGCTATGGCGGCGTCGGCCAGTTCGGACGTCTGATGCAGCGTTTCGAAAACCGGCACTCGCTGGCACATGCTGGCAGCTTGGATGCGAAACATCTCGCGGCGAAAATAGCGGCGCAGGTCGGAGATGTCGTCAAAGTCCAATGCAGCTTTCTTGGCGCCCGGAAGCTGAGTGAACTCTTCAATTAGGTGCGGAACGCGAACCAGCTCGTCGGCAAAGTATGGGCTGTGTTCAAAAACATCCAGGGTGCAGCGCGCCACCCGCGCATCCGAGTCGAGTAGCGCGAGCAAGCTCGAATCCGGCATCAGCTTTTCCAGAAAATGTTCAAAGGCGCCGGCCCCGCGCCGCAGTTTCATGAGAGAAACCGCCTGGGCCAACGCGGGCGCGCGTTCATCGAGAAACCGGATCAGATTGCTGGATGTCGGCTCTACCACCTCCGGTGCTTCAATTTGGGGTGCCACCGCCGGCGGCAGGCTGTAATAAATCGGCCGTTGGGCATGGATCACGCGCTCGTAAATTTCCTGAACCGCTTCCAGATGCGCGTTCAACTCCTGCCGCAGTTTTTCGCCCGGCTTCTCTTCGAGCGACGCCCCGCCAAGCTGCGCCGCCGGCATTTTCCGCGCCAGCAGATCCAATTCGCGCGGCGACGCCGGCAGAGTGTGGGTCTGACGATCCTCGGCAAACTGCAGGCGGTGCTCCAGATTTCGCAAAAAACGATAGGCGGCAATCAAGCGTCCGAACTCAGCCGCCGAGAGCAGATCCTTCTGGCTGAGACGCGAGAGCGCCAGCATGGTTCCCCCGTGCCGCAGCCATGGAACGCGGCCGCCATGCAAGCGCTGCAGGCACTGCACCAGAAACTCTACGTCCCGTATGCCGCCAGGGGCCAGCTTGACGTCGAACGCAGACTTGCCCAGCTTTCGCTTGTTCAACTTTTCGCCGATGCGTTCGCGCGTGGCGGAGACTTCTTCCACCGCCGAAAAATCGAGCGTGGTGGAATAAATGAGAGGTTCCACCGTCGCCAGCAGCTCCCGGCCAGCCTCGGGATCGCCCGCCGCCACCCGCGCCTTGATCAGCATCTGCAATTCCCAATCGCGCGCGCGGGTTTGATAGTAGCGCTTGGCGCCGTCCAGCGAAATACACACCTCGCCCAAGCTGCCATCCGGGCGCAGGCGCAGATCCATGCGGTAACACAGGCCTTCGGCGGTATAGGTGGAAAGCAGCTCGGTGTACTGATTCGCGACCTTCTTGTAAAACTCCTTGTTGGAAATCGGATGCTCGCCGTCGGTGTCGCCATTTGCCGCGTACACGAACATCAGGTCGATATCGGAGCTGTAGTTCAGCTCGCGTCCACCCAGCTTGCCCAGTGCGATCACCGACATCCCGCACTCCCGCACCTCGCCTTCCTCATCAATGTAGCGGGGGGTACCGTGCCGGGCCACCAGATCGGCGCGAATGCGCTTGTAGCTGACGTGCAGAATGGCGTCGGCCAGGTTCGAGAGTTCTTCCGTGGTCTCCGACAAACTGCCGAGTGCCAGCACATCTCTCAGCAGGATGCGCAGAATCTGCTGGCGGCGGAATAGCGCGAGCGACAACGCCAGCGGCTTGGTATTTGGCTGGGCTTCGGCTGGCTGATTCTTGAGGAATTTGCCCAAACGCTTCTTGTATTCGCCCGCGGTGAGCACGCGGCTCATCCCCGTGATCTCTTCCAGCCACTGCGGATTTTGCAAAATCTCTTCGGAAAGGAAGCGGCTGAATGAAGCCACCGTGATCAGATACTTCAGGACGGAACCACTCTCCGCCAGACGTTGGAACGCTTCCGGCTGCTGTTGCCGCAAACTCACCAGGTAGTGGATGACCGCGTCGGGGTCCGCCGACGACGCCAACAACATTTT
Source organism: Bryobacterales bacterium (assembly GCA_963747945.1). GTDB lineage: Bacteria > Acidobacteriota > Terriglobia > Bryobacterales > Bryobacteraceae > Palsa-89. Next base: position 290,997 of record CAVVHB010000006.1, read on the forward strand.
CAGCTGATCTTGTTTCTCGGGAGCGAGGCCGAGCGATAGAACGGCGGCCTCTCCACGCGCGAGAGCGGGCTTGCGTAGAGGCACAGCATCAAGCAAACGAGGCATTCGCAGTTAGACGACTTGGTCCACCAGCTTGATTATATCCTTTGGCCTGACGATGCCGCCCCGCACCACGCGCGCATAGAATCCGGCTAGCCCCCAACGCGGCGACAAGGCATCGTTGGCCTTCACTTGGGCATCATAAACCGCCTTTTTAATGGACGGCCCGTACACATCCAGCGTGGCACACGGCGCGCGCATTTTTGTGATTTCGAGCATCACTTCGCCTACGCGATAACGTTGGCCGATACGCATCTCGCGCCGGTCCAGCCCGGCGGTGGTCAAGTTTTCGCCGAGCGCGCCGGGGAACACCGGATAACCCTGGGCGATCAGTTCCCCAAGGCCTTCGCTCGTGATCAGCAGTACAGCCTGATTGGGCCCGCCGTGAATTTGCGGATGCGCCCACGAATCGCCGCGGATTCCTTCCGGCGTCACCTCGCCCTCCGCGATGGGACGTTTCGGAACGCCTCCCGGTGAGATGTTGATTTGAACGATGGACCCCGTCACTACTTCTATTCTATTTCGTCAGCCGATCCACGCGGCGCAGCTGCGGAAATAGCCAGTTCCATGCCAGCACAATCGCGATTGTGCCCACCCCGCCCAACACTACCGCCAGAACCGCGCCGAACCATTGCGCCGTGATGCCCGATTCGAATTGCCCAACCTCGTTTGATGCGCCAATGAACAACATGTTCACCGCGCTCACTCGGCCGCGCATTTCGTCCGGCGTGGTGAGCTGAACTAGGGTAGAGCGCACAATTACGCTGATCATATCGAACGCGCCCGTGAGCATCAGCGCAACCAGCGACAGCGCGATGCTGCGCGACAACCCGAACACAATGGTGAACACGCCAAATCCACCGACGCAGTACAGCATGCCGAGGCCGGCCCGCCTCCGCAGCGGATAGTGGGCGAGCAAGAGTGCCACGGCAACTGCACCCACGCCGGGCGCCGCGCGCAACACTCCCAACCCGTACGGACCAGTATGCAGGATGTCGCTCGCATAAACCGGCAGTAGAGCCACCGCGCCGCCTAGAAGCACGGCGAAAAGATCCAGCGACATGCAGCCGAGAATCAACTTGCTGCGCCAAATATAGCGTAGTCCGTCCAGGATCATGCCGACCGGTTCCACCAAGCTCTTGCGCGACGCTATGTCGATCCTAATAGCCGACAACAACAGCACCGCGATAGAGTATGCGACGGTGGCGCACGCGTAAACCGGCGCGGGGGTTCCGGCAAAGCCATAGATTAAACCTCCAACCATCGGCCCCAGGATGGTCGCGGTTTGGAAAAAAGAAGAGCTCCAGGTCACCGCGTTGGGAAAATGTTCCGGCTTCACCAGTTGCGGCAGGAATGCCTGGCCCGCCGCTCCACTGAACGATCGCACCGCGCCGTTGGCGAGCAATACCGTGTAAATCGGCCACGCCGATGAAAGTCCGTGAAAAGTCAATGCGAGCAGAACGGCTGCATAAATCGCGAATGCGGCATAGCAAGTCCGGAGAATGGATTTTCGCGAGTGCCGGTCCGCCGTGCGTCCTGAAACCAGGAACAGCAGTACGCCGGGCGCGAATTGAGCTAGGCCCACCAGTCCTAGATCCAGCGGGCGATGCGTCAGGGCATAAATCTGCCAGCCCACCGCCACCGAGATCATTTCCGATGAGACAGTGGACAAGAACCGCGCCGTCATGAAGAAGCGGAAGTTCGGATAGCTGAAGGCGACGCGAGCGAGCGGACCGGAGGTTTTCTTTACCAAGTCATCCAATTGTCAGGTTGACACAGTTACAAGGCGCCTTCGTGGCCATGCGCTTGCACTGAGGGGTCACGGAGGATTTATGTGGGCAAAAGCTTGTAGAAATTTCCCATTGGGAGCGGTGGCCTTAGCCGTCGTTGCCGGATTCTGGAGCACACCGGCGTTCGCCAACCATCATCATGAGCTGAACGGCACCTGGCAATTGGTACCAGCCCGGAGCGAGCTACACGGGGAGCCGGCCATCCAAACCGGCACTGTTTCGATCAACGACCGTGAGGGCAATGTCTGGGTGGAACGCAACTTCAATCTTGATAACGGCAACAGTAGAGTCTCCACCAACTTCGCTACCGATTCACGCGAGAAAGTCTCAATCAAAGAGCCCGGCTTCAAGAGCAAGGCAAAATGGGATGGCGACGTCCTGAAAGTGACCACCCTCCACGAGGGAATCACCACCGTCGAACGGTACAGTTTGGCGGGCGACGGAACCATGGTGCTGCACGTGGAGCGTACCGGCCGTCCCGCTGAGACGTTGTTTTTCCAACACCAATAGCCTACGCTTGCTCACGCGCGCGGTTCAGAACCGCGACCACGAGCGGCTTCAGAACCGCGACCGTGAGGGAGCGCCCGAGCGCGGTTCAGGCGGCCACACGAGCGTGCTTCAGAACCGCGACCGTGAGGGAGCGCCCTAAATGTCGTAATACAGCGCGAACTCGTAAGGGTGTGGCCGCAGCCGGATGGCATCCGCCTCGTTGCGGCGTTTGTAGCCGATGAACGTCTCAATCAGCTCTTCGGTAAACACGTCGCCCTTGAGCAGGAATGAGTGGTCGTCCTCCAAGCATCCCAGCGCGTCTTCGAGTGAGGACGGCATGGATGGCACCTTCTTCATCTCTTCGGGCGACAGATCGTAGATGTCTTTGTCCAACGGCTCGCCCGGATCGGCCTTGGTTAGAATCCCGTCCATCCCCGCCATTAGCATCGCGGCAAATGCCATGTATGGATTGGACGATGGATCCGGCGGCCGAAACTCCACGCGTTTAGCCTTGGGACTGGCGGAATACATCGGAATGCGAACCGCGGCTGAGCGGTTACGCCGCGAGTACGCCAGATTCACCGGCGCTTCGTAGCCTGGCACCAGCCGCTTGTAGCTGTTGGTAGTGGGCGCAATGATGGCCGAAAGAGCGCGCGCGTGCTTTAACAACCCTGCGATGTAGTGCAGCGCCATCTGGCTCAGCCCCGCATATCCATCCCCGGCGAATAGCGGCTTGCCGTCCTTCCACAAGCTTTGGTGCGTATGCATCCCGCTGCCGTTGTCGCCGAATAGCGGCTTGGGCATGAACGTTACGGACTTGCCGTATTGATAGGCGACATTGCGGATCACATACTTGTACAGCATCATGTTGTCGGCGGACTTGATGAGTGTGTCGAAACGCTGATCGATTTCGCACTGCCCGCCCGTGGCCACCTCGTGATGATGGCACTCGATGTTGATCCCGCAGTTGATCATCGTCTCAACCATCTCGGCCCGCAGGTCTTGATAGTGGTCCGTAGGCGGAACGGGGAAATAGCCTTCCTTGTATCGCGGCCGGTAGCCCAGGTTCGGGCCTTCGCGCCCTGAATTCCAGCGGCCTTCCTCGGCATCGATGAAGTAATAGCCCGAATGCTGGTTCTGGTCGAACCGCACGTTATCGAAAATGAAAAACTCGGCCTCGGCCCCGAAAAACGCCGTATCCGCCAGCCCGCTGTTCTTCAAATAGCTTTCGGCTTTGCGGGCGATCCAGCGCGGATCCCGTTCGTAGTGCTGGCGTGTGATGGGATCGATTACATCGCTGGTCATCACCAACGTGCGAATTTCCCCAAAGGGATCGATGAACGCCGTGCTTGCATCCGGGATGAGCAGCATGTCGCTCTCGTTGATGGCCGCCCAGCCGCGGATGCTGGACCCATCGATGCCGAAACCCTCTTCAAACGAGTCCTGGGTAAGCTGGCTGATGGGATAGGAGACGTGTTGCTGCAAACCAGGCAGATCCGTGAAGCGCAAATCGACTTGGCGCACTTCTTTGCTTTTCGCAAACTCCAAAACTTCCTGCGGATTCATTTGTCCTCCGAACGATAGCATATCGTCTTGCGGGAGCCAGTTGACAAGCGGGGCTGTCCAAAGCAACCATCGTTCGAGGATTTATGGGCGACGACTTTGGCGACGGCGGCGGTTTTGGAGACTTTGGAGACGGAGGCGACGACGGCGGTCCCGACGATCAGGACGATCAAGACAACGGTGACGATCAGGACGGCGGCAATGATCAAGACGGGGGCGACGATCAGGACGGCGGCGACGATCAGGACGGCGGCGACGATCAGGACGGCGGCGACGATCAGGACGGTGGCGATGACGATCAAAACCCGGACGACATCTTTGCCTCCAGCGACGACCTGCCGCCTGTCGACGATGACGTTTTCGCCACTGCGTCCGATTTCCCGAATGCGGATGCATCGGACTTCGAGGACGATGCCGGCGATTGGTCGGCAACAGACTACCAGCAGTCCGCCGAGAGCCTTTTTGGCGATCATCCCTTCTTCGGCGACACGTTAGAGCAGCAAAAGATCGACGAGGGCTTTCAGCCTTATCAGGACACCGCCTTCGACCGCGGCTTCGATCAGATTGCGCCAGGAACTTCGGACACCGTCCAGTTGTTTGAGCGCGAGGGCAAGCTGATTGCATTCGGCGTGGTATCGCAGGCCGTTCTCGAACTATTGATGGCCCGTTATACCGGCATTGATTGGAACAATCTGGACGTGGCGGTCCCACAGAAGGGCGATCAAGTGCCGCCGCAGCCGCTCCCGCCCGCCTTTGCCAATGTGGCCGAGCAAGACTCCGTGGATCTGCGTAAGTACGCGACCCCGGTCGGCGATCAGGGCCAAACCGGCCGCTGCTCCGCATTTGCGTGGACCCATGCGGCCGAGATGTCGCGCAATATCCTGAACGAGGAATCTCCGCGCCTCTCGCCCAACTTCACGATGCTTGAATTCCAGCGCATGCAGGGCGATGCGCGCAGCTATGAGTACGCTTATGAGGGCGGCGACGGTACAATCAGCGGTCCCGATCCCGGTCAGGTACTGGTGGAAAACGGAACCTGCCGCCAGGAATTATGGCCGGACGATCGCCAAACGCCGCTCACACAGGAAGAACAACTTGAGGCCGACGCACAACGATACAAACTGGAAGCTGTGCCGCTACCCATCGCAATAGACGATGTCAAGAAGGTATTGAGCGCCGGATGCCCCGTGCATGTGTCCATGAACACCGGCGCGGCGTTTTCCGATGTCGGCCGGGATGGCGTATTCAACGCAGCCGAAGCGGCTTCGGGAAGGCATGGCCGTCACGCCATGTTGATTGTCGGCTATGTCGGGAATTTCTTCACCCTGAAGAATTCCTGGGGGACAGACTGGGGCGATCAGGGCTTCTGCTATGTTCCGAAGAACGTCCTGGCCGCCTCTGACCCGGACTTTGTCGCGGTATTGCTCAAGAAACCTGCCTAGCCTGTGTCGAAAGTCCGAAAAGACCGCTTGCTGACGCGCGCGGCTCACTGGACTCATCGCGTTACAGAGCCGCGACCGTTAGGGAGACGGTTTCGACACAGGCTACTAGACTAGCCCTCGTGTTCATGGAACCAGTCGGCGTGGTGGTCACGATACTCCCGCAAGCGGTTGACGTCGTTGTCGATGATCTGGCGCTCGCGGGGCGGCATTTGATTGTAGCTGGCCACCCGGCCCAACGTGTTGATCACACGCTCCAGTTCGCGGTCATCATACATATGCTTCGCAAACTTGCTCTGCATCTCGTCTAACTCCGCGACGGTCTTATCCAGGCGGAAGTTATCGCCACCATGCGGCCAGGTTGTGGCGCGAACATGCTCTACATCCTTTTTCACCCGTTCAAACAACTGCGCGTGCCAATGTTCCCCGTGGAAATAAGCGTCGCGGTCGCTATGAAACGGGTCGTCTTGGCCTGGACCCTGAGCCATCGCCCCCAATGAAAACGCCAGCAAGCCAGCGCCAGCGAAACTGCTGAAGAGAAACCTTCTCATATGACACCCCCTCAGTAGTGGGACGCTCCAGCAGGAAATTCTCAAAGATTAATTTCTCACCGTTACGCGTCAGAAGGAAAATGCTGGGAACCGACTGAGGCGACCAGGGCCTTGTTTCGTTCCGAAGAACGTCCTGGCCGCCTTTGACCCGGATGATATTGCAGGCGTTGCAGACGAGGCCTTAGCGGTCCCAATCGGCATGGTGGTCGCGGTAATCTCGCATGCGGCTCAAATCATCGTTCAGGATGTCGCGATCCCTCGGCGCCATCCGGTTGTCGCTGACCACGCGCGACAAGGTTCCGATGACATCGTCCAAATCGCGTTCATCGTAGACGTGATTCGCCAGTTTTCCCTGCAGCTGGTTCAGCTCAGTCATGGTCCTGTCGAGTCGATAACTATCGCCGCCGCTCGGCCAAGTCGCTGCCTGAACGTGTTGCACGTCTTCTCTTACATCGTCAAACAAACGTCCACGCCAATGTTCATCGTGGAACCGAACATCGCGCTCGCTATGGTAAGAATCGTCCTCGCGAGGGCGATCCTGCGCGGTCGCCGTGAATGAAAACACCAGCAATCCCGCCCCCGCCACGCTGCTCAATAGAATGCTTTTCATTTCCACATCCTCCGACTGTACGACTGCTCAGGCCGGAAAGATGCTTCGTTCTGACGGTTACCCAACCGTGACAGAAAGCCTGCGTTACTTGCGCTCGATTCGCATCCCGTAGAACGATCGGTAGACGAAAAACAGTGAGATCGCGAGAAATATCGCCGCCAGCACATCGGTGAAAGCCGCGCTTTGATCGTGCGTCAGCGATACCGCCAGTTCCACGGCCAGCAATCCGAACAGCGTGGTGAACTTGATGATCGGGTTCAGCGCCACTGAAGACGTATCTTTGAACGGATCGCCCACCGTGTCGCCCACCACCGTGGCATCGTGCAGCGGAGTGTTCTTCTGTTTCAGTTCCGTCTCTACAATCTTCTTTGCGTTATCCCACGCGCCGCCGGCATTCGCCATGAAGATGGCCTGGTACAGGCCAAACAAGGCGATCGAGATCAGATACCCAATAAAGAAGTACGGCTCCACGAAGGCAAACGCCAACGTCGCAAAGAACACCGTCAGGAAGATGTTGAACATGCCTTTCTGCGCGTACTGCGTGCAAATCTCCACCACCTTCTTGCTGTCGGCGACCGAAGCCTTGGTCACGCCTTCCAGCTTGATATTGGCTTTGATAAATTCCACTGCGCGATAGGCGCCCGTGGTCACCGCTTGCATGGACGCGCCGGTGAACCAATAGATAACCGCTCCGCCGGCGATCAAGCCGAGCAGGAACGGGTAGTAAAGAATCGATAGCTTCGCAAGCTGGTCCGGTTGCAGCTTGTTGGTCAACGCCACGATGATGGAGAAAATCATCGTGGTAGCGCCCACCACCGCGGTTCCGATCAGCACTGGTTTGGCGGTGGCTTTAAACGTATTGCCCGCGCCGTCGTTCTCTTCCAGATTCTCTTTGCCTTTCTCGAAGTCGGGTGTGAATCCGAAGTCTCTTTGGATCTCGGCAGAAATATTGGGAATGGTCTCAATGGTCGAAAGCTCAAACACGGATTGCGCGTTGTCGGTGACCGGGCCGTAGGAATCCACGGCGATAGTCACCGGGCCCATGCCCAGGAACCCGAATGCCACCAGGCCGAACGCGAACACCGCCGGGGCCACCATGAGCGCCCCGAATCCGAAGCCGCTGATCCAGGCTCCAATTGCCATCAACGTCATCATCACCAGTCCCAGCCAGAAGGCGCTAAAGTTGCCGGCCACTAAGCCGGACAGGATATTGAGCGATGCCCCGCCTTCCTCGGAGGAAATCACTACCTCCCGCACGTGGCGAGAGTTCATGGAAGTGAAGGCTTTCACAAACTCGGGAATGACCGCGCCCGCCAGCGTTCCGCAAGTGATCACCGAAGAAAGCTTCCACCACAGGGTAGTGTCGCCACCCAGATTCGGAATAATTTGGCTGGATACCAGGTAGGTGGCGGCGATGGAAACCAGAGACGTCAGCCACACCAGCGACGTCAGCGGCGCCTCGAAGTTCATCTTGGCGACGTTGCCATAGCGGCTCTTGGCGATGGCTTCATTAATGAAGTAGGAAATGGCGGAGGAAATCACCATCACCACGCGCATCACGAAGATCCAGACCAGTAGCTGCACCTGAACCAGCGGATCGTTCACCGCCAGAATAATGAACGTGATCAACGCAACGCCGGTCACGCCATAGGTTTCAAAGCCGTCGGCGCTCGGCCCAACCGAATCGCCCGCGTTATCGCCGGTGCAATCCGCGATGACACCGGGGTTGCGCGCGTCGTCTTCTTTGATCTTGAACACGATCTTCATCAGGTCGGCGCCGATGTCGGCGATCTTGGTGAAGATGCCACCCGCCACGCGCAGCGCCGCCGCGCCCAGCGATTCGCCGATCGCAAATCCGATGAAGCAAGGGCCGGCGTAATCGCGCGGAACAAACAGCAATATGAACAGCATCAGCACCAGCTCGATGCTGATCAGCATCATTCCGATGCTCATGCCCGCCTTCAGCGGAATCGAATTGCAAGGATACGCTTTACCGGTCAGGCTGGCGAATGCCGTGCGCGAGTTGGCGAACGTGTTCACACGAATGCCGAACCAAGCCACGCCATAGCTGCCCGCGATACCTACCAAGCTGAACAGGAGAATGATGGGTAGCGTTACGGCCACCGATTTGCCCGGAGCGGGCGCCAGCCAACCGAAGTACGCTGCGATGATTACCGCGATGAACACCCACAGGACCAAGAGAAACTTGCCCTGAGTGATCAGATACGTTTTGCAGGTTTCATAGATGAGCTCCGAGATCTCCAGCATCGATTTGTGCACCGGAAGATTTCGCAGTTGCGTAAAGGTGACAAACCCAAACAGAAGTCCCAGGGCGCACACCAGTAACCCCCACATCAACAACGTGCGGCCGTCCGTGCCCAGAAAGGTCGCTTGCGCCAGGTCGGGCAATACCAGATTCGCTTCGCCGCCCGCCGCCTGTTGCGCGAACGCCGGAGCTGGTAAGCTCATCAAAATCAAGGCCGCTAACAGAAGCGGCAAGATAATCAACGTGGCGCGCCGACGAGCAGGCACGCAGAAATTCAGCATTCGGTCAAATCCTCCATGAATCTCGGAAGCCTCCCTGCAAGGGAGACGAGCAGACGGGTATTACGAATCCCTTAAATACCTCCGATAACCATACCGCACTGGGGGCGACGGTGGCAACCGTATGCTAGGCCTCATCAACGGATACTACAATCAGATGACCTCTAGAATCAGACACTTAAGGTATAGCGTCTCCGGTACTGTGAGTAAAACCGGATGGTCCTGGGCCTGCATGCGTCTTTCGAGCACCCGTAGTTTTCTTCCGGTATCGAGCGACGCCGTCGCGACAATATCGAGCAGAGCCGCTTCGCTCAGATGGTGCGAGCAGGAACACGTCACCAGAATGCCACCGGGGCCAAGCAGTTCGAGCGCCCGCCGGTTGATCTCGCGATAACCACCAATCGCGGCCTCCAGGCTTTGGCGGGACTTCGCGAATGCCGGAGGGTCCAGGACGACCATGTCGAAGCGCCTCCGCGCGGATGCGTGCCCGGCCAGCAGTTCGAACACATCCGCCTCGCGAAGCTGTACATTGCCGATACCGTTCGCATCGCAATTTATGCGCGCTACGCGCAGGCTGGCTTCCGAACTGTCCACCGCCTCCACGCTTTCGCAGCGCGACGCGAGATGCAGCGCAAAGCCGCCTGTCGATGCGAAGCAATCCAGAGCCCGGCCGCGACTGTAACGGGCCGCGGCCATGTAATTCTCGCGCTGATCCAAGAAAATCCCGGTCTTCTGTCCGTGCAACAAGTCGGCGTGCAGCTTCAGGCCGTTCATTCCCACCGCCACCATCTCGGGTACTTCGCCGGCCAGCACACCCGACTGCAAAGGCAGCGCTTCCCGCTTGCGAACCGCCACATCGTTGCGCTCCGCCACGCCCTTCAGCGCGAAAATCTCCTCCAGGCAACTGACGATGTCGGCCTTGGCGCGATCCATGCCTTGATCCAAAGTCTGGAGTGTAAAGTAGTCGCCGTACCGGTCGATCACCAGCCCTGGCAGCTGGTCGCCTTCCCCGTGAACTAAACGGTAAGCATCGGAATCGGCCACCACGCGCGTACGATAAGCCTGGGCCGCGGCGATGCGGCTCAGGTAAAACGGCCGGTCAATAGTTTCCACCCGTTCCGAGAGCAGGCGCAACGATATTTGGGAAGCTTCGCTGTAATGCGCCGTCCCGATCGCTTGATTCCCGTGCGGCCCAACCACCACCACCGCTTCACCCCCAGCCGCGTGGCCGCGATCCAATACGTCGCTGGAGAAAATCCAGGGGTGCCCGGACGCGACGCGGTCGGCCCCTTTTCGGTTCACCCGAACGTTGTGCAAGTTCTTAGTCTAGTTGGACAATATCTTGTGAAACAATGTACTTGATTCTGTATCCCACCTGAGAGAATAATCGTCTCAGAAGACAAGACTAGCATGCAGGCTGCTTCGCAACTCGCGCAAACCATTGAGCCGCCAGAACATCTGGTTCAGTTTTACGAGGCAGACCCCGCCGCGTGGGTCAAAAGCGTGGGTCGCTTCCTGGCGGATGGGTTGAAGCAGGGCGAGGCTGTACTGATCATCGCAACCCCGGAACACAAGAAAGCTATCGTAAGGCAGCTCAATGCGTTGGGTTGTTGCGACCCGAGCTTTCCCGAACACCACGGCCGCCTGGCTTTTCTGGATGCGGCTGCAACCCTGGCGCGGTTCATGGTGGCGGGCGAGCCGGATTGGGATCAATTTCAGCGCGCCGTTGGCAGCGAGATTCAGCGACTTCGTTCAACCTCCATGAGCGGAGCTTTTCGCGCTTACGGCGAAATGGTGGGGGTTCTCTGGAGCGAGAAAGAGTTTGCCACGGCCATCCGGCTGGAAGAGCTTTGGAACCGCATGCTGCAAGGCACCAGCTTCAAGCTGTTCTGCGGCTATCCGATCAACATTTTCAGCGATGATTTCAATCATTCCGACGTGAACGCGGTGGTTTGCGCCCACACCCACATGGTCGCCACCGGCGAGAACGGAGATCTGCAGGAAGCGGTAATGCGCGCGCTCGATGAAGTGGCGGGAGCCAACACCATTGAACTGGAACGTTTGATCCGGCCCGCGCTCCATCCTCACACGCGGGTTCCCGTCGCTGAAGCGGCCATTTTGGGCCTGCGGAGCACTCTGCCTGAGCAGGCAGGCGAAATCATTGGCACGGCCCACCGCTATTACCAAAGTGAGAAACGCTTCCGGGCCCTGATCGAGAACAGCTCCGACGCCATCTCACTCTTCGATCCGGAGGCCAACATTACTTATGCCAGCGCCTCCACCGAACGAGTGGTTGGCTACCAGCCGCACGAGTTGGTGGGACGCAACGTCAAGGAATTGGTCCACCCGGAGGACCTTGAAGCGGTTCAACACGCGCTCCAGGAAGCGCGCGCTAATCCACGCGATCCAGTGAACCTGCGCGCGCGGTTGCTTGCAAAGGACCGGCAATGGCGCTGGGTGGAAGGTACGTTCACCGACCTCATTGATGATCAGGACGTACGCGCTATCGTTGCCAACTACCGCGATATCACACAGCAGAAGGTAGCGGAGGAGAAACAACGGAAGGACGCCGAAGAGCTGGCCCGCTATAATGCGGAGCTCGAGTCGTTCGCCTATGCGGCCACCCACGATTTGCGGGAACCGCTGCGGACCGTGAGTGCTTTCACCCAGCTTCTGGTGCGGCGCGCCGGCTCCGACGAAGAGAACGAAAAGTATTCGAAATTCATTCTCGACAGCGTGGCCCACATGTCCTCGATGTTGGACGATTTGCTGGCGCTCACAAGCCTCACCCCCCAGGACGCCAGAGACAGCGTCGATCTGTGCCGCGCCGTGGAACAGGCCATCAATTATCTGGAACAAGCCATTCACGAAAGTGGCGCAAGCATCACGGTTGGCGGTCTCCCGCGCGTGCTCGGCAATGAGAGCCAATTAACCGGACTGATGCAGAACTTGCTGGGCAACGCCATCAAGTACCGCGGCCCTCTGCCGGTACGGATTGAAGTAAGCGCTGAACGTATGGGAACCGGATGGGTGGTGAAGGTGCGCGACAACGGCATCGGAATCGCTCCCGCTTATCACGCGCAGATCTTTGGCCTGTTCAAGCGCCTGCACCAGCGATCCGTACCCGGCACGGGCATCGGTCTCGCGATTTGCAAGAAGATCGTCGACGGAATGGGCGGGCGAATTTGGGTGGAATCCGAGCTCGGCAAGGGATCTACTTTTTGCTTCACTGCGCAATCCGCGCCGCAAGTGCTCTAGCAGGTTGCTGAAAAAGCCCTTTCACATTCGCGAACCGCAGGCGTGGGCGCCTACGCTACACAGGCTATCAACGACATAGATGTGCCCGCGCAGGGCGGACTTCAGTCTGCTGGGCTTTTTCAGCACCTGCTAGAGCTGCGACAACAACATCGCGAGCAGCGCCGTGCGGTCTGCAATGCGATCGAGCAGGATGCTCTCGTTAGTAGCGTGCGCGCCTTCGCCGACGCCGCCCAGTCCATCCAGCGTGGGAACGCCGAGTGCCGCGGTAAAGTTGCCGTCCGAGCCGCCGCCGGTGGCTGACTCCTCCAGCCTTACACCGAGTTCCTTGGCGCACGCGCGCGCCGTCTGAAACAAACTCTTGATGGCGGGCGATCGCTCCATGGGCGGACGATTCAGGCCCCCCTCCACTTCGATGGAACAGCGTTTGTCGACCGGACGCAGCGATCTGAATTTCTTGTCGAGCACCGCGGCATCCTTCAGTTTCGCGATCCGAATGTCCACTTCCGCGCGCGCCTCCGCCGCCACCACGTTGGTGCGCGTGCCGCCTACAATCACACCCGGATTCACGGTAATGCCCTGCTTCAGGTTGGTGAACGCCGCGATTTTTGGGATCTGGCGCGCCAACTCAACCACTGCGCTGGCGCCCGCTTGGTAGTCCACACCAGCGTGCGACGCACGCCCCTTCACCGTGATTTTGTAATCGCCCACGCCTTTGCGCGCGGTCTTGAGTTTGCCCTTGAGTCCCGTTCCCGGCTCAAGTAAAAGCGCAATGGCGCTTTGCCGCGCGGCCTCTTCGGTGAACTGCCGCGAAGTCTCGCTGCCGACCTCTTCATCCGAATTCACTTGAAAAACAATATGCCGGCGCACTGGGATTTCGAGCATGCGAAGCGTGTGAACCGCATAAATAAAGAACGCGATGCCGGACTTCATGTCCAATACTCCGGGCCCCCACAAGCGGCCCTGCTCCTCGCGGAGCGGCATCTGCGCCAGAGTCCCCAGCGGCCATACCGTATCGGAATGCGCCAGCACCAGGATTTTGCCGGCGCTGGATTTCGCACCAGGCAGCTTGAACTCGCAGCGCAGGTGATGACCGAAACGGCCACCCGGCAATGTCTTTACATTGCTTGCTCCATCCAGGCGGCCCGCCACAAGGTTGACGAAGCGGTTGACGGCCTGTGGCTGATCGCTCGGAGACTCGCACCTCGCCAGCTCGCGAATCAAGGCGACGATGGCGGGCTGTTTCGCTTCCGCAAAAGCAAGGAACGGATGCACTGCCTGTTATAATAACCAGTTTGCATGCCCAAACTCGACATCCAGGAGATTCGCGATATTTTGCCGCATCGTTACCCGATGCTTATGGTGGATTCCATCCTGGAGCTGGAGGAGGAGCGGATCGTCGGAATTAAGAACGTCACGGTGAATGAACCGTTCTTTGTTGGCCATTTTCCCGAGTTTCCGGTGATGCCTGGAGTGCTGGTGGTGGAAGCGATGGCGCAGGTGGCGGGAGTGCTCGTTTTGAAATCCCTGCCGGATCGCAAGAACAAGCTGGTGCTGCTGGCAACCATTGAAGAGGCGAAGTTCCGGGGTAAGGTACGGCCTGGCGATCAGCTTCGTATCGAGATGAAGGTCACCAAGCGCAAGGCCGCCATTGCGAAGATGCACGGCCAAGCCACGGTGGACGGAGTGGTGGTGGCCGAAGCAGTGCTGATGTGCGTGCTGCAGGATCGCGAGCCTCGTGTGGGAGAACCGGTGGCCGAAGAGCCGGTGCCGGTCCTCTAAACGGCGCATGGCCATCCATCCGGCTGCCGTCATCGATCCACAAGCTCGAATCTGGGAAAGCGCTGAAATCGGGCCGGGTTGCATCATCGGGGCCGGCGTGGAAATCGGCGCACGCACCCGCTTGATGGCGCACGTGTACGTGGAAGGGGTCACGCACATCGGCGAAGACAATATCTTTTATCCGTATTCGACAGTCGGCGTGGCGTCGCAGGATCTGAAGTATAAGGGCGAGCGCGCCGAGACGCGCATCGGAAGCCGGAACAAAATCCGCGAATTTGTCAGCATCCACCGCGGCACCCAGGGTGGCGGGCTGGTCACCGAAATCGGCGACGACAATCTGCTGATGGCTTATGCGCATGTGGCGCACGATGTGCGGATCGGCAACCACACGCAGCTCGGAAACGCGGTGACGTTCGCGGGGCACGTCATTGTGGAAGATTGGGCGGTGATTGAGGCATTCAGCGGCGTGCATCAGTTTTGCCGGATCGGGAAGCATGCGTTCATTGGCGGCTACAGCGTGGTAACGAAAGACGTGCTGCCGTACTCGATGACTGTGAGTCCGCGCGAATCGAAGGTCTTTGGCGAAAACAAGGTCGGGTTGGAGCGGCGCGGCTTCGCTAAGGAGTCGATCGAAAGCCTGCATAAAGCCTTCCGGCTGCTGACTAAGTCCGGGCTCAACACAACCCAGGCGGTGGAGCGCATTCGCGCGGAAATACCCGAGTGCGCGGAGGTGTGCGATTTGCTGGCGTTCATGGAACGGTCTGAGCGCGGTTTTGTTAAATGAGCCGATACGGCATGATCGCGGGCAACGGCCGTTTTCCGTTGCTGGCGCTCGAGACAGCGCGCCGCGCGGGGGATGAGGTTGTCGTAGTGGCGATCAAGGAAGAGGCGTCGCCGGAGGTGGAGCAACTCGCGGGACGGTGCTACTGGATCTCGCTTGGCCAGCTTTCCCGCCTGATCGAAATCCTCAAAGAAGAGGGCATCACCGAAGTGATGATGGCAGGCCAGGTGAAGCACGCCAAGATCTTTTCGTCCATCCGGCCAGACTGGAAACTGGTGAAGCTGCTGGCCGGGCTGAAGCAGAAGAACACGGACGCATTGATCGGCGGCGTGGCGCAGATTCTGGCCGACGAAGGCATTCGTCTGGGGGATTCCACCCTGCTGCTCAAGCCGTTGCTGGCGAATGCGGGTGTACTCAGCAAGCGCAAACCGTCGCCGGAAGAAGAGCGCGACATTGCCTATGGCAGGCGAATCGCGAATACGCTGGCGGGTATGGACGTCGGCCAGAGCGTCGCGATTTGCGACGGTGCCTGTGTGGCGGTGGAAGCGATGGAAGGCACCGATGCAATGCTGGAGCGAGCGGCGTCGCTGGCAAACGGCAAAGCGCTGCGTCTGGTGAAGGTCTCGCGGCGGCGGGGACACTTGCTGTTCGACGTTCCAGTGGCGGGCGTGGGAACCATTGAAGCGATGCAAAAAGCCGGCGCGACCGCGCTCGCGGTGGACGCGGGACGGACGCTGCTGCTGGATCGCGAAGCCATGCTCGCGAGGGCGAACGAATGCAAGATTGCGATTATGGGCTGCGAGCCGGAGCCATAGGGCCGGATTATTCGCGTTTGTTGCCGATCAGGAGCGAGAGCAGGTATTCGTTGGCTGCGGGGTGGGTGCGAATCTTGGCCCAGTTTGTGAATGCGGTCTGGGCGTCCGTCACTATGGCCTGCACATCCGTGGATTTCCACGTCCTCGCGTTATCGTAATCCGCCTGCTGGCGCGCTTCTTGCAAATCAACGAACACCTTTGCAACATCCTGTAATTCTGCGGGTGCCACCGGAGAAGGAATGCTCCACCCACGCCAGGAACTCCGCAACACCGCATTGGATACGTCTTTCATGGTCTTGTGTTCGAACTTTCGCTCCAAACCAACGCGAGCGCTTGGGGAACCGTTCCAGCTCTGGGTCGCCTCGTGAACGAGCAAATGAAAAAGCGCGTAATAGGCGGTGGATATCGATCTACGAAACGATGCTTGCTGCGGATCTTCAGGGGCTGGGTTGGCAAGACGGCCAGCCAGCGTCAAAAGGTCCTCCGCTATTCCCATTCCGGGCTTTTCACTTCATCCTGCTCAGACCTGGTGCGATAGTTGAAATACGGAATGTACACCGAGTACTCTGATTCGTACAGTGCCAGATCTTTAGTCAGCGCATTTCTGATCCGGCCGGTCAGCTGGGCTAAGGGAATGTTGTGTCGAGCTTCATCCGTTACCACGATTCGGAAATAGATAGCAGGATCGCCATCCCAATCGCGGCTAAAGGAGTGCCGGATGCGTACTACCTCGCCCGGGAACTTCTTGGCGACTTCGTCAACTTTTTGCGCGAAATCCTTCAATTGCTGCGGGCTCAAATACGTCGTCGCCATGGCTCACCTTATGTTCCCATGATAAGTTAGGCTTTGACCAAGATTCGTGTCGCCGTCATCGGCGCGGGTGTGTTCGGACGCCATCACCTGCGCGTGTTGAGCCAGTCTTTGAATGCCACCCTGGTGGGCGTTGTGGATTCCGACCCGGAGCGTGCCGCTCAAGCGGCGGCCGAGCACAACTGCCTGACCTTCGCGACGCTCGGTGAGCTGAAGGGAAATATCGATGCGGCCGTGGTAGCGGTACCTACCTCACGCCATGCCGAGTGGGTTGCGAATTGCTGGAATCCGGTATCGACGTCCTGGTGGAGAAGCCTATCGCCGCCAATCTCGCCTCGGCGCGCCGCTTGGTGGACACGGCTGCTGAGCACGAACGCATCCTGCAAATCGGCCACCTGGAACGCTTCAACCCGGCTGTGGCTGCACTCAAGAAAGTTACCAGCATCCCGCTCTTCTTCGAGATTCACCGCCTCAGCCTGTTCAGTCCGCGCAGCCTGGACGTCGACGTGGTGCTGGATCTCATGATTCACGACCTGGATATCGTGCTGGACCTGGCGGGCGCAATGCCCGAAGAGATTCGGGCCGCCGGGATTTCCATTCTGAGCGAAAAAGTGGATATCGCGAACGTGCGCCTGGCGTTTCCGGGCGGATGCGTCGCCAACCTGACTGCCAGCCGGGTCTCCACCGAGCGCGTGCGCAAACTGCGTCTCTTCCAGCCCCACCAGTACATTTCGCTCGATTACCAGAAGCAGGAGGCTGTGGCATACACGGTGAGCGGGAATCAGCAAATCGGATTTCATCCGCTTCCGGCCGTTAAAGAAGAGCCATTGCGACTGGAAGTAGAGTCGTTCCTGGATGCGGTTGCCAACCGCGGGCGCCCGCTGGTGCCGGGGGAAGAGGGACTTCGGGCGCTCGAAGTCGCCCTGGCGATTCTTGATAAAATTGAGGAGCACGCGAAGTTAGTCACCGAACGGCTCCAATCACTTACCTAGCGTCCTTTTTTGACGGCAAGCTGGCAACGGCAAGCGCTCGATCAACGTCTTTTATTCGGATTTTATGACATCAGGCGCGGATTCCGGTCCCAATTTGCTGCTGGACTGGCACGAGTCCGCGGACTCCAGCAGGTACTGGCGGGCGGCTATGGGCACGCTGGTTGTACACGCCGGAATCGTCGCGCTGGTGTTCTTCCTGGCAAGCTTGAGCGGTCCCGCGATGAAGCAGGGCACCGAGATCGTTCCCGATTTCAGACAGGCGGTTCACCTGATATTGCCGCAGGACCTCACGCAAAAGGCTCCGAATAAAGGCAAAGTGGCGAAGGAAGTGAACGTCGAGGATTTGAAACCGCGTCCGGCATCTCAGGAACGGTTGCCCCCTGCCCCGGCTGTGCGAGCCTTCAGACCCCCGAATCCGCAGCCTCCGGGCCCGCCGCTGCCCGCAGCCCCGCGTATTGCCGAACCTCCAAAAATCGAAACGCCCGTCACGGCGCAAAATGCCCCGCCGGTGCTGCCTGCGCTGGCCGGCACCCCGAAAGCTCCTCCGCCCCCGCAGATTCAGCCGGTGGAACAACCCAAGCTGGCGTTTGAAACACCGGGACAGAACGGGCCCAGCGAGAACAAAGGCCAGGCCAAGCTGACGCCTCCCAAGGCAAGTATCCAGGAAGCGATCCGCGACATTGCTCGCGGCGGTGGCGGGCAGGGCAGTGTCGTGGTAGGAGACCTGGATCGTCCGCCGGATCTGTCTCCCAGAGCCCAGTTGCCCGGTCAGCTACCGCGGATAGGCAGCAGCTTGGAACTGAAGAGCGACCCGATGGGCGCTGATTTCAAGCCATATTTGATCCAGGTTCTCGCGCTGGTAAAGAAGAATTGGTATGCCGTCATTCCCGAGAGCGCCCATTTGGGCAACCATGGTGTGGTGCAGATTCAGTTCATCATCGATCGCAGCGGCTCGGTGCCGAAGCTGGTCATAGCGACGCCCTCGGGATCGCAGTCTCTGGATAAAGCGGCGGTGGCGGGGATCGGTGCGTCCCAGCCGTTTCCTCCGTTTCCGAAGGACTTCAACGGGCAGCAATTAAGATTGGAGCTTTCGTTTAAGTACTGACTACTGCAGCACAACCAACGGTGCGCGGGCGAAGCCGAACTTTCGTGCCTGTTCGTCGATCACGCTTACCTGACACGTGTAGCGCCCCGGCGGAATGTTCTCCAGCGGCATCTGGAACTCGAATGCCAGCGTGTTCGGACGCCCCGATTTCGGTTTGGTGACGCGCACCGGCGCCGATTCAAACGCCTTCGACTTGCCGCGGAACATCATCAGCTCAGCCGAGACGCTGGGCGACGCCACTGTCCCGGGATCGTAGACCTCGAAATAAACGTACAGCTTCTGGTTCTTGCGGAACACGCGCGTGATGTCGGGAATCAGTTTCGTTCCGTTATCCACCAGCGGATGTTCGTTCAGCAACTTCTTGTTCGCGCCCGCCGTGCCGATGCTAGCTGATAGGGGCTCGCGTTGATTACTCCAAACCACCGAACTCATACGCACCGACGATGACTGTTTGCTCAAATCCGGAACGGTGAACTTCATTTCGAACGTGCCCATCTTGCCGTTCTGGTTTTCACGTGCCAGGAAACGAAGATTGTAATCACCCGGCGGCAGGGTGACGCCCGTGTCATATTCGACGTGCCGCTGAGCCAGTTGCGCGGCATTCTCCTCGGTGAGCTTTAGCTTGATCTCGTCGCGAACGCCGCCCAGCATCTTACCGCGAGGATCGCGAATCTGGCCGATGAAATCAAGATCGGTACTCGATTTCGGCGAAAGATCGAGGGACGAGCCGGCGATGCGAACTGTGATTGGGACGAAATACTTGTCCCGCCCGGTCTGGAAGTAATCCACCTCCATCGCGAGCGGCAAATCGGTAAACGGATCGTCCAGCGTGAGCGCATCTTCGAGTTGACGCTCTTTGTCGGTGGAATTCATCTTGCCCCAGACTTTTCCCGCGTAATAACCCTTGCGATAGTCGATCTTGGCGGATTCCGACAGCGCGGCGATCTTGACGGTAACCTTGCGATATTTTCCGTCCTGAGCCCCGTTCGAACTGTAATAGCCGAGAACGTAGTAACTGCTGATGTCGGTCTGCACGGCCTTAATGCCGAGCGTCAGGTCGTTACTGTCCAGGAGCGCCTTCCCGCCGGTGTCGGCCGCGAGCGTGTAGATGGTGTCCTGCGTGTCGTGGAACGAGCTGCGGGCGCTCAGCTGCGAGCTGCCGGTGAACACGCCGGTACCTTTAGGCGAGGCCTGCGTCGCATCCCCGGCCGGCGCCATGGCCACCAGGCCGCGCGCATCGATGGGATAAAACGCAACGTTAGCGCGCACGGCGGCATTCACCGTGGCGCGGATCTGGGATTGATTGTCGACGCCGGTCTTGCCGATGCCACTCGAAAAATAAACGACTGCCTTCTTCTCGGGAAACGGCGCCAGCTTACGCGCGACGTCTTCCAGCGCGCTGAGTTTGCGATCGGTATTGAAAATATTGAATTCGGTATCGTCCGCGGTAAACTCGCCGCTGTCGTCGGTGGCGTCGGCGCCGGTTGCGGCCAATGCCGCCAACTCGCTCGAATCGCCCACCCGCAGCGATTGAATCGCGGTCAGCAGCGTCTCTCGATCGTTGGTGAATTCCTGCACCACGCGCAGCTCGTTGGTCATCGTCATGATGGACACGGTGTCGGACACGGTCATCTGGGTGTCGATGAACTTGACGGCGGCGTCACGCGCGCGGATCTGCTCGGCCGGCTGCATGGAGGAAAGGTCGAAGAACATCGCGATCAGCCGGCGGTCTTTCAGTTGGTCGGACTTGAGAGTCGAGTTTACCGGAGGGGCTTCCACGGCCGGAGTGGGGCTGGTTGCCACGGGTCCGCGCGTCTTGAGCGTAGGCGCAGGCACTTCGAGCGGCGGTAAAGTATCTCCGTTCAGGTGCTGCAATTCGAAAACCGAGATCGGTTGGGGCTTGCCGTCTTCGAGCAGGGTGAACTGATCCTTCTTTAAATTCTCGATCGCTTTGCCGCTCTTGTCTTTTACAGCAACGTTGATGATGACCAGGTTAGTGTTGGTCCGGAAGGTTGGCGCCGGCTGATCCTGCGCCAGCAGTCCCGCGCAAGCTAGAGCGGCCGAAATAATTCTAAGCGCGCTGTTGGACATGCAAGTCGTCTCTTCCTCTCTAAAAACGGAACCTGATATTGATGTCGGCCGTTCGCATCGCCCCCGCTGTGGTGGGCAAGCCGTAAAGCGCCGAACCCACCACCGTATTCACGTTGGTGATGTTTACGTGATTCAACGTGTTGCTGGTTTCCAGGCGCAGCTCCAGGCGTTTGCGGCTGCCTTCGCCGCCAATAGTGAAATAGCGGCCAAACGCGGTGTTGAGCGTCCATGACCACGGCCCAGGAATGGTATTGCGCCCCGCGTCGCCCAGCTCGCCTGGCAGAGGAGCAGTGAAGGCCGCTGAATTAAAATATCCGCTGCCGTCCTCTATCGGAAGGCCCGTGGCTTCGGCGCGTCCGCTACCCACTACCCCAGTGCCAGCGACGTTGGATTGATTGCCCAGGATGCGCGCCGTCAGCGGCGTTCCGCTTTCGAGCAGCGCCGATCCATTGAGCGTCCAATTGCGCTTCCACCAACTCGCCTCTGTCGGGGTGCTCAGGACATAGTTCAGATTCAGCACGTGCGTCCGGTTAAAACTCGACAGGCCACGCTCGGCGCTCAAGTCGAACGCGTTCTGCGCCACCACATTGCCCACGCCGCCAAAGGTGGAGCTGTCGTCAATGGACTTCGAAAATGTGTAGATGATATTGAACGACATGTTGCGGGAGAAACGCCGCATCAACCGCGCCTGGGCGGCATGATAAATGGAATTGCCCCAGGAGCTGTCATAGATGAACTGCTGTGCGTTGGCGATTGGCAGACTGTTCTGCGACGTCAGCGGGGACGATCCCAGCGCCGCGCGATTCGGCACCGTTTCGGTATCCAGGTCCGTACCTTTGGTTCCCAGGTAGCCCAGCTCGATAAAAAAGGAACGGCTCAAGTTCTGCTGCACGCTCACGTTCCAGCTCTGCGCGTAGCCGACCTTGTAATTCTTCTGGACGGCGTAAGTGTTCAACACCGTGGCGTTGGTGGGCGCGGTGGCCAGCCCGTTTTGGAGCGTCAGCACGTTGGCGGCGCTGGTAGTCAGGGTCTGCGTTTCGGCGAAGGGAGGCTGCTCGGAGAGCTCCGTAGCCAGACGATTGAGCGCGGTGGGGTTGTAGTAGATTCCGTAACCCATACGTACCACCGTGGAGTGCTTCGAACTGGGCTTCCAGGCCAGCCCCGCGCGCGGCGCCCAACCGTCGCGGTCCGGCTGGATGAGGGTGTTCGGAAACGCGCCCGAGTAAGGCCCTGCCGCCCCCGGCAAAACCGGCTCAACCGCCGTGAACCCAGGCGCGATATCGAGATTCACAAGGTGCCCATATTTCTCGCTGAGCGGCGAATAATATTCGTACCGCAGGCCAAACATCAACGTCAGATTCGGATTCACGCGCCAATCGTCGTTGGCATAGGCGTCCCAGGCATTTTGGCGAAAATACGTGCTAGCCCCTCCGAACTGAACCGAACTGGATTGTGGCAGACCCAGTAGATAGTCCGCGAAATCCAAGCCGGTGTTGGGCAACGGCTGCCCGCTCGAATTGAACGCGCTGGTCGCGATTCCGCTGAACGAGAAGGTGCCCCGCGCATTTTGGTCCGTAGTGGTGTTGCGATCCTGCCGTTTGAAGTCGCCACCGAATGTCATCGTGTGACTGTGCTTCACCCAGCTATAAGAATCGCCCTCCGCCAGGCTTTGTACCGCTGAGTGCGAGGGAAGCGCGTCGGTGAGGCTGGCAAAGTTGGTGAAGGACAAGGTCGGTGGCCCATAGTTAATCGGCTCCTGCGAGGTCCCTTGGATGCCGAGATCGGCGGCAATGTTTGTTCCGTATGAGAAGAAGGAGTCCTGCGTAGTCCGATTGCGGTTGAACGTCAGCGTGGCCGTGTTGAGGGCGTTCGAACCGACGTTGTGCGTCCAACTCAGGGCGGTATTGTCGCCAAAGCCGTTGGCGGGATCGAGAAATCCGAACAGTTGCGGAGATTCGCTCTTGCGCCGCTGGAAGGTCTCCGTCAACGCCAGCCGGTCGTTCTTTCCGAAGTTCTGGTTCAGGCGGAGACTGACGTTGTCGGTGTCCGCGGGTACAGCGGTGACAAACTCGAGATTCTGCACCGTGCCGGGCAAATTCGGCAGCGGGATGTACTGTAGCAATCCCGCCGACGCCGGGTTGATGAGGCTGTTGGGAATCACATTTCCCGGAAACGGCGCGCCCGTCGATGGATTGAAGATGGTTGGAACTACGCCATTGATGAGTGTTTGTGAAAAATCGCCGGCGCGTTCGGCGGCCGTCGGTACCGTTCCCACGTTGTAGAACGCGCTCTGGCCGCGCGTGCCGAAATAACTCAGGGTGAAGAACGTGGAATCTCCCTTCAGCAGGTGCGGAATCCGCAAGGGTCCGCCGAGCACGCCGCTCCAGCGATAATTGTTGAAGTTCGGCTGCGGCGCGGGCTGGCCGCTCAACGAAAACGCCTTGGCATCGGTGTCGGCGCCTTGCCACTGGAACGAGACATTGCCGTGGATGCCCTGGCGGCCGCGATTCCTTCGATTGCCGATGAATCCCCCATTACCTCCCGGCCGACGGCGCTGACCTCCCGGCCCGCCGAATCCTCCACCACGCCCACCGCCAAAACCGCCACCGCCACGTCCACCGCCGAATCCTCCTCCGCCGCCCGGTCCACCAGGGCCACCACCACCGGGACCTCCAACGCCGGGGCCTCCTGGAGTTCCAGGAATGCCGCCGGGCTGGCCTTCGATGCCCGCTCCCGCCAAGCCCCCGGGGCCCTGCATGCCCAAAACCGGCCCGCGCAATCCGAAATCGTCCTGGCCGGTTTGCAACCCGTTGCTCAGCGATCCGTTCACCAGGAACGCCTCGTTCGCGTTTCCAGCGTTGGCCGAAGACGGCACGGCATTATCCTGTGGCGCGGCCGCCGCGATCTGGTCCAATTCGTTTTCTGTAGTTGCCGCAGCGGCACGGAAGCCGCCCTGTTGCTGCTGGGGACGCTGCGCGACTTCTCTGGGCTCTCTCTGCCGCTGAGGCTGCAACTCGAGCGACCACTCGGACTGCTGTCCCTGCGGGAGCGCAGGGCCGACCGCGATCTGCTTGCGAGCGGTCTGGAACCCAAACATCTGGACTTCCACCGTGTAGGTTCCCGACGCCAAACCTGTAAATTCGTACGCGCCGGACTCGTCGGTTGTGGTCACCGCCCGGTGCCCGCCTTGGGTTGCAATTACCGTGGCTCCGGGCAGGGGCTGGCCGCCGAACTTGACGCTTCCACTGTATGTGACGCCGGCTGGCGCGCTGGCCGGTGCACTCGTCTGGGCGCATAACGACGCACCTAGAGCCAAGAATAAACAAAACCGCAGCACTAGCTAAAGGATCGCACTTCGACGCCTAACCGTTACCGAAATTGGTGTAAAAGTGGGTAAACCCGCCCGGTGACCAGGCTTGGCACTTACTTGGCCAGCAAAAGAACGACGGTGATGTTGTCTGGGCCGCCGACCTGTTTGGCCGCGTCAATCAGCCGTTGACACTTCGCTTGCAGGGAACCGTTGCCCGACAACATCTCGGCAATTACGCCCTGCTCCACCACGCCATGCAAACCGTCGCTCGAAATGAGGATCATCTCACCGGGATGCGGGCGAACCGTATAAGAATGCACGCGCAACTCCGGACTGACACCAATCGCCATGGTAAGCACGTGTCGCATAGGATGGGTCTTCAGAGAAGCCTCGTCGATGCCGAGACGCCGGCCCACCTCGTTCACCCAGGTCTGATCTTCGGTGACGCTGGTTAGCTCTCCGTTGTACAGATAGGCCCGGCTGTCGCCGACGCTGGCGATCAGGAGTTCCGGTCCAGCTTCGAGCGCCGCCACCAAGGTGGTTCCCATGCCTTCCAGTTCCGGATCGCTGGCGGCGGCTTGCATCACTCGGGCGTTAGCCTCGCGAAACGCCTGGAAGAGAGTTTCCGCGTCCGGCAGCGATGCATTCTGAATCACCGACGCCACGGTCTCAACCGCCAGTTTGGAGGCGTGCTCGCCCGCCTGCGCGCCCCCCATGCCGTCCGCAACAATGTAGACGTGGTCTTTGGGAGAGATCAGGTAGCAGTCTTCGTTGTTTTGACGGACACAGCCAGGATCGGATAGGCCGAAGGCTTCCAGCATGAGCTTTATGGATTATACCCGTTTCCCGAATTTAAACCGTGGCATGCCACGGCAATCGACCGCGCCCGGTAGGATTCATCGCTCGCCCGTCAAGGCTTGTCGGGCTGTAACACGGCTTTGAGCTGCCAGTAAGCACTCTCTTCATAGTTGGTCTTGAGGCGCTCCAGGCCTTCGGTTTGCGAGTCGCCGGGCCGGGGACCGCTGCGGTGTTGACAGCGCTCCAGCAAAAGTGCGGCAACGGCGTCATCGGGATCATGCTCCAACACGCTATGGAATCGCTCGGCTGCGGCGGTGAAACTTCCCGCCCGCCAAAGCGCGTAGCCCAGGTTAAATTGATACAACGGGTCGCTGCTATCGCCCTCCAGAGCTTTGCGGAAGTTATCTACGGCGGCTGGAACGATGTTGGCGCGGGATTCCGCCGCAGCCAGGTCGTTGTACACCTCGCTCAGGGGCACTACGCGCGCCACAGTCTGGAATGCCGCTTCGGCGCCCGCAAAGTCGCCGGTGTGATAGCGGCTAAGGCCCAGGAAGAAATTGGCCTCATGATAGTGGGCGTCTCCAGGGGGCACCTTTTGGAACCACTCGGCGGCCGAGCTATATTCCCTCTTGCTCCAGAGCAGCCGCCCGAGCTGAAAATCGGGCAGCGAATAGTGAGCGTCCAAATGAGCCGCCTGAGTGAAGAAGCGATGCTTGTCGTCGGTGTTGGCGGCGAGCAATCCGCGGGTATAGTTCTCGACGGCGTCCACACGCACCGCCGGGTGACGTTGCTGGAATTCGGCTTCCGATGGCGCCGAGGCGGGTTTCAGATAACGCAAGGTCTGCCAGGCCAGATGCTCTTGTAGCCCGGCCAGATCTTCGAGCGCGCCCACTTCGCGGAACTCCGGACCTTGCTTGACGTGCTTCAAGTCCAGTACGCGGGCCGTGATCTGCAGCGAGCCTAGGCTCTTGGTCGCCGAATCCGGCACGCTCTTCACGTCGAACTGCCCGAAGATCACCAGCTCGGCGTCCAACTCCTCGCCGATCTTGACTACCGACGCCTTGGTGAGCAATGCGTAAGGGCGAAGCGATAAGCGGCTATAAGCCTCAATGCGGTCGTCCCGGTCGAGCGCCATCAACCCCTCGGAAGCAATCGCTTCGCGAACCGATTCGGCGAGGCTTTCCCCGATCCAGTCGAGATTGGGGTTCTTCGAAACGTTGAAAAACGGCAGAACCAGGTAGGTGGCGGCTTGCGCGGGCGGAAGCAAAAAGCACACGCTCGCGAACAAACATAAAATGCGGCGCACGAATCTATTTTACCGCGCAGAATAAATAAATGGCGGCAGCCGTTAGACCGCCGCCTCATCGAGACCCCGGGGAGAGGGAGCCCCGAAACCCAAATCACTCTCACTCAAACCAATCTCAATTGGTAGCGTTGGATGTTTTCTCGAACACGATCCGCGTGGTGGTGCCGCCGATGCGGATTTCATCCACCTGGGCGCCGTTCAGACGCACCGCGGTCCGGTCATATTTCTGACCCTCGTTCTCAACCGTTACCGGAACTTCAGTCACAGTCTTACCTTGTTTGATAATCGCGGTCTTATCCTTCAGCTCCAGCTTGTAGTCACCTGCCTTCAGTTGGGACCCGTTAATCATGACGGGCTGGTAGAAGGTAACGTTGTAACTGCTTGCAGCGCTCGCAACAGCCAACGCGATGGACGCAAATCCGAGTAGGATATTTTTAACCATTGTTGTAACTCCTCAACATTTGTAACTGCGAACTTACTAACTTCATGTATTTATACGTTGAGAAAGCGTTTGTGTTCCGAAGAATTTTCGTGAATATTTTGTTGCTTAAAGCGCGCCCGCGAGCGACAGAACGGCAAGCGCTTCCGTTTGCACCCGGGGCTCGTCGCCGAAGCCCTCAATCCAATGCACACCCTGTTCCTTTCGAAACCAGGTTCGCTGGCGCTTCGCATAACGGCGAGTTTCCAGTTGCGTGGACTCCAGCGCCTGCTGTACGGTGATTCGTCCTTGCACCATTTGCAGCGCCTGTTTATAGCCGAGCGATTCAAAGGGCTTCGCTTCCGGCGGCACGCCGGTGGAGAGCAATCGGCCAACCTCCTCGGCCAGGCCGCCTGGATCGAACATTCTTCGAGCGCGCTCATTCAACCTCGCGTAAAGCAGTTCACGAGGCGGGTCCAGTCCAATTTTGATGGGGCGGAAACCGCCTAGCGCG
Source organism: Bryobacterales bacterium (assembly GCA_963747945.1). Classification (GTDB taxonomy): domain Bacteria; phylum Acidobacteriota; class Terriglobia; order Bryobacterales; family Bryobacteraceae; genus Palsa-89. The sequence goes on from CAVVHB010000006.1 coordinate 318,059, forward strand.
GCGCGTCCACGTTCGAACATCGAGGACAGCGGCGCTCCTGCGAGCAGGCGGACTTCTAAAGCGCGCAGGGTTTTGTTTTTGTCATTGGGATGAATGCGCACTGCCGAGGCCGGATCCAGGCGCGCCAGGATGCGGTGTATGCTCCCCGGCCGTTTCAGTTCCCGGCCCTGCAGGCGGGCCCGCAGAGCATCGTCGCGCGCGGGTCCTGGTGACAGGCCCTCCAAAAGACCTCGCAGATAGAAGCCAGTGCCGCCTACCAGCACCGCGGTCCGTCCCCGCGCGGAAATTTCGCGAACTGCCGCCTCAGCTACGCGCGCATAATCGCCCGCGGTGAAAAGGTCCGTGGGTTGCATAATATCGATGAGGTGATGGGGAACATCCCGACGTTCGGCAAGGGGGACCTTTGCGGTGCCAACATCAAAGCCGCGGTAAACCTGCAGTGAGTCGCAATTAACAATTTCTCCGCCGAGGGCGCGCGCGATGCAAAGAGAAAGATCGCTTTTCCCCGAGCCCGTTGGTCCCAGTACGACGGGAAGAGGAATCAAATGGTTCTCCACCACGCTTTCGCTGATGGTAACGCGCCTCGCTGTTCGATGCCCGGGACAGGGGTGCTGCCCGGGTCTTCGCGCGGGGAACGGCTTGCGAAGCGCGCGGGCTCGATTTAGCATTACTCCATGGCTCACGACGCCCGCCAGACACAGGTCTACATCGACGACGCCCTAAGCCGCTTCAGCGCTATTGCAGACTCGGTTGACCTCGATCGCCACGCCTTTGCTTATTTGAGGGCCCGGCGCCGCAGAGGCGACGACCCCCTGGCGCGCAGCCTGGGTATCATCGTTGCGGGCGACCCCTCCGCGCCCTACGATGAAAGTCTCGCCGACGCCGAGCACTTACATGTACGCGCGTTTTCTCGCCAACAGCACCGGGGACTCAGCAACACCGATGCTGGTGCGCGGATACCAGTTGAAAAAGAAGCTGGATTTCTGGAGAGGCAATGGGCAGTCCATGAAAACCGATCCCCGGTTTCCGGTACTGCCGCCCGACCCCGCCTCAGAAAAATGGGGCCTTAAAGGCGCCGATGACGGTCTGCAGGAGTACAAGACCGCACACGGTGGCAACACAGGATCCTACGGGAGCGCGATAAAAGCGAACAGCGGGATGATCTACTAGGGATTGTGTGAGCCTTGCCGCCGACGGCTCAGTCAACCTGCCAAACGTTCGTTTAGATTAATCGACGAATCCGCGCCAGGTTTTGCCGCGTCCGTCGCGAAGCACAACGCCGAAGCTGTCGGAGACTCCGGTGATGGTGCGTCCGTTTGCGTCGCGAAAAGTGTAGCGGACCGATTCTTCGCTCACCTTTTCCGCGGTGCCGCGCCAGATGTTGCCGAATTCGTCGCGCAGGCGTAAATGATCGCCATGGCCGAAGCCATAGAGCCGTGTGTTGGTATTCTCTTCCTCAAAATTGAAGAAGCCGCCAGGCATTTTGCTGTGGATGCGACGGCGTTTAAAAATACCTTGATGGATCATCAGTTCTATTATCAGGACCTTTGATCCAGTTGCAGATCAGTGAATCACCTTAGCGCGGCAGATCTGCCTACCTATGTTTTGCCTGGTGTGTGAGGCATCGGCATGAGGTATCCTGCGGCGCCAGCTCCAATGGCATACTGGTCTGGCCGGGGCTGGTGGCCCTATAACTCCGGCCACTCATGAGAATCGTCTTACAGCGCGTGAGGAACGCCCGCGTCGATATCGCTGGCGAAACCGTAGGCTCCATCGGAACCGGTTTAGTGCTTCTGCTGGGTGTCACCCAAACGGACCAACCAGGGGACGCCGAGTACCTCGCGAACAAGGTAATCCAACTTCGTATATTTCCCGACGAAGCGGGCCGAATGAATCGCGGCTTACTCGAAGCGCAAGGCGCTCTGTTAGTCGTTTCTCAATTTACGTTATATGGGGATTGCAGAAAAGGCCGGCGGCCGAGCTTCGACCGTGCGGCTCCACCTGAACAAGCGCGCGCCCTATACGAATACTTTATCCAGCGGCTGAAATCAAGTAACATTGCCGTGGAAACCGGCGTCTTTCAGGCCGAGATGGAGATCCACCTCATCAATGACGGTCCGGTAACCTTCATACTGGACTCCAACAGAAGCCTCACGGAAGCGACGTAACAAAGTAACAAAAGAGAGTAATCCCAGCCTAGTGCGCGGTTGGGTATCATCCAGATAGGAGCACCAATGCCTCGTACAGTAAACGCAATTCGGAATCATTCCTTGTTGACGGCGGCTCTCGAGGGACTCGAGCTGCAGAAACAACGAATTGACGAGCAAATTAAAGAAGTACGTTCGCTTTTGGGGAAAACGCCCGCACGCCGTGGACGTCCGCCTGGTTCAAAAAATGCCGGTTCAACAAACGGTGGTTCCGTTACCAAGCGCCCGGCAGGCCGGCTCAGCGTAGCTGCTCGAAAAAGAATCGCCGCCGCTCAGAAGCGCCGCTGGGCCGAGTACCGTAAATCAGCGGGCAAATCCGAATAGGTCCATTCCAGCTCCGGGCAATCTCATCGGCTTATCCGCTGACGACTAACTTACTTTGTTCGAAGAAACCGCGCGGCTGGCGGGCGCCCGCTAATTGGAAATGCTGCATAACGATCAATTTAGCCTGGAAGATGCCGAGTAACTGAGGTAAGTTATGTCCCCCGGACGCGGTCTCAAAGTGGCACGCTTTTCTGAAGCGTGGCACGGCTTGCCGCGCGCGGACCGGCTCCGCTAATCTGTCAATACCGATGAGCGATCTTAGCCGTATTGGCGTGGCAATCGACGCCAGCCTCCTGAAGAAATTCGATCACCTGATCGCCTCTCGCGGATACACTAACCGGTCGGAAGCCTTTCGCGACTTGATCCGTGACGAGCTGGTGGAAAAAATGTGGGAGCGCCCCGACGCCTCTGTCGTCGGCACCGTGACGCTGGTCTACGATCATCATGTGCGCCTGTTGAACGAGAAGCTGACCGATCTTCAGCACTCCCACTTTCACAACGTCCTCTCCACCATGCACGTGCATCTGGATCACGACAACTGCCTGGAAGTTCTGGTGGTCAGGGGAAAAGCCGGGGCAGTGAAGAAGATCGCGGATGCCTTGATCAGCACCAAGGGCGTCAAGCATGGACGCCTGACCATCACCTCCACCGGCGCTGGACTGTGATCGTTGGAACTGGCGTCGATCTGGCCGAGGTAGAGCGCATTCGCCAGGCCATCGAGCGTCACGGACAACGCTTTATCCAGCGCATTTATACACCAGCCGAAATAGCTTATGTAGAGCGTAAGGCCAACCGCTATGAACGCTACGCCGCGCGATTCGCCGCCAAGGAAGCGGGGATGAAAGCTATCGGCACGGGCTGGAGACGCGGCGTACGCTGGCGGGATTTCGAAGTCACGAACCTGCCCTCCGGGCGTCCCACGCTGCAATTTCACGGCGTGGCGGCCAAATTCGCGGATAGCCTGGGAGTCCGGAATATCGCGCTATCGCTTACGCACACCGCTGTCCAGGCCATGGCCGTTGTGATCCTGGAATCCTAAAGGACGGCGCTTCGCGCTCCTTTTCGAGCTGAGACAAGAACGCACTTTCCGCTACTCCCCTTACATGAAAGCTAAGAAACAAACTGATCCCGGCAGTCGTGCCCCGATTGTTCGTCGTGCTTCCATCGAGAGGCGCATCTACTTTGTCCGCAAACAGAAGGTGATGATCGACAACGATCTTGCCGATCTCTATCGGGTTCCCACGGGAACCTTTAATCAAGCGGTTCGCCGCAATATGGCGCGTTTCCCAGCGGATTTCATGTTCCAACTCACCGCCGATGAAGCTGAAAACTTGAGATCACAAATTGTGATCTCAAGTTGGGGTGGCCGCCGGTACCTCCCCTTCGTATTTACCGAACAGGGCGTCGCGATGCTGTCCAGCGTACTCAAGAGCGACAGAGCGATCCAGGTGAACATCGCGATCATGCGCGCTTTTGTCAACCTGCGTGAGATACTGGCCACGCACAAGGAATTGGCCCTGCGCCTTGAAGAGCTGGAAAAGAAGTTTCGAAAGCACGACAGTCGAATCCGTGAGGTCTTTGAGGCACTCCGCGCGCTTCTCGCGGCGGCCCCAGCCAAGGGCTCCTTCGGATATCCCGTCCAGGCGTCCCAGCAAAAATGAGAGAACTTCGGGTTCTTCGACACTAGTCCTTTGTCTAAAGGCGGCATGTTGTTCCGAATCACGCTCGTGTTCGCGTTGACTCTTGCCTCGGCGGCAGCCCAATCGCCAGACCCGGCTTATCAGCCTCTGGAGCGTGCCTACCAAGCGCTACGCGCCAAGAACTATGATCAGGCCATCGCCGGCTTTAACCAGGGCATCGCGCTGGCCCCGGACCGCGCATCCATTCGCAAGGATCTCGGCTACACGCTGCTCAAGGTTGGAGAGAACGAAGCAGCGCGGGATCAATTCGGTGAGGCCATGCGCCTGGATCCCACGGATCAGCATATCGCGCTCGAATATGCGTTTCTTTGCTACGAGACCAAACAGAAGGCGCTGGCGCGCAGGATCTTCGATGGCATCCGCAAAACGGGCCAGGGAACGGTGCAAGAAACGGCTGAACAGGCCTTCCAAAATATTGACCAGCCGCTCGCGGTGGGCATCGCACGCTGGCAAAAGGCGATCGAAGTGGAGCCCGGCAACTTCAGCGCGCACCAGGAACTGGCCACGCTGGCGGAGCAGCGCGATGAACTCGAATTAGCCGCCGCCCAATACGAAGTAGCCTGGAAGCTTCGCCCGGCCGAGCGCTCGTTAATGTTGGATCTCGGCCGCGTCTGGAGATTGCTGGGTCGCAACGAAGACGCATATTTTCTACTCCTTGCGGCGTCGCGCGGCAAACCTCCCCGCGTTGCCGAGCAAGCGCGCGAACTTCTGCCCGAGGGTTATCCTTACGTCTACGAATTTGAAAAGGCCCTCCAGCTCGATCCCAGTAACTTCGAGCTTCGCCGGGAATACGCCTACCTGCTGCTCGCGATGGGCAAGGAAGATGAGGCCGAGCGCGAGTTCCGCGCACTCCACAATACTGAACCTGGCGATCTACTCACCTCGGCCCAACTCGGATTTCTGCTTTTGAACCGGCAAGACTTGGCCGGCGCTCAGCCCTTGCTCGATCAAGTATTGAAGGGCGATGACCCGGAATTGGCCGACCGCGTCCGCGTGGCACTCAAGCTGCCGCTAACTCTGAACCGGCGTGAGCCCTCGGCCCAGCAGACTTCCGAAGAGGCCAAGGCGCTCGCGGAAAAGAGCATGAGGGCCGGCTACACGAAGGACGCTCTGAAGTATCTCACCATCGCCCACGAAAACGATCCGGTCGACTTCGCTACCATGCTTAAGCTCGGATGGGTTTACAACATCCTGCACGACGATCGCGACGCCGTGAAATGGTTCGATCTGGCAAGCAAAAGCTCGAACCCTTCCGTCTCCGGCGAAGCCAAGAAAGCCTATCGCAACCTGGCCCCGCAATTTCAGCGGCTGCGCACCACCGTCTGGATCTTTCCGTTCTTCTCCACCCGCTGGCATGACCTGTTTGGTTATGGCCAAGTAAAAACCGAACTGAAGCTCGGCCGTTTTCCCGTTCGTCCGTACCTTTCCGTGCGATTCGTCGGCGACACCCGCGGGACCATCGGCCCAACGGTCGGCAATGCCTTTCCGCAGTATCTTTCGGAGAGCTCCTTCATCTTTGGTGTCGGCGCCGCCACGCTTCCCTGGCATGGCATTACGGGCTGGTTTGAAGCCGGCGAGGCTGTCAAGTACGTTCCGAGCCGCACCGACGTCGGCGCGATGATTCCCGACTATCGAGGCGGCATCTCCTACTCCAAGGGCTTCGGCCATCTCATGAACAGCTCCCATGGGCTGTTCTTCGAAACCAACGATGACGCGGTCTTCGTCAGCCGCTTTCAGGACGACATGCTTTACTATTCGCAAAACCGCGCCGGCTACACATTCGCACCGGTGGAAGGATTGGGCGGGCTGCAAGAGCAGCTTTATTGGAACGGCAACGCCACCGCCGACCGGCTCCATCAATACTGGGCCAACTACGTCGAAACCGGTCCCGGCTTGCGTTTCCGCTTTCGAGATTTACCCAAGTCCCTGCTGTTCTCCGTAAACTTCCTGCGCGGCGCCTACACCGTCAACCTGGACAACCCGCGACGTCCTAATTACTTCGATCTTCGAGTTGGAGTCTGGTATGCATTTTCGCGTTAAGATCACACGGGTTCTGATTGGCTGTGCCGCCTGTCTTTCAGTTACTCCACTTATAGCCACCACTTTCAACTACCACATTGCGGGCGACGATTCCGCCCCCTGGCCGCAAATCTTCTCCTCCATCGGAATCACTCGCGCCGCCGGAGGCCCCGCGAATCTGTTTGTTGTTCGCAATGTGGCCGCCGGATCGGTGCCGCAGTGGATCCAGCGCATCGAGCAGGGCGGGATTGTGGTGCTGGAGGGCGAAAGCGAACTAGCCGCCGCGCTCGGTATTACCCCGACCAACCAACGCGCGGTGGTTCGAAGCATCGTGGACCAGCACGCTCCCAAGCTGCCCATCATCTGGGAATCGGCGCTCGAAATTCCCATCTTCAATACGCCTAAGGACGCGACTGTTATCGCCGTGGAGCGCTGGGACCATGCGCCGGTGACTGTAGCTTTGCATCGCGGCACGGGCGCCGCGCTGTGGATTGCCGCATCGCCCGGCAAAGAAGGCTACGAACGGTTCCCTTACTTGCTGCAGGCCTTACACGATCTCGGCATGAAGCCGCCCTTCCAGAGCGAAAGGCTATGGGCCTTCTTCGATGGCTCCTACCGCTCGCGTGTCGATCTGGATTACTTTGCCGACCGCTGGCGCAAAGCCGGCATCGGTGCTCTCCACGTGGCCGGCTGGCACTATTACGAGCAGAACGCGGAATCCGACGAATACCTGCGCCGGCTCATCGAAGCCTGCCATCGTAAGGCGATTTTGGTCTACGTGTGGCTAGAATTGCCGCACGTCAGCGAGAAATTCTGGGACGCCCATCCCGAGTGGCGGGAGAAAACCGCCATCCTGCAGGACGCTCAACTCGACTGGCGGAAGTTGATGAACTTAAACAATCCCGCTTGCTTCGCCGCCGTTTCACAAGGGATCCAGCAACTGGTCGGCCGATTCGATTGGGATGGCGTGAACCTGGCCGAGCTGTACTTCGAATCGCTGGAAGGCGCCGCCAATCCCGCCCGCTTTACCCCCATGAACCAGGATGTTCGCGACGAATTTCGGGGACTCCACGGCTTCGACCCGATTGAGCTGTTTCAATCGGCCAAACCCGATGAAGGGCGTCTCCGGACGTTTCTCGACTATCGCGCCGACCTGGCGCGTCGCCAGCAGGAGAAATGGATCGGCCAAATTGAATCCATCCGGGCATCCAAGCCCGATCTGGACTTTGTCCTCACTCATGTGGATGACCGGTTCGATACGCGGATGCACGATCTCATCGGTGCCGATGCGGCGCGCGTTCTTCCCCTGCTCGATCAGCACGACTTCACGTTCCTGATTGAGGACCCCGCCACCATCTGGAACCTTGGTCCCGGGCGTTATCCCCAAATTGCCGCGCGCTATCAGCCGCTCACCAAACACACCGACCACCTGGCCATCGACATCAACATCGTTGAGCGCTATCAGGACGTCTATCCCACCAAACAACAGACCGGCACCGAATTGTTCCAGCTGGTGCATTTGGCCGCGCAGTCCTTCCCACGGGTGGCGCTGTATTTCGAGAATTCCCTACTCGCGCCCGATCTCCCCTTGCTCGCCTCGGCCGCCGCCAGCGTGGACAAGGCTGAGCAGAACGGCTCCCGGATCGTCATCGAATCGCACCACGGCGTCGGCGTGCCCTGGCAAGGACCGGCGCTGGTGAATGGCCGCCTCTGGCCCGTTCATAGCGACACAACGGTTTGGCTGCCGGCCGGACCCAACGTCGTGGAACCGGCGCCCAAAGACTCCCCGCTCAGAATGACCGATTTCAACGGGGACTTGCGATCGGCGAGCGTCGTTGGGGATGGGTTGCGCTTTTCCTACGCAAGCGCGGCGCGCGCCCTGGCGCTGTTAAACTTTCGCCCTCGCAAATTTGAAATCGACGGCGCGCCGGGCGATCCAAAGCTCCGCGAGTCTGGCTCCGGTTTCGTTTTGACCCTACCGCGCGGTGAACACGTCGTGCAGTTGACGCTCTAAATCGCCGGTGAGCTCTTTGTCGCCCCAGACCAGCTCAATGGTGCAAGGCACGGGGACCGCGATTCCGGTCTGCATGCCGGGCGTGAATCGCCATTGGCCCACCAGCGCCGTTGCCTCGCTGCCCCACAGAGTTTCGGAAGCGCTCTCTATCTGGAAGTTCACCGGGATTCCGTGCTCGTCAACCTGGAAACTGAGCTTGGCCGTCGCCAGGCGGCCCATCGCCACCACCAGCCGGCCTTCCTCCATCGCCTCCGGACCAAGGCCCGCGCCAATGGGATATTCCGCGGAGACGAAAACCGGACGCGACGCTCCTGGCGGCGTGTCGAAATGTACCTGAATCAAGTGCCAGCGCGATTGTTTTATTGAAAGCCGAAAGTCGACAGCGATGCGAGCGGCTGTCGCATACGATTGGCCCCGGTTCACCACTGGCTCGAAACGCCACCGCTCCACCGCTTCGATAGCTTTCTCGTCCAGGCCGAGTCCAACCGGTTCCACCACCTGCAGATTATGCGCCGAACCGTCCTCACCGATTGAGCCGCTCAATATAACCGTACCTTCCAGTTCCGCCACGCGCGCCTCCGCGGTGTACTCCGGGTCTGTCTTTTGGATCGGTTGGCCGTTCACGGCCGGAAGAGCGCCGGGCCGTAAGTAAATGGCGTGCTCCGCAAGTTTCAGGTAATTATTGGCTTCATCCAGCGCGCCGGTCGAGTTATCGCCCGTTTTCTGGGCGCGTCGATACTCATCCATCGCTCGATCGTGCCGCCCGGTGAAATCAAAAATCCTGCCGAGCTGGATTTCCGACCAAGCTTCGGTCCACGCCGGAACGAGATCGCCGTTCAAGGCCTCTCGAAACTCGTTTGCGGCCGACTGCAAGTTGTTTTCTGGAAGGTACGCCCCGGCAAGATGATAATGCGCGAGCGAACTTCTGGGATCGGCCGCGGCTCGCCCGTCGTCTTGGCAGACTCCCTGGGCCAATGGGACGCACACCATCCCCGCCGCAACCAGCGTTGTCATCCAGCCCGGCATAGTCCGTTTGGTAGTTGGACACCAGGGCGCCACCTTGGGTTCCCGGTGAAGTATCCGTTAGCTTTCGTACGTTTCGAACTCTAATTGATCCCCGGCGGCTGTTTTTGTGGCCGCAGCGGTGCCGCTTGGCAGTTCGAGCACCGAATGGGCCCACAGGGACATCGCCATGCGCCACCGTGGCATCGCGGCACGGATTTTCAGCACTTTGCGCTTCTTGTCCAGGAACAAGACATCTATTGGAAATTTCATGCCAACGGTATGGACACCCTCGCAAGGCGTAATCCAAAGACCCTCGCCGCTGTCCAGCCGTTGATGCTTCAGCAGTCCGGTTTTTCGCGTCCTACTGGTGTCGGCGATCTGGGCGCGATCCGCCAGCGTTGTTTCCCGGGATGGATTGTGTACCCGCAGGCGTCGCATGGAATCTGTCCTGTCCTAACAAGTTATCGGACGTTACAGCGTACAGCCTTAGTGTGTTACCAAGGAAAACAGCCATGCTACGCCGCCGGGATTTCCTCAAAGAATCGGGAATTCTAGCCGTCTCGGCTGGCGCTGTTTGGGCCCAAGCACGCAAACCCAATGTGGTTGTCATGCTGGCAAGCGGGCTGCCGGATCTGGCCCTCGATCCCACCATCCGCGCCCCGACCTTGACCCGCCTGGCTGAGGAAAGCGTGCAGTTTGAGCGCAGCTATGTTTCTTGTCCGGAGACCGGACCGTCGCAAGCATCCTTAATGACTGGCCGTTTTCCTTTTGCTTGCGGTGTGCCGCGCGATGGCGTTCTTCTGCCGCCCAATCAGCCCACGCTTGGCCGCCAATTGAACGATGCGGGTTATCAAACGCAGATCATCGGCGATTGGCGCTTGGCCGGCGCGCCGCAAAAGAACGACCAGACGATTCGGGCGCTCGAGTTCATCGAACAAAACCAGCGGAATCCGTTCTTCTTGCTGCTGGCCTGGCCTCGGGCTGACGCTAGCGTCGTGGACGACAACGCTGGAAGAATTCTCGGCGCCATTGACGAACTAAACCTCAAGAGCGATACCATCACCGTGTTCACATCCGATCATGGTTATGGATCTGGCCCGCTGGAGCCCGCGGTGCGGATTCCCTTGATGCTTCGCTATCCGCGGGTGGAGCCTGGTCGTCGCGCTGGCGTTCTCGCCTCCAACGTCGACCTGGCGCCAACACTCCTCGCTTTGTGCGGAATTAGCCCGGGCGATTCCATCCAAGGGCTCGATCTTATGCGCGAGCACCCTCAATCCATCTATTGCGTCGGACAGCTCGGAACCTCCGACGAATGGCGCATGGTGGTTCGCGGCCTGGACAAACTGGTGGTGGATCGGTCGCAAAACGTCACGCATCTCTACAACTTGGGCGCAGACCCGCTGGAGATGGACAATCGGGCGCGAGATCCCGGGCAGGAGTTAAAGCGTAACGAGTTGAAAGCTCTGCTGAACGATTGGATGCGCCGCACCGGCGACGGCATGGACCCGTCTGGCCTAAAGTTCCGAGGCCGCCCTTAAACCACGCGAGCAGGAGGAAATGCGAACATCCGCTCCGTCTCCTGGTCCAGCAGCACCCACAGACCGTAAATACCCAGGGCTGTTCCGAACGGAATGTTAAATAAGTCGAGAGCCGACAGTACAATTCCAGCGATGCGCGCCCAGGGCCTGAATTGTACAAGACCGATTCCAATGATCAGGCCGGGGAGCGAAAGCACCAACAACAGAATGAATACGAAGCCCCCAATGACGCCCAGGATGGGAGCCGGCAGATTCGTCGAATGATCCGACATCCCCACGAAGGCCGAGATTCCCCCAAAAATCATAAGGACGATAATCGCAGCAAAAACGCCCATCGCTCCGAACACAATGTGTAAAATACCCAAAATCTTCACGTGCTGCGCCATATGGCCTCCTGCCGATGATACGCGATATGTCGATTCTACCCTCTATACGAAGCTGTTAACCGGCGGGTTCGCACTTATTTGTCGAAAGTGACCTTGGAGTCGGCGCCGAATCGATGGTACGCGCTGTACCGGATGGTCAGGCGCACGCGTTGCGCGCCACCGCGAAAATAAAGCGTGTCGTCGCCGTAGGTCATCACCGGAAACCAGTAGTCGCCTTCCACTTTCTGGCGCAGCGTGGTGAAATGCGGGAACAGATTCTCGCTCTTCAGTGTGTGGATCTGCGGGACGGCCTGCCCTTCGCTGCGGATCACCGAATAGTCCTTCTTCGATACCCACAGCATGCCGTCGAACAATCGCTGCCCGTCCAGAATCTGCCGGGGACTGATCTGGACAACGAAACAATCCACGCCATCCATGGTCTCTTCGCCTCGAAATTGAGTTACATACAGGAAGGCCTGGTCTTTGGTCAGCAAAAACGGCTGTACCTCGCGCATGTCGCGAAAATCTTCTTCGGTCAATTTGAGATGCGACAGCGTCTCGGACGGCTTGCCGACCATTTGTTCACTGCGCTCCTGAGACGGCGAAAAGATGACGTCGCGCACTTCGCGATAAGTGCCCTGGGTGAGGCCACCCGCATTCAGCTCATCCAGCGTGACCGTTTGGCGATATGTGTAGTTGCTTTGCGCTTGCGCGGTCTCCGTTTCGCGCGCCGCGATCAAGCGGACCAGGTTGGCGGGAGGATCCTCGGCCTCGGCGACGAAAGCAAGCGCCAACCGGAAAATAACAGTCCCGATGCTAGGATGAAGCACATGCGCCAGTTCCTGACGACGCTGTCCCTGGTTTGGATAGCAGCCTGCATCGCAGCGTACTTTTACTCCCAACAACAGCATATATCTTCGACGGTGGCGCTGGCAGTGGTTCCGGCCTTTCTGGTGGAACTGGCTTTCTATCTCGTGCCAGGATTCGCTTGGGCAAGAAAAAGCTTTGACGCGCTCGGCTCGAAACCGCTGCGGGCCGCGCTTTTGGCAGTAAGTGGGGTAGCTCCTTATCTGATAGAAGCCAGGCGTACACGAACATTTCATCTGGCGTCGTTCGTTGAGTTACTCGCGCTGGTCTTAGTGGCGGCGTTCTGGTATGTGTGGACCCGCCGTGACATGCTGGTGGATCTCTTGTTTCTCGCTTTTATGGCGGCCGTGTATGTGAGCAAGTCCTTAGATCACATTTACGGGCGAGTGGCACCTCACATCCCACTCGGAATTCTCGGCCAGCTCATGTGGATCCGCGTGGGATTGCTGGCCGTGCTTTCTCTGCGATCGCTCGACGACGCGCATTTTGGCTTCATGCCCACGCGCGCGGAATGGCGCATCGGCGCGCAACATTTCCTCTATTTCTTGCCCATTGGGGCTGCGCTGGCCTATGTGGTGAGCTTAGGACAATTCCATCCGCACCCACTCCCCTGGTGGAGGTTCGTTGCTTTCGGAGTGCTTACCTTTTGGGGAATCTTCTGGGTGGTGTCTCTGGCCGAGGAGTTTTTCTTTCGCGCGTTTCTGCAACGTGTGATCGCGCGCGGCACGCATAGTGAAACGGTCGGGCTTCTGGCAGCGGCGGTCCTATTTGGACTGGCGCATCTTCCGTTCCGCAAGTTTCCCAACTGGCGGCTGGCCATCGTGGCCGCGGCGCTGGGCTTTTTCTGCGGGCTGTCGTTGTTGAGGGCGCGCAGCGTACGCGCCAGCATGGTGACGCACGCACTGGTGGCGACTACCTGGAGGATGTTTTTTTCCGGCTAGTACATCGTACAGAAAGTTTTTTCTAGAACGGCTTACAGAGCGTCGTTCTGAGCCGCCATGCGTGAGCATGCGGTTTTTGCTGGGTGCACGGGCGAATCCGCATGCTTACGCATGGCGGCCCGGATACGCTAAACCTGACTTTTTAGTTAAATGAACTTCCTGGACGATGTACTAGTCTTTTTCGGGTTAAGCGCCTGCCGGCTCTTGAAGAAGTCCTCCCAGGGATCGGGGCCGGCCAGGGCCTTTTCGAAATTGCCGAGATTGAAATCGGACGGATCGAGGGAAGGCTTCACGTCCGGCCAGTGGAGCGGCATGGAGAACGGCGCTTTCTCCCGGCGGCGAACTGAATACGGCGCAACTACGGTGGCGCCGAATGCATTGCGAAACGGGTCCAGATACACACGCTGTCCGCGCGCATCAATGCGCTGCTCGACGGTCAGTTCTTTAGGATTATCCGCGGCCAGGCGCTCGCAGATTTGTTTGGCGAACGGCAGCACTTCGTCGTAAGTGGGCCCAAGCCGCAGCGGGACGAAAACATGCAGTCCGCGGCTGCCGGAGGTCTTTGGGAACGACGTCAGGCCCAGTTGATCCAATTCGTTCTTGACCACGATGCCGGCTTTGGCGGCGTCCGCGAACTTGCCCGACGTGGGGTCGAGATCGAAGACCATCCAATCCGGCTGCTGCGGATGGCTGGCGCGGCTGGCCCAGACGTGCACTGGAATGCAGCCCAGGTTCACCAGTGCAAGCTCGGTGTCCTTCAACCCGCCGACAACATATTCGACATGCCGATTCTGATGGTGAATGCGATGCGTGGGCGTGCCTTCGGGCAGCCCCTTGGGCGCGGCCTTCTGATAGAAACAGTCACCGCGCATCCCGTCCGGGCAGCGCTCCAGCGACAACAATCGATCGTCCACGTAAGGCCGGAGCCGGGCGAAGATTGCATCGTAGTAGCGGGCCAGGTCGATCTTCGCGTAGCCTTCATCGGGCCAGAAAACCTTGTCGGGATGAGTGATCAACTCCTCGATTTTCATTTGGCCTCCGGTATCGTAACGTCTCCAGCGCTCTTGTCGTCGCGCAGCCCGAGAAACACCGGCTGGCGCAGTTTGCGATCGTCGGTCCATTCTTCGTAGGCGATTTGCGCAACCAGGCGTGGCGCTAGCCACGTGACGTCGCGCTGGCGCGGAGGATCCACCACCGGCGGTTTTTTTCGAACCAGAATTTGAAACTTGCGGTAAAGCTGCGCCAGTGTCTGTTGCGAAAAACCCGTCCCGACTTTGCCGGCGTACTTCAACACATCACCTTCGTGGGCCGCCAGCAGAAGCGCTCCGAAGTACTCGCGGGCTCCGGCGGGCGCGGTGTACCCGGCAATGATGAATTCATCTTCCTGCTTCACCTTGAACTTGAGCCACTTCATGGAGCGTCCTTCCACGTAGGCAGACGATTCGTCCTTTGCCACCGCGCCCTCGAATCCCTTGCGTTTGGCGATTTCGTAGGCTTTCAGCCCGTCGGCCGCCAAGCGAGCGGAGAAGAACAGGGTGGGCTGTTTTCCCGCCGGTTTCCCCAGAACTTTCTCGAGCGCAGCGCGGCGCGATCGAAGTGGTTCTTTGCGGAGATCGCGGCCATCCATATACAGACAGTCAAATACCGCGTAACGCGGCTGGCCGGTCAGGTTTTGCAGAAGCTGGAAGCGGGAAACGCCGTGGCGATCAAAGGCCACCACTTCGCCATCCAACAACAAGCTTTCGTACGGAAGTGCGCTCACCGCTCGAGCTACCACATCGAAGTGCGCCGTCCGATCCTTGGCATTGCGAGAAAGCAAGGTCACGCGGCGTCCCTCCTTATACGCCAGGATGCGATAGCCGTCGTACTTCTCTTCGTAGACCCAACCGCGCTCGTTGAATGGTTCTTTGACGAGCGTTGCAAGCATGGGTTGAACGCGCGGGATCATGAGCGAGCGGCCGCGGCTTTCACTGGATCGCCCTTGGCGGCTTTGACAACATCGCCGCCGTCATCGCGCGCGATTTCCGAGAGTAGCCGTTTGGTGAGTACGGAGCGCGGCTCGTCCACCAGGATGTCTTCGGTGGAAGCGTAGCGGTCGCGATGCTTGATGAGCAGCCATTGCGGCTTCTTCGACCCTCCATAGCCGAGCTTGGTTCTCACCAGCACCCAGGACCCGTGGAGCTTTTTTCCGAAGAGGGTAAATTTCAGGTCACCTTTTTCCAGCGCAGCGTCGACATCGGGAACCTCCGGAGTCCAGGTGCCGCGATCCCACAGCATGACGGTCCCGCCGCCATATTCGCCTTCCGGAATCACGCCTTCAAACCCGCCATATTCCACCGGGTGGTCTTCCACGGAAGTGGCCAGGCGCTTCACTGAAGGGTCCTGTGACGGCCCCTTCGGAACGGCCCAGGAAAGCAGAACGCCGCGCCATTCCAGGCGGAAGTCATAGTGCAACTGCGAAGCTTGATGCTTCTGAATCACATACAGCAGCTCTCCATGGGCCTTTGCGCCGGAGCGCGCGCCTTTCGGTTCGGCGGTGACATCGAAGTTGCGCTTCTCCCGGTATTCGGTAAGCGGCGCTGCCTTAGGTTTTGTGGTTTTTGTCTTCATGAGGCTGGCTTTCAACATATTCGAGGATGTCGTAATGGGCAACTTTGCGATCGGGGAAAAAGCTGTTGATGGCATCCAGTTCGTCGCGATAGATTTCGACCACCGTCTCGAGACGCGCCATTTCATATACTTTGCCGTGCGAGTGATCGATGCTGAAGAGCACCAATTTTCCTCCCGCATTGCCATGCTCCTGGGCGACGAACAGCAAGACGCCGTTGCCCGAGGTGTCGATCTCAGAAACCTGAGCGAGGTTAAGCGCAAGTAGGCGGTTGCCACCATCCAAGAGCGATTGGACGAAATCGCGCAGTGCGATGTCGCCACCGCCCATGATCAGCTTGCCGTGGAGATCGAGGATAACGATTCCCTCTTTTTCTCTTTGATGAATGTCGAAGTTGTTGTGGTGAAGCATGAATCTCCTATCGGCAGCCCTATAAGCCGTATGACTCCAGTAACCGCAGCCAGATTTCACTCATAGTTGGAAAAGACGGGACGGCGTGCCACAGACGATCAAGCGGAATTTCGCCCACGATCGCGATGGTAAAGGCATGGATCAGTTCACCGACGTCCTGCCCCACCAATGTAGCGCCGACGCGGCGGTCCTCATCAACAACCATTTTCGCGCGGCCCTGGTAGCCATCGGCGAGGATCTTCGCCCCGGAGATGTGACTCATGTTGTACTCCACCATGTGCCTCTATCTTTTCATGTGACGCTCGACTTCGATAACATGGAACACGGTCATTTTGGGGGAGGGTGCATGAGGGGCTGGGGATTATTAGGCATAGGTCTGCTCTGCGCCACCTCGCTTTCGGCGCAATGGTTTCACTATCCAACGCCCGGCGTTCCAAGATTAACTAACGGGAAGCCGAATCTGGAGGCAGCCGCACCGAAGGCGGCGGACGGCAAGCCGGATCTTTCGGGCATCTGGCTGGCCGGCAACGCCCTGCCTTGTCCCAAAGACCTGCGCGATGGCAACGATTGCATCGAGAAAATTCCCTTGTCCCGCGAAGCCGTGGATTTTGGCGTCAATGTTCCCGGCGGCCTGCCTTATCAGCCGTGGGCGGCGGCGCTGGTGAAGCAGCGACTGGCCGAGCATTCCAAAGACGATCCGCACGCGCGTTGCATGCCGCCGAATTTTCCGCGCGCGTTCGCGTTTCCGCATTTGCAAAAGATCATCCAGAATCCCGGTCTGCTGGTAATTCTGGACGAGTTCAATGCGAGCTACCGGCAGATTTTCACTGATGGCCGGCCTTTTCCCGAAGATCCGCAGCCATCCTGGAACGGCTATTCGTCCGGCAAGTGGGAGGGCGATACATTGGTGGTGAATACTATCGGATTCCGCGACGGCCTGTGGCTCGACATGAAGGGGAACCCGATGACTGACGCCGCGAAAGTTACGGAACGGTTCCAGAGGCCGAACTATGGCAGCCTGGAAATCGAAGTGACGGTGAACGACCCGAAGGCGTACACCAAGCCGTGGACCGTGAAACTGAAACAGGCGATTCAGGTAGATACGGAGCTAGCCGACGAAATCTGCCTGGAAAACGAGAAATCCGTCCAGCATATGACCGGGAAGTAGGCTGGGGCGCGCGCCCACGACTAACGTCCCGAACCTTCGGTCCAGCCATCGCCCAGCCCGTAAGGGATGGTGACGAAGGGCATGGCTTCCACTTCGTGGATCTTGCCGCCGCGGATACCGAAGCTTTCCACGATCATTGCGTTCATCAGCATTCCTTGCCTTGGGCAGTGTCGGGGTTCGGCAACGGCGGAGCGGGCATCAAGCGGCCGCCGGGTGGGGGATTGTTCACAGTCTGGTAGCCGTTCTCGTGCCGCACGCAATCGTCGGCGAACGCAGCGATCTTGCCGTCGTCGCCTTCCAGCGCATCGAAGTAGGAGTTGGCGGCGTAGTACAGAACATCCCGGGACTCGCGCTCGGACGCGGGGAGATCGGTAACCAGCCTGTAGCGCCACCTGGCCCGCCACCGGATCGGCCACGTAAATCTTGAACTGCGTCGGCTCTACTTTGGAGCGCCACAACACGCCCTCGCCCACATCCATATGGCCGGTGTTCTCGGTCATGCGGACGTCGATTGCAAGCGGGGGCACGGCCTTGGGATCGTGCTGGTAAATGGCGTTCATGTAGCCATCCATGAAGCCCACCAGGCATTCACGATTGCAGTCTTTGACGCGGGAGGGGACCCCACTCCGGTTCCGACGCCAGCACTGTGACGCTGAAGAGCGCGCCCGCGCCAACCGCAAGTAGAATCCTCGTCATCGAACTACTTCTGCCTATTGCTTGTTCGACGACGTCTGCGGCGGATTGATCCTGGCTTCGTCCCAATGTTCCTTGATGTGGCCGTTCTCCATGCGGACCACGTCGTAATGATTCCAGGTGTACATCTTGCTGGGATTGTCGGGATCCTTAGCCATGCGGTCCCACATCATCACCGAGTAGGGGCCATCGATCAAAGTCAAGGCGGGCGGATTCGGCCATTCCGGCTTGATCTCCTGCGGCTTTCTCCCGGGCCTGGCGCTCATGAACGCCTTGAACCCGTCGCGGCCCTGCGGGACCATCGGATTGTGCTGGATGTAGCCCGGGTCCATCGTTTTATCGGCCAGCTCCAGGTGGCCGTACTGCAACATGTCTTTCAGCTCCTCGGTGGCTAATGCGAGGGTCATGTCTTCCTGCTTCGACAGCTTGCCGGTATTCCATTGCATCGGCGGCTTGGGAGACACACCGGTGTTTACACTTCCCGAGCCGGGCATTTTCATCGCACTGTCCCAGTGCTCCTGGACCTTGCCGTTTTGAATACGGAGCACATCGAAACTGTTGGAGTGGTAAGTCTTCGATGGATCGCGCGGGTCCTTCTGCTCCGTCTCCCAAATCAGCCAGACATAGTCCCCCTTGGCGCCCATAGCCACCGGCGGGTTGACGATTTTGTCTGGAATGGGATCTTTCGGCTTGCTGAATTTGCTGAAGAATTCCACGAATCCGGCGCGGCCGGTGTTGACGTTGGGATTGTGCTGGATGTAATCCTCAGCTTGATATTTGGAGGTCTGGTCCAGGTGCCCTCCTTGGATCACAACCCGCCACCATTCCAGCACCATGTCCAGGTTCTTCTTATCCTGCTTGTTCATGGGCGCGGTTTGCGGCATGGTTGGTGGATTGATGGATTCAGCCGATAACGCTCCAACGGCGGACAGTGCCAGCATTGCTGTGAATAGCGTTGTTCCTGAAGATTTCATGTGGATTTTCTCCTTGTCGCTTGGTCATCATACTACGTTCCCTAGACTTGCATGCAGCCCGCTGCCAGCATATATACTGGCTACGATCTGGAACAATCACCATGAAATCATTCCTGAAAAGTGCAATCCTCGTGACCTTTGGCACCGCCGCGATAAGCACGGCAGCTAACGCCGCGAAGTGCGACCGGGCGTGCCTGGACCAGACGGTGGAAACCTATATCGCGGCCATGGTGGCGCACAACCCGTCGCAAGTGGCATTCGCCGCCAACGTGAAGTTTGTCGAGAACACAGTGCCGATGAAGCCTGGCGAAGGGCTGTGGAAGACAGCATCGCAAGGTCCAACCACGTTCAAGATCTATGTTCCCGACCCGGTCTCGCAGCAGGTGGGCTTTTTGTGTGTGATGACCGAAAGCGGCAAGCCCATCCAGTTTGGTCTGCGCCTGAAACTGCAAAACGGCAAGATCACGGAGGCGGAGCACCTGATTGCGCGGAATCTTCCGGAAACTAGTCTCAAGAATTTGCAGACGCCCAGGCCGGGGTTGCTGGCCACAGTCCCGCCCGCCGAGCGATCGCCGAGGGAGAAAATGTTGAAGATCGGCTACTCCTATTACACCGCGCTGGTCAGTGCCAACGGTGATGCAGCTCCGTTCGCGGATGATTGCCTGCGGCACGAGAACGGAATGCAGACCAATGGTAATCCGCCGTCCGAAGACGCCGGGCATGGGAACCATGGGCGCGATGGGCTGCCGCAATCAAATAAACACCCACACTTTCGATTACATCACCAGAATTGAGCCGCGCCGCGTGGAAATCGCGGACCCCGAAACTGGCCTTGTGTTCGGCCTCTCGCAATTTCGGCAGCCGATGGAACAGAAGTTCGTAAAGATCGTAGGCGTACCGGACGTACAGAAGGTGGACCTGAACATCATGCCGTTCGATCTGCCGGCCGCCCATATCTTCAAAATCCAGGACGGCAAAATTCACGAGATAGAGGCGATGGGGTTCGTTATGCCATACAACTCGAAGACGGGGTGGGAGAGCGAAGGAAAGTAGATCGCGGCGGAACCTGGACCGCAGAATTAAGAAGGCGGAATTCAGAATCTATTGGTGATTGTTTTCGTAGCACCAACGAACCAGCGGCTCTGGATAGGCGCTCCCGTTGATGGCTCGAAGATCGTCAAGACTTAGGCGCCGGAACTCGAATGACACGGCGCCCTCCGGGCTCACCGTCGCGATCATGTAGCCGTAGACATTGGTCTGGGCGTGTTGGGCAGGCGTGGTTTCCGGCGGTAGCTTGTAGCGCTGAGCGCCGGCGGTGCCGATGATCCAGCCGGGTAAAACTTTGTCCTTCCAAGCAGCGGTTTCGAAAATATTATCCATGTAAAAGTGCGAGTGGCTAGCCAGCAGGTACACGCGCTTATGTGCGGACTCGTGAGCGTGCCAGAGCGCTTCATACGCTTCGAGGCCGCTTTTCTTGCCCGGTTCGGACTCACTCATGCTGTGCATGTTGCTCATGCTGCCGGGCAGCGCCTCATGCATACCCACCACGATGGTGCGAATTTCCGGCGACGCTTCGTCGCGCGCCACCACGCCATGCAGCCATTTCATTTGATCGGGATCGAATTGCTCCGGGGTCGCATTGTCGAGTGAAATAAAATCGATGTTGCGCTCCCTCCAGTGAAAGTAGGCGTGGAGCTTGTGATCGGAGGGATCGTCTTTCAGCCGTTGCGCGCGCATGCTGGGCGTCTCCAGCCAATCGGCGAACTGCACCAGCCAGGCTTCGCGCGACACCGGCGGGATGGTCTCATGGTTGCCGATGCTCAGGTAGACGGGCAGCTCGCCGAAGGGAACCAACTGGTGCGCGATGAAGTCCGGCCACGCTTCCCTTAGGTACGTAACCGTATCCAGAGGCTTGTTGTTGAGCCCAAGTTGCACTGGCGGGGACATATCCTCGTCGAGTCTGTAAATGGCGCGGAAGTCGCCCAGGTGCCAATAGAAAACGGCGCCGCTCTTGTGGACGCCGTCGGCGATGGCGGGCATAACAACGTCGCCGCAATTGCGCGAGTCGCCGGAAACGGCAAACTTCCAGGAGCCTCGCTGCTGCGCCACGAGCGAACAGGAACAGACCAGAAACAGCCACGGGATGCGCCGCATTCAGACCCGAATGTAGCGCGGTCCCGGTCGCCGGGGCAATACTGGAAGTATGAAACGCCGTGAGTTCAGCCGTTCTCTTGCCGCCCTGACTGCCGGCGCCGCGCTGTCTTCAATGGAGGCCGCTCCCGATAGCGGCGGCATCACCGATGTGCAAGGCGTTAGTGTAGGTCACTTCACCGACTCGCGCCGGCCGACGGGTTGCACCGTGCTGTTGTTCGGGAAGGGCGCGACGGCCGGCGTGGATGTACGCGGATCGGCGCCTGGAACGCGTGAGACGGATCTGCTGAATCCAATCAATACCGTGCAACAGGTGCAGGCGATTCTGCTTGCGGGCGGCAGCGCATTTGGATTGGACGCGGCGTCGGGCGTGATGCGCTATCTCGACGAGCATCGCTTGGGCTACGCAGTGGGAGATGTCGTTGTGCCCATTGTGCCCGCGGCCATTCTTTATGACCTGGGAATCGGCGATGCGAAAATCCGGCCTACAGCGGAGTCTGGATACAAGGCCTGCCAGGCCGCGACGTCCGGGCGAGTGGTGGAAGGCAACGTGGGTGCGGGCGCCGGGGCGACCATCGGGAAGCTGTTCGGGATGAAGCAGGCGATGAAATCGGGCCTGGGGAGCGCGAGTGTGCGCGTGGGCGACACAGGAATAGTGGTGGGCGCCATGGTGGCGGTAAACGCCGCCGGCGACGTCCTGGATCCGAAGAGCGGAAAGATCGTCGCGGGCGCGCGCAAGCCGGATGGATCGGGATTCGTGGATTCGATGGCGCGTATTCGCGCAGGCTACAGTGTGCGGGCCGATGCGGCCACCAATACGACCATTGGCGTGGTGGCGACCAACGTCATGCTGGACAAAGTGCAGGCCACCAAGGTGGCGCAAATGGCCCACGATGGTTTGGCGCGGACCATTTATCCGGTACACACGCCCAGCGACGGCGACACGATTTTTGCGGTGTCGACGGGATCGACTACGACGCGCGCGAATCACGGCGCCATCGGCGCATTGGCCGCGGAGGTGATGGCTCAAGCAGTGCTGCGGGCAGTGATGGCCGCACGCGGAATCGCGGGACTACCCAGTTACTCGGACCTGAGGCCGCGCGGCTGAACCGATCGCCGCTCTTACTGCAAGAGCGTAAAGCCGTACAGCGTGTCACCCGCTCCGACCACAACGTACTGTCGCCCGTCGAGTTCATAAGTCATCGGGCCGTTGCTCACGGTGGCAATCAGGTGCGAGTGCCACAAAATCTTGCCGTTGGCCGGATCGTAGACAACAAAGTTCCCCGAAGGGTCGCCAGTGAATAACAGCTTGCCCGCTGTAGTCAATATGCCGATGGGAGGGCCTCCGCGATTGTACTCGTGCGTCCAGCGGATCTGCCCGGTGCGGTAATCGATGGCTTTGAGCGCGAGAGTAGAGTAAACGCCCGAATCGCGTCCACCATAGCCTTCCGGTTTGTCGCCGGTGTCGGTGAGGTAGAAGAGACTATACGACGATGAAGCGTTGATGTAGAACAAGTCAGTTTCCGGATCGAAGCTCGGAGACGGCCAATTCGCCGCGCCGCCCTGAGCCGGGATCACCAGCGTGCCGTCAGGCTTCGGCTCCTTTTCCGGATTGCCGATGGGTTGGCCCTTCGCGTCCAGGCCCTTGGACCAATTGATATCGATGAAGGGCTTGGAAAGGACGTTCTTACCGTTGGTGCGATCCAGCACGAAGAAATAGCCGTTGCGGCTGGATTGCGCCAGTAGTTTGCGGGGACGGCCATCAATCTGGCCATCGATCAGGACCGGGGTTTCGGCGGCGTCCCAATCGTGTGTATCATGCGGCGACGCCTGGAAATACCAGGCCAGTTTTCCGGTATCCGGATTCAAGGCAACGATGGAACAGGTCCAGAGATTGTCGCCCTTGCGGCCCTGGCCTGCCATGACAGGATTCGGATTGCCGGTGCCAAGGTAATAGAGATTCGAGCTCGGGATCGTAAGTGCCGGGCACCCACGTCATGCCGCCGCCGTGTTCCATGGCTTCCGGATTCGGCCAAGTCTCCGCACCCGGCTCACCTTTGCGGGGCGTGGTGTTCCAGCGCCATTGCAGTTGGCCGGTCTCCGGATCGCGCGATTCCAGATAGCCGGGGACGTCCAGCGAATCGCCACCCACTCCAACAATGATGTGATTGCGAATTACGATGGGTGCGGGAGTGGAGAAGTACTCCTGCTTCACGTCGGCAATTTCAACGTGCCAGCGCTCGGTTCCGTCCTTGGCGTTGAGCGAAACGAGATAATTATCGGGGGTTTCGAAGTAGAGCCAGCCTGCATACATGCCGAAGCCGCGGCTTCCGATATGAATACCCCCGTGGGATTCCCATTGGTAATGCCAGATCTGGCGTCCGGTGCGTGCGTCCACCGCCCAGGCGTGATCGGGAAGCGTGAAATAGAGGACGCCGTTCACTTCGAGCGGAGTGGACTTGATGCTGGACGTGAGGGTTCCGGTACCGGGATCGAGACGATATTCCCAGGCCAAGGTCATCCCGGTAACGTTCGTCGAATTGATCCGCGACAGCGAACTGAAGCGGCGGCCGGAGTAATCGCCGTTGTAAGTGGGCCACGCGTCAGTAGGGGGCTTCAGGAGCAATGCCGGATCCAGGCTCTGACCCAACAGCCAAGAGCCAACCAGCGCAAGCGCAGTGAGCTTCAGTTTCATTTCAGAGTCACCAGGTAAGCGAGTACGTTATGCATGTCGGCGTCGGAATATTTCTTGAGTAACTCGGCGTGCACGGCCAGCGGGTCGCGAACTTCAACTTTCAGGTGTGCATTACGAGAAAACGAATGATAATCGCCGGAGGAATCGCGCAAAGCCACATCGAAGTCATCGAGATATTCGAGCGTTCCGGAGAAAGATTGTCCGGAAGCGAGCGTTACGGTGACCTGTGAGCGGATGGGTTGCGTATCGCTGGGGCGAGGCCGCGGATATAAGAAGCGCGATTGCAACGCGACAGCATCGTACTTTTTCGCGATGCCCGCCAGGTCGCCTGTCGGTGAATGGCACGAGTGGCAGCGTCCGGCGCCGTTGAAATATTCGCGCCCCTTCTCGCGGTCGCCTGTGACGATGTTGAGGATGCTATAGGCGTTGCGATCGATGGCGGCTTGCTGGCGAGAACGCAGGAAGGCGGCGATGTCCTGGATCTGATCGGGGGGCAGGTGGAACGCGGGCATGCCCTTGCCCGCGCGGCCTTGCTCGATCACCGGGCCGATCTTGTCGCCACGCTCGTCATCCAGCGCGAGCGCGGAGCGAACCAGGTCTGGACCGCTGTCGCCGCCTTGCGCGGTTGTGCCATGGCAAAAACCGCAGTTGCCGACGAAGATTTTCTGCCCCCGTTCGACGGCCGCGGCGTCAGGAACCGCGCGGCTGATCAGCATGTTGCCACCCGGACGAGGCGCAGGGGCCGGTGGGGGCTGGGCGGCAAGCAAAGCCGCGGTCAATAGGCAAAAAGCCGCAAATGTTTTCATGCCACGAGTTATTCTTTCACTTTCGGCGGCTGGCGTCCACGAAGCACAAGGTATGATCGACAAGGCCGGCTGATACACATTGATGACGTAAATGATGCTACACTGTGTGCATGGGACCAGCACGTTCTCTCATTAAGGTCAAAAAGCAGCGAACAACGTTGACGCTGCCCTCCGACTCTCTTGCGAAAGCGAAGAGTATCGCCCGTGCGAGAAGGGTGAACCTCAGTACTGTGATCTCGGAAGTACTATCCGAGGGTTTGCAGCTGCATGCGGCAACCGAGCGCTCTGAAGAAGTACTCGCCCTTTACCGAAAAGCTTTTTCGGGCTTCACGGACGACGAATTGTCGATCCTAGACGGCGTTATCCTTGAGCCTGCTACAAGGCGTTAGCCAGTGGTTGATCCCGCGTCTGGGCCTTTTCTATTTGACACCAGCGCCGAGAGTTGGCTGGCGCGAACAAGCCATCCCGAGCTTCTGAACTGGTTGGGAGCGTACTTATCGCGTCACCCGTTGCATGTTTCCGCAGTTACGGTTTTGGAGCGAGTTCGCGGCTACAGTCTGTTATGGCGTCGCGCCGACGGGAAACGGCGGGAAGGTATCGAAGCCGCTCGGATCGCATACCTAAATGCGTTAGGCCAGGTGTGGCCGCTTGATGGGGCCGTTGCCGTGGTTTCGGGCGAGATCATGGCGCTATTGCCCGATCCGCCAACCGCGCCACGCCGCTCCCATCATTTGACCGAATCGCGTCAGGAACGCCTGGCCCGTTGGCGATTCGACGGCATGATCGCTGCCACTGCTTTGGTGGCTCGAATGCCGTTGATCCACAATAACGCGGCCGATTTCGAAGCTGTGCGCAGCGCCATAGAACGGTCCCCGGCGCGATTCCCGCGTCTTGGCCCGCTGGAACTGATCCGCTGCGCTTCGCTGGCCTAGGCCAGCCAAATCACCTTGCGCGGGGCCCGAAGTTCTGCATATACTGAAACTTCATGCGTCGTCCAGCCGGCAACTCGTTTCGATTTTGGTACTGGTTTAGCGCCTGAATCGCGGCGAGTGGCGTTGGCTTAAGCATTCTTGGTTATAGTAAAAGCAACCCACTCGAAAGAGTGGGTTTTTCATTTTGGAAGACAGAACTAGGAGATAGAACGATGATCATCTCGATGAAACTCCACTCGACGAAAGAGGAGATCGAGCAAGTGTGTGAGCGAATCCGGGATTTCGGGTACAAGATCCATGCCATCGAGGGTGAACAGCGCGTGGTGATCGGCGCTGTAGGCACCGGTGATACCACTGCGTGCCTGGAGTCGGTGGAGGCCATGCCGCAAGTGGAGAAGGCCGTGCGCATCTCGGCGCCCTATAAGTTCGTGAGCAAGGAGTACAGAGCCGAGCGCACGCGGATCCGCGTGGATGGTTGCGAGATCGGCGGCGACGAGTTCATTGTCATGGCCGGGCCGTGCTCGGTGGAATCGGAAAAGCAAATTATGCAAGCCGCGGAGGGCGTGGCGCGCGCGGGGGCGAAACTGCTGCGCGGCGGAGCGTTCAAGCCGCGAACTTCGCCGTACGATTTTCAGGGCATGGAGGAAGAGGGGCTGAAGTTGCTGGCCAAGGCCAAGCGAGCCACTGGCCTGGCGATCATTACGGAGGTGATGAGCGATCGCGATGTTGACCTGGTGGCCGATTATGCCGACATCCTGCAGATTGGCGCGCGCAATATGCAGAACTTCGCGCTGCTGAAGACGCTGGGCAAGTGTAACCGTCCGGTGCTTCTGAAGCGCGGCATGAGTTCCACCATTAAGGAACTGCTGATGTCGGCCGAGTATGTGGTGGCGCACGGGAATTCCAATGTGATTCTGTGCGAGCGTGGTATCCGGACCTTTGAGACCGTAACACGCAACACCTGCGACATCGCGGCTATCGCGGCGCTCAGCGAGCTGACCCATTTGCCGGTAATTCTGGATCCAAGCCACGCCACTGGAAAGCGCAGCCTGGTGCCCGCTCTGGCGCGCGCCGGCGTTGCCATTGGAGCGGACGGCCTGATCGTGGAGGTGCATCCGGCGCCGGAGAAAGCAGTCAGCGATGGCGCGCAGTCGCTCGATATTCCACAGTTCCACGCCATGATGCGATCGCTGACGCCTTATATAGATCTGTGGAAGGAATCGCGACTGACAGAGACTGCCGCGGTGGTGTAATCCAGCACGCCCCACATGAATCCGCGCTTCCAGCTCCGGTGGCTTGCCTCGTTATTGCTGCTGGTGGCGTGCGCGCTCATCGCTGGCGGCATTTACTGGTATCGAGCGCGCAGAACCGCTGGGCCTTCCAATCTAGTGGCCTACCTGCCCGCCGCCAACGCAAGCGTGATCTATATCGACCTGGACGCGCTACGGCGATCGGGAATTCTGGGCATGCTGGCAGGGTCGAAGACCACTGAAGAACCGGACTATCGGCAGTTCGTCCGAGAAACGAAGTTCGATTATCGCCAGGATCTGGATGCCGTTGCGGCAGCGCTTAAGGACGGGCGGAGTTATTTTGCCCTGCGTGGGCGCTTTCATTGGAGCAATCTTAGGGACTATGCCGTGCGCCAGGGAGGGTCTTGCCACAACGGATTTTGCGTCGTACCCGGAAGCCAGCCCAACCGCCGAATTTCGTTCTACGAGCTGAAGTCGAATGTCCTTGCGATGGCGATCAGTCCGGACGATTTCGCGGCGGATCAAGTGTCGGTGCGGCCAGCCGAGCCGGCGTTGTCGCCGCCCAAGGAACCGGTGTGGGCGCTCATCCCATCCGGCGCGCTTCAGAGGGTGGACTCGTTGCCCGCTGCCGCGAAGGCGTACGTTCCCGCATTGCAAGGCGCAGATCAGATTATATTCAGCATTGCTGCCGATCCGGATCGGCAACTGCAACTCGGCTTGCACGTCACTTGCAAGGACACGCCGGCTGCTTTGGCGCTGCTGGCTCAGTTCGAAACAATAACCAAAGCTCTGCGCGAATTGGTGGCGCACCAGCACCAGAAGCCCGACCCAGGCGACTTGAGCGGAGCGCTGGTGGCCGGAAGTTTTCGCCGTGAAGAGCGACAAGTGTACGCCACTTGGCCCATCCCGAAGGCTCTGGTGGATGCAATTGCCGGAAGTGCTTATTAAAAGAGATGATGCGCGTACTAGAACTATCGTAACTATGCGCCTACAAGATCGCATGCGAAAATAGAATAGTTGACCCGCAGGAAACTCCTTTCTTTACTCCCGATGGCTGGTTGTGCGCCCGTGTATGCATTTGGCGTGGAGCCCAACTGGCTGGAGCGCACTGTTACCCGAGTGAAACTGCCGTGCAGGAACCTCTCGAGCGGCGCGCGGGTTTTGCACTTATCCGATTTTCACGCCTCCACGGTGGTGCCCTTCTCGTTGATCGAAAAATCGGTAGAGCTTGGGTTGGTTGCCAAGCCCGACGTGATTTGCCTAACGGGCGACTTTGTCACCGATGCCACTCCGTTTAATGAAGCGGAGTATGTGCGCATTCTGCGCCGATTGTCGAGTGCGGCGCCCGTGTTTGCCACCCTGGGTAATCATGACGGAGGCCGCTGGGGTGCGAAAGTCGGCGCGCTGAAGGACACCTCGGTGGTGCGCGCGCTGCTCAGTACCGCTATCGTTCCGCTTCTCCACAACCGTTCAGAGGTAGTGCGGGTGCGCGATCAATCTATTCGTTTTGCTGGAGTGCCAGATCTTTGGAGCGAACGCGTGGATGGCGATCTCGCGTTCGCCGATATCCCCTCCGATGATCCCGCGATTCTTTTGGCCCACAATCCCGACACTAAGGACGTGCTTGCCGGCAGGCCGTGGGATCTGATGCTGAGCGGCCACACGCACGGTGGACAAGTTGTGCTGCCTTTCTTGGGCGAGCGCTTCGTGCCGATTCGCGATAAGCGTTTCATCGCCGGCCTGAAGCAATGGAACGGACGACAGGTCTACGTTACGCGCGGCGTGGGAAATATTGACGGCGTGCGTATCAATTGCCGGCCTGAAGTCACCGTGCTGGATTTGGTCAGTTAGCGCCGGGTACTTTCGCTTTCCTCAACCATCCGCTTCACGCGGTCCAACTCCTGGCGCAGCTTCTTCTCGCGCAGCGCGATCGAGATTACATAGCCGATCACGATCAGCCAGGCGACCGTAAAGCCAAAAAACATGAACGTGTAGTTTTGTGGACTCATGACGCCTCCTTAAAACGCATGTACTTCACGCCGGAGTGCGTCGATCTCCAAGCGCATGGTTTCCTGCCGCGTGCGGATCAGGACTAAAGCCGTCGCCAGCATCAGCAGGGCCAGAAAATTCCACCACAGCGGCGCTTCCATTCCAGGCGCCATGCCGCCGCCGCCGCGGATTTCCAAAACCGGACCAGGGTGCTGCGTACGGAACCATTCAATCGATTTCCAGACCAGCACAATATCGACGCACGCAAAGACGGACAAAACCGCGGAAAGCCGGGCGCGCGTCGTAGGATCGTCAATGGCGCGGCGCAACATGAAATATCCAACGTAGATCAGCCAACAGACGAAAAACGATGTCAGGCGTGGATCCCACGTCCACCAGATGCCCCAGATGATGCGGCCCCAAATGCTGCCAGTACACAGCGTGATGCTGGCAAAAGCCAGCGAGACTTCATTGATAGAGGCGGCGACAGAGTCGAACCTAAGGTCTTTTGTGACCAGGTAGCCGATGGCGGAAAACATCGCCAGATAGAACCCGGTGAACGACGTGATCGCGGCCGGCACGTGGAAATAAATGATGCGGAAAATGGCGCCCTGGCTCGCTTCATCGGGAACCTGGAGGAAGATGCGGTACAGATTCCAAGCCAGAATCAGGCCTGCGATGGCCGTCAGTGTCACAACTATTTTCAGACGCATGGTCTTACCCGTTTCATTGTTTCACCCCACGAGAACGATTTCTACCAAAGCCAAAGACAAAATGGTGAAGATGACGTTAAACGCCACCAGAATGCGAAACCAGATCATATTCTCGGCCAGCGGACCTCCGTTGATCAGCACCCGGCTCAGTTCAATGGCCCCGACCAGCGCCGGAATAAGCATCGGATAAATGAGCGTGGGCAGCATCAACTCGCGCAGGCGCAGATTCACGGTCATGGCGCTGAACATGGTTCCAATCACGGTGATACCCCAGGTGCCGAGCAGCATCACCAAAAATAACAGCGCCAGGCGTTGCGGCACAACGTTATAGAAAATGACGAAGACTGGCAGGCTGATACATTCCACAATCACGATCAGCACATAGTTGGCGAGGCACTTTCCGAAGAAAAGCTGTGCGCCGCTAACGGGCGAGGCGAGCAAGGCGTCCAGACAGTCGTTCACCAGCTCGCGCGCGAAACTGCGGTTGAGTATCAGTGTGCCCGCGAAGGCAAAGACCAGCCACAGCAGGCCGCCGGCGATGTCGCGGATCTGCTCAGGCTCCAGGTCGAAGGCGAAGCTGAACAGCAGCAAGATCACGAGCGCAAAGGACACCGAAGCATTCACGGCCTCCTTACCACGCATTTCCGAGCGCAGATCTTTGGCCGCAATCGCCAAAGTCTGGCCCAGAAACTTCTGGCGCACAAACTTCATGCTTCTCCGTAATGACGATACAGCCAGCCCGGATCTTCCAACATTTCCCAGGTGCGAGGACCGCGATAGGCGAGTTTCCCGCGATTGATCAGGGCCACGTCGGTGGCCAATTCCAGCGCTTCGCGCAACTGGTGGGTGGACATGATAATGGTGCCACCCCCGGCGAGCGCAGATTTCAGCAGGCTTTGCAGCACCGCGATAGCGCGGTCGTCGAGCGCGGTGAAAGGCTCGTCCAGTAACAGCAGCGAGGGCTGATGCAGGAAACAGCGCGCAATGGCCAGGCGCTGGCGCATGCCGCGCGAAAACTCGCGAACCAGGCCGTCGCGCACGCGATCCAGGCCGGTGCGTTCCAGCCACTCGGTGGCGGTGCGGCGCGGATCGTCCAGGCCATAAAGCTGGCCGAACATGTTTAGATTCTCGAATGCAGAAAGCTCTTCATAAACGCCGATGCCATGGCCCAGGATGCCGATGCGCTGGCGTGTGCTTCCGGCGCGCGTGTCTTGGCCCAGGATGGAGACGCGGCCCCGCGCGGCTTTCGACAGGCCGCCTAGGATGCGCAGCAACGTTGTCTTACCCGCGCCATTACGGCCGATCAGCGCCAGGCAAGCTCCGCTGTCGACGCCGAACGAAATGTCGCGCAGCGCGGGATAGTCGCCGTAATATTTCCACACGCCTTCGATAGTTACCGCTGGCATCGTTTCACTCTAAGGCTTCCACTCTAAGGCTTTGCCGGCGCGGCCGCGACGCGAATGCCCAGTTCGCGCAACACCCGTTCTGAAACGGTGGCAGGCGCTTCGCACATCAGATCGGTGGCGCGCGCGGTTTTCGGGAATGGAATCACTTCCCGAATGGACGTTTCGCCCGCCAGGATCATCACTAAGCGGTCCAAACCCAGGGCGATTCCTCCGTGCGGCGGAGCGCCATATTCCAATGCTTCCAGCAGAAAACCGAAGCGCTTTTTTGCTTCGTCGTCGGAGAATCCGAGCGCCGAGAAAACCTTGGCCTGCACGTCGCGGCGATGAATACGGATAGACCCTGAACCCAATTCGGTCCCGTTCAGCACCACGTCATACGATTTGGCACGGCAGCGCGCAGGATCGGTTGTGAGCTTCTCGATATCTTCGTCATGCACCGAAGTGAACGGATGGTGCGCCGCGTTCCAGCGATTTTCTTCGGCGTCCCATTCGAACATCGGAAAATCGACCACCCAGAGCGGCTTGAAAATCTTCGGGTCCAGAAGCTTGTGCCGGTCGTTGTATTTCTGTCCGGCGAACAAACGCAGCTGCCCACAGGCCTGGTAAAACGTTTCTTCGGGGCGCTGGCCTTGCGGCGGCCCAGGCCATCCGGCAATCAGAAGCAAGTCGTCATCCGCTGCGCCCGAAGCCGCGCGGGCTTGCTCCACCAGTTTCGCATCCAGCTTTTTCAGATCGTCGTAAACGCGCAGCCCGCGTTCGGTGCCATATTCTTTCAACTCGTCGCGTTCCTTGCGGCTCAACGCGCCGGTCTTGGGAATGTGGATCGCAACCGGAGCGAAGGTCAGGCCCAATTGCCAGGGTTGACCATCTGTCCCGCCGTCCAAAACATGGAACGGCGGCAGACGAAGATCGGGTTTGTCGCTGCCATAAGATCGCATCGCCTGCGCATATGTGAGCCGCGGGAAGTCCTCTTCGATTTTGTATCCGGCCACCTCAAATACGCGCTTCATCATCGGCTCAACCACTTCGTAGATGCGTTCCTGCTGCGGAAACGACATCTCGAGATCGATTTGGGTGAATTCGGGTTGGCGGTCCGCGCGGAGATCCTCATCGCGAAAGCAGCGCACAATCTGAAAATATTTTTCATAGCCGCTCACCATCAGAAGTTGCTTGAAGATCTGCGGCGATTGAGGCAGCGCATAGAACGAGCCGGGCTGCACGCGGCTGGGCACCAGATAATCGCGCGCGCCTTCCGGCGTGGAGCGGGTCATGAACGGCGTTTCGATCTCGAGAAAACCCTGGCCGTACAAAAATTCGCGCACCGCGAAGCTGATCTTCGAGCGCAGTATTATATTGCGCTGCATATGCGGACGGCGCAGATCCACGTAGCGGTATTTCAGGCGCGCATCTTCTTTCACGTCGACCGTTTCTTCCATCGGGAAGGGAGGCGTGCGCGATTCATTCAGGATCCATAGCTTCGTCGCCACCAGCTCAACCTCGCCCGTCTCAAGCGCGGCATTGATGGTTTCAGGCGCGCGCTTGGCAACCGTGCCCTCCACGGCGATCACGTACTCGGAGCCTAGCATCTCGGCTTTGGCGTGCAGTTCCGCCCCCGCGTCGGCGTGAAAGACGATTTGGGTAACGCCATCGCGATCGCGCAGGTGAACAAAGAATACCCCGCCCAGGTCGCGCCGGCGATGTACCCAGCCCATCAGCAGGGCGGTCTTCCCGACGTCGGAGGCCCGCAACTGGCCGCAGGTATGCGTGCGACGCAGCTCGCCCAGAAAATCTAACGATACTTGCTCAGGCATTCTTCCACCTTTTCGAGAAGCAATTCACGAGGAATTTGCACCTGTACCTGACTTTCCATATCCTTCATCGATATTTCGCCAGCGGCGGTTTCGCTCTCGCCGCAAATCAAGGCCACCCTTGCATTCAGCTTGTTCGCAACTTCAAAGACTTTCTTCAATTTTCCCTCGGCCACTTCCACGCGGATTCCTTGTGCGCGCAATTCCGCGGCCGCATTTGTTGCAGCTCGTCGAGTTGCCTCACCCGAGGTGAATGTGACGATCGCCAACGGGTCTTCCTTCCCCCGCAACGTCGCTTCCAGGCTCATCACCAGACGGTCCTCGCCGATGGAAAACCCGATGCCTGGAGAATGCACGCGCGAGCCGAGCGATTCCGCGAGCCCATCGTAGCGTCCGCCACCCAGCACCGAATTCTGTGCGCCCAGCGAACCGTGTACGATCTCGAATGTCGTGCGCATATAATAATCCAGGCCGCGCACCATGCGGGGGCGCACTTCGTATTCAATCGGGAGCGCGTCCAAGTTCGATTTCACCGCATTGAAATGCGTGCGGCACGGATCGCACAAGTGATCCTGGATGGAGGGAAGCGCGTTTATAATCTCCTGATCTTCAGGCACTTTGCAGTCCAGCACCCGCAGCGGATTCGTTTCCACGCGGCGCTGGCAGTCGTCGCACAAGCGCGCCTTCACTTCGAGAAGCTTTTCCTTGAGCAGCGCCACATACTGGGGCCGGCAGTTCTGATCGCCCACCGAGTTAATCAGCAACTGAAAACCTTCCAGCCCGGCTCGCTGGAGCAGCTCAACCACCATCTCGATCACCTCAGAGTCCATTGAGGGCGATTCTGAACCGATAGCCTCTGCGCCGATCTGGTAAAACTGGCGATAGCGGCCCTTCTGCGGCCGTTCGCGCCGGAACATCGGGCCGATGTAGTACAGCTTCTGCAGTCCCGGCTTTTGATCCAGGCGATGCTCTATGTAAGCGCGCATCACCGACGCGGTAGCTTCCGGACGCAGAGTAAGCGAGCTGCCGTCGCGATCTTCGAAGGTATACATTTCTTTGCTGACGATGTCGGTCTCTTGTCCGACGCCACGCGCGAACAAAGCCGTCTCTTCCAGAATCGGCGTGCGAATCTCCTGGTAGTTGTAGACTCGAAAAACTTCGCGCGTAACGGCTTCCACCTGATTCCAGACTGCGCTGGACGGGGGAAGGATATCGCGCGTGCCTTTGACTGCTTTAATCATTGACGACGATTCCGCTCAATGGCCGAAAGTGAGCCGCGACCGTGAGGGAGCGGTCCCAAAACCGCTTGCTTACGCGCGCGGCTCAAGCCGGTTCGTCCCGGTAAACCCGCGCCGCTTCCACGTAACGGTCCGTGTTCTGGCGAAAGCGCAGGCGCTCGTCTTCGGTAACAGATCGCTTTACCTTGGCCGGCACCCCCATTACCATGCTGAGCGGAGGAATCTCGGCGCCTTCGGGAACCACCGCGCCCGCGGCGATCACGGAGCCCTTTCCGATCCTGGCGCCGTTCAAGACCACGGCGGCGATCCCGATCAGGCATTCATCTTCAACGGTGCAACCGTGCAGCATCACCATGTGGCCCACCGTTACCCGGTTGCCGATATGCAGGGGAAACTTCCCGGCATCGCAATGCAAAACCGAATTGTCCTGTATATTGGTCTCGTCACCGATACGAATTGCATTCACGTCACCGCGCGCAGTGACGTTCGGCCAGATGCTGGAGCGTTCGCCAACCACCACGTCTCCAATCACCTGGGCGCTCTGGTCGATGTAAGCGGAAGCGGCAATCTTGGGTACGACGCCGCGATAGGCACGAATCATGACTGCGGTGTATTTTAAATCGTAGCACACGAAACATCGGCCGCCGCATGACCATCTCTAAAACGGATGTGATGAAAAGACTTTTGCTCTTTCGCCCCACGTTGCCTTCTGCCAGAATGGGCATGAACACTTTTGGCAACGTTTCAATCGGAGACTCATAAAATGCAATTGCGCGTGCTCGCATTTGTGTTGGCCGGAGGCAAAGGCACCCGCCTCTACCCGCTTACCAAGGAGCGGGCGAAGCCTGCCGTTCCCTTCGGGGGTCGATACAGGATCGTGGATTTTGTCCTCAGTAACCTGATCAATTCAGGCATCTATTCGATTTATGTGTTGGTTCAGTTCAAGAGCCAGTCGTTGCTGGAGCATTTGCGCGAAGGATGGGAAGCCTCCAGCCTGCTGCGCAACCACTTCATCATTCCGGTGCCGGCGCAGATGCGATCGGCCGGGGAGGATTGGTATCGCGGCACTGCCGACGCCATCTACCAGAACATCAATCTGATTGAACAAGCCGAGCCGCATGTGGTCGCCATCTTCGGCGCCGATCATATCTATCGCATGAACATCCGCGAGATGATCGAGTTTCACATCGATCGCGGCGCGCAGGTCACCGTATCCACCATTCCGGTTGAAAAGGAACAGGCCGTCGAATTTGGCGTGGTTGAGACCCGCGAAGACGGTCTGATCAACGGCTTCCATGAAAAGAAGCCCGACGCCCCCACCATGCCGGGCGATCCTAACCGCGTGTATGCGTCCATGGGAAATTATCTTTTTTCGACGAAACTGTTGCTGGATGAATTGCGCGTGGATGGCGAAAAGGAGAACAGCTCGCATGATTTTGGACGCGACATTCTCCCCGGGCTGATTGGCCGGGCCGACATGTACGCTTATGATTTCCAAACCAACCGCATTCCCGGCGATCCGGCGGGCGCGCCAGTATACTGGCGTGACGTGGGTACCCTTGACGCGTTCTTCGATGCAAACATGGACCTGCGGTCTGTTTCCCCGGAATTGAATCTTTACAATCGCCAGTGGCCGCTACGCACGGCCGGATATTTCGATGCCCCCGCGAAATTCATCTTTGACAGCGACGGCCGGCGTGGGGAGGCTTTGGATTCCATTGTCGCTGGAGGCGCCATTCTCTCCGGCGGGCTGGTGCGGACTTCGGTGATCGGCCGTGGGGTGCGCATTCACTCCCATGCCACCGTTGAGGATTCCATCATTTTCGACAACTGCGATATCGGCCGGCGCGCCCGCGTCCGCCGGGCCATTCTGGACAAAAACGTGCGTGTTCCACCGGACACATCCATTGGCTTCGATCTGGAACGCGACCGCCAGCTCTACCACGTCACCGACAGTGGAATTGTCGTGGTGGAAGGCTATCGGTCCCCGGTCGATATCGCCAGCATGAATCTGTGAGCGATCGATCCCAACTGGAAGAAATCTTGCTACTTAGCACGTGATGTGCCAATCTTAGCCCTTTGCACTCACATAGGCACCTTAAAAGATCCAT
Organism: Bryobacterales bacterium; assembly: GCA_963747945.1. Classification (GTDB taxonomy): domain Bacteria; phylum Acidobacteriota; class Terriglobia; order Bryobacterales; family Bryobacteraceae; genus Palsa-89. The sequence continues at coordinate 353,992 of CAVVHB010000006.1, forward strand.
GTAACGAGTTACTCTGGTTTGGGGTCGAACTATTGAGATGATGTCTACAGTTGTAAACCCCATCGAAGAGACCGCTGCCGTTTTGAACGGCGTTCCCGCTGCTGAGATTCGTTCGCAACTGGATCTTATCCTGCGTAGCCGCGCCTTCATACAATCTCACCGCATCCGCCGTTTCCTGCAATTTGTGGTGGAAGAAAGTCTCCTCGGCCAGCCTCATCGGCTGAAGGAGTATCTTATCGGGCTTGAGGTGTTCGATCGGCGCGAGGCATTTGACCCCCGTGTGGACTCCATTGTTCGCGTGGAGGCGCGCCGGTTGCGCTATAAGCTGGACGAATATTACCGCACCGAAGGGCGCGAGGATGGAATCCGGATCGTGCTGCGCAAGGGCAGCTATGTTCCAATTTTCGAGTATAGGAGCGCGGCCGCGGGTGTTAGTCCGGTTTCCCCCCGCCGCAGCATGGAGATCGCGCACTTCTCTCTGAGCAATGCGACTTCCGATGCTGTGGTGGCGGAAGCGGGCGCGGCGGCTGAAGAGATTCAGCGGCGATTGGCGCACATACTGATCAAGGAAGGCTGCTTCCAAGTGGTAGTGAAGTCGCAACCAAATCCCGTGTTTGGCGGCGATACGGACACCCATGCTGACAGTGCGCCTCCGGGCGCCGGGCCGAGCATTACCGCGGACTACGTCGTCGAAGGCAGCATGGAGTTGCAGGAGGACGGGTTTCACCTCTTATTGCAGTTGCAGCAGAGCGTGGATGGTTCCTACATTTGGTCCGAGACCACGGATGGCAGGCTCCAGGATCTATCCTGTATCGACCATCTGGCTCAACAACTGGTGCGGGATCTGGCTGCTCCCAAAGAAGGGGCAGTGGCCCGGCGGCAATCGGAGCGAAAAGAGAGTTGGGACGCCTATTTGCAGGGCCGGTATCACTGGAAGTTAGGCACGCCCGACAGTATTCGCAATAGTGTCGCGTTCTTTACCCAGGCGGTGGAAACCGATTCTAACTACGCGGCGGCGTGGGCCGCGCTCTCGGAAGCTCTGCTGGTCAGCTCGGTGTTCGGATTGCTGCCGCCGAGCGATGCCGATACGCGGATGAAGGAAGCCGCGCTGCGAGCAACGTCGCTCAATCCTTCGCTGCCCGAGGCGCACGTCGCTCTGGGCGCGGTCCTGTCGCTCCTCGATTGGGACTGGGCCGCGGGTGAAGAAGAACTCCAGAAAAGTATTCAGTTGGACAAGAGCGACCCGATTGGGCATCTTGCGTATGGGATTCAACTGGCCTGCCGGGGCGCACAGGATTCGGCAGTGGCCGAAGTAGAACGCGCGCTCGAGGTGGATCCGGCGTCGCTTTTCCCCAATTTCGTTTTGGGCTGGATGTACGGCGTGTGCCGCCGGTTTGACGAAGCCATCGCCCAGCATACGCTGGTCTCGCGGTTGGCCACCGATTACGGGCTGCCGCATCTTGGGTTGGGCATGGCCTACGCGGGCAAAGGCCAGTTCGCCGACGCTATCGCGCATCTCACCAATGCCACCCAGATGAAGTGCGGATCTCTATTGCACGGGCAGATGGGTTATTGCTACGCCATGGCCGGACGCCGCGATGAGGCGCAGCGGGAGATCGGAATCCTGAAGGCGCGTTCGGAGTCCACCTACGTATCGCCCACGAGTTTCGCGGCGATCTATGCCGGATTGGGCGACGTGAACGAAGCGCTGGTCTACCTGGAGCGCGCCGTCGAGGTTCGCGATACGTCGCTTCCGGTGCATCTGCTGAGCACCGAATTCGACCACCTCCGCGATCACCCGCAATTCCAGAATCTGTGCGGCCGGATTGGCTTGCTGCAGACCACCGACTCCCTCACGGTAGCGGCTCATTAACGAGCCGCCAATACATATCGCACGCGGGAGCGGATTCTTTCGACCTGATAAAGTAGTGTAATCAGCGTGGATCAAATCGGCCGATACCGGATTCTTGACGAGCTCGGCCGTGGAGCGACCGGGGTGGTTTATCGCGCCCAGGATCCCGCCATCGGCCGGATCATTGCCATCAAAACTATCCGGCTGTCGGATTTTACCGACACCTCTGAGCGCGAACGGCTGCGTGAGCGCCTGTTTCGCGAGGCGCAGTCGGCCGGGATGCTTTCGCATCCCAACATTGTCACCATCTACGACATCGCGGAAGAGAACGGGCTGGCCTACATTTTCATGGAGTGCGTGGATGGTCCGCCGCTCGAAAAAGTTCTGAACGGCGTAGAGCCGATTCGAAGCGAAAACGCGCTCTCCATCCTGCGGCAGACCGCCACCGCGCTCGACTACGCGCACCAAAAAGGCATCGTCCATCGCGATATCAAGCCCGCGAATATTCTGATTCATGAGCGTACGCTCGCCAAGATCACGGACTTCGGCGTAGCCAAAATCATGTCCCAGCAGATGACCCAAAGCGGCGTCATGATGGGGACGCCGAATTACATGTCGCCCGAGCAGGTGCAGGGGCATGCCGTGGACGGCCGCGCGGACCAGTTTTCGCTGGCCGTGATTGCCTACGAAATGCTGACGGGCGAAAAGCCGTTTCTCGCCGATCAACTGCCGGCGCTGTTATTCCGCATTGTGCGGGAGGATCCGGTGCCGCCGCAGCGTCTGAATCCGACCATCGGCGCGCAGGTGGAAGCGGTGTTGAAAAAGGCGCTCGCCAAGAGCGCGAACGATCGGTATGGCACCTGCCTCCAGTTTGTCGATGCGCTCGCGGGCGCGCTCCAGACAAGTCCAGGCTGGCGTCTCTTGCCAAGAAGCAGCGCGCACAGCATGCCCACCATGGCCGGCGTGGTCGTGGATCCTAAAGCCGTGGCCGCCAAGCCCGCGCAGGCCCCGATTGCCGCGCCCCTGGAAGCACCGGCCGTGCCAGGCCCCCAGCATTGGGAGACGGCCGTGCCCGGGATGTTCCGGGATGTAGAGCCGGAGCAGCGCAGCCCGTTGCTGCGAAGCCTGGTGTGGATGCTGGTAGGCATTGGATTGGTGGGCCTGGTATTGTTCGGCGCACAAAAGTATTTGTTCAACCGCGGCTCCGAACCGGTAGCGACGGACTCGCAAACGCCGGGCCCTCCGGCGCCGACCGGGCAGACCGCTGACAATTCGGCTTCCAAGCCGAGCCCGGTAGGCCAGTCCCAAGTTCCCGGCGACAGCGCGAAACAGCCGCCCCCGCAAGCGCCGCCAGAAGCTACGGCTCCGCAGACACAAACGCCGGCAACGCAAACTCCGCCAGCTTCCGAAAGCCCAGCCCCGAGAACAGCTCCGGCGCGCGACGATGCCGAAGCACCGCGACCTCCGGCGCCACAGGCGCAGCCGCAACACACCGTCGCGCCGGCCACCTTAGAACCTAAACCGGGGGTCGAGCCAAAGCCGGGGACGGGACAGAGCGTGCAGTTCTTGACTGAACCGCCGGGCGCGCAGGTAACCGTGGACGACAACCCGTCGCTAGCCTGTAAAACACCATGCATGCTGCCGCTCAGCGGTGGCCGGCATGCACTGACAGTACAGCTGGCCGGGTATCGGCCCTATCCCCGGGTGTTCAGCGTACCCCAAGACGGCGACCTCTTCCTCCGGCTCAGCAAGACTTCGGGCACGCTGAGCATCACGTCGGAACCTCCCGGCGCGACCATCGAAGTGAACGGCGCCGTGCAAGGTAAGCGTACCCCGGCGGTCTTCAATCTGACGCCGGGCACCTATCACGTCAAAGTCGCCCGCAGCGGAGCGTCCATCGATTTCGACGTCGATCTACGCGACGGCGAGTTTCTTAACAAGCGAGTCGACTTCTAATTTAAGAGCAGTCAACAAGAAAACGGCGGGGAAGAACGATCCGCCCCGCCGCCCAGCTTGCGACGGCCCAGCCGCCCAGCCGCCCAGCCGCCCAGCCGCCCAGCCGCCCAGCCGAAGCGAACTTACTTGATCCACATCGTGACACCAGACTGGCTAGACGGGACTGGCGGAGTGGCGGTGCCAAAGCCGACAACCACGGGATACGCGGCCGCCGTTCCGTTGCCGGTGAGGGTGGGCACAGTCACGTTGATTTGGTAGAGGCCGGCAATAGAGCCGGCGACAAAGCCGGCATAAGTTATTGTGCCGACGGTGGTGGTGTTGCCGTAGAAGGTGACTGACAGCGTATTGGTAGCTGAGCTGTCCGTGCTGGACAAGCAAGGCGGTAAGTTCGGGGTGAAGGGGGTGGTAGCGAAGAGGGCCAGTTGGGCCGGGTTGATTACCGCTCCGTCAATGGAGGTCCAGAGTGGTGAAGGCACCACATAGGTGGGGACGGGTTGCTGGAAGCCGGTGCTGGTGACGGTGGCGAAATAAGGCGTGTTCACCGTTCCCATGTAACCGGCTGGTGCAGTGGAGCTGTTGCCAACGGCTCCCAGGGGAGAAATGCAAGAGGTGCTCCAACCGGAGGTATTCGCATTGCTGTTGGAATTGACTGCATCGGGGACACCCAGGCCGGTCATAAAGATCGAAACAGTGCTCGTACCTGAAGTAGCATAAGCCGTTTGGCTGTTCAAAGCGAATGTCGTGGCGTCCGTGATGGCGCCTTGGCCTTGGCCGCTGGACTCGATGGTGAAGATTCCAGGGTCGTAAGCCGCATTGGTTACCTGAAACGCGAGTGATGTGTTAGCGGCGCCTGGGGGCGTGGCGGTGTCATAGCCCACCTGAACGTTCACCAGGCCGACATTCGGGCTGGCGGTGCCAACCAGCGTTGCCAGAGCCCCCGGAACCAGGACGTTGATCTGGTTATTGGTAGCGAAGAGAATATAACCGGGCAGAGCGGTGGTGGTAGTGGGTTTGGTGAAAATGACCGTGATCTTGTGCGTGCCGTCCGGACTCAGAAACGTTGGGTAGCGATAGTAGACGGAGTCGGGAGCACCTACCAGGACGTTATTGGTTCCTGTGCATAGCGGGCACAAATTGGTGCCGAAGATGCTGACGATGTCGTAAGGAGCCACGTTCGGGGCTGTGCCGGCAGCGGACTGCACATAGGAGGACGCGCTTGTTATCGCGTTGATGATGGGAGCGGACGTGACGCCCAGGGTCACGGTCACGCTGGGCGTGGTGGGGCTGGCCCCATTGGCGACGCCCACTACCAGCGCGCTGGTGCCGGCTGTAGCAAAAGGAAGTCCCGCCCCGCTATAGGGAACCGTAACCTGAAGGAAACTCGGGCTGAGCACCGTAACGTAGTTGGTCAAAACCTGAGTGGATGCCGCCGCGGTGGCTCCAATGAAGACCTTCGTTTTCTGAGCTCCGGTGGTGGCCACAAAGCCGCTACCCTGCAGAACAAGGTTTACGAAGCCGGGCGCAACGGGACTTACCAGGAGCGGAACTAACTTCGGAGACACCGACGTTAGAGTGGGGGCCCCAGCGCTCACCGCAATGTTGAGGGGCACGACGATAGCGGTTTGGCCGGCGGGGGTAATGGTGATGGTTGCGGTGTCATAATCACCTGGGTTGCTGCCACTGAGCGCCGAGGCTGACACAGTGAAATAAACAGTGGTGCCCCAGCTATAGGCGATGCCGCTCGAAGATCCCGCGTTTACGGTCAGCCACCCGCTAGGTGCAGTACCTCCGGCGACGCCCCCGGGAGTTGTATTGCTGACCGCGGCAACAGTGAAGGGTAGCGGCGCTCCGGAGCTGGATGTCAAGGTAAGGGACAGAGTGGGCGCTGTGGCGCCGGTGAGGTAAGGCACCGGATTCAACGCATTCGTTCCGCCCTGCACAACTAGCGTGGGAGTGGCGGCTTGCACCTGCAAATTGACCGTGAAGGTGCTGTTACCGCCGACTCCGGATGTCAGGTGAACAGTGGTCGTGTTCAGGCCGGCGTTCAGAGATGTCCACCCCGCGCTCACCGTGAAGGTGAGGGTCTGGGTGGTAGGAGTGACGCTACCGATTGCTAGCGTACCGGTAGTGGGTGTGATGTTCAGCCAAGGCACGCTGGGTGCCGCGATGGTGTAAAAAGCCGCGGCTCCTGTATTGGTTAGAACGTCTGTGGCTGAGTAAGTAGAGACATTCGCAACGTTAGAAGTACAAAGCGAACCTATGGTGCACAAAAGGTTAACGGTGAGTGATGCGGGATTCAAGGTGCCCTGCGCACGCAGATAACTGGTGCAAACTGTTAGCGCAAACAGCACGGAAAGGATTCGAGGCAAGCGAAGATATTTCATTGATATTCTCCTTCACCCGCTGATCTGGTTTTGCGCGGGCGCTTGAGGTCCTTATCGGTGGGTAGCCTTTTTGCGTGAGAAGCTAATTCCGAAAAATATTGATGCTGAGGCCCGGTCCCACCAGCCGCGCTACCGACCGGCCGGCCAGCGTCACTACCAGACACCACCCTTGCTCAGCGCGTCTAAAGTGGTGGCGAGGCCGTTGTAGGGAAGAAAGTTCGCTAGGCGGGCTCAAAAAGAAAAAGAGCGAAGATACGCGGCGAGACGCATCTTCGCCCGGGACAGAAGCAGGAGCGCTTGAGTTCCCTGGAAACACTAAGTTTTCAGCAGCGCCAGTATATTCTGCGGAGCTGCGTTGGCTTGTGAAAGTGCGGCAACGCCGGCTTGCAGCAGGATTTGCGCCTTGGTCAGGTCGGCGGCTTCGGCGGCCAGATTGGCGTCGCGGATGCCCGACTCGGCGGCAGCCTCATTGGTCAATTCCGACTGCGCCAGGTTGATAGCGTAAGTGAATTGGTTTTCGCCTCGTCCGACGGCCGCCTGGGCGCTGCCAAGCGCGGCCACCGAATTGGCGAGCGCCGACACGGCCGACTCGGCTCCGGCTTCGGTCGCGATACTGGACGTTGCGCCGGTGCCCACCAGCGAGGACGTCACCGTGGTGTTGGGGCCTGCAAACCCGAGCGCGTCGGCTGTGCCGGCGGCTCCGCCGAGAACGTCCTGCCCGATACTAACGTTAAAGGTGGACGCCGAATTACTGGAGAACGTGATGGTGGCGCCCGCCGCGTCGACGCTGGCTACAATGCCCTGCAGCGATGGATTGTCAGTGGCTTGTAATGCGGCGTTGATGGTTGCGACGGCCTGGGCGGCGGTGTTTGCGTCGGCTAGGGTTACGGTGGTGTTTTGCGCCGAGCCATCGGCGGCGTTGGCGGTGAACGAGAGTGTCTGATCGTCGGTAGCCACCATGGTGGCGAAGGCGATGGCAGAGGTCTGCTGCGTTCCACCAGCAACGAAGTCGGCGCTCGCGGTGGTAATGGCTTGACCCACTTCGCTGGTAACCGTGCTGGCTAATCCCCCGGTATTGCCGGTCAGGTTGCCCATGAGAGCGTTGGCTGTTACATCTCCGGCGGTGACGTCGAAAGCCGCATTGGGAGAGGTGAAAACCAGTTGTTGATGGCCGTCCGCTCCGGTATGAATGGTGGCCGTGATATTGGCCTCCGCTAATGCCTGATCGTTAGCCGACCCGCCGGTAGCGGCGCTGGTGATTCCAGCGTTGATCGCAGCCACGAGCGAGCTGGGATCGGCGACGTTGGACAGGTTCACGGTAATGGTAACGGGCCCGTTCAGGCCAGCCGCGGCTCCGAAGCCGGGACCGTTAAGAATGAAACTGCTGCTGGCGGGAGATCCGTTGGCAAGCAAGATTGCGGCTACGCTGGTGCTGGCGCCCGAGCTCAGGTCGTACAAACCCGAGTCTGCCGCGCCCGGCGCCACTTGATACCCGGCCGTGAATCCCTTGAGACCCAAACTCTGTGTATCCACGGTGGCGCCGCCCAAGTCCACCGAGACCGTGCCGTTGGCAATCACCCCGGCAGCTGTGGTGCCTTTGCCGCCCCCGATGAATACCGACAGGTTCTTGGCAAACGTGCCCCCTTGGTTCAACCCGATGGACTGCGCCTGCCGGTCAATTTCACCCAGCACGCTTTGAAATTCATCGTTTAGCACGGTTCGGCTGCCGGTGAACGTTCCCGACGCCGATTGCGTGGCGAGGGTGCGCGCCCGGTCCAGAAGCTGCGAAATGTTGCTCATTCCGCCGTCCATGATCTGCAGCGTGCTGACGCCGTTATTGGCGTTCTGAATACCTTGTGTCAGCACCGCTTCATCCGACCGGTAGCCGTTGGCAATGGCCAGCCCCGCCGCGTCGTCGCCGCTGTTGACGATGCGCAGGCCGGAAGTCACTTCGTTGATGGTTTTGTTTTGAAAAGTTTGGTTGGCAGCCAGATAATTCTGGGCCTGCAAAGAGGCTACGTTGGTGAGAATGCTAAAAGACGAACCCATTGTATTTCTCCTTAGTTTTGATCACTCGAGATCCTGGACCTTCAGGATCCGGGGCGCCTTTGGCGCCCTCGAGGGGTTGATCCACGCGGGCGCGGACCGGCGTGACATAGAAATCGTTGCCGGTAAACAACGACATCCACTCCAGGCTTCCGCTCGGTTGATCGGAGCCCCTCTCAGTGCTCAAGGTGCTTATCGGGGAGAAGAATCGATTCTTGAGTTCGGGACGGCAGTTTCTTGATGGCCTGCTCTTTTTTTGATAACCTGCTCAAGCTCTTTCACGGACGCGCCCTGCGCCGCCCGAGTGTTTTGTTCCTGAGTGATCTTGAGCTCTTTGCGCAAGACCACGGTTTCCTTGGGCGCGCGGATGCCGATCTTCGCGCCCTGCTGCGTCACAGCCAGAAGTTCCACCTCAATTTCGTCGCCGATCAACACCGACTCGCCGGCGCGCCGGCGCAGAACTAACATGTTCCCTCCGCCGTGTTCTTGTGAGCGGCGCTTGGGGCCACGGGATGCTCGTGCGAATAAAGGGAATCCCGGCGAATCGCCTGCAGCCCGCGACGTGTCTTCACGTTGAGCACCACTGGCGCCATTAAATTGGCAGTGGCCAGCAATTTGTCATGCAAAGAGACCAACGCCAGCACCATTACCTCGGCGCCCGGCGCTGACTGGAACGACGGCTGGCGAGCTGTGTATCCAACCCCAGGTCTTCCAGGTCCTCCGGGGCAATTGCCAATTGGTAGCCTGGGTCCACGGCCAGGGCAGGAAACGCCGCAAAACACAGGCCGGATCGAGTGGTGCTTTGCAGAAAAACCAGCGGCGCGCCTTCTTTGAGAGCTCGCATCAGAACAAAGCTTTTCTCTTCCTCAAAGGCTGGCAGGCCCTGAGGAAAATCGAAGACCGATTCCTCGGCAAAGGACACCGTTCCGAAGTACTTGGTTTGGACTAAAGGCATCCCCTACGCACTCTGCACGCTGGATGCCGGAATTGGTCAACCCACCTTGATCAGCCCAGGTTGGCGATCACGGCGTCGGTGAATTCGTCCGTAGACGCACTTCCGCCTACGTCCGGGGGCAGATGCTTCTGCTCCGCGTAGACGCGCTCGATGGCGCTTCGCAGCCTGGCGGCGGCGGAAAGTTCGCCCAGATGAATCAGCATCAGCGCGCTCGACAACATCAGCGCGGTTGGATTTGCGATGCCTTTTCCGGCGATGTCGGGAGCGCTGCCGTGAACGGCTTCAAACACCGAGATATGGTCGCCCATATTGGCGCCGGGGACCACGCCCAGCCCGCCTACCAAGCCCGCCGCCAGATCGGAAACAATGTCACCGTACAGGTTGGGAAGCAGCAAAATGTCGAAGGTTTGCGGCCGCATGACCAGCTGCATGGATGCGTTATCGACGATCAGTTCCTGGTAGGCGATGTCGGGATAGTTCTGCGATACTTCGCGGCAGCAGCGCAGGAACAGTCCATCGGCCAGCTTCATGATGTTGGCCTTGTGGATGGCGGTTACCTTCTTGCGCCCGGCTTTCTTGGCAAACTCGAACGCATATTCGGCGATACGGATGGACGCCACGCGAGTAATCACTTTGAGGCTGGTGACAACGTCCTTCACCACCTCATGCTCGAGGCCCGAGTACAAGTCCTCGGTGTTCTCGCGGAAGATTACCATGTCGATCAGCACGTCGTCGAAGCGCGTCTTGAGGCCCGGCAGGGAATGCACCGGCCGCACATTGGCGTAAAGATCGAAATGTTTCCGCAGCGCGACGTTGACGCTTTGGAAACCTCCGCCAATGGGCGTCCCCACGGGACCCTTCAGTCCCACGTGGGTACGCTCCATCGATTCAATCACATGGGGCGGCAGAACCTGCCCGATTTTGCGATGATACTCGCATTCAAATCGGCACGCTGCCAGCTAATAGATACGCCAGTGGCGTTTACTGCGCGCATGGCTGCTTCGGCCACTTCGGGCCCGATGCCATCGCCGGGAATTAACGTTACGGGATGAGACACGTTTACCATTGTAAAGAATGCCCCGGATTCACCGCGCGCTCATCAGCGTCACCGACAAAACGGGAGTGGTGGAGTTCGCTCAAGGGTTGCGCGATTTGGGTGTCGAGATTATTTCTACCGGCGGCACCGCGCGCGCTCTCGAAGCAGCCGGGGTGCCGGTGCGCGAAGTGTCCGAACTCACCGGCTTTCCAGAAATGCTGGATGGCCGCCTGAAAACCATCCATCCGCGGGTGGCGGGAGGCGTGCTTGCCATTCGAGCCAACCCGGAACATATGCAGGCGCTGGCCTCGCACGGCATCCCGCTGATCGACATGGTGGTGGTGAACCTCTATCAGTTTGAAAAAGTCGCTGCCAGGCAAGGGGTGCCATTGTCCGAGCTGATCGCCAACATCGACATCGGCGGTCCCACCTTGATTCGGGCGGCAGCCAAGAACTATCAGGATGTCGCCGTGGTGGTTTCCCCCGATGACTATCCGGCAATTCTCGAGGAACTGCATAAGAGTGAAGAGTTGTATAAGGGCGACGAATTGCACAAAAGCGAGACCGGATCTCCGAACCTACTCTATGGAGACTAGCCAAAAAGGCTTTTGCGTTGACAGCGGCGTACGACCGGGCCATCAGCGCGCGCCTGGCACGCGTGGGCGTTGAAGACGACTCCGGTTTGCCCGCGTTTCTGGACATTCGCGCGCCGCGCGCGCTGGACTTGCGCTACGGTGAGAACCCGCATCAGAAAGCCGCGCTCTATTCCAGCCGTCAGGGAGGTATCGCGGGCGCCGAGCAATTGCAAGGCAAGGAACTGTCGTACAACAACCTGGTGGATCTGGACGCTGCCTGGCAACTCATTCGCGAATTCGACCGGCCGGCATCGGCCGTCATCAAGCACACCAATCCCTGCGGCTGCGCCGAGGGATCGACGCTGGCTGAAAGCTACCGGCGGGCGTTTGAAGCCGATCCGGTGTCCGCGTTCGGCGGTGTGCTGGCGTTCAATCGCGCGGTGGATCGCGAAACTGCCGAGGAGATCGCGAAGACCTTCATCGAAGCGATTGCCGCGCCCGGTTATGACGCGGCCGCGCGGGAGTTGCTTGCGGCCAAGAAAAACCTGCGCTTGCTGGCCGTGTCGCGAGCGCCGGAGGAGCCGGTTGTTAAATCGATCAGCGGCGGCTACCTGTTACAGACGCCGGACACGCATCGGCTGGAACGCGCCGAATGCCAGGTGAGGACCGACCGGGCGCCTAGCGATGACGAATGGCGCGCCCTGGAATTCGCGTGGAAGGTGTCGAAGCACGTAAAGTCCAACGCGATCGTGTACGCGCGGGACGGGCAGACCGTCAGCGTGGGGGCGGGCCAGATGAGCCGGGTGGATGCGGTGAAGGTGGGCGCCATGAAAGCGCTGCTTCCGCTTGCAGGCACGGTGCTCGCCTCCGACGCGTTTTTCCCGTTTCCCGATGGCGTTGAAGAGGCCGCCAAACACGGAATCACCGCCGTGATCCAGCCGGGCGGCTCGGTTGGGGACGATAAGGTGATTGCCGCCGCAAACCAGCTGGGACTCGCCATGGTGTTCACCGGCGTTCGGCACTTCAGGCATTAAAGCGGCCGCTTGCTGACGCGCGCGGTTCTGAACCACGACGGCGAAGGGTGCCCGCTTCGGAACCACGACCGTGAGGGAGTGTCCGCTTCAATTCCTTATCAAAATTGCCATTGCGGCGCAGCTCTTCAACCCTTTTTCCGCCAGGATTTTGAGTGCGCGTTCGGGAAAGGAAGGGCTGTGCTCAAACGCCTTAGTGAAGGATTGAATCACCTGGATCGCCCCCGGAGTGCCGAACTCCGCTTGGTGGAACGCGGCCATGCCGATGAGGAGGGTTTGAATGATGGCGTAATGGGCCAGCATCAAAAGGCACTGGTCGCGAATGGTGTTCGCGATGTGATGAACGCTGAGACCTCGCGTGCTTTCTTGCGGACCCAGCGGAAATAAGGTTCGGTGGACGTAGCTGACCAGGTAATGCTCCAACATGTACTGGTGCTGGCTCAGAAACGGCTCGTAATATTGCGAATGGGCCGCCAGGTAGCGCCGTCCGATGTCGTCCATGCTCGATTCCACGCTCCACTCCATGCTCTGCATGAATTTCTGATAGCAGGCCAGCAGCGGCGGCGCCGTGAAATCGGAACTAATGCGTCCGACGATCAGTTCCAGGACCAGTTCCAATTGCTCGGCCGCTTGGGGACGGTGGTTGTTCAGCGCTGTCCCGAATAGATCGCCATTGACGCCGTGGCGATAGCCTTCCAGGACCTCCGCAGTTCCCCCATTGCGCCCTGTAGCTACCATTTCCTGAAGCTGGTCGCAAAGAGAGCCAAGAATCACCAGCCGTTTCCAGAGAGGAAAGGCACGGTATTGCAGCAGCCAGATGACGAAGCCGCGAATCTCGCGAAAATACTGGTAGGGTTTGTCGGAGCTCCCGTTCGGGGCCGGCATCGGATTCGACGTGCGGAGAACCGAGAGGTGGGCCAGCCGAGGGTCGCGCGGTGGGCCCTCGTCTTCATCAAACTGCATGGGGTTCGGATCGAGCAGGACGACGCGGGCAGCTTCGGGACACGACAAATCGAGAGACCGTTGCAGTACATCGTCCACTATATTCATGACGCGCGGATAGGCCGAGCACATGATGGGCAGGTACGCTTCGCCCAGCTTTTTCTGAATGGCGCACCATCCCTCCGATAAAAAGGGGCAACTGGGTCCGTTCAAATTAATCCGGGCGTAGTTGTCGTCGCTAGAGCTATTGGTCCGGATGGTCACCAGCTCGCGGAGGCGCGGACCTAAGTCGGGATCGTCAGACTGCTGGTACGCTTCGTAAGTGGGTTTATCGACGTTGACGATCCAACCGACGCAGCAGGTGTCCTCGCAATCGGCGCCGATGCAACGAAAGGCATGATAGGACCGCGGTTGGAGCCGTTTTAACGGCTTCGGCACTGATTGAGCATAGCATGCGTACCCCTTGCTTACGCGCGCGTGATTCAGAACCCCGACCGTCAGTGAGCGGATGCTTTTAGTTCAGCACCTTCAGCTCCGACGCTCCCGCCAAATTGTAGAAATCGCGCAGGCGGCGTGCGGCCGCAGGTCCCACCACCTTCGCCAGGTCTTCCGCCGATGCCTCGCGAACGCGTTCCAGGCTGCCGAATTCGCGCAACAACTTGCCGATGGTCTTCGCGCCGATGCCCTCCACTTGCTCCAGCTCCGACGTCAAACGCGCGGCCCCTCTACGGGTGCGGTGGAAGGTGACAGCGAATCGATGCGCTTCGTCCCGTACCATCTGGATGACGTGCAGCACGGGTGAATATCGATCCAGCTGGATCGGCTCATCTTCCTGGCCGTAAACGTAAACGATCTCTTCGCGTTTGGCTATGGACGCTACTGGCTGATTGATGACGCCGATGGCCTCCAGCGCTTCCACTGCCGCATGCAGTTGCCCCAGGCCCCCGTCAATGAGAATCAAGTTTGGAAACGCCTTGTTCTCCTGCTGCAGCCGCGAGTAGCGCCTGGTCACCACTTCGCGCATGGACGCGAAATCGTCGTTGCCCACCACGGTTCGAATGATGAATTTGCGATAGTCCGACTTTTTCATCCGCCCGTCTTCCCAAACCACCATGCTGGCCACTTTGTCGGTGCCCTGGATATGCGAAATGTCGAAGCATTCGATGCGCTTGGGGGGATCGGGCAGCCCCAGGGCATCTTGCAGCGCCTCCTGCATCGCCTTCGACGACGGGCGCATGATGCGGAAACGCTGCTGGAACGCGTGCTTGGCGTTGGTTTCCACCAGGTCGACCAGCGCCTTCTTTTGCCCGCGCTGCGGGATCAGGATCTCCACTTTGTGGCCGCGTTTTTCGCTGAGCAGTTCTTCCAATGCCTCGCGGTCCTCGAAATCCACGGGCACGTGGATGCGGCTGGGGATGTACTGCTGGTCGAGATAAATCTGCTTCAGCAGCGAAGAGAAGAATTCGTCGGGCTGGAAATCGAACAGGTCTTCCCAGTAATATTCGCGCCGATCGACAATGCGGCCATTGCGCAGGTGGAACAGATTGGCGGCCACTAGCGGCGGCTCGGCGTGGTAGGCCAGGATGTCGATGTTCTCGCCTTCGGCGGCGGCCATCTTCTGCTTCTCTTCCATCTCTTCCACCGTGGACACCAGGTCCCGCAGGCCGGCCGCTTCTTCAAAGCGTGTTTCTTCGGAGGCTTGCCGCATCCGCAGGCGCAAGTCGCGAGCCAGATCTTTGTGGCGTCCTTCCAGGAACAGCTTCACATCGCGAACGGCCGCGGCGTAGGCTTCATCGGTGGTTAAGCCTTGGACGCACGGTCCCTGGCAGCGATGGATGTGATACTCCAGGCACGGATGGGTATGGGACCGCGTGAAATCGACCTTGCAGGATGGAACCTTGAAGTGGCGATGGATGAAGTGGACCAGCCGGTGCGCCAGGTTGCCGGGAAAATACGGGCCATAGTAGGTGGAACCGTCCTTGATCAGGCGCCGCGTTACGTACACTCGCGGATATTTCTCGCTGGTGAGCTTAATGTACGGAAACGTCTTGTCGTCCCGCAGCAAAATGTTGAAGCGTGGCTTCCACTGCTTGATGAGGTTGTTTTCAAGCGCCAGCGCCTCTTTGTTGTTGTCCACCAGGATGTATTCGATGTCGCGGGCGTCGGAGATCAGCGTGCCGGTCTTGCGCTCGGCCAGGCGGTCATCGGAGAAGTAGCTGCGCACGCGGGCCCGCAGGTTTCGCGCCTTGCCGACGTAGATTACCTCGCCGTGCTGATCCTTGTATAGATACACGCCGGGCAGCAGGGGAAGTTGGGCGGCTTTTTCCCGGAGTTCCATTCTAGGGGGCTATTTCTATTGTCGCAGGACGACGCAATTCTTGACGCCCGGTACCTACAACGCGATCCTCAGGCAGATTAAAATCAAGGAAGAGACCGAATGACGAGGAAGTACTCACTCCTAATCGAAGGCAATGAATCTGGCTACAGCGCCTACGTCCCGGGGCTGCCGGCAATTCTCGTGACAGGCAAATCCATAGACGAATTAACCACCCGCGCCGTCGAGGCGATTCAACTATGGTGGGAAAGTAGCGATTTGAACGCATCCCCTACCGCGCTGCGGGCGGAGATCGAAGTGGAATTGCCCCTCTAGTGGTCATCACCACCCAGTTCGTCGACCTCCCCTCCGGCGGCGCACCCATGCGGATGTTCGTGGCCGCGCCGAAAGCGGCCGGAAAATATCCTGGCATTCTCTGCTATTCGGACATCTTCCAGCTCACCGGCCCCATGCTGCGCTCGGTGTCCCGCTTGGCCGGCTATGGATTCGTGGCCGCCGCGCCCGAGATCTATCATCGCGTGGAGCCACCGGGCTCGGCGATACTTTTTGACGACGCCGGACGGATTCGGGGCATGCAGGATGCGGCGAAAACTCCCGTAGCCCACTTCGATGAGGATCGGCGGGCGGCATTGGATCACCTTGCGAAACATCCGCAAGTAGCCGATGGCCAACTGGGCGCCATGGGTTTCTGCATCGGCGGGCATCTGGCGTTTCGCGCCGCGCTGGAACCAGACGTGCGCGCCACCGTCTGCTACTACGGAACCGGGATTCACGATGGGAAATTGGGCCAAGACCCCGACGCCGGATCGCTGGCCCGCGCCGGTGAGATTCGCGGGAAGTTGCTCATGATTTGGGGAAGCGCCGACCCGCATGTGCCGGAAGCCGGACGCGCGGCAATCGATCGCAAGCTCCGGGAAGCGAAGACCGACTATGCGACGAAGCTTTACCCCGCCGAACACGCCTTCACGCGCGACGAAGGGCCGCGTTATGATCCCGAAGCCACCGACCAGGCGTTCGCCGACATGATTCGTCTCTTTCGGACGGCCCTTGGTCCTCGCTATACTTAAGAACGTGGTGCGCCGAGTAGTAGCCGGGTTATTGCTGACGGGCCTTCTTGTCGCTCAGGATGAGCCGACGCTCAAGAAGAGGCCGGCCGACCAATCCAAACCCCAGCAACAAACCGAGCAGGAGCCTCCGGAAGAAGACGAGAGCCTGGCTCCAAAAACCTACTCATTCAATCCGCTCGAAGCCGAGAAAGATCTTAAAGTGGGCCTTTACTACTTCAAGAAGGGCAATTACAAGGCGTCCACCAGCCGGTTCCGGGAGGCTACGCTGTGGAATCCGACGTTTGCGGAAGCCTTCCTGCGGCTGGGTGAAAGCGCGGAGAAGATGAAGGACAAGAAGGCGGCCGACGAGGCGTACTCGAAATACCTGGCGCTGGCTCCGGACAGCAAGGAAGCCGAGGCCATCAAGAAGAAGTTAGCGCGTCAGAGGTAAGAAGTTAGCCCGCCAGCGGTAGCCGTTTGCGTTTGCGAACTTCGTCCTGCGCCTTGATCACCGCAATCAATCGGCGTACGCCGGCTTTCCAATCGGGAAACAGATCCAGGTATTGAATCTGTTTCGAGATGCGGTTCGGCACTACGCAATCATCCAGCCGGAGCGGGATGAGGAAGATCTCGTCGAGCGGCACTTTCGCGGCGCAAAACAGTGCATAGCGGAGTTCGCTATGGAAGCTGCCGCGCTTGGTTGTGGCCCGGCGCGAGAAACATGCGACAAAGAAGTCGGAGGTATGGATGGCGGTTTCGATCGCCCGCGGCCAGTTCTGCCCCGGCATGAGTCTCTTTTTGTCCAACCAGGGACGCAGGCCGCAGTCCCCGAATGCCCGGTAAAGCTTCCTGGCAAACGCGAGATCCTCTTCGACATAAGCGATAAACACGCGTGGCTTGTTCTGCGCAACGAAGCGAAACCCCTGCTTGCCTCCCGCCGACAACGTTCCCAAGCCATCAATTTCCACGGATCCGCCTTGGACCAGTGCTTCGCGAATCACCTGGGCGATGCGTCGAGTGAGAGCCGCGTCTGAACGGCTTTGGGAGCGACGATTGTTCGGAGGGCTGCTCACTCCGGAGATCCTGCTCACAAGGACGCCTTCCGCGCTCTGGGAGGTTTGCTGCGCCCGGCGCCCAGCGGAAGGCTCTGTTCAAAGTAGAACTCCGGCTTCGGTCCAGGCAGAAAAGTTCCCAGACCGGGAAGGGACGCACTGTGCCCGCGACGGATTCGCCGGAGAATCCCGGCCAGAATGTTGTCCAGTTGATCGGCCGCAGCGGCTGTGGAGAGCCCCGACTCTTTTGCCAAACGCTTAACCAGCTCCGCTTTCTTCATTCCCAAAGATCCTATGCGATTGGCTCCGGCATCACCTGACCAAACCCGTTACTGACGACTAAGTATACTCTATATCAGTGAGATACAGAATGCTTACGGCGTGCTGCAAGATTTGTCACTGGTACCGCAAATGAAGCGCTTTTAATAGGCTCTTAAGGTTGGGTTCATGTCCGGCTGAAATGATAGACGTGAAGTTATCGACATAGCTTCTGACACCTAAGGAGATCTCAAAAAATGAAGAAACTCATGACCTTGATGCTTGGCCTGTCGTTCCTGGTTGGAACCGTTGGCCTTTTCGCGCAAGACAAGCCGGCGGATAGCACCGCCAAATCGAAGAAGAAGGCGAAAACCAAGAAGCCCAAGAAGACCGACGCAGACAAGAAGTAACGAGCGGTTTACATTCGTTAGCTAACGTATTCGTCGCGCATGCGGCTCGGTCTCCGGGTTCGACATGCGCGACAACTATTTTGGGGGATAGTCCAAGGGATATTCATAGCTGTCCATTGAACCTCGCCAGTACCGGCAAGTATTGCCGCAAGTCTTCGTTCTGAGTTACCGTGGAAGGTAGGCACCCAGCAATCCAAGGTTGTTGATTATTATGGTGGAATGTCCATCCTGCCACACGAGCAATCCGCCCGAGTCACGCCTGTGCTCCAAGTGCAGCGCGCCATTTGGGATTGATAGCGCTACGTTAGTGCTGGACACTTCGCCGTCTCCCCCGGTGGATCCGGACGCCACCCAGGTTTTCACCGATGTCTCGCTGGCTGCCACGGCGGTAGGTGGCACCGGCTGGTCTGTCCCGCTTCAACGTTCGGGTAGCTCCGATCCGAGCGGTCCCGTGGAAGAAGGGATAATTCTCGGCGAGCGCTACGAGATTCTGAAGCGCCTGGGCGAAGGCGGTATGGGCGCTGTATACAAGGCGCGGGACCATGAGCTGGACCGCCTGGTGGCTCTCAAGGTGATTCGCCCGGAACTTGCCGGTCATCCCGATATTCTGCGCCGCTTCAAGCAGGAGTTGATTCTGGCCCGCCAGGTGACGCACAAGAATGTCGTCCGGATCTTCGATCTTGGCAGCGCGGATGGACGCAAGTTCATCACGATGGACTACATCGAAGGGCGGGATTTGAAGAGCATTCTGGTAGAACGCGGAAAACTCCCTCCAGCCGAGGTGGTGCCCATTTTTCAGCAGATTTGCCGCGGTCTGGAAGCGGCTCATGTGGAAGGCGTGGTCCATCGCGATCTGAAGCCGCAGAACGTCATGCTGGACAATGCGGGCCGTGTCTGGCTGATGGATTTTGGATTGGCGCGATCCATGGAGCTGTCGGGCCTGACACGCACGGGTGTGCTCATGGGCACGCCAGATTACATGTCGCCCGAGCAAGCCCGCGCCGAGAAAGTGGACGCTCGCTCGGATTTGTTCAGCCTGGGCATCATCGTCTACGAAATGCTCATTGGGCGATTGCCGTTTTTGGCCGATACATTGATGGCCAAGCTGCTGCAGCGTGTCCAGCAGGACGCCACGCCGGTAACCGAGATCGACCCCAGCATCCCCGCTCGTTTGGGCGCCGTGGTGAGCAAATGCCTGGAACGCGATGTCTCCAAACGATATCAGACCATTCGGGAAATCCTGGACGATCTTTTAGGAGACACCCAGACGCTGGGTTCGTCCAGTTCGTCGGGCGCAAGTTCCACCACAAGCAGCGCTCCGCCTGCACCATCAACAATTTCTCTCGCCGAACTGGGCCCCGGCTCGGAATTCGGACCCCGCTACCGCATTGAATCCGTAATCGGTGAAGGCGGCATGGGCAAGGTTTACAAGGCCCACGACAGCGATTTGGATCGCACTGTGGCTCTCAAGCTGGTGAGGCCCGAACTCGCCAGAGACGCCAGCTCCCTGCAGCGCTTCAAACAGGAGTTGCTGCTGGCCAGCCGCATTTCACACCGCAACATTCTGCGCATTCACGATCTGGGCGACGTGGGCGGCGTCAAGTTCATTTCCATGGCCTATATCCAGGGCATGGACCTGCACGAGTTGATCGCCAAGATGGGGAAACTGCAGACCGAGCGGGTGGTGGACATCGCCAAGCAACTGGCCGGCGCTCTGGAAGCCGCGCACGCCGAAGGTGTTGTGCATCGCGACCTCAAGCCGCGCAACGTCCTCATTACCGTGGACGACCACGTTTACGTGTCCGACTTCGGTTTGGCTAAATCGCTGGACGCCGAAACCACCGCTATGACACGAGCGGGCGAGGTGTTGGGCACGCCGCGATACATGTCGCCCGAGCAGGCCGAATCGAAGGCTGCCGACCGCCGCAGCGATCTGTATTCGCTGGGTGTGATCCTATATGAAATGGCGACCGGCGTTGTGCCTTTCACCGGCGAATCGTCTTTGCAGGTGATGTTCCAGCACGTTCAGCAGGCGCCGAAGGACCCGCGGCTGCTGAATCCTGAGACGCCGGAATATCTGGCGACCATCATCTTAAAGTGTCTGGAGAAGGATCCCGCCCTCCGTTACCAGAGCGCCACGGAACTGCTGCACGATCTGGAATCGGGAACTCCTCCCACCCGAATTGTTCGTTTGCGTATCGCCGAGACTGGCTACTCCAAGTGGATGTTTGCCGGCATGGGGATCGTTTTGCTGGTAGCAATCGGATTGGCCGTGCGCCCCATCCGCGAGCGTGTACTGGGCCGAGCCGCCATAAACATAAACACGAAGGGGACCGCGCCGAACGCTGCCGACAGCAAATTTGTCGCCGTGATGCCGCTGCGCGTGCTGGGTAACGATCCCACTCTGAAGTATGAGGCCGAGGGAGTGGTAGATTCGCTTTCCGCCAAGCTGTTTCAGATGAAGAATGTCCATCTGTCCGCACAATCGGCCGTGGAAAAGATCAATGCCTCCGATCCTGTAACCAAGATCGCGCACCAATTGGGCGTCAAGTTGATTATCCAGGGCACCATGCAAAGCGGCGCCGCAGACAGGATAAATGTAGTGCTGAGCCTGAGTGACGTAACTGGAAAACAGTTGTGGACTAAGGATTTTTCGGGAGTGCGCCAGGACCTGCTGACGATTGAGGATCAGATGTATAACGACCTTGTCACGGCCCTGGAACTGAAAGCCTCCGATGAAGAGCTGGCGCGGAATGCATTCCGCCCGACGGAGAATGTCGCGGCTTACGAACTGTATCTCAAAGGGCGCGACATCCTGCGCGGTAAGCTGGGCGATCCCAAGCGTGTGCAGTCAGCCGTGGATTTGTATGAAGAGGCCATCAAGAAGGATTCCAGCTTTGCGCTGGCTTATGCCGGGTTGGCGGACGCCAGTCTGATCATGTACAACCTGCACCCCGACACGGCCTGGTCGCAGAAGGCGCTCAGCGCCGCCCAACATGCGCAAACACTCAATGACGAGCTGCCCGAAATCCACTTTGCGCTAGGTAACGTGTACCGGGCTACCGGCAAGACGAACGAGGCCATCGTGGAGCTCAAGCGCGCTCTGGAACTAGCGCCAAATTCCGACGAAGGTTATCGTCGCCTGGGTGATGCCTATCGGGCGGCGGGCAAGACGGACGACGCTCTCCAGGCTTACCAGAAAGCCATTGATGCGAACCCCTACTATTGGCTTAACCAGAGCAAGATGGGATCGGTTTACTACGAACTAGGCCAGCACGAAAAAGCGTTAGCCGCATTCCAGCATGTGGTCGAGCTGGCTCCCGATTCGGCGCTGGGATACTCAAACCTCGGTGCCGTGAATTTTCAGGCCGGAAAGTGGAATGACGCGATTATCGCCTGGGGAAAGGCGTTGAAAATTCGACCGACCGAAATCCTGTATACCAACCTCGGAACCGCCTATTTGTATCTCGGCCATAACACCGACGCTATTAACATGTTCCAGAAGGCCGTGGACCTCAACCCAACCGACGACGTGGCTATCGGAGACCTTGGAGATGGCTATCGCGCGTCTGGTGACAAAGCCAAGTCCAAGGCCGCCTATGAACAGGCCATAGCGCTAGCCCTGAAAGGTCTGCGAGTGAATCCACAGGACGCGACCACTCTCGGCAACCTAGCTTACTATTACGCTAAGAACGGCGACTCCAAGAAGGGGCTCAGTTTCATCGGACGAGCCCGAGGCATTGATGCCAAAGATAACGAGCTCATGTACAAAGAGGCCGTCATCAACGCCATGGCTGGCCAACAAGGGGAAGCCCTGACAAGTTTGCGCGCCGCATTGCAGAACGGTTATTCGGTGCAGCAGGCCAAGAAAGATCCGGAGCTGAAGACCTTAGCTACGAATCCTGATTTTGACAAGCTAATCGCTGAGTTTGAGCGGAAGACGAACTAGCAAACTGCTTGCGGGCGCGCACCGCAATTATCCCGGCAAACGCCAGTAGTAGAATAATCCATTGCGACGGTTCCGGAGTGGCGGTTACGATGCCATCCGCGCTGTACGGATTGTAAAAATAGATGTTGAGCGTCTCGGTGGGTTCATCGGGAGGATCCGTGATGGTGAATCCGCAGGATTGGAAGAGGGCGCCGCCGTCACAACTGTAATCGTTGTTCTCGCCCAATTCGCTGGTGGGTAAGATCGTTGTGATCAGGATTGAGGTAATCGGTGGTCCCTCGTTGTCGAAATACAAAATCTCGCAAGCAAGTGTTGGAGCATTTGGCCCGCATGTTCCGCCCGGACCGGAGTTGAAGGTGAAATCTCCGTCCTCGCCGGTGCTTCCGCCGCCGTTGTCGATTCTGATGGAAGCGTCGCCGCAATCGGCGCCGACTGGAAGGCAACTGTTAATGCCCGGTGGAGGTGCCCCCTGGTTGGGCATGAAGTTGAAGTCCAGGTCGGCGTCCCAGCTCTCCAGGTCAATCAGGTAATGCCCATCGTCAGGAGGCACACTGTCCGCCTGAGCCCAAGTGCAACTAAGCGCACCCAGAGCGGCAACCATCAGCCAACGCGTCATCTTCATCGTTTCGCCTCCGTGATTCAAAAACCGAACTGACGCACACCCGGCACACGCCGAATGTAACATTACGCTCAATTCGTTTATCAATGATAACTCGGCACGGTTTTAGTTAGAAACCCCCTGAAACCTTGTTTAGTACTGGCAGTACCTACTGGTTGCCCGGCCTTGAGTACTGGAGACGACGGTACTGCAACCCGTTGTAAGTAGGCATGTTTTCCCCTATACTTGCTTTACCATGTTGCCTTTTTCATATGTCAAGGGGATGGCCAAGCCTGCCCGGTTGTTGGGCTTGGGTGTCCTTTTGGCGGCTATGCCTTTTTACCTGACCGGCGATACCGTCACAGTGGATTTCGGCCTCTCTTTGAATAGCATTGATGGAGTCGGCTCGTTCACCTACGAGACGACGCCCGCGACGTCAGATTTCGCGGGTGGCTATGTGGACGCCGCCGACGGTAATTTGGACTCGTTCAGCCTAAGTTACAACGGAGCGACGTACGACTTGGCGAATGCCCTGGATGCGCCGTCCCTGCCGACTGTGTTTTTGCCGGGGAACATCACGATCCCTGCTGGATTGCAGTACGGGTTTTTCGGTTTCTGGGTGGTCAGCGGATCCTGCACGCCCAGCGGCCCCGCAGGATCTTACTCCTGCGCGGACGCGACCCTTCTCGGGCTGGGCCGTCATAACTCCGAAGCGTCTTTAGTCACCGATGTGAGCAGCGTTTCGATTAGCGATACAGGCAGTGAGCTGAACTACGACATCATTGGAACGGTTTCGGCAATCGGGACAATCACGGGTGAAAGCGTTGTCACCCCGGAGCCCTCATTGGTCACTCTCACGGCGCTAGGCCTCGCCGGTCTGTGGTTCGCACGCCGGCGCAAGGCTGTAGTGTAGATAACGTCCGCACCCCCCTTTCCAGTTGTTCGGTAAGCTGGCAGTAGCGACGAACTATGCTATTGCGAAACTACGTTTCTCTCGGCCGATCCGGCCTACGCGTTAGCCCTCTTTGTCTCGGAGCGATGACCTTCGGGGAAGATTGGGGCTGGGGCTCACCCGTCGAAGAGTCGAAACAGATTCTGGATCGCTACATCGACCTAGGCGGCAACTTCATCGACACAGCGAACGGGTACACTAAAGGCCATTCCGAAGCGATTATCGGCGAACATGTCGGACGTCATCCCTCGCGGCGCGACCGGCTGGTGATTGCAACCAAGTTCCTGACTAACATGTACCGTGGCGATCCGAACGGCGGCGGCGCGGGACGCAAATCGGTGGTTTCGGCCTGCGAAAACTCGCTGCGGCGCCTGCAAACAGATTATATCGATCTCTACTGGATGCACTTCTGGGACAGCTTCACGCCGATCGAAGAAACCATGCGGGCGCTGGACGATCTGGTAGCCGCGGGCAAGGTCCGGTATATCGGCTTCTCGGATACGCCTGCGTGGAAGGTGGCGCAGGCTCAGACAACGGCGGTTCTGAAAGGCTGGACGCCGCTGATCGCGCTGCAGTTGGAATACTCGCTGCTGGAGAGGACCATTGAAGGCGAACACATTCCGGAGGCGCTGGAGATGGGGCTGGGCGTGACGCCGTGGTCGCCGCTGAAGGGCGGGATGCTGACCGGCAAGTACACGCGCGAGTCTGTGAAAACAGCGACTCCCGGGCGGGGATGGTTTGTGTCGCGTGCGTTCACCGAGCAGGCGTTCCAGGTTCTGGACGTGTTGACCCCAGTGGCGCGGGAGGCTGGGACGACGGTTGCGCGGGCCGCACTGGC
The DNA here is from genome assembly GCA_963747945.1 of Bryobacterales bacterium. Classification (GTDB taxonomy): domain Bacteria; phylum Acidobacteriota; class Terriglobia; order Bryobacterales; family Bryobacteraceae; genus Palsa-89. Next base: position 378,207 of record CAVVHB010000006.1, read on the forward strand.
GTGGGTTCTGCAGCGGCCGGGCATCGCGTCCACGATCATTGGCGCGCGGACCATGGAACAATTGGAGGACAACCTCGGCGCGCTGGAGGTTAAGCTGGCGGCTGAGCAGATCAAGGCGTTGGACGAGGTTTCCCAACCGAAGCTGAATTTCCCTCATGATTTCCTGGGACCTGTTAAGGCGTTTGGCTACAACGGGTCGACAATCGATGGCCAGGTGGCGCCGGTGAACCCTTTGTCGCCGGCGGGCGACGCAGAAAGGTATTAGAACCCGGAGAGGTATAGAAAAATGGAGACACGCAAGATCGGAAACCAGGGTCTGGCCGCGGGCGCGATCGGGCTGGGCTGCATGGGCATGACCCATGCCTACGGAGCGGGCGATGAGGCGGAATCAATCGCGACCATTCATCGCGCACTGGACTGCGGCGTGACGCTGCTCGATACGGCGGAGGTATACGGCCCGCATACCAACGAGGAGCTGGTGGGTAAGGCGATTCGGGGCCGGCGCCACCAGGTGGTGTTGGCGACGAAATTCGGAATCCTGTTGGGATCGGGGATCACGCAGCTGGATGGGTCGCCCGCCAATGCGCGGCGTGCCGTGGAAGGTTCGCTGCAGCGGCTGGGCGTGGACGTTATCGATCTTTATTACTTGCACCGCAAAGATCCGGCCGTTCCAATAGAAGAAACAGTGGGCGCGATGAAGGAATTGGTGGAGGCGGGGAAAGTTCGCTTTCTGGGTCTTTCAGAAGTAGGCGCGGAGACCATCCGGCGAGCCAACCAGGTGCATCCGATCAGCGCCGTGCAGAGTGAGTATTCGCTGTGGGAACGCGGCCTTGAAGAGTCGATTCTGCCCGCGATGCGGGAACTCGGTGTGGGCCTGGTGCCATTCAGTCCTCTTGGACGCGGATATCTCACAGGGGCGTTCCAGTCCAGTGCCGTTTTCGGAGAAGGAGATTTCCGCCGCAATCTGCCCCGTTTTGATAATGAGCACATGGCGGAGAACCAGAAGCTGGTTGATACCGTCAAGGCTGTTGCTGCCCGCCGGAGCGCGACCCCCGCTCAGGTTGCCCTTGCTTGGGTGCTGGCCGTCGCGCCGGATGCAGTGCCGATTCCAGGCACGAAGCGGAGGGCTTATCTGGACGACAATCTAGGCGCGCTGAACGTGCATCTGACGGCGGAAGATATGGCGGAGTTGAACCGGCTAGCATCAATGGCAGTGGGCGACCGCTACTCGCCCGCCATGGCGAAGATGGCGGAGAGGTAATCGGAAACTCACGACTCATCACCACGTCATTCAATATCGAGTGGTCACATTTGGCAAGGCTTTACGCGCTCTGGTATTTGCGGACTCAAGCCGCGGCCAGAATCACCGGTGGTTGCTGATAGGCTACGCCGCGGCACTTACGATTACATCTCTGCAGGTGGCCCGTCCCCGCGTTATTGGCCACTCGCCCGTCATTCACGGCCTGCTTCACGTTTTCGCATTTGGAACGCTCTGCATTTTGGTTACCAGGGAGGTTTCTGGAAAGCGCTGGGAGCTCTGGATTGCGTTCGCGTGTTTTCTTTTTGGTTTTGGAATCGAAACGGCCCAGCATCTTCTCGGTTCCCACCCGGTGGAGTGGAACGATGTACTGGATGACGCAATCGGCATCGGGTTGGCCGGTTGGCTGATTCGAGCGGTTCGATCGGCTCTCATTGAACGGCCTTCTTGAAGAACGCGTTAAGCGTTCTTGAGAGTTACTGTGAGCTGAATTCCCGAAGGTTCCAGATTTTCAACACCGATGGAACCGCCGAACAGCGCGAGAATGCGTTGTGAGACCGGAGGTCCCAATCCAAGATCGCCGCCGGGGGTAATGGCGTCGCCAATGGAAAAGACCTGGAAAAACTTCGCGATCGCGGATTCCGGAATCCGGCCACAACTGTGGATCAGAACCTGAACGCCGCCCGGACCTGCCTGACACTTTAGCCGCACTGCTTGTCCCGCTTTCGAGAACTTCACGGCAGTTTCGATAAGCGCTTGAATCGCTTTCTGGAGCAGGTCCCGCTTGGCCACCACGCAACCAGTCTCGCCCGGCTCCAATTCAATGCCCACTCCGCGCGACTGGGCAAACGCCGATGCGCCTTCCATCGCAGCCTGAAGCGTCCCCACCAGATCGGTTGCCTCCGACGAGAACGTGTCGCTGGCGACTTCAATTTCCGTTAAAAGCAGCGCGTCGTCCAGAATCGAAAGCATCCTTTGCCGGGACAGTTCGAACATTTCGCGAAGCTCCGCGCCGTCTTCGGATGTACCAAGCTGGTCCAACACTAATTCTCCAACCCCCAACAACCCGTTTAATGGTGAACGCAACTCATGATGGATTAGCCGCAAGAAATCGCTCTTGGCCCGGTCCAGCACCTTCAACCGCGCCTGCGTCTCGGCCAGTTCACGGGTGCGCGAAGCCACCAACTCCTCCAGGTGGTTGGCGTGCAACTGCAATTCCTTCTGTAGCCGGTGCATTTTCAGGTGGGTTTCCACCCGCGCCTGCACCTCGTCCACTTGAAACGGTTTGGTCACGTAGTCCACGCCGCCGCACTGAAAGGCCTGCACCTTGTCGCTGGCATCGGTGAGTGCGCTTAGAAAAATCACCGGAATCATGGCCAGCTTTTCATCGGCCTTCAGCAGTTCGCAGACCTTGAAGCCGCTCATCTCGGGCATGTTGATGTCGAGCAGAATCAAATCCGGAGGATTTCGGGCCGCCGCCTCCAACGCCAAACGCCCGCGCGGGAACGACCGCACGATGTATCCTTGTTGGCTGAGCAGATCTTCCAAGAGCTTCAGGTTGGCCGGCTGGTCATCCACCGCCATAATGTGGCTCTTGGCAGCGATGCTGTGATTGTTGCCAGTGAGGCCGTGGCTGTTGCCGTTGATCTGGAGCATGTCTTCTCAACCCACGCGCGAAACTACGCGCGCTGCAACTCGTCCGCATACGAACCCTGCGGCGCCCGCACCTGAATCGGCTCCCGCACGCCGCGGGTCCGGGCAAAATTTTGGACCCGCTCAATCAGCGTTACGGTGAGGGTGGTGCCTTTGGAAATCACCGTCAGGCTGCCCTCTTCGGTGACAACGTCGTCTTCCAAAATCATTCCAGGCAGCAATTGCTGCGCCGGCAAGCGCTTCACTTCGAAGTGAACGCGGGACGGAGAGTAACCCTTCAGCGAGTCCAGCAATGCGGTTGGATATTTTCCCGGAGCGGCGCGAAGCTGATCGCAAGCGGTCTGGAACGGAATCCCGCGTAAGGTGCGGCGATCCAGCTCCTGCGCGGTCTTCAGCATGCGAGAGCCTCGCTCGGCGACGTCGTTGTTGGCCCAGTTCGAAGTCTCCACCTGCTGCAGGCGGATCATCTCGGCCACGTTTTCGAGGCGGGGAATCCGCGAAAGAAGCCGGAAACCGACGTCGGGGTGCGCGCGGTACATCTGCAGTTCTTCGGCCGAGGCCTTGTCGCCGACATAAGCGTGTTCAAAGGCGTCGGAGGGAAGAGTGATGCAACCGAGCAGACAGAGCATGGCGGCCAGTTCATACTGCCACGCATCTGGTAAGCGCAGTTGCGCGGCCATGTGAACCACCATGCTGCGCAGCGCGCCAGACCGCTCAGTCAATGTGGGCGACGTGAGATGCGCCAGGTCGGATAGAGCTTTCACGGCGCCGCCGAGCGTTCTTTCCAGAAGTTCGCGCTCCACCTGGCGGGCGCGGTGAAGTTGAAGATGCGTTTCCACGCGAGCGCGCACTTCTTCCAACTGGAACGGCTTGGTGATATAGTCCACGCCGCCCGCTCGAAAAGCATTCAGCTTATCCTTAGTCTCGTTCAGAGCGCTCAAGAACAGCACTGGAATGGGAGCCAGCTTCTCATCGGCCTTCAGCCGCTTGCACACCTCGAAGCCGTTCATCTCCGGCATGTTGATGTCGAGTAGAATGAGGTCCGGAAGATTCCGCGCGGCCGCATCCAGCGCCAGGCGACCACGCGGAAACGAGCGCACTAAGTGGCCTTGCTGCGTCAGCAGGTCTTCGAGCAATTTCAGATTGGCGGGCTGATCGTCCACCACCATGATGTTGCTTTGGGTTGGCTGCGCACCTCGGGGACGCCGACATTGCCGCTGGTGCTCTCGGCAAGCCTGAGAAGTTCTTCCTTCACTGGGTTGCCTCGGTAAGCAGGCTGGTGAGAGTATCGTATTCGTACTTGTCCGCAAGGTCTTTTAAGGCCCCGGCGGACTGCGGGTCTTCCTTCGCAACGGCCGCGATGAGTTCATCCAGCCGGTCCTTCTCTCCATCCCGGACCGCGCTGCTCAGTTGCTCGCAGCAGTTCGGTGGGGAGACCCGCCAGATTGATGGCCGATGGAGCCCAGCGAAGCGGCCCGCTTGGCTCACGTTCCGCTATTACGCGAAGCGTTCGGCGGCTTCGCCGGTTGTTCCCGCCGCAGTGTGTCTTCGAGCAACGCAATTATCTGTCTCACGTCCAAAGGCTTGGTAAGGTACTCGCGAGCACCCGCGGCCCTAAGACGATTGATCTGGCCGGGCGTCGCGTCCGCGCTGAGCACGCTGACCGGAATCTTTTGGGTCCGCGGTTCCCGCCGCAATTCGGCCAATACGTCTTCACCCGGCATGTCCGGCAAGTGTAGATCCAGCAGAATCCAATCGGGCGTATGTATGTTTGCGAGATCGAGGCCTAATTTACCTTGCATTGCTTGGAGCAATCGCACGCCCGGATAGCGCTCCAGGATTTGTTCTATCAGCCGGATGTTTGAAAGATTGTCCTCGATATACAAGATCGTCCCGTGATAGGAAGCGGCCTGGCCTAAAGCCGTAAGCCCGGCGTTGAAAACGCGATCCACCGTGGGCTCGGCGGCGTGTTCCACCAGCGACAGGTCGAAATGGAACCGGCTGCCGACGCCCACAGTGCTCTCGACGCCGATAGTTCCACCCATGGCTTCGACCATGCGCTTGGAGAGCGCCAGACCCAAGCCGGTGCCACCCACGGCATTCCGATCGGCGCCCAGGCGCTCGAACGGCGTGAAGATCTTTTTCAATCCTTCTTCGTCAATCCCGAGGCCGGTGTCCGCAACCTCGATGCGCAGACCGCGATCCCCGGCCTCTTCGCACCTCAGCACTACCAGCCCGTTGCTGCGATTGAACTTGATGGCGTTGGAGAGGAGATTGAGCAATACCTGCTTGAGGCGCTGGCGATCGGCCTGAACGTAGCGGTCCCCGTGAACGGAGAAATCCGCGCTGAGCGTGATATTCTGCAGGTTCGCGATGGGCCGCACCAGATCCAGGGCTTCCTTTACTGCATCCTTAATCTGGACCGGCTCCGGTGAGATGCTGAGCCGCCCCGCTTCGATTCGCGCCAGATCGAGCACTTCGTTGATCAATTCCAGAAGATGATATCCGCCCTTGAGAATCTGCTGGACGTTGCTCTGGTGCTGGGCCCCCAGGTCAGCCAAACCAAGCAGCTGGGCAAAGCCGAGGATGGAATTGAGCGGGGTGCGCAGCTCGTGGCTCATGCGCGAAAGAAATTCGCTCTTGGCGCGGTTGGCACGTTCGGCATCCTCTTTGGCTTGCCGTAACACATCCTCCGTCACCTTGGTTAGCGTGATGTCGCGAACCACCGCAACACCACCTTTGATGTTGCCGCTGTCATCCTTGAGGGGCCTTATATTGACGCTCACAAACATCCCGGCCGGTTTCTGCGGATTCCGGATGTACAACTCGATCCCGTCCGCGGTCTCACCGCGCATCGCTCTCGAAAGGGGCAATTTGTCGGCGGGATAGGGAATGTCTGTTCCGGGTACAAAGATGCCGAACCGTTCCACCCATTGCGACTGATTCGTGCCGGCCGCCCCCCGGCCCACCATCTGCTCAGCGGCTGGATTCAGCAGAACCATATTCCCGCTATCGTCGGTCACCAGGACGCCGTCACTCATACTGTCCAGAACAGATCGCAGGATTTTCGTCTGCTGGCGGTAAGCGGCCTCCGAACGCGCCAGCGCCTTTTGTTGCTCCGCTACAATTTCCGCCGCCTTCTTCCGCTGGCTGACTTCCTTGGAGTATGTGGCGGCTTTCAACACGGTGACTTTTAGATTGGCCGGTTCCCAGGGCTTGGGGACATAGGAATGGATTTGGCCATCGTTGACGGCGCGAATCAGAGCGTCGATGTCCACGTAGCCGGTGATGAGAATCCGAGTGGCATCGCATATCTCGCGCGCTTTCGCCAGGAACTCGCCGCCGGTGAGATTGGGCATTCGCTGGTCGGCCAAAATCACGGCAATCTGCGCGTTCTTGAGAAGCTCCACCGCTTCCATCGCATCGTTGCTGACCAGGACGTCAAAATCATCTTCGAGCAACGCCTGGATCGATTCCAGGATTTGAGGCTCGTCATCCACCACCAGCACTCTTGGCCTATAAAACTGTTCGGTCATGCGGTAGGCCTCAATTCGGTGGGCCTCAACTCACCTGGCCACGGTTGACCCGGCGGGCGCGTAATGGGGATCTTCAAGATGAACTCGGTGCCTTCGCCGGCTTTGCTGGAGAATTCCATCGAGCCCTGATGCGCCTTCATGATGCCGTAGGAAATGGCGAGGCCGAGCCCGGTGCCCTGGCCGATGGGTTTGGTGGTGAAAAACGGCTCGAATATTCGGTTGCGGATTTCTTCCGGTATTCCTTTTCCGGTATCGCGGACGCGAATCACGAAATCGCCGTTCTGCTGTCCGGTGGCGATGGTGATGCGTCCATGACCGTCACTCTTATCGTTCGAGCGGATCGCGTCGATCGCATTGGCGACGATGTTCATGAGCACCTGGTTCAGTTCACCCGCCAGGCAGGTCAGCATCTCCACTTCGCCGTAATCGCGTTCCACTTCGATTCGGCCTTCCATCTTGTGCCGTAGGAACAGGAGGACGGATTCGATACTCTCGTGGATGTCGATAGTCTTGACCGTGCCTTCGTCCAGCCTGGAAAATGTGCGCAGCTTGGTGACCAGCTCTTTCACTCGCGTTGCGCCCGCATTCGCGTCGCTGATCCGAACCTGCATTTTGCCCACCTTGGCGAACGCATCGGGTGGCAGTTCCGCGCTTTGAGCCGCCAGTTTTCCGAGTGACTCCTGGACGATGAAAATGTTGTTGATCACGAAAGCCAGCGGGTTATTGATCTCGTGAGCTATGCCCGCGACAAGCTGGCCTAACCCGGACATTTTTTCGGAATGAATCAGGTGCGCCTGCGTCTCGCGTAATTTGTGGTTGGTTCGCCCGAGTTCGTCGGCAAGTTTGGTTCGTTCCGAGACCTGCTGCTCCAAAGATGCATTTTGCGCCTTCAGCTGGAGATGGAGATGGCGTGTCTGCAGCAGATTCCTCACTCGAAGCGTTACCTCGGTCCGGTTGAGGGGCTTCGACAGAAAGTCATGGGCGCCGTGCGACAGCGCTTTCTCCTTGGCCTCGGATGTGTGGTCGCCGGTGAGTACAAGTATGGGCAGATAGTCGTCGCCGGAGATCACGGTGGCCAATTGATCCATGGCGGCAACACCGTCGACATGAGGCATGTGGAGATCCAGCAGGATCAGGTCGGGCTGGACTTCCTCGAAGATTTGGAGAAGATTGCGCGAGTCGCTCAGGCAGCTAACGTTTGCGTAACCTGCAAAATCCAGCACGGTGGCTAGTACCTTGAGGTTGTCGGTTTGGTCGTCAACGATCAGAATGCGGGAATCGGTAAGCTTCGCGGCTCTCAAGTCCTGGTCCTTCCTACCTTCACCCCCCGATCGCGGATAGGGCTATATCCCCGCTATTCCCCTTAGAATATGTGCCATGAATCGGCCTTTATCGCTTAATTCTTTATACTGCAGCACCGCGCCGTGACCGACGATGAACAACGGATGACTCGCCCCTGCATGGCGGCCATTAGCTCGGTTGCTGTGGTCTGGGCCTTTACGGGCTGCCGGCCGGCGGCACGATCATCGTACCGGGACGCTAACTATATACCGCTCGAGCAAGGCAGGCGGTGGGTATTGCGCTCGCCGTCGTCGTCGAAGCCAATCGTCCTCGAAGTGCTCATGGCGAAAACCGGCGCCAAGGAAAGAGACATTTGGCTCCGGTTCGATAATCCTTGGATTTCACGCGATCTCCGGCTGATTTCGCGCGATGGTCGTATTTACCTCACCGCAGTTACTACGAACGCCCAAACGGCCAGTCTGCCGCCGGACACGCTGTACTGGGATACAACCGCCCCGGAAAAGCGGACATGGTCGAACGCTATCGGGCAATATCAGGTTGTGAGCCGGCACAAGGAAGTCCGGGCCATGGGTCACGATTTTGAGGACTGCATCGAAATCCAGGAAACCAACCGACAAGGCAACCAGCTCTACTGGACGTTCGCGCCCGATGTCGGTTTTGTCCAATTTGGAGACGGAAAAAATGCTTTCGTCTTGGAAAGCGCTACCCCGGGAGCCGCCTCCATTCACGTTGGCCTGGACGCCAATCCGTTCGCAAATGAGGGCTACAGTTCGCGTTCCGTAGAGGCCCGCTTCCGGCAGGCCCACGACGCCGGCGTCAATCTCCTCTACATCAGCCCGAAGTGGGACGAAATCGAAACGGGTCGCGAAAAATATAGGCTCAACGACGTCGAATACCAGATTGGGGAGGCAGTCCAGGAGAATATCCCCGCGATACTACATATCCGCGTAATTGACACAAATCAGCGTGCCATGCCAGCGGATCTCATGGGCAAGCCGTTCGATGCAGAGGAGACCGGCGCACGTCTGGACCGGTTGCTGGACGCCGTTCTCCCTCGGCTGGAAGGGCGGGTGAAATACTTCCTGGTGGGCAATGAAATTGACGCATATTTCAAACAGCATCCAGACGAGGCGCCGGCTTTTGCAAAGCTTGTTGCGCGAGCCGCGGCCCACATCAGGAACAGAGTGCCGGACGCGCAAATCAGTGTCTCCACCACGTTCGACGGCATCACTACGACCGACGGCATCGGAGACGCCGGACCGCTGCGCCCCATTCTGGATCAGACGGCGTTCTTCGCGCTGACTTACTATCCTATGAGTCCCGATTTCGTGGTGCGGGATCCCTCCACGGTGGATACGGATTTTCGCCGTATTCTCACGGCCGCGGGATCGAAGCAGATTTTTCTGCAGGAAGTGGGATATCCTACGTCGGCCAGCAATGGAAGTTCGGAAGAGAAGCAGGCAGAATTGTTTTCGCGTGTGTTGGATCGGGTGGCAGCTAATCCTTCCCGCTTTATCGGTGTGAACTTCACCTTCATGTCCGATTTTTCGGACTCCCTTGTCAAGAGTTTCTCGGCGTACTACCGGATGCCGGGCGCGGACCGTTTCGGCTCGTTCCTGAAGACACTGGGAATGTTTGACGACCAGGGCCGGCCGAAGAAGGCTTGGGCAGTGTTTGCGCGCAAAGTGAAATCCCTAACTTAGTTCCTTAAAAGGTAAGTTTCAGGGCCAACTGCCCTACGCGAGCGGGCATCGCCTGGGTAAGAATTCCCCCCGTGTTCCATGTAGCATCTGTGGTCGACGTCGGGTAGAGGAAATTCGGGTGGTTCAAGACATTGAAGTATTCGGCGCGAAGCTGGAACATGCGCTTTTCATCCAGCTTGAACTTCTTGAAGAGCGAAAAATCCAAATCGGTAAGCCCGGGACCAGCGATAATGTTGCGGCCGGAATTTCCGTACTGCTGCGGCGGCGGATCGGAGAAGGCTGCCGGATCGAACCATTGATTGATGCTCTGCTGAAACCCGGCGGGAAAGGGATTGCCAATCAGCTGGGCCCGAAGACCGCCTGAGGAGCAGCCACATCCCGCACCGGACGTTGCGTAAACCGAGAACGGGAGCCCGCTCTGCGCCGTCAAAATTCCATTGACCTGCCATCCGCCCAGCAGCCCATCCACGGTGCGATTCCAATGCCCGCCGATTGCCTGCGCCCGGCCGAACGGGAGATTGTAGTTGAACGCGGTTACGAACTTGCTTTTCACGTTGAACGAGGAGAGGGCGCGGTCGGCGTTCCAGTCAAACGGGTCCTGCACAAAGTTGGAGGAATTGGAATCGCCGCCGCCGGTCACAGGGCTTCCGCTGCCATTGTCGATGGATTTCGAGAAAGTGTAGGTAGAGAGGAATTGAAGGCCGTGCGAAAAACGCTTCTCCACTTTAACTTGCAACGAGTGATAGATAGATGAAAAGGCATTGACGTAATAAGTGATGCCAGTAACGTTGGGTAGGGTAGTGGCGTAAATCCGCCGCTGCTGTTCGGTGGCTGGATTGCCAGGCGGCGCAGGATCGCCATCCACTTCGGCAGGGAGCCGCGTTCCCTTGGTTCCCACATAACCGATTTCGGCGACCAGGTTGCCGGGAAGAGCGCGCTGCAAATTGAAGCTGAAAGATTGTGTATACGGGGTTCGGTTGTTCACCCCAGCCTGGTCATAGTTTCCAGCGGGCTGGTTTGGATTGAAATTGGCCGCCGTCGGCGACAGGCCGGTTGGCAGACCCTGGCTGAGAAGATTGATGGCTTGAAAGTTCGTAAAACTGAGATTCACAAGCGTGAAGGACTGTGTATAGGGCGGATTGGCGCCAATGTAGCTGACGAAATTGTTTGCGTTCACGTACGAGAGCCCATAGCCTCCGCGAAGCACGGTGTCAGGTGTCAAGGCATAAGCGAATCCGAAGCGCGGCGCGAAGTTGAGGTAATCCGTGGGGATGAAATTGCGCGGTGCTCCGTTCTTACCGGCAAGTTCCACGACGCCGGTGGCAGGGTCGAGGTTTGACAGGCGATTGTAGTCTTCGTAGGCGCCGGGGAAAAGATCGTATCGCAGTCCCAGATTTAACGTCAGGCGGCTGGTTGCCTTGAAATCGTCCTGGATATAGGCGCCGTACTCTTGTCCCCGAAGCCCGGTGGTGCCTGGGGTCAAGGTCTGCTCAATCTCCGTGGCTCGCCCGGTCAGGAAGTCGGCAAAGGCGTTACCGGTGAAGAACGGCGTGAAGATATAGGCGCCCTTCCCGAAGAAGTTGCTGGCTGTATTGTTCGCCTTCCGATGCATGTCGAATCCCAGCTTGATGGAGTGCCGGCCGCGCAACAGGGAAAGATTGTCGCTCTCCTCCCAGTCCGTGTAACCGGTAAAGGAAGGGGTAAACGGTGAAGTGCCCATCCAACTCGGGGAGGGCGAGAAATCAAACCAGGGAAGGCCAGTGGTATAGGCGCTGACGTTCACATTGGGAATTCCCAACTGGTTCGCGAGGTTTTGGCCGCCGTCCGAAGTCTGATAAAAGGACCAGTACCGTGTAACGCCAAACCGGAACTCATTCACCGTGGACGCAGTAAAGATATGAGTTTCAGCGAGTCCCGCTTGCTGAGAGCGGTTTTCGGGAGATCCCGCCAGCAAGTCCAAAACTGTACCGCAGCCGATGCATGGACCCACCGTCCCGCCCCCAAAAGCCGCCGGAATCAACTGGTCGCCTTGCGAAAACGCGTAGTGTCCGGAAAACGTATCCGCGGAAGTGAGGTAGTGGTCTAGCTTGATGTCGAACTGATTGCTGTTCATCGCTCCGATGCCTGACGTGGAGTAATTGTTAACCGCGCCCTGTCCGGGAATAAACGATCCCGCGACATTGGGAAGAGGATAGAGGTTGGTCAACTTCACCGCCGCCGGGTCAACAGCGGATGCCGGAATACTCTGGTTGGGGAACATCGTGCCGAGAAATGAGTTATCGTACAGAGCTTTTTGATCCCAGATCCTGGCTGAAATTTCCCTGCCGCTCCAGCAGCGTGGGCACGCTCTGGATTGTGGTGGCGCCCGCAACCTGGCGGGATCCCTGATAATCCACAAAAAAGAACGTCTTGTCGCGGACGATGGGACCGCCTAAGGTGCCCCCGAACTGATTGCGCCGCAGTTCCTCGCGGGACGCCGAGGTCTGTCCGGAAACGAGCGGAACATCATTGGCAAAGAAGTTGTTGGCATCCAGTTTGTCGTTGCGAAGGAACTCAAAGAGCGAAGCGTGGAACTGATTGCCGCCGGACTTCAGTTGTATGCTGACGATACCGCCGCCGGTCTTCCCGTATTCGGCGGAGAAGGTGGCGGTCAGGATCTGAAACTCCTGTATCGCGTCGATTTCCGGGCGGATCAAGAGATTGTTATTGAAGTCCGTGTTACTTTGTCCTTCGATAATAAATAGGTTGGAATCGCTCCGGGACCCGTTCAGGTTATAACCACCGTTCGATTGACCCTGCATTCCGGTAGTTGCGCCCGCCATCAGTGGAATAAGGTCGTCGAAATTGCGGCCGTTCAGCGGAAGATCCGCCACCTCGGTGGAGTTGATCACATGGCTTACTTCCGAGCTTTCGGTGTTCAGCATCTGCGATCTGACATCGCTGACGGAGATGGATTGACTCACGTCTCCCAGCTTCAGAGCGAAGTCCACACGCATCGTTTGGCCGACCGTCAAATCCAGGTCTGTCTTCGCAAACTGGCGGAAACCGGTCCGCGACGCGGTAACCTGATAACGCCCGGGCTCCAGAAACTTGAATTCGTAGATACCCTGCCGGTTACTGGTGGCGTTCCTGCTGGCGCCCTGTTCCAGGTTGCTTAACGTTAAAACGGCGTCTGGCACCAGGGCGTCCTGAGCGTCGGTAACGGTGCCGGTGATGGTCCCCGTGGTTTCCTGCGACAACGCCGCACGCACCAGCAAAATGACAATCACTGCCGGCAAAAAACATGACTTCGTGTGGAACGTTCGAAATAACACGGTGCCTCCCTGCGGCTTTCCGAAGTTTTGCCTCGAAAAACTTGAATGCGTGTGTTAATTAATCGGTTCTTTCTCTCCGTCCTTTATGGAACACCTCCTGCTTTCGGCCCAGAGAGGGACCCGGGGGGAGCGCCAGCCCTATAGCGCTTTTGAGATCCCGCCGATGGATGTAAGTGCGTGGTGTCGTTAAGCCAGGCACCGTTTTGAGGCGGCTCCCGCGCGAGAGACTCCGGCCCACGCGTGGCTGGGTTTTTGACTCTATGGGATTTTTCCAATCCGCGTTGCGATTCTTTCGGGGTCCTGGGAAACTGCGCGATTCTCTCCTGGCCCGCTACCTTCTCCCATTTCTGGTTGTCGGCGCGGCGCTCGGGACCCAACTCGCGGTGGCTTCGATACTGCCTAAGGGAGTCTCTTTTCCGTTTGTCCTGGTTTATCTGACAGCCCTTTTTGCAGTGGCCTGGTTTGGCGGTTACGTGCCGGGGGCGATCGCTTGCCTGCTTACCTTGGTCGGGCTTCCGTTTGCAGCGACTCCCGGTTTTCGATTTACAGGCGCGGTCGCCGGGCAACTGGCGCTGGTTCTGACCCTCTCACTGGTGATTAGCCTGGTGGCCCAAACCCAACGGCGGAAGCGGGAGGTCCTGATCCATGCGGACGAACTGGACAGGCGTGTTCAAAGCAGGACTGCGGAATTGGCGCAGGCGGTGGAGGCCCTGAAATCGGAAATCGGCCAGCACAAGCGCACGGCGCAGGGGCTGCAGACTCAGTTGGAGCGCTTGAATCTGTTGGACCAGATTACGCGGGCTATCGGCGAGCGTCAAGATGTTCGCAGCATCTTCCAAGTGGTGATTCGCAGTCTGGAAGACAGCCTGCCGATCGACTTTGGGTGCGTTTGCTTGTACGATGCCCACGCCGCCGAAGTCGTCGTCAATTGCGTGGGTGTGCGCAGCGAAGCGTTGGCCATGGAATTGGCCATGACGGACCAAGCCCACATCGGCATCGATCAGAACGGGCTGTCCCATTGTGTTCGTGGCCAGCTGGTTTACGAGCAGGATGTCAGCCAGATAAACTTTCCCTTTCCGCAACGCCTGGCTGGCAGCGGTCTGCGCGCTTTCGTGGCGGCGCCGCTGTTGTTTGAAAGCCAGGTCTTCGGGATACTGATCGCCGCCCGCCGGGATCCCAACAGTTTCAGCAGCGGCGAATGCGAGTTCCTGCGGCAGCTAAGCGAGCATGTGGCATTGGCGTCTCATCAATCGGAAGTCTATAGCGCCCTGCAGCAGGCTTATGACGATCTGCGCCACACTCAACAGACCGTGATGCAGCAGGAGCGGCTTCGCGCCTTGGGGCAGATGGCCAGCGGAATCGCTCACGACATCAACAACGCCATTTCGCCCGTGGCGCTCTACACCGAAATGTTGCTGGAGCAGGAGACCGGTCTCAGCAAGCGAACGCGCGAATACCTGGAGACCACGCAACGCGCCATAGGCGATGTGGCGCATACCGTGGCGCGAATGCGCGAGTTCTATCGCCAGCAAGAATCGGAATTGGTCCTGTCGCCGGTAAATTTAAGTGTGCTGGTGCAACAAGTCATCGACTTGACGCGCGCGCGTTGGTCCGACATGCCGCTGCAGCGCGGAATCGTCATTGAGCTGCGGCAGGAATTGGGGCAAAATCTCCCGCCGGTGGCGGGAATCGAAAGTGAAATCCGGGAGGCATTGATCAATCTGGTTTTCAATGCCGTGGACGCGATGCCGGAGGGCGGAAAGCTGGCCATTCGCACCAAAGCCAGCGAGGGCCCGGCGAAAACGGCGCAAGTGGACGTTGAGGTAATGGATAGCGGCGTCGGCATGGACGAGGAAACACGGCGTCGTTGCCTGGAGCCGTTTTTTACCACCAAGGGCGAGCGGGGCACGGGCCTCGGACTCGCCATGGTATACGGCGTGACAAGGCGGCACAATGCGGATATCGAAATAGAGAGCGTCGTCGGACAAGGAAGCACCGTTCGCCTTCGGTTTCCGGTGGCTGTCTCGAACGCTGCCGACGCGCAGTCCGCTACGCCAGAGGCGATGCCTCCGCGGTTACGCATTCTGAGCGTGGACGACGATCCGTTGCTGATCAAGTCGCTTCGTGACGCACTGGAAGCCGATGGCCACGCCGTCGTTACGGCTAATGGCGGGCAAGCAGGCATCGACGCATTCCGCGCGGCGGAACAAAGCGATGAGCATTTCGCGGTTGTCATCACCGATCTCGGGATGCCCTATGTGGATGGCCGCAAAGTGGCGAGCGCGATCAAGAACGACTCGCCGTCCACGCCTGTGATTTTGCTGACCGGCTGGGGCCAGCGCCTGGTTGCTGAAGGTGACATTCCACCGCACGTCGATCGCGTGCTCAACAAGCCACCCAAATTAAAGGAACTCCGGGCTGCCTTGGCGGAATTGGCCGGAGGCCGGTCCGGGGGATTATCGGCAAAATTGAGTTCCCGGTGACGAATTCCGATTTCGTGCAGAGAGTACCTGGCTCCTAGGCCAGCCTCATTAAGGGCGGCGATTTGAACGGCCGACCCCGCTGAGCTACCCCTTTTTGATAGCCTGCGTATCAAGCTGAAAACATTCCCGTTCGGGAAGCGGGCGACTCCGGTAGGCAAACCATCAATGGCTGAACGTCGGAAGTACCCCGCCGAGTTGCACGGCGTAAAATGTTCAACTGCCGTTGTGCACTCGTGTCGAGACGAGCATCGTGGGCTGAGATGATCGGTTCTCCCGGTCAAAACGAGCGGTGACCAGATTGCCGGGCGTCTATCACGTCTCGGACAATGGAGTCGTTGCGCGCCTCATCAACTACAAGAGCAGAGTGCATATCTTATATTTTCGCGTGGCCAAAAAATTTGGTCGGGGCGGGGCGATTTGAACGCCCGACCCCCTGCGCCCAAGGGACGATAGTCCGTTCCAAGGGCTCCATCGTTTATCGTTGAATCCTAACATTTACAACAGTCTGGGGAATCTGCTTTCGCTTAAAAGGCAACCCCGGTAGTTGGAACAGATGCGATTCGGACACAGTTTTGGCACAGCGGAAAAGCAGCGGCTCTACCCCTTTTTGATCCCCTGCGTATCAAGTAGGGGCGTGACCTCTCGGGTTCCGGAAGTCGCGTGCTAAGCTCCAAAACGACTCACTGCTTTTTCAGAACGCTGGCGTATAAGCGCTGCTACCTTCTGGGCGACCGGGTGCGCGGTCTCCAGTTTTGGGAGAGTGGCAATGAGCCTATCGGACACTTCCACGACGCGGCCACGTACTAGAGGCTTGCCAAGACCCGCCTCCTCCGCGAGCTGTTCAAAGTTCCTAGCCGTGACTTTTTCTGACGAATATTCGTCGCCGATCCGCATGGCCATATCTCGGCTCAGCTCGGGATAGTAGACGGTACTGACGACATCGTAGAGCGGCGCGAGCGTGACCTCGAAATTCTCCGTCCCAGTGCCACGATAGAGCAGCGAGAAGTTCTTTCCATGTGCATCGTTGTTGCCGACAAGGTAATTGAATATCACCGCGTCGAGGAGTCGTGCCAAATCGATCACGGGCGCGCTTGAGACTTCGCGCAGCAACGCAAAACACTGCTTGAGCGAAGGGCCGCCTTCCTTCTGATATTTTTGTTCAGAAACAATACCGAGCGCCTGGCAGAAATCCTCTTGGTGGAGCCGCTCAAGCAGCGGCTCGCCGCCCGGCGCTGCGCGGTGAATCCGGTCATATCGATCCACGACCAGGTAGTCGATACCCTCGACGTTTCTCGTCTCTACGGCAGCCGCCGACAACCCGGTTGCTGCGGCCAGTTTCATGCACAGCGCCTCGTTGAAGACGACTCCGTCGAACCGCTCGACAGCCGGTTTAAGGATATGTGTGCTCGGTGCGCCGCCAAGGGGCAGGCTGACCTTTCCGTCTTCGATTCGCACGGCGACTTTGTCCTGCGCTCCGGCTAGGGAAAGCCGAATCCCGTCGTCCCCGGCCAGCAGCGGGCGCTTGGGAAGTTCCTTCAGGATTGCTGTGAGTTCCTTTTCGGAAAGCTGGCGATAGCCGTAATTGCGCTCAGGCAGGCCTTGTCCGTGTGCAACAAACGTAACGGCTCCGGCGCATTCGCCTCCGATCCGCTCCAACATTGCGTAATCGTTGCGCGCGCTGATTCCCAGATTGCTGGCGATGATTTCGCGCTTGCTCTCCTCCGGCAGAATACCGGCGAAGAAGCCTCGGCACTCCTTGCGTCGGAAGCGTCCTTTCCTCAAGGGCAACGATTGGGACAGAGGCGTGGCGCCGGGTCTGTCCAACCAGGTTTCGACGTACTGGAAGCTCATGTCCCCACCGTCGTCCTGAACAAGATGGCCGACGAGATCGTTCTGAAGATAAACGTCAAGAGTTTTCGCCATCCGGTTAGTCTTCCTTAGCCGAAGTTGGTGGTGGCGTCAGCGCTATCTTGATGCCGAGCGTATTCAAAACTCTCAGAGCCTTTCCGATTTCGCAGGTATCCTTACCCTTTTCAAGGTCAATGATGAACCGTATTCCGGTTCCGGACGTCAGAGCAAGATCCTTCTGGGTAACCCCGAGTTTTTTCCGGGTTTCACGGATCACTGTGCCGATTTGCTTGGGCGTATATCTCAAGCAGCAATTCCTTCAAAACTTCCCGTACGGTAACATTATACCTTTTGAGCCGACGCGGCGCGGAAATATTACCGTTCGGGAACATTAGTCGAAAAACGTTGAGGAACACTGAAAACATTCCCGTTCGGGAAGCGGCTCCGGCAGTCAAACGATCAATGGCTCAACCTCTTAAGATGGCCCGCCGAGTTGCACGGCCTAAATGTTCAACTGCCGTTGTGCGGACGCCGAGACTTTATAGCCCATGTCGCTGTAGCCCTTCAACCGCCGGTCATACATCCGCGCGAGCATTCGGACGTTGGCATCGACGTAATCATAGACTTCCACCACACGCTTGTTATCGTGGAGCCGGTGGAGTCGTCCGACGTATTGTTGAAGCGTGCCCCTCCACGAAATCGGCATCGCCAGGAACAATGTGTCGAGGCGGGCGTCGTCAAACCCCTCGCCGATGTAGCTCCCCGTCGCTAGGATCAAGCGTTGCTCGCCATCCGGGACGCCGGCGAGAACCTCACTAACTAACCGGCGCTGCTTCCGGCCCATTCCTCCCTTGAGCACGATAATGTTGCGAATCTTGCCCGTAAGGGCAGACTCCAGCCGACTGAGATGATCCGTTCTACCGGTCAAGACGAGCGGGGACCGTCCAGATTGCACGGCGTGTATTACGTCCCGGACAATGGACTCGTTGCGTGCCTCATCCACGACGAGAGCAGAGTAGATATCCTGTATTGTCGTATCCGTGCCGTCGCTGGTCATTCGAAAATCTGTGAGCTTCGGAAGGACAATATGGTCGAAGGGACTTGAATCGGTCATTGCCCGTACGCCGAGACTGAAGCGCGTCGGCCCACATTGCATGTAAATAATCGGATGATGCCCGTCCTTTCTCGTTGGCGTTGCTGTCAATCCAACTACGAACCTCGCTTTGATCTGGCGCATCACCCGCTCAAATGTAAAGGCTGAAAGATGGTGGCACTCGTCAACAATCACGTGTCCATATTCGGCCACAAAGTCCTTGACCTCTCGCTCGCGATGCAGGCTCTGAATAACCGCTACGTCTATTCTTCCAGTTCGTTTGGCTTTGCCGCCGCCGATTTGGCCAATCTCATCGATTGGAATTTCGAGGAACATTGCAAGCCGTTCCCGCCATTGGTCGAGCAACTGTTGGCGGTGCACCATCACCAGCGTGTTGGTCTTGCGTTTCGCAATCAACCATGCCGCCACTGCCGTCTTGCCAAACGCAGTCGGCGCGCAGATGAGCCCGTCGTCATGGGGGGTTACCTTCACTACCACTTCCTCCTGGGTCGCCCGCAAAGTCCCGTGAAACTCAGCCTCAATCGGCATACCCGCAAAGCGCTCGTCTCGCAGGATCGTTTTGACTCCGTGTCCTTCAATGAGAGCAAGAACTTCACCCAGGCAACCGCGAGGCAGGGCAACGTGGCGGGCTAAATCCTCTCCGCAGGCGATGACGCGCGGTTTGTCGAAAGTCGAGAGCCGCATTGCCTGTGCCTTGTAAAACTCTGGATTTTGGAAAGCCGCGATCCGGAGAAGGCGATTTAGCATTTCGGGCGGCAACGCCTTCTTTTCGATAAAGATCAGATTAGATCGGACAATTTCGACACTTGAGGGGAGCGGCCCTTTAATCGGCCTGTCGGGTCGCTTTCGGGAAGGCGGTAGGGTCCATGGATCTGGCTGATCTTCGTCGTCCGCGCAGGCAATGCGAACGCCGACCAAGTCGCCTTGCCGGAGCGCCTCCGAAATCAACCGCTCCAGTGCGAGCTGGGAAACGCGTTGAATGGAGGCGAGATAACTCCACTGGTCGGCGTGTGGCCGCAATTCATTGTCGAGAAACTCCGTGAATCCCGATTCGCGAGGGACCTTCTGAAGCGGTAGCGCGATCAGGTTGCCGAAACCGCCCTTAGGCATCGTGTCTTGATTCGGGAAAAATCTATCGTACGAATCCAGTCCTAGTTGATGGCGCCGCTCCATGGTCCGTGTCAGGATCAGCGTGCCTAGTCGTCGTGCCACTCCGGCGGGGACAGGCCGGTCGAAAAAGAACCAGATGTGCGCACCGTTGCCCGAACGTGAACGCTCTAGCGCCACTGGAACGTTGAACTCGCGGCACGTTGAAAGGAAGGCTGATGCGTCGTCCGTCCAAGTCTTTTTGTCAAAATCAACCGCGAGGAACCAACAGGTTTCATTCAGCAGCAGCGGATATACGCCAAGAGTTTGCTTTCCTGTTAGGTGGGCGTGAATTGCTTCGTCGGTCAGCGGAAGATTCTTGCGGGTCTCTTTATCGACACGTTTTCGCTCCTCGGGCTTCGCCGCATTGTATGCGTGCCAGTCACGTTCCGTTCGCGGCGAGTAGCCGGAACGGCCGTCGGGACTTTCCCACCTCTGCGCGTACACGTCCTCTCGGCCGCGGAAGAGGGATCGGAACAACGCGATCTTCTCCGCAGTGCCAAGCTTGGACCTATTCGAAGTCGGTTCAACGGGTCGTTGCGTTGGCTTCGCGACAGCTTCGGAAGCAATGCCATGGTCGGCGAGCAGACTCCGGAGCCGGGCATTTTCCTGCTCCAAATGAAGGCACTTCCTGCGAAGCGCGTTGATTTCGGTACTGTCTGCGCGATCGCTGTTCACCAGTCCATGATCCACCAGCGTACGATTGTCTTGCTAGGCTTCAGGTTTGGCTTACGCCGGATTTGAATGCTCACCTGTCTTGGACGCACAAAGGTCTGTTCAATATTGATATCTGTTCACGTTGCGTGTACAATAAACCAAGATGAACGAGTAGCGCATGTGATCCATGACGACCACCGAACAACGCATCTTAAACGAAGCCGAACATGCTCTTGAGCGAACCACGGACTCGTTGTCGAGATACATCCGGCCCCGGTTGGTAGGGATCGCGGGATCGATGCTGTTCTTGAGCTGATTCAGGATCGTCGCAAACACCGCTTCCTTATCGAAGTCAAGGCGGTAGATCGGTTTGAGACCCCGGCACTAATCAAGGCCAAAGGACAGGCTCACCGCGAGCCGACCCTGCTGGTAGCACCCTACATCACTCGCGAGGTGGCCGAACGTTGCCGCCAACTCCATTTATCATTCATCGATACTGCGGGCAACGCTTTTCTAGAAGTGCCAGGGCTGCTCGTTTATGTCGTGGGCAATACCAAGCCGGCTAAGCTCCACTATGATCGCTTCCGCTCCTTGAATCCCGCCGGTCTCCAAATTGCCTTCGCCCTTGCGTGCCGACCCAGACTCGTTCAAACGACTTATCGAGAAATCGCCGTGCAGGCCGACGTTGCGCTGGGCACTGTGGGGCCAGTCCTGAAGGATCTCGAAGCCCGAGGATACCTGCAGTTCAAGAATGTAGCGGATCGAAAACTACTGGACCCGGAGCGCATGATCGAAGAGTGGGTCACTCATTATCCGGTCACGCTTCGTCCCAAACTCAACCCGAAGCGATTTCAGGCCGACGTCCAACGTCTTCAGCAAGTCAATTTGCCGCAGAATGCCTACTGGGGAGGTGAACCTGCCGCCGAAAGGCTGACGCGATATCTCAAGCCCGCGGAATTCACGATCTATGCCCGCGAACCCATCGTCCAACTGGTTGCCGCCGGGCGGATGCGCGCCGATCCCACGGGCAATGTCGAGATTCTGGACACGTTCTGGAATTTCGACGCAGAAACAGCTTTCCCCGATGTCGTTCCGCCGCTGCTTGCCTACGCGGATCTCCTGGCCACACACGACGGTCGGGATGCTGAAGCAGCGCGGATGATCTATGAGCAACGAATTGCCCCCGCATTCCATTCCGTCAAGTAGTCCGGTCGACCTCTCCGTCATCCGTGTTCTTCGGGTGCTCGATCCAATCGCAAGTGTGGCCGGCTGCGAGTACTTTGTTGCAGGCGCTACCGCGAGAGACCTCATCTTGGTCCATGTTTACGGCCTCCGGCCGGGCCGCGCGACTCGCGATATCGATTTCGGAATCGCGGTCCGAGACTGGGATCAATTTGCATGGCTCAAGGAGCGTCTTGTCGCAACCGGCCAATTCGAATTTGACCGGAAGATGCTGCAAAGGCTGATCTATTTCGATCTATCCGCTGAATTTTCAATCCCCATCGATCTGATCACTTTTCGCGGGGTGGTGTCCGACGACTACACAATCAAGTGGCCACCAAGCCGTGACATCGTAATGAATATTGCTGGTTTCGAAGAGGCTTTGGCCTCATCCATCTCAATACAATTGGAAGACAATCTCACAGTTCGCGTGGCGTCACTACCAGGGCTGGCGCTTCTAAAGCTCATCGCATGGTCGGATCGAAGCCATGAGACCAATAAAGACGCTGCCGACCTCTACCGACTTCTGACAACCTATGCTGACGCCGGCAATACGGACCGCCTCTATGAGCACGAGATGGATCTGCTGGAGGCGGTTGGTTTCGACATGGAACTAGCGGGAGCACAACTCCTGGGGCGCGACGTGGCGCGTCTTTGCACGCCTATCATTTTGGCTCAGATCCGATCGCTTCTCGGATCGCAATCAGACCTCGAACGACTCGTGAGACAGATGGTTCAAACCTCAACGCACTCTGAAGGCACGCCAGCAGTGGAGCGTGTCATCAATTCCTTTTGTGGGGGAATTCGAAGCGATGGCTAGGGTTAGCGCATAGGCAGCGACGACCGATCCCCGCCTGGGGCGCGTGAAATTTCTTTCCAAAAGCTCCATTTCGTTGTACGCTTTCTCAGCCTTTCCAATAACTTGGGGAATCTGCTCTTCGCTCGACGGACAACCCCAATGACTCGTTCCGATCGCCGACCTCATCATCGAGCATGCGCACTCGAACTTGGCTACGCGGTAGGGACCGCAACCCTCCGCGATTTCCGACGCGTCCCCGGCTTCAATGTCATTCAGTTTTAGCCGCCCCTTTTCCTTTTCTCGATCTTCCACAGCGGTCCTCGCCGCCCAAGGGACGCTCGGGCCGCTACTCAATCCGAAGGCTCGGGCCGCTCCGATTTAGAGCAGCTAGCTCCATTTGAGGAGCGAAATCGCGGATGGTTCGGAGTTGTCGGAGATTCGTGGTGGCGATATATGCTTATCAATGACGACCGCAGTCAAGCCCAGTTGCTTCACGAACGTCTTAAGAAAGTAGCTTGTCGACTATTGCCCTGGGGGATGTCCCAGACCTACCGTCCCAGGTCTCGACTCCTGCGTCGTTCGCGTTCTTTCGCCTTCTTCTGTTCGAGTTCGAACGCGGTGTCAACCAGGGTCTTCTGATAGCGGCCGAGCCATCCGTTCCACCCGTCATCCTTGGGAATGACGCCCCTGTTGGTCATGTCTCGCACGATCTCGCGAAGACGGTATTTGTTGCCCAGGATGGCTTCCGAGTCCCCCAGGTCCTTGATTTCCACAACCGGGCCGTGCACCGTGGATGGTTTGCGGAGCCGAATGAACGAGTTTGTTTTCAGTCCTCGCTGGCTCCGCAGCTCTTCCATCTCTGGCGTTCGGTAGATGTGATAGACGTGCCCGTCCGTGCTTTCGAGCATCAGGTAGCTTCGCCCGGTAGCTTCCTCCTCACCATGCACCAAGATTCTTCCTTCAACGGTCGTGAGATCGCGAACAGCGAGTGTCGACATCGGGAGCCTGTCATCGGACAACAACACTCCATGTGCTGTCAAGGATTTCTGACGATCGACGCTACGTTGCATCGCTCGAAGGACCTGCTCGCAATCGCGCCGTACCAGCCAGCTTGTTCCACCGGTCGATTCGGCCAGGCCCATGCGCTGAAGAACGGCGAGGCGTGATCCCTCATGTTGCGTGCGAAGGCGCGCCGTGTCGCTCAAGCCAG
Source organism: Bryobacterales bacterium (assembly GCA_963747945.1). GTDB lineage: Bacteria > Acidobacteriota > Terriglobia > Bryobacterales > Bryobacteraceae > Palsa-89. The sequence continues at coordinate 401,451 of CAVVHB010000006.1, forward strand.
GTTCAGTAGGATTCCGGACAACCTCGAAATACTCGGGACCGAAATCAGCTCCGGGGTTCGACGCTTCCCGCATAATCCGTCGGTCAAGCGACGTAAATCGCATCTCGCTGATCTCGCGCCGTTCCGCCTCCATCGCGTCCAACTCCATCCGATATCCGAGCTGGCGGGTACATAGGTGCTCGGCGGCATCTCGAATTCCTTGCTGAATGTACTCACGGCTCATGCGCAGCGCGGTCCGATCACTTCTGAGGCCGCGGACGACGACATGGACATGCGGATGTTCCGTGTTGTGGTGTTCGACTGCAATCCACTCGATGCCGGTACCGAGGTCCCTTTCCATACGTTCCATCAGGTCGGCGGTTAAACGATGCAAATCCGCAAGATCACCAAATTCCGGGGAGATGATTAGCTTCCACAGTCGCTCGTCGCCGGATCTCTGCCAGTTTTCCAAACGCGTTGCAATGTCGATACCCTGCTCATCGCGAGCGAAACCCACGCCCTCTACGAGGTTTTCGTGTGTGGCGCTCTCGCGCGCCAGGTAGCGTCCGTGCGCCTTCCACTGCCCTCGCGTCTTGTTGCTCAAATAGGTCACCCGCACGGCGCAACGTTGCAAGTACGGACGAGTGTTCCCCTTTTTTCCACCAAGGGTGCCGCGGTTGCGGACCTTCCGCGTGCTTCGGGCGTAATGCATCAGCAGCTTGAAGCCGCTGGACCACCCAATGCGCTCGTCGCTTGGTCGTCGAGGCTTCGGCGGACGCAACCGGATCTTCGGCTCGTCATCAGTTCTTGGCATAGCCCACCAGATCCTTCATCGCTGCGACTGGATCGCCCGACATCGTTTGACCAGCAGCCTTGATCAGCTGGTCATACCGCTTCTTGGCGAGCGCCACCGCCTGTGGACGGGTGTCGGGGGGGGCTCCGGCACGCAGGTCAGAATCGCTTTCACAAAAGTGTCGAAGAGTGCAAAGAGTGCCTGCTGGCCGCGCACAACGCGCACGTTCTCACGTGAGATACGGTCGAACCCTCCGACGATCCGCTCTTCGGTCTCAGTCTGTTCCGGACGACCGTTCAGTTCGTTCTGGATTGCAGCCCGGATGAACGCTCTCGGGCTCGTGTAGCCCCGCGCTTTCACGGCGTCCTCGATCCGAACCCGATCCTCCCGGTTCAGTCTGACCGCGATCCTGGCCGCGCGTGCCGCGCCCGTGTTTTGTCTCATAAAACTGCTCCTTCACCTACTAAGAGGCTTTTCGAAACCGATTCCTCATCCTGAAAAAACACGCGTCAAACATTTGTTTGACACAACCGTGATTTCGTTTGACGACTCAAAATCGTGACCGCGCGCCGCTTGCACCGGAAAAACAAGCCAGACGTCGCACGTTTCCTTTATGTTCCACTACCCATCGCAACTGTCTCATTTGTGTGGTCGGGGACCTCGGGCTTTGCCGTGGAATGCCGTGATTGGCCGCGTTTTGCCGCAAATCATCGCAACGTCGTACGTTGTCGCATTGTGTCGCAAATCGTCGTAATCTGCCGCTTGGAATATACAGATTGTTTCCAGGAAGTTTCCAACTCGGGAGGCGTACAGAAAAAGTATCCAGAAAGTTTACAAGAAGTTTCCACTCTTGAGGACCAGCGGAAAGTTGAACGAAAGGGAGAGGCTCGAAGTGGTATCTTCAGGCCCGCACGTGGCTCGCCAACAAAATGTGCATCGACCCGTCCCGGAGGGCCCTCCGAAATTCCCTTAGTAAGTAGGGGGCCTTTTTCGCGAATGGACGCAAAGCGGGCCTGGCGCAGGAGGGAGACTGCAAACTTTCTTGTCCCGAGGGGGCTCCGCCATTCCCTTACAAAGTGTGGGGAGCTTCCTGAATCGACCGTATCGGACAAGCACCGGGCCCAAAATGCCGGACTGGCAAAATTTCTTGTCCGAAAAACCCTCCGCCAATCCCTTATCTGTTGAGGGGAGTTTTATTCCGAACGAAGCTCTTTGCCAGCCGATCCAAAACTTTTATGTCCCGTACCCCCCCTCGCCATTTCCTTTATAAGAGACAAGATCGTTCGGCATCGAATGGCGAATGGTACCGGACCGAGCATGGCAGATCGAAAGATAGCCGTCCCGAAAAGCCTCTGCGGCTCCCTTAGGGGACGGAAGGAGTTTTGTGGCTGGATCACGTGACTGGGACAACGTCCGACTGGTTTTCTCTCGCCCGCGCCCGGTTTCCACGGCATCGCACGGAAAAGCCAGCAACCAAAGCCGGTCAGATTCGCGCACTCTGGCCCGACATCGAAGCCGCGATCGAAGGAGGACAAAGTATGAAAAGCATTCGTAAATGGTTGGAAGAAGATGCCGGGATCACCCTCAGCATCACCAGCCTAACCTCGTATATCAGCCGTATCCGGCGACATTTGAAAGCCAAGCGGTCCGCAGAAGTTGCTACCGGGAAAATCATACAGCCTCAAACGCCACCCGGACCAAACACGCGTTCGCCGGTTACGAATCAGCTAACCGCAGCCACCGCGCCCGAACACGATCCGCTCGCTCAAGCCAAACGCGCTCTATCTCAGCCGAAACTCGATATCCGCAAGCTCCACAACGACGGTGATCCCGAAGGCAGAAATTTGATTTGAAGAAAGGACAATAATATGGCAAAGAACAACACGAACGGAAATGAAACCACCGCTGCAATCGCAGCTCCAACGTTTACTCCAACCGTCCATCTGATCTTGCAAGGCAAGGGCGGCGTCGGCAAGAGCATCGTAGCCAGTTGGCTGGCCGAGTTTCTCATCGGACGCGGACAGCCAGTGAGGTGCCTCGATGGCGATCCGGTGAATCGATCCCTGGGCCAGATCAAGGCGCTGAATGTCGAGAAGCTAGATCTGCTGAATGACGAAGGCGTGGTCCAGCGTACCCGCTACGACGCACTGATCAACCGATTTCTGACCGAAGAGGCAGTGTTCTGGTCGACAGTGGAGCAACCGCATTCCTGCCCTTCTGGACCTTCATTGTCGAATCGGACGTGATCGCGACCTTGCGGTCGGCCGGCCGAGGCGTATACATTCACATTCCCATCAGCGGCGGAGACATGCTGAGCGATACGCTCCTGGGGTTTCAGACGTTAGCTGAGACCGCAGCCCAAAAGAGCCTGGTGGTCTGGATCAACGAATACTTTGGCGAAATCGAGCGCGATGGCAAGACCTTCGACCAAATGCAAGTTTTCTTGGACAACCGCGAGAAAGTGCTCACATCCATCGGCATTCCTCAGCGGTCGCCCGATCTTTACGGCCACGATATCCGCCACATGCGGGAGCGGAAGCTGACCTTTGAGGAAGCGATCAGTGTAGAACCTGATTTCAATCTCGTGGAAAAATGGCGGCTCAATCGCGTGCGCCGCGAACTGTTCGATCAATTGGCGCGAACACCATTCGCGTGAGGTTCTAATGCCAAACTTCCAAACACCTCCCCACGTCAATGCTTCGTTCGCTCGGGAAGAGCTTCCGCTCCGCGTCCGTGAAGCCGCCATTTTTCTTGGGCGTGAGCCCGCAAACGGTGTATCTTTGGGTTGAGCGAAAGCAGATTCCCCATCTCCGCGTGATGGGCCGCAACATCCGGTTCTTGAAATCGGAGTTGGAGCCCTTCCGCGCTCAGTTCAAACAGGAGATTGGGAATGGCAAGACCGAGTAAGCATGATGGCGGCTTGTATAAACGCGAAGGGTCAAAAGTCTGGTGGATGCGTTACCGGGACAAGGACGGTAAGCGACGCCGGGAGTCTACTCTTGCTGAAGACTGGGGAGAAGCGCAGAAGTGCCTCAGAGAGCGTTTGCAAGCCCGAGACAACAACACACTGCCCGCGCTGCGCCGTGGGCAAGATCTTTCATTTGGTGAATGGTCGGATTTTTACCTGGAGAATTTCTCCAGACCGCCGTTCCGCGCGGAGAAGACCCATGCGGTCAATCAGCGCGCGCTGAAGCACCTGAGAAAGATGTTCGAGAACACCAAGCTCGCAGAAGTGACGGCTGACGATATCGAGATGTACCTTCGTCGGCGGCTCAAGCAACGAGTGTTGGTGAAAGCAAAAAATGGATTCGTTCAGAAGGGCATATTGAAGGCAACGACCGTACATCAGGAATTGCGAGTGTTACGCCGCATGTTGAATGTGGCGGTACGCAAGAAATTCCTGTTTGCGAATCCATGCGCAGGCGTCGAGTTTCCGGCAAGGGTTGATGGATTGTTCCGGCCACACTACGTGAGTTGGTCCCAGCAGCAAATGATCGAAGCGCAGCGCTCCGGAGTATTTGCGCAATGTCATCCGGATCGTCACCGAAACCGGGCTACGGATTTACAAAGAGCTGACTCCAATGAAGAAGGACCAGCTTGATCTGCAGAACCGGACCGTATGGATTCCGGACTCGAAGACTCCGAACGGCGTCGCCGAAGTGCCGTCTAACGGAAATCGCAGCGGATGCCTTTCGGCGTCAGCTTGCTCTCTCAGGGCCAAAGCCTATCTGTTCCCTAGCGATGTAACTCCAAACGGGTTATCAGCAAACCTTCAAAACAGTTTGGCATGCGACGTTACGGCGGGCAGGTGTCCGATACTTTCGGCATTTACGACCTCCGTTCTACGTACGCCACGCGGCTCAGTGCAGGCGGTGTTGCGGACGAGTGGGTCACGCAGTTGCTTCGGCAAGGTGATGCGAAAGTCTTCAAGAAGTACTCGCAGATGAAACTACAGATGAAGCGAGAAGCGTTGGCGAAGTTGAACCGGCAGGCGAACGAAGGCGGGAGTTTTGGCACAGCACGGACCGATTCTGACAGGGTTTTGGCACAGTTTTGGCACAGTAGAGGCAATCTAGGATACGAAAACAGTGGAGCGGGAACAAACAACTCTTTTGGAATCAACAGGCGATTTGGTCGGGGCGGGGCGATTTGAACGCCCGACCCCCTGCGCCCAAGGCAGGTGCGCTACCAGGCTGCGCTACGCCCCGACATGTGGTGCTCCTTTGATTTTAAACCACTTCTGAACCCAACATCCGCTCAAAACTTGCTCTAGCTCAAAAAGAATCAAACCCGCATCCAAACCACCTCCTCTCGCGGGCTTGCAGGTTGATTTTTCGCAGAAACTCTCGGTTCATTTGCGAAGCCTTCTCGAAGGCCTTTTGCATCGCGATGTCCCTTGGACGTATAGAAGATAACCTAAGAACTAACGCCTGGCTCGACCGTGCAGATGCTACGATGGATCTTGAAGATCGAAAGGTTGGACGGTCATGGATGCTGAAACGATCTCTACTTTGAAAACCGTATGTACCGCTGGACGCGCTAGTTCAGGATTCAACGGGGATTGCAATGCGCGATTGGAACAACTGGCGGAGGACGGCTTCCTGGTTGTCGTGAATGTTGCGAAAGGCAAAGGCCCTCGCAGGGCTTATAAGCCCACCGAAAAGGGAAAAGAAATGTTTCGAAAGCTAGGCGTTCAAGGCGCGGCCTAGCCTACCTGCCCGCGCGCGTTTTCGATCGCCAAAGCTAAGCGCCTCAGTGACGGGCCTACCATTTATCGGACCTTCTCCGTTTTCACGATTTGAGCCAGGCTCAGAAGTTTTGAACTGATGTGAAGCTGCGCACGCTCGGACGCTTCCACGTTGATTGCGAAGTGAACACGGCCGCCGTCCAGCTTCAAATTGATCACTCCTCCGTCCACCGCGAAGCCCTGTGCTTCACCCACCGTCAAAATCCCCACCGGTTTTAGGTTTACGCATAGCGAGCGATAACGTTTGTTATCCTCCGCGCTGACGAAAAGAATCTGGCAACTGTTGGCTTGTTCGGCTTCGTTTACCTGTCGAAACACAATCCCCCTGCCTCCAATCGACTTTCCGTGAATCACCTCTTCCAGCGCGGTCCCAAACGGATTGTGCCCCAGCACGCAGATCGTGATGGGATCCTGGGGTGTCTGGAAAGCCCGAGAAGGCCATTCCACGAACTTGGCGAAGTTATATAGGAAGGCAGCCTTTACTTGGTATTCCTCGATAACTTGCCCCGGTCCGCGGAGCGCGAATACCATTCCGAGAAAGATCGTAGTGAATAGCCGAAGCGTCATGTGAGAGCGAGCACCCCGAGTCAGAAGCGCCAGGTCACCTTTCCGAACACGCTTCGCTCCACGAGCGTGTAATGCGTCGGATAAGTCGTGTCGGAAAACTCAACATGGGTGGACGTCAAGAGATTCTGTCCCACGACGCTCAATTCGAGGAACTCGCCCACTCGCAAACCTAAGCGGCTGTCCAGCCGCGCGTAGGCTGGAATAGCGCCAACCGCCAGTTTGCTGACGTATCCGAGTGTGTTATCCCATTCGAAATGGTGCGGGAGATCGAGCAGCGATCTAACCTGAAATTGGTGATTGGGAGACGCTGCCGGCTGTGGAGTAATGTTCGATGAATCCCCATCGTAGTGCATGAAAAAGTAGGAGTAGCCTGGGCTGATCCGCCAGTGGTCCGTTACATTCCAGTTCGCGGAGAATTCCGCGCCATAGGTCCGGGCGGGTGGGCCGTTCTCAGAGACTTCCGGCAGAATCAGATAGGCCAGTCCCTGTTGAGTGGTGGCAGAGTAGGGCGCTTGCGCAACTACGGTCTCCAAGTTTCGATAAAGGCTCCCGAAAACAGTCACGTCCAGTGACAAACGCTTGTCCGCCTGCCCCCGATAACCGATCTCGAAATCACGCAGTTCCTCGGCCTTCATCGCCGGGTTTCCGAAACCCCTGATCAGCTCGAAGGAAGAGCCCAGCGGAACGGTCGCTGCATCCAGTTGAAGCCCGTCGTCGAGTGGACTGGGCTCCCGGATGGCTCGCGCGGCCGACACCCACACGGTTTGCCTTTCGGTAGGCGTCCACACCAGCTGCACACTCGGCTCAAATTCAAGTCCGGTGAAGTCATTGTGCTCGAGCTTGGAGCCCATAGTCAACGAAAGGGAATCCGTAATCTTCAATTGGTCCTGCAAGAAGCCGCTAAAGAGCCGGTCGAACTGGTGATTCGGCAGAATCGTAAAAGCGTATCCTGCGCCATAGTTGCTGTCGATGATGCGAGCTCCCAATCCCCACACGACGTCGTTCCTCGACCCCCAGGCAACGTGGTCTTGAAAGTCGAGATCCACGGTATTCTGTTCGTCCAGAAATCCTTGGTCCAAGTGCCGCGAGTAATCGTCGTACACTTGCAGGGACATCTGTGATCCATTCGCAAGAGTGTGGTTCCATCGCGCCAGCAGATTGCCCGCGGTGGCCTGAATCGGATCGTTGAACGTTTCCGTTAGCGGAAGGGCGTTGGAGAACAAAGTAGTGATGGTCTGGCTTTCGTCGGTTTTGAGGAAATCTCCTTGGACCGTCAGCGAGTCGCGCGGCGAGAGGTTCCAATCCGAGCGAAACCCGGCGTGCCCGCCCAGCCATCCATCGGCCGCCTCTTGGCCACCGGGAAACACCGAATTACCTACGTCGAAGAACCTACCGAAGACTCTGTAATCGCCGTTCTGGCCAATCCCACCTCCGTATTGAACCAAGGTATCGGCGTGATCTTCGGATCCCCCGCCTACGGAAATGAGACCGCCCTTCGACTCCATCGCACTTTTGGTGATGATGTTGATAACGCCGTTCACGGCATTTGCGCCCCAGACCGTACCGCCCGGCCCCCGAATAATCTCAATGCGCTCAATATCCTCCAGCGGCACATCCACCATGTCCCAAAAGACGCCGGAGAATGAAGGGCTATATACCGAGCGGCCGTCAATCAGCACCAGCACCTTGTCGGCATGCTGATCGTTGAACCCCCGGATGCTGATGGCCCATCGATTCGCGTCCACTCGTGCTACGTCCACGCCAGGCGCTAAACGAAGAAGGTCCGGAATGTTGGTGGCGCCCGAGCGCCGGATGTCTTCCTGCGTAATTACGAAAATCGCGGCGCCGGTCTTCGATAGCTTCTGTTCTTTCTTCGAAACAGAAGTGACCTGTATGTTCATTAAATCTTCGAGGCTGACCTGCGATAGATCCGGTACTTGGGGTTGTTGCGCCAAGCCCGGTAAGCCGGCGATAGCCGCCACCAGGACAAGACGCCGTAAAGATTCATTCCCACAGATGGCCATCTTGTTTGGCTTATCGGCCGCCACAGGGGCTACTGGCTATATTGTTCTGGGTGCGTGAGTTATTGGCCCATGGCTGGGAACCCGCTGCCCAGCCGTTACCTCACGGAAGCGATTTAGCGGGTTTGAGAGTCGGCTGGGGTCCGCAGGGAACTTGGTCTTAGCGCAACTGCCTCTTGTAAATCAAAGTGACACTGAATATTCCGTTGTAATCGCGCAATGCCTCGGCCGACCATTGCGGGGTAAACGTCCATAGCACTTGAATTGTTTCGGCATTCGCGGTGTTCAATCCGGTCACGTAAGTGAAGGTGACGTTATTCGAGACCTGCTGTTGCAGGCTGAGCTGGGTTTCCGGCAGTTGCGATCCGGACGTGAATGCCGGATTAATTTTGAGCTGAGTAACTCCGAACACCCTCTGCAGCCGATTGGTTACCGGATCCGCCAGTGCGCGGCCCACGATGGCCGATTCTCCTATCTGCTGAAAATTCTGGGGCTGGAGTTGGGGCGAATTGGCAAGCAGCGTAGGATCCGACGTTGGAGTGGTCCCGGTGGCCAGCAGATTGACGATCTCCTGAAACTGAAGAGGCGGATCGGAAGTGTAGCTCAATTTCATGTTGTCGATTGGCCCGGTGACTTTCAGCACGACGTCCACGCCTTGAGTCTGCGTTTCGAGGCTCAAGTCGAGAACCGGTTCGATGCGTACAGGATTGTAAAACGCGATCGCTCCGTTATTCACCTTGTAAGTGGAGCCAAAGAAGACCAGCTTGCCCTCCGTGATGAGCACGCGCCCAAGGACGCCCGGATAGGCCATGGTGCCACGGACGCGCAGATCCGTTGTGAGCTGCACATTCTGCGCCAAAGAGGACTGAACGCCCAAGGCGCTGGAGCTGCGCACACGAACGTCGAGCCGCATGTTTGCAAATAAGGGTGAAGGCGTGGAAGGCGATTGCACCGGCGGCGCAGCCAGACTCAAGATGGAGCCGAGATCGGTCTTGGCGGCATAATTGACCTGTTCCATTGTCACGGTACCGGATATCAAGCTGTTGTCGGTGGTTCCCGAAAGAGCGACGTTGGCCGAGGCCACCACCCCCAGGCCTTGCTGGACCAGGACGCGCACGCGGGACGCCTTGGCTTGCAGTCCAAATCGCAGAGTGTTGTTCAGCGTCGCGGATCCGGTCACCGAGATCTGTCCTCCGCCGGCTTCCGCGGTGAAGTTACGGATCACCGCGCTGTCTCCATTAAGAGCGATCACACCCTTGGCATTCCAGAATCCAGTTGGCCAGTCGGTGTCATCGAAGGAGGCGTTTTGAAGCTCCACCTGGCCGGTTAAGCTTGGCTTAGCAAGCGATCCCCGCACCCCCGCGGTGAGCACGATGTTTCCCGAGGATGTAATGGACTGATCGAATTGCCGCAGGATCGCGAGATTCACCTTCCCATTGAGCGCGATGTCCATGGCTTGTCCGTTGAGCGGAACCGTGCCGGTGGCCTGAAAATCGGTCTGAGCCCCGGCCGTGCCAGATCCCGTAAGACGTGCGCTTTGAATCTTGAGTATTGCGTGATCCAGTGTCGCGGCAATGGGTCCCTGATTCTGCAGCACGATGCGGTTGGCTTTGCGAAACACCGAAGGAGCGCCGCTCATTTCAAAACGCGTCACTTGAATGGAGCCGCGCATTTGCTGCGGGTCCAACACGTGTTGTGAGTTCAGAAGAGGGCCGTTCACCTTCACCTCTCCTTCCACCGCGGCTTCAAAGCCACGGCCCTCCCCGGCACGATATCCCAATAGGGGCCCCACTCCGTCCCACGTAACGTTCTTGAATGTGAGCTGCGCGTCCGTTGGATAATCATTGGCGAGTTGTACGCTGCCGTGACCTTCGATGGATGCGCCTGCGATTCCGGAATTGAGCGTGAAATTCGTCCGGCCTCCCGAGGTGTTGGCCGCGAGCGCTAGATCGCCGAGGTTCTTTCCATTGAACGCGAGACCCATGGATTTGAGATTGCCGTTCAAGTCCCGAACCAGGATGCGCGGTTCCGCGGACCGAACCTGGGCCGCGCCGGAGGCATTCACTTGCAGAGCGCCGCTCAACCCCGGCTGATGCTCGGCCAGTGTTTTGATGCGGGCAAGATCGATGCTGCTGGTGTCCAGGTGGAATTGCAGATCGCCGGATTCGAGGTTGCCCGCGGGGTGATCGTAGTGAGCGGTAAGATCGACACGAGACGGTCCAGACACCAGCTCCAGTTGCGGCACGTCGATACTTTGAGGCTGATAATTCACGCGGGCGTGGACGCGATCCACGGCGTCGTCGTAAATGGTCCCGTTTGCGAGCGTCAAGTCTGCACTGCCTTGCGGATTGCCGATCGTTCCACTGATGTTCGCGGTTCCCGAAAGTAGTCCTTTCACCGGGATATCGGTGCGATCCGCGACCGCAAGCAGCCGCTGAACCGGCAGGTTGCTCAGGCTGGCTCGGGCCGCGGTGGGGTAGTCGCGCGTGAGCAGCGTGACGCCGTCGATTCGAATGGTCGATCCCGCGAAGTTTGACGCGAGGTTGTAATTCACCGATTGGCCGCTGGTGGTGGCGTTCGCAGTGAGGTCGCCGTAGTTCTGCCCTTCCAACTGAAGTCCACTGAGCGATGCGTTGCCGTTAACGCCAGTGAGTTGAAACTGTCCTGACAAGGTGCCGGTTACGTTCGCGTGCACCTGAATGCTGCCTGCGGTGTTCGGCCAGCGCTTCTGCAATTCCCTGAGCTGCGCCAGGTTAATTGGATCGCTCTGAACATCGGCACTCAGTTGGCCCGTGGTGAAGCTGTCGCGAGGATGCTGGAACTGGCCGGTCAGATTCAAGCGAGCTGCGCCAAGCTGCACAAAGGCGGTTGGCACGGAGACCAACTGGCCCGTCAAAATCACCTGCGCCTGCGCACTATCGAACGGCTGGCTGTGGATCGCGCCGTTGGTTACCACCAAGGAGCCCGCGCCTTGCGGATTGCCTAGCGTGCCGCTCACGTTGACATTCCCGCTCAGTTGTCCTGAATAGCCGCTGCTGGGTTGACCGGCCAGCGCGAGCAAATCGGCCAGGTCGCCGTTCTGGATGGACGCATTGATCGCGAGCGGCGCGCTCGGGAGCGGCTTCCAAGCGCGCAGCCCCAGCGTTCCAGAGAAGCGAGCCTGCATCCTGTTTCGGGCCAGACTGCCGTTTTGGATCGCGACCTCATGCTGTGTCAAGGCGGTATCGGCGTCGAAGCTGTCGAATTGCCGGCCGGCTATGCTGAAACGGCTGGCGGTGACGTGTCCGGAAATACTCGGCGCGGTCAAGCTGCCAGTGATCTTGCCGTCGAAACTCGCCTGGCCAGCGTGAAGCGCGACCGGCGGGCGGGAACCTGTCGGGAATGCGGCGAACAGATCGTCAAGATTGGTGGTGGTCATCGCGACGTTCAATTGCTTGCCCACCGATCCATCCACGCTGAGCCGGGTGTTCGGCAGAGTGAGAAGGGACTTTCGAATCGACACATCGTCCCTTGCGCCCGAATAATCCGCGGTCAAGTTGCCCGATAAGGGGATTCCATGCGATGCGGGAAGCACGGAAAGCTTCGCTTCCGCCGTGAAACCGCGGAGACCTGTGTTCAGGTTTCCGGCGATGTTGATCGCCCCCGAAAGCACACCATCGTAGGGCAGACGTTTCTGCCCCGCGACACGAATCGCATTTTCAAGATCCAGGCGCCTCAAGTTGCCCCGCACCTGATAGGCGCGGAAGTCCTTTAGCGAGGCATCGCCCGCAAATTCGGCGCCCAGGGCCGAGGCCCGCAATCCGGTCAACGTCAAATTGTTTTGAGAATCGAGCATGGCAATCCCATTCACGCTCGCCGTGTCATTGGGAAATCCCGTTGCGTTCCCGAGCCTTCCCAATTCACCCAATGCAAGTTGACTTTGGAATGTGAGCCCACGGTTCAAACTTCCCGACGCCTCAACATTCGAATGCCCCAGCGACAGCCGCAGCCGGTTGACTTCGATGGCATTGTTGGCCGTGCTTGCGTTGACGTCCAGATCGATCACCGAGGGAAGGTTGCGCGCTGTGAGCGACAGAGGCACATTTGCGGCGTTTTTCAAGTCCACGAGCGCGATGTGTCCCATAGCGTGGGCCGAAACCTTCAGATTCTTCAGGTCCTCAATCGACGCGTTGAGCGTGACGGCCGACGCGGACGAAAAAATGCTTGCGTCGTGCACATCGATTCGATTGCGCGAGACAACCACCGGCAGGTTCACGGTGAAATTCACCGGTGTGTTTCGGCCGGAAACAACGTAGACCGGCTGAAGCGATAGCTGGCCTCGGTACTCCTGGCTCAGAATGTTGTACGCCAGCTGCGCGCGCAAATTGTTTCCACGCACGTTCAGCTCATGCTTTTGAGCAGCGAGAGTTATCAAACCGTTGGTAAGCTCAAAACGCCCGATCGCGAGATCGAGCACTGTTTCGAGCGGCGAGTTACTCGACGTCGATTTCCGCCGCGGCGACGGAATATTCGTTTGGCCGTTGGGATAAACAATCACGTTGGCTTGTGGGCCATCGACCCCCAAATAAGCGATGTCCCACAAATGGTGAAGGCTGGTGAAGAGCCGGAGGTTCAACTGTACTCGCGCTACGCGAACCAGCGGGGCCGAGCCCGCCGTCTCCGTTCCGTGGATCACGAAGTCCGTCACCACGGCGGTCAAGTGTTTCCATTCGAAGTGGAAAGTTCCAACCTCAACCTTCCCGCCGGTGCTGTCCTCGGTGGACTGAATGACGGTTTGCTTGACGTAATTCTGGAACCACGCAGACCGCACCACCAGGACGCCCGCGACCCCCAGCACTAAAATCAGCGCGCCCAGCGCGATCGCGACATTCCGCAGTATTCTGATGGGCCGGCTCATTTCGATCCTTCCTGCGCGAACGCTCCCTGCTTGAAGTCCACTCGTTCGCCCTTGCGCGCCTGGTCGAGCCATTCATTGAGATTTTGATTGACCCGCTGGCCTTCGAGCGTGGTACGGATTCTCGGCGCCAGCGCCTCGAAGCTATTGTTCTTCGGGTACTCGCGCCGCAGATCGGCAAGATGCTGATCGTAATAGCCGCGGACATCATCGTCGGTGACCACTACTCCGCCACGAAAGCGCTGGTTGATAAATTGCAGCACCGTGATCTGCCATAGTAATTGTTCGCGCAGCTGGGGCTCCGTTAGCCCATAGCTTTTCAAAACGTCGCGGAGCCGCTGCTCGGAGCCGTCAAAGCGGTCGCGATCCAGATCCGCTTCCAACTGAGCGGCTTCCGATTCAGGAGGGCGGCGATAGCCCCCACTGACGATGTCGTCGCGAATGATTTGCTGCGTGATCAACCGCTCCGCGGCTTCCCGCCTGGCCATTGGACTAAGGTTGAGCGGCACTCGATTGAGAAAGTCAGTGAGCCGGATGTCTTGCTCGATATCGCTGTCCTTGATGACGTGCGTGCCGGCGATGACGGCAATGCGATCCAGAATCACGGCGCCCGATAGCACCGCCCAGCAGCCGAAGATGAAGACGGCGACTACCGACTCCCTGACGGTCGCGGCTCCGTAATTCCTAAGCATGCTAGAAAGTTTGTCCAATCGAAAAGAAGAACTGGAAATGGCTAATGTTCTGAGGAGTGCTCTGGCAGTAGCTCGGGAGTTGTGAAGTAGGAACACTCGGATTGCAGTTCAATATTTGCGCCGGTGTTCCGGAGAACCCCACATAGTGCGGAGGATTGATGCTGTAGGCAAAGTCCGCGCGGATGGGCCCCACCGGCGTGCGATAGCGAATTCCAAAACCCACGTCATGAACCATATAATCGAAATCCTGCGGATTGTGTTGGTGGAAACGAAAAGATATAGCGTCCAGGCTTGAGTAGACGTTGCCCATGTCGTGGAAGAATACTCCCTGGATATTTTGGCCGATGAAAGGGAAGCGCAGCTCTATATTATTGATGAACAGAGCGTTGCCACCCAGTGGAAATCCGGTCGGCTCGGACGACGGGCCGCCTGGCACCAGCGGTGCGCCAATGTCGCGGGGCCCGGCCTGATTGAACGGAAAGGCGCGCAGCGAATCCGCGCCGCCAGCGTAGAAACGCTCCGGCAAAGGGACCGATTCTTGAGCGTCGATACCGGCCGGCGGTGCGAAGGGCAGAATCACTCCGAATTGCGTCTGCCGTGCGAGCACAAAATTCTTTCCCAGCGGATAATACGTTGCGTTTCTTAGAAGTATGCGGCCGAAGCTGCGCTCGGAACCGAGGAACCTACCGCTCAACTCGAAGCTCGCTGTATTGTACATGCCGTGCCGGGGATTGGCAGGATTGTCGCGCCGGTCCTGAACGAAGTTGGCCGAGAGCGTACCTAGCCGAACGGACTCCAGGAACTGTGAAACCAGCAGAACCGGGATGACAATATCGCTGACGTTATCCTTCCGGTACGCAGCCTGAAACACGCCCGTAAAGGACTTCGAAAATTTCTTGGAGAGCTGCACGGACGCCTCTTCGCGACGGGCGGCAAATGTGCGTACGTTCAGCGAGTCGTCGTAGAGCAGGGCATAGGTCAGATTTTGACCTTCGACGCCGAATAACCTCGGCTGCAGGTAAGTGAGCGAGCCGCGCTTCTCGATGGTGGAGTACACGCCTTGCAGGCTGACGGTGTGTCCCAGCCCCAGGAAATTCAGCCGGCTGACGGTCAGCGATCCTTCGGGACTGACGCCGGTGGTTCCTCCTGGCGCGGCGAGGCTGGTGGTGTTAGGCGTCCCGAATTGCGCCAGCTGCGCTCCAAACCCAATGGAGAAGGTATACCGGTTGGCTTCATCGAAATGATACAGCACATACTTGTGGTCGGTATCGCCGTCCGGGTTTTCGATGGCGGTATCCACATTCGCGAAGACGCCCAGATTGTAGAGCGCTTGTTGTATGTTGGTTTGCGCGGTGGGTGACAGCGGATCGCCGGCCTTCAGCGTGATGGCACTGTCCACCAGGCTCTGCCGCGTGGTCTCAAGGCCCGATGTCAGCACCTCGCGAACATACTCGCGGTCGCCTTCCATGATGTCGTACACCACGCTCACGTGCCCCGGCGTTACCGTTCGCCAGGAAGCGTTGAAGGTTACCTTCGGAAAGCCGCGAGTGTAGTAGAACGTGAGCATGGTTTCGCGATCGTTCGCCATGTTTACTTCGGCAAAAGGCTGCCCGAGGAAGAGGCCAGGCTCGGGAGCTCGGCCGGTTTGAATTGGGTGGCGCCATGGATGGCCAGTTCATCCACCACCCATTGCGTTCCTTCGTCAACATGAACGGTCACCCCAATGCTCCCGGGCTTGCCCGCACATCGCGGGTCACTTCGGAGGTAACCTTCACATCGCGAAATCCATTCGACTTATAGAGGTTGGAGATATTTTCCTCGTCCCTGCGCCGGAAGGCTTCGCTGAAGCGCCCGTGACGCAGAATAAGAAAGCCCGCGGGCTGCATGAACATTCGCTGCCGGATGGAATCCGAGTCGAAATAGCGATTGCCGGTGATGCTTACCCGCACCAGCTTGTAGCGCGTGCCACGGGAAATGGCGTACTCCACTGTTTCCTGGTCATCACGGACGGGCTGAACCGTGAAATCGACGCTCACGTCGTAATAGCCCCGGCTCTGAAAATATTCCTGTAAATTGCGCTTGCCCGTTTCGAGCAAATCGTCGTCCACGGCGCGCTCCTGAAAAACTGGAACATATCGCTTCAACACCCGGCGTGAAACTTTGGTTTCGACAGCCGTCACCCTGACCGTGGGCCCGGCGTCGATGTCGAGGTCGGGATGGACGCGGCGGCGCGTCGCGTCGTAATCCAGTTTTTTCAAGTCCACGCGCGCCATCAGTCGATCCTTGCCGCCATATTTGTTCAAAACGCCCTCCACGCCGTCGCGGGTGTGCGAACTGGTGACGTGCCGCCACCAATGAATGATCGGAAGTCGCCATCCGGTGGCGCGGACGATGGTGGCGTCTGGAAGCTTGGTGACGCCCGTGATGGTCGGCGTATCGTACTTAGCCCGCTTGCCTTCATGGATTCGAAAAGTGAGGAAGACTTGCTGCGCATCGTTCCCACGCTCCACCACGGGAGTAATGTGCGCCTCATAAAATCCATTGGCCTGAAGCAGGCGGTGGATGCGATCCACGGCTTCGTTGACATCGTCGTCCCGGAAGGGCGCGCCCAGTGAGAGCTGGGTGGCGTTATCCACCTGGGCCCGATTGGGTGACTCCAGCACCCTTCCTTCCACGGTGATTCCACCCAGAAACCGGGCATTCTGGGTGACAAAGCGGACAATCACGCCCTCAGGCGAAGGCTCCGCTTCCACGATGATGTCGTCGAAGCGTCCGGTGGCAAATAATCCGTCAATGGCGTGCGCCACATCGGCCGAGCGTAACGCCTGACCCTTCTTGAGCGGCAGGACTCGCGCCAGATCGGCAGGGTCCAGCGGCTGTCCGTTTGGAAACTGAATATCGACGATCGGCCTTCCTTCGAAAGTCGAGGTCTGCGCCATTGCCGTGAAAGTGGCAAGGAACGCGAGTAGGCAAGCCAAAAATAACCAAACGGAGACACACTTACACCTCACCGGTAGCCGGAGCGAGCACCGCACCTATATAGGACCCTCGCTCGCTGTTTTCGTTACGGACACGGTTACCATGAGTCTCACGTTGCTTCATTGATCTTAACCGGATGGATCTGAGCGGGATGAGCGGGAACTGGAGCGCCGCGGTGGGACCCATAGTTGCGCGTGTAAACCTTGGTGAATTCCGCCCCCAGAAAGAACAGCTGCGCCGAATAATAAACCCACACCAAAACTATGACCACGGTCCATGCTGCGCCATAAGTGGATTGAAATCCTACCCTGCCCAGATAGACGGCCAGTAGCTGCTTGCCGATGGTGAATAGGAGTGACGTGACCGACGCCCCGATGAGTACGTCGCTCCAGCGAAGGTGGACGTCGGGAAGTAATTTGTAGATGGCTCCAAAAAGGAGCGTCACTACGATGAACGACGCGACAAAGGCTCCCGCGTGCAGCATCCATTCCGCAGTGGGCAGAAGCGGACGAAAGAACTCCCCGATCGTGGTAATGAAAACGCTGGCAATCAGCGACACCAGCAGCAGGCACCCCGCCGCGATCACCACCAGCGCCGAATAGAAGCGCTGTTTAAGCAGGGCCAGAAGGTTCCCGAGCCAGGTGCCAGCGTCGGATTCTGGAACGCCCCAAACCAGGTTCAGCGCGGCGTGCAGCTCTACAATTACTGAGGACGCCCCTACAATGAGCGTGGCAATGCTCAGAACAGTGGCGATTGTCCCGCTGGCCGGCCGATGGGCATCGCGAAGGACCGCTTGAATGGCTTGCGCGGCGGCGCCGCCAACCAGCGTCTGAATTTCCCAGGCCAACTGGCCTTGTACGGCTTCTTGCCGAAAACATGGTCGGCCATTGCGATCGATATGACAAGCAGCGGGGCCGATGAGAGAATCGTGTAATAGGCGAGCGATGCCGACAGCCGTGGAGCATCGTCGCGCGACCAATGGTCGAATATCTCTACCAGCAGAGCGATGCTGCGCCGGTAGAGAGTAACGGCGCGCCGGTAAAGAAGAAAGCTGCGCTTGGCGCGGCATGCTGTCTAAATGACGCTCCTGGGGCCGCTTTCCGATCTTACCTTTCTTTATTTGCCGTCCACCGTAAATGCCAGCAGCACGTTGCCCGGTTTTCCTCCGACGAATCCGTAGCCGTTCATCGTGACCACCATGCCGCCGGCAATGGCCGGGCCGCCGCCGTTGAACGATCCGCCCTGGGCCGGCACGTGATTCACTGTTTTCAAAATCGCGCACGGCATCGAAGTCCCAGACAATTTCGCCGGTCTTGGTGGAATACGCACGCAAGTGCCCGCCCAGGATCCGGAAAATGCCAGGCCGGGCATCGCGGCCACGGCGGACACCTGCGCCTTGTTCCCCGCTCCCTCCGGCGCGGGCGTGCCCCACAGCTTCTCGCCGCTATCCACCCTGACCGCATACATTCCCGGCGTGGCTTTTTCACATGCGATTCAGGTCGGAAACCGCGGCATAAATCGTGTGATCGTCCAGCGCGCCGCCCCATTGAATGCCGCCCTGGCCCCGCCCACTCCCAACCGCGTCTGCCACAGGATTTTGCCGCGCTCGATCCGGGTCCAGGCCATAAACGACGCCCGTCTTCTGCGTCGCCACCAGAACCTGTTTGCCCCCGCTCAGCGTTCGCAGGACGCTGGCGCTGCCGAAGTCGGTATTTCGCCCGGATTTTCGGGACAATTCGGGCCTTTGGGGCAGCCCATCATCCAATTGTCCCCGGGCGTCGCCTGCGAAGACCACAGCAAACTTCCGGTTTTGAGATCGAACGCGAGAACGGAATCGCTGGTTGGAACGCTGACGCCCGTGTATGCAGTTCCCCGTGCCCACATAAACCCGCTGGCGCTTCTCATCGATAGTGGGTGAGTTCCAGATTCCGGCGCCCGCGGGACCGTAGAGCTTCGTGCCCACCGAGCTCGTCTTGTACGACTTCGGCGGATCGGAAAATCGAGTAACTCTTCCACACCGGCCGGCCGTTTTCCGCATCCAGTGCCGTCAAGCTGCCGCGAAACGTGCAGCACTGATATTGCGGGTTGCCGCCGTCCAGCTCCTCCGACGAAGCCACGGGAACATACAGCCGGCCCTTGTAATAGGTGGGCGATCCGACGATGCGCGCCGCCGGATGATCGTCCACCTTCACCGTCCACAGCGGCTTGCCGGTTAGTACGTCCACGGCGTGCGCCGATGCGTGATAGTCGCCAAAATAGGCGATCCAGCGCGAGGTTTTTGGCGACCGGGCAATGCTGATGGCCGAGCGCACAACCCCGCCCGCGTCATAGGTCCAGTAGACGCAGCCCGTGGAAGCGTCCAGCGAGTACACCGTACCGAAGTTGCTTCCGACGAAGATTCGTCCGCCGACGATGACGGGCTGGCCGGCCGCTTGTGTGTCATCGGGAAATCCGAAAGCCCACTTCAGCTTCAGCCGTGGCGCGTCCTCGGCATTGAAACCTGGCTTCGCTTGATATCGCGCGTTGGAGACATTCACGCCCCACCCGTTCCAATCGTCCCCTCCGGGAGAAAACGGCTTCGGGTTGCCGGTGCAGCGGCCGGCAGCTGGATCCACGGCTACGGCCGAAAAATTCTTGCCGGTGACATACAGCGCGACAGCGCGGACTTCGCCTGTGGCGAGCACGGCGCCCTGCATCGTCATCTTGCCCCGCAGCAACGCGGTCATCACTTGTTCGGGCGTCAAATTGCCCAGGTCGGCGCGTGTGGGGGTTCGCGAGCCGGTGACCACTTGATGGCAAGTAGCGCAGTGACTATCGAAAACAGCCGCGCCATCCGGGGCAGCGGCGTAGGCCGCCATAGCAACGACACTGAGCAATAGGAAACGCATAAGATCTTCGCGGCAGTGTATCATAGCTGAAATGTCGACCGCTTTTCCCGCAGCAATTCTTGTTATCTTGTCGGCTTCCACGGCGGTCTTCGGGCAAGCACCCGCGCCCCCGGGCGACGTCGTCGGCGTGGGGGGCTTCAGCCATATTGTCGACAACGTCGAAAGATCGGTGGCGTTTTATCGCGACGTTCTGGGCCTGGAAATGCCTAATCCGCCGCGCCCATTCGACAGCACGCCCTGGATCATCGCTATGGGCAACACGCCCGGCGCCCAATCGCGGCCCGCGATGCTGCACATTCCCGGATCGAAATTGGGCGTCGAGCTGATCGACTACAAAGATATAGACCGCAAGCCGGTGCATCCGCGTTTCCAGGACCCTGGCGCGGCCAGCCTCATCCTGACGGTGCGCGACATGGATGCAATAATGGCCAAGCTGAAAGCGGCACACGCGCACATCAACAGTAAAGGCGGCGAGCCGGCAACACTCAAGGGCGCCAATGGCGGCGTCGGCCACGTGGTCTTCGTCCAGGACCCGGACGGTTTCTTCGTCGAGATATCGCAGCGCGATCCGGCGCCTCCCACCACGGCCCCCGCTTCCAGCAACATCATTGGCGGCGCCTTCGAGATCATCGTTGCTGACCTGGACAAGACGCTGCACCTATATCACGATGTCCTGGGATTTCAAACTCTGCCGCCCACCGCTTGGGACGGCACCAAGCTGATGATGGATACCGCCGGCACGCCCGGCGCGCAGTTTCGCAGAAGCTCGGCGACCATCCCCGGCACGTCCGTCCTGATGGCCTTCATGGAATTCAAAGATATCGATCGCACTCCGCTGCACACCCGCATCCAGGATCCGGGCACGGCGATTCTACAGGTTGGCGTGCGCGATATCGATGCCACGGTGAAGGCGCTGAAGCCGGCAGGCGTTGAAGTGATTTCGAAAAATGGCGAGCCGGTGCTGAACGGCACGTCGAAATTCTGCATGGTGCGCGATCCCAATAACCTGTACCTGGAGCTGTTTCAGCGCGGCCCGAAGGTGCCAACAGAACCGCGGCCGTAAGGGAGCGAAACCCAAAACATCGCTTGCTCACGCGCGCGGCTCTGTAACGCGCGGAACCTACTGATCCGCGCACGTAAGTACGCCGTGTTTTAGAACTTTGCTCCCAACCCCAAACCCCCAACCCCGGCCCCAGCGGTAAGCTAGGGAGAGCACAAAATGATTGCAAGCCAACCTTCTGTAGAAACAGTTTCGTTTTATATCAACGGCCAGTGGGAGAGCGCCGGAAACCGGAAACTCGCCCTCGTAACGAACCCCGCAACGGGCTCTGAAATCGCGCAAGTGGCCTACGCCACCGCCGAGGATGTGGATCGCACGGTGCAGGCCGCGCACGCCGCTTATCTCAAGTGGCGCGACGTCCCGGTGGTGGACCGGATGCAGCCCCTGTATCGCTACAAGATGCTGCTCGAAAAGCACCAGAATGAGCTGGCTGCGACGCTGACCACTGAAAACGGAAAAACCACCGACGATGCGCGCGCCGAAGTCCGCCGCTCCATCCAGATGGTAGAGGTGGCGTGCGGCATGCCCAGCCTGATGATGGGCGATTCGCTGAACGACGTTTCAAGCGGCATCGACAGCCATACCATCCGGCAACCCCTGGGCGTGTGCGCCGGGATTACGCCGTTCAATTTCCCGTCGATGGTGCCCATGTGGATGTGGCCGTTCGCCATCGCCGCCGGCAACGCATTCATCTTGAAGCCGTCCGAAAAAGTTCCGATGACGCCCACCCTGGCTGCCAAACTGCTGCATGAGGCCGGGCTGCCCGCTGGTGTTTTCAACTTGATTCACGGCGATAAAGTGGCCGTGGACGCGCTATTGCATCATCCGCTGGTGCGCGCCATCTCGTTCGTCGGCTCCACGCCCGTGGCCAAGTACATCTATAAAACCGCTGCCGCCGAGGGAAAACGCGTACAGGCCTTGGGCGGCGCGAAAAATCATCTGGTGGTGATGCCCGACGCGAACCTGCCGAAGACGGTGGAAAATATCATCAGCTCCGCCTTTGGCGCCGCGGGCGAGCGCTGCCTGGCGGGAAGCGTGCTGGTCCCGGTAGGTGAGGCCGCCGAACCGCTACTGAAATTGCTGGTGGAGAAGGTGAACGCGATGCGCGTAGGCGACGGCGTCGAAGAGGGGGTCGGCATGGGGCCGCTGGTCACCAAGGAGCATAAAGACCGCGTGGCCGGGTACATCGAGAAGGGCGTGGCGGAAGGCGCGAAGCCGCTCCTGGACGGCAGGTCGGGGGCGCCCAAAGGTAACGGCTTCGGCTTCTTCCTAGGGCCCACCATTTTTGATGACGTGAAGCCGGAGATGACCATCGCGAAGGAAGAAATCTTCGGGCCGGTGCTCTCGGTGATTCGCGTGAAGACGCTCGAAGAAGCTATTGAGCTGGTGAACCGGTCGCGCTTTGGAAACGCGACGTCGATTTTCACCGGCAGCGGAAAAGCGGCGCGCGATTATTCGGCGCGCGTGGAAGCCGGTATGGTCGGGCATCAATGTCGGCGTGGCCGCACCCATGGCCTTTTTCCCGTTCGCGGGCTGGAAGAACTCGTTCTTTGGCGATCTGCACGCGCACGGTAAAGACGCGGTCATGTTCTACACCGAGCAAAAAGTAATGATGACCCGCTGGTTCTGACGGCTGGAACTTTGTCTGACCGTCAGCCCGTTCATACCGTTTACGGCGGCGCCCAGCTGTTCAAGGCCGAAACTCCCGCGCGATTGGGAGCGCTGGCGCTGGAACTGATTCGTAACTACGCTCCAGACGCGCCGGCGTTCGCTCAATGCCTGGGACTGCCGCCGGGCGAACTTGCCGCTGCAGTTTTCGATCGCACGGTCGCCAAGCTGGAACGCGAGCCGGTGGAGGATTTTCGGATCGATTTTGAAGACGGCTACGGCTATCGCTCGGACGCCGAGGAAGACGGGCACGCCGTATCAGCCGCCCGGTTTTTGACGCGCGGGCGAGACAAGCCGGGCTTTCCGCCGTTCATCGGGATTCGCATCAAGCCCTTTACGGAAGCGCTTCACGCGCGCTCGGAACGAACCCTGGACCTGTTCCTTGCGGCGCTGTTCGAACAGACCAGCCGCCTTCCCGGCAACTTCGTGGTCACGCTGCCGAAGATCACGGTGCCACGCCAAGTGATGGATCTTGTGGAACTGCTCGACAAAACGGAAGCTCGCTACGGTCTCGAATCCGGCGCTATCAAGATCGAGTTGATGATCGAAACGCCCCAGAACATCATCGATCCCTCCGGATCCATCGGCATTCCGAAGTTGATCGAAGCCGCTCAGGGACGGTGCCGGGGCCTGCACTTCGGGCCTTATGATTACTCGGCCAGCTGCAACATCGCGGCCGCCGAGCAGCGGTTGGATCATCCGGCTTGCGACTTTGCGCGGCACGTCATCCAGGTGAGTGCGGCCGATCGCGGCGTCTTTCTTTCCGATGGCCCCAGCACCATCCTGCCCATTCCGCGCCATCGCGCACCCTCAGGCGGCTCCTTAACCGACGACCAAAAGGCCGAGAACCGCGCGATTGTCCAACGGGCTATGCGCCATCATTTCGATTTAGTGCAGCGCTCGCTCGCGCACGGCTACTATCAAGGCTGGGATCTCCATCCCGGCCAGCTTCCCACGCGCTACGCGGCGGTCTATGCATTTTTCCTCAAGAGCCTGGATTCGGCCGCGGCGCGTCTGCGAAACTTTATCGACAAGGCGGCGCAGGCCACTCTGGTGGGCGATGTCTTCGACGATGCCGCCACCGGCCAGGGACTGCTCAATTTCCTTTTGCGGGGCCTGAATTGCGGCGCTTTCACTGAAAAGGAAGCCGCCGCATCCGGGCTCACCATCGACGAACTGCACGGGCGGTCGTTTCTCAAAATCATGGAGAACCGCCGCCGGTAGTATGGTCTTCAGACCACATACCCAACCGCCGCCAGCTGGGATAAAAGCCATAATATAGAGGTGTAGTTTCAGGAGGCGAAATGAGCAAGATCTCACGTCGGGCTTTTGTTGAAACCACCGGCGCCGGATTGGTTGTCGCGACAAGCGTGCCCCTGGCAGCTCAAGAGGCTGCCTCTGCCCCTCCGGCAGCGCCGCGAACATCCCTCAAGCTGGTGGTGAACGGAACCGAACATCGCGTCGAAGTAGAGGACCGCTGGACGCTGGTGGAAGTTCTGCGCGATCACCTGGCGCTCACCGGCACCAAGATCGGATGCGATCGCGGTGAGTGCGGCGCCTGTACGGTGCTGCTGGATGGCAAGCCCGTTTACTCCTGCAGCCAGCTCGCGGTATGGGCCGACGGCCGCACGGTGCAGACGGTGGAAGGCCTGGCGCACAACGACCACCTGCATCCGCTGCAGGAAGCGTTCATCGAGCATGACGGACCGCAGTGCGGTTATTGCACATCCGGGCAATTGATGAGCGCCAAAGCGCTGCTGGACCATAATCCGCATCCCACCGCGGACGAAGTTCGCCACGCCATGACCGGCAACATTTGCCGGTGCTCGAACTACAATCGGTATGTCGAGTCCGTACTAGCCGCGGCTTCCGCTTCGAGCGCGCCGACCAGGAGGACTGCATGATCGCCCTAAAGACAGTGGGCCATCCGGCAGCGCGCGTGGACGCGCTCCAACGTGTTACCGGCAAAGCCAACTACACTGGCGATCTTCATCTTCCCGGAATGCTTTACGCACGGGTTCTCCGCAGCCCGCATCCGCACGCGCGCATCCGTAGCATCGATGCATCGAAAGCGCTGGCGCTGCCCGGCGTGAAGGCAGTGCTGACGCACGAGAATTGCGACGTGGTGTGGGGCAGCGGCGACACCAAGAACAAGCGCTATCTGTTCAACAATCCGGTCCGTTTCGCGGGCGATGCCGTGGCTGCCGTTGCCGCCGTCGACCGGCACGTGGCCGAAGACGCCATCCGGCTGATCGACGTCGATTACGAAACGCTCCCGTTCGTGCTCGATCCGGAAGAAGCATTGAAGCCGGGTGCGGTCGAAATCCAACCGGGCGGCAATCTTTCGCAGGACAACAAGGGCGACCACCAGCCGGAAACCTACCGCCACGGCAATATCGAGAAGGGCCTGGCCGACGCCGATCAGGTTTTCGAAGATCACTACAGCTCGGTTCATATCAACAACGCGCAGCTCGAAATTCGCGTCAGCCTCGCCCACTGGGAAGGCGAGAAGCTGACTGTGTACGCCTCCACCCAGGGCATTTCCATGTGCCGCATCGAGATGGCTCGCGATTTGAAGATGCCGCTCGAAAATGTGCGCGTGGTTTGCAAGTACATGGGCGGCGGTTTTGGCAACAAGAATCAGGTTCATGATTTCGATTTGATGGCTGCGATGTTGGCGAAGAAGGCCGGCGCGCCGGTGAAGCTGGAGTTCACGCGCAAGGAAGACTACGTTGCGGTACATGGCCGCTGGCCGACCAAGCAGTACTACAAGGTGGGCGTGAAACACGACGGCACGCTGACTGCCATTCAGTTCCGCGGCTACAGCGGCATGGGGCCGTATCGCAAGAGCTCGGGCGACATCGCGGGCGTGGAGCTGTATCAGTGCCCAAACGTCGAGAAGCTGGTCTATCCGGTCTTGACGAACATGGCTGTTTCCGCGAATTTCCGCGGGCCGGCTTATCCGCAAGGAATCTTCGGTATCGAATCGCTCATGGATCACATCGCTTACGAGTTGAAAATGGATCCTATCGATTTCCGCGTGAAAAATATGACGCGGAAATACCACGACCAGCTGCCTTACACCAGCTTCGGATTGGAAGACTGCGTCCTGCGGGGCGCGGAGGCTTTCGAATGGAAGAAGCTTTGGCACGCGCCGGGCGCGGGCGATGGTCCTGTGAAGCGCGGCGTCGGAATGGCGATGGGCGCGTTCGGCGCGGCTGTGGGCCGAAGCAGCGCCGTGATTCACTTGAATTCCAAGGATGAGTACGAATTGCACGTCGGCGTCACCGATGTCGGCACGGCCGCGAAAACTACCATGGCGCTGATCGCGGCCGAAGAATTGGGAGTGCCGCTGGCAAAAGTTGCCGTGGTGAGTGGCGACACCGAAGTCTGCCCTTATTCGGTGGGCGAATCCGGCAGCCGCACCACAACGCACACCGGTTACGCGGTGGTCCAAGCCGTGAAGGATCTGAAGCAGCAGATTGCCGACAAGGGCATGCCGCAAGGCGATGAGATCCGCACCGGCAGCGCGACGCCCGATCCCGCCCAGCTCAAAGATGCCGCGCGCTACAGTTTTGCGGCGCATTTCGCTCAGGTGGAAGTGGACACCGAACTCGGCCACGTTCGCGTGGTGAAGTTTCTGGCCGCGCACGATAGCGGGCGCATCATCAATCCGCTCACCTGCGCCAGCCAGGTGAAAGGCGGCTCTACGCAGGGCATCGGCATGGCGCTGCACGAAGAGTTGCTGTACGATCCCACGCACGGCGTCCCGCTGAACGCCGGCTATTATGGCGCGCGCGTGATGACGCATCTGGACACGCCCGAAGTGGATGTGCTGTTCGTCGAGACCGAAGATCAATACGGGCCGTTCGGAGCCAAGTCCATCGGTGAATCCAGCATCATTCCCTCCGTTGGCGGCGATCGCGAACGCCTTCTTCAATGCCACCGGGAAGCGTATCAAAGATCTTCCTATTACTCGCGAGAAGGTTCTGGAGGTGCTGGCATGAGAGCCTTTAGCAACGCCAATCCGAAAGACATGCGCGAAGCTGTTTCGCTGCTGAGCCAGGCGCACCAGCCAAGGTCGCAGTGCATCCATCGTAGGCGGCGGAAGCGATCTGCTGGGCATGGTGAAGGAGCATCTGGTCGCGCCGGACGTGCTGGTGAACCTGAAGGCGATCCGCGGGCTGGATCGGATCGAGAATCAGCGCGGCAAGGTCGAAGATCGGCGGCCTGATTACGCTGGACGCCTTCAGCCGCGATCAGCACATTCGCAAGGAATATACCGTGCTGGCGGAAGCCGCTGAGAAAGTGGGCACGCCGCAAATTCGCAACGCTGGAACGCTCGCCGGCAACGTTTGCCAGCGCCCCTGGTGTTGGTATTTCCGCAACGGATTTCCATGCTTGAAGAACGGTGGAAATACCTGCTTTTCCGCTTCGGGCGAGAATCAGCTGCACGCTATTTTCGGCGGAGGGCCGAGCTATATCGTGCATCCGTCCGATACCGCGCCGGCTCTGGTGGCGTTGGACGCCGAATTTCATATCGCGGGGCCGTCGGGTGAGCGCGCGCTTCCGGCGTCCGAATTCTTCCAATTGCCGCGCGTCGACGCAACCCGCGAGAACGTTTTAGGCAAGGACGAGATCCTCTCTGCGATTCAATTGCCCGCGCCGAGGTCCCGGTACACGCAGCACGTATCACAAGGTTCTGGATCGTGAAGCTTGGACGCATGCTGTAGTCAGCGCGGCAATCGTCTTGGAAATGGATCGGCAAATCTGCCGCAGCGCGCGCATCGTTCTGGGCGGCGTTGCTCCCATCCCGTGGCGGCTCCAGAAAGTGGAGGCGATGCTGGTGGACCAGCGCATCACACCCGAACTGGCGGCCCAGGCTGGCGAGGCGTCGATTGAAGGCGCGCACCCACTCGCCAAGAATAAATACAAGGTGCCACTGACCAAGGCGGTAGTGAAACGCACGCTGCTATCGCTGAACGCTTAGTGGCGCACGCGCCCACGCGTGCCGCGTTCACACTCGTGTGAACGCCATCGCCTTTAGCAGGAACGCGTAGTCGAACGCCACTTCCTTGATGCCTTCATAACGGCCCGATGGGCCAAAATGGCCGCTGCCCATGTCGGTTTTAAGCAGTAGCACATTTGAGTCTTTTTTCTGAGCGCGCAGTTTCGCCACCCATTTCGCGGGCTCCCAGTACGACACGCGAGGATCGTTCAGCCCTCCGGTTGCCAGGATTCTCGGATATTCGCGCGCGCGTGACGTTATCGTACGGCGAGTAAGAGCGAATGTAGTCATAGTATTCCTCATCTTCCGGGTTGCCCCATTCCTCGTATTCCGATATGGTCAGCGGCAGCGTGGGATCAAGCATGGTGTTCAAGGTGT
Organism: Bryobacterales bacterium; assembly: GCA_963747945.1. GTDB lineage: Bacteria > Acidobacteriota > Terriglobia > Bryobacterales > Bryobacteraceae > Palsa-89. Next base: position 429,125 of record CAVVHB010000006.1, read on the forward strand.
CGACGAACGGCACCTTGGCGATGGCGACGTGAAACAGCTCCGGCCGCAGGTTCAGCACTGCGCCCATCAGCAACCCGCCGGCGCTGCCGCCCATGATCGCGAGACGATCGCTCGCGGTGTAGCGCGTCGAGATCAGGTGTTCCGCGCAGGCAATGAAGTCGCTGAATGTGTTTTTCTTCTCCAGCAGCTTGCCGTGATCGTGCCATTCTTCGCCCAGCTCGGCGCCGCCGCGGATATGCGCGATGGCGAACACAAAGCCGCGATCGAGCAGGCTCAGCCGATCGGACGAAAATCGCGGATCGATGCTGTGTCCGTACGCGCCGTACCCATAGAGCAGCAGGGGACTCGTCCCGTTACGTTCAAAATCCCGGCGATAAACCATCGAAATCGGTACTTCGACGCCATCCGGTGCTCTCGCAAAGATTCTCTCGGATTGATATTGCGATGCGTCGTATCCCCCGCGCACTTCATACTGCTTTTTCAGCTCGCGCTCGCCCGTTCGCACGTTGTAATCGAACACCGACATCGGCGTCACCAGCGAGGTGTAGCTGAACCGCAGCAGATTGGTCTTGTACTCCGCGTTACCGGTCGCGGCCACGGTGTAAACCGGCTCGGGAAACTCGATGTAGTGCGAGAAAGCGCCTGAGCCATCGCGGATGCAAATTTTCTCCAGTCCTCGCTCGCGCTCGTATACCGCCAGATGGTCTTCGAATGAATCGACAGCTTCGATGGTCACATCGGCGCGGGCGGGAATAACCTCGTGCCATGTTTCGGTGGAAGGATTGCCCACCGCCGTCCGCATCAAGCGAAAGTTCTTCGCCGTATCATTCGTCCGGATGTAGAAATACTCGCCATGATGCGACGCGTCGTACTCCACGCCCTGCCGCCGCGGCAGCATCACGCGAAATTCACCAAATGGTGCGGCAGCTTCCAGGTAGCGCAGTTCGGATGTAAGCGGGCTCGCAAGCTCGATGAACACGAATCGCCGGCTGCGAGTCTTCCCCAGTCCCAATGAGAAACGCCCGTCGTCCTCTTGATACACCAAAGCGTCGGAAGGGGCCCCGAGTTCATGCCGGAAGGCGCGATACGGCCGCTTCGTCTCGTCCAGAACGGTGTAGAAGAACGTCCGATTATCGTTGGCCCACTCCAACGTGTAATACGTATTCGGGATCCGATCCGGTAACAGTTCGCCGGTGCTGAGAAGTTTCACCCGGATGGTGTATGATTCGTCGCCTTCTACGTCCGTCGAGTAAGCCAATAGCCGATGATCGGGACTAACCGCGAAGTTTCCTAACCGAAAATACTTCTGCCCTTCAGCTAAAACATTGGCGTCGAGCAGGATTTCTTCGGGCGTGTCGAGACTCCCATGCTTGCGGCATTGAATCGAATACGCTTTGCCTTCCTCGGTTCGCGTGTAATAGAAATAGTCGTCGCGCTTTACCGGCACCGATACGTCCGTCTCCTGAATGCGACCGAGGATCTCGCGATAGATATCCTCCTGGAGCGACTTCGTCGGCGCCATCGCTTCCTCGGTGTAGCGATTCTCGGCTTCCAGATAAGCAATCACGTCAGGATCTTGCCGGTCGCGCAGCCAGAAGTAATTGTCAATGCGCTTGTCGCCGTGACAGGCGATTTCCTTCGGGACGATTTTGGCGCTCGGGGCGGTTATTGGCTTTCCTCTTTCCCCATATACAATTCGCCGACCAGCTCGCGATGATTTTCCAGCACCCGGTTTCGCCGGACCTTCATGGTGGGCGTTAGCTCGCCGCTTTCGATAGAGAAATCACGTTCGATGATGCGAAACTTGCGAATCTGCTCGAACGGCGCAAGCTTTCGGTTTACACGCGCCACTGCCTTCTTCACTTCCGCCTCAGCGGAGGTGGCCACTTCGCCGGCGTTGATAGTCACCAGTGCCGTTACATACGGCAAACGATCGCCCACCAGCACCACTTGATTGATGATGGGCTCCGTCTTGAAGAGCATCTCGATCCGCGCCGGATAAATCTTCTTGCCGTTGGAGGAGACGATCAGCTCCTTCTTGCGGCCAGTGATGTACACGTATCCGTCGGCATCGAATTCGGCGATGTCGCCAGTGTAGAGCCATCCATCGCGCAGGACAGTTGCGGTGGCTTCCGGGTCGTTGAAGTAACCGGAGAACAGCGCCGGACTCTTTACCAGCAGCTCGCCGTCCTCGGCCAGACGCAGCTCCACTCCCGGCAACTTCTTTCCAATGCTGCCAGACTTCGGCCGATCATGAGGATTAAAACAAACCACGCCGCCTTCGGTGAGTCCGTAGCCCTCGATCAGAGGCATCCCGATAGCCGCGTAGAATCGCGCCAGATCTTTTCCCAGCGGCGCCGCTCCCGAGGCTGCTATTTGTATGCGTCCGCCCAAACGCGCGCGGATCTTCGAGAACACCAGCCAATCGGCGATCTTGAGCGACGCTAACATCATTTTCGGAACGGGCTTTCCTTCCTCGCGAAGGCGGCTCACCTCGGCGCCCAACCCAACAGCGCCGTGAAACATCTTTCTCGCGGCCGCGTTCCTCTTTTTGACCTCCGCGTGGACGCTGGTGAAAATGCGCTCCCATACGCGCGGCGGCGCCAGCAAAAACGTCGGCCGGATGGTTTTCAGCTCGTGGGGCAGCTTGGCGAGACTCTCCGAAAACCAGACCGGAATGCCCAAACGGATGGGGAGAAACTCGATTACCACGCGTTGCGCGATGTGCGCCGATGGCAGGAAAGCGATGGTGGAGTCTTTGTGTGTGAGGGGCAGAACCAGCGGCCCCATGTCGATGTTGGAGGTTAGCGCCGCGTGGCTGACCAAGCCCATTTTCGGTTCTCCAGTGGCGCCAGAGGTAAGATACAGAATCGCAGGATCGTCCGGGCGCACTTCGGCGCAAATCTTCTCCACTGCGTGTCGATCTTTTTTCAGCGCGGCGCGGCCTTTGGCTCGCAGTTGCTCCAGCGTGAGGACGCCCTCAGCCTCGCCAGTGAGCAGAATCCACTGCAATCCGGCAAGCGTTCCGCCGCCCTCCGCCATGAGCGATTGCATGCTCTTTGGATCTTCCATGAAGACCGCTTTAGCGTAGCTGGCCCGCACGTTTTTTGCCTGGTCTGCGAGCGGATACGTGGTGTAGAGCGCCGCCGCAATGGAACCATTCGTGAGCACGCCCATATCCGCGAGATAAAATTCGGCGCGGGTCTCGGAATGCAGCGCCACCGTGTCGCCCTTTTGGATACCCAACTGCCGCAACCCACAAGCAATTTCTTCGGCTGCGCGCTGGTACTCAAGCCACGAGTAAGTCTGGTAATTGCCCTTGCCGATGGGCTGATGTAAGGCCGGCGCATGGCCGAAAGTCTTGGCGGTTTCTTCGAGGACCGCGTACATGGTGCGAGCACCCATTCGCTTATTGTAGACGTGCTAGGGTGTGGTTTGTGGTCTAAAGAACTGGAAGTCGCAATCGAAGCCGCTCAGAAAGCGGCACATCTGGCGCTACGATATCAGCCGAACGTCGTGGCCGAAACCAAGCCCGACAAGTCGCCGGTGACGCGGGCGGATCGCGAATGCGAACAGTTGATCGCGGGCATGCTGGCGGATGCATTTCCACAGGACGGGGTGCTGGGCGAAGAAGGGGCGCGTGCGGAAAGCCGCAGCGGGCGGCGCTGGATCATCGATCCAATCGATGGCACTCGGGATTATGTGCGCGGCAATCCGCTGTGGGCCAATCTGATCGCTCTGGAGTCGGGCGGCGACGTAGTCGTGGGTGTCGTGAATCTGCCGGTGCTCGGGAAGCTTTATTCAGCCAGCCAGGGAGGCGGCGCGCATTACAATGGTTCGCCGATCCATCCCTCAGCCAAAACATCCGTCTCCGAATCTGTTTTGTGCGTAAACGGCTATGACAGGGTAGGGAACTCGCCGTATTACGGGCGATTGCTGGATTGGATGGGGCGATTTTGGGCAGTGCGCGGCATGGGCGGCGCGGCGGACGCCATGATGGTGGCCTCAGGCCAAGCCGAGATTTGGCTGGAACCCAGCGCCTCGCCCTGGGATTTCGCGCCTCTCAAGGTGATCCTGGAGGAGGCCGGTGCGCGCTATTTCAACATTGATGGCGGGTCAACCATTTACGCCGGCAACGCCGTTGGGTGCGCACCTGGGTTGGAACAGGAAGTGCGGCGATTTCTGGGCTTGAAAGAGAGGGCACTCACTTGAGGAAGAGGCTGAGGCGCGCCATCGCTTGTTCCAGGATCGGCCGATCGGCGGCGTAACAGATTCGCACCGATCCTTCGCCGCCGGCGCCGAACGCAACTCCCGGCGCTAGTCCTACGTGGGTTTCGACCAACAGGCGTTTGCAAAAATCGAACGAGTCCTTTGCGCCAGCGATCTTGGGAAACAAGTAGAACGCGCCGTCCGGCTTGGGAACGGCGACACCCGGCATCTTGGCCAGCGCAGCCAGGCAGAAGTCGCGATTCTCACGCAACCGCACCAGCATTTCCGCCATTGTGTTTTCGCCCCACAGCAGGGCGGTTTCTCCCGCTCGCTGGGTAAAACTGGGCGCATGCGACACCACGAACTCGTTGAGTTGCGTAGCCCGCGCGGCCACATCCCGCCGCGCCACCAGCCATCCCAGGCGCCAGCCCGTCATGCAATAGGCCTTCGAAAACGACTGCACAACCATCACCGCGTCGTCGCGAGTGGCAAGCTTTAAGATCGTCGGCGCGGGCGTGGTCGGCTTCAAGCCCGTGTAATTCAGACGCTCGTATACTTCGTCAGCCATCAGCCACAAGCCGTGGCGGCGGGCAAATTCCAGCAATTGACGCTGCTCGTCGACAGTGGCCACCCAACCCAGCGGATTGGAGGGCGACGTGTACAGCAGCATTCGCGTTCGCGGTGTAACCGCGGCCTCCAAAGCCGAAAAATCGACTTGATACCGATCGCCCACCAGGGGTTGCGCAATTTCCACCGGCACCGCGTTCGCCATCGCGACATTGGCCGCACCGTTGGGCCACGCAGGCGTCAGCACCAAAGCTTCGTCGCCAGGATCGAGCACGCAACGGATCGCCAGGTGCAGCGCCTGCACTCCGGAAGCGGTGACGATGATCTCACTCGCCGCATCGATTTCCACCGCGTGCAGTTCCTGATAATAGCGCGCGAGACCCTTGCGCAAAGAAGGCAGCCCGGCATTCTCGGTGTAGAAGGTGAAGCCGTCGGCCATGGCCTTTTGCGCGGCGCGCTTGATGAACTCGGGCGTCGGCAGGTTCGATTCGCCGAAGTAGAGCTTCAGCACGCCGTCCATGGACATGGCGATCTCGGCCAGTTCGCGAATGCGGGAATGAGGGACAGCGAGCGCCGACGCGGCGACGGCGGGGCCTGAACTGATCTGCGGGCTAGACACCGTCGAATATGGCCGAGGTGGGAATGCTGAAGCTGGGGAGGACGTTCGGATCTGTGAGCGGCTGGCCGTTTTCGAACTTCGTTGCGCCGCCGTCGGAGTCGTAGACCCGCACAACGCGCCGCCGTGGATAGACTACCCAGACGGACTTGCACCCGCACGAAAGATAAAGTTCGATCTTCTCCTCAAGGCGCGCTGCCGTTTCCGAGGAGACCACTTCGATCGCAATCTCAGGAGCCCCCTGGAACACGCCGATGCCCCCAGGCAATATCCGCTTTGAGGTCAGCACGCTGATGTCGGGAATTAGGCAGTTTGTTTCGTCGAGTTGGCATGCGCTTTCGATGAACACACGTAGGGCGGGGTTCTGAGTTAGCCCCAAAATCAGCAACCTTACGAGGTTCGACTTGGTGACTTCATGCGGCTGACCGGACATTGGCATGCTGACAATCTCGCCCCCAATCAGTTCCAGGCGCTCGCCTTCAACCTCAGGCAGTGCAAGAAACTCTTGGACGGTTACCAGCGTCGTGGTTGTGCCCATGTTTAGATTGTACTCTTCAACTAGCCTGCTTAATTAGCGGCGAGTTCGAGCAGCCACCAACTCTTCGATCTGCACCAGCTCAGTGGGATACTCGCCCGTGTAGCAGGCGTAGCAGTACTCGTCTTTGGTGTCGGACACCGCTTTTCGCAGAGAATCCAGTGAAAGATACGCTAGCGAATCGGCTTCGACAAACTTGCGGATCCCTTCGATGGATTGATTGGCGGCGATCAGCTCGCTCTCGCAGGGTGTGTCCACACCGTAGAAGCACGGCGAAATGGTAGGGGGACAGGAAATGCGCAGATGCACTTCACGCGCCCCGGCATTGCGCACCATGCGAACGATCTTGCGGCTGGTGGTGCCCCGCACAATGGAATCGTCCACTAAGATTACGCGCTTGCCTTCCAGTTGATGGCGGACCGGATTCAGCTTCAGCTTTACGCCGAAATCGCGAATGGCTTGCGAGGGCTCAATGAACGTGCGCCCTACATAATGATTGCGAATCAGCGCCTGGCGAAAAGGGATGTTGGCTTCGGACGCAAAGCCGATGGCGGCCGCCACACCCGAGTCAGGTACGGGGACCACGACGTCGGCGGGCACCGCGGATTCGCGAGCCAGCAGTCGGCCCAGATTCTCGCGAGATTGCCCAACGGACCGGCCGAACACAATGGAATCCGGCCGCGAGAAATACACGTGTTCGAAGACGCAATGAGCTTGCGGTGCGGCCGGCGCCCAGCGCTCGCGCGTTAAGCCCTGGGGGCCGACGCACACCATTTCGCCAGGCTCCACGTCGTTCACATAGTCGGCAGTGATCAAGTCGAAAGCGCAGGTCTCGGACGCGAAAACATAGGCCATGCCATGGTCGACAGAGGAGCCTCGGTCCGGCGAAGGCATTTGTCCGAAAGCCAGCGGCCGGAATCCGTGCCGGTCGCGCGCTACGATGACACGGTCCTTGGCCAGGAACACCAATGAAAATGCGCCCTCCAGCTGCAGCAGGGCTTCGCGCAGCGCACCCGCCAGCGTTCGTTCCCGCGATCTCGCCACCAGATGCAAAATCACTTCGGTATCGCTGGTCGCCTGAAAGATGGATCCTTCGCGCTCCAGGTCGCGCCGCAATTCCTTGGCGTTGGTGATGTTGCCATTGTGCGCCACCGCGATCTGCCCTTTGTTGCAATCCACCAGGAAGGGCTGCGCGTTCAGCAAGATGGTATCGCCGGCTGTGGAATAACGCGTATGGCCGATGGCCATGTCGCCCGGCAAGCTGGCAATTTGTTCCGGAGTGAAGATATCCGCCACATGCCCCATCGATTTGGAACAGCGGATCTCGCGATGGTCGCTGGTGGCTATGCCCGCGCTCTCCTGGCCGCGATGTTGCAGCGCATAGAGCCCCAGATAGGCTAAGTTAGCAGCTTCCGAGTGGCCATGAATGGCGAACACACCGCACTCCTCCCGAAACTTGTCGAAAGGTATTTCCGCTAGTGCGGGGCTTTTCCTCACTGCCGGCGAAGCCGAGATTTTAGTCACTGCTGGCGCAGCAGGCGTTCGAGTGAAGTTTCCCAAGGTTGCCTCAACTCCGTCAGGTCGCAATCCAGCAAGGTTTTCGAACCGCAATCGATTCGTAACCGCTCTTTCATCGTAACACCGATGCGCAGTGCTTCAACCGAATTCTTCCGGGCAATTTCTAAAACATTTTCCGGCCGGGACGTTGCCACTACAATTCGTGAAGGGCCTTCATGAAACAGCCCGAACTCAGCGCGCGCGCCCTCCGGAATTTCGATGTGCGCGCCAATCTCTGCCGGCCCGAAAGAGCTTTCGCACAAGGCAATTGCGAGGCCGCCGTCGCTGACATCGTGCGCCGCATCCGCTAACCCCGCCAATACAATTTCGCGGATCGCTTGATGGACGCGCTTTTCGTAAGGCATATCCAAACTAGGAGGCAGCCCCCAAAGAGTCTCGAGAATCACCTTAGCGTACTGGGTTCCTCCGAAATGCGTTTCATCGCACTCTCCGAAACCTCCCAGCAGAATCAAGTCTAGGCCCGCCGCAGGAAAGTGAATCGGCGTCGGAAGCGCGGTCTTCATTAAGCCGACAATACCCATCACGGGTGTCGGGTAAATCGCTTCGCCCAGCGTCTCGTTGTACAGGCTGACATTGCCGCCGGTGATCGGCGTTTCGAAAAATTCGCACGCCTGCGCCATGCCTTCGATCGATTCCACCAGCTGCGCCATGATCTGGGGCCGTTCCGGGTTCCCGAAGTTTAAATTGTTCGTTGCGGCCACCGGAAGCGCTCCCGACGTGGAAACATTGCGGCAACATTCGGCGACCATCAGCTTGGTGCCTTCGCGCGGATCGAGCGCGCAATAGCGGCCATTGCCATCCAGCGACATCGCGATGGATGTGCCGGTCTCCTTAATGCGCACGATGGCGGCGTCGGCGGTGGGCCCGGCCAGCGTGCTGCTTCGCACCAGATAGTCATACTGCTCCCAGATCCAACGTTTGGAGCAAAGATCGCCCGAACTCAGCAGCGCAATAAGATCGGCGCGAATGGCGTCCGGGGCGGAGCGATCCGGGATGCGCGGCGCTTCGAGCGGAGCGATCCGTGCCGGCACGGTATGCGGCCGATCGTAAACCGGAGCCTCGTCGGCCAGCGCTCGATTGGGAATCTCGGCCACCACCGTGCCGTGATCCTTCACGCGGAGAATGCCGTCCAGCGTGACGTGCCCCACCGTCACCGCGTCCAAGCCCCATTTATGGAATACCGCGAATACTTCTGCTTCGCGCCCTTTGTCGGCCACCAGCAACATACGCTCCTGCGACTCCGAGAGCATGATTTCATAAGGCGTCATGCCGGTTTCGCGCTGCGGGACATACTGCAAATCGATTTCGACGCCTGTCCCCGCGCGGCTTCCCATTTCGCAGGTGGAACAGGTGAGGCCGGCGGCCCCCATGTCCTGAATGCCGACGATGGCTCCCGTCTGCATGGCTTCGAGACACGCTTCGAGCAGGAGCTTTTCTAAGAAAGGATCGCCCACCTGCACGTTGGGGCGCTTCTGTTTGGATTCTTCGGTGAACTCGGCCGACGCCATCGATGCGCCGTGAATTCCATCGCGCCCGGTCTTGGCGCCGACGTAGATTACCGGGTTGCCGACCCCCTTGGCCTTCCCGTAAAAGACTTCGTCTTTGCGAAACACTCCGAGCGCGAACGCATTCACCAGCGGATTGCCGTTATAGCAATCCTCAAACACGCACTCGCCGCCCACGGTGGGGACGCCAAAGCAGTTCCCATAGTGCGCGATCCCTGATACAACGCCCTCGAGTATGCGGCGGTTGCGCGGAATGTCCAGCGGGCCGAAACGGATTGCGTCCATAACCGCGATGGGCCGCGCCCCCATGGTGAAAATATCGCGCAGGATGCCGCCCACGCCCGTGGCCGCGCCCTGAAACGGCTCAATGAAGCTGGGATGGTTGTGCGATTCAATTTTGAATGCAATCGCGTAGCCGTCGCCGATGTCGATGATGCCGGCGTTCTCGCCGGGTCCTTGCAGCACCAGCTTGCTGCGCGTCGGCAGCTTCTTCAAATGCACGCGCGAGCTTTTATAGGAGCAATGCTCGCTCCACATCACGCTGAAGATTCCGAGTTCGGTGTAGCTGGGTTCGCGCCCCAGCAGCGCCACGATCTTGTCGTATTCGGGCTCGGTGAGTTGGTGCGCTTCGATGATTTGTGGAGTAATGATTACTTGTGGCGTCATTGGCTAACGCGCTGCCACCAAGGCCGCTACCATCGATTGGAAAATTACGATGCCGTCGCTCGATCCCATCAGAGGCTCGGTAGCGTCCTCCGGGTGCGGCATCAACCCCATCACGTTGCGCCCTTCATTCAAAATCCCCGCGATGTCGCGCAGGGAGCCGTTCGGATTCTCCAGATACCGCAGAGTCACGCGATCTTCGGCTTCCAGTTGATCGAGCGTTCGCTCATCGGCGATATAGCAGCCTTCGCCATGCGCAATCGGAAGCAGCAGGCGCCGGCCCTGTACCGCTTCGGCGGTAAACGCAGAATTGGTGGTTTCCACCCGCACGGGCACATGCTTGCAGACGAATTTCAGCCCGCGATTGCGCACCAGGGCGCCCGGCAGCAGCCCGCTCTCCACCAGAATCTGAAAGCCGTTGCAGATACCCAGCACCAGCCCGCCCTCGGAGGCGAACTTACGAATGCTCTGCATCACGGGCGAAAACTTAGCGATGGCTCCGCAGCGCAAATAGTCGCCGTAGGAGAAACCGCCAGGCAGGATCAGCGCGTCCACGTTGCCCAGATTCGTGGCATCGTGCCAAATGATTTCGCATTCTTGCCCGAGAATTTTCGTGACGGCGTACCAAGCGTCGTGATCGCGATTGCTGCCAGGAAACACGACGACGCCAAACTTCATCGGGATGTCTTCATTATATCCGATTCACTCGCCCGTGACCGGCTCGTACGCTTCATCCGGCTTGGACCGAAGATTCGGATTGCGCATCAATATCCGCGCGCAAGTGTTCCAGCGCAGGATAGCGTCGTCATTGCCTGGCAGCCGCAGTTCAATCGCCTTTTCATAGCACTTCATGGCCTGAACGAATGCATCGAACGCGCTGAATGACGCGGTGGGAGCGCCTTTGCGGAGCTGGGCGTGAGCGGAACGTTCCCAGATGATTCCAGCGTAATATCGCTGATCGTATTCGCTCTTCAGGCGCGGCAATAATTCGCGCGCGGTGGCCATGGCCGTTCCGTAGCCGAACTGATCGGTTCGCGCCAGCAGCAATGTTACTAGCGCGCGCTGGTTCTCCGGTTCCGCATCGAGTACATCCAGGCAAATGCTTTCCGCGAGCGATGGTTCATTCAGCAGCCGGTAACGCGCCGCCTTTTCTAACGCCTCGGTTACTCCGGCGCTTGAAATCGGCTTCAGATTGAAATGCATAATGTCGCTTGAAAGTGTATCGCAAGCGGCGCGAGCGTAGGGTGAGAGATTAGTCCGTGCGCGGCCCGATTACAAGATCCAGGCTGGCCGCTTCGGCGAACGCTCGAAAGTCTCCGTCTCGAGTGAGAAGTGGAACTCCGCGGTCGATGCAACACTGGGCGATCAGCGCATCGCCGAGACGCGCTTTACGACGCTTTGCCAGCACCTTGGCCCGCAATGCGCCGGCGCGTTCCCAGTAGCCGATTTTGACTTCAATGAGTGGGACTTCCAAGAGCGTTTCCGCGACGGCTGAAGGGAGCTTGGGATCGCTCAACATTTCAGTGAGTACCGCGGGCGCCATCAAGACCTGCTGGTCTTCAAGCGCCTTATCAAGCAGTTGTAAGTCCTCGCCGGTTTCGCCTTCGAGGAAGGCGATCCAGGTGCTTGTGTCGGCCACGATCATCGGTCGGACTTGAGTTCAGCAGCGGTGAGCGAGAAGCGAACCTTACCCCGAAGTTGGCGAAGCTGGGCGTAGGCCTGCGATGCCGCAACTAATTGCAGCCCAGTACGGACGGTCTGGGTAACACCCGTGCCGGTGGCTTCCTGGGCTTTTTCCAAAAGCTTTTCCGGAATCTCAATGGTGATCTTTCGTGCTGGTCCCATAACGGCTCCAGGATACCATAGCCGATACTGGTATGCAATATGGCCTAGCGACGCTCTACTTGGCCCCGAACGCCCGGAACAGCTTCCCCAGCGGATCGAAGAACCGGTCCACCACGCGTTCCTTCAACGGAATGATCGCGTTATCGGTGATGGTGATGTTCTCAGGGCAAACCTTGGTGCAGCACTTGGTGATGTTGCAGTAGCCGATTCCCTGCTGTTTGCGCAGATCCGGCAGGCGATCTTCGGTGTCGATCGGATTCATCTCCAATTGCGCGGTGTAAATCAGGAAGCGCGGCCCGATGAATTGGTCGAACAGCTGATGATCGCGCAGCACGTGGCAAACGTCCTGGCACAAGAAACACTCGATGCACTTCCGGAATTCCTGGGGACGGTCCACGTCGGCCTGATCCATGCGCCAGCTTCCGTCCGGCGCGTCCGGCTGGCGCGGCTTCAATTTCCGGATGCCCATCTTGACCTTGTAATTCCAAGAGACGTCCGTTACCAAATCTCTGATCAGCGGGAAAGTTTTCATGGGCTGAACGGTGACCGGCTGATCCAGCGGCAGCGTGTTCAGGCGTGTCATGCACATCAGTTTCGGCATGCCGTTGATTTCGGCCGAACAGGAACCGCACTTGCCCGCTTTGCAGTTCCAGCGCACGGCCAAATCGTTGGCGTGTTCCGCCTGAATGTGGTGGACGGCGTCCAGCACCACCATGCCTTCGGAGATTTCAGTGCTGTAATCGCGGAACTGGCCACCCGTCTTATCGCCGCGCCAGATTCTGAAGGTTGCGGTACTCATTTCATCTCGTCTTCCTTACTTCATCTCGTCTTCCTTACTTCATCTCTTCGATAATCTGCTTCTGCTCATCGGTCATCGGCGGCAGCGGCTCGCGGCCGATCTTCATGGCCCCGTCCGTGCCCTTGTTGATCACGAAATTGAATGTACCGTAAGCGGGATCCTTCTCCGGATAATCGTCGCGGAAATGGGCGCCGCGGCTTTCCTTGCGCTCGAGCGCGGCCAGGGCGATGGCTTCCGACACCGTCAGCAGATTGTTCAAATCGAGCGCGGTGTGCCAGCCGGGATTGTATTCGCGATTCCCGCCGACGCCCACCTTGCCGGCGCGCTGTTTTAGTTTCGCAATGCCTTCGAGCGCGCGCTCCAGCTCGTCTTCGCGGCGCACGATACCCACGTCGTTCTGCATCAAATCCTGCAGGTCATACTGTACCTGATAGGGGCTTTCGCCTTGCCGTTCGAAGGGCTCCAGGCTATGGCGCGCCACTTCATCCACCTGCGCACTATCCACGCTTCCAGCCGTATGATCTTTCGCGAACTTCGCCGCAAACTCGCCCGCGCGCTTGCCGAAGACCACCAGATCGGACAGCGAGTTCCCCCCCAGGCGATTCGCGCCGTGCAATCCCGCGCCGCATTCTCCGGCGGCGAACAGGCCCGCTACGTCCGACATCTGCGTATCGGGATCCACGCGCACGCCGCCCATCATATAGTGCGTCGTCGGGCCGATCTCCATCGGATCCTTGGTGATATCGATGTCGCCGAGCTGCTTAAATTGGTGGTACATGCTGGGCAGCTTCTTCTTAATGTGCTCGGCCGCGTTGGGCAGTTTCTCCTTGATCCAGGCGATATCCAGATAGATGCCGCCGTGCGGGCTGCCGCGGCCTTCCTTCACTTCGCGGACAATACAACGCGCCACATGGTCGCGCGTCAGCAATTCAGGTGGACGCCGCGCGTTCTTGTCACCCTGTGTGTAGCGCCAGCCTTCCTCCGGGGTGTCGGCCGTCTGGCTCTTGTAGTTGGCCGGAATGTCGTCGAACATGAAGCGCTTGCCCTGATTGTTCAGCAGGACGCCGCCTTCGCCGCGCACCCCTTCGGTCACCAGAATGCCGCGCACGCTGGGCGGCCACACCATTCCGGTGGGATGAAATTGCACAAACTCCATGCCAAGCAGCGTGGCGCCCGCATGATAGGCCAGCGAATGGCCGTCGCCGGTGTATTCCCAGCTGTTGCTCGTAATCTTGTACGCGCGGCCGATGCCGCCCGTTGCCAGCACCACGGCCTTGGCATGAAACAGCTTGTAGCGCCCGCGTTCACGGTCGTAGCCAAACGCACCCACCACGCGGCCCGCGTTCACCAGCAGCGTGATGACCGTACACTCCATGTGAAAATCGATGCCCTGATGGATGCCGTGGTCCTGCAGGGTGCGGATCATTTCCAAACCCGTGCGGTCGCCCACGTGGGCTAGGCGCGGATAACGATGTCCGCCGAAGTTGCGCTGCAGGATGCGGCCATCTTTGGTGCGGTCGAACAGCGCGCCCCAAGCCTCCAGCTCGTGCACCCGCGCCGCTGCTTCCTTGGCATGCAACTCGGCCATGCGGGAATAATTCAGATACTGCCCGCCACGCATGGTATCGGCGAAATGCACGCGCCAGTTGTCGCGATCGTCCACGTTGCCCATGGAGGCTGCCATGCCGCCTTCCGCCATCACCGTGTGGGCCTTCCCGAGCAGTGACTTGCTGACTACGCCGACCTTCACGCCGCCGGCCGACGCTTCGATAGCCGCGCGCAGCCCGGCGCCGCCCGCGCCAATCACCAACACATCATGTTCGATCGTTTGGTATTCCGCCGCCATCAGAAGATTCTCCAATCCGTCCAGATGCCCATGGAGCACATCCTTACGTACAGATCGGAGAAAGCGACCCAGAAAAGGCTCATCCACGCGAACAGCATGTGGCGGCGATTCATGCAACTCACGCAGTCGTACATTTTCTTACGGATTGGCCGGCGTGAGAGCACATCGAAGATTCCCCCCGTCAGGTGGCGGAGCGAATGACAGCCCAGCGTGTAGCTGCCCAGCAGAATAACGTTCACCAGCAGCACCAGCGTCCCCACGCCCACGCCGAATTTGCCGTCAAACCACAGGGCCTTCCACACGTCGTGCGCCAAAAAAAACAGAAACAGGATCGCGGCATAGAGGAAGTAGCGGTGGATGTTTTGAATGATCAGCGGGAAGTAGCGCTCGCCCAGGTACTTCTTGCGAGGCTCGCCCACGGTGCAGTTGGGCGGATCGGCCCAAAACGCCTTGTAGTAGGCGCCGCGGTAGTAATAACAAGTGAGGCGGAAGCCGCCGGGAAATATCAGGATGATCATCGCCACGGTGACAAAGCTCGGGAAAAAGGCGGGCATGGGGCCGAACCAGGAATCTTCACCCGGATGGCCAAAAATCAGTGGCGAATACATCGGGGAAAGATATGGTCCGTAACTGTAATGGTTGCCCTGGAAGGCCGCCCAGTTGGCGTAAACCAGAAAAGCGCCCAACCCGAGAAAAGTGAGGAGCGGATAGACCCACCATGCGTCGCGGCGGGCCGTCTTTCCGAAGCGGCCACGCTCTAAGGGAACGTCAATAGAGGACATGTGGAATCGTCAGGCTACCGAAACGGACCGAGCGAAGTCAAGCGCATGCAAGGGTATACGATGGTAGGATTAGCGGCGAAAAAGAGTCCCCCGAGGTGCGGTGACGAGCACTCTGTCGAATTTCGGGCTACAGCATCCGGCGATCGCGGGAACTGTGGGTTCGCTTGCGTGGTTTCTCGCGGGTCAGCAATCTTTCACAAATAAGAACCCGGATGGAGCCATAGCTTGGCAATGCGTGGCGGTGGTGATCATCCTGGCAGCGGGCGGTTGGGCCGTCGTAAGAGGCGAGTGGCTTGGACTTATAGCTGCGGCAGGAGTCCTTTGTATCGAGGTGCGATCGATCCGGCGCATCCTGATGACACAAGAACGGCACTAGGATTAAGTAGGATGGCCAAAAAGAAGCCCAAGAAGTTCGACATACCTACCGAAATCCGGCGGCTGGCGCGCGAGCGCGTGGGCACCGTGCCTTCGCCTAAGCTGATTGTGCCAAAGAACCAGCGCAAAAAGCCCAAGCACAAACTGCCGCCGGGCGAAGAGACGGAAGAGACCGTCGGCTGAGATCAGCTCCCCTGCGAACCCTGGAACATGGCCTGCACTATCTTGATCACCAGCGGTATCAGCCACGCGGGCGTGAGCGCGAAGAAGGCTTTGCCCTTGGTTGATTTTCCCAAATAAGCCAGCCCTAGCGTCAGCACAATCAGATACCAGATCTCGAAAATCGAGAAAAAATTCACAAACCCGAGCAGTGCGCCGTGAATGTCCTGAAGGAAGATGTCGAGCCCGAAGGGAGGCGTGAGCTGGTCCTGAGACGTGACTTCGTCGCCTTTGGCGTGAAGCACGACGTAAGTCGCGACGGCCTGGAGCGCCGGAATCAGCGAGCAGGCCGCCATAAGCGAGAAAATGTCGCGGAATTTGGTTCGCATCCCAGCCATGGACGCCATGGCGCTCACCAGCCAGGCAAAGAAGAGCACGAACAGGATTATGATCACCGGAATGGCAAAGGGATAAAACTGGTAGATAGCGTGTGCCACGGTGCGTGCGCGTTCGGCTTGCTCCACCGGCATGTTTTGCTGGCTAATCTGCTGCCTGATCCTCACATCGATGAGGCTCATGACGTAGGGAAGCATAAGATAGCCGGAAACCACGTAGATGACGGTAAGCGTTATGACCGGCCAAAGCCACGAAAGCGGCGCCGGAATGCGCTTGGCCATCGCCTTAGGATCCACAAAGGCGTTCAGCATGCCGATAAAGCCGTCGCCTACGGTCAGCTTCTGTTCCTGGATGCCCAACTTCTGTGCTTCCACGTTGCACCTCCGTCACGACAAGGGTTTCACAGATTATACCTTTGTTGTATGCTGTGAGTTCCCGCGAAATGGGGGGAAAATGAGATTGGTTCCGCTTGCCGACGCCTACGTCTCAAATAGTCATATCCATTTATTCACCAATGACCCGGAGGTCCAGCGGCACTTTTGGGTGGATATCATGCGTGTCACAGCGGGCAAGATGGGCCCGATCGGGACATTTATACGCTGCCCAAGGTCCCGAGGTGAAGGACCTGGAGGGCTTCTCGAAGACCATGGAGGCGAACGGCGTAAAGCTGGATACGCCCTATCGCAAGGTCCCCCAAATGGGCTTTGCCGTGGCTTTTCTGACCGATCCCTGGGGAACGCGGATCGAGCTGACAGAGCGGTCGGCTCAAAGCCAGCAGCCCGCGCAGCGATAACTTGTTGTCCTTCGAACCCGATCCCGAGCCGGACGCTGAGCTAAACCCAGATCTAGACCCAGCTCTGCACCCCGCCCCAGACCCCGGACCCAAACAAGGACGAAAGTTCTACTTGGCGCTAGGCTGCTATGGCGCCATCGCGCTGCTGGCAGCCTTGACCTTGGACGGAAACTTTCGCCTGGTAGTTTGGATCTTGCTGGGTGCGCTGGCGCTAAAGACCTATATTCATACGTTGAAACAGCCCTAGCGGGTAGCCCTAGACGTCCCTTAACGACAGTAGTGAAGATACCTGGAAACCGGCCGATAAGAGTAGCGAGGCTGGAGTCATTCTAGTTTCATTATGGAACGCGCGTACCGTTTCGGCATTCGCGGAGTGCTAGTACGTTCCAGAACGAAATTGAGACTGCGCACAGGCCCTTAGTACCTGCGATTCATCCCGCTCGGATGGACCGTCCTAGTGGGATCGTATCTTGTTCAGTCTCGGGGCTTAGACAGTACGGGTGTATAGACGACTCCTCTACACAACGCGGCGATTTCCCCTTAGTCCTCTTATGGCGACAGGCTTGCACCTAGAGAAGCGTCCGCCATGACAAGTAAGACTCGAAAAACTAAGGCAAAGGGACCTGGCATGAAGACGGCTATGACGAAAACGGCAATGACGAACACGGCGATGCTGAAGACGGCCATGATGAAGACCACTTTGATCAAGACCACGCCTGTGATCAAAACCTCAACTTTAATCAAGACTACACCGGTGATGAAGACGACGCCGGTGCTAAAAGCCACGCCCCTAATCAAAACCAAGCCGGCTCAGATCAGCCCTGCCAGCAAGATCGCCCGCCGCGATCGTATCGTGCTGGAGCATCTGCCGCTGGTGAAAGCTATCGCCGTCCGGGTACATGAGAACCTTCCGGTGCACGTGGATCTGGACGATCTGGTTCACGCCGGCGTTCTGGGGCTGTTCGATGCCGCCAGCAAATTCAATCCCGAGAAACAGGTGGCCTTTTCCAGTTATGCCAAGCATCGCATCAAGGGCGCCATCCTGGACAGTCTGCGCCAGCTCGACTGGGCTTCCCGCGATCTGCGCCGTCGTCACAAACAAGTGGAAGCCGCCACGCGCGAGCTCGCCGCCACGCTCCAGCGCACGCCCACCGAATCGGAAATCGCACAGAAGCTGGGGGTGGATGTCGAGCGCTGGCGTCAGATGATGGTGGACCTCCGTAGCGTCGGCTTGATCTCGGCTTCTACGCGCACTGCCGAGCATGATGACCTGCCCGCCCCCGACTTTCCCAGCAAGCCCGAAACCCAGCCCGACAACATGTGCTCGCGCGAGCAGATGCGCTCCGTCCTGGGCGTCGCCATGAAGACGCTCCCAGAACGCTATCAGAAGGTCGTGTTCCTGTACTACACCAACGAAATGACCATGAAGGAAATCGGCGGCATCCTGGGCATCAACGAAAGCCGCGTCTCGCAGATCCACAAATCGGCGCTGGAGAAAATGCAGGTGGTCCTGCAGGCCAACGGAATCGACTCCGTCCACGCATTCTGAAGCGATCGCGACTCCCTCACGGTCGCGGTTCTGAACCGCGCGCGTCAGCAAGCGGACCTTATCGGCGTTTGGCTTTGATCCTTATCGGCGTGCCTTCAAATCCAAATCGCTTCCGCAGTTGATTGATCAGGAATCGCTCAGTCGAAAAGTGTAGATCCCTGGCCTTATCGGTGAACACCACGAAACGTCGGCGGCCGCACCGAGCCCTGCGTCATGTAGTAAATCTTGATGTCGCGATCGAAATCCAGCATCTCGACAAACCGGTTCAATTCGCCCGTGCTCACGCGCTTGGAAGCCGATGCGTAGGCATCGCTAATCATCCCGAACAGCCCATCCACGCCCGCGCCCGTCTTGGCCGACACAAACGCGATTGGCGCGTACGCCAGAAACTTCAGCTCGTCGCGGATTTCTTCGGTAAACTTCCGCTTGCCCTTGTCGCCGGCCGCGTCCCACTTGTTGACGCATAGGATCAGCGCGCGCCCCTCTTCGTCTGCGTAGCCCGCGATCGTGGCATCCAGCGCGGCGATCTTTTTCGGTGGCGTCCAGCACCAACAGGACAACATTCGCCATGCGGATATGCCGGCGCGCCATCACCACGCTCAACTTTTCGGCCATCAGCTTGGTTTTGCCCTTGCGCCGGATGCCCGCGGTATCGACAAAAACGTACTCCACACCGTCATGCAACAAGCTTTGATCCACCGCATCGCGCGTGGTGCCCGCCACCGGCGACACAATCGACCGCTCTTGCCCCACCAGCGTATTCAACAGCGTGGATTTTCCGACGTTGGGCCGGCCAATGATCGCCACTTTGATCGGTCGCACCTCCGGCTCCGGCTCTTCGGGGCCTTCGTCACTTGAAAAGTTCCTGGTGACATGCTCCAGCAGTTCATCGAACCCAATGCGGTGCTCGGAAGAGATGGGGAACAAATCCTTAAAACCGAGCGAATGAAATTCGTGAGCCAGGCCCTCGCGCACCGTCGCGTCGATCTTGTTCACCGCCAGCGTCACCGGCTTGCCGAGCTTCCGCAGCACCTTCGCCAGGTCGCGATCGGTGCCCGTGATCTCGGTCCGCCCGTCGATCAGAAAGATGATCTGCGCCGCCTGATCCAGCGCCACGCGCGCCTGCTTCAAAATCTCGGTCGGGATCATTTCGGCGTCGTTCGGGATGATGCCGCCGGTATCGATCAGCTCGAATCTCCTGCCCAGATACACCGCTTCACCCTGAATACGGTCGCGCGTTATTCCGGGTTCATCGCCCACGATGGACCGCCGTTGGCCCATGATAGCATTGAAAAGAGTGGACTTACCGACATTCGGGCGTCCCACGATCACCACCACCGGCAGCGCGGATTCGGTCAAATTGTCTTGGCGTGCGACCATATATGTATCGAATGCAACCTGAAGTCCTGAATCACCCTTCCGATCATAGCGAAGCGCAGCAGCATAATCGCCTCACGCGCAATATCGCCATCATTGCGCACGTCGATCACGGCAAGACCACGCTGGTGGACGCCATGCTGAACCAAAGCGGACTTTTCCGCGCAAACGAGCACACGTCGAGCGCATGATGGATTCCAACGAACTGGAACGCGAGCGCGGCATCACCATTCTCGCGAAAACCACCGGCGTGCGCTACCACGGCATCAAGATCAATATTGTCGATACACCCGGCCACAGCGATTTCGGCGGCGAAGTGGAGCGCGCGCTGAAAATCGTAGACGGCGTCATGCTGCTGGTGGACGCGAGCGAAGGCCCGCTGCCGCAGACCCGCTACGTGCTGATGAAG
This sequence comes from Bryobacterales bacterium, assembly GCA_963747945.1. Lineage (GTDB taxonomy): Bacteria > Acidobacteriota > Terriglobia > Bryobacterales > Bryobacteraceae > Palsa-89. The sequence goes on from CAVVHB010000006.1 coordinate 449,128, forward strand.
GCGCTCGAAGCCAAGCTGCCGCCGATTCTTGTGATCAACAAGATCGACCGGCCGGATGCCCGAATTCCGGAAGTTCTGAACGAAATCTACGACCTGTTCATCGATTTGGACGCGGTGGAGGATCAACTCGATTTCCCGGTCATCTACACCAATGCCAAAGCCGGGATCGCAAAGCTGACCATGGAAGATGATTCCAACGACCTGCGTCCGCTGTTTGAAACCATCTTGAAGCACATCCCGCCTCCGGCCGGCGATCCCGATGCGTCGCTCCAGCTTTTGGTCGCGAATCTCGACTACAGCGAGTACCTGGGCCGCCTGGCCATCGGCCGCGTTTTTTCGGGAATCTTGAGAAACGGCGACGAAGTGGCGATCGCCAAGCTGGACGGCTCGCTGCAAAAAACGCGCATCACCAAGCTTTATTCCTTCGAAGGCTTGAAGCGCGTGGACGAGACCATCGGATACCCGGGCGACGTTCTCGCGATTGCGGGCGTGGAAGGCATCACCATCGGCGAGACCGTCACCAGCGTCGAAAATCCGAGTCCGCTGCCGCACATCCAGATCGACGAGCCCACCATCGCGATGACGTTCACCATCAATACGTCGCCGTTCTCGGGCCGCGAAGGGCAATTCGTTACTTCGCGCAATCTGCGCGATCGGCTGGATAAAGAGCTGCTGACGAATGTTTCCATCCGGGTGGAAGAGGCCGGCGGTCCCGACGCCTATAAAGTGATGGGCCGTGGAGAGCTGCAACTCGCCATCATCATCGAAATGATGCGGCGCGAAGGTTTTGAAATGATGGTGGGAAAGCCGGAGATCCTGACCAAGACGATCGACGGCAAAGTGCATGAGCCGATGGAGTTGCTGGTGATCGATTGTCCGGAGACCTATATCGGCGTCGTGATCGAGAAGCTGGGCCAGCGCAAAGGCAAAATGATCAAGATGGTGAACCACGGCTCGGGCCGCGTGCGCCTGGAGTTTCACGTGCCGTCGCGCGGGCTGATCGGGCTGCGCAGCGAGATGATGACCGACACTCGCGGCACCGCCATCCTGAATACGCTGTTCCACAGCTATATCGAATGGCAGGGCGACATTCCCGTCGCGGCCCACCGGATCGCTGGTGGCGGACCGCGCGGGCAAGACCACCGGCAATGCGATCTTCAATTTGCAAGAGCGCGGCGAGATGTTCGTTAGCCCGGGCACGGAAGTTTATGAAGGCATGATCGTCGGCGAAAACGCCCGCGACGCCGACCTGAACGTCAACATCGTCAAGGAAAAGAAGCTGACCAACATGCGCGCCTCCACCTCCGACGAAGCCATTCGCCTGGTTCCGCCGCGTCTTCTGAATCTGGAGCAAGCCATCGAATTTATCCGCGACGACGAGTTCGTGGAAGTGACGCCGCAATCCATCCGCCTGCGCAAAAAGATTCTAAAAGCCAACCAGCGCTAACGTGGCGCGAGCTTTAGCTTGCTGCGTTCACACTGGTGTGAATGCCTTCGCGTTCAGCCCGGTAGATTCAAATTTACCCTGTGGCCGGTGCGCTCCTCATGCGCAAACTTCATGCCCATCGCACGCGTCATTTGCGTCCAGGGTGGCAGTGTCTCCTTGCCGGAACCCGGCGGAGAAGAATTCCTCTAAAACCGCATCGTCCTCGGTTCCAGGCGCAATCGCTTCGACAAAACGGAGACCTTTGGCCGATTCCGTTCCGCGGATAAGCCAATTCGTGCCAACGCCTGGCTTCCCGAAGATCGCGTAAGCGATGTGCGAGACACTCGTCACACATCGAGCTTCGCCTTCAACAGCTCGTTCACCGCCGCCGGGTTCGCTTGCCCCTTGCTCAGCTTCATCACCTGGCCCACCAGGTAGCCGATCACACCGGTCTTCCCCGACTTATACTGCTCCACCTGCTTCGGGCTCGCGGCGATCACTTCGTCCACGATCTTTTCCAGCGCGCCGGTGTCGCTGATCTGGCGCAGGCCCTCGCGATCGATAATCGCCGCCGCCGATTCGCCCGTCTCGAACATCTTGGCGAAAATGTCCTTGGCCATCTTGCCGCTGATCTCGCCTTTGGTGATGAACGCCACCAGCTCGCCGAGCTGCTCCGGCGACACCGGCGATTCCGTGATCTCGCCGGCCGTTCAACGCGCCCAGCAAATCGCCCGTCACCCAATTCGCCGCCATTCGCGGATCGCCCGCGGTCTTCGCCGCCTTCTCGAAATATTCGGCTATGGCGCGCGTCGCGGTTAGAACCTGCGCGTCGTATTCGCGCAGTCCGTAGCTTTCTACGAACCGGTTGCGCTTGTCCGCGGGCAACTCGGGCACGGTCGCCCGGATCTGCTCCAGCCAGGCCGCGCTCACCCGCAACGGCGCCAGATCCGGCTCCGGGAAATAGCGGTAATCGTGCGCGTGCTCCTTGCTGCGCATGCCTACCGTCTCACCGGTGGCGACGTTATAGAGCCGCGATCTCCTGCTCGATGCGCCCGCCGCCTTCCACCACCGCCACTTGCCGCGCGATCTCATAATCCATCGCCATCTTCGCGAAGCGGAAAGAATTCAGGTTCTTGATCTCAACCTTGGTGCCGAACTTCTCCGCGCCCTTCAGCCGCACCGACACGTTGGCATCGCAGCGCAGCTGGCCCTTCTCCATGTCGCACTCCGACACGCCCACGTACTGCATTATTTGTTTCAGCTCGGTGAGAAACTCATAAGCCTCATCGGGCGACCGGATGTCCGGCTCGGTGACAATTTCAATCAGCGGCGTCCCGCTGCGATTCAAATCCACGTAGGTGTAGCGGTCGGAATCCTTGAAGCCGTCATGGATGCTCTTGCCCGCGTCGTCTTCCAGGTGAATGCGCGTGATGCCGATGCGCTTCTTCGCGCCATCCACCGCTGCTTCCAGCCAGCCGTGCTCGGCCAGCGGCTGGTCATATTGCGAGATCTGATAACCCTTGGGCAGGTCCGGATAAAAATAGTTTTTACGTGCGAACCGCGAAAATGCGTTCACCCGGCAATGCGTAGCGAGCGCTGCCTGAATCGCCATCTCCACGACGCGGCGGTTCAATAGCGGCAGGGCGCCCGGAAGTCCCAGGCATATGGGACAGACGTTCGAATTCGGGGGCGCGCCAAAACTGGTCGGGCAGCCGCAGAAAATCTTGGTGCGCGTGTTGAGCTGGACGTGCACCTCCAGGCCGATAACGGGCTCGTACTTGCCGATTTCTTCCGGCGTAGCGATCGCCGGCGCGCTGGAGGACATGCTTCATTATAGAAAGCGCGTCATTGCTATCTGCGACGACAGCGAGGCGGTACCGAGTAGCCCGCCCAGACCCATGGTCTCCACCGCGCTCGAAGGCACAATCACCATCGAGCCCTTCTCCTAGATGGCTTCGTACAGCATGTTCATTGCGCGCAAGTGCAGCGCCACCGGGTTGTTGATGTACACCGTGGAAGCCTCCGCGAACTTCGCGGCGATATCCGTCTCGGCCGTGCCCAGGATGATGCGGGATGCGCTGCAGCTCACGCCCCAGCATCTCGCGATTGGTGATCATCTGCGCCAGATCGTGCCGCCCGATGGATTCCAACAGCGCCGTCTGCGCGGTCATCATGATCGCCTCGCTGAAATTCATTACCTCCAGGAGCGACTTTTCGGCATTCCACACCATCCAGAACACAATGGCGTCCACATTCACCGGCAACGTGTCGCGCGTGAGCGCGGTTTCGGCGCTGACTTGCGCCACGCGAATGGCGAACAGGAAATAGCCTCCGATCGGACACCCGATGAGCGCCGGCAGGGGTTTTGGAGCTACGTGCGAGTGTTAACGGCAACATGGTTCAGGTTCTCCTCTCGGACTGTAATTCGTTCAGATAATCGATAATCTCGGCGAGCGCGATTCCTTCGGATCCGGCTCGGGCCAGAAGTTCGCCACAGAGTTGCCCAAGGCGGCGTCCACGCTCGACACCGTCAACGGCCGGTTTCTTGTCGGTCAGAAACGTGCCCGTTCCTTGCTGCGTGGCGAGCACCCCTCGGATTTCGAGCTCTCGATAGGCGCGGACCACGGTGTTGGGATTGATGGTCAAATCGACGGCCAACTGCCGGACGGTGGGCAGCTGATCACCCGGCCGCAAGGTCCCGGACGCGATCCCGCCCAGCACCTGATCGATGATCTGACGATAAGCGGGAACGCCGCTGCGAGGGTCCAGCGTGAACTGAACCCTTCGATCGGCAGCTTTGCCACTCGCGGGCATGGTCTTAGTGTATTAGTATACTAGTACATCGTCAAGGGCCAACTTTGAGGCTAAGTGAAAATCGCCGTAAACTTCTGTCCTGGAATGACGTTTAATGGTTAGTAGGCTCATGAAAATCAGCAGTACTTTCCTGGCGCCCATGCTCTGCGGCATGCTTTTGTCCCTCCCGGCCGCCGCAAAACCCAAAAAAAACAAGCCGGCAGACGATAATAAGCTGTTTCAAAAGAAGCTCTCCAAGGACGATCAGATTCTGCACGCGCTGGATCGCCTTACCTTTGGCCCACGGCCCGGCGACGTCGAACGCGTAAAGAAGATCGGCCTGAAGAAATGGATCTTCGAGCAGCTCCATCCGGACCGCATGGACGAGAATCCGGTGCTCGAAGCGCGGTTGCAGGCACTGGAATCGCTGCGTATGACGCCGCTCGAAGCAGTGCAGCATTATCCAACGCCCCAGATGATCCGTGCCATCGCGCAAGGCAAGCAGCCCCTGCCCGACGATCTGCTGCTGCGCGCCAGCGTGGAGCGCCTGCTAGTGCGTTACAAAACCAGAATTGCGCAGGCTTCCAAATCTCCCGCTCCAGATCTCAAGCCTGATCTCAGAGAGGACCTGGAACCGATTCGTCCGCTGGGGGACGTGCTCACTCCCTCTGAACTCGAAATAGTCCGCTCAGGGAAAGCCGAGAAGAAGCGCGAAATGCTGGAAGCCATGCCGCCGGACAGAATCGAGGACATGCTGGTGGCGATGACGCAACGGCAGCGGCTGCAGCTTTTCGAACCCGCGTCCAGCACCGTCCGGCGCGAAATCTTCCTGCTGAATACTCCGCAGCAGGTGATAGCTTACGATCTTCTCGATTCCAAGATGCTGCGCGCCGTGGAAAGCACGCGCCAACTCGCCGAAGAGCTGGACGACTTCTGGTTTAATCACTTCAACGTTTTTTACGAGAAGGGGGCGGACCGCTTCCTGATCCCGCAATATGAACGCGAGGCCATCCGCCCGCATGTGCTCGGCCAGTTCCGCGATCTGCTGGAAGCCACCGCGAAAAGCCCGGCCATGCTGTTCTTCCTGGACAATTTCGAATCCGTGCGGCCAGACCTGGACGCCAACGACAAGAAGCGCAAAGTGAAGCGCGGCTTGAACGAAAACTACGGGCGCGAGCTGATGGAGCTGCACACGTTAGGAGTGAACGGCGGTTATACCCAGAAAGATGTCACCGAAGTAGCGCGCTGCTTCACCGGCTGGACCATCCAGGAACCGCGCAAAGGCGGCACCTTCTTCTATAACGACAAGCTGCACGACAAGGGCGAGAAGATTGTGCTGGGCCACGTGATCGCGGCCGGCGGCGGCATGGAAGACGGCGAACAGGTGCTCGACATTCTGGCGCGCCATCCCTCCACGGCGCATTTCATTTCCAGGGAGCTGGCGCAGCGCTTCGTGGCCGACAATCCTCCGGAGGCGCTGGTGAACAGGATGGCGCAAACGTTTCTCTCCACCAATGGCAGCATTCGCGAAGTGATGAAGACCATGCTGAATTCGAAGGAATTCTGGTCCGAGGGCGCTTATCGAGCCAAGGTGAAATCGCCTTTCGAAATGGTGGCCAGCTCGGCCCGTGCGCTGGACGCCAATGTCATCGACGGATGGGCGCTGGCGAATCAGGTGGGAAGGTCTGGGCGAGCCGCTATATCGCAAGCTGGAGCCCACCGGATACTCGAACTTAAACTCCGAATGGGTGAACTCAGCCTCGTTGCTGGGACGCATGAACTTCGCGCTGCAACTCGCGCAAAACCACGTGGAGAGCGTGAAGGTGGATGTGTCGCGCTTTGGTGACGACCCAAGCCAGGTGGCGAAAGCGCTGATGTTCCGCGCCATGTCGAAGGAAACGCGCGCGGCCATCGACCAAGCCTTGGAAGATAATAAGCAGAAGAATCCGGCGCTGGTTGCCGCGCTGGTAATTGGGTCGCCGGATTTCCAGAAGAGGTAAGTAAACGAGGTAAATATGCCGTCCAGACGTGTTTTCCTGAAAGGTTCCGCGCTTGCGATGTTCGGCGTCGGCTCCATGCCGATGTGGCTGTCGCGATCGCTCAACGCCGCCGAATCTACCGGCACCCGCAAGAAGATCCTGGTCGCGATTTTTCAGCGCGGCGCGGTGGACGGCTTGAACATGGTGATCCCTTTCGGAGAACCGCGCTATTACCAACTGCGGCCCTCCATCGCCATCCCCAAGCCGGACGGCACTCCGAACTCGGCCGTCGATCTGGACGGATTCTTCGGGCTGCACCCGGCGCTCTCGCCGCTAAAGCCGATGTTCGACGCGCGCCATCTGGCCATTGTGGACGCGGTGGGCTCGCCCGATCCCACGCGCTCGCATTTCGACGCGCAGGATTATATGGAGTCCGGTACGCCCGGCTTCCATGGCGCCACCGACGGCTGGTTGAACCGGGCATTGTCTAAACAAACTTCGCCGGCTCAAACGGCTCCGCCGTCTCCGTTGCGTGCCATCAGCCTGGGCGATACGCTGGCCCGCAGCTTGCGCGGAGCGAACGACGCCGTCGCGGTGCATAGCCTGAGCGATTTTCAGGTGCACGACACGCGGGGAGCAGCCACGTTCGAGAGCATGTATGAGAACACGCTGGACAAAACGATGCACGGCACCGGCAAAGAGACGTTCAACGCCGTGAAGATGATGCAATCCATCCAGAAGCAGACCTACGTCCCGGCCAACGGCGCCAACTATGGCAACGGCGCCTTCGGGAAAAGCTTGCAGCAGATCGCGCAATTGATCAAATCCAACGTGGGCGTGGAAGTTGCTTTCGCCGACATCGGCGGCTGGGATACGCACGTGAATGAAACGGCCGGACAGCCGACCAATGGCCAGCTTGCCAACAATCTGGCGCATTTCGGCCAGGCGCTCGCGGCCTTCTATCAGGACCTGGGCGATCGCATGGAAGACGTCACGCTGGTGACCATGTCCGAGTTCGGACGAACGGTTAAAGAGAATGGCGATCGCGGAACCGATCACGGCCACGCGAATGTCATGTTTGTGATGGGCGGCGACGTTCGCGGCGGCAAGGTTTACGGCGATTGGCCGGGCCTTCAGGAAGAGCAGCTCTACGAGGGCCGCGATCTGGCGCTCACCACCGATTTCCGCGACGTGCTCAGCGAACTGGTTTCCAGGCACCTGGGCAATTCCAATTTGAAGTCCGTCTTTCCCGGTTACGAGAACCCGAAATTCCGTGGTTTGCTGGCCTGAGCCGGCTCCCTCACGGTCGCGGTTCTGAATCGCGCGCCTTTCTGAACCGCGCCTTTCTGAACCGAGCGCCTTTCTGAACCGCGACCGTGAGGGAGCGCCTGATAAACTGGTTTCGTGCTGATTGTCATGCGCGCGCAGGCCACTGAGCAGGACATTGCTCAGGTTTGCGCCAGAATTCAGAGCCTCGGCTTCCGCGCCCACGTCATGCCTGGCGCCGAGCGAACGGCCGTCGGCATCACCGGCAACCATGGCCCCGTGCCGCGCGAGGAGTTCGAAAGCCTTTCGGGCGTGGCCGAAGCCATTCCGGTTTCAAAGCCCTACAAACTGGTGAGCCGCGAGGTGAAGCCCGACGATACGGTGGTGAATGTCGCGGGCGTATTGGTCGGCGGCTCCGAATTGGCCATCTGCGCCGGTCCGTGTTCGGTGGAGGGTAGAGAACAGATTCTGGAAGCAGCGCGCGCGGTCAAAGCCGGCGGCGCCCAATTGCTGCGTGGCGGCGCCTACAAGCCGCGAACCTCGCCCTACGCGTTCCAAGGTCTGGGCGAAGAAGGGCTGCGATACTTAGCCGACGCGCGCGCAGAAACCGGCCTCGGCATTGTCACCGAGGCTATCGACGTCGAAACCTTCGACCTGGTGGAGGAATACGCCGATTGCCTGCAAATCGGGGCGCGCAACATGCAGAACTTTTCTCTGCTGCGCCGAGCCGGCCGGGCGCGCAAGCCGGTGCTGTTGAAGCGCGGCATGTCGTCCACGCTCGAAGAGTTCCTGATGGCCGCCGAGTACATTCTCTCCGAAGGCAACTACCAGGTGATCCTGTGCGAGCGCGGCGTCCGGACTTTTGCCGATCATACCCGCAACACGCTGGACCTGAGCGTGGTTCCCGCCGTGCAGCGCCTAAGCCACCTCCCGATCATCGTGGACCCGAGTCACGGCACCGGCAAGCGCGACAAAGTTCATCCCATGGCTTTGGCGGCGGTAGCGGCGGGTGCTTCCGGGCTCATCGTCGAAGTTCATCCGAACCCCGATCACGCGCTGTCGGACGGCTACCAGTCGCTGTTCCCGGATCAATTCCGCGAACTTGCCGACGAATCGCGCGCCATCGCGGAGCTGTTGAACAAGCGCAGAGCCGCAACGAGCGGAAGCCCGGCTAGCGCCGGCTTAGTCGTTCTTCGAACTGCTGCTGGGCGCCGGCTTCGACTCGCTCTTACTTTCGGTCTTGGTAGCAGTGTTGCTAGAAGAGTCGGACTTACCCGAAGGATTGCCGGATCCTTGCCCGAAGAATCGCTCTTCTTGAAGAGTCGTTCTTATTGCCTCCGTCAGATTTGCTGTCTGAATGAGACTTCTCGGATTCGCCTTTATGGGATTCGGCATGCGCCGGCACGTTGCCGCTGCCCTTGGCGTAATCCGTGACATACCACCCCGAGCCTTTGAACTGGAAAGACGGCGCGGACATGAGACGATGCACGTGTCCGCCACATTTTTCGTGAACCGTCACCGGCTCATCGGCGAACTTCTGGATCACCTCAAAGGTTTCGCCACAGCCGTCGCATTTGTATTCGTAAATGGGCAACGCTCGAAACCTAGTGGCCCGCAGGCTTCGGCACGTTGAGCGGCGTCAGGAGCGGCCCGTGCCCCTTTTCTTGCGGGTTCGAGTTTTCCAAAGGATTCGAAACCACATCCGTGGTCTTGCCCTTGGTCACCACTTCAATGGCCTTCTTGAGCAGCAGATCCTCGCCGACGGGCTGCTGCGGAGGTTCCACGGTTTGCGGCGTGCCATCGTCGTCAACCGTCACAGGTTCTGCTTCCTGCACGGGAACCGAAGGCGTGACGCCGCTGTCCTGAATGGCCTTGCCTGAGGGCGAATAATACTTCGCCACCGAAAGAATCACCGCTGATCCGTCGTCCATCGTGATGGGCTTACGGATGGAAGCGTCGCCATAAGTTCGCTCGCCGATCACTTCAGCGCGTTTGTCGTCCATCAGAGCCGCTGCCGCGATCTCGGCGCCGTCGGCCGTGCCGCGGTCTACGATTACCGCCAGGGGAAGATGGGTACGATCGCTGGCGGGGTCCGCCATGATATCGTGGCGCTCCACCTTCTGGCCCTCGCTGTAGGTGATGAGGCCCTTGTCCAGAAATACGTTCGCCAGTTGCTCGCCGGTTTCAGGATCGCCGGTAGCGCAATGCCGCAGGTCCAAAATCAATTGCTTGGCGCCCTGCTTCTGCAGGTCTTCCACTTTCGTGGCAATGTCTTTCACTCGATTGCCATCCAGGCTCGCGGCCTGGATCAAGCCCACCTGATCGGGCAGCATCTTCGCCGTCACCGCCGGATAATCGATCATGGCGCGGGTCAGCGTCAGCTTCTGCGGTTCCGGCTTGCGGAATCGCAACACACCCAGTTCCACCGTGCTACCCGGATCGCCTTCGAGCAACAGTTGCGCGAACGCCAGCGGCATATCGCGCGTAGCCACGCCATTGATGGTCTCGAGCACGTCGGTGGTCGTCAGCCCGGCCTTTGCCGCGGGCGATCCCGGAATGGAGTCTACGATCCCAACGTAGCCGAATTTTTTCGAAAGGATCAAGCCGACCGCGGCCTTGTGCTGATCCTTGCTCTTGAGCCACTGCTTGTACTGATCGGCATTTAGATAGCTCGCATACGGGTCAATCGATTCAAGCAGCCCGTTCAGCGCACCCAGCGTGACGCTCTTCATATCGGGCTCTTCCACGTAATCGCTCTTGATTCGCGAAAGAACTTCGGTATAAACGGCGAGATGCCGGTAAGTATCTTCGGGGGAAGCGCTCTTTCCGCGCATGGCGCCAAAGAGGAGCACGAAAACGAGGCAGGTGGAGGTGGAAGCAACAAGAAATTTGATACGCCTGGTCATAAGTAGGGGCCCAAGGACTGTCTGTATTCAGTATAGCTTGGCTTAAGCCTGTTCGGCGGAAGCAGAGGCCGCAGCGGGGGTCAGATCGGTGGATGGAGCCGCGGAAGATCGCGTGGCCGAGCGCAGCATGGTAAACGCCGTGTAAATTACCGCCACCACCACCAGCCAGCGCACGGCCGTCAACGGCAGTTCCTTGACGATCAGGGCGGCGATGAGCACGCCCGGGATCCCGCCCAACGACAAGCCCAAGGAAGCCCGCGGACTGTAACTGCCGGCCCGGATGAATCGGGCGCTTGCCACCGGCTGCAGGAACGCACACGATCCCATCATGATGGGAAAGGCCGCCTTGGGATCCATCCCTAGCAGACTTACCAGGATCATGCAGGGTGCGTAAAGGCCGATGCCCAGCGTCATTAAAGCTCCCAGCATGACGCTGCCGATGGCTCCCACCCACAAGCGCCAGTGCCGCAGGATGAGCGCATTCCCGCCGGCCGGAAACAAATTCAGGTTTGCCATCAGGAAGAAACTCGCGGCCGCCAGCAGCGCCACGCCCATACCGATTTGAACCCAGCGGCGCGGCCAGCTGGCCACAATCCCCGCCCCCAGCCACGCCCCGCAGACCGCGGCCCCCATCAGCAGCACCAGGGTCAGGACGTCCACTTGCACGATGGCTATAAACAGAAACGCCTCCAACAGCGTGGGCAGCGCATGGCCGACGTTTAATGTGCCCGGGATCTTTTCATCCGGCACCATGTGCCAGAATTTGAAAAAGCTGGTGGTGGGAGCGAACGAACCAATGCCGAGCGTGTCGAAGAAATTGGTCACCATCCCGACAAACAATTCGAGGATGGACGGGACGCCGGGCGCGCGTCCTTTTCCGCGAAACCAGGCCCAGCCCAGGAACAGAGTGAACGCGCCCAGAGCCACAAACAGCCAATCGCGCGCATTCAGCATTAGCTAGCCTCCACCTGTTCCACGGGCCCATGCAGTGCGCGCTGAACCCGGCAAATCTCTGCGCCGATTTGGTCCTCGGTAACGATGGACTCAATGATCACTGGCGTGGAAGGAGGAATCAAGTGAGTTACCTCCTGGAAGCCCAGAATGCTTACGAAGGAGAGCCTGTCGTGTTTGTTCAACGTATTCACCTCGCTGATATGTACCTGGCGTAGGCGGGCGGAAAAACGCTTGAGCATTTGGTAGGCCTCGGTCATCGACGTGTCTACTTGACGGGCGTGGCCGATATCGAAGCAGAAAGACGCTTGAGGGAGTTCGTCAAACAGGTACTCCAACTCTCGAACAGTCCGGCCAATGGGCTTGCGTTTGTCCATATTCTCAATGCACAGAAGGTCGCCCAGGAGCCTCCAAAGCGAAAAGTCGTACAGGGTATCCGGATGAACGATTATAGGCCATCCACGATGCCGAGCCTTATAGAGCTCCTGGAAGACCCAAGCCTCATCCTTTGTCGAGAACTCACTAGGGGCGTGGATGGAAACGTAGTTGAACCTGGAAAGGTCCAGTTCGTTCAGCGCCCCCAGCAGCGGGGTGAGTTCGTGCTGACGAAGGGCCGAGAGCTCCACAACGCTAACGGGCTGACCGGCGAGCATGAGGAGCGCTTTTCTAAAATCGGAAAGTGCGAGTGCTCCAGTGGAGAAGCCAAGTGGCTGCATTAGACCACCCCATAGAGACGCGTAAGCGTATTAAGTCCCGATTTGTCATCGAAGAGCATCTCGAGAATTGCATCCCTAAAATGGTGGCTCATCGTTCGAGCTCGTCGATAAAGAGGATCGTGATCGCCGGAACCTTCCGCAAGAGTTTCCAGGTGTTTACGAAGACCTTCGTCCTTCAAAATGCCAAGGAACTGATCATAGGCGCCGAAAAGCTGTGACAGCGTGCCGTACAAATGTGTCTGCTCAATTCCAAAAGTCGCGATGATATCGAGCGGCTTGGCAGAGAATATCCCGTCAACAACATCCACGATTTCGAGTCGTAGGTCTTGGTCGCGAAAAACGGTCTCGCGGTCCTCCTCTGGGAAAATCAGATGACATCGAAAGCATGCAACAAGCCCTGAGACGTAAAGAAGCTTGCGTGACATTCGCAGCTTAATATTCCTGATGGCCCAGCCTTTCCCGGATCGTGTACGGAGCTTGTAGGCAAAATCGACGGTCATCGTGCGCCAGAATCGGGCTATGTCGTTCAGTAAGAAATGGGGAATGTGGTGACTGTTTGCAGTAGTGCCGCGCCAGAAGCTTAGGTCTTCGAGAAGGTACCGCTTCAGTATGTTCTTGACGACACGTTCGTGGGCAATCGTCCGCCCAATGGGCGTCGATTCTAACAGTAGGAGCAATCGGCGAGTGAGGTTCCTGTTAGTATCGTCCTCGCCACCGATCCTATGGATCAGGTCATGACTTGATACAAATGCGTCGAACGTACCCTCCCGTCCCACGCTCTTCGTCGCCACATCGTTGATTTTCCTTTGCGCATCCAGAAACAACGCATGGTGATTCGGATCAGCAATTCCATCCACTAACAGGTTCCAGTCAATGTCGCTGCCGGAAGTAAATTCTTCGCGGCCCAAAGAACCAGAGACTACAATGCTTGTATCGTCGGAATCGGTGTCCTCAAGAGCGCACTTCAATAGGTTAAGTGTCTCACGGGAAAACGTTCGCGCAGCTTCTATGTTGGACCATTGCACTCCAATGCGTCGGCTTAATTCCAACGTTGGATAGGACGGCTCTTCCATGCGATTACCTATAATCGCACTTCCAAGGAGTATCGCTAATGCGTGACCAGCTCTTCCCGCGCCCCAATCTGCCGCAGGCAGCGGTCAATCCACTGCTTGGTCAGTTTCTCCTGTATGCCATTCTGCGAGAGCCGCGTGCGCAGGCTTGCGAAATCGACGTGATCCATCTGCTGGTCCTGATTGAAGCAGGAAAACACCACCGTCTCTTCGCCGGTAATGGGGTCCTTGTGCTGCTGCAAACACTGCGCGCAGATCTCCTTCATCATGCACTGCATGGGAGAGTTGATGCTCGCGATAGCCTTGTGGCCATGTTTGAGATAGGGCGCCAGAATACCGTGCCGCGCCCGCTGCACCGCGTGCATCATGGCGTCCGAGCCAATCACCACCAGCCGGTCCACCGAACTGAGCGGAATGTCCACCTGGGCATTCAAGGCAGTGTCGAGCGGAATATTGGGCTCCGCCAGATCGCCCCGGCCGTAAGCCGCCATCGCTTCCACGATATTTCCGACGAAGGCCTTGTCCTGCACGCGATCGGGCGTGAATCCGGGCGCTTCGTCGCAACACCACACCACCACGTCGGCCGCCTTCTCGATCTCTTCCACCTTGTAGCGGTCGATCATTTTCTTATAGCCGGCGAAGTAAATAGTGCGCGATCCGCTGGCGCGCAGCTGTTGGCCGATAGAGAACAGCACCGCATTGCCCAGCCCGCCGCCCACCAGCAGTACGGTTTCGCGCGACGGCGTTTCGGTGGGCGTGCCGGTTGGCCCCATCAGGATCACCGGTTCGCCGGGTTTGAGCAACGCGCATAGATCCGACGAGCCGCCCACTTCCAGAACAATGGTGGACAGCAGGCCCTTCTCACGATCCACCGACGCGCCGGTGAGCGCCAGGCCCTCCATCGCCAGAGCCGTTCCGTTCACGCGCGGAGCAAGCGTCTCGTAGTTTTGCAGGCGATAGAACATGCCCGGCTCGAAGGCCCGCGCGGCCATGGGCGCTTCCACCACCACTTCCACGATGTTCGGAGTCAGCCGGATCACGTCCCTCACCACGGCGCGCAGTTCGGAATTCAATCGCGCTACCAGGGTGCCGGGCTGGGGCGCCTCGGGCGATCGGCGGGAAAGCAGCCGCGTTACCACCGGAAAGCCCTGCTTCGCGCTCGCCATCGCCTTCACCACGTTGCCCGCATAGGAAGGATGCAGGTCGCCAAAGAAGCTGACACCGCGGCCATCCGGACGCACCGACGTGAGCACGCGCGATGCTTTCGGCTTGGCCACGCGCTCCGGCTTCACCGGCTGTCCCTCTTCATCCACCGCCTGGAACCACTTGCCATCCAGAAACACGTTGTCGGGATCTTCTCGTCCCAGCACCGTATTGGGCTGCGTCCCGGCGGCAACCAAAATCGATTTCGCGGGCAACCGCACCGGCTGGCCCGTCGCGCTCATCTTGCCGGTAGCCGGGTCAAAAGTGCGCCTCACCACATGCAGCGCAGCCGCGTGACCGAAGCTGTCCACTTCCACCGATTCCGGTGTCAGGCACTCTGCGAAACGGATGCCCTCTTCGAGCGCCTTCCACACTTCTTCGTGATTCAACGTGTAGCTGGGCGAATCGATCATACGCCGTCGATACGCAATCGTCACGCCGCCCCAGGAGTTCAGCAGGCCGATCAGATTCGGCTTGCGGCCTTCTTTCGCCGCCGCGTCCCGCTCGGCGCGAATGGCGCGCGCATGCGACAGAAACTCGTCGGCGGTCTGTATCTCTTCAGCGCTCCATCCCACCACGCATTCGTCTTCGCCTTTTTCCGCCACTAAAGTTTCGTAGCGTTGGAGGAATTTCTCCACCTGTACCGCATAATAGGCGAGCGATTCGGTGGCCGTGTCAATGGCCGTGAGTCCGCCGCCGATGACCACGATGGGCATGCGGATCTGCAGATTCGCCACCGAATTGGTCTTTGCGGCGCCAGTGAGCTGCAGCGCCATCAGGAAATCGGAGGCCTGCCGGACGCCGCGCGCCAACCCGTTCTTCATGGGAATTACGGTCGGACGGCCCGCGCCGGCGCACAGCGCCACGTGATCGAAACCCATCTGGAAAGCGCTGTCGATGGTCAAAGCGCCGCCAAAACGCACACCGCCAAACATGCTGAATTCGCGCCGGCGCTCCAGCAACAGGCGAATGATCTTCAGGAAATTCTTGTCCCACCGAACCGTGATCCCGTATTCGGCCACGCCGCCGAACCCCGCCATCACGCGGTTGTCCAGCGATTCGTACACCTCGCGAATATCCCGGATCGGCCGGAATTTCGAGCGCTCCCCGAACGCGTCTACTCCCGAGATCTCTTCCGGTACCGGCTCGATCTTCAGCCCATCGATCCCAACCACGGTGTGGCCGTCGTTCATCAGGTAATGCGACAGGGTGAATCCGGCAGGCCCCAGCCCAACCACCAACACTTTGTACCCGCTGGGCGCGAGCGGCAGCGGACGCGCGAAATTCAATGGATTCCAGCGCGTGAGCAAGCTGTAAATCTCGAAGCCCCAGGGTAACTCCAGCACGTCCTTCAGCGAGCGCGTTTCCACCTGCGGAATATCCACCGGGTCCTGTTTCTGGAAGATGCAGGCCTTCATGCAGTCATTGCAGATACGATGCCCGGTGCCGGCCGCCATCGGGTTGTCGATGGTGACGATGGCGAGCGCTCCCAGGGTATAGCCTTGCTGCTTCACCACGTTCATCTCGGAGATCTTTTCGTCCAGCGGGCAGCCCGCCAAAGTGACGCCGAACAGGGTGTTCTTGAACTCGCCGGTTTTCTCTTTCAGTCCGGTGGAGCAGCTATCTTTGCCCTGGTTATGGCACTTGATGCAGTAGTTGGCCTGATCGAGCGCGCCTTTGAGGCCCATCCCCGGATCGGTCAGTTGGAACCCTTCCCGGCTGCGCCAGCTTTCTTCAGGCAGGCGAAGCTTAGCGATCCCGTTCTCCTCCCTGGTCTCTACCGGGACCAGATGCAGAGCATCCAGCTTGTGCGCCACTTTGAACAGGACATCGCCGTGGTGCTTCCTTCGTCCTGCTTCCGACAGCGCCGCCCACGCCGCGTAACGTGAGGCGATCTGAATCTCTTCCACGTGTTCCGGCTCATTTTCCAACCAGCCAGAGACGTTCGCGAAAAAGCTTTGCTCGGTAAGCGGCTCCCGGAAAATGGTCTCGAGTTCTCTGCCCAGGCCCGGGCCGTCCAGCCCCTCCGCCTGTTCCTTGCCGACGCCGCTGATAGCCCGCTTCTGAATGAACTTGCGCTTGAAAGCGAAGAAGGGGGCGTACTCGTTGTGTCGCGCCTGCAGCGCCTCAACTTCCTTGGTAATTCCAAACAACTCGCCCAGGAAATCCTCGACGTGCGGCGCAAGCGCGATCACCAGCTCGGATTGTTCCTTGGCCGTCCTTGCGCCCGGATTTGCGCGCGCGTCCGTCAGTTGAACGTGCAGGCCAAGGTCGGACGCCAAGAGCTGATTGAGAAACGCGGCGTCCAGACGCGCCGGTCCCGGGCGGGCGTAGAGGTCCTCAAACTGGAGGCCAAAACCGAGCGCACACCGATCTGAACTAAAATGCTCGGAACTAAAACTATCGGAAGTAGCTGACATTCTTACACTATGAGAGCCTGCGGCAGGAGCTTATAAACCCATTGTAACAGGCGTTATTTCGGGTGACGGCGCCGCCATTCAAACAGCACCACCCCGGTAGCTACCGATACGTTCAGGGACCCGATCGCACCCGCCATCGGAATGCGAACCATAACGTCGCAATGCTTCTTCACCAGTTCGTGCAAGCCGTGCCCTTCGCCGCCTAAGACGAAAACCGTCGGCTGCACATAGTCTACTTCGCTGTAAAGGCTGCCGCCGCGTTCGTCTAATCCGTAGATCCAGAAGCCGCGCTTCTTCAGATCTTCGAGCGTCTGGTTCACGTTCCCCACGCGCACCACCGGCAAGTGCTCCAGGGCTCCCGCGGCTGCTTTGGCGACGGTTTCCGTCAGGCCGGCAGCACGACGGTCCGGCACGATCACAGCGTTGGCTCCCGCCGCCTGCGCGGTGCGAATGATGGCGCCGAGATTGTGCGGGTCCTCCACGCCGTCCAGGACAATCAGCAGGTGCGCCCCGGGCAATACCTGATCCAATTCCGCATAATGGTGGCCTGCGCCGAAGGCCACCACGCCTTGATGCGTTGCGCCGTTGGAGGCCCGATCCAAGACCTCGCGCGGTTCAAAGCGCAGAGTGACGGACCGTTCGCGCGCCAGATCGATGATTTCCTGGAGCCGGGGCCCCCCGGCGCCGCGCGCGATCAACACGCGATCGAACGCACGGCCCGCCCGTAATGCCTCGCGAACCGGATGGACACCCGCAATCACGTGGCCCCCGGCTGGCCGCCTGTCATGGCCCTGGGCCGCGTCCCCTGCGGGGAACTTCACCGGCTTCGGTTTCGGTCCTCGACTGCTGGTGGGATGTTTCGTAGTCTTTAGTGTAAGAAAAGGTCGTGAATAGCTCAATGAGTTTGCTAGAATGTCGGAAGCATGCCAGAGCCGGCCGCCGGCGAACTTCGTCCAGAAATTCCCGACAAACTATATTTCCGCATTGGCGAGGTCAGTCGCCTGGCTGGAATTAAGCCCTACGTCCTGCGTTTTTGGGAGACTGAATTTTCTTCGCTCGGACCAAAGAAGTCCGGCAAGGGCCATCGTTTGTACCGGCGCAAGGACGTGGAGCTGGTGCTGGAAATCAAGCGCCTGTTGTACGACAATCGCTACACCATCGAGGGCGCTCGAAAGTATCTGGACGCACGCTCCAGAGAGTTGGGAGCCAAAGCGGCCGCGGCATCCGCCGGGAAGCCGTCGCGGCAGCAACCAGCCCTGTTCGGCGATTCAGCTCCCTCGCTAGAGGCGATCCGCAAAGAACTCACCGAAATTCTAGAGCTTCTCAGTTAGCCCGCAAAGGCTAAGGCAGTAGCCTCAATTTTTCGCTCCTCATACCGGTCGTCGGCTCGCCGATAAGCAAATTGCAATTGCATATCGCGGTGGTTACTGAGCATGATCCGTCTGACGCGCATAAATCGGGCTCCATTGGTCCTCAACTCGGACCTCATTGAGCTGGTGGAGGCAACACCCGACACGGTAATCGCTTTGACCAACGGCCAGAAGCTTGTCGTCATGGAGTCCTCCGATGAGGTGATCCAAAAAGTGATCGAATTTCGGCGCTTGATTGCAAACCCCCGGGAGTTGGTGGCCGCGCATGAGGACTAACCGGCGGCGCTGGTAGATCGATATGGCGGATCAAGACAGTCCATCGAATGCTGGACGAAGGACACGCCCCGTTCCCCATTCCGGCCGTAGCCGTCCGGACTTAGCGACTATCTTGGGTCTGCTTCTGGCTTTTGGCGGAATCATTGGCGGCCTGATCATGGAAGGCGGCAGCATCCGGGACATCTCGCAGGTTACCGCGGCCATTATTGTCGTCGGTGGCACTTGCGGCGCCGTCATGATCAGCACGCCCATGCATGTGCTTCTGGGCTCGGTCCGGCGCCTGGCGCATGTGTTCGTGGACAAAATCGAGACCCCTGGCGCGGTCATCGAGGAATTGATCGGCTATGCCGCCTCGGCCCGGCGGACCGGGCTGGTGGCGCTTGAGGACGATGCCATGAAGATCCAGGATCCTTTCCTCCGCAAGGCGCTCAATCTTGCCGTGGATGGCACAGATCTTCAGGAGATCCGTACCATGATGCAACTGGAAATCGAGCTGAGCGAAAACCGTGGGCTGGCCGAAGCCAGGGTCTTTGAATGCGCCGGCGGCTATTCCCCCACCATTGGAATCATCGGCGCGGTAATGGGCCTCATTCAAGTGATGAAGAACCTGGCCAACATCGAGGAAGTAGGTCACGGAATCGCAGTGGCCTTCGTTGCCACTGTGTACGGCGTGGGTTTGGCGAATATCGTGCTCCTTCCCATCTCTACGAAAATCAAAGCCCGCATCGAAAGCGATACCTCACTGAAGGAACTAAAGCTGGAAGGAGTGGTCGGTATCGTCGAAGGGATGAACCCGAAGGTAATCCGCCACAAGTTGGAAGCTTATCAGCTCCAAAACAAGCGGGCGCACGAAGAGAACGACCGGGGGCGTAGCGAGGCGGCGGCCTAGCAGGCTGCATCGGCAAGCGGTTAACGAGCAACTTACATGGCGCGAAAAAAGCACCAATCCCATCCCAATCACGAGCGCTGGCTAGTGTCCTACGCGGACTTTATCACGCTGCTCTTCGCGTTTTTTGTCGTCATGTTCGCCACCGCTCAAACCGACAACGCCAGAACCCGGGCCGTCTCTGAGTCGGTGAAGAAGGCTCTGGATGGAGGGTCCTTCAAGAGCGCGTTCTCCATGCTGCTGGGCGGGTCCGGCGATGTAAAGGGCCAGGGGATTGCGCAGCGCCCGGGCACGGGCGGCGAAAAGCTCAACGTCGGCGATCAATCGGGCTTGACGCTGGCGGAATTGCTGCCAATTTTGTCCAAGGCGCTGCAGGATGAGATCCAGAGTGGCCAACTATCCGTCCGCATGACCGCGCGCGGTTTGACGATCAGCTTTACCCAAGCCGCGCTGTTTCCTTCGGGCGGAGATGAGATCGCGCACGATTTCTATCCCACCATCCAAACCATAGCCAACGCCATGAACAAAGTTCCGAATCCGGCGCGCGCCGAAGGTCACACCGACTCCGTTCCCATCCACACTTCGCGATTTCAAAATAACTGGGAGCTTTCGGCCGCACGCAGCATCGCGCTGGTGGAACTGCTCACCCAGTACGGCGTACCGCCCAAACGGCTTTCGATTGCGGGTTACGGCGATACCGACCCTATCGATAGCAACGACACCGAGGAAGGCCGGCGGAAAAACCGGCGCGTCGACGTTATCATCTTGAACCACACCGCCGCAAAGGACGAACCCGGAGCGCTGCCCATTCAAACCGATGCTAAGAAATAAGAAGCAGCTAGGGAGTCGATTCCGTCAGTTGACGAAGCACTTCTTGCGCGGCTTTCTGCCCCGCGCTCTTCTTCGACAGGCCCTCCGCACGGCTCACCCATTCCCGCCCTACGCGCACTTCCACCAGAAACGTCTTCGCATGTTCGGGCCCGCGTTCTTCCACGATCGCGTAGCGCGGCTGCGGCAGCCTCTTGGATTGCGCCAGTTCCTGAAGGGCACTCTTGTAATCGGTGGCCAGCGCCTCTTCGGTTGACGGTTCGGCTTCGCCGATGACGTGTTGCAGAATAAAACGCTGCGCCGGCTCCAGGCCGCCGTCTAAATAGAGGGCGGCGATCAGGGCCTCCACCGCGTTGGCCAACAGAGCCTTTTTCTCGCGGCCGCCGCTCATTTCCTCGCCACGCCCCAGGAACAGATAGTCCCCCAATCGCAACCGCGCGGCCACTTCATGCAGATGCGACGCGCTCACCAAGTGAGCTTTCACTTTAGACAGCCGCCCTTCCGGGTATTCCGGATGCGCCGCCACCAAGGCGTCGCTCACCACAAATCCGAGGATCGCATCGCCCAGAAACTCCAGCTGCTCGTTGTCGGAGGCTGCGGCGCTGGAGGTCTTCTCATAGACGCTGGACCGATGCGTGAACGCGCGGGCAAGTAATTCGCGGTTCACGAAACGATAACCGAGTGCCGCTTCCAGTGCCTCCGATTCCAGTTCCACAGCCTGGCCCGGGTTCAATGCGTTGCCATCCGGCTAGGGTTGCTTGGCGGGTGGCGCGGCGCTAGCGGGCGGAGTGGCACCGGCGGGCGGAGTGGAACCGGCGGGCGCGGCGGCGGGAGCCGCGGGCTTCATGTGCTTGGCGATCTCGGCTTTCATAGTCTCGGCAATCGACTTGATCTGGGCCGGAACATCGGGCGTGTTGATGGCCTTGTCCAGAGTGAAGTTTGCGTTGTCCAACTTACCGGTTGCCATGTAAACCTGCGCCAGGCGTACCAGCGTGGCCGGATTCGGCGTCGAGCCAACCTCGATGGACTGTCTATAGTTCGCCGCTGCGCCGTCATAGTTTTTTCTCAGGACATCGGCCATGCCTAAAGCCACGAATCCCTGGGACTCCATGTCCTTTCTGACGCCCTCCCAGTCGGCATCCGAAACGTCAGGGCGAATTTTTGGCATGGTCTTGGCCGCTTCAATGCCATCCTTGGCCCATTTGTCGACCTTGGAGAGCTGTTCGTCCTTATCGAGATCGTTTTCGCGCGTGTGCCGAGCAGTTTCCGACGCCAGCGTCACCAGCGCGAAGGTGTTCTTGGGGTCGGCCTTCAGCAGCCTGTCCGCATAAAACACGATTTGCGCGTAGTCGTTCTTTTGTTGTTCGGACTGAACCGCCATCTGAAGTAACGCCACTTTGAATTCGGTGTCGGCGAAGTCCGTCAGCACCTTTTCGATGGCTGCCACTCGCTCATCCGGCGTCTTCGCCACTTGGACGGCCAGGATGGCCTGCTGTTCTTTTTGCGATTTGGGCTTCTGCGCCCACAGCGGCGAGAAGCCGAGCGCCAAGCCGGCCCAAGTAAGCGCCGCGATGTTTCGGAATGCTCTGTTCATCTTTGCTCCTAGTTAGTTCGAGATCTGGTTTTGAATTTCTTGCTCACCGTTGAAACGGCCGCCCGAGTCCTTTCTCGGCAGCCACCTTCACTTGCTCCGGCGCTCCATGCACGGCCAGGGCCTCCCGATAGTGCTTCTCAGCCTGTTCGCGCTCGCCGGCGGCATCGGACAAACGGCCCAGATACAAGTAGGCCCACGACTTGGTTTCGTCGTCCGGGGACATCTCCAACGTCTTTTGAAACAGCTTTTCCGCCAGTTCCGGATCGTGATCGAGCGCGGCAATCCGCGCCAAACCATAATATGCCCTGGCGTGCACTGGATTCTCGGCCGGTTGCTGCAGCACCTTCTCGTAACGCTCTCGGGCGGCGATGAGATTCCGGCTGGCGTAAGAATTTTCGGCCTCTGCCAGGCTCTGCGCGGAGGCGCTCAACACGGGAGCGGGCGGCGCCGGCGCGGCCTTGGCTTTATGCACGGTTTCTTGTTTAGCGAACTCAACTTTTCGCAAGCGCCGGTCCTCATGCTCCAAGTCGATTCCGCCCAGCAGATCCGGAAAGTAATTCCGCAACGATTCGGGCTGTTTCTCATAAACCGCCAGGCCCTCCGCCAGCGCGGGAGTCAGCACGAAACCTTGACTTAACGCCTGATTCACCAACTCTTGTTTCTTCGCTCCCGACGCCAGCCGGCTCTCTACCGATTTGATCACGCACTCGGTGGCCAGCAGCATGAAGTCGTTCTTATAAGCGTCGTCCAAAGCCGGCGCGGATTGCGCATAATCGGCCAGACTTTTGTCGCGGCCCCATTGTTCGAAATATCGCAGCGAGAGTGGATCCAGCAAGAAATGCAGATACGCATGCCGTACCTGATCCACTTGCGGCTCCGCCGACGGTGTCACCACCACATAGTAGTTGCTTTTGTAACTGCGGGTCTGAATCTCGTTCGGCGCTCCCAGCAAATCCACGTAGACCTGGAAGTGGCCTCCGCGTGAGTTGTTGGTTGGATTGCGCAGATAAGCGTTGGCTTCCAACACGCCTTGCACGACGCCGGCATGATAGGAGGCGATCACCCGATTCAACTCGGGTTGCGACTGCTTCCAAAGATCTTCGATACCGGCTTCCTTGTAGAAATTGGCGATCAATTCGTTCAGCCCGTCCATCTTGCGGACGTCCGGAGGAACCTCCTGTGTTGGCATCCAAAATTGGAAATCGGGAGGGCCCTGGAGCGAAAGCGCAAAGGAGATGTACTGGCTCAACTCGGCCTTCGGGTCTTCCTTGCGATGGTCGGCAAAAAACTTTTTCAGCGCTTCCACCGAATCCAGATGCTTTTGGGCGATGGCGTCGCGCACCTGCTTGCGCACTGGTGAGTTGGCGTTCGAGTCCAGGTTGTCATCGTACCCGGCGGCATTGATCGCGGCCAGCACGGTGAACAGTGTCTGGCTGCCGTCCAGCTGGCCCCCTTGGGCTTGCGGCTGGCCCCCTTGGGCTTGCGGCTGCGCCGGCGCGTTCTCACAGAAGAACAGAGCGGCGGAGAGGAGGGCCGTAACTGCGAACAGGCGAACCAAAGCTAGTCCCATTGTAAACACGACTCGGAGTTTATTTCCCGATGCAAAAAGTCGAAAAGATCCGGTTCAGGATATCATCCGCCGTGGTGGCCCCGGTAATGCCGTCCAGTGGCCGCAGCGCGGCGTAAAGATCCAGCAGCAGCATCTCGTGCGGAATTCCCAACCCGGCCGCTTTGCGGGCCTGCGCCAGCGCCTCCCTGCTTTCGCTCAGCAGTTGCTCGTGCCGGATGCTGGTGATAAACCCGGCGTCCTGGTCGTGGGAGGCCATAGGAGCGATCTGCTCGCGGAGTTGCTCCATTCCTTGGCCAGTGAGCGCCGAGACGGCGACAAAATCACCCGGCGGCGTAGCCACGCGCGGCAAATCCGCTTTATTTCCCACCAGAACCCAACGCCCCTGATTCTTTGCACGGTCTATCAGCCCGAGATCGTCGGGATGACTGGGCGCCGCCAGATCCACCACCACCAGAGTCACGTCCGCGTCCGCCATGGCCTGATAACTGCGCTCGATACCCAGCGTCTCCACCAGGTCCTGACCGGATCGAATGCCGGCCGTGTCCATGAATTTGACTGGAATTCCGTGTACGGCCGCCACCTCGGACACCAGATCGCGGGTGGTGCCCGGAATGTCGGTCACAATCGCCCGATCCCGCTCCAACAGCCGGTTGAACAGGCTGCTTTTGCCTACATTGGGCCGCCCGACGATAGCCAGCGTGATTCCCGAATGGACCAGCTTGCCGTAGTCGAACGTCGAGGCCAGCGCCGCCAGCGCCTCCTCGATCGGGTCCAGGCGCCGCGCAATTTCCTCCACCGGCGCCACGCTGATGTCGTCTTCGGCAAAATCGATGCCGGCTTCGAGCAGCGCGATCAGCTCCACCAGCTGCTCCTTGAGGGGACGGATGCGCTTTGAAACCGAGCCTTCCACCTGCTGCGCGGCGACGCGCGCCTGATACAGGGTGGTGGCTTCGATGAGATCGCGAACCGCTTCGGCCTGCGGGAGATCGATTCTCCCGTTGAGATACGCCCGCAGCGTGAACTCTCCCGGTTCCGCCAGCCTGGCGCCGGCGGCGCAAGCGCGCTCGACACAGAATCGCAGTATTACGGGCGATCCGTGGCACGAAATCTCAACCAGGTCTTGGGCGGTGTAGGATCGTGGCGCCGCAAAAAAGGCCACCACCACTTGATCCACCACGGCGGAGCCGTCGATCAGCTCTGCCAGCGTAACCGTCCAAGGCGTCCACTCATGCCCGGGCTGAAACCGCAGCAGGCTTTCAGCGATGCGCCGCGCATCGGACCCGGAAAGGCGCACGACGCCTACCCCGGACTGTCCCGGCGGGGTGGAAATCGCAACAATCGTGTCGTGAATCTGCAAACTTACCGCTTCCTTTGATCGCGGCTCTGTTACAGAGCCATGACCGCAGGGAGTGGCCCTCTTTTACGGCCGCCGAAACCCGCCACCACCTCGCCGCGGAGGTCCGGAGCGTCTGTCTCGATCGCGGGGGCCACCGCGCGGGGGCGGTCCTGGGCGCGGTGGACGAATCGGCTCCGGCAGCGGCATGTCGATGGGAAGCACCACCACTTGGCGAAACGGGCCGGTGCCCGTACTCTCGCTGCGAATATCGGTCTCGTTGCGCAGGCTCAAGTGGATGATGCGCCGCTCGCGGCTGCTCATGGGATTGAAGTGGAATGGCCGGCGCGTCCTTTTTACGCTTTCAGCCGCGGTCATGGCGCTCAGCCTCAGCTCCTCGATCCGCAATGTGCGATAGTCGTTGGAATCGAAACAGAGCAGGGAATGGTGCTCGCCCGGGATACGCAGAGCCTCCATGGTCAGAAACTCCAGCGCCAGCAGCAATTCGCCTTTATTCGCCAGCAGGAGATCCACGTCCGGTCCCGAAAATTTCACCAATAAATCGGGATCTTCCAGATCGGGATGAAGGTGCTGGCCCTCTAACAGCTCAAAGGAGAGTTCCAGCCCCATGTCTCCGATGACCATGTCGAGAAACCCGCTGATCAGGAGCCCGCTGGATTCAATTGTATAGTTCTTCGAGACCACCCGGTTCTCATCCACGTGTTACTTGCCCCTCTTCTTTACGGCGGCCGGAGGCGGAGGTGGCGGCGGTGCGGGCATCATCCGATTCACGGCCCATTGTTGTGCGATTCCCACTAAATTACTGGTTAGCCAGTATAACACCAGGCCGCTCGAAAAATTGTAGAACAAGAACCCGAACATTAGCGGCATGAACATCATCATTTTCGCCTGCGAGGGATCCATGCCCGGATTGGGCGTCATCTTCTGCATGACGAACTGCGAGACGATCATGATGAGCGGCAAAATATGGATGGGCAATTGTTCCGGCTGGGACAGATCCGAGATCCATAGCCAGTGCGCGCCGCGCATCTCGATGGTGACGGCCAATACTTTGTAAATCGCGTAGATCAGCGGAAGCTGCACCACCATGGGCAGGCAGCCGCCCATGGGATTGACGCCCTCTTTTTTGTAGAACTCCATTACTTCCTGGTTCTGCTCCGCCTTCTTCGGGTCGCGCATGCTGAGACCCTTGTATTTGGCGTTGATGGCGGCGAGTTTCGGCTGCAGCGACTGCATCTTGCGCTGGCTCTTCATGCTTTTCAACCGCAGTGGCAGCAGCACCAGATTGATCGCGATGGTGATCAGAACAATGGACCAGCCGTAGTTGTGAACCCAGTTGTCGTTCACCCAATGCATGGCCAGGAAGAGCGGTTTGGCAATCACGCCGTACCAGCCCCAGTCGATCAGTTGCGGGAGCTTGGGATCCACCCGCCGCAGCAGGTCGAGATCCTTCGGCCCCACAAAGAGCGAGAAGCGATTTACCGAATCGCCGCCCACTTCCACGCCCACCCGCATCTCTTCCTTGCCGGCCGGCGCGGGCGGCACATCGTCCTTGATGGTCTCTACCTTGATTTGCGTATTGTCTTTGGGGAGAAATACGGCGGCAAAGAAACGGTCGTCCAAACCGCCAAAAGAAAAATCGCCCGTGGTGAGCACCGGACCGTCTTTGACGGACTTGGCGTCCTTGTTGTAGAGCTTGCCCTGGCTGAGGCCCAACATGGTGGCTTCATGCGGGTCGAAATAAACCGCGTGGCCTTCAGTCGTTCGATTCAGCACCGTGGGGTCGCCAAAGCCTCCCCGCCACTGGATCAGGTGGTCGGTGGGCACCCCGTCGATGGTCACTTCAGTTTCGATTTTGGAAAGGTAGCCGGACTTTGAAAACTGAAACGTCTTCTTCGCGTAGTCCTTGCCGTTCGAGAACTCGTACTCCATGCCTAAGCCGTTGGCGGCGGGCTTGGCGACGTACAGACCGTAGTTCAAAACATCGGCGGCTTTGTCATCCCGTAGCGCGACGGAAAACGGCGCAGCCACTTTGGCAAAACTCGCTTCGTTGACCAATTCCAGCGGCTTGCCTTGCTTGTCGCGATATTTCTTCAAAATCCAACTGCGGACCGTGCCTCCGCGATTGGACATCGTTATCCGGTAGATGTCGGTGTCGACGACAAACTGCTGCTCGGTAGAAGCCCCGATCTGTCCGGGCACAGGTTGCGCTGTGGCAGCTTGCGACGCAGCCGCTGGCGCGGCGGATGGCGGCGAGGCTGGAGCGACAGCTGCCGATTTTGTTGTCGCTGACGCATTCTGGTCGGTACTCTTGGTGGTTGTCTTGGCTGGCGGCGGAGATTTATAGAAATAAGGTGTGAGGAATAGCACCAATCCCATCAGCACAAACGCCAGCAAGAGCCGCTGCTCCATGGAAAGCTCTTTCTTTCCAGGCTTGTTGGATTGGAGTTGGTTATCGGCCATGATATCGGAGCTCTATAAACTTTCTAACGGACCGGATCAAACCCGCCCGCATGGAATGGATGACAGCGCAGCAGACGGCGCAAACCCATCCCGACGCCCTGCAGGACGCCATACCGTTCTACCGCCTCCATCATGTATTCCGAGCAGGTGGGTGAAAAACGGCAGGCCGACGGCAAAAACGGCGACACGAAGCGTTTGTAAAGACGCAAAGTAGCGATTACTGCTTTCTGCATTGCGCCACCAACCGATCCACTTCTAACCGCAACTCCTCCACTGGAGCCACCAGCGCGGGACGACGCGGGTTGATCACGATATCCCATTCCGGCGCCACTTCCGGCAAGCGCACCCGCAGGGCTTCCCGCAGCCTTCGCTTCACCCGATTCCGCATGACGGCCTTGCCAAAAGCTCGCGGCACGGTGAAACCCAAGCGCGGCCCTTCGTTCTTGATCCGGGCCACTCGCAGGCAAAACGCGGCGAAATACCGGCCGGTAAAACGGGTTCCTTGGTTGTAGGCCTTGCGGAAATCGGCGGCTCTCAGAATCCGAGCGGTAGTCGGAAAGCCGACGCTAGTCGGCGTACCGAACGGCTCTCTCGTCGCTAACGGTAAGTTTGTGGCGGCCTTTGGCTCGGCGTCGCGCAAGCACGGCGCGGCCATTTTTCGTGGACATGCGTACCCGGAATCCATGTGTCTTTGCCCGTTTGCGATTGTTTGGCTGAAAGGTGCGTTTTGGCATCTGATTTCCTCGGCCCGGGCAGAGCACCCGAAACGTAGAAGACTAGTTAACTTTAAGTATAGGAGGCGGGTCCTGGGGTGTCAAACGCGCCCGGACAGCGTAGTGGCTCCGTTTGGGCGCTCTCGCTCCAAGAAGGACGCAGTGCCACAACCTTACTGGTGCGCAAATGCACGCTCGGGGTGTCGTTCTTCAGCATCGGCAACCATCACCTCGATCTGAAGAATATCGAGCCCTGGAAGCGTCTTGGTGAACGCTTCCATTAGACGGGTAGTGATTCCACCGAGCATTGAGCACGTCGCAAAGACAACAAGAATTGCCAGCATCACCGGAGAGCCAGTGACGAGGTGGCGCACGACCAAAACCAGTGTTTCATCTAAGATGCTGTTCAGTTCAATCTGTACCTCAGCGGGCAATTCCTTTACTGCATTTTCCCATTCGAATAGAATCTCCCGGTCATAGGGCTTATTGCTCCAGCTTACAAAGACGATGCCCATAGCGAAGCGAGTGAATGTTAAACGATATCCAAACCGTATCAGGCTGTTAATCCGCATCCGCAGTTTAGTGTAAGCAGGATGGTCGAACGAGATATGACCATCAGCCGCGTAGTCAAACAGTCGTTCCCGGATCGCGAAGAGGCGATCACGCAACGCGTCGAGCCTATACTCGCTCGCAAGTTTGAAAACCAAAAACCACAATGCAGCCAAAGCAAGAAGTAGATGCAATGCTGCCGAAAAATTTGCGAGTGGCGTCATTGCTTGTCCTCCGGACGTGTCGTGCCTCTGGGGGTTAGACGGCTGGAGCTGCGTTTCCCATCCAACCGTTTTTCATAGTCCGAAATTCTCTTAGCTGTTCGTTCAATGTTGTCTCGTAACAACTTGCGCCGCTTCAGCCCATAGGCAACGCCGCTCGCGCCGAAAATGTACGCGACACTATCTGAGATTCGAAAATCTCCGAGGAAGCCTACCCCAATCTGCGCAAAAGTATATTGGCCCGCCAAAGAGAGGACAGACTTCTGGAAGATCCATGCAATAAGAACGGCACATCCCCACGGAACGATGGTATGAATACTAGAGCCGATCATATCCACGATCCTGAACTTCAGCCGATAGCGCAATTCCTCAGGACTTGGCTTAGCCATTTAATCCATAAGGGATCTTCACCAGCGGTACACACCATTAATTGTACACACTTCTTGAAGGGAAACGCAATAAAATCCTTGACTTAGTTTCAGGCGTATGGTATTTAGGCGGAAAGCCCCGGGATTGCTTGACGGCTAGGCGTGACCCCCAGACCGACCCTTAGGAATAACGCCGAGCCTAACATACTCGCGATCAGGCCGAAGCTATTTTCTGAAATCCGACAACTTGAAAATGCTCGCCAGCTCCACCCCAAACTCGTCGCGCAGCAGCTCTGCCCCGCCTGCCTCTCGATCGATCAGGCAAATCGCACCCAGGATCTGCATTCCAACCGACCTCGAGTTTTTGATGGCGAGCGCCGTCGATTCGCCCTTGGTGCAAACATCTTCCACGATGACCACTTTCCGCCCCTCCGGCGATTCCAGGCCTTCCACGAACCGCTGCATCCCATGCTGCTTGCGCTCTTTTCGCACCACGAAGCAATCGATGGGCGGCGAACGGTCTATGCTTTCTCGCCCAATGGCGAAAGCAATTGGATCTGCCCCCATGGTGAGCCCTCCGACGGCATCTGGAAACCACATTTTGTCTTCCATCTTGCGCAAAAAGAGACGCCCGATCAGGGGCATCGCCGGGGGGTGGCAAGTGGTAAGCCTGCAGTCTACGTAAACGTCGCTGGTCTGGCCGGAGGCAAGAGTGAAACTACCGAACTGAACGGACTTCTTTTTGAGGATGTCATACAGTTGAGATAGATCTGGGGTTGGAGTAGAGGTCATTTCCAAAGGAAGACCTCATTGTACCAAGAGCTTTTTCCGGACTACCCCGGCGTTCCGTATACAATTTCTCCATGCGTAAAGTCATGCTTCTCGCCGGCATCACACTCGATGGTTGCATCGCGCGTCCGGACGGTTCACTGGACTACTTGTCCATGACCAAGGAAGGCTCTGCTGAAATAACGCGCTTCTTCTATACCATCGATACCATCATCATGGGCCGCAAGACCCTGGACGTGGTCATCGCTTTGAGCGGCGGCTCGTACAAATCTCCCGTCGAGGCCCCAACTTACGTTTTTTCCAAAACCCAACCCGCGGGCGAACGCGGCGGCGTCATCTTCACCAATCAATCCCCCGTTTCATGGCTCCGCAAAATTCGCGCGTGCCGCGGCAAGCACGTCGCTCATATGGGCGGCGGCGAGTTGGCCCGCAGCTTTCTCCAAGCCGACCTCATCGACGAACTGCATCTGGGCGTGGTTCCCATTTTGCTTGGCGAAGGCCTGCCCCTCTTTCCCCCAGGCTTCCCGCAGCGCGACTTCACTTTGGTGGAGAATAGAACTTACTCGAAGAACCAAATCTCACTGAGGTACCGGCGCGTTCGTTCCAATAGGAAACTCAAATGAAAAAATCGATCTGCATCACGCTAATTCTCTGCTGGACGGCCATCGCGCAAACCGCGACCGCACCCTCGGGTTCCCTCTCGGGCACTCTTTTCGATTCGATCGGCGACCCCGTCGACAACAATGCCGTGCAGGCGAAGAACGCCGACTCCGGTGCCGTTTTCAAAACCACAACCTCACCTGCCGGCAAGTACTCACTCGCCGATCTTCCGCCTGGCTCTTACGATGTCACCGCCGCCGCTCCTGGTCTCCGGCCGTTCGAGAAAAAGGGCGTCGTGGTGCAGGCATCGCAAATCGCCTCGCTCGATATCCATCTGGGCGACACGACGCAGCTCAACACCCTGGGCGAGGATCGCACGCACCAGATAGCGGACGCGAAACGGCACCACCCGCCGTCCGGCCCCACGCCACGCACCTTCGACGGCCATCCGGATCTCTCCGGCGTCTGGTGGCGTCCGCGGACGGTGGATCCCGGCAAGCCCGAGTTTCTGCCCGCGGCCCTCGCGATCCAAAAGCAACGCACCGAAAGCAATGGCAAGGATAGCCCGCAGGCGCACTGCCTGCCGTCCGGCCCTCTGCGTAACGGTCCGCTCTGGGAATTCGTCCAGAGCAAGGATTATCTGGTCTACATTTCCGATGATGAAAGCCCCGGCTTCCATCAGATTTATATTGACGGCCGGGGCCATCCCGCCGATCCCAATCCCGCTTGGTACGGACATTCCATCGGCCACTGGGATGGCGACACCCTGGTCGTGGATCGCGTGGCGTTCGACGACCGGGTTTATCTCGATCAAGAATCCCATCCGCATTCGGACAAATTGCACATCATCGAGCGCTACCATCGCCCCGACATGGGCCATCTCGAAATCGAAATCACGGTTGACGACCCGGGCGTGCTGGCGAAACCCTGGACGCAGAAACGCGTCACCGACCTGGCGAACGAAGAGATCTTCGAGTTCATTTGTACGGAGAACAACCGTGACGTCAGTCACCTGGTGGGCAAGTAGTCAGCGCCGGGTTTGCTTTCGCTCCCGCTTCCGGGCAAAGCTCCTCGCCGCCAGGAACTGCGCGCGCCTCGGCGTCCACGTAAATCTTCGCCAAGAACCTTCCGAGCATCGGAGTATTTGTCGGTGTATTTAAGGAACGCGCCCATAGAGCAGCCGGTGTCGCCGGGCGATGTCGGAAAACTTCTGGTCCAAAGCTGTCATCGCGGGCTCGACTTCGGATCGGAACCGAAGGCCGCCATCGCCGAACCGACAAAGTCCGAGAGCCCGCGGGCGACGTTCTCCGGCAGACCTTCGAATTCCTTCGCGGCGATTAAGAGGTCTCGCACAGTTAAATCTCGGGATAGAACTCGAAAAACGCGTCGAGCGATTGCATTAGCTGTTTGCGAATCTCGTCTTCGCCGCCCTCCAGCAGATGCATGGTTACCTGAGCCTTCTTACCACTCTTGAGGGTGACTTCCGCGTCCCCTACTTTTTCGAGTTCGTCCGCGGGAAGCAGACGCATGCCGTAAATGAGCGCCAGTTTGGCCATGCCTTATTTTAGTGCACGCGCACTTTCGCGCATGCACTTCGTTTAGCGCATCGACTCCGTCGCTGCGGCGATTGGCGATCCAGGCACAGGTGTGGTCACTATGACAATCGGGAAGTACCAACCCTTCACAGCCAACCCCGAACGAGACCGATGCCCAATAAGCCAACCCCCAAAAGCCAATCCGGTGGTAGGGACGGGCAGATTCGAACTGCCGACCTGTCGCTTAGGAGGCGACCGCTCTATCCATCTGAGCTACGTCCCCACGGAGATTGCAATGGGCACGCTTTGATTCTAGCGTGGTCAGCGCGGGTCTTCCGGCTCCGACAACAAATCGCCCAGCCGGTCCAGCCGCCGCTCCCATACCGATCGGACTCCGCCGATCCACTTCGCCGCCGCTGAGAGGCCCGTTGGTTCGATACGGCAAGTGCGGACGCGCCCCGCTTTCTCGGTGCGCACCAGTCCGCTTTCTTCCAATAGCTGCAGGTGCTGAACTACGGCGGCCAGGCTCATTTCGAACGGTTCCGCCAGCCGCGAGACCGAAATCGGGCCTTCGCTGATTCTTTGCACCATCGCCCGGCGCGTGGCATCGCCGAGAGCATGGAAGACGCGATCGACATTCGGTTTGGTGCGAGGCATGAATATGTCTGGCCAGGTTCCGCTTTTACGTCAACGCGGCAGCCAATCGTTCCAGCAGTTGCCGCCATCCCCCCTCGCGCATTTGAGGACCGTCGGCGCCTTCCAAAAAGGCCGCCTGATGCGTGAAGATGAGACGGGTGCTTGTCCCAGTTGGCAGCAGCTCAAAGGTAGCGAGAGACGCCGAGATGCGCCGATCGTCCAGCGCCATTGTTGAGGCGACGACGATTCGCCGATTCGGCACAATATCCAGGTACGTGCCATCGTTCGTGAGCATGCTGCCCTGAACCGGGCCGCTCACGATACGAGAGCGGTAATGTTCCTTCCCTCCCACGCGGAAATCCATTGCAAACTCCCCAAGTTGATGCTCGCCACCTTCCGCATACCAGCGGCGCTTCTTGGCGGGATCGGCGAATGCGGCAAACACGTTATCGGGCGCAGCGGAGTAATTCCGCTCGATCACGAAGGTATTGTGCGTAACGGAGCGTTCTTCAATAGTTAAGGACATGCTTAAGTATTAACCGGCGCGCAGCGATTGTCAAGTGATTACTTTAGTGTTGTACCCTATCGCCCTCCGGTGAGCGCCTTTAGGTACCGGTAGTAGAATTCCACCCCGCCGTAGAACGAAGTCGCGCGTACGCGCTCGTCCTTGCCATGCGCCCTTACATCGTCCTGGTCGAGCGCGATGCCCGAAATACCGTAGCTCGGTATTCCCGCCGCGATGGTGTAAACGCTGTCCGACGCGCCCGTCTCCATTTCCGGAATCACCGGCGCGCTGGGCCACATCGCATCCGTCACTCGCTCCAGCGGCTGCATCACTTCAGCCGGTGGCAATATCGGCGCGAATGCCTTGGTCTCCGGAGCGCGGTCGAAAACCTTGTAAGAATTGTCCACGTACTTCACGGTTATTTTCGGATCGGCGAAGATCCCGATTAACTTCTCGCGAACCTCCTCCATCGCATGGCCCGGAAGGATGCGACAATTCACGATGGCTTGCGCGTGCTGCGGCAATGCGTTGTTCGCGTGCCCGGCGTTCAAGCGCGTGGCCACGCACGTTGTCCGCAGGAGCGAATTGAATCGAGCGTCCTTGGAAAGCCGCGCAAGCGCTTGCGGATCAGCCGGAGTTCCGAGTATCGCTCGCATATCGGTGGCCATCTGCCCCGATTCGAGCGCCGCGCGCCGTTCGAAATACGTGCGCGTGATCGGGTTCAGCTCCACCGGAAACGTTGCGTGCTCCAGGCGCGATAGAGCGTCCGCGATATGGTAGATCGCGTTGTCTGGAACCGGCAGCGAGCTGTGGCCGCCCGGGTTGCTGGCGTCCAGTTCGAAATCGGCATACAGCTTTTCGTTGGCCTCCACGTCAACGTTCAGCGGCTTGCCCTTCACCGTGGTCACGCCGCCCGCGTCGGCGTTCAGCGCGAACGCCGCGTCCACCAGGTCACGATGATTCTTCAATAACCAGTCCACCCCATTCGAGGTCCCACCCTCTTCATCGGCGGTCAGCGCCAGGATGATGTCACGATTCGGTTGGTATCCCTCGCGTTTGAAGCGAATGAAGGTAGTCACCAGAATGGCGTCGTTGACCTTCATGTCCTGGGTGCCGCGGCCGTAGTAGTAGCCGTCCTTTTCGACAAACTGGAATGGATCGGTGGTCCAATCCTCGCGCCGCGCTTCCACCACATCCAGGTGGCCGATGATAAGGATCGGCTTCAACCCCGCGGAGCCTGTTCCGCGATATCGCGCCACTAGATTACCTTTGCGGGCATTGGGGCCCAGGACTTTGACGTCCTCAGCTGCAAATCCTGCAGCGAGCAGGCGCTTGGACATTGCCTCGGCCGCGACGGTAGTGCTTCCAACCGAATCGGTGGTATTGATTTCGATGAGCTGCTGAAAGATGTCGTGCGCCAGTTTGCGGGTTGCGTCATCCAGGGGCGCGGCTGCCAGCGGGACCAGAACGAGCAAAATCGCAAAACGCACTTTATTCATGCTCGATATTACCAGCGCTTGAGGCCCTTTTGCCCGATGTCCTTTCGATAGTGCATGCCATCGAAGTGGATCTTCTGCACATCTGCATAGACGTTGGAGAGTGCCAGGTCGAGAGTCGCGCCGCTTGCGGTTACGCCCAATACACGGCCGCCCGAGGTCTCTAAGACGTTTTTGTTTAGTTTTGTTCCGGCATGAAACACAGTCGCGTCGTTAACCTGATCCAGCCCCTCGATCGCATCTCCGGTTGGCACCGATCCCGGATATCCTGCCGCCGCCAGCACCACACATACCGACGGATCTGCCTTCCACTCCAAAGGTGATTCATCTAACGTGCCATGCGCCGCCGCGAATAGCGGCTCAACAAAGTCCGATGCCATGCGATACATGAGCGCCTGCGTCTCCGGATCGCCCAGGCGGGCGTTGAACTCCACCACTTTCGGCCCGCGTGCCGTCAT
Organism: Bryobacterales bacterium; assembly: GCA_963747945.1. Lineage (GTDB taxonomy): Bacteria > Acidobacteriota > Terriglobia > Bryobacterales > Bryobacteraceae > Palsa-89. Next base: position 484,069 of record CAVVHB010000006.1, read on the forward strand.
CATTAGTCCGGCGTACAAGAATCCGGTGAATGGCGTGCCTTCGGCGCGCATTTGCGCGATCGCCGGCCGGATCACTTGCGCCATCACCATCTCCTGGCTGAATGGATCGAGAATCCGCCCGTCGCAATAGGCGCCCATGCCGCCGGTGTTTGGACCCTGGTCGTCATCGTTCACCCTCTTGTGATCCTGGGTGGGTTCGAGCGCCAGCACGCTGACGCCGTCGCTCAGCACGATAAAGCTCACCTCTTCGCCGGCCAGGAATTCTTCGATCACCAGCGCCGGTCCCAGTTGATCGATCGCCAGGCGCGCCTCCTCGTGCGTATTCGCTATGATGACGCCTTTGCCCGCGGCCAGCCCGTCGGCTTTGATCACGATGGGGAGATCGAACTCAAGCAGCGCGTCGCGAGCTTCCTCTGCGCTCGTCGCGGTGGCAAACCGCGCGGTTGGAATACCGGCGCGCAGCATCAGCTCTTTGGCGAAGGTCTTGCTCGATTCAACCCGGGCTGCAGCGGCCGTCGGACCCACAATCCTGCGGCCTTGAGCGCGAAACTGATCGACGATGCCCGCCGCCAGCGGTGTCTCGGGCCCAACAACAGTCAGTTCTGCATCAATCGACTCCGCGGCCGCAAGATAGTCAGTTGTCGCGAGGCACTTAGCCACTTGCGCCATCCCCGGATTCCCCGGCGCCGCATACAGCGAGGAGGTCTTCGGACTCTGCGCCAGTTTCCAACACAGCGCGTGTTCGCGCCCGCCTGAGCCCACCACCAGAATCTTCATTTGGATAAATGGAAAGCTAAGTATGCCACACTGAAAATGGTCATGAAGTCTTCGCGATACGACGTCGTTGTGGTCGGTGCCGGTCACGCCGGATGTGAAGCGGCACGTGCGTGCGCTCGCATGGGCCTGCGCACCGCGATGATCACGATGAACTTGGACCTGATCGCGCAAATGTCCTGCAATCCGGCGATCGGCGGCATTGCGAAGGGCCATTTGGTTCGCGAGATCGACGCGCTAGGCGGCGTGATGGGCGAAGTTACCGACGCGGTAGGCATTCAATTCCGCCTGCTGAATACCAGCCGAGGCCCCGCCGTTTGGTCGCCGCGCGCGCAGTGCGACAAGAAACAATACCGCATCAAGATGCGCGAGGTGCTGGAACGGGAGGCGAACCTGCGCATCCTGCAAGCGGAGGTAGCGCAGTTGGCGATCGAAAGCGGCCGCGTCACGGGCGTGCTGCTGCGGGACGGCAGAACAATCTCGAGTGATTGTGTTGTCGTTACCACTGGTACATTTTTGAACGGCCTCGCCCACGTGGGTGAGATGAAATATAGTTGTGGGCGGAACGGTGAGGCGCCTTCGAACCTGCTCGGCGATCAGTTGCGGACGCTCAGCCTGGCCTGGAAGCGCTTGAAGACCGGCACCCCACCGCGGCTCGACGGTCGCACGATCGACTGGTCTCGCTTTGAAGCCCAAAGCGGCGATGCCGAACCGACGCCATTCTCGTTCCTGACAAAGAAGATCGACCGGGAGCAGATTAAGTGTTACATATCGTACACTTCTGAGGAAACGCTTCGGATTCTGAGGGACAGCATAGCCCGTTCACCACTTTACAGCGGTCAGATCGAGGGCGTCGGCCCTCGCTATTGCCCATCCATCGAAGACAAGGTGGTGAAGTTTCCGGACAAGGACCGGCACCAGATCTTCCTGGAGCCGGAGGGTGTCGACACCAACGAAGTGTACGTCAATGGCCTGTCCACCAGCATGCCTATCGACGTGCAGTCAGCCATGGTGGCGTCGATTCCGGGTCTCGAGGATGCGGAGATGATCCGTCCCGGCTATGCGATCGAATACGATGCCATCGACCCGCGCGAGCTAAAGCACAGCCTGGAAGTGAAGTCGATCCAAGGGCTCTTCCTGGCAGGTCAAATTAACGGGACCTCGGGTTACGAAGAAGCTGGCTGCCAGGGGCTGATCGCCGGCATCAACGCCGCTAGAAGAGTCGGCAGGCAAGAGCCGGTCGTTATTGGACGAACCCAGGGATACACCGGGATTCTGATCGATGACTTGATTAGCAAGGGTGCCGACGAACCCTATCGGATGTTTACATCTCGCGCCGAATTTCGACTGCATCTACGCATCGATAATGCGGACGAACGCCTCACTCCCATAGGACGCGAGGCTGGCCTGGTGAGTGACGAACGGTGGAATCTGTTCTTGCGCAAGCAGGCGCAGAAGTTGCGACTCAATAGTCTGCTCGAATCGAACCGCTACCGCGACGGCGCCGACGATGATCGTCCTACCCTGCTGCAGTGGCTGCGCCGGCCTGAAGCGAAGATTGCGACGCTCGCGTGCTGGATCAGAGAAGGCCTTCATGAAGAGCCTGTGCATGGGGTGCTAGCCACCGTAGAGACCGAAGCTAAGTATGCTGGATACATTTCCCAACAGCAGCGGCAGATTGATCACTTGCGGGATTCTGAGCTGCGCCGTATCCCCTCGGGATTCCAGTTTGCAGGCATCCCCGGATTATCGACCGAAGCCAAACAGAAGCTGGAACGCGTCCGGCCTCAAACGCTCGGTCAAGCGGGACGTATTCCCGGTATCACTCCCGCCGCGATCGCGGTGCTCGACGTCTATCTAAGCCTCGGTGCCCACGCCTGATTGGTTTTCCGAGCTCCTTAGCCGTGAGCTGAATCGCTGGATTCGCCTCTCAGCGCTGCAGATTGATCAGCTTTACCAGCACTACGAGGTGCTTCTTCGCTGGAACCAACGGATGAATCTCACGACCGTCAAGCCCGGCCCTGAAACGGTGATCCGTCATTACTGCGAATCGCTCTTCTTTGCAGCTCACGTCCCGGCCGCACAAGAGAATCTTAGGGTACTGGATGTAGGGTCAGGAGCAGGATTCCCAGGAATACCGATGGCGATCCTAATGAGCGGCTGGCGAGTGGTGTTGGTTGAATCGAGCCAGAGGAAAGCTGTTTTCCTTCGGGAGTCCAGCCGGGCGCTCAAGAATGTTTCTGTTCTCGCACAGCGAATGGAGGATGTTTCTGAGGGTAGCGATTGGGTAGTCACCAGAGCCGTCGATCCCAAGGAAGTGCTGCTGACGATTCCTCGATTAGCGCCGAATGTCGGCCTCATGCTAGGTGAAGACGATTTTTCGACAATCCGGCTCCAATCTCGCATTGCATGGGCGGAGCCAGTTCGGTTACCTTGGGGAGACCGTAGGATCTGTGTATTCGGTTCCACGTTCCACGTGGAACCTTCGTCCTGATGTTTCACGTGGAACCTTGGCAAGAGTCATAGCGATCGCTAATCAAAAGGGCGGAGTCGGCAAAACCACGACCGCCATCAATCTGGCTGCATCCCTGGCCGCCAACGATCTTCGTGTCCTGCTGATCGATTCCGATCCCCAGGGCAACGCCACCACAGGCCTTGGAATCACGAAAGGCGAGGACCGACCAACCCTCTATCAAGTGCTATTAGGAGAGGCGGAGATTTCTGCTGCCATTGTTCCAACCGCTTTTGATGGCCTGGACATACTCCCATCCGACAAAAACCTCGTCGCCGCCAATATCGAACTGGTAGATCTGGAAAATCGAGAATTCAGACTCCGCGAGAAATTACAATCAGTTCGCGCACATTATCAATACATTCTGATCGATTGCCCGCCGGCGCTCGATCTACTCACCCTGAACGCCATGGTGGCATCCGATTCTATCCTCATCCCGATTCAATGCGAGTTCTTCGCTCTGGAAGGAATTTCGCAATTGATGGACACCATCGAACGCGTGCGCGGATCCTTCGGGAGTACTCTGAAACTGGAAGGCGTGCTCCTCACAATGTATGACGACCGAACCAACCTAACCCGTCAAGTAGAGCTTGATCTGCGAGGATTCTTTGAGAATTCGGTGTTCGAAACGGTGATCCCGCGCAGTATTCGCCTCGCTGAGGCACCCAGTTACGGCAAGCCCATAATCTCTTACGATGTCCGGTCAAGAGGCGCCGAGAGCTATATACAACTCGCAAAGGAGGTCCTGGCTCGTGAACGTAACGCCGGACAAGCAACGCAAAGCCTTGGGTAGAGGCCTCTCCGCCCTTCTTCCTCCGAGACCAGTCGCCGCGGTTCACCAGGTGCCGGAACTACTTTCGGCTGGCCCCCAAATCGCATCCATCCCGATTGCGAACATCCAGCCGAATCCTCTGCAACCCCGCTCCATCTTCGATGCCACGCGCCTGGAAGAACTAGCTAACTCTATCCAAATAAACGGGATAATCCAGCCGCTCTTGGTTCGCCGGCAGGGCGCAAGTTATGAGCTGATCGCTGGTGAACGCCGCCTGCGGGCCGCGAAGATCGCCGGGCTACTGGAAGTGCCTGCCATCGTCCAGGATTATGCGGACGACCGTATCCTTGAGATCGCGCTCATTGAGAATATCCAGCGCGAAGACCTGAATCCGATGGAGACAGCGCAAGCATTGGAGCGACTGCACACGGAGATGAACCTCAGCCATGAGGAGATCGCCTCCCGCACCGGCAAGGATCGCACCACGATCACGAACATGATTCGGCTGCTGCGGCTTCCGCGCGAAGTCCAACTTTTGGTTGCGGAACGCCGCTTGTCAATGGGCCACGCGCGGGCGATCCTCGGCCTGGCAAGCCCCGAACTTCAAACCCAGGTCGCTGAAAAGGCCGCCGCGCAGGGCTTCTCGGTGCGTCAAGTGGAGCGGCTGGTCAAGAAGGTGAATGAGCCTAGGGTGCCGTCTGAGGATGCCCTACAAGACCCGAATATCAAAGCCGCTGTCGGTAGCCTGGAAGCGGCGCTGGGTACTCGCGTAAGGATTGTCGAGAAGTCCGATCAGCGCGGCCGAATTGAAATCGAATACTATTCACAGGAAGAGCTGCAGAGGATTTACGAATGGATTGTCTCAACTGGCTCGGACACCCTGGGAAGCTGATGGTGCCGGCGGCAGGAGTCGAACCTGCGACCTACGGATTATGAGACCGTCGCTCTAACCACCTGAGCTACACCGGCAGTGCTTTTCCAAGGTTAGGCGGAGGCGCAAGATCCTGTCAACCGGCATGGGCTAAATGATTAAAAAGCTTGACAAAACACCCACATTAGAGTTAATTAATAATTGAAGGCTGGTGGATATAGGAGCCAGCCAGTTGAAGTGAGTCCAGGAGGTTTTCTATCGACTGCGAATACCTAGCAGGGTGGCTACCGGCTGCCTCGACGTGCTTTGCCTAAGACGAAAACGCAGGGTGAGAGAATCTGCCTCACCAATTTGCGGCGAGTCCACCGCATTACCAGCGTCTAGGCCGGCAAGCGGGGGTTGGCGGTCGCCCTGAACAAACTCGAAACATCAGCTTTCCATTTGACACCTCCTTTTTCCCTCCAGTAGATTCGATTTAGTGCCGCAACCGATCGTCGAGTTCCGGGGTGTCTCCAAGAACTATCCAATCTACCCTTCTCCGAGCTCCCGCCTTAAAGAACTGCTCTGCCTCAATCGTGTTTCTTTCCACCATGACTTCTCGGCACTGGCGGATGTCAGCTTCGAGATTCAACGCGGAGAAACGTTCTGCATCGTTGGCGAAAACGGCTCCGGCAAAAGCACGCTCCTGCAGATTGTCGCGGGCATTCTTCATCCGTCTAAAGGCGATGTGGCCGTCAGCGGCCGCGTAGCAGCCCTGCTGGAACTAGGCACGGGCTTCAATCAGGAATTCACCGGTCGCCAGAATGTCTACATGAACGCCGCGATTCTTGGCCTCTCGCGCAGAGAAATTGATGCCAAGTTTCCGCAGATCGAGGAGTTCGCGGAAATTGGCGAGTTCATCGATCAGCCGGTGAAGACTTATTCGAGTGGGATGGCTATCCGTCTGGCGTTCTCCGTCGCCATACACGTGGAACCCGAGATCTTGTTGGTGGATGAAGCGCTTTCGGTGGGCGATATTTATTTCCGGCAACGCTGCATGCGCAAGGTGCACGAGATGCGCGATGCGGGCGTCACGATATTGTTCGTGTCGCACGCCATCGCCGAGGTAAAGGCCCTGGGGGACCGCACGATGTGGCTGGACGCCGGCCGCATTAAAGATATCGGAAACACGGATGCCGTGGTAACGCGATATATGGCCGCGATGGTAGAGAAAGACAATGTCTACCTGGCTGGCGCACACCGCAAGGTGCAAGAAGTTGGCCACGAACCGGTGAAGGCGCCGGAAATCGTGGACACCATCCCCAATGTCGATCATCGTTTCGGCGACGGCCGCGCAGAAGTGATCGGTATCGCCGTGCTCGATTCCGCTGGACTGCCAATCTATGTTCTGGAGCCGTCCTCCACCATCGTGGTTCGCATCAGTGTAAGAGCTGTCGAGGATATCACGCTGCCCATTGTGGGATTCATGATGCGCAACCACATTGGGCTGGATTTTGCCGGCACGAACACGGCGCGCGAGGCATTCGATCTTCCGCCCATGACGGCAGGCGACATTCACACCGTCGATTTTCATCTGCAGCTTCCCGAACTTTACCCTTCTGCGTTTTCTTTTTCACCCGCGATCGCCGATGGAACGCTGCATTCCTACCGCACCTGTGATTGGGTCGATAACGCCATCGTGTTGCAGATGGGACCAGCCGACGGCGAGGTGTACGGACACATTCACTTGCCTTGTCGCATCGAGCTGAATCGTTGTCTCGGCGCGCAGCCTCTCGGCACGCAACATCTCAGTGCGCAACCGGCAGCCCTGTCTCATGTGGAGCCCGCGGTTGGTTGAATTCACTGGAGAGCGGGTAATTCCGGGCCAGGTGAACGATGACCTTTGGAGCGAACATCTGGCCCGCTACGCATTCGCGCGCCGCTATGCTCCGGGCAAACGTGTGCTGGATGCCGGTTGCGGTACCGGATATGGATCGGCCGAACTCGCGCAATCCGCCGCCGAAGTAACCGGTGTGGACATTGCGGCGGACGCGATCGAATACGCGAAAGCAAATTATCCTATACCCGGTTTGCACTTCATCGAGTCGTCCTGCACGGCAGTTCCCTTCCCGCCGGCGTCATTCGATCTTGTCATCGCTTTCGAAGTGATCGAACATCTGACCGACCATCGCCTCTTTCTCGACGAATGCGCGCGCCTGCTAACGCTTAACGGCCTGTTCATCGTCTCGTCGCCGAACAAGCGCTACTACGCCAAGACTCGAGCGGAGACCGGTCCTAATCCCTACCACGAACATGAGTTTGAAGCCGGCGAGTTCGTGCACGAACTCGAGCGTGTTTTCCCGAACGTTCGATTGCTGCTACAGAATCGTGTGGAATCGTTTGCGTTTCATCCCGCGGTGAGTTTTTGGCCGGCCGAGGCGCGGATCGATGGCGGAGGCGGCAACGCCGAAGACGCTCATTTCTTTATCGCGCTTGGCTCTCGCGCGGAGTTGCCGGAGCCGAAATCATTTGTCTACGTTCCGAAAGCCGCCAATATGCTGCGGGAGCGCGAGTTGCACGTGGAGGCGTTGGAGCGGCAGCTAGCCGAAATCAAAGCGGATCGCCAGGCACTGCTCGAACTATTCCGGCGACAGACCAGCGAACTGGAGGAGCGCAATCAGTGGGCCCAACGGTTGGATACGGATTTGATCGCCGCTCGGGAACGCATTGTCGCATTACAAAACGAAGCAGCCGACCTGGCTGCCAGCTATCAAGCTCAGGTGGCGCGCATGGAAAAAGAGGACCGGGTCAAGACCGAGTGGGCACGCAAAGCTTCCGCGGAGCTGGAAGCCAAATGCCAGGAGCTGGCCCATTGCGTCGGGCTGCTGGACGCTGCCGAAGCCACGGTGCGCGAACGGACGATTTGGGCGCAGAACGCGGAGGCACAACGCGCGGAGCTGGCGGCGCAGCTTGAAATGATTCGTGCGTCACGCTGGGTGAAAATGGGACGGACGGTGGGACTTGGGCCCGACCTGTCGAAATAGTGAAAACGTTCCTCATCATCCTGTGGCGATTCGTTAAGGCCCTCCCTCTCGTCATCCTTTTCCCGATCCTGCTCGGGATCGCGGTGGCCGCGCTCGCGCTGGTGGATCTCGCCTCGCTGTTCCGTAAGAAATCCCTCCCGGTGAACCAGCGGCCCGATAACACATCCGCGAGTGTCGTGATTCCGAACTGGAACGGCCGCGATCTTCTGGCCAAGTACATCCCGTCGATTATCGAGGCCTTGGGTGGGGATGAAGCCCTGAATGGCAATCCCAACAACGAAATCGTCGTCGTGGATAACGGATCCCAGGACGGCAGCGCGGAATTCCTGCGCCAGCACTTCCCTTCCGTCCGTGTCCTGGCGCTCGATCGCAACTTGGGATTCGGCGGCGGATCGAACGCCGGATTTCGAGCCGCGAAGAACGATATCGTGGTGCTGCTCAACAGCGATATGCGGGTGGAGCGGGACTTTCTCGCGCCGCTTCTGGAAGCGTTCACCGATGAGACGGTGTTCTCGGTAGCCTGCCAAATCTTTTTCAGCGACCCCGACAAGCTGCGGGAAGAAACCGGCCTGACACAAACGTGGTGGGAAAACGGATCGCTACGCGTGCGGCATCGCGACGATCCGGCCATCCAAGTTCCCTACCCGTGCGCCTATGGCGGCGGCGGTTCGTGCGCGTTCGATCGGCGAAAGTTTTTGGAGCTGGGCGGCTTCGATGAGCTGCTGGCACCATTTTACATGGAAGACACCGATGTCGGCTATATGGCTTGGAAGCGCGGCTGGAAGGTGCTGTATCAACCGCGCAGCGTGGTCTACCACGAACATCGCGGGACCATCGGCAAGAAATTCTCACCGGCCGAGATCGATCTGGTCTTGAAGAAGAACTTTGCCCTGTTTTGCTGGAAGAACATCCATGAGTGGCCTCGGCTTACGTCTCATTTCTTTTTCGCTTATACGGGCGCGGTGGTGACGGTGCTCTTCGGCGACTCGCCGGAACGCGCGAATTTCGCGGGATTGTGGCGGGCCTTTCGGCAAATGGCTGGAGCCATGAGATCGCGCGCGCGAGCACGGGATTTGGCAGTCATCGACGACACGGAGGCGTTTCGCAGGCCGATGGGCGGGTATTTTCGCGATCGGTTTGTGCCGCTTGCTTACGCGCGCGGTTCAGAAGGGGGCGGCGAGGAAGGGGGCGGCGCGGAAAGGCGCGGCTCGAAAGGCGGGGCGCAACGGCTGAGCGTGCTCTTCGTTTCGCCTTACCCGATTTGTCCTCCCATTCACGGCGGCGGCGTCTTTATGTACCAGACAGCGCTAGAATTGAGCCGCCTTTGCGAGCTGCACTTGCTGATCCTGCTCGATCATCCGTGGCAGCGCGAGCCGCACCAAGAGCTTGAGAAACAGGTAGCTTCGGTGGATTATCTGGTGCGAACCGAGGGAAAAGAAAAGCAGTTCGGCTCAATTCTCCCGCATGCAGTGCGTGAGTTTTCGAGCCAGGATTTCGAATGGCGAGTGCAGCGTGAGATGTACTTGCGCGAGGTTGACGTGGTGCAGCTCGAATATGCGACCCTCAGCCAATATGGAGGCGATTACCGGCGCCTGGCGTGTATGGTGTTCGAACACGATATTTACTTTCAGTCCATCGCCCGGGGCTCCGCGAATTCACGCGGGATCATCGAAAGCGCCAAGGCGGCCTACGAATATCTCCGCGCGCTACGCTATGAATTGCGTGTCCTGCCGCGCTTCGATCGCGTGCAGGTGTGCAGCCCGGAGAACGGTAATTATCTGCTGTCCTTCCTGCCGGGCCTGCGCGGCCGCATCGACGATAACCGCGCAGGTATTGCGACCTCGCGCTATGAGTTTCAGACCAATGGACGAGAGCCGGAGACGATGCTGTTTCTGGGCAGCTTCCGCCACCCCCCCAATCAGGAGGGGCTCAACTGGTTCGCGCGAAAAGTGCTGCCGGCGGTGTTGCAGCATAAACCGAACGCGCGGCTCGTGATTGTAGGATCGGAGCCGCCGCCGAGTCATTCGCTCCCTGCTCTGCCGGACAACATCGAGTTACGAGGATTTGTGGAGGACGTACGCGAGCCGCTGGGCCGATATGCCGTATTCGTTTGTCCGATCCTCAGCGGATCGGGGATGCGGGTGAAGCTGTTGGAAGCGTTCGCGGCTGGAATTCCGGTAGTCTCGACGCCGCTGGGCGCTGAGGGGCTTGCTCGAAGTGAGGAGGCCGGAAAAGATGGCGAGATTTGCGCTTTGGCCGAAGACCCAAGCGAATTTGCCCGAAAGATTATTGAGCTGTTCGACAATCCTGAGAGAGCGCGGAAGTTGGCGTGCCGCGCTCGAGAGCAAGTTGTGGCAACTCGAGATATGAGGGTACTTACGGAGCGGTTAGTCGAGAGCTATCGCGAAGTACTCAGATCGAAACGGCAATAAAGCTAAAACTTATTCGGCCTTCTTCGGGTACAAATCGTCTTTGAGACGTTTCACTATCTGGGCCGCGGTCTTGGTGAGCTCGGCGGGGGTCGAGTTCTTGGGACGGTCGAAAACCGACCACAGGACGATACGGCTGCCTCGATCAACCACGAAGAAGTTGCCCTTGCCGCGGGCGAGCGAGCTCACCCGGGAGCCGCCACCGCTGAAATCGACGTCCGCAAATGCGTCCTTTTTGGCAGGAGCCTTGGCGTCGTTCGGTGCGCTGTCGCTAATACCCACCGCCGTGCCTGAGTCCGCGGCGGGCTTGGTGGCGGTTTCCTTCTTCGGCGCGGGAGGCGGCGGATACAGCTCCTCCAGCCTCTTCTGAAAAGACTCACCCACGTTGTCGGTGACAATGGCGTCAGCTTTCTTCGGATCCGTTACCACCTCGAAGAGGCCCGCATTGGTGAGTTGGTTGGCCAGATACTGATCCATCCCGCTACCCATGGCGAGGATGTAAACCCGCTTCACCTCGTGGAGCTGAGGATTCACGCCGGCAAAAGCGGCAGCCGCGAGCATACTGAAAGCGCAAAACAACTTCATGAGAATATGGTACCAGCGCCGGCGCGGCACTTTGAGGCGTTTCGGTCCGGCACTCAGCCCCAACGTGTACAAGTCGCAAAGGATTACGGTAATCACTCCCTGTCTGAACGAGGAGCAAGGGATCGAACAGGTGCTGCGCAGTATGCCGGATTTCGTGGATCAGGTGATTGTAGTGGACAACGGATCAACGGATCGCACGTCAGACATCGCGCTGTCTTTCGGCGCCGAAGTGATCCGCGAACCCGTGCGCGGCTATGGAAGGAGCTACAAGCGCGGCTTCGCGTCGGCCACCGGAGACATCATCATCACCTTGGATGGCGACCACAGCTATCCGCCCGATGCCATCTCGTATCTGCTGGAAGCGCTGCTGCATCTGAACGTCGATTTTCTCAGCGCTTCGCGATTCCCGGTGCGGGATCCCAAAGCCATGAGCATGAAACACCGGATGGGCAACTGGGTGCTTTCGCTCGCGATGTCGCTGTTATATTTTCGATGGGTGCGCGATTCGCAATCCGGAATGTGGGTTTTCCGTCGCTCCATCCTGGAGCACATGCATCTGGAGTCCAACAGCATGGCGTTTTCGGAAGAGATCAAAATTGAAGCTCTGAAGAATCGGCGAATCCGGTTCGCGGAAATTTCGATCCTCTACAGCTCCCGGCTGGGCGAGATCAAGCTGAACCCCTGGCGGGACGGATTTTACAACCTGTATTTCTTGCTCAAGAAGCGCTTCCGGTAATGGCACGCGTCGCGATCGTCATTCCCACCTGGAACCGAGCGGGATTGCTGGGCGAGGTATTGGCTAACCTGGCGCGGCAGACTTACCCCATCGAGCGCGTCATCGTGGTAGATGACGGCAGCACCGATGACTCCGCCGCTGTTGCGATGCGCGCGGGGGCGCAGGTCATCACGCTGGCCGCGAATGCCGGTTTTGCCGCGGCGGTAAACCGGGGAATCCGAGAGGCGGACGGCAGCGAGTGGATCGGCATCCTCAACAACGATGTCAGCCTGCCGCCGGACTGGCTGGAATGTTTAATGGGTGAGCTGGAATCGGGCGATGCCTGGTTTGCGACGGGGAAGCTGTTGAACGCGCAAACGCCGGAAAGGATTGACGGCTCGTTCGACGCTGTTTGCCGGGGCGGTTGCGCTTGCAGGTGCGGACATGGACGCCTGGATTCGCCAGTATGGAACCAGCCTAGAAACATACAGTTAGCTCCGTTCACGGCGGCCGTATTCCGAGCCAGGCTGTTCGATCGGGTAGGGCTTTTAGACGAAAGGTTCGAGTCGTACTTAGAAGATGTCGACTTTGGGCTGCGCTGCGCGAAAGCGGGGCTAAACGGCTTATACGTCCCAACAGCGGTTGCCCACCACCAGGGCAGCGCCACCTTGGGCCGCTGGCACCCGGACACGGTGCGAAAAATCGCCTGTAATCAGTTGCTCATCGTGGCGAAACACTATCCGCCCAACTGGGTCTTACGCTATGGCTGGCCCGTTTTCATCGCTCAAACATTATGGGGATTCGTCGCGCTCCGTCACGGCGCGTTACTAAGCTACGTCGTTGGCAAGGTGCAAGGTCTGCGGCAGTTTCGCGAGGCCCGCGGAAAGCACTGCGCGCGCTTACCTGTCGTCCTGGAGGAAAGCGAGAAAGAAATCCGCGAAATCCAGCAATTGACGGGGTTCGATCTGTATTGGAGATTGTACTTCGCTCTCACATGACCGGGGAGAATTCAGAAGTCAGAAGTCAGAAGTCAGAGGTACGCCGAGCGGCCCGAACGGGCGTCGTGGTGGTGACCTATAACTCGGCCGCGGTGATCGATCGCTGCCTGAAATCCTGCTACGACTTACCGGTGGTGGTGGTCGACAATGCGTCCAAGGACGCCACTTGCGAGTTAGTGCGCCAGCATACTTTTGCAACATTGATCGCCAATCCGGGTAACTATGGGTTTGCGCGTGCCGTGAACCAAGGCGTATCGGGGCTCGACACGCAACTGGTCCTGCTATTGAATCCAGATACCGAGTTGAAGACACCAATCGAGGAGCTGGAAGCCGCGTGCCTGCGGGAGGGAACCGGCCTGGCGGCGGGACAACTTATCGATGAACACGGTCAGCCGCAGCGTGGCTTCACACTCCGACGTTTTCCCCAAGCGTCGACGTTAATGTGTGAAGCGTTAGGCATCAACCGGCTGGTCCCGGGAAACCCGCTCAACCGAACCTATCGATGTTTGGATCAGGATCTTTCCCGGCCGGCCGAAGTGGAGCAACCACCTGGAGCCTTCCTGATGTTCCGCCGCGAAGTGTGGCAGCGGTTGGGCGGTTTTGACACACAATTCTATCCGCTGTGGTTTGAAGACGTGGATTTCTGTAAGCGCGCGAGCGACTTAGGCTTGAAAATACAGTATGTCCCTCAAGTTACGGCGCTGCATCAAGGTGGCCACAGCATTGCAGGGTTGGGGTGGGAATGCCGCGAGGTGTATTGGTATGTTAGCCTTCTAAGGTATGCCTTGAAGCACTTTCGCCCGCTCGATTTTCGGTGGGTGAGCGTGGCAGTGGTGCTCAGTTCCTTGTTTCGAACGGCCATCGGAGTGATGACGCGCCTAAGTTTCAGGCCCATTACGGTATACGCAAGGATTGGCCGGCTCGCGGGAAGCAGTCTCATCTCTGGCCGTGTCGGTGAACTGAACTGTTCGGGTTTTGAGCAAAGCAGTAGAGGAACGACGGCAGTAAAAATATCAAAAGAATAGAGTCGCGACCCCACATACATGCCATGTAACGATCGGGTTTCCGTCACAATCGTCACATTTAACAGCGGTCGATTCATTAAGCGGTGCCTGGAGTCTGTTCTCGCGCAGCGTTACGCCAATAAGGAGATCATCGTCATCGATAATGCATCTACCGACGGCACGGCTGATATCCTGGAGCAGTTCGTGGACCACTGCCGCGTGGTTTACAACGACGAGAACATCGGGTTCGCCGCAGCGCAGAATCAAGCCATCCGGATGAGCAGCGGCGACTGGGTGCTGACTCTGAACCCGGATGTGCTGCTGCTTCCAAACTTCATCCAAGCCCTGGCAGACTCCGGACAGGTGGATCCCAAGATCGGGACCGTGTGCGGAAAGCTGCTAACCATCCGCGCCACCTTCGATTTGCCTGACAAACCTCTGGTGGATTCCACCGGAATCTATTTCACGCCCATGCTGCGCCACCTGGATCGCGGCAGCCAGGAAGTGGACAACGGGCACTATCTCAACCACGAGTTTGTCTTTGGCGCCACGGCGGCAGCGGCTCTCTACCGCCGTCAGATGATCCACGACATCGCGGTGGACGACGAGTTTTTCGATCCGGATTTTTTCGTATATCGCGAGGACGCGGACGTAGCCTGGCGGGCTCAATTGATGGGCTGGCGCTGCATTTATACGCCGCACGCGCGCGGTTATCATGTTCGCAATGTCCTGCCAGGCAACCGGAGAGCGCTGCCGCCGGTGATCAACATGCATTCGGTGAAGAATCGCTTCCTGATGCGCATGAAAAATATCACTGGCGACCTTTACAGGCGTAACTGGTTTTCCATCACCATGCGCGATTTAGTTGTGATCTCGTGCTGCCTGGTGCGGGAACAGAGTTCATTAAAAGCATTCTGGTACATCGCCAGGAACTGGAGGCGAGTGATGGCCAAACGGCGGAACATCATGAGCCGCAAGCGCGTGGACGATGAGTACATCGCACACTGGTTCCGCTATGCGCCGGTGAGCGCGCCGGCCAGCAAGCCGAAGTCGTCCGGCCGGGCACTGGCGCGATCGAAGGCGGCGCGGGGCTAGCATCGTTGAGGCCGCTTGCTGACGCGCGCGGTTCAGAAACGCATACACTGAGCCCTGACCGTGCGCACTAGGGCGGCGCGCATCGCGATTCTCGGCACTCGTGGCATTCCCGCCCGCTACGGCGGGTTTGAAACGTTCGCCGAGGAGCTTTCCACGCGCCTGGTGGCACGCGGGCATTGGGTCAGGGTTTACTGTCGCGAGCGATACCCCGAAGCAAGCTACCGCGGTGTCTCGCTGGTTTATCTTCCCACCTGGCGTCACAAATACTTCGACACCATCGTTCACACTTTTTTTTCCACCCTGCATCTGATAACTCATCGAGTGGACGTTGCCCTGTATTGCAACGGCGCTAACGCCATCTTCACGCTGCCGCCGCGCTCAATGGGCATGCCGACACTGTTGAACGTGGATGGTCTGGAGCGCAAGCGCAAGAAATGGAATGGCCTGGCGAAGGCCTGGTATGCGATATCGGAGTGGCTGGCGACGTTCTGCCCCACGCTGGTGATCACCGACGCGCGCCAGATCGAAACGTATTATCTGGAGCGCTACGGGAAGCGGACGCAGTTTATACCGTACGGCGCGGAAACGGGAAAGGTGCCGACGGACGCGGTTCTCGCAAAACTTGGCCTGGAACGCGGCTGCTACTTCCTGTACGTGAGCCGGATGGAGCCGGAAAACAACGCGCTGCTGGTGCGGGAGGCTTTCGAACAGGTTGCGGTTGGGGTTGGTCCAAACGTAAAGCTGGCGCTGATAGGCGACGCGCCTTACGCGCAGGAGTATATCGAACGGGTGCGCGATACGCGAGACCCGCGGGTTGTCATGCCGGGCGGGATCTATGGCGACGGATATCATGAGCTGCAATCGCACTGCCTGGCCTATATCCACGCCACCGAAGTGGGAGGCACGCATCCCGCGCTGATTGAGGCGATGGGCAGGGGCGCGCTGGTGTTGTATCTGGAGACGCCGGAGAATACGGAGGTGGCGGGCGGCGTGGGAATCCCCTTCCAAAGAACGGAACTTTCGCGGAAGCTGGAAGACGTTCTGCGGATGAGTTCGGAGGAACGCGCGACATGGGGCCGCCGGGCGATGGAACGCGTGGTCGAACGCTATAGCTGGGACGCCGTTACCGGCCAGTATGAGGCTCTGCTGGTACGGCGGCCTTAGTATAGACTCATGGGCCCGTTCGCTTACCGGTCGTGGGTTGAGATTTCCCTCCAACAAATTGTCAAAAACTTCAGCGCGGTCCGCGATGTTGTGGGGCCGGACGTGGAAGTGATGCCGGTGGTGAAGGCGGACGCATACCGGCACGGCGCCGTGGAGGTTTCCCGAGCGCTGGCTGCCGCGGGAGCGCGCTGGCTGGCGGTGAGCAATGTGGAAGAAGGCGCCATTCTACGCGACAGGGGAATCACCACGCGTATTTTAGTGATGGCGGATTTCCTACCCGCCGAACGAGGCGGCCTTCTCGACTACAACCTTACGCCGGTGATTCACTCCCTGGAGGACATCGCGGAATGGGACCGCGTAGCGAGCGCTCGTGCCGTCACCGCCGACTATCATCTGAAAATCGACAGTGGCATGGGACGCCTGGGAACGCGCTCGCCGGCGTCGGAGATTCTTGAGGCCATCAGCGCGGCCCAGCACGTGCGGCTGGAAGGTTTGATGACCCACTTTGCGTCGGCCGCCAATTACGCCAGCAAACAAACCGACGAACAGTTGCGCGTCTTTCAGGCGCTGTGCGCGGAGCTGGCGCGCGTCGGCGTGCATCCGCCGATCTTGCACATGGCAAGCAGCACTCCCATCGCATATGGACGCAGGGACGCCTGGCAGCGCATGGTGCGCCCCGGGCATGCGGTTTACGGCTACGTGTCAGCCTTGGCTCAGGGGTTGGCTAAAGGCACGGCTCCGCCGCGTCTGCTGGAAGTTCGGCCCGCGCTGGCCTGGAAGACGGCGGTGTTGGCGGTGAAGGACCTGCCGGCCGGCGCGCTGGTGGGCTATGGCGGGATGTACCGCACCACGCAGCCGACACGGATCGCGGTGCTGGCCGCCGGATATGCCGACGGCATTCCACATCGGCTCTCGAACAAAGGACACGTAATCGCGAAGGGCCACCTGGCGCCCATAATCGGCGCGGTGTCCATGGATCTAACCACGGTGGACATTACGCACTGCCCCCCGCTGGCCACCGGCGACGCCGTTACGCTATTGGGCTCCGAAGGCGGGGTGTCGATTGACGCGCAGCAGATTGCGAGAGTGGCCGGCACGATATCCTACAGCGTGCTGTGCGGCATCCACGCGCGGGTGAAGCGGATTTACGTCGACTGACGCGCGCGGTTCTGAACCACGACCGTGAGGGAGTCCGCGGCTATGCTACGCGCCGAATCACGCGAGCGGGCAGCGTGATAATGGCCCAAACCAGCTCCAGTACGCCGCCCACGGCGATGCCAACGATACGGAACGGCAGCAGAATCAGCCACACGATGGGATAGAGGAACAGGGCCAGCAACGCCAAGGGCCAGCACAGTATAAACAAAATGCACCACAACAGGAAACCAAGCATCGCGAGCCTCCACTATATGAGTACGAAGAAAAGCCCTGAAAATGTTCCCGGGCGGAGGTTGAAGAGCCGAAGTTGCGCAGGGAAATTGGAGCGGGAGACCGGATTCGAACCGGCGACATCAACCTTGGCAAGGTTGCACTCTACCAGCTGAGTTACTCCCGCGAGGCGAACCGCACGGCGAACTTTATTGTCGCGCGCGGGACTCGGGACTGTCAAACTCGATGCGGACGGTCAACATGTATACAGAATGAACGACGAGGACTAAAACTCCCATCTACCTGAGGCTTTACCCAATATTCATGTTGCTGCCCGTAGGCCGATTGCAACAAATGGGGTTGTTCGTGTTTCAGTAAAATCGTCGCAAACCTTAGTAAATAAAGGACCAAAAAGGATCAAAAAATTGATTACACACTCTGGTGGTTGTGATAACATAGCACTGCCTCAAGAGAGGACGTAAGGCAGTTTCCAGAAGGACCGCTTGGCATGATGGCAAGTCGAGACGGCTCTTCGAACAGTACCAAAACTTGAACTATAACTTTTCCACAACCTGTGGAAAACATGTGCAAAAACTGCGCGGATTGTGACAGGGGAATGAACATCTGGGACCGTATTAAACAACAGATCTCGGGCAAAATCAGCACCGAGGCTTTCGATAATTGGCTATCCAAGGCGGCTTTCGTCAAAGCGGAAGGGGACCGATTATGGGTCTCGGTTCCGGACACGCACACGCGGGATTGGATTCAGCAGGAGTACTCGGCGGACATCTGGTCCGCTGTCCGCGAAATGAATCTGACGCTGCGCGAGATCGTGTATGAGATCCACGGCACGGTGCAAACCAGCGGCAACAGGAGTCCGCTCGATGAAAAGCAGGAGTCGATATTTGCGACATCGGTGATCCTGAATCCGAAGTTTACCTTCGACAGTTTCGTGGTGGGTTCGTGTAATCAGTTCGCGCATGCCGCGGCGCAGGCGGTGGTGACGAATCCGTCACGCACCTACAATCCGCTGTTCATTTACGGCGGAGTGGGCATGGGAAAGACGCATCTGATGCACGCCATCGGGCGATCGATGGTGGATCATCACGCCAGCATGCGGATTATCTATACATCCAGCGAACGGTTCATGAACGAGATGATCACCTGCATCAAGAACGACCGTATGCAGCTCTTTCACCGGCACTATCGTTCGGCCGACGCGCTGTTGATCGACGACATTCAAATACTGGCCGGCAAAGAGCGGACCATGGAGGAGTTCTTTCACACCTTCAACGATCTGTTCGAGCACCAGAAGCAGATTGTCATTTCGAGCGACACCCCGCCCAAGCACACGCCCGGCCTGGTGGAGCGGCTGCGGTCGCGCTTTGAATGGGGCCTGATGGTGGACGTGCAGCCACCCGACCTGGAAACCAAGATGGCGATTCTCGACAAGAAAGCGGAAGCGGAGGGCATCGTGCTCCCCGAAGAGGTACGCATCTTTATCGCGACAAAGACCAAGCAAAATGTTCGCGAATTAGAAGGCGCCTTGACCAAGCTGATCGCTTATTCGTCGGTGACTGGCTCGCCCATCACCCTTCCGATGGCGCAGCAGATCTTGAAGCATCTTACGGTGGGCGGGGAGCGCAGAATTACGATCGAATCCATCGTCAAAGCGGTGGCTGAAAAGTTCTCTCTGCAGCCGTCGCAGCTCAAGCAAAAGACCAACGAACAGAAGATCGCATACCCCCGTCAGATTGCCATGTACTTGGCCAAAGAACTGACGCCGGCCTCGCTGCCGGAGATCGGAAGAGCCTTCAACGGTAAGCATCACACCACCGTTCTGCATTCCGTCCAGAAGATTGACCGCCTGCGGCACCTCAGTCCAGATTTGAACAGTCTCATCCACAGTCTAATTGACTCAATCCATTAGGGTTATTCATCTTATCCACATCCCGGCCCGGAAGAAGCCTGTGATTGTCTGTGGAAGAGCCGGGAGCGGACGAAATTTCCTCGGCCCAGGCGCCGGGAATCCACAACTTCTAGTAGCAGGAAGTTTCTGATTTTTGTATAATTTAGAGAGAAATCAACATTTCAACAGACCCTACGAATACGGTTCTAGTTAGAAGCCTCATTTGATAAAGCCCTAGAGCTATTACAGCCGCGGGCGTCATCTCTGAACTTAGCCGCCGAGAGGCTCGACGGCAATCTGAAGTTGGCCGGCGAAAAGCTCTCCGGCAAGCAATCTGAGCGAGGGGAAATGATGGAGTTCACAGTCAGCAAGACGGACTTGGTTCGAGAATTGAATCTATCGCAGGGCGTCGTTGAGAAGAAGACAACCATACCGATCCTATCGAACGTGCTGGTGGAAGCCACCGGGGATCGGATCAATCTAACAGCCACGGACCTGGAACTGGGGATCCGCTCATCGTGCCCGGCCAGGGTGAAGAAGCAAGGTGCGGGAACCATTCCAGCCAAGCGGTTGCTGGATTATGTGCGCCTGCTGCCGGACGCCGATCTCGAGGTGAAGCTGCAGGAGAACCAGTGGGCAAGCCTGGTTTGCGGGCGGTCCCGAACGCGCATTGCCGGGATGTCGCGCGAAAGTTTTCCCGAGCTGCCGCAAATGCCGGACGTGCTGGCGCAGATTCCCGTGGGCGTCCTGGCGTCGATGATATCGAGAACGATTTTTGCGATATCGATGGAAGAGTCGCGCTTTACGCTGAACGGATCGCTGCTGTTGTTGAAGAGCAACGGATTGGCAATGGTGGCGACGGACGGGCATCGATTAGCCATGGTGGAGCATCCGGTGGATCTTCCCGGCATAACCACTCCCTTTCGGGCATTGTTGCCGCGCAAGGCGATGGGTGAGATTTTGAAGCTGGGTGGAGAGTCGAGCGCGGATGCCACGCTGGCGTTCTCGGGAGACGACAATCACTTGTTCTTTCAGTTTGGCGAGCGTCTGCTGCTGAGCCGCAAGCTGACTGGCAATTTTCCGGATTTCGAGCGCGTGCTGCCGAAGGATCATCCGCATTCGGTGGTGCTGGAGCGGGAGGAGCTTCGCAAGTCCATCGAGCGCGTTTCGCAGTTTTCGGATGAGCGGTCCCGTGCGATCCGGATGAGAGTTCAGGAAGGTGAGCTGCACATCCATTCATCGCTATCGGAGACCGGTGAAAGCGAAGAGAGCTTGCCGGCGGAATACGACGGAACGCCGGTGGAAATTGGATTCAACGCCGGCTACCTGTTGGATTTTCTGCGCGCGTCGAACGAGGACAAAGTCACGTTTCATTTCAAGGACGCCAACAGCGCCGGCGAACTGCGGCCGGCCGTGGATGGCGAAGCCGGGTACAAGTACCGCTATGTCGTGATGCCGATGCGTATCTGAAAATCAGGGCGCGGAAATCGGGTGTTCGGAAGAAGCAAAAAAGGATTGAGTTTTAAACATGGCAACAAAAGAAGTGACCCCAGTCGACGTTTACGATTCGAGTAGCATCAAGGTGCTGGAAGGCCTGGAAGCCGTGCGATTGAGGCCGGCGATGTATATTGGCTCAACTACCGAGAACGGTCTGCATCACTTGGTTTACGAAGTGGTGGACAATTCGGTGGATGAAGCGCTAGCCGGATTCTGCGACAAGGTGGATGTAGCCATCCACATCGACAATTCACTTACCGTTGTTGACAACGGACGCGGCATTCCGGTGGACATGCACGAGGATGAAGGTGTGTCCGCCGCGCAAGTGGTGATGACGAAACTGCACGCGGGCGGCAAATTCGATTCGAAGAGCTACAAAGTATCGGGCGGATTGCACGGCGTGGGGGTAAGCTGTGTCAACGCGCTATCGGAATTGCTGCAGCTGGAAATCTGGCGCGACGGATATACCTGGGAGCAGGAGTATCAACGCGGGGTTCCCCAGGCGCCGTTAGCGAAGGCCGGGAAGGCCGGCAAGAAGACCGGCACCAAGATCACGTTCAAGCCAGACAGCACCATCATGGACGCGACGGAGTTTAACTACGACACTCTGGCGACGCGGCTGCGTGAGCTGGCGTTCTTGAACAAAGGGCTCACCATCACGCTAATCGACGAGCGCGTGGAGCCGGTGAAGCAGCACGAGTTTCTGTATAGCGGCGGAATCGCCGAGTTCATCAAACATCTGAACAAAGGCAAAGCGGTACTGCACGATAAGCCAATTTATATCGAAGGCACGCGAGAATTGCCGAATGGCGGCGTGCTCACCATGGAAGTGGCTTTGCAGTACAACGACGGTTACTCGGAAAGCGTCTTCAGCTTTGCGAACAACATCAACACAGTGGACGGAGGCACGCATTTGAGCGGCTTCCGCAGCGCACTCACCCGAACCATCAATGCCTACGGGCAACAGGCCGGGCTGTTCAAGGACGTCAAAGAAAACCTGACTGGCGACGATGTGCGCGAAGGCCTGACCGCGGTGGTGAGCGTGAAGCTGCCGCAGCCGCAGTTTGAAGGGCAGACCAAAGGCCGGCTGAACAGCGACATTCAGGGCTTCATCGTGCAACTGGTCAACGAGAAGCTAGGCGAGAATTTCGACAAAAATCCGACCGTGATGAAGAAGATCGTGTCGAAGGCCATCGACGCGGCGCGCGCCCGGGAAGCGGCCAAGAAAGCGCGGGACCTGACGCGTCGTAAAGGCGCGATGGATTCGGGCGGGCTGCCCGGCAAGCTGTCCGATTGCCAGGAGAAGGATCCGGAACGTTGCGAGCTGTTCCTGGTGGAGGGCGAGTCGGCCGGCGGCACCGCGAAATCGGGGCGCGACCGGCGCTATCAGGCCATTCTGCCGCTCAAAGGCAAGATCCTGAACGTAGAGAAGGCGCGCTACGACAAGATGCTGGGTCACGAGGAAATCCGTTCCATGATCACGGCCATCGGCACCGGGATCGGGTTGACGGATTTTGACGCCGCGAAGCTCCGCTACCACAAAGTGATCATCATGACGGACGCCGATGTGGACGGCTCGCACATCCGCACGCTACTGCTCACGTTTTTCTTCCGGCACATGCAGGAGCTGATCAAACGCGGTCACGTATACATTGCCCAGCCGCCGCTGTACTTGATCAAGAAGGGCAAGACGCAGAAATATATCAAGGACGACAAGGAGTTCACGCGCGAGATTCTGCGGCGCGCAACGGAAAACCTGGCGGTTGAAATTGACTCGTCCAGTGCAGCCCCCACTAAGCTGGAGGGCGCGGAGCTGCGTTCGTTCCTGATAACGCTTGACGAATTCCAACAGATTTTCCGCCGTATGGAGCGCCGGGTGCGCGATCCACGGGTGGTAGAGGCGCTCTCCAATATCGACTTCAAAGTGGACACCAAGGCGGATTTTCAGGACAAATCCAATCTGGAGCCGCTGGTGGCGGCGCTGACGGCGGCGAAAGTGACGGCCAGGATCGAGCGCGAAGAAGAGCACGAGGCGTGGAAAGTGATGTATCACGATCCGATGAATGCGGAGCGCGGCATCAGCATCGATTTGGCGCTGCAGCCGGAGTACCGGCGCATGCGAACCATCGCGCGGCAGGTGTCGAAGTTCAATCGGCCGCCGTTCAAGATCCTGAAAGAAGGCAAGGCCGACGCGGAGATCAAGGCGGGATGGCGCGATCTGCTGGAACATGTAAAGAGCGAGGGGATGCGCGAGGTTTCCATCCAGCGCTATAAAGGCCTGGGCGAGATGAACGCCGAGCAGTTGTGGGCCACCACCATGAACGCCGAAACGCGCACGCTGCTGAAGGTGGACCTGCACGATCTGGCCGAGACCGAAACCATCTTTTCTACGCTGATGGGCGAGGACGTGGAGAGCCGGCGCAAGTTTATCGAAGAGAACGCGCTGGATGTGCGGAACCTGGACGTTTAACGGGCGGACATTTTCATGGCCCGTTTCCCTGGCGTAGACTACCTGCTGATCGACTCGCTCTTTTCGGAACAAGAACTGCTGGTGCGGCAGACCGCGCGGCAATTTGTGGAAGATCGCGTGATCCCGATCATCCGCGAGTGCTATAACAATGGACGTTTTCCGACGGAGCTGATCCCTGAAATCGGCCAGCTCGGCTTTTTAGGCGCGAATCTGGAAGGCTACGGCTGCGCGGGGCTCAACAACGTAGAGTATGGGCTGATCATGCAGGAAATCGAGCGCGGCGATTCGGGGCTGCGCAGCTTCGTTTCCGTGCAGGGCGCGCTGGTGATGTACCCGATCTTCACCTACGGGTCGGCCGAGCAGAAAGACCGCTGGCTGCCGAAAATGCAATCGGGCGAAGCCATCGGATGCTTTGGGCTCACCGAGCCAGGCTTCGGATCCAATCCCGCGGGCATGCAGACGCGCGCCAGAGCAGGACGGCGATCATTGGATTTTGAACGGCGAGAAAACGTGGATCACCAATGGCTCCATGGCCGATGTGGCCATCGTTTGGGCGCGCAGCGAGGAAGGCATTCGCGGATTCCTGGTGGAGAAGGGAACGCCCGGATTCACGACGTCCGATATCCACGGCAAGCTCTCGATGCGAGCTTCGGTAACGTCTAGCCTGGCGCTCTCGGATTGCCGGGTGCCCGCGTCGGCGATGCTGCCGGGTGCGCAGGGGCTTAAGGGTCCGCTCAGTTGTCTCTCGCAGGCGCGCTACGGCATCGGATGGGGCGTGCTGGGCGCGGCGATGGATTGTTATGAGACCGCGCGGCAATACTCCATCGTTCGCAAGCAGTTCGACAACCGGCCCATCGCGAGCCACCAACTGGTGCAGGAGAAACTGGCGTGGATGATCACCGAGATCACCAAGGCGCAACTGCTGGCGATCCAGGCCGGGCGCGTGAAGGATCAGGGCAAGATCGATCCGGCGCACATCTCCATGCTGAAGCGGAACAACGTCGCGATGGCGCTGGAGTGCGCGCGATTGAGCCGCGAGCTGCTGGGCGCCAACGGCATCATGGACGAATATCCGATCATGCGGCACATGTGCAATCTGGAGACGGTGAAGACGTACGAGGGGACGGATCACATCCACACGCTGGTTATCGGGGAGCGGGTGACGGGAGTGGCGGCGTATAAGTAGGGGAAGAACCGCGAGGAATACCAGGGAGACAAGGAATACAAGGAACACGGGCAATTCCGGCGATCTGCGTCTCGGTTCGGCGAATCAGGTGCTCCCACACCGAATCCGGATCGGCGTGAAACACCGTTCCTACGTCCGCCGGCATCACGTGCCAGGCACCCAACTCAACCTCGTGCTCCAATTGCCCGCTTTGCCAGCCGGCGTACCCAATGTAGGTATGGAACACCGTTGCCTCGGCGCTTGAGGCCAGGGTCTTGGTCAGCAGATCCCTATTGCTGATCAGGTAGACGTCGCCGAAAACCCGATCCGCGCCCGGCGGCTTGCTGGCCGACTTCAACAACGCCAGTACGCTGTTCAGCTCCACGGGGCCGCCGATGTACACCGGGTCCTTGCGGCCGCCGGCTTCTTTCAGGTCGTGGAATACGCGCGAAATAGCCACGTCGGTGCGCTTGTTGACCACCAGACCGACCGAGCCTTGCTCTGCGCTGTAGTGGACCAAAAGGATGACGGTCTTGGCAAAGTTTGGATCGCCCAGATCGCGGCTGGCCACCAAAAACCGGCCCACGGCGAGATCGTCCGCTTGGCAGAATCCCGGCACGCTGGCGAAGAACAAAAGCGCTCCGAGCAGTCGCGCGGCCATATCTCATTCTAGACCCGCGCACGGCCGAATTTACGCAGCTACAATGTAGCTGGAGGTTTTCCGAATGATCCTGGAAGCGATTCCATCGTCGGAAAAGGAAACCAATCCGTGGGTTTCCGCAGAGGCGCGGTTCGATGAAGCCGCCGAGCTTCTGGGCTTGGATGAAGGCCTGCGAAAGATTCTACGGTCGCCGGCGCTGGAGCTGAAGGTCAGCGTCCCAGTGGTGCTGGATGACGGACGCTACGAGGTTTTCACCGGCTATCGGGTGCATCATTCCATCGTGCGCGGGCCCGCCAAAGGGGGCATCCGCTTTGCACCCGACGTGACACTGGACGAAGTGCGGGCGCTGTCGGCTTGGATGACGTGGAAATGCGCGGTGGTGAATATCCCGTTTGGCGGCGCCAAGGGTGGAGTGATTTGCGATCCGGATGTGCTATCGCCGGGCGAGCTGGAGCGCATCACGCGCCGCTACACGTCGGAGATCATGGACATCATTGGTCCCGAGCGCGACGTGCCCGCGCCGGATATCAACACCAATCCGCAAACCATGGCGTGGATCATGGACACCTACTCGATGCATGTGCGGCACACCGTAACAGGCGTGGTTACTGGCAAGCCGTTGGCTCTGGGAGGGTCGGCGGGGCGCACGGAGGCCACCGGCCGCGGGTGCATGATCGTCACCATGCAAGCTCTGCGGCGGTTCGGGCTGGACGTGGTCAATACTCGCGTGGTTATTCAAGGCTTCGGGAACGTGGGCGGCATGTCGGCCAAGCTGATGGCGCGCTCGGGATTCAAGATCATCTGCATTATTGAGTACGATGGCGCGGTCTACAATCCGAAAGGCCTGGATATCGAAGCATTGATGCGGCATCGCAATGAGACGGGCTCCATCACCGGGTTTGCCGGAGGCGAAGACATCGATCGCGAGTCTGCCTTTTTCCTGGATTGCGATGTACTGCTGCCGGCCGCGAAAGAGAATGTGATCACCACCGCCAATGCCGATCGCATCAAAGCCAGGATTATTTGCGAAGGCGCGAATGGTCCCACCACTTCGGAGGCCGACGCGATTCTGGCCGAGAAAAAGGTCTTTGTAATTCCGGACATTCTGGCCAACGCGGGCGGCGTCACGGTGTCGTATTTCGAATGGGTGCAGGATCGCCAAGGCTTCTTCTGGAACGAGCAACTGGTCAACGGACGCCTGGAAGAAATCATGGTGAACAGTTTTCGAGATGTAGTGAGCTACGCGGAAAAGCACCAGGTGCATAACCGGCTGGCGGCCTACATGCTAGCGATCGATCGCGTCGCTTCGGCCTTGCAGACCCGCGGCCTGTATGCCTGAAGAGGACCGGGACGCCGCGGCGGCGTCTCAAATCGCAACCCAATCCACGCCGCTGATGCGGCAATATCACGCCATCAAGCAGCAGGTTCCGAACGCTCTGCTGATGTTCCGGCTGGGCGATTTCTACGAGCTGTTTTATGAAGACGCCGTCACCGCGGCGCGCGAGCTTGAAATCACGCTGACGGCGCGCAATAAAGAAAAAGGCCAGGCGATTCCGATGTGCGGCGTGCCTTATCACGCGGCGGAGGGTTATCTCGCGCGGCTGATCCAGAAGGGCTATCGCGTCGCTGTTTGCGATCAGATGGAGGAAGCGGGGCCGGGCAAGAAGCTGGTGAAGCGCGAAGTGACGCGCGTGGTGACGCCGGGAACAGCCACTGAATCGTCGCTGCTGCGCTCACACGAGAACAACTATCTGGCGGCGGTGTGCCGCAACGGCACACGAGCGGGCATCGCGCATGTAGACATATCCACCGGCGAGTTTCACGCCACGGAGCTGGACGTAGGGGACGTGAACGCGGCGCTCGAGAATCTGAACGTTCGGGAAGTGCTGGCCGCGGAGTCTGTAACGGATGTGCCCGGATTGCGAACGGCGCTCGAAGACTGGATTTTCAGCCTGGACTATGCCGACCGGGCGTTGCGCGAACATTTTCGGCTACTGACGCTGGACGGCTGCGGCCTGGGAGGCAAGCCGCTGGCGGTTTCGGCGGCGGGCGCGATCCTGCACTATTTGCGGGACACCCAAAAATCGGCCCTGGATCATTTGGATCGGCCGTCGTTTTACGACCGCTCTGAATCCATGATCCTGGACGCCGTCACCGTGCGGAATCTGGAGCTGCTGGAGCCGCTGTTTGCGGGCGAAAGCCGCGAGTCGACACTGATCCATGTCCTGGATCAAACCTGCACCGGAATGGGCGGCAGAATGTTGCGCGCCAGATTGCTGCGTCCGTGTCTGCAGCTGGAAGAGATCGAGGCACGGCTGGATGCCGTGCAGGCGGCGCTTGGCGCCACCATCGCGCGCTCGGAAACGCGCAAGCTGCTGGCGCACGTTTTGGATCTGGAGCGGCTGCTCGCGAAACTGACGTTAGGAACCGCCGGGCCGCGCGAGTTGCTGGCGCTGGGACGGTCGCTCGCGCTGGTGCCGAAGTTGAAAGAACAGACCGCGGTGTTCGATGCCGCGCGTTTGCGGGCGATTGCAAGCGGGTTGGACGAAATCCCCGAGGTTCGCGATCGCATCCTCAACGCCATTGCGGAAGAACCGCCGGCCAATCTCGCCGACGGTGGGACCATTCGCTCGGGTTACCACGCTGGTCTCGATGAGCTGCGCGATCTTAGCCGCAATAGCCGCCAATATATCGCGCAGATCGAGCTGAGGGAGCGCGCCCGAACGGGCATCCAGTCGCTGAAAGTCCGCTTCAACAACGTCTTTGGGTATTACATCGAGATTTCGAAGGCGAATCTGCAGCACGCGCCGTCCGATTATGAGCGCAAACAGACGCTGGTGAACGCCGAGCGCTTCACGACGCCGGAGCTGAAGGAGCTGGAAAGCAAAGTTCTGGATGCCGAGGACAAGATGCTCACGCTAGAGCGAGAGATTTTCCAGGAGCTGCGCCTGTTTGCGGCAGAGCACGCGGCGCGCATCCGGCAGACCGCGGCGGGCGTAGCGGAGCTGGATGTTACCTGCGCGCTGGCTCAGGTGGCGGCAGAGAATCGATATGTGCGGCCAAGCTTTACCGATTCGGGTGAGATACGCATCGTGGCCGGGCGGCATCCGGTGATCGAGAAGCTGGCGGCAAAAGAGGCGCTGCGCTTCATCCCGAACGATCTCTATTTCGACACTGAGGCCCAGTTTATTGCGGTGATCACGGGTCCCAATATGGGCGGCAAATCCACCTATCTGCGCCAGGCGGCGGCGATTGTGATACTCGCGCAAATGGGCTGCTTCGTGCCCGCGGAATCGGCTGCGCTCAGCATCGTGGATCGCGTCTTCACGCGGATTGGCGCGGCCGACAATCTGGCGCGCGGGCGATCGACATTCATGGTGGAGATGACGGAGACGGCCGTGATTTTGAATACGGCGACGGCGCGCAGCCTGGTGGTGCTGGACGAAATAGGACGGGGTACCGCGACGTACGATGGGTTGGCGCTGGCTTGGGCCGTGGTGGAACATATTCACCAGCGCATTCGTGCGCGCACCTTGTTCGCCACACACTATCACGAATTGACGGAGCTGGCCGATCAATTGCCGGGAGTGACGAACCTGCATGTGTCGGTGAAGGAGGCGGGCGATCAGATAATCTTCCTGCGAAAGGTGGAGCCGGGGCGGGCGGACCGCAGCTATGGCATCGAAGTGGCGCGGCTGGCGGGGCTGCCGATGACGGTGGTGGAACGCGCGCGGGAAATTCTAACGCTGCATGAACGATCCGAGCATGCGGTTACCGAAGAGCTGACGCCGCGCGCTTCTGGCCCGACGCAGATTCAATTGTTCGAGCCGGTGAATTATCAAATCGCCGAGCGCATCCGTAATTTGAAAGTGGACGAGCTTCGGCCTATCGACGCGCTGCAGTTGTTGAGTGAGCTGCAACGGGAGTTGAAGCGCTAGTGGCGGCTCGCCGCATGAGAATCGCCGGATTAATTAGTGGAACGTCGGTGGATGGCATCGATGTGGCAGTGGTGGATATTGGCGATGGAATCCACGTTGTCGCGACGGCGACGGTGCCTTATCCGCCGGAGGTCCGGGCGGCGATTCTATCGGTTTCCAACGCGGCCACGCATACCAGCACCATTGCGCGGCTCAATTTCTTGCTGGGCGAGCTTTTTGCGGAGGCGCTCGAGAAGACCGGCGTGCCGCTCGGGAGCATCCAGCTCATCGGGTCCCATGGGCAGACCATTTTCCACGAAGGCGAGCCGGTTGCATTTCTCGGCCGGAAAATCGCGAGCACCATGCAGATCGGCGAAGCGGCGGTAATTGCCGAGCGGACGGGCATCGAAACCATCGCCGATTTTCGCCCCAGCGACATGGCGGCCGGCGGCAAAGGCGCGCCGCTGGTGCCGTTTTTGGATTTTGAGCTCTTCCGGCACGCCGAGTACGCACGCATCGCGCTCAACATTGGCGGCATCGCGAATATCACTGTGATTCCGGCCAACGCAAAAGCGGAAGACGTGATCGCGTTCGATACTGGGCCGGGTAACATGGTGATGGATGCCGTGGCGCCACCGTTCGATCGGGATGGCGAGCGGGCTCGTGCGGGTAAAGTGAACGCCGCGCTATTGGATCGGCTTCTTATGAATCCGTATTACCGGCGCGATCCACCCAAGGCATGCGGCCGTGAGCAATATGGCGGGGAGTTTGTTCGCGACACTGGCATCGACATCGCCACGGCCACGGAGCTGACCGCTCGAACCATCGCACTCGCCGTCGAACGCTATCCCGATACCCGCGAAGTGATTGTCTCGGGCGGCGGCGCGCACAATGGATACTTGATGGAGCGGCTGGCCGCGTTGGTGCGGCCCAGGGTCACCACGACGGACGAATTCGGAATTGGCGTGGACACCAAGGAAGCCATCCTGTTCGCGTTGCTCGCGTACCAGACGTACCAGGGGCGCGCGGGTAATCTGCCGTCGGCCACGGGGGCGCGCAAACCGGTGATTTTAGGAAAGATTTCACGCGGAACAATACCGGACAGAGGGGCGTAATATGGATGGAGGTGAAACGCGATGTTTTGCACCAAGTGCGGAACTGAACTAAGAGAGCAAGACAATTTTTGTTCCGCTTGCGGAGCTGCAACAGCCAGAGGCGCGGCGGGACAGGCCGCGTGGAACCGGCCAACCGAACGGCTCAGCCGCCCCATGAGCGAGGCCAAGATCGCCGGCGTCTGCGCCGGATTCGCTCGCTATTTGAAGTTGGACGTGACGCTGGTGCGAGTGCTGTGGGTGGTGCTGACCGTGTTTCCCATGCCGTTCTTCGGCCTGATTTCGTACTTCGTCGCCTGGATTGTGATGCCGAAAGATCCAGTGACGGCGGTCGTGCGTGTGCCCACGGTAAGTTAGTCGCACGCCCAAACCGCATGCTCACGCATGGCGGCTCGGAAATGGCCTAGCGCATCTGGTTCTCCACTTCCTGTAACCAATCCGGACGCTTCAGCACCTCGCGAGGCTTGCTGCCATCCGGAGGTCCGATGATGCCCTCATGCTGCATCATGTCGAGAATGCGCGCGGCACGGCCGTAACCTAAGCGCAAGCGGCGCTGCAGAGTGGACGTGGACGCCTTGCCCATTTCCAGCACCACGCGGACAGCATCCTGATAGGCCGGATCGTCTCCGCCTTCAAATTCGGTGGCCTCCGCGTCCTCCTGGTCGGACGGCGGAGCTTGCAGGAATGTCTGATCGTAGTCCGGACGGGCTTGGCCCTTCCAGCACTCCACTACGCGATTGATCTCGGCCTCGGTCACAAAGGCGCCGTGAACGCGCGTGAGGCGCGACGATCCAGGCGGCAGGAACAGCATGTCGCCTTTGCCCAGCAGATGCTCGGCGCCCATCACGTCCAGCACCGTACGTGAATCCACGCGCGTGGCCACGCGGAAGCTGATGCGCGACGGAAAGTTCGCTTTGATCAGGCCGGTGATAACGTCCACGCTGGGCCGCTGCGTCGCCAGCACCAGGTGCATGCCCACCGCGCGCGCCATCTGCGCCAGGCGAGCCACGGCTTCTTCCACGTTGGCGCGCTCCAGCATCATCAGATCGGCCAACTCATCAATCACGATCAAAATGAAGGGCAGCGGCTTCAGATCGTCGGCCAGCGGCTCGTCTTCTTCGAACAGGCTGCGCGGTTCGCTCGCCAACGACCGTACTTTCTTGTTGAATTGATCGATGTTGCGGACACCCTGTCCGGCCAACAATTTCAGGCGCCGTTCCATTTCGAGCACCGCGTTACGCAGTGCGTAGGTGGCCTTTTTGGGATCGGTGATTACGGGCGTCAGCAGGTGCGGAATGCCTTCATACAGCCCCATTTCGAGGCGTTTCGGGTCTACCAGGATCATGCGCACTTCATCGGGAGTGGACTTATAAAGAATCGACATGATCATGGAATTGAGCATCACGCTCTTGCCTGCGCCGGTGGAGCCGGCGATCAAAAGGTGAGGCATGGATTCTAAGGCGGCTACTTTGATGCGCCCGTTGATGTCTTTTCCCAGGCACATGGTCAGGCGGGAGTGGGAGTCGATGAACTCTTCAGACTCCAGAATCTGGCGCAGGCTGATCACTTCGCGGCGGGTGTTGGGAACCTCTATGCCAACGGTGGGTTTGCCGGGGATGCGCTCGATCAGGATGGATTCGGCTTGCAAGCCGAGGCAAAGATCTTCGGTCAGCGTGGTGATGCGGCTATACTTGACGCCGGCTTCCGGCTTGAACTCGAACGTTGTGACGACAGGCCCCGGGTTGATCTGCACCACATTGCCGTGGACATTGAACTCTTCGAATTTGGACTTGACGCGAGCGGCGATTTCTTTCAGCTCCAGCGAGTCGAAGGGGTTCCGCGCCGGGATTTCATTCAGCAGTTCGGTGGAAGGCACCCGGTATGCCGGATGCTCGGTCACGTCGGGCGCGGGCTTCTTTTCGCGTTTGCGGATGGGCGCGGGGGCCGGCTCTGGTTCCGGTATGGGTTCCTCCCAGGGCGGCCGAGACGACGAGAGCGGCGGCGCTTGGTATTCGAGTTCGTGGATCGGAATTTCGTGATGAATGTGCGGTTCTTCCAGCGGCGGAGCGCTGTAGGCCGGCTCGCGATCAATCTGTTCCACTACCGGGATTTCGGGCGGAAGCGGTGGCTCGAAGGGTTGAGGCGCGGCGGCGGCGGCAGCTTCAAGGTGACCGGCTCGCTTCTCTGCACGCGCGGCAGCGCGCTCGGCGGCCCGCTCTTCCGCCAGCGCTATTCTGGCTTCGCGCCAGGTGGTAAAGCGCTCGTAGAAACGGGCATTGAACCAAACGACAAAGCTGAGCGGCCCGCCCAGCCAGCGCGCGGCGATCGACATAAAGGCCGCGACGGAGAACCTGGAAATCAAGTACAGCGACAGAATCAGGCAGATGCCGGTGAACAGCACCGTTCCCATCACATTTAACTTCGCGAGGAGCGAATCGGCGATCAGGATCCCGATGACGCCACCGGCGGAAAACGCTCCATTCCACGGCCGCCAGAACGGACGGATGGAGAGCGCCGTTGAAATGCTCAGAAACAGAACCACGGCGCCGAACACCTTGACGCCGGCCGCCTGGATATCCGCTGAGCGGATCCATTTCCAAGCCAGCAGCCAGAGCAGAACCGGGAGGCTAAAGGCGCTGAGGCCCAGCAATTGGAAACAAAGATCGGCGATGTACGATCCGGCCAGCCCGGTGAGGTTGAACGCGTGCGTGGCCCCGGTCACCGAATTCCAGGAGGGATCTTGCGGGTGGTAGGAGATCAGGCACAGGATCAAAAAGAATCCGGTGAACAGATACACCAATCCCCCGGCTTCGTTGAGTCTGTGGAAGCGTGTCGGTCCTAATATCTTCATCCCGCTGAGAAGCGGAAAAATGCAGCCAGAGCGATTACTATTATGCCAAAAACAATTCGATAGTATACGAACGGCATCAAACTGCTGCGCCGCAGGTAGCGAAGGAAGAACGCGATGACGATGGCGCCCAACACTCCGGACACGATAATGCCGACAACGATTGGCAGCTTCATGTTGGGCGGGATGCCGCCCTCTTTGTGAATGTCCCAGCCTTTCTTTAGCACCGCCGCCGCGATAGCGGGCGTTGAAAGAAGAAAGGAGAAGCGCGCCGCGGTTTCGCGATTCATGTTGCGGAACAGGCCAGCGCAGATAGTGGCGCCGCTGCGCGACGTGCCGGGGATCACCGAGACGGCCTGCGCCAAACCCACCGCGATGCCGTCACTCATTTGAATAGTGCTCATCGATTTGCTGCCGATGCGTCGCTTCTCCGCGATCCACATCACGATGCCGACGACCACCAGCATGGTGCCGATGACATAGGGCTGGCGCCAAGTGGTGTCGGCCTGCTTGTCGAAAAGATAGCCAACGATGCCGATTGGAATGGATGCGACGGCGAGCAGCCAGAGCAAGTTGCGATTCTGCTTGAGATCGGGATCGCTACCGATGTGCAAGCCGAAAGCCTGACCGATGATCTGGAGCCAATCGCGAAAGAAGTAGATGATCACCGCCACCAGCGTGCCGGCATGGAGAGCAACATCGAAGGTAAGGCCGGCATCCTTCCAGCCGAACAGCCACGGGATCAGCACCAGATGCGCGGTGCTGCTGATGGGCAAGAAATTCGGTGAGCGCCTGAACTATCGCCAGAACAACCGCTTGATAAATGGGCATGAACTAGCATCGTAGCAAGGGGCGCTCCCTTACAGTCGCGCGGGATTGGGGATTGGGGGTTGGGGGCTAGGGGTTGGGGTTAGTGAACGACCACTTTCGCCAGGCCGGCATTGTTGGCGGTGTCGTAGGCGCGGACCACCAGCAGGTGTTCGCCCGTGCGAAGCCGATCGATCGCGATGTGATATTGCTCGCGCGGCGAATCGGTGACGCCATCGGCGGCTTCCACCGGGGTCCACGGGCCCGCGTCGAGCGAATATTCAAAACGGCGCAGGGGCGAGGTTTGATCCACGACGTCGGCGTCCACTTCCAGGCGATCGTTGGCGCGGCGCGGCGGGCTGAGGCTCACGATGGGCGGTGTATTGTCGATCAACACTGGTGAAGAGACCAGCTCATCGGTGCGCGCCACATTGGCCGCGTTGGACGGCTGATCGGAAGCGATCACGCGGAAGTAGTAGCGCCCGTCGGCCAGGACGTCGCCATCCAGCAGCAGCGAGTTCTCGGCGACGTTGGCCCGCAGCAGCTTCCATTCCTTTTCGTCTTCGCCGCGAAAATATATCGAGTACAGCAACCGGTCGCCATCCGGATCGTCGGCTTGCCACGTCACCTGAATCTGCGATCCGGAGCCATGCGACAGCGTCTGCGTCGGCGTGCCCGCGGGGGTGGATGTTTCGCCGGTATCGGTGACCGTGATGCTATAGGCCGCGGAAGTAGAACTGGTAGCGGCGGCCGCCGCGGCCTTCTGCGCCGAGCCGGTCTGCATTGAAACGCTGATGCTGCGGATAACGGGCGGATTGTTCTGCGGCAAATACGCCAGGCTCACGTTCTCAATCGTGGCGAGGGGACCTTCCAGGCTGGCGCGCCATTGAATATAGCGTGCATTGGGGCTTTTGATCAGTGAATCCTGCGCATTGGTCAGCGGATCGGACCAATCGCTCCAGGTCTTGTCCGGCCGCGCGGAGTTGCCCGATCGCGTAGCAAGCTGCACTTTGCCCCCCGTACTACCAATGACGCTGCGCCACGAGATGCGGCCCCAGCGCGCTACCGAACCCGAATCGTGCACCGGCGATTCGTAGCTGCCGCTCGCGCCCGCGCCGTCCGCCAGGCGGAAAACCTTGCCCATGTCACCGGTGGCTGCGACCAGGCCGTCCGGAGATTCCAGCAGCCGCGTGGCTTCGCCTTCATTGGTCTCCACGATCAGCGTCGCCTTGCGATCCGCACCCAGGCGGTACAGGCGTCCCTGCCCGTCGGTGGCGAAATAAAGCAAGTCTCCGTTGGCTCCGGCTATGGGGGGCCGCGCCACCAAGCTGTAGACGTTCTCTTCCTTGGAGCTCCACAATGTCTCCACCGTGTCATCGGGATTGATTTTGTAGACGGCCGATTTGTCCACGCCCGGAATCTCGGCAAGAGGGGTGGCGGTTGCCACTTGTTGCGCGGCCTGAACGGGGGCCTTCGGAGCATCGGCCTTCGGTTTGATCTCCGTCTCGGCCTGCGAATCGGCGGAATCGGTTACCGTGATGGACGTGGCCGGTGCGGTCACCGTGACGCTCAAGGGAGACGACAGGGTGGTGGTTATCGGACTATTGCGATTGGCGACGGAGCCACCCAGCGCCGCCGCGTAGATGGTGCCGTCCGGCATCGAAACAATGGAGCGGATCTCCGGCAGGCCGGCATTGTAGAGCACAAACGCCTTGTTCCGGGCGCTGATGCGGTACAAGATGCCGTTGGGCTCCGTGCCCGCGAGCACGTTGCCATGCGAATCGAAGGCCAGCGCCGTCACGTGCGATTGTCCGGTTTCGTAGTACGTCTCGGCTTTGCCGGTCTTGTCGACGCGGTAAATGTTGGCGGGATTTCCGGCGCCGACAAACAGCGTCCCGTCTTTCGCAAACGCGAGCGACCAGATGTACTTGGCCTGCGGCGCGAAAAACTCGGTCGCTTTTCCTTTTTCGATGCGATAAACCTTGCCGTCCGGCGATGTGCCGGCATAGAGGACGCCGTCCGGATCCACCGCCACGGCGAAGACCTCCGGCTGATCGGACGTCCAAACCAGCTTGGAGGTCCAAGCCGAGGCGTTCGCGCCGGGGGCATTGATTTGGTAAACGCGCCCGCGATGGCCGGTGCCGGCGTAAATGGACCCGTCCGGGGCGCGCGCGATGCTCCAGATGGTGGGCTGGCCAGAGGAGAATACAGTCTCAAGCTTAGGAGCCAGCGTCAGACGACCGTCGCGATCGAGCGAAATTCCCTGGAAACGGCCCTTCAGGAAATCCTGATAGGTATTCATCTCCCAGGTGGCCGTGGTTGCGGCGAACATGGTTGCAGCGCACAGTGACGTTGTTATCGCTGTTGCCAGCGCTATTGTTCGAGCCACCCTCATTCTGTAACTTCCACCTGCGCTGTCTTATATCCACTTACTACGACGTCGCCCGTCTGGATTTGTAGTTCGTCGATTTTGGAACCGCGCGGCACCCAGGCACCCTGCGTGGCTTGCGCTTTCGACAGGATCAGGCCAACCGAAGGCGGCGGATCCGGCAAATCCTGGCCGCGAACCTGGAAGGCCGGGTCGGTTCGCCATACACGCACATAGGCGTTGGTGTTGGGCCGGAGATTATTCAGGAACGAAACCAATTGAGTAGGGCTCCTGGGTGGTTCCGACGACATTTGCTGATAGTCGAGCGCGTTCGACATGGAGCCGTCGGAGACGGTGAAGCTCAAAGTGCCTTCCGGCGCGCCCACGGGCACGCGATAGCGGACGCTTTTCTGTACTTCCAACCCGTTTTCACCGGTCAAGGTGACGCTCAACTCCACCGAATCCCCGGGATGGACCTGTCTTGGCGACGCCGTGATTTGATCTACCTGCAGAAACCGCTTGCGTTCCGACGCTTCGATCTCCAGGTTGATGCTTTTGATCTTCAACGCGTCGAAGCCCGCGCCCAGAATGGACGACAGGGGAGAAGCGACGCCGGAGGACGCCTGCATCGGCACGTTGAAATCGCCTGCGTAGGTGTTATCCAGCTTTAGCGGCGGAGCGCCATTGACGAACTCAACGCCGCCGCGCAACGAGTAGCTCCCCATGCCCAGCGTGCGCTCGGTAGCGTCCATGGCCGAATACACCGCGGTCTGGACGATGTAGGGCGAGAGCACGCGATCCTGAATCATCTGCATGTGATAGGCCAGCGGCGCGCGGCGCCCATCTTTTACCGTGATGGCAAACGGGATGGTGTCGGCTTTCCGGCCCAGTTCGCCGAAGATGCTGGTGCTGCGGTCCTCCGTAATGGTGCCCATCCACTCCAGGGGCGATGAGATCTTGAAGGACGAAGAAAGGTTGGGCAACAGGGTGAGCACCTCGGCCCGCGCGAACGGAAGCTCGGTGTTTCCCACCGACATGAACTGATGGCCGAAGGCGTAGATGCGTTTGCCATCCACCGCGGTGACGGTTCCTTCCGCGCCGATGCTCATGTCGCCCGAAAGCAGCTCCACCGCGATCATGTCGCCGGGCCGAAGCGATGCCGGGGCGCCCAGCTTGGGCGACAGCTTGCCGCCGCTGGAAACGCCTTGCCGCGGCTCCAGGCCTAATTTCTTAAGCTGGGGTGCGAATTGGTCCAGCGTGCCGGCGGTGAATCCGCTGAAGGAGACCGGCGTCGCGATATCGATGAGTTGGGAGGCAAAAGAGTCGATACTGGAGGCGACTTTCCGGACCGGAACGGCCTCCGGACCCTTGCCGGAGGGCTGTTTGCCAGGTGCATCTCCCACCGCCAGCATCTCTTCGATGGGCCGAATGCCGGCAATGGGCTCCTTGGAGAAGTTGAAGGCCAGGGCCACCGCGCCCATCAAGCGCCCGTCCATGTATACCGGGCTGCCGCTCATACCCTGCATGACACCGGTTTCCTGCAGCGGCCCTCCGGAAAGGCGCGCCAGGATGATGTTCTGCCGGGGACCGATGTTCTGTAGCACACCCAGGATTTCGACCTGGAATTCTTCGATTTTGTTGCCCTGGAAGACCGTCTTGCCGATAGCGTGCTGGCCGGCCCGCACATCGCGCAAGGGGTAGATCGCAATCTGCCCGAAAGCCATCTGCCCATAGATCTGGGCTGCTACAAAGAGTGTGACGCCGAACCGCAATACGCCCACAGTCTTATTCTAGCCCGATGGCGTCACGGGTGGGCTATTCCGCGCCGCTACAATCAATTGGAGTGACCACTTTTGATGTCATCGTGGCCGGAGCGGGCCCGGCCGGCGCCACCGCGGCTAAAATTCTGGGCGAAGCCGGATTCGGAACGCTTTTGTTGGATAAGAGCGCATTTCCGCGCGATAAACCCTGCGGCGGCGGCATCAGCGCGCGGGCCCTGGCGCGATTTCCGTATCTCGAGAACGCGCTCGCGAACATCCCCACCAGTTGGGTAAGCAAAGTCCACTTTGAATCGCCGTCGGGCTTTGTGGTGGATTATCGATCGGCCGATCCTCTGTATCTGATGATCCGGCGATGCGATTTCGACAATCTGCTGTTCTCGTTGGCCCGGGCACACGTCGAAACCGCAACGGGCTTGATCCGCAAAGTGGCTGTTCATCCCGATTATGTGAGCGTCGGCACGGATTCTCACGAGTATCGCGCCCGCATCGTGATCGGCTGCGATGGCGCGAACAGCATGGTCGCGCGCGCCTCCGGGCTCCGCACGGGGAACGTCCAGAGCGATTACGCCATCGACATGATGGAGGAGACGCCACGGCAAGAGCTAAGCACCGCCGAGGGCGACCGCATGTACATTTACTACCGGATTCGCAGCCAATACGGCTACGGCTACGTCTTTCCAAAGACCAGCCACCTGAACGTCGGCGTCGGCTTCAAGCTGGATTACTATCTGTCGAATTTGCGCGGCGAACATTACGCGCATCACCAGGCCTTCGTGGACGATCTGAAATCGAAGCGGCTGCTCACGGGTCAGTCAAATCGCGCCAACTTCCGCGCGTTTCCATTGCCCATCTCCGGTCCTTTAGCCCGCACATATGCCGATCGAGTTTTGCTCGCGGGCGATGCGGGTGGATTCGTGAATGCGCTCACCGCCGAAGGCATCTACTACGCCATGGTCAGCGGCGAACTTGCGGCCAGAGCGGCCATTGATGCAGTGCTCGCAATCCGCGCCGGCAACTTCGCAAGCGCGCAACTGCGCAGGTATGAAGCCGCATGGAAGCATGAAATCGGCGACGAACTGAGGAACAGCGTTCGGCTCCAAAAGCTGCTGCTGGCAGACCCCACGCGGATCGACCGGATTGTTCGCGCTGCCAGCCGTCATCCCGTGCTGGCCGACATCCTGGCCCGCTACGCCACCGGCGCAATCAGCCACGTACAATTTAGACGATCGATGTTACGGCGAGCGCTGCCGGTCTACGTGCGGGAGAAAACAAGGCGTCTGCTTTATGGCTAAGCTTTCTTATGGCCAAGCTTTGTAATGCACGATGGCTGGTGGCCGGCGCGTTTGCCCTGCTGGTCGGCTCTCTGTTCGCCTTCCAGCGCCAATTCCGCGAGTATCCGGGCATCGAATACGGCAATTTTCCACTGCCCGCCGATGCCCAGGAGAAAACCGAATTCGCCTTCGCCCGCTTGATGTATCCACCCGCGCCCACGGCGATGTTCGACCGCGCCGGCCCCCGTTGGGCCGAAGGCATGTCCAGCTGGACGCAGGATTATCCGCGCGCCGATCGCCATTTCCTGCTGGCTGTTCGCCGTCTGACGCGAATTCATGCGCGGTCCGTTGAACAGCCTGTCAATCTGGACGACGGCGACGACGTTTACAACTGGCCGTGGCTCTATGCGGTGCGTCCCGGCGAATGGATGCTCACCGATGCGCAGGCGCACAAGCTGCGCGATTACCTGCTGCGCGGCGGGTTCTTTATGGCCGACGACTTTTGGGGCACGCCGGAGTGGGCCGTGTTTTGGGACAGCATGGGGCGCGTTTTCCCAGATCGGCAGGCGGTTGAGCTCGAAAATACCAACGCGATATTCCACACCATTTACGATCTGGACGACCGGTATCAGGTGCCGGGCGCCTGGGGGCTCTATGGCCGCGGGTATCAGAACGACGGCCGGGTGGCGCACTGGAAAGGCATTTTCGATGATAAAGGCCGCTTGATGGTTGCCATCACCCAAAACTCCGACCTGGGCGATTCGTGGGAGTGGGCCGACGCGCCCGAGTACCCCGAGCGATACTCGGCGCTCGGAATTCGCATTGGCGTGAATTACATCACCTACGCGATGACGCACTAGACAGATTCGTTCTGAGCCGCCATGCGTAAGCATGCGGACGTAGTAGCAGGCACACCCTTGGGGTAGACTGCTTATGACATGGCGCTTTCCGCGGGCGACAGACTGGGCGCCTACGAAATCATTTCTGAACTCGGCGCGGGCGGCACGGGAGAAGTTTGGAAGGCGCGCGACACGCGTCTCGATCGCATTGTCGCGCTAAAAATTTCCAAACAGGAATTCAGCGAGCGCTTTGAGCGGGAGGCTCGCGCGGTTGCGGCGCTCAATCATCCGCACATTTGCCAGATTTACGATATCGGCCCGAATTATCTGGTAATGGAGTACGTGGACGGAGTGCCGCTGCACGGCCCGCTGCCTCTGAAGCAAGCCGCCGAATACGCCAATCAGATTCTGGACGCGCTGGATGCCGCGCACAAAAAGGGCATCACGCACCGTGACTTGAAGCCCGCCAATATCCTGGTGTCGCGCGCCGGGATTAAGCTGCTGGATTTTGGACTTGCGAAGAATGCCGGTCCGCTCAAGCAGACCGACGACACATTGACAATGGCCATCACTGGCGAAGGCGAGATTGTCGGCACGCTGCAATACATGTCGCCGGAACAGTTGCAGGGCAAGGAAGCAGATGCACGGAGCGACCTGTTCTCGTTCGGATGCGTGCTCTATGAAATGCTCACCGGCCGGCGACCTTTCGAAGGTCCGAATGCCGCAACCGTGATCGCGGCCATTCTCGACAAGGAACCTGCGCCAATGGGGGTACCGCCTGCGCTTGAGCGCGTGGTCCGAACGTGTCTCAGCAAAGATCCGGCTAACCGTTTTCAGACGGCGCCTGGAGCTGAAGCGAGCACTGGCATGGGCATTCGAACAGCCGGCGGCCTTGTCGTCGCGGCCGCGCTGGGGATGGTACGTTGCCATTGCCGCAGCCGTCGTAATCGGCGCGCTGGGCGGTTGGGCCGTGTCGCAATTTCGGCGGCCGGTGGTCCAGGAACGCGCGCTCCGCTTCGACATTGTGCCACCGGGCAACGGACGATTCACCATCGGCGCGGGTTCGGGAGGGATTGCAGTATCACCGGATGGACAAACCGCGGCTTTTGTCGCCACCCTCGGCGGGCGAAGCGCCTTGTGGGTGCGCACACTGGACGGCAGCGTGGTGCGGCCCCTGTTCGGAACCGAGGGCGCGTACTCGCCGTTCTGGTCGCCGGACAGCAAGTCCATCGCGTTTTTCGCGGAAGGCAAGTTGCGCCGCGTCGATCTCATCGGGCTCGCGGCTACAACCATCTGCGAGACGCCTGGCCCGGGACGCGGCGGCACATGGACGAACGACGGACGTATTTTGTTCGCTGCTCTGGCCACTCCCATCCTGCAAGTGCCCGCTCTGGGCGGCACGCCTTCAGCGCTCACCAACTTCGACGCCACCAATGGCGACGCCGCGCATTATTGGCCGCAGGCGCTCCCCGGCGGAAACTTTTTGTACCTCGCGCAAAGCGCCAAGCTGGATGGCAGTGGTATCTATGCGGCATCGCTCGCCAATCCCAACCATCGCATTCTGCTGGTAACTACGGACACCAGCGCCATCTACGCCTCCGGCTATTTGCTTTGGATGCGCGGCACCACGCTGATGGCTCAGCCGTTCGATCCGGGCAAGCTGAAGCTCGCGGGCGAGGCCGCTCCGGTGGCCGACCCGGTTGGCAAGTCCGCCATTACGGGCCGAATGAACGTGGCCGCATCCAGTAATGGATTGCTGCTTTACTCCGCGAGTGGCTCGAACCAGCTCACCTGGCTGGACCCGGCCGGCAAGCCGTCGGGAACACTGGGTGAACCCAATGACTATGTCATCTTCCGCATCTCCCTGGATGGGCGCCGTGTTGCCGCGGCTATCGGAAATCCCACGCGAGCCGATCTGTGGCTGCTGGACGTGGAGCGCAACGTCGCCAGCCG
Organism: Bryobacterales bacterium; assembly: GCA_963747945.1. Classification (GTDB taxonomy): domain Bacteria; phylum Acidobacteriota; class Terriglobia; order Bryobacterales; family Bryobacteraceae; genus Palsa-89. The sequence continues at coordinate 525,977 of CAVVHB010000006.1, forward strand.
ATTCACCTTCACTGGTACCGGGCATTCGGATCCGGTGTGGTCTCCCGACGGCCGCACCATTCTGTTTCGCTGGCGCAATGCGATTTTTCGTAAAGACTCCAGTGGCGCTGGTGAGGAACAACGCGTCACCGAATCGCCCACCCTTCAATCCCCCACCGACTGGTCGCGTGACGGGCGGCTGATTCTGTTCAACCAATTCTCACGTGGAACAGAAACCGATCTCTGGGTTCTTCCCGTTACATCGGAAGGCAACGCCACCGGCATGCCGCAAGCTTACCTGCACACGCAATTCAACGAACAGGAGGGCCAGTTCTCGCCCGAAATGAATCCACGGTGGGTGGCTTACACGTCCAACGAATCCGGGCAACGGGAGGTGTATGTGCAAGCCTTTCCGGAAGCCCGCGGCAAGTTCCAAATCTCTTCGGGCGGCGGGCGCTTTCCCAAGTGGGGCCCGGCCAGCCGCGAAAACGTTCGCGAGCTATTTTATGTTTCGCCGAACGACAAGCTAATGGCCGTGGATCTCAAACTCGGCAAGGATTCGCTGGAACCCTCCGCACCGCGGGAATTGTTTCCGCTACCCACGCCCACCATCAACTTCATTCCTTATGACGTCACCGCCGATGGCGAGCGGTTCCTGGTGCAAGCGCCGCCACAGCAGGCGTCGGCCTTGTCGGTGATTGTGGATTGGCCCGCGCTGGTGAAGTAGAACTCGTGGAAATGGCGAATATTGTGGCGCACGCACTTTGCGTGCCGCGTTCACAATCGTGTGAACGCCAGTTTCGCCCATCCGCCGGAGGTGTCGAGATGAGTCTCGACACGGCACGCACGAGTGTGTGCGCTACAAATTCCTTCCACCACTTGGGTGGACTTCGGTTTACGAACGGTTATGGTCATGCGGATTGTTGATCGCCCCCTCGGGACGGTCCCCGCGCAGCGCTTGCAGGATATTGGTGGCGGCGGCGAGTTCGATTTGTAAACGAGCGGAGGCAACCGCCGAACCGAGATGCGGCGTGAACAATGTCCGATCGGTAAGGCCCAACAGACGCTGGTTGATTTCGCGCGGGCGATCGCGGCGCGCCCAGTCCTCCATCTCGAACGTGTCAGCCGCGTATCCGGCCAGGCCTCCCGATTCCAGGGCATCGGCAACGGCCTCTTCGTCCACCACCGACCCTCGGCTCACGTTGATCAGATAGCTGCCGCGTTTCATTTGGGCCAACGAATCGCGACCGAGCACGTGAAACGTCTCCGCTGTGAGCGGAAGAAGCGGAAGGACGAAATCGCTGGATGCCAGCAATTCATTGAACGGGGTTGATCCATCGACGGACGGGTCGTGGTATTGCACCCGGCACGAAAATCCTTGCAGCATTCGCGCCAGCGCGCGGCCAACTGCACCGAATCCGATGATGCCCACCGTGCTGCCTGCCAGGCCCTTTCCATACAGAATAGGACGCCAGCCCTGAAATTCGCCGCTCCGAACCAGGCGATCGCCGGGCTGCACGTTGCGCGACAGGCCGAGCATCAGCGCGAGCGCCAGCTCCGCGGTTGGTTCAGTGAGCAGATCCGGCACGATGGTGAACCAGATGCCAAGCCGGGTGCAGGCAGCAACATCGAAATTGTCGCAGCCCTTCAGCGCCCCGGCAACGATTTTCAGATTCGGACATTCGCGCAGGAACGCTTCGTCCAGCGAATCGGGCATAAAGACCATCAACGCGTCGGCGTCGGTGGCCGGCGGCCCCACCATCAGCTTCGCGTGGGGCGAAAGCAGCTGGATGGTTTCCGAAAAAACGGGTTGGGTGATCACCACTAGCGGCTGGGCGCTCATGCGTAGCGCTCCATCAATCCCATATCCTGGCGGAATCGGCTGCTTGCGTAGTCCACAGCGCCGACGATCACTCCGGTGATGAGGATGTAGGCCGCCATCTGCTGATAGAAGAACAACTGTTGTGCGTTGTACAGCGCCTGCCCGATGCCCCCAGCGCCAATCACGCCGACAATGGTGGCGGCGCGCACGTTCCACTCCAGGCGAAACAACGTGTGGACCGCGAGCGGCGCAACGGCCAGAGGAAGATAGGCGAAACCGGCGATGGCAAGCGGCCGTGCTCCGGTGGCGGCGATGGAGTGCAGCGGTTCAGTACGGATGTTCTCGAAAGACTCGGCATACAGCCTGCCAAGCGAACCAGTACCATGCAACGCAAGCGCGACAACTCCGGCCTCGGGGCCGCTTCCAATGGCGCCCACCAGAACCAATCCCCAAACCACTTCCGGGATTGCGCGCAGCGTTTCGAGCATCCGCCGAACCGGCAGCGAGATCCACCGCGGAGCAAAGTTCCGCGCGGCGGCCAGCCCCAGCGGCAACGCGCCCAGCATGGCGAAGAATGTGCCGCCAAGGGCAATTTCGGCGGTCTCAAGCAAGAGCTTCGGCAATTTCATCAGCGCGGTCTGCGGCAAATAGGGAGGAAGCATCGCGGCGAAGGTTGATATCGAGTGACCGAAAGCCAACATAGTCGGCCGGTCCTGCCAGAACGCGATTGCGGCCAGGGGAAGCGCCAGAAACAGAAGACTCGGCTTTTGTTTTACCCGGCGCGCGCCTGCATCGATAACGGCGATCAAAGCAATGAGCAACAGGATAATGGTAGTGGCGCGGCGGAAGTCGAGCGCGTTGATGGTTCCAATCAGCTCGGTGCCGATTCCCCCTCCGCCCACCGCGCCCACGATCACCGAGCAGCGCAGAGCGCTTTCAAATTCATAGGTGCCGTAGCTGAGGATGTCCTTGGAACGCAACGGCAGCAGTCCGAACAGCGCTACCGACAGCCGCGTGGCGCCGGTGGCGCGCAAAGCCTGAGTTGCGCCCGGATCGGCCGATCGAAACAGATCGGAGAAAATCTTCCCGATCGCAGCGGCGTAAAAAATGGCGATGGCGATCATCCCCGCCGCGGGTCCGATCCCGATGACGACCACACACAGGATGGCCAGCGTTAAATCCGGGAACGACCGAACGCCTGCCAGGAAGGAGTAAGTTGCTTTGCCGCCAGGCAATCCCGCGCCCACCCAAATGCCCGCGATCATCCCCAGGATGACCGCCAGCAGGATCCCGCCCGCGGCCATCGCGAGGGTTTGCTCCAGTGGAACCAGCGCTGCCTTCAGATAGTGGAGCGAAAGTTCCGGTGGAAAGAACTGTCCGATCAAGCGCATTACTTAAATGCCTTCTCCGAACGCGGGAAATAGCTCCGGCGCGTCCAACCGGCCTTCGCCTTTTCGCTCGCGAACGATTTCGCCGTCGCGCATTTCAATGATCCGTTCGAAATAATGTTCGGCCAGGTGGGGTTGATGCAGCGAACAGAGCAACGTGAGGTGGCTTTCTTCAGCCAGGCGGCACAGTAGCTCCAATATTTGCTGGCTGAGCGAGGGATCGAGCGACGCCACGGGCTCGTCGGCCAGCATGAGAATGGGATCCTGCACCAGCGCCCGCGCGATGGCCACGCGTTGATGCTCGCCGCCGGAAAGGGTGGACGTACGGGCTCGCAGTTTCTGCTCCAGGCCGACGCGCCGCAGCGCTCCGCGAGCCATATCCAACTCAGCTTCGAAAGGCCAGATCAAGAAACGCAGCGCGTGCCACGACGACCATTGTCCCAGCGCGCCCGCCATAACATTCTGATGAACGGCCAGATTGTCCACCAGGTCGTGCCGTTGCGAGATAACGCCGATGCGGCTTCGCAATCCCCGCAGTGCGCGCCCGCGGGTTTCGGTGACTTCGATATCGTCCACTCGAATGCTGCCCGAAGCGGCCGGAACAAAGCCGTTGATCGCGCGCAGCAGGGAAGTCTTTCCCGCCCCGCTGGCTCCCAGAATTGCCACGCGCTCGCCGCGGCGCACGGCGCAGGACACACCATTCAAGACAATGTGCTGCCCGTAGCGAACGACAAGATCGCGAATCTCGAGCGAGTAGTCTCCGGCAGGCAAGATAGCGACTAGCCTAAAGCATCTTCAAGTCGCGGGCAATTTTGCGGATGTTGGCGTACTCGGCATCGTCCGCGCGAACGAAATCCTTGCCGCGAAGAATGGTTAGAATCGCGTCATCCTTGCCTTCTTTGAGCGACAGGAAGGCCTTGGCGAAGCCCTCGCGCTGGGGCCCGCCTACATCCTTGCGCGCCACCCACACATAGTCGACGAACGGAGGAGAGGTCAAGAAGATGCGGACTTTGCTTCCATCCACTTTGCCTTCGGAAATCATAGAGCGATAAACCGTCTCGTCCAAAGCGCCTGCATCGGACGCACCGCCTTCCACCGCCTTCACTGTCGCGGCATGGCTGCCGGTGTAGCGAATCTGCATGTCCTCATCCGCGTTGATGCCCGCCTTCTTCAGCTCGTCGAACGGAATCAGATGGCCGCTCGTGGAGTTGATGTCGCCAAACGCGAAGCGCTTGCCCTTGCAGTCGGCCAGCTTGTGAATTGGAGAGCCTGTTTGCGTGATGAACAGCGAATGGAAATTCTTGTCGGCGCTGCGCTGCACCAGCGGAGTGACGTTGTAACGTTCATGCGCCTTCACATAAGTGAGCGCGCCCAGGTATGCGAAATCGAGCGAGCCGTTGCCCAGCGCTTCCACCGTGGCGTTGTAATTGGTGGGGATGATCAATTCCACCTTCGTGCCTACGGCCTTGGAAAGATAATCGCGCAGCGGGGCCTTCTCTTCGATGGAGACCTGCGTGGCGCCCGCATCGGGAACCATCCCCACTTTGACAGCGTCGGCCCCTCGTAAGGGGAGCGCGGCTGTGATTGAAACCGCGCCGGCGGCCCGGGTCAGGAAGTCACGGCGGGAGGTAGTCAAACGGGTCATGGCTGTACTTCCTACTATACCTATCGGGAATCCGAACGCAAGTTACAAATTGATGACAGATCAGCGGAAAAGCGTCTTCACGTAGTCCGCGCCCAGCCCCACCTTCTCGAAATGATCCCGGCACAGGGTGATGTAATTGTGGACGTCGAAGAACCCGTTCGACTCGCCGTTTTCATCCAGCCAAATCAGCGGACCCTGCACCACGAAGAACACCTTCATTGGATCTTTGTGCTCGTACGCCACCAGCGTGTGAGCTTCACCGGGAGTTTCGTAGATGAAATCGCCGGCGGTCGCGGTCCAATCGTGCTCCAGGTAGCCCCACTTGCCGGAAATCGTGTAGGCGAAAACTTCGTGCGGATGATAGTGGCGATTCACCAGGCCCGCGGTCTTTGCCATCAGGATGTCGCACCATTTATTCTGGCCGGGCGAAATCCATAGAGGTTTTGAAGAGACAGTTTCGGTGAATGGCACGAACAGGCGCTCGTCGCCGCCGGGAGCGTTGTGCGAGTAGACTTCCGGGAGCGCGTCCAACTGGAAAACTTTCTGGATCGGCTTCAGATCTTTCCAAAATTCAGTGAGGGCTGCTTCAGGCATAGGCGTATCCAAAATATCACTTGATGCGGCGCCTCGGGGATAGGATTGTGGTTGGGGCGAAGCAGATGTATGAATTGACCGGCGCTTCCAGAGCGCAGCGGCTTGTCCTGGCGATGGTCCTGATTCTTTCGGCTGTGGTTTTCTGTTGGCTACTACTGGCCGGCGTGGAGACCGGCGATCCGCTACGTCGCGATGTTTTGGCCGCCGCCTGGTGCATTTACTGTTTCCGCGTGTTGCTCGCCGAATGGGTGTTTCTTAAGCGCAGCATCAGTTGGACTGAGGCTCTCACTATTGCTGTATGGATTTTGATCATTGGCCTGACGTTTGCGATTCTGGGTGGCCGGAACCCGCGACCGATGGGGATCGCGGCCGGGTTCGGGGTGGTGCTGTACGCGTCCGGCTCCTTCGTTCATACGTATTCCGAGCTTCGGCGGCACATCTGGAGGCAGCGCCCGGCGAATCACGAACGCCTATATACGGAGGGCTTGTTCCATTACGCGGTCCACATCAACTACTTCGGCGATCTTCTCCTATTCACCGGCTTTTCGCTCATCACCGGTTCGCCCTACACGCTCTTCGTTCCGGCAGTGATGCTGGCCGGTTTTATCTTCGCCAACATTCCGGCTCTGGACGCGCACCTGCACGCTAAATACGGCGCTACATTTGACGCCTATGCGGCGAAGACCAAGAAGCTGATCCCGCTGATTTACTAGCGGGTCACCTCAATGACTCTGCTGGATTCGTGCGCGCCGCTCGCCACGCGGGCAAGAGGCAGGCAAGTATACTGGCCAGTGCGATGCCGCTCCCGGCGCCGAGCCAGGTGACCGGGTCGCTGAATTCCACGCCGTAGAGCTGGCTGGCGATATAGCGGTGAGCGATCAGCGCGCCGACACATCCGAGCACGGCTCCTGCGATCACCAGACGAAATCCACTGAAGCAAACCAAGACTGCGATGGCACGGCCGCTTGCACCAATCGCCATCCGAATCCCTAGCTCGCGGCGGCGCACCGCAATCGAGTAGGAAAGCAGACCGTAGAGTCCGATGGCGGAGAGCAGAGTGCCCGCGGCCCCAAACACACCGACCAGGAACACGACAAAGCGGCGCGTCTGGAGCGAGTGGTCCACATAAGTCTCGAGCAGCGACACTTCGTGCACCGGCTGGTCTTTATCGATCTGCGCGACGATCCGCTGAACGTCATTCGTTAGAACGCCCATGGGAAGGTTGCTGCGAATCACCAGCGTCGAGGAGGGATAACTGAAATAGATGGTGGGAACGGCGTCGATATCCAGTGCCGTTACCTTCACGCTGCCTACGACGCCCACGATCTCAAAGGTAGCCCAGGGCATCTTGAGGTGCTGGCCGATCGGATTTGCGCCGGCGAAAGATCGCTTGGCCAGCGTGTCGTCGATCACCACGACGCCCGGCGACTGGAGCATGTCCGAGGCATCAAAGAAGCGTCCGCGCAAAAGTGGAATCTCCATCGTCTTCAAGTAGTCCGGAGAGACGTTATTCATGTCCGCGTACGTATTCACCCGCGCCTTGGGCCGCCCAACAACCTCAAAGGTATTGACGTTCTCGCCGTAGCCAAACGGCAGCAGGGAACATGTGGAAGCAGCTTCTACGCCGGGAATCCGCTTCACTCGACCCACAGCCTGATCGAAGAATCGGGCTTGCGATTCGGGCGTGGAATAGCGCAACGGAGGCAAAGAGATTTCCATTGTCAGGACATCGCGGGGGTTAAAGCCCAGCGGGGCTTCGATCAATCGAAGGAAGCTCCGAAGCAGAAGTCCGCCGGACAATAGCAGTGTGGTCGCGATGCCCACCTGGGCCACGATGAGTGCTTGTTGCCAGCGGCGTTTGGCGGGTGAGGCTGTCCGCGTCGCGGTCCACGCTGGATACAGACCGCAGGCGATGCCGGTGACCAGCGTTAATCCGGCGCCAAACCAAAACACCGGCGAATCGAATTCTGGCTTGACGGCGGAAGGGCCGTATTTCGCGAGCACTCGCAGGGCGGCCTTCGCTACCAGTAAACCAGCCGCGCCTCCGGCGATGGCAAGCACAAGTACCTCCGTTAACGCCTGCCGCGCGATTCGATACCGGCTGGCGCCCAACGCCATGCGCAGCGAAAAATCGAACCGCCGTTCCGTTGCGCGCACCAGCAGCAGCCCGGCGACATTCGCACAGACCACCATCAGGAGGCCGGTAACAGAGGCGAACAGTATGGTCATCCAACGCCGCACCGATCCGTCGTCGTCGCGAGCCATCGGCAGCAAAAAGAATTTCCAGCCCGCCCGTTCGCGGGGCGACCCGTCGTGCTGCAGCGCCATCCGGCGGCTGAGTTCCACCAAATGCGCGGAGGCTTGCTCGACACTCAAGCCCGGAGCCACGCGCGCCACCATGTGCAAGTAGTAGCCCGCGTCGGCGCGTGAAGCCAGATCCTTCGGCCGCAAAGCCAGTGGTGTCCACATCTCAGTAACGTCGTTGGGAAACTGAAACCACCGCGGCATCACGCCCACAATCCGGTATTCTTCGCTGTTGAGCTGCATGGAACGGCGGAGAATCTGACGGTCGCCCGCAAATGCGCTGCGCCAATAGGCTTCGCTCAGGATCACGGCGCGCGGTCCGTTGAAGCGTTCCTCTTCCGGCGTGAACACACGCCCGATCATCGGCTGAACACCGAGCGTTCGGAATAGGCTGGATGTCACTGTCACCGCGTTTACCTTCTCCGGACGCTCGACACCCGTGTGGTTCAGGTCCAGGAAGTAGTACAAGCCGACGTCGCTGAACAGTTCGCGATGTTCGCGCAGATCCAGATAGTCGAATGCAGAAGTGGGCAACCGAGCCATAGGGAGCTGACCGAATCGATTGTGAACCGCGACCAGTTGATCTGGAGCGCGATAGGGCAAGGGCTTCAATACTGTCGCGTACAGCTCCGAGAATACTGCTGTGCCGGCTCCCAGGCCCAGTGCCAGTGTCAGGATTATGACGGCCGTGAAGGTGGGGTTGCGCCGCATCTGCCTTACGGCGCACTTCAGATCGCGCGTGAGTCCCGGCAATATTTCCTGCAAGGATCCAAAGGGTGAAAGCATATCCCTTCTAGGAGTGTACATTCATGCAAATATCAACACCTGTTATAGGGCTGGCGGGTTTCCTTGCCGGAGCGGTCGGCTGTCAGATTGCAACCGTTTACGGCCAAGGCCCCGGCGTCCAGACGTTCGAGTGCAAGAACTATGTGCTCATGGACGGGGCCGGGCACAAACGTGGCGAATGGAAGATAGACTCGTCCGGCGAGCCGGTACTACGAATGTTCGATGCGCAGGGCCGCATCATTTGGCAGACGACGAAAGCGGGCGCGCAGTTGCTTCACGAACCTTAACCGAGCGGCGTCTTAACCTGGATACCGGCCTTCGATGTAGCCCTGAAGATGACCGATCGTCGCCTCTTGTGCGCTGATGGTCCAATTCACCAGATCGCCGATCGACACGATCCCAATCACAGTGGCGCCATCCATAACCGGCAGGTGACGAATGCGATGCTCGGTCATGGATCGCATGCATTCTTCGACGGTGTTGTCTGGGCTGGCGGTGATCACCCGATCGGTCATGATCTCCCACACCTGGGTCTCTTTAGACGCACGGTCCTTCAAAATCACTTTGCGGGCATAGTCGCGCTCGGAAATGATGCCGGTCAGACGGCCTTCCGACAAAACCAACAATGCCCCCACGCTCTTCTCGGACATTCGCGCAATCGCTTCGTATACGGTAGCGGTTGGGGCGATGGACCACACCTGGCGGCCCTTGAATCGCAATACAGAATCCAAAGTATCCAATGGCTTCATGACATGCCTCCCCGCGGCCATAATAGACCCGGGGACGGCCTAGCACAAGCGCTCCTTCACAGTCGCGGTTCAGAATGATTGCTGAACACTACTTACTCAATATGGCCGTCGCGCATGCGCACAATACGATGCCCGTAGCCGGCGGCTTCGGGATTGTGGGTGATCATCAAAATGGTTTGACCCAAACGGTCGTTCAGGCCGCGCAGTAAGGCCAGCACGGCGTTGGAATTCTCAGTGTCCAGATTGCCGGTCGGTTCGTCGGCCAGCAGGATAGCCGGTTGATTCACGATGGCGCGCGCGATGGCCACGCGCTGCTGCTCGCCGCCGGAAAGCGCGCGAGGCTTGTGATCCAGGCGGCTTTCGATGCCCAGCAACTTCAGCACGTCGAGAAATTGAGGCGAGAGCGGGCCGTTCTTGTGGGCCCCTTTTTTGTGAGCAATGTTGCGGGCGATTTCGATATTGTCGCGCGCGGTCAGGGTGGGCAGAAGATTGTATTTCTGGAAAACAAATCCGACGGTAGTTTTGCGCAGCTCGGTGCGCTCGGCATCGGACATGCCGAACAGATCGCGGCCGGCGATGCGAACGGTCCCCGCGGTGGGCGGAGTTAACCCACCCACGATGTGAAAGAGAGTGGACTTGCCGGAGCCGGAGGGGCCCACAATCGAGACAAATTCGCCGGGCTGCACATCCAGATCCACGCCGCGTAGCGCCTGCACGTCCACTTCACCGGCATGATATGTTTTGCGGAGACCGCGGATGGAGATAATAGGCTCGCCGCTAGTCATACGCGCAAGCCTCAGTCATATGCCAATGCTTCGATGGGGTCCTGCCGCGCGGCTTTGAACCCGGGAACGAGCGCGCCAAGCAAAGCGCCGGCCACCGCAACCGCGCCGGCGATGGGCCACCACAGGGGAACGATCGCCTGGATCAGCGTGCTGTGAACCAGATTTTGGATGATGAAGCGCGTCACAAAAGAAAGCAGGATGCCGAGAATGGAACCTGCGATCGCGAGCACGGCTGTCTCGCGCAACAGGATATTCAAAATGTATTCCGGTGACGCGCCCAGCGCTTTCAAGATGCCAATCTCGCGGGTTCGCTCCAGCACCGCGGTATACATAGTGGAAAGGACCATCAAGAACCCAACCACCACGCCCAGGCTGACAACCACCCAAATAAACGTGGTCAGCATGGGAACGTTCGCGGCCGAGAAGAGACTGGTGTAGTCTTCCATTGAATAGACTTTGTAAGTCTTCAACTTTTGCGAAAGCTCGGAGATCACACCCGGGATGTTCGCGGCGTTGTCCACCTTCACGTACAGGGTGCTCACCTTGCCGGTATTGCCGGTTAGTTCCTGGAGCGTCGTGAGCGGCACCACCATGCGCGCCAGCATACCGGGCTCAAAGATTCCCGAGACACGCCACGAGTGATTCGTGTTGTTGATCGTGTCGCCGACGTGGAGCTTGTGCTGGCCGGCGTAGACCGAGTCCACCATGACGTCGTTCGGCTGCTGGAAGGGACCGCCCGCCAGAAATCGGAATCCGCCGTTGAGCCGATCAAACGTGGCCAGATCCACACCAGTGAGGTAATTGAACAGGTCCGTTCCGAAGATGAGCGTGCCGGTGGCGGCCCTGACGTGCGGCTCTTTGTCGATGAACGGAATGAATCTCGCGTCCATTTGACCGCCCGAAACGATGATGGAACCGCCCGGCGGGCGGATCAGAATATCCGCGCCAACGCCGCGTGCGCGGTTGGCCGAATCGTTTAGCATGCCCTTGCTCAGGCCCACCAGCGTGAGGACCATCGTTACCTGGATGCTGATAATGACAATACCGATGAGCGTCCGGACGGGGCGGTGCTTGAGATTTTCGAATACGAGTTTATTGGTCAAGTTACTTGTAAGAAACCACCAGGCGCTGGGGGAAAGGCGACAATTCGCGCATTTCGCTGCGTGCGAATCCCGCGTTGCAAAACATCTTTTCGAGCTCGGAGAAAGTGTAGGCGTCCCCGGCGGGCGTGCCCAGCATTTGCATGCTAAACATCGCGTCGCGCGTAGGAGACACGCGATCTTCGTTGGGAATGAACTCGGGCGTAACCGCCATCCCGCCGGTGGCCAGCGCGGCATGCACCTTGCGGAGAAGCTTTTCGTTGGTGGCCGGGTCGAAGTGATGTAGAAAATTCGGAATCAGAATGATGTCGTAGCCAGTGCCGAAATCCAGGTCGAAGGCGCTGCCGGCAATGGTGGAGTAGCGATCCGCGATCCCTGCCTTGAGGGCATTTTCCTTAGCCACTTCCAGCACGTTTCCCCAATCCGTGCCGGTCACCTTCGCGTTCGGGTTGTGCTTCCCGAACGCGATACCGTACAAGCCATGCCCGGCCGAAATGTCGAGGACTTTTATGGGTTTTGAGCCGGCGAACATTTGGGCGATCAATTCCGCCGGCATCCGCATCATCGGCGCCATCGAGCGGGCGAACTCCACCCACATGGGATTCTCCGGCTCCAGAGCGCCGTGATCGCTCGGCAAGGCTCCGCCGTGCCGGATGACTTCCGCGATGCCCTCAAACATCTCGGCGATGCTGGAACTCATCAGAAAGTTGGCCATGGTGCCCAGATACGCGGGCGAATGACGATTCAGGAAAGCGGCGGAGTCCGGCGTGAGTGTGTACTCGCTGCCTTGCTTCCCCAGAAACCCAATCATCGTCAGATAGTCGCAGAGCACTCGCGTGCCCTTTTCGGACGCCTTGATCCGCGCCGCGATCGCGCTTAAGGCGTGATCACCGTCGGCGATCGCAGTGAATAGGTCCAGGTCGATACCGGCCTTCAACGCCATCGAGTGCTGGTAGGCTTGCAATGTGTCGAATACGATCCCGGGCGACGGGGCCTGAGCTTGCGGGGAAGATGACATACGTCCATCATCTCACCAATGAATCGGTCACCAATGAATCCGGACACCGCCCAGAACGTTCCGCGACAACGCCTGGTAACCGAGCACTTCCTCATAACGTTCGTTCAGAAGATTGTTCACCTTAAGAAACGGCGTGAAGTGTTTCGCGACGTCGTAAGATGCGTTGGCGTAGATGTTTTCATAGCCGGGATTGCGCGTTACTCCGAAGGTGAAGTCGGCGTCCTGCCGCTCGCCCACAAAGCTGCCGCCAATCACTAGCGACCAGCGCTTGGGCGTAACCGCGAAAGAAAGCGAACCCGAATTGCGCGGCCGGCGAACCAGCTGCTCGCCGATGCCGGTGTCGGACGATTCGGGCGATGTGGACGCCGTGACGCGTGTGTCCAGGAACATGTAGGCGCCGGTGATGAGGATGTTGTTCCGAACGCGCGCCTGAACTGAAGTTTCCACCCCACGCGCCCAACTGGCTTCGATATTCTCCCAGGTGTCGCCAACGTATGCGATCAGGTCGTGAAAAGAATTGCGGAACGCCGCTACCTCCGTCTTGACGCGCCGGCCCCACCATTCCGACACCAGCGCGGCTTCATAGGTGGTAGTTGTTTCCGGCCGCAGCGCGGGATTTCCGATCTCGTATGGTGGAACGTCGGCGTAGTTCTCAAGCAGGCTGGGTTCTGTGACGCCGCGCCCGCCGCTCACGCGGAAGTAGGTGGAGGAAAGCGGGCCGTGTTCACCCGTCAGCAGAAAGCTGGCCCCCGCGCGTCCTGAACCGATAGTCCCGAACGCGCTGCTGTGCTCCACGCGCGCGCCGCCGCTCAGGAAGATTCGCCGGCCGAAGTTCTGTTGCACGTTGGCGAAGAATCCGTTGTTGGTGCGCGACGCCGGCAAGCCCGACAGGACGCCGCTTTGGTCCTGATAGTCGTAGCCGAAGACCAGCCCGCCGCCGCGGTAGGAGAGGGTGCCCTGGTAGCCGGCGATTTTTCGTTCGGTGAGATCGAGTGAATCGTTGTCGCCGCCGATGTAGTTCGCAGTCTGCACCAGCGTCAGGCCGGGAGGAATCACCGTGGGCGGATTGTACGGATTCACTAACGTAACGAAGTACACCGCCGCCGGGGGGCCTCCGACGTTCTGCACCAGAGCCGCGAGCGGCTGCTGGCTGTAAGGCTCGTTGTCGTTATAGCGATCGGTAAGGCGGTGGAAGCCGAAGGTAAACTGCTGCCGGAAGTGCGTCCCCCGGCTGTCATCCAGGCGCAGCGAGACAGTGTCGTCGCGCTCATGTTCGTCCGCCATCAGATCGTCGATGCCATAGGCAACCTGGCCGGGTACGCCGGCAATGGCGTCGTACACCCGGAAGACGCCGCGCAGTTGAGTGGAATCCGAAATTTTGTAGCCGACGTCGGCCGTGCCGGTATTGTTGCGGTTAAAAGTGTTGGGCCACTCACCGCCGGTGTGAAATTCGGACGCGCTCAACGAATAATCGAAGCGCGATAGCAAGCCGCCGTTGAGGTTGGCGATCCAGCGATCGGTCTGGAAGCTTCCACGTTCGTACGAAACGGAGCCGTGAGGAACGGTGTCCTCCGGATCGCCGTGCTTGGTGAAAAGTTGAATCACGCCCCCGGCGGCTTCGGCGCCGAACAGCGCGCTTTCCGGACCACGCACCACTTCCACCCGTTCCAGACCTTCGGACGTGATGTTCTCCAAGTGCAGCTCGCCGCCTGGATCGTTGAGAGGCACTCCATCGAGCAGGACCAGCGTGCCAGTGTAATCGGCGCCGCGCGTGAACACTTCGGCCAGCGCGCCGGGCGGGCCATACTCGTCCACTTGCAGGCCGGGAATATCGCGCAGCACGTCGAAGAGCATGGGAAATTGGCGCGCTTCAAGCTGTTGTTCGGTGATCACATTGGCGGCAACGGCGGCCTGTTCCGGCGTGGTTTCGGTGCGGTTCGCCGACACCACGACGGTCTCCACGCGCCCCGCGATTTCGAGCTTGATCTTGGTGTCGGACCCGGCTGCCAGATCCGCGCTGCGCGAGTTAAAGCCGGTCTTCTCGATCTCGGCCTGGCACTTGTCGGGACCACTGATATTGAACCGGCCTTCGGCGTTGCTATAGGCCGATTGACCTTGACAGGTCACCCGCGCTGCTTCGACGGGCCGGCCGGATGGATCGAGAATGGTTCCGCGGAGTTGCAGGTTTTCGCCCGCGCAAAGCCCGAGCGACAGAGACAATAGAAAGATGGTTCGCATCGTACGTTTCTCCCTCGAAAACGTGATTTGGTTTTCAAGCGAGGAACCGGTCTCCTGACTTGCGGCTGGCCTGACGTTACTCAAATGAAGCGATCTTCCCGCTTGCGCAGTGATCGCCTCGGCCGAAATACTTGCCGCTTACAGTTGCGGGGCAGTGGCGGATTTACACCGCCTTCCCGAACATCCCTCGCTGCTTAGCTCTAAATTAAGGTGTTCAACTTTAAAGATCTCTAGCGACTATAGCAAAACTTGCTTACTTCAGAAATCCGGATGCCACTTCCCGGCCCGAATCGAGAATTGAGTATTGCGTTTCTTGCCAGCGAGCTTTGGTCAGCAGAACGGTTTGGAGCGCGCTGTTGCCCGCCAGTACCAAGACCATATGATGCGCGTCCAGGGGATTGGCGGCGGCGAACACCAAAGCTTCTGTTTCCGAAGCGTGATCCTGGCCGGCGATTTGGAACAGACCACCTGAGGAGTGGAGCCCGATCTTGTCTTGCCACGCAGCCAAGGCTGAATTGCTTTCTGGCCGTCCGACAAAGATAACGTCGTGCGCACGCAGTTCTTCATCGCTCACTTCGAAATCCTTGCGGATGGAAACCGCGCTTTCGAGCGATCGAAGGAAATGCTTCTGCAGCTCCTCGGCGGCATAGCGGTTGGCGCCCGCGTCGGCCATGGTGCCATATACCAGCATCGCGGAACCCAGGCGCTCGCGGATATCGGACGCCACGTACATCTGGGCTTTGTTACCGATGGCCCCGCCCTTGTCCTGAGGCATGACGAAGCCGACGCCCGCGGCGTTTAAGAACGTCTGCGCGGCCACCGTCTGAGTCTTATGAGCAGCGAAAAAATCGGCCATCAATTTAAAGAAGCGGTCGTCGCCCATGTTTCGGCGCAACTGGTCCAGGAACAGCGCCCCCTTCTGTGTTTCCAGCTGGAACTGCTGCTGGGGTGTGGGATCGGAAACGATGCTCAGCTCGCGGTACTTGGCCCAATGGGCGGCCATGGCGTTCGCAAGATCCCTGGAATCCAGATCGTCAAAGTACGCGGCGGAGCCCGAAGCAAACCAAATATCGGCGTCCGACGCCGGCAGCACCCAGCCGCTCCACATGCGGTCACTGTAATTCTGTTGCGGAGGGAGATCTTGTAGCGGACTCGACGTGTTCGCGCTTTCGGTTCGCGCAGTGAGAACCGGCTGCGTCGAAATCAAACGGTAGCCGGAGGTGTAAAGGCCGTCGTTCCTCGAATATTCCTCCTGGTCGCCCTTCGAGGGCAACCGTTCGCGTTCGTTCGGTTTACCAAAATCGGCCCAGACCATCATGCGCGAAGCCATGTCGGCGGTGACTACTTTGGCATCCATCGCGGTGGCGCTCACCAGCGGAGCGGTGTGAAACGCCATGAATCCAAACTGCTCGTCGATCTTGCCTTTGTACTCGCGATAGAGCGCCTGCCATTTCAAGTCGCGGTTGGTGGGGACGTAGGGAACGTAGGTGGTAGCGCCGTTCGGATCGGGATTCTCTTCCAGGCGAACCCCCAAATCTTTGGCGTTATTGTCGCCCCAATAAAAGCCTTCGGTGCCGCCGAACCAATCGTTCTTGGAACTGCGGTAGAGGCGTGTTTTGTACGTACCGAGCTCGAATAGCGCGATCTCGTTGGTCTTGGCGTCGCCGAGCAGCCATTCGTTGGTGTACAGGCCGTTGTTTTTCTCGGTCAGATACTCGACTACTTTGTCGATGTTGTCGCCGTATTGAATCGCCTTGCGGGCGCGATAGGCGATGGGCGTGCCGTGGATGTTGAACGGGCTCTGGTTGATGGTGGTTTCGGTGAGCACCACGCCGGCATCGTTCTGATACCAATCCGTTCCGCTCTCGATGCCGCCGGGGTAGCTCTGCATCAGGATGCGATGGCCGGTAACGGGCTTGATGTCGATCATCACGTTGGTCT
Organism: Bryobacterales bacterium; assembly: GCA_963747945.1. GTDB lineage: Bacteria > Acidobacteriota > Terriglobia > Bryobacterales > Bryobacteraceae > Palsa-89. Next base: position 542,326 of record CAVVHB010000006.1, read on the forward strand.
GCTCGGCCAGCGTAAGCGGCCACCAGGTGGTGTGGCCAATAACCATGCGGCCGTCGCGAGTGGCGGATCCAGTGGCCGCGAACGCGCTGCAATGATCCAGAGCGGCGCCAAGCTTGTGATTGACGTAACTGGGAGCCATCAGGCGGAGGCCCTCCAGGCCGTTGGGAGTGACGGTGAGCGCGGCGCTCAGCTCGCCCAGTTCCACGGTGGTGTTCACCACCACGATGTCCGTCAGGTCGATGGGGCGGCCTTCCCACCGCGCGCCCGCGTCGGAAGCGCCGTCGGCAATACCTTTCATCTCCGCCAGAATCTCCTGATCGAAGCCGTGCATGAACAGTGCGGTGGCGGTGGTTCGCGCCAAATTCCAGCTCTTGTTTTTGCCTTTGGGGTCCAGCTCAGCGGCGCAGCGGTCCATATATTGCGGAATCTCTTTGGCCATCAGATGGCCGTGCTGATAGCCGCGCTCGTACGGCTGGCCTTCGATGTGGAGGTAGATCCACCCGCCCACTGGGTAGCGATAGGCGGGACCATAGCTGGTGACCGCGGCAGCAACGGGCCACGGCTCCACAGCCGGCGCGTCGTCAACCGTAACTCCTGAAAACCACGCCTTGCCATCGAAAGCTCCGCCGTATGCCACCGTAAGCACGATATTGTCGCGCGCCCGCGTGGCAGTGAAGCGCAGATGGACGCGGGTCCAATCGCGCGTGCCGGACAGCGATTCGGTTTGCATATCGAACGGCAGGGACGCCATCCCGAGAGCCGCGCCGGTGGCGATGGGCGAGCGATCCAGATCGCGGACCGAGAGCTTGTCGGTGCGGATCCAGCCCGTCAGTTCGTAGTCCTTCCCGATGATGAGCGCGATGGCCGCGGATTCCACGCGAGCGTCGCGATTGGCGACGCCCGATTCAAGGCGCATCGACATCTGGCCTGCGTGCGTTACAGCGGGATCGGCGACGCCTGTGCCACGCAGGGTGGTCCAGGCTGCCCGAGAACCATCAAACGAACCAGTGAACAAAGGTTTGCCGCCGGGCGTGGCGGCGTGAAGCGAAGCGACAAGCGTGAGGCCGAGTAGAAACTGGCGCATATCTAAATAGATCATAAAACGGGGTTGGGATTTGGGGCGTGCTCGCTGCGCTCGCGGGATTGGCGGGGCTCGCTGCGCTCGCGGGATTGGCGGGGCTCGCTGCGCTCGCGGGATTGGCGGGGCTCGCATTCGCTCGCTGGGGTTGGGGTTTGGGGGATTGGAGACAATGAGTGGACTATGGCGATTGAGAGGTTCGAGCTTCCCGATTCGGAGGCTACGGTGGACGATCTGCACTGGCGAACATCACGTTGTATTGGATGACCCAGACCGTCTCGTAGTCGTTCCGGCTATATAACGAGACTAAGAAGGCTCCGCTGCAATCGTCCAGCGGTGGACCGAGATGCCTCGCGGAGGACACTTCGCGGGTGCCGAGGAGCCGGAACTGCTGGCGGCATCGCCGAATTCGTCCACAGCATGGTTGTCTCAGGCGTTCGTAACGCTTAACACGTTGCCATCCGGGTCCTTGAACCACGCCACGTGCACGGCTCCGCCGGGAGCGCTCCAGATGCCGAGTTCGTCCTGACCGAACCCCTGATAAATGTTGAAGGTCACACCGTTTTCACGCAGGGCTCTTACGGTAGCTTCCACGTCCGGCACGTTGAAGCCGAGTATCGTATGCTCATGCGGCGTAAAATCGGCCACGGTGGAGACACGCAAAGTGATTCCGCCGACGTTGAAAACGGCGGCGAAGTTGTCCCGGTAGGCCAACGTGAGCCCCAGCGCTTCCTGATAGAAGGTCGCGGCGCGCTCGCGATCTCGCGTGCAAATGACGATAACAGGTTTTGCTGTCTCCAAAGTTCCCATGGCTTTCCTTTCCCCTCTACGCACAAATAAAAAGGCCCGCCCCGAAGGGCAGGCCAATTTTCACATTCCGACTTCTGAATTCTTCGGTCTAGTAATCCATCTCCGGTCCGCCGTGCCCACCGGGTGCCGGGGCCGGCTTCTTCTCCGGAATCTCGGCAATCATGGCTTCGGTGGTCAGCATGAGCGCCGCGATGGAAGAAGCGTTCTGCAGGGCCGAACGCGTTACCTTGGTCGGGTCGATAACGCCCGCCTTCACCAGGTCTTCGTACTGCGCGGTGGCAGCGTTGAAGCCGTGGTGCGAATCGGTGGAAGTGCGGATCCTCTCGATCACAATCGCACCTTCGTAGCCGGCGTTGCCAACGATCTGGCGAACGGGCTCTTCACAAGCGCGGCGAATGATGTCGACGCCGATCTTCTCGTCGCCATCGAGCTTCAAGCCGTCCAGAGCCTTGGCCGCGCGCAGAAGCGCCACGCCGCCGCCGGGAACGATGCCTTCTTCGACGGCCGCACGGGTAGCATGCAGCGCGTCTTCCACACGAGCCTTCTTTTCCTTCATCTCGGTCTCGGTGGCTGCGCCAACCTTGATCACCGCAACACCGCCGGCCAGCTTGGCCAAACGTTCTTGCAGCTTCTCGCGATCGTAATCGCTGGTGGTTTCGTCGATCTGAGCGCGCAACTGCTTGATGCGGCCTTCGATCGCCTTTTGATTGCCGGCGCCATCGATGATGGTGGTGTTGTCCTTGTCAACCGTGACGCGCTTGGCGCGGCCCAGGTCTTCCAGGCGTACACCCTCCAGCTTGATGCCGGTCTCTTCCATCAGAGCTTTGCCGCCCGTCAGGACGCCGATGTCTTCGAGCATCGCTTTGCGGCGATCGCCGAAGCCAGGTGCCTTCACCGCGCAAGCGTTCAGCGTGCCGCGCAGCTTGTTGACTACCAAGGTTGCCAGCGCTTCGCCTTCCACTTCTTCGGCGATTACCAGCAACGGCTTGCCGGAGCGGGCAATCTGTTCCAGCAGCGGCAGCAGATCCTTCATGTTGCTGATCTTCTTTTCGTGGATCAGGATGTAGGGATCTTCGAGCACGCACTCCATGCGATCCGGATCGCTGATGAAGTAGGGCGAGAGATAGCCGCGGTCGAACTGCATGCCGTCCACGGTCTGCAGCTCGGTGTTCATGGTCCGGCTCTCTTCAACAGTGATGACGCCGTCCTTGCCCACCTTCTTCATCGCTTCGGCGATGGTGTTGCCGATGTCGGAGTCACCGTTGGCTGAAATGGTGCCCACCTGCGCGATGGTCTCGTTGTCCTTTACGTCTTTGGACAACTTCTTCACTTCGTTGACTACCAATTCGACGGCCTTCTCGATGCCGCGCTTCAGGGCCATGGGGTTGGCGCCGGCTGCTACGGACTTCACGCCTTCGCGGAAGATGCACTGCGCCAGGATGGTGGCGGTGGTGGTGCCGTCGCCGGCGGTGTCGGAGGTCTTCGACGCAACCTCACGCACCATCTGCGCGCCCATGTTCTCGAGCGGATCCTTCAACTCCACTTCCTTGGCGACGGTGACGCCGTCCTTGGTGATGGTGGGGCCGCCGAACTTTTTCTCCAGAACCACGTTGCGGCCGCGGGGGCCAAGCGTCACCTTCACTGCATCAGCCAATTGGTTGACGCCGCGCAGAATCGCTTGACGGGAATTTTCGCTATAAACAATCTGTTTTGCTGCCATTGAAAATGTCTCCTTTCAAAGAAACTTGCGCCTAGGCTACTTTGCTAGCTTTCTTGGGGGCGCCTTCCAATACTCCGAGGACCTCGTCCTCGCGCATGATCATGAATTCTTCGCCATCAATGCGGATCTCACTGCCTGAGTATTTGCCGAACAGGATGCGGTCGCCCTTCTGGACGTCGAGCGCTACTACCTTGCCATCTTCCAGGCGTTTGCCTTTGCCAACGGCTACCACTTCTCCTTCTTGCGGCTTCTCTTTGGCGGAATCCGGAATAAACAGACCACCAATCTTGGTCTCTTCCTTGTCGTCTATCCGTTTTACAACGATCCGGTCATACAGCGGTCGAATGTTCATAAGTGTTGAACCTCCTCTAACATGGGGATTTGAAACTTTGAAGCGGGTAGCGATCGCTTCCCGCTCCTCGGTTATATTAGCAGACTCGTACGAGGAGTGACAACATTTCGCTGTAAACCACTGATTTATAATCTAATAAAGTTGCAACTGAAAGACGTAGACAGCCTCTGAGCTTCTCGATATCCTGGAGATGCATCCACCTGGACACAAATCCAGAGCTAGATACAAATCCAGGGGATACAAATGCATGCGACGTGTAGCGCCATTGATCCTGTTGGGCTTCGTCGCAATCCTCTCAACCGTGGGGTGGACGTATTACGTCCGGTTGAAGCAACAGGTGGCCAACGCGCCACTCAAGCCCAAAAGGTTGGCGCCCGGAACGTCGGCAACCTTCCACAGCTGGAAGTACAGTCATACCTCCAGCCAAAAGACTGTGATCACCATAGAGTCTGACGATTTCCAGGAATTGGACGGCAAGGACGAGCTGACCGGCGTAACGCTCGACATCTTTAACAAAGAGGGCGACAAGTACGATCACGTGAAGTGCGCCAAAGCCGAATTCGACGTCGGCAGAGGCATCCTTTACTCGGAAGGGGAAGTGGAAATCACTCTCAACGTTCCAGACAACGAGCAGCCCACGGGCCGGCTGATGTCGATCACGTCTTCGGGTGTGAGCGTGGAGAGCAAAACGGGCAAATCCACTACCGATCGTCTGGCAACGTTTCGGTTCGACCGGGGCGATGGGCAGGCCATGGGCGCCGATTACGATCCGAACACGCGCGAGCTCAATCTCCACAGTGACGTGTCCATGACGTGGCGCGGAGCCACCCCGGGCACCATTCCTATGAAGATCGAGACCGCCCAACTCAACTACAAGGAACGCGACGGTAAGGTCTACCTCACTCCGTGGTCAAAGCTGACCCGGGACACGCTGATGCTGAATGCCGGCCCCGCCACGGTGACGCTGCAGAAAGGCAATCTGAAACTGGTGGAGACCACCCAGGCCAAGGGCACCGATCGGCGGCCCGGCCGCAACTTGGACTACTCCGCCAATCAGCTCACGGTGGAGTTTAACGACTACAACCAGATTCAAAAGATGACCGGTATCGACCAGGCGCGCCTGGTGTCCAATGGCGACACCTCGCAGACCACCATTACGTCGGACCGCGTGGTGATGGACTTCGAGACCACCGACTCGGACAGCCTTTTGCAGACCGCCGTGGCTCAAGGCCACAGCATTATGGAATCCAAACCGGTGATCAAGCCGGGTGTCGATCCCGCCGAGACGCGCGTGCTCAAGAGCGACACCATTAACACCAAGATGCGCCCGGGAGGCCAGGAGATTGAGGCCGTCGAGACGGATGGCCCCGGCGCTATCGAGTTCATTCCCAATCGTCCGGACCAGCCGCATCGCTGGATGAACGGCGATCACATCTGGATGACCTACGGGCCGAAGAATACGATTCAGAGCTTCCGCTCCATCGCGGCCACCACCCGGACTGAAAAGCCCAAGTTGAAGGACGCCAAGGAGGCGCCCGCTCCGGCGCTGACCTGGAGCAAGAATATGGTGGCGACGTTCCAGCCCAATTCGTCGCAACTGGACCGTCTCGATCAATCGGGGGATTTTCGTTATCAGGAAGGCGAACGCCACGCCAAGGCCGATCGTGCGTTGCTCGATCAGCCGAACAACATCATCAATTTGATCGGTGGCGCGCGCATGTGGGACGCCACCGGTTCGGCCGATGCCGATAAGATCGTGATGAATCAAATGACGGGCGACTTTACAGCCGACGGGCATGTCACCTCCACGCGCCTGCCCGACAAAAAGACGGACGATTCCAGCGGCGGGGGCATGCTGGACCAAGACGAGCCACTGCACGCGCGCGCCAAAAAGATGGTCTCCAAAGACAACAATCTGGATATCCGATATGAAGGCGATGCCGTGCTCTGGCAGGGCGCCGACCGGCTGGAAGCGGAGACGGTGGAGATTGATCGGGATAATAATCTCCTGAAGGCGCATGGGCACGTGCTGAGCCAGCTGCTTGATAAAACGAAAGACGAAAGCGCGTCCAAAGACGGAAAATCCAAGGCCGGAGACGGAAAGACGGCCGGGAAACCAAAGGCGAACCCTCCAACAAAAACTGAAACCAAAGCTTCTCTGCGCGTGTTTACTATTGTGAAGGCTCCGGATCTGGAGTACAACGATGACACGCGCCTGGCACACTATAGCGGGGGCGCGACGCTGGAGCGGCCGAACATGACGGTGAAGGGCCAGGATATTCTCGCGTTCCTGCGCAACAACAGCGACGATTCGTCGCTCGATCACGCCACCGCCGACGGCCACGTGGAGGTTCACGAAACGTCGCTCGATCGCACGCGTGACGCATGGTCGGACCATGCCGAATACTATGTGGACGAAGACAAAGTTATTCTAGAAGGAGGGCAGCCGCGATTTCTTGACAGTATGCGCGGCACCACTCGAGGCCAGAAATTGACTTGGTATTCGTCTGACGACAGGCTGCTGGTGAACGGCATGCCGCAACAGCCCGTGAAAAGCGTGCTGCATAGGAAGAGCACCAACACCACCAAGTAGGTCCCATGCGAACCCTGCAAACCGCCGAGATCTCCAAAAGCTACCGCGGCCGGAAGGTCGTGGATAACGTGTCGCTGTGGGTAAAGCAGGGTGAAGTAGTGGGTCTCCTAGGACCGAACGGCGCGGGCAAAACTACGTCGTTCTATATGATCGTCGGTTTGATCAGCCCGGATTCAGGCAGCGTGCTGGTGAGCAACGGCGAAGGCTCCGAAGACATCACCAACATGCCGATGTACCAGCGCGCCCGGCGCGGCATCAGCTATCTTCCCCAGGAGGCTTCCGTTTTTCGCAAGCTGACCGTGGAAGACAACCTGATGGCCATTCTGCAAACGCTGCGCATGAGCGGGCGCGAGCGGCGCGAGCGAATGAACCGCCTCATCGAGCAACTGGGCCTGGAAACCGTGCGCCACAACAAGGGCTATGCGCTTTCCGGCGGCGAACGGCGCCGCGTGGAGATTGCACGGTCGCTGGTGATCGAGCCCAGCTTCCTGTTGCTGGACGAACCGTTCTCCGGTATCGATCCCATCCAGGTGCTGGAGCTGCAGCGCATCATTTTCGATCTGAAGAACTCCGGAATCGGTATTCTAGTGACCGATCATAACGTTCGCGAGACGCTGGCGGTGACGGATCGCGCCTACATCATCAACAACGGCAAAATCTTTCGCGCGGGTACGCCCGACGCGCTGGGCCGCGATCCCGAAGTGCGTCGCGTGTATCTGGGCGAGAATTTCAATCTCGAGTTTGAAACCGGCCGTTGGAGATACGTGGCGGAGAACTGAGCCGCGACCGTAAGGGAGCCGGTTTCAAAGAAAATGGATCTCGAAAAGCTTCTTCTGCGCAAAGTCGGCGAGGCGGTGGGCCGCTTTAAAATGATTCGCGAGGGCGACCGTGTAGCGGTGGCGTTATCGGGCGGCAAGGATTCCCTCACGCTGCTCGAAGCGTTGTTGCTGCTGGCCAAGCGCGCGCCCATCCAGTTTTCCGTCTGCGCGTTTACGGTGGAGCAGGGCAAGTTCCTGCGCCCTATCGAACCGCTTGGTGAGTATCTGAAATCCCGGGGCGTCGCCTGGACATACACCCGCGACAATCCCTCGCTCAGGTTGCTTGAAGAACAGCCCGATCATGGCTGCGACCTTTGCAGCCGTTACCGGCGCCGCGCTGTCTATGAGATCGCGCGTGGCCTGGGAGCCAACGTGATCGCGTTCGGCCATACTGCCGACGATTTTTGCGAGTCTTTCCTGCGCAACGCCATGTTTACCGGTCGCATTAGCGCGCTGCCTCCCATAACGTACTCGCGCCAGAAAGATTTCCGCCTGATTCGCCCGCTCGCGTTCGTGACGGAGGACATCACCAGCCGTTTCGCGGAATCGCTGGGCGCGCCCATTGTCCCTTGCGGCTGTTCCCAGCGCACCGGCACTGTGCGCAAATCGATCCGGAGCCTCTTCAGTGAAATCGAAAAGGATTATCCGCATTTGAAAGAAACGCTGCTCTCGGCCATGGGCAATCTGGAGCCGAGCCGCCTGCTCGATCCGCGCTACCTGGACTTGGGCGTGCCGGCGGCGCCGGAGCTGCTGCTCATCTTGGACGACTAGTCCAGGAGTCCAGCATAACGGTGTGCCCGCGCATCGCGAAGATGCGGCGTTCGATTGTCCCGGCCGGAACACGAACGAGTCCTGCCGAGGCGGTAGTGAATTTTACAAGTTGGTTTTTCATGGTTATTGAGCCCCTCCCGATACCCTGGCTTGCTCGAGCGGTTGCCGCGGTTCCTTATAGGCTTTCCCCAGGGAAACTGGACTACCAGGGGTTACAGTAAGGAGAGCGTTCTTTCATGCCATCCACAACCGCCGCCGCAACCGCATTGGAAGAGAAAATCAGGAATCGGACCGCGCGCGTCGGCGTTATCGGGCTCGGCTACGTCGGTCTGCCGCTGGCGATGGAGTTTGCCAAGGCGGGATTTTCAGTTACTGGAATAGACATCCAGCCTTCCAAGGTCTCGCAGTTGAATCGCGGCGAGTCATACGTCCAGGATATTCCCATGGATACGGTAAAGAAGTGGGTGTCCGGCGGAAAATTTCGCGCTACTTTAGACTTTTCAGTTATTTCGGATCTCGACACCATCAACATCGCGGTGCCCACGCCGTTGCGCAAAACCAAAGATCCCGACATGAGTTACATTGTGTCCGCATGCCAGGAAACGGCGAAATATCTCGGTCCCGGCAAGCTAGTGATTCTGGAGTCCACTACCTATCCGGGAACCACCGACGAGCTGGTTCTGCCTATGCTGGAAGCGTCTGGATGGAAGGTGGGCGAAGACTTTTTTCTGTGTTTTTCGCCGGAGCGCGTAGACCCGGGAAACGCGCAATATCAGACCGCCAACATACCCAAGGTGGTGGGGGGCATTACGCCCGAATGCACCCGGCTGGGGGCGCTGTTTTACGCGCAGGCTCTTGAAAAGGTAGTGCCGGTGAGTTCCACCAGCGTGGCCGAGATGGTGAAGCTGCTCGAAAATACGTTTCGCATGATCAACATTGGGCTAGTCAACGAAATGGCCCTGATGTGCGATCGAATGGGAATCAACGTTTGGGAAGTGATCGATGCCGCGGCCACCAAGCCGTTCGGATTCATGCCGTTTTATCCGGGCCCCGGGCTGGGCGGTCACTGCATTCCCATCGATCCTTTTTATCTCTCCTGGAAGACCAAACAGGCGGGTATCGAGGCGCGCTTTATCGAGCTGGCAGGTTACATCAACGGGCAGATGCCGCACTTCGTGGTCGACAAGATCCAGAATGCTCTCAACGATCATTCCAAGCCTCTGAAGGGCTCCCACGTGCATGTGCTGGGCGCCGCCTACAAGCGCAACATCGACGATGTGCGTGAATCCCCGGCTCTGGATATCATTCTGCTTTTGGAGCGCCGGGGATCGCGAGTCACCTACAGCGATCCTTTCGTTGCGACGATCCAGCTGGACGATCACGAGCTGAACGCGCAGGATCCGATCGCTATGGCCGGTGAGGCGGATTGCGTCGTGGTGGTAACCGATCACAGTGGTGTCGACTATGCGGCCATCGTCGATCGTGCCAGGCTCATTGTGGATACGCGCAACGCCCTCAAGAATTATCCGTCGCCGAAGGTGGTGCGGCTGTAGCAGGACGATTGTATCCGACTCCCTTACGGTCGCGGTTCTGAACCGCGCGCGTTTTTCCGGAGTCTCGGTTTCTGAACCGCGCGCGTCAGCAAGCGTCTTTCCCGAATCACGGGCCGGAATCCCCGGCATGGTAGCATCGGGAAATGCGGGGGCCCGTTTGCTCGACTTCCTGAAGCCGCCGGTGGCAGCCATCCAGGATTTCTATGTTCTCTCCGGGCGCGCGCTTCGCAACCTATTTCGCGGCCCGCATTACGCCGACGACATCGCTATCCAGATGGACGTCATTGGTGTGGGCAGCCTGCCCATCGTCATTCTGATCGGCTTTTTCAGCGGCTTCGTCATCACCATGCAGATGTCGAGGGCGCTAGCGCAATACGGCGCTACGGACCAGGTGGGCCAGATCGTGGCCATTACCCTGGTTCGGGAACTGGGTCCGGTGCTGACGGCGTTGCTGGTGGCGGGGCGCAATGCGTCGGGCATCGCGAGCGAACTTGGATCGATGAAAGTCACCGAGCAGATCGATGCCATGCGCGCCCTCGGCACCGATCCGATTCAAAAACTGGTGACCCCGCGCATGATCGCTACCTGCGTGATGCTGCCCATGCTGACCATCGTGGCCGATTTCGTCGGCTTGATCGGCGGCTACGTGATCGCCTACCTTTCCATCGGCCTTACTACGACGCAGTACTGGACCAGTGCGTATCAGGCGCTGGAGTATAACGATATCGCGCAAGGGCTGCTGAAGCCTTTCGTTTTCGCTTTCATCATTTCCCTGGTGGGTTGCTTTTATGGATTGCGGACTACCGGTGGCACGCAAGGGGTGGGCTTGGCAACCACCAAAGCCGTGGTGGCTGCCTCCGTCTGGGTCTTCGTCATCACATCCCTGATTACACGCGTTTTCGTGAACCTGCATTGACAATTAGCGATGAGCGACCCGCCCAGCCCCCCGGCAAACGAATGCCTTCTACGATTCGAGAAAGTGAGCCTGCACTTCGAGGAAATCGTCGCGCTGGATTCCATCTCGTTCGCTCTGCACGCCGGCGAAACGCGCGTGGTGCTGGGTGCGGCCGGCAGCGGCAAGACCACGCTGCTCAAAGCCGCCATTGGACTGATCCGGCCGGATGCGGGGAAAATCTATCTGTTCGACCAGGAGATCACTGGTCTCAAAGAAGCTCAACTATTCCATATTCGTGCCGGTGTGGGCGTGCTTTTTCAGGAGGGTGGATTGTTCGACTCGGTGACAGTTGAGGAAAACGTGGCTTATCCGCTGCTCAATCGGCCCCAGCACCCCGAGTCCCTGGCTGAAGCGGAGACGAAAGTCAAGGAAGCTTTGCGGTTTGTGGAACTGGAGCAGACCTTGGAGCAGTATCCCAGTGAGCTCTCGGGTGGAATGCGGCGGCGGGTGGGAATCGCGCGTGCGGTGGTGAGTGAACCTCCGCTTGTGCTCTACGATTCGCCGACGGCCGGCCTGGATCCCATCACCGCCAACACCATCATGGCCCTCATCGCCAAGGAGCGCGACGCGAAGAACACCGCTAACCTCATCGTCACCCAGCGTTATCAGGACGGGCAACTGATGGCCAACTTTCGATACAATCGCAGCAGCGGTCACTTGGAGCCAGCATCCAGTAACGGAGGGGGAGGACTCGGTTCCAATCCGACGCGCACTATCTTTATGGTCATGAAAGATGGCCGGGTGGTTTTTGAGGGCACCCAGCACGAACTGGAAGCATCCCAGGACGATTACGTTCAAAAGTTCGTGCCCAAACATTCATAATTTATGGCGATTCAGAATAGGGCCACCTGGGCGCGACTCAAAGTGGGGATCCTGGCGATCTTCGCCATGGCCATCCTGGCGGTGCTCATTTTTCTGATCACCGGCCAGACCGATATCTTTGAACACCAGGTCATGATCTACACTTACCTGGCCGACGCCGCCGCGCTCACCAATGGCGCACCGGTTAATTTGGACGGCATTCCCATCGGCAAGGTCAAGTCGATTCGCCTCTCCGGTTCCAAGGATCCAATGCGGCTGGTTCGTATCGACATGCAGTTGCCCGAGCACACGCTCCGTGATATCCCGAGCGATTCTCTGGCTTCCATCAGCGCCGCCAACGTGCTAGGCACCAAGTACATCAATATCAAGTCCGGCAAAAGCACCACCACCGTGGGCCCGGATCAGGAGATTCCAAGCGTCAACACCGGTGAAATTCAGGATCTGGTGCAGCAGGGCTTTGGCGTGTTGAACTCGCTGCAGGACACCGTTCAGCGCGTCGACAAAATTGTGGGCCAGGTGGAAGCTGGAAAAGGCAGCATAGGGAAGTTGTTGGTGGATGAAACGCTTTACAACAACCTGCTGGCGATCCTCGCCCAGGTAAAAGGGCTGGCGGATACCTTGAACAGCGACAAAGGTACGCTCGGTATTTTGCTGAACAACCACGATCTCTACGACAATTTCGTCGCAACTTTGGGCCGCGTCGATACCATGCTGAAAGATTTGCAGGCTGGACAAGGCACGGCGGGCAAATTTCTAAAAGATCCGGCGCTCTACAATGAAGCACAACAAACCATAGCGGGCGTGCACAAGCTGGTGGATGACCTAAACGCAGGCAAGGGTACTGCCGGTCAGCTCCTCGTGAGCGACGATCTGAGCAATCAATTGAAGGCCACTATTTCCAAGATCGATGCGGTGATCGATAAGGTGAACTCCGGCCAGGGCACCATCGGCCAATTGCTGGTGAATCAACAGCTGTACGACAACCTCAACGGCGCCACGCGCGAGATGCACCTTCTGATGCAGGACTTCCGCGCCAATCCCAAGAAGTTCCTGCGAATCAAGCTGTCGATATTTTAATGTCCGCTTGCTCACGCGCGCGGTTCAGAACCATCGGCCTCAGAACCGCGACCATCAGGGAGCGCGCCGCTTGCTCACGCGCGCGGTTCAGAACCATCGCTTGCAGAACCAGACCGTAAGGGAGCGCGCCGCTTGCTCACGCGCGCGGTTCAGAACCATCGCCTTCGGAACCGCGACCGTAAGGGAGCGGCCAGCTTACGCTTGAAATACCTGATCCCTAACGCCGACGACTTCGGCTACACCCGCGACGTCAACGACGGAATCATTCACGCCCACCGGCAGGGCATTCTCACCGCCACAACGCTCATGGCCACCGGCGCGGCGTTTGATCACGCGGCTGCGCTGGCGCGCGAGAATCGGTCGCTCGACGTGGGCGTGCACCTGGTGCTGGTGGGTAGCCCGGGTTTTCCTCCCACGGTCTTACAGTTGATTCAGCAGATCGCCCGGCGCCGCATTCACATCTATGATGAACTGGCCGCGCAAGTGCGCAAAGTGCAACGCGCCGGTATTCACCCCACTCATCTGGATACGCACAAGCATACGCATCTGTTACCGCCCGTCCTGAATGCAGTGGCACGCATCGCGTCCGACTTTAGCATTCCCTGGGTGCGCCGCCCGTTTGATCTACCGCTGCACGCCGGCAGCGTGCCCTTTCAAAGGAAGGTGGTGAGCAAGACGCTGGGATTTGCGCGCGCACGTTTTCACCGCGTTCTGGCGCGTCACCAGTGCCGCACTACGGATCATTTTGCCGGATTCCAAATGACGGGCCATTATGACGCCGCCGAGCTGGCGCGTCTTATCCGGCAGCTACCCGAAGGTGTCACCGAATTCATGTGCCATCCCGGCTTCTGCACCCAGGAATTGCAAGCTACCCGCACGCGCCTGAAGGAAAGCCGGCGTCGCGAGTTGGACGCGCTCACCAGCGCGGTGGTTCGCAAGGCAATCGAAGAATCGAACGTAACACTCGCCCGATACCCGGAAATCCGCTAACTTGGGAGCAGATGCCAGGTCTTCCCCCCAGTCACCCTTCCCCCAATCATCGATCGCGAACTGCTGTTCGGAGATCCCGAAATTTCCGGCGCTCAGCTTTCGCCCAACGGCGAATATATCGCCTTCATGAAACCCTGGAAGGCAACGCGCAACATCTGGGTGAAGAAAACGGACCAGCCCTTTAGCTCCGCCCGGTTGATGACCACCGAGACCGCGCGGCCCGTGGGAGGCTATCTCTGGAGTCGCGACAGCAAATATCTCGTCTTTGTCAAGGACAATGCGGGCGACGAAAACTTCAACGTCTTTGCCGTCGATCCCAGCGCCGCGACACCGGCTAAGCTGAAGCCCCGCCATCGCGCGATCTCACCAATCTGAAAGGCGTGCGTGTGATGCTTTTCAGCGCGCCGAAGACCGATCCGGACGTGATCTACATCGGGCTCAACGATCGCGACAAATCCTGGCACGATCTTTATAAACTCCGGATCTCCACCGGCGAGCGCACGCTGATCCGCGAGAATACGCGATCGCATTGCCGTCTGGATCTTCGATCTGAAGGGAAATCTGCGCCTGGCCCAGCGCGTTCAGGATTCGGGCGATCAGGAAATCCTGAGAGTGGATCCCAACGGTTTCACGCCCATTTATACCTGCAACGTCTTTGAGACTTGCGACGTGGTCCGGTTCCATAGAGACGCTCAGCGCGCTTATATTCAGACCAACAAGGGCGATCTGGATCTGGCACGACGCTCGCGCTGCTCGATCCTGCCACGGGCCAGCTTGAGACCGTGGAATCCGATCCGCTGCAGCGCGTCGACTTCGGGGGTGCATGGTTTTCTGAAGCGACCGACGAACTGGTCGAAACGGAATACTCCGACGATCGCGATCGCCGCTATTTCAAGGACCCGGCGTTCGAGGCCGACTACCGATGGTTGGAGGAGAAGTTCCCGGGCCACGAAATCTCGATGACCTCCAGCACGCACGACGACGCTCAATGGCTGATCGCCGCGCATGGCGACACGGAGCCCAGCGAAACGTACCTTTTCGACCGCAAAACGCGTAACCTCTCGTTTCAATACAAAATCCGCGAAAAATTGCCACGCGAATCGCTCGCGCCGATGCAAGCGGTCCGATACAAATCCTCGGACGGTCTGGAGATTCCCGCGTACCTGACCCTCCCCAAGGGTGTGGAAGCGAAAGGTCTGCCGGCGCTGATCGTGGTGCATGGTGGTCCATGGGCGCGCGATGAGTGGGGCTACAACGCGCTCGCGCAGTTTTTCGCCAACCGCGGCTATGCCGTGTTTATGCCCAATTTCCGCGGGTCAACCGGTTATGGCAAAAAGTTTCTGAACGCCGGCAACGCCGAGTGGGGCGCCAAGATGCAGGATGACATTACCTGGGGTGTGAAGTATCTCGTGTCTCAGGGTGTCGCGGACCCAACCCGCATTGGCATCTTCGGGGGCTCCTACGGTGGATACGCGACGCTGGCCGGGGTGGCCTTCACGCCCGATTTGTACCGGGCGGCGGTTGACATCGTAGGCCCGTCGAATCTGATGACCCTGCTCGGGTCGCTCCCGCCTTATTGGGAAGCCGCCCGCAAGATCATGTATGCGCGCATGGCCGATCCCGATACGCCCGCCGGCAAGACAATGGCTGCAGGAGCGCTCGCCGCTCTTCTCCGCGGAAAAAATCAAAACGCCGCT
Source organism: Bryobacterales bacterium (assembly GCA_963747945.1). Classification (GTDB taxonomy): domain Bacteria; phylum Acidobacteriota; class Terriglobia; order Bryobacterales; family Bryobacteraceae; genus Palsa-89. The sequence continues at coordinate 557,562 of CAVVHB010000006.1, forward strand.
CATGGTTGTGCAGGGCGCCAACGACCCGCGAGTGAACCGCCGGGAGGCTGAGCAGATCGTCATTGCGCTGCGCGATCGCGGATTCCCGGTGGAATACCTGCTCGCGCCCGACGAAGGCCACGGCTTCGCACGGCCGGTGAACAATCTTGCGATGTTCATGGCAGTCGAAAAATTCCTCGCCGGACATCTGAAGGGTCGTTATCAAGAAGGCGGCTCGCCGGAGGTAGAGGCACGGTTAAAAGAAATCACGGTTGATCCAAAAACAGTGGTGATTTCGAAGGCCGTGGACCCATCCACGGTCGGCGTCCCTAAAGTCACGGCGGATCTGAAGCCCGGAACTTACCACTACGACGCCAAGCTGTCGATGGGCGATCAAACGATGGCGCTCAAGATCTCGACCACCATTGAGGATGCCGGTGGCGCCTGGACGGCTGTCGAGCGTATGGACACACCCATGGGCGTCATGCTGGACACGGTCACGCTCGAAAAAGGCAGCCTCACGCTCCAAAGACGGAGCATGGAGCAAGGGCCGGTGGTCATCCACCTGGAGTTTGCGAACGGGAAAGCCACCGGCAAGGTTGAGGAGAAACCAATTTCCGTGGAGTTGGATGGCGCCCTGTTCGCCGATGGAGCCGGCTCCAGTTTCGCGATCGGATGTCTTCCCCTCGCCAATGGCTATAGCACCGCTTTTCGCAACTTCGACGTGCAGAAGCAAACGGTGAAGCTGATGCAGCTTCAAGTGGCCGGTTCGGAAAGCATCACGGTCCCGGCCGGCACATTCGAAGCGTTCAAAGTGGAGTTGATCCTCCGCCGACGGCGGTCCGGACAAATCCACAGTCTGGATCGCCAGCGATACCCGCACGCCGGTGAAGATATCCACAGTGATGGCCGAAATGGGCGGCGCCACGCTCACGGCCGAGCTCTTGCCGTAAATGCCCCTTCCTCACGGTCGGGGTTCTGAACCGCGCGCGTCAGCAAGCGATTCCCCACGATCTACCAGCAGTTCAGAAACGCGCAGCCTAGTGACCGTGAGATCCTCGATGTGGACGGATTGAAATGCCGCGTGTCCAACCGCGAGTTTTCGGATTGCCAATGCGCCAATGCCAGCGCTCCAATCGCGAACGCGCCAATGGCCATCGCACCTGCCGGCGCCGGCGATAACTGCCATTGCACCAGGCCTTTTCGATTCAAGATGTCGTCGCATAAATACCATTCTTGCGCCCTCCGTACCGTCCGACATCTTATACGTGTATAATGGAATTGTCGAAAGTGACCAGTGGGCGAAAGCCCACTTTTTTATTGCACCGGGTTGTAATAGATCGATGTCTGTCATTGCAAAAGACGAGATTGTGGCGAAGATCGAGGAAATAGCCGAACGGGTCGGCGATCCGGAAGGCATTGAGATCGTCGAGGTGCAGCTTCTGGGAGCTGGCCGGGGCCGGCTTCTGCGCATTTTTATCGACCGGTTCGCTGGGTCCCCCAGACCGGGATCAGGCACTGCCCCGGAGGACCGTCCGCTGGGTGTTTCGCACGCTGACTGCGAATTTATTTCGCACCAGGTAGGAACTATTTTAGACATCGAGGACGTCATACCTGGGGATAGCTACACACTTGAGGTCAGTTCGCCCGGTTTGGAGCGTAAGTTATCGAAAGCGAAGGATTTCGAGAGATTCGTGGGTCAGAAGGCAAAAGTCGTGTTGCGGGAGCCGGTAGAGAACCAGCGTCACTGGGAAGGCAAGCTGGCCGGTATCTCTCAGGGCGTCGTCCTGGAAATTGCCGCGCCGGAGCCAGCCGCCGGAAGAGTCATCCATTTCCCGCTGGATCAGGTCCAAAAAGCCAACCTGAAGTTTGACTGGTAATTCACTCCCAGAGACAGTTTGAGAAGAGGAAACAGTGGCTAGTATCTATCAGTCCATTGAGATTTTGAGTAAAGAGAAGGGCATCGACCCGCAGATCGTCATTGATGCGGTAAAGGACGCCATGCTGGTGGCTGCCCGCAAGCACTTTCGCACCACCGAAGATCTGGTCGCGGCATTCAACGATTCCACCGGTGCACTCGAAATCTATGGCGTGAAGAAAGTGGTGGAGTCCGTCCAGGATCCGGTGAAAGAGATTTCTCTGGACGACGCGCAACGGATGGATCCCGCGGCTCAATTGGAATCCGAAGTTCGGTTCCCCAAGCCCACTGAGGCCTTGGGCCGCATCTCGGCCCAAACCGCCAAGCAGGTAATCCTTCAAAAGGTTCGCGAAGCCGAGCGGGAAACCATTTTTTCAGAGTACTCGGGCCGCGTCGGCGAGCTGGTCAACTGCATGGTGAAGCGCATCGAGGGTCAGGATCTGATGGTGGATCTCGGAAAAACCGAAGCGCGCCTGCCCAAGAAGGAACAAAGCAAGCTCGAAAACTTCAGCGTGGGCGATCGCGCCCGTTGCGTGATCCGCAGTGTGGAAAAGGCCGGTAAGAATGCGGGCGTTATTGTTTCCCGCGCAGCGCCGGAACTTGTGATGCGGCTGTTCGAGCAGGAAGTGCCCGAGATTTACGACAACACCGTGGTCATCAAAGGCTGCGCCCGCGAAGCCGGTGAGCGTACCAAGATCGCCGTGGTGAGCCGCGATCGCGATGTGGACAGTGTGGGCGCTTGCGTGGGCATGAAGGGCATGCGGGTGCAGTCCATCATTCGCGAGCTGCGTGGGGAAAAGATCGACATCATCGAGTTTTCCGAAGACTCGGTGGTCTTTGCCACCCACGCGCTCAGTCCCGCCAAGATCAGCCGCGTCTCCATCGTCGATGCGGCGGACAAGCACATGGAAGTCATCGTCGACGATACGCAACTTTCGCTCGCCATCGGCAAGAAAGGCCAGAATGTCCGGCTGGCCGCCAAGCTGCTGGGCTGGAAGATCGACATTAAAAGCGAAGAGGAGAAGCGCCAGGAAGTGGAGACTGCCATGGCCGCCCTGGTTCCGGCCGGCGCTCCGGTGTCCGTGCTGATCGATTACGGCTTAGCCGACGACATCGTCGAAAAACTGCTGGAATCGGGCGTAGCAACGGTGGAGAAACTTGGCTCCATGACGCCCGAGGAGCTCGAGGCTATCCCCAGCATCGGGCCCAAAATTGTCGAGAAGATCCTGGTTGCGGTGAACTCGTATTACGCACAGTTCGAGACGCCCGAAGTTCCCGTCGAAGTTCTTGGCGACGGGAACATTCTTCCGGACGCTCTTCCGGAGGGTGAGATTCTTCCGGAACCCGGGCTTACAGTGGAGGAAGTCGGGCTGGAGAATGTGGATTTGGGCGCAGAATCCGCCAGCACCTTGTCAGGGGAAGAGGCATCCGCCGATCTCGAGGCTGGGTCTGAAGCATCTGAAACCGGCCATGTTTCCGGGGCAACGGAGCCGGACGAGAAAAAGGAATTTGATACTATAGAGAACTCGGAGGGGGTCCGTTAGGCGCAGCGCGATCTGTTGCCGTTATTTATGGGTAAAATTCGAATCAACGAGCTCGCCAGGCAACTTGAGGTTCCCTCGCACGCCATCATCGAGATGTTGCCTGAGCTCAACGTTTCCGAGAAGAAGACACATTCCAGCTCCATCGACGAGTCTGTGGCGGACATAATCCGGGCGCGCGTGCACGGTGGAGCGGGTGATGCCATGCGCCGCTCAATCGATACCTCAGTGGCGGTTGCCGAGCCGGAACCAATGGAGCAGCCGGCGCGGCATGAGCCGTCCGTGCGTCATGAGCCGTCCGTGCGTCATGAACCCGCGGCGGCCCCTACCCCCGAGAATCATACGAACGTCGCAAGAACCCAATTACCCGAATTTGAAGCGCCCGCGTCAGCCTCCACGGCTGGGCCCGCGCAGGAGGCCCCCGTTACAACCCCCGGCTCTACAGTAGAAGAACCGCTTCGCAGCAAGCCCGCTCCTTTGCGGCCGCCGTTGTCCGCTGGTGGCACTGCGCCGCTACATCCCCCGTTGCGCACGGGTCCCGTGCCCGCACGCCCCGTTCCCACTCCTCGCCCGGGACAAATTTTGTCGGGACCGCGACAGCCCTTGCCTGCGCCCACTCCGTCCGCGCCCATGCCGCCTGCGTCGGTAACGCTGCCGGCCCAGCCCGTTGCTCGCGTCTCACAGCCGGCTCCTTCAGTTCCATCTCCGAGCGAAGCGGCTGCGCCACTGGCGTCGCCAACTCCTGGAACGCCTCTGCGCCCGCAGCCGCGCCCGAATCTTGCCGGACAGCCGGCCGCGCGCCCGGTTGTACCTCCGCGCCCCGACATGGTGGCGCGCCTGCAGCAACAGCAGACGAGTCCTGCTCCTGGGCAGGTTCAACAACAGGCGCCCCGGCCCGGGATGCCCACTCGCAGCTCCACGCCCGTCCCCGGCCAGCCGATTTATCGCGGGCCCATTCGTCCCGGCCAGCCCGTCATGCGCGGGCCCGGCGTCGGCGGCGGCCCTCCCGGCGCGCCAGGTGGACCAAGTGCCTTTCGACGGCCACGCACGTTGCATCCCACCTCGCCTCTGCGAGCTGAACCGGCGACGCCCATCCCAACCACCGAGCAGCAGCGGCGTCATCAAGCCAAGCCTGCCGGACGCGACCGTCATCGCGACGTGGAACAGGAAGAGGGCCGGCTGCGGATGCCGTCGCGCCGCGGCGAGCAATCGGCAGCGCCGCCCCCCATTGATCGCGAGATCACCATTTCTGAAGGCGTCACCGTCAAAGAGCTGTCCGAAAAGCTCGGCATCAAAGCCAATCTGGTGATTAAGAAACTGGTGGAAAAGAAAATCTTCGCCACCATCAACCAGAATCTGGACGTAAAGATGGCCGAGGATCTGGCGCGCGAGTTCGGCGCTTCCACCAACAAGATCAGCTACGAAGAAGAGAGCACGCAGGAGGTCACCGAGGCCGAAGTAACCGCCGACAAGGTGCGGCGCGCTCCCGTGGTCACCATTATGGGCCACGTCGATCACGGCAAAACTTCGCTGCTGGACGCCATCCGCTCGGCCCACGTGGCCGATCGCGAGGCTGGCGGTATCACGCAGCATATTGGTGCGTATTATGTTGAGAAGAACGGCCGCAAGATCGTCTTCATCGACACGCCTGGCCATGAGGCGTTCACGCGCATGCGCGCCAGGGGCGCCAAAGTCACCGACATCGTAATCCTGGTGGTGGCCGCCGACGACGGCGTCATGCCCCAGACCATTGAGGCTATCGATCACGCCCGGGCGGCCGGCGCGCCCATCATCGTCGCCATCAACAAGGTGGACAAGCCCGACGCGCAGCCCGAACGCATCAAGCAGCAACTGGCCGATCGCGGCCTGCTGGCCGAGGACTGGGGCGGCGACGTTGTCATGGTTCCCGTTTCCGCGAAAGCCAAAACCAACCTCGATCTTCTGCTCGAAATGATTCTGCTGGTGGCCGACATGCTGGATCTGAAGGCCAACCCCGATCGTCCCGCCGTCGGCAATGTGCTGGAGGCCAATCTCGATCGTGGACGCGGCCCCGTGGCTACGGTTCTGGTTCGCAACGGCACCCTGCACGTTGGCGATTACTTTATCTGCGGCTCCGTGTTCGGCAAGGTCCGCGCCATGTTCGACGATCGCGGCGGCCCCATACGCGAGGCCGAACCCTCCATGCCCGTTGAGGTTCTGGGTCTGGACTCGCTCCCTGAAGTCGGCGACATGTTCCAGGTGGTGACGGACACCGCCAAGGCCAAGCAGATCGTGATTTACCGCGAAGCCAAGGCGCGCGACGTCGCCATGTCGAAGAGCGGCCGCATGACGCTCGAACAGTTCCACGAACAGTTGAAGGAAGGCGAGGTCAAGGAGCTCAACATCATCCTCAAGACCGACGTCAGCGGGACGGCCGAAGTGCTGTCCGACATGATGCAGAAGCTTTCCAACGATAAGGTTCGCATCCGGGTGTTGCGCAGCGCGGTGGGCGCCATCAACGAGAGCGACGTGCTGCTGGCTTCCACTTCCAGCGCGATTATCGTTGGCTTCAACGTTCGTCCCGAGCGGAACGCGAGCGCGCTGGCTGAGCAGGAAAAGGTCGACATCCGCCTCCACACCATCATCTACGAGCTCACTGACGAGTTGAAGCGCGCCATGACCGGCATGCTGGAGCCGGTGTTCAAAGAGGTGTACCAGGGCCGCGCTTCGGTGCGGGAGGTTTTCCGCATCAGCAAGGTCGGCAATGTTGCGGGCTGCCTGGTGATCGACGGCCTGCTCAAACGCGATAGCGAGGTGCGGCTGCTGCGCGACAACGTGGTGGTGTTCACCGGCAAGATCGATTCGCTGAAGCGCTTTAAGAACGATGCCAGCGAAGTGAAGAACGGCTTCGAGTGTGGTATCACGCTGCGGAATTTCTCCGACGTCAAGCCCGGCGACATCATTGAAGGGTTTGCCACCGAGCGGGTAGCCGTGGAGACCATGGCTTGAGCCTCGTCAAATGCCGTGTGTTGGTGTCCTGACCCTTGAACTGCGCCTGGACGGCGCGCACTCGCTCAAAGACAAGCGTCATACAGTCAAAAGCCTCAAGGACCGGCTGCGCAGCAAGTTCAATGTGGCGGTGGCCGAAATCGACTATCAGGAGCTGTGGCAACGCTCGTTGGTGTCTGCGGTCACCGTTTCGGGCGACCATGCTCATGCCCAGCAAGTGCTGCAGCTGGTGGAGCGCGAAGCCGCGAATCTGCTCGGCGGCGTCCTGGTTAGTAGTAACGTAGAGTGGTTTGAGTAGCGCCTGGTTTTGAATCAAGGCTAAGTATGCAGCACCGTAAAGAACGTGTGTCAGAAGCTCTCCGCGAGGAACTGACCGAGCTGATCGGCTATGAGCTGTCCGATCCACGGGTCTCCTCGGCCACCGTCACAGGCATCGAGGTATCGCCCGACAAGCGCCACGCGTTGGTACGGATCCGCGTGGAAGAAGGCGCCGATGCCCCACAAGCTATCGTTGCCTTGGAACACGCCGCCACGTTCCTGAGGCGCGAGGTGGCCCGCCGGTTGGAGCTATTTCGGGTGCCTGAGCTGCATTTTGAGGCCGACATCGCCACCGAACTGGGCGGCCGCATGGACCACCTGCTCAAGCGCATCAAAAAAGGGCGCCCCCGGGAATAGCATCCCCAACTTCGGACGCTTCGCGGCAACTGGTTGATTTTAAAGGCACGACGATCTAGCTTGGCTTCGTTCTTACAAAATCGAGGCCAAACTATTGACAGTAGGGCTTGGTCCAAGCGCTACTATAATTTGGGCCGTATCTAACTCATGCTCAACCACTCACATATGCTCAATCGCCAATCTATGCCGGGAAATCGATGCGAATGACCTCGACGAACAGTCGTTTTCTGGATGCCTGCCGTCGTCGACCAACGGACGTTCGGCCGGTCTGGTTCATGCGGCAGGCTGGACGCTACATGAAACAATATCGGGACATCCGCGCCAAGGCCGGGATCCTGGAGATTTGCAAGCGGCCCGACTTGGCCGCCCAGGTCACGCTGCAGCCGGTGGAATTTCTGGACGTCGACGCGGCCATCATCTTTGCCGATCTGCTGTTGCCGGTGGAGCCGATGGGCCTGAAGCTGAAGTTCCTTGCGGGCGAAGGCCCGCACATCGATAATCCCGTCCGCACCTCCGACGACGTGGATTCGCTGTCCATCTCCAACACCGACGATCTCAATTATGTCGGCGAGGCGATCCAGCTGGTGGTTCGTCAACTGGCCGGACGCGTCCCGGTAATCGGGTTCGTTGGCGCGCCGTTCACGCTCGCCAGTTACATGATCGAGGGTGGCCCGTCGAAGAACTTCGTGCGAACCAAATCCATGATGTATCGCGACGAAACCCTGTGGCGTCGTCTCATGGGTAAGCTGGTGGACGTGCTGGGGCCCTTCGCGCTCAGCCAGGTGACCGCCGGTGCGCGTGCCATCCAGGTGTTCGATAGCTGGGTGGGCGCTCTCAGCCCCGACGATTATGTCCGTTTTGTCGCGCCCTATTCAAGGGCCTTGATCGAGCGCATCCGAACGGGAAGTGTTCCGGTGATCCACTTCGGCACTGGCGCTTCCGGCTTCTTCCGCGAGTTGCACGCCGCGGGCGGCGACGTGATGGGAGTTGACTGGCGCGTCAATATCGACCAGGCCTGGATGGACATCAGTTATCGTTCCGCCGTACAAGGCAACCTGGATCCGGCCGTGCTCTTTGCGCCGCTGCCTGAGATCAAAATGCGCGTGCATGAACTGCTGAAGCGCACCGGCTCGCGTCCCGGTCACATTTTCAATTTGGGTCATGGGATTCTACCGGAGACCCCGCCCGACAACGTTCGCGCCGTGGTGGATTTTGTGCGCGAGTTCAAGATGTAGGTGTGAGCAAGGCGCTAATCATCGGCGGCGGTATCTCAGGTCTCTCCGCCGCTTACTACCTCTCCAAGGCGGGCATCCGGCCCACGTTGCTGGAACGCAGACCGCGCGTGGGGGGAGTGATCCAGACCACCATGCAACAGGGCTGCGTGCTCGAAGAAGGCCCGGACGGATTCATGGCCGCCAAGCCATGGGCGATGAACCTGATCCGCGAGCTCGGTCTGGCGGATCAGGTAATCGGCTCCAACGACCATACCCGCGTCACCTACATTGTCAGAAAGGGCAAACTGATCCGGATGCCTGAGGGACTGACGATGATGGTCCCCACCAAGATCCTGCCGCTGGCCGAAACGCGGCTCCTGAGCTGGGGCGCCAAAATCCGCATGGGCCTGGAGATTTTCCGGCAGCCGCACGGCCCACAGCCGGACCGTTCGGTCTACGAATTTCTGCTCGACCATTACGGCGAAGAGTCCATCGATTATTTGGCTGAGCCGTTGCTGGCGGGCGTTTACGGAGGCGATCCGCGCCAGATGAGCGCCAACAGCGTGCTGGCACGCTTCGTCGATCTCGAGGCCAAGTACGGCAGCTTAACGCGCGGCGTTCTCGCCGCACCGCGTCCTCAAAATCCCGGCGGTTCGTTCTTGCAGACGTTGAAAGGTGGCCTTGGCCAGTTGATCGAAGCGCTGCGTCCCAGCGCCGATGTGGTCCAAGCCGATGTTGAGTCGGTAGAGCGGACCGCGGCCGGCTTCCGCGTGCGGGCAAACGGCGATTGGCTGGAAGCCGATCATGTTGTGGTTGCCACACCCGCTGGCGATGCCGCCAACGTTTTGGAGGCTTTGCAGCCGGAGCTGGCGAGCCTGCTGGCGGCCATCCCCTATACGACATCAATTACACTGGCGCTGGGCTACCAGAAAGCGACCTTCGATCATCCGCTGATCGGCCACGGATTCCTCGTTCCGAAGAAAGAGCGCAAGCATATTTTCGGCTGCACCTGGATCGGCAACAAATTCGACTACCGCGTGCCGGCCGACATGGTGGTGCTGCGATGTTTTCTGGGCGCGGACGCTATGCCGCTCTCCGATGAAGCGCTAGTGGATGCCGCGCGGCGAGATCTGCACAGCATCATGGACCTGAAAGCAGAGCCGGTGTTTCACAACATCGCCCGCTGGCCTAATTCAATGGCGCAATATACTGTGGGTCACGAAAAGCGCGTGGCACGCATCGAAGAGCTCGCAGCAGCCATCCCCGGCTTGTATCTGGCCGGCAATGCGTATCATGGCATCGGCATTCCAGACTGTGTTCGCATGAGCCAGGAAGCCGCCGCGAAGATCATTTCATATAAACAAGAGCCGCAGCCGGCGTAACCTCAATCCGGTCCACGTTATCCGCCAGATCGAACGGCTCATCGATTTCGGCATCGGGATAAAACGGCAGGAAGAAATTCTGCACTAGAAAGTCGAGCGGCGCGCCCGTAACTTCCAGGCCGCCGATTTCCACCTGCAGAAGATGCACAGTGGCGCGGCCATGGGCCGATTGAACGCTGGCTCTAACCTTCACCAGCTTTTCGCCTTGAATCAATCTAGACACCAGCCAATTCGTCTCCAGGCCGCTTGCACGCCGCACCTTCAGAAAATCGATCAGGGCCGACGCGTTCGCCTGCCCATTTCCCAGCACCAGGCGTGGCTCGCGAAATCCATCCGGGACGATTGCGGGCGCCTTCACTCGCACCCAGGCGTTCAGTTCGGCCTGAGTGAACCGAAACACCGCCCTGGGCTTGGCGTGGCCGCTTTGGATGAGATCCAGCTTCCGGCTGACGCTTGTCGCCAGAGGGTCTGCGCCCCGCAGGCTGCCTGTGATTGTCATCGAGCCGATGAGGAAGCCTGTTAGAATCGAGCCAGGGGATACCACGATGAAATTAACTCACGTAGCATTGCTTTTGGCAAGTGGCACTCTATTGCACGCGGCCGGCGACGCGGCCAAGCGGCTGGACGATTCCGCCGAAATGCTCAACGAAATCATGTCCGCTCCGGACAAAGGAATTCCTCAGGATCTCCTGCGGAAGGCCCAGTGCGTCGTTCTTGTCCCCGGCCTCAAGAAGGGCGCGTTCATCGTAGGGGCCAAGTACGGCAAGGGATTCATGCTGTGCCGCAAGCCCGGCGGCGTTGGATGGTCGGCTCCGGCGGCGATTCGCGTGGAGGGCGGAAGTGTCGGATTCCAGATCGGCGGCTCGGAGACGGACGTGGTGATGCTGGTGAACAGCCAGACAGGCGCAAAGAAACTGCTTGAGAGCAAATTCACCTTGGGCGCCGATGCCTCCGTGGCCGGCGGTCCCGTGGGGCGCACATCCTCGGCCGAGACGGACGCACAACTACACGCCGAGATCCTGACCTGGTCTCGTTCGCGCGGCGCCTTCGCCGGAGTCTCGTTGCAGGGCGCCACCCTCCGGCCTGACGAAGACTGGAATCGGGAACTTTATAACGCGCCGCTCACCAACAAAGAGATCGTTATGGGCAACACTCCGGCGCCGCCGGCCGCGGCCCGGCTGATCTCAACGCTCGATAAATATTCCAGCCGCAAATAGTTCGCCGTTAATCCCAAGCTGGAAGTTCCGTTGCGCCGACAAGCCAAACGCGGCAAACGGCACCCGGATTTCGATGATCCGCCGCCTCGCAAACTGAATTGCGGGATTGTCTAGTAGCGGAACGGTCTGGTCGTCCGCCCGCAATTCGAGCGAATGGAACTGGAACCCTTCGTCGGAATCGATGCGCAGATAGAGATTGTCGGAGTCGGAGCCGTAATAAATGTCGCGGATTCTTGGCTGGTCGCTGTGCATCGCTCCAGACCGATTGTCGGGCTGATAGCGTCCCGCGCCCACCCATTCGAAATACGAAGTCACCTCACCGTCAATCACCGGATGGATTGGATGCGTGGGCGGCTGGTTCAGGTTGGGAACATCGAACTTCAGGATCGGGCGCGACAATTCTTCCGGCGGCGTCAGGCCCAGAGCGTGATAGACGTTCGCGAGATGTTGCCGGTACAATTCATCGAACTCGATGCGGTTCTCGGAAATATGCTCAGGTCCATACCACCAGCACCAATCGCTGCCTTCGCTGATGAGCAGTTCCTCGTAGGCTAGCGCGCGCTGCGCTTGGGACGCTGCGCTCGCCACTTCATCGAATTTCTGTCGCGCCCGCAGCAGGTATTCCCAGGCGATATTGTCTTCCTCGGCGCCGATCCAGACGTCGAAGTTCGCGTCGATCCACGATCCTGGATGGATATGATCCAGCGTGCGCGGTGGATCCAGCGCCAACGCTTCGCTAACGGTGAGCGCCGCCAGATCGGACGATTCCGCAATTCTCCGGTACAGCTCTCGCAGGAACGGCCGGCCATTGTGATCGTAGTATTCCCAGGCGTTCTCGCCATCCAGGATGATGGGAACCAGCACGTCCGCGCCGCGCTCCAGCATGGGCCGCGTATTTTCGCGAATGCGATCCAGAAAGTGCCCGGCGCGTCTTCGTCCGCGCGCATCCCCGAATATACGAAGCCAACTTGATCGCTCAAGAAGTGATCCCGAAAAATCAAGCGCAGCTCGCGGCCATTTTGCCGCCACAAGTACGACCGATACGTCGCCTCCGGCCCGCCATCCTGATGGATAGTCCGCGCCAGAACTCCGTTGTCGCTCGCGGCCCACTCAAAGCCCGCCTCGGCGGCCAGCGCCAGCGCTTCATCGGACACGGAGCCTTCCGAAGGCCACAGGCCCACCGGCGCGCGGCCGAACAGGCGCTCCATGTACTCGCGCGCGCTCTTCAATTGATGCAAGGCATCTTTCGGATATTGAAAACGGCCGGGCAGCGCGACCCCCGGATGCGACACGCCCGCGATGTTGGAATCGCAGATCAGGGGCAGGATTGGATGATAGAAAGGAGTGGTCGAAATCTCAATCTGCCCGCGCGTGCAGAATTCCTTGTACACCGGCACCACCGCCGCGATAATCTCGCGCTCTTTACGCGCCATCAAAGCTTGATCCTCTAGCGAATAGTCGCGGCCTTTCGCCACCAGCGCCTTCACCTCTTCATCGTGCTCTTGAAATTCCTCGTCAAACCAGGCCACCTGCGATAGCACCTGCAGATCGCGCAGATCCTGAACGCTAAAGTGCCGCCGAGCTACTTGTGCATTCGCACCGCACGATTTCCATACGTTAAAAAGCTCGCCGTAACGTGGGTAGCGATAGATCAGATGGTCGGCATTGGCCTGAAAGAAATAGCGCAACACGAACTCGCGCTCGGCCTCGTTCAGCTCCTCGGCCGGTTTCACGGCGCAATCCAGAAAAGGATCGGCCGCGGCGCCCGATGCGTATTCCAGAATCTGCACCACCATCGAAGGAACCAAATTGAATGTCTGGTGAACGCTGGGAAAATCCTGCAGCACCTTCACCATTCCGTAGTAATCTTTCAAGGCGTGAAAGCGCGTCCAGGGCAGGCGGTATTCGCCGGTTACCAGGTCCTTGTACAAAGGCTGGTGCATGTGCCAAACGAAACAGAGATTCGCGCGAGCCAAATTAAAGTCCGTTAGCGCCCGAACATGCTGCGTACGGGCGGCGGCGGATCGGTGCCGCGAATCGCGCGCCATAGGATATCGTTCAAGTCGTCGTCGTCGTTCAGATCCTCTTTCGTAAAATCGAGCCGCGCGGAACGGGCCGCTGTAGACGAATTCGCCGGGTTGCGCTCGTCCAGCGAAATGCGCGGCTTTTCGGCTTGATACGGCGTCGTGGAGCCTTGCTGCGCGAATGCGGCGAACATGGGACGCGCTCCCGCGTCGAAATGCGTCATGGGGCGCAAATGCAGAATCAGCTCCATGGTCCGCAGCATCGACGTGGTGTTGTACATGTTGCTGTCAACCGTTCCCCGGCGCGTGTAGGGGGAAATAACGAATGCGGGCGAGCGGTGCGAATCCACGTGGTCCGGACCATCTTGCGCGTCGTCTTCGAGCACAAAAATCGCCGTGCTGCCCCAGAACTTACTGCGCGACACGCCTTCCACAATCATGCCCAGCGCGTAGTCGTTATCGGCGAATGCCGACAGCGGCGCAATTTTACCGGCCGTTGTGGCCGACGTATGATCGTTGCCCAGGCGCATGAACGTTAGCGCGGGCATCTGGTTCGTGCTCTCGAATTGCGCCAGATCGTCCAGGAAGATTTGCGCGCGCTTGACGTCCGGATAATCCAGATCGAAGCTGCGATACTTCATGTTGGTGACTTTAGCCAGCACCGGATCCAGCACCTTGTCGATCTGAACGCCGTCCGGGCCGGGCTCCGCTTTGTTCTCCACCCAGTAGCCGTAGTTGCGCATGGAAACGCCGGCCGAGGCCGCATTCGTCCAAAGATAACCGGCCGGAGGATACGCCGCCGGTTCGCCGCCCTCGAAGCCGTAATTCGGGTTGCGCCTGGCATAATTGCTGGGCCAAATCTTCTGTACGTAGTCGTTCGCGATGGCAGACGTCGACCAGTTGTGCCCGTCGGCGCTGACGTCGGCGTTCACGTAGAAGTTGTCAAACAGCACAAATTCGCGCGCCAGCTTGTGATGATTGGGGCCCGCGTTTTCCTTAAACAGGCACAGCGATGGGTCGCTCTCACCTTTGCCCAGGTCGCCCAGCACCTGATCGTAGGTGCGATTCTCTTTGACGATGTAAATCACGTGCTGGAGGGCGGCGGGAATGCCCGCCGGAATCTCGTCGAGCTTCTCATCGGTGTAGGGCGAGTTGGATTTCACCTCGGCAGTGTAATTGGCGAGCGATTCATCGGTCAACGCAGGAATGAACGATGCCGAGCCAGTCTGGATGTGCGCGACATATTGAACGTCCAGCCTGTTCTGTCGTTTTGTTGGATTGGGGCCGTTCGGATTGGGATAGCTCCTCGATCCTTTGCCGTTCAACACCACCAGGCGGCCGTCGGCGAGCACCCGGGCGGCGGTCGGATACCAACCTGTTGGAACGAAGCCTAGCACCTGGCTACGCGCTGCGGTAACGTCCACCACGGCGGCGGCATTCGCGTCCGAGCAGACCACATACAGACGGCTTTGATCGGGACTCAGCGCCAATGCGCTGGGCGTCATGCCGAGAGGATGATTCGGGGTGGTGGAGACGTTGATGGTTTCCACCACGCGCAGATCGCCGCTATCGGACACACCCACGGAATAGACATTATTCGTATTGGCCGCCGACACGAAGATGCGCGCCTTGAAGCTGGGTTGCTGCGCGGTTTCTCCGGCTTCTTCGCCTTCCTCCGCGCGAGTGGCACGGTCCCGCCAGACCATATCCGTGGGATGCGCGCCCAGCCGCAGAGTCTGCACCAGAGCGCCATTACTGGTCTGATGATGATACAGCGAACCATCGGCCCAACTGGTCACGTAGAACGACTTGCCATCGGGATTGAACAGAATCCGATACGGCCGCCGCCCGGTTTTGAATCGATCGATCACGATGCCGGATTGCGTATTCACCACCACGATCGCGTCATGATACAGATCGCAGGCGTACAGCAGATGGTTCTCAGGGTCGATGGCGACATCGCCGATAAAATCGCGCGCCGAGCGCGCCGCGCCCTTGACGATTTCGAACGTCCGCTTGGGGGCGAGCTTTCCGTTTTCATCGAATGAGAATTCGTAGACCGACGCTTGCGATCCTCCGCCCACCCACAAGGTCTTTCCGTTCGACGAAAGAGACATGCCCAGCCACGCGTCCGGCACCGGCGTGCGGCCGATCTCGTGCCCATCCTTGGTGTCCAGCACGCTCAGCGAAGGCGGATTGTAGCCGCCGTTCAGCACAATCAGAAAATGGCCGTCTTTGGAAAGGACGGACGACATCGGCAAAGTATCCAGCGCGATCTGCGTCCCCGCCGGCTTCACACGCCAGCCGCTGTTCAGCAGGTAGCCGCCATCCGCTAATGGTCCCACCTGCTCGCGCGGCGGTGGCTGCGAGGAAGAGAGAAGCGCTGCTGCCATCAGGATGAACGCGGCGAAAATAACGTGCAGTCTCATTCAGAACCTCTGGTCTCACTCGGGAAACGGCTTTTCTTATTCAGAAAACCTCTGGGCAATCGGAAAGCGCCGGCCGATGCCGAACGCCTTGGTGGTTACCTTCAGGCCGGGGGCAGCCTGCTGGCGCTTGTACTCGTTGCGATCCACTTTGTTGACAATGTCCCGCACCAACGTCAAAGGCAGATGCAGCGCGTCGGCGATTTGCTGCGGCGCGTCATTGTTCTCGATGTAGAGGCGCAGAATCTGGTCCAGCACTTCGTAGGCTGGCAATGAATCGGTGTCTTTCTGATCGGGCCGTAGCTCTGCCGACGGCGGCTTGGTAAACGTGTTCTCTGGAATGGCATTGTCGTGGTGCTTGTTGGCGACGCGCGCCAGCGAATACACCAGCGTCTTCGGCACGTCGCTGATGACGGCCAGCCCGCCGCACATATCGCCGTAGAGCGTGCAATATCCCACGGCCAGCTCGCTCTTGTTGCCCGTGGTGAGCACCAGCGCGCCCCATTTGTTCGAGAGCGCCATCAAAGTGACGCCGCGCAGGCGCGATTGCAGATTCTCTTCGGTAACCCCCACCGGGCCAATGGGCTGCGTTGATGCATCGAACAATGGCTCAAGTACATTCAGAAATGCGCCGTACTGGTTCTTGATCGGGATCAGCTCGAATCGGATACCGAGGTTGGTAGCCAGAACGCGCGCGTCGGTGACGCTGTGCTCGGATGAATATGGACCGGGCATGCCTACGCCGATCACGTTTTCCTTGCCCACCGCGTCCACCGCGATGGCCGCCGTCAGCGCCGAGTCGATACCGCCGCTCAATCCGATAATCACGCGCTCGAAGCCGCACTTGCGGATGTAGTCGCGTGTGCCCATCGCGAGCGCCTGATACACCGCCTCACACTCGTCCGAATAGTTCTCGTGGCGTTCGCCCGTCAATTTCTTGGTGTCCATCATCACCAGATCTTCTTCGAACGACGCGGCACTGGCAATTATCTGACCCTGCGGGTTCATCGCGAAGCTGCTGCCGTCGAAGAGCAACTGATCGTCCCCGCCCACCTGGTTCACGTACACGATGGGCACTCGAAAATGCCGGGCGGTGGCGGCGAAAATTTCGGTGCGCTGCGCGCGCTTGCCCATGTGATAGGGCGAGGCATTAATGCTGATCAGGATGCGCGCTCCAGCCGATGCCAGCTCTTCCACGGGATCGCGGCTGTAGCGGCGGCGCTCCCAATACTGCTTGTCGTTCCAGATGTCTTCGCAAATGGTGAGCGCGTACACCGCGTCGCCGAGCGCCAGAGGCGACTGTTTCACGGCCGGTTCGAAATAACGCGCTTCGTCGAAGACGTCGTAGGTGGGTAACAGCATCTTATGCTGCCGAAACGCGATGCGCCCGCCTTCCAGCACCGCGGCGCTGTTGTAGATGGGCAGGCCCATGGACGACCCCGTGCGCGTCACCGTGCCGCAAATAATCGAAACGTTCAGCGGCGCGGCGTCCCCGGCCAGGCGCGCCAGGTGCTGCTCGGTTTGATCCAGGAAGCTTTCTTTTTCGAGCAGGTCGCGCGGAGGATAGCCGGTGAGGGAAAGCTCCGGAAAAACCACTACGTTGGCGCCGGATTCAGCCGCTCGCCGCGAGAATTCGAGCATCCGCTTCGCATTCCCGCAAAGATCGCCGACTGTGCTGTTGGTTTGTGCCAGGGCGATCTTCATGCCGAAACCCCATTCTACCGGGTCTGGGAGTCGAGTTTGGTGTTGGGCACTCCTTTATACTCTCCCGGAATCTGCGGCGGAAACACATGAACGCGGCTCTTGAAACGCCAACCCTTGGGTGTCCGCACGTACACGTCCTGATAGCCACCCACGTGCCCGTCGAAATCCGCATTGCCGCGCTTACCCTGATCGCCGGGATAAACCAGGTACGATTTTCCGGTAGCCCCTTCGGGCGAGGCTTCAATCACCAGATTCTCCGTGGTGTGTGTTTGATGAGGCTGTTTGACGCGCGCGCAGGTGGGCCCGCCCGCCGCTTCCACCAGCTTTTGATGGCCTTTGTACTCCATACCGTTCAATCCCACGACGAATACGCCGTCATCGGTATAAAGATTTGCGTAGTCTTCTCCGTGATTGGAGCAATTGTCCAAGGCAAACGCGTACTTGTAGTTCAGCTGCTGGATTTCGATGTAATCCAGCGCCGTAAGCGGCTTCACCTTTTCTTGGCCCAACACGGGCAGGGCGATCACTAAGGCGGCCAAAACAGTGATCGAAAATAGGTATTTTTTCTGCATAGCTGGGATGCATTGTACCGAAGAGTTTGGCGCCGCTGCCGTGTTCATATAGACAGATGAAGAGATTCCTGTCTGTGGGTTTGCTGGCGGCTTTGCCCATGCTGGCCGCTGACAGCGCCGTCCACACCACTATTGCGGGCCGCGACGTAGCCGTATGGAAGCCCGCCGGTGCCGCGCCGGCCGCTGGATTTCCCGTGGTTGTCTTTTCCCACGGTTTCGGCGGCTGCAACACGCAATCGGTGTTTCTAATGGAGGCTTTGGCGAATGCCGGATACCTGGTGGTTGCGCCCAACCACGCGGATGCAAGCTGCGGCGCCGCGCATAAGTCTGGATTCGGCCTGCACCGCCCTGAAGAACCCTTTCAGAAGGCCTCGGAATGGTCGGACGCCACTTATAAAGATCGTCGCGCGGATATCGAAGCCGTTATCGACGGCGTTCTAAGCGCCACGTCATTTCATGGCGTTCGCGTGGATGCCAATCGCGTCGGCATCGCCGGGCATTCGTTGGGAGGGTACACCGCGCTTGGTGTCGCAGGCGCGTGGCCATCCTGGAAGGACTCACGCATCAAGGCGGTTCTAGCCCTGTCGCCCTACAACACGCCGTTCGTCGCCAAGGGCGACTTGGGTCACCTGAATGTGCCCGTGATGTATCAGGGAGGAACGCTGGACTTTGGAATTTCGCCCACCGTCCGGCATTCCGGTGGAGCCTACGATCGTTCCTTGGGGCCGAAATACTACGTCGAGTTTCAAGGCGCGGGGCATTTAGCGTGGACCGGCCTGAATCCTCGCTTCCACGGAGTTATCGATCGATATAGCGTGGCTTTTTTCGATCGCTACTTGAAGGGCGATCGAGGCGGGGACAAGCTTGCGGGTTTGTTCGATGGCGCGCGGCCCAGCGGCATAAGCCTGTTGCGTTCGGACATCAAGTAAAGCTACGGCTGGCGCCGGAACAGCGACTCGTTCTTCAACAGTTGCTCGAAACGCACGATGTCCTCGTTGTTTTCGATGCACTCGTATTCGTGCAGACGTTCCCCCGGACGCAGCGAAAGGAACGTGGGCGGCGGACTCCAGATTTTCGTAAACGCCTTCGGATCGTCGATCGTGACGTCGTAAGTGATGGTGTCGTAATCCACGCGCGTATAACGCTCAATCACGTGCAGGGCTTCGGTATGAAGCGTGGCGCCGCCCGCGCCGATCCAGGTTTTGTCGTTGAAGCCGGTCACGTCCACCACCAGCGTGTCGCCCTCCCAATGCGCCACCGAATCGCCCATGAAGGAAGGATCGATGTCGGTGGAGTGTTTGCGCCCATCGGTTGGAATCACGCGAAAGGCGTGAAATGTTTCGTATAGAAACGTGACCTCGTCCTTGGTCTGGATGATCTTGATGGGCAGCGGCTCGTTGGTGATGCGCGGCACGCCCACCAGCAGACAGCGCGCGCTCGGGTCGTCGATGTTTCTGCGGTCGCGAAGTTCCTTGATCTTCGGCAGCATCCAATCCTGATAGGGAGGAGTCATGCGGCTCCGCACCACCGCCGCGGGAGCGGCCGCTACCGCCGCGTCGCCGGGACGGGCAGCTTTGGCGTTGTCGGATCCAATGGCGAAGGCCAGCCCGCTCGCTCCTCCGCCTTGCCAGACGCCCGAGAAGTCGGGTTTCCCGTCGACCGTGCGGGGCACCGGTGGTTTCACCGGTTTGGGTGCGGCATCTTTGGGTGCACCATCTTGGGCGGCCAGGGGCACAACGATTATTAGCGAGGCGAGGACGAGAAAGCTTCGCATCGGATCAGTTTATCGTATTCGCTAGTCTTTGGAGCTAATGCTTCGCGCCCGCGATCGCGGTCACTGCCTGCCAGAAGAACTGCACGTGCTTGTACAGCGCTTCTTCTAGAATCCGTTCCTGATCGCTATGCGGCCCATAGCCCTTGGGCGCATCCTCTTCGTCCACCATCGCGCCCACGCCATAGCTCTGCACGCCCTTGGCCCGCAGAAACGCCATGTCGGTAGCGCCGGTGCTCATTACCGGGATCGTGATCACCCCATAGATCTTCTGGTACGCCGCTTCGATGGCGTGATAAGCGTCGGTATCCAGCCGCGATGGCGCCGCGCCCGGGCGCTGATTGCGGGTCTGGGGCACCACCTCCACCGAAGGATCGTTGATCACCTTGCGCATCGTGTCGTAGAACGCCTCGATGTTTTCGTCCGGCAGCGCCCGGATATCGAGTGTCGCTTCCGCTTCGGACGGAATCACGTTCACCTGGTAGCCGCCCTGAATGATATTGGGCGAGATGGAAGTGTGCAACATGGAATAGCTGATCGGATCGTGCTCCGCCAGATACTCACGCACCGCCGGCGCCTTCTGTGCATCAAACAGCCCCTTGAACCGCGCCGCTTCCTCCGGACTGCTCACCGTCGCCATCTTTTCGAAGTAGTAACGGGTGGTGTCGTTGAACCGCATGGGCGGGTCCCAAGCCGCGATGGTTTCCACAGCCTTTGCCAGGTGCACCACGGCGTTGGTTCGCAGCGGACGGGAGCCATGCCCGGAGGGTCCGTGCGCCACCAGCTTCGCTCCCTTGGGTTGCTTCTCAGTGGTCTCCACCAGCGCGTACCGGGTTTGGCCATTCTTCCGCCGCACTCCGCCGCCTTCGGCCAAACAAAACTCGGCGTCGATATCGTTCCAATGCTCGTTCACCAGGTATTCGATGCCCGGTCCGGTGGAAGCCTCTTCGCCCGCTTCGGAGACGAAGATCACATCGCGATCGAGCGGCGTCTTCTGCCGCTTCAACGTCAGCATCGTCATCATCGCGGCGAGAAGATCGCTCTTGTCGTCCAGGGTGCCGCGGCCGTAGACATAGCCGCCTTGTCGAGTGGCGCTAAAGGGCGGGAAGGTCCACTTGGAGACGTCCACGCGCACCACATCGCTATGCCCCATGATCAGCAGGGGCCTTTTCGTGCCATTGCCTTTCAGCCGCGCGATGATGTTGGCACGGGCCGGGTCATTGGAAACCAGCATCACCGGTATGCCCTCGGCCTCCAGCGTTTTCTTGACGTACTCGGCTACGCGCGTTTCGTTTCCGGGCGGATCGCTCGAGTCGATCTGCACCAGCGCCTGGAAATGGCGCATGGCCTCGTCATTGATTTTGGAAGAATCGAGTGTTTGGCCGCCAGCAGGAAGGAGTCCGCGGCAAGCAGAGCGAATACGAAAAGATTTCGCATCCGCTCAGTCTAGCGCACTGTTACTGAACCGCGACCGTAAGGGAGCCGGATCGCTTGCTAACGCGCACGGTTCTGAACCCCTACTTCGTCAAGCCAAAGGCGGACGCCAGCGTCGGCCCCGATTTACCGCGCGGCAGCAAGCTGGGGCCGGACGGGATGAAGATCTTCGCGACGTTCGTTTGCCTGTCCACCACCAGACCCAGGAATCCGGACTGCATCTCGTCCCAATTCTGATCGCCCCAGTGCACTTCCTTGTTGGGGTCGGGATTGAACTTGTTGTTCAGAGAATTGTCGTAATGAGCAATGGCAAGCAAACGTGTGCCCTTAGGCAGCGGCAGCGGTTTAGCGAGCTCATACCCCACCTGCCAGTCGAAATTCCATTTGCCCTTGAAGATTTCCTGCTTTTCGCCGGTTGGATAAATGGCGTCCAGTTCATAATCCTTGCCGCGCAGGTGCATATGGGGCTGGATGTACACCAACTCCGCGTGATCCACGCCAACGGTCACTTCGCTCACCACCTCGGCATTCTCAGCTCCCGGCGGAAGAACCAGATTGAAGGCCGCCGGAGTTCCGGGCGACATCCAGTAGCGCTTGGTGGGCGGCGTCTTCGCGAACACCAATCCGACCTTCGACAGATCGTCCTGCTCGGTCCCCACTGCGGTGTAGTGGATATTGAACACGATGTCGGAGCCCTTCGGTATGAACTTCGCCGATCCATCCACGTCGAAGTGCTGCGCGCCTAGCCCGGGATTGTATTTACCGAGCAGATCGGTGCCTTCCTTCGCGCCCGTCATCGCTTCCGAGCCTTCTTCGTAAGCTTCGCCATAGACCGCTTTGGACATCCAGGTTGCGCCCGGCGGAGTCACGATGGCCCTCATGTGATGCACCACCTTGGGATTTCCGGCGCGCATTTCGGCCGCCACTACCCAGGTGTCCTCAGGAAAATTCACATGCACTTTGATGTTCTGGTAGTTGATGGTGCCGGTAGCCTTGACGTGGAACGGTTTGGGCATTTCGATAATCATGTCGGGCTTGATCTGCCAGCCTTCGGGGAAGGTTAGCGGCGGCGGCGCGTCTTTGGCATCGCCCTCCGGCGCCCCGTTGTCCACCCAACTCACCAGCGTGTTCAGGTCGGCGGGGCTGAGCGTGCGGTCGTTCGCGAAATGGCCGAACTCGGCGAACCACGGCGGCATCTTCTGGGTAACCACCGCCACCTTCATTGCCTTGGCCCATGGCCGCGCGTCTTTGTAGGTGATCAGCGACATCGGCGCCACTTCGCCCGGCCGATGGCAGCCCTGGCAATGCTTCTCCAATATCGGCAGAACGTCTTTGTTGAATGTGGGCGAACCGGTGCCCGTCCCGGCGATGGCGGCCACTCCCATTGCCAAACCAAGTACAGAAATGCGCAGCATGTCGAACCCTCCTGGCGAAAAAAACCGCTGTCAGCATTATATTTGACCGCTGCATGCAGCGCAACGCCCCTGGGAAACGTCAGGGCGAGCTAAAGTAGTGCCGTGGGCCGGTTTTTCGCCCTAGTCTCGGTCTGCATCCCCATCTTTGCAGGCGCAGGCCCGGCTTGGCGGGTCACCCGTAGCGAGCATTTCGAAATCTACGCGCAATCGAGCGATCAGCGCGCGCGGGCCATGCTGCTGTGGTTTGAGCAGCTCCGCGCCTTTTTCCAGCAGCAAAGTGGATGGACCGCCGGTTCATCGCCGCCGGTCCGCGTAGTCGTCTTCTCTTCCGAGCGGGAATATCAGCCATACCGTTTGCGATCTACCGCGGATGCCTATTACGTCGGGGCCGGAAGCCAGGATTACATCGTCATGGGCACGGACGATCCCGCCAGGTTTGGCCTCGCGGCGCACGAGTACGCGCACCTGGTATTACGTACTTCGGCCAGCCAACTGCCGCCCTGGCTGAAGGAGGGCCTGGCGGAGTTTTTCGCGACTCTGCATGTCACCGAGCATGCCACCCAGTTGGGCGGCGTGCTGCCTGGGCGTCTTCGCACTCTCCAAACGCGGACCTGGATGCCGCTGGCGGAGCTGATATCGGTATCCGACGAGTCGCAAAAGCGTCAAAATCGCGACGCTGCGGATTTGTTTTATGCCCAAAGTTGGGCGCTGACCGAAATGTTGATGCTCTCGCCCAAGTATGCCCCCGGTTTCCAACCGATTCTCACGCCGCCGAACTTGGACATTGCAGCCGTTACACGGGATCTTCACCGTTGGGTCAATCAGTGGGTGGATCAGCCGGAACTCCCGGGGATTCAGCTTCCTGAGGTAGCCGCGCCCGCGGTCCACGTGGAGGTTTCCGATGTCCCGCGGCTGGCCGCGCAGTCCCTGCTCGCGCAGGTTCTTTTGGCCGCGGGCGAGTTTGAGCGGGCAGAGGCGCTGTTCAACGCGCTTCCCGATACGGCGCAGACCTCCGCCGCGCTCGGCGCCATCGCTCTGCACAAAGGCGATTCCGAGGGTGCGCGCCGCGCCTGGAGGCGAGCCATTGCGCAAGGCATTACCGACGCCGGCCTCTGTTATCACTATGCAATTCTCGCCGATCAAGCCGGCTTGGCCGCCGACGATATTCGCCCCGTCCTTCAGCGCGCGGTTGCGCTCCAGCCCGATTTCGACGACGCCCACTACCAATTGGCACTGCTCGAAAAGAACGCCCGCCATTATGAAGCGGCGCTCGAACAGTTCCACGCCATGCATAGCGTACCGGAGACGCGAGCCTACCCTTACTGGCTGGCGCTTGCCGATACGTTCAACGAACTGGGGCAGCGCGATGAAGCTCAGTCCGCCGCCCGGCGCGCCAGTGAGCACGCCACCACCGCCCGCGAACGCGCCCGTGCAGCCGAAGAAACCTACATCGCGCAGACCGACCCCGGCGTCCAGTTCGCACGCGATGCCTCCGGCCATTTGCAACTCGTGACCACGCGCATGCCGCACCGGCAATCCGATTGGAATCCATTTATTGAGCCCGCCGACGAGATCCATCGCGTTCAAGGCACGCTGCGGGAGATCGATTGCGGCCAGCTTACGACCATTCGCTTGGAAACGTCCGGCAAACTGGTAACGCTCGCCATTCCGGACTTGCAGCATGTGCAGATGCTCCACGCGCCGCCCGAATTTGTGTGTGGCCCGCAAGCCCCGGGCGGGCCGGTGATGGTGGATTACGCGCAGGCACCGGACGGAACCAGCGCCGGAATCGTGCGCGGCATGGACTTCCATGCGATGTCCGTTAGTCCAGCAGGCGTTCCCTAACCGCGTTGTATTCGCAGCCAAACAGCGCAATCACCGCCAGCAGATACATCCAAACCAGCAGCGCGATCACCGCGCCAATGCTTCCGTACAGCACGTTGTATCGGGCGATGTGCCGCACATACAAGCCAAAGACCGATGTCGCCAGCAGCCACAGTACGGTCGCCAGAATCGCGCCGGGCCATACGCTGGGGAACCTCATCGTCCGGTTGGGGCCGGTGTAATACATCAACCCCGTGACAAGCACTGTTGCCCCCAGCGCCACCACGTAACGCAGCAAGCCGAAGGTCAAGATTACGGAAGTGCGCAAGTCTTCTTCCGGCGCCAGGCCCAGCGCCGCCAGCATCCATTGTTCGATGCGCGCTCCAAAGACGATGAGCGCCGACGAGCCAACCGCCGGCACCGCCGCGATGAACACCAGCAGAATAGCGACGCTGCGTTGCTTCAGGAACGGCCGGCCCGACGGCAGCCGGTACGCGGCCTGAAATCCTTCCATCAGCGTCATCATCGCGCCTGAAGCGGCCCACACCGAAAGCAGCGTAGCCAGCAGGATCAGCCAGCCGGACCGCTGACTCCTGACCGTGAACTGGGACCGCACCAGATCTTCGGTGCCCGGCGGGATCACCTGGAACAGCAGCCTCGAAAAGACACGCTCCACCGCGCTCGCATTGACGCTGGCAAGGATGGCGGCCAGCGATGCCAGCACGGGAAAGAACGCCAGAAGGGACGAGTACGCCGCGCCCTTGGCGATACCGAAGCAATTGTCCTCGAAAGCGGCGAGGCCGGCCTGACGGAACAAGCCCCAAAAGCGTTGTACCGGACCGGGGCGCTCCAGATACAAGCTAGGGGAAGCGGGAATCATGGCCACTCTCGATTCTAATCCCCTAGCACCTGCTTGAATATACTGAGTTATCCTAGGCCGTTACAGTAGCTGCGCTCGCCGCCTGAAAACGCTCGATCTCGCTGATCTCGCCCGCGCTTAGCCGGAAATCCGCCGCGCCGATCACGCCGTCCACCTGCTTGGCCGACCGCATTCCTACAATCGCGCCCGTCACAGCCGGATGCCGCAGCGTCCACGCGATGGCCACCTCACCAGCGGTTCTTCCGTGCCGCTTGCCGATGGCGCCCAGAAGTCCGGCGAGTTCCAGGTTCCGCGACAGCAGCGGCTCTTTGAAACTCGGAGTACGCTGGCGAAAATCATCGGCCGGCATGGCGGCGATCCGCTCCCGCGTCATCGCACCGGTGAGCAGCCCCGACTTCATCGGCGAATAAATAATCACGCCGATATTGTTGGCCTGCGCAAAGGGGAGGATCTCTTTCTCTATTTCCGGCGAGACGATCGAATACGGCGGCTGTAGCGACGCGATGGGCGCAATCGCCTGCGCGCGCCGCATCTGGTCTACATTAAAGTTGGACACGCCAATGTGCCGCACTTTGCCTTCCTGCTGGAGCTTGGCCATCATTGTCCAGCCCGCCTCCACCAGGTTGTCTGGTTCCGGCCAGTGGATTTGATACAAATCGATTACATCCAATTTCAGCCGGCTCAGGCTCTGCTCCACTTCCTTGCGGATGGAGTCAGGTTCAATGGTTCGCTTCGGCTCGCGCTTTTCATCCCAGACGATCCCGCACTTGGTGAAAACCAGCGGTTTGCTGGACCGCCCCGCCAGCGCCCGCCCCACTACCTCTTCGGAATGGCCCAGCCCGTAGATGGCCGCCGTGTCAATCCAGTTGATGCCTTGGTCCAGCGCCGCATGTATGGCGTCCACGGACTGGTCGTCGTCCTGCGCGCCCCAGGCGAACTGCCATCCTCCGCCGCCCATGGCCCAGGCGCCCACGCCGATGGGAGTTATTTCCAGATCGCTCGCTCCCAGTTTCCTTTTTTGCATTTCTCTATTTTGCCAGCTTTCCTGGCATAGAAGGCTTTTTGGCAAGTGCCTTACGGCCGCTGGCCCGATTCAGGCGCCGTGCGCGTTTTCGTTGTGGTGTCCGGACCAGCGCTCGATGATGCCGCACACGGCCGCGATGAAACCATCGATGTCGGTGGGCTTTTGGATAAATTCTCGCGCTCCCAGTTCCATCACTCGCGTCCGCTCCGCCTCGCTTAAAGAGGAACTAAAGACTACCACCGGAGTTTTCTGGGATCTCCATTGCTCCAGCAGGGCCGGACCGGTAATCCGCGGAATGTTCAGATCCAAAATGATTAGCTCGGGCTGAAAATCGGCATCGCTCAAGATGGTGAGCGCCTGTTCGCCGTCTCGCGCGATGTGGAGGTTTACCGGCACGGTGGCGTCGGCCAGTATCTGACGGATCAACACCGCGTCACCCGCGTTATCCTCCACCAAGAGAATCTCCATCCTTTGCATGTTTAAGACTCAGCTTTCTTGGGACTCCTACGGGCACATTCCGTTACGTGAGAATTGCGGATACAACCGGCACTAATGTAGCGGTCGGCGTGTAACTTAAGTGAAAAACCCGTTAGTAACCCCACTCCTGGCCCTGGCCTCCGGCATTGTACTGGCTCGATTTATCACATTCCAAAGGTCCGATTTCCTCTGGACTCTTCCGTTACTCAGCGGGCTCACCTGGCTGGCATCGAGGCATTCACTCCAGACGAGCCACTCCCACCGAGCAGTGGTTGTCTGCTCTTCGCTCGTCTTCTTGGTGTTTTCGGGTGCATTCCTCAGTGTGTTGCACCGGCGGGGCAGCCCTCCGCAAATCCAGGCGGGAGCTCGTGAAACGGTGATCCTGGAAGGCTGTGTGGTTTCTCCCTCGGCATTCTCGGAGGGCGGCAGTGGTCAAAGTGACCAGTTCGTTCTGGAGCTTGCCCACCACGCCAGAGCCCGCGTCACTCTCGCGATTCGTGGCAACGAGACGCCCCCCGACCTGTCCTACGGACAACCCGTGGAACTGGAAGCCCGGGTGCGCCGCATCCGCAATTTCCAAAACCCCGGTGAGTTCGATTATGAAGGCTTCTCCGCGCGCAGCGATATTTATTGGACCGCGGCCGCCACTGGCGCTGGTTCGGTGGTGATTAAACCCGGGCGCTGCGGATCTCGCTTCTTCGCCGCCGTGTTTGCTGTACGCACTGGAGCTCTGCGACGCATTGAGCGTCTGTACGCAGGCAATCCTTATGCCACCGGGATGATGGAGGCCACGCTCATCGGCGAATCCAGCCGCATGGAGCGCCTGTGGACCGATCATTTTCGCCGCACCGGCACCTACCACATGCTGGTGATCGACGGCCTGCACATCACCATTCTGGCGGCGTTCCTCCTGCTTCTGCTGCGCCTGTGTTTTCTCCCCGAAATCGCCGCGCTGGCCGTCACCGCGTCCGCCGCGTGGATGTATGCCCTGGTTTCCGGATGGAACGCGCCCGCCATCCGCGCCGCCGGCGGATTCATGCTGTATGTGGCCGCGCGCTATTTCTATCGCCGCGCCCGCCTGTTAAATCTGCTGGCCGCCATTGCCATCGTCTACTTGATTTTCGATCCCAGCCAGCTTTTCGAAGCCGGTTTTCAAATGTCGTTCCTGGCGGTAGCCACCATTGGCCTGCTGGCAATCCCGGTCCTGGAAGCCACCTCCACGCTCTATGCGCGAGGCCTGGCGGGAATCGCCCAGCCTAGCCGCGCCCCTCGCCTTCCGCCCCGGGTTGCCCAGTTCCGATTAGAGCTGCGACTGCTGGCGGAAACAGCCAGCCATTATATCCAGCTGCCGCGAACGTGGTGGGAGCGCGCCTTCGCGTTCGCCACGCGAGTGTTGTTCTACGCATACGAGCTGGCGGTGATCTCCGCCGCCATCCAAATCGGTCTCGCGCTGCCCATGGCCATATATTTTCATCGCATCTCGCTCACCGGCATCTCCGCCAACATCCTGGTTGTCCCGCTGCTGGCGCTGGTGGTCCCGTTGGGTTTCCTTGCGGTTTTCACCATGTGGCGCTTGCCCGCGGCGATGGCTGCGGGGCTGCTTGGCGCGGGCGAGAACATTGCCCGGTGGCACACGCATCTGGAGCCTGACTGGCGTGTCGTTACGCCGCCCCTTTGGCTGGCGATTCTCTTCACGGCCGCGCTGGTGCTGCTGGCCTTGGCCATGCGCCGGTCGCTTCGATCGTCGGTGGCCGCGCTCGCCATCGTTCTGGCGCTCTTCACGCTGATCTTCTGGCATCCCTTCCCGCCCGCCATCCATCGCGGCGAACTGGAGCTCACCGTCATCGATGTCGGACAAGGCGACAGCCTGCTGGTGTGCTTCCCCAACTCCAAAGTAATGCTCGTCGACGGCGGCGGAGTGCTATCCTTCGGCGCTCAAACCTCCCACTACCAGGCAGGCGCGCGCCTGGACATAGGGGAGGACGTGGTATCGCCTTACTTGTGGAGCCGTTCCATCCGCAAAATCGACGTGGTGGCGCTTACTCACGCGCACGATGACCACGCCGGCGGTCTCCCCGCCGTCATCGAGAACTTCCATCCTACCGAGCTGTGGACCGGCGCCATACCCTCCCGCCCCCACCCCAGCCCGGCCTGGGCCGCCGTCCGCGGCAGAGCACTCGCGGAAGGAACAAAGATTCTCGCGCTTTCGAGCGGGCGCAGCTTCGATTTCGGCGGCGCGCGTATCGACGTAATCTCGCCGCCTGCCGATTACGTCCCGGCCGCCAGTCCTATGAATAACGACTCGCTGGGGCTGCGCATCACCTACCGCCAACGCTCGTTCCTTCTCACCGGCGACATGGAAAAACCCATGGAACGGCGCGCATTGATGGATGCTAGCCGCTCCGCGCCGACATTCTCAAGGTCGGCCATCACGGTAGTAACACTTCCAGCACCGATCCGTTCCTGGACGCCGTTTCGCCCGTTTTCGCCATTATTTCTGACGGTTTTGAGAATTCCTTCCGGCATCCACACCCCAAGGTTCTGGAACGCCTGCGCATGCACCGGGCTGGAATTCTGCGCACAGATCGCGATGGCCTGGTCACGGTGCGAACCGACGGCCGGCGCATTTCCATCGAAACCTTTCGGATTCGAAACTCCGCTTACTGACGTGCGCGGTTCAGAAGATTGAGCGCGGTTCGGATTAAGCGCGCTACAGAACCGCGCGCGTAAGCAAGGAGCCGGACCCGCGCGCTACAGAACCGCGCGCGTAAGCAAGCGCCAACGGACCTGCGCGCTACAGAACCGCGCGCGTAGGCAAGCGCCAAGCCGGACCCGCGCGCTACAGAACCGCGCGCGTAAGCAAGCGGCAAGCCGTTTTGCAAAAGTATTGGTACTATAAAATCACCTGAGGACGAACATCATGGCATCCCCCCGTTGGCTACTGGGCGCGCTTCTGCTGGTCAGCCCGCTCTCCCTGACTCTCTCCGCGCAGTCGGAAGCGGATGTGAACGCGAGCTTGAAAAAGTTCACTCAGGTCTACGAAGCGGTAGAGAGTAATTTCGCCGACAAACTGGATGCCGACAACACGGTGTTCAAGGGCGCGATCCCCAACATGCTTCGCACCCTGGACCCGCATTCCAATTTCTTCGATCCCAAAGCTTACGCGCTCATGCGCGAGGGACAGTCTGGCCATTACTTCGGCGTCGGGATGTATGTCGGTTCGCCCGAAGGCAAAGTGATCGTGATGTACCCGTTCATTAACTCTCCGGCGTTCCGCGCCGGTTTGCGCCCGGCCGACCAGATCATTGCCGTGGACGATGCCAGTACCGAGCGCGCCACGGTTTCGCAGGTCTCCGGCATGCTGAAGGGGCCCAAGGGGACGCCGGTTACCATTACCGTGCGGCGCGCCGGGCATGCCGAGCCGATGCACTTCTCCCTGGTTCGCGACAATGTCCCGCGCGGCAGCGTCAATTACGCCTTCTGGCTGCGCCCTGGCATCGCTTACATGCGCGTGGAAGCGTTCAACGAAACCACCAGCCATGAAGTGGATCAGGCGCTGGCGCGCTTTCCTGAAAGCGCTATCGATGGCTTGGTTCTCGATCTGCGCGATAACCCCGGCGGACTGGTGCAGGAGGCTGTCAACGTGGCCGACCGGTTCCTCCATAAGGGCCAGCTCATCGTTTCGCACCACGGAAGAGCGTCGGCGGAAACCAAGTTCATCGCCAAGCGCGGCGAGCGCGGGCGTGAGTATCCAATCGTGGTTCTTGTAAACCGCGGCACCGCTTCCGCTGCCGAGATTCTGACCGGCGCGTTGCAGGATCACGATCGTGCCTGGGTCTTCGGGGAGAGCACCTTCGGCAAGGGTTTGGTGCAGGCGCCTTTCCCGCTCTCCGGCAACAGCGCTCTGTTGCTGACAATCGCAAAATACTATACTCCCAGCGGCCGCCTTATCCAGCGCGACTATGAGCATACCGGTCTGTTCGAGTATTTGAGCCGGGAAGACGGCAAGATCAATCCCAAGGACATGAAGAAGACCGACAGCGGCCGGGTTGTGTACGGCGGCGACGGCATTACTCCCGACGAGAAATATGACACGCCACGTTTGACCCAGCTCGAAGCACAGCTGAGCGATGAGTTGGTGTTCTTCTTCTACGCACCGCAGTACTTCGCCGCGCACAGCACGCCGCTGACCAAGGAGTGGACGCCGGACGATGCGGCGGTCGCGGACTTCCGGGCCTTTGCAACGAAACGCGGCGTTGTCTTCACATCCACCGAGTTCGATCGCGACCGGGCATGGATTCGCGATCGCCTTCGCGAAGAGCTGTTTATCACGGCCTTCAGCAAGGAGGATTCGGACCGGCTGGGGTTCCAGCACGACCCCGAAGTCCTCAAAGGCATGGGCTCACTCCCCGCTTCCAAGGCCATGCTCGACCACGCCCACGAGATTGTAAGCTCCAAGAAGGTCGCTTCGGCGGAGCGTCCGCAGTAGGGCGTAGGGCGGCGACGCACTTTGTGCTTACCGCCCGGGGCTGGGGATTGGGGATTAGGGTCCAGGCACGTATTGCGTTACTCTAGTGTCGATCAGCCCTAGCCGCGAACAAATGTGCCTGCACCCCATTCCCCAACCCCCAATCCCAGCGGCAAGCGCGGTAGCGCGCACCGCCTAACATGCTAACCACCGAAATTCTGTCCTGGAAACGGCTCTCCGAGCGCCAGCAGAAACCTGTCCATCTGATCCTGTTCATCACCGATCACTGCAACGCCAAGTGCGGCACCTGTTTCTACTGGCAGAACCTGAATCAAGGCGAGGCGTTGCAACCCGAGCATATTCAGAAAATCTCGGAGGCCATGGGCGAACTGGTCTGGCTCGACATTTCTGGTGGTGAGCCGTTCCTGCGCAAGGACATCGACCAGATCTGCCACCGATTTCTCGATCACAACCAGGCCAAGTTCATCAACATTCCCACCAACGCCCTGCAAACCGACGTCATCCGCAAATCGGTGGAGGGAATCCTCGCCAACCCCAACAAATTCCGGCTGAATATCGCTATTTCGCTGGATGGCATCGGCGAGGTTCACGATCGTATCCGTGGCGTTCCCGGCAATTACAAGCGTGCGCTGGCCACCATGGAAGCTCTGCGGGAGATTCGAACTCGCGATAAGCGCTTGTCGCTGAGCGTGGTCTCAACGGTGATGAGCAGCAACATCGAGGACATCAAGCGGCTGCTGAACCTCGGCGTCACAGAGTGGGATCTGGATTATCACTCGCTCAACATCCTTCGCGGCAAATGGATGGACGCCACGCTTTCGGCGCCCACGCCCGAGCAATACGCCGAAGTCTCCAAACTCCAGTTACAGCTTTGCCGGCGTTATTTCCATGGCCGCTGGGGAGGCATCGGCGGATGGACGGCCACGGTGGGCCGTTTCATGCTGAACCGCTACTACATGCAGGAAATGAAGGGCCACCCGAAGAACATCTCCTGCAATGCGGGCGACGTCAGCTGCGTCATCGACGCCAATGGCGACGTTTCCTTCTGCGAGCTGCTCAAGCCGGTGGGAAATCTCAAGGCCTATAATTGGGATTTCAATCGTCTGTGGCACGATTTTCAGGCTACGCAACTTCGCCAGAAGGTCCAGAGCGGTTGCCATTGCACACACGAATGCTTCCAGACCAAAAACCTCATTTTCTCCCCCTGGCGCCTGGTATAAAAAACGTCCGCTTGCTGACGCGCGCGGTTCAGAAAGGCACGGCGGAGAACGGCGAGCTTCAGAACCGCGACCATGAGGGGAAAACTCCGGTTCAGAACCGCGACCGTGAGGGAGCGCGCGCCCGACAGAACCGCGACCGTGAGGGAGCGTAGTGTTTAAGCCCAAATTCCGGAAGCTGGTCCAGCCGTTCATCCCCTCCTTCGTCATGCGTTGGGTGGATCCGTTTCATACCGTGCTTCTCGCGCATCTCACCGAAGCCGCCCGCAAGCTGCCCGCTGGTGCTCATGTTTTAGACGCCGGCGCGGGCGAATGCCCCCACGCTCCCCTCTTCGCGCACACCCGCTACGTCCGCCTGGACCGCGGCATCGGCGATAAAACCTGGGACTATACGAAAATCGAAGTGCTCGGCGATATCTCCGAGCTGCCTTTTTGCGATAACGCGTTCGACGCCGTCATCAACATCCAGGTGCTGGAACATTTGAAGGAACCGGGTATCGGCATCAATGAAATGGCGCGGGTGCTCAAACCCGGCGGCCAGCTGATCCTCACCACCGTGCTGTGCTGGGAGATCCATCAGCACCCCAACGATTTCTTCCGGTACACGCGCTTCGGCCTGACGTATCTGTTCGACAAAGCGGGCTTGGAGAGCCGCGTGGAAGCCCTGGGCGGCCTGTTCTGGCTGATCGGCTTCCGCCTGATGGCGATTCTGGGTTTCTTCCAAAAGAGCTGGCGCTGGCTGATCTTTGCCGTGCTCGTCCCTATCTTCGGTTTCGCGATTCCCGTGGTCTGCTATTTCCTGGATCCGGTGGATCGCCGCCGCGACTACACGCTCGGTTACTTCTGCTGGTGTAGAAAGCCGTGACGAGTCTGATCATCATCACGCTCAATCGCGCCGCGCTCCTCAAACGCACCCTCGAAGGTCTCGCTCGGCAAGAGCGGCAAATTGACGAGATCATCGTTGTCGACAACGGTCCGACGGCCGACACCGAACGAGTGGTGAGTTCTTCCACTGCTCCGGTATGTCCCGGAACCTCGCCGCGGATATGGTCACGCGCGCAATCGCGGCCTGGCTGAAGCTAGCGGAGCTGTCATCTACTTTCTGGATGACGATTGCGTTCCCGAGCCCGATTGGTCGGACGTCCTTTGGAACGTTCTCCACTCGGGCGATGCCGACCTCGCCAGCGGCTCCCGCACCCCAGGCCAACCGGGCCTTGCCGCGCGCCTGGAATATCTCTCGACCGACGGACCCGTTTTATCGCCCGGTCTCGCTGCCGGCCCAGCGCGCCATCTTTCCACTTCGAACCTCATCCTGCGCCGCGACGTGGTCGCGAAAGTTGGCTGCTTCGATACCACGCTCACCATGTGCGAGGATCGCGACTTCACCACTCGTGCCCGCAAGCTCGGCTTCCGCCTGCGCTACGAACCCAAGGCCCGCGTCACGCACTATCCTGCCATTCACCGGCTCTCGGATTACCTGGGAAAGATGCGCCACTACGGCACCGGAACGTCGCAATATTTTCGCCGCTGGCAAGGGGAAGAGCCCCTCGCTCGTCTGTTTCCCGCCAGTCCCGCGCTGCGCCTGCTGATGCTCCCCGTTCTCTCCGCCGCCGGCACGGCATATCTGGTGGCGCGCAATTTGCCGCAATGCCTCGACGCCCTACCGCTCAGCCCATTACTGTTCGTGGGCCAAGTCTACTGGCATTGGGGAGGATTTGAGGCCATGCAGTTGGAGCGGCGCGCTTGCTGAACCGCAAAGTGGTGGCTCTCGGCCGCAAGCTGATCCCGCGCTTCATCCTGGATCAGATCAATCCTTTCGACCGTTTTGTCGTCAATGCCGTTCGAGAATTCTCAGCCAAGCTTCCGCGTAACTCGCTC
This sequence comes from Bryobacterales bacterium, assembly GCA_963747945.1. Taxonomy (GTDB): domain Bacteria; phylum Acidobacteriota; class Terriglobia; order Bryobacterales; family Bryobacteraceae; genus Palsa-89. Next base: position 591,611 of record CAVVHB010000006.1, read on the forward strand.
ATTCTGGACGCGGGTGCGGGCGAAGCCCAATACCTGCTCGACGTCGCAGAAGCCGGCCATCGATACCGCGCTATCGACCTGGGCGTCGGCGAAGGCGACTGGAACTACGGCAAAATCGATGCCTGGGCCCGGGTGGAAGCGCTCCCCTTCCCCGCCCACACGTTCGACGGCATGTTGAGCGTGGCGGTTCTGGAACACACGCCCTTCCCGCGCCAGACGCTGCACGAAATGGCGCGAGCCCTAAAACCCGGCGGCCAGCTGATGATCATCGTCCCCACCATGTGGGAAGAACACCAGATGCCGCACGATTATTACCGCTTCACGCGCTACGGCGCGCAACGTCTGCTCGAAGAGGCCGGGTTCGCGGTGGATCAGATCCGGCCGTTGGGCGGCTATTTTTGGTTCATGGGCCGGAAATTCATCGACGTCCTGGAGTTTTTCGAGCGCTTCCCGCGCGCGCTGCTGTGGCCGTTCCTCGCCGTCCCGTGTGGCTTCGTTTTGCCGATTCTCTGCACACATCTGGATTGGCTGGATCGCGACAAGTATTACACCATCGGCCAACTGTGCTTCTGCCGCCGGGTTCGCGAGCCTGGCACACCTGAAGGGGCAGGCATCCTGCCCTGAATCGCACCAATCCCCAACCCCCAATCCCAGGAGCGGACAGAGCTCGCGCCGCAACTTGCCTGTTTTCATGTGCCCACTTTGGCACCCCAACTGCCCAGTTACCGCCATGCCGAAACTCCAGCACAAGCGCGAAATCCTGTCAGGTCCCTTAACCGGCGCCTATCTCGAAAGCCAAGCTGACGAAGGCTGGAAACCTGTCGCCGTGATCTGGGAGCGTGAAGTTCCCGACGATGCTCCAGCTCTCGCCGATATCGCCCAGCCGGTGCCCTACGGGCTCAAGATCGCCGAGGACTGCGTGGCTCTCGAACAAGACATGCAGGAACGGGAAGCGTTGCTTGCCATGCTGGAGATGATCATCCAGGACAAACCGCTGCGTGAAATCGCTGAAGAGCTGAACGTGCGTGGCTTCCGTACGCGCGCCAAGTCAAAATGGACTCCGGGAACAGTGTTCGACATGCTCCCACGTCTGATCGAGGTTGGCCCCCGGGTGTTTAGTACGGAAGAATGGGTGTTTCGCCGGGGCAAGCTCATGAATGTGAGCTAAAGCAAACCTTTGTAGAACGCGGTTAACCTGTTCCGGTATTCGGCTCCGGCTGTCTCCAGAATGTCGTTGTGGCCTGCTCCCGGAATGATCCAAAACGTTTTCGGCTCATGCGCGGCGGCGAAGAGTTCCTGTCCCAGCCGCAATGGGATCACTTCGTCCCGATCGCCCTGCATGAAAAGCTTGGGCACTAGAATCCAACGAATCTTGGGAAGCGAGTTGAAGCTGCGTATCAGCAAAGGCCCCAGGAACGGAACCACGGTACCGGCGACATCACTCGCGGCGGTAAACGGAGCCTCCAGGATCAAGGCCGCGCAGGGCCGCCTGGACGCCAGATCGACGGCAACCGCAGTTCCCAATGACTGGCCGTGGATAACGATCCGCTCGGGCCCATACCCTTTACCCAGTAAATGGGTGAAGCCGGCTTCGCTGTCGCGGTATAGGCCTTGTTCGCTGGGCCGCCCGCTACTCTTGCCATAGCCGCGATAATCCAGGATGAGAACGGACGATCCCGCGGCAACGATGTTCTTGACGTGTGGCGCGTAGTAGGCGATGTTGCTTCCGTTGCCATGCAGAAAAAGCGTCGCTAGCGGCGAACCTTCGCGCTGCACCCACCAGCCATGAATCTTTACTCCATCAGTCGCTTCCATCCAGACATCGACCGTTCCCGACAACCTCTGGGTGTCCCAATCGCCTTCTGGATACTTGGAAGGATGGTAGAGGGCCCACCTGGCCAGAAGGTAGGCAAAACCAATGGCAACGGCCGCCGCGATTGCTATGCCCAGCGGAATCGCCACGCGAGGGTTCAGCGCGGGACGGCGCGATCGTTCCGCAAAATGGCCCCGTCCTTCATCACGAAGATCACGCTCTGCGTCACCTTGATGTCCTCGATCGGATTGCCCGGCACCGCCACCACATCGGCGAGCATTCCGGGCTTCAGTGCGCCCACCTTATCCTGCAATCCGAGCAGCTCGGCGGCGGACGTGGTGCCTGCCATCAAGGACTGCGCGGGCGTCATCCCGTCGGCCACCATGAAGCCGAATTCAAGCGCGTTCTCGCCGTGCGGATAAACGGCGGCGTCGGTGCCCAGCGCAATCTTGACGCCCAGCGCGAGCGCGCGTTTCACCATGGCGTCCTGCTGCTTCACGGCGCGCGTCGCCTTGGCCTGCACCAGTGGCGGGAACTTCGATTCGGCCAGCCCCACACGCGTGGTCAGCGTCGGCACCAGGAATGTTCCGCGATCGTGCATCATCCGCATGTCCTCGTCATTCAGAAACGTTCCGTGCTCGATGGAATCGATTCCCGCCAGGATCGCCCGTTTGCTGGATTCGGCGCCGTGCGAGTGCGCGGCCGTTTTGCGATGCAGAGTGTGCGCTTCGTCCACCAGCGCGTTCAGCTCGGCTTGCGTTAGCTGCGGGACGTCCACGTCGTCGGTGGGCGAGAGGACGCCGCCGCTGGCGCAGGTCTTGATCACATCCGCGCCGTACTTGACGTTGAAGCGCACCGCGTAGCGCGCCTGGTCGGGCGAATTGATGACGCCGTCTTCGGGACCCGTTTCGTGGCCAAACAGGTTGTATCGAAAGCCGGCGCTGCCGTCGCAATGGCCGCCGGTGGATCCGAGCGCGTGAACGGCAACCAGCATGCGCGGCCCCGGCACGATGCCCGCGTTGATGGAATTGCGCAGCCCGATGTCGAGGAAGTCGGACGAGCCCACATCGCGCACCGTGGTGAAGCCCGCCATCACGGTCTTGCGCGCGTTGGCGGTGGAGCGAATCGCCTTCTCAGAAATCGGGCGCTGGAGCGACAGCAGAGCAGCTCCGTTGTAGTCGGGATCGAAGTCGTCTGTAAGATGGGTGTGCGCATCGATGAAGCCGGGAAGCAGCGTGGCGTCGCCCAGATCGATCACGGTCGCGCCGGCGGGCGCATTCCCAGTGCCGACAGATTGAATCACGCCGTTTGAAACCACCACCATTCCGGGCGTTGTCAATTGTCCACTGGCCCCATCAAAGAGCCGCGCCGCCTTCAGGACATAACTGTTCTGCGCAAAAAGCGCACTTGCGCCGACAAAAAACACCGCCGCTATACCGATCTTCATGGATGCAGGTTAGCAGAATAAGTGTGGTTCAATGAAAGTTTATAGGAGGCAGAAGACATGAAGGTTGGTGTTGCCGGACAGGGCGCTTTCGGTGTGAAACATATCGAAGCCATCCAGAATATTCCCGGCATTGAAATCATAACGCTGTCCGGCGGCAATCAAGCCGCTACGGAAGAGGTTGCCAAGAAGTTCGGCATTCCGCATTGGACCGGCGATCTGGGCGAGAGCCTGAAGCAGCCGGGCTTGGAAGCCGTGATTCTGGCCACGCCCACGCAAATGCACGCCGATCAAGCCGTGCAGTGCCTGAAGGCGGGCAAGCACGTGCAAGTGGAGATCCCGATGGCCGACTCGCTGGCTGATTCCGAGCGCATTCTGAAAGCGCAGAAGGAAACCGGCCTCATCGTCATGGCCGGCCATACGCGCCGCTTTAATCCCAGCCATCAGTGGATTCACAAGCGGGTCAAATCCGGAGAGTTCAAGGTTCAGCAGATGAACGTGCAGACTTATTTCTTCCGCCGCACGAACATGAACGCGGCCGGCAAGCCGCGCAGTTGGACGGATCATCTGCTCTGGCATCACGCCTGCCACACCGTGGATCTATTTGCGTACCAGACCGGCGAAAACATTTCGGAGTGCTACGCGCTCGAAGGGCCGCACCATCCAGAGCTCAAAATCGCCATGGACATGAGCATCGGCTTGAAAGTCCCCTCCGGAGCCATTTGCACCCTGTCGTTGTCGTTTAACAACAAGGGGCCGCAAGGCACTTTCTTCCGCTACATCGGCGACAGCGGAACGTACGTCGCATACTACGACGATCTGGTGGACGGCGAGCAGAAGAAGATCGATCTCAGCAACGTGGCTGTTTCAATGAACGGCATTGAGCTGCAGGATCGCGAGTTTTTCGCCGCCATCCAGGAAAACCGCGAACCGAATTCGAGCGTTCAGCAAACCATTTCGGCTATGCGAACGTTGGATCGGCTAGAGCAGATGCTCGAGTCGAAAGTCGGGACCACGGCGTAAGCGGACGCTCCCTCATCACGGTCGCGGTTCAGTTTGGGAGCCGCGCGCGTGAGCAAGCGGTCTTTACGCGTGCATGGATTTCGCGGCCGGCTGCTGGTGCCCAAGAACCTTGTGCGGCTTGTAGGGCTTCTCTAACGCCGCCACCTCATCGCCGGTCAGTTTCAAATCCACGGACGCGATCAGGTCCTTCAGATGCTGGGTCTTGGTGACGCCGATGATCGGCGCCGTTACGCCGGGAGCCTGCAGCACCCAGGCGCAGGCCACTTGAGCGGCCGAAACGCCACGCTGTTTTGCCACTGCCACCACTGCGTCCGCCACCTGAAAATCGTCTTCGCTGTAGTACATGTCCTTGGCGAAGGTGTCCACTTGCGATCGCGCAGTAGAACCGCCGTCGCGCTGCCGCGTGCCGGTAAGGAAGCCGCGCGCCAGCGGGCTCCACGGAATCACGCCCACGCCCCGATCGATGCAAAGAGGAATCATCTCGCGTTCTTCTTCGCGATAGACCAGGTTGTAATGATTCTGCATGGCGATGAAGCGGTGCCAGCCGTGCTCCTTGGCAAGATAAAGGGCCTTGGAAAACTGCCACGCCGCCATGCTGCTGGCGCCTAGATAACGAACCTTGCCGGCCCGCACCAGCGAATCCAGTGCGTCCAGCGTCTCTTCAATCGGCGTATTGAAATCCCAGCGATGGATTTGATAGAGATCGATGAAATCCATCCCGAGGCGCCGCAGTGAATTATCGCAGCCTTCGATGATGTGCTTGCGGCTGAGCCCTTTCTTGTTCGGGCTGAATCCCATCTGCCCGCAAACTTTGGTGGCCACGATGATTTCATCGCGCGAGGCCATCTCCTTGAGATACGTGCCCGTGATCTCCTCGCTCAACCCGGCGGAATAAACGTCCGCGGTGTCGAAGAAGTTGATCCCGGCGTCGATCGCGATCTTGAAATGCTCGCGCGCGTCTTCCTTGTTCACGTGCCAGCCCTTGGTGCCTAGCGCCCATCCGGGCAGGTCACCGCCGCCGTAACTCATGCATCCCAAACAGATGCGGGACACGGTGATTCCGGTTTTGCCTAGTAATGTATATTGCATTTGTGGGTTTGGATTCTCCTCGAAAACCTCAGTTTAGCTTGATCGTGATCTAACGTACGCGCATACTGTAAGAAAACGTAAGGTCTTTCGACTGGAAAGGCCAAACATGGTTTGGGGAACCATGTGCGAACCGCGAGCAAGTAGGGTGGACTACACTCTAGGAGCGGCATTTTGGAGGAGGGGTGAAATGACCAGGCATCACAGCATTGAGCGCTCGCAAATTCAAGCGCTTTCCGACAAAGCTGCCGCGCTGACGCGCTGGCTCGCTGAAAATGCACCCACCTGTGAGAACTCCCAAAAGCACCTCGATCCCGGCACCATCGAGCAGGCCTATTGGCACTACGGCTACGTTTGCGCTGTCCGGGACGTGCTGGCCATCGTCGAATCAACTGAATAAGGAGCAGCGCGGACATTTCCAAGCTGTACCGGAGGGACGCTGGGGATGAATCGGATTATCCCGTGGTTCGAAATCATGATATAGAGCGCATTCCTTCTCGAACGCAGCCTGAGCGGAAGCGCAATATTCGTAGCGGAAACGCTTGTATGAACCCACGTGAACGTGCAGCTGGTTGTTTACATTGGTATCCGATCGGCCGACGTAGACCACGCGAAAGTTGAACAGATCCGCCGAGTCTTCGAGCACATAAGCGCCCGGGCCGGTCTGGCTGACTTCTTCATCAATCGTCCAATCGCTGAGAGCGAAAGGGCCCCGTAATCCGTTCTGCGCCATTGCTCGCCACCTCCTTGCGTCACGCCGGGAGTGCAGGACCAAGGCCGCCGATGCCATTAGACGGAATGTTATTCTCAAACGCAAAGCGCGCTCAGGCAGTCAACGCAACCCGGATGACAGATGACAAACTAACCAGTTGTCATCGCCACAGCACCGAAACTGGGCTTATTATACAACTGATGAAACACAGCACCGATCGAATTCTGACCACCCACGCCGGACGCCTGGACGGTCCGCGCGATTTGCGGGAGATGACTTTCAGCTTCATGTCGGGCCGGGGCCCCGATCTTGCTACCCTCTCGGCTCGCGTGCAATCCGGCATCACGGAGACCATCCGCAGACAGGCGGACGCCGGTATCGACATCATCAGCGACGGCGAACTGGGCAAGATCGGCTTCGGGTTCGCGTATTATGGCCGCCGGCTTTCGGGCCTCGCGACGCGCAAAGTGAATCCCGGCGAAACGGGTTGGATGGGCGGCAACACAGGCGAGCGCGCGGAGTTCGCGGAGTTTTACAAGGACCTGAACTTCGAGCAGTTCCTGGCGCCGGAGAAAACCATCTGCAACGGCCCCATCGCCTACATCGGCCAGCAGGAAGTGGCGAACGATATCGCGCTCTTCAAAAGAGCCCTGGCCGAAGCGGGGGCCAGAGCCGAGGAGACGTTCCTGTGCGTTCTGGCGCCGGGCTGGCTGGAGCACTTCTTCCACAACGAATATTATCCGAACGACGAGCAGTATTTGTTTGCGCTGGCCGATGCGATGAAACACGAGTACAAGGCCATCGTCGACGCGGGCTTCATCTTGCAACTGGACGATCCGGCGCTGCCCGACACTTACGACATGATTGTGCCCACGCCCACCATCGCTGAGTACCGCAAGTTTGCCGAAGTGCGGATCGACGCGCTGAATCACGCGCTCCAGGGGCTGCCCGAAGATCGCGTGCGCTATCACATTTGCTGGGGAAGCTGGCACGGTCCGCACACGCACGACCTGCCGTTGAAGCACCTGGTGGATCTGATGCTCAAGGTAAAGGCCGGCGCTTACTCGGTGGAGGCAGCCAATCCGCGCCACGAGCATGAATGGAAGGTGTGGAAGGACGTCAAGCTCCCCGACGGCAAAATCCTGATCCCGGGCGTGGTCAGTCACGCCAGCAATGTGGTGGAGCATCCCGAGCTAGTGGCGGATCGCATCGTACTCTACGCCGGTTTGGTGGGCCGCGAAAATGTCATCGGGGGGACCGATTGCGGGCTGGGCCTGCGCGTTCACCCGCAGATCGCGTGGGCCAAGCTGAAGGCGCTATCGGAAGGCGCGGCGCTGGCGAGCAAACAACTCTGGGGGCGCTAATGACGGAAAACGCCGCGCCCGGTAAGCCTCGTTCCCGCCTGCGCCGAAAGTCCTTCTCGCCCTGGGTTCGCTATCCGAGCCTGGCGCTGTTATATGGGGTTCTGGTGCCGCTGGCGAAAGGAATTGAGAAGGCAGGCTTTTGGTCGCGCATGTCTTCCCGCCCGCGCCGCGATCCCTTTCGGGGCTTCGGCGATTACCAGCCCACCGCCCACGATGTGTTTGCCTGCGTCTACTTCAAGAGCGGAACAAATTGGCTGATGCAGATCGCTGTTCAAGTGATCCATAGGGGCGAGGTGGAGTTTGAGCACGTGCACGATATCGTCCCCTGGCCGGACTCGCCAGACCCCAATTACGCGGTTCCTTTGTCCGACGAAGCCGCGTGGCTGCGCTGCCCGGCGAGTTTGCGCGTCATCAAGACCCATCGTGAGTGTGCCAAAGTCCCGTATTCGCCGGAGGCCCGCTACATCTGTGTTGTGCGCGATCCCAAGGACGTGTGCGTATCGGCCTATCATTTCCTTCGCGCGGAAGCCATGGGGCCCCTCACGCCTTCGGTTGACAACTTCGTCAACTACTTCCTGGCCCGGGCATTCCAGTTCAGTCCATGGGCGGAGTTCGTGGACGGTTATTGGCGCCTGCGCGACCGTGAAAACGTACTGTTCATGACGTACGAAGAGATGAAGAAGGATTTGAAGGGAGCGGTAGGTCGAGTCGCGGCTCTGCTTAAGATCGATCTTACGGAGGAACAGATGGACGCCGTAGTCCGGCAGTCTTCTTTCGATCACATGAAGCAGATCGAACACAAGTTCGAAACCGGCATGATGGTTCCTTGGGCCAAGCCGCGCGGGGCGATGATACGGCGTGGAGAGCGGCGGGGGTCGAGTGAACTGCTCACGCCGGCGCTCCAGCAGAAAATCGACGACCACTTTCGCGCGGAGCTGAAGCGATTGGGCTGCGATTTTCCGTACGACGAAGCATTCGGGCCGTTACCGCTTGCTCACGCGCGCGGTTCAGAAGGAGTGCGCGGTTCTGAAGGAGTGCGCGGTTCTGAACCACGACCGTGAGGGAGTGGCCCTTACCAGGGCAGCCGGCCTTCGTCGTTGAAATAACCGCCGGTGGGTCCGTCAGCGCCGATGGTGGCGTATTCGATGGCCGCCACTGCTCCCTGCGCGGCGCTGCGGGGTCCGCTGTTGCCATTGATATCGGTGGCGCAATACCCAGGACAAATCGCGTTCACTTTGATGGGCGTGTCCTTCAGCTCTTTCGCGAATTGAATAGTCATGCTATTCAGCGCCGATTTTGATGTGTTGTAGCCCAGCGCCAAAAAATCCGCGAACGGCGAATTCAGGTCGCTCGAAAGGGTGAGCGACCCCAGACTGCTGGACACATTGACAATCCGGCCGTGCTTGGACTTCTTGAGCAGCGGCAGCATGCCTTGAATCAAGGCCACCGGACCGAAGAAATTCGTCTCGTAAACCTCGCGGACCTTCGCCAGATCCACGTTGCTCGGTTTAAAACCCCATTCCGCGACGCCCGCGTTGTTGATCAAAATGTCCAGCCGCCCGAATTCTTTGTCGATCCACTCGGCGGCGTGCTGAATGGTTGCGCTATCGGTTACATCCAGCTTCACGAATTGCGCATCCGCACCTTCGGCCTTCAGTTTTTCGACGGCCGAATGGCCGCGAGCGTCATCCCGCGCGCCCACCAGCACTTTGATCTTTTTCGCGCCGAGTCCGCGGGCGATCTCATACCCGATTCCTTTGTTCGCGCCGCTGATGAGCGCAATGTCACCTTGAAAAACTTCCACGTTTGGCATAAAAAGCCAGTCTATACGATTGGGAACAGGTAAACCCAGGAAAGGGATACTTCGTCTACACGCGCATGCAAACACGAATTCTTGCCGCCTCCGCATTACTGGCGTTCACATCCGCGCTCGCTACCGCTCAACCTACACCGCCCACCGCGGCCCAGATGGTCGCCAACCAGGTGGCCAGACTCACCACGCTTCTGGACTTAACCACTACCCAGCAGGCGTCTGCCACCACGATATTTACTACCGAGCAGACCGCGCTGGCCACGCTCAGGACAAGCATGCAGACCGCGCGCACGGCGCTGCAAACCGCAATCAAGAGCGACGACACCGCTACTATCGGCACCGAGGCGACGCAAATTGGCACCCTGACCGGTGAGGAAGTGCTGGCCCAAGCCACTGCCGCCGGCGCGTTTTACGCTATTCTGACGGCCGATCAGCAGTCCAAATACAGTTCACTTGGGCCGCTGGGCGGCGGACCGGGCGGTCCGGGCGGTCCTGGTGGTCCAGGCGGCGGCCCTGGGCAACATGCCTTGGGTGGGTCTCACTAACAAAGCGCTGTAAACCCCCGGCGAGCAGAGAGCGTCTACATTAACTATGCAATTGTCGGCAACGTCTGAAGTGGAGAGCCGTATCCGTCCGCGCGTTGCCGAGCTTGCCGGGGACTTCGAGGCGCTGGTGCGGGTGTACCGGCCCAAGGTGTTCCGCTTCGCGCTGGCTTCGTTGCGCGACCTGGATGCCGCCGAGACCGTGACTCAGGATTGTTTTCTGCGCGCGTACCAAGCGCGCGAGCGCTTCCGGCGGGACTGCAGCATGCACACCTGGCTGATGCAGATTGCAGTGAATCTCATTCGCGATCACATTCGCAACCGGCGTTTTCAGTTTTGGAGACGCGCCAGCCTCACTGCCAAGCCCGTCGATGTTGCCGCGCATGCCATCGCCGATCGCGCGCTTTCTCCCGAAGCTCAGGCACTATTGAGAGAACAGGTGGCTGCCATCTGGACCGCTGCCGAACGGCTGCCAGGAAAGCAGCGTACGGTGTTTCTGTTACGCTTCGTGGAAGACATGGACTTGCTCGAAATTGCGGTCGCCACCGGAATGAAGGAAGGCACCGTAAAAACTCATCTCTTCCGCGCGTTGTGCTCGGTTCGAGAACAACTCGGAGAAAAGCTATGATCGCGCATCTGTCTTCAGAGCAGCTGTCGGAATGTATACTGGGCCAACCGAGCCCTAGCGTCGCGCGGCATATCCAGGATTGCCCGGCCTGCCGCGCCCATTTGGCAAGCTTTCGCGAAGCTCTGGGCGAATTTCGCGGCGCGGTCCGCGCCTGGAGCGAAGATCAGGCTAACGCGGCACTGGACGCTCCCGCCGCGGGATGGGAGCCGCGTTCCTGGAGCCCTTCGCACCAACTGGCGTGGGCAGTCCTGATTGCCGCCGTGTGCATTATCGCGAGCTTCGTCATGCCCAGGCATTCCGCCGAAGTTGCGCCAGGCAGCGACTCGTTGTTGCTGAACCGGGTGGATGCGCAAGTGTCGCGGACCGTTCCCTCATCCATGGAGCCGCTCTTGAAACTAGTGGCGCAGGAATAGTCATGACGCGCGGGTTTCTCATTTTGCCTATCGCGATCTTCGTGGCCGGCATTCTTTGCGGGCAGGAGGGTCCGCCTCCGCCGATGCGCCCCAACCGGCCGCCCATGGAGCGGGCTTTTCATCCTGATGAAGGCCGGCCGGGCGGGCCGCGGGGACGCTGGTGGACAGATCCGGCGTTAATCCAAAGGCTGGGCCTCACCGCCGATCAACAAAAACGCATCGACGCGCTGTTTCAGCAAAACCGCCTGAAGCTGATCGACCTGAGCGCTGGGGTGCAGAAGGAAGAAGCGATCCTGGAGCCGCTGCTGGCGGCGGACCGGCCAGACGAAACGCAAGTGCTGGCGCAAATCGATCGCATTGCGCAGGCTCGCGCCGAGCTGGAGAAAGCGAACGCGCGGATGTTGCTCGGCTTCCGCGGCGTGCTCACGCTGGAACAGTGGAAGAAGCTGGAAGCCGAAGCGCCACCCCGGCACGGAGAACATCCGTAGAGTACTAATTGCCGCGCTGGCGGTTGGAACCTCGCTTGTGCCCTCCGCTGCCTTCGCTCGAGTGGATGTGGGCATCACCGTTGGAGTTCCGCCGCCACCGCGCGTTGTTGGCCGGGTGGGCGTGGCGCCCGGTCCAGGCTACGTATGGACCAACGGATATTGGGACTGGAACGGCGGTTCCTGGGTTTGGGTGGGCGGAAATTGGGTGATTCCGCCGCACGGTCACCATGTATGGGTTGAGCCTTACTATCACCCTTATCAAGGCCACTATCACTATCATCGCGGCCACTGGCGATAACAGCCGGCACGCGAGTTAATAGCTCCGGCCATGCTATCTTCGTGACTTGGCAGCTTCCGAATACGGCCGCTACTTCGAGGATTTGGAACCGGGCCAGGCGTTTCGGCACTGGCCTGGGCGCACGATCACCGAGTTCGACGACACGCTCTTCAGCCTGCTGAGCATGAATCAGCACCCGCTGCATATCGACGATAATTTTGCAGCGGGAACGCAGCATGGACAAAGGCTGGTAGAGGGGCCGATCGTTATCAGTCTGGTGATCGGATTGAGCCAGGCGGATGTCGGCGGACGTGCGATTGAGACGCTGGAATATTCTCTCATCCGGCACACGCGCCCGGTTTTTCATGGCGACACCATTTATGCCGAATCGACCATCTTAGAGAAGAGCATCCTAGAAAAGAGCAAAGATAAGAGCGATCTACCGGATGGGCGCGGTGTCATCCTGGTGGAACATCGCGGCGTAAACCAACGCGAAGAGACCGTGCTGACGATGGCTCGTAAGATCGTGGTGCCACGGCGTTCCTCAAACTTAACCTAACTGGGCCGATAAGCGGGGCGTGGGCAAGACGATTCTCGCATGCGGCATGATTGCTTTCGGGTGGGTTGGTGCGTTGCAAGCACAAACCGTGACCACCACGCCTGGTACGCTGATGTTCACCTATCAATCGGGTTCGCCAGCCTTGCCGAAGGCGCAGTCGGTAGCCGTGAAACCCAGCACCGGCAAACCGACTTTTACGACCTCGACGCCAGCCACCGATTACTGGCTGACGGTGAATCTGGACAGCGGCACTTTGCCGTCCTCCATTAGCGTGGAGGTAAATCCCACCAGCCTGGCGGTGGGAACGTATTCGTCCGCGGTTACCATTACGGTTGCGGGCGTGGCATCACCCGCGGTGGTCACGGTGGGGCTGGAGGTCACGGCTCCGCCCTCTACTTTAAGTCTCAGTCCCACCAACCTCATCTTCACGGCGCCGCCCAGTCCATCGGTCGCGCAAACCGTGACATTATCGACCAACGACTCGCCCATCTCTTACACAGCCACTTCGGGAGCAACCTGGCTGAGCGTTTCTCCGCCGGTGGGCATTGTTTTACCTGGCGACCTGGTTACGCTGACGGTGAACGTCAATGCTATGAACCTGGCTCCGCGGATAGCGCCGTATACCGCCAATATTACGGTGGTGGCTTCGGGCGCCACTGTCACCGCCAAATCGCAGAACATTCTGGTAACGGTGACGGTCGAAAGCATCACGCCCTCCATCGCGAGCATCTGGCCGCTCATCCTTCCGGAGAACGCCGGACCCCAAACCATCACCATTCGCGGGGCAAGTTTCTATGCAGCTAGCGTCGCCGGGGTGCAGGGAGTGCCGGCCCCGCTGGTAACCACGATATTAAGCCCGACGGCACTGCTTGCGGTGGTTCCGGCTTCGCTGCTGACCCAGGCGGCAATTCTCGGCATTGTGGTCGAGAATCCATCGCCCGGCGGCGCTTCGGCGCCCTCCCCGGTGAGCGTCGGTAATATCCCTACAATTTTCGGTGTATTCAGCTCGGCCAGTTATGCCAGCGCCACAATCAGTCCGGGAGAGCTGGTCACCATGTTCGGCTCCAATATCGGCCCGGCAATTCCCGCCACCATGGTCGTGGCCGGAGGCTACGCGAGTAACAACCTGGGTGGCGTCACCGTGACTATCGGCGGGCTGAGCGCGCCGATCCTCTATGTCAGTTTGAACCAGGTGACGGTGCAGGTTCCCTATGAAGTCGGGGTCGGCGCGGGCCAACAGGTGGTAGTCGACTATGGCGGGAACGTACCCGCCAGTACGATCGTGACCATCGCGGCTACCGCGCCTGGAATCTTCAGCACGGATGGTACGGGTTTGGGCGAAGCCGCGGCCATCAACACCGGTGTTACCTCAGGGCTAGTGACGCTGAATAGCACTACGAATCCCGCCAACATCGGCGATACTGTTAGCCTTTTTCTCACCGGCGAGGGCAACTACAACCCGGCGCCGCTATTGGGAGCCACCAACACGGGCCTTATTATTCCGGTGGGCTATACACCGCTGCCGCAGTTGTCGCCCCTGCCCACCGTGAATATCGGCGGCGTGAACGCGAGTGCGGGAGTCTCCTACGCCGGCCCGGTACCTGGATCCATCCTGGGGGTTTTGCAGATCAACGTTGTGGTTCCCCTTGGCAGCGCCACTGGGCAGGCAGTGCCGGTGACGGTTAGCATTAGCGGTGTCAATGCACAAGCGAACGTCACTCTCAACGTTCACCCGTAGCGCGGCAATCGCCGCGGAGAGTGTTGTACCGCCTGCGCGGACCGCAGCCACCTGGCACAGGTGGTTTAACAAGATTAATCAAAAGATCCTTGTCGGAGCCCATTCGTCGTGTTAAATTAACCGAGTTCCCAAATTCTTCAATAGGAGGCGTCTGCATTGCATTCTGACCATCGATCCGCAATTTCCGCGGGCTGCCTCTCAACCTTTCTGGTTTACTAACCGGTCTGGTTTACTAACCGGTTCGTTAGTTTCCCGCGTTATATCCAATAACTCTCGGCGCCCAGTTTCCGGGCGGAAGGAGGAATTTTATGACCACGATCAAAGTCTTTCAAGGCACCCGGTCCGTCGACGCGCCACGTCTGTGCGATTCCTGCTCCAACGGCGTGGTCATGCGCGGTCCGGCAGAAAGCGAAGAGTACGTACACTGTTCGCTGATGGAAAAGCCAATCCGAATGCGCGTGACGGAGTGCAACCGTTACATCGATCGCACCCAACCATCGCTGTGGGCGATGAAAGAGATCGCGTGGGTTCTGCAGTCGGACTCCAAGCGGCAGAAGATCGGCTTCGTCACGGCCAAGGAGTGGCGCAAGCTCAACGAAGACGAGAACCTGGTTCCGGCGCAGTTCGATTAAATTAGTCGCTGGCAATCCAGTGCGTGACTTTGGGCGGGTCGGCGCCGAGATGAAAGGCGAAGGCCCGCACCTCAATTTCACGATCGGAGACGGTCACGCGCTCGTGCTGGCGCAGATGCTCCGCCCAGCTTTCCACCACAAACGTCTCTATGTAGCGGCCAGGCGTGGCTGCGTCTTCAAAAAGTCCCCAACGGATGGCTCCGTCGCGGCGGCGGATCCTACGCATCAGCTGCATGGCGCGCGCGAATTCGCGGGCGGTGACGGGGTCGATGGAGTACTCCACGGTGACCAGCACCGGGCCATGTTCCTCATGCCGCTCGACATCCCGCTCGATAGCCAGGATTGGCTCCGGCCAATGTCCGGACGGTGAAGTATCGAGATCGCGCAGTCCGGCCAGCTTTAGCCGGTAGGTTGCGGCGGCGGCGATGAGCAGGGCAATGCCGGCGCACAGGAACGTGCTGCGCAGTCCGATTTGCGTTGCAACCGCGCCCCAGATCACGCTGCCCACGGCCATGGCGCCCTGAAAGACCAAGAGATAAACGGCCAGTGCGCGGGCGCGCACCCAGGCCGGCACCGATGTTTGGGTGGCGGTGGTGAGTGTCGAGTTGACGGTCATCCACGCGACGCCGGTAACCACCAGCGCGAGAGCCACCGCGATATAGCTGCTCAGATACGCCATCAATACGTTGACGGCGCCAAAGAGCGCGACGGCGGATGTCACCATCACATCGTGCGAGAACGTCTGCCGCAATCGGTGCAGCATCAGAGCGCCCAGTATGGAGCCGACGCCCAGACAGCCCAGCAGCACACCGTACCCGGTGCTGTCGCGATGCAGCTCCACTTTCGCCACCAGCGGCAGCAGGGACCACAGGGCGCTCGCCGAAATAATGAAGCTGCCGGACCGCAGCAGCACGGAGTGGATGGGCGGCGCAAATCGCACATAGCGCATTCCGGCCCACATGGCGGAGGCGACGGTTTCGGTGGAAAGCGGCTGCGGGTGGTGTTCGGGCCCGCGACGCCATAAGTAGAGCACGATCATCACACCCACGAAGGAAACCGCGTTCAGGATAAACGCCGCGCCCGCGCCGACAGCCGCAACCACCGCGCCTCCGAGCGCCGGACCTACCGCGCGCGCCAGGTTGAAGCCCACGGAGTTGAGAGCGATGGCCGCCGGCAGTTCCGTCTTGGGCACCAGATCGGGCATGATGGCCTGCCAGGTGGGGCCGTTCATGGTAGCGCCGAGTCCCAATGCGAAAGTTAGCCACAGCAGCATCCATGGCCCGGTGGATCCGGTGAGCGTGAGCACGCCGAGGACGGCGGCCGCGGCCAGCATCAGGCCCTGCGTCACCAGAAGCAGCCTGCGGCGGTCAAACAGATCGCCCGCGGCGCCGGCGGGAACTCCCATCAGGAATACCGGAAGATTGGTGGCGGTCTGGACCAGGGCCACCAGCAAGGCCGATGGCGCCAGCTCCGTCATCAACCAGGCCGCGCCAACGTTCTGCATCCAGGTGCCGACGTTCGATACAACATTGGCGATCCATAGCCAGCGAAACCAGGTGTAGAGCAGCGGGGTCCACGTGCTGCTACGCGGCGAAGAGGTGGCCTCTGTTATACGTGGGTTCAAGCTTCATTGTGCTTCGGCAGAAGGTGCTTTTGCACTTTGCCGAGCGCGTTGCGCGGCAGCTTGTCCACCAGAATGAACGAGCGCGGCACTTTGAACGACGCTAGCTTCTGGCGGCAGAGGGCTTCCAGATCGCGTGGGAAATCGTCTGCATTGACGGTGTGCGTGGGGACCACGTAGGCCACTGGAACTTCGCCGCGTACGCGATCGGGCGCAGCCGCCACCGCCGCTTCGGCCACGCCATCCTGCTCCTGCAGGAACTCCTCGATCTCCCTTGGATAGATGTTGAAGCCGCCTGAGATGATGAGGTCGCTCTTGCGCCCGCACAGAGTGTAATAGCCGTCCGGAGTGCGTGTGGCCAGGTCACCGGTGCGGAAATAGCCATCGATAAATGCGGCTCGCGTGGCATCCTCGCGCCGCCAGTAACCCGCAAAAACGTTGGGACCTTTGAGGTGCACTTCGCCCACTTCGCCGTATGCCACGGGGCGGCCGTCAGAATCCACCAATCGCACCGACACGCCAGGCAAGGGAAGTCCGATGCTGCCGGGACGGCGCTCGCCCACGTAAGGATTGCTGATGTTCATCAGCGTCTCGCTCATCCCGTAGCGTTCCAGCGGCGAGTGGCCGAAGCGCTCGCGGAACTCTTCAAAGATCTGGGCGGGTAGCGGGGCAGAGCCGGAGACGAACAGACGAACGAAGCCGCCGATCTCGCGGGCTTGCTCGGGCGGCAGGTCCAGCAGCCGGACGTACATCGCGGGGACGCCGAAGAACAGTGTCGGCCGGAACTGGAGGAATTCGTTGGCCACTTTCTGATGCTCGAAGCGCTCGAGCAAACGCATGCGGCAGCCGCTGATGAGCCAGGAATGCAGTCCGTTGCCCAGGCCGTGTACGTGGAACAGCGGCAGCGAAAGCAGAAAACGATCGTCGCTCGAGATCTGCCAGCAAGTCAGCAGATTCAGCGCGTTCGCGGCCATGTTGTTGTGCGTGAGGATGGCGCCCTTGGAAACGCCGGTGGTGCCGGAAGTATAGATGATGCCGGCGGGGGCATCGCCGTCAATAAGAACCTGCGGGCGCTGGTTCGGCAAAATGGCGGCGTCGCGCGAAAGATCCGCCGGATGCCAGATGGGCGCGGGGCTGGGAAATTCAGTAGCCGAGACGACGGCCACCGGCTCGGCATCGCCCAGGATGTGCGCCAACTCGCGCTCGCGGTACAGGATATTGATGGGAACGAAGATCACGCCCAGCTTGAGGCAGGCGAGATACAGATCGATCATTTCGAGGCAGTTGGCCAGGTAAACGCAAAGGCGATCGCCGGATTTCAGCCCGCGCCCGGCGAGCAATAGAGCCGCGCGATTGCTGCGCGCATCGATATCGGCGAAGGTGAAGGTCGCGCCCTGGAATTCAAGCGCGATGTCGTCGCGGCGGCCCAGGAATGACAGATCGAAGAGGTGAAGGAGATTCAAAAGCTGAAGATAACACGCTGTAGGAGGCGCTACCAGCGGCGGCGGTGTGCCACGACGCCAGGTAACGTCGGCGGCTCCGTGGAGTCTTACCGGTAGGGAGGCCCGCCCATGGAATCATTGCAAACCAGGTGCTGTGTCGTCGGCGGCGGACCGGCCGGCGTGATGTTAGGTTACCTGCTGGCGCGGGCGGGCGTGGAAGTAGTTGTTCTCGAGAAGCACGCAGACTTCTTTCGCGATTTTCGCGGCGACACGGTGCATCCGTCCACGTTACAGGTGATGCACGAGCTTGGGATGCTGGAGGAGTTTCTAGAGCTTCCGCACCAGCGGCTCACCTCGGTGACCGCCCGAGTGGGCGACTTCGACTTCCGCGCTGCCGACTTTAGCCACTTGGCCACGCGTTGCAAGTTCGTCGCCTTGATGCCGCAGTGGGATTTCCTCAATTTTCTTTCCGCGCGCGCCCGGCGATTTCGGCAATTTCAACTCCGGAAGCAGTGCGAGGCGGTCAACTTGCTTCGAGATGGTGAAACGACCGTTGGAGTGGAAGCACACTCGCCAGACGGGCCGGTGTATATCCACGCGGACCTGGTAGTTGGGTGCGATGGCCGGCACTCTACGATACGGCGAGCAGCGGGTCTCAAAGTGCAAGAATTTGGCGTGCCGATCGATGTTCTGTGGTTTCGTATTTCGCGGCGAACAGGCGATCCCGAGCAGCTGGCGGGGAATATCAACTACGGAAAAGCGCTGATCGTGATCAACCGCGGCGACTATTCCCAGGCCGGGTTGATTATTCCGAAGGGTTCGTTCGAGCAAATCAAGCGTGACGGGTTGGACGCGTTTCACGGGACAATTGCGCGCATGGCGCCGTATCTGAGCGATCGCGTGGGCGAACTACAAAGCTGGGATCAGATCAAGCTGCTCACGGTGCAGATCAACCGGCTGCGGAAGTGGTATCTTCCAGGGCTACTCTGCATTGGCGACGCCGCGCATGCCATGTCGCCGGCCGGTGGCGTGGGGATCAATCTGGCGATACAGGATGCGGTGGCGACGGCGAATCTACTGGCTGAGCCGCTGCGGCGGGGCCCGGTGACGGAAGCGCAACTGGCGCGAGTGCAACAGCGGCGCGAATTTCCCACGCGCGTGACGCAGATGTTGCAGGTGAACGCTCATAAGGCGTTCGCACGAGTGTTTGAAACCAGCGGTCCGCTCGAAGCCCCCTGGCAATTGAAGCTGGTAGCGGAGATACCGGGCCGGCCGTGGGTGATGGGATATGTTGTTGGCGTAGGGGTTCGGCCGGAACATGTGGCCGGCGCCCCGAGAAACGACGCGCGCCAGGAATGGTCGCTCAGGAAAGTAGCGGTGAGCGCGGGGGCGCTGCTCGGAGCAGTGGTTGCCACGGTGCGGGCGATTCGCGCGGCCTAAATTTTCGCCCTCGGGTTCTTCTTCCGCATCCACTCCACGAACTTCTGGGGCGCGGCCATGGTGGACAAGCGGCCTTGGCGGACGAGCGCCCAATCGTCGAACAGTTTCGACTGTTTGATCTCGGCGAGCGTAACAGGCGGGTCGATGCGGCCCAGATATTCGAAGTCCGCCACGGCAGATTTCGGGTTCTTGGGGTCATCCCGGCCTTCTGACACTACTTTCGCCAAGCCCACCACGGCCGAAAGCCCGCCGCTGTGGTAGATGAAAACCTTGTCGCCTGGCCGCATGTCGCGGATGGCGCGAACCGCCTGTGGATTGTTCACACCATCCCAGGTGGTTCTCTTTTCTTTCTCCAATTGATCGATCGAGTATGTCTCCGGGTCGGTTTTAGCGAGAAAGTATCCCATTTGAGTGAACCTTCCTTACTGTAAGAGACCTCGCCACAGGGAGCAAGCGACTGCTGGAGGGCCTGGGGCGCCGCTTGCCAGGCTGGTTCTTGTGCCTGTGCGGGAGCCGCCCGACTGTAGCCCCTCCGGCACACTGGTCCACTCACCCAGACATCAGCTAAAATGGAACGTCCGATGAGAGGCGCCGCTTAAGGCTGCCGATTTCAGGCGCCGCGCAGGCCAGCGAGGTATCCGGCCTGTGGATCGCGCCGTCCCGGCCATGAAGTTGCTCTCAGCTATTAGCTTGCATTTGGCTGGTGGCTTGTTTTTGAAAGGATCGGCGCAGAGTGGAAAGGAACCCGTCTCGATGATTTTTCACAGGCCTGGCCGCCTGCGAGTCTTGCGCGCCGCACCCTTTGCGCTTTGCTGCATTGTTCTCGCGTTCGGCATGTTCGCGCTACCGGCCGCGGCTCAACAGCAACCGCAACAGCAGCAGCCGCCGAAACCGCCGAATCCTTTTGAAACCGTGCCGGAGGGTCCAGTAGAGCCGAAACCAGCGCCCGCCGCGAAACCCGCTCCTCCACCAACGGCGGCGCAGCAACCAATCCCTGCAACCCGGCCCGGGCAGCCGCCGGAGAATATCATCGAAGCCATCGAGTTCCGGGGCGCGCGCCGCGTTCGCCAGGATACGTTACAAGCCCTGATCTTCACCAAGAAAGGCGACCAGTTCGATCAGGACAGCCTGCATCGGGACTTTATTTCGTTGTGGAACAGCGGGCGCTTCGACGATATCCGCATCGAGCGCGAGCCCGGCAAAACAGGCTGGATCATTCGTTTTGTAGTGGTGGAGCGGCCGGTTGTACGCACCATCAAGTACGAAGGCAACAAGTCCGTTAGCCAATCCGACATTCTGGATCGCTTCAAAGACCGCAAGGTTGGCCTGGTGGTTGAGTCGCAGTACGACCCGAATAAGGTGCAGCGCGCCAAGAATGTGCTGCTGGACCTATTGGCGGAGCATGGTCATCTGTCCGCCACCGTGGACCCGCAAATCCGCCGCGTTCCTCCGTCGTCGCTCGAGATCACGTTCAAAATCAATGAAGGTCCCAAGGTCAAGGTGGGCGAGATCGATATCACGGGCAACACCGTGTTTAGCGATAAAGAAGTGATCCGGGCGATGAAAAACCTGCACCCCATCGGCATCCCGTATTCCATTTTTTTCGAGAGTCTGTTCGCAAAAACCTATGATCCCAGCAAGCTGGAAGAGGATAAGAGCCGGGTGCAGGTGTTTTACCAGGAGCACGGCTATTTCACCGCCCGCGTTACAGACTCCATGGTCAACATGCGCAAGACCGGCGGCCAAGGCATGCACATTCCGCTGTTCCACCCCAACAAACCGGGCACCGTGGCCGACGTGAACATCACCTTGGAAGAAGGCAAGCTGTACCACCTGAACAACATCACGTTTTCAGGCGTCAAATTCTTCCGAACTCCCGAAGCTTTGATGACGCCGCTGTTCTCGATGTCGAAAGGCGACGTGTTCTCTACCGCCAAGCTCCGCAAGGGCCTGGAGAATATGCGCAAGCTGTACGGCGACTTCGGCTTCATCGATTTCGTGGCCGAGCCGTCTTTCGATCCAATGCCGGACAGCGGGCTCATGGATATGTCGCTGTCGGTGGACGAAGGCCACCAATTCTTCGTCCGGCGCATCGATTTCTCCGGGAACACCACCACGCGCGACAAAGTGATCCGGCGCCAGCTGCTGATCGACGAAGGCCAGATCTTTAACAATCGCCTGTGGGAGCTCAGCATCCTGCGTCTGAATCAACTCGGCTATTTCGAGCCGCTGAAGGCGGAAGACGCCGCCGATATCAAGCGCGACACCAAAACCAACACGGTGGATATCACGCTCAAGGTGAAGGAGCGCGGCAAAAACTCCATCCAGTTGAACGGGGGAGTTTCGGGGATCGCGGGCAGTTTCATCGGCGCTTCGTATTCCACCAATAATTTCCTGGGGTTGGGCGAAACGTTGAGCCTCAGCTCGCAGCTCGGGACGCGCATGCGATCGGTGCAGTTCGGCTTCACTGAGCCGTACTTGTTCGACCACGCGGTCCAGACCGGGTTCACGCTGTATATCCAGCGCTACAACTACAACCAGGCGCAAGAAGCCTCCATCCTGGCCGGGACCAACCTGATTTCCTATTACAATTCGCTAGGCACGCAGAACCTGCTCAACTACATCCAAAATGGATATGGCGGTACGGTGTTCGTGTCGTATCCGCTGAAGCGCAGCTTCGCACGCCTGGGGCTCACGTACGGCTACAACATTTCCAATGTGAAGACCCTGACTACGGCGGCCACGAATTATTTCGATTACATCGATTTTGAAGGAGTGGGCGGCCCGAATCAGTTGAGCGGTATTCGTACCAGCACGGTCACTCCGTCCTACACCTATAACAGCATCAACAATCCCATTAATCCCACCGGTGGGCGAGAGCTGTTCGCCTCAATAGCGTTCTCCGGCACCGAGCTCGGCGGCAACGTCAACACCATTCAGCCCACCTTCGATGCCAAGTATTTTCGTCCGGGATTGAAAAAGGGTCACGTTATCGGGTTGCATCTTTCAGCGCGTCTGATCACCGGGTTCGGAGGTAGAAGCGCGCCTCCCTTCTCGCGCTACTTCATGGGTGGCGAGAACGATGTGCGGGGCTTCAACATTTGGACCATTAGTCCCATCGTGTATCTGCCCAGCGACGTTGCGAGCGTTCAGGTTTATAACACCGACGGCTCGTTGCGCACGCAGAAGGGCGTGCCTGTGACAATGACTGTTCCTTCCTACCAGGTCACCTTTCCCGGAGGCGACACCAGCGTGGTGGGAAACTTTGAGTACCGGATTCCGATTGTGGGGCCGGTAACTCTGGCGCTATTCGCCGATGCCGGCATCGACAGGCTGCTGTTCCCGGGACAGCTCCACCTGAATCCGGGACGGCTGGCACAGCTGAACGAGGAATTTCCCTCGGCCGGCTTCAGCGGCAACGTGGTTGTCCAGGCGGGCTCTCAACAATTGCGTACTTCCACGGGGGTGGAGTTGCAGGTTCTGATGCCGGTGGTGAATGCCCCATTCCGCGTCTATTGGGCCTATAACCCGACGCGCTTTGAAGGCACCCTGACGGCGCCCATAGTCGCCGACAAATCGTACTTCCCGAATACGGCCACGTACAACAACGCCATCAGCTCCATCGGAGCGGTACTGCCGTATAGCGTCGAGCGTTCGGCCATGTTCCGCTTTACAGTGGGACGGACGTTTTAAACCCAGGCGGATTGGATAGAATAAACAATGATTTTCGAGATTAGGAGTCTCACTGTGAAGAGCAAGGTATTTTTGTGGCCAGTCCTCGCATTGGCCGTGACATTGACTGCCAGCGCGCAGCAGGGAAAATTCGCGGTCATCAACATTCAAGGCGCTATCATCAGCACCAAGGACGGCCAGAAGGCGGCCGCTGAATTGCAAAGCAAGACCGCGCCCAAGAAGAAGGAACTGGAACAAAAGCAAAACGAAATAAACGCTTTGCAGGACCAGCTCAACAAAGGCTCGAATACCTTGAGCGACACCGCCAAGAACGATCTTTATAAGAATATCGAGTACAAGAAAAAGAATCTGCAGCGCGAAGTGGAAGATGCGCAGGCGGATCTGGAAGCCGACCAGCAAAAGCTGCTGCAGCAACTTGGACAAAAGATTCTGGCAGTGATCGAGAAGTATTCGCGCGATAACAGCATCACCATGGTTTTGGACGTGAGCAGCCAGCAGACGCCTGTACTGTATGCGTCGCCCAGCGTAGACATCACGAAAGAGATCATCGAACTATACGACAAGAACGCGGGGGCAGCCGGTGCCCCGGGACCTGCTACTTCGGCTCCCAAGGCGCCCGCGACGGCCGCTCCGAAGCCTCCGGCCAAACCCGCGGGACAATAGTCCGCTTTTCCGGGCCTTTTGTGGATAGAGCTTGCGAGTAGAGCTTGCCAGCGGCCGGAAGTTGCGCGACCGCAACAAGCCGGCCTACCGCCTGGCGCACTGGCCTATCTGGATTTTTGTCTTTTTCATTGCGCCGGGCCCTTCCACGTTCGATCTGTTCGAGCGCGGCTTCGATCAACGCAAGCTGATGTGGCTGGGTTTGGTGATCCTGGGAACAGGCATTGCGGGGCTTCGAGGCCGCTTGCCCGGCGTGGAGCCGCGCCCCTACATCATCCGGTTCGTCGAGGACAAGCCGAATCCGTTGTATCGGCGTATCTGCTACACCTTTGCCTGGAGCATCGTGATCACATTCGCGGTGCTGAATTTCGCCGGGCTCGCGGTGGCCGTGGCGACCGGCGCCTGGCGATTGAAGCAGATCTATGAATACGGTTACTTCCCGCTGGCCATCCTGTTGTGGGCCATGGGCGCGCTGGGTTGGCTGCCGCGCGTGAAGGCGTCCACCAAAGGCGAGGGCCACGAGAGGCGCTATTTCTACGGCGCGGTTTGGGCCTCGTGCGTGGCGCAGCCGGCGTTGGGAATCATGTGGAAGCTGCTGCCACACACGCGCACGGCCGACGTGGTGAAGCTAGTGGTCTTCACCGGGCTGTTGGCGCTCTGCGGTGTTTTGGCACGTCGCGGACTGCTCCCTAGAACGCGCCCGATTGTTCCCGGTGAATGGGCCATCTCGGACTAGTACATCGTACAGAAAGTTCTTTCTAGAACGGCTTACAGAGCGTCGTTCTGAGCCGCCATGCGTGAGCATGCGGTTTTGCTGGGTGCACGGGCGAATCCGCATGCTTACGCATGGCGGCTCGGATACGCTAAACCTGACTTTTTAGTTAAATGAACTTTCTGTACGATGTACTAGGTGCTTTTCCATCAACGCCCGGGGCCTAAAATGCGTCAAAATGGTTCAGTGGCTTTGCGTCCAATGAAGCTGGCGTTGTGTTTTGTTGCGGTTGCGCTCGCGGCGCAGGCCGGCGAATTCGCCATTCTCTCCAATGGCTTCCGTATCCACGCCGATAGCCATTCGAGCGACGGGTCGGTGGTCCGGCTGCAGACCAGCGAAGGCGTCATCGAAATCCGGGCCAGCACCGTGGCCGCGTTTGAGCAGGAAGAGTACACGCCACCACCGGCTGCGCCCGCTGCTCCGGCGCCTGTGGCCGCGCCGCACATCGATCTCACACCGCAGCAACTAGTCACGCAGGCCGCCCTTCACGCCGGTCTGCCTCCCGCCATCGTGCATAGCATCGCGCGGGCCGAATCCGGCTATCGCGAAGACGCTGTCTCGCCCAAGGGGGCCATCGGGCTGATGCAGCTGATGCCGAAGACTGCCGCGGAGCTGGATGCCGATCCGCATGATCCCGTCCAGAACGCCGAAGCCGGCGCCCGATACCTGCGCGATCTGCTGGCCAAGTACGAGAACGATCCGCATCAGGTTTCTAAAGCCGTGGCGGCGTACAACGCCGGACCCGCCGCGGTAGACAAATACCACGGCATCCCGCCGTATCCGGAGACCATTCAGTACGTGAATCGCGTGCTGAAGGAATACCAGAAAGAGCAAGCGAAGCAGAAAGCCGACTGATACCTTGGAAGCGATGCCCTTCGATGGCCTGCGCGTAATCTCGTTCGAGAGCCGGCGCGCCACCGAAATGGCCGAGCTGATTCGCAGGCAGGGCGGGGATCCGTTTGTGGCGCCTTCCATGCGGGAAGCGCCCATCGAAAACAATCTGGAAGCCTTCGAGTTCGCCGAGCGGCTGTTTCGCGGCGAGTTCGATTTGATGATTTTTCTCACGGGCGTCGGCACGCGCGCGCTCTACAAGGTTTTGGCATCGCGCTATCCCCAGGACCAGTTCGCTGAGGCGCTGCGCAAGATGGCGGTAGCCGCGCGAGGCCCCAAGCCGCTGGCCGCGCTGCGCGAGTTGAAGGTTCCAGTGGCTGTGACGGCGCCCGAGCCCAATACCTGGCACGAGCTTCTGGCCGCGCTGGACGGCCGTCCGGAGAAGCGCATCGTGGTGCAGGAGTACGGCAAATCGAATTCCGAGCTTTTGGAAGCGCTGCGGGCGCGCGGCGCCGAAGTGACGCCGGTACGCGTCTATCAGTGGGATCTGCCGGAGGATCTGACGCCGCTGCGGGAGGCGGTTCACCGGATTGCGGACGGCAAGGCCGATGTGGCCCTGTTCACCACGTCCATTCAAATTCCGCACCTGTTTCGGATCGCAGCGGAAGAACAGACGGAAGAACCAATGCGAGACGCCTTGCGCCGAATGGCGATCGCTTCCATCGGCCCAACCACCAGCGAGACGCTGGAGGAGTTCGGATTGTCGCCCGACATCACACCCACTCATCCGAAGATGGGGTTTCTGGTGAAGGAGACGGCCGAGCAAGCCGCGGCTATTCTGCAACGCAAGCGCGGAACGCATGCCTAAGAAACCAGGCAACCTGTACCAGCAATTCGGCAAATACTACGGGCTGGCATTCCTGCTACCGATATCGATGCTGGTAGGTTACGGGATCGGATATGGACTCGACAAAGTGTTCCACACCGCTTTCCTCAAGGTTGTATTCTTACTGCTCGGCATAGCTTCCGGCATAATTGAACTCGTTCGCGATCTATCCAAGGACGATGCCGGAAAGTGACCCCCAGTTTTACGAGCGAGCTATCCGGCGGATATCCTGGCTTACTGTCGGTTTAGGCTTGCTTGGGTCAATCGCAACCGTCTCCCTGCGTGGATTCTGGTCCGGGTTGGCGTTTTTGATCGGCGCCGCCGTCTCCTACCTCAGCTTCTTCGGCTGGCGACGCTTGGCTGGCGCCATCGGCCCCGGTGGCCAAACGCGATTTGCCTGGCTGTTCGTCGCCCGCAACTTCATCCTGTTGGCTGCGGCGTGGGTTATAATCAAACTTCTTGGACCAAACGCAGTGGCTGGGGCGACAGGTCTATTTGTCGCGACAGCGGCAATCATCCTGGAAATCATTTACGAACTGATCTATTCAAGCTAAACCTATCCATGCAAACTAAACTCTTGTATGCAAGCTAAACTCTCCTATGCAAGCTGAAGCAGAACTCTGGACTACTGTCCTATTCAACCGCTTCCTGGCGGGGCCGCTCGACACATTTCTGAATGCCATCGGCCATCCGGCCGCCGATCCGGCGCATCCCTGGGAAAACTGGCTGACCATGGAGCTGGTGGTGGTGGCAGTTATCGTTGTGCTGTTCGCGGTGCTGAAGTCGAAGCTTTCGGTTGAAAATCCCGGCAAGCTGCAACTGACTTTCGAAGCGCTCTACAAGTTCCTTTCGGGGCAGGCCCATGACGCTCTGGAGCATGGGTCAAGCAAATATCTTCCGTTCATTGGGACGTTGTTCATTTTTATACTTTTCATGAACCTGATCGGGGTCATCCCGGGGTTTGAATCGCCGACCATGACCCCGGCGGTCCCCTGTGGCCTCGCTGTTTCAGTCTTTTTGTATTACAACTACATGGGAGTCCGGGAACAGGGCATCGGGAAATACCTGGCGCACTTCGCGGGGCCGGTGTGGTACCTGGCCTGGCTTATGATCCCGATTGAAATTATCAGCCACCTCTCAAGACCGCTTTCTTTGACAGTCCGTCTGTTCGGGAACATGTTCGCCGGCGACAAGGTGACCCTAACGTTCCTGACCCTCACGTATTTCGCGGTGCCAGTCATCTTCATGGGGCTGCACGTGTTCGTGGCCTTCTTACAAGCATTTATATTTATGCTGCTCAGCACCATTTATATCGCCGGGGCAGTGGCACACGAAGAACACTAGGCATTATCCGTTCGCAAGCGTGAGCCGGCCGTCCCCCAGGACAGGTTTGGAACCACCTCCTCGCGAACAATTTCTTGGTACAAGGAGAAACACTCGAATGAAACGTAAACTGATCTATGCGGGAACCGCGCTGATGACGCTGGCCAGCCCGATCTTCGCGCAGACGCCAGCTGGAGGCGGTCTTACCGGCACTCTGAACTTGCCCGCTGCCTACCTGGCGCTGGGAATCTCCGCCGGCCTTTGCGGCCTCGGGCAAGGAAAAGCTACCGCGGCAGCCTGCGAGGCTATGGCGCGAAATCCCGGTGCTGCCGCCGGCATCCGATTCGCCCTCCTTCTGGGATTGGCCCTCATTGAATCTCTCACGCTGTATGCGTTGATCGTGACCTTTATCGCGAAGTAACTTGACCTAGTGTGCGGGGGTGGCTTTGAAAGCTACTCCCTTTCCTTATATGAAGCTCCAAGGCATCTTCAGCCCCATTACCACGCCCTTTAATCACGAGGGCGAGCTGTGGAAAGTGAAGGTACAGCACAACATCGAGAAGTGGAACGCCACGGGCCTGAGCGGCTACGTGGTGGTGGCGTCCACGGGCGAAAGCGTGATGCTGGACACCGACGAAAAGATCCAGCTTTGGGAATGGGTGGCGCAATGGGCCGCGCCCGAGAAACTGCTGATCGCTGGAACCGGCATGGACAGCGTGCACCAGACTGTGGCGCTCACCAATCGCGCCGCGGATATCGGCTACAAAGCCGCGCTGGTGAAAACGCCGTCGTTCTTCAAAGGGCAGTTCGCGAAGCCGGAAACGCAGATGCTGTTCTTCCGCGCGGTGGCCGATCAAGCCAAGATTCCGGTGCTGCTTTACAATTTTCCGCAGAACACGGGCGTAGATCTGGCGGCTGAAGCGGTGGCTGAGCTATCGCATCATCCCAACATCGTCGGGATCAAGGAAAGCTCGGGCAACGTCGAGAAGCTGATGCAGATGGTGCGGGAAACGAAGAAGGGATTTCAGGTGCTGACGGGGTCGGCTACAACACTGGCGCCGTCGCTCGCTATCGGCTGCACCGGTGGCATTCTGGCGTTCGCCAATCCCGCGCCCTACGCCACCATCTCCATCTGGGAGGCGCATCGTACCCGCGAACCCGAAGCCGCGCTGGACTGGCAGAACCGCATCGGCCACGCAGCCAAGCTGGTGACCACGAAATACGGCATCGGTGGGCTTAAATACGCGATGGATCTGACCGGCTACTATGGTGGACCGCCGCGCTTGCCCCTCACGGTGCCCACGCCCGCGGCAAAGCAGGAGATTGAAGAGGCGTTCGCGGATTTGCGCGGCTAGCTCGGGACGCCCGCCGTTGGGGAAGCTTTCACCGCGGCATTCACTTCGTCGATCATACGCAGCGTGTTTTCACGAACGGAGCGCACGAAAGCTTCACGCGAGATATCGGGGTCGTTAAATGCGTAGGTGATTCCCCGGGACGAATTCACGATCGCGCCGAGACCGTCGTCATTGAAGCATTCCGCCGCGGCTTTCGCGCTGCCGCCTTGCGCACCGTAACCAGGAACCAGGATCAACGCCTTGGGCATCAATGAGCGTAAGCGCCGGCCTTCTTCCGGAAACGTCGCGCCAATCACTGCCCCAATAGAGCTGTAGCCCGAGTCGCCCAGCAAGCCATCCCCAAATTCGTTCAAAACTCCGGCAATCTTTTCGTACAGCGGACGGCCGGTGGTTTCAAGCGTCTGATCTTCGAAGTCCTTCGATCCGGGATTCGACGTTTTCAAAACTACGAACAAACCTTTGCCATGCTTTTTGCAGGCTTCGACAAACGGGGCGAGACTATCGCCGCCCAGGTACGGCGTTACCGTGAGGGCATCGCAGTCGAACACGCTGGGGCCCAGGTACGCGTTGGCGTAGGCTTCGGCGGTGGAAGAAATGTCGTTGCGCTTGCCATCGGCGATCACCAGCAGGCCACGCTGTTTGGCTAGGAGCACGGTGTTCTCAAAAGCCTGCATGCCCACCACGCCGTATTGCTCGAAGAAGGCCAGCTGCGGCTTGACGGCGGGAACCAGATCGGCTACAGCCTCGATTACCAATTCATGGAACGCGGTGATCGCGGCGTACTCGCCATGTCCATGGACAAAAGCCGGCATCTGATCCACGCGTGGATCCAGGCCCACCATGCAACGGCTGTCTTTGGCGCTGATAGCGCTGATTAAGCGGTCGGCGAACAACGCCATCGTAACTGTATTGTGGCACGCCGGGGTTTAGAAGTTAAAGAGGACTTGCCGCAACGCGTCCTGATATTCCTTACGCGCGGTCTTGGCCAGCGCTCTGGCGTCTTCCTCAGAGAAATCCGCCTTCTCCCAGTCCTCCACGGCGACCATGGAATGATCGGACGTCGCCAGGGTCTCCTCGGCGCGAATGGCGGCGATCCAGCGCTCAACCGCCGCCTTGTAGTTGAATCTCAGTTTGTCCAGTTCTGCGTTTTCCATGATTAGAACACGTTCTTCAGCGCCCAGAACAGGAACCCCGACATGATCATAGCGGCGGGAAGGGTCAACACCCACGCCAGTGCAAGATTGCGAACGGTGCCCCATTGGAGCCCGGTGTGATTCGCCGCCATGGTGCCCGCGATCCCAGAGGAAAGCACGTGAGTGGTACTTACGGGAAGCCCAAAGTAGTCGGCCATTCCGATGGTGGCCATGGCGGTGATTTCCGCGGACGCGCCTTGCCCGTAGGTCAGGTGATCCTTGCCAATCTTCTCGCCAACGGTTACTACGATGCGCTTCCAGCCGATCATGGTTCCCAAGCCGAGCGCCATCGCCACCGCCACTTTCACCCACAGCGGAATAAACTTGGTAGCGAGATCGATGTGCTTCTTGTAATTGGCGAGAATCGCCAAGTCGCCCGCGCTGAACTCCGCCTTGCCGGACTTTTCGATCAGGCGGATAGCTTCGCTGACGACATACATGTCGTTGCGGAAGTTGCGGGTCTTGTCGGGCGGAACGTTCTTGAGCTCTTTATAAAGCGCTGTCTCGTTGCCGACGTCGCCGATAACGGAGCGCAATGCCAGCATCGTGTTGGGGTTGAATTGCTTGGTGCGAATGTAAGCGGTTAAGTCGTCCCGGGGATCGGCCACCACGGCCGAAGGCTGGACGTACTTACTGACCACCTGGACGGTTTGTTGCGAAACGGCCAGAAAGTCGGCGGTTTGGGAGGGCGTAACGGCGCGATTCAAGGCGTAGGTGGTGGGCACCGTACCGATCAGGATCAGCATGATGAGTCCCATGCCTTTCTGTCCGTCATTGGAGCCGTGAAAGAAACTAACGCCGGTGCAAGTGAAAATGAGCAAGCCGCGAATCCAGAAAGGTGGCGGTTCACCATTTGTCGGGGCCTCATATAACCGACGGTCTTTGATGATCGCTTTGCAGAGCAATAGCAGCAACCACGCCAGGCCGAACCCGACGATCGGCGAAAGCAGCAGGGAGCGTCCAACACCCGCCGCCTGATTCCAGTCGACACCGCTGGTGCCCTGCCCAGGATTCATCAGTTGATTCGCGATGCCCACGCCGATGATGGAGCCCACCATGGTATGCGAGCTCGAGGCGGGCAGCCCAAAGTACCAGGTACTGAGATTCCAAATGATGGCGGCGATTAACAGCGCGAAGACCATCGCGAAACCCGAGCCGCTGCCCACTTGCAGGATCAATTCCACAGGCAGCAAAGTGATGATGGTGAATGCCACGGCGCCCGTGGACAGCAAAACGCCGATGAAGTTCCAGGTGCCGGACCACGCTACCGCTAGATGGGGCTCCATGGAGTGTGTATAGATGACGGTTGCCACCGCGTTGGCCGTATCGTGAAAACCATTCACGAATTCAAAACCGAGCGCGACGAGCAGCGCGACGCCCAGCAAGAGGTAGGGATAGATCGACGTACCTCGCTCAGCCTGCAAATCCCTTGCGAGGCTGATGATGGTGTAGATCAGACCAACAATGAGAGCCACTCCGAAGACGACCATGCCGATCATTCCGGGGCTCTTGGACATTTTCTGTTCTAGTGCGGGTGCTGCGCCAGCGGCCATAGTTCTCCTTCAGCCCGACCACTATAAACCTGCAATGTTTCAATTTGCTTAACGTATGGTTACAGCGGTGTGCCGTGTGGAAAAACCTTCAGTCAATTTTCAACTCGCGTGTCAGACGTATGAAGCCCGGTACGCCCAGGATTTTCTCCACCTCTATACACCGCTTTTCATCCCGCACTTTGAAGCCGGATTTTTCATAGGCCGACTGAGCAGCTTCGTTTCCTAAGTAAGTGGTCACCTGAGCCAACCTGCATCCGCGCCCGCTCGCATGCTGTAGCACTTCACCAATCAGAGCGCCGATGAGTCCGCGCCGCCGATATTCCGGCCGCGTTGCGACGCTCTCGATGGCAAAATCCGCACCAATATCGGGCGGCATGCAGCCGGTCCACATGGGAGCCACGCGCTCGAAGCTTGCGGCGGTTTCCGCCGCGGTCCATCCCAGATCGCGCTGCACGTTGGACATCGCTTCGCCAACGATTTCCCATGCGTCTGTCGATTTAGAGCCGGTTTCAAAACCGCACAGCGCCGCTGCACGTTCGCCCGCGACTTCGGCGACAAGGAAACTTTCATAATGATAGAGCGACCGAGGCTGAGCGAGCGCCAGCCGCCGGAGGTATTCCAGGCATCCTGCTTCATCGGTTCCGATGATCAGATCCCACAGGCCGCGTGTCAGATGGGAGCGCGACGCGGAAAGCATCACCCAAGCGAGAAACTCCGGCGTCGTCGAAGTGCGCACGGCGGATACGAACGGCCGTCTACGCGGTCATGAGCGCGGTGACGGTGGTGCGGTCGATCACCTGCTGGTACGCATCCAACATACCTTCGATGGGCACCACGGTGGTCGCCAATGACTTGGCATCGAATTGGCCCTTGTCGAGGAGCTCCACGAAGCGAGGGATGTCGCGCATGGGATTGGCGCCTCCGTATTGCCCGGCGTGATGCGTGCGGCCTCCGATGGTGAACACGACGGCCGGTAAGGTGACGTTGCCGGTGGGAAGACTGGTAGTTACGATGTGGCCGCCCGGAGCGCACATCATGTAGGCCTGTTGAATGGGAAGAATGCCGGTAGGATCGGGACCGGCTTCGAGCTTAGGCTTGGCGCGATCCGCACCCACGGCTTCAACGACGAAGTCCGCGCCGGCGCCACCCAGCAGTCCGCCGGAATCGCGGCCGCCCGCCCACAGACGATTGTTCGGACCATTCGAGAGTTTGCGAACCTTCTCCACCAGCTGGTCGCCATCGACGTTTGGATCCAGGACATGCGTAGCGCCGACTTTTAGCGCCACGTCGCGCCGAACACGAATCGGGTCAATAGCAATGATGGTGGAGGCGCCGGCAATGCGCGCGCCCTGGATGGCGCTCAATCCCAGGGGGCCACATCCCACCACGGCAACAATGGAACCTATGTCAATAGCGGCCAGAACCTGAGATGCCGTACAACCCAGGCCGGCAACTGCCACGCAACTGCAGACCATGCCGAGGTCCACGGCCGATGCTTTGGTAAACACCGGCACCACCCATTCTTCGAAGGTGACCATGAGCTCGGCCAGCCCGCCGATGTGCGAGTTGGCGTAGACCGGCGTGCCGTCGCGCATGTCGGCGATCGGAACCAGGTCGCTGGGGCCCTGACGCCCCAGAAACTGGCACATGTCGGCGCGTCCACGCAGACACTGATAGCACGAGCCGCATTGCGGAGTGCCGGACACGCAAACGCGATCGCCCACCTGCACGCGTCGCACTTCGGGACCGACGGCTTCTACGATTCCCACGCCGCCGTGGCCCTGAATCAGCGCCATGCGGGACATGGCGAGGAAGGCGGGTGAAACAGGGCGTGGAGGAGCGGCCTTCTCTTTTGCGGCAGCCGAGGGGGGGGAGGCGGAAAACCCGGCATCGGGAGCCCGAGCACATCGCTCGAATTGGAATAACAAAGATTGGTTGCTTCGGTGCGAACCACGATTTGGCGGCCGCCGATCGGGCGCAGCGTGAGCTCTTGCAGCGTGGTGCGCCCAGGGCCGGTTCCGCGCGAGACCCAGCCGCGAAATCTGCGTCCGGGTGCGGCCACTTTGGACTGCGCAAGCAACGTGCCGGTTTGCGCTGCCAGGGCCACGCCGCCGGTCAGTACGCCCCTGCGCGACACGGTAGGGTCTTTGTGTTCCATGACATCCAGTGTATCGCTTGTCGAATTATTCGACTTCGGAATCAGCGGTGCGGCGGGCGATTTCCCTGGTAATCATGGGGTTGCTCGGTGGCGACGGGAATCAACCTAGATTTCGCAGGACACCTTTGTGGGCCTGGTACTGAACCCTACCAGTACCAAGCGGCGATTTGGTGACTGGGTCTACCGGTACATGATCGGTTAGGTGACACGATCATGAGCACTCAGGTTGGACACGATCCCGGCAACTTCTATGTATGGCGAGCGTCGGACGGGTTTGCCATCCACCTGAGTTTGAACATGATCACGCAACTGACGGCGCAAATTGCGCGTACCGGGGGCAAGACTCAACCAGAGGAACCACGCGGAATCTTGCTGGGCCGGAGCATCGAGACACCTTTCCGCGCAACGGTGATTGAGGATTTTAAGTTGATCCCCGCCAGCGCCGATGGCGCCAACGCGGATTCTGACGACGCACTGTTTGAAATCGCCTGCCGAATGGCTGAGGCTGGGAACGATCAGCGCGCTCTGGGCTTCTTTCGAGCCCAACGGGACGGCAACTTGAACCTGGCGCCTCGCGATCTGCAGACATTCAGCCGGTTGTTTTGCGAGACCGGAAAAATCGCTCTGTTGATTCAGACGTCGAGGACCACCAACGAGAGTGACGCGGCCTTATTTTACTGGCAACAGGGCGGGGCGCATCCTCGAGATTTCGGATTCGGATTTCCCTTGGATGCAGGTCAGTTGGCGAAAGGGCATCCGGGATGGCGATATGCCAATCCACTGGACTACACGCGATCGGCCGCGACGCCTGCGTCCCCGAAGCCACCGGCGCCCAAGCCGATGCCAATGCCGATGCCGGTGCCGGATTCCGCCTCGCACGAGCGCATACGATGGTCGCGTTTGATGCCGACGGCCGCGCTCGTAGTGATCTGTGTTGGAGCGCTGCAATTAGCGATGAGGTCCAACCACACCATCGTGGCGGCGTCCGCTCCAACTGAAACTGCTGGCTCCCAAGTCGCGGCATCGGACAGCATCGCGAACGCGGCGCCTGCCGCGGCACAGCCCGCCGACGACAAGGGGCTCGGGCTTACCGTGACCACGCGACAGCACCAGTTGGAGATTCGCTGGAACCGGGCGTCGGCGGTGATCGCGGCATCGGACAAAGGCGTGATGCAAATCACCGAAGATGGAATCACCGAAGCCGTTCCATTCGATCAGAGCCAGCTCCGCGACGGGTACGTCGCCTATACGCCCAAGACCACTGACGTGAACATCCGCCTTGAGGTGACCGGCAAAGACGGCGGCACCACGTCGGAATCGATTCGATCGGTGGCGATTCCATAGTTCCGCTAGGAGTATCTGCTATAGTCCAACAGGAATGAGTGTTTCGCCAATTCCTGAAGGATTTCATACCGTCACGCCCAACATCATCATTGATGGGGTGGAGAAGGCGATCGAATTCTACAAGAAGGCGTTCGGTGCAGAGGAAAAAGTACGTCTCGTCATGCCGGACGGAAAGATCACGCATTGCGAGCTGGCAATCGGCGACTCTCGTCTGAATATCGGAGAGGCGATGGAGGGTTGGCCGGCCCATCCGCTGCTGGCTCAAATCTACGTCGAGGACGCGGATGCCGTCTTTGAGCGAGCCGTCAACGCCGGCGCCCGGGTCTTGATGCCCATGACCGACATGTTCTTCGGCTCGCGCGAGGGCCGGGTGGTGGATTCTTTTGGTGGCACCTGGACCATCTCGACACGGACCGAGGTTGTTTCGCCGGAGGAAATGCAGCGACGGCTAAACGCGCTGGTTTAGCGATGCGGCGGAGGATCACACCGGTTGCTTCCCAGCTTGGTATGGATATACAATACCTCAGGTATATCTTTATGCGGGTTTCCAAATGGGGCAACAGTTTGGCAGTGCGTCTTCCCGCTGTGGTTGTCGAAGCTCTCAATCTCAAAGAGGGAGACGAAATCGAGATTTCCATCGCAGGTAAACGCGACTTCAAGGTGGCCCGTGACCGGTCCAAAGAGAGGGCCCTCGAGCAACTCCGTCAAATGAAGTGGTCCTTCCCTCCGGATTTCAAATTCAATCGCGAAGAGATCAATGAATGATAAGCCGTTCTTTGATACCAACGTCATCCTATACGCTTTCCGTCAAGACGATTCGCGCGGTCAGGTGGCCGAGACGCTGCTGGCCGCGGGAGGAGCGCTATCAGTTCGGGTCCTAAACGAGTTCGTCGCTGTTGCGCGCCGCAAGCTTGACAAGAGCTGGGAGGAAGTTCGCCGCGCCCTCGACATCCTTCGCGTCTTTTGTCCAGAGCCCGAGCCACTTACGGTGGAGACCCACGAGAGAGCCGTGCACATTGCGGAGCGATACGGGTATTCAATCTTTGATTCGCTCATCATCGCGGCTGCGCTCCATGCCGGCGCGACGACACTTTACTCGGAGGACATGCAAGATGGCCAGCCGATCGATGGGCTTACAATTCGCAATCCTTTGCGCGCTAGGCAAAAGGATCACGCCCGCGCAGCCCGGCGCCCGACAACCTGATTCCCGTAACCGCAAACTCGCCACAGTTCAACCCGCCCAGAGGTAACCTACATCGAATCAGACAGATAAACTGGCGGAGGAAGAGGGATTCGAACCCCCGGACGAGTTTCCCCGTCAACGGTTTTCAAGACCGCCGGTTTCAACCACTCACCCATTCCTCCGATTCCTATCCTACCTGATTTCATCCGTTTGAGAGCACTGTCACTACCTGGTTCGACGTGGTTTCGGTAGTACTGTCACTGGTTTGGCACTGGTACCCAAAGCCAGCACCGCACGCTCCTTCGCTTCGACGTTTGTATGTGCATATCGCATCGTCACGACGATGGTTGAATGTCCGAGCAACTCCTTCACAGTAACGATGTCGGCGCCTTTGGCAAGGAGACGCGACGCAAAAGTATGGCGCAGCGTGTGCCACGTCACTCCTTCGAGCCCCGCCTGTTTGCAGGCCAGTTTAAATCCGGCCTTAAGATCGCGAAAGCGATCACCCGTCATCTGGTTGAAGAACACATAGGGACCTTTCCGCATGGCGTTCCACGCTTCGAGAACATCACAGGCCGCATCATTCAACGGGATGATGAGCACCCGCCGAGTCTTTTGGACGAACGCGTTTAGACGACGCCTTTCGAAATCTACCTCCTTCCATTGCAGGTTGAAAATATCGCCGCACCGGAGTCCGGTGTTGAGCCCGAAAATAATCATGTCCTGAAGGTACGAAGGGCAGCGGGCGAGCAAAGCCTCCTCCGCCTCCTTGCTCAGGGTTTGAAATTGAAGATTGTCTTCTGCAAGAAACTTCACCAAACGGACAGGGTTCTGACCCTGGCGAAGATTCCAGCGCTCCGCGAGATTGAGCATGTGTTTCAGTAGGGCCAACTCTCGGTTTACGGTCGCAGGGCTAACCTCCCGGACACGGTGTTGCTGGAAATCCTCGACTCGCGAGGGAGTGATGGAATCCAGATTGACCTGCCCTAAGATTCGGCTTAAGCTTCCGTACATTTGCTCGTCGCGCTTCCAGGAGCGCTTGTGAACCTTCGCGTATTCGAAGTAGCGCTCCCAGAGTTCTGACAGAGGAACCCGAACACGTCTTGTATGGACGCCACGATGAACCTCTGAAATTCGCAAGGCAAGAAACTTCTCCGCCTTGCGCTCGTTTGCGGTACCAGTAGATTCCTGCACTCGTCTACCATCCGCATAATAGTCTGCGTACCAGATTCGGCCTCGTAGGTGGAGACCCATGTTAATGACCTTTCCACCTCTGGCCAGCCGATCCGATTGTATCGAAGTGAGGAAGCGATTGAATCACCTGCGCGGGGTCGAATCGCAGGGAGCGGCCTGCCTTAATGAACGGTATTCGGCGCAGGTATACCCATTGGTAAAGCGTACCTTTGGGAATACCGATACGCCGGGATAGCTCATTGATATCGACAAGTATTTGCTCGTTCATGCGGAAGCTCCTTTACGAATCGTGTTACTGAACTAAGCAAGTGATCACACAGGCAACGTTGTGTTCCCGCGTGAGGTCCGCCTCGCCTGACAGCGCGGGAAAAGTTTCCAGCCGTGCCTACCAGTGGAAACAAGGTCCAAACCAGACGCCTGAGGCGAATATCGCTGCGGCAGCCACTAACCCAACGGAGACCCAACGTACAATCGCAGGACGACGGTGGGCCTCGTTCACCTCGTGTACGTATTCGCGTCGCCTTCAGGCCGGCGATGTGAATATCGCCCTGGAGACCCTCCCGCATCTTCTCCGCTGATTCCTTCACCATCTTGGCGAGCATGCTCCCGGCGCGCATTTCGGCCTTCTTCATCGACTCATTGAATTCTGCAATGAGTTGTTGGTTCGATTCGTAATACCTTTGCGCTGATTCCTCAAACACCATGCGGTTCATCGTCACCAGTGCAAAGAGCGGGTCGCCGGGCTCAATGCGGATGCCGTTCTCGGCGAAGACTTCGCTGATCATTTGTTTCATGTCAGGCATACGTTTGCTCTCCCTACAAAAGTGACAGCTGGTCTAACTGCTCGAACAGGTCCCGCTGGACCATCTTCAACCGCTGTTTGCTCATGACCGTCGCCGTTCCGTTGCGGATGGCATCCTCGAAGGTCCTCTTGCGCGTGATGACCTCTTCAACGTCACGCCCGAACGTGTCCGGGTTCCTCTTCGCAATGTGAACCAGGCCGAAGACTTTGGACTCGCTGTCTTTGTAGGCCTGCATGTCGGTGAACGTCTTGCCGTCGCGCTCGATGACGCCGAAGTACTCGTTCAGCCAGACCACGATGTTTCGTTCGGCGCTGCTATCGGCGAGACTCTTGAACCCCTTCAGCGTGTCCCCGAGCGCCTGTCCGCCGGTTATGATCGTGTGAACGTACAGCTTTCGCCCAGCATCGGAGAGCATCTCCAGCGCGTTGCTTTCGACGATGAAGCTCCAGAGCGGAACGAAAGTGGAAGCACCGTTGTCGACGATGAAGGTTCCCTCTTCGTGTGAGCAGCCGATGCAACAAAATGTCGAAGCCACCAGAATCAATGCGGCCGTCGCGCATGAGCGCCAGGTGCTCGGCGCCCAACTCGGCATATTGCGAGAAGGTCTGGTTCACCGGATCGCTGTCAATGCAGTGGATCTCCCGACCGTGATGGCGGAAGTATTGGGCAAGAATGCTGGCGACCAAGCTCTTGCCGACGCCGCCTTTGCCCTGTAATGTGAGATGAATCGTTGACGCACTGGTCCTGCCTTCAGGCCGCCTGCGATTCGTTCGTCAAGCTGTTCAATGTTCCTGGACATAGTTCCCTCCTGGTGCTCCTGGCAGTCTCACCATAAAGACCGCGCTGTCACCTTATAAAGGAAATGGCGGAGGGGGTGCGGGACGGTAAAATTTTTCGATCAGCCCGAACTCAGATGAGTTTGCTTTCGTCTGGAGGTCCCGGAGGGTACTCGAACCCACGTGGTTTTCTTGGCGTTAACCGGAATCTTCGCTCGCGTGCTTGAAACAGGCGTTTTCGAAAGGACTTGCACCGGCGGCGGAGTCGGTGCGGCCGGAGTAGCTCGTTCTTTCCGCTGGATGCGGGTGAGGTAGGAACCTAGGCTTTGGACAGTGACAACGATCCCGGCATCCTCCTCGAGCCACTGGCGGATCGTCGCCAAGCTTTGCCCTTCGGCTTTGGCAGCTCGGATCTCAGGCCACAGGGCGCGCAACTGGCCGGCCTTGGTGGCAGGCTTTTTCCCGCGCCGTTGTGCGAGGCGGTCTTTGGTCTCAGTGATCCATTGTTGCTCGGCTTTTGTGTATTCCTCGACTTTCGCCATAGCACCAATAGTTTGCGCTGCCTTTCGACATAATTCAACGGATTTCGACAACGCGACGGGCTGTTCGACGTTCTTCGACATATTTCAACCGCAGCGAAGACAACAAACATGGGTAGTGGAACATAAAGCCGGACAGGTTGTGTGTTTTTTGTGTCTATCGCACTGATCGCACGCGCCTTCACGCGTCCGACAATTCGCTATCTCTGTCCGGCATTCGTCGGACGCCTAATTTTTCGACAAAAATAATGCCGTCCCGCACCCCCTCCGCCATTTCCTTTATACGGTGGAGGAACTGATGCCAAAACGATCGATCCGACTGACTGACGCAATCGACCAGCGCATTCAATCCGCCGCCAAGCAGCGAGGCTACTCGACCCCGAGCGCCTTCCTTCGAGCGGCAATCAAGAAAGAGCTGAACGAGCCTGGAGAGGGCTCCGGAGCCAATGAAAAGATTCTGGGCTCCATCAGGGAAGTGCGTCAGGACGTACGCCGCGTTGAACGTGCCCAACAGGCCTTATTTGCTTTGGTGGACAACTTCGCGAAGGTCTTCGTCACTTGTGTGCCAGAGCCGCGTGGCGAAGCCATGCAGACAGCACTCGGAGAGGCACGAAACCGCCACGCCCGGCTGCTCACCAATGCGGGCCACGCGATGCTCAGTGACTCGATGGTAGCGATGGAGGACTTAATAAGCCGTGGGGAAAAATAAGCATGAAGAACGAGGGTTCCGGCTTCGGCCAGCGAAACCGCCAGCGCGCGGTGAACGCCTAGTCTACTCGTCCGCATATCGCATCATCATGCATCACGCCCGGATGAGCGGAGTCCGAAGCCGCCGAGTAATTGGATTCGGAACGGGGAGAACTCACGGTAGACCATACTCCCAACGCTGCGCGGTTCGGGTGCTTTATTCCAAGAACACCAGTAATGGGCAGTGGCGAGCCCACGGGCGTTATATTGCCCGCGAAAGCGCTACGCATGGGGGTGATCCGAAAGCAGTTGGTTTCAATGCGACTGAAGAATCGATCGATATCGCAGCGCGCCTCGAAGATTGGCAAAAGACCAACGATGAGCGCCTTTGGAAATTAATTGTGTCTCCTGAGTTCGGGGACCGGGTGGATCTGAAGCGGTTGACTCGCGATCTGATTTCACAGATGGAGACCGATCTTGGCACGCGTCTCGAATGGGTGGCGGTGGCTCACTTCAATACCGAGCACCCGCATGTCCATATTGCGCTGCGAGGCGTTGGAGCCGAAGCTGGGCCGCTTCGTCTCAGCCGGGACTTTATTAGGGAGGGTGTCCGCCACATCACGGAGGATTTGTGCACCCGCCAGCTTGGGTATCGGACGGAATTCGACACCGCCGATGCGCAACGTCTCGAGGTAAACCAACATCGTTACACATCGCTTGACCGCCTCATCCAGCGGGATGTTGACAGAGCCGATGCCGCTGAGTCCCCTTTCTTCACGGTCAAAAAGGACCTAAGCCGCGCGGGGCTTGGTCCAAGCACATCGCTTATCGAACGGCGCACCGCCGAGCGCCTGATGGTGCTCGAATCCATCGGATTAGCCGAGTCCGCCGGCCCCAAGACTTGGCGTGTGCGTCGGGACTTCGTGAGCATACTCCGAGTGATGCAGCGCAGCGCTGACCGCCAAAAGATTCTGGCTGCACATGGAGCCCTCATCTCCGACGAGCGGCTTCAGATGACCGTGTTTGACGCTCGAAGTCTTACGACTCTGGAAGGCCGAGTCCTGGTCCACGGAGAGGAGGAGTACTCCGGACGCAGCTACCTCATGCTCGAAGGAACGGACGCGCGAGTCCACTATGTCTACTGCACCCCTGAAATCGAAGCAGCTCGAAATCGCGGGCGCTTGCGGACGAATTCTTTCATTCGGCTTCAAGCGTCAACTGCGGATGCCCGTCCGGCACTCGAAATAACCGACCTGGGCGATTCAGAGGCGCTCTTGCGCGACACGCGCCAGCTGCGTGAGATCGGACAACGTCTTATCCGCCGCGGCATCATCCCTCAGGATGACGGCTGGAATGGATGGCTCGGTCGCTATCAAAAGGCGCTTCGGGACGCCGTTACCACTCTCGAAACTCCGAGTGTAATCAAGCGACCTGAACGCGACAAGAACCGAGACCGCGGGCGCTAGCGAAGGAGATCTGGCTGGAGAAAAACTCTCTACCGAGCAGCTTGCGGATGACCGTCCAACGTTAGTCCCAAATGAGGATGGGCAAGCGTGCCACTGATTCGCATTATCAGCGAACTGTACTGCTAAACACCAAGAGTTCCAAGGTGGGCCGAGCAATTTTGTGTGCCAAGTGTGTGCGTGGACCACTTACCTTTGGCGCGTTAAGTTCCCTTCCAAACCGTTCATTCCGTTTCGTATTTTCTCAGTCTTTCAAACAGTGGGGAACTTGCTCTTTGTTCGACGGATAACCCCAAAAGCTGTTTTAGATAGGGTTTTGATACGGTTTTGATGCATCATCCGAACCGCCATGGTCGTCTTGCAGGGCCATCAATCGGCTATGGCAAAAGGTGCTTGCGCGGA
This sequence comes from Bryobacterales bacterium, assembly GCA_963747945.1. GTDB lineage: Bacteria > Acidobacteriota > Terriglobia > Bryobacterales > Bryobacteraceae > Palsa-89. The sequence goes on from CAVVHB010000006.1 coordinate 633,461, forward strand.
TAAGGCCGTTGATCAACGGATCCCGCGTTTTAGCTACTCAGGTCAGCCCCGCCTTCGATAGGCTCAGCTCTGACTAGCGTTATTCGGTGATGCTTCATAAAATGAATCTGGCCTGAACCCAGCCCCTGGGCTAAGCATGCAACGCGCTCGGGCGTAATGTGGCGCGTTATACCGCCGCCGAAATTCACAATGCTGCAGAATTCTGATTGGTTGCTGCCGGAGTAGTTTTGAATGGCTGCGTCCACCTGTCGGAACTTCCGAAATCACGAGGCCGCGAGGAACTCCCGAAGTACAATATCCAAGGAGGTGGTTTGATACAGCGCCGAGACTTTTTACTGGCCGCGGGAGCGGTCGCCCTAAACGCGATCTCGGATCTAAGTCGCCCCATGCGCCTTTCGGCCGCCTCGAAAGCTGATTTCACAATTCGCATCGCTCCTCTTTCCGTGGAATTAGCTGCTGGCAAGACCATCCAGACGGTTGCCTATAACGGCACAGTGCCAGGTCCTGTCCTGCGGATGAAAGAAGGCAAGCCGATCAGGGTTGACGTTTTCAATGATACCGATGTACCGGAATTGGTCCATTGGCATGGACAGGAGATATCTGCCGAGGCTGACGGAGCCGAAGAAGAGGGCAGCCCTTTTGTGCCTCCCAAAGGGCATTCGCGCATTAGCTTCACACCCCGTCCGGCAGGCACTCGTTGGTATCACACTCACGTCATGGCCATGGCCGATCTCACTCGCATGGACCGCGAGCTTTGTCCCGGGACCGAGCCAGAAGGAACGTTGCAGTGAGGGCGCGCGCGATTTGGTGACAGACCCAATCGCGAACGCGCCATCAGCAGCGTATCTTTAATGAGCCAGATGGCGTCTCCAGCCGTTTCCCCCACCGCTCATCAATCCCGTCCTGATGTGGACTCGACCCGTCTGTAGTCCTCCCATAGCTCGCAGGTACGTCCGTGAAGCCGTTCCCTGGCCCCGTAATTGAGCTTTCTCGATTTAGGTAGGTTTTGGGTAGGCGAACAAAAATGGTGTGAGGATAACTTATTTATTTTGTGGTACGCCCGGCAAGATTCGAACTTACGACCTTTTGCTCCGGAGGCAACCTGCCTTCCCTAACACCATGATTACACAAGCAATATATTTGCAAGAAAATTCAATTTAGCTACCATAAGTGCATTCGTGGGTGGGCAAGGTGGGTGGGTAGTTTGTATATACGTCATCGGTCCTACAGCGTGATCAAGATTGATTCCCGAGAAGCTGGGATCCGCGCTGCGGCGTGGCGGGCAAGAAGTCTCGCAAGCGTGAACTGGGTGTACATCGATTCCCAGGACAGGCGTGTTAGCTTCTGTGACACGTTCTTAGCGTTCATCTACGCACGAGTAATTACTCGCTTCATCCGTACTACCCACGCCTTTGTAGTGAGCGACCGTCGGATAGGGACAAATAGGCCTGGTGCCGACGATTACGCTAACTTGGCTGCCACTCGGCTGGTACTTCGTGGCGATGATCTCTCCGGGTGCACTGCCTTTCTCTACCCAGCGCTCCAGTACTGCCTGGATGCCTTTTGGGGGATCGGCGCCCGAATTTGGTACCGAGCCGAGCACTGTCGCACCAGCACCTCCTCCGCAATGTTGCATTCCCGGCACCATGTACACCCGCACGAACTCCCGGGCGGTTCCATCGCCCATTTTTGCCGTGACGTTCTCGTAATAATTGATGGTGCTGAGCGGTGCGATATCGGGATCGCTCCAGCCGTGATACAGGATCAGCTTGCCGCCAGCATCTTTGAACTTTTTGAGATTTGCATTCGTGGCATTGCGAACCGGCCCGAGCTTATCGTCCAGAAACGCGACGTCACGGTCGAAGCTGAAGCGGTGGAAATCCCACACGGGATTTTCATAAACGATCTTGGCTAGACCGCCAACGCCGAATGCATAGTCTAAGCTTCTTTCGGGCTGGGCACCTAGTATCCACAGGCCCCATCCTCCTGGTCCGGCTTCGCTGCCAGGTAGAATTCCCGGGAAAATCTGCCGACCCGATGAGTTCGTCGGACCAGCGTAGATCTTTTTCAGTGCCTCTACTTGCTGTCGAGTGAGACAAGCATCCGAATCGCCGCCCTTGCAAAGCAGGACAGATGGGTCGAAATGACATTTCCCCGGATCATCGATCACGCCGTCCCTCACACCATCGAGTGCGTCGCATTTGTCTAACACGGCAGCTGTGATCGCTGGGATTTTGCTGGCCGGAACATAGCTATCCTGATTCGCCATAATCGCTTGTTGGTTCCATATCTGCGCGGCGGCGAGATGGGTCGCATACCAAGCAGAGTCACCGGCGACGATGCCGGTATAATCGGCCGGATAACGCTGGGCCTCCATCAACGCTTGTCTTCCACCGTTCGAGCAACTGCTGAAATACGACGTTGGTTGCTTGCTGTAAAAAGCGGCGATGATGTTCTTCGCGTCAACCGCAGTGGCATGAATGGCGCGGTACCCATAATCAATGACCTTCTCCGGATGCCCGACAGCCCAGTCTGCATCGGTGATGGCTGCCTTGTGACCGGTGTCGGTCGACGAAGTTGCATATCCAGCGGCTAACGCCTGCGCCATACTTGGCGCATTCCCGGCTGAGGAGAAATAATTGATCGAACCCGCGAACCCTCCGTTGCCGACGCCGAGATATTTCCCATTCCAGCCTGAAATCGGCAACCAAACTTCAAAGTCGATGTTCGAATCGCTAGAAGGACGGATTACCCCTTGCACGCGGCAGAACGCAGGCAGCTTCTGGAACTCCTCTTTCTGCGAAGCAGTTGCCGTACTTTCGTGGGCGGCGAATTCACCAGCCGAAACGATCTGGGCTATCGCGATCGTAGTGTCTGGAAGGCGCAAACTGGCGATGCTCTCGCATGTGCCAGCCAGTAAGCTGCCTTTGAGCAAAGGCACTGCCAAGAGCAAGGCGGGGGCAAACCGCATATCGAATCCCTCCTGTGCGGTGATTGTTCCAGGAGTGTACCAGTCTTGAGCGGCACGCCACAATCGAAAAAAAGGTTATTCCCCCCGCTTTGTCCCGCAGAAGTCCTTTTGGTCCCAGACACTTGGTCCTCCCCTTGACACTGCGATTGCGTGGACCCAATACTACAACAGCACGACCAGAGCATCACTGTGCTCGGCGTGGCGAAATTATGCAGTGCGTGGCGGCGCTCACTGATAGTGCCGCAGAGGAGGGTTCGGTATGCACTTCCCAAAGTTCGCGGCTTCATTCATGGCGCGCTCTCTAATTGTGAGCGTGGCAGCATTGGCTGTGGCCGCAGTCAGTAGCGCTGCGACGGGAACTGTTACGTTCAGTAAGGACGTCCTGCCAATCATGCAGCATCGGTGCCAGGAGTGTCATCGTCCTGGCGAGGTTGCCCCGATGTCGCTCCTTACGTACCAGGATGCGCGCCCATGGGCAAAATCGATCCGTCAGGCGGTCCTGACGAAAAAGATGCCGCCATGGTTTGCCGATCCGCACTACGGGAAGTTCGCCAATGACCGGTCGCTCAGCCAATCTGACATCGACACTCTCGTGGCTTGGGTGGACGCTGGTGCGCCAGAAGGCAATCCGCACGATGCCCCTCCTCCGCGCCAATTCGCGGAAGGATGGATCGCGGGCAAGCCGGATCTCATTGTGGAGACGCCCGTCCCCTTCAATGTGCCTGCGACGGGCGAGATTCCTTATCAATGGGTGATCGTTCCAACCAATCTGAAAGAAGACAAATGGGTGGTTTCCGCCGAAGTCAGGCCGACTGAGCGCTCAGTGGTGCATCACATCGTAACTGCGATTCGTGAACCTGGCAATCCATGGATGGATGACAAAAAGCCCGGTGAATATTTCCCTGGAGGCCTTGATCTCGAGCGCGGAGCCAGGCTCGCCGGCAGTCCCCAAACCGGCGCCGGCACTTATTTCGCCCAATACGAGCCGGGCAGTGTTCTGAAGCCGATCGATCCTCATTTTGCGACCCTTGTGAAAGCCGGCTCGGATATAGTCTTTCAGATCCACTACACGCCGAACGGCAAGCCGACTGCGGACCGTACCAGGATCGGCCTGATCTTCAGCGACGCGCCACCGGACAAGAGGTACTATTCACTGAACCCGGTCAATTTTGGTTTCGTCATTCCTCCCGGCGACCCAAACTACAAAGTCGAAGCTTCAGCCACGATGAACTTTGACGGCGAGCTCACCAGCATCTATCCGCATGCGCACCTGCGAGCGAAAGCTTGGGAAGTACGCGCCATCTATCCGACCGGAGAAGAAGAAACGCTGCTCAAGTCAAGCTATGACTTCAATTGGCAGCTCACGTTTATTCTGGAAAAGCCGAAGTTCATGCCGAAAGGCACGAAAATAGTGACCGACGCCTGGTACGACAATTCAGCAAACAACCGATATAACCCCGACCCGACTAAGGCGGTCCGTTGGGGCGAGCAATCGGCGGATGAAATGCAGATTTGTACTGTCACGTATATGGTCGATATAAACAAGAAGATCGAGTTGACACTCTCGAAATAGTTCTTCGTAATCCGAGAATTCCTTTTGGCATCGGAAAGGGGCGATTTGATCCACTCACAGGGGGGATTGGAATGCGCCAGGAGGGTTTTATCGGTCGTGGTTGCAGCCTGGACTACGGTCTGGCCCTCTTTCAGTCAACCGCCGTCATCGGTGGCGCAAAAGGCCGGTGGAACTCAGCCGGTGCGAGTCTGGACGCCGCCCAAGACCAGTTGGGGCGATCCCGATTTGCAGGGGATATGGCCTGGCACAGCCCTGCTTGGAACGCCCCTCCAACGCGACCCGAAGTTGGGCGCGCGTGCGCTCCTTACTGACGAGGAATATGCGCAGAAGCAGGCACGGGCCGAGCTGGTTGGGGACGATGCGAAGGAATTGCCGGGTGCCATCGTTGGCTCGCCGATCTGGTGGCTGGAGCGAGGCAAGCCCACGCGGCAGGCATCGCTGATCGTCGACCCGGCAGACGGGAGGATTCCTCCACTTACCCAAGATGCGATTAAGCTGGGCGAAGCTCAGGATGCCAAGTTCCGTCTCACGTATGGAGTCGATAGAAGGATCCACGGCTCGAATAACTCCTGGATTGACGATGCGCTGGCGCTTGTCGTGGAACCCTATGAAAGTAATCTTTTCGACCGCTGCATCTAACGGGGGTGATCGGCTCCATTTTGCCGGGCGAGCCCGGCGGGTACAATCTCGGCAATCAGATCATTCAGGCGCCGGGTTTTGTGGTGATTCGCTACGAGATGATCCACGAGGCTCGCGTGATTCCCCTCAACGGCCGTCCGCACATCGGCCCACGCGTTCGTGCATATATGGGCGATGCAAGAGGACACTGGGAGGGCAACACGCTCGTGGTTGAGACCAGTAATTTCTTAGGTGGCACACTGGGATTGCTGAGCAACGGCGCTGGCACCCCCTATAGCGACGATTTGGTTCTTACCGAACGGTTCAAGCGCGTTTCCGAAGATACGCTGAATTACGAAGCGCTCGTCAACGACCCCAAAACCTATAACAAACCCTGGAAAATAGCCTTCCCGTTGCACCTGGACCCGAATTACCAGATAGTCGAATATGCCTGTCACGAAGGGAACTACGCCCTGGAAGATATCCTGCGAGGAGTCGATACCGGACAGACAGCCACCGTGGGCGAGAGGAAAGCAGCCAAGTGAGATTGAACGCGATGCACTCGGCCCTTTGCGCCGGTGTCCTCCTTACTGCGCTACCGCTGGTCGCTCATCACTCGTTCTCAGCCGAGTTCGACACTAACAAGCCGGTGTGGCTCGAGGGCAAGGTGACCGAGATGGAATGGATCAATCCCCACGCCTGGATCCATATCGATGTCGTAGATCCTGACGGTAAAGTAACCAACTGGATGCTCGAATGCGGGCCGCCGGGAATCTTAATTCGGCGAGGGTTCACCAAGAAATCCCTCGAGGTTGGAACAGAAGTGATCGCGCAAGGTTATCAGGCCAAGAGCGGCTCCCTTCGGGCGAACGCCAGCAGTATCACGTTCAAGGATGGCCGAAGGTTGTTTGTGGGAGGATCGAATCCGGATCTGCAGGAAAATCAGGGCAAACGTTGATGAGCGGCAGGCCAACGCCAGCAGGAACACTCGGTCTCTTCGCGATCGCCGCTGCCCTCATGGCGCCCTCCGCCGGCGCGCAGAAGCCGCCAAAACCGCCAAAATCCGTACGCGTTTACGTGTTCGATTGCGGCACCATCAAAGGCATCAATCCGGGCATGTTCCACTTCAAGAAAGAAGACCTTGCCGAGGCGGACTTTGTCGACGTGAGTTACTTGATCGTCCATCCGAAGGGAACCTTGCTGTGGGACACCGGCGAGATTTCGGATGCCGCCTTTCAGCCGGATGGCTCCCCGGCGACCCAGGGAGTGATGACCGCGACCAAGCCGCTCCTGCCTCAGTTGGCTGCGATTGGATATACACCAGCCGACATCACCTATCTAGGTCTCTCGCACTACCACGCCGACCACACCGCTAACGCCAACTCTTTTGCAGGATCCACGTGGCTAGTGCATCAGGCCGAGCGTGACTTCATGTTTTCCGCCGCGCCCGCGGCGGGGATGCAGCCCGTCAGCTATAGCGCACTCAAAACGGCCAGGACCAAAATTCTGCCGAGCGACGACTACGATGTCTTCGGCGACGGCACGGTGGTAATCAAGTACGCTCCGGGTCACACACAGGGCCATCAGGTGCTGTTTGTGAAACTTGCCAAGACAGGTCCCGTGCTGCTGGCCGGCGATCTCTATCACTACCCGGAAGAGCGCAATACCGACAAGACGCCAACCTTTGAGTTCAACCACGATCAGTCTCTCGCGAGCCGTGCGGCCATGGAAGCGTTCGTCAAGAAGACCGGGGCGCAGTTGTGGATCGAGCATGACATACCAACCTTCAACAAGCAAAAGAAAGCGCCGGAGTTTTACGAATAGCGTGGCGCGACCACGTTGGCGATCGCGCTAACGCGGATCTTACTTCCCATCGACCGAAAACGCGAGCAGGACGTTGCCGTCCGATTGGCCGTAGGAGCCGTACCCGGAACCGGTGAACACCATTCCGTCCGCGATTGCCGGGCCTCCGCCGTTGATCGATCCACCGTTGGCGGGAACCTGATTGACGGTGTCGAAGGGCCGCACCGTATCGAAATCCCAAATGATCTCGCCGGTCTTGGTCGAATAGGCGCGGAAATGGCCGTTTGTCGCACCTGAGAAGACCACGCCTGGAATCGCCGACACGGCCGCCGCTTGAGCCGGAGAGCATCCGGTCTTGGCCGTACAAGTCACTTTGGGAGCGGGCGTACTCCATACCTTCTCGCCGGTCGCGAGCTTCAGCGCTGAGATGCCAGGCTGCGCGCCCTCACGAGCGACGATGTCGGAGACAGCGACGTAGGTGTTCTCGTTATCAGCGCTGTGCCCCCATTCCACCCCGCCTTGTACACTGCCGGCACCGAGTTTGGTATTCCAGAGGACCTTCCCTTTTTGCTCCGGATCGAGGCCCCAAACGATACCCGATTTCTGGGCGGCAACGATGATCTGCTTGCCGCCCGCGAGCGTGCGCAGAATCGCAGAACTGCCAAAATCATAATCGGGACCCACTTCATCGGGACAATTCGGCGATCTGGGACAGCCCACGATGAAATTGTCCTTCGGGGTCACTTGGCTGGTCCACACCAAACTTCCGTTGTCGATGTCCAGCGCCAATATTGCGTCGCTGGTATTGATTTCAACGTCGGTGTAAGAATCTCCAGTAGCCACATAAACAAGCTTGCGTTTGGCGTCGATGGTGGGAGCCGACCAGACTCCCGCACCGGCAGGGCCGTATTTTTGCCCGCCAATTTTGTTCTTCTTGTAGGCCTTGGGGGGATCGAGCACGGTGAACGATTTCCAAAGCTGGCGCCCGGTCTCGGCATCGAGGGCAGTCAGGCTACCACGGAACGTGCAGCACTCGTAGGAGGACTTGGGGTCCAACCCCGCTGCTTCTTCAAAGGACGCCATGGGCACGAATAACCGGCCGTCATAAAAAACCGGCGAGCCTGTAATGCGCGCGTAGGGATGGTTGTCCAGCTTCAATTTCCAGATCAGAGCGCCTGTACTGGCATCAACCGCGTAAGCCGTCCCACGCAGATCGCCAAAATAGGCCATGTAACGGCCGCCGGTCTTTGGCCGACCAATGCTGATGGCGGTACGAACGCTACCATCGGCTTTGAAACTCCAATACGTGCACCCCGTAGCTGCGTCCAGTGAGTACACCGTCCCGATGGCGCTGCCCACGAATACGCGTCCGCCAGCCACGGTAGGTTGGGCGTATGCGCGGCTATCTCCGGGGAAGCCGAACGCCCACTTCACCTTGAGCCGGGGAACATCGGCGGCGCTCAGCCCGGGCTTAGCCTGATAACGAGAGTTGTCGAGTTCAACGCTCCATCCGCTCCAATCGGCGGGTCCAAGTAAAAGCTTTTTCGCGGGCTCCTCACACTTTCCCATCGAAACAATGGAAACCGAGGAAAACTCCTTCCCGGTAATAAATCGTGCGATGGCGCGCCCCTGGTCCAGGTTTAACCCCGACGCCTGGACGATCATAGCGCCCTCGAACATCACATTGACGATAGCTTCGGGCGATCGAGCAGCGATCTGCTCGCGTTTCGGTATGTGTCCATCCTCGCTGCCGCTGTCGTGACAGCCGGCGCAGTGTGCTTGGTACAGCGCGGCGCCATCGGGGTCGCCGGCCCACAGCGAGCCAACAAGTAATGTCCATGCAATCAAGTGAGACCGCGTGAGGGTCCTGACGAATTTAAAGTAGCTCATATCTCTTTACAGTCAGGGCATTCGCTATTGCGTGGGCGCCGGTTGGTCCGGGTTGGAACCACCGAGAAAAAGCCGCTTGCCATCCGAGAATGTGACGGAGCCGCCATTGATCTTGTTTTCGCCGTCCTTCGCCATATAGCCCTGGACCACAATTTCGGTGCCCGGTTCCAAGGATTTCTTGGTGAAGCCGCGGCGCAAGAGAATGTTCGGGCTACCAGTCTCCACCATCCAGTTCACCACCTTGCCATCGTCCCCTTTCACGTCCATGTGGATCCAAGCGTGCGGGTTGATCCACTCCATCTCCGTTACGGCTCCCTTCAGAGTGATCGGCTTCTTGGCATCGAACTGAGCAGTAAATGAATGGTGCGCCCAGGCCGGAGTCCAAATACAGAGACCAACAAAAACCAATCCAGCGAGTTTCTTTGTCATTGGCTAGTTCACCACCTTCTGAGCCTCGGCGGCCTTCTTTTCGGTTGCGCGTGCCCCAGCCAGCGCATCGTGCATAAATATGTTGCCTTCGTGGCACGAGTATTCGTAGATGTAGTCGTAATCGGCCTCGCGCCGTAGGGGAAACGCGATCTTCCAGGGAGCTGTCCAAGTTTGCGGGTCTTGGACGGTAACTTCGTATTGGATGGTGTCCTGGTCAACTCGCGTAAAACGCTCCACCAGATGCAACTGGTCCGTCGCCACGGCGCCCGAATCGCCGAAGCCACCGCCTTGCGCCCCGATGAAGACCTGCCCGTTGAAATTGGTCGTGTCCACAACCAAGGTGTTGCCTTCCCAATGCCCGCGGGAATCACCCATCCAGGTCCGAATCTCCGAGCTGACATGAGGCCGGCCGTCTAACGGGATCACGCGCGCTTCGTGAATCATCTCATTGCGAAAAACAACGTACCCCGGGCCCTGTTCAATCTGCTGCCCATTGTTATAGGCGAACGGCAAGACCGAGCCTACGGGGCCCAGCGTGATGCAACGGTCCCACGTGGTGAGATCCAGCCAGGTATCCGGCGAATCCTTCTTTTCGTTCCAGTGTTTCTTGCGCGCGGCTTCGCGCGCCTGCGCTTCCGGTGTGAGTGCCGGAATACGGCCATCGGGAGGGTCGACCACCAGAGACGCCTGGCGATTCGGCTTCCCATAATCGAACCAGCCGGCCGCCAGAGGAACGGCCCCTTTGCCCCCGCCGCCGTTTCAAACTGGTGGAATTGCTTATTTCGACCCACTTTCGCGGCCACTTCCTCGTCATTGAGAACGGCCCGAGTTCCCAGCTTGGGATCGCGCTCCATGGGAGTCTGGATCATGCTGGTGCTGGGCCACACGCCCTGCAGATCCGGATCGCCCCAGGGAGTCATGGGCTGTTTCCAGGCCTTGGATGCCGTTGCCGTTTTGGCGAGGGGCTGGGCGGAAACCGCCATTGCCGTCGCGGCAAATGCAGAAACTGTACCAGGATCAGGCGATATCGATATCTCATTAGGACTCCTCGCTCACTTTCCGGTCTGCTTGCGGAACTGCGCCGTACAGCAGTTCCTCGGCGAACGGTATACATTTGAATTCCAGCAACTGGAAACCCTTTTCGACACGCCGGTAGAGCGTCAAATGGATTTTCCAGGGCCGCGCGAAGATCTTTGGGATCTTCCATGGTCGCCTCGTATGCGATGTGGTCACGGTCGGTGAGCGTGTAGCGTTCCAGAACATGAAGGCCGTCGCTAGAGAAATCCCCGGCTCGATCAAACCACGCTTTGCCGTTCAGGCCTGTGACATCCACCACAAGCGTGTCGCCTTCCCAATGCCCGTTCGACATCCCCATCCAGCTATCGGCGCCGGCCTCACGTGGCTTTCCCATGTTCACCTGGCGATTTGCGGTTGCATATTCGTAAACGAACAGAATGTCCTTATTGGATTGGACAATCTGAAACGGGTAGGGAAGATAAGTAGCTCGGGGAATGCCAGGCAGATAGCACTTCGCTTCCGGATCAGCCGACCTTCGATTCGCAAAGTTCTGCTTGCGTTTCTCGGCCGCTGCAGGCAGGTATGGGATCAACCCGCCTTCCACGACGCCCTGCCCGGCGGGGGCGGCGCCGATCGCGCCCGGTTTCCCACATCGGTCCGGCATACGGCCGAGTGATCCTGCAGATCCCAATTCGCCGTGCTCAAAGATTCCCAGATTCCGTTCAAATTCGGGCTTCCCGCCGCGCCATTCTTGGAATTTTCGCCGCGGCGGTTTGACCACTGGCCAGGCTATTCCCAATCCACAGGATAACCAGACCAGTGGTGGCAAACATCCGCGTCATACACCGACTCATCGTTTTCGATATCTCCCTTTACCGCATCCTCGATTGCACTGTACTAGAACGTGACTCGCCCGCCGAGCTTCAGGAACGCGCCCTGCAGGACTGCCGTCGGTGTATAAAACGCGGGCCCAATCGCCGCGTTCCGGCGTCAAGACGGGGCTGGTATTAAAGACGTTGTAGACGTCGGCCATGAGATCCAAACGGCCCTTGAGGTGTTTCGCTTCGAATGCAATAGTCTTGGTCACGCGGATGTCCACCTGGTTGACGCGGTCGGTAAAAAACGCGTACGGCGCAGCCACCGGAACGTTAAGCGAGCCCTCCACGAGTGGCCGGCCGAGTGTGATCCTGGGAGGTATTTGTTACCGTGTAATACGGCTGAAAACTAGCGGGAGGGATGCTTTGATAAACAGCGCTGAACTGAATCTTCCAGGGGAACGTGTAGCCGCCCGTGACGCGGTACTGTCCCTGGAACGGCTGGCGGCTCTGGCAGAACAATTGGTTCATCGGATTGTCTACGACAGAGCACGATCTGGGTAACCGTGGGTTCGTTGGACCTGCCACTGCGTAGGTGTTGCTGATGGTCCGCCCGATGCTGAGTCCGGCCAGGAGGAAAAATCGCCCGGTGGGGTGTGCGTTTACGTTGAGGTCGAAGCCATCGTACACCTGGCTATGCTGCCCCAGGAAAATGGCTCGCGAACGTGACTTGCTGGTGATTCGTGAGGCTGGCAAACGCGGGATTGATATCGGCGAGACCGCAAAGCTGACTACCAGCGAGCTGGTCAGCGCTTTGGAGCCCCTCGCATAGGGGCCAAATCCCGTGGCGGACGGTAGGTGACACAGAACGTGGTCGAAGTTGGCTGGCGTAATTTGAAGGTTGTTTGTAACGGTCTGGTTGCCGTAGGTCCGCCGGAAATATCCTCCGTCGATGGCGATGTTGGGCGCCAGCTGGTGCTGCACTTGCGCGGTGTACTCCCAGTTGTCCGGCCGTTTCCCCCAGCCCGAGCTCAAATTCGGGTCGTAAGTGGTCGTGAGGATCGATTGGCCGAAGTTTGAGGCGCCGGGGCCCGAATAGTCACCGTTGGGCGCCGTGTTCAGTCGGATTGCCGACGGGAGGGGCGTTAATGTTGGTCGTTGGGGTAGTACGGAGCGGGTCAAGCGTGTTGCCGCCGCCGGCCTGAATGGGATTGATGTTATAGCCGAACGTGTAGATCGTTGGTGCTCACATAGCGGCTGACGCTGGCTTTTATCGCCGTCTTACGGTTCCCAAACAAGTCGTATGCCGCTCCAAACCGCGGGTCAATGTCGTTCCAGTTCGGAACGTTGGGCACAGCCGCGAAGCTGCGCGCGGGAAGCCAAATATTCGCGGGCGTTGACTGAGCGGGAATGCTGCTGTTGAAGTAATCCCATCTGATCCCTCCAGTAAGCGTGAGACGGCGCAGCGTCCACTTGTCCTGGGCGTAAACGCCCATGTCGGCGCCAATGTCCTGCGTCTGCACGTACGGAGCGGCGTACAACGTGGCCGATAGCGGAACGCCGTTGAATCGTCGTATACGAAACGTCATCGCTGGTCTCGTAGGTTGGGCTGGAACGGTGTCCCCAGTGGTAATTCATCCCGACCTTGAGGTCATGACGTCCGGTCATATAGGAGAGCGCCGCAATCGCATAAGCCTGGCGTTGATATTCGCCGCCCGTGAAAGTACCGGGAGTCGGCGCCCGCAAAATATGGACGCCATTCACATCCAACAGAGAAATCGGTGACGTCGCGCTCACAGTGGGGGCGAGGGGAATAAAAAGGTCGTCCTGGTGATTGTAGGAAACTGAAACGTCCCAGATGAGCTTCGGGGTGATAAGGGCCTGCCAACTGACGGCCCCTAACCAGATGCTGGGATACGTCAACCGGCTTTGTGCCTCGGCTGTAAAAACCGGATTGTCAAGTATGGTTGGACAATTGCATTTATCGGCTTTGTCGAAGAAGAAGGACAACTTGTTGCGCTGCGTAACTTGCGCCGTCACGCGCAGCTGGTTGTCTCCGTCAAAGCCGCCACTATGCCCTGGCTTCGCGTGGTTCGGATTGAACAGTGGGCTGAGAGGGTCACTGGAGTAAAACGAATTCACGTCGATCGTGTCATTGACGCGGTAACGCTGCGCGTACCAGAACCACACACGGTCTTTTATGATCGGGCCGCCGAACCCGACGCTCTCATCGTGGAGTAAGTTGTACCTGGGAACCGCGGTGAGTCCCTGCGCCTTCAGGGTAGACGTGAAATTGCTCGCCTCCATGGAACTATTCGCATAGTTGCCATAGGCCTCTCCGTGGAATGCGTTGCCGCCCTCCCGTGGAATCACGTTCACATAGACACCGCCACTCGGCGACTGCATGGAAATCGCACTTGTTTCGTATTGCATCTCCTGGACGCCCGCATCGTTGAGCGAAAACGTCGAATTGGCATTGCCCAGGCTGGTGACCGTTGCCATGACGGAGAACGGAACCCCGTCGACCTGGAGCGACATATCGGCCCCAAGACCGCCGTGGGCAAATAAGACGTTTCCGCGTTCGCCTTGCGACCCGCCCACATCATTCTGGTTCTGGCTCACGCTCGGAACGTGGTCCCGAGCGTCGCGAACGACTTGGCCGTCGGCAGCGAATCAACCTCCTGCTTGACGAGCGTCTTCTCCTCGGCGGCGTTCTGCACGTCCACCACGGGCGCCTGCGCCTGAACAGTAATCGTATCTGTTGGACGCTCCCGACCGTATAAGGATGCGTTGACGGGCGCCGTAAAGCCCGCGGAAATGTCGATGCCTTCTTGCCTGACCGTACTGAAGCCGGACAGCGTAAAGGTGACGGTGTAGGTGCCGGGACGCAATGCTCAATTCTGTATTGGCCGGAGCGTCGCTGACAGCCGTACGTGAGCTCTTCTCGATCAGTACCGGACTGTTGGCTTCAACCGTGACGCCGGCCATGACGGCTCCGCAGCTGTCCCTCGCTGCTGCCTGCAATCGCGCCGAACTGGGCAGGCCCAAGCGCCGGAAAAAAGATCATTGCTGACGCGCTTGCCATAAGGCGCCAGATCACGTTAGACATACACCCCTCCTGAGATGAATCTCATTTCCCCCTCTTGCCTAAAGCGCGAGCCGGACTGTTCTGGTTAAAGTACAGCGATCGGTTTGAGCCATCGCCGCGATCGTGACCGAAACGTAAGCACTTGCTACCCATAAAATCCGCGTAAGTTCTCCCAAAACACTTGCCATTTTGTGAGTTCCGTTATCGTGCGAGCAAAGAGAATGCGAGGAGTCTATCATGCAGTTCTGCCGTCGCTGCTAAATTTCGTCCCAACAGAGTCCTTCTGATCCCACAGTCTGCGTTTTACTTTTCGCCCTTGTATGGTTGCCAGAAACGTTGCTGCCCGGAAGCGGTGTGACGAAACGCGCTGGACAGGGACGAAGTGGTCGCTGCCGTCCCTTCAGACGAATTTAGTGATCGTCGCACGGCAGGGTGTGATTTAATACGTCCATGCCCGGACCCGGATCGTCCCCGCATCGACGGTTGCTCTGTGAACGCAGTCGTGACAGCGGTCGCTTGCGCGCTGCTGGCCATCAGCCAGAGCGCCCAAACGTTTACACGTTTTGGCAGGGTCGCGGCACCTGGCGGTTGGCCTTGGCTCTCATGGTGCCGACATGGACTCTGATGGCCGTGTGCTGGCCGCTTTTCGTACGGCTGGCGAGGAAGTATACCTTCGGGCCACAGAACCGCGCGCGAAGCGCCGCGATTCATGTCGCGGCGGGCCTTGCCTTCGCGTTCTCCACAACGCGTCCTTAACCTTCATCTACACACTGCTGCTGGCGCCGGATGCGCCGTCATTCCAATCCTTCGGTGGCCGCTTTCACACGACACTGGCGTACCTCTTCTATCAGGACGTCCTGGCCTACGGCGCCCTCCTGGCCATGTACTTGGCGCTCCATCATGCCGACCTGCGGGCGCAACTGGCCGACGCACGTCTCGCGGCCTTGCGGGCACAGCTCAACCCGCACTTCTTCTTCAATACGCTGAATGCCGTTTCGGCCCTTGCGCTCCAGGGTCGGCGCGACGACGTGGCCGAGGTTGTCGGACGCCTGGGTGACCTGATGCGTACGGCGCTCGACGAGCAGGCGCAGGAGGTAGGGCTCTCGGCTGAGCTCGCGTTCGCTGACGACTACCTAGCTATCCAACGCGTCCGGTTCGGCGAGCGCTTCCACTTGCACAAAGCGATTGCCCCGGAGACGCTCGACGCCTCTGTCCCTTCGCTAATACTACAGCCCCTTCTCGAAAACGCCATCAAATATGGCGTAGCGGAGCAAGAAGGCTCGATCTCCGTGAAAATCGACGTGTCGCGGTGCGGCAACGATCTGCTCCTGGAATTATCCGATACAGGTCCCGGGTTCGCGCTTGGCCAGCAGAAGGAGGGCATCGGTCTGGCGAACACCCGTGCGCGGCTGCAGGAACTGTACGGGAACCGATGCCGATTCGAGTATGGGAACCTGCCGGGTGGCGGCGCTTCAGTCCGCATATCGATCCCTTTCCGCCCAACCCCAGCTGTGCCCCCAGACCTAGTGGCCGCCCGCGAAGACAGACTCGCAGTGGGAGAACACGAACTAGGGCGACGGCAGGTTCTGGGACGGTATAAGTGAAATCGGAACACGATCGAATCCGCACAGTGATCGTTGATGACGAGCCTCTGGCCCGTGATGCCATCCGCCTGCGGTTGCACGACGAGCCCGATATTGACGTGGTCGGCGAAGCCGCCACCGGGAGCGAGGCCGTTGCGCTCATCGCCAAGGCGCTTCCGGATGTCGTGTTTCTAGACGTGCAGATGCCCGGATTTGACGGCTTCGAGGTGCTAGACCGCGTGGCCCCAACCTGGCTGCCGATCGTCGTATTCGTCACCGCCTACGATCGCTACGCACTCAAGGCGTTCGAGACCCATGCCCTCGATTACTTGCTGAAGCCGTTCACCCGCGATCGCTTCCGGGCGGCACTGCTGCGGGCGCGGGCGGTCTTTGCCAATGCCGATGACCCCTCCGCGCGGCGCGGGCTGGTCAAGCTGCTGAATGATCGTGGCCGGTCAGCGGCAGATCAGGGCAAGGGATACCTTGTTCGGTTCGCAGTAAAACACCATCGCGGAATGAGGCTCGTGCGCGTGCGTGACATCGATCACATTCAGGCGTGCGGGAACTACGCGGAGATCCACGCCGCGGGCCGGACTCATCTGGTGCGCATGACGATGCAGGAGCTTGAGCAGCGGCTCGATCCCTCGATGTTCGTCCGCATTCACCGCTCGACCATCGTGCAGATAGATCGGATTCGAAACATAGTGGCGGCCAACCACGGCGACTTCGACCTGACACTGCACGATGGCACGGTCCTCAGGCTCAGCCGGAAGCACCGCAGGCGCTTGCAGCGATAGGTGTGCGTTCCGCTCCGTCCCAGAGACGGGCCGTTGGTCCCATACCCGTAGTTAAACTCAACGCGTCGCTGACGCAGGTCCGCTAAACTCGTTTCGTTAGTCACAGGAGTGTCGATAGCGATGTCCATCTTGAGCGCTTGCCAATGGCTGCAGGACACCTACATCGGTACGTCTATCCGCGAATCAATTTGGGTATTCCCTATCATCGAAACCATCCATGTCCTTGCCCTCTCCATCTCGGTCGGCTTGCTGCTGATTTCTGATCTGCGTCTCATGGGTTACATCATGAAGCGGCGTCCCGTTTCTGAAGTCTACGAACAAATCAAGCCATGGATGTTCAATGGCTTCGCCATCATGACCATCACCGGAATTTTCCTCTTCTGGTGTCAGGCGGTAAAAGCCTACAACAGCGTTTTCTTCAAGACCAAGGTGGTTCTCCTCGTTTTCGCCGCGATCAACGCCATCGCGTTCGAGCGCGGAATTTATCGCAAAGTGGACCAATGGGATAATGCGCTTGTTCCGCCTGTGGAAGCCCGCATCGCAGGGTGGGCATCCTTAATCATGTGGGCGGCAATCATCACTTGTGGCCGGACCATGGCATACACTTTCTAACCCGATGCCATCCTTAGTTCCTTTCTTTCAATGGTGTGACGACACGATGGTCTCGCAGGCGATTCGCAACTCGCGAGTCGCGTTTCCGATCATCGAGAACTTCCATCTCTTCGCGCTCACAGTTTTGCTCGGTTCCCTGGTCGTCCTGGCGCTGCGCCAGTTTGGCCTGGTATACAAGACACAGCCCATCTCAGAAATCGCTAACGCGTTGCATCCCTGGAACCGTTGGAGTCTCGCGGTAATGCTGGGTTCGGGTATCTTGCTCTTCTTGTCCGAAGCCATGAAATGCTACGGCAATACTTCCTTTCGGGTCAAAATGTTGTTCTTGTTCGCCGCGCTGTCGTTTCAGTTCACAATTTACAACCGCACCGTTGCCTCGGAAGACAAGGTGGCGCCCATTGGCGGAAAAGTCGCCGCTGCCGTTGCATTGTGCCTTTGGTTTGGCGTCGGCCTTGCGGGTCGAGGGATCGGTTTTCTCGGCTAGGCCGCGCTTGGTCCCAACGCAGTCCTTCTGGCCCCTCATCCTTCAGTTCTACTCTTGACACCCCCGCACATGCACCGGAAACTAGGCAATCAGGCCCTGGGAGAAAACGCTCTGTACACATGTCGAAACACGGCGGAATGACCGCGCTGAGGGTAGTCGTTGGAGTCCTGTCGTTATTGACTGCGGTCGCGCCGGTCGGCCATGCGCAGGTTCCGAAGCAGGCGTATCGCGCACCTCTAAAGGCCGACGGCCACCCGGATCTAAACGGGATCTGGCAGGCGCTGAACTCCGCCAACTACGACCTGGAACCCCATTCCGCGCGACACGCGATGGCGCTACGGCCAGGGCCGCACGGCCCAGTGCCTGCTAAAGAGGTGCTGTACCTCGGAGCGGTGGGCGCAGTCCCCGGTGGCATGGGCGTGGTTGAAGGTGGCGTAATTCCTTACACGCCCGAGGCGTTAAAGATTCGCAACGAGAACCACGAGCGGTGGCTGGAGCGCGATCCGGAGATCAAGTGCTACCTACCGGGCGTGCCGCGTGCCACTTACATGCCGTACCCGTTCCGTATTCTTCAGAACCGCAGCGCGTTCGCCATCGCGTATGAGTATGCCGGGGCGGTTCGAAATATCCTTCTGAAGGACCCCGGGACCGCGCCCGCTGACTCTTGGATGGGGCAATCGGTCGGGCATTGGGAAGGCGAGGCGTTCGTGATCGAGACCACGGGACTCAACGGGATGGCGTGGCTCGACCGTTCTGGGAACTTCACCAGCGAGAACGTGAAGGTCACCGAGCGTTTTACGCGGACCTCGCCGGATCACCTGCTGTACGAGGCGACCATCGACGACAAGGACACGTTCACTCGGCCATGGAAGATACGCATGCCGCTCTACCGTCGCGTCGAGGAAGACGCGCAGTTGATGGAGTTCAAGTGCGTCGAGTTCGTAGAGGAACTGATGTTCGGGCAGTGGCGCAAGAAGCCGCTGCCGCGCTAGCCCCTGGACATAACCTGGAGGTAAGAAAGCGATGTTGATAGGAAGCAAACTAATGGTTGTGGGCGCGTGCATGGCACTGACAGTCGCCCTCGCGCCTCCGGCGGCGGCACACCACGCATTCCCCGCTGAGTTCGACGCAAACCGTCCGGTGCTCCTCAAAGGCAAGATCGTAAAGGTGGAACTCGTGAACCCGCACGCCTGGATTCATATCGAAGTTACGAAGCCCGACGGTAGTAAAGAAGTATGGATGGTCGAGGGCGGCTCGCCGAACACGCTGCTGCGTAAAGGCGTCACGAAGGCCACTCTGCCCATCGGCATCGAGGTGGTCGTCGACGGCTACCAGGCCAAGGACCACACGAACCGCGCCAACGGCAGCGACATCACGTTACCCGATGGCCGGAAGCTCAATTTGGGATCCTCACGCGGCACCGGCGCCCCAGGCGAAGCCGAGCCTCCGAACGAGCCTCAAAAGTAATGCGTGGCGGCGCTCACTGAAAGCGCTGCGGAGGAGAAATCTCTATGCGTGTCCAACTTTTCGCGTTAGCGGGGCTGATCCTGATGATGGGGCTTCCTGCTGCCAGCCAGGAAGGTGGCGGGATTCCGCGTACTCCTGACGGCCGGCCGGATCTGACCGGCATCTATGACGCCAACACCCTCACACAGATTGAGCGGCCGGCGAAGTATGGTGGTCGGGAAGCCCTGACCGATCAGGAAGCGACCGAGCTCTTGCGCGCTCAGGCGACCCGCGATGAGGAAGCTGACAAGCCGAGCGACCCGAATCGGAAGGCGCCGAAGGCCGGTAACACCCTCGCCGGGAAGAGCTACGACGACTTCTGGAAGAGCTTTGGCAACCGCGTGGTCACCATCGGAGGAGAAAAACGCAGCTCGATCATCATCGATCCTCCCGACGGCAAGATTCCGCCGATGACGGAAGAGGGGAATGCGCGCGACGACAGGTACGGTGGCTTGGCCGGCCGGTCCGATGTGCTCGAACGCCGCGGCCAGAGGCCGGACGCCTTCGACGACCCTGAGGCGAGTGCCAACTCCGAGCGCTGTCTGCTCGGCTTCGGATGGACCTCGGGCACGCCGATACTGCCGAATTATTTGTACAACAACCTGAAGCAGATCGTTCAAACGCCGACTGAAGTGATGATCGAGACCGAGATGATCCATGACGCGCGCATCGTCCGGATCGGCGGTAAACACGAGCCGTCGAACATACGCAAGTGGCTCGGCGACTCGGTCGGCCATTGGGAAGGCGACACCCTCGTGGTAGAGACGACCAACTTCACGGACAAGACGCGGTTCCGTGGGTCGAGCGAGAACCTCAAGGTCACCGAGCGGTTCACGCGGCTCGACGCCAACACGTTGGTTTATCGCTTCACCGTGGAGGACCCGCATACGTGGGCGCGGCCGTGGACCGGCGAGTATACATGGGCAGCCAGCAACGAGCGGATGTTCGAGTACGCCTGTCACGAGAACAACTACGCTCTGGGCGGCATCCTGCGCGGAGCACGGGTTGCCGAATCCGAGGCAGCCGCGGCCAAGTCAGAACATAAGTGAAATGAGGCATGATGAAACTCATCGCGCTGATCGTGGCAGCGACGGCTTTACTGTTCGCAGAAACGAAACCGCAGCCGAAGGGCACGGTTCAACGCATTAAGGTCCACGGCAAGTCGCTGGAGGGGAACCTCGAAGGAGATTCGCCGGACAGGGACGTTACTATCTACCTGCCGCCGGGGTACGACGTAAACCGCAATCAGCGATATCCTGTCGTGTACCTTCTGCACGGCTACCTTCTGACGGACCAGTATTGGACTGGCTCCGGAGTCTCCAGTCCGGGCGTCAATATGCCGGGCGTGAACGTACCTGCTGCAATGGATAACCTACTCGCGCGCGGCGAAGCGAAGCCGATGATCGTTGCGATGCCGAACGCCTACAGCGTATACGCCGGCAGCATGTATTCCAGTTCGGTAACCACCGGCGATTGGGAAGCTTATATTGCCGAAGACCTCGTAGCGTACATGGACACCCACTACCGGACGATTCCCAATCGCTTCGGTCGCGGACTAGCTGGCCACTCAATGGGCGGCTACGGCGCCATTCGAATCGGCATGAAACGTCCGGACGTCTTTTCGAGCCTCTACGTAATGAGCGCATGCTGCCTGATCAACAATCCTCTTCCCGCGCCTCCCGCGAATTCCAAGCAGAACAACACAACAAGCGGGTCCGGCGCATTAAAGATCATCTCCGCGTGGTCGGCTGCTTTTTCGCCAAATCCGAAGAATCCGCCGAGTTATTTCGACGAGCCGATGAAGGAGGGCCAAGCGCAGCCTCTGGTGATCGCAAAATGGCACGCCGCTTCGCCACTCGCCATGATCGATCAGTACGTCATGAATCTAAGGAAGTACCACGCCATTATGGCGGACGTTGGATTGCAAGACGGTTTAGCTGGCCAGAACCAGACGCTCGATCAAATGATGACCGATTTCGGAATCACGCACACGTTCGAAACCTATGAAGGCGAACACGGGAATAAGATTCCCGAGAGGATTGAGTCGACGGTCCTGCCGTTTTTCTCAAAGAATCTGGCCTCGAGACTCCGTTAACAAAACATGCCGGTCCCGTGTCGCAATATTGTGGTTGCCTGGCGGCAAGGAAACGCAAGGTTCTCTGACCTGAAACTGTCTTTGTCCGATAATTTCTCCACCGCTGCCATTACTGGGACTCTAGCCGCTGGGCTGATTCTTGTAGCTGCCTGGACTCTCACTGCCCAGGCGCCTCCTGGCCCTGGCGGCGGAAACGCTGCGCAAGCGGGGGCCTCCTCCGCATTTGGACGGAGCCAAGAGTTGGCTCGCGGCGTCTTATAACGCTGCCACAAACCTGCTTTTTACGCCTTTGGTGGAGAGCTGCATGGACCTTGTTCCGGTGCCTCCGGGCGGGCGCGGCCTGCTCTCGACCGGTGTTCAGCCGAGTGTGCGTCCGGTCCTGGAAGCGACGAGAAGTTCGGACGCCTGGAAGCCGTGAACTTGAAAACCAGAAAGCTCGTGTGGATGGCGCGCGGTCGCGCCCCGATGTCGAGCAGCGGACTCGACACGGCCGGAGGAGTTGTGTTCTCCGGCACCAATGACCGCTTTATCCAGGCTTACGACGATGCCACGGGCCAGCTGCTATGGCAGACCCCGCTGAACGATCTGCCCAGTTCTTCCCCCATCTCGTACATGGTGAACGGTAAGCAGTACCTAGCCGTCATTCCCGAGAGGACTGAGTCTACCGTCCTGCCGTTTTTCTCAAAGAATCTGGCGTTGTCGAAGTTTATTCTTGCTCGCCAAACACCTTTGCGTAGGTCTTGCCGTACGGATAGAAGCGATTCTTTTCACCGCGTTCCCAGGCGCACCTGATCTCCGAATTTGTGATATCCCAATCCGGGCGGCATTTCTTCGATACGGCCCGCAGGTCTTGTCGAAGCTCTTCAATCGTTGGACGGCCAAAATACCAATAGCCGTTGTAAATCTTAAATACGATGAGTTCCGGTTCGAGCACGATCGTGTGCGGGATCATCGGATCGTGCGTCGGATCTGTGTACTCAGCAATCTGCAGATCTTTCTGGACGATACGTCCCGCATCAGACAAGAATGGCCAATGAGCGCCGGCGCCAGTACGGTGCTCGTTCGTCGCAGCCAAATTGTCTGTCGTAATGGTGACCAGTCGGCAGTAACCAACCTCCATCTCGTGATGAAGCTGGATCAGTCCCTCCGCTTGCCGCCTATCTTTCGGGCAGAAGCCTCCTCTTCCGAGCACCAGAACCATCGGATCAAGCCCTTGCAGATCCGAAAGCTTGCGGCGTCTCCCTGCATGATCGGTCAGCTCATAATCGGGAAAAACTGCTCCGGGGACGATGTCTGCTCGCACTCTATTGAGCCTCCTTAGACGATATGACGAACGGGTCGTGAACCGTCTCGGCAGTTAATTCCCCACTCCCTGTCTTACGCTTCGTGAATTCAACGTGGAGGAGCACGGCGTTTTCGGTCTGTTGCAAAGATGTTGAGAGTGATCCTTGCGAAACACGACGCACTATCGGCTCCACAATCCATCGAAGCGAAGCCGGAATGTCGCGGCTCAGCCCGATCGCCTCAAGCTCGATATAAACGCCACCGTCGCGTTCGACGTAGCGCGCTATGCTGAAGAGCCGCCAAATGACTCCAGTGCCTTCACCCTCCTGCAACGCATGTTGAGTAGGTGCGCCATACTCCTCTATTTCCTGGATTCGCGTTGCCCGAGAGATGCTATATCCGCGCCGATCGTCTACCTGAACGTAGCCGGATTCGTAGTCTGTATCGAGTGCCGCTTTCAGAAATACTGACTTATAGAGCAGACGCATCGAAAACAGATCTTTTGTGTGGCCGGCGGCTATCACCTTGGAATCGGCCACAGTCGGCTTGTACAACTCTTTGTATTTCGCGTAATCCCGCACGACTTGTAGTACATCAGTCAGAGTAGCGTCGGCTATAAATGCTGCCCCAATCCAATCGTGAATAAGGCCAGAGGGTACTCTCTTTGGATTCTGGGTGCCAACTGGCGAGACGATAACCTCACCATCACGAACCCGGGCGAGCCGATCCGGCGCCTCGTCCACCCACAGGAAGGTTTTGCCCGGGCTCAGGCGCTGCTCCATCCGCGCATTTGCCGATTGGACGTACTGTTCCCATGCCTTCAATGTAATTGGTTCAAGGGACGCCGCATCAACTACCATCGGAAAAAGCAGCGTGATCATCGGAATAAATAGAAGCGCATATGCACAGAGGCGGGTCGAGAGCTTGTCGAAGTTCGGTTCATCACTGATGTTGTGAGGTGTGCGAGCAGTCGTTCGTTTCATGCGGTTTTATGGGCAAGTGCCCAGCCAAAGAGGTGGTCGCTGATCGGACTGAAAAATAAGCGCGTGCAGACAGCGACCTCGCAAGCGATTCGCAAATGCCGATAGCGACAGGAGGCATTTGCCGAAAACTCGTCAACGTACTCACGCCGCTCACTCGCTACCAGGTGGAGATCCGTGGTCGAGCCATCCTCGCGAACGACTGGTCTCGTTCGCCATCACATTGCAAGCCGAGTCTGGAGCAATTCACGCGAAATCCCGCACCTTCGGATTTTGGCGATTAAGGTTGTCCGCGCCAGACCCAAACGCGCCGCGGCACCAGACTTGCCGCCAACGATCCAGTTACTCTCCTCCAAGGCTTTCAGGATATGATCGCGCTCGGCTTCGGCTAGAGTCGTGGGCTCTCTCTTACTCAGCATCAGGGACGGAAGTGGGGGCATCTGCAGCACATCACCCTTCGTTAGGATCACTGCGCGTTCGATATAGTTTTGCAACTCCCGAATATTTCCAGGCCACGTGTGCCGGATCAAAGCATCCATGGCATGGTCAGAAATCCGAGAGATGCGTTTCGACATGCGGGTGCCGAACTCTTTCACAAAATGGGTGACCAGCAGCGGAATGTCTTCCGGGCGCCGGCGTAATGGGGGAAGGGCGATTGGAAACACGTTGAGCCGGTAATAGAGATCCAAACGGAACTGCTTCTCGACGACCCTGGCGGCGAGGTCCTGATTGGTGGCCGCGAGCACGCGTAGATCGACGCGGCGGGTGTAACTACTGCCGAGGCGCTCGAACTCCTGTTCTTGTAGCACTCGCAGCAGCTTCGCCTGCAAGTTCAGGGCGATATCACCGACTTCATCCAGAAATAATGTGCCGCCGTCGGCCGCCTCGAACCTGCCAACCCGTTGGGTGATTGCTCCCGTGAAAGCGCCTTTCTCATGCCCGAAGAGTTCGCTTTCTAGCAGATCGAAAGGAATCGCGGCGCAATTCAGCCTCACGAAAGGACCTCCGCAACGCGAACTTGCATTGTGAATCGCGCGCGCGATGAGTTCCTTGCCGGTACCCGTCTCTCCAACGATTAAGACAGTGGAATCTGTGGGACCAACGAGTGCGACTTCTTCCAGTACCGATCGCCAGGTCGGGGCATTGCCAATGATCTGCCGGAATCGGCGATTGTCGTTCCCGCGATGCCCCAAATCGGATGTTGCCAACACAGCCATATGGATCCTCTCATGCCTACAAGGCTGCGCGAATCTGTCGGACCACGCTCCATCGTCGTTTGGCAGCACTCCGGAATTCAGGAAGTCGTCCGCGGATGCGAAAGCCCCCGTTTCGAGCCCGCCTCTTTGATCGGGCCTTGCAGTGCGCCCCGCATTGTCGATCGTCTGAGTGTAGCTAAGAGCATGAGTCGCGCCCGAAACAGCCGCGTCTTTACGGTAGGAATGCTCGATTGGAGGCGTAGGGCTGTTTCTTGCGCACTTAGCTCTTCAAAATCGCGAAGAGTCAAAACCTGCCGATATTTTGCCGGGAGCTCCGCCACGGCTCCGTGAAGTGCCTGCGCCATTTCGATTCGAGCATAGGATTGATGCGGCGATTCGGCGTGTGAAGCGAGAGCGTCGAAATCTCCGAGGGCTTGACAGAGTGGCTTACTGCGCTCCCGGCGATATGACTGCAATGCTTCGTTGATGGCCACACGAGTCAGCCAGGTGCGAAAGCTCGATTCCGACCGAAAGGTCGACAGATGACGCCAGACCTTCAACACGACCTCTTGGACCAGATCCTCCGAATCGGCCGCGTTCCGCACCATCGAACGAATGCATCTTTTTACTGCGACCAAGTGACGATCCATCAAGACAGTAAAGCATTCCGACTGCCCGGCCAGCGCCAGTTCGATCAGGACGCTGTCTTCGAAAGATGCGAGTGCTGGAGTCATTTCCGTTTGCGTGTTCTCTCGTTAGAAAAGAGTCAACCGGTCAAGGGCTTGTTGGAGCCCGGTGAAAATCCGCCAGCCCAGGACCGCAAAGTACCTCAATAGTCTTCGACTAGCCGGTACTGGCCGCCGACTGCGCCGGTTTGCAGCGCATCATCGAGTTTATGTACTGAACGAACTCTCGGCTGTGAGCAAACTCGGCCGCCACTTTCTCCCACTCCCGTTGGAAAACGCGACCGTTCAACGTATTCTTGATTTCCCGCTCCCACAGAGTCCATAGGTTTTTGGCAATGTACCCGCTCTTGTGAAGGTGGTACACATCGTAGATGAACTGAATCGTGTACAAAGTGCAATCTGTCAGTTCTTGGCTTGACGGCGGGACCGGTTCGGCGAGGTTACGGTTCGCAAGCCAGGCTTCGGTGGGAAACTCCCGCAGAAGTTCCTGGAATCGCCCCGAGAACTCAACGAACATTTGCGCATTCAACTGCCGATGCTGATTTCGCAAGGCCACGTAAATTCCGAAAGACCCTACGATCACAGTTCCCGTTTGTCCAACTTGTGCCAATATGTCTGCGAGCATTTTGCCAGCATCCTCCTCTGCACGTGATCGTCGCAGTGCAGGACATTCGTTAGCAAGGAGCGCTTACGAAGCACTCCTGTTGGAGTTATTGATCCCGTACTCCATCTCAGGGCCAGACAAGCGAAGCCAACGGTGCAGCGAGCTGAACGCGACCAACAAAAGCTTTTTGCTGATGCTCTTTCGAGACAGACGAATGAAAGACTTGCTATGAATTATTCCACTCGACTTGCCGGTCTCCTCTGCGCAATGGCTGTCTTTGCATTCGGCCAGGGCATGCACGCGGTCGGAAATATTTTCGATCCGAAGGCAACGCCAGCGGAATCGGTCTACCATCTGTCGGTCCTGGTAATAGCGGTCTGCGGTGTCATCTTTCTGGTGGTGGCAGGACTGCTAACTTTCACTATCTTACGCTTCCGCCGGCGCAGACAGGACAACGGCAACGAACCCGCGCAGGTTTACGGAAGCAACCGCATTGAAGTAGCCTGGACGGTGATTCCAGTTCTGATCGTCCTGGTGCTGACGATGGCGACGGCGCGGGTGGTGATCGCCATTCAGAACAAACCAGCGCCGAAGGACGCTCTGCAGGTCACCGTCATCGGTCACCAGTGGTGGTGGGAGTTCCGCTATCCGGAACTTGGGATCGTGACGGCGAACGAGCTTCACGTACCGTTGAGCACCGTTACCAAGCCGGCTTTGACGTTCCTCAAGCTCCAGTCCGCCGATGTGGCGCACAGTTTTTGGGTGCCGCAGCTTGCCGGGAAGACCGACTTGATTCCGGGCCGGACGAATAGCATGTGGATTGATCCGCGGCAAGAAGGCACGTTCTTGGGTAATTGTGCTGAGTACTGCGGTATGCAGCACGCCAACATGTTGCTGCGAGTCGTGGTGCAATCGCCGGCAGATTTCGCGAAATGGGCCGCCCATCAGAAAGCGGATGCTGCTTACGAGCCGCGTTTTGAGCTGGTACGAGCCGAGTTTCTTTCGCTCTCTTGCGTAAATTGTCACACCGTCAGCGGGACATCCGCCTCGGGCACATTTGGTCCCGATCTCTCTCATCTCATGAGCCGGGACACTTTAGGATCGGGCGTTATTCCGAACAACGTGGAAAATCTTCGCGCTTGGGTGAAAGACCCTCAGGCGATAAAACCAGGAAATCTGATGCCGAATATGCAACTGAATGCCACGGAGCTGGATGAGGTCGTGGCATACCTCGCCTCATTGAAATAGGAAAGCACAAAATGGCGACCACCACCAGTATTCCGGAAAGCTTTCAAAAGACGGAGGCACTACCCGTGCCTTCCAAACTGCATGAGTGGATCGTAACCGTCGACCACAAGCGGCTGGGGATCATGTACATCGCAACTTCACTGTTCTTCTTTGCGCTGGCAGGAACCCTGGCCGCGCTCATGCGGGCGCAACTGGCTTTCCCGAACGGAAAGGTGCTGCCGCCAGAAGTATTCAACCGGCTGTTCACCGTCCATGGAACCACCATGGTGTTTCTGGTCGGGATGCCTTTTTTCGCTGGGCTGGCAAATTACCTTGTTCCACTCATGATCGGCGCTCGGGATATGGCGTTCCCACGGCTGAATGCATTCGGATATTGGATGTTCCTTTTCGGCGGCTTACTACTCTACTTCAGCTACATCGCCGCCGAGGGGCTGGCCGGGCATGGCACCGCACCCGACGTTGGCTGGTTTGCATACGCTCCTTTAACCGAGCGCGCCTTCTCGCGCGGGACCAGCACCGACTACTGGATTCTCAGCATCATCATCAGCGGCATCGGCACTACAGTGAGCGCCATAAACGTGATCGCGACCATCATCAGCATGCGCTGCAAAGGCATGACGCTCGCTCGCATGCCGCTGTTCGTCTGGTTGATGTTGGTGGTCTCCGCAATGGTGATCATGGCCTTGCCGCCGCTGACCGCCGCGCAGACCATGCTTTTGCTGGACCGGTACCTTGGCGCGCACTTTTTCGATACGCAGGCGGGCGGATCGGCCATACTGTGGCAGCATTTCTTCTGGCTATTCGGGCACCCGGAGGTCTACATCCTGGTGCTCCCGGGTTCGCTTGCGTTTCGGAAATCATCCCGGTCTTCTCGCGAAAACCGATTTTCGGACGGGCGGCCATGATAGGGGCTACCTTCGCGATCGGATTTGTATCGGTGAGTGTATGGGCGCACCACATGTTTGCGGTAGGAATGTCTGCCGGATCGAACATCTTCTTTGTAGCCTCAACCATGCTGGTGGGAATACCGACGGGAATTAAGATTTTCAATTGGCTGGCCACCATGTACGGCGGCAAGCTCCGCTTTGATACACCCATGCTGTTTTGCATCGGATTCCTGTTCCAGTTCCTGATTGCCGGTTTGACCGGAATCATGCTGGCTGCGGCCCCGTTCAACTGGCAGCTAACCGACTCTTATTTTGTGGTGGCTCACTTTCATTACACGCTGATCGGCGGATGCTGTTCGCTTTATTCGGCGCGATTCTATTACTGGTTTCCCAAAGCGACCGGGAGGATGCTCAGCGAAACACTCGGCAAGTGGCATTTCTGGCTGCTGGTGATCGGATTCCACCTGACTTTCGATCCTTTGCATTTTGCGGGACTTCTCGGAATGCCGCGGCGGATTTATACCTACGCCGCCGGGGCGAGGCTGGGAAGGCCTGAACCTGGTGGCGTCGATTGGCGTGATCTTTCAAGCCGCCGCAGTCGCGTGCCTGATATGGAACATCATCCGGCTCGCTTCGGAAAGGGACACCAGCCGGCAACGATCCGTGGGACGCGTGGACGCTCGAGTGGGCCACGACATCTCCGCCTCCGGAATACAACTTCGCCGCCTTGCCCGAGGTGCGCAGCAGCCGTCCATTGTGGGATCTGAAGCATCCGGAAGACCCGGACTGGAAGTACGAGTGAGGAACAGATGACGCCAAGCATTGCAATTGAACAAAGTGAGTGGACGCTGCCGGATCGCGGGCGCGTTGGAGTTCTGTGTCTGATTGCCACGGAGTTCGCGCTCTTCACGATCTATTTGGTGGCTTATGCCTTCTACATCGGGAAGAGTCTGACCGGTCCCACGCCGAGCCAAGTCCTGGAATTGCCGATCTGGCCGACGATCTGCCTCCTTACGAGCAGCATCACGGTGGGGATCGCGGCCCGAGCCCTGAAGAGCAATCAACTACAGAGGTTCAAGGTATGGACCGCGGTGACCATTCTGCTCGGCCTGGAATTCCTGCGGCAAACGGCTCTCGAATGGCGCCACCTGATCGTAGATTCGCATCTGACGATTACAACGAACCTGTTTGGCACCACCTTCTACTCGCTGGTTGGGCTACACGCGAGTCACGTGGTGCTCGGCTTGACCTTGCTGTCGCTCACGCTGGTCCTTGGGCTGAGGGGCAACATGTATGGACAGGCTCGGCGATTCGAATTGCTGGCCTGGTATTGGCACTTCGTAGACGCTGTTTGGGTCGCGGTGTTCACCGTGGTCTACGTGATTGGACGGTAGTCAATGCACGAAAATGATGCAAGTTCGATTCTGGTTCCGGCGCCGACACCGTGGCCCTTCATAGCCTCGCTCGGCATCACGCTGATGTTCTCCGGGATAGTTACGCACATCGCCGTCACCATGGTCGGCACGGTAATACTGCTGCGCGCCGCCATCGGCTGGTGGTTTGATGTGCTCCCCGACCAACGAGGAAGAGGCGGTACCAGTGAGCGCGGCCGATCTCGCTGCAGCCCGGGTGCCGAAGAGTTCGTCCAAAGTAGATCGCCTCACGAACGGCGTCGAACGCCATCGCGTCCGAATCCCAGTGGAAGTGCATCCTTATTGGACCGGTGTGTACGGGGGGCTGGTGGGCGCCGTCGCCATGGCGGGAGTCGCAATGCTTTTTGGTTTAATCGCACAGCGAAGCATCTGGTACCCCATCAACCTGTTGGCGGCCGGCATCTTGCCTTCCATGGACCATGCGTCCATTGCACAACTCAGTCATTTTAGCGGAGAAGGTTTGGTCGCTGGATCATTTATCCACCTGACCACCTCGGTCTTTGTAGGGCTGCTCTATGCGGTCTCCCTCCCGATGTTTCCACGCGGCGCCACTTGGCGAAGCGGCCTGCTAACTCCAGTGCTATGGTCTGGACTCATCGCAGCCACGCTCAGCGTGGTCAACCCCACCCTGAACGAGCGCATCAATTGGACCTGGTTTGTGGCTTCGCAAATTGCTTTCGGTTTGGCCTGTTCGTGGGTCATTGCACGCACCGCCAAGATCGAAACCATGCAGAGCTGGCCGCTGGCCGCGAGGGCGGGTATCGAAGCGCAAATGGACTCTGAGGAGAAGACCGACCTATGAAGCGCCGTGCTCTCTGGTTACCCGCGTGTCTTGCGGTCCTTCTGGCCGGCTGCCGCCACGCGACGGAAAAGTATACGTTGCCCGATAGCGTGACGGACTTCTCTGTTCTCTACAAGGACAATTGCGCCGGTTGCCACGGGCTTGACGGCCGCTTAGGCGCCGCCCGGCCAATGAACGATCCGCTATACCTGGCTGTAATCGGCCAGGAGCGATTGCGGGACGTGATCGCGAAGGGTGTTCCCGGGACGGCGATGCCGGCCTTCGCGCAGAATGGCGGTGGAACACTAACGGAGCAGCAAATCACGATATTGGCGGACCAGATGGAAGCGCGTTGGTCACGCGCGCAAGAGTACGCCGGAGTGACCTTGCCGCCCTATAGCGCCGAGCTGGGCGATGCTAAAGCCGGCGAAGCGGTTTTCAAAACCCAGTGCTCCAGATGTCACGGCGACAACGGAACGGGCGGCCCAGGTAAGGGCGGCTCCGTGATCGAACCCGCCTTGCTGTCGCTCGAGAGCAACCAGTCCATTCGGACGACGGTGATCGCCGGGCGCTCAGACCTGGGCTGTCCAAATTGGAAAAGCGATTCGCCCGGGCACGCCATGACGCCACAAGAAATCTCCGATGTTGTTGGGTGGCTTGCCGGGCACCGGACGCTTGCCATCACCTCACTAACAAAAGGAACGGTAGATCATGAGCGACAATAATCAGAGTTCAGACTGCGGTTGCAAGAAATTAAACCCCACCCCACTAAGCCTCACCAATGAAGCACCCGCGCAGCCGCTGTCTCGCCGCAACCTTCTTCTGAAGGTCGGAGCCGGATTAAACGGCATCGCGGCGGCCCTGATCGGCGTCCCCCTGCTTGGTTATGTGTTGTCGACTTTCACACGCAAATCGGCAAAGAGTTGGATTTCGCTGGGACCTTTGGACCGCTTTCCCGAGGGTGAAACCCGCATGGCCGTCTATCGCAACCCTGTCAGCAAGCCCTGGGATGGAGACACCGCCGAAGTGCCCTGCTGGGTGCGCCGGATCGATTCACAGAAGTTCCAGGTCTTCGCCATCAATTGCACCCATCTGGGTTGCCCGGTTCGTTGGTTTCAGGAATCGCGACTGTTCATGTGCCCCTGCCACGGAGGCGCGTTTTACGAGGATGGGGCGCATGCCTCCGGTCCGCCGCCACGAGGACTTTTCGAGTACCAGCACAAAGTGGACGGCAGCGAACTAAAGGTGCTGGGCGGTCACCTTCCCACTCTCGCTGAGCCTCTTTAAGGAGCACGAAATGTTGAGATCCATCGCACTGTGGCTCGAAGAACGATTGCACCTGACGAAACTGTTCGAATCGACGGCGGGGCACAAGGTTCCACCCAGCACGAATAGCTGGTTCTACGTGTTCGGCAGTGGAACACTCCTGTGCTTCATTCTGCAGATCGTGACGGGTACCCTTTTGGCGTTCGTCTACGTACCCTCGACCAGTCAGGCTTGGACCAGTCTTCAATACCTGAACAACGAACAGTTCCTCGGGTGGTTTCTGCGCGCGGTTCACAACTGGGGTTCAATCTTCATGGTCGCCATCATGAGCTTGCATCTGGTCCAGACGTTTCTCTTTGGGGCTTATAAATACCCGCGCGAGCTGACCTGGGTCAGTGGCTGTGTTCTCTTCCTGTGCACTCTTGGCATGGCGTTCACGGGACAGGTTTTGCGCTTCGATCAGGACGCTTATTGGGGACTTGGAATTGGTGCATCCATCATGGGCCGGGTTCCACTCATCGGCGCGCAACTGGTGCATCTGATGCTTGCTGGATCCACCATCGCCGGTGAAACGCTGTCCCGATTTTTCTCGCTGCACGTTTTCGTCGTACCTGGGTTGATCATTGCGCTGTTGAGCCTCCACCTGCGGCTGGTATTGACAAAAGGCATCAACGAATACCCGAAGCCAGGAAGCGTGGTGAGGAAGGAGTCCTACGAGAACGAGTACGAGGAGATGATCCACAAGACGGGCGTTCCGTTTGTTCCGAACGTCATCGGCAAGGATCTGATCTTCAGCGGCTGCTTGATCGTAGCCATCGTCACCTGCGCGCTCGTGTTCGGTCCGGCCGGTCCGTCGGGTCCTCCCAACCCGACACTCATTCATACCGCGCCGAAGCCGGACTTCTATTTCCTGCCGGTCTACGCGATCCTCGCGCTGCTGCCGGCCTACATGGAAACGTTTCTCTTACTGGTGGCGCCAGTGATCGGTCTGGCGATTCTGATCCTTCTGCCGTTCTATTCGGGAACAGGAGAGAAAAGCTATCGCCGGCGTCCCTTTGCCGTAGTCGTGGTGCTGTTGGCCTTTCTCACGGTCGGGCTGCTGGCGTACCTCGGGACGTTCGCGCCTTGGTCCCCGCACATGGAGGCTTGGAGCAGCGCAGTCACGCCCGTGGATTACGTCAAAGGCAGGACAGCGCTGGAACTCCATGGTGCGATTCTCATCCAGAGCAAGCAATGCCGGAATTGTCACAGCCTGGGTGGCGAGGGCGGGCAGCGGGGACCGGCATTGGATACGGTAGCCACGCGGCTCACGCCCGATCAGATGATTCGCCAGGTCATTCAGGGTAGCGGAAACATGCCGGCATATGGCAAGAATCTGCGTCCCGCGGAAGTCACTGCGCTGGTGGCATTCATGCAAACGCTGCGGCCGTCGTATCAGCCCGGAGCGAAGGATTCCACGCAGCCGGCGCAGTCCGCCTCGGCGCGCTGAGGCATACAGATGGATCCGATCGCAGCGGCAGTGCTCGCATCCTGGACGTTGGATTTGAAAACAATGTGCCTGCTGCTGGCAGTCGGGATTCTTTACGTTCGCGGCTGGCGGCGCGTTCATAGCGAACTGCCTCGCAAATACACCATCGGTAAGCTGGCTGCCTTTGCCGGTGGTTTGCTGGTGCTCTTGCTGGCTCTCGCATCGCCAGTCGACGCGTTCGGGCAAATGTTGCTGTCGGCCCACATGATCCAGCATCTGTTGCTGATTATGGTCGTCGCCTCCCCTGTTGCTCGCGGGACAACCGGTGCTGCCGCTGTTGCGTGGCTTGCCACGATGGATCTTTAAGGACGCGCTCGGGCCGTTTCTTGGTTGCCGGGAATTCGACAAGTCGGCCGTGCACTGGTGCATCCGATAACGTCCTGGTTCGCCTTATCGGTTGTCATCATCTTCTGGCATTTGCCTCGATTTTATGAATTGGCGTTCCACTCGCAGGCGTGGCATCAGGCGGAGCATGCGTGTTTCTTTTGGTCGGCCCTCGTTTTTTGGTGGCCGGTAATCGGAGTGTGGCCGAGCCATCCCGGTCTGGCCAAGATGGGCGATGATTCCCTACCTCGTCGCTGGCGGATCTTGTGAACACCGGCCTGTCCGCGGTGTTGTGCTTCTCGGATCACGTGCTCTATCCCACCTATCAACTTGCTCCTCGCCTCTGGGGAATCTCCGCTCTCGGCGACCAAGCAACGGCGGGGGCAATTATGTGGGTGCCGGGATCGATCGCGTTCCTTCTGCCGGCATTGATTCTAGGGATGCGCGCGCTCGAGCGGCCTGTGTTTCCGATTCGGATCCAGTCCTGCGCGCGTTCCCCGTCACAGGTCCCTGCCAAAGCGCCCGTGGGATCTTCTGCGAACGCCGATTCTTGGACTCCATCCTCCGGTATCGCCATTTTCGGCGATGCGTCCAGATGGCGATGCTCTTACTGGCAGTCGCGGTCGCTGTAGATGGATTCTTAGGACCACAAGTCGCTCCGCTAAACCTCGCCGGAGTGCTGCCCTGGACCCACTGGCGTGGGCTGGCCGTGATCGCCCTGCTGATGGCCGGCAATCTTTTTTGCATGGCATGTCCATTCACGCTCCCGCGCGACCTCGCCCGAAAGTTCGTCGCGCCGCGCTATCAGTGGCCAAGACAATTGCGTTCTAAGTGGATTGCAGCAGGCTTGCTCGCCGCGCTACTTGTGGGCGTATGAGGCATTTGCTCTTTGGGACAGCCCGCGCGCCACCGCCTGGATCATCCTGGGCTATTTCATCGCCGCGTTCGCCGTCGATAGCGTCTTCAAGGGAGCCAGCTTCTGCAAGTACGTTTGCCCGATCGGCCAGTTCCATTTCGTTCACTCGCTCGTCTCGCCGTTGCAGGTGAAAGTACGCGAGCCCGCGGTCTGCGGAGCGTGCAGGTACGCACGATTGCATTCGTGGCAACAATCGGCAGCGAGGGTGTGAACTAAACTTGTTTCAGCCAAAG
The DNA here is from genome assembly GCA_963747945.1 of Bryobacterales bacterium. Taxonomy (GTDB): domain Bacteria; phylum Acidobacteriota; class Terriglobia; order Bryobacterales; family Bryobacteraceae; genus Palsa-89. The sequence continues at coordinate 668,108 of CAVVHB010000006.1, forward strand.
AAAGCCGGCAACTTCGACTGCACCTTTTGTCTCGACTGCGTGCAGGCTTGTCCACAAGAAAACGTCGGTATCTTGCGCGTGTTGCCCGCGCAGGCCCTGATCCAGGACCGCCGCGGCTCCGGAATCGGGCGGCTGATCGCGTCGCCCCGATGTCGCCGCTCTGGCACTCATCCTGGTATTCGGCGCATTTGTGAATGCGGCCTGCATGACAGAGCCGGTCATGATGTGGATGCATCATCTTCATGCATGGGAGCACGCTCGACTGGGACTCAGTTCGATGGTGCCGATCGTGTCGGTGCTGTACGCCTCTGGCCTTTTGATCATTCCAGCGATATTGGCCGCTGCTTGCGGCTGGGCCGGCCTTCACTGGGCGCGAGCGAGTGCCGGCTGGAAGGAACTGACCTGCGGTTTCACGCTTGCTCTGGTTCCGGTCGGCTTCAGTATGTGGCTCGCACACTTCTCGAACCACCTGGTGGCGGGATGGAGTGCGTTGCTCCCGGCCGTTGAAAGATTCTTTTCGCGAGTTTCCTCGGGCGTGTATCCGCAAGCATGGATGCCGCTGTGGATGCCTTCGGTCGACCTTCTTTTTCTGGACTTCGGCCTGCTGCTCACTCTGTTCGTTGCATGGCGTGTGGCACGACAGGTCACCGATGGTAAGCGCATGGCGCTGGCAGTGCTGGCGCCTTGGGCCGTGCTCGCCGGCGCGTTGTATTCGGCAGGTGTCTGGATCGTCTTCCAGCCTATGCAGATGCGCGGAACGATGATGATGCGATAGGAGCAATCATGCAGGCTGCCAAATTACTACTGACGTTCGTCGCGATGCTGGCTCCAGCGCGTCTCTTCGCTGACGGAGGAACGATCCAGTTACGAAAGGAGGCCGGAGCGCTACTGATCACGGTGTTTACTTCTCCGTCGCCTCTTTCTGCCGGCCCCGCCGATATCAGTGTGCTGTTGCAGAAGCGGAATGGGCTCGATCCGGTACTGGATGCCGATGTCGCAATGCGGCTCCGGACAGACGCGCCGAACACCGAAATCCCCGAAATCCACGCCCGGCCCACCCGGCAGCAGGCGCAGAACAAGCTGCTTTATGCCGCCCCCGTAACATTTTCAGAATCGGGCAAATGGCGGCTGGCCGTCACAATCTTCCACGACGGTGTGCGGACGAACGCAACAGGAACAATCGACGTCGCGCCGGCTCCCGAGAAGGCGCTCTCTTACTGGAGCTACATCGCGTTTCCGCCGTTGATGATCGCTCTCTTTGTAGTTCGCGAACGACTGATCAGCCGGAAGGCGAGGGAATAGAGCGATGCGAGATTTCCTGGAGTTAACCAAGCCGAGAATCACGATACTCATCCTGATCTGCACCGCCGTCGGCTATTACTTTGGTTGCCGAAACGTTTTTCATCTCTCAATTCTCGTTCACGTCCTTCTTGGAACAGCGTTCATGGCTTCAGGAACGTCGGCGCTCAACCACTGGTACGAGGCCGACTCCGATGCCAAAATGCGCAGGACGCGCAAGCGGCCCATTGCCGCCGGACGGATGAAACGCAGTCACGGATTCGCTTTTGGCGTGTTGCTCTCCGCCGCCGGTTTCGTTGAGTTGTGGTTCGGAGCGAACGCGCTTGCGGCCGCACTCGGTCTGTTTACGCTGTTGAGTTACCTGGTTGTCTATACTCCGTTGAAGCGGCGCTCACCAGCGTGCACAACCGTGGGCGCGCTGCCCGGCGCCATGCCTCCGCTGATCGGCTATGCGGCGGCGAGCGGGCATCTGGATGCCGGAGCATTGGCGTTGTTCCTCATCCTGTTCGTCTGGCAGTTTCCTCACTTCTATGCCATCGCATGGATGTATCGGGACGACTATGCCATGGGCGGAATCAGGATGCTCCCGGTGGTGGAACCTGATGGCGAGTCGACCGCCAGGCGTATCGTGGCCTGTTCGCTGCTTCTGATCCCGATCAGCCTTGCGCCTCGTCTTCTCGGAATGACGGGGCTTATTTATCCCATCGCCGCAATCGCCGCGGGCCTGGCGTTGCTTTACTTCGGTCTGCGCCTTGGGCGCGACCGTACCCTTGTTCGAGCGCGGCATGTGCTACTCGCCTCCGTGCTTTACCTCCCGGCCCTGTTCGCTGTAATGGTCCTCGATCGGCACGCTTTGTGAGCGAAATCAAAGTGCACTTCCGTTTTTATGCGTGGGCCGTTTTGGTTTTTCACCTTGGGGTGGTCGTTTGGGGCGCGTTCGTCCGCGCATCGGGTTCAGGGGCGGGTTGTGGCGAGCGCTGGCCTTTATGCAACGGACAGATCGTTCCGAGAGCACCGCTCACCGCCACCCTCATCGAGTTCAGTCATCGCTTGACCAGCGGCGTCGCACTCGTATCGGTAGTGGTGCTGGTCATTTGGGCATATCGTGTGTTTCCGAAGGGCAACGGAGTACGACGAGGTGCTTTCCTGGCGCTCGTTTGCACGACCATAGAATGCGCTATCGGCGCGGCACTCGTCTTGCTCCGTATGGTTGCGGCAAATTCGTCACTTTCGCGCGGGTTGTGGCTCGCCGCACACCTAATGAATACGCTGTTCCTATTGGCAGCCCTCTCGGTGACCGCGTGGTTGGCCACTACCAACCACCGGTCCAGTTTTCCATACCCGCAGCTACAACGTTTGCGCCAAGTCTTCGTGCTGTCCATCGCGGGATTTGTGATTACGGTAATCCTGGGAGGTTTCGCAGCGCTGGGTGATGCGCTCGCCGTCTCAACCTCGTTGACCGAGAGCATACGCGGGGATTTCTCACCATTTTCGAATATCTTTGTGCGTTTGCGTATCCTTCATCCGATCGTGGCCGTGGCCCTTGCAGTCTACCTGCTGGTAGTCGCCTTCCGAGTTACTGCATCGAGCTGGACGAACGCCTCTGCAAAACGACTTGGCGCCGCACTGGCAGTGCTGGTTGTTCTCCAGTGCAGCCTGGGCATCGCGAACATCGCGTTGAAGACGCCCACCTGGCTTCAGTTGCTACACCTCTTGACAGCCGATCTCCTGTGGATTGCATTTGTCCTCTCGGCGGTGGAAAACTTTGCCGTGGGCCCGCCGGAGTGCTTCCGAAGGACTGCTGGGCATCCCAACAACCATGCGACAGGTGTCTCTGTAAGAGTGCGCGCAGATGAGGTTGGCTGTTGGCGTTTAGCGGCGCAAGCGCACAGTTCGTTTGGCCAGATTATGAACGAAGGCGGCCAGCCCGTGCGGCTCGATGGACCACAAAACAAAAACATCATTCACCAGTTACCCAATCGCCAACAAAACTAGTTGACCACGTCTCTTTCGGGATGTAGGCAAGCGGAGCGGATTTCAGACAGGAACTGAGCAGACCGATTTCACCGCTTTGCGTGTCGCAATCCAGAGCGCTCCAGGAGAGGACAAGAAATGGCTTCAGACAAACCAATACGGCGTATCGCCATCGTGGGTACCGGGGTCATCGGTGCAAGCTGGGCAGCCGAGTTTCTGGCACGAGGCTTCGATGTCATCGCAACTGATCCAGCTCCGAACGCGGAGGCGAATCTGCGGAAGTACATCGACGCGGCCTGGCCGGCAGTCACCGCTATGGGCCTCACAAAAAAAGCTTCGCGAGAAAGATTGAGTTTCACTGCTGACATGAAGAAAGCCCTGTCGGATGCGGATCTTGTCCAGGAAAACGGGCCAGAGCGCCCGGATTTCAAGATCAAGCTATTTGCGGACATGGACGCCGCTACACCATCCGACTCGATCATTGCGTCGAGCTCGTCGGGGATCACGATGAGCGTAATGCAATCCGCGTGTCAGCATCCCGAGCGCTGCGTCATTGGCCATCCGTTCAACCCCCCGCACTTGATTCCGCTTGTGGAAGTAGTTGGAGGCTCCAAAACGTCACCAGAAACGATCCGCCGCGCCATGGAATTTTACGCGTCGATCGGCAAGAAGCCGATCCACCTTCGCAAGGAAGTAGTCGGCCACGTAGCGAATCGGCTTCAGGCCGCACTGTATCGGGAGGTAGTGTACCTCATTGAGCAAGGTGTCCTGGACGTTGCGGATTCCGACACTGCAGTGTGTTGGGGACCTGGACTGCGCTGGGGAGTCATGGGGCCCAACATGCTGTTTCATTTGGGCGGCGGCGAGGGCGGGATTCAGCATTTCATGGAGCACCTGGCCGGCCCGATGGCGAGCTGGTGGAAAGATCTTGGCACGCTAACCGAACTAAGTCCGCAGACCAAGCAAACCATCATTGCGGGCGTAGCGCAGGAGGCCGAAGGCCAGTCGGTAGATCAGTTGGCTGAGATACGGGACGAAGTTCTGCTCGGACTGCTCCAGCTGCGCGCAAAATACTCGGAGTCATCCAGGTTGACTAAGGCTAGCTGAAGGACTGACGAGCATGCCTGGAAGCGTCCCACGTATCGTGATTGTTGGAGGGGGTTTTGGAGGCTTAGCGGCCGCCAAGGCCCTCAAGAACGCTCCAGCGGAAATCATCCTGATCGACCGCGCGAATCACCATCTGTTCCAGCCACTGCTGTATCAAGTGGCCACGGCAGTGCTGGCTCCTGCCCAAATAGGCTCGCCGATCCGAAATATTCTCCGGAAACAGCAGAACACGACCGTAATCCTCGGCGAGGTTACGGGTGTCGACAAGGACAAGAAATGTGTATTCGTCAAAGACGCTGACCGAACAGGCGTGCCGATTCCCTACGATTTCCTCGTACTGGCGACCGGTGTCACTCATAGTTACTTTGGGCACAACGAATTCGAGAAGTTTGCGCCGGGTTTAAAAAGCCTTGCAGATGCTGTCTCGGTCCGCAATAAGATCCTGCACGCTTTCGAACAGGCCGAAGCCGAGGAAGAGCCCAGCCGTCACCGCGATCTTCTGACTTTCGTGCTTGTCGGCGCTGGCCCAACCGGAGTCGAAATGGCCGGTGCGATCGCCGTGCTGGTCCGCAATACGCTCAAGTCGGAGTTCCGGCGCATCAATCCTGAAACAGCGCGAATCGTTTTGCTCGACTTGGCGCCGCGGGTGCTTGGACCTTTCTCGGAAGATCTCTCTCAAGCGGCAAAGGCGCGCCTGGAAAGCCTCGGCGTGGAGGTTCGATTGGGACACGGTGCCGATCAGATTGATGCGGACGGCGTGATTGTCGCGGGCGAGCGCATTTCCAGTCAAACCGTGATTTGGACAGCCGGCGTGGCGCCATCCCCCGCCGGCAAGTGGCTAAATGTCGCGACAGATCGCGCCGGGCGAGTTCGTGTCCAACAAGACATCTCAGTACCCGGGTATCCGGAAGTCTTTGTGGTCGGCGATACTGCTTCGCTCGATCAGGATGGCAAGCCGCTACCAGGCGTCGCACAAGTAGCGATTCAACAAGGACACTATGCGGGAAACCTGATTCACAGGGTGATCTCGGGCAAATCGAGGCCTGGGCCGTTTCGCTACTTCGACAAGGGCAACATGGCAGTAGTCGGCAAGGGCTTCGCCGTTCTCGAAAGCGGCAAAGTCCACCTCAGTGGGTTCCTCGCATGGCTCGCCTGGGCCGCGGTGCATCTTCAGTTCCTGGCGCAGTCCAATCTACGAGTAAGTGTGTTCTTGCAATGGGTATGGACTTATATGACGGGCCAGCGAGGTTCCCGGCTCATTGTGAATCACCACGGCGCCGAACCGAGGACAGAGGTTCCTAAGGAAGCGCAGTTGGAACTGGCAAGTTCAAGCAAGTAAGGATTTCAAGGAGAAAAGAATGACAACAGCTGTAGCACGACCCCCTGCCGTTACGCTGCCTAAACCAGACGGCGACTTCTACCAAGTGACTGAGTGCCTGAACGATGAGGAACGAGACATTTTGAAGCAAGTCCGCACGTTCATGGAGACCAAGGTAGCGCCCGTGATCACCAAGTATTGGGCTGAGGACGCGTTCCCATTCGAATTGATCCCGGCTCTGCGCGATCTGAAAATCGAAGGTCTGGGATATCAGGGCTACGGCTGCAGAGGAGGCAGTACGCTCCTCGCGGGGTTCGTGGCAATGGAGATGGCGCGAGTCGACTCCTCCTTCGCGACGTTCTTTGGCGTCCACAGCGGCTTGGCAATGGGATCGATTTATCTTGGCGGATCCGAGGCCCAAAAGCAGAAATGGCTTCCGCCTATGGCCGGACTCGAGAAGATAGGGTCCTTTGGCCTCACCGAGCCGCTGGTCGGATCGGGGTCCGGCGGCGGCCTCATCACAACCGCGAAGCGCGAGGGTGATACCTGGTTGCTAAACGGCCAGAAGAAGTGGATCGGCAACGCCACGTGGGGCGATGTAACGATCATCTGGGCCCGCGACGTGACCGATAACCAAGTCAAAGGATTCATCGTCGAGAACAAAACCACGCCGGGCTTCAAAGTCGAAAAGATTGAGAACAAGATTGCGCTGCGCGTGGTCCAGAACGGGCTGATCACTATGGAGAATTGTCGCGTGCCAGAGGAAAACCGGCTCCAGGCCGATAATTCCTTCCGTGACACTGCGAAGGTGCTGCGGATGACGCGCGCCTATGTCGCCTGGGAGTCGACGGGCTGCGGGATGGGCGCTTACGAGCACGCACTCGCGTACGCGCAAACGCGCGAACAGTTCGGCAAACCCATCGCGAAATTTCAATTGGTCCAAGATCTGCTGGCGAAGATGCTCGGCAATGTCACTGCCTCGCAGTGCATGGTGGTTCGACTTTCTCAGATGCAAGATGAGGGTAAACTGCTGGACCACCACGCGTCGCTCGCGAAAGCCTTCTGCACGGTAAAAATGCGCGAGACCGTGGCTTGGGCGCGTGAGTTGCTCGGCGCCAACGGCATTCTTCTGGACTATCAGGTCGCCCGCTACTTCGCCGACGCTGAGGCTCTGTACTCGTATGAAGGCACCCGCGAAATGAACACGCTCATCGTTGGTAAGGCCATCACCGGATTCAGCGCGTTCGTGTAGCACTCCAAGACGCGATTGACGAATCACATTGTGCTCAACTCTGAAGGAAAACCAAATCAATGTCTACCACTATTTCCAAAGCAAGAGGCGCTCAGTCGACGCCCAAGCCCACCTCGGGGCGGCTGTTCTTTTTGGATCTCTCGGGCGGCCGCATTCTCTCCTCGAACCCGGATGGTTCCGATTTGAAAACGATTCTCACGGAAGGTCGAAGACTTCCTGACGGCTTGGTCGTGGACGTCGAGGCCGGTCACCTCTACTGGACCAATATGGGCAACCCCAGTGCGAATGATGGTTCCATCGAACGCTCCGATCTCGATGGGAAGAATCTCACGACCATCGTTCCCGCGGGTGGCACACATACTCCCAAGCAGCTTCAACTCGACAAAGTCAACGGCAAGCTCTACTGGTCAGATCGCGAGGGCATGCGAATCATGCGAGTGAACCTGAATGGTTCAGGACTCGAGACGCTCGTTGACACCAGCCAGGGAGATGCCCGCCCAGGCAAGGACGCGAAGAAATGGTGCGTTGGCATCGCTCTCGACGTTACCGGCGGCAAGATCTACTGGACCCAGAAAGGCCCAGATAACGCCGGCTTGGGGCGCATCTTTCGCGCGAACCTGGAAATTCCGAAGAGCCAAACGCCGGCGAATCGCGTTGACATCGAACTCATCTACAATTATCTGCCCGAACCGATTGATCTGGACCTCGATCTCGCCAATCGGATGATGTACTGGACAGATCGTGGCGACCCGCCGCGGGGAAATACTGTGAACCGGGCGTCGATGGATGCAGTCCACGGGAAACGCAACGATCCGGAGATTGTCTTTACTTCCCTGATGGAAGGCATTGGCCTGGCACTCGATCTGAAGAATGGGCGAATGTTCATGACGGACCTTGCGGGTTCGCTTTACAGCGCGAATCTCGACGGCTCGAACAAGAAGACTCTGTTCTTCGCCCAAGGGAATCTTTCGGGCATCGCGTACGCCGAACTTCCTGCGACATCCGGCGACGGAGATTAAGAACGTGAGCAAACGAAAAACGATGACCACCGCCGCCGGCGCTCCGGTCGGCGATAATCAGAACTCCCTCACTGCGGGTCCTCGCGGGCCGGTCCTAATGCAGGACCTGCTGCTGATCGAAAAGATGGCGCACTTCAACCGGGAACGCATTCCGGAACGAGTGGTCCATGCCAAAGGGTCCGGCGCACACGGATGTTTTCGAGGTTACCGGTGATATCACGAAGTGGACCAAGGCCAAGATCTTCGAGCGCCTAGGCAAGAAAACCGAGGTCTTCGTCCGCTTTTCCACTGTCGGCGGTGAAAAGGGTTCTGGCGATACCGAACGCGATCCGCGTGGTTTCGCGGTGAAATTCTACACCGAAGAGGGCAACTGGGACATGGTCGGAAACAACACTCCAGTCTTCTTCGTCCGGGACGCCTTAAAATTCTCCGATTTCATCCACACGCAGAAGCGCGACCCCCATACTAATCTCAAGTCGCCCACCATGATGTGGGACTTTTGGAGTCTGTCTCCGGAATCGCTGCACCAGGTGACGATTTTGTTCTCCGATCGCGGGACCCCGCGTGGCTACCGGCACATGAACGGCTACTCGAGCCACACGTTTTCGCTGATCAATGCGGAAGGACGGCGAGTGTGGTGCAAGTGGCACTTCAAGACGATGCAGGGAATTCAAAACTTCCATCGCGAAGAGGCCATCGAGATGGTTGGTAAGGATCCAGACTTCGCCCAGCGTGATCTGCTCGACGGCATTGAGCGCGGGGAGTCACCAAGATGGCGTGTTTGCGTTCAGATCATGGATGAGGACGAGGCATCCACGTTTCGCTACAATCCATTCGATCTCACCAAGATTTGGCCGCAGAGGGAGTTTCCACTGCACGAAGTTGGGATCATGACCCTTACGCGAGGTCCGGAGAACTACTTCGCCGAGGTGGAACAGGCGGCCTTTGCACCTGCGAACATCGTTCCCGGAATGGGTTACTCGCCAGATAAGATGCTGCAGGCACGCATTCTGTCCTATCCGGACGCGCATCGGCACCGCATGGGCGTGAACTACGATCTACTCCCGGTCAACAAACCCAAATGTCCCGTTCACACCTATGATCGCGACGGGCACATACGCTTCGAGGAGAACGGCGGCCGAGCCCCAAACTATGAGCCCAACAGCTTTGGCGGTCCCACTGAAGATCCACTTTATCGCGACGTTTCATGGGACATCGGGAGTTATCCTGTCGAACGCTACGATCATCGGCAAGGCAATGACGATTTCACCCAGGCCGGCGACCTCTTCCGGCTGCTCGCTCCCGACGCCCGGGATAGGCTCATCCACAACATCGTGATGAGCATGAAGGACGTTCCCCGCGAGATTCAGATTCGCCAGATCCAGCATTTCCTGAAAGCGGACGAACGATATGGCCGCGGAATCGCCGAGTGTCTCGGTTATGAGGGCAAGGCGATTGTGGAACTTGAAGTTTTGGCTGGCGCTCCGAGGTGAAGCTGGCCTTCGCTTCTTGTCAGCAACAAACATTCGGAATAAGGAGCTTTATGAGTCAATCTACCCTGGCAGGACCATCGCTAGAAACTGTCATCTATGAGAAGAAGGGCGCCATCGCCTATGTGACTGTGAATCGCCCCAAAGTTCTCAACGCCCTGAATCATCGAACTTGGGCCGATTTGGGGACAGCTTTCGCCGAGGCGCGAAAAGACGCTGAGGTGCATGGCGTCATCCTGACAGGTTCGGGCGATAAGGCCTTCATCGCTGGAGCCGACATCAGCGAGCTCGCCCAGATCACTGCCGTCGACGCAGAACGATCCAGCAGCTTCGGACAAGACGTCCTGAATCTTATCGAGAACCTCGGCAAGCCGGTGATCGCTGCAATAAATGGCTTCGCGCTCGGTGGTGGGTGCGAAACCGCAATGGCTTGCACCATCAGAATCGCTGCCGAAAACGCAAAGTTCGGTCAGCCCGAAGTGAAGTTGGGCCTTCCTCCCGGTGGAGGGGGCACGCAACGCTTGCCCAGGCTGGTGGGCAAAGGCCGGGCTCTTCAGCTTATTCTCTCCGCCGAGATGATTAACGCAGCGGAGGCTCATCGCATTGGTCTGGTCAACGAAGTCGTCCCGGTCGCGGATCTCATCCCGCGTGCCGAAGCGATCCTGAAACAAATTCTTGCCAACGCCCCGATTGCCGTTCAGTACTCGCTGGAGGCGGTGAACAAAGGATTGGAAACCAGCCAGGCTGAGGGTTTGGCGCTCGAGGCCTCGTTCTTTGGTATCTGCGCCGCAACCGAAGACAAGAAAGAAGGAACGTCGGCATTCCTTGAAAAGCGAGCAGCGCAATTCCAGGGGCGCTGAAGAGTGGATTCCAAGGAGACATTCATGACAACTGAAAACATCTTTTCGGGATTGAAGGTCGTGGACCTGTCGAGTTTCATCGCGGGGCCCGCCGCTGCCGTGATCTTGTCCGACTATGGCGCGGACGTAATCAAGGTTGAACCTCCCACCGGTGACACATGGCGAATTGGTTACAAGCTTCCGCCTCAGCCGCGATCCCACCACAACTACCCGTGGCATCTGAATAATCGCAACAAGCGCGGACTGTCCCTCGATCTGAAATCGCCACACTCGGCGGAGATTCTGGAACGGCTCGTCAAATGGGCGGATGTGCTCATCGTCAACACGCCGCATCCGGCGCGTAAGAAGCTGAAGCTGGAGTACGAGGACGTCGCCCAGTGGAATCCCCGGCTGGTTTATGCGGACCTCACTGGTTACGGCGAAAAGGGGCCCGACGCCAGTCTCCCAGGATTCGATATCACAGCTTACTGGGCCAGATCCGGCTTGTTGTCGCTGACCCGCGATGCTGGCGCTCCACCCACTCTCCCCCCATCGGGCAGCGGAGACCACGCGACAGCGGTTACTCTGTTTTCCGCAATTGTCACGGCCCTGTACCGGCGCGAGCGCACCGGAAAGGGTTCGTACGTTACAACCTCGCTACTCGCTGCGGGCGTCTGGTCCTGCGGGGTCTTCGTCCAGGGCGCACTTTGCGACGCCACGTTCTTCCCCCTGCACGACCGGTTGAAGCCGCCGAATGCACTCATCAATATGTATCGAACTTCGGACGATATCTGGTTCGTGCTTGTCCTCACACCGGACAAGTGGCCGGCTCTGGCGCAGGGAGTTGACCGCCCGGATCTGCTGACAGACCAGCGATTCGCCGATCCGGCAAAGCTGGCCGCGAATTCAGTGGAGTTGACGGCGATACTGGACGAAATGTTCCGCTCGCAGCCCATATCGCACTGGCAGGAAGTCCTCGAACAAGGTCACCTTACATTCGGTATTGTTCATGCTCCGAGCGAAGTCGTCAAAGATCCGCAGCTTGAGGCGAATGGAATCGTCGTGCCGATCGAGGGCGCCGGAGGGAACCTGAAGCTCACAATCAGCAGTCCGATCCAGGTACACGATGTCGCTAAAGTGCCTGCCAGGCGAGCTCCGGAAATTGGGGAGCACAACGAAGAGGTGCTGAAAGAACTTGGTTTCACCGGCGACGAAATCGACGCTTTCCATTCGAGCGGCGCCATTCCACAAGTCTCACACGAGCCAGTAACCACGGGACGCTAGCGACTAGCACGTTGAAAGCCTTCTATGATGCGGATGTCTGGCATTGTTCGGCTAGTGGCGTCCACCGTTTTGCCAACCAAGTGGGGAGCCTTTCGAATGATTGGCTTTGAGCGCCCCCCAGTCGGCAGAGGATACGCCGAGACTGCGATCGCTCTCATCCTCGATCATCCAACCGACAGAGACGATCCGACGCACGGGGCTCCGCTCTTACGTATCCATTCGCAGTGCTTCACTGGCGACGTGCTTAGATCCCTTCGCTGTGACTGCGGAGATCAATTGGAACTGGCCATGCGAACCATCGCCGCGGAAGGATGCGGTGTGTTGATTTATGAGCATCAAGAAGGGCGTGGTATCGGACTGATGGCGAAACTTCAGGCCTATGCTCTTCAGGACACTGGACTCGACACCATAACGGCGAATCATGTGCTTGGCTTCGAGGCCGACTGCCGGGATTTCAGTTTGCCGGTCGCGATCCTGAATGATCTTGGAATCCGGCGCGTTCGGCTTCTTTCAAATAATCCCGATAAACGGCGCGCGTTGGTGCACGGAGGCATTGAGGTTGTTGAGCAGATCCCGTGCGAGATCCAGCCAAGTCCTCACGCACTGACGTACTTGCGAATCAAGAAAGAGAGGATGGGTCACACGCTCACGCTAGTGTGAACCAGCACGTCTATGTTTACCGAATTGACTGAATACTTAGAGGCCGCTGAGTTCGTTGCTCATGGAGACGCGCTTGACGAACCACCTCTTTTCGCCTCGATCGAGACTGCGATCAAAGAGCTTAAAGCTGGGCGTATGGTGGTGATTGTTGACGACGAAGACCGCGAAAACAAGGGCGACCTCGCGATAGCTGCCGAGATGATCACACCGGAAACGATCAACTTTATGGCGACTCACGCGCGGGGCCTGATCTGTTTGACCATCACAGGCGAGAGAGCAGATGAATTGGAACTGGCCCCCATGACGCCGCGCAACACATCGCCATGCAGCACTGCTTTCACCGTCTCAATCGATGTAAGAGGGCGCGGTGTGACGACCGGTATTTCGGCCTATGATCGCGCCCAAACGATCCTGGCCGCTATAGACCCGAGCACACGTCCCGAAGATCTGGGGCGTCCAGGCCACGTCTTCCCGCTTCGCGCGCGCACCTGGGGAGTCTTGGAACGTCGCGGACAAACCGAAGCAAGCGTCGACCTGGCTCGTCTCGCAGGACTAAATCCCTCGGGAGTGATCTGCGAAATTATGAGCGACGACGGCAGTATGGCGCGGCTCGGTGACCTCAGGCATTTCTGTATGAAACACGGTTTGAAGATGATTACCGTCGCAGAGCTGGCACAGTATCGATTGGAATCAGAATCGGCAAAGTTCTGGGAACAGTTGGGATGGTGAAGTTATGATCTACATCCATTCCATGGGACGCGCCGCCCGTTACTACCCGGAGCGGCCAGCACTTCGCGTGGGCGAGGAGCTACTCAATTTTCGGGATCTCCACGAACGCATCAAGAGCCTGGCCGGTGCACTCAGCCGGCGCGGGTTCTTACCTGGCAACCGGCTGGCTCTGCTCCTTCCCAATGGACCAGAGTACATCGAGTTGGTCTATGCGTGCAGTTGGCTAGGCCTGATTGTCGTTCCGATCAATACGCGACTCTCGGCCGTTGAGATCGATCACGTACTCGCCGACGCACTTCCGCGTGGGCTGATACGGCATTCCTCCTTGCCGGCTCCCAAACCGAATGTTGCGTGGCAGCTCGTGTTGGACCAAGAGCCTCTGGAAGGGCGGAATGATTCCTGTCCTGACCCTTGCTACGAACCCGACGCACCCTTAGCCCTGATCTACACTAGCGGCACGACGGGCCGGCCGAAGGGCGTCGTTATGACGCACTCCAGCATCCTGGAGAATGTTCACCATTTCAATTACTGGATGCCCTATCGCGAACGCGGCGTCTATCTGCATGCTGCACCCATCTTCCATATCGCCGACTTTCCTGCAATGTTCGCCGCACCGGCGTTCGGTGCGTGCCAGGTCGCGGTGCCGCGTTTCGCCGCGTCAAGCTTCTGCGCCGCGGTCCAGGATGAGAGGATCAACTACACCGTTTTAGTTCCAACGATGATCAACCTGCTAACGCAGTTCCCGGATGTCAAGAGCTATGACTTGAGTTCTCTTGAGGTGCTGGCTTATGGAGGATCTCCGATGGCGCCCGATCTGATTCGCCGAACCCGAGAGCTTCTACCGCACGTTAAGTTGGTGCAAGTCTACGGACTCACTGAAACGGGTTTTCTCACGGGTCTGCAGGACCAAGAGCACACAGGCGATAGGCTCACATCTTGCGGGCGACCTTGTCCCGGTATAGATATGCAGGTTGCGGACGAATCGGGCAAGCAGGTGGAAACCGGTCAACACGGCGAACTGGTAGCGCGTGGCGCGAATGTGATGCGCGGATACTGGAACGATCGCGAGGACACCGAAGCCGCCTTCCGGAATGGCTTCTTTCGCACTGGAGATATCGGCTATCAGGACGCCGACGGTTATTTCTTCATACTGGATCGGTTGAAGGACATGATCGTTACAGGCGGCGAGAATGTTTACTCCGGGGAGGTGGAGGCTGTCATTTTCCGCCATCCGGCGGTGCGGGAGGTGGCCGTCTTCGGCATACCTGATCCTCAATGGGGAGAGCTGGTGGCCGCCTGTGTGGTGCTGAAGCCCGGAACGAGCCTCACTGAAGAGGCGTTGGTCCTCCACTGCCGGCAGAGCCTTGCGAATTACAAAGTTCCCCGTCACATTGAGTTCTCCGAGACTGACCTACCAAAGAATGGCTCCGGCAAAGTACTGAAGCGGCTCTTACGCGAACGTTTCTGGATCGGCGCTGAGCGCGCTGTTTGACATCGCCAACAAACCTTCGGAATAGCCGTTCTTTGTAAATGAGTGGCACAGCAAAACCAGGACGTCGTCGGAACCCAATTCAATAGATAGGAGCATTACATGACCACTGAAACAGATGTGAACACCGTATCAGGGCAAGCCTCGGATTTCGAGCAAAAAGTGCAGAAACTGCGTGATCTTTACGCCGACGCGAGCGAGTTCTCGAGAGCCGCGCTGGAGAACGTCATCCGCGCCTTGGGCTCGGATGCAGCCGCACCCGCCTCGGCGACAGTAACGGGAAGCGCGGGCCGAATCGGTGCCCGCCAGGGCAAGGTCTCGGAGTTGACGGCGATCTTGCCGCTCAGACCAGGCGGAGCGAAGCGCATGCGTGCGTTTTTAGCGTTGCATGGCAACCTCGGTAATCGAAACGTGGACCTGGTTGGCACAGTTCACGACATGCGTTGGGTCTTCCTGGACAACGACACGAAGGTGCTCTTCGCCAGCACTTACGACGGCGACTGGGATCCTTACATCGATGACTTCGGGACCAAAATCCCAGACGTCCTCGACCTCCAGTTCGGTGAAGTCGAAGGTTGGCCGGGAATCCGCAGCGCAGAAATAAAAGATTTCATCGTGAAGCACCAGATCCAAGCGCACTTCTGGTACGTCGCCAGTCCGAATTCGACTGTGGTTGAGACCAGACGGCTCGAGAAGATCGGCCAGGCCGTCGACGAATTCCTCGACAAGATTGCCTAGGGGGACGAATCCGACTTTGGCCAGCAATCCATAAAAGAGATCGCTTTCTATGGTGCATCGAACGATCAATCCTTATACCGAAGATCTGGTTAAAAGATTTCCGCAGCATACGAACGCGGTGCCCTCAATGACGCGAGAAAAGCTCGACAGTTGTTCCGCGAAACACGGGACGAGGCCAGGCACTGATTCGGCGAAGCGAGAATGCAATGATTAGGCGCACTGCAATCGGAATCCTCTCCGCAGTCTTCGTCGGGTTGGTCGTTTTTCTCATTCTGGCGTGGCGGCCGTCGATCGCTCCCATCCAGCCTCAGAACCGGGCAAGCTTCACGGCCGACTCCATCGCTAAAGGGGAGAGTCTAGCCGCAGCCGCACATTGTGCCTCGTGCCATACCATCCCGGGCGGACAACCATTCGCCGGTGGTTACGGGGTACACACTCCATTCGGGACCATCTACGGGACCAACATCACGCCGGACACGGAAACCGGCATAGGCCGCTGGTCACTGGAAGCATTTACCCGCGCCATGCGGGAAGGCGTCGCGAGAGATGGGTCACATCTGTTCGGGGCGTTCCCTTACTGGGCGTACACCAAACTATACGACGACGACGTCAAGGCGCTGTACGCCTACTTCATGACCCGGACTCCGGTCCGCGCTACCGTGCCCTCGAACACGGTTCCGTTTCCCCTGAACATTCGGGTCCTCGAGGAAGGGTGGAAAATTCTGTTTTTCAGGCGGGGCCGGTACCAGGCCGATTCGGCAAAGAGCGCCGAATGGAATCGCGGAGCCTATCTGGCTGAGGCGGTCAGCGATTGCACGGGTTGTCATACGCCGCTCAACGCGCTCGGCGGCCAAAAAACCCACGAAGCCTTTGGCGGATCCTTGATCGATCATTGGATGGCGCCGGCACTGACCGAAGCCAATCCCTCGCCTGTGCCGTGGACGCAGGAAGAGTTGTTCCTCTACCTGCGCACCGGCGCCTCCCCGTTGCACGGAGCCACCGCCGCCACAATGACTCCAGTCATCCGCGATGCCCTGGCTCTTCCCATCGTCCCGGACAGCGATGTGCGTGCCATTGCGTTGTACTTTAGCGATCTCAATCGTGCGGGCGCGCATGAGGCCGGCATCCAGAATACAGTGAGCGAAGCGCTCAGGACTTCCTCTCTTGGCAGTGGCCAAGAATACGATCCTGACGCCGACCTCTATGCCGCCGCGTGTCTTTCGTGTCACTACAATTCCGACAGGGTTCCCCTTTCCGCCCGGCCCGAACTGGCGCTCAACAGTGCGCTCACGCTTTCGGAACCGACCAATTTCATTCAAGCTGTTCTGAACGGTATCAGCAGCACGGACGGGGCACCGGGTCTGGTAATGCCCGCCTACGCTTCGTCTTTCAATGACTCCGAGGTAGCCAGACTGGCAGAGTATCTGCGCCGTACGCGCACAAACCGTCCGCCCTGGACCGGCCTCGAAAGCAAGGTCTCGGCTGTCCGCCGCGAGTCGGCCGCATCGTACTGACCTAAGCGAGAACAGGAGCTATGCGATCATGACCAAATTTAACCTCAATGGCCGCGACGTTTCCGTGCACAGTCCGGATGACGCGCCGTTGCTCTGGGTGATTCGCGACGAGCTTGGCCTCACGGGCACCAAATTCGGTTGCGGAATCGGGATGTGTGGCGCCTGCACCGTCCATGTGGACGGGCGCGCTACCCGATCCTGCATCACCATGGTCGCCGCGGTCGCCGGCGCCAAGGTGACGACCATCGAGGGACTCCACCCGGAGGGGAAACATCCGCTACAGACTGCCTGGACTGAGTTGCAGGTTCCTCAATGCGGGTATTGCCAATCAGGACAGATCATGCAGGCCGCTACGCTGCTGAGAGACTACCCCAATCCCAGCGACCAGGACATCAACGCGGTAATGGCGGGAAGTGTTTGCCGCTGCATGACGTACCTGCGGATCCGCAAGGCCATCCACTTGGCAGCGGCGAGAATGCGGCCCACCACCCAAGAAGGAGCGAATCATGGTTAGCTTGTCTCCGCATGGACTGAGGGGAACCTCCGACCCCTCGCGCCGCGGCTTTCTGATCACTATGCTGGGCGCCGGCGTCATGCTGGGGTACGCTCGGAGAAGTCTCGCCGATCAAACTGCAGGCAGCGCCAGCGAGTTGTTCGAACCGACCATTTGGTACAGCATCAATCCCAGCGGCGAGGTGTCGATCAACATCACGCGCGCCGAGATGGGCCAGCACGTCGGCACCGCGCTCGCCCGCATCGTGGCCGACGAGTTGGAGGCCGATTGGAACAAGGTGCGGGTCGTCACCGTCGACTCCGACTCCGAAATGGGGCGAAATGATGACGGGCGGCAGTTGGTCGGTGTTCCAGAGTTTCCCGGTGCTCAGCCGGGCCGGGGCCGCGGGCCGTGTGGCGCTGATCGAAGAAGGCGCCAGACTGCTCGGCGTCAGCCCGCAGCGTTGTGAGGCGCGCGACGGTGCCGTACATGCAAACGGAAGATCGATCCTTTATGGCGATATCGTAGCCCGCGGCGATCTGCGCCGCGCCTACACGCCCGACCAACTGAAGACAATTCCCATTAAAAAGCCCGCCGATCGCCGGCTGATCGGGAAAGATACTCTGGCGCTTGACGTTCCATCAAAGACCGATGGTAAAGGTCGCTATGGCATCGACGCGGTGGTCGAAGGCATGATTTACGCCCGCCCAAAGATCCCGCCTACCCGGTACGACTCGAAGGTGGTTTCGATCGACGATTCAGCGGCTAAACGCGTGCCCGGATATATTCAGAGCCTTGCCCTGGACGACCCTTCGGGCACGGCGCCAGGCTGGGTCATGGTATATGCGGAGAGTTTCTCGGCAGCCAATCGGGCGGCCGATCTCGTAAAGGTGAAGTGGAACTCAGGCCCTGCAGCGCACGTATCTGAAGCCGACCTCCAGCAGCGCGCGGCCGCGCTGATCGCCGACCCGAAAGCAGGCGCCCTGGTCGTCGACGATCCGGGCGTGGACGCGGCCCTCGCCTCGGCGAAACACCAGCTAGAGCGAACTTACACGACCAGCACCGTAATGCATTTCGCGCTGGAGCCCATCAACGCGCTCGCTTTCGAAAAGAACGGGGTTTTCGAAATCCATACCGGGAATCAATGGCAAACATTGATCCTGCCGGTGCTGGCAAAGGCTTTGGGCCGCGGCCAGGACACAATCGTGCTGCGCAGCTATTTGCTGGGGGGAGCATTCGGCCGGCGGCTGGATGGCGATTACACGGTGGCGGCAGCACTCGCCGCCAAGGCAGTCGGGAAGCCGGTGAAGATGGTGTGCACGCGACCCGACGACATGCGCTTCGATTGCCCGCGATCGCCCTCGATGCAGGTCCTGCGTATGGGCTTCGGAGATGGCGGCCGGGTGACCGCATGGATCATCGCGCGGCAGCCGGCTGGCCTTCGGCCGCCATGGCTCCGGCAGCGATGCAAAAGGATGCTCGCGGCGTTCTCTACGATCCGTTCTCCATCTGGGGCGCGGATCACTGGTATACCGTGGGATCTCACCGGGTTTGTGCGCTGCGCAACGATCTCGCCGAACGGACATTCCGGCCCGGGTGGCTGCGGGCGGTCAGCGCGGGCTGGACCAACTGGGCTATCGAGAGCTTTATGGATGAAGCGGCTCGTGACATCGGAGTCGATCCCGTGGCGTTCCGGTTGCGCTTGTTGGACGGCGCCGGCCGTAATTCGGGTTCGGCGCCGAACTCTGTGGGCGGTGCGCGGCGCCAGGCGGCCGTACTCTCGCGCGTGGCGGAGAAGGCCGGATGGGGCAAGCCGACGCCGAAAGATGTTGGGATCGGTATCGCGTCGACCTTCGGCCAGGAACGGGGCATGCCCACCTGGATCGCTTGCGCTGCTCGTGTGCGGGTCGACCGCGCTAGCGGCCACGTCACGGTAGAGAAGCTGACCCTTGTTATTGATGCCGGGACGCTAATCCATCCGGACAGCGCCGCGGCCCAGGTTGAAGGCGCCGCATTGTGGGGGTTGAGCATGGCCTTGTACGAGGGATCAGAGTTCGTGAACGGCCAGCCGAAAGATACAAATCTCGATACGTATAGGTTGCTCCGCATGGGCGGCGGTACCCGAAGTCGAGATCGAGTTTCTCCCTAGCACGGAGGCCCCGGTCGGTCTCGGCGAAGCGGCTACGACGGCGGTGGCGCCCGCGATCGGAAACGCGATCTTCGCTGCCACGGGCGCGCGGGTACGTCATCTGCCAATCCGGCCCGAGGCCGTGCTACAAGCACTGCCACAACCGAGCTGACACAACACTCATGAACGATTGCTTTAAGGGAAAACCATGATCAAACTCGAAAAAGTCCTGTACACCGCGAAAGCTCACACTACCGGCGGCCGTGACGGCGGAGCATCCCACACTGACGACGGCAGGTTGCAGGTTACGCTGACGCAGCCGGGCACATCGGGTAGTGGCACCAACCCGGAACAATTGTTCGCGGCCGGTTGGTCAGCCTGCTTTCTTTCGGCGATGAAGCTGATCGCCGGCAAGAAACAAATAGCGCTGCCGGCGGAACTGGCTGTTGATGCCGAGGTCGACCTTGGCACGATTCGTGGTGGAGTCGGTCTGGCGGCCAGGCTGAACGTGAGCATCCCGGGCATGGACCAAGAAGCGGCCCAGTCTCTGGTGGAAGCCGCGAGTCACGTATGCCCGTACTCGTTAGCCACCAGCGGCAACATCGAGGTGAAGTACAGCGTGATCACATCCGAACCTGTGGACCGCGTCAGAGAAACACAGCATGCCTGAAGCTGGCGCGATCGAACGCGATCAAGCGACACTCAGCAACAGTGCTGGCACGCTTGATCTCCACGAAATTCAGGCCACGGTGCTGCGCTATCGGCCGGAGCCATATTATGGCACGCACGTCCTGATTCACATTGACGATGCACCGAGCGGCCGTGAGTTCCTGCGAAGACTCGCCCCGCATGTGGCTTCCGCAGCCGATTGGTGGAACGCCAAAGACGCCTGGATTGCAGTTGCAATCAGCTATACCGGCTTGGTGGCGCTCGGTGTGCCGGAGGAGTCGCTTCAAAGTTTTCCGGAGGCGTTTCGGGTGGGGATGGCTGCGCGCGCTGACGTTCTTCTTGACCGTGGAGAGAACGATCCGAAGAACTGGGACCAGCCGTTCGGCAGTGGCCAGGTTCATATCGCCATCAGCATTTTTAGCGACACCGAAGAAAAGTGGCGCCGCGCCATGGCTTTGGCGCGCCAGCAGTACCACGGATTTTCCGGCGTTACCGTGCTGACACTCAGGACTTCGGCGCTCAGCCGGGCGATCTCAATCCGATGGGATACAGGGACAATATCGGCCAGCCGGCCATCGAGGGCAGCGGTGTCGATCCCCTGCCCGGACAGGGTCGCCCCATCAAAGCGGGTGAATTTATACTCGGCTATCCGGGCGAGGCCGGGGTACCGCTCGCGATGGTGCAGCCGGATGTGCTCGGGCGAAACGGCACTTTCCTCGGCCTGCGCAAATACCAAACGCGCGTCGGAGCATTCAACCGATTCCTGCGAGACAATGCTCAAACGGACGAAGAACGTGAGCTGCTGGCGGCGAAGCTTGTCGGCCGGTGGCGCAGTGGCGCGCCATTGACGCTTGCTCCGGTCAAGGACGACTTCGCGCTCGGCCAGGACCCGCAGCGAAATAACGATTTCAATTACGCGAACGATCCGGAGGGCAAGCAGGCGCCGCTCGGCTGCCATATGCGCCGGATGAACCCGCGTGATACCAAGATGCCGGTGTTAACAGACGTAAACCTCCACCGCATTATCCGGCGCAGCACGACGTATCGGAGCGCCTTACGATCCGAACGCCTTTTCCGACGTTGATGATGAAACCCCGCGCGGGCTCTTCTTCCTCTTCATCAGCGCCAAAGCGATGGCAACCATGGAATTCCTGCAACGGGAATGGATCAACGGCGGAAATTTTACGGGCCTTGGCGAGGAACGCGACCCGATCGTGGGCTTGCAGGAAGAAAGCGCCACGTTCACGATTCCGAAGGCTCCGGTGAGGCGGCGCATCCACGGCATCCACACCTTCAACGTGCTGCGGGGCGGCGAGTACATGTTCATGCCGAGCCTGTCGGCAATGAAATGGTTGGCGGATCTCAAGGACTGATGGGGGGATTATGGACAAGATTCTTTACGACCGCGGTCTCCTGAAGCGCCGGCAGGTGCTGGGCGATAAATATGTAGACTCCGCGCTTCGAAACGTCAGTGACTTCAATCGCGAATTTCAGCGGCTGGTGAGCGAGTACTGCTGGGGCGAAGTGTGGGGCGACGAGACCTTGTCCCCTCGCGAGCGCAGCATCCTCACTCTCGGCATGGTCGCCGCGCTCGGCAAGATGGGCGAGTTCGCCAATCATGTCCGTGGGGCGCAGGTCAACGGGCTTACGCCGGATGAATTGCGCTCGGTGCTCATCCAAATCGCCATCTATTGTGGAATTCCAGTCGGCGCCGACTGCTTTCACGTGGCGGAAGACATTCTAAGCAAGAGCAAGGAAGGCTGAGATCATGTCCGATCACATTTCCGGCCCTCGCGCCATCGCCGATCCTGTCATCGATATCACCGACGTTTATGCGTTTCCTTGTCCGGAGGATCCGCGGCATCTCGTTCTGATCATGAACGTGTTTCCGTATGCCAGCCCGTCCGCCCTCTTTTCCGATGCCGTCATTTACCGGTTGCGCGTCCGTCCCGTATCGATTGCACCCGGCGGGCGCGCGTTCGCTGTTGCGAGACGATGAATTCGTCTTCGATTTCACGTTTGGCGGACCGCAACCGATGCAGGAAGGCCGCTGCACGCTGCCGGACGACTCGGTGGTTGCATTTCGCGTGAATGACGAGAGCGGCGGTCGAGCGAAAGGCGTGCAGATATTCGTGGGACAGAGATCCGATCCATTTTTCCTGGACGGTCCCATGGCCGAAAGAACCATCGCAACAAAGAAGCTCGCCTTTAAGGAAGTCGGTTCGGACCGGCTCTACGGGAAGAATGTCCTTGGGATCGTCCTGAGGATTGAGTGGGCGACGCTGCTCAAGGGCGGTCCCAGAGGGTTCAATGTTCGCTGTGGTTGGCGAGACTCTGAGCGCCGGCAAACGGCCAGTGCGGTTGGAACGAGTCGGGCGGCCAGAAATCAAGAACATCACCCTCAGCGCGAAGATATTCGATCACAGTCAATCGGGATCTCGAGATCCGGGATATCTATAACGAGGAAGATGCCTTCAATCTTTCCAAGAACTACGTCGGCGCGTATCGCGCGCGGCTGAACGCCAATCTCGCTTTCTTCGACGGCCTGGACAATAAGGTCGACTGGCCTCTCGATCAAGCACGGGAACCATCCGCTGACAGAGCTTCTGCTCGCATGATTTCCTGGTCGTGGATGCGTCCAAACCGTTTTGCGAGACGAGCTACTTCGAGATCGAGCAGGCGATGCTCGAAGGTCGCGCGCATGCGACTTGCGGCGGCCGGTGGCTCAACCAGGACCTGGTCGATTTTCTTCTGACGCTGTACATCAACTCTGGAAAAGGTCCGGCCATCCGGGACGGTGTCGACGCGCCGATTGCCTGGTCATCGAAAGTGTTCCCCTATATGGCGCCGCCAAATCCGGCCGAGGCTGCCGCAACATGACAGCCGAACGGCCGTTGACCCACGGCACGATTGCTTTGCTGAATCTTGGTGCGCAGATTGACGCCTTGGAATCGCAGATCAGGCTTGGTCGCGCCACTGTGGACGTTCGAGTAGGTCTTGTCGAGCTGATCTCGCTGCGCGGAATGATCCTCGGCCACATTGCCGATTATGAGCGGGCAGTCGAGATCGCGGATCAGCTCGTGAGCGATGCGCCCGACGACGCAAGGGCTTTGGTCGCACGCGCGCGAACACGCGCCGGTTTCCACCGGTTTAACGAAGCTTTGTCCGACGTCGATCGCGCGGAACTGCTCTCGCTCGATGCCGAAACGGCCAACAGCGAGCGTGCGGCGATCTTCCAGGCGCTCGGCCGCTACGATGAAGCCCTTGCGCTACGCGAGGAAGCCGTACAACGCCGGGCGAGCTTTGAAAATCTCGCGGCCCTGGTCGGCCTGCATGCCGAGCGGGGCGAAATCGACGACGCCGAACGGCAATATGCGCAAAGCCGCAGTCACTACCGCGGAGTTTCGCCATTTCCGCTGGCGCTTCTCGACTTCCAGATGGGCCTCATGTGGATGGACGAAAACCGGCTGGGTGAGGCACGCAGGTCATTCGAGGCTGCGTGGCGCCGTGTGCCCGCTTACGCGCAGGCGCAAGGTCATCTCGCCGAGGTCGAAGCGCAATTGGGTGAAACTAATTCCGCCGTTGCCCGCCTCCGCTCTTTGGCGGTGTCCTCGGACGATCCTGATTACGCTGCGCAGCTTGCGCGCATTCTCGGGGAGACCGATCGTGAAGGCGAATCCTGGCACTGGCGCGGAGGGGCCGCGGCGCGCTACAACGAGCTGATCGCGAGTCACCCGGAGGCCTTCGCTGACCATGCAGCCGAATTCTGGCTCGCGGCGGGTGCCGATCCAGACAAAGCGCTCCTGTTGGCAAAAATGAATCTGGAAGTTCGCAACACCCCGCGTGCGCGTCGCCTGCTGGCGCAGGCCGTTGCCGCAAAGGCGTCCCTTGTCGAGAGCAGATCTTAAACACAAGTCACATTAGGAGAGAACATGAATTCGTCTAATTGTTTTTCAACGATAAATCCAGCCACCGGCGAGCAGATTGAAACATTTCCTTTTTTCACCCCGCAACAAACGGAAGCCGCTCTGGTTCGCGCCGAGAAGACCTTCAAGTCCTACGGAAAGTCGTGCGTGCATCAACGTGCACTATTACTCTCACAGCTCGCCATAACGTTACGGAAGAACAAGGCGCAACTGGCGAAAGTAATCACGATGGAGATGGGAAAGATCCTTGCGGAGGCCGAGGCCGAGGTGGAGAAGTGCGCTTGGGAAGCAGACTGGTACGCCGAGCACGGACCGCAGATATTGGCGGACGAAGCCGCTCCGACAGGTACGGTGGAAGCATATATTTCGTATTTGCCGCTCGGGCCAATCCTTGGAATCATGCCGTGGAACTTCCCCCTGTGGCAGGTGACGCGCATGGGCATTCCGACGCTGCTGGCCGGAAATGTCGTCTTGGTAAAGCACTCGCCCAACACACAGAGAAGTTCGCTCGAATTGGAGCGCATTATGCTTGAAGCCGGCTTTCCGGAAGGAGTGTTTCAAAATCTGATCCTTAAGACGGAAGACATCGTCAACGTCATTAATGACGAGCGGGTACAGGGCGCCTCTGTTACGGGAAGCGTGCGCGCCGGCTCTGCGGTCGCCTCCGAGGCCGGAAAAGTGATCAAGAAGACCGTAATGGAGTTGGGCGGCTCCGATGCATTCATCGTCCTTGAAGACGCCGATATCCCGAAAGCAGTCGCGGCTGGTATCACGGGACGCTTCAAAAACGCCGGTCAGATTTGTCTGGCGGCAAAACGCTTCATCCTGGTGGGCAAAATCGCCGACGAGTTCGAAGAGCAGTTCGTAAAGGCGGCGCAGGCGATTCGGGTGGGCGATCCGATGGATCCTGCAAACCAGATGGGGCCACTGGCACGCGCCGACCTTCGCGATTCTCTCCACAAGCAGGTGGAGGGCAGCATTGCGGCGGGGGCGCGCGCTTTATGTGGCGGTAAACCCAAGGAGGGCAAGGGCGCCTTCTACATGCCCACGGTGCTGAGCGGTGTGACTCAAGGGATGCCTGCCTTCGACGACGAGACGTTCGGCCCGGTTGCGGCGATCACACGCGTCCCGGATGTCGCTGCAGCCGTTGATGCCGCGAATGCAAGCCAGTTTGGATTGAGCGGAAATGTATGGACCAGGAACGTTGCCCTGGCACGTAAGATGGCCCGAGACCTATATACCGGTGGTGTCTTCATCAATGGCGTGACGGCGTCGGACCCCCGTGTGCCGGTCGGCGGCGTCAAGAACAGTGGGTACGGCCGGGAGCTCTCGCATTTTGGCCCGCGCACTTTTGTGAATGCCCAGACTGTCTGGATCGAGAACTCTTGAGCGAACGTTCGCGCGCCCCACGCGTTTTTTGCGCATCCGCTTTAGTCTCCGGACCAATGTCGAGTTTTGGGCGATTGCCGAACCGAACGAGCCTTCGCACCAGAGGTGTTGCTTCGAGCGAGGGTCCGCTAAGTAGTTCCACAATGAAGTTGCCTCCGGCCATAGGATGGTCATCGTAATGGCACTTCGGCTGCTTACTCCGAAGCATGATGTCAACAACTTCTCTCTCCCGCCCGACGCGCCGCGCGATCACGAGTTTAGTGGCCCTGGCTTGCTACGGCACCTGCCTGTCCGCTCAGGAACCCAGCGGAGGCAGCATCCAGGAGCTCACCGCTCCGCTGCACGTCACCCACGTTTTGGGCTTGGAAGGAATTCCCGGTAACGCAAATGGAGACCTGTCCATCAACGGTGGCATTTTGCGATTTCAGAAGGCGGATGGCCCCAGCGCTCAAATCATCGTCAGTTCTATCCGGGACGTCGTCCTGGGTGAACAAGACAAGGAGGTGGGCGGAACACCGCTGGCATTGGGGAGAGCCGCGACACCCTACGGCGGGGGCCGTTTGATCGCTCTCTTTGCGCATAAGAAGTACGACATTGTGACGGTAGAATATAGCGATCCCGCTGGAGGATTCCATGGCGCACTGTTCCAAATGAACAAGGGTCAAGGACAGGTTCTTAGGCAGGCACTTTTGCCCGGGGGAGCTCACGTGAGCCGCTCAGAGGAACAAGCGGTCCCGGCAGCGCTCGCAACGTCGCCAAATGTTATGCCAACGCAGGCGGCGAGAGGGTCATGGAGTGTCAAGATTGATCAGGTCGACCCCGGCGACGTGAATATTGAGCCGGCGTTTAGGATCGCCATCTACGAGAATCTGGTGGATGCGTTAACCAAAACCAAGCAGTTCAAACAAGTGCTGCGGAGCGGGGAACGTAGTATAGATAGCCTATCGGACCTACTTATTCTGAAAACAACTGTGGGGGCGTACACGCCCGGTAGCGAGACGCGCCGAGCTGTCACCACCTTAAGCGGAGCTACGAAATTGAGGGTCCGCAGCCAGCTCTGTACGCGAGACGGCAACGTTGTCCTGGAAACTTTGGTCGACGGCAATGTACGTTTTTTTGGAAGCAATCTTCGAGCGGCGCACAATCTCGCGCGGAATGTCGCCGATAGAATCCAACACACCTTGCCCGTCGCTGGCCCTTCGGTGGGCGAGCAGCATACGTCGCTGGCCAGCCAGTGAAATTCTAGTACTGAACATCACGATACGCCAGCGCGGGACTCCTAGGCGTCCTTCTAGCGGCAGCGTTGGCGGTTCGAAAACCGTGGGCAGTGTTTTCCGGGACGAATGAACTTGTCGGTCGTGTCCCATACTTTAGGGCGTGGATCGATCGCAAGCGCTCGTTGATTTGCTCGAGTCTGCGTCTCAACCGACGAGTTCGAACCATCTACTGGGCAGCCGCCGGGAGTGTTCTGCTTAATCATCTTGTCGAAATCGAGAAAGCAGTTCAACTGAAAGGACTGACCTCCCCACGCGCGCGTCGAAAGACGGTCGATCGCACGTCGCCGTCATTCTCGCTCACGACCTGCCGTGCTGCTGGCGCGATGGCGTCCCTGTTTGCGGCCATTCTCGACGAATGCGACGGCGAAGTCGCCCGCCTTAAATTGAAGGAATCCGCTTTCGGCTGCTGACTGGAAACGATCTGTGACTACTTCCTGCATAGAGTCTCGCGCCTCTCGGCTTCGGCTACGACGAGAACTCGGCAATTGACGAGGGATCAAAGGGCCGAAAGTCCGCTGGAAGGCTTCTAAACCTTAAGAAACACAGGTATTGGCTCACAGCAAGTTGGATAGGAGAGTGCCCTTCACAAGGCACAGCCAAAAAAGAGGGGCTGAACATTATGAGGAACGAGCTAATCGCATCCCAAAAACACCTGCACGAAGCGAGAGTGATCGAGAACTTCCTGGAAGGTCCGAACGAGGTTTCTTTCACAGAACTGTTCACAATCTTCACGCCCCAACTTGTTGCCTTTTTTTTGGCGCGCGGTTGCGAACTCGCTCTGGCGGAAGACCTCGCTCAAGAGGTAATGATGACGGTTTACTGCAAGGCCGTGCAACTTCGCGATCGCACCTTATTTCGTGCGTGGCTAGTCAAGGTCGCCCGCAATACTCTTTACCGGCATTATTGCAAGCAGACTCGGCAGGTGGAAACCGTCGACTTGGCGGACGTCGCCGATCGTTTGAGCACCGCCAGCCACACGCCCGCCGCAACCCCAGCATTCGAATTCATGCATTGGATGGCCTTCTTGGATTCGCGTGAGCAAGAGGTCATGAGGCTCCGCTTCATCGAGCAGTGGGAATACCACGAGATCGCTGCCGCGCAGGCGACCCCAATCGGCACCGTTCAGTGGCGGGTGTTCAACGCAAAGAAAAAGCTGGCGCCGTATCTGAAAACGCGCCACAACGATATACGGAAGGCTGCCTGAGGCACAGAGAGGAGATATAGAATGCCGAGGCTCACATTACTCGATCCCAGCAAGACGGGAAGACAAGCGGAGCAACTGGAGGGTCAACTCCACCAGCTCGTCGTTGGACAAGAGGAAGCAATTCACGAGATCGTAAGGTCTTACCAGACTCACGTGGCGGGACTGTCGCCAGGCCGGCCGGCCGATCGGAAACTTTCTGTTCCTGGGGCCCACCGGCTCCGGAAAAACTCGCATCGTAGAGGCAACCGCCGAGTGCCTGCTGAAGAATCCTCGTGCGGTGATCAAGATCGACTGCGCGGAGTTCCAACACAGCCATGAGATCGCGAAGTTGATCGGCTCGCCTCCCGGATACCTGGGCCACCGCGAAACGCACGCCCTTTTATCCCAGGAAGCGCTCAATCAGCACCACACAGAAAAGATCAAGCTGAGTTTCGTTCTATTCGATGAAATCGAGAAAGCATCCGACGCATTGTGGAATCTTCTCCTCGGCATCCTGGACAAAGGCACTTTGACACTGGGCGACAACCGCAAAGTCGATTTCTCGGCGGCCATGGTTTTCTTGACAAGCAATCTTGGCGCGGCCGAAATGAGCACCCTGCTTAGCTCCGCGGCTGGGCTTCCAGGCTCCTTCCAACGAGAACTCTGTTTGCGATGCGGAAACTCGCTGACCGGATGTCGCGCACCGGTCTCGCTGCCGCCCGCCGGAAGTTCACGCCGGAGTTCATCAACCGCCTGGACAAAATCGTCGTCTTCAAATCTCTGGGCCAGGAGGAGCTGCGCCGGATCGTTGACATTGAGCTTGAGATGGTGCAACAGCGAATCCAAACGGCTGCCGCCGGCAAGCCGTTCATGGTTCATGTCACCGGAGAGCGCCAGGGAGTTCTTGCTGATCGAGGGCACCGACTTCAGGTACGGCGCGCGCCCCCTCAAACGCGCCATCGAACGACTGCTCGTACAACCTATATCGAATCTAATGGCAAGTGGCCAGATTGACCGCGGCGATCGCATTCGCGTGACTCACAGCGAGGGTACCCCATTCCTAACGTTTTTCCGCGATGGAGGAGCGTTCGAAGTGAGGGCTGTCGCCGGCCGGGTTGCAGCGTAGCGCTATGGCCCGAGCGTTACAATCCCCACACACAACACCCGCGCGCAGGTGGTTCCAACGTCACCGATCCATCGACTGGGCTTTCCTATCCAGCCCTATCGAAGTTGACCGAGGGCTTGTACACGGTGAGATCAATGCTTCCGATCACTATCCCATCTCGTTCACGATCACGTTTTCCTGACGATCGAGAGCTGGTTCCGCCGCATACTCTCACCGCCCTGTCGTTGGGCCCGAAGGCGCGTGGGTATCGGAGAAATACGTGGGCACGAACGGTTCAAATCGGGATCGAGCATCTTGGGTTCTGGTGGTGCAATCTTATGCATAACGCTCCCATGTGGCCTATTCACGACCGATATGAACGCCTCACATGCGGCCGCCACCACACCGTGCCCCGGGATAACACGGGCGGGGATGCGGGTGAACGATGGGTTAACCGGGTTTGTTGAAGGGAAGTAGAAAGAGCGGGCCGAACTTCGTTACGCATGGGCGGCGTCGAGCCGGGACTTGCCGAGTCGGGATGCCCTAATCTGCGGTTTGCCGACAGTGCCGGTTCGGCGGCCGAGTCCGCGCGCGCACCAGGTGCATTTCCTGCAGTGTAAACACTGCGGTGTTACGAGCTGAAACAGATTTGACAGCACTAAAACGATTACAACCGTGTGACTGACAACTTGCGGAACCGCGCCTACAATGGCGGCATGCCGGCGAACGAACTAAACCGAGACAACCATGAATTCACCCATAACGGAGCGAATTATTGGATCTATACGTTCATGACGCGCGACGGTGTATTGCACTACCGCGTCTGGCGAAAGATGGATGAGGGACAGGCGAGAGCGGGCGAGGCCAGAACCGATCTCATCCAGCGGCTCAAGGTGCAGCCGGACAATCCGTAGACATCTCCGTGGCAAAGTGCTCTCCAATGAATCATCGATTTTAACAACAACAGAGCCTGGTTTCGGGATTGGTCCGAGCGGTCTTCGACATCAGTAACAATGCTCTATTTCAGTTACATTGTGGAGGTCTATCGCGACACGAAGCCCGAAACCGTTACCGGCCGTCTATTTGCCCTCGGAGGCTGCGCAAAACTCCGCTGATGTGGCGCGATCACCTAGAGTCCCGGCGTACGCCCGACCGCTTGCTCGAGTTCCGCCCAAGAGAGTAGATATCCTAGGCTGCGCTTGAAGATACTCCGCCTGAGCCTTATACGTTGCGGCCGTAGCTTGCCGGCGTTCGGAAACCAACACCACGCCCTGGCTCAATTGGTTCTGTGCCAACCGCTCGCTCTCCTGCCGCAGTTTGACCATCTGGTCTGCTACCTGGACCAGATGTCTTGGTCCGTTCCAGTTTGTTATAACTTCGCTCGATCCGCAACGGCGACTTCTTCCTTTAGCCGGCTGAGGTTCTCTTCAGCCTCCGCCAATTGTGCGTCGCGCTCGCGCACGGCTGCCCGCCGTTTGCCGAAATCGAAAACGTCCCAATCGAGATTGACACCGAAAGTGCCGAAATTGCGCACCAGAAACGGAACACCGTCCTGATAGCTCTGGCGTGCGTAGGCCGTAATATCGGGAAGGTAAGCCGATTTCGCGGCGGTGACGCCAGCCTCTGCTTTCCGGATGGCTTCCTCCGCAGCCTGGATTTCCGGGTTCTCCGACCACGCGGTCTGCACGTACTCCTCTCGCGAGCGCTGGTCGAAACTGGATGGCACTGCCGGATCAAGGTCGAGTTGCGTGTCGAGCGGAAGCCCCAGCAGGTCGTTCAGTTCCGTGGTCAAATCAGAGAGCTGAAGTTCCGCCGTGAGTACTGCCTGCTGGCTTTCGAGCAGGCCCGCGCGGCCTTGGATCGCCGCCACTTTCAGCGCGCTGCCATTGCGTACGTCTTCTTCGCTCTCGCGCAGATTGTCTCCGGCATAGGTGGCCTGCTGGTCGGCCGCTTGTTTTTGCAGACGGGCGATCAGGATGCCGAAGTAAAGCGTATGCACTTGAAGCGCGACCTGGTTCTCCGCCTTTTTCAGATCGTCGCGGTGAAGCTGGCGACTCAGCGGCGGCGATCCGGTTGGCCGCGTGGATCCGGATCAACTGTGTGAGCGGCTGGGAGAGCTGCGTGCCGCTGGAGAAAAAGTGTGTTCTGGCCCTGCGGAAGGGTACATCTTGCGCAGGGAACCAGCGATCCCCGCGACTGCCCCGAACGCGCCCGCCGGAATCCCGATATTCTGCAGATCGGTGACGTGCAGCACATTCGACTGGTTGGTGATCTTCGGGAAATACGACGAACGCTCGCCGGCCTTCTTCTGCTCATTCTCGACTACTTTCAGGCGCGCGATCTTGAGCGCGCGGTTCTGGCTGATCGCAAGATGGACGGCCTCCGTCAGCGTGAGGTGCCGGACTGTCGGCGGCATCTTGAGGGATGGCTGAGACCACGGCCAAGCCCGGCGATCGCCAGGGTCCGAAGAGGCGAGGTCCGGAGCACTTGTGAGTTCATTGCATTGTCCTCAAGTCCTTGTAGCTGAACTTTGCCGGCCGCAGGCACAACATCAGCAACAGATAGGCGACCACCATCCATCCGACCAGGATGAATCCATCGGATATTGCCAGCGTGTAGGCCTGCGCTCGCACTTGTTGGCTGAGAATCGCCATCGCGCGATGTTGTGCTTGCTCTAACCCGGCGGAACCCGGCAACAGTCCTCCGCTCAGCATCCGCAGGCGTTCGTCGGTAAGCCAATTGCCAATCTGCACGTGCAGTCCCAGCATGTTGGAATGAAACTGCTCCCGCACGGAAACGAAACGCGTCATAACGGCTACGCCGACTTGGCCACCGAAAATGCGGATGAAGTGCATGAGCCCGGAGAACGTGGCCGCATTGGCGGCGCTTGGTCAAAGCGCCCGCTTCGAGCCCCTCCAAAACAATGTTGCTCACCAACCCG
Source organism: Bryobacterales bacterium (assembly GCA_963747945.1). Lineage (GTDB taxonomy): Bacteria > Acidobacteriota > Terriglobia > Bryobacterales > Bryobacteraceae > Palsa-89. Next base: position 699,931 of record CAVVHB010000006.1, read on the forward strand.
ACGTACGTGCAAGCGAACCCGGCCGCCAAAAGAAGCTCGACTGTCTCGAAGCTGGTTCCCGCCCAGGAAGTGTCGAGATGCGCGCAGATCCAGCCGCCCACGGCGGCAACGGTGAGCCCGAAGGCCAGAATCAGTCTCGAGTTCGTGTGAATCACCAGAACCGCGACCAGCCAGACGACAGCGAACATCGGCACGGCCACCCAGGCGAGCGCGTGGCCGGTCTCCAGAGGCCGGTACTGTTGGATATTACCCAGAAAGCCGGGGATGAGCACAATCGTGGCCAGATGCGAGAACTTAAATACAAAAATCGATAAGGCGAGAATGATGGTGTTGCGCCTGTTGAGAAAGGCAAGATTTAACGGTTGGATTCGGCTGCAGGTATCCGTCTCGCCAGCGCCGCCGCCAGCAGGAAGATTCCCGCCGGCGAGCATCGCGACGATTACGCCGGAGTTCAACCAGTCCAGCCGCTCCCCTTGATCCAGAGCGCCGTAAAGAAGGCTGAGGCCGAGGCTGAAATAAGCGAATCCGCGCCAACTCGGCCTCGGCTCCGCGCGAGGCCGCCGCGGAATTCCGAAATAGATACAGATCATCATCAATGGCGTGACCACCGCGGCAGTCCAGAAGATCCAGTGCCAGGATAGATACTCGACATACCAACCTTCGAGCAATGGATGCAATGTTGCTGACGAAAACAATGTCCGCCGCATACGCCGCAATCCCGAAGATGATCAGCCGCTTCGGAAGGGCGGTCAAAACAAAGGTCATGGTGAGAGAGTAGAAAGTGCCTGACGCGAGCCGGCGATCACGACCAAGGCCAACATTCGCCCAGTAATTCGGCGCGAAAGGGAGCAGTGCGGAAGCGACCGCAAAGATCGCGGCGGCGGGCAGCAGAATCCTGCGCGGGCCGAACAGAACGCTCAAGAAGCAGACGAATACGCCGCTGAACATCGTCGCCATGTTGAGCGCGGTCGGAATCCAGGAGGCCTCGTCGAAGCCGAAGCCCATGCGCGCCGCGGAGATCGGGCAGGCCGACACTGACCAGGCGCGAGTTCAGCGTCGCGATTCCCGCACCCAGAAAGACGCCCAAGAATCCCGATATATGGGTTGGTCTTCGAGTTGGGCTGTACCGATTGCGAGGGGGCGCGGCTAGCGTCTCGGAGGCACGCACTGGAGCGCAGTCACCCGAGAATCTCCGTCACTGGCAGCGCCATTCGTCCGAACCGTCGCGATCACGGATAGCCCCGGCCGCAATCGCTCTGGCTTCGTGTCTGGCCCGGATCGAGCACGATCTTCACAGGTACTCGCTGCACGATCTTCGTGAAGTTGCCGGTCGCATTGTCCGGCGGCAACAACGCGAACTGCGAGCCGCTGGCGGGAGACACATGATCGACTTTCCCTCGGAAAATTACTCCGGGAAATGCATCCACGCGGATTTCGGCCGGGTCGCCCGCGCGGATATGGCGGACCTGGGTTTCTTTGTAATTCGCGTGTACCCAAACATCGCGTTTGGACGAGTGAGATAACCTGAGTGCCCGGACTGACTAGCTGCCCGGGGCGCACTTTGCGCTCACTGACGATTCCGTTTTCCGGCGCTACGATTCGCGTGTACCCAAGATTGGTCCGCGCCAGTGCGAGCGAGGCTCTCTTCGCGTTCAGATCGGCGCGAAGCAAGAGTTCCTGCGAGTCCAGTACTGCGCGCTGGCGCTTTTGCGCTTCGAATTCCGCCTTCGTGCTCCCCAGCTGCGCGCGTGCGCGCGCCAGATCGGCTTGCCGGCTGGCCAACTGCGCGTTGCTGACTGAAGGTCAGCCTCGCGGCTGGCAAGTTGTGCGCGAAAGCGCTCCTCGTCCGCGACCGCCTGCTCCAGCTTCTGCCGCGTTGCGGACTCGGTCGCAATCAACGCTTCCTGCCGCCGCCGCTCCAATGACGTGCGCTCCACGTCCGCTTTGGTCCCGTCGATTCCGCTGCGCGCATTGGCGATCGTCGAATTTCGCAGCCTCGATCCCGGCCTCCGCCGCCGCGATGTCCGCTTCCGCAGCGCGGATGCCCTCCTCCGCCTGAACGATGCGGGCGTCCTGCAATTCTTTTTGCCGCTGATTGTTGATCAGCGCGTCATTCGCCGGAGGCAACGGCCGGCTTCGGCCTGCTGCACCTGCGCGCGAAAATCGTCGTCCCGCAACTGGACGAGTAGATCTCCCGCTTTGACCGGCTGATAGTCGGAAACGGCTACGGTGGCCACCAGTCCTGCTACCTTAGTGCTCAGAGGCGTCAGGTCCGCCCGCATGTAGGCGTCGTCGGTTTTTTGGGAAGCCCGCTCGCTGGCCCAAGTATTCCAGTTGCCGGCGATCAAAAACACGATCCCGACGGCCATCAGTCAGAATCGCTACCGGGACCACCAACTGTTTCAAACGTTGCACTAAGGCCGGTTGCTTCTGAACCGAATCGGTTGAGTCAGGCATTTACGAACTCTCCTTGAACCTGTGGCGGCTCCACTACTCCTTATTCGAGCTGCTGGCGGATGCCGACACGTTACTTTTCGCCCAGTCGCAAAACCACGCCCGCTGAATAACGAACGTCATTCTGGTGGCTGCCGAAGCCCCTCGTCGAGCCGCCAAGACTGGCGCTATCGAACTGCGTCATCACGTATTCCACCTGAATCGGTTTGATGGCAATGTGGTTGGTCAAGACATAGTCCAAGCCGCCGCCCGAAGCCATCGCGAAGGCATTTTGCTTGTTGGAATTATCGTTCGGACCACTCCACGCATATGCGCCGCCGAAGAGGAATTGCGCATAGGGGTTCCAACGCGAATGGCGCCAGGTGAAACGCGGTCCGAACAAATACGTGAGCGCCTTGTCGTTGATCGCCGTTCGCGTGTTGGCATATCCACCGAAGTCGCCCACTAGCCCGACCATCGGGGTAAGGTTGTACACGAAATATCCCGAGCCGCCGTTTCCCGTCCGCTGGTAGTCGTAATTCGCGGAGTTCACGTGCAACCAGGAATAATTCAGGCCGATCTCGTAACGCGGCGTTGATTCTTCCTGCGCGGAAGCGGAAGCGCTGAGCGCCGCAAAGACCGTAAGTAGCGACGCGCATGCAAATACCACTCGTTTATTAAACACAGACTCTTCTCCTTTAATGTTCAATGGCTGATCGGCCAACGTTAGCAACCAATCCGAACGTTACGCGACCGTATAGCAGCTTTCACTGAAAAGGATCGATACCCCGCGGGCTTTGTTGGAGGAAGGTCAGACGTGAATCTGGCGTGTGAGAGAAGCGCGCCGAGGCTCCTCAGCCGGCGTGCTCAGAATAGAAGCTTCAGGGCCAGTTGCGCCGAGCGCGGGCCGCCGATTTGATACAGCGGATTGAGGCCGCCATTCTGGCCGCCGCTTCCGAGCGATGCTCCCAGCATCTGGGTCGATTGCCCGAATAGAGGAGAACTCATGTAGTTGATGGGGCTCCCGAAATTGGGGTGGTTGAAGATGTTGAAAAGATCCGCGCGCGCCTGAAGCGAAAGCCGTTCCCGAAGTTTGAACTGCCTCCGCAGCGTCAAATCGACCTCTGTCGCGCCGAATCCGCGCAGGGCATTTCGTCCCAGATCTCCTTGCACCGCCCCGGTGGGTATCTTGAATGCCGCTCGATTGATTTCCTTTCCGCCGGCTACGTTCGAATTTGCGATCCAAAGTGGCACTCCGGAAACCAGGTTCGGACGCGCTACGCCGTAGGCTCCTGACAAGACTTCAGTGCCGAAAGGATCCATTCCGGTGACCACATTCACCGGAGGCGCGGTTCCAGCGTAAATGATGGAATCCGTCGACCAGTTTCCGAATATCGCCTTCCAGATTCCGCCGCCCGGCGCGGGAATGTTATGGGAGACTTCGTCTGAGAACGTGTGCCGAATGTCGTAGTCGGACGAACCACGCTCCGACGGCGAATCGCCCGGGCGCAGGTTCACAAAATAGGCATCGGAGGAAGCATCGTCGATAGAATGCCCCAGGTATAGGAGAGCAAAGTCTGGAGCCCGTGCGAGAAGCGATGGCGGTACTGAGCTTGCAGTGCGTGATAGCTGGAGTCCCCATCATTCTTCATCAAATCAAACTCGCCCGTGAACTCGGGATTCGGCGCGATGTAAATGTCCTGCCGCATCAGCTTGGGGCCCGCCGCTCCGAGGTAAGTGACCGTGATGACATCGGCCTATCCCAGCGTCTTTTCCACCGCTGCGTTCCACTCATAGGTTCTGGGTAACACGTGATTGGGGTCTAACACCGCAAGATACACAACAGGCGGGGTTATCGTCAAAGGAGGCGGTGCGGCATTGGCGCCGCTCAATGGGAAAGATGTGTTGGGAATAATCTTTTGCTGAGCAAATGGGAATGCGCCGGTCCCGTCCGCCACAGCGGAGTATCCGAGATCGTAAAAGATGCCGGCTCCGGCCCTCATGACAAGATTCGGAAGCGGTTGCCAAGCTACACCGAGACGCGGAGCGAAATCGCCCTTCTGTGGATGCCACAAGAGCGTGCCCTGAGGCGCCAGTGTCATGGTTGCGAAATTATTCAACTGCGTGACGGTAAACGGAAGAGTGCCAGTAGGCGATGACGGCGCAGCATTATATTCCCACCGCAGGCCGATCGAGCGTTAAGAAGCTATTCGCGCGGCTCCGACTGTAGTTGAAGCGGAACTCATTGGTCAATCGTTGGGTAAGCGCCTGAGTGCTTCCAATCGTCAGGCTTTGAGTGCGGTACTTTATGTCCTCAATAGTGTTTGTAGGCATAAGCGGCCGGGGCATGCTGATCAAGGCTCGATGGAGCATCGTTGTATCTTCCGAAAATAGTCACCCGTTGTGATGGTATGTAATCGATTCGAATGCCTGCTGCAGGCGCATTCTGGCGCGAGGCTAACGACGGCACGTAGGTCTGCGCAACATGAGGCTGGCGTACTCGCAGCCCCTCATAAGAACCGAAGAAGAATAGCTTATCTTTCCGGATCGGGCCGCCCAGCACGCCACCGAAATCGTTTTGCCGCAGCTCCGGCCTCGCTAGCGAGCCGCGGTTGGCGAACCAATCATTGGCATCCAGCTTGTCATTGCGGAAGTATTCGAACGCCGTCCCGTGGAAGGTATTTGTGCCAGACTTTGTGACCACCGATATCTGAGCGCCTGGAGTACGCCCATATTCAGGAGCAAAGGTGGAAGTCTGAATCCGGAACTCTTCCAGCGCATCGAGCGACACCAGATTGCTGGTTCCTCCAAATGCGCTGGTTGCCGGAGGCTGGCCGGCCCCGCCCTGGCCCAATAAGGCCCCACTTCCGGCAGTTCCCAGGTTGGCGCTTACTCCATCCAGCAGGAAGTAGTTCGCATCCGGCCGCTGCCCATTCACGCTGAATTGGCCCTGATCGTAATTCTTGGTTCGCGCTAGCACCACTCCTGGGGTCAGATCGATGAGGGAGCTGAAGCTTCGCCCGTTCAATGGCAGGTTTTCCACGAACCGGTTGCCGATGACGGTACTCACCGACGCGTCCGAGGTGTTGAGCAACGGCGCGTTCCCCTGTACCGTTAGAGTTTCTGTGTTGCTGCCGACGGTGAGCGCGAAATCCAGTCGCGCCCGCTGGTCCACTTCCACTACGACGCCATTCTGATGGACAGTTTTAGAGCCGTTTGCCTCGATTGCGATGTTGTAAGGGCCGGGAAGAAGGGCTTGAACGCTATACTCGCCTTGCTGGTTTGAGGACACGTTCCGGGTTGCGGCGGTGTCGGCGCTTTGCACGGCCACCCGTGCGCTCGGCACCGCGTTGGCCAGAGGGATCGGTGACCGAGCCGGAGAGTTCGGCGTTTGCGCAAGTGACGGAACCGTTAGCCGCAGAACAACGCAGATAAACCCATTTCGAGTTCATGCGTGCAGATAGTATAACCGCGGCCGAACGTCGGGGGATAGACCCAAAAGTGGGACAATTCTTCACCCGATCCGGCTAGCACAAAAGTGTGCCGCGCCGGCTGGATTGGGTGCAAACTGTGGAGGTACGGGAGAATTGTGCATACGTGAAAAGTGGCATGTTTATCCTTCTGGCCTTCTGCCGTTGCGCTTTCGGCTTAAACCCATCTCTCGATATCAATCAATACGCGCACAACGCGTGGACGATCCGCGATGGTTTTTTCAAAGGCGTCATCATGTCAATCGCTCAGACGCCCGACGGCTATCTGTGGCTGGGTACGGAATTCGGTTTGCTTCGCTTCGATGGCGTTCGGAGCGTTCCATGGCAGCCGCCAGCGGGTGAGCGCCTCGCCGGCAGCGAAATTCGAGTCCTGCTCGTCCCACGAGACGGGAGTCTTTGGATCGGCACCAACGAAGGGCTGGCAAGCTGGAAAGATGGCAAGCTGACGCATTACCCGGAGCTTGCCGGGAAGACTGTTGAGTCGCTCCTACAGGATCGTGAAGGAACGGTATGGGCTGGCATGTCTGCGGATCCAAAGGGTGGGCTCTGCGCGATTGAGAACGGCGTCACCCATTGCTATGGAGAGGACGGCAGCTTTGGCCGCCAGGTTCTCTCACTCTATGAGGACAGCCGAGGCAATCTCTGGGCGGGAGCGCAGACCGGGCTGTGGCGATGGAAGCCCGGCACTTCGAAACTCTTCCCGATGCCGGAAGTGGCTATCTACGGGCTGAGTGAGGGCGACCACGGCGAACTCCTGTTTTCCATGGATACCGGAATCAAACAGCTTGTTGGCGGGAAGGCCGAGCCGTATCCGCTTCCAAATAGTAAGTGGCAGTTCAGGCCCTATAAACTCCTGCGGGATCGAACTGGCAGTCTGTGGATCGAAACAGCCGACCGCGGACTGTTGCATGTGCACCAAGGAAGGACGGATCTATTTGCGCAGTCTGACGGCCTATCAGGCGATCTCGTCTACCGCGTCTTCGAGGATCGTGAAGGCAATACCTGGGTGTCCACCGATAATGGCCTCGACCGCTTCCACGACGTCGCCGTCGCCACGGTTTCTGTGAAGCAAGGTATCTCCAATTCCGTCGTTCTGTCCGTGCTGGCAGCCAGGGATGGCAGCGTTTGGCTGGGCACGGCCGACGGTTTGAACCGATGGACTGATGGTCGAATTACAGTTTACGGCAAGCGAAACGGATTGCCGGATGACTTGATCGAGTCTCTTTTCCAAGATTACCGCGAACGAATTTGGGTCTCGACGCATGGCGGGGTTGCCCGGTTTGAGGATGGGCGATTTACGCCGATGAGGGCCGTGCCTGCCGGAGCTGTGCACTCGATTGCCGGAGACAATGCGGGGAATCTCTGGATCGCCGACCAGTATCAAGGCCTGTTTCACTTATTTGAGGGAAATGTAGTCGAACGGATTGCTTGGGCCACGCTCGGACGGAAGGACTACGCCATTACGCTGCTGGCTGATCCTGTGAAGGGCGGTTTATGGCTTGGATATCCTCAGGGCAGCGTGGCGTATTTTAAGGACGGTCAGGTCCGGGCATCGTATTCTAGCGCCGATGGGTTGGGCGCGGGTTCTGTCAACAGCCTTCAACTCGATGGGGATGGTGCGCTCTGGGCCGGGACAGACGGCGGGCTAAGCCGGCTGAAAAACGGCCATATTTCCACGCTGACGAGCACGAACGGTTTGCCTTGCGATGCCGTGCACGGGGTATTGGAGGACGACGAGCATTCGGTTTGGCTTTACATGGCCTGCGGCCTAGTCCGGTTGGCCCGGGCCGAGTTGGGCGCGTGGGTTACTGATCCGAAGCGCACGATCCAATCCACGGTTTTTGACAGCGCCGACGGAGTCCGAACCCACTCGATCGCTGGCGGCTATACTCCGCATGTCGCCAAAGCCAGGGACGGAAAATTGTGGTCGGCACCCTGGAACGGCGCCAGCGTCATCGATCCGCGTCACATGCCCTTCAACAAGCTCCCACCGCCGGTACAAATCGAGCAAATCATTGCCGACCATAAGCCCCACGCAAGCTTCTTCGAACCTGCGCCTGCCCCCGTTGGTTCGCGACCTGGAGATCGACTACACCGCTCTCAGCTTCGTCGCGCCGGAGAAGATCCGTTTCAAATACAAGCTGGAAGGCTACGAGAGCGAATGGCAAGACGAAGGCAATCGCCGGCAGGCATTCTATAGCAATCTTCCTCCGCGCAACTACCGCTTCCGCGTTATGGCCTGCAACAACAGCGGCGTATGGAACGAGGATGGCGCCTCGCTCGATTTCTCCATCGCCCCGGCGTACTATCAGACCAACTGGTTCCGCGCGTCATGCGTGGCTGCTTTCTTAGCATTGCTGTGGGCTCTGTACCGCTATCGCCTGCATCAGATCGCGCGGGAATTCAACGTGCGGCTGGGGGAGCGCGACGCGCATCGCCCGCGAGCTGCACGACACGCTATTGCAGAGCTTTCAGGCTTCCCTGTTCCAAATGCAGGCGGCTCGCAACCTATTTTCCCGGCGTCCCGAAAAAGCAGTTCAAACTCTCGATGAGGCCATCAACATGACGGAGGGTGCAATCACCGAAAGCCGTGCTGCGATTCAGGACTTGCGCTCGCAGCCTGCAGCTCACAGCGATTTGGCGAAGTTGCTGACGGCAACGGGTCAAGATCTGGCGCGGGCCCAGAATGCTAACGGGAATGACGCGAAAGGGAGTCCAGTGATCTTCCGTGTGGCAGTAGAAGGGGAGCGGCAAGATTTGGATCCGATGATCCAGGACGAGGCGTACCGGATCGCCCGCGAATTGCTGCGAAATGCTTTCCGCCACGCACAGGCTGGCCAAATCGAAGCTGAGATCCGGTACGAGGATCGCCTGCTTCGGGTTCGGATTCGCGATGATGGAAAAGGAATCGAGCCGGAGATCGTTAAGGCCGGCGGCCACGGAGGACACTGGGGCTTGTTGGGGATGCGGGAGCGCGCGAAACAAATCGGCGCCCAATTGGAATTCTGGAGCGAAGCGGGCGCGGGCACGGAAGTGGAGCTGAGCATCCCATCCTCAATCGCGTATGGGGCAGCCCGCCGTGGCCGATTTCAGCTCCTCACTAGAAAGAAGGCGAACCCGTGAGCAACGATTCCAAACCGATTCGGATTCTTACCGCCGACGACCATGCTCTTCTTCGCTACGGCATAGCCTCGCTGGTCGGCGCCGAACCCGACTTGGAACTGGTCGCGCAAGCCTCCACCGGACGGGAAGCCATAGAGCAATTCCGGCTACATCAGCCAGACGTCACGTTAATGGATCTGCAAATGCCCGATATGAACGGTATCGAGGCGATCATCGCCATTCGGAGCGAATTTCCCAATGCCCGGATCATCGTGCTGACAACGTACTTAGGCGACGTCCAAGTGACGCGAGCCCTGAAGGCCGGGGCGCGAGCCTACATTCTAAAAGGCCGCCTGGCGGGTGACCTCTTCGAGACCATCCGCGCCGTGCATGCCGGGCAAAAGCGAATCCCCCCGGAGGTCGCCGCCGATTTGGCTGACCACGCCGGCGAAAGTGGCCTGACTGAGCGCGAGATGGAGGTGCTCCGGCTGATCGCGGCCGGGAATGCGAATAAGGAGGTCGCCGCCCAGCTTTCTATCGCAGAGGAGACGGTTAAGAGCCGCGTCACGAGCATCCTCTCCAAGCTTGGCGCCAATGACCGGACCCATGCCGTCACGATAGCGCTGAAGCGCGGGATTATCGACCTGTAAGACCCTCGAAAGTGGGAAAGCGCTATCGACTATCGAGTGTTTCGCTGTTTTTGTCAATCTCTTACCCTATAAACGGGACAGTTTTTTGCAACGGCTATTTTCGACTTTTGCGGACGGTTGGCCCGGTAGAGGTCTGCTGCTCCAGCGGCTGCTGACCGGTGCCGCGCTAGTTTACCGTGGGGTCACATACTTAAGGTCGCCACCTCAATTTGGGTTCGTTTTGCCGGAAATCATTGGAGCGCTGGGCGGCCTTCTGATCATCGCTGGTTTATGGACCCCGATAGTTGGCGTTCTGATCGCGATTGTTGAGGCCTGGATCGCACTCTCGTCCGGCAGCCTGGGCGTGCCCCTGATCTTGGGCGTTCTTGGCGGGACCTTGGCGATGATCGGGCCCGGCGCCTGGTCCATCGATGCCCGGCTCTTCGGCCGGAAGCGCATCCACACTCCGGACCTTTAGGGTTCGTCGATTCCCCATTAAGTAGGGCACTCAGATCCAACAAAACATGCGAGACCACGTTCCTTGTGAATGTGGACGGAATTCGGACAACTTACGCGGTGCGGTTTCGAACGACTCCCATTTATCCGGAGTGAGGATCGTCAATGGCAAAGAAAACAGTAGCGAATCTGTTGGTGGAGGTTCTTGCGGATGCGGGCGTCCGGAGAATCTACGGCGTCTCGGGCGATTCCCTCAATGGGATCACCGACTCCATGCGGACTCGAGGCGACATGCAATGGGTTCGTACACGCCATGAAGAAACGGCCGCCTTTGCCGCGGGAGCGGAAGCGCATCTCACAGGCACATTAGCGGTCTGCGCCGGGAGCTGCGGTCCGGGCAACCTGCATTTAATCAACGGACTTTATGATTGCCATCGCAGCCGTGTCCCCGTCCTGGCGATCGCCGCGCAAATACCCAGCAACGAAATCGGGAGTGGATATTTTCAGGAGACTCATCCTGAGCATCTGTTCGCGCAGTGCAGCCATTATTGTGAGCTGATCTCGCAGCCCGAGCAGATGCCCCGCGTACTCGAAATTGCCATGCAGACGGCAATCTCAAAGCGCGGCGTTGCGGTGATCGCCCTGCCAGGCGATGTAGCTCTGCGAGATGCCGTTGAGCAGGCGCCTCGACTGCGTTTTTGCGAGCCACGGCCGACCGTGTGTCCCTCCGACGACGAACTCAACGTACTCGCCGAAGTTCTGAATCGGTCGAAAATGATTACGATACTTGCCGGTGCAGGCTGTGCCGGAGCGCATGCCGAGCTGATTGAACTCGCCGGTAAGTTACAAGCTCCGATCGTACATGCGATGCGTGGGAAGGAGTTCATCGAGTACGACAATCCGTTCGATGTGGGCATGACGGGTCTGCTCGGATTCTCTTCCAGCTATCACGCGATGATGGGCTGCGATGTGTTGCTGATGATTGGAACGGACTTTCCGTATCAGCAGTTCTTTCCCAAGGACGCAACGATCGTGCAGATCGACTTGCGCGGTGAACAGCTCGGCCGTCGCACCAAGGTTGACTTCGGTTTTGTGGGCGATACCAAGACTACGCTGCGAGCTCTTTTGCCGAAGCTCGACCAAAACCAATACGAAGCGCACTTGAAGGAATCGCTTGAGCATTATCGGAACGCACGCACGGGCCTGGATGAACTCGGAACACCGAATTCGGGCAAGAAACCGATCCATCCTCAACATGTCGCGCGGGTGCTGGATCAACTCGCCGACTGAGGATGCCGTCTTCACGTGTGACGTAGGAACTCCAACTATTTGGGCCGCACGGTATCTCACGATGAACGGCAAGCGAAGGATCATCGGCTCTTTCACGCACGGTTCGATGGCTAACGCATTGCCGCAGGCCATCGGCGCGCAGGTCAGTTATCCCGGGCGCCAGGTGATCTCAATGTCTGGCGACGGTGGATTCGCCATGCTCATGGGGGACTTGCTGACACTGAAGCAGCACAATTTGCCAGTAAAGCTGATTGTTTTCAGGAACGATTCGTTGGCCTTTGTCGAACTGGAAATGAAAGCGGCCGGTATCCTGGATTTCGGAACCGACCTGCACAATCCCGATTTCACAAAAATCGCGGAGGGAGCGGGACTCCTCGGATTAAGGGTGGAAACTCCGGACCAGGTAGAGCCGGCGATAGCGCAAGCTCTCAAACATGACGGCCCTGCGTTGGTCGAGGTGCTGGTATCCCGTCAGGAACTCTCGATGCCGCCGACGATCACCTTGGAGCAGGCGAAAGGTTTCAGTCTGTTCATGATGAAGGCTGTCCTGAGCGGACGCGGCGACGAAATCATCGATCTTGCGCGCGTGAATCTTCTCCGCTAACGCGCCCAATCGGCCGGCTGCAAACGAAAGGAACGATACGAATGGCAACTGTAGAAACGATCCCTCAGTCACGCCTCGCGGACAATCCTCGTGGGATGGATCTCCTCGATAGCCCGCTACTGAACAAAGGTACGGCGTTCAGCGACACCGAGCGCTCCGAGTTTGGCCTGGACGGTCTTCTCCCTTCACAAGTCGAGACGCTTGATGAGCAGGTAGTGCGCGCTTATGAAGCCTACACGAGGAAAGACGACGATCTCGAACGCCACATCTACTTGCGGGCTCTGCAAGACACAAACGAAGTGCTCTTTTACCGGCTTCTGCTCGACCACATTCCGGAAATGACGCCGATCGTCTATACGCCCACGGTTGCGCTGGCGTGTGAGCAGTTCAGCCACATCTATCGCCGGCCCCGCGGACTGTTCATTTCCTATCCTCTCCGCGACTCTATCCCCGCGCTCCTGCGAAATCGTCCCAATAAGGATGTCGACGTCATCGTCGTTACCGACGGCGAGCGAATTTTAGGGATCGGCGATCAAGGTGCGGGCGGACTCGGCATACCGATTGGGAAGCTATCCCTGTACACGTTGATCGGTGGCATCCATCCGGCACGAACGCTGCCGATCGTCTTGGATGTCGGGACCAATAACACAGAACGGCTCAACGATCCTGAATACCTCGGCTGGCGGCATGAACGGATCACCGGTCAAGACTATTTCGACTTCGTAGATCAGTTTGTGCAAGCTGTAAAGCAGGAGCTTCCCGGAACATGCCTGCAGTGGGAAGATTTCGCGACTCCGCATGCCCGGCCGATCCTCCAGCGTTATCGCGATCAGCTATTAACATTCAACGACGACATTCAGGGAACGTCGGCTGTCGCACTCGGAGCGATTCTGGGCGCGGTCAAGGTGACTGGAAAGAAATTAAAGGACCAACAGATCGTCATGTTGGGCGCCGGCTCCGCGGGCATCGGTGTCGCCGATGGATTACGCGGGGCGATGAAAGGAGAAGGGCTGTCCGAAGCCGAGGCGCGGAGCCACTTCTGGGTCATCGACAAAGATGGCCTCCTGCATTCAGGCAGGAAGGACCTTACTCAGGAGCAGAGCGTTTATGCCCAACCGGAGAGCCGTGTTTCCGGGTGGCCGCGAACTTCGAACGGGCACATCGGTCTGTCCGATGTGATTGGAAAGATCGAGGCGACCGTCCTTATCGGTCTGTCGACCGTCGCGGGCGCTTTTTCCGAGCCGATCGTTCGTGAAATGGCCCGCAAGGTTCAGCGGCCAATCATCTTCTCGCTCTCGAATCCGACTGCGAGATCGGAAGCAAACGCCGAGGATTTGATTCACTGGACAGACGGGCGCGCACTGGTTGCGACAGGCTCGCCTTTTGCGCCCGTTGAATACGGCGGAAGCAAGATTCCGATAGCGCAATGCAACAACGTTTACATCTTTCCTGCGATGGGACTGGGCGTGGTCGCATCGGGCGCTCGGCGAGTCACGGAACCGATGATGCTGGCAGCGGCTCGAACACTCGGGGAAAATTCGCCCGCCCTGAAAGACCCTTCCGCTTCCCTGCTTCCTCCGCTCACAGACATCAGGAGGGTGGCGGCGGAAATCGCATTTGCGGTTGGCATCGAGGCTCAAAAGGACGGCGTTGCTCCCAAGCTCAGCGAAGAGGAGCTGCGTCAGAGAGTGCGGGATACCCAGTGGATTCCTGCTTACCCAACCTTGTCGATTTGAGATCGGTAAACATTATGGCGAACGCAACATACCCAGCCGTCCGGCACGTTGCCGTCGGCAATCGATTAATCGCACTCTGGGATACCGTCATTGGCAAGAAAGTCGTGATGGCGATCACCGGCGCCGTACTGATTCTTTTTGTCATCGCGCACATGGCCGGCAATCTCAAGATATTTTCCGGCCCGAGCGAGATCAACGCGTACTCACAGTTCCTCCGGGAAGTAGGTTCACCCGCGCTTGCTTATGGACAACTGCTCTGGGTGGTCCGAATCGTCCTGCTCGCATGTGTGGCCCTTCACATCACTGCGGCGGTTCAGCTCAGCCGTATGAGCTGGGCTGCGCGGCCAGTTGGATATCACGTTAAGCGCAATATCGAGACGACCTTCGCCGCGCGGATGATGCGCTGGGGTGGCGTATTGTTGGTTGCGTTTCATCATTTTCCATCTTCTGCATTTGACCGGAGGCGTCGTCGGATTCCGGCCAGGGCAATTCAAGGATTTGGCCGTTTACCAAAACGTCGTTGGCAGCGTTCTTAGTGTGGCCGGTGGTGTTTTTCTACGTTGTCGCGATGGGCGCACTTTGCTTGCACCTCGACCACGGGATCTGGAGCATGTTGCAAACTCTCGGCTGGAACACCTCCCGAAACGAGACCACACTGAAAACCGTTTCGCGGGTGATCGCGATCGTGGTGTTTCTCGGCTTCAGCGCAGTGCCAGTTTCGGTGCTGGCCGGCTGGTTGCGCTAATCGATTGCATAAGAGGACACAGAAATGTTGGAAGCAAGAATCCCGTCGGGTCCAATTGAGCAGAAGTGGAACAATTGCCGCTTCGAGATGAAACTGGTGAATCCCGCGAATCGCCGCAAACACTCGATCATCATCGTGGGCGCGGGACTAGCCGGGGCGGCGGCGGCCGCCACTCTCGGCCAGCAAGGATACCAGGTCCACTGCTTCTCCTATCACGACACCCCCCGCCGGGCACACTCCATTGCCGCTCAGGGAGGGATTAACGCCGCCAAGAACTACCGCAACGACGGCGACAGCGTTTTCCGGCTTTTCAAGGACACCGTGAAGGGCGGCGATTTTCGGGCTCGTGAAGCCAACGTGCATCGCCTGGCGGAAATCAGCGTCAACATCATCGATCAATGCGTGGCTCAAGGCGTGCCGTTTGCCAGGGAGTATGGCGGACTCTTAGACAATCGCTCTTTCGGCGGCGTGCAGGTCGAGCGAACCTTCTACGCGCGAGGTCAAACAGGACAACAGCTCTTGCTGGGCGCTTATCAAGCGCTCGAGGAGCAGATCGCTGCCGGAACCGTGAGCATGCATAACCGGAGTGAGTTGCTCGACATCGTCATGGTCGATGGAAGAGCCCGTGGCATCGTGACGCGGGACCTGGTGACCGGCCAGATCGATTGCCACGCTGCCGACGTGGTTGTGCTCGCAACCGGGGGATATTCGAATGTCTTCTATCTCTCGACGAATGCGAAGGCTTCGAACTGTACGGCAATATGGCGGGCCCATCGCCGCGGAGCGCTGTTTGGCAATCCGTGTTTCACGCAGATCCACCCGACGTGCATCCCGTTGAGCAGTGAGCATCAGTCCAAGCTGACGCTGATGTCCGAGTCGCTGCGGAATGACGGACGGGTATGGGTGCCTAAGAAAAAGAGTGATACCCGCGGCTCCGGGGGACATTCCCGAAAACGAGCGCGATTACTACCTCGAGAACCGCTACCCGAGTTTCGGCAACCTCGTACCCCGCGATGTCGCGTCGCGAAATGCGAAGGAAGTATGCGATGAAGGACGCGGCGTTGGGCCGCACGGTCAGGGTGTGTACCTGGACTTTGCGGATGCGATTCACCGGCTCGGCCTCGAAACAGTTCGCGAGAAGTACGGCAATCTGTTCGATATCTACGAGCGGATTACCGGTGAGGATGCCTACACAGGTGCCGATGCGCATCTATCCTGCTCCCCATTACACAATGGGCGGATTGTGGGTTGATTATCACCTGATGTCGACCATTCCTGGGCTTTTCGCGGCCGGTGAAGCGAACTTCTCGGACCACGGCGCAAACCGGCTTGGCGCCAGTGCCCTGATGCAAGGTCTCGCCGACGGCTACTTCATCATCCCGTGCACCGTACCCGATTACATTGCGTCTACTAAACTGGACGCCGTATGCCCCTGCCACCCGGCGTTCCAGGCGACGAGAGCCGAGGTGGAGGATCGAACCAAAAAGCTACTTGCGATTAACGGAAAACGCAGCCCCGATTCGTTCCATAAAGAACTGGGCGCGATTGTTTGGGATGACTGCGGGATGGCCCGTTCTGATGCAGGATTACGCAAGGCGCTTGCACACATTCCGGAAGTGCGGGAGGAGTTCTGGCGCAATCTTCGCATCGTCGGCACTGGCGAAGAGCTAAACCAGAGTCTCGAGAAGGCCAATCGCATTTCAGACTTCCTGGAACTCGCCGAACTAATGTGTGTCGATGCCTTACACCGCACAGAGTCCTGTGGAGGGCACTTCCGGGTAGAGAGCCAAACCGCAGATGGTGAAGCGAAACGCGACGATACGAATTTTGCCTACACCGCCGCCTGGGAGTGGAAGGGTGCAGACCAGGCTCCCGTCCTTCACAAAGAACCGCTCAACTTCGAGTACGTTCCGCTCTCGCAAAGGAGTTACAAATAGCCATGAATCTCAAGCTCAGGATTTGGCGGCAGCAAAGCGCAAACGCACCAGGCAGCTTCGTCACCTACCAGGTGAACGACGTGACACCCGATATGTCGTTCCTGGAGATGCTCGATGCCCTCAATGAGGACCTGATCGACCTGCGAGAGCCTCCTGTTGCCTTCGAGCACGATTGTCGCGAAGGCATTTGCGGCTCGTGCGGTTTCCTGATCAACGGCGTGGCCCATGGCGGCCAGAAGGCTACAACCGTTTGCCAGCTTGCGATGCGCTTCTTCAAAGATGGCGACACGGTGACGATCGAGCCGTGGCGCGCGCAGGCCTTCCCCGTGATTCGCGATCTGGTTGTGAACCGGTCAGCCTTTGACCGAATCATTCAGGCTGGCGGCTTCATTAGCGCACCCACTGGAAGCGCTCCCGACGCTAACGCCACACTGGTTCCAAAAGAGGACGCAGATACTGCATTTGACGCAGCCGCATGCATTGGTTGTGGCGCCTGCGTCGCGGCCTGCCCGAATGCGTCCGCGATGCTTTTCACCTCGGCCAAAATTACTCACTTGAATTCCCTCCCGCAAGGTCAACCGCAGCGCGATCAGAGGACTCTTGAGCATGGTGGTCGCGATGAGAAACGAACTTTTCGGCAGCTGCACGAATCATGGCGAATGTGAAGCGGTATGTCCCAAACGGATACCGCTGGAGTTCATCGGGAAGATGAACCGCGATCTGATTCGAGCGGTCTGGCACAGGCACAGGGAGCCGCTTGTCATCCCCAGTGTTGTGCAACTGCCATCCGCGGATGACCCCCACGAGCAGCTTCATGATGGCCCGCACGCTCCACATCAAGAGGAAGTTCACGAAGAGGCGCGGGCGCATATAAAAAGGGGGTCCGCCGAGCCCGCTGGGGCCCGCCGGTGAGGTCTTGAATGTGACGATTAGAAATATAGCTCTCCTGGTCATTCTCACGGGGACGTTGTCGAGGGCAGCAACCCCACACTTTTACCTTCCGGTGGACACCGCGCTCCGGATTCGTTTAGACGACACGCTGACCAGCGTTGATTCCGAGGTTGGCGATCCGTTCAGCGCAACCGTCGTTGACGCGGGTGAATACCGGAATGCACGTGTGTACGGACACATCACGGAGATTGATATGTCCGGAAGGGTCAAAGGCCATACCAGCATGATGCTTCGCTTCGATCGCATGGTTATGCCGGATGGCCGGCGCGCGCAGATTCATGCCGAAATCGTTGAGCTATACCATGCACCGTCCGGCGAGAAGGTAGACGTTGAAGGCGCGATTGAGTCAGGCGGGAGGGGCCGGAAAAGCATCGAGCATACGCGTGATCGGGGCGGGAGCTGGCGCTTTGCTGGGCGGAATTTTCGGCGGCGGTAAGGGGGCCGGGATCGGATCCATAGTCGGCGGCGCCGGAGGACTAGGCACCACCGCGTTCCATGGGCACCAGAAGATCACGCTCAGCAGTGGGCAGGAGATGTTGATTCGCATTACGGGCCGCTGAATCTCGACCGAAAGGTAACAGCAATGATGAGTCTCACAGTGACGGATCAGTTCCGCATCGAGGAAGATGCCCTGGGTAACGTCGAAGTCCCCGCCGAGAGCTTGTGGGGTGCGCAGACCCAGCGGTCTCACATGAACTTTCCAATTGGAGTCGAGCGTTTTCGCTGGGGCCGGCCAGTCATTCGAGCCCTCGGCATCTTGAAAAAGTGTGCGGCCTTGGCCAACGGAGAACTGGGCCAGCTTCCTAAGGAAAAAGTCGATCTCATTGTGCGCGCGGCGCAGGAAGTGATCGACGGCCGATGGGATAAGGAGTTTCCGTTAGTTGTGTTCCAGACAGGTTCAGGGACGCAGACCAACATGAACGCCAACGAAGTGATCGCCAATCGGGCAATTCAGCTTGCCGGTGGCGAAGTCGGATCAAAGAAGCCAGTCCATCCCAATGATGACGTGAATCACAGTCAGTCCTCGAACGATACGTTTCCAACTGCGATGCATATCGCTACTGTCGAGGCGATCGAAGGCGGACTGATTCCAACTGTAACGCGGCTCCGTGACGTCCTCGACGAGAAAGCCCGCGCCTATGGCGAGGTCGTCATGGTGGGACGGACGCATCTTCAGGATGCGACGCCACTGACTCTTGGCCAATTGATCTCTGGCTGGGTAGCGCAGATCGACCAAGCGGTCGACGGCATTCGCCAGGCTCTTCCCGGGGTTTACGCGCTGGCAATCGGAGGAACGGCGGTCGGCACCGGGCTTAATGCCGATCCCCACTTCGGTGAAGTGGCCGCCCGGCGAATTGCAGAGGAAACCGGTCGACCGTTTATCTCGGCTCCCAATAAATTCGCGGCGCTCTCGGCGCACGACGGTATGGTGAGCGTGAGCGGCAGCCCTTCGCACACTCGCCGGCGCGCTCATGAAGGTCGGGAACGACGTTCGTTGGTACGCCTGTGGGCCGCGGGCGGGGATCGGTGAACTGAAAATTCCCGAAAACGAACCCGGCTCCTCCATCATGCCGGGCAAGATTAATCCGACTCAGTGCGAGGCGCTCACGATGGTGGCGGTCCAGGTTTTTGGAAATGACCACGCTGTCGCGTTTGCGGGCTCGCAAGGCAATTTTCAACTGAACGTGTACAAGCCGGTGATGCTGCACAACGTGTTGACCTCGATCGAACTGCTCACTGATGCTTGCCGCTCGTTCTGCGATCGCTGTGCCATTGGGATTGAACCGAATGAAAAACGCATCAAAGAACACCTCGACAACTCCCTGATGCTAGTGACGGCCCTCAATCCACACATTGGCTATGAGAAGGCAGCGAAGATTTCACTTACTGCATACCACGAAGATCTCAACCTGCGTGACGCTGCTCTGAAGCTTGGGTTCGTTACTGGAGAGCAGTTTGAATCCTGGGTGCGCCCTGAGGAGATGACCCGTCCACTGGGAGGAGATCTCCCTCAGTCACGCGGCTAGGGTGGAGGGTACCTTGTGAATTACCGAACTGACGGGCATCTCCGTCACGATCTGCCACCTGCTGGCGCAGATCGCACACGCGAATGAGGACCCTTCGGGCATGGTCCGGACCATGCGATCGAGAACAGACCGGGCTGAAGCGAGACCCGCTTGCTTCCTCGGTCCGTCCGGCCATCGTTCGATCGCGTGGATTCGGTAATGTTCGAACGCTATCGGTTCAATATACATTGGCCCGCCTATCACGCCGAAATTCTTGTTCGTCTCCGGCATACAAACGAGTTCGATTAGGGCTCGATGAGCGGCGTTTGCGAGGTCAACTGCAACTCCATGATCAAGCCGAGCCGCCAATCCAGTTGAAAGAACAACGCGGTTGCTTTCCCAGACAGCACTTCGCGAAACACGGGGAAATATTTCAGCCGCAACTTCATGATTGACTCCTCCACGGCTGCGCGCCCTTTGATGTAGCTCTCAGCTTGGGCGCTGGTCATAGCGCTGTGGTTCTGCGCGTACTCCTGGAGCAACGTGTATTTCGTATCGGTGATCGCGGCCAGTTCCGAAGTGAGGTCTGGGCAACTGCCCGATTGCCGCTCATCAATGCGAATCCCATTAACATCGTTATCGCGATCAGACTTTTCTTGATCATCTTGGCGCGTGTGCTCAGAAGATAAGCGGCGACCCCGGGTATTTTGTTGGGGCGCCGGATTGCGGCTGAAATCTGAAAATCAGGGCTCTCGACAACGGATCTACGAAGTTTCGCAGGCCTGGGATCGGTTGCTCAATGCTGCAGGGCAAGAAGAAGCCGCGGGAGCGAGTCTGGTATAGGTCGTGCAGCAGGGGACATGCCTGGTCAGAATCCGATTTCCGGATTTCCGATCAGATCAAGCGCGGACGCGTTTCCGCCACAACAATGCCAGCCGCACGGACCAAACAACCACGAGCGCCCCCAGCCAGGCCTGCGCTGTGAAATTGAACGGCCCTGAGTTGACGCCGCCTTGCACATAATCCAGTTGGTAACAGGATTGTGAGTAATTTCGATTCTGCGCGACCAGCCGGATACCTGAATCGCTCGGGACCAGACAATTCACTAGATAGGCCGCGATCTCGTTTCGGTGATGGTTTTCGAAGATGAGTCTCCGGTTAGGGCCGTTTGGGGAAAGATCCGCGTCGAACTCGAGTTGAATCTCGCCGCGTCCCTCCTTCATTTCCTCGATTGGTGGAACTTCGACCGAAACCAGACGCGGTCTTAAATGATCGCCGTTCATCGTGAGCGACATGTCACTGCGCACTTTCTCGGGGTAGGCTCGCTTCTCGGTTTCCGAGATGACTCCATCGTTATTGGTATCGATGTCGGCGAGAACGATGGGAAACACGGCGACGCCCGGAGTCAGACGAATCTGCACCTGCACACGGTCTTTCTCCACTGAGAACATCGTGGCCTCGAGGTACTCATCCAGCCTATGCGCGAAGGCAGGCGGCCCGGCCACAAGAATCGCAGCCGCGGCTGCGAATGCCGCCTTCATTTTGGCGAGACCGCTCGACCGTAATCATTCGTTGGATCGCGATACATGGTGTGGATATGCATCGACGGATCGCCGCCCAGCGGCTGAGGCGCGTACTCGATGACGAGCTTCGGCCCCTGAATCCGGTAATAGGCCATACCATTGCGTCCTGGAAGAACCGTCGTCGGGCCACTCCAGGCGAACCAAGTCTCGTTGATACCCACTTTGATCTCGGCCATCCGTGCTGCGGCTGCGCTTTCGTGAACAATCCCCGCCCATTCAGAGATCAGATCCAGCAGCATGGTTCGTTGATGCTCATTCATGGCGGAAGCCTTCAGGCCCTCAGGCTGAATCGTCTTGCCATCCTGTCCGGGTCCCAGCACGAGATCGGCGACACGGTAGTTGAGAATCGCTTGCTTTCGCTGCGATTCATCGAGGGCGTTCAGCAGCGCAAACGCTTTGTCGTTCTCCTGGCCCAGAGGCCGCACAGTTTTCCCGTTGATGGTGTAGAGCGCTGGTTGTGCCCCGGTAAGGGTCGGTGTAAGAATGCCGCGCTCGCCCGTGATCGTGATGTTGAGCGCCAGATGATGCCCGCCGAACTGCAACATCCAGGGATCTTTTTCGGAGGGCGTTCCTAGAATGGAAATGTAGTAGAGATCCTTGCCGAAGATCGGGTTGTTTCCTTCGTTAATCTTGTTGACCTCGTCACCTTCCATAATTTGCTGTACCTTCTCAAATCCCCTTGGACTGAGCGCTGATGAGACCAGAGCCACGGCTGCGGAACGCTGCACTGGATTCATTTCTTTCAGGCTAATGCCCGCCCGGCGAACCATCACTGTCGGAAAATTGGACCATCTTGCTCGCTGCTCTTCATCGTCAAATGCAAACAGGACGTTCTGCCTCTGCTTCTGATCGAGTGTTGAAAGAAGAGTGTTTGCCGCCCTCACAATTCCGGAAGTTGCGGTTTGCGCTCCGGCGGCTGTCAGCGACAAACCGATCAGGAATAACGTCCGGGCACCACGGTCGATTCTCATCAACAAACTGTTCATCTTCTGCTCTTCCGTTCTCTGCAGCCGCCCACGCGTTCTCGCATTTTGGTTGGCTTCTTGCACGATGACATAGACGATTGCTGGCGAGTCAAGGTTTACGTTTTCAGGGAAGCAAACGCTGCTGAAGCCAACAAAGCTTATGATTTCTTGATCGGTTATGTAGGATCGAGAACTTTGGCGATCAATATTGCGACTTTGGTCCCGATCATCGAATGCTAGCGCGAAGGGCGATCAAACTCGTACTTTGGACGGTGGTCAGCCGGCTGCTGGCTCAGTCTCCGCCCGTTTCACCCGATCGCCCCTGGCATTCACCCGAGGGGCGGCAAATCGTAATCGCCGGTGGACAGATTCACGCCCCAGGAACTCCCATCGAGCCTGACAAAGTCTACTCACTGGCCGATTTGATCGATCTGGCTGAGGGACACAATCCGGAAACGCGTGTCGCCTGGGAAGGCGCCCGCGCCCAAGCCGCTGCCCTCGGAATCGCTCGGAGTGAGTTGTTTCCGACGCTGGCTGCCGTTGCATTAGCCGGTGTGGATCGCGACGAGGCGCCGCTTGGTTCTCGGTTTTATCGCCAGACTACTTCGGCCTTTCAGCTGACGCTCAATCTGAACTACACGATTTTCGACTTCGGAGGGCGGCGGGGCCGGATTAACGCCGAAGGCGCGCGACTGCTGGCGTCGAACTTTGGCTTCAACGACGTTCACCGACAACTGATTTATGAAGTTTCGCAAGCCTATTATCGGCTCCTGAATGCCGCCGGGCAGGAAGAAGCCGCGGGAGCGAATCTGGTGAGTGCACAGGCCGTGCAGCAGGCTGCGGAAGAACGTCTGCGTAATGGATTAGCGACACTGCCTGACGTTCTCGAAGCGCGCAGCGCGACGGCGCAGGCGCAATACGATCTCCAGGCGGTATTGGGAGCCGAGGAAATCGCGAGAGGCGACTTGGCAACCGCTCTAGGCGCGCCTGCCAGCACGCGCTTTCGCGTACAACCGCTGAGCGAAGTGCCGGCGACTGAATCTATAGCCGACACCGTTGAGCAAGCGATCCATCGCGCGCTGGAACAGCGTCCCGATCTTCAAGCGCAGATCGCCGACGTTCGCCTGGGCGAAGCAGAGCGGCAACAGGCGCGTGCCGCTTTCTTTCCTAGCCTGAGTGTAAGTGCCGGCCCGAGCGCACAATCGCCGTACCTTATGCAGCAGAATCTTCCCTGGGGACACACTGCCGGTTTGACGGGGGGCGTAACGGCGAGCCTGAACTGGACCCTGTTCGATGGAGGCGCGCGACGAAGCCGGCTTACCCAAGCAGTGGCTCATGTCCGGCAGGCGGAGGCACAAGTCAGCGCCGCACGCGATCAGATTGAAGACCAGGTTTGGACAGCGTATTCGAACTTGAACACCGCTTTCCGGCAACGCGAGGCCGCAACCGCACTGGTCACGGCCGCGACACAGTCGTATAGCGCCGCGCTGGAATCCTACAACTACGGCGTACGCAACTTGCTCGACGTCACCAACGCGCAGAAGGTCCTGGCTCAAGCCCGCTCGACCGACATTCTGGCGCGCACCCAGGTGCTGGCGGCGCTTGCGGATCTCGCATTCCGAACAGGTGATGCGATTCAAGCCAACACTGGGAGGACCCGCCAATGATCGTGAATTCAGTTCGGCTGTCAAAGTTTGGGCTGTTGTTGCTCGCAGTAATGCTCTCCACAAGCTGTAGCCGGGCTCCGTCCTTCAACATTCTGGGTTCCTTCTTTCCGGCCTGGCTGCTGTGCCTGGCTTTGGGCTTAGTGCTCACGGTTGCGGCCCGCTGGTTGCTCTTGCGCGCTCATGTTGTGCTCGCGCTTCCCATATTGACCTATCCGAGCCTCACCGCATTGTTCACCTGTGCGCTCTGGCTCGCATTTTTTCGGTAGCGAGGAACACGCATGCAGCCTGCCGGCAATAACAAGATCGGAATTTGGATTGGCCGCGTTCTCAGCGCTCTGATCGTGACTTCCGCAATCGGATTAGGGCTTGTGGTGGCCGATCGCACCAACTACTATCCGCGAACCGACGATTCCGAGATTCTGGCGAACTTTATTGGAATCGCGCCGCAGGTTGAGGGTCCGCTTATGCATCTGAATGTGCACGATAACCAGTTCGTTAAGAAGGGAGAGCTCCTTTTCGAAATCGATGACCGGCCGTATCGGTATGCGCTGGAAAAAGCAATTTCCGAGCAGGCCACGCTTGAAGGACAGGTCTCGGACGAGCGCAGAAGAATCGCAGCTCTGGTCAGTGCCGTATCCGTTGCGGAGGCGAACATCCACAGTACCGAAGCAGATGTAAGCCGGTGGGCGGCGGCCGTGGATCAGGCCAGGGCAGACGTGACGAATGCGCAGGAGGCGGTGAGCCGCGCGCGAGCCGAATGGAGTTACGCGAACAATAACCTGCATCGCGTCGAGCCGCTACTGGTGAGGCAGTTTGTGACCGTCGATCAGGTGGATCGGGCGCGGACCTCAGAGATCTCGCAGGCCCAGTCGCTGAAGCAGGCCGAATCGCAACTGCTCCAGGCGCAGGCTGGTTTGGAGGTGACTTTAGCGCAGGAGCAACGTTCCAAGGCGGTCCTGACCCAAAGCAAAGCCCAGCATGAACAGACGCAGAACGCCGTCACAACGCTGGAACCTTTCGTCAACCAGCGCGGCGCGAAAGTGTCGGCGATAGACACTGCGCGCTACAACCTCAACAACTGTCGAGTCTACGCTCCTTTCGATGCCCGTGTCACGAATCTCACGATTTCCGAAGGAGCTTACGCGCACGCTGGTCAGCAGATGTTCGTGCTGATTGACGCGCGCACGTGGTGGGCGGTCGCAAATTTCCGCGAAGGACAGCTAGAACGCATCGGGCCCGGCATGCGGGCCGACGTCTATGTCCTGTCCAAACCGAACGTGCGCTTTTCGGGCGTGGTGGACAGCATAGGATTCGGGGTAACTCCAGACGCAGACGTTGTCGGCCGTTTCGACCAAGGTCTACCGAATGTACAGAGGACGCTGAACTGGGTGCATCTGGCATCGCGTTTTCCGGTTCGGGTGCGCGTCGAGAATGCTCCGCCCGATCTATTTCGGGTAAGCCAGTCTGCAGTCGTAGTGATTCGCGGACGCTGACATGGCGTCCGTCGCGCAGTCCCTGCCTGCTTCGAACCGCTCCCTCGCGTGGTTTTGGGAGTGGCTCAGAGACGAGCTGACCCCATATCCCGGCCGAACGCTAGTGGTGGTGCGGATGGTTCTTGCGGCGACGCTGATCATGCTCATCGGCATGACCTTTCAGATCCCGTATTCCTGGCAAGGTGCGATTTACGCCCTCCTGGTTTCTCGCGAAAGCCCGCGAGCCACCCTGAAATCGGCAGCAACGATATGCTTCGTTACCGGGGTCGGGGCCGCCTACATTATTCTCTCCATGAAGTTGGCGATCAATATTCCTCCGCTTCATTTCCTGTGGATCATTGCCACTTTGTTCTTTGTGTTTTATGGGATCAGCACGCTAACAAACTACCTGGTGGCGGTTGCCTTGGCGAATACAATCTCCGCCGGCATTCCATTGTGGGACCGGCATGTGGGCGCCGAGGTAAATGTGGAAGACACGCTTTGGCTATGTTTGGCGGTATTGATCGCAGTTGTGGTTACCGCGGCCGTGGAACTCGCGTTTGTGAGGCGGGCGACGGGCGATGAGGTTGTCTTGCTAATAAACGATCGGCTTGCTGCCGTCGAGAAGTTGTTAACCCGTTACGCCCAGGCCGAGCCTGTGGATCCTTCTACCGAACAGAAAATCATCCAGCTCGAAATGCTCGGCACCTCCCTGTTGCGTCGCACATTGCGGCGCTCAGTTTATTCGCCCCGGTACTCTACGGATATGGCCGCTGTGGCCGCCCTGACTGGAAGGCTTGTCGATCTGGCCGCAACTCTGACACAGTTCGGCGTCTTGCCGTCCGCGAGCAATCAGAACAGGTTCCGGCGTCTGGCCTCGGCCGTGGCAAGCATAAGCAATTCACTGACAAGGCGCGAGGCACCCAGCGCGGTTCAGTTTAATGCAGATAATGAATCCGCAGCTCACGTTCCATTGCTGGGCGAAATGGAGCGTACGGTTACTATGATGACCGAGGTATTCGCGGGTTCCCGCTCCTTTGATGAATACCTGCCGTCACCAGACGATCTACCGCAATCAACACTTCTTTCCCGAGACGCTTTCGTTAACCAAGATCACCTTCGTTTCGCGCTTAAAGGATGCTTAGCCGCCGGCAGCTGTTACGTAATTTACAACGCGCTGGCCTGGCCAGGAATCGGCACGGCCGAGACCACGTGTCTGTTGACCGCGTTGTCTACGATCGGCGCATCACACCAGAAGCAGATCCTGCGTATCGCTGGCGCGATCGTGGGCGGGTTTGTCATAGGGATGGGTTCGCAAATGTTCATTCTGCCCTACCTTGACTCCATTACCGGCTTTCTCGTTCTTTTCGGCCTTGTAACCGCCTTGTCTTCCTGGATCCTGACATCCAGCCCACGGTTGTCCTATTTCGGGGTGCAAGTCGCACTAGCTTTCTATTTGGTAACTTTTCAGGAATTCAAAGTACAGACCTCGCTTGCAGTGGCGCGTGATCGCGTGGTTGGCATTCTGCTGGGTCTGTTCATGATGTGGTTCGTTTTCGATCGGTTGTGGGGCGCGCCCACTTCTGTTGAGATCAAGCGGGCATTCATTTCCAATCTCCGCGCTATGGCGCAGTTTGCAAGAGAACCTGCATCTAATGACCCGAGAATTGCAATCGCCCGGACCCTTACCCTTCGTGAGACTATCAACGCAAATCTGGACCGGGCCAGGGCTCTTACCGATGGCATACTCTTCGAGTTTGGCCCCTCGCGCCGGAGAGATCTCGAATTGCGGAGCCAGATCCGCCGCTGGCAACCCCAGTTGCGAACGCTCTTTGTCATGCGGATCACATCCTTGAAATACCGTCTACAGTTACCCGGATTCGAATGGCCAGAGAGTGTTCGTCTTCGACAGCAAGCATATGACGAGCAATCGGCTCGGATACTGGAGGAGATGGCCGATTGCATTGATGGAGATCACACATCGATCGCCCGTGGGCCCGACGAGTCCGCTGAACTTTTGAAGTGGACGATCGAGGAAGCGCTTGCCGAAGAGTCGCGAGGATTACCGGAAGGCCGCGCGCAGTCGTTTATCACATTGATGCGGGGAATAGATGGATTGACCAGGTCTTTGGCGTCTGAAATTGCAACTGAATCTGGGTGGCGCTAACTTCGAGTTGCTCGACCTTCGCGTTCGGAAGCCCGCTTTGTTACTTGGCCTGAGCGTCGCCAGAGCAGCCTTCATTCACTCATCAGGAAAATGAGAGGGTGGCCGAGTGTCGGTTCTGTCAATTCCCAGCGACGAACGAGGATGGGATAAAAACGCCAGACCAGTTTCTCCTTCGGCCCAAATCAGATCGGCCAAAGATTATTCCATCAGGTTGCGGTGCGTCGGCCCCCAACCCGATAGTCACTGGATCCAGCAACTGGCTCCGAGAGGCAATAGTGTTGGCAACCGCGAGCGTACCAGCAGCTAAGAGAGCAATGTTCGGTAGGTATCCAGGGCGCGAGAAGTAATCGACCCCGGTTAGCCATACGACGACGTACCATGGATAAACCTTTTCCGCATTGTCCGATTTGTCCGCGGGACGACCACTCGAGAAGAGGCGGCCGATCAAAGTCTTGGGTAGATTATCGGCTTGGTCCTGCAAATTGAGACTGGATAAAGTTGGTGGGCTTTCTGCGACAGCCATTCCACTCCTTTACTTCAAACGCTTCTGATTAACGTCAGGAACGTTTGGACCGCCGTTTCGAGTTGTTTTCGTACCTCCCTCTCCTTAGCGGCCGACAACATACGAGGCGATCAAAGCCATCACCCAGACCATGTCCACCAAATGCCAGTAGGTCGACAAATCCTCCAGGCGTTCGGAATGTTCCTCTTTTAGATTCCCTAGCGCGGTGAGAAGCGTCGCCGCGACAAGAGCGAGCAATGCCACCGTCAGTCGAAAGTTACCACCGAACGCCATGCAGCGCTAGATCCGTTCGTACACAAGAAAAACCAAGCCCTTCCCCGGAATTTGCCTGGCGTGGTAGGCCCATTTCTTCAACTGCCGACATCGTCGACTGCGACTATGACGGATGGATATTAAGACCGCGATGTCGGCGAAGGTGGCCTCTCGGTTCTAACCGAACAATCGATCGACCCCATACTTCATCTCTCGCCGGGATGTTCCAGTGTACAGATTGGCATATGCAGTTCTGATTCCATCACTATGAGACGTTTCCGCGCGAGAGGCACGTTTCGAAGCATCTACTTTGCAGGATCCTGCCGCCAGGTACGGCTTTGGCAACGACGAGAACTCGGCAATTGACGAGGGATCAAAGCGATGGCATCGCCAACATTCAGGCCAACGGCGGGCCGGGCCACAATCGGGTATTGGGGGCTTTTCAGAACGAAAGCCTCAATGCAAACTGCAACAGGCGTGGGTTAG
>CAVVHB010000007.1:0-674995 GCA_963747945.1 Bryobacterales bacterium
CCGCCGATACCCTGGATAGCAACGGTATCGCCAGCACGTCCGGTGTTCCGGAGCGCATTGAATGTGGTGATGCCGGCGCAGACCAAAGGGGCCGCATCTTCTGATTTGATCTCTTCAGGTATGAGAGCCAGTGCGCGTGCCTCTGCGATCATCATTTCCGCATAGCCGCCATCACTCGTCACGCCAGTGATAATGGGGTTCTGGCAATATGCCGTGTCGCCGCGGCGACAGGTCTCGCAGGTTCCGTCTTCACCTCCAAAGAACCCGACTCCTACACGCTGGCCGACCTTCCAGGTCGTAACACGCTGGCCAACCTCCTCGATGCGGCCAATTGCTTCATGGCCCGGCACACGCGGATACACGATGCCAGGCAGTTGTCCCTCAACGGTGCCCGCGTCTGAGTGACATACACCGCAGGCCTCTACCCGGATTCGTACTTGTTCCTCAGACGGCCCGACGACAGGCTTCTCGACGAGGCGAAAAGTCCCGGGTTTAGTTATCTCGACCGCCTTATATGTTTTTCCCATTTTCGTCTCCTATCGATCTGGAAGAACTAATGTGTCGTCGTTCACAAGAATTGCGGACGAGCGGCAGGTTGAAAATTCGCCGTTCCTCGCGATCCTGGCTCAACTACGCCTCTTCCATTGTTTTGGAAGTTTCAATCTTTGTCTTGATTGAAAGTGCCGCAGTTTGGCGTTTCTGTTGGGCTTTAGTGGGTGGGAAACGCGAGTGACGACCTTTACTTCTCTTCAGGCGCGCGGAGGTTGAACGCCTTCGGCATCGGTGCGTTTGCTCTTCGCCACCGTCCTGGCGAAGTTCCAACAATCGCACGGAAGCTTCGATTGAAAGCTGGCTGGTCAGTGAATCCGACTTCCAACGCGACTGTTAGTAAAGAGTCGTTCGAGTGCAACAAGAGAGACTTTGCGGCTTCAACTCGCTTATAGAGCAAGTAGCGCCGGACGGGAACACCAAACGACCTTTTGAATGCGCGCATGAAACGACTCGCCGATAGCGCACACTCTTTTGCAAGATCGGCAAGCGCCAGATCACCATCCAGATGTTCGTTCAACACCTCGATCGCTCGATCCTGTTGCCAGATCGTCAACCCCCCGGTAACAACCTCCGGCGGCTGGCTCCGCCCCTGGTATGTGCGGCTCAGATGAGCGCAGAACATCATGATCATTTCGTCGATAACCAAGCGTGGAAGCTGAAGCGGACGATCAGAGAATGGCAACATCATCCGGGCCCAATGAAGAATCACGTCATCCTTGGTTCCCGGGGTGCAATGCAAGTTGCGAATGCGCTTTTGCTCGTTTTCGTCACTGAATCGATTGATAACTGACCGGGGTATATAGACGTGAACCGAGTCGAAACCTGAAGTTCGCAATGCGACCGGGTCCGACTCCATATCGAATATCTGAATCCCGCCTGCATCCCATTCGGTGACACGATGAAAGCGTCCGTCAAGCCACGTTCCCCAGCCCTGAATACTGTCGGGACGGCGCAGGTGCACGGATATCGAAAAAGCCTTTTCTGGTGGAAGGTGTGGAGTGGGTCCAGGAAAGCCGTTCGGCATTCGCATACGTGTCAACGCAACCTGAGAGTTTCCCTTGGGACTAAGCACAAGTGAGGAAGACTCCAGCAGAGAAAAATGCTCCGCCAATCTTTTTCCAAACATGCCTTGAAGCATATGTTCTGCCTAACACCGCACTAGAACTTACCGTTGCTATTTTTCCATTGATCGCGAGGTGGAATCGCATCGAGCGTATCCCAGTGCTCGGCGATCCTACCCTTTTCAATGCGGAAGAGGTCATAAATGCCAGTGGGTACGCCACCAAACGTCGCCTCGGCGACGACCAGGACGAAGTTACCCTCGCCAAGTATCTTGTGCACGCTTTTGTATACAACCGCCTGACCTTTGACGGCAAGAGCCTGTAAGCCCGCAATCAGCCCCGGGATGGTATCGGCCACCCAGGGGTTGTGCTGAATGTATCGGGTTCCGTTGAAGTACCTCGGGAAGGTTTCCCGACGGCCTGCGAGAAAGTCCTCCATATAGCGCTGCATGAGCGCCTTATTTGCATCGGTCTTGTCCAGATCGGAGGCGATCGTGGGACCGTCGATCATCGTGTGCCCGCTGGCGCTAGGTTCGGTCGCGGTCGCCTGCAAATTATCCCAATGCTCGACAATCAGGGAATCTTCGTAGCGGAAGATGTCAAATCCGATGCGTGGTCCGAAGAAGTTGTACTGCGTGTGAGCGAAGACATAGTCCCCATCTTCAAAGACGCGGATCGTATTGACGGACGCATCGGGCGGCATGTTCTTGATGAGGGCGGCGACACCTTCCGGACCGGGTCCCACCTGCAAGTTGTGCTGGATATACTTATCGGGATTGACATATGCGAGCGGAACCGGATCTTTGGTCTCAAGCGACTTCAGCAGATCGATGACCTGTTGTTTACGGCTGGGCGCCATGGGTCCTCCGGGACAATCTCTCTCTTTGTGATAATGGACCATTTGGTCCGTTATTGCAAGCCTTGCAGTCGAATTGACCGATACTGTTGCAATGGGGCGACGAAAACTGTTCACCAGAGAAGATGTCCTCAACAAAACGATTCCTGTCTTCTGGAAGCATGGCCTTGCCGAGACGAGTGTTCAGGACCTTGAGCAGGCCACGGGGGTGCGCAAATCCGGCTTATATGCAGAGTTCAAAGACAAAGAGGACCTATTTGTCGCGAGCCTACGCCAATATTTTGACATGCTGGCGGCACGCGGAACCCTAACGAAGCAGCCTTTGGGTTGGAACAACGTCGAGGGCTTTCTGAAGGTCTGTTACGGGAGTTGGGGACAAAAGGGGTGCTTTTCGGTGAACTCCATGCGCGAGTTTGCGGATCTTCCCCCCAAAGCCCGCCAGATCATGATTGCGAATATGACGAAAGCCCATCAGCTCCTGATCGACAATCTAGCCGCAGCACGTGGAGGGACCGACGACAATGAATCCCTGGCTGATCTAATCATCACGTTCTTTTGCGGAATTTCCCTAGAGCAGAATCTCGGCCCCGACCGCACTCAAATTACGAAGAAGATTGAAGCCTTCATGCAGTTGATTCGGGGAAAGGGATGAATGTGCCTTCGACGAAGTCGTTGGAAAGCGCCACGAAACAAGGCAGAAGCAGTGGTGGCGGAAGACGCCGTGCGCTCAAATATAGGCCGACGCCCAAGTAGCTAAGAATGTCATCCGGCGCCTTTCGCCACCCCCGTCCGCTTGAGCGACGAGTCGTTTCCTCCGGCAAGTGAACCAGAAATTTACCTCCGCGCTTGCAAAGGCAGATCGTGAACGATAAAGGACGCTATTGCCAACAACGCGCGAGTGGCCATCTCCAAGGCACAACCGCTTCTCCAAAATGCCTGTGTTCGCGCAAGCCGTGCGCGAATCGGCTCGGAATTCCATCCCCTCCAGCGGGGGACGTGGGTTGTTGATGACAACGTCCTTTATCATTCGCAACAAGACTCGCATCAACCAGCCTGGCAAGCGGACACTAATTTTCGTAGATAATATTCTTGACTGACTGCCCGCTCTTTTATATATTGGGAGTATGGCAAGGCCAAGAAGCGAAGATAAGCGGAAAGCACTCATGGCAGCGGCGACGCGTGTGATCGTTACGCAAGGATTGAGCGCGCCGACAGCGATGATTGCTCAAGAGGCCGCCGTTTCCAACGGCTCGTTGTTCACCTACTT
The DNA here is from genome assembly GCA_963747945.1 of Bryobacterales bacterium. Taxonomy (GTDB): domain Bacteria; phylum Acidobacteriota; class Terriglobia; order Bryobacterales; family Bryobacteraceae; genus Palsa-89. The sequence continues at coordinate 3,737 of CAVVHB010000007.1, forward strand.
CGAGACGAAGGCGGAGCTGTTCAACCAACTCTATCTTGAACTCAAAGCCGATATGGCGTCTGCTGCCCTGGAGGGGCTCCCGCCAAAGGCTGGGCTTCGCAATCAGTTCTTTCACGTCTGGTCCAATTGGATGCGCTGGGCGGTATCCAATCCCGAGAAGAGACGCGCGCTGGCGCAACTCGGCGTTTCCGACGAAATCACGCCTGCCACCCGTGCAGCGGGCCATAAGACCATGACGAAGATCGCCGAGCTGATGGAACGGTGTCGCTCGAATGGTCCGATGCGCGACGCTCCGATGGGGTTCGTCTCCGCGATCATGAGCTCGCTCGCGGAGGCGACGATGGACTACATGGTTCAGGACCCGGCCAACGCGAAAAAGCACTGCAAGGCCGGGTTCGATGCTCTCTGGCGGGTAATATCCTGACTGTTTTTTGACTGAATAATGACTGACTAGACACGCACCTAACAGGAGAGAAATATGGCGCAGACCATCGCTACAAATCGCAAGACGTACATCATCACCGGCCCAACGTCCGGCATAGGACGCTGTACGGCATTTGAGCTAGCCAAGCACGGCACGGTCGTTCTGGTTGGCCGCGACCGAGGAAAACTCGCCGAGGTGCAGAAAATCATCGAGCAGAAGGGCCAGCACGCGATATCGGTCGTGTGCGACTTGTCAGATCTTGCGAGCGTGCGGCGCGCGGCCTCGGAGATCATGGCGCTCGATCTCCCGATCGCCGGCTTGCTCAACAATGCGGGCATCGGGCAGATGCGCGCAACGAGGAACGCGCTGGGTTGGGACATGACATTCGCGACGAACCATCTCGGCCCGTTTGTACTGACAGAGGCGCTCGTGCGGAATCTCCCGGACGGAGCGAACGTCGTCTTCGTTTGCTCCGGCGTAGAAGATCCCGAGCGCAAAACCGCGACGGACGCTGGCTTCCGTGGCGGTCGCTATATCTCTGCGGAGGCGAGCGCACGGGGCGAGTGGACGCCCGGCGGCTCTGCGATGCCGGGGAGGGACGCCTACGCCACGTCAAAGCAGTGTAATCTCGCCACCGTGATGGCGTTCGCCCGTGAGACTCCACGGTTGCGCTTCAACGCGCTAGAACCAGGTTTTACGCCGAATACCGGCCTCGGGCGCGAGGCCAACGCCTTCCCACGCTTCTTGTTGCGACACATCCTTCCGCTGCTCGCGCCCTTTAAGAAGTATTGGAGCACCCCGAAGCGAGCCGCGCGCGTCGCCGCCAAAGTCCTGATCAATGCATCCGGTCAGACCGGCGTCTACTACGACGATGGCGGCCTTCCGATGCTCGGTCCGGCGCTCGTGCGCGACCCAAAGTTTCAGGATCGCGTCGTTGCCGAGACACGCGCCTTGCTTGCATCGAGTTCACAATCTAACGGGGGTGAAATGATCTCGTTCACTCCTGCCGGTTCGTCAGGCCGAGCTTGACGAAACACACGTTCAGGAGATCGCCGATTAACCAACTAATGAACCGGGACAACTAATAGGAGACCCAACATGACGAACGAATACACAACTTCAACACCTAAAATCGCGCTAGTCACAGGAGGCAGCCGCGGTATCGGCCGCAATACCGTCGAGAGCCTCGCAAAGCGCGGAGTTCATACGATCTTCACCTATCACAGCCACAGCACGGATGCGGAAGCAGTCGTTGCCGCAGTGAGGGACGCAGGAGCGCAAGGCATTGCGCTGCAATTGGACGCCGGCAATGTTGCTTCGTTCGACGCCTTTGTCGAAAGCGTGAAGGACACACTCACCAAGCTCGGAGCTCCGCGTTTCGATTTTCTAGTCAACAACGCTGGTAACAATCACCGCAATATGCCATTCGAGAAGGCTACCGAAGAAGAGTTCGACAGCGTCTGCAACGTCCATTTCAAAGGCGTGTTCTTTCTGACGCAAAAGCTCCTGCCCCTCATCAATGACGGGGGGCGGATCATCAACATATCGACCGCGCGGACTCGCACTGCCTCGCCCGGAGGGGCGGTCTACGCCTCAATGAAGGGAGCGGTCGAAGTGCTGTCGAGGCATCTGGCAAAGGAGTTGGGTCTGCGCAGGATCGCCGTCAATGTGGTTGCGCCGGGCCCGGTCGAAACCGACTTCAGCGGCGGCATCGTTCGCGACAATCCTGCTGTCAACAAGATGATTGCCGAAAATACGGCACTAGGCCGGGCTGGTCTCCCAGAGGATCTCGGCCGTATGATCGCGGCGCTTCTCTCGGAAGAGAATCATTGGGTCAATGCGCAGCGGATCGAGGTCGCAGGCGGAGTCGCAATTTAACGTCCAGACACCGCCGTGTTTGCGCAAACCGCCCCGCCAGCCTTTATTTCTGCTATCGGCGACAACACCAACGTCGTCTTTGTCGAAAACCATATAGTTATCGACAGGCCAGCGAATGAGATATTTGATTTCGTCTCAACCCCAGGGAACATCTATAAATGGTTTACTAAGTCGAGCGACGCAAAACCGTTTATCAGCGGGGCGCTCGACCACCCCAACCGCGTCGGCGATCAAGTATTCGAAAACCTCGACCTTCCGGATGGGAGAAAGCTGAGCTTGGTGCAGACGACAGTCGTCTGTATTCCTGGCTTCGAGTGGGTGGTCACGGGGCAGCCCGTCGGCAGCGACGGCAAGCCCTTGCCGCAAGTGCTTTCACTTGCGGTCTGGACCGTACAGTCTCTTCGCGGTTGCAAGAGTATGTTCAGCAGGTTCTTCTCCCTTGTCGGGTCGGAAGGAAGCGTGACCGTGTCGCGCTCGAAGAATGCCGCCTTGGACCCGGTGGGGAGCCCGGCCGCGCTGGAACGGCTCAAGAAATACCTTGAGGGGTCGCAGAAGAAGAACTGAGCAATAGTGATCGGCCCGGACGCTCCGGCGTCCGGGATTCTGCCGCGACAGCGATGCCCCTTAATTCCCCCCTTTCGGAGAGCAGTCATATTACCGCGCCCCTCGCCCATGCGGCTTGAATCGAAATCAACGGCAGTCCACCGGCGCGTCGGTATTTGATCTTTGTCGATAGCACTTACGCCTTATGAGCCGTTTTGGCGTGAAGCGTAACTGCATATCCGTCTAGATCCTGGAACGTGAAAAAGCGGCCGAAGGGCCCATCTTGAAGCGGCGAGACTATAGTGACTCCGGCATCCTTTAGGCGTTCATGGAATGAGTCTGCGTCGTCGCACGCAAGCCAGATTGATACGCCCCAGCCTAGTCGCTCGGACGCAGATAGGTCAATCATCGGGGTACGGATCGCAAATGGTATTGGCGTAGTGTCAAATAAAACAGCGCCAGGCGGGCTGCGCTGTGCGAGTGAAAGGCTCAAGTGTTTTGTGTAAAAGAGTTTAGAAGCTTCAAGGTCCCGGACTTGGAGCGATATAAAGTCAGGTCCGATTAGTTTACTCATGGTTGGTCTCCTTGTATTATATAAGGAGCCTAATATAAGGAGCCTGATATGTCAAGCGCAATTGTTCCTGAAGCTGTTGCAAAGCGACTCGGTTACGCGCTGAAGCGTGCGCAACACGCGCTGCGCGTGCGGATGGATGAAGTGCTAAGGCCTCTCGGTCTCACAACGGCACAATATGCCGTAATGTGTGTAATTGAACAGGAGGCGGGGATCTCGAACGCTGGCCTAGCTAGAGCGGCTTTTGTGACTCCTCAGACGATGACGGGAATTCTCGCAAACCTACACCGCGACGGGCTTCTTTCCCGAGAAGCCGATCCATGCCATGGGCGCATACTCCGGAGCGAGTTGACGCCCGCTGGTAAGAAAAACCTCGCTCAAGCGCATCGGGTTGTCGGCGAGCTAGAAAAGATTATGCTCAAGGCAGTTGGCCGGGCCAGAGCCGCCAATCTCGTGGAGCTTCTGTCGCAATGTGCAGACGATCTATCTTCGTGAAACTGAGGCCGTGCTCGTCGCGCGATCGGCACCTTCACGCGGCGATGGCTGGAACGCCTTACGCCTGACAGAAACACAAGGAAATGGTTTTTATGTACGGCCGCGCCGCGCTGCGGCAGAAACAGCCATTAACCATGCGTCGAGCCCAAATTCAAGGCCGCTTGCCGGTTTGGTCTCGCCGAGCACTTGAGCAGCTTCTAACGTCACGGCTCCATGGAGGAACGCCCAAAGCGCGACAGACGCCTGCGCAGCTCGGCCCACCCCGGCAATTCGTTCCACCTGCTCGACAGTAAACGCCCAGAGACTATGGAGGGAAGCCGCATCGTGCTCCGGTGCGTGGAGACTCATCATCACTTCGTAGAGGTGATGATGGTCTTTTGCGAACGTCATATAAGCCGATGCCATCTGGCGAATTGTAGTAACTGGTTCGCAACCCTTGGCGGCCTTCCTGAGCGCCAGTTCCAGTCGGCGCGCTGCTTCGTTTGCCAGTGCAGCTTCCAGTGCTGAGCGATCGGCAAAGTAACGATAGATTGCGTTGGGCGTGAGGTCTAGGGAGGTCGCGATATTTCGTAACGACAGGTCGCGGACGCCTCTCCGTGCCAGATCCTTGACCGCGGCCGAAAGGATCGTCTGGCGGTCTGTTTTCGATGGATAAGGCATGGCTACGGCTTTGTGAGTCCGAGCATCTTTGCAAGCTGGGCATCGAGCATTCTTGTAGGAAGAAGTCTGGGCAGCGTCCAGTTCTTGAAACGTTGCGGAACGACCGCGTAGCGTGCCTTCGGTTTCGCCGTGGTGAGTGCCACGTGGACGGCTTCGCCAAGACGTTCAGGTGACAAGCCGTTAGTGCGCGCTTCGGTGACGATGTACTTCTGGAACTGCTGCACCGCCTCCCAATACTCGGTCGCCTTGAACTCGCTCAAATCTTCTTTTTCGCCCTTGTCGTACATCGCCGTGTTCACGGTGCCCGGTTCAATGAGTACGACGTCGATGCCAAATAACATCAGTTCTCGCCGCAGCACGTCCGACATGCCTTCCAGACCGGATTTGGAGGAGCTATACGCACCGAGAAGCGGAACGGCAACTTTTGCGGTGGTAGAACTGATGGTCACGATGCGGCCGGCGGGACCCCGCCTCTTCTGATCGGTTCCCAAAAGAGGCGCGAAGGCCTGGATTACGACAAGCGGGGAGACCATGTTGATATCCAACTGCCGCCTGTACTCGCTGGGCCGCAGATAAAGCAGTGGCCCACTCACCACAATTCCTGCATTGTTCACCACACCAACCAGATTCCGGTCGCCTATCATGGAGCCGACCTTCTGGGCCGCTTGATGTACAGCGCCGGCGTCTGTAATGTCCATGATGAGAGGGACGACACCGTCACCGAACTCTCTTTGCAAACTGTCGGCGTCACTCTGTTTGCGCACAGAGCCGAACACGCGAAATCCCTCCGAGATAAGCACTTTGGTGGTTCCCCGACCAATTCCGGTCGAGACCCCAGTGACCACGACATCTTTACTATTTGCCATCGCATTATTCCTTAACATATACACTGTCTACCTTCACACTATACACTGTAGACCTTCGCGGCTACAGTTGTCAAGGCCAATCCAGAACACTATCTGCGCGCATTGTCGGTGTGACCAATAACCGGAGGGCCGTTTCCGGAACTATTTGATCGCCCGCGAACCAGTTGCTGAGATGTCCGCGAGCCTCATTGCGCTCGGCTGCCAGCCAGCTGACCTGCCGGCCGAAACTAGAGTTCTGCCAATGCTCGATGCACTAGATGAATACTAATCGCGCCTTCTCCCACCGCCGACGCCACTCGCTTTACGTTGCCAGCCCGCACGTCGCCCACCGCAAACACTCCCGGCAGGCTGGTCTCCAGCATTTCGGGCGCACGATCGAGCGGCCACTGCGGGTTGCCATCGCCATCGCCAGCGGTATCGAGGTCGCGGCCCGTTAGAATGAAGCCTTTCTGATCGAGTGCTAGGCAGCCCTTCAGCCATTCGGTTCGCGGAGAAGCGCCGGTCATGATGAACAGGTGACGGATGGCATGCTCTGACTCGGCGCCGGTGGCCCGGTCGCGCCAGGTAAGGCGCTCCAAATGGTCTTCTCCGGCGAGTCCAGAAATTTCGGCTTGATAATGGAGGTCCACCTTCGGGTTCTCCTCGAGCCGCTGAATGAGGTAGCGCGACATCGTGCCGGAGAGTTCCGCTGCCCGCACCAGCATGTGTACCCGGCTCGCCGTCTGGGCAAGGAATGCCGCCGCCTGCCCTGCCGAATTCCCGCCGCCCACGACCGCGACATCCTCACCCGTGCACAATTGCGATTCCATATAAGTAGCGCCGTAATACACGCCGTTCCCCTCGAACCGTTCCAGGTTCGGCAGCGCCGGCTTGTTGTACTGTGCTCCCGTGGCGATCACGATCGTGCGCCTCGCCAGTTCCTGTCCCGAAATTCCCGTCGGGAATCCCAGGTGATTCTCGATTTTCGAGCTCGATGCCGCCTGCCCGCCAGGCGAACTTGTTTCGATCAGCAGAACATCGAGCCTTTCCGAGGCCGCATAAACCGACGCGGCCAGGCCCGCGGGGTCAGCCGGGTAGAGAGCGGCGAAGACCGCCGGGTTCGTATGGCAGTGACGTTGCGTCATGGGCGCCAGGTGATGCCGTGTTCGGTACCACCACCGGAATGGGCGCGTACGCCGAGTACGTGGCTGTCAAGGCGGCGGTCATCGCAAGGAAACCATCCAACCTCTCCTTTGAGGAGGCGGCATCAGTGCCGGTGGCCTCACAGACTGCGTGGGAGGGACTCTTTACTCACGGTCACCTGGAAAAGCGACAAACGATCCTGATCCATGGTGGTGCTGGCGCAGTAGGCGCCTATGCGGTGCAATTGGCATCGCACGCCGGCGCCACCGTCATTGCCACGGCAAGCGGTGACGATGAGGCGTACCTCAAATCCATCGGAACCAGCCGGGTTATCGATTATCGAGAGGCGCAGTTCGAGAAGGTTCTGCGAGAGAAGGTCGATGTGGTCTTTGACCTGGTCGGTGGCGATACACAGAAGCGGTCGTTCCTCGTCTTAAAGGAAGGCGGTTATTTCGTATCCGCTGTCCAGCCCGTATCGCAAGAAGAATCCGCGAGGTACCGTGTGTCGGGCGCAATGATGAGGCTCGCGCCGTCAGGAGACATGCTCGGCAGAATCGCGCGACTGTTGGAAGAGGGGACGATACGACCAGACGTCGCGACCGTGTATGCGCTGCAGGATGCCGCCAAGGCATGGAAGGACGTCGCCGGGAACCTGCCAGGGGTTCATGGAATTTCGCCCAGCGGGCCAGGAGCGGCAAGACCCAGATCACACGGCAAGATTGTCCTTCGCGTGGCCTCGGGTGAGCACGAAATCAGGACTCGCGCCTATGAACTTTATCTCGCTCGCGGGGCACAACCTGGCCGTGAGCTGCAAGACTGGCTCCAGGCCGAACGTGAGTTGACAGCTGAGTAGCTGCGCAGAGCGGATCGGGTCTGAGCCCAGCGTCGTTTTATAACTGGTCGATAGAAACCATCGTCAAGGAGCAAAAAACATGATGACCATTTCAGTCATCGTCGGCAGCACACGTCAGGGCCGATTTTCTGAAAAGCCGGCTCAGTGGATTGTCCAGGAGCTTCGGAAGAGAAAGGACATAGAAGCGCGGCTTCTGGACCTCCGCGACTTCCCGATGCCCTTCTTCGACCAGCCCATGCCGCCGGCCATGCCGGGGCGGCCGGCCTACGAACACGACGTCGTTAAGAACTGGACGGCCCAAATCGCGGCCTCCGATGGTTTTGTCTTCGTCACGCCGGAATACAACTACGGCCCCTCCGCAGTGCTGAAGAACGCGATCGATTGGGTTTACCCGGAGTGGAACCGCAAGGCGGCCGCCTTCGTGAGCTACGGAAGCGCCATGGGCGCCCGAGGTATCCAGCAGCTCCGCGAGACGGCCATCGAGCTTCAGATGGCCCCGGTTCGATCGTCCGGGCACGTTCCCGTTTCAACCCTTTGGGCGCATTTCCAGGGTGGCGACGTGGAGAAGGGCCTCGCCGAGTTGGAGAAGCAAGCGAACGTCATGATAGACGATCTGCTCTGGTGGACGGCAGCACTCAAGACTGCACGCGAGCGCTAACGGAGGGAGGATGAAAACCCCGATGAGAACACACGAGGGGCGAGTCGCATTGGTCACCGGCGCCGGCCAAGGCATCGGCGAGGCGATTGCGTTGGCGTTGGCAGGACGCGGCGCGCAGGTGATCGCAACCGATCTTGCTCCGCCGCACGAAACGGCGCGGAGGATTGGTCCCACGGCACACGCGCTGCAACTTGACGTAACGCAGGAGGAACAGTGGCGTTCTGCCGCCGCCAGGATCCGAGATGTGGGCGAGGTCGATATCGTCGTGAATAACGCGGGTTATTTTCCCAATCGCTCGATCGACGAATTGGATCTGGCGACGTGGCGGAAAACGTTCGCTACGAACCTGGACTCCCACTTTTTGAGCGCGAAGTACTTTCTGCCAACAATGAGAAAGAAGAAGTGGGGGCGCTTCGTCGGCATATCATCTAATATGGTCGGCTTAGCGATACCCGGCATGAGCCACTACATCGCGACGAAAATGGGGATCGTCGGGTTTATGAGGGGCTTGGCGAACGATGTTGCTGGCGATGGCATCACCGCGAACGCGGTATTGCCTGGCCTTACGAATACTCTGGCAACCGCACCACAATCGGAAGAACAAAGACGCGCCACCTGGGAACAGCAGGCTATTAAGCGGATGGAGGAACCGGAGGACGTTACCGGGGCCGTTCTGTTTTTGACAAGCGACGAGGCGGCGTTCATTACCGGGCAAGCAATCGTCGTTGACGGCATCGCATCGGCTAGCGCAAGCGCCAGACGGTCCAAAGAGGAGAAACAACAGCCATGTCGCACAGCATATCGACCTTGTTGACCCGTAATCTGCAGGAGGTTTTCGGTGAAAACGACCCCGCGCGCCGGCGGGCAGCCGTCGACGAGCTCTACCTCGAAGATGGCGTGTTCTACGACCCCAGCAAGGGCGTCTATCGCGGCCGCGACGAGATCGATCGTATCGCGGGCGAGATCAGAGCCACTCATCCTGAATTTCGATATCAGCCAATTGCCGAGCCTGAGGACGTGGGCGATGGCGGGCGGGTCAGATGGGTAGCAGGGCGTCCTGGCGATGCGGCAGCTTACGCCGGGACTGATTTCATCATTGCCAGGGAAGGCCGGATAGCCGCTCTTTATCTCTTTTTCGACAAGCTACGCTGAGTTGGGTTCCGGCGCGCTACTGTCTTCGGACGGTTCTATCGTGTTCCTGGCGCCAGAAGAGTTCTTAGCCCTGAGGGCAGAGCTCAAAAAACTTGTTAACTAGGCAACAAAGGGAGGTATTTATGGACAAAGTTTGGTTCGTAACCGGCAGCGCCAGTGGTTTGGGCCGGAACATTGCGGAGGCTGTGCTCGAATCGGGCGATCGACTAGTCGCAACGGCGCGCGACCCAAGACGACTGGATGACTTGGTAAATCAATACGGCGAGCGCGTCCGCGCGGTTTCTCTTGACGTGGCGGATGAAAGCGCGGCTCAGGCCGCCGTACAGGTAGCGCTTGATGCGTTTGGTCGTCTCGACGTCGTTGTTAACAACGCCGGTTTCGGCGATATTGCGCCGTTCGAGCAGTTGAGCGCGGAGCGGTTCAAGGCGGTGATTAACACCAACTTCTATGGCGTCGTTAACGTCACCCGCGCGGCCGTACCGCACATGCGCAAGCAAAGGTGCGGCTGCATCCTCCAGATATCGTCGGTCGGCGGCCGCCTGACCCGACCTGGCAGCACGCCTTACCATGCAGCGAAATGGGCTGTTGGGGGCTTTACGGAATCTCTTGCCCAGGAACTGTCCCCGTTCGGGGTGAAGGTTTGCGCCCTTGAACCCGGCGGAATGCGGACGAAATGGGGTGCCCGTGCGAACCAGGACACGCCCGAACTCCTCCCCGACTATGAACCGTCCGTTGGCGCTGTTGCCAAGGCCTTGAAATCGTATTGGGGTAAAGAGGTCAGCGATCCCGTCAAGGTGGCTCAGGTTGTGCTCCGTCTGGCGGCGAGTGACAGCCTTCCGGCGCACCTGTTGATCGGCAGCGACGCGGTTCGCTTCGCCGGCGAAGCCGAGAAGACGCGGGAAGCTGAGGCCACAAAGTGGCGGGAGCTGAGCTTGTCGACAGATGTCGACTCGTCCACGGCATTGCCGGACATGCGGTTCTGAGGTCGCCATGCGGGAAGTCGCATGCAAAATAGGAGAGAACAGAAAGACAGGGCCTGTAGCTCTCCGCCTTCGTTCGCCGCTACAGCATATGGATCTTGCTGACCGCAATCTTTGCGACGTCTTGGGTGAAAACGACCCGGCGCGTCGAAACGCGGCGATTGGCGAAATTAGTTTAGAGGAGGTTCAATCGCATGAAAGCGGACATTGTAGTTGGCGCGGTTTTCCCCGATTATGAGCTGACCGATCATATGGGCAAACACCGCAAGCTTTCAGACCTACAGGGGCCAGATCCCATGATCCTGGTGCTCAGCCGCGGAGTGTATTGCCCAAAAGATCTTCGCCAGGCGGAGAGTCTGGTCCAACTTCACCACGAAATGGAAGTCGGGTACTCCCGGCTCGTCACCATAAGCACCGACAACATGCTTCTCACAAATGAGTACCGAACCGGCGCCGGCGCTCATTGGACCTTCTTGTCAGACCCCGGGCGCAAGGTCCAAAAGGATCTCGACATAGCCGAATACACGGACCCCGACCACAATCCCATGATCCCGCACGTCATCGTGCTCGAACCTGATCTCGTAATATTCAAGATCTACAACGGTTACTGGTTTTTTGGCCGGCCGACGGTCGAAGAACTCCGGCAGGACTTAAGAGCAGTTCTGAAGAAACGCCGTCCGGATTGGGACATCACCAAGCCCGAACTAAAAGCCGCTTGGGAATGTGGTGAACGTGATCGCTTCTATCCCTACGGCAAGACCTATGGACAGGTGTTTCGCGAGCAGAACGAGTAGACGTCGATCCCCGCCGGCATGATAGGCCCGAAGAGGTTCTGTGTAGAGCTTCCATGCCTAGTCTCGAACTCACGAATAGAAAAAACAGCGGGGGCTATGCTGGCGGCTTGGAAATTTCGTCTGGACCTTCGGCGAGCATAATAATCTTCGTGAAATCCCGAATGAGATGTTGTTTGGTAAGCGTGTCAAACCGGCCGGCAAGCAAGCGTACCTCAATGAAATAAAAAGGATCTTCGTGGTTAGAAGTGCCACTGTTGTAGTCGGAATCTTCGGCGACTTCATGAACCCAACCCATCGTCTTCTTGCGTGCTTCGGGAGTGTCGGGAATCTTTTCCCAGAACATGAGCGCGTCGGTAAGCTTCGCCATTACGGCGTGCTGAAACCGTCTTTGTGAAAGCGCCTCGTCGCAGTGTCAAATTAATCCAGTGCATGGTTTCTCCTTCTTGCAGTTGCTACCTGTCGTCTGCCTGATACAGCTGTTTTCCCGAGCCGGCAGCTCGTTCCTAAAATCGCGACGACGTCTTCAGATGCGACGGCCCCCTTGACGTCGAGACTAGTCAAGATTCGTTTGTCCTTTTTTAAAGGTCTTTTGCTGCACTGCATACTTCAAGAACATGTTGCCGTTTCTGAATTGACCTCGTGCTCACTCGGAATCACCTATCGAAAACCAGCAATGTCGACGTGGCGGACGCGTACAATGTGCCTTGCACATCCGTCAGCTTGGCCTCGGCGAACGCTACTCTTTGGCCAAACGAAAGCAAGGTGCCCTCCGCTCGTAGAAGCCCGGTGTCTTTGGTTATCCGCTTGTGATAGGCCACCTTGAGCTCCAGTGTTGTAAAGGCCTGCGATGCCGTAAGGCGGGAATGCGCTGCGCACCCGCAGGCCGAGTCGAGCAGGGTGGCGGCATATCCGCCATGCACCGAGCCAATTGGATTGTAAGCGTGGTCCCCTGGTATTCCTGCAAAAACGGCTCGGCCAGCTTCGACCTCAATAAAGTCGAAATCAAGCGCTACGAGGATGCCCGGCTTGCGGCCCGAGGCTATCAGAGCGCGGAGTTGCGATAAACCGTCGAGGTCCTTGCCCACTTCATCCACGAGTCTCATTTGTGCTCCTCCAAGTGAACCCGCCCTTCGAAAATACAGCGCGCCAGAGTTAGTCCCTTCCGTGTGCGAGTCGTCATATCTTTAGAACGACTCTGCCGAATGGTCTGTTTTCAATCTGATATCGCAAGGCTTCGGCTGCATCCTCAAGAGCGAAAGTCCGTGCCACGATCGGTTTGATGGCTCCAGATTCAAGCAAGCTATAAATCGCTGTCCAAGCGGTTTTCCACATCTCGGGCGGTTGTGCAAAGAGGGAGAAGCTCTTTATGCTGGCGCGCTTCCAGATGATGTCGGTAACGTCGATAGTCGATTTACGGCCGGCCGCGTAGCCTAATGTCGTCAGACTTCCGCCCATGGCGAGCGTGCCGAGTGCGTCACTCAATATATCGCCGCCGATGGCATCGATCACAATGTCGCAACCGTATCCTTGTGTAATGCGATGAACGCCCTCCCGGAGTTCGTCTTTGGATAGATCGATTACCTCATCAAAGCCGAGGGTTCCGGCTTGTTCAGCCTTGGCATGGCTGGTCGTCGTTGATATCGCATGCGTGGCGCCCAGCGCCTTTGCCAGCTGTGTGACGGCATTACCCACTGAACCTCCGATGGCAGGCGAAAGAACCGTCTTACCGGCCTGAAATCCAGCGTGGCTCAGCGCCATATGAGCGGTCAGATAGGCCACCGGTAGTCCCGCCGCCGAAACATTGTCAATATTCGTCGGAATCAAACTGAGATTCTCTTTCTTCACGGCAAGATACTCGCTATAGGCTCCGTCTTCGGATACGCCGTAAGGGCCGGTGAACATTACGCGGGCGCCGGTCGAAAAAGCGGAGCCATTCGCGTCTTCAATCACACCGGCTCCTTCTGACCCGAGGACCAGAGGTGCTTTCGCTCGTGCATAACCTCCGGACAGAATAGTGTGATCGAGTGGCGTGACTCCCGCCGCAGTGATCTTTACCAATACCCGCCCCTCCGACATGGCGGGCTTGGGAATGTCAGCCAGCTTCAAATCCTCGTAACCCCTAAATCCTTCTGCTCGCATCGCGCGCATATCAGTTCTCCTTTTCCTAATGGCATTACGGTTTGGCCGCACGCGACGATCCCCACAGCGAGCCCGGGTTGGCACGATTCGGATAAAGCTGCAGCATCTCGTCGTACAGTTCTCTGGCTGTCGTGGTCATCCGGGCCAAACTGTTCCTAACCATCAGTTAGCCGAACTGTTTACAGGGTGCCCGGAACTCTCGTCTGCAAACGGGCGCAACCGGAGTCATCCCTGGGCTGAGCCTATCCGCGCTTGGTTTGCGGGGTGATCCGCACGGATTTGTGAAGCAGATACACCACGAAGAATTGGAGCATAGCGATAAAGAGAGGCCCAGCGGATTTCCCGGGATCATGCTCAAATAGACCGATTCCGGCATCCAGCAATTGCATCGCGCCTGCCAGCGCACCCAGGATCAATAACGCAGGGGCCGCCTGCTTGTAGACCGCCCACATCACTAACAAAGCCAGAGGGATTCTGGGCGCCGCCGCGTACATCGCCAATAACAACGACGTCTCCGTTGGAACGGCGGCAGGAACTAGGTATTGCGGACCGATGATCGCCGCGATGGAGAAGCCGCTCGCGACCAGGACGTTGATCGCCGTGACCGTGGAAGCCAGCCGAATCGCCTTGATTGTTGTCACCGATTCCTTCCTCTGAGTAAGCTCGTCCGGGCCTAGGCGCTGGTAGCCTTGCTCTCATATGCAGGCGCGAAAACATCCTGCACAAAGCGTTCAATTGAAGTAGGTGTAGTGTTTTCTCGTGAACGCGGCTCCAACGGAACCAGGGCTCCTGCGTTGATGGCTCGGTACATCTCGATGTACATGGCAGCTCCCTTCGGCGGAACTCCCAATTGCATCAACACCTCCTGTACCTGGTCATACGGGAATTGCTGGTAATGCAGATCCGGTTTGCCGATGCGGCGCGCAATCACCGCGGTAGTCTCCGTCATCGATAAATCTCGCTCGCCAAGCACTTCGCGCGTTTGTTTGCCCGAAAAATCCAGATCAAGGAGGCGCTGTGCCACGTAGTTGCCAACATCGCGGGTCGCGACCATGGGTAACTTCGTGTCGGGTGCCAAGGCATTTCCGAAAAGTCCCATCTTATGAATCATGCCGATCGCCGCCAGATTGTTCTCCATGAAATACGCGGCGCGTACGTGCAGAACGTTTAGATCGTCGATAGCGTTCAGCTTCTGTTCCGAAGAATGAAGTCCCGAGACTGGCCCGGCACCTTTCGCAAGCTGCGCGCCGTAGCTACTCAAATGCACCGCGTATCGCACGCCGGATTCCTTCGCCGCCTTCGCGATCCCATCGCTGTCGCGCTCCTGGTCCTCCGGGGATTTCGCCGGCGGCAACAGCAGGTATGCCGCGCGCGCACCGCTGAAGGCTTTCGTGAGCGCAGCCACATTGCTCATGTCAGCCGTGAACACTTCCGCGCCTTTATCCACAAAGCGTTGTAGCCGCCCCAGGTCGCGCCCGACGACGCGCACCTTCTTGCCCTTCGAGAGCAGGACATCGGCGGCGATCGAGCCGGTGTTCCCGGTCGCCCCTAAAATCACGTACATTTCATTCGAGACAACGGGTGACGTCATAGTTACTATCTCCTTGGTTTTTGTTATGAGGGCGTCGAACGCCTTCGGGGTGATTGGGTTGTCTTCATCAGTCATTTTGGGAACGTGTCGCCGAACATGGGAAGGCCGCTCACAGATTCGGCCTTGGTCGCCTCGTCTTGCAGAACGTCCCAATGCTCTTTTAGAAGACCGCCTTCGAACCGGATAACGTCGGCCGCGATCCATGCGGCGGGCCGGCCCATCCCCGTGAAACGGCCATGCGCTATGACGTAATCGCCTTCTGCGATGATGAGTTGGTTTTCATAATGCAACGTCTCCGGCGCCGAGCGGACGAGATTGAACAGTCCTTCGCGACCTGGTGCGATGTGTGCGCTGTGTTGAATGTAGCTCGGTGACCAGAAGCGTTCGGCCGCAACGTAGTCACGCTTGTTAAACAGCGTCTCGAAGGCTTCGAGCACGAATGCCTTATTTCGTTCCGGGGCCGAGTTGCTCATTGCTTCTCCTTTACCTGCGAGCGGTTGATCCGCTCTTTCACTGCAGTAGAGTAGGGTCATAATCCAAAAGTTGCAAGTATTTTCATGGAAGCTCTCGGATTCCTCTGTCGTTCGTCGTTTGTTTGCAAAAAATAAATATGTTATCGTTGATCCAGCGGTTTTCCTTTCAACCTAAGGCCTAGGGGTTGCATCCAAGTAATGTAGAGCACGGAAATACTCTTGCTGTTCGTTCTATCTGAAACAATCCAGGCGGATGCGGGAAGAAATGGTGATGGCAGATGGGCTATTCAAAGCGGGATAAGGCGGAGACACACGCTCGGATCGTCAAGGTGGCGGCCAAGCGATTTCGCGAACGCGGTCTCGAAGGCATCGGCGTTGCCGATGTGATGAAGGAAGCGGGCGTTACGGTTGGGGGCTTCTACAAACACTTCGGATCGCGCGATGAACTGGTCGTTGAGGCGCTCGCGACGGCATTCAAGGATCTTGACGTTTGGGAAGAGCGCACCACGGACATGGCGCAACTTCTCCAGAACTACCTGACGGAGGCGCACCGGGATGCTCCGGGAACCGGCTGCGCGATGGCAGCCCTACTGGGCGACGTGGGTCGGGCGAGCAAATCCGCGCGGGCTCTCTACACGGAGCGGGTGAAGAGGAGCGTGGCATTCACGAGTACATTTCTTCCGTCTAACCAGCGGAAGCGCGGACGTGCCCTGCTTATTCTGAGCGCTCTGCTCGGAGCGCTCAATCTCTCCCGGGCTGTGTCCGATCCGAACTTATCGCGTGAAATCCTCCACGGGGTGCGCGACGAGCTGATTGGTTTGGTTGAAACCGGAATCTCATAGGGGGTTGCTCTTTGAGACGCGTTCGCTGACATTCTTCGCTCTTGGTCATTGTCTTGGTACTGCGCTCAGCTGAGTTCTTGCGCCAGTCCGATGAGAAGGCCCTCAGGCCCGCGGATGTAGCAGAGCCGATACGCGTCTTTATACTGGACTACTTCACCCACGAGCTGCGCGCCGCGTTTGCTGAGCCTTTCAAGCGTCTCGTCGATGTCGTCCACGGCGAACATGACTCGGAGGTAGCCTAGAGCGTTCACGGGGGCGTCGCGGTGATCCGCGACGGCAGGCGGCGTGAGGAAGCGGGAGAGCTCGAGCCGGCCGTGGCCGTCCGGCGTGCGCATCATGGCGATCTCGACGCGCTGATCGCCCAGTCCAGTGACACGACCTGCCCATTCTCCTTCGATCGTGGTCCGCCCTTCGAGCTCAAGGCCGAGCTCGCGATAGAAATCAATCGCCCCTCCGAGGTCCTCGACGACGATTCCTATGTTGTCCATCCGTTTGAGCGCCATGTGTCCAATCTACAAGGTGTCTTCCATCATCGCCAGGTTCGCTGGCCGCGTCTGGCAAGCAATTACGCGTCGGCAGGCCTTGGTCGAAAGGCGCCCGATTTGTCAATTTCGATCCACAAGCTGGCGGTCTCTCGGGACTTGTTTGAAAACAGTACAGCGAGAGGTGTATTCTTCAGCTAGGCTGGAGGTCTCCAGCTAGAACTTGTCATGCATAAAACTCAGGGTGAACAGCATCGGGAATCGGGATTACGGCCCGAAGCTTGGCCCGAGACTCTCGGCCACAATGACGCGGCAGCCCGGAGGCATCCATGACGACTCCATCGCAGGCGGCAAGCGCCCATGGCGCGCAGATGGCGAAGTACTTCACCCTGAACCAACCGCCCCATGTTGCCATAGATTCTGCGGTTTCCGTGGTCCGGCCGCAGCTGGCGGTTACCCGGTTGATTGCCCGCAGCGGCATCCCGGAGCGAACCGCGTCCATTCCTCCCGAAAAGGCATACGTCGTTTCGGTTCACCTCAATCATGCGAATTCCGGGGAATGGGAACTATGGACCGATGAAAAATACACAAAGACGGGGGCGTGGCCCGTGGGCGGAGTCGCCATGTGCGACCTTGAGTCGAATTCGAGCATTCGAAACCCGGGTCCCATCGACTGGGTCCATTTCCATGTTCCTCGGGCCACTCTCAATGCCCTTACGGACGATGCAGGAATGCGTCAGGTCAAACGCCTCCACTGTGTTTATGGAACTCCCGACCCTGTGGTCCACCACCTGACGCAAGCGATTCTGCCGTGTCTGAACAAGCCGGAGATGTTCTCTCAGTTGTTCGTAGATTCTTTCACGATGACGGTTTGTTCGCACCTGGTGGGGCGGTATGGTCAGCTTCACGAACCTACCCAGCAACTCAAAGGCGGTCTGGCACCGTGGCAAATGCGGCGTGCTGTGGAGTTGCTCCAAGAGCATCTGGACGGCGAGTTAAGGCTTGAAACTCTTGCCGGGGAATGCCGGCTTTCAGCCAGTCATTTTGCGCGAGCGTTCAGGAGATCGTTTGGGACCTCCCCACATCGTTACCTGACTCTGCGGCGCGTGGAGATCGCGAAGGTGCTTTTGGCCGAAACGAACAGCTCGCTGGTGGAAATTGCGGCGCAGACCGGATTTACCGATCAAGCCGCCCTTACCCGAACCTTTGCAAACGTCGTTGGCGCGACACCGGGGAAGTGGCGGCGTGAGCACTCACACCGCCGGATGTTTGTCGAAATACGCGAACAGCCATCCTCTCCCTCAAACGAATAGATTCGTCGCTCCGCATTTGAAGCAGGAATCCACAAAAGTAGTCCGTGTCTTCAATAGATCTCCTGCCCGTTCCTGGTACGATCCATTTCGTGTTCGATGCTTAAGACACGATTCACTGAAGCTCAAACTCGAGAGGAGATCAACGATGACGATCAAGAACGTGGTCCTGGTGCACGGTGCGTTCGCCGATGGCTCAGGCTGGAAGGCTGTCGCTGACATACTGAAAAAAGATGGCTACAGGGTGTCGGTAGCGCAGCCTCCCGAGACGTCGTACGCCGACGATCAAAAGTACACCAAGGCAGCCATCGACGCTATGGGCGGACCGGTGGTTCTGGTCGGCCACAGCTACGGTGGGTCCATCATCACCGAAGCCGGGAATCATCCGAACGTTGCAGCGCTTGTCTATATTGCCGCCTTTGCGCTCGATGAAGGCGAGAGCTGTGCATCGATCGAACAGGCCCTGCCACAGGCGTCCAAGGCGTTCAAATCGGACAGCAACGGGCTCTGGTGGATAGACGAGGCGCATTTCGTGGCTGACTTCGCAGCGGACATTCCACGGGATGAGGCGGAGTTCATGGCTATCTCGCAAGTGCCGATCTCTACCGACTCGTTCACCCATCAGGTCAAGAACCCGGCCTGGAAGCACAAACCCACCTGGTACATGGTTGCCAGCGAAGACCGATCGATCAATCCGGATCAGGAACGCATGATGGCGAAGCGCGCCAAGGCCAAGACGGTCGAAGTGAAGTCGAGCCATGTGGCCTACATGTCTTTCCCGAAAGAAGCAGCCGCGCTCATCGAGGAGGCTGCGACGTCTGCACAGGTCAAATCGGTAGCTGGAGCCTAAGACAGTCGTAACGCAGCTCCAAACCGCCGCATGAGCGTGACCCGCTCGAAGACAGCCCCGGCGATTCTGACGAAATCGGCGGGGGCGCGGATGTATGTCGTCTGAGGAGAATACGGAATGGGAGACCGCATCAATATAGAAGGCCAAGACGGCACGTTTAACGCCTATATCGCACGGCCGAAGATCATGCCGGCCGCAACGGTCGTTGTTCTGCAGGAATTGTTCGGTGTCAATGCCGACATCCGCAAGACCTGCGACGAACTAGCTGAGCAAGGATTTGTAGCGGTCGCGCCCGATCTTTTCTGGCGTCAGGAGCCGGGCGTTGACCTCAGCGTCACGTCGGAGGCTGACTGGCAGCACGGCCTTCGGCTTTATCAAGCTTTTGATCGTGACGCAGGCGTCAGAGATATTAAAGACACCCTGAACGCCGTGGCCAAACTGCCTGAATGTACGGGCAAGGTTGCCGTCCAGGGGTACTGCCTCGGCGCCTTGATGACGTTCCTTACAGCCGTACGCTGCCTGGTCGATGCCGCCGTCGCCTATCATGGCGGTGACACCGAAAAGTATTTGGGCGAGGCCGACAATCTCAGTGCGCCGTTGCTTATGCATCTGGGAGAGGAGGACGAGTTTATCTCCAAGGCGGCGCAAGCTCAGATCAAGGCAGCACTTGCCAGCAGACCAAACGCGACGGTCTACAGCTATCCGGGGCAGCGTCACGCCTTCGCCAGGCATAATGGAACGCACTACAATGCCGCGGCGGCAGCGCTCGCCAACGGAAGGACGAGTGAATTTCTACAACGACAATTGCGATGATGTTCCGTCGTTCCAGTCGCCTCAGGGGCGACTGGAGGCGCGTCTGTTGTTCCTTGCATAAACAACCTTGAGGTCAAAAGTATGGAAGTCCGCACTGTCAATGTCCAACGATGGAGCATCGTTTCGCAAAAGCCATTCGAAAATGTCGTCGCCGCGGTGGAAGCTGCAATCGGTAGGCCTAGTATGAGCGAGTTCGCCAAGGACATTGGTGCTGCGGCGACGTATCCGGAAATGCGGGAGGTCGTACAGAACGCCGTGAGTGAAATTGGCCTGATGGAGTTCATGCGGCTCGATGTTGGCGCCGTCCTCGCGAAGGCACATCCCAGGAGAAATCCGAAAAGCGTCCGTTTAATCATTGGTAATCCGCTCATCATGGAATCGATGGCTCGCCTTGTTCCTGACGCCGCGTCGTATGCGCCGGTGACCGTGTTGATTGATCGCCGCTCCGACGGCGTGCACTTGAGTTACGACGAGATGGCCAGTTTGCTCGCTCCGTACGGTAATGCGGAAGCCGTGGAGATCGCCGGGGACCTGGATGTCAAAGTGAGAAGACTGCTTCAGGAAGCGAGCTGATCACCTCGCAATACAGACAATCGGATAGGGAGGATGCGGTGACAAGAGTCAAAACGGAGCTACCGAGCATGGAAGACCACAAAAAGGCGGTGCAGGAAGACATCGCACGACGGGCTTACGCACTGTCAGCGTGTCGCATCGCAGCTTATTAATATTGCGGGTTACAGAGGACGAGAGCGACAATCCTGTCGAGGGAGCCAGCAGCGACATCTTGCGCTTCGTTTCACTCCCCGTCGAGATCGACCCTGCGCAAGTCACGTGTGAACTAGATGCTGGAGACGTTACCCTGAGACTGCCTCTCGTCAATCCTTCGCGAGAGCTAGCTCCGATGCATCTCGCCGGATAGCATCACGACCCGGCCTTCTGCCACCGGCGTGCGCGCCAGAAGTGTTCGTGCGACCTTGGCTGCGTCGATTGCCTGGTAGTTGGCCGGAATGAGTGGGGCGAAGATTTTCATGAATCCTGCGGATACCTTCTCAAGGGGACGCTCCGGCTGGCCGAGCGATGCGCGGTTTCCGACAAGCAAAGATGGCCTCGCGATGACGAGACCCTCGAACGGGAGCTGCGCCAAGGCTTCCTCCAGTTCGCCCTTCACCCGGTTATAGAACACGCTCGACTTGGCATTCGCGCCCATCGCGCTGACCAGGCCGCAGCGCCGCGCACCCGCTTCAAGAGCCGCGCGAGCGACCGCAAGGTTGGCGTCGAAATCAATCGCCCGAAATGCAGCCTGGCTGCCGGCCACTTTGATGGTCGTACCGAGCGCGAGATAAACCTCATCAACCGGCGGAAGCGGCGGCAATGCTGCAAAATCCACGATGTGACCCGTGATCCGGGCATGGGCGACGCGGGGCTTCCGCCGCCCCAGGACATGAACGGACTGAACCCACGGGTCCGCAAGCAGTCCTTCCAGAATCGAACGCCCGACCAGGCCAGTAGCGCCGGCCAAAGCAACCGCTCTTTTGACGGACTGATCGCGGGGCTCAGCAAGAGCCATGTGGCATTCTCCTCATACGCCGTTTCAGGGTCTCCCTGAACTATAGTCAATCGGATCGGGAGCACGTTTCCTGGATGGCCTTAACCCGAAAACGGTGACGGGAGCACTAACTCTT
This sequence comes from Bryobacterales bacterium, assembly GCA_963747945.1. Taxonomy (GTDB): domain Bacteria; phylum Acidobacteriota; class Terriglobia; order Bryobacterales; family Bryobacteraceae; genus Palsa-89. Next base: position 24,915 of record CAVVHB010000007.1, read on the forward strand.
ATGAACAACCTCGAACGAATAGCCGTCCGGGTCGAAGACATCTGCGGCGTAGTAGCCGGGGTAGTATTCCAGGCGCGCGCGCGGCGAAATATTATCCTTCGCGCCGGCAGCGATGGCCGCCTTGTAAAACTCATCGACTTTGGCGTTATTCCCGGCCATGAATCCCCAATGGATCGCCTGAGGATCAGGCTTACCCTGCTTGAGCCAGAAGAAGGCTCTCTTTCCATCGCCAAACCCCCATAGATCGGGATGGCCATTCTCGCCCTTATACGGCATGAAAAACTTGATGTTGAGAGGGGCGAGGGATGCTTCGTAGAACGCGAACGAGCGTTCCACGTTGCTTACGGTCAAGATGATATGGTCGATCATTTGGTCACCTTCCATGCGTTGGCGTTGCTATGGGCGAAGCGGCGGAACGTGCGGGACGGTAGACGCCTCTCTGGGGATCGTACAACACGCAATCCTCGGTGAAGCCACGAGAGTTCGCGCAACTTACCCACCGAGATTTGGCTTGAGCCGCGCAACCGGACCAGCATGAATCTCAGCGCGGCCTACGGCGAAGTGGCGCAGCCGTCGACGCCTACCATCAAGACCTCCATCTTCCACGGCGACGCCGAGCGCGACGAATACTTCAGCCCGCGCCTGTACGTCTTCGGGCAGGGCGCTTTCGATCACAGCTACTCTCAAGGCTTGGACCTGCAACAGACCTATAGCGGCGGAGCCGGCATTACGGTGATCGAGCGCTCCAATGAGACACTGGATCTGAAAGCCAGCGTGAGCTACGTGCGGCAGCAGTTCAATGGCTCGCCCAACCAGGAGCTGATCGGGTCCATTTTCGCGGAGGCATTCAATCGAAAGTTCAAGCACGGTCTGACACTGAACCAGCATTTGACTCTCATACCGACGTGGAACAACACCAACGCTTATTCGGGCGCCTTCAGCGCAGTGCTCACCATGCCGGTATATAAACGGTTGAACGGAACGGCGGGCTTTATCGATTCCTATCTGAACAATCCGCCGCCGGCGTTCCGGAAGAATTCGGTGCAGTTGACGCTGGGGGTGTCCTATGTGCTGCCGTAGGACCGCCGAAGATCCGCTCCCTCACGGTCACGGTCTGAACCGCACGCCTAACGGCCACGGTCTGAACCGCGCGCATAACGGTCACGGTTCTGAACCGCGCGCATAACGGTCACAGTTCTGAACCGCGCGCGTAACGGTCAGGGTTCTGAACAACACGCGTAACGGTCACGGTTCTGAACCGCGCGCGTAAGCAAGCGGCCTCTTTCTCAGCGGCGAACAATCACTTCCCGCAAGTGATCGCGAGTGAGGAAGAACTTCACGGAATTAAATTTCTGGAAGAGCTTTTCCAGGCTGCGATTGTTGAAATACTGTACCGGCCGCACCTGATTGCGCGGGGTGAGCGACATGATCTTCGAATCCACAATGCGGTAGGAATAGAGCGGCGCGGTTTGCGCCTTCTCTTCCGCGTGGAAAAACGCCAGCAACGACGACTGGGGACGCAGAATGCGGTACAGCCGGTCGACAGTGTCCTGCAGCAGGGGCGGAGCCAGGAACTGCAGCGTGTCCCAGATCAGCGCGCCGTCAAAACTTCGCTCGGCGAACTCCAGATTCTCGCGAAGAAACAGCGCCGCGCGTTCCGGATCGGATTGATTGGTGATGAAGTCGCCGCCGCTGCCGAACGCTTCTTCCATGGTGCGCAGGGCATCGTTGGAATAGATCCGGTGCCCCATGGACGTAATGAAGCTGATGTTGGCCTGGCTGGCGCCGGAAAAATCCAGGATCGACAAACTCTCCTGATCCTGCAGCGATGAGAAGAACTGATCCAGGCCGTTGCTGGCGCGATTCTGCGGCGCCGATCCAGACTTCTTGGGGGGTGAGTGAAGCGAGGGTAAAGACGGTTCGGATCTTAACCGGTCTTTCAGCAAAGCTCCACTCCTTCCTTGAATTTCATTACCGCGAGAGCGGGGTAGTTAGCGCGAGTCGCCGGCCGCGGCGGTGGCAGGCGTGGCCGCGTTGGAGGTGGAAGCGCTCGTGGTCTGCGATTTCGACGGAGCAGGCGCCGGTGATTTAGCCGCCTCCGGCCGCGCGATGTCGATGCTGCCCTTGAAATATGCCCCATCTTCGATTACGATGCGAGCAGTTTTGATATCGCCAACCAGCTTGGCGTCCTTGCGAATGTCGATTTTGTCGGACGCTTCGACGTTTCCATGAATGGTTCCCAGCACTACCACTTCACGCGCCTTCACCCCAGCCTGCAGTTTGCCGTTCGGTCCCACGGTTAAACGGTGCTCATGCAGCTCGACGGAACCATCGATTTCTCCATCAATGGTCAAGTCTTCGCGGCTAAAAATCTGGCCTTTGATCATGACAGACTTTCCGATGATCGCCGGTCCTCTGGACTCGGTGGCATGATGGCTGGGAGCGGGATTCGTCGACATGGGGGCGTTCTCCTTGATCTGGCTAGTAGGCGCGGCCGGCGTCGCTGGCGCTTTCGGTGGATATTCTTCTTCTTTCCGTTTGTTCCACATTCGGAAAATCTCCTTGGTTCAATCTCGTTCAATCATGACATAAGGACTATCGGTACTACCCTATATGGATGCAACCATCGTACTACGCTCGTTGAAGTCTGTCATTTAGTTGTTATGGTTATGCCGGCTATGAGTGTAGGGCGAATGTTATGGGATGACGCCGCCGGCCGGTCGCCGCTGAAATTCTTGTCCGCGGGCGGTTCGCGGCTGCAATCGCGTGGGATAATAAACTCGTGTCCAGGGTAAGGGAACTAGAACAGCGCCTGGAGCGCACCGAACAGCAGTTGCGTCTGTTGCAGAAAATCAGCCGCTACCTGGTTCGGCAGACCAAACTCCAGGATGCTCTTGATGGCGTAGTGACGCTGGTGGTTGAATTTATGGACTGCGACTCGTGCCTGCTATATTTGCTCGACAATCGCGAACTGGTGCTGCGTGCCAGTAATCGTCCCTCCGCGGTGGGCCCCACCGGAGTGGGCAATGTGAAGCTGGCCATGAACGAAGGTTTAACCGGCTGGGTGGCCCGCGAGAAGCGCCTGCTCGCCATCTCCCGCGAAGCTTTTCGCGATCCGCGCTTCAAGTTCTTCAGCGATCTTCCCGAAGACACCTACGAGGCCTTTCTCTCCGTGCCGGTGCTTTCGCGCCGGGGGGTAGAAGGCGTCATCAATGTTCAGCATCGCGATCCCCATTCCCATACTGGAATCGAAATGGAGCTCCTCACCAGCGTCGGCGAGCAGTTGGGTTGTTTGTTGATGCTCTCGCGAATGGAGACCGCCAGCAGTGCAAGTGCAGATCTGGTTCGCGCCAACGGCTAAAACCAAATGGCCGCGGATGAACACAGATAAACACAGATTTAGAAGTAAGATTTTATCCGCGTTCATCTGCGTTCATCTGTGGCTCATACTCCCCTCGCTCTCCGCCGCGCCCCGCTGGAAGATCCAGTTCCTCTACGATCACGCCGATTCCAACTTCGCGATTGAGGACCTGGAGTGCCCCACCACTCGCCACTGCATTGCGGCCGGGTTGATCGACGACAAAAAAGGACACGAGCAGGGTGCGGTAGTGGTTACCAGCGACGGCGGCCTGCACTGGTCGCAGTATGAGGTGAAGGAACGGCCGCTTTCTATCTTCTTTTTGAACGAGGGCCAGGGTTGGATGGTTACCGACCGCGGACTCTGGTCGACAGTGGAGGGCGGACGCACGTGGATCAAAGTTCAAACACGGAAGGGGATGCTGCAGGCTTGGTTCCTCAATGCCGATCACGGCTATATTTTGGGGATGAAAGGCTTGGTCCAGGAGACTACCGATGGCGGCAAGACATGGGGCAAGCTGGAGGCCAGCGGCCAGGCTCCCGATCCCTTGTCGATCAACTACGACATTGTGTCGTTCCATGGCGCTCACGGCGTTATCATCGGGGCCTCCGATGCATCTTCACCCATTCTGTCGGATCCTGGGTCCCGGTTCCGGGGAAGTGGAAAAATAACGATCCTGGAAACACTGGACGGGGGCAAAAAGTGGACCTATGGAACGGTTCCCCTGGACGGTGAACTCGCTCAGTTCAAGATGGCCAAAGGATTCGTGGTGACAGTCATTCTGTACTCGAATCCCAAATATCCGGTTAGCTCCGCGGTGTTCGAGACGCCACTGGGATCTCCGGACGGACGCATGATCTTCGCCGAGCGCGACCGCTTCGCCACCGATATCGCTCTGCTGAGCAACGGCGGCGCTGTTTTGGCGAGTGTTGAACCGCCCGGAAACTCAACGCTGGTTCCGATCCCCGGCAAGCTGAAAATACTGGAAAGCGACAATCTGAAAGTATGGCGCGAAATGGATGTGGACTATCGTGCCGTGGCGCAGCGCGCGATCATTGCGGCGCCGGATGCGCAGCATATGTGGGTGGCCACCGATACGGGGGCGATTCTAGGGCTGGTGGAGTAGGCGCCCGTCAAGCGAGACACCTTAAGCGAGACCCAGGGTTTGCAAATGGTCCGTGGGCAGCTCCTCGAAACGGAGTTCGGCGTTTCTGGGAAGGGCCAGCCAGCGATTCCGAACGATGGCGAACAAGGCCGCGATTCCGAGGACGGCCAGAAGCCAGGCGGTGCCTGATGGGCTTTCGAGCGCCTTGCGCTCGTTGAGCGCGGCGCCGGTAGTCAAACTGATCAGAAGAAAGATCCAGATCCAGAACATCAAATGCAGGTTGGATTTTCCGGGTAAATAGGAACAGGCGAATGGAATCTTCTGAACGCCCTCGAACGAGAACTCGGCCAGTAGGATGCCGAGCAACGCGAGAACGGCGAGATGTGCGGTGGCCGGTCTCCACGGCCAAAGGAAAAAGAGCAAAGCCGCCGAGAGCATCCACGCAGGCGCCACGGACAGCAGGAGGATGCCGCGGCGCCTGCCGCTCAGGCATCGCCGTCCGGCTTCGAATGGCGCGATGCGAAAAATCCAGTTAGCGCGCAGGTCCAGCGGAAGAGAGAAAACCACCCGTGCGCCCGCGACCCAAAATCCCATGAACAGGATGGTGGAGGCGAGCAGCGCGACCGAAAGCGGTGCCCAGGGATCGCCCGCGTCCGGACCCGCCAGATCCCGCGGCGCCTTCAAAAAGAGGACGGCAAACGCGAAGCCAACGCCCAAATAGAAGGCGAAAATCATGCGGTGCTGGCGGCTGCGGAACAGACTTCGAATGCTGAATTGCACGATCGCGGTCTCAAGTGAGCCTCCGAAACGCGGCAGCCAGCGGCTGCACACGCCGGGTGCGATGTCGGGCTCTTCCACGATTTTGCGCAGCGTCCGAAAATACGAAACCGCATAGGCCAGCGCGGTGACCGAAACGGCAGCGGCCAAGCCGATCCAGGCACGCCACGCGAATGGGGCGAGCGCCGGATGCAGCGAGCCGCTCAACTGCTGATAGAGCGCGACGAACCAGTAAGACGGGACCCAGGAAATCCAGGAATGCCGCTGACCCTCCATCAGCGCCGTGACCGGCGATCGCTGTAGAAAATAGCCGCATACCAGCAGGCAGAAAACGGCCAGTTGCAGAAACGCGGAGACGCGCAGAAACCATCGGCGGGGAAGCAACTGCGCGGCGACGCCCTGCAGTCCCAGAACGCAGCAGAACATGAATGCGCCGGCCGCGGACATGGCGATCCAGTAAGCGAAGAAAGCACGGACGGGTCCGGCAGGCGGGACCGCGACTGGCGCAAGGGAAAAGGCCGGTTCTCCGGAGAGGCGCGCGCGGACGTGCTCGCCCAGGATCGCGGAAAACGGAAACGCGAGCGAGTGGGAATTCACCAGAACCACCCCGGCGAAATCGCGGCGTGGGTTGAAGTAAGCAAAGCTGGTAAAGCCGCCCGTTGCGCCATCGTGTTCGTAGACGCCGAGGTCCGGATCGTACGCCCAAGCCAGCGCGATGCGCCCATTACCAGTGACGTAGTCCTGAAGGAGATGGGATTCCATAAGCGCGGCGCGAAAAGGCGAAGTTTCAGGATGCAGCTGTGCTTCGAGATAAGTGAGCATGTCGCCGGCGGTGGAGCGAATGCCGCCCGCGCTGGCGAGGGCGTCCAGATCCCAGGCGGGCGTTTGGCGGCGATCATAGCCGTAGCCTGGTAGGAAGCGGCCGCGCTGTTCCGGCGAGAGCGAGATCACCGTGTCCTTCATACCGAGCGGGCCGGTAATCTCACGCCGCACCAACTCCGGATAGCTAGTTCCCGCGCGGTTGGCCAGCGCCGCCCCTAGCACCATGAAGCCCAGATTGCTGTACAGAAACTCTGTATTCGCGGGTTTTCGGAGGCCGTGCCTCTGGAGAAACGCGTACAGATCGGAAGCGTGATAGTTGGTGTAAGACTCGCGCTGGTCGTCCGGTCCCGCGTTATCGGGCATGCGCGGCAACCCGGAGTGATGCGTGGCCAGATCGAGCAAAGTGATTTCGAGGCCCCGCGGCTTGGGCGCGACGCCCGGAGGGAGCAAATCGCGGACCGGGTCGCGAAGATCCAGTTCGCCGCGCACCACCATTTGCGCTAGCAACAAGCCGGTAAACGTTTTGGTGATGGAGCCCATCTCGAACATGGAATCGGGCTTGGCCGTGCCATAGGTCATCACGCGCCGCACGCCGTGCTCGGCTACACCGATCGCGATGCCAGCGCCTCCGTTCACAGCCGCCAGATCGAGGCGTCTGAGCATCGGAGCGATATCGCGGTTCATCACCGCCGGGAAATCCTCCGCGCGTACAGGCGGGAGCGCCGGATCATAAACCAGCGCGGGCGCGGGCACCGAATCGTACTGCGCCAGCGCCAGCGGCCAGGCCAGTCCCGCGAACACGTGCAGCGCCAGGATGGAGAGGCCCATCGCGCTCGCCACCGCCGCGGCCTTCGCCAGAAACATTGTGCGCGCGCGGACTGGCAGAGGGCCGAGCACCAGCACGTCACGGCGATCCGGAAACGTGGATTCCCAACTCAGCAACGCGAACAGCCCCACCACCAGCATCGTAGTCGCGATGAGAAAGTGTTCCAGGGCGGCGGCGCTGACCAGCTGCATAATCGGAGGCACCCGGTTGTTGCGGAAATTGGCCGCCCAGATCCCGGCCCCAAGCGCGAGGCACAGGCTTAAGAAAACCAGTAGCGAAACGAACTGGCTGATCAAGCCTTGGCTGTCGCCTTTGGCATGCGCCGAGAGCAGTTCCAGATCGACGATGCGAAAAAGGAACTCGCGGTAAAGGACCCGGAATTGAAGCTTCTTCACGATGATCGCCTCAGGCGCGAATCAGGTCGGCAATTTCGCGCGATACCGCCGCCGTGTCCAGCTCCACGGCGAGCTGCGAGAAGATCTGCTCCAACGTTGGCAGCGCCATGAGAGTCCGCAGCCGCTCGATGGAATCGTCCGCCACCACTTTGCCGCGATGCAAAATCACCACGTGCGATGACACTCGTTCCACCGTCTCCAATTCGTGGGAGCTGAAGAGAACTACTTTGCCGCGCACGGCCAGCTCCTGGATCAGGCTGCGCAAAATCAGGGCGGTGGAAACATCCAGACCGGAGAGCGGCTCGTCTAACAGGATCAGGTCGGGATTATGGAGCAAGGCGGCAGTCAACAATACTTTCTGCCGCATGCCCTTGGAGTAGGACGCTATGGCCGCGTGCCGGTCGCCATAGAGCGATAGCGAGCGCAACATCCCATCGATGCGATCGGCGGTGGCCTTCTCGGGAAGGCCGCGCAACTGGCCTACCATGACCAGATACTCGAGGCCGCTCAGGTGCGAATAAAGATACGGCTCTTCCGGGACGTAGCCCAGGCGCTGCTTAAATCCGAGCAGGTCGTTGCGGATGGGGGAGCCATCGAAAAGAATCTCGCCGTCCGAAGGCTCGATCAGCCCGGTGATCATTTTCATGGTGGTGGATTTGCCGGACCCGTTCGGTCCGAGGTACCCGGTGATTTCGCCGGCCCGCGCGACAAAACTTACGTCATCCACGGCTGGGATGCCGCTGAACCGTTTGGAGACGTGGCGCAGTTCGAGGATCATCGCATGGAAATCCCGGAGAACAGCCCGCTCCAGGAGCGGTCCAACTTGAGCCATTGGGGTTTCGCCGCATAGCTGGCCAGCGGTTCGGGATCTTGCAGCAGTCCATGCCCGCGCGAGCACAGGGATTCGGCCCCGTACCACTCGAGAAACGTCTGCGAGGGATTTCCGATCTGCACGGGTTGAGTGAGCGATCGCAGGCAGACCGGGCAACGGCGGCGCTGATCAGTGAAAATCCATCGGAAGAGCAGGACGTTTTCGAAGACGAACGCAAGCGAGAGGAACGGCGCCACAACGATCGCGATGAGCATCGTGCATTGCAAAATCGGCAGCGCCAGTAGGATCTTGAGTGCCAGGAAGATCCAGCCGCGCAATCTGTGCGAACCCGGGGCCGGGCGACGATCCCCCATCGCAAGGCCGACCACGGCCAGCATCAGGTAAACCGGGAGCAGATCGGCAAACCCCCGCACGGCCGTCGCGCCGTGCACCTCAGGGAATGGAAGCTTGGTTTCCAGACGAGTCGCGAGGAAAAGGCTCAGCGCTGCCCCAGCGGCCAGTAACCCGAGGCAACGGAACGGTGAATCCAGGTAGATCCCGCGGCGCTTCACCGCGCCGGTGTCGTTCCGCCTCACCCACAGCGCGTCGCGGAAAGCGCCCAGGCAGAAGGTCGCAGCATCGCTCTCGGGAACGTACCACAGCTCGGACTCCCACTCGTTGAGCCATTCGGCGCGCCGGGCGGAGGGCGCGACGAGCGATGCCGCACGAAGAATCGCGTGGTGCCATGCGTTGTTCAAGCCGCCTGGGTTCATACAGCCTGGTCCTTCTCGGCCGGTTCCAGCTTGGCCAGCAACGGATAGCGTTGGCGTGAGGCTTCGAGCGCCGCGTCCCCGGATCGAGTGAGCTTGTAATACTTGCGCGCCGGGCGCTGGGCGGCATCCGCGATGCCTTGGCGCTCCCACTGCGATCGGATAAGGCGGTCGCGCTCAAAACGGCGCAGCGCGGGATAGACGGTTCCGCTGGGAAGGCCCGTCGCCTCCATCACCGTGTAGCCATAGATGTGCCCGGCGCCGACGGCTTGCAGGATCATGGCCGCGGTGTGGGAGAGTTTCGGCGGCTCGGGCATGGTTCGAGCATACCCTATGTAGTAATCTACTTGCAAGACCTAATGAGTTTCCAAGCGCGATTTTGGCCGCCATCCAAAAATGCAGAAGCACGTTAAACATGCTGCCGCCTTCTTGTTTTATCCACATTTTGTTCACAGTGGAAATCCTTTAAACCATTGATTCCAAGCTACATAAAAGTTTTGGAAAAGCCGCTGTCACCGACATTTAATAGTTGACTCCCGCAGCCTTTCGCGCAATCATAGACCTGGTTCCAAGAGGTTCAGAGAGCAGTAAGCCTGGTGAACGGTAGCGAACCTGGAGCGGCGATCCGAGCGCGCTTAGTTAATAAGACTAATTAACGCATTCGGGGAGTGAAGGGTTATCGGGCCGGATACAAAGGTAAGCTTCTCAGATCGAGCCGCCGACCGAGCGCTACGATCCAGCAGGGATGAAAGTCCCGAAGGGGAGCGTAAGTTGGATGGACGTTTGAGAGTTCTGGGCTTGCGAGACGGCAACGGGCTTTGAGCGATGAGCATCCCCAGCTGCGTGACGAGCGTGGCAGAGGATGGGAGCGCGAAGCCGAACGAGCCGGAAGAAAAGCTTAGAATTTCGCCGAAGAGATAGGTCAGGAGCGTTGACCTCGCCGCGGTGGTTTCCGAAGGGGAACAGTCGTTGCGGGCGAGCAAAAGGCCGTTTCGAGGCGTTGGCTTCTAGCAGGTGGTAAGGCGAGCGAATTCTGGAGCGCTGAGCCGCAGCCGGTCAAAAAAAAGACGGTTGCGGGGAGCAAGAGAAATCGGCTTCCACCACGTTGCATGCTATGCTCTGGCCGCGCATGCCGGCCGGGGAGCGGATTGCCGCCTGGGTCACTTGGAACCATTTTCTATTTTCGCTCCTTCACAGTCGCGGTTCTGAACCGGCTTTTCTGAACCGCCATGCGTGAGCATGCGGACGGCTCACTACCTTAGCGGAGTCGCGCCACCAGCGGCGAGGCGTTACGCTTCACATAATCGTGTCGGTATTGTTCCAACGCTTTCACCAACGGGTCGACAACGTTCCGCGCGTTACGGACGTTTAAGCCCTTGATGACCACGGCCGGCAACAGATCGCGCGTGGTGGAGGTGATGAACACCTGATCGGCACGCTCCAGGTCTTCCGGCTTGAGCGTATGCTCCATCACTTTGATTCCCGGGGAGCGCACCACGTCCAGCAGCAACTCGCGAGTGACGCCGGGAAGGCAGCCGGAATCGAGCGGCGGTGTGTATACTTCGCCCCCAAAGGCGGCAAAGATGTTGGCCGACGTGCATTCACTGACTTCTCCGCGCTCGTTCAACAGCACCACTTCGTCGAAACCTTGCTGCTGCGCTTCTTCATTCCACGTGAGATTTTGGGACCAGGACAATATCTTGCATCCGGAAAATTCGTTGGCGGCGTAACGCGCATTCGGCTTTAAGCTCAGCCGGACGCTGTCGCCCCAAGGATTCAAGTCTTTGGTGAACCCGAGCACGTCGAAGTCGCGCTCCATGCCGGGCCCTTCGAAAATCCCGCCGCGATTGCGAACCACCATGACGCGCAGCGTGGAATTGAATGCGGAATTGGCCTCCACCAATCGAAGCAACTGCGATTTCAACTCCGCCGGATCGGCCGGGAACGGAACATGAACCTTGGCCGCGTCTCGATGCATGCGCTCCCAATGGCGCTCGAATGCGAACAGCACTCCATCCGCCACGCGCAGAGTGCTGAACACGCCCCAGCCGTTCATGAGACCCACCTGACCCGCGCTCAGGCTCTTTTCGTGTGCGTCCAGAATATTGTTGTTGTGCAGCAGGAAGCGATGCATATCTCCAATCGTATCGCTTTATATGGCGCATGAGCTTATCGATTGGATGAACCAAGTCTCATCGAATGCCGAGGGAAATCGCTCCCGGAGTTTTTGGGCGGTACTCGCAGTACCAAGAGTACGCAGCGTTTTCATTCGCAGCGTTCTCGTCTTGTAAGTGCGATTGGCCTGTGTTACGCTTACGAAAATTCTGAGTCCACGGATGCCCCGTAGATACCGCCCGGCTTGGATTACATCGGCCAACTATCATGCAGATTTGCGCGCAACGGCCTGGTTACGATTCCCGAGTTGTTGACGCGCCAGAACGCCTCAAATTTCTCTCGTATTCCGCATACGGCCTTCGAATCGGACTCGAAGCCGGTTTCGACCTGTTTCCGTATCTTCCGTCGCCGTTAATCCCTGGTGTTGAGCAAGGGGGCGCGGAGCCTGGCGCCGAGGTAGACGCGGCGGATCTGCCGTTCACCTGTTTCCGGTTTCAACGAGCGCGGTCGAAAAACGGAAGTTCGACTTTTCAGGTGGCGGAGAACGGTTCCGATGTCTTTTCGTCCAGCGATATTGGGGCGGCGGCGCGGACGCTGGAATCGCGCATTCATCAATATGTCGCGGCGTCCACCGAAGCAGCTGTGTTTGTACATGCCGGAGTCGTCGCGTGGGGCGGGCGCGCGGTTGTGATTCCCGGGCCGTCGCACTGCGGTAAGAGCACGCTGGTAGCGGCGCTGGTGAGCGAGGGAGCCACTTATTATTCGGACGAATACGCGGTGATTGATCTGGCGGGCCGTATTCATGCATTCCCCCGTGAGATCCGGTTGCGTCCAGATGTATTGCGACAGCCCATCGCCGTCGCTCCGAAGCTGGGTGACGGTGGCCCGCTCGATCCCCTTCCGCTCGGCTGGGTATTAAACATTCGGCACAACCCCGCGGCAACCTGGCGGCCACGGGCGCTCACGCCCGGCCAGACGCTGCTCGCCTTACTTGAAAATACCGTGGCGGTGCGCAGACAGTCGGAATTGACTGTCAAGACTCTCAAAACCGCGTTGGGTGCAGCGATCGGATTTTTATCCGAGCGCGCCGAGGCCGGCGGTGCCGCTAGAGCCATAATTCGATTACTTGCTTCGAATCGCGCAAGCGAAATAGAGATTATTTAAAGGAGGAGACTATATGAACAACCCAAAGGCACGCCGAGAGGGCCTTTTTTCTGAGCGTCTCGCTGAAGAAACCATTGTCTATGACAAAGTGAATCATAGCGCGCATACTCTCAACGAGACAGTGGCGATGGTCTGGCAATCGGCGGATGGCGACAAATCCGTGAACGAGCTCACCCAAATCCTTCACAGCAAACTGGGCATCCCGGCCGATCGCGGCGTTGTGCTTCTGGCGCTGGAACAGTTGGAAGCAGCGGGCCTTTTAGAGGCATCTGCCGACGTAGCAAAGGAGACGGAGCACACATCGCGCCGCGAGGTTGCGCGCCGGCTTGCTCTGGCCGGAGTATCGGCTGCCATGGTTCCCTTGGTTGCCTCCGTAGTGGCGCCCACTCCGGCTATGGCCGTCAGCGTGGGTGTGCCCGAATAAGTCCGGTGCAAGCCGACTCTGCCGCGCCGGCGTCCGAAAATGCTCGCGACGAGTACAGAGTGCTGCTACAGTGCATCCGGCGCCCACTGCAATTGAATCTGGAACCCCCGGACTTTCCAGCCGCGGGTTTTGCCTGGCCACGCCTGGTGGAACTGGCGGATCGTCATGATGTAATCCCGCTGCTGAACGTCGCGTTACGCGACTCAGTTTCGGTTCCCGCCCAGGTCCGGCAGCGGCTGGAGAGCCATTGCCGTACCGTGATTGCTCATAACCTTTCCCTGGCCTCTGAACTGGCCGAGTTACTCGAATTTTTTGAGCGTTCCGGCGTCAACGCCATGCCCTACAAAGGCCCCGCGTGGACGAAGGCTTTGTATGGGAACCTGGCAAACCGCCAGATTCGCGACCTGGATATTTTGGTGGACCAGTCTGAAATCGCGCGAGCTTGCGCTCTACTAGCCGAGCGGGGCTATGTTGTGGCGAAGACCCAGTGCAAGGACATCGAATTAGAAAATCCCGGAACAGGCCTTCATTTGGAGTTACACTGGTCTGCCTGTGAGCCCTGGCACGACAAAAAGGTTTCCAGACTCAAGCTCTGGAACGCCGCTTCCACCATCACCCTGCTGAACCGGCAGATGCCATTACCCTCGGCGGAAAATGTTTTTTTCCTGCTGGCGATTCACGGCGCGAGACATCGCTGGGAGTCTCTGAAATGGCTTTGCGACATCGCCGCGGCGCTTCACGCGTTCCCGGATCTGGACTGGGATGCCGTCCTCTCGCAGGCCAGTAAAATGGCGCGCAGGCGGATGGTTTTGCTGCCGCTGGCTCTGGTGAATCAGCTCTTTCAGGTACAATTGCCGCCTTCTGTGGCAACAGCCATCCAACAGGACGCGGCCGTTACCCGGCTTGCTGCATCCATTCAGCGGCGCCACTATACGAGCGAGGTAACGGCCGTTCGGAGGCTGATTTACTGTGAATCGATGCGTATCCATATGCGGGAGAGTTTGTTCGAACGGTTCTGTTTGCTGGCGGCCTTTCTCTTCCGCCAGATCAAGCCCCATGCGATCTTGCGACCCTACCGGCTGCTTCGGGTCTATGGTCCAGCGACGATCCTGAAATTCGCCCGCGAGTTGATCGGCTAGGTAGGTACACGCGGCTTTTCAGCCATGCGTACCACTTCCTACTTCGTAGTACCCCGGCCACCGTCTGAATTCTGTAGAATGAAATTTCACGCCGCGAACGGCTTTTCGCCGAGGCGATGAAGCCGTCATTTACTTACAGGAGTTCGGAGTTCAATGCCAGTTACACAAGCGGGGCTCGAAGGGATTGTTGCCGCCGAGTCGAATATCTGTTTCATCGATGGAGACTTGGGAATCCTGAGTTACCAGGGTTATAACATCCACACCCTGGCTGAGCACGCGACGTTTGAAGAAGTGATCTACCTGCTGTGGCACGGCAAGCTGCCCAAGCAATCCGAGTTGGAAGCGCTGAAGGCGGAATTGGTCCGCTACCGGCCGATACCTAAAGAAGTGGTCGAGTTTCTCGGGAAAGTGCCGAAAGGCGTTCCGATGGACGTGCTGCGCACCGCGGTGTCGATGCTGGGGCTTTACGATCCGAAAGCCCGCGACAACTCCATCGAGGCAAATGTCGAGAAAGCCGCGCGCCTGATGGCGCAGACGTCAACCATCGTCACCACCTTCGATCGCCTGCGGACCGGCAAGCCATTGCTGGATGGCGATCCGAAGCTCGGCTTCGCGGCCAACTTCCTCTACACGCTCACCGGCAAGAAGCCGGACGACGTGATGGAGCACGTGTTTGATGTCGCCCTCACGCTGCACGCCGATCACGAACTGAACGCGTCCACTTTTGCCGCGCGCGTAGTAGCGGCCACCTTATCCGACATTCATTCCGCCGTGACCGCCGGTATCGCCGCGCTAAAAGGGCCGCTGCACGGGGGCGCCAACGAAGAAGTGATCCGCATGCTGCTGGACGCAGGCGATGAAAAGACCGCGCTGGCGCACGTGCAGGACATGCTGACCAACAAGAAGAAGATTCCCGGCTTCGGTCATCGCGTCTATCGCACCGAAGATCCACGGGCCACGCACCTGCGAGCGCTGTCGGAAGAGTTGGGACGCCGGACCGGCCACCTGGATCTGTATCTCACGTCGAAGAAGATCGAAGAGACCATCAAGGACCAGAAGCGCCTGAACGCCAACGTCGATTTCTATTCCGCGTCTACCTATTATTCGCTGGGAATTCCGATCGACCTGTTCACGCCGATCTTCGCCGTGAGTCGCATGTCCGGTTGGACCGCGCACGTGCTGGAGCAATACCGCAACAACCGGCTGATCCGGCCGCGGGCGGATTACACGGGCAAGCCAGTGGGCGAGAAGTGGATTCCGATCAACGAACGATAGTGCCGCCGTTGTGGCGCACGCACTCGTGCGTGCCGCGTTCACACTCGTGTGAACGCCCGGCCAAGGGCTAGATTCTTAACATGCATGATCTCTCGTTCTTCCGGGCAAACCTGGACACCATCGCCCAGCGCCTCGCCACGCGCGGGTATCAACTGGATGTGGAGCAATTCAGAGCGTTGGATATCGAGCGCCGCACAGCACTGACCGATGCTGAGCAGCTGAAAGCGCAAAAGAACGCCAAAAGTGCGGAAGTGGGGAAGTTGCGGCAGCAGGGCCAAGATACCGAAGCCATCCAGCAAGAAGTCCGGCTGATCGGCGAACGCATTGCGGGGTTGGATGAAAAAGCCAAATCCGCGGATGAAAAGTTCCGCGATTTGATAGCCGGCGTTCCGAATATCCCACACGAATCCGTGCCGGTGGGCAAGAGCGCCGACGACAATGTCGAAGTCCGGCGCTGGGGTCAGCCGCGCGAGTTCGATTTCCCGCCCAAAGCGCATTGGGATCTGGGCCCGGAGCTGAAGATCCTGGATCTGGAACGCGCCACCAAGGTCACCGGTGCGCGATTTGCCGTTTACTGGGGCATGGGCGCGCGCTTGGAGCGGTCGCTGATCAACTTCTTCCTGGACGTGCACACGCGCGAGCACGGCTACACCGAGGTGCTGCCGCCTTTCCTGATCAACTCCGCCAGCTTGTTCGGCACCGGCCAGCTTCCCAAGTTCAAGGACGACCTGTTCAAGATAGAAAACACCGATTTCTGGCTGGCGCCCACGGCCGAAGTTCCCGTTACGAATCTATTCCGCGATGAAATTTTGAACGCCGCCGACCTTCCCATTTCGCTGTGCGCCTACACGCCCTGCTTTCGCAGCGAAGCCGGATCCTATGGACGTGACGTGCGCGGCATCATCCGCCAGCATCAGTTCCAGAAGGTGGAACTGGTGAAGTTCACGCTTCCCGAACAAAGCTGGGATGAACTTGAGAAGCTGACCGCGGACGCCGAGGATATCTTGAAGCGCTTGGGTCTGCCATTCCGCACGGTGGTTCTCTCCACTGGCGATTTGGGCGCGGCATCGGCGAAAACCTACGACCTCGAAGTCTGGCTGCCGGGCCAGAGCGCCTACAAGGAAATTTCTTCCTGCTCCAACTTCGAAGCCTACCAGGCGCGGCGCGCTTCCATCCGGACCAAACCTGGCAAGGGGAAAACCGAGTACGTTCATACTCTCAACGGCAGCGGTTTGGCCGTTGGCCGCACCTGGGTGGCGATCGTCGAAAATTACCAGCAAGCCGACGGCAGCGTGATTGTGCCCGAGGTCCTGCGTCCCTACCTGGGCGCTGAAGTCCTGCGGGCCGAGTCACAGACCTTCCACTAAAATTCCTCCCGTCCGAAGTCTTTGCCACGCTGAAAGTTGATTCGTTCCAGCGGTCCGCGCGCGGCTGCTTGCCGGCCGAATCGCTGGGTAACCTGAAGCCGGAATACAAGTACGGGAGGCAGAATGTTCCGTTTCAGACCGTGGCTGGGGTGCGTGGCACTGTGCACTTTCGCGCTCAGCTCGAACCTGGGGGCCACTCCGCCCCTCACCACCATCAGCGATACGCTGTTCAACGCGGACGGAACCTACTTCAACGGCGTTGTGATCGTCTCCTGGCCCAGCTTCGAGGCCTCCGATACTTCCAACGTGGCGGCTGGGACCGATAACATCCCGGTCAACAACGGAATCCTTTATGTCCAACTGGTGCCCACCACCAACGCTGACACCGCCGCCGTCTACACGGTTCAATACACCAGTTTTGGGGTCACGCAGTTCAGCGAGGCTTGGGCTGTGCCACCTGCCAGCACCCTTCCATTCCGGGTGCGCGACGTGCGGCTGGCCGCGGGATCGGTGAGCGGATCGGCGCCCGCCACCGCGACCGTCATCACCATTGGCGAAGTTACTGGCCTGCAATCCGCACTCAACGTCCGGCCCGCGGCAGGCACTGCTTTTACCATCTCCCGGTCGGCGGTGATTGATGCCACGGGCGCCATCGATGGGGCCTTGGGGAACCTGTCGGACTGCCTGCACGTGGATGGGACCTCGGGCCCATGTACCACCGGTTCCACCGCTTCCACCACTTTCGTCGACGACGAGGTTCCGGCGGGAACCATTAACGGCACCAACAACGCATTCACTCTGGCCAACGTACCGAATCCATCCACCAGCCTGGCCTTGTTTCGGAACGGTTTGCTGCTGACGCAGGGCGGGGATTACACCCTGTCCTCCAACTCGATCACGTTTGCCACCGGGGCAACCCCCCAGACTAGCGATGTATTGGCGGCGTCCTACCGCTTGTCGGTGAGCATTCCCGGCGTTGCGTTCGTCGATCAGCAGACGCCCACTGGAACCCTCAACGGGGTGAATGCCGTGTTCACGCTCGCCCAGGCGCCCAGCCCCAGCACCAGCCTGGCGGTCTATCGGAATGGAATCCTGTTGACGGCTGGGGTGGATTATACGCTGAGCGGCGCGGTGATCACGTTTATGACGGGCTTGTTACCTCAATCCACCGACATACTGCTTTGTTCCTATCGCATACCGTAGATGGGTTTAAGGGTGTTTGGAAGCCTAGCTACGGTCTTTTCTTAGTTGCCCGTAACCCGCATCTGGGTCAAGATGGAAACATTGAGGCCGACGAAGATTATGCGCGGTTTACTTCTACGTCTGTGGCTGCAACGTCTGTGGCTGCACGGTTTATTGAGAGATGAGAGCGGGCAGGACTTGATCGAGTATGGGCTCATGGCAGCCGCCGTTCTAGTAGCCGTGGCGGCCATTCTTCCAACTACCCTAATGCCCACGGTCAGCACCGTTTTCTCCAGAATCGGCAGCGTGCTGGGCGCTAGCTAACGTGTTACAGAGCCGCGACCGTAAGAGAGCGGTTTTGCTAGATCACCCTCGATGGTCCGGCTTTGCTCGAACCAGCAGGATCAATACCGCTGCCAGCACGGATGCGCCGGCCAGATACCAGATCCCCGTTGAGTAGCTTCCCGTGGCCGTGCTCAGCGCTCCCAACAGGTACGGGCCTACGAATCCTCCCAGATTGCCGATGCAGTTGATGGCGCCGACGGACGCTGCCGCCGTGGCTCCTCCCAGCAAGGAGGCCGGTAAGGCCCAGAAAGCCGGCAAGCGTGCGCTGATGCCAATGCCTGCAAGAGAAAACATCAGAATCCCGATTGGAACGCTCTTGCCACTCCAAATGCCGCCCGCTAAACCGGCGGCCAGGGCGAGGTAGGCCGCTGCCGTGTGCCACCGGCGCTCGCCCGTACGATCCGAACTCCAGCTCAACAGCAGCATGGCCGGCCAGGACGCCAGGAACGGCAGGGCAGCGATCATCGCCACCTGGAAGGAGCCCAAGCCCGATAGCTTCTGAATCATTTGGGGCAGCCAAAAGCTGAAACCGTATTGCGCGCAAGCTCCCAGGAAGTAGACCGAGGTGAGCAGAATCACGTCACGATTGCGGAGCGCGTCCAGGATCGAGCGCCAGATCGACCTCGCCATGCCCCGCTTTGCCAGGCCCCGCGCTTCGCGCTCCAGCTCGCCGGTAATCCAGGCGCGCTCGTCGTCCGGGAGCCAGCGTGCGTCGCGCGGGCGATCCGTCAGGTAGAACAGCGCCACAAATCCCGCAATTACGGCAGGAACGCCCTCCAGTATCAACAACCATCGCCAGCCGGAGTAGCCGAGCCAATGAATCTGGAGCAAAGCGCCGGAAATGGGAGCGCCGATGACCTGCGCGATGGGAATCGCCGACATGAACATAGCCATCGCGCGGGCGCGGTCCTGCTCGCGATACCAATGCGCCAGGTAAACCACCACGCCTGGAAAGAATCCGGCCTCGGCCACGCCCAGGATGAAACGCGCCCAGTAAAACTGATGGGCCGTGTGGATGAGCCCGGTGAGCGAGCCAATCACGCCCCAGGAAATCATGATGCGCGCAATCCATTTGCGGGCGCTCCAAAGTTCCACCAGCAGGGTCCCGGGAATCTCCAGCAGCACATAGCCCGCGAAAAAGATGCCCGACCCTAAGCCGAAGACACGGTCGGAGAATCCCAGCTCGCGCGTCATATCCAGGCCGGCGAAGCTGACGTTGATCCGATCCAGGAACGCGATAATGTACAGCAGAAACAGGAATGGCAGTAACCGCCGGTTGATGCGCCGTCGCGTTCGTTCGGAAAGAGTCATTCGACGAAGTTCAGGATATCAATGTGGCTTCGTAGCGCACGCACTCGTGCGTGCCGCATTCACACTCGTGTGAATGCCAGGCGGGAGTTGTGTAAAATAAGTGCCTCGTGACGATACGTCCGCTCCACGTGTTCTTGTTGCTGATTCCGGCGCTCGGGAACGCGCAGGATCGTTCTCAAGCGCGCTCGATGGTGATCACCACGCGCGGCATTGTCGCTACCGCGCAAACACTGGCTTCGCAGGCCGGAGCTCAAATTCTGGCGCGCGGCGGATCGGCCGTGGATGCCGCCATTGCCGCGAATGCGGTGTTGAGCGTCGTGGAGCCCATGATGAACGGGCCGGGCGGCGACCTGTTTGCCTTGGTGTGGGACGCTAAGACTGGTAGCCTGAGCGGCATCAATGCCAGCGGTTGGGCGCCCCAGGGGCTGAGCATCGACTATCTGAAGAAACAGGGAATGACGCGCATGCCCACCGAGGGCATTCACACCGTTACCGTTCCCGGTTGCGTGTCGGGATGGGAAAAGCTTTACAAGCGCTTCGGCCGGGTTCCGTGGCGCGACCTGTTTAAACCCGCCATTTACTATGCCGAGAACGGATTTCCCGTGACGGAGCAAATTCAATGGGACTGGGAAAATACGAACTCGCGCTTGAGTAGCGACGCCCGAAAACTTTACCTGCCGAACGGCACCGCGCCGAGGGTTGGCGAGATTTTTCGTAATCCGCCCTTGGGCCGTGCGCTGCGCCTGATCGCGGAGTTGGGTGCACGCGCTTTCTACGATGGCCCGGTGGGTCAAGCGCTACTGAAGACTTCCGGGCAACTCGGCGGAACGATGACCGCGGCCGACCTAAGTGAATATAGCGCCGAATGGGTGCAACCAATCTCGACCGATTATCGCGGCTGGAAGGTGTCCGAGCTGCCGCCCAACGGGCAGGGAATCGGGACGCTCGAGATGCTCAATATCCTGGAGAATTTTCCGATCGGCCACTACGATCAAACCAGTGTGGAGGCGCTGCATCTGGAGATCGAAGCAGAGAAGCTGGCTGCTCGGGACCTGGACCGTTACGTGGCCGATCCGAAGTTTGCCGCGGTGCCCGTGGCGGGGCTCCTGTCGAAGCCGTACGCCAAACAGCGCGCGGCGCTGATCGATCCCGAGAAGGCGCATTGTGAAGTGGAAGCGGGCAGCCCTGCCGCCGACGCGCATGGCAACACGACCTACCTGAGCGTGGTGGACAAGGAGGGCAATACAGTCTCATGGATTCAGAGCAATGCCGAGATCTTCGGCTCAGGAATCCTGGTGCAAGGGATGGGATTCCTGTTGCACGACCGTGGGGCGTCGTTCGATTTCGATCCGGAACATCCGAACGCGCTCGCCCCGCGTAAGCGTCCTTTCCACACCATCATTCCGGCGTTCCTGGAGCACGGCACGGCGCACATCGCGTTTGGCATTATGCGGGGCATGAATCAGCCGCAAGCCCAAATGCAGTTCGTGAGCAACATCGTGGATCACCAGATGAACATTCAGGCCGCGCTCGAAGCGCCGCGCTTCACCAAGCCCACGGCCGGCGGGTGCGACTTGCTGATCGAAGCACGAGTGCCCGAGATTATTCGCGGCCGGCTGGAGCAGCAGGGACATCGTCTGGAAGTGCTGGGAGATTTCTCCGGGCTCATGGGCGGCGGCCAGGCGGTGCTGCACGACTCGGCCAGCAAGGTGAACTATGGCGCCTCCTCGCCACGCAAAGATGGCGCGGCGATTCCAGAGCCGGATCCCTACTTTAAGTCCGGATCCCTGGTCCAATAAGGCCGGCCTTCAAGGGTGCGGCTCGGTTTTCGGCGCCGAGGCCGACACGCCCAGCCGGTTCTCGAGAATCCGGACCAGGTTCTGCAATTCGTCGGCGCGCGCGCGTTCACGGCCGACCTGAGCTGACAGCTGCTGGACGCGCTGCTCGAGTACGCCCTGATCGACGGGCGGCGGCTCCGGTGCAGCGGAGGGAGCGGGACTCGGGGGAAGTAGTTGAGGCGCCTGCGCGGGAGTGTTGAACACCGGCGCGATGAGTCTGGTGGAATCATGAATTGGGTCGCCGTTCGCGGGATGAATGGTCATCACGAAGCTGACGTCGCTCGATTGCGGCAGATAGGACAATTTGCCCGCACGCAGTTGATCGGTGGTGAGCGAAACCACTGAGCTCTTGCCGCCAT
Organism: Bryobacterales bacterium; assembly: GCA_963747945.1. GTDB lineage: Bacteria > Acidobacteriota > Terriglobia > Bryobacterales > Bryobacteraceae > Palsa-89. The sequence goes on from CAVVHB010000007.1 coordinate 46,298, forward strand.
CGGTGATCTCGATCTCACCACTGTCTGAATCCCGGACGGCGCGGGCATTCGCATCCCACGCGAGTTGCACGGTCTGGGATGCAGCCAAAGCCCGCAGCGCGATGGACGCGTTGGGGGACGCATCGCGCCGCTGATTCAGCAGGAAAGCCGCGATCCCGAGCGCCAGCACGATGGGTATGGCCCACAACCAGCGCTCGTGCGTGGGAACTTGATCGTCAACTTGAAAGCTGGGCGTTTGAAAGTCCGGCGTTTCCAAGCTGGGTGTTGGCAAGCTGGGTGTTTGAACTACAGGCGCGGGAATTTCCGGCGCGGGCGGCGCCGGGTTTCGGGGCTCCAGACGGCTCAGCACGTCGGCGGTTGGCGGAGGAGGATGGTGGGCCGCGGGTAGTGCCTCAAGGTGTGAGGTACGGACTGTTTCCGCGGCAAGAACTGGTTGCTCGATGGGAGCGGGTTGCACGACAGGAACCGGTTGCTCGATGGGAACGGGCAGCGCGGCGGGAACTGACTGCTCAAGAAGAACCAGTTGCTCCACAGGAACTGGTTTTGCGACAGGAGCCCGTTGCTCGACGGGAACCGGTTGCTCGGGCTCAACAGACGGCGCCGTTTGGGCTGGCTCCGGCGGGGTGTTCATCACCAGACGGAGCGGCTCCAGATCAAAGCAGTGGTAACTGGCTTCCGATAGCATGTGCTGATCGTTTTCGCGCACGAAGAAGCCTGCCTGCGCCAGGCCGCCGCCTTTCGGACAGATCACCATCGCCACCTGCCACGCTTCCGGGAAAAAACTGTTGTAGATTTCCAGGTCCGAAGGGGACAGGGAAACGCTCCCGCTGGCGTGCGACACGAACCAGCCGGCCGGCCGGAGATCTCTCAAATCTGGATTCTGCCTGGCCACTTCCATCTGCACGGCTAGATTCATGCGATCGTTGTAGGACAACCGCAGGCCCTCGCCCTGAGTATGATCGCAAGCAATGGGCCGCCACGTTAGGATGCGGATCAAGTCTTCTCGCCGCGTTCCGAACAGCACGCCCGCCACTTCATCCCCGCCGTGGGAAAGCTGCAACAACTCGTCACATGCGAAGGCGCGGATCTCCTCCATAACTTCCAATGGGTATTCGATTGCGCGCGAGAACTGCGGCACGCGCCAGGAAGCAAATTGGAACGGAGGGCCAAGTTCTTTTACTGGCATGATAGAAGAAAGTTCCTAGCTAACTGATGTTCACTGCGGGTGCGGTGTTGTTTTCATTCTCGTCGTCCGGATCTTCGTGTAAGTGATAATAATACGTGATCCCGGCCATGGCGATGCAAAACAGCAGAATGCCGGCGAACCAGCGCAGGCTGCGATGCGTCCAAAATTTTTGCTGTTCCACAATGCCGGCAGTGAATCGCACGCAACACCACGCCAAGCCCAGGATACATCCCAGTTTGGTGTACCAAGGCATCAAGTCGAGATGACCTTCTCCCCCGATTTCGCTCCAGAGACTGATAATGGCAATCAGTGCGATGAGAAATTCCAAAGCGTAGGCCAGGCGCAACCATGATGCATAGGCAGACGGATTTAAGGAAGACGGAGCCACCGAAGACGGAATCACGGCCACCGGCGCACGAGACGCTTCATCCGGCACGCTCAATTCCGGCAAACAGGCTTCCGCCGCCGGCCCTTCGAGCCGTTCGGATACTTCGCTTGGGTTCACTTCACCTCCCAACGTATCATGTTCTCTTTCCCGTCACGATCTTTCTCAGCGCTTTTCTTCTGTTCCAGGTGCAACCCATGATCGGACGTTACATCCTGCCTTGGTTCGGCGGCGGGCCCGCCGTTTGGACCACTTGCTTGCTGTTCTTCCAGGCCTGCCTGCTGGCTGGCTACGCATACGCGCACTGGCTGGGGTCGCTCGCGAACGTGCGGGTTCAGGCGGGTGTCCACTGTGGATTGCTGTTGGCATCGCTGGCGTTTCTGCCGCTGCACCCGAACGCAGCGATTTGGAAACCTGTGTCGGCCGCCAATCCATCGGGCCGGATCCTGCTCCTGCTGACCGTCGCCGTGGGAGGTCCGTACCTTCTGTTGTCCGCGACGGCGCCCCTGGTGCAGCGCTGGTTCACACTCGACAATCCTCAAAAGTCACCCTGGCGATTGTATGCTCTTTCGAATTTCGGATCGTTTCTGGCCTTGTTGAGCTATCCGTTCGTCTTCGAGCCGTTGCTGCGGCTGCGCACACAAGGTTCCATTTGGTCGGTGTCGTACCTGGTGTTCGCGGCGCTGTGCGGATTCGTCGCTTGGCGTTTACGCTCCGTCAGCCCACCGCCAGAATCCGCACCGGACGATATCGAATCCGCGCCGCGCCCTACCGCTGGCACGGTGCTCTTTTGGCTGGGGCTTTCCGCCTGCGGCTCAACGCTGTTGCTCGCCACCACCAATCAAATCTCGCAAGACATCGCCGTCAGTCCCTTCCTGTGGGTGGCGACGCTTGCTATCTACTTGCTCACATTTGTGCTGGCCTTTGAAAGCGACCGCTTCTACCGGCGAACCCTGTTCGCCATTGCCGTGGGGCTTTTCGCTCCCCTGGCTTGCGCGCTTCCCACCGTGTCCATCGGGCTTTCATTGCGATCGCAGCTCATGGTGTATCTGATGGCGCTGTTCGTCACTTGCATGATCTGCCAGGGCGAACTGGCGCGATCCCGTCCGTCGCCCCGCTATCTCACCACCTTTTACTTGACCATCGCCGCCGGGGGCGCCCTGGGCGGTGTTTTCGTCGCTCTCGTCGCACCACAATTGTTCTCCGAATTCAGTGAATATCAAATAGGATTGGCAGCCACGTGTTTGCTCGGTTTCGTAGGATGGCTGCGAACGGGTGCGCTCGCTCAATGGACCAGCCGCAATTTCGCCGTACGCCTGCCTTTGATGGCGTTGTTAATCGGGGGATTAACCGCGATTGTTGCTACCGTGACCAGTAGCAAACAGGGCGCTGTTGTGAGCGCGCGGAACTTTTACGGCATCCTGCGCGTGATGGCGCGGGAGGATGGCAACGGGCCGTTTCGCGAGTTGCAGCACGGCCGCACCCGGCACGGGTTCGAATATTTGCAGGCCGCGCGGAAGGACTGGCCGACTTCTTATTACGGGCCGCACAGCGGCATCGCCACTGCACTCGCCGCGCTCGATAAACCCAACCGGCGGATTGGAGTGGTTGGACTGGGCGCCGGTACGCTGGCGGCATGGGGACGGCAGGGCGACACGTTCCGCTTCTACGAAATCAATCCGGATGTGGAGCAGATCGCGCGAACCTGGTTTTCGTTCCTGGCCGACTCAAAGGCGCGGACCGAAGTTGTATTGGGTGACGCGCGGGTGCAACTGGAGCGGGAACTGGCCTTGGGGCGCGCGCGCGATTTCGACTTGATCGCGGTGGACGCGTTTTCGAGCGATTCCATACCCATGCATCTTCTGACCGCGGAATGCGCGGATATCTACCGGCGGCGTCTGGCGCCCGGCGGCGTGCTCGCGCTGCACATCTCGAATCGGGCACTCAATCTCGATCCAGTGGCGCGAGGGATGGCGCGGTATCTGGGGTGGACCGCGGTTCAGATCATCTCGGGAGACGATCCTGCCACCGGCGAGAGCACCTCGCGCTGGGTACTGCTGACGTCGAATCGGGATTTCCTGGAACGGGCCGGGCTGGCTCGCCATTTGTCGGGATGGAGCAACCGCGCGCCCATTGTCTGGACCGACGATTTCGCGAGCCTGTGGCACGTGCTGAACTTCTGATGAACCCGCGCAAAACGGTTGCGCGCCGCACCCTTTGCGCTCCTGACCTAGTTCTTAAGCGCGGATTGTAGATCGGTGTGGCTAAAATCCCGACCCTTATACAGTAAGGGTTGATCGAGCACCCGCGCTAGTGCGTATGTGAGGCAATCTCCAAAGTTCAATCCGGCGCGGTGGCGCCCCTTGCCAAAGTCCTTGTAGGCCTCTCTCGCAATCCGAGCTTGTTCGAACGTAACAGGCTCGATGCTAATGCCGGATCGCTCAAAGAAGCGGTCAAACTCGCGTAGGGCAACCGCGTCGCCTCGGTTGTCGACTACCAGCGCTGCTTCTAAATAAGCGGCCGCCGGAGCGTCAATAACCATGGTTCCTTAGCGCGGCAGGCCGTTCTCGTCATAGAACATAGCGGCGTGGTCGCTCGATTTAACAGGTTTTCTTAGGTGGGCGGCACAGCGTTTGCCAATCTCCAGTAACTCGGCGCTGAGCGGCTTGCCGCGGAGACGGTGCTTTTCCCGGTCCAGCTTTTCGCGGAGCGCCTCCGTGACAGCGTGTGTGAGAGAGACGCCGCTCAGCTGTGCAAGTTCTTGCGCGAGGCGGTGTGCCTCCGTGCTCTTGATATTCAAGGACATAAGGTAATCACGGTAGAACTGCATTCTACCAAGGTTCCATGAGGCGCAATCCTAGCGATGGAGCGACCTGAGCCACGTACTACCAGGTTCAATTTGCCCCAAAAATGTTTGCGCTGATTTTTACCGTGCCCGCCGGAGGCTGGGATATTTCGGCCGTGTTCTCGAACAATCAGGTGCCGAATATTCCTTTGTCCTACACTGCTACCGGTGGCATGTGGGAAATCGGGCGGACATCAGCAGCACGGTAGGTGCTAACTCCGTCGGAACGCCGCTCGGCAGCGCTCCGTCAGGTTGTGCGAGCGCTCACGGTAGATCGAAATCCTTTTTATCTTCCTTTAGGCCGGCTTTGGAAAAAAACTCGTCCCCCATTTTCGATACGGGCTCGTCCTTACACGGAACATGGCTAAGCCGTTTGCCGCTCTTATCGATTGCAACGCCTTCTTTGTCGCCCCAGCCTTTACCGATCGCGGTGTAAACCACGTACTCATAATCGCCGGACTTGAAACGCAGATAAGCACCGCCGCCGCCGGAAAATACAAGCGTACCCGATACTGCGCTGTTTGCTGGAGAAACCGAACGATCGGCTGGCACGGTCAGCTCAACTTTGTCAGGCAATCCGAATCGATACTGCAGGTAACCCCGATCCGGAGCTGAATTCTTGGACGCACACACCGAAATAACCTTCTTGCCCGCGCTGCAGCTAAAGATATTGTCTTCGCCCTTCAGGCAGAGCGTCGGCGCCACTTGAGCGGAGGCCGAAAGGCCGCCGAGCAGTATGATTAGTGCGAATTTCATCTCAACTGCTCCTATTGCAGCAACGGACCCAGCGCAGGTAGCGGCACCGCGCTTTCTTTCAAAGCCGCGTCGTGGAATTGCTCCAGCTGGAAGGCCGACCCTTTGCGCTTTTTGTACTCCTCGCGCGTGTCCAGCCAGCCGCGCCACCCGATGAAATACATCGGAAGCTGGCAGGACGACAACTGCGCGCGCTGGAACTTGCCGGTGGCCTCTTCTTTTTCCTGGAAGGTGTCGTTGATCATTAAATCCAGCGCCTGCTGCTCGGTCATGCCCATGGTTTGCAGCCGAATGTCGAGAATCGCGTTGGCGATGGACCGCAGCTCCTGTTTCATCAGCGTCAGGCGTAGCTCCGGGCTGTTGTTCATGAAGCCTTCGTCCGACATCATTTGCTGCGTATAGAAAGCCCAGCCTTCGATGTAGGGGCCGTTTCCGTAGATGTTGCGGAGCAGGCGGCGGGATTTAGGTTCTACGGCGTTTGCGAACTGGAACTGCACGTAATGGCCGGGCATGGCCTCATGAATGGTGATCTCCATCATGCCGTAGCGATTGTACTCGCGCAGCTTCGATTCGATACGGGCTTTTGGCCAGTCGGACGGAATTGGCGTCACCCAATAAAACGCGCCCAGTTGCGGCTCCAGCGCCGGCGCGGCGTTGAATCCGGCCACCGAATAGATGCCGCGCATGAACTCGGGAGTCGGAATCACTTGCAGATTGGCGCTTTGTGGAAACGAGACCAGGTTCTTCTCGCGGACATAATTGGTGGCTTCCTCCAGATCCTTCTTGGCCTGGTCCATATACTCGGCGGGGGTGACGTGCTGTTGCGCGATTTTGTCCAACGCCTGCTTGACGGTGAGCGGCGCGGCCAGCTTCGCCATCTGATCGCGAACGTCCTTCAGCGCGGCCTCGGCTTCAGCCAGCACCTGCTCGGGCTTCTTTCCAGAAACCAGGGTGTAGGCGAACTTCTGGTCGTACTTCTCCTTGCCGAGCCGCCAATCGCTGGTCTTCTTCGACAGATCGTCCTTCAAGAACTTGGTGAACCCCCGCAGAGCGTCCAAGGCCGGTTTCGCGGCGCTGTCGTAGTCCGCCTTCAAAGATTCCGGCGCTTTAGCACGCAGGGTCTTGTCGATCAGATCCAGGTTGCCTTCGTTCTCCTCTCGCGCCACGCGATTCCAAATCTCGGGCGCATCCATAAGGTTCGTTTCGCCTTGCCGCGTCAGCGCCGGAATCTTTTGGAGCCGCTGGATGATTGAGCGATACCGCCGATCCAGGGGTGCATATTCGAGCACAAACGGATTAAAGAGCGCGTTGCCGACCAACTCCACGTATACAGTTGGATTGTGGCGATAGTCTTGGATCTGGTCGAGCTCGAGCAACGACAGGTTCACCTGATTGTCGATGATCTCGAAATCGGCGCGGTCTTCGGCCGAAAGCGAGTCCTGTTGGATGCCTGCCAGGCGATTGTGAAAATCCGAAAAGAACTTATGCTGCTGATCGATGCCGGCCGCGCTGAAGTCGTCGATCTCGTCGTCCAGGTGCGCGCCCTTGTGCTCGTGATAACCGGCGGACGTGGCCGACACCGGCGATAGAGCCAGCGACCCATAAACAAAGTCGTCGGTCAGGCTCCCGAGATCCGGCTTGGCCGGCGCCGCCGGTTGTTTGCAACCGCTCAGGCAAAAAACAGATCCAACCGCGACGACCAAAACTATCCTAAGCAATTGCCGCATGTAGTTTCTCCAGATCTTGGGCTTCGCCGAATTTGGAACCTTCCAAGGTACCGTCGATGTTGCGGAGCAATCCGCTGAGCACCCCACCCGCGCCGACCTCGATAAATCGCCGGACTCCAAGCGAAGATAACTGGTTGATCACCTCAGTCCATCGGACCGGGTTGGGCACCTGGTGGTACAAGCCCGCGCGCGCTTCGGCTCCCGTGCGAATCAAACGCGCCTGCCAGCCGTTTACCAGCGGCAGGGCCAGATCGTGAAACTCGGTGGCGTCCAGGTCTGCCTTCAGGCGCTGTTGCGCCGGCTCCATCAAGGGGCAATGGAAGGGCGCGCTCACCGGAAGCATGAGCGCTCGCTTGGCTCCGGCGGCTTTGGCCAGCTCCACCGCGCGGGTTACAGCGGAGGCGTTTCCGGCAATCACTACCTGGTCCGGTGAATTCAGGTTTGCTGCTGTCACCACCTCGCCTTGGGACGCCTCGGCGAGAATCGCGTCGAGCTTGCCATCCGGCAGCCTCAATATTGCAGCCATGGCGCCTACACCCACGGGCACCGCTTCCTGCATATACCGCCCACGCTTGCGCACCAGACGCACGGCGTCGGGAAACGCGAGCGACTTCGCCGCCACCAGAGCGCTGTATTCGCCCAGGCTATGGCCGGCGACAAAATCGGCCGCGACATTCTGCGCGTCGAGCACTCGCCAAGCCGCCACGGAAACCGTCAGCAGGGCTGGCTGCATGTTCTCGGTAAGCTGCAGGGTTTCGGCGGGACCCTCGAAGCAAAGTTGAGTGAGCGAAAATCCCAGAGCCTGGTCCGCAAGGTCAAAAGTCGCGCGGGCGGCTGCAAATTTTTCCGCAAGGCTCTTACCCATGCCAACGTACTGGGAGCCTTGCCCGGGGAAAACAAACGCTGTCTTCATAATGTAACGAACATTTTCAGTTTAGCTTGCTTGCCGATAGATTTTTTCGATCCTTTGGCCCGTCACTTGCGTCATATGCAGTGAGAAAGGAGGAGGCATGAACATTCAGACTCGCACTCAAGCGCAGCAGCCGGTGCCTCACTACGAGACGAAGGCGTTTGTCTACTGTCCTATCTGCACGCACACGGTGGAGGGGATTGTCGTAGCCACGGGAAAGACCGCCAAGGTGAAGCCCGGTCAAAAATGCTCGCGATGCTCAGCGGCTCTCGATCCGGGGTACATCATGCGGATGGACCGGGCAGCCTAGCTGTGCCGGTACCCGCGGCTTCAGAGTCTGCGTGAGAACCGTCAGCATTGACCGCTCCCTGTGGTCGCGGCTCCGTAACGATGTGATTTTGCTGGACCGTCGATACTGAGCCGCGACCGAAGGGAGCGGTTGATCGTAGTTTTCACACAGACTCTCAAGCCGCGTCAGCCCCGGAGACATGCTACTGTAGTCTTCAGTTAATGAAACGCAAACCAGCGGGACACCTCAAGCCGACGTCCGCGGGGCCGGTGCCGCCAGATCCGGTGCCCTCAGATCAGGTTATCGACCAGAAGCTTCTCGATGAAGCCAAGCGGTCGCTGATGCCCGAAGTGACAACGCGAGTGGAGAAGTGCACGGTGTGCGGCTCCGTTTGTGCGCCCAACTCTTCCGAGGGCTTGTGCTGGGTGTGCCGCCGGTTGAAGATCAGCGCCTGGCGCGATTCCGATCAGCAAACCGTTCAGGAGTAACTCTTTGGGCAGCCAGCGCCTTCTCATAGACGAAGGCTCCGGCAGCCACGTCTTCCACGGCAATTCCAAGCGATTTGAAGATTGTGATTTGAGCCGGGTCGAAGTGCGGCCTCACGTCCTTTAGCTCGACGACATTTTCCCAACTGTCGTTTAAGATCAGATCGCCCGCTTCCAGCCTGGCCTGCTCGAGTGAATCGACCACGACTAGCGCGGCTCGGCGAACCAATTCACCCGGCAGCTCGCGCCGCTTGGCCACATTCGAACCCATGGCGTTGATCATCGTTCCAGGCGCGATCCAGGAGTCTTCCAACACCGGCTCCGCCGAGTTGGTGGCAGTGACGACGATGTGCGCGCCGCGAACTGCCTCCTCAGCCGTGGAAACGGGCTCTGCGCTGCACTCCTCCGCGAACTTCCGCCGTTTGGCGAAGTCGCGGCTCCAGACTCGCACTGTTTTAATCGGCCGGACCGCGCGAATCGCTTCCACCTGAGTTCGCGCCTGGAAGCCCGAGCCGATGACGCCGATCGTTTCCGCTTGCGGATTGGCCAGGAGATCGGTGGCGTAGCCCGTGGCGGCGCCGGTGCGAATCTGGCCGAGATGATTGGCCTCCATCCAGGCCAACGGCTGTGCCGTCTGCGCGTCGTAGAGGACGAAGTAGAAGTACGCGCCGTACTTGGGATTCGCGGAATAGAACTTTGTGCCGAAGTAATTCCCGTAAGCACCGGCCATGCTATGAAGCATGGATCCCGTGTCGAGTATGAGACGGCGCCGAGGCTGGTTGATGGCCCGCCCTTCGGCCAGCGCTTCAAAGGCGCTGCGCATGACCCCGATGGCTTCCTGCATCGGCAGGAATGCGCGTACGTCCTCTTCGGAGAGATAGAGCATAAATGGGGACCGCATGCTTACGCATGGCGGCTCAGAATCGGCGGAAATAAATCTATTTCGTCACAGGGTCCGGACTCTCCGGGTCGAGTCCCAGTTCGACAATAGCCGCTTTCGCGCGCTCCTTGTCGAATTGACCGTCACGGGCCAGGCGCGCGAGCGTGGCGGCCGCAATAGCTTCCCCGCCATTCTCGAAGTGTTTCCGCAAGTGTTCGCGATTCTCGCTGCGTCCGAAGCCGTCGGTACCCAGAGTGACCAGGCGGCCGGGGAGCCAGGGTGCGATTTGATCGGCCACCACCTTCATGTAGTCGGTAGAGGCGACAATCGGGCCGTCGATGCCTTCCAGTTTTTGCAGCAGGTAGGGCTTTCGTTCCGGTTCGGTAGGATGCAGGCGGTTCCAGCGTTCCACCTCCAGAGCGTCGCGGCGCAGCTCGTTGTAGCTGGTGATGCTCCAGACGTCGGTCGGAATCTGATACTTCTCCACCAGGATCTTCTGCGCACGCAAAGCTTCGTTCAGAATGGGCCCGCTGCCGAAAAGCTGGGCTTTCGGATGGCCGTTTTCGGTAGTCTGAAAGCGGTACATGCCGCGCAGAATTCCGTCGGACACACCCTCAGGCATAGCGGGCTGCGCGTAGTTTTCGTTGTAGATGGTCAGGTAATAGAAGCGATGTTCCATCTCCTGATACATGCGCCGGATGCCGTCCTGGATGATGACTGCGATTTCGTAGGCGTATGCGGGATCGTAGCTGCGGCAAGTGGGGACAGTGCTGGCCAAAACCAGACTATGTCCATCTTGGTGCTGCAGCCCCTCGCCGGATAACGTGGTTCTGCCCGCCGTTCCACCCATCAGGAAGCCTTTGCCGCGCGAGTCGGCAAAAGCCCAAATCAGATCGCCGATGCGCTGGAAGCCGAACATCGAGTAGTAAGTGAAGAACGGGATCATGGGCACGCCGTAGTTGGCGTAGGAGGTCCCCGCGGCCGTGAACGATGCCATGGAACCGGCCTCGTTGATGCCTTCCTCCAGGATCTGGCCGTTTTTGGCTTCCTTGTAGAACAGGAAATTCTCGCTGTCTACCGGCTTATAGAGCTGGCCGCGGCTGGCGTAGATGCCGTACTGCCGGAACAGGCTCTCCATGCCGAATGTTCGCGCTTCGTCCGGAATAATCGGGACAATGTACTGGCTCAGGTCTTTGTCCTTGAGCAGCAGCGTGAGCACCCTCACGAAAGCCATGGTGGTGGAGACTTCGCGGCCCCCCGATCCGGACAGCGATTCCGCGAAGAGATCGAGCGGCGGGGCTTGGATCTCGATCTTAGCCACCGAACGCACCGGAAGGCTGCCACCCAGCGCCTCTCGCCGTTCCTTGAGATAGCGAATTTCGGGGCTGTCCTCGGGCGGACGATAAAACGAAGCCGTATGGACGGTCTCTTCGGAAATGGGAATATCGAAGCGGCGGCGGAAATAGAGCATCTCGTCTTCGTTCAGCTTTTTCTGCTGATGCGTGACGTTGCGGCCTTCGCCCGCTTCGCCCAGTCCATATCCCTTGATGGTCTTGGCCAGGATGACGGTAGGCGATCCGGTATTGTCCATGGCGCGCTTGTAGGCGTTGTAGACCTTCAGCGGATCGTGGCCGCCGCGCCGTAATGCACCGACTTCTTCGTCGGACATATGCTCCACCAGCTTCAGCAGCTCCGGATACTTGCCGAAAAACTCTTTGCGGGTATAAGCGCCGCCCTTGGCTTTGAAATTTTGATATTCGCCGTCCACTGCCTCGCCCATCCGTTTGATGAGCAGGCCGGTAGTGTCGCGCGCCAGCAAATCGTCCCAGTTGCTGCCCCACACCACCTTGATGACATTCCATCCGGCGCCGCGGAAGTGCGTTTCCAGCTCAGTGATGATCTGTCCGTTGCCGCGAACCGGACCGTCCAGCCGCTGCAGATTGCAGTTGACGACGAAAATGAGGTTGTCTAATCTTTCGCGGGAAGCCAGCGCAATGGCGCCCAGGGATTCCGGCTCGTCCGTTTCGCCGTCGCCCAGAAAAGCCCAAATCTTGCGCGGAGTGACGGGGATGATGCCGCGATTCTCCAGGTACCGCATGAAACGGGCCTGATATATCGCATTAATGGGCCCAATGCCCATGGAAACGGTGGGAAACTGCCAGAAATCCGGCATTAGCCAGGGATGCGGATAGGAGGATAGGCCGGGATGCTCACGCAATTCGTGCCGGAAGTTCTCGAGGTGCTTCTCATTTAAGCGGCCTTCCAGGTACGCCCGGGCGTACTCGCCGGGCGAGGCATGGCCCTGGAAGTAGACAAAATCCCCCGGGTGATCGCCGTGCCGGCCGTGGAAGAAATGGTTGTGCCCGACTTCGGCCAGGGTGGCAAGTGAAGCATAAGTGGAAATATGGCCGCCGATGCCAGGGTCGTGCTTATTGGCGCGCACCACCATGGCCATCGCGTTCCAGCGGATGAGGCTCTTGATACGCCGCTCAATGGCCCGGTCCCCGGGGTAGGGAACCTCTTCATCCACCGGGATGGTGTTGATATAAGGCGTTTTCAGCCCGCCGGGAGTCTGAACCCCGTAAAGTGCGGCGCGCTCGGTGAGACGGGCCAGCAGGTAGGCGGCACGTTCGGCCCCTCCCTCCTCTACAAGGCCGTCCAGGGCTTCCAGCCATTCGCTGGTTTCTTGTGCGTTAGGATCCTCGCTGGTTACGAGTTGTGTTGCAAGCATGGGTTTGATTTCGCGGGTCACTTTCAACATAGCATTTGTGGGACTGCCGAAGCTTTTGCTTACTGGGCGGCTTTCGCTGACGTGGCGCGCTAGAAGGACCGGGGTAGCTGCGTGGATCGGTTGCGCCGAGAGAACACCGCAGCAACTGTCTTGCTATGATAACTCGGCTGGGAGGGCAATCGTGTTCCGGCGTGGGTCCGCGTTGTCGAGACTCACGTTTCGATTCCTCCCAGCCTTCGCAATAGCCCTAAACCCCGCCCCCGTTGCGGGCTACCGGCCGCGGCTTCCCGGCGTTTAGTTATCGGGTGGAGCGCCGGTCGCGCGATTCTCGCGCCCGAGAGACCTCTGTCAAAGCAATGATGGCTCTCTCAACCAAATGACGTTCGCGGCGCAGTCTCTTCAGGCGCATGTTTACAAGCAATGAGGCCTTACCCAAACCGTGCCCCGGCGGCATTAGGGCAAGTTCCGCCTTCGTATTCATCGAGCATTCCCCCAAAAGCTGAAACTGATAGACCAGTGTAAGTGCATGAACCAGCGGTGACTATCAGGATGGCTTTGATTTTTGTATCGGATTTGCGACTACGCAGATGTAGGGATATCCCCTACACAGGAGCTTTGGGGATTCAGTCCACTAGCTTGTTCTGGAAGGCGTAGTGGGTGAGCTCGGCATTGGTACGCATGCCCATCTTTTCCAGGAGCCGCGCACGATAGGTGCTGATCGTCTTGTCACTCAGGGACAAAATAGCGGCGATTTCGCTGAGAGTCTTGCCGGAAGCGATGAGGCGCATCACTTGAAATTCGCGATCGGACAGGGTTTCATCCGGCGGCCGATCGAAGCCGCGCTCCAGGTCGACGATCAGTTTCTCGGCCAGCGCGGGGCTCAAGTACTTTCCGCCTTCCATCACCCTGTGAATGGCCTTGGAGAGCTCAGCCCGCGGGCTGTCTTTAGTGATAAATCCAGCGGCTCCGGCTTTGAAGGCGCGGCGCGCGTATTGCTCCTCGGAATGCATGGTGAGTACCAGCACGGGAAGGCGGGGGCGGATCTCCTTCAGTTCCTTTAAGACCTCCAGCCCGCTCTTGCCGGCCAGGGACAAATCCAGAACCACCGCATCCCAAGCGTCGCCGAGCGCCATGCGAACCGCCTCTTCAGGCGTGCCAGCCTCGCCACAAGAAATGACGCCGGGCTGTTCATCCAGCAGTCTTTTGATGCCATCCCGAACCACTTCGTGATCGTCGACGATGAGAACTTTTCGCATCATATCGCTCCCGCGCGCTCCGCTTTCGGCATGGGCACGCGAACATGCAAGGTGGTGCCCGCATCCGTGACACCAACGATGTCCACGCAGCCGCCGATCAAGTGAGCGCGCTCCTGCATTCCCAAAAGTCCCAGGGACTCTCTGCTGGCCTTTTCGGCCTCGGTGATTCCACGGCCATTGTCGGCCACCGCGAGTACCAGCACTCCATCCTCCTCCCGCATGGCAACGCCAACCCAGGTTGCCTGGGCATGGCGGAGGACGTTGGTCAGGGCTTCCTGAACGATGCGGAATACGGCGGTGGATTGTTGATCTCCCGGCCGAAGACTTTGCACCGAACAGTCGCAACAGCACTGGATACCGGTTCGCGCCTGGAACTGCTGGGTCTGCCATTCGATAGCTTCCACTAAACCCAGATCGTCGAGAATGCTGGGGCGCAATTCGGAGGCAATGCGGCGCACCACGTTGAGAGTGGTGTCGGTGAGGGTGATCATCGCGGCCAGTTTGCTCTGCATCGCCACTTTCAGGCGCGACAGATCGCAGGGATCGTGAATCACCGGATCGTGAATCATCTTTTGAAGCGCTTCCAGTTCCCAACGCAAGCCAGTGAGAATACCGCCCATGTCGTCGTGGATCTGGTGAGCGATCCGCGCGGCTTCCTGCTCGCGCGCCGATTGAAGACTGGCGGACAACGCGCGCAACTGCTCGCTGCTGGCCTTGAGACGGTCCTCGGCTTCCTTGCGGTCCGTAATGTCTTCGGCCACGCCGCCCATGCGATAGATTTGCCCGGCTGGATTGCGAATGGGAAAGCCTCGGTCGCGCAGCCAGCGGACATCGCCGTCCTTGTTTATGATCCGGTATTCGATTTCAAACTCTTGCCCCGCGAGGCTTCCCAGCGTTTCGATCACCCGGGGCCGATCTTCCGGATGGACCGATTCCATACCGTCGCCCTCCGCATAGAGACTTTCGCGGGTCCGGCCGCAGATCTTCTGATACATGGGGCTTACATAGAGCAGTTGTTTCAAGTCGGGCGTTCTCAGCCAAAACACTTCGTTGATGTTTTCGGTAAGCTGGCGAAACCGTTCTTCGCTTTCGCGCAGCGCTTCTTCGGCTAGTTTGCGCCCGGTAATATCGGTGGCGATACCGGCGATGCGATAGATCTGCCCGGACTGATCGCGGATGGGAAACCCTCGATCGCGGATCCAGCGCACCTCGCCGTTCGGCCGGACGATGCGAAACTCGATTTCAAACTCCGTTTCCACGGTCCGCGCCATTAACTCGGCCACTCGCTGGCGATCTTCCGGAACAATCCGGTTGAGGAACCGTTGATTGCCATGATCTTGATAACATTCTTCGGGCGAGCGGCCGCTCATGCTCTCATAAACCGGGCTGAGGTAAAGCACGCGCTGGAGATCCGGCGTCTTGATCCAAAACAGGTCGTGTATGTTTTCCGCCAGCTCGCGGAACCGTTCCTCGCTCTCTCTGAGCGCCTCTTCGGCACGCTTGCGCTTGGTGATGTCCTGGCCAATGCCGATGCCGGTTCCATCGGTTAGGTGGAGCATGGCCCACGAGGTGTCGATCACGCGGCCGTCCCGCACGGTGGTTTTAAAGTCGGCCCATTCCGCGTTGGTATTGGCAACGAAATCTCGCACCTTCCGGCAATAATCGGGGTCCGGATAGTTCTTCTCGACCACGTCGATATTTTGGCTGCGTATCTCTTCGAGCGACCAGCCGAGCGTCCGTTCCCATTCCCGGTTTACCAGCTTGGCCTGTTCGTCCCGGCCGACAAAAGCGACCATGACGGGAATGTGATCGAAGATGGTTTGGAGGATCTCCTTCTGTTGGCGCAGCTCTTCGTTGGTCGCTTCCAGCGCTCTGGTTCGTTCCTCAACGCGCTGTTCGAGTTGCTCGTTCGCCAGGTGGCTGGCGTGCTCGGCTCTTCGCAAGAGTTCGCGTTGCAGATGTGCCTTCAAGGCAAGATGTACGAACACGCCAAAGGCGACTGGTCCAAACATCGCCCACAGCCACGACAAGGGCGACGAGATGTCGGTGCGGTGCTCGGGCGAAAATGCCCTCAACGATCCGATCCGTATGGTCGCTAGAAAAACGGCGGCGCCGATGGGCGCCCACACGGCCAATCGAAGCCCGGCCAGACTCATGGCCAAAGCCAAGGCCACCGCGCCATCCCCCAGTAGCAGAAATCCACCCGATGTGGGAAGGGACATGCGGGCTAAATTGCCCAAGCCAAAAGCATTGCCCCCTCCCCAAACAACGCTGATGCCACAGGCCGCGGCAACCGACGCGACCACCACCCCTGCAATGCCAAGTATGGGAGGACCTTTCGGGGCCGGACTGATTTCCGCCAGTACGAATCCGGCGGCGAGCACCAGGAAGCAGAGCGCGGTTGCCAGCGACATTCGCCCCAAGAGCCCGTCGATCCCAAGGTTGGCGTGGAACAAATACTCGAGAAGCGAGGGGATCGCGAAAATCGTCGAGAGGGCAGATCCGACGAAGGTGAATCGCGGCTTGCTTCTCACTATGCCCAGAAGAGCGACACCAAGGAGGGCGAAAGCGGCCGCCGTACTGCGCTGCATGGGAGGCAGATCGGGCGCAATCCGAACGAGCGAAGTGGAATGGAGTGCCCATCCCAACAGGACGAGTAACCCAAGCAGAACTGTTAGCGCGCCGCAAAGCGCCGCAGTCATTCGGGGCAAAGACATAACAGAACCCGCTCCCCAGGATTGGCCGGGCGGTGAGCAGCGCACCGGACCGAATCGCAAACTAGTGGTAAATGACTGACCACACGGAGGGAAAGCATATCACATTGCGGCGGTTAACAAGCCGTTTAACACGCTGGTGAAGCTGGCGTCTAAGTGGAGGTAACCTTGGCCGGGGTCGCGACGTCTTGTTGTTTCGACCGACAGGAGTGAGTACTTACTTATGGAAGCTGTCCCGACACCCGCCGTCCCGCCCAAGCCCACCGAGGTTCCTGTCCGTACCGCGAGAATGCCCGGCGAAGACCGCCGCAGGCAACTGCTCCGCGTTGCGATTGAGAGCTTTGCCCAGAATGGCTTCAGCGGTACGAAAACCAAAGACATAGCCGCTGCCGCCGGGGTGAGTGAAGCCATCCTTTTCCGCCACTTCGCCAGCAAGGAAGATCTTTATCACGCGATTCTGGACGAAAAGGAAGCCACCATGGGTGGCGAGCGATGGTTCGTGGAAATGAACGAACTGGCTGACCGCCGGGACGACCGCGGCGTGTTCCAGCACGTGGCTCGGCAGTTGATCCGGTCCTTTCGCGAAGACGCCGCCTTTCACCGCTTGCTGCTGTACGCTTCGCTTGAAGGGCACTTGCTGGCCGATCTGTTCCATGAGCGATTCGGGCTGCCGATGGGCGATTTTCTTTCCCGCTATATCGCCCTGCGTCAGAAGGAAGGCGCATTTCAGGAATGTGAACCTGGTGTTGCAGTAATGTTTGTGATCGGATCGACGATCCACTACGCCATGGCCCGGCACGTTCTCGGCGCCAAGAATTTCCCGCCCAGCGACGAAGCCATCGCAGACCAGTTCGTGGACTTAGTTCTGGGCGGGCTGGAACAGCGGCCGGCCTCAGGCCGTATAGCAAACGGAAAGCAAAAGTAACATCATGGCAAGCCTTACCACATCACATTCCGCGTTAGTGAGCGTGGCTGGAATCGCGTTACTGGCTGCCGCTGGATGCGGCAACGGCGGCAAAAGCATCTCGCTTACCGAAGCCGCCACCGGACCGGCCAAGATGCTGAAGGTGGCTACCGTGCACGCCGTCACGAAGCAGGTTTCCTCTTCGGTGCAAGTGACGGGGAGTTTTCTGGCCGAGGAATCATCGGACGTGGCGCCGCCCGCCGCGGGCAGAGTGATCGCGACCCCCGTGGACGCCGGCGCATTTGTCACCGAAGGCCAGGTGTTGGCCAAACTCGAGGACCGCGACGCGCAACTTCGATTGCAAGCGGCGCTGGCTTCAGAGGAGCAAGCCGAGGCCAGCCTGCGGCAGGCCGAGTCGCACATCGGTTTGGCTGCCGGTGGCAAGTTCGACGCGAACAACGTACCCGAGGTGCTTTCCGCCAAGGCATCCTACGATTCCGCGGTAGCGCAGGCCAAGATGTCGGAAGCCGATGCCCAGCGTTATGATGCCTTGATCAAGACCGGCGATGTCTCCCAAAGCGCCTACGACAAGGCGCGAACCCAGGCCGACACAGCCACGGAACAGACCAATTCCGCGCGGCAGCTCTATGAGGCGTCGCTCAATTCCGCCCGCCAGAGTTTCCAGGGCGTGATCAACGCGCAGGCATCGCTCGCCTATGCGCGCGCCCAAACGGCCATCGCGCGCAAAGCGGTGGACGACACCGTCATCAAGGCGCCTTTTACCGGCTATGTCAGCTCACGGCCCGCCGCGGTCGGACAGTATGTAGCGCTCACGGCGAAGATTGCGACGGTGGTGCGCGTTACGCCCCTGAAGCTGGAACTGCAGGTCCAGGAATCGAACGCGCCGCAGTTGAAGACCGGCGCCGACGTGGAAGCCAGCGTCCCCGGATATCCAGGGCGTACGTTCCACGGCACCGTGACATCCATCAATCCGACCGTAGATTCGAACTCGCGCACCGTCTCGGTGGAAGCGAAGTTCGCAAACCAGGACCTGGCGCTGAAGCCCGGCATGTTTGCCACCGCGCGCATTCTGCTGAACGGCAGCAGTATGGGAATCTTCTTGCCCCGCGCCACCGTTCTCACCGATCCGAGCACCAACTCTTCACAGGTGTTCTTCATTCGAGACGGCAAAGCGCGAGTGGCGGTGGTGCAACTGGGCGCGGTGGATGGCGACATGATCCAGATTCTTTCGGGCATCACGGCGGATTTCGTGGTGGCGACCAACCATCTGCAGGATTTGTTCGACGGCGAGCCGGTGGATACGAAAGGACCGGGTCCGACCGCAACCGGAGCAATCTGGAAGGCACGCTTGCTAACGCGCGCGGCTCACATTCACGATCGTGTTTACAGAGCCGCGACCGTAAGGGAGACGGACTGTGCATAAACTCGCGGAACTATGCGTGAAACGGCCTGTTTTCGCCACCATGCTGATTGTGGCGCTCATGACGGTGGGCACCTTCTCGTTCTTCACCCTGGGTGTGGATCTGTTCCCCAAAATCGATCTGCCCACGGTGTCGGTCTCGGTGAGCAATCCAGGGGCGTCGGCCGAGGAGGTGGAGACCGACATTACCAAGCGCGTCGAAGACGCGGTCAACACCATTAGTGGCATCGATTCGATCAACTCCACATCGGTGGAGGGCGCCTCCACGGTTGTTATCACTTTCGAACTCGACAAGAACGGCGATGTGGGCGCGCAGGAGATCCGCGACAAGGTAAACCTGATCGTCAACGATCTGCCGGATACGGCCAAGGCGCCGGTGGTGCAGAAGTTCGATCCCGACGCCACGCCCATCATGCAGATTGCTCTGTCGTCGCCGCGTCCGTTGCGCGAGGTGACCGAGATAGCCGACAAGCAGATCAAGCCCCAATTGGAAAACATCAACGGCATCGGTCAAATCCAGCTAGTGGGCGGCCTGAAGCGGGAAATCCGCGTCTGGGTGGATCCCGATAAGATGCGCGGCTACAACCTGGCCATATCCGACGTGGCCAACGCGCTGCGCCAGCAGAACATGGAAATGCCGGCCGGGAACGTGAATGCGGGAGCGCGCGAGTTGGCCGTGCGGACGCTGGGACGGCTGGTGGATCCGGCGCAATTCGACGAGATCGCCATCGCTACACGTGGATCGTACGTGGTGAAGCTGCGCGACATCGGCCACGCCGAGGACTCCCAGGAAGAGCCCACCACGGCCGCGCGGCTGAATGGCGAGCCGGCTGTAACGATGGTGGTGTCCAAACAATCCGGGCAGAACACCGTGGCGGCCGCCGATGCGCTGAAGGTTCGGATCAAGCAGATTGCGGCTGCGCTGCCGAAAGACATCCACATTCAGATCGTTAACGATCAGTCCATCTTCATCAAGGCTACGGTACATTCGCTCGAAGAGCACTTGATTGAAGGAAGCATCCTGGCCGCGGCGATCGTCTTCGCCTTTCTCGCCAATATCCGCACCACTTTGATTTCGGCGCTGGCTATCCCCACCTCCATTATTTCGACCTTCGCGTTGATGGCCGCCATTGGATTCGACCTGAATCAGATCACCATGCTGGCGCTGACGCTCATGGTGGGTATCGTGATCGACGACGCCATTATTGTGCTCGAAAATATCTACCGCTTCATGGAAGAAAAGGGCATGTCGCCGTATCAAGCCGCCATCGAAGGGACGAAAGATATCGGCTTGGCCGTGATGGCCACCACTTTTTCGCTGCTGGCCGTGTTTCTTCCGATCGGTTTCATGGGCGGCATTGTCGGCAGGTTCATGTCGTCGTTCGGATTCACCGCGTCGTTCGCCATCGCGGTGTCCTTGTTGGTGTCTTTCACGTTGACTCCCATGCTGACGTCGCGGTTCGTGAAAGTGCTTCCTCATCGCCACGGAGAAAAGCAGCGGAGTTCCAAAGATTCGCGCTTCTTCCGCTTCCTGGACACCCATTACACGGGCATGCTGGAGTGGGCGATGGCGCATCGCAAGACCATGGTGGCAATCAGCGTCGCCGTGGTGTTGAGCAGCGTCCCCCTTTTCATGCTGGTGGGCAAGAACTTTATCCCCGCCGACGACAGGTCCGAATTCCAAGCCAGCGTCCGCGCTCCCGAGGGAACTTCATTGGCCGCGACGGTAACCATTGCCGAGCGCATCGCCCGCGACATCCGCGCGCTGCCGGGAGTGACCGCCACATTGACATCGGTGGGCGTTGGATCCGCAAACTTTACCGGATCGAGCGCCGGTGAGTCGAATAGCGCGTCTATTTACGTGAAGCTGGTTCCGCGCGCCGATCGCAGCGATACCCAGGATCAACTGATCGCGAAAGCGCGTGCGATTCTCACCCACTATCCGAAGGATCTGCGCAGCAGCGTCGGACAGGCGGCCGATGGACCCGGCGGAGGACAGGCCGATGTTCAATTTACGCTTACCGGTCCGGATCTCGACAAGCTCAACACCTATTCGCAAACGCTGCTCGCCAAGTTGAAGCAAATGCCCTACGCGGCCGACGCCGACACATCGCTGGTATACGGCAAGCCCGAACTGAGGGTTGAGATCGACCGGCAACGGGCCGCGGACCTGGGAGTTCGCGTCAACGATATCGCGCAAGCCTTGAACACTATGGTGGCGGGCCAGGTGGTTTCGTCGTTTCCTTCCGGTGGCGAAGAGTACGACGTGCGCCTGCGTGCCGACATGCAGTATCGAACCAGCGCCGAGGGGCTGCGCCAGCTCACGGTTTTTTCGACCAACACGCGCGGCTGGGTGCCGCTGGATCAAGTGGTCCGCATCAAGAGCGGGGAGGCGCCCTCCAGCATCGGGCGTCTGGACCGGCAGCGTGAGGTGACGCTGAGCGCCAATGTGTTGCCGGGCGGGTCCCAGCAGAAAATCATTTCCGATTTGAATCAATCCGCGGACGAGCTTCACATGGGCGCCGGCTATCGCACGGAGCTCCTGGGCACTTCCAAGGAACTGAACCGCACCGCGTACTATTTCATCGTCGCCATCGCGCTGACATTCATCTTCATGTACATTGTGCTGGCGGCCCAGTTTGAATCGTTTTTGCACCCCTTTACCATTCTGCTGACGCTGCCGATCGCAGTGCCGTTCGGCATCCTGTCGCTGTTGCTGTTCGGCCAGAGCGTCAATATCATGTCGGGGCTGGGTTTGCTTCTGCTGTTCGGAATCGTGAAGAAAAACGCGATTCTGCAGATCGATCACACCAACGGATTGCGCGCTACCGGCATGGACCGCTACGAGGCGATCATTCAAGCCAATCGCGACCGGCTACGGCCCATCCTGATGACCACCACGGCGCTGGTGGCGGGCATGCTGCCCCTGGTGCTTTCCAACGGCGAAGGCAGCGCCAGCAACCGGTCCATCGGAGTGCTGGTAGTGGGCGGACAGACGCTGTGTCTCTTACTCACCCTGCTGGCCGTGCCGGTGTTTTATTCGCTTTTTGACGATATGAAGCAGTTACCGATGTTCCGCAGGTCCTCCCGTAAAGTTGAAAAAACACGCGAGGTGGTTTCTGGTTTGGACGTGGCCCCTCAGCCGATGCATTTCGAGGGAGGAGAACGCGCCTGATGCGAGCCTACGCGTTTCTTGCGTGTGCGGTTCCGCTGGCCCTCGGGCAACAGGGCCTGGCTCAACAGGCGCCCGCTCCCACACCAGGGCTGCCGCAGGCGACCATCTCCTCGCCGCGGCCGAACGACAGCACGCTGGTGCCGCCAGTGCGTCCATTCCGTTTGCCGCCGCGCACCGGAATCGAGACCCAGACGGAGGTTTCGCTCGACCAGGCGCTTGCCATGGCGCTGGCGAACAACAAAGACATCGAGTCGGCGCGGATCGATCGTCTGGAATCGGATTACACGCTTAGCGGGGCACTCGGAGCTTTCGATCCACAGCTCACCGTAACCAGTTACTGGGAGCAGCAGATCACTCCCATCGCTTCGTCATTGGGCGGGTCGGCGACAGGAAGCCTGCTGAACAAAACCTGGCAGGCGGATCCCGGAATTACTCAGCCCTTGCCCTGGTATGGCGGAACGTTCAAGACGGATTTGTCATCCGCGGACGCCTTTTCCAATAACAGTTTCCTCTCGTTGAACCCGCAGTATGAGACGTCGCTCAATTTCGCCTACACGCAGCCGCTCTGGCGCAACTTGCTGTATGACAGCAATCGTCATCAGATCGATGTAGCGAAGAAGAACATCGCATTGACAGACCAACAGTTCCGGCAACGCGTGATGACTATCGTGCAGCAAACGGAGCAGGCCTATTGGGAGCTGTCGTACGCCTACAACAATCTGCAAGTGCAACTGGACGCGGTGCGGATCGGCATCCAGCAGGACGAGAGCAACCGGCGTCAGGAAGAGCAGGGGCTGCTCGCGCCCATCGATGTCGTGGCGGCGCAGACGCAGCTTGCCAATTTCGAAGTGGGTGCATACGCGGCACAGTCGGCGTTGACCGGCGCCGAGAATGTGTTGAAGGATCTGGTGTTGCCGGATCGAGCGGATCCACAATGGTCTGCTGCCATGATCCCGGTAACTCCGGAGGACGAAAAGGCGCCACTGACCCCGTTGTCGGACGCTATCACGGAGGCCCTGGCCAACCGTCCGGAAATCGCGCAGGTGAAGATAAATGGCGAGATCAACGAGAAGGACGTGCGTTATTATCGCGGTC
Source organism: Bryobacterales bacterium (assembly GCA_963747945.1). Lineage (GTDB taxonomy): Bacteria > Acidobacteriota > Terriglobia > Bryobacterales > Bryobacteraceae > Palsa-89. The sequence continues at coordinate 69,074 of CAVVHB010000007.1, forward strand.
AGACCAAGCCTCAAGTCAACTTAACCGCGCTTTATACCCGCGCGGGTCTGGCGGGCGTGGTGCTGCCGCCCGGCCCCAATCCCTTTACTTCGGCCTTCGGTCCGCTCACTACCCAGATCAATGAACTGTCCGCGCTGGCCGGACTGCCCCTGCTGGGCGGGATCGCGTTTGGAAGCTCGGGAGTTCCTCCCGTGTTGGTGGGAAACTACGGGAAATCCCTAGCGGGCATTTGGAATGGAGATTTTCCGACCACCGAAGTGCAACTAAGTATTTCCTTGCCGATTCGAAACCGGACGGCGGACGCGAACCTCGGCAAGTCACTGGCGGAAACGCGCCGCATCCACAATCAAATGCAGCAGACCGAACAGAACGTTGATGCCGAGGTGCGGACCGCGATGGAAAATGTGCAGATGGCGCAGCTGCGGCTGCAGGCGGCGCAGGTGGCTCGCGGATCGGCCGAAGAGCAGTATCAAAGCGAACAGCGCCAATTTCGCGCGGGAACCTCAACCTTGTTTCTGGTACAGCAGCGGCAGTCCACCATGATCACCGCGCGCAGCCAGGAGCGGCGTTCGCAATCGGATCTGAGCGAAGCCATCGCTCAATTCCAGCTCGCCACGGGAACCATCCTGGCGGAGCGAAATATCATTTTGAAATAAACCGCTCCCTGCGGTCACGGCTCAGTATCGCCTTACGGTCCGCACTTACTGCCTCAATCCATAGACGAATAACGAATTTCCGGCGGAAATGGCGACATACTGCTTCCCACTTACTGAGTAACTCATCGGCCCCGATGAAACCTGGCCGCCCACCACTGCCTTCCACAGTAACTCGCCGTTGCGCGCATCCATGGCCATGAAATAACCTTCGCGCCCGCCGACAAATAATACATCGGTGGCCGTCGTCAGGATACCGCTGTCGGTAACGTCACTGAGCTTGTACTCCCATTTCCGCTCGCCCGTTTGCGGATCGAACGCCCGGATCGCTCCGTAACCGTCTTCTTCTTTGCGAGTCTCAAGCTGGGGCGGGCGTATCAACGGCACCGGCGACTTCGGCAGTGGCCCCGCGAACAACCGTCCCTGGGTGAACTCGATTTTTTCCTTTACGTACACCGAATAATAGTTGTCCCAAGTGGGAATGTAGAACAGGCCGGTGTGCGGGCTATAAGATGGGGAGTACCAATTGGTTGCCCCTTGATTTCCCGGATAGATTTTGGTGCCGTCCGCGGTGGGCACCATGTTGGCCGCACGCATCGGCCGTCCTTTTTCATCCAGACCTTTGGCCCAAGTCACTTTCGCGAATGGCGCTCCTCGCAGGAACTCGCCGGTGGTGCGATCCAGCACATAAAAGAACCCGTTCCGGTTGGCCCACAGCAGCACCCTACGCCGCGCGCCCTTCCAGTCCAGATCGGCCAGTACAGGCACCTGCACGGCGTCGAAATCGAAATCATCGTGCGGCGTGAATTGGAAATACCATTTAAGCTTGCCGGTGTCGGCATCGAGCGCAACCACGCAATCGCTGTATAGGTTGTCGCCCAGGCGCATGTCGGCGTTCCAATCCGGGCCTGGATTTCCGATGCCCCAGTAAGTGAGATTCGATTCCGGATCGTAGGAGCCGGTCATCCACACGGAAGCCCCGCCATGTTTCCAGGAATCGCCCGCCCAGGTGTCATGCCCCTTCTCGCCCGGCCCGGGAATATTGTTGAAGCGCCATACCTCTTTGCCGGAGTGCACGTCGTACGCGGCCAGAAATCCGCGGATGCCGTACTCGCCGCCGGCTGTGCCGACGATTACTTTGTCCTTCACCACCAGCGGCGCGAGAGTAATGGCGTAACCGGCCTCTGGATTCGCGACCTTAGTGTTCCACAGCAGATGTCCGCTCTTTGTATCCACCGCGACAATATGCGCGTCGATGGTTCCCATAAACAGCGTGTCGCCCAAAATCGCCAGTCCCCGATTTACCCGACCGCAGCACAGGCGCGCCTGCGGATCCGGGCTGTAAGAGTAGATCCAGAAAATGCGGCCCGTCGCCGCGTCCAGCGCCACGATATCGTTGGGCGCCTGCACCGTGTACATCACGCCATCCACAACCAGCGGGGTGGCTTCGAATTTTTCGAGCGAGCGCGCCTGAAAGATCCACTTCTGTTCCAGGTTACTGACGTTGCCAGGCGTAATCTGATCGAGCGAACTATAGCGCTGGCTGAAGTAACTCCCCGAGTAAGTGAGCCAGTCCCGCGGGGTGTCGCCGGCGTGCAGCAGCCGGTCAAAGGAGACTTGTGCCGATGAAACTTGTGCCCATAAGGCCGCGGCCAACACCAGCGCAAACGTGGGGCGAATCATGGAAACTTCACAGTCCTTTCAGGGAAACCAGGTAACCGACCAGGTCGGCCAGTTCGTTGCCGCTTAGTTTATCGCGATAAGAAGGCATTGCGGAGGTCTTCAGGAATTCGAATTTGCTCAGATCGGCCTTTTGAAATGAAAGCAGTTTTTCTTTGCTGTCGATAAGCTGCAGCGAGAAAGTATCCTCGTTGAGGATTCTCCCCGTTATAGTGGCGCCGTCGCGAGTTACTACCCGGACGTAACGGTTTTCCGCCAGAACTTCCGCATTGGGATCGACGATGGAGCGCTCGATGTCGTCCCGCTTCCGGCGCGCGCCGATATTGGTGAGGTCCGGGCCCACGCGTGAGCCATGATCGCGCACCCGATGACAGTTGAGACAGCCTTTGCTTTCGAATAGCGCCTTGCCGTGCGCCAGATCCGCCTTAGTGGCGCCGGTGTCGTACGCGGCGGCTAGCGATCGCAGATACGCCACAATCTGGTGCGCCTGCTGGTCGCTCAAATTAGCCGGCGGCATGGGCGTTCCCATGATGCCTTGAAGCATGATGGCGGCCAATTCATTGTCCGTGGAAGCTCGTCGAAATTTTCCATGGCCGAGGTCCACGCCCGATACGAAGTCGCCGTTGGGACCGTGACAGGCGGAGCAATTGACGCCGTAGAGGTGCTTGCCGGCTTGGATGTCGGCGGGACTGTAACCCTCCTGCGCGCACACAGCGCCCGCCATTAGGGCCAACCCACACGTGAGGCCGAACAGAGCTACGCGCGGAGTTCGCCGCCGACTGAACATGGTCATGTCACCTTTCGCGCCGAGAGAGGCTTTTGCAGGTATGTTAAGCCAGCGCGCTTGACGCGGTCAATGTGGGCTGGTGACAGGTGAGTTCAGGGCTGGTTCAGAAGTACTACTAGAACCAGGTGTATAGGACTCGATCCATCGGTTATGAACCGAGCGCGGGTCGCGCGCTTCGATGGAATAAAGTCAAATAGCTAGGGAGGGACCGTTCAAGGTATGACCAGGCGTAGTTTGATGAGATTTCTCGCAGCTGCGGCGACCGGCGCCCGCAGCGTCTGGCCCACTGTCGTTTGCGCCTCAACTTACGAGGCGCCCCTTCTGCCAGGGCCTTGGTCTTCCCTACGGATCAGGTCGATGTTCTTTTCCCTCAACTCTCCTGCTGTTCGAATCCTATGCTCGATGGAGGGGACTGCTGCGATTGAGAAAGTGGAAGCGGTGAGGGTGAACGATGAGCTCATTCTCGCCGGAGGCCGGCCATCTGTGGCTGCTGCGGGATCTTATTGGGAATCCGACCCTGCCGGCCTGGCCATCTACGTTCCAGAGGCAGTAATTCACTTCAATCTGAGCCGCTTCCCAGACATTCGGGTGCTACTCGCGGAAAACGACTCGGCCCTCCGGCGCCTGGCCGTGGGCAGCGGAAAGATCGAAACTTTCACGGGCCAGAACACTGCGCATAGATAGCCAAAGGAGCACCCAGGAAAGGGAGAAGGCCAGATACAGCGTCCGCACGGTAATCCAGGCGTGTATCGTGTTGTGACTCGGAAGCACAACGTACCACAACGCCATCAGAACCAGGCAAAGGGATATTGCCGAATAATCAAACCTGCGGTGAGTCTTCTTATGACGCAGCATGTCACGCACCGCCAACGCCGCGCCTCCAAAGAACGCCGCGCCACTTCCAAAGATGAGAACCTCGGCAAGCCACACTGAACCAAAAGTCAGAAGCACTGTGTTGGAACCCATGGTTTGAATCAGTTTCACGTAGCTTACCTTTTCTCCAGTAATGCCCATTCGCCAGCCTAGTTCGCCGAAGAAGGCGCCGAACACTGAACCCCAGCCAAAAAACACCGCCGCGATGGTCTGCTTAAATGCGATCGAGAAAAGAAATGCGGCAAAGAACGCGCCGAGTCCAATGGCCGCGCTACGAAACGCCGCCGGCCGGTGAAGCGAATCGGGAGCCCCGAAATAGAGCGACAAGAAAATCAGGCAACCGGTCATGACGAACGCTCCCGACATCGGCTCCAGGAAGGCCGCAACAGCTCCTAAAACCAAACTTAAGGGAATGGCGCTCCTTTCAGGTCCCGGGCGCGTACGGAACCACAGCGCCGGAAGCACCGCGGCCTGGGACCAGATGAATGCCGGAGCATAGGCGAATGTCTGCCCATGATAGGGCAAGCTTGAAAACCAGACCCCGAAGCCGCAAATGACGCCGAGAATGATCCCCAGACGCCTGGATCTCGCAAATGCAACCAGGGGGACGAACATGAACAGAAAGTAGCTGGCGGTCATTAGCGCCAAGCGCGCCTGACGCACGTCGAACAGCGTTAAGAGGAACCCGGCTATCGCGACATTGCCGTGCCAGTAACGGTGATAATATCCGGACTCAGGATCGAAGGAGAGCGTTCCGAACACCGCACCGTTCAATTCGGCCACCGGATGCCGTTCCTTGCCGTCGGCTGCCCGCAGCAAGCGCGGGGCAAGGGCGTCTTTCCATCGGGACGGTCCGCGATAGATCGCCATCCGCAATGTATTGGCGTCGCCCCAGGGCTCCATCCCCCGCGCGCTGTCCAGGAAGACGAAATCCTTGGTGTCCGTCAGGATGTCTCCGCGAGTAATCGCTAGTGCAATCCGCTGGCGGATCGGCTGGACTGGAAGGCAGCGTGCGACGTAGTGAACGCCGAGAAAGCATATGTTCGGAAGTAAGAGAGCCAGGACGACGGTGGCCGCGGATGGACGAAGTTGGGTCCATGCCCGTGGTTGAACCGTTGGCAGTGCGATTGTGTTTCTGGGCATTCAAGCCACGGAAGAATGCAGCGTTTTAAGAGCGACGTTTGTCGCGGGATATGGTTAAGATAATACCATGCACGCGGTTCGCGTATTGTCGTATGCGGCACAACATCTGGAAGCGACGTGCAAGATTGCGGCGGCTCTCAGCCCCGAATTGTGCGAGCAGGCCGTTGCCCACCTGGCTGCGGTGCGCGATGGAGGCGGCCGTCTTTTCATTCTTGGGGTTGGCGGAAGCGCGGCGAATGCTTCGCACGCAGTGAACGATTTTCGCAAGATCGCGGAATTTGAGGCTTACGCACCGACCGATAATATCGCCGAACTAACGGCGCGCACTAACGACGAAGGCTGGCCGTCCGTCTTCGTCGAATGGCTGAGGACCAGCCGGCTCTCGGCGCGGGACGGCCTGTTGGTGTTGTCCGTGGGCGGCGGAAGTCTGGAGAAAGACGTAAGCGCCAACCTGGTCTCCGCGCTGCAATTGGCAAAAGAGGTGGGCGCCAGGATTGTTGGCATCGTGGGGCGCGACGGCGGCTACACGGCCACAGTAGCCGACACTTGCATCATCATTCCGAGCCTCGATCCGGAGAACGTTACGCCTCACGCCGAAGCGTTTCAGGCGGTTGTGTGGCACCTGTTTGTCTCACACCCCAGGCTGAAACGCCACGCGACGAAATGGGAGGGGCGTCTCTGAAGAACGGCGTGCGAGCCGTGTTTTTGGCCCGGCATGGCGTGCTGAATCAGCTGCGTCTACCGGGAGGCCTTGCGATGCAATCTCCTGGAAGCAGCTGTTATTATCCTGAAGAACGGTGAAATTAGATGACCATCGATCAAATGAACAACCAAATCGGAGTGAATTCGTGAAAACTGTCCTGGTAACGGGAGGCGCTGGATACAAGGGCTGCGTGCTTGTACCCAAGCTGCTCAAGGCCGGCTATGCGGTGGTGGTGTTCGATCTGATGCTCTTCGGCGACGAAGGCCTGCCTTCGCACCCGAACTTGCGGGTCGTCAAAGGGGATATTCGCAACGTCGGCGAATACGCTCCTCTTCTGGCGGGCGTTGACAGCGTAATCCACATGGCGTGCATATCCAACGATCCCAGCTTTGAACTCAATCCCGAACTGAGCAAGACGATCAATTTCGATTGCTTCGAGCCGTTGGTGAGGGCCAGCAAAGCAGCCGGCGTGCGCCGTTTCGTTTACGTGTCTTCGAGCTCGGTGTACGGCGTGAGCGACGCGCCGGAAGTGACCGAAGAGCATCCGCTGGTACCGCTCACGGAATACAACAAGTACAAAGGCATGTGCGAGCCGCTGCTCCTGAAGCACCAATCGCCCGAATTCACTACCGTGATCTTACGGCCGGCCACCGTGTGCGGCTATTCTCCGCGGATGCGCTTCGATTTAACCGTCAACATTCTCACCAATCACGCCGTTCGCCGGGGGCTGATCACGGTCTTCGGAGGCGCGCAGAAGCGACCCAATATCCACATCGACGATGTAACCGACCTTTATGTTCGAATGCTACAATACCCGGACGAACTTATCGCTGGACAGACGTTCAATGTCGGGTACGAAAATCACACGGTGGCTCAGTTGGCTCAGATTACAAAGTCGGTGGTGGAGCGCGAATACTCCAGCAACGAACCAATTCGCATCGAAACGACACCGAGCAACGACAACCGCTCTTATCACGTGAGCTCGCGCAAAATCGCGGAGAGGCTCGGCTATCAGCCGGAACGCAGCATTGAGGATGCAGTGCGCGATCTGTGCGGCGCTTTCCGAGCCAACCGATTCAGCGACAGCATGTCCAACGATAGTTACGTCAACGTGAAGACGATCAAGGGCCTGGGACTCAGATGACGTCGGCTGCCCCTATCGCCGTCGTGACCGGCGGCGCGGGTTTCATTGGCAGCCACATGGTGGATCTGCTAATCGCCCAAGGCTTCCGGGTTCATGTCATCGACAGCCTGGTGGGCGGCCGCTTGCAAAATCTGGAGCAGCACGGTAACAATCCACAGTTAGTCTTCGAGCAGAAGGACATCCGGACCGTGGAGCCTAGCTCACTCCTGTTTCAAGGCGCGACTTATGTGTTTCACTTCGCTGGAATCGGCGACATCGTGCCATCCATCGACCGGCCGACCGAGTATATGTCGGCCAATGTTTTAGGTACGGTGCACGCATTGGAAGCAGCTCGCCACGCGCGGGTTCGCAAGTTCGTCTACGCCGCGTCATCGTCGTGCTACGGACTGCCGGAAGAGCTTCCTACTACCGAGCGCTCCCCGATTCAGCCTCAGTACCCCTACGCTCTGAGCAAATATCAGGGGGAGCAAGCGGTTCTGCATTGGCGAACGGTTTACCGCCTGCCTGTAAATTCCATCCGGATCTTCAACGCCTACGGAACCCGATCGAAGACCAGCGGCGCCTATGGAGCCGTGTTCGGCGTTTTTCTGGCTCAAAAACTTGCGGCCAGGCCTCTCACCATCGTCGGCGATGGCTCACAGACGCGCGACTTCCTTTATGTGACCGACGTGGCGCGCGCATTTTACGCGGCTGCGACAACGGAACGCACGGGAGAGATCTATAATCTGGGAGCGGGACAACCGCAAGCGGTGAACCGCCTGGCAGACCTGCTGGGCGGCTCGCGCGTTTATTTGCCCAAGCGGCCCGGCGAGCCGGACTGCACGTGGGCCGATATTTCGAAGATCCGTGCACAGCTTGGTTGGGCGCCTACGGTGTCCTTCGAGGAAGGCGTTGCAACGATGTTGAGGAACATCGACTATTGGCGCCAGGCGCCCGTTTGGGACGTTGCGTCCATCGAATTGGCGACCAAGAACTGGTTCGAATTTTTAGCTCCCAGGAAGGACCTGAACGAGCCATGACCGAGCCCGAGCAAGCGTTATTCACGCGTAAAATCAAGACTCCCGAGGAGCTGCGTGAGCTGCTGGGACCCGCGCCTCGCGCCGAAAAGGTCATCATGTGCCACGGCACTTTCGATCTGGTGCATCCCGGGCATATCCGTCATCTCCTCTACGCAAAAAGCAAAGCGTCCGTCCTGATTGCGAGTTTGACAGGCGATTTCCACATTAATAAGGGAAATCACCGTCCTTTCGTGCCGCAAGACTTGCGCGCGATGAACCTGGCGGCCCTGGAAGTGGTGGACTACGTTGTCATCGACCCGAATGCAACGCCCATCGAAAACCTGAAGATCATTCAACCAGACTATTTCGCGAAAGGCTACGAGTACTCGAGCGGTGGACTTCACCCCAAGACGCGCGAGGAGCTGGAGACCGTGGAAAGCTATGGCGGTGAACTCATCTTCACGCCCGGCGATATCGTTTACTCGTCGTCGGCGATCATCGAGGCTTCTCCCCCCAACCTGGCCCACTCAAAACTCCACGTTCTGATGGAGGCCGAGGGGCTGACTTTCGGACGTCTGCGTGAAGTCCTGCGGTCCTTTGATGGCATTAAAGTGCACGTGCTGGGCGACACCATCGTAGACACCTACACCTATTGCTCGCTGATTGGCGGAAACACCAAGACACCCACGTTTAGCGTGAAGTACGACCGGCAGGTGGATTTCGTCGGCGGAGCCGGAATCGTCGCCAAGCACATGAAGAAGGCCAACGCCCAGGTTCGATTCACAACGTTGCTTGGAAACGACGCGCTGGGAGAATACGTGCTGCGCGATCTGGACGAGTTCGGTGTTGCCTGTGACGCCGCGCTCGACGCCACCCGTCCCACCACCCGTAAGAATCTCTTCCTGGCGCAAGGATACCGCTTGCTAAAAGTGGATAACGTGGACAATCGCTCGGTATCCGACAAGATTCTGGAACACTTCAGCGGCTCCTTGAAATCGACGCAGGCCGACGCTGTCGTTTTTAGCGATTTTCGTCACGGTATCTTCAATTCGTACACGATTCCAGCCTTGACGGCGGCCATCCCACCCGGCCGATTGCGGGTTGCAGATAGCCAGGTGGCCACGCGCTGGGGCAACGTGCTCGACTTCCGTGGTTTCGACCTCATCACACCCAACGAGCGGGAGGCGCGGTTCGCCTTGGGCGATCAGGATTCCATCATTCGCCCCTTAGCCCTCAATCTCTACCAGCAAGCTCAGTGCAAGCATTTGATCCTCAAGCTAGGGGAGCGCGGGATCATTACGTACCGTGCGCCGGATCCCAACGTGCGATCGTTTTTTACCGTGGACACTTTCGCGGGCCATGTGGTGGATGCGGTGGGCGCGGGAGACGCTTTGCTCGCGTATGCCACTCTCTCCCTGGTGGCGACCGGATGCCCGGTTACGGCATCGATCCTTGGGTCGGTTGCCGCGGCGCTGGCTTGCGAACAAGATGGAAATACGCCGGTGGGTCCGGAAGCCGTCCTCGCCCGTCTGGATAGCATCGAGCGGAATGCAGAGATGAAAGAACACTACCTGGTCAAGAACACGGGGATTCCATGAAGGTTGTTGTCGCCGGCCTGGGCGTCCAAGGCAAGAAGCGCGTTGCCGTGGCAGGACCCGACGTCGCGGCGACGGTAGACCCGGTCCTGCCGGGCGCGGATTTCCAAAGGCTGGAAGATGTTCCGCTGGACAGTTACCAAGCTGTCTTAGCATGCATTCCGGATGCCGCGAAGATGCCGGTGCTGCGTTATGCTCTCTCCCATGGCAAGCACGTTTTGGTAGAGAAGCCTCTGCTGGCCGAAAACGAGGACGACTTGCTGCAGTTGCAGCGTTGCGCTGAAACGCACGGCGTTTCCTGTTACACGGCATATAATCACCGCTTCGAGCCGCACCTTGCGAATCTTCACGGCTTGATCGCTTCGGGCCGGCTGGGACGAATCTACAGCGCTAAGTTTTTTTACGGAAACGGCACCGCGCGGGATGTGCGCAACTCGGCGTGGCGCGATCGGGGCGACGGTGTCTTGCCGGACTTAGGATCCCACCTGCTGGACATGGTGTTGTTTCTTTTCGGCCAGGTGGATGGCCCCTGCAAGGTGTGGCGCGCCGACCGTTTTGAGAACCGCGCTTTCGATCGCGTCATTTTCGGTTTCCAGGGATCTCTCCCCATCGACTGCGAAGTGAGTATGCTTTCCTACCGCAATACCTTCCTGGCGGATGTTTATGGCGAACTCGGCAGTGCGCACATCGACTGTTTGTGCAAGTGGGGGCCGAGCACACTGACAGTCCGTAAACGGGTGTTGCCGAGCGGCCGTCCCGATGAGGAATCAACGACTTTGGTTTCCGCCGATCCGACCTGGCGCATCGAGTACGAGCATTTCCTTTCACTGTGTCAGACGGCTACGAACAACCTTTGCAACGATCGCTGGATTCAAGCCAGGTTTGACGAGATTCGTTCGATGAGATCCGAGCCGCCCTCTCATGAGTGACTCCCAGCGTTCGGGTACGATCGGTTTTGTCGGCCTCTCTCACCTCGGCATCGTCTCCAGTATCGCCGCGGCCGCGCAAGGATTCGATGTCGTGGCCTTCGATCCGCGAGATGGCGTTGCCGAGGCCCTGAACGCCGGCCGCATTCCCGTCCAGGAACCGGGCCTGGCGGAACTGATTGCCGAACATCGAAGCCGCATCCGATACACGGATTGCCCGGGCGATGTCTCCCAGTGCGCGCTCGTCTTCTTTACCCTTGACGTTCCGACCGACGAAAAAAACCGAAGCGATCTGTCGGACCTGCAACGGTTGGTGGCCAACATCTCTTCACAAGTCGCTGACGGCGCGACGCTGGTGGTGATGAGCCAGGTGCACCCCGGTTTCAGCCGTTCCCTGGAACGTGAAATTGGCCAGAGCGCGCGGCGCTTGCGCCTGTTCTATCAGGTAGAGACTCTGGTTTTCGGAAACGCCGTGGAGCGCGCGCTCCATCCCGAGCGCTACATTATTGGATGCGGTGAAGATTCGGCGGGTATTCCCCAGCTATATCGCGAGTTCTTGGATGCCTTCCACTGTCCGGTCTTAGCAATGCGCTACGAGAGCGCGGAGTTGTGCAAGATCGCGATCAACTGTTTCCTGGTGTCTTCGGTGAGCACGACCAACATGCTGGCGGAGATCTGTGAGAAGATCGGCGCCGATTGGCTGGAGATCGCCTCCGCTTTACGTCTCGACAAGCGTATCGGGACACACGCCTACCTCAGTCCCGGCCTCGGCATTGCTGGGGGAAACCTGGAGCGCGACTTGGTAACCGTTCAAAACCTGGCCGCTGAACGCGGAACAGATGCCGGGCTTGTTTCCGTTTGGCAGCAAGCGAGCGCCCGTCGCAAAGAATGGGCCTTGCGCGTGCTCTACGAAGAAGGTCTGCTGGATGGGACCACGCAATCCCAACTGGCCGTTTGGGGCTTGGCGTACAAGCAGGACACGCACTCCACCAAGAATTCGCCGTCCATAGCGTTGATTCACGCTCTGCGTTCCTACCCAATCCAGGCGTACGATCCAGTGGTTCGGGTGGACCCTGCCGAATTCCCTCACGTCGCGGCGTTCCCGTCGGCTTTGGAGGCGGCGCGCAATGCCGATGCACTGGCGATCATGACGCCTTGGCGAGAATTCTCGCTCGCAGCGCTGCCCGAGTTAAAGACGCGCATGCGTGGCGCCCATCTATTGGATCCCTTTGGCGTACTTGACCGGGACGCCTGCAACGCGCTCGGATTCAAATACCACAGGTTGGGAGCCTGAACCATCGCGGCATGCTCACGCACCTCTTCGCTACGCCACAACCTCCGGCCCGGGTAGTTATTCTCGGAGCCAACGGCTTTCTGTCCCTGGCTCTTGCCGCGGCGCTGCGGGGAGACCAGATTCCATTCCGCGCAGTCGGCAGCCAGGAAGTGAATCTGATCGACGATTCAGCCCCGCAGAAGCTTCGGGACATCATTCAACCAGACGACGCGCTGGTGATCGCTTCCGCCCTAACTCCCGACAAAGGTCGCGATGTCGCCACTCTGATGAAAAATCTGCAAATGGCGTCTCACGTCTGCAGCGTCCTGGGCGCGGGATCTTGCTCGCATGTGGTCTACATCAGCTCGGACGCGGTGTACGACTCCCGGTCGTCCCTGATCGAGGAGTCCTCCAGTTGCGAGCCATCCGATCTCTATGCTCTAATGCACACCGGGCGGGAGAAGATGATCGGTTCCGCGTGTCAAACGGCAAAAATCCCGCTCGCCATCGTGCGGCCCTGTGCCGTCTACGGGGCGGGAGACACGCACAACAGTTATGGTCCCAACCGCTTCATCCGGACTGCCTTGGCTGACGGCGTGATTCGCCTGTTCGGGGAGGGGGAGGAGAAGCGCGATCACATCCGCGTGGAAGATGTCGCCGGGATACTGAAGCTTTGTCTGCTCCATCGGAGCTCGGGCATTGTCAACGCGGTTAGCGGCCAGGCTGTATCTTTCATGGACATCGCAAGGCTTATAGTCACGGTTGCTCCGCGCGCGGTGAAGTTGGAGCCTCAGCCGCGCGGGGGACCGGTGACACACCGCCACTTCGACGTCACGGCATTGATTCACGCGTTTCCGGATTTTCGTCCCCAACCCGTCAGCATCGGCGTCCCAGAGGCAATGGCGGCCATGTCGAGGACAGTGTGACAACGGCCGATTCCTCAAATGAACGGCCCGCGGTGGCCGGCGTTGTGCTGCTGCGCGACGATGGGGCTGCATTGCTGCAACTCCGCGACAACGTGCCGCACATCCAAGATCCGGGGATTTGGGTTTTCCCGGGCGGCCATGTGGAGCCGGGTGAAACACCGGAGGCGGGAGCCAGACGTGAATTGGTTGAGGAAACTCTGTACCGCTGCGTTGAGCTGCGCGAAGTGGTTCGTTTCTCCGCGCGGGATCTTGGCTACGGAGCGGACTATCCGATGATCTTCTTCTGGTCCCGTTTCGACGGCGTACAGGAAATCCAGTGTTGCGAAGGACAAGCTCTCCGGTTTGTTCCGCGCGATTCGGCGCTCGACCTTCCCAAGCGATCCTACCTGCTGGACGTCTGGGATCTCGCTTTGTCGGCCAGCGCCATCACCCTCGAAACATGCGACCAGTGAAAGAAACCGAGCTCAACCATCGAAGCATCACCCGGATTGGCCACTACGCCGACGTCGACATCGCCGGAACCGCGCCCGATATCTCGCTGGCGCTCTTTCAGCAGATGCTGCGGCTGCGCAGGATGGAAGAGGCGCTCATTCGCGAGTACCATCCCGCTGACGAGATGCGCTGCCCCATTCACTTCTGCATCGGCCAGGAAGCGGTTCCAGCAGCCTTGTCTCTGCTGATCGAACCGGACGACTACCTCTTCAGCCATCACCGGTCCCACGGATATTACTTCGCCAAGGGTGCGCCGTTGCGGGAGCTGTTCGCCGAGATCTACGGAAAGGAGACCGGCGCCAACGGGGGCCGGGCCGGTTCTCAAGACATCTCTCATCACGAGTCCAAGTTCTACAGCGGAGCCATTCTCAGCGGGGCCGTCAGCCTGGCCGCCGGTGCCGCTTTCGGACTTCAACTCGCGCGCAGCCGCAACATCAGCGTTTCCGGATTTGGAGAAGGCGCCACCGACGAAGGCGCGTTCTGGGAAGCTGCGAATTACGCGGGCGCCCGCAAGTTGCCCATGCTATTTGTTTGCGAAAACAATCGTTACGCAACCTACTCGGACCAGCTGAAGCGCCAGGCGAAGGACAATATCACGGAGAGGGTGGCAACCTTCGGCGTCCGCTCCCGCCGCATTTTCGGCAACGACACAGTGGGGGCCTATCACGTGCTTCGGAACGAAATTGAAAGAATCCGCCAGGGCGATGGACCCGCTTTGATTGAAGCTTACACCTATCGTTGGAACAGCCATGTGGGACCGGAGGACGACGGCGTGAACAACTACCGCACGGATTCCGAGATGCAATTCTGGCGCGACAATTGCCCCATCGTTCTGTTGGAAGAGAAGCTGACAGGCGCGGGATTGATGGATGCCACTACGAGGGCGAATCTCGAGACTGAAATCGCCACGGAAATGGAGTCGCACTTTCGCTTTGCGAAGGAAAGCCCGTTTCCCGCGAGTATAGACTGGCATGCCGCCAACTGGGACGAGAGCAGTCCTCTGGCCGACCAACTGCTGGGGACGCATTCTTTGTCGGACTTCGACCAATATCAACCCGACGCGAAGCTGGAGCCTTACTAGCCTGATATGAGCCGCCCCATCACTTACGCGAAAGCCATCAACGAGGCTCTGCACCAGGCCATGGACCTATCCGACCAGGTGGTGGTGCTGGGCCAATTAGTCGACTACAAGTCGGGTATTTTCGGCACTACTACCGGTTTGGTGGATCGATTCGGGCCGGACCGCGTGCAGGACTTTCCCGTGTCCGAAAATTTGATGACCGCCGCGGCCATGGGCGCAAGCCTCACGGGTATTCGTCCGGTACTGGTGCATCAGCGCCTGGACTTCATGATCTACTCGCTGGATGCCATCACCAATTGGATGGCGCTGTGGCGATTCAAGTCGAACGGCCATTCGAACATGCCCGTGACCATTCGCGCGATTGTCGGCAAAGGTTGGGGACAAGGTCCGCAGCACTCGAAAAGTTTGCATGCCTGGTTCGCCCATCTGCCGGGGCTCCGCGTGGCGGTGCCGGCCACGGCCGACGACGCGAAAGGCCTGCTGCTGGAGAGCATTTTCGGCGAAAGCCCCAGCATTTTCGTGGAAGGGCGCCCGCTTTATTCCATGACCGCCGACGTTCTTGAGAAGCCTTACCGCGTCCGGTTCGGGCGCGCGGCGGTTCGTCGCGTTGGTGGCGATGTCACGGTGGTTGCCATCGGCATGATGGTACCGCTGGCTCTTCGGGCGGCCGCGACGTTAGAGAAAGAGGGAATCCAAGTGGAGGTGGTAGATCCTCGCACCCTCTCGCCGCTCGATACCGATACGATCTTTGAATCCGTCGGCAAGACCAGGCGCCTGGTGGTCGCCGATCCGGCCTGGGCATCGTTTGGCGCGGCTGCCGAGATTATCGCGCGCGTGGCTGAAGCGATGAGCGATCAACTAAAATCGCGGCCGGTTCGCATCACTCTGCCGGATAGCCACACGCCCATGAGCTCCGCGCTCGAAGAGCAATACTACCCGAACGACTCGCATCTTTCGGCGGCGATTCGCCGGCTATTCTAGTGGATGTCCCGGTGATTTGCTTAGTGCGAGAAGCCGAACCGCGGAGGGCGTCGAGATGAGTCTCGACGCGGCAAACACGAGTGTTCGCGCCACAAGCGGTGCTTTCGAAATGACCGGGACAGTCTAGACGGCATGGCTCATATCGATCTTCTCGAGTCGTTGCACAAAGCTACGAAACGCGACTATCTGGCGCGTGTCCTGGCCGGCAACAAAGCGGACTTTGCGACGCTGGCAAAGAAGTTTGACGTTGAATATTGGGACGCCGGCCGCGACACCGGTTATGGCGGCTACACCTACGATGGGCGCTGGCGTCCGGTGGCTCAGGCGTTGTCCGACCATTACGGCCTCAAACCCGGCGACAAGGTATTGGATGTTGGTTGCGGCAAGGGATTCTTGCTCTACGAACTAACCAGGGTGGTGCCGGGGCTCGATGTTCATGGCGTCGATATTTCCTGCTATGCGCTTACTCACGCGAAGGATGAGATCAAAGGCGTGCTGCGGCAGGCCGACGCCGTCGCCCTGCCCTTTGAGGACGATGTTTTCGATCTCGTCATCTCGTTGAACACCCTGCATAACTTACAGCTTCCCGGCTTATACCGGGGATTGCGGGAGATCGAGCGGGTGAGCCGGCATCACAAGTATATTGTGATGGACAGTTATCGCAACGAACAAGAGAAGGTGAATCTCTTGTACTGGCAGTTGACCTGCGAGTGCTTTTTCACACCGCAGGAGTGGGAGTTTATTTTCGAGGAGGTCGGTTACACTGGTGATTACGGTTTCATTTATTTCGAATGATTTTGAGCGCATATGAATAGCTCCCAGGCCGAGGGCGATCTTAAAGGTCCGGTGAAAACTCGCGAGCCGCAATACCAGCGATCGATCGATCTTCTGGAGGAAAAGGGCGGTCTGGCCCGTCTGGGCCTTATGACCAACCAGGCTTGGCAAGACGATCCCCGTCATTTGCTGTTCACGCTTTCGCGGTACAAGTTCGTCGCGAAAATGCTGGCGGGCCGGCCGCGCGTGTTGGAGGTTGGCTGCGCGGACGCCTTTGGAACGCGATTGGTGGTTCAAGAGGTCGGCCAATTGACCGCTACCGATTTCGACAACGTCTTCGTTCAAGATGTATGCGCGCGCATGGACGGACGCTGGAAGTTCGAATGCAAGCAGCACGACCTCCTCAAAGGACCTTTTCCCGGTACGTTCGACGCCGCCTACGCTTTGGACGTCATCGAGCACATCCCGCCGGAGCAGGAGAACGTCTTTGTCCAAAACATCGTAAAGTCACTCACGCCGGAAGGGGTCTTGATTCTTGGTTCTCCGTCGCTGGAGTCGCAGTTCTATGCGTCGCCGCCCAGCAAGGCGGGGCACGTGAACTGCAAGAATGCCGGCGGACTTCGAGAGCTTTTCGATCGTTTTTTTCACAATGTGTTCATCTTCTCCATGAATGATGAAGTGGTTCACACCGGTTACGCTCCCATGGCCCATTATCTGATCGCCATTGGCTGCACGATCAAAACCGGCTCAGGCCATCGTGGTTAGCCAGGAATTACACGAGTTGGATCTGACGATCGTGGTTCCTTGTTACAACGAGGAATCGAAAGTCGCGGCAACTCTGGACACGATTGCCTGCGCCATGAGCGAGCTGCCCGACTGCAGCTACGAGGTTTTGGTTGTCGACGACGGTTCAAAGGACAACACGGTCCGGGTGGTCACGGACTACCAGGCCAGTCATCCGGACTTGCCGATCGTTCTGAGAATCAATCCTAAGAACCGCGGTCTGACCCGATCCTACGTGGATGGAGCCTTTGTTGGGCGCGGGAAGTATTATCGCCTGGTCTGCGGCGATAATGTGGAGCCCAAAGACACCTTGATCAAGGTCTTCAGCCACCGGGGACAGGCCGACATGGTGATCCCGTACCACGAGCGTGTGGCCGGCAAGACGGCCTCGCGGCTATTCATCTCGCGAGCCTACACGTGGCTGGTCAATACTTTGAGCGGCTACCATCTCCGCTATTACAACGGGCTGGCGCTTCACCTTCGCTACAACGTGATGCGATGGGGTCCGTACTCCTTCGGTTTTGGCTTTCAAGCGGAGTTGATTACTCGCCTGCTGGATGAGGGCGCTACCTACTGCGAAGTCTGTGTCGTGGCGATGCACGAAGAGAAGAGTGGCGGGCAGTCTGCTTTGAATTTGAAAAACATGCTGTCCGTGTCGCACACCTTGTTCGAGATTATGGTACGGCGTGCTCGAAAACGCGCTTTTCGAATCTGATTCGGCGTTAAACTGGAAGAACTCGCTGCGTTGAATGCATGCCTTTTACATCTGAAGCCGTGGCCGTCGCAGTCCGTTCAGGACAATTGAAGTCCTTCGTTCGGTGGTTTGCGGTGGGCGTGGTGTTTCTGGCATGGAGCACCGGCGTCCTCTATCTGCTCACCGGGATCCGGCACTGGCCTGTGCCCGTTTCTTCGCTCGTGACAGCGGAGGTGGGCACTATCCTTCGTTTCCTTGTAAATGATCGCTGGGTATTTGAGAATCGCCGGCCCACGCTGGGGCGCTTCTGGAAATATCATGTGGCCAACGCCGGTGGTTTCGCAATCTGGTGGTCCGTCTGCAACGCACTGCCGCTCTTTGGGGTGAACTATCTGATTGCCTCCCTGCTTGCCACCTGCTGCTCGGTCGGACTCAGTATTGTCACTAATTTCTTCTGGATTTGGCGGCGAAAACAGGCCTGCTGACGCTCACGCGCGGAGCAGCAACAGCTATCTTCGGTGCGACCCAATGAGGGGCTGAATGATGGCGTTCGCCAGGGCGCCGCTGAACTCAGTCATCTCGCCGGCCTTCTTCCCTGGTGCGGGCAGCAGTCGCGCGGCAAGCGGCTTGTTCCACTTGGATGCCAAGGTGGCGACGTCGCCGATGATGCGCGCGATGGCATCCTGGCTGGTGTCGCCCGCCAGCGGCACGGTATCCACGCCACCCGCGCAAACAGCCGAGTACGCCAGAATCGAATCGAGCCCGTAGGTGCCCTCGGTCCACCGCCGCGTCAGCACGGTGTCTTCGAGCACCGGAATCATCAGGCCGGAGTACCCTGTCTGTTGAACCGGAACATCCTTGACTGCGCGCGTGATGATACCAGCGGCGGTCTCGGTTCCGGGAGATCCGAACGACGTGCCCGTGAATGACTCGATGGCCGTCCCGATTGAAATTGCGCCGCCGGGTGCGGGCGTGGGGTCGATGCCGGCGTAGGTCCAGCCGCTCCCGCGTGCCGCCTTTATCGCTGCCGCCTCCACGGCGTGCATATGTACCGAGAGCGCATCGGTCAGCGCTTTGCCTGCAGTGCGTGGATCATGTTCGCGCGAGAAGACATCCATCACGACGTTGGCGGCTTCAAGGCCGATGGCAAAACGTCGCGGGCCGCCCCCGGGATGCCACGCGCCCGGATAGAAAGGCCCGTACGGCTTCAGCATGGCGATGGCCGCGAAGTTGAAGTTGCCTTGGCCGTGAGGGCTGCGCTCGCCCACGCCTTTGACTATGCGCGCAGCCTGCCGTATCGCGTTCCAGTGGATACCGTCGTCACCCGCCGTCACGATGTTTGCATTGAGCCGGTTGTCCGGCGTGGAGAGGACTTCGATGAGCAGGTCCACCGGGGAAGTGTCGTCGGTATCTTTCAGCATGGCCGGGCCGATGTTGGGATTGAAGCCGAGCCGGCCCGCCAGTTCGTCGATGCCGCGCAGCAGTTTCAGGGCGTCGGCGTGGCTGAGTCCGCGAGTGTATTCGGGAAATGGCTGCGTCGAGATCCGGATGCCTGCCACGTCGTAACCGGCGGCCTGAACGGCATCGCGCACGTGGCTGAGGAACTTGACCGTCTCTTCCAACTGCGCCGGATACGACTTCGCATCGATGGTCACAAAGGCGGTAATGGCGCGAACCTTCGGCTTCGGCGCGTCGGCCGCATATAGCGCCAACGCGGTGAGCAGAGCGAGAATGAGTGTCCGCATCAGGTGCGCCATCCTCTTAAGAAATGCATCAGCTTAGTTTAGTCGATCGATGACGCGAGCGTTTTGACTACAGGCCTTCCGGACTGGTGCGTTGCCCCTTCGGACGGCGTGGCGAACCGCGGTGTTGGCCGAGCGGCCTGCTGGCCCAGCGAAGCGGAGCTATGATCTTCCAGGACCAGGATCCTTGAATGTCAGCGAGCCGGTCCTGGTTCTCGATATCGATTGCCCTAGCCTGGGTTTGATCGGCGCGCCAGAGATCGAACACACGACGGAGCAGGAGTGGATTCATTTCTTCCCAAGGAACGAATTTCGAGAGCGCCAGGATTTCAGGAGCAGGATTGGCTGCGTGGATGAGGTGCAGCAGCCAGCGCGCCAGCGCCTGCTGGCCTGTAACATGGCCGGCCGAAAAATCTAATACCTGGCGGAACTTCTCGGAGGGGCCGCACAAGGCTTGGGCGGAATTCGCAGCCAAGCCAATAAACACCGGCGCGAAATTTCGAATGTTCAATTCGGCGCCGTCCAAAGAACCGTCGATCGTCTTGAACAGCCGCTGGATGGAACGCTCGCTCGGGTAATGAATATGTTCGAGCGAAGATCGCAACCACATTCCCCAATCCTGGCGGTCAGACAGGGCCGGAACTTCGAATAGAAGGACACCGCTCGGCGATAGCAATTCCAAAGCTGTCTGCATGGCGGCGCGAAACCCGGCAATGTGTTCAAATACGGCGATTGCGGACACAACGTCGAACGAACCAGCGTACTGGCGCCGCAAGCGATCGTCGAGGAGATCGGATCCGATGATCTGGATGCCTGCCTGGCGGCAGCGCTCGGCCATATGGCAATTCAATTCGATACCAAACGGCTCGTAATCCGGCCCCAGCCGCTGCAGAAGCCGGCCGTCGGCACAACCGATGTCTAACACACGGCCGGATGGACGTATCAGGCGGATGAGGGCCGCGGCCCAAGCTACGCCGTGCTCCGCCGTATAAGCGTAGTCGTCATAACCGACCAGAGGAGCGCCACTTTCCGAAAAATATTCGTCTCCGTAGAGGGCGGCGACGTCTTCGGTAAAATACCCCACCACTCCGTGCCCGCAGTCCAAACAAGAGATCACGGGAATCCCGTCGGAGCGCTGCCCCAACTCTTGGAAATCTTTCCCCCCGCAAACGTTACAGGAAGTATCGAATCGGATCATCGCCGTGCGCGCGCGATCGTTTTTTGTTGTGCATCTTCACGCGCGTTCTGGAACACCTGTTCGTAGTTGTCCAGCATGCCGTCGGCGCTGAACTTCTTCAGGCCTATTTGTTGGGCGGCGATACCCATCCGTTCACGGAGGTCCGGGTCGGACGCCAACTGCAGGATGCGCTGGCAGAAACCTGAAACATCCGCGACGTCGCAGAGGAATCCGCTGACCTTATCCTCAATCATCTCCGGGAGGCTACCCACCCTGGAGGCCACAACAGGCTTTCCCAGAGCCTGTGCTTCGAGCACGGTAAGTGGCATCCCGTCCACTCTGGAAGGCAATACAACAATATCGGTGGCTTGCATGAGCGGCACCACATCATCGACAAATCCAGGCGTGTAGAAACGGTCTTCGAGGCCGTGTTTTCGAATCCGAGCGAGAACTCTCTGCCGTTCCGGCCCGTCGCCAGTCATCACAAAGAACAGATCACCGCGCGAATGCAAGGCGTTGGCGATATCGACAAAAAGGTCAGGCGCTTTTTCCGCTGAAAGGCGGCCAAAGAACGACACAATGATCTTCCCTTGGGCGGCAGCGGACAGCGGATTGGAGTCAACTATGTCGCGCGCCTCCGCGCTTTTAAGACCGTGCGGAATTACCTTAATGGAGGATGGAGCGGCGTAATGGTTTTCCACCAGCGAGGTGAGCAGTTGCTCCGACGGGACTACGGTTCTGTCGATGGCATCGGCGTACTGGCGGTTGTTGGGTACGTGCACGCTGTCATTGAACAATTGGTCAACGACAACCAGGTCGGGAAACTCCGCTTTCAGGGCAGGGAGAAGGTGATAGACCAATTCGCAGCCCGCAAGCATGAGTGTCGCTACCGAATACCGGCGCATAAGGTATCGCAGAAAGGCGTGGCGGGGCTGGTCTGTGGAAAACAGTCTGGAGAGCTGGTAAACGTGCGGCGTGATGCGTTCGAAAGAAGCAACCTCGTCTGGCATGGAATCAGGAAGGGTAAGAGACGTGATCACGATAAGGCGCTGGCCGCGGGCCACAATACGTTCGGCCAGCGTTCGGAAGAGCTTTTCCGCTCCCCCCAGGGTTATGAAAGGTATTGCCAGGAGAAACGCCGGCTGTTCGTTGTCTCTTGGTCCGAGATTTTTCCCTGGGTTCAGTACCGAGCGGCGAGGCGCCAGGACGCTGCCTGCACTGGCACGAAGCCCGGCGTTCGCTTCCTGTAGCACCTTTCGTTGCCGGCCCATGTCGAGCGTGCTTCCATTCGTGAGACTGCTTTCGTGTACGCGGTACAGGAACAGTGGCTCGTGAATGGACACTGCCTGGAATCCATGTCCAAGCAATCGAATCCAGAAATCCCAGTCCTCGTAGACATAGTCGCGTCCCAATCCCCAGTCGCGAAAACCACCGACATGGGCCCAAGCACCGCGGCGAAATAGGGCCGAGGTTGCAATGCGATTTTCCGAGAGAATCGCGGGAAAATTGGGATTGCGCGCGTGCCAGCGGTAATCGGACTGCCCGAAGTATTTCACCGACGGTGTAACGATATCGAAGCCGAAATACTCCGCCAGGAAAACAGCGACCTCCAGGTATACGGGACACAAGAGATCGTCGGCATCCAGGCAGCAAACATATCGGCCGCGCGCGTGGCCGATCCCGAAATTTCGATTGTCGCCCACCAGGTGCCTCTCGGCGCGATAGTAGAAGCGCGTCTTGGGAAGAGCGAGCGCTTCGACACGGCGGACATTCTCAAGGCTGGATGGGTCCGTAGAACCGCCTTCGACCACAATGATTTCGAAGTCCCCGAAAGTTTGATTCAAAACCGAGCGAATGGCCTGTTCAACCAGGCTGCCGTAATTGAAGCACGGGATCACCACGCTAACCAGAGGACAATCCGGTCTCCAGTCGTTGTTGATGAGGACCGGGGCCATTGTGGAGTCTGTCCCGGCGGCCCGTAACCCGAACGGCGACTCTGGGATTATGCGGCCCTCACGATGGCCGAAGAGGGCAAAGTGTAGAAGCGCGTTCACGCCCGCGGCCTCCACCTCCGGATAATGTTCGAGATAGTCGTGGATATCGAAACTAGCGGATGGGCTGCGTAGCTCCGCGTTGCCACGCAGCAGAAAATGGACTAGAGGGCTGACGTTGGCTCGCGCGACATCGGGATATAGGTTCCGATATTCCTTCGCGTCGAAGTGCTGGTTCCACAGCGTCAGCGCTTCCCTAGTCTTTCCTCAGCCGGCGCCAAAGCAGAAAATTCTTCACCGCCAGCGGAACATTGCGTGGAGAAAGCGCCAGGAGCAATGTCCGAAAGCGTCCGGTCATGGCGCTGGCTCCTCTTCCCTTGGCACGCAGATACCCGCTGTAGCGGAATCAACGGTCCTGCGCAGACCCTCCTCCAGACTAACTTTCGGGCTCCAGCTCAACTCCCTCCGCGCGCGAGAGATGTCGGCCACGGTATCCATGACTTCATCCTGCCGATGACGGCCGCGCGACCAAAGCCGCTTCCCTGTTCCGCTTACCTTGCTGACCAGCGCAGCCAAGTTCTTCACGCTCGTGGAGACTCCCGAACCTGCATTGTACACCCCGGTTTTGGTTACACCGTCCAATTTGATCAACAAGTCGATGAGATCGGCAATGAAAATATAGTCGCGGCTCGGGCGATCGTCGTCCACCGTAATCACGTCTCGATCGGGGGCCAGAGCCTGGGAAATTAATGTCGGAATCAAGAAACGCTGGGCCTGTCCAGGTCCGTATAGATTGAACGCACGCACGATGGTAACCGGAACCCGGAAGGCGCTCCCATAGAACTGTGCCACTTGCTCGGCGAGAACCTTGCTGTGCCCATACGGGTCCACCGGAGCGAGCGGGTGGTCCTCCGGAATTGGGAGCCGCATGGGCCGGCCGTAGCCGTACGAACTGAGCAAGGTTACGGAACTCCCGTTCTTTCGGCAAAACTCCAGCACGTTCACCGCGCCCAGGACGTTCACCTGGTAAAAGTCTCGCGGCTGCTCCCAACTCTCGGGAACGAAGGTCCGTCCGGCCAGGTGATAAACATGTCGAATCCCCTGCGCGCGCAATTCCATGCGTGACAGATCGCCATCGCGAGTGCTATGAGTCACCACGCGCTCGCCACGATCGGACAACGCTTGCGTCAGGTGTGTTCCCACGAAGCCAGAGGCGCCCGTTACCAGGATGGAATCCTTCATTGAGTAGATGTTCAAAGGCGGCGCGTTCTCCAGTCGCCGCTGTCTTGATGGTAACCTCCGAACGGCCAAGATTCATTAAATAGGTCACCTTCCTGGTCGGGAGCGATAGCTGCAAGGGATCCGGCTTTTCAGTAGCCGCAACTTTTGTGATAAAAGTTGATGATGGTGTACGGCTGTAAATCCTTGGCACTTGTGGCCCTTAGCGCCTGCCTGGTGTCTTCACAACCGGCTGCCATCGCACAGACTTCGGCAGGTGCGCCGGATCTTCCTCATGGCACCACCCGATATCACGCGATGTTGACCACCTACTGCTTCACCTGCCACAACGCGCGCGCCAAGATCGGCGGCCTGGTGCTGGAGGGCCTGGATCTGGGGTCCGCGGCGGACGACGCGCCCACCTGGGAGAAAGCTTTACGCAAACTGCGCGGACATCTGATGCCGCCGCCGGGTAACCCCCAGCCGCCTCAGCAGGAAGTGGATTCGTTCGTTGCCTGGATGGAAAACACGCTCGATTCCCACCCTGAGGGTCCGAAGGCGGGCTATGTTCCCATCCAACGCCTGAACCGCACGGAGTATGCCGCATCGGTGAAAGCTTTGGTGGGTGTGGAAGTCAATCCGAAGGACGTCCTGCCGCAGGATATCCAGGTAGACGGTTTCGACAACATCGCGGACGCTTTGAGCGTCTCCCCGGCATTTCTCGACCAGTACGTCACTGCTGCGCGGCACGTTGCGAAACTGGCGATCGGCGATCCCTCTGGCCATCTTTCGAATGTGAAGTACGCGGTCTCGGCCAATCAGAACAGCGATGAGCCTCTACCTCCGGGCACGCGCGGCGGCGTGCGGTTCGAGCATAATTTTCCAGCCGACGGAGAGTATCGCATCAACATCGATGACCTTTCGCTGGGCTTGTACACCAGCACGGTGGAGAATGAGAGCACGCTGGTGATCCTGATTGACGGAAAGATTGTATTCCGAAAATCCATCGGCGGGCCTGCCGATCTGGCTCTAGCGGACCGCAAGGAAGCTGAGGGACGCGCCGCCATCATGGATCGGTTTTCTAAGATTCCCGTGCAAATGACGGCCGGCGTGCACGATGTTGTCGTAACGTTCATTGACCGCGCGCATGTGGAAACGGACGACAACGTTGCCGCTGGCTTCAACGGCATCGGCGTCCTCGGCTTCGGCGATGGCAATAACCGCATGGCTCGCCTGGCCAACGGCATTGAAATCGTCGGGCCGTTCAATTCAACCGGCGTGTCGAAGACTGCCAGCCGCGCTCTGATTTTTGTCTGCGACCCTCGGGAGAAGAAAACAGGAAAGCCAATCGGCGAGTCCGCCTGCGCGAAGCAGATAACCGAGCATCTGGCGCGACGCGCCTTCCGCCGGCCGGTGACCGCCGACGATGTGGCCCGCCTCATGCCGTTTTACGAAGCCGGTCGCGAGGGTGGGGGGAGCTTCGATGAGGGAATTGAGCAGGTGGTGGCGGCCGTGCTGGCCAGCCCCGATTTTCTTTTCCGCGCCATTCGCGCGCCCGAGGGTACAGCTCCAAATTGCGAGTTTGCTCTCACCGGTCTGGAACTGGCTTCCCGCCTTTCGTTCTTCCTGTGGAATACGGGTCCGGATGAGGAACTGCTGAGCAGTGGCGGCGGCGGGCGGCTTAACGAAACCCGGAGCGTATGGAAAAACAGGTCAGGCGCATGCTGGCGGACCCCAAGGCTTCCAGCCTGGTGACCAGTTTTGCGATGAAGTGGCTGAACCTCACCACTCTCGATTCGGTGCAGCCCGATCCGAAATTGTTCCCGGGGTTCAATGAACAGCTGCGGCATGATTTCTCGAAGGAGGTGGAAGCTTTCGTTAGCAGCATCCTTCTGGAAGACCGGAGCGTAGTGGATCTCCTCACCTCCGACCACACGTTCTTGAACGATCAGTTGGCTCGCCTCTACGGCGTCTCCGGGGTGGTCGGCCCCCAGTTTCGCGAAGTGACGCTGACCGAAAAAGAGCGCGACGGCTTGCTGGGCAAGGGGGCGGTGCTGCTGCGAACTTCGTATGGCGACCGCACGTCTCCGGTATTGCGGGGAGCGTGGGTGCTGGACAAGCTGCTGGGCACGCCCCCGACGCCTCCACCGCCGAACACCGCAACCGACCTTTCTCAAAAGGCAGGCGAGGCGCCGAAGACGGTCCGGGCGCGACTGGAGCAACACCGCAACAAGGCGAGCTGCAGCCAGTGCCACGGTGTCATCGATCCCACCGGTCTGGCTCTGGAGAATTTCGATGCGATTGGCGAGTGGCGGACCGTGGACCGCCAGGCGAAAGCTCCGATCGATGCGAAAACGGTGCTGCCGAATGGCGTCCCCATCAACGGTGCCGTGGAACTCAAGGAGCAGCTCGTTGAGCATCCGGCCACTTTCGCCGAGGCGTTTACCGAGAAGCTCATGATGTACGCTGTCAACCGGCAGCTGGAATACTTCGATATGCCCCAGGTTCGCGCGGTGGTTCGCGGGGCCGCGAAGGATAATTACAAGTTCTCTTCCATCGTTTTGGGAATCGTCAATACGGACGCGTTCCGCAGGCAGGGTCCGGCGGCAGCTCCGAAACAAGAGCGGAGTGAAGTCGGCGGCAGTAAAAACCGAGCCGCGAACCGAGCCGCGACCGTGAGGAAGCGGATTTAGGAGATCAAATGTTCATCACGAAAAAACACATTGCCCGCAGAACGGTACTGAAAGCCGCCGGAGTGAAGTTGGCGCTGCCGTTTCTCGAAGCCATGGTTCCCGCCGCTACCGCGCTGGCCCAAACGGCCGCTGCTCCCAAGATGCGGGCAGCCTTCTTCTACATTCCCCACGGCGCCATCATGTACAACACGTCGCACGGCCCCGCCGCGGACAAGTGGACGCCCAGCGGCTCTGGCGCCGATTTCAAGCTCAGCCCCATCCTCGCTTCGCTCGAGCCGTACAAGAAGTACATAACATCTTTCGGCAACTTAGAAAACGCGGCTACCGCGGGATCGGTTCATACGTTCAATCCCGCGACGTGGCTCAGCGCCACGCGCCCGGATACCGGCGGTCCCAAGGCGCACATGGCCACGACGCTCGATCAGGTGATCGCGAAGTTCATCGGCCAGGACACCCCGCTGCCCTCTCTGGAACTGGCCTCAGAAACTACCGTGCAAGTGGCGGCGGGCGGCGGCGGCTCTTATACAACTCTGTCTTTCCGGGACGCGGATTCGCCGCTGCCAATGGAATACAATCCGCGCAAAGTTTTCCTGGAACTCTTTGGAGAAGGCGATACGCCGCAGGAACGCGCGGCAATTAGCCATCAGACGGGAAGTCTGCTCGATCTGATGATGGACCGCACAAAGAAGCTCCAGGGTGAATTGGGGAGCAGCGACCGCGCCGCTCTGGACGGCTATCTGGACAGCGTTCGCGAGATCGAGCGGCGAACCCAGATGGCAAACTCGAAAGGTCTTTCGGGCCTGAAGATTCCAGATGCTCCGGTCGGCGAACAGGATAAATTCGAAGATCAGGTGAAGTTGATGTTCGACCTGCTGGCTCTGGCGTTCCAGGCCGGCCTCACCCGCGTCGCGACGTATATTATGGTCGCCGAAGGAACCAACCGCACCTACAACCACATCGGTGTACCGGACTCGTTCCATCCCGTATCGCACCATGCCAACGATATAGAGCGAATCAACAAGCTGGTCAAGATCCAGACCTGGCACGTGGAGAGATTCGCCGAATTTGTGAAGAAGATGGCGGAGACTCCCGACGGACAAGGAAGTTTGCTGGACCATTCCATCTTTATGTATGGGTCCAACATGAGCAACAGCGACCTGCACAACAATTACCCGGAGCCGAACATTGTGGTGGGCGGCGGCGCCGGCAAGATGAAGCTGGTGGGCCAGCACCTGTTGCTGCCGGAACGTACCCCTATCGCGAATCTCCACCTGACGCTGTTGCAGAAGGTGGGGTTGGAACGCGACAAATTCGGCGACAGCACTGGGACGATTGCGGGCGTGTAGGAGTGATTCCATGGTGGTTGATCAATCCCAGGGGATGAAAACACGTTCACACGAGTGTGAACGCGGCACGCACGAGTGCGTGCGCCACATGCGCCGAGTGAATCGCCGAGATCTATTGAAGAGTTCCGTTGCGGGAGCGCTCGGCTTGTGGGCGTCGCGCAGTGTTTTCGCGCAAAGCCGCCTCACCGATAAGATTGCAGTGGTGGATGCGGGCGGGGCGAATGTGGTTGCTTTGTCCACCGGGGACGGACTCGTCTTGGTAGACAGCGGCGCTCCGAAGAGTTTCGCTGCCCCTTCGAAGGTGCAGACACTTTTCAACACGCACTATCACACGGATCAGACGGGCAACAACGAAGTGTTCGCGTCCGCGGGGGCCAAGATCATCGCCCACGAGCGCACTCGCCAGTGGATGTCGACGGACTATTGGGTTCCAGCCGAAGATCGTTACGAGAAGGCACGTCCCAAAGCTGCACGTCCCACCGAGGTTTTCGAGACCACCGGCTCAATGAAAGCGGGCGACGAGCAGATCGACTACGGCTACCTACCCTTGGCACATACCAGCGGCGATATTTATGTCTACTTCAAGACGTCGAATGTTCTCGCGGTGGGTGACGTGGCATCGCCCCTACGCGATCCGGCGCTCGATTGGTTTACCGGCGCCTGGATTGGCGGCCGCGTGGACGCGATGGATGTTCTGCTCAAGCTCGCCAATGAACAGACCAAGATCGTGCCCGCCTATGGTCCCATCATGACCCGCGCCGAATTCAAAGCGGAACGCGACATGATGGAGGAGGTTCGGGCGCGCCTCTTCAAACAGGTTCGCGAAGCCGACGGTCCCAAGGACATGCTGGAGGAGGGTGTTCTCAATGGCCTGCCGCGAACGTGGAAAGACCCGTACAAGTTCCTGTATGACGCAGCCAAAGGTCTGTGGGCTCATCATGACAAGCTGGATCCCAATGTGGTTTAAGAAGCCTTCCATTGTCGCTCTTTTCTGTGCGGCCGCTGCCGCTATGCCGGTTTGGGCACAGGCTCAGCAGGGCTCTCTCGCCACGCTCATCCAAGAGGGAAATCGAAAAGCGGCGCTCGCGCAGATTCGGGCCGGAGCGGACGTCAACGCGGCGCAACCCGACGGAACGCGCCCCATACACTGGGCGGTCTACAAGGTAGATCATGAGCTGCTGGACGCGCTCATCGCAAAGAAAGCGAAAGTGGACGTCGCCAATCAGTTCGGATCCACGCCACTGGCGGAAGCCGCCAAGCTGGCCGATGCCACCATGGTGAAAGCGCTGCTGGATGCCGGTGCGCGGCCCGATACTCCCAATCAGGACGGCGAGACCGCGTTGATGCTGGCGATCAAGACAGGGGAACTGCCGGTCGTCCAAATGCTGGTCAAAGCCGGCGCGAATGTCAACGCAAGGGAAACGTTTCACAGCCAAACGGCGCTGATGTGGGCCGCGGCGGCGCCGAAAAACGGCGGCAAGATGGTAAAGCTCCTTCTGTCGAAGGACGCCGACGTCAGGCCTCGGGCCCTCTACAGCGATTGGGGAAGCCAGATTACGTCGGAGCCCCGCGCGCAGTATCGTCCGGTGGGCGGCCTCACCGCGCTGCTGTATGCGGCCCGCGGCGGGTGCTATGACTGCGTCCAAGCGATGATCGGCGCGGGCGCCGACGTGAATACCCCAAGTCCGGAGGGCGTCACTCCGCTGATGATCGCGCTCGATAACGACTACAACGACGTGGCCAAACTCTTGCTGGATCGCGGGGCAAATCCAAATCTCTGGGACTGGTGGGGGCGCACCCCGCTTTATATCGCGATCGACAGAAGAGAAGCCGTACTCGCCCCCCTCCGGACTGGGCTCATAACAATCCGCATTCCCCGGAGAGATCCCGCTCAGCCGCGCGATTCGAGTGGGCCGCCGGTTTCCAGCCTGGAGATGATCAACACTCTGCTGGCCGCTGGTGTCGATGTCAATCCGCAGCTCAATATGCATCGACCCAGCCGGGGCGGGAATAGCGGACGTTTCGTCGAGGAGTTCTACAATACCGGTTGCACGCCGCTGCTACGCGCCACCATCGCGGGCGATGTGGAAGTGGTTCGAGCGCTTCTTGATAAGGGCGCCGATCCTAACATCTCCGGGATGGGTCTCACACCCTTTCTGATTGCGGCCGGCGTGGGAACCGGTGGGCGGGGAACCGGCCTGGCCGCATCGACGAGCAATGGCGGCCCGGTAAACACTGTGATTATGGACATGCTCCTTGCACATGGCGCCGACTTGAATGCGCAAGTCACGGGTACGAAAACTTATTCCCTGCGTATTTCTCGCGCTCCCTCTTCCACCGAAGGCATGACCGCGCTCCACGTCGCCGCCCAGAAGGGCAGGGCAGATGAGGTGCGTTACCTGCTAGCGAAGGGAGCTAAAACCGACCTCCTCGATAGCAACGGGCGCAAGCCGTTCGATTTGGCAGGCACAGGCGCTGCACAACCCGGAGCGGCTCCGGCGCGTCCAGCTGGTGCTGCGGGCAACACGGTCGCGTCAGGTTCAACTGCCAGAGCTCAAGGCGGCGCGGCCACCTCTGCTGGAGCCGGAACGTCCGGTGGGGAACGCGGCGACGCAGCGAGCGCGGCCGAAATTCGCGCCCTTCTGCAGAACGCGGGCTCACGACGGTAATTCGGTCGTACCTTTGCCGGCGCTGCCCGAGCTTAAGACCCGCGCTTGTTTACCCGCCGATCCGGTCACAGTGCCGGGCAGGATTGAACGCCGTGCCATTAAATGCCAGCCTTTTGCGAGCCGGGCCAGTGATGGTACCCGAATCCACGAGGGTCCGCGCACCGGCGGGTAGGCGCAAAAAACCTTCTGCGGCTAAAACCAGAATCATACTTTGTCTCATGGCAAGCACACCTATATTGGAAAGGTGGTCGCTGATGTATCTAACCGATCCAACGCTAGTCCATCGTCAATGGTTTGACGATGATAACCTCAGGCAGCATAAGAAAGGCATCTGTTGACCAGGAGGTTTTTTGAGGTACAATCGAGCGACTTGCAAAAACGGGCGTAACTTGTGCCGCTTGCCGCAGTTGATGGCGGTTCACGTTTTTGACATGGCCTGGAAGCCCGAACTTCAATGAACCATGAGTACCCTGGAGCTGGCGTCCGGCAACTTTGGTCGGTAGTCCATTCACCATCCATTGCGCGAGCTTGGTCTGGGTTTTTTCGATTACGACACCGGCGGAAGAGGAGGTAAAGGCAGATGTCCGTTGGGAGCAAGTTGCCAATTCCTGTGCGCGACACCCTGCTGCAGATCGCACAGACCTTCAGCGCGGCCGCGGAGTCGGATTATGCGGAAAGTGTGGAGATGATCTCCGAGCGCATAGCCGATGCTTTCGCTCAAGGAAACAAACTGCTAGTTTTCGGCAACGGAGGTAGCGCGTCCGACGCGCAGCATCTTTGTGGAGAGTTGGTGGTGAGGTTTCAAAGGAATCGCCGGGCGCTGCCGGCGATAGCCCTATGCACGGACGCCGCCGTGATGACCGCGTGTGGGAACGACTATTCCTTTAGCCTTGTATTTGCGCGCCAAATCGAGGCGCTCGGCAAGCGCGGCGACATAGCCCTGGGTATAAGCACCAGCGGGAGCTCCGCCAATGTTGTCGAAGCGCTTCGCACCGCACGGAGATTGGGTCTGTGTACCATTCTTCTCACCGGGCCGAAAAAGGGACCCGCTCGGGACCACTCCGACGTCGTCGTTACAGCTCCCGGAAGTAACACAGCACGAATACAAGAGCTTCACCTGGCAGCTTGCCACTGCATTTGCGAAGCCATTGAACAGAGGTTGTTCGGGGAATCATAACTTGGATATTCACTTTAGTACCGCCTTTTTGACGGGCTTGGCAGAAAATCTGCCCGCCAATGGATTCATTGGCACGAATGTGTTGGTAGTAGGCGACGTCATCCTTGATAAATACGTGATCGGAGAGGTTGAGCGGATATCGCCGGAGGCGCCGGTTCCGATCCTGAGCGTACGCTCGGAACGAGCGGTTCCAGGGGGCGCTGGAAATGTTGCCCTGAACATCGCTGGCTTGAACGCGCGGGCTTTCCTGGCGGGAGTGGTGGGACAGGATATGGCCGGCCAGCGGTTTCTAGATCTTGTGGCCGAGAGCGGCGTAGTTAGCGCGGTTATAACAGACCAGAGCCGGCCGACGACGTGCAAGACTCGTCTGATCTGCCAAAATCACCAACTTGTACGGATGGACGAGGAGGTATGCGATGACATTTCGCTCGGGATTTCTGAGCGGCTATTTGATTCCATTCTTGCTCTCCTTGAGAGCGAGGAGATAAACGCCGTTGTTTTGTCCGATTACGCTAAAGGTGTTCTCACGATCAATTTGACGCGTTCTTTGATCGACGCCTGCAGAACGCGAAAAATACCAATCTTCGTCGATCCCAAACGCCATGATTATCTCCCATATTCCGGAGCAACTTGCCTAACACCGAATTTGAAGGAGTTCAAGACCGCGCTGGCGAATATGGCGATCTCCGGAGGCGATATAGCCACCGATGGGGCCAAGCTTAGAAGCCGGCTAGGCTGTGATGCTCTTTTGATTACTCAGGGAGCGAGCGGCATGACTCTCATAAGCGCAACCTATTCCCACCACCTCCCCGCTATCGCTGAGGAAGTGTTTGACGTGTCGGGCGCCGGCGACACGGTGATCGCGTGCTTAAGTACCGCCGCGGCCGCGAAATATGACCTTCTTGCGGCCGCTCAAATTGCGAACGCTGCCGCGAGCATCGTGGTGAGAAGATCTGGCACCGTCCCAATAGATTGGGCGAGCTTTTACCAGCTTGTGCGTGGCGGGATGGAAGGCCAGGCTGGTCGCAACAACTCAACGTCGATCCGTTCCGATCGCTCTACTGGTTCTGGAAACGGCTCAACGGGCAGCATATAAGCTTCCGCGCGCGCATGACGGTCCAGTTTGCGTTGCACTAAAGAGCCCCCAAAATCGTTCACCGTCAAGATCCGCTCATCGAAAACACTTCGGCGTATCTCTGGTTGAATCACTGGCCTGCGGTGCTGGGGCATCGTTCTGAGGAACACCGCCGGACAGAGGTGGATTAGTTCGTAGAGGCCCCAAGCATCGGGTCAGTCTGGGTGAAATGATAGCTGAAAGTGGCAAGAACGGTGGAATCTGCGAGGCTTGAACGTAACGTATCACCGCCCGCAAATTGTCGGAACCTGTTCCGCCCGGACGTCCCCCGGCCGAATGGGAGGCCTTCGCCCGGCACCAATCCGATACCGAAGCCGCGCTCGACATGCAACGCGCCCAAGCGCCGGACTGCTGGCACGCATCGCCAGGGTCAGCGCTTGAAACGGCCTGCACCGGGCACGGAGCGCTGTGGAGATGCCGAGCCCTGGACCAGTGTGGAAAACCACCATCGCTCAAGCTCTGGGCGCTTCGCTCGTTGAAACGGCGATACGCGGCGCCTTGCGGCAGACGGTTACCGGGCCACGTTGGCGATACTATGATTAGACGTGAAGGACATTTGGAAAGTACCCAACGGAAAAAACCACTCTAAATCAAGAACTCATTTGAAGGTGGTAGTGGGAAACATGAGACTGCGAGTGTGCTTGACATTATTACCCTCTTTCCGCCTAAGCGCGTTCATAATCATCGTTGTCTTGACCTGCATTTTCACTCGGGAAAGCGCCGGCGCCGAAACGGACGTTGTTTCCATGGGTGCAGATCCGACTGGAGTAAGGGATAGTCGCCCTGCGATCCAGAACGCCATCGATACCGTAGCCGCCGCGGGCGGTGGCGACGTTACGTTTCCTCCGGGAACGTATCTTCTGAACTCCTATCGGAAGAGCGTGCACCCTTGGATTTTCTATAACGTTCTAGTGCCATCCAACGTAACTCTCGCGGGGAGCGCTGGTACGGTGCTGCTCCAGGGCGACGGCGGTCGCGCGCCCTTGCCTCGCGGAGCGCAGCGGGTCTTAAACTTCGTGCTGGCAGTTGGAACGCCAAAGTTTGCGACGGTCACATTCCAGAGACCGGCGTTTAACGGAGGGTTTCACCTTATCAACACGACTCATGCCAATGATCGTACCGCGACTCTCGCTACTCCTGCCGAAACAACGCGGTTTCGAGTAGGAGATTACGTCGCTATCTATGAGAAGACCAGCGGTGACGTGCTGCCGACTGAGTTGTCGCAACTTACCTCCGTGGACCAGCGCACCGGCGAACTTGGGCTTGCGTTCCCTCTTGCTCGTGGGTTCCTTACTCCATCTATCGCGGACGTTACGCAACTGGCGACAAGCCACGTTTCCCTTCGAAATCTGGTAATTCAAGGAACATCTCCGCTAATGATCACAGAAACATTCGACTTTACCGTATCCAACTGCCATTTTATTTATGACGGCACCGTGGGCGGATCGAACGGTGTTAGCCCACTGAGCGCAAATTCGATACGCGGCTTTCGTATGGTCGATAGCTCGTTCGAACCGGTGGGATCTGTCTATGCCGGAATGGAGCTGCCGCAGCGCAATAGCCAGGATGTTGCATTTGAGAACGTCACGTTTAAGGTAAAGAGCACAGGCTTCGGTGAGTACGGTGCCCATTGGATGCTGACACGTAATCACTTCTGGCTGTTTCCCGGTTCAACCCAGCCCGTTGGCATTGCATTGGGAGGCCTGGACGTAACGTTCAGCGACAACGATGTCCATGGTGAAAATATAACTGCCGGAAACGGCCGGGGGAGTTTGATCATGGATGTCTATGCCGGCTTATCAAGCTACTGGGCATACACGGGCGGAATCCGGATCACGAATAACACAATCGAATGTGTAGCGAGCGGGAGCTACTGCGTGTCGCTGACCGGGGGTGATACGGTGCTTTCCGGCAACCAGATCAAGACGACGGGCGCTAGTTCCGCCATCCTGGTCGAATCGTCGGTTCCCCAGACTGTCCATATTGAAGGCAACACGCTATCCCTGGCGGGAGGAGGAAACGGTATTGTCCTAAACACCATCTCGCCCGATGGTAGTGTGATTCGGAACAATACCATCGCGGGTTCAGGGAAGGTAGGCGTGAACGTCGTCTCCAGGCCAACGCCGAACGAGGGAGGCCATATCATTTCGAATAATACGATTACGGGCTTTCGTACGCCTGTTTCAGTTGATATGAATAAGCATCCCGGAACAACGGTCTCCACGGGCCAATAGGGAAATACACGGCTGGAGGAGTGATCCAGGAACGCATACAGCGGATGTTGACAATGCTACACGCGCAACGAACAAGTGTATGAACGTGTCGAGCACAGGCCAAGGAGCGGCTTTTAGGAAGAGGCCGCTCGTCGTTCTTCCAACTTTAGCTGCTCGAAAATATCCAAGTCGCATTCGTGAATCGCGCAGACGTCAGCACAATTTGGAGCAACGGTCATCCGATTGTTTCGGTGGCCGAGGTAAAAAGAAAGATCCTCTATGATCTCCTTGTCCGTTGGATTAACCGCAGCGATGTAGTCCCCGGTATTGCTATAAAAGATGAACTTAGTGTAGCCCAGCCCGGCAAGAATTTCGAATACCTTGGCCCCAGGACCGCCGACCACTTCGTCTCCTGTTAGTTCGAATTCCCAAAAAAGCACCGGCTTTGCTTTGCCGATCCATTCGGCAGCGCCAGCGATGATGCGACCATCGAAGCCATCCGTATCGATCTTTACTAATTTGGCCGCCAGAAACCCATCCTTGGCCGCTTCTTCCAGTGTGATAGTATTCACGGACCCACCGCCTTTCATGGCGCGGCCGGTGCCAGCCAATTCTGAAAGGGAAACGTTGAGCTTCCCGTGGAGTTGATCAATAAAGGCGTTCAGCACTGTGCAGTTCTCTGGTACATTTCGTTTGCACATGTCATAGTAGCGGGGTGATCCCTCAATACATAGGATCCTTGCATCAGGTGCCACAGACGTCATAATGATGGACGTGTCGCCTACATTGGCGCCAATGTCAATTATTGGATTATTGGGATATTTGTTGCGGACTAACAGGCAGATACGGCCCAGATTTGCGAAGTGGCTTTCCGTCATCGAAGGGATGCCTGAATCGCCACCCACCATCATCAGTCGACCGTGAAAGAGGCACGTTGCTGTAGCCTTCCCCAGACGCAGCTTTGCGGCGACGATCTTGCGGATGTGCCACGGGATCTTGCGGTATGAGCCGCTGCAGTGTCTTGATGCCCAGCTCGATCCGTCGACCAGTGTTTGGGCAACTGCGTTCTTGATCCATCCCATAGGGCTATGATTAACACAGTTTACGCTTCCACCTCGTTCTCCGCTTACGACACTGGCTTTGCCCAGCGTTAGCCGGGTGCTTTACGCTCAAGCGGCGCTGGTTCCCGCGGGCGATTTTACCCATGAGCGCTGTAGCGCTCACTCGCATTCACGGCGCAGTCGGCCAAATCTTCATCGTATTTTCAAATCGTTACTTAACTAATCGAGTTTGTTCGCGGAGGTGCGCTGGTACATCTGAGTAGGTAATTATGCTCGGAGGGCTAAAGTACTGATGCGATACTGGCGTGCGATTCTGGTTGCAGCTTCTCTGATAGGGGTTGCCGACGGCCAGCTAACACAGGTCGATCT
Source organism: Bryobacterales bacterium (assembly GCA_963747945.1). Taxonomy (GTDB): domain Bacteria; phylum Acidobacteriota; class Terriglobia; order Bryobacterales; family Bryobacteraceae; genus Palsa-89. The sequence goes on from CAVVHB010000007.1 coordinate 105,371, forward strand.
TCGAACCCAAAGCAAGAGCGTCGATTTCTCCGGCGCCAACACTACCAAGCCATTCAAGGCGGGCACCGTTCTTCCGGCGACTTGCGGCGTGGGGGAAGCTTTTTTTCAGACCAACGCAGCGGCGGGTATGAATCTGTTTGGTTGCACCGCGGTAAATTCGTGGACACTACTTTCGGGGACTAGCTTTAATCCGGCAGTGATACCGACCCACGACACGATCCACGCGGGGGAGAACTATCAGGCGTCATCCAACGGGACGACCGCAATGACGACCATTAGCCCGGATAAGGCCTTGACGGCCTATACCACCGGACAATGCTTTGACTTCGTCACCGACACCTCAAACCCAGCGAGCATCAACATCGATGGAGTGGGAGCGAAAGCGCTCACCCTTGGCGACGGAGTGACGTTGCCTCCGGCTGGCGCGGTGCTTGCTCACTATCCCTTCACGGCCTGCTATGACGGCACGGGTTTTCGGCTGAAGAGCTCCTCGGCCTCCAACGTCGCCCCGGAGCGTTACGACGTAAAACAAGCCCCCTACGGGGCGCGCGGGGATGGCGCCACCGACGATACCGCGGCGATCCAGAGCGCCATAAACGCGGCGTACAACGCAGGCGGAGGGACGGTTTATATGCCTTGCGGCACTTATGCACTGGCGACTCCGTCTTACCAAGGTGTGTACTACTTTCTGTGGTTGAAATCTGGTGTTGCGCTCCAGGGAGAGAACAGAGCATGCGTTACTCTTTTGCCCACGAATTATCAAGGTCAAACCTTGGTGAAGACGCTGGTTGCCGGCAGCTCCTACTTTGGTACGGAGGCTTTTCAAGCAGTCGCGGACATTAACAACAACACCTTCTATCAACTGAACGCCACCTCCCAGGGCGGCAACACTGCCACCCTGACCACCGCCGCCCAAGCTTCGAATTTTGCTGTGGGGAACTACGTGGCGATCTACTACGTGGCCGCGCAGACCACGCTGAGCGGTTCCCTCTCGAGCGTGGCTATCGGCGCGAGCGGCACGATGACGTTCGCTTCCGCGGCCGGGTTCCCGACTTCCTATCCTTTCTACGTGCTCACAGACTACAACGAGGAGATCGAGGTCACGAGTCTATCGAGCGGCACGACGTACAACGTCACGCGCGGCGTAAACAACTCACTGTCCCCAACGCCGGCTCATTCGATGGGAGCGGCTGTCCAGCTGGTTTTTACCGGGACCGGTGTAGGTCCCGGAGAGACCTCCACGGTGGTGGCGTCCAACAGCGGCACGGGAGTGCTCACGCTGAATAATCCGCTGGCCAGGACCTTTTCCAACGCGATCATCGCCAACGTGACGAGCGCGGCGGCCCATGACATTAGCGTGAGCGATCTCACAACGTATTGTCAGGTCTGTTTTTGGGTAACCGACACTTTTGGATTCTCGGCGCAACGCGTTCGCGCGATCACGGACGGCTCGGGTCCCGCCAACTCAAACCGGCACTTCGGAATGAACACGAACCGAGGGGTGCTGTTCAAAGACTCGGAGTTTCTGGCCAGCACTTCGAACGTACCCTTACAGGACGACCCCGCGGCGGACAACAGCCAGGATATTACCTTCGACAACGTCACCGTGGTGTCCGCGGCTTTCGGCTCGGCCGAATTTCCAGCGCACTTCACCATCACCAACAGCCGCTTCTGGCTGGCGCCGCTGACGACCACCAACCCGGCCTTCAGCTTCACCGGCTACGACATGAAAGCGACGGGAAATTCCATCTGGATTGCGCCCTCGACGAGCGCCAACCTGGTGGGCATCAACGACAGCAACGGCGTCACCGGTAGCACCTACCAGTGGTTTGGAAACGTCGTTCTGACCGATAACGACATCTCGGCGAGCGACACCTCGGCGACCAGCTACGGCGTGTTTTTATCGTCCACCGGCGCGACCTTGTCCGGAGGACACATCAACACGAGCGGCAGCGCCATGCACGCCATCGGGATTCAGGATTTCGCCGGCCAGCTGCCTAGCATCACCGTCGACCATGTCGGCATTTCGGGCTGCGCGAGCGCCAGTTGCGTCCTGGACAATCAGACTAACAGCGGGTACGACGGGCTGACGTTCACCAATAACACGCTGGGCGGCTCCTCTACCAACGCGATCAATCTGTTTAATCCGGGCTCTCCGAACGGCGGCCGCGGGCGCATTACCGGGAACACGTCGGCGCCGGGAAGCACGTTCTCCACTTTTCTGAACTGGACGGCCGCAAACCACCCCGGCATTCTTACCGATGACGGCCGCTCGGGCACGCTGGTGGATCTGGCCAGCACGCAGTCCCTCACCAATAAAACGGTGGACGGAGTCTCGCCCACGACGCTCGGCTATCTCGACGCGACCAGTTCCGTTCAGACGCAGCTGAACAGCAAGCAAAGCTCCACGAGCGCCAACAGCAACAATGCCGGGATCGGCAACTGCACTTCGGGACAGTACGAAACCGGAAACGTGGCGGGAACTACGCCGCAGTGCGCACAGGTGGCATTCTCACAATTGAGCGGCACGGCCTCAGCCGGGCAGATACCCACCCTGAACCAGAACACCACCGGGACCGCCCGCTATGTCGCGCCGACGGTGTTGACCGTGGCGACGCTGCCAGGGAGCCCCATCACCAATGAAGTGGTTCAGATTTCGGATGGCGCGGCAGCGTCCGATTGCACCACAGGAAGCGGGACGCAGACTCACTCCTGCCAATGGAATGGAAGCGCTTGGGTGGCTTACTTCACCTATAGCTATCTGATTCCGTTGCCGACTCTGGGTTCGGGAGTGCCCGCATCGACGACATACTACAACAGCCCCGTTTATCCATCTGGTGCGGGAAACGCCAGTGTGAACGCCCGGAATATGGTGATGGGTGCCGCGTGTCACATGATTGCTCTCTACATCAACCTGATATCGGCGCAGCCGGCCAGCACCACCACCGTGGTCACAGTGACGAAGGGCTCTTCGACGCAAGCTCTCACGGTGAGCATCACGCCGAGCGCGGCGGTTGCCACCGTGTTTTCCGATACCACCCACAGCGTCGATTTCGCGCCAGGAGATCTATTCTCACTGCAACTCGCTAACGGAAGCGGGTCGACTTCGGCGTTTTTTGGCGGTTCGGTACTGTGCGAGCGATAACAACAGGCCAGTGTGGCGTCGTTGTAGTGGGGTCAGGAGTCAGGTTAACGGAAGGTTATACTAACCCATTCGATCCGGCACGTCTGCCGTGTGTCTCGGGGCATGCCAACCGAGGTTCATGGCCTCTCCGATTCTTGATACCCCCGGCAGCTTCCAACGAGTTCCCAGGCTTTTGGCGCTCCTAGCTTCTATTCCATGGCGCGGTAGCTATCACCTTAGTTTTGAAGGTGCTGCACGCCATTGGCGGAAGTCTTGGGGTTCACAAAACTCGCGGATACGCTCCTCGTACTACTGGTACTAATAGGCCGATCTGGTCAAGGCGTTCCCCCAACCCTCTTGCGGCCAGGAGTAAGACATGGTATCACTAATATTCCGTCCTCGTGGACGTCACTCTGTTCCACAAGATTGCTCGGAGCTTAGGCAATCTCACATTCTGAAGACGGTCGTCCTGTTTGCGAAAGGGCGGTAGCTTACCTAGCAGCGTTCTGTTCCGGCATGTGCCTATGAACCAGCGTGGAAGGGCGCCGCTGAGTCGAAAGGACGGTAGTGTGCACCTTCGTCGGCTTCCTTCACCGTTTCGTCTTGGTACAATTCAATCTACATCTGAAGTCAGACCACGGGCGTTATTTTGGTATTGGCTGTTCGTCAGCTGACGGTTTTATAAGTTCTGCAGAGCCCTGCAGTTTCGGTGATGCGAAAACCGGGCGAAAGTCGATCGGTACTGCCGGAGTGGTGAGTTCGCCACGCTGGTCAACGCCTTTCGAGGCGAAAGCCAAGGAGGTACAAAAAGAGCCTATGAATGCGCGGTCCGATTTACTGGCGTTGTCCCTCATTGCATTTACGTTGCTGATTACTCCGGCATGGGCCGCAGGCCAGCAAGCCGCGAGCCCATCGCAGGACGGCGGGCAGGCGGCTGGATATGCGCTGGGTCCGGGGGACACGCTGTTCATCCTGGTGCAGAATGTAGATGAGCTTTCGAGCCCCACTGCAGTGTTTCGCATCGATCTTAACGGCTATGTGGATGTTCCCCGCATTGGCCCTGTTTACGCTTCGGGTCTGACGACCGAACGGCTGGATGCAGTTCTGGTCGATCGATTCAGGAAATATCTGCAGAATCCCGTGGTGTCCGTCCGGGTAGACGAGTTTCACAGCAAGCCCATATCTGTATTGGGCGCTGTGGGGACGCCGGGGGTGCACAATCTGCAGGGGGACAAAACGCTTTTGGCGGCAATCTCCGAGGCAGGCGGGCTTACCAAGGATGCGGGCAATACCATCAACATAACGCGTCGCAAAGATGAAGGCCCCATTCCACTACCCACGGCCGTTCCCGATGCGACGGGCCAGTTTAGCGTAGCTCAGGTCAATGTCCGCGATGTTATCGACGCCACGAATCCGAAGGAAAACATACTGGTCCGGCCCAACGACGTCATTACAGTTCCACAAGGGGACGTGGTCTACGTAATTGGGGCGGTGAACAAAGCTGGTGGATTTACTCTTTCCGACCATCAGGATTTGTCGGTGCTGGAGGCGCTGTCATTAGCGTCCGGGCTGGACAAGGAAGCTTCGGCATCGAAGTCGAAGGTGTTGCGGAAGACTGGAGCAGGATCCAGCGGTCGAACTGAGATACCGGTGAACGTCAAGAAGATCTTAGAGGGCAAGGCTTCGGATTTCCCACTTTTGCCAAACGATATTCTGTTCATTCCAACTTCCGGCAGCAAGAACGCGTCGATCAAAGTACTCCAAGCGCTGTTAAACGGCTGGGACGGGCATAGCGATCTACGGACCTCGGTACTAGAAATCAAGGTGGACCACTTGTCTCCTATCAAAGCTCTCAAGCTTAGGCCTCAGGATCAAGGGATTGAAGCAGATTTCACTCCGTTACCAAGCCGGAACTCAGGCTACTTGGACGGGGGTGAGGAGGCCGGCGTTCTAGAATACCTGCGGATTCTCAGACGCCGCAAGGGAACGATTGTTCTGACCGCTTTTCTGGGACTGGTTGCAGCCATTTTGATTGGATTGCCCCTCACACCGACGTATCGAGCGGAGGGTACGCTTGAGATTCAGGATGTGAATAGCGATTACATGCATCAGAAGCAGCTGAATCCGGTTGACAACGGGGATGACAGCGACATGCAGACGCAAGTTTTGATCCTCGAAAGCGATGCCCTATTCGATCGAGTTGAGAAAAAGCTGAACGCAACCTACAAGAACGTTGTCTTCCCCTGGCGGGAGGGCCTTAGGTGGGCCATATCGGCGAAGTTGGCAAAAATGCAAAACATGCCCCAGCCCGAACCGGAACCTCTGGTCAGTCCCGCAAACCTTAGAGTGCGGGCTGTAGGGCCGACCCACATCGTGGACGTCACCTTCGATTCGCCCGACCCTCAGCTAGCCGCGGATACCGTCAACACGTTGTCGTCCGAATACATCGAATCCAACATGGAGGCGCGTTGGAAGATGAGCGGAACAAACGGGGCAATGGCTCACACGGCAGCTGCAGGACATGCGCACACAACTAGAGCGCTCCGAAGCGGCGCTCCAAGAGTACGCGCTGCGCGCGGGATTGGTATACACTTCCGGAGCTGACGACCTGGGAAAAACGAATGTGGCCGACCAAAAGCTACTGCAACTGCAGGATCAGTTGTCCAAAGTCCAGGCAGACCGAGTAAGCGCACAGTCGCGCTATGAAATGACCAAGTCGGCGCCACCGGACACTCTGCCGGACGTGCTCAACGATGCATCTCTGCGTGGCCTGCAGGACAAGCTTACGGATTTGCGGCGGCAGCAGGCTGATCTCATTGTGGTTTATACAGCGAACGACGACAAAGTGAAGCGCGTTAACGCCCAGATCGCGCCCATTCAAGCGGCGTTGGAGAAGGATCGCAAGGATATTCTGGACCGCATTCACAATGAGTACGAAACTGCGCCTCAGGAGTGAAACATTGCTGCGGGATGACTACGCAGCCCAGTCCCGAGTGGTAGCGGATCAAGCGGACAAATCCGTTCACTATAATCTTCTGAAGCGCGAGGTTGATTCCAATCGTCAGCTTTACGAAGCCATGCTCCAGCAGGTGAAGGAATCCACGGTCGCTGCAGCCTTACGCGCCAGCAATGTACGAGTGCTCGACAAAGCCAGTGTTCCTTATCTTCCGCACTTCCCCAATTACGGGCTGAATATGATAATCGGGCTGCTTACCGGCATCTTGGCCGGTGTGACCTTGGTAGTAGTCCGCGAACGTTCGAGCGTGACTCTGCAACAACCGGGCGAAACCCAATTCTGGCTGAATGTGCCTGAGTTAGGTGTGATCCGAACCGTGACAAAGGATCGGCGAGTTTCTTACTTCAGGCGCAAGTCTCCGAATGGAACATTACTGAACGGAGACGCCGCTTTAGGAACGGGCAGGCGAAACGGCAAGGAGCGAGTAGAACTGACTACCTGGCAGCGTAAGCCCAGCACTGCTTCCGAATCCATTCGAGCCGTGCTGGCCTCTATTTTGTTTTCCAGCCAAGAGGAAGGCCCGCCGAAGGCGCTGGTGCTGACGAGTGCTACTCCAGGCGAAGGAAAAACGGTGGTGGCCTGCAATTTGGCTATTGCGCTGACAGAAATCCACCGTAAGGTATTGCTTATCGACGCGGATTTGCGCAAACCTCGGATCCACACCTTGTTTGAGTTGTCGAACGAGCGGGGCTTAAGCACTTTTCTCCGTGAGCCCGCGCCCACCTCCGAGACTCTGGAGGGCCTGGTTCAACCGACCTACATCCCCAATTTATTCGTATTGCCAAGTGGCCCCGCAACGCCCGCCGCGGCCAGTTTGCTGCACGCTCCACACCTGCAGGAACTTTTAAGCAACTGCAGGAAGGAGTTCGATACGATCATCATCGACACTCCCCCGGTGCAGGAAATGAGCGATGCCAGAGTCCTGGGGAGTTTGGCGGATGCTGTGATACTGGTGGTCCGAGCTGGCCAAACTACTCGAGTGGCAGCGGCAGCGGCAGCTCAGCGCTTCGCGGAGGACAACACTCGTGTTTTGGGCACGATCCTGAACGACTGGGATCCAAGGACATCTCTGCGCGGATACTAGACACTTGGATTCCTCTGGGCTGCGACATAGTTCTGATGATCCGTGGAAGGAATCTTGGGGAAGTGAAGTCGAGGTTGTTCAGCTGAAAATTAAATCACGTTCGGTCGCAGCGCAAACCACCAGCCTGGCCGGCATAACCATACTAAGTCCAGCGGCCGGATTGCTCGCGGAAATAGCATTGGCGTGGAAATTCGGAGCGTCTGGTATTGTCGATGCCTACCGCATCATCGTCCTGCTATTGGTCTACGGTCAGCAGCTTTTCGTCAGCTATATTCTTCCTTACGTGATCGTACCTATTTTTGCGGAGTATCGCGCCCAAGGAAAAGAGGAGGACGCGTGGATCTTATCGGATTCACTCGGAGCGCTTCTTCTAATATTTGGCGCTTTGATCGCGGCTTTTCCTCTTTTTGTACCCCACTTTAGTAATCCGCATCATAGCTCCGGGACTGGCTGGTGAAGCTAAAGAAGCGGCGCTTTTCTTTGTCCGTTGGGGTGGGATGGCATTCGTTCCGATATCCTGGACGGGAGCGGCGTGTGGGGTCCTATACGCGCACGGCGTCTTTAACGTTAGTCCGATAGCCCAGTTGTCGTCCAATCTCATCCTTCTTCTTGCAATTCTTGTCGGGAGCAGTAAGTTCGGCGCTACAAGTTTAGTCGTAGGGCTCTTGGGAGGTGCGGTCGTAAACACTACGATATATACGATCAGCCTTATTCGGGTTCGGCGCCAATATCGCAAACCGCACATGGCGAAGCAGTTTCGAGCTTCGAACAATTTATAGGGCATTCCGCAAGGCCGTCCCGTTGCTTGGATCATTAATTGCCGGGCAAAGCACGAGTATGATTATTGCCCGTAGCCTATCGCGCCTGCCTGTAGGCGATATCGCTGCTTATGGATATGGTTTTAAAATGATGGGGATGGTTCAGTTAGTGCCCAATGCACTGAGCACGATTATGTTTCCCAAGTTATCTGAAGCGTGGTATTCAACGGGTGAAGAGGAATTTGCGACAGTGTGCGAAAGCACTTCGCGCGGCGCTTTTTATCGCTGTGCCTCTCACCTGCGCCGCTTACGCCTATCGGAAATCGATCATTATGCTGTTGCTGCATCGGGGTGCATTTTCTATTTCCGACGTGGATTCATCGAGCCTACTTTTTGGGTTCCTGGTGTTCGGCTGTTCCAGCGGCCGCGGTGACGGCTTACATGGATAGAATGTTCTATTCACTGCAAGAAACCAGGCTCCCTGTGCTGATGGATATCACGGGAAACGCGTGCGAGCTCGCATTTATACCTTTGCTGGCCTCCCGATTCGGGGCGCCAGGCGTAGCTTTTGCGTATATGCTTCTCCCCTGGATTACCGGCCGCGGGGCTGTTGGGACTTTTTAAACGGAAGATCACGCCGATTCCCTTTGCGCGAAATAGGAGTCTTTCGGTCTGTGGATTGTGCTTATGTCCGCGGGGGCGATTGGTGCTGGAGCGTGGCTTGGGAATTTTTGTGCCAACCTGACGCACGTTGGGGCGATGTGGTCGAGTCTGATCGAAATCGCTGTAGGCGGTTCGTTGTCGCTTATTTTATACAGCGAGTTTAACGTCCTGGCCGGTTTCCCAGAGGCAAAGAAATCACGGGACTTCTTGGGGCACGCCATGCGAACATCGTTTTCGTATGCGTTTGGGAGCGCCTCGTGACAGTAATGCAGTCCGAACGCAAGGAGAGGCGATCTCTGGCTGCCGCGGTAAGCGGCGGCATCAGTAACCACGCGAACAATTCAGCGATAGAGAGAATCTCACAAACCGGAACTGGCGGCCACGTATTATCCTTTGGAGCCGGAAAAGGCCGGCTGGCCATGCACTATCGTCAATGGGCCGTTTCAAGTCAGTTACGGCGACGGATATTATAATACCGCCTCCAAGCGAGACTCGCGCGATCCAATGGATTGAGGCCGATCTTAACTTTCTCTCGAGACCACAGCGGAGATGTTCGACCGTTTTGTCGCCGCAGAGCTGATTGAACATCTTGAGAATCCACGCGCGCTAGCGCGGGAGTGGTCAGGCTGCTTCGTCCAGGCGCGGCACCGTTGTTGATGAGTACGCCGAACAACGAAATTTGCGAGCTCAATCGTTGAATGGTCGATGACTTGGTGAGTCTAGCGGGCTACGAAGGATATTACTGGTGAAAGGACAGAAAGAATGGCGAATCGGATTGCAGCGCAAGTGCCGAAGGCTCACTGTGCAGGATAGCTCCGGCGACAAATTCAGGCAGGATGTATTATACGAAACGAACTGCGTCACACTGACGACGAGTCCTAAGTCACGATCAGGCGGAACTCGTCAGATGCTGCGTTCGAGTTTATAGACGGATTAAGTGACATGTTCGGCTTGAAGAAATTTCTTGATGTCGGTGCCGGAACGGGCCGATGTATGCAATTTTTTAGGACCGTGGGAAGGACATTCGGGGTATCGAGCCGGATTGCGCAATTGATCGAAGAGGCGGAACGTAAAGGAATTCCCAAAGGTCTGATACAGGAGGGCAGCGGCTACTCCTTACCGTATGCAGATAGCTCGATCGATGTTTGCGTCGAAAGCGCTGTCTTGCATCACGTGGCAGACCCGGCTCGTATGGTGTCCGAGATGATGCGGGTGGCGAGAAGGGCTGTCGTTCTTGTGGATACAAACCGCTTTGGCCAAGGAAGCTACCTCGCTCGGATTGTCAAGCTCATCCTATACAAGGCACATCTATGGAATGCCTTCCGGTTTGTTCAGACACGAGGGCGGATGTATGCGATCAGTCGAAGGTGACGGTCTGGCATACTCATACAGCGTGTTTGATTCATATGATCAATTGGCGGGATGGGCCGATCAAATACTGCTTGTACCAGTGGAACGCGGAAATCGTGTTCAAAGCTGGTTCCATCCACTGCTAACTTGTCCGGGTGTACTTTTGTTTGCGGTAAAGGGCTCGTTGTCGGGACAGGGTATGAAGGGCTAGAAAATGCGGCGACCGCTTTATAAGGGTGAATTCAACTAATAGTCCTGCAGAGTAGTTGGTGGCACGAACGAGTCACTCCCAATGTCAACGGCGGCGCGTCCAATGAAAGCTCCTCTACGGAGCGCAGGCCAGCGGTCTTTGAAGGTCTTATTGTGGACAACGCTTTTGATCCGAGTGTCGGGGGATTAGAAGCGATGGCCCGGATGCTGGGAGAGGAATTCGTGGCGCGGGGACATCAGGTTACTGTTATTACCCGTACGGAGGCGCCAGCTTCGTACGTGGGCCAGTTTCCCTTTCAGATTGTCAGGAACCCCTCAGGGCTTCAGTTGCTTCAGCTCGTCAGGCAGTGTGACGTGTATCTCCAAAATCATCTAAGCCTAAAGAGCGCGTGGCCGCTACTGTTGATACGGCGTCCGTGGGTGGTCGGATACCAGACATGGATTTCGCAGTCGGGGCTGCGGGGGGCGCTGCAGCAGTTCTTTGTAAAACGCGCTCACAACATCTGCTGTAGTAGCGCGATTGCGCGCGCTGTCCGAGCATCCTCGATCGTGGTGCCCAACTCTTATGACGATACGTCGTTTAAGGAAACTTGGCGTGGCGCTCGCGATCGTGAGTTGATCTTTGTCGGACGGCTTATCAGGGATAAAGGAGTGCACGTAATACTGGAAGCATTAAGCCTGCTCCGGGCGAAGGGTCTGTACCCGAGGCTAACTGTGGCGGGTATAGGTCCTCAAAAAGACGTTCTGGAGCAAGAGGCCGTTCTGGCGGGGCTGAGCGGCCAGGTTGAATTTGTGGGCAAGAAGGCCGGTAAGGAGCTGTCAGATCTCTTGAATCTTCACCAGATCCTGATTGTGCCTTCCGTATGGCAGGAACCGTTTGGTATTGTCGCCTTAGAAGGAATTGCCTGTGGATGCGTAGTAGTCGGATCGGACGGGGGCGGCTTGAAGGACGCGATTGGGCCGTGTGGAGTGACGTTTCCCAACGGCGACGCCGCTGCGCTGGCTGATCGGCTTTCGACCCTCTTAGCGTGAACCATCGAGATATCAGCGGTATCGTAATGCCGCGCCGCAACATTTAGCGCGGCACACCAGGACCGCAGTGGCAGGTTCCTACTTAAGCGTGATCGAGGCAGCTGTATGAGACAGGCGGTTTCGACCGCCCTAAAGTCGAGGCAACTTCCGGAAGATCGCCTAGAGCGCCACAGAAAGCTAGATCGTCCGCCTGATCTTAGTCATTTACTGGCTGTTGATTTTTGAAGGCGCTCTTAGAAAATGGGTGGCTCCCCAGTACTCTCGCGAACTGTTCTTTATTAGAGATCCTTTCGTGGCGTGGGTCTATTGGCTGGCGTTGAGCAGAGGGATGCGTCCACAGCGATCGATTTTCCTGATTATTGGCTTGGCATTCAGCGTGATCTGTTTTCCACTGATGGTTGTGCAGTTTGCCAGCTCACCTTATGTACATAGCTGGCTGTTATCCGGTTATGGCTGGAGGAACTACTTCTATTATATTCCTCTGGCATTCCTGATTGCGAAGTATTTCAAACCGCAGGACTTTGAGCTTCTCATGCGGCGGACATTGATTTGTGCGATTCCCATCGCCTTTCTGGTTTTTCTCCAATTTAGAGCCCCTTCCACCGCGGTTATAAATCAAGGCTCGGGAACGGCAGCAGGAGGCCTTCTATAATGCCGGGGTGGATAGGGGCGTGGTGCGTACTTATGGCACCTTCACATCCAGTCCAGGCGAAGGGCGCTTTCATTGGTAGCGTGGTGGCGATGCTTCTTGCGGCATGGCTACGGCCCAGGTCCAAACGTCCTGTGCGTGGTGTAGTGTTGCTGGCTGCCAGCGCGGCCGGGATGTCGTGTCTTGCGCTAAGCGGAAGCCGCGGTGCGATCGTTGCAGGCGGGTATCATTTTTGTTGCCGGCATTTCGGCCACGCTATTGATCAGCGGGCGCAGTTTGGCTTTTCAAAAGTTGTTGGTTCCTGTTGTCTTGCTGGCGGCTGGAGCACTATTGGCGCCACTCGTGTTTCCTCGAGCGGTGGAAGCCCTCAGCAACCGTTTCGCGAACGCCGGTTACGCCGAAGTCCCAAAGATATGGAGGTGGTGGTATTTTCGGCCGCGCGATTAACGAAGTTGGGATCTTCCGGTATTTGCTTGCTAGTACGCCGCCGCAAGGTTACCAACTGGGAATTGGCGGGAATGCGGGAGGCGCCACCGGCAAAGGAAACGCTAAGGGAACTTCCCTGTATGATCCCCGTCTCCTATTGTTTGGACCAACCGAATCGGGAGCCGTAGAATCTGACTGGGGCCGACAGATTGTTGAACTGGGACCTGTACTCGGGATCCTGTTCATCGTGTTTCGAGTGGCGTTTGTCATCTGGTTAGGGAAAGAAGCGTTGGCAGCGACCATGCGTTCCGGCGACCCACTTCCCATGCTTCTGTTTGCCTTCGTTGGAGTTTATCTGTTTAACGGCCAGATCACCGGCCATGGGACACTAAACGGCTACGGATGGATGTTTGCCGGATTTTGCATGTCGATCAATCGCCATGCCGCCGCTAACCGCGGTGTGGTGGGCCAGACCCGTCGCGCACGGCGACCCTACCGGCCCGCGAGGGTTGCCGGCGTAGGTTTTGAGCCGCAAATCGCACGTTAACTCGTCCGAGGCGATCGATTACGAAAGGATGTAACAGTGGATCAGGGACTTAAACGGCTTATACGATCGCTGTTCCCCACCAAAGTCACGCCTCACAGAGTGTTAGGCGGCCCGCTACGCGGAGCCCGTATCGTGACGTCCTGGCACGACTATCCGGCTGCCATACTCGGAAGGACGGAGAAGGAGTTGCTGGGTTGGTTCCAGCATAATGTCGGCGCCGGAGAAACGTGGCTCGATGTAGGAGCCCACTACGGATATACCGCGCTTGCGCTCTGCCGCTTGGTTGGCCCGAACGGGCGGGTCTTCGCGTTTGAGCCAATGCTTCGCACCGCGGGAAGCGTCACCGAAACGCGCAGAGTGAATGCCGCCCGTCAGCTTACCGTGATTCCGATGGGCTTGGGCGCGCCAGAGCAAGATCTGGCCGGCATCGAGCTGCCGGTGGAGCGGGGAATGGCTGACAGCACGATTAGTAAGAACGGCTGGAGTGAAGCCCTTCTGGTGACGTCTCTCGATTGGTTGTGGCCGAGAATCAGCGGCGCGAATGCGCGAATCGATGGGGTGAAAATCGACGTGCAAGGGATGGAAATCCAAGCCTTGCGGGGAATGATGCAAACCCTGAGGGCCCATCGGCCGCGTCTGGTGGTGGAGCTTCACCACGGGGTTGATCGTCAAGAGTTTCGAAACGTTTTGCGCGAGGCAGGATATCCATTCGACGGGGCCCCGCTGGAACATGAGGCGAGCGTTTCCGAGTATCTGGACAATTGTAGTTACGCCTTCCAGCCGGAAGTTGAAAAGGCCGCTCGGGTTTATTCTCAGGTTTAGTCGTCTACGTTGCCAAGTATGCGTGTGCTCGTCATTGGACTGAATTACCCACCGGAGTCGACCGCCGGGCCCTATACCGCCGACCTGGCGGTCTATCTCAAGAAGTGCGGCCATGACGTTCGAGTTGCGACGGCGTTTCCGACGGCACCGCAGTTCAAGGTTTGGGATGGTTATGAAGGCCGCCTGTGGATGCGCGAAGTAATCGACGGCGTTCCTGTATTGCGAACGTACCTATACGTTCCCAAGAATCCACGCAAGACGCTTCAGAGAATTTTGTTTGACACGTCCTTTGCCATTTCGTCCTTGATAGGCCAGTTGTTTTCAAAACGTCTGGATCTCATCGTAGTCGTTTCGCCGCCACTGCAGTTGGGGCTGACGGGATGGTTGCTCGGAATTCTGAAACGAGCTCCCTTCTTCTTTCACATTAAGGATCTGGTACCCGATGCGGCAGCGGCCGTGGGAATGATGAACGAGACGGGCTGGGCGTTTCGCATTGGCAGGGCGATGGAGCGCTTCGTATACAAGCGGGCGAAGGGAATCGGAGTCATCAGCCCGGGATTTCGCGCGAACCTGATTGCAAAGGGTGTTCCGGCCGAGAAGGTCGCGATATTTCCCGATTACATCGATCCTCAGATGATCCAGCCGGGTCCATTGGTGAATGGTTTCCGAAGCACTCACGGAATTGGTCCCGAGTCGTTCGTGGTGATGTATTCCGGCAGCGTTTCGGCGAAACAGGGACTTCGGACGCTGCTGGAGGCCGCGGATCGGCTTCGTTCCGAGCGGGACGTCGTGTTCTACGTTATCGGCGAGGGTTCTTATTTGGATGAACTGAAGGCGCAACATCGCGAGCTCGGCCTGACCAATGTGCATTTCCTCCCGCTACAGCCGCGGGAAACCATGTCGAAACAATTCGCGGCCGCAAATACCTTGGTGGTCACGCAGAAGAAGACAGTCACCGACATGGTGTTTCCCAACAAACTCCTTTTCTATATGGCAGCCGCGCGACCTGTGCTTGCCGCGGTGAGTGCGACCAGCGAAACAGGCAGATACATAACGGAGAATCGTGTGGGTGTTGTAGTGCCGCCGGAGGATCCCGAAGCCCTGGCGGCGGCCATCCAGCAGTTGAAAACGAATTTACAAAACGCACAGCAACTCGGACAAAACGGAAGAGAAGCGTGCATCCGCCAGTTTGATCGAAGTACTGTGCTGGCGAAGTTCGGAGATCATCTCGAAAGGTTAGCCGCCCGCTAAGGGTATGGCTGCGCAGGGGAGCATCATCTAAAATGCGAATGTGGAGTGGCCAGCGGGTTCTCGTTACAGGCGGAGCAGGGTTTATTGGATCGCATTTAACGGAGCGCCTTGTAAACTTAGGTGCCAAGGTTCGGGTGGTGGACAACCTGGAACGCGGGCGAAAAGAGTATCTCCGTTCCGTTGAAAGCCAAATCGATTTCATCTGTGACGATCTGAGACTGCGCGAAGTTTGTCGGCGCGTCTGCCAGGATATAGATTTCGTTTTTCATCTGGCCTCGAAAGTGGGCGGCATCAAATACTACATCACCCGTCCTTCGGAAGTGATCATCGACAACACCCTCATCGACACACATATGCTGAGCGCGGCCCTGGACGCCGGCGTCCCACGCTATCTTTATGCCAGCAGCGCGCACATCTATCCCATTGAACTGCAGGGCAGCCCGGATGCAGCGTTGATTCGAGAGGAGCAAGCCATTCCAGCTCATCCCGAGCTGTCGTACGGGTGGGCCAAGCTACTCGGAGAAAAGCAGATTGAATATGCGGTTGAGCAGGGCACTGAGCTACGCGCCGCCATAGTTAGGATTATTGGCGCATTCGGGCCCAATCAGGACCTGGAGTTGGAAACCGGCTCCGCGATTCCTGTGTTTACCCGGCGTGCGATCGAATATCCTGAACGGCAGCCGTTTACGGTACTCGGTTCTGGTGCGGAGACGCGCTCTTTCTGCTACGTCAGCGATATCGTCGAAGGATTTTTGGCCGCGGCGGCGCAGATGGAAAACCGCCATTTGGTGGGTCCGCTGAACCTTGGGAACGAAGACCGCATCTCTATTCGCGATCTTGCTCTGGAGATCATACGCATTTCCGGGAAGGACATTCCAATTACCTGGAACTCCTCGCATCCGACCGTGATTTGGGGGCAGGCGCTGGATTGTTCCAAAACGACCGCGGAACTAGAGGGTTGGAAACCGGTTGTCAGCTTATCCGAAGGTCTGCGTCGCGTTTACGAACACGTTGAGAGCCGCCTAAACGAATCGCGGCAACCAGAACCTGCTTCCGCCGCAGCTAATTAAAATATATGTCCGCTACAATTCTGATTACAGGAGCCGCAGGCTATGTGGGCTCCATACTTTGCGAGACGCTGTTAAGCGCGGGTTTCCGCGTGACCGCGCTAGACAAAATGAGTTTCGAGCCGAGTCTTTTTCATCTGTGCTCGAATCCGTGCTTTGATTTCATCCACGGTGACGTACGCGACGAAAAGTTGATGGCCAAGGCCATGCAATCGGCCGACGTGATCATTCCTCTCGCCGCGCTGGTGGGTGCGCCCCTCTGTGCTCGAGATCCCTGGACGGCGACTTCAGTGAACCTGGAGGCCGTGCGACTAGTCACTCGCTTGCGGAGCCCGCGGCAATTGATCGTCTATCCAACCACCAATAGTGGCTACGGAACCAAATCGGGCGACGTGCACTGTACCGAAGACACACCCTTAGAGCCTATCTCGCTCTACGGGGTTACAAAAACGGAAGCCGAAAAGTCGGTGTTGGAAGCCGGAAATTCCATTACGCTGCGGCTGGCGACGGTGTTTGGAGTTTCACCCCGCATGCGGCTGGATCTGCTGGTGAACCACTTCGTTTATGCAGCGGTCACCGATGGCTACCTGGTTGTGTTCGAAAAGGGCTTTCAGCGAAACTTCGTTCACATCCGGGACGTAGCGGATTGTTTCGTCTTCGCCATCCAGAATCACGAGCGGATGACAGGCCGCGCTTTCAACTTGGGCCTGGATTCGGCCAACTTGTCGAAAGAAGAACTGGCCGAAAAAGTAAAGCAGCATGTTCCAAATTTCTTCGTGCACTATTCGGAAATCGGAGTAGATCCCGATAAACGGAATTACCTGGTATCCAATCAGCGGCTACGCGAAGCCGGTTTCGAGGCGAAGCGCTCGCTCGATGACGGCATTACCGAGCTGCTGAAAGCCTATCGAATGATAGGCAGAGGGCGATTTCAAAATGTCTAATACAGCCCAACATCCGAGAGATTTATCGTGAGCGCGCCTGCCCCTGCATCGGTCCTCTATAACCGCGAGCAGGTGAATACCAGCACGGTTATCCGCGCGCGTGCTCCGCTTCGAATCAGCTTTGTGGGCGGCGGAACCGATCTGCCGCAGTACTACGAAGAACATGGCGGGGCGGTTCTCTCGAGCACCATCAACCGTTTCGCGTTTGCCACCTTGCGTCCGCGGTCCGACGATGCAGTGGAAATCCATTCCCTGGACTCGGGGTGCAAGTCTTCCTACCGGTTGTGCGAAGATTCCCTGGTCCATGATGGTGTCTTCGATCTGGTCCGCGCCGCCATCCGGCGAATGGGCGGAGGAAGAGGATTCGAGTTGGACCTCAGGAGCGAGGCGCCTCGAGGCTCCGGTTTGGGCGGCTCATCCGCGGTTACCGCAGCCATTCTCGGAACCATGATTGAGTATCTCGGTGTAGTTCTCGATCCCTACGAGTTATCGGAGTTGAACTATATCATCGAGCGCCAGGATTTGGGAATAGCCGGCGGGAAACAAGATCAGTATGCAACGACCTTTGGCGGGTTCAACGTCATTGAGTTTTGGAAGGATCGCATTAGTGTCACACCATTACGGGTCTCCCCGGATGTCTTGCACGACTTAGAGGACCACTTAGTTTTGTGCTACACGGGCAAGGTGCGGCCTTCGCTAGGAATTGTTGAAAAACGGATGCATGCCTACGAGCAAGGAGACCAACGGGTACTCGATGGAATGCACCGGCTACATCAAATGGTCTATGAGGCCAAGGACATTCTCTTGAAGGGGCGGCTGCGCGAGTTTGGCGAATTACTCGACGAAGGGATGACCAATAAAAGAAGAATGAACCCCGACGTGAGCACGCCAGATATCGACGAACTTTACGAGATCGCGAGAAAGAACGGCGCTATCGGTGGCAAGTTGCTTGGAGCCGGCGGCGGTGGGTACCTGCTGTTATTGGTGGAGGAACGGCGGCGTTTTAACGTCCTGTCTACGCTCGAAAAGGCCGGCGCGTTGTTTACAGATTTTTCATTTCAAGACAAGGGCATGCAAGTTTGGCGGAGCCGTTACTTCTAAGAGCATGAGTATCCCTGCAATAATTCTTTGTGGAGGGCTTGGAACGCGCTTGAGAAGTGTAGTTCACGACCGCCCCAAAGCCATGGCGGTGGTGCGGGGCCGTCCGTTCTTGACTTACTTGCTCGACCAACTAACGGAAGGCGGAGTTTCCGACATCATTCTGGCAACCGGTTACTTAGGCGATCATGTGAGTGAATTACTGGGGGAACATTATCGAGGCGTGTCTCTGCACTATTCGCGGGAAGCCAGCCCGCTGGGCACGGGCGGGGCTTTGCGTTTGGCTGCTGGCAGCTGTCCCGTGGCGATGGTATTGAACGGCGATTCTTATTGCAAAGTCGATCTGGCGGCGTTCATCGAATGGCATTTTGATAGTGGAAACAGGAATTCCATGATAGTTACTCATGTCGACGACGCGCGTCAGTTCGGCTCGGTCCAAGTGGATTCTGCCGGACGCATTACGGCATTCCAGGAGAAGAGTCCAGGAATGGGGACAGCGACGTCCGGACTGATCAACGCGGGAATCTACATCGTTTGCAGTGAACTAATTGAGTCGATTCCCGAAGGTCGGCCGGTTTCACTGGAGCGCGAGGTCTTTCCGCGCTGGCTGGATGGCCGTTTTCGCGTGTTTCCTTCCGACGGCGGCTTTATCGACATCGGGACCCCTGTTTCGCTCGCCACAGCTGGCGAGCACGTGGGCGGCAATGGGAACGTTCATAGCGATTGAGGAACACCAGGCAAAATAACAAGAATGGATGAAATTCAACTAATACAAGCGCGGTTGCTTGAAAGCGCCGCCGTGAAGACCAGGCTTGCCAATCTGGGCGCCTCCGCCATCGCTGAGGCCGCGCGGCGGGTGTCGGACTCCATTTCTGCCGGTGGAAAACTGATGCTGTGCGGCAATGGCGGAAGTGCCGGCGATTCTCAGCATCTGGCCGCTGAGTTTACCAGCCGGCTGCGCGCTTCGCTGGAGCGTCCCGGTATACCAGCTCTCGCTTTAACCACCGATACATCCTTCTTGACGGCCCGGGCCAACGACTATTCGTTTGATGAAGTATTTGAACGGCTGGTAGATGTTTGGGGGCGAGCAGGCGACGTACTTATCGCCATAACCACAAGTGGTAACTCGCGGAATCTCATCCGGGCCGTTCAGCGCTGCAGGCAGAAAGAGATATTCACAATCGGCTTCTTAGGAGAAACTGGCGGTCAGCTTCTTCCACTGGTCGACTTGCCGATTCTCGTTCCCAGCGACAGCACGCAACATGTGCAAGAGTCCCACATTGCGATCGGGCACATCCTTTGCGAGCTCGTGGAGGAGAAGCTTTACGGATCGACGGATTCAGCTTTAGACATTACCAGGAAACAACTTTCTACTGTATGACATTTTGGGAAAATAAACGGGTTCTTCTTACTGGAGGCGGCGGTTTTTTGGGCCGCCATGTTCACGAGGCATTGATTTCTGCGGGGTGCCCGCATGTCTACGTGGTTCGAAGCAAATCCTATGATCTGACGAAAGAGACCGAGGTCTGCCGGCTGTTCAGCGATTTGCAGGCGGGCAAGGATGGATGGCCGGATCACTTTGACGGCCGTTCCAGTCCTGTCGACATCGTCATTCACCTTGCGGGCCTGGTGGGCGGCATTGGTGCAAACCGTTCGAAACCGGCTGATTTCTTCTATCGGAACCTGATGATGGGTGTACTGACGATGCATTATTCGCGCCTCGCCGGTGCGAGCAAATTTGTGGCTGCCGGAGCAGGCTGCGGATATCCGGAACACGCGCCCATGCCGCAAAAAGAGACTTCCTTTTGGGATGGTTTTCCTCAGGAGGATAGCGCTCCGTATTCCCTGGCGAAACGCATGCTCCAGGTACAATCGATTGCTCAATGGAAGCAGCA
Source organism: Bryobacterales bacterium (assembly GCA_963747945.1). Lineage (GTDB taxonomy): Bacteria > Acidobacteriota > Terriglobia > Bryobacterales > Bryobacteraceae > Palsa-89. The sequence goes on from CAVVHB010000007.1 coordinate 125,307, forward strand.
CCGTTTCCCGGCTATCATCGGCGTACCCGGTAACATTTATGGACCATACGACAATTTCGACCTGGAGAACGCACACGTAATTCCGGCGTTGGTTCGGAAGTTTGTGGAGGACGAAAATGTCGTCGTTTGGGGTTCCGGCAAACCCACTCGGGATTTTGTTTACGCCGGCGACGTAGCTGCCGGGCTTCTTCAGGCTGGCGAGGTGTATGAGCAAGCGGAATTAGTGAATCTTTCGTCGGGGAAAGAGCACTCTATACGCGAAGTGGTTGAGTGCCTGACTGAGGTGAGCGGATTTCGCGGATCACTGACCTGGGATGCCAACCGTCCCGAGGGCCAGATCCGACGGGTTTTTGATATCTCGAAGGCTCAAAACGATTTCGGTTACGAGTGTCCCACCAGTTTACGGGACGGTCTTTCAAGAACGGTGGAATGGTATCGCGCCAATCGCGAGACCGCTCGCACCTTCGAGCCAATCTAGTAGTTATCACTACCCGTCGCGTTCACCTGATTATTGAAACACTCCGCTGGTTCCAAAATAGCGTCACTCAGAATAGCTGGTGGCTACAACGGTGAAGCGCTCGTAACATTGTCAGATCGATACTTCAAAAGTGGTGTTTCCTATGCTCGGTCCTAAGAAAATGCAGTTGACGGTTTGCCGGTTAAGCGACGCGCTATGCTCGATTCTGGCTTTTCTCTTCGCATATAAAGCCTTAGCATATATTCGAGAGACGCTAAGGCCCGAGTCTGCACTATATGCGCAGGTGTTTGGACCGCTCTCACCTGCCAAGGGACCAGGCTCGACCTTGCCCTCCATTCCCGAACTAAGCTGGGTGTTCGTCATAACAACTGTCGCGATGTTACTGTGTCTCGATTTCAGGTACAACTTCAAACCCTTTTACTATCGGACAAACGGTCAAATCATCGCGTCGATTCTGATTGCGATCGCGGCCTCACTCGGCGGCACGGCCACCGTGTTCTTCGCCCTGCACGTGCCACCTTACAGTCGTATCTTTGTTTTCTCTTACCTCACAATCCTGTTTTTTGCTGCGACAGGTTACCGGCTGGCGCTCAAATACCGTTTCAGGATACGCCAAAAGCGCGGATTGGATGTTCGACTTGTCGCGCTCGCCGGCTCCGCTAGCGGGATTTCTAAGGTGCTGGAATTCACCGAGGCTGCATTCAGCGATGCTAGGACGAAGATTATTGGATGCTTTCTCGTGGACGGTTCAAAAGACTCCGGACCAGGTAATCTACCAGTACTGGGCAGCCTAACGGATCTAGAGCACGTTCTCATTCATACCCCGATCGATGAAGTGATCATTGTTATGCCCGATCGAGAGTGTCCCTGGCTGCATTCGGCGATTGGCTCTTGCGACTACTTTCGAGTGAGCGCTCACATCCTGCACGAGAGCATGCTCGGCATGGAGTTGCGGGATTTAAAAATCGCCACTGATCCGTACCTGCCTCTTCCCGGCGTCACATTGATCCCGGAGGAAGAAGAAGCAACAGACACCATGGTCTGGAAGCGATTGATCGACATCGTGATCAGCGGAACAGCCCTTCTACTTTTGTCGCCCGTGTTTGTGGTGATCGCCATCGGAATCAAGTTGACCACGCCGCAGCTGCCTATCTTCTACGAGTGGCGAGTGGTGGGCTACCGGGGTCGGCGGTTTTCTGGATATAAGTTCACAACCATGATCGCGGACGCCGACGATCAGAAACAACAGCTGCAGGCCCTGAATGAGATGAGTGGGCCGGTGTTTAAGATTCGCGACGACCCGCGGGTGACGCGGCTCGGGAAGTTCTTGAGGAAATACAGCTTAAACGAATTGCCACAACTTTGGAGCGTACTGGTGGGCGATATGAGTCTGGTGGGTCCGCGGCCAGCCGGCCCACATGAGCTCGTGCGTTACGAGATGTGGCATAAACGAAAACTGAGTATTCGGCCAGGCATAACCTGCTACTGGCAAGTGCGCGGCCGGAACGCTATCAGTAATTTTGACGATTGGGTGAAGATGGACCTTGAGTATATTCAAAAGCGCTCCATGTGGACCGATCTTACAATTCTCTGTCGAACCGTTGGCGCGGTTGTGAAGGGTACTGGAACTTAATCGCATATAAGCGACATGGAAACTTTGCATGAGACTCGTTGAAACCGCTAGAGCCTTGGCCGCCGCCGGCACCAACGTGCTTTTGGGAGGGAATGTAGCTTCTCTCTCGCTATTGCCGAATCCCGGGCGCCTGATGGACTATGCTCGCCAATGCCGATGTTTGTACGAGACCTACGCAGATCGACGTGGGTTGCCACAGAGAAATGTGTTTCAGGTACTTAAGAACGGCGATGCAGTAACACAGAGCAAAGAGGTGACCTTAGCCTGGGAAACCCTTCCACACGGTGAAAGTTGGTTTCTTCCCTTAGCATCTTACTTGGCGGATCTTGTGCAGTTGTGCTTGCTATGCAGGCTCCTGAACGCCAAAGTCATATTTGAGATCGGCACATTGCAGGGCTATACTACTCTACATTTCGCGCTGAATTCGGCTCCGGAAGCCGAAGTCTACAGTCTCGATTTGCCTCCCGAAGGAGGGAGTGCGCCCGCATTGAGAACCACGATGATCGACGAAAGTCTCATTCACAAGTTGGGCACGAAACGCCACTACGTTTTCGACGGGCTACCCGCGGCGCAGAAGATTCATTGTCTGTATGGCGACAGCGCCACCTTCGATTACACCCCGTTTGCCGGCAAGGTGGATCTGTTTTTTATCGATGGCGCGCACTCTTATGAGTACGTCCGTTCCGACACCATGAATGCCTTCAAGTGCTGTCACCCCGGTAGTGTTATCGCGTGGCATGATTTCGGCCGCCTTGGTGTCAACGGAGTTTCTAAATGGTTGCAGGAGTTATCCCACAAGCATGAGGTGTATGCGATTCCGGGCGGGTCACTAGCTTTTATGGTCGTAAGGTAAATAATCAATTGATACCACAGAATGTTTTCATTACAGGCGCGGCGGGTTTCATAGGAAGCACGCTCGTCGATGCACTTCTTGAGCAAGGTTGCGGTGTAACTGGATGGGACAATTTGTCCACGGGACGGATCGAGTTTCTCAACGGCGCTCTGAAGAATCCGCTTTTCCGTCTCGTTGAGGGCGATAATCTCGATGCTGACGGACTGAGATCTGCCATGCGCGGAAACGACTTCGTGTTTCACCTGGCTGCCAACGCGGACGTTCGCTTCGGAGTGGAGCATCCCTCCAAGGATTTTGAACAAAATACTCGCGCCACTTTCCAGGTGCTCGAGGCCATGCGTGCCAATGGAATTCGGCAGATGGCATTCTCGTCCACCGGTTCCGTGTATGGCGAGGCGGAGTTGATTCCCACGCCGGAAGATTGCTCATTTCCTGTTCAAACTTCCCTTTACGGGGCGTCCAAAGTGGCTGGCGAGGCAATGATTCAGGCCTACTGCGAAGGGTTTGCAATGAACGCATATATCTTTCGCTTTGTGTCCATCCTCGGGCCGCGCTACACCCACGGGCACGTGATCGACTTCGTACAGCAACTACGAGATCACCCCGATTACCTAAAAGTGCTGGGCGACGGTAGCCAACGGAAGTCGTATTTGCACGTGAGCGATTGCGTGCGTGCCATCTTGCAAGTGATTTCCCAATCAGCGGCGCGAGAAGCGAAACATGGTGTGGCGATTTTCAATTTAGGGACCGATGCATATTGCAAGGTAAGCGACTCCATCGGATGGATCTGCCAGAAACTTGGCCTTTCCCCGCAGTTGCAGTACTCAGGCGGAAGTCGGGGTTGGATTGGAGATAATCCGTTCATCTACCTGGATACCAGTAAAATCCGTAAGACGGGTTGGGTTCCGCATTTCACGATCCAGCAGAGCGTGGAAGAGACAGTGGATTGGCTTTGCGCGAATTCCTGGGTGTTCGACGCTTTATCAATTTCGGCTTGATTAAAGGCCGGCGTTCTCGACGGCGCTTGCCCTTCGAGCAAGCGGGATTCCTGGAAGCAGTGATGACTCTCCGGCATCCGGTCAGGAAGCACTAAAAAAACAACTCCGTAGAAGCGCGAGGCGCAAATCTCCTTCCGCGTTCTCATCGTACGGCTCCATAGAGGTTTGGCGAAAAATCGTTTTCTATGACTCTTCTTCAGCGAAATGCAATCGTAACCGGAGGCAGTGCCGGTTTAGGGCAGGCCATCGCACGTACGTTTCTTGCGCAGGGCGCAAAAGTCGCGATCTGCTCACGTGAACGGAGCGCGTTGGAGGAAAGCCGGCGATGCTTGATAGAGTTCGCCGGTGATGAACGGCGTGTATTCGCTCAAGCCTGCGACGTCTCCCAGGAAGGTGAAGTGCAGGCGTTCATAGAGGCGGCTATCGAACACTTCGGCCGGATTGACATCCTGGTCAATAACGCCGGCGTGCTTGGTCCGGTGGGCAAGACCGAAGCTGTGGATATTGCTGACTGGCGGAAGACAATTGAGATTAATTTCTTCGGCACCGTCATGTTTTGCAACGGGCTTATTCCCCACATGCGCCTCAACAGCTATGGAAAGATAATCAATCTTTCCGGGGGCGGAGCGACGAGTCCACGCCCTTTTTTTAGCGCCTACGCAACCGCGAAAGCGGCAGTAGTGCGGTTTACGGAGAATATCGCCGAGGAGCTGCGTGGCACCGGCATCGATGTGAACTCGATTGCGCCGGGTGCACTGAATACGCGTATGCTGACGCAGAGTTTGGAGGCAGGCGCGGAGGGGATTGGCGACAAGCAGTTTAGCCAGGCGTTGCAGCAAAAAGCCAACGGTGGGCACTCGTTTGAGAAAGCCGCCGCCCTATGCGCTTACCTCGGCTCGGCTGAATCAGACGGAATCACGGGCAAGCTGATCAGTGCGCCATGGGATCCTTGGCCCACCCTGCACGAGCGTACTGAAGAACTTCAGAAAGCCGACATCTATACTCTGCGCCGCATTTTGCCCGAGGATCGCGGCCAACATTGGAATTAAATGAAACTAAACGGCACAACTATCGATACGACAGTTCCGCTGCGATTTGCGATTGTAGGTTGCGGCTTGATCGGGAAAAAGCGCTTTGAGGCACTGCCTAAAGGCTCACTGGTGGCTGCATGCGACCTGGACGAAGACCGCGCCCTTGGTCTGGCGGCCAAAGCAGGGTCAAAATGCATTGCCACCACAGACGTCGACCGAGCTTTGGAGGCCCAACCCGACGCAGTTATCGTGGCCACCACCAACTCTCAGCTCGCGCCCGTTGCGGCTGCCTGCATTCGTGCGGGTAAACATGTCTTGGTCGAAAAGCCGGTCGCCATGTCAACAGAGGAGATCGACGAGCTGCAGTCGTTAGCGACTTCGCATGGCGTGGTTGTGCGGAGCGGCTATAATCACCGCTATCACGCCGCCTTTTTGAAGGCTCGGGAGATCCTCAAGTCCGGAAGCGCGGGTCCCGTTATGTTCATTCGCGCCCGCTACGGTCACGGAGGCCGCGTGGGTTATGACAAGGAGTGGCGAGCGAATCCAGAGCTGTCGGGCGGGGGAGAGTTGATGGATCAAGGGGTTCATCTGATCGACTTGTCCGGGTCGTTCTTAGGTGCCTGGGCCTCCGTGGAGGGTCATGTTGCTACGTACTTCTGGGACATGCCGGTTGACGACAATGCCTTCCTCAATTTGAGAAACGCATCCGGCAATACAGCCTGGCTGCATGTAAGTTGCACGGAGTGGAAGAATCAGTTCTCGTTTGAGATCTACACGAAATATGCCAAGCTTCACATCGAAGGTTTAGGCGGAAGTTACGGCGTTGAGCGTCTCCATCACTACCAGATGCTTCCCGAGATGGGGCCACCTGAGACCATCATCTATGAGTTCCCGCGAGGAGACAACTCATGGGGCATCGAAACGAATGAATTTATCCAGGACATCCGGCTGCATCGCGAGCCAGAGCCAGGCCTGAAACAGGCCAGAGCCGCTCTCGAAGTGGTAGAAACCATCTACAGCAAAGCCGGAACTGGGCGGCACAGAGTTGCCGTGGCAGGCTTATGATCATCGCTCGCTCTCCTCTACGAATCACTTTAGGCGGTGGCGGCACCGACCTACCGTCTTACTATCAAAACCATACCGGGTTCCTGATGGCGGCCGCCATCGACAAATACGTATATATCACGATCCACGAATGCTTCCAACAGGAATTCATCGTCAAATACTCGCATTTGGAGAGAGTTAAATCTATCGACGAAATCGTTCATCCTATCGTACGAGAATCACTGCATGCGGTTGGAATCGAAGATAACGGCTACATCGAAATTACGTCCATGGCCGATATCCCTTCTGGCACGGGTTTGGGCTCCTCCGGCAGTTTTACCACTGCGCTGCTGAAGGCTCTGCACGCCTACAAGAACAACCTGGTTCATCCTTCCGAGCTGGCGGAGCAAGCCTGCGATATTGAAATCAATAAGCTGGGTGAGCCCATTGGAAAGCAGGATCAATATATCGCCGCGTTCGGCGGAATTACGTGCTTCCAGTATTGCCCGGATGGACGGGTCACTGCGTGGCCGTTGCGCCTTTCCGCCGAAACCAGACACAACCTGGAAGACAATTTGCTTCTCTTTTTCACCGGTTACTCACGGTCGGCCTCAACGGTTCTAAAAGAACAAGACGAAAAGAGCCGCGCGATGGATTCCGCCATGCTGGAGAACCTGCATTTCGTCAAGGAATTGGCTAAATCTAGCGAAAGCGCGCTGTCGAATGGAGATTTGCGGGAATTCGCAAGATTGATGGACGTCCATTGGCAGAACAAGAAAAAGCGCTCTTCCAATATGTCGAGCGCGCAGATCAACGGCTGGTACGACCATGCGATGGCGAACGGCGCCTTGGGGGGAAAGCTGATTGGCGCCGGCGGCGGTGGGTTCCTGATGTTCTATAGCGAGGATAAACCCCGCCTTCGGAACGCCATGCGCGAGATCGGCCTGACAGAGATTCGCTTTCACTTCGATTTCGAGGGAACGAAAGTCGTCATCCGTAATTAGGTTATGGCCGTGGAAACGCTCGATATTCCGGTAGCCCTGCTGGCCGGTGGCCTGGCGACGCGCCTGCGGCCGCTGACTGAAACTGTGCCGAAGGTCTTGTTAGAGGTAGCGGGTAAGCCGTTCCTGGAGCATCAGCTGGCCATGTTGCGCGATCAAGGCATTCGCCGAGTGGTGCTGTGTTTGGGCTTCTTAGGAGAGCAGATTCAACTGAAGTACGGGGACGGATCCGCGTACGGCGTGGAGCTTCTTTATTCGTTCGACGGGCCGGTGCTCCTTGGCACAGGGGGAGCAATACGGCAGGCGCTTCCGCTGCTGGGCGAGACGTTTTTTGTCTTATATGGGGACTCTTATCTTAATATTGACTTCGGCCCAGTGGCCCGAGCCTGGACTGAGTCTCGCAGAAGCGCGCTGATGACTGTATTTAATAACCAAAACCGATGGGACGCCAGTAATGTGTGGTTTGCGGACGGCCAGATCAAGCTCTACGACAAATCGGCACGGACTCCAGATATGCGGCACATCGATTACGGTCTCAGCCTATATCATTCTTCCGTCTTTACCGCATATCCGGGTGGAGTTGCGCTAGATCTGACTAATGTTCTGAAGGATCTGGTAGCTAAGGGAGATCTGGCCGGGTATGAAGCCGACCAGCGATTTTACGAAATCGGTTCCAAGTCTGGTCTCGAAGAGCTGGACCGATACTTAACCAGCAAGGAGGCACTAGTCTGACATGACTTTTACTGAAGAATTCCTCAATGAAGTGCGCTGCGTCACCGAACGGCTGGACGCGGCTAAGATCGAGGCGGCGGTAGAAACTTTGGGTGCGGTGCGCGCGCGGGGAGGGCGCCTGTTCATCCTCGGCGTCGGCGGCAGTGCGGCCAATGCGTCGCATGCGGTGAATGACTTCCGAAAAATCTGTGGGTTCGAAGCTTATGCTCCGACCGACAATGTCTCGGAGTTAACGGCACGCACCAATGACGAAGGTTGGCCGACCATCTTTGCGGAGTGGCTTCGCGGTAGCCGCCTAACGAGCGCCGACAGTTTGCTGGTTTTATCTGTCGGAGGCGGTAATCTGGAGCAGAATGTCAGCCCCAATCTGGTCCGCGCAATTCAGTACGCGAAAGAAAAAGGAGCGGCGGTCGTAGGCATCCTGGGGCGAGACGGCGGCTACACGGCGAAGGTTGCCGACGTGGCGGTTATTATTCCCACTGTGAACGCCTCCCATGTTACGCCCCATTCGGAGGCATTCCAAGGTATTGTGTGGCACCTGTTTGTTTCCCATCCCAAGCTGAAACTGAATCAGACCAAATGGGAAAATACCGGAGCGGCGCTCGCCGTGGCCGCCAGTTAACGTCTCATCCCGATGAGACGCGCCGTTTTTCTGGATCGGGATGGCGTGGTAAACGCGGCCATCGTAAAGGACGGCAAACCATATCCGCCCCGATCCCTGGAGGAATTCACTCTGCTACCCGGAGTAGAGGAAGCTTGTGCCCGTCTGCACACGGCTGGCTTTGAATTGATCGTAGCCACGAATCAACCGGACGTTGGGCGGGGTGATTTGCCCCTGGCCACGGTCGAGGAGATCCATCGCCGAATGTGCGAGTTATTGCCCATTAGCCGGGTCGAGGTCTGTTACGATCCCGGCGGTGATCAATCGTCCGAATTTCGAAAACCCAAACCCGGTATGTTGCTCCGTGCGGCCAGTGAGTTAGGGATCGACCTTTCAGCCAGTTACATGGTTGGCGATCGGTGGCGTGACATCGATTGCGGGCATGCAGCTGGCTGCACCACCATTTTCATCGATTACGGATACAGCGAGGCTTTGAAAAAGCAGCCTCATTTCCGAGCGGCCGACCTGCTTGCCGCCTCGGGCATCATTCTTTCACACCAAGGAGACATAAACTAATGAGTGCGTCCACTGTCCTTTCTCAAAGCGCCCCGGTACAGGAATACCGTCCACTAGAGGGGTTGAGCGTTCAGATCTTCGCCGACGGTGCGGACAAGACAGGCATGATGAGTTTGTATGCCAATCCGCTGATTAGCGGACTGACGACAAACCCCACGCTCATGCGAAAGGCCGGGATTTCCAATTATGAAGCGTTTGCAAAGGACATATTATCCGGTATCACGGAAAAGCCAATCTCGTTTGAAGTGTTCTCCGACGATCCGGGCGAAATGCGACGCCAGGCGCTGAAGATTGCATCTTGGGGCGCCAATGTTTATGTGAAAATTCCTGTCACGAACACGCATGGTGAATCGATGATGCCGCTGGTCCATACGCTCGCTCAGGAAGGAGTGAAGCTCAATGTGACGGCTTTGCTGACACTCCGGCAAGTGGCTGACGTGGCGGAAGCTCTGGTGGAGTCCGTGCCGGCAGTAGTGTCGGTGTTTGCCGGGCGAATCGCGGATACGGGGACAGATCCTGAGCCGTTGATGCGCGCCAGCCGCTGCCTGCTGGAAGGAAAGCCGCTAGCTGAGCTGCTGTGGGCCAGTGTTCGCGAAGTGCTGAACATTTTTCAAGCCGATCAGTGCGGGTGCGATATCGTGACGGTCCCGCACGACATCCTTGCGAAAGCGATGAAGATGGCCGGGTCCAATCTGGCCGCTGTATCTTTGGACACGGTGCGCATGTTCGCTTCCGACGCAGCCGCGGCTGGCTTTAGTTTGTAAACTTTCGAACGGCTGTATTTGAAGTAACATACATTGGATGCAACTTTCGACCGCAAATCGTTCTAAAAACGTGAGCTAGTGCTCCTACAGAACGCCTCCAGATCGAGCTTCCGGACGGGTATTGAAGCGGGAATCTAGTAGTACTTAATCGTCTTGACATATCTGCAATTCCTGCATTAACCTCTAAAGTAACATGTCCGCCCTGCATCCGGAAGATACCATCTCTCTGTCTAAGCAAGCCGTGTGGTCCGATTTGAACGGTGAAATCGCCGTCCTTCATCTTTCCGCTGGAGTTTACTTTGGGATCGAAGGCGCTGGCTGCGAAATCTGGAAATTCCTCCAGGAACCGCACACCGTGAGTCAGATTATCGATCACCTTCTGGCCACGTTTGAGGTGTCCAGGGAAGTTTGCGAGGAGCTCACGTTATCCTTTTTGGAGCAACTGGCGGAGCCGGGACTGATTCTTGTACAAACTCATGTCGGCGTTACGTAGATCCGGGCTCGTACTGGAGGCGTTTGTACTGCTCAGGATGACGCGGCTTGGATTGCGCCTGTGCCGTTTTCAGAGGATCCGAAGTATGCTGTCGCTGGTGGCTGTCTGCGGCCGGCGGCTCACGCGGCGCAAGATCAGCCCCGCCGTATTGGTGTGGGCCCTGGAAACCGCGAAACGCAGGAATCCTCTACCCGGTAACTGTCTGACGGAAGCCCTAACCGCCGAAGCGCTCTTTAAACAATTTGGATACGAGCCGGTCCTTTGTATAGGGGCGTCCAAGCAAAACGGAAAGTTTTCCGCTCATGCCTGGTTGGAGCACGACCAAGTAGTGATGGTCGGAGGGCCGGAGGCGCACATACGGGAGTATAGTCGTTTTCAGGATCCTAGAAGAAGGCTCTATGAGCGGTATGGTGGGCGTCTTTCGGCGGGACGGCGCCCCAGTACAGGATAAGCTCGTCGAAACGATGGCCGCCACTCTAGCCCATCGCGGTCCAGACGGCTTGTCTGTAGTGTGCGCCGGGCCGGCCGGTTTAGGGCACACGATGCTCTGGACCACACCGGAATCGCTTCACGAGGTGTTACCCTGTCAGCACCGCGCATCGGGGCTGATCATCACGGCTGACGCCAGGATCGATAACCGGGATGAGTTGATCGCCGAACTGGGACTCGAATCCGGTCATCCTGCAATCACGGATAGCGAGCTAATACTTGAGGCTTATCACAAGTGGGGCCAGGACTGCGTCCAAAAGCTGCTTGGCGACTTCGCGTTTGCGATCTGGGACCCACGCCAAGAACAGTTCTTCTGCGCACGCGATCCTATGGGGGTCAAGTGCCTGTATTACTTCGCGTCCGATACTCTGTTTGCGTTCGGTTCCGAAATTAAAGCTCTGTGCTGTTTGGAGGAGGTTCCCAAACGTTTGAATGAGCTGCGGATACTGGATTATCTCGCGAATATTTTCGACGACCGCGCCATTACGTTCTATAAGGACATTTATCGTCTGCCGCCCGCCTCAACACTTCTCGTTACCCGGAGACAGCAGAAGATCGCGAAATACTGGTCGCTAGACCCCAAGCGCGAGTTAAAGCTAAAGTCAGACGAGGAATACACCGAAGCTTTTCGCGATTGCTTCGTCCGATCCGTTCGAGACCGGATGCGAAGCGCGTTTCCGATTGGATCGGCCCTCAGCGGTGGGCTGGACTCCTCCTCCATTGCCTGTGTGGCGCGGCGGATTAATGAATCCCAAGCCTCCGGGGCGCCGTTGCACACGTTCTCGTTGATTTTCCCCGTCCTTGCCGGAACAGGACCTGCGCTACATCGACGAGCGCAAGTATATGCAGGATGTGGTGGCGCTCGGCGGCTTTCAACCCCACTTTATCCGGGCCGACCAGCTTTCTCCAATGAAGGATGTGAAACGCGTGCACCATCATCTGGATGAGGCATCCTCCGCGCCGAATCTCTATCTTCATTGGGCAATGTTTGAGAGTGCCAACCAGGCGGGTGTGCGAGTCTTTCTCGATGGACTTGACGGTGACGCTACGGTCTCCTACGGGGTCGATTACTTGAGAGATCTTGCTGTCGGTCTAAAGTGGAAGACGCTGCGCCGGGAAGTCCGGTTTCTGGCACGGACTTCGGGCGCTCCGGCGAAGAATATCATTCGTGAGCATTGCGTTAAACCTTTATGTCCCGAGTGGCTATATCGATTGTGGCGCAAAGCCCACGGGCAGCCGGCCGATCCAATGGGTCTGGACACGTTTTTGGCACAGCGATTTAAGGACCGCCTGGGATTTGATAAGCGGGTCCGTTCGCTGGCTGTTGCAAAAAGGCACTTTCGTTTATTGATCGCTCGGGAAAACCACCTGGCAGGTCTTGAGTACGCTGTCTATGCCTACGCTCTGGAGTTGACCGACAAGGCCAGCGCCGCCTTTCGAGTAGAAACCCGATATCCATTCTTCGACCGGCGCCTGGTAGAGCTTTGCCTTTCCTTACCCTCTGGACAAAAGTTGGGACAAGGATGGAGCCGGTGGATCCTGCGCCGGGCTATGGAAGGATATCTTCCGGAGAGTGTGCGGTGGCGCCGATCCAAAGGAAACCTGGGGTTTAACTTTTACCGAAAACTCCTGGAGCACGATCAATCGCTTTTGGAGGATGCACTCCTCCACCACACCACGGAACTTGAGCCGTACGTGGACGTGGCTACAATTCGGAAAGCCTACGGCGCGTATAAGGAAACCCCTGTAGGGCACAGTGGCTCATTTAATCTGTTCGCCGCAGTCAATTTAGCCGTGTGGCTCCGTACCAGTGATTTAAGGCTTTAAATCTCATGGCGTGATATTGAACAGCTAAGGTCAAAATCCACCAAGAAAGGAGGTATTCCATGTTGGATCAAGTTCCGCGGAAACAAAATTGGGTCACCCCAAAACTTACCACCTTCGGGGATGTTAGCGCTTTGACGGCTACCATTGGGAGTTTCACCAAAACGTTTGGTGGTTTCGACTCCGTGACATTGGCTACAATTCCGCCGACACATGTTATTTCTTCCATATAACCTCGCGACGGAACCAGCGAACGAGCGTGGCCACGCGCAGATCACCAGCAGGTCTCCCAGGCCGCTGGGCGGCGTTGGCCGCGATTCAGAAGCGCCATGAACGGTTTCGGTATCAGAAAATTAGGGGATTTAACGACTCATCGGGTGGTATTTTAAAGAGTTAGCTTAATTCGCTAGAGAAAGGAGGTGACTACATGACAAATCAAGTTCCACAGAAACAAACGTGGATGGCCCCCAAACTTACCGCTTTCGGCGACGTTAGCGGTTTGACCGGCTCTCCCGGGAGTTTCACCAAACAGTTTGGTGGCTCTGACTCGATAGTGTTTACAATCCCGCCCACGCATGTGATCGGTACGTCCGGGTCAGTATAACCAACGTTGACGCTTTACCATTGAAGTTTACCTAGGGTCGGGTGCCATAGGCATAACGTACTTGCTTACGGACCCGGCGACACACAACACCGTCAACTAAACCGTTAGTTGATCAGTAAACTGCACAACGACGTAGGGGCCTACGTGGCAAAGGGCGAGTGAGGATGACTGCTCGCCCTTTGTGAAGCACCTTGACTCTTTCCCCGCAGCGGAAGGCAGATTCCTCTCGACAAGAAATGACTGACCAAACTGTTTGGCACAGATACTCCGCTTATGGCCTGACGATTCGCTCTCAGATTCCTCTGGCGGAGCTTGCCTCTAACGGCACTTGCGAGGGAGACGGCGAAGTGCTGGTGACGCTCGGGGAGGATCCTGGATGGATCTCGAGCGTGCAGGAAACGTTTCGGTGTTTCCGTGTTACACGACAGGAGGCTCAATTCTGGTTTAAAGGCGTAGGCGCTTTCGTTGTGAGGGACGGCTCCCAGATAATAGCGATTCCCGAGAACGGGCTCGACCACGGTATCTTACGTATTTATATTCAGGGAATGTTGATGGCGGCCGTCCTTCATCAACGGGGCATGTGCGTTTTGCACGCCAGCGTACTTGAGGTCAACGGGGCTGCGCTCGCTTTTCTGGGTCCGGTCGGGGCCGGAAAATCGTCTCTGGCGGCGGCATTGTACTCTCGCGGTCATCGTGTACTAGCCGACGATAATGCGGCTATTTCTTTTTGTGCTGGGATTCCGATGATTCAGTCGGCGTATCCGAGTTTGAAATTATTTCCCGAGATTGCTTCATCGCTCGGATTTCGGAACGGCGCGCTAACTCCGCTGCCTGTTTCCGAGATCAAGGTCGCCGGAGCGGTGCCGGACGGTTTTGTCCAAAAACCAGTTCGTCTGCGGGCCCTCTATTTCCTGGGGAGGGATGGTGGCAGCGAAATCGCGCAGCTAACGTCCCTGCAAACGGTTATGAAATTGATCGAGCACTCCGTTCCTACACGGTGGGGACTGCGTGGGGATGTACAGCAACTCCAGGAATGTGGATCGCTAGCAGCGCATGTGCCTGCTTTTGCGTTGCGGACTTTCACGGATCTTGCATCTTTGCCCGTACTCGCTGAAACCGTGGAGGACCACGGCACCGCGGTGGCTTGCCTGGGAGATTCACAGATCGCATAAATCCACAAAACATTGGGACAGATGCCGGTCCCCATGCGGCGGATTTTCCATGTGGAGCGCTCAACGAATTTCGGGTGCGAGTTAATACCAAGCCTGGTTTCAAATGACAGAACCGATTCGTGATCTTCTTCGAAGAGCGAAGAAGAAATTTCCTCAAGTATCATCCCTCCCGCGAATGTTTTCGCTTGTCTGGGTGGCTACGCGAGGGTGGACAATTGCTTGGGCGCTCCTATTGTTTCTATCCGGCTTTTTGCCGGCCGCCACCATTTGGCTAACCAAGGCCCTGGTAAACGAGATGGTGGCCGCTGTGCAGGCACGAGGTTCGTGGGTCAGCGTGCGTCCGCTGCTGTTGACTGCAGTTCTCTTCGCTACTTTAACCGTTTCGACCGAGATTGTTCTCGGCCTGTTGGAGTGGATCCGGACAATTTTGACTGAGCTCATCCAAGATCACGTGAGCGCTCTAATACAAACGAAGTCGACGGAAGTCGACTACGGTTTCTACGAGTCCACGGATTATTATGATCAGCTCCATCGGGCCAGAGATAGCGCCCAAGTCAGAATCATGAACCTTCTCGAAAGTTTGGGATCCGTTTGCCAGAGCTTGATCACGCTGGTGCTGTTAACGCTGATAGTTGCGTCGTACCACTGGAGTCTTTTTGCCATCATGTTGCTGAGCGTTCTGCCGGCCTTTTACATTGTGGCGCGCTTCAATTGGCTTACGCACCGGTGGTGGATGAATACTACCGTTGAGCGGCGATGGATTCAATACTACGATGACAAGTTTTCCAACCTGGCTGGAGCCGCTGAGATTCGGCTCTTTCGGCTGGGTCCACGCTTTCAATCCTCCTATCGAGAGATTAGACGCGTCCTAAGGGAATCTCGATTAGCACTGATCAAGCGCCAAAACGTCGCACGTATTGGAGGGTCGCTGATCGGGATGCTCGTGGCCGGGAGCGCTGTAGGGTGGATAGGCTGGAAGGTGTTGCTCGGCAAAGCCACTTTCGGCGACATGGCTCTATTTTTTCAGGCCTTCATTAGCGGGCAGGGATATATGCGCATGCTGACGCAAAGCATGGCTCAAGCATACAGCAACAGTCTTTTTGTAACGAATCTCTTCGACTTTTTGGACCTTCGGCCCACTATCACCGACCCTCGACACCCAATTCCCCAGCCCAGCGCTATCCGTTATGGTGTCCGGTTTCACAACGTCACTTTTCACTACCCAGGCAGCGACCGGCCAGTATTTGAAAATTTGAACCTGTTTATTCCCGCCGGCAAAATCACGGCGATCGTAGGACCGAATGGCGCCGGCAAAAGCACCTTGATCAAGCTCCTGAGCCGCTTCTACGATCCCATCGAGGGGCACATCACTGTTGACGATATCCGTCTCTCCGACATGAAGATTGACGACGTAAGATCCTTGCTTGCGGTTCTCTTCCAACTGCCCGTTAGCTACGATGCGTCCGCTGCCGAGAATATAGCCATCGGCGATCTGTCTGCCGAGGGCTCCATGGCGAAAATTCAGGAAGCCGCCAAGAGCGCCGGCGCGCATGAGGTGATCAGCCGGTTGCCCCGCGGCTATCTGGCACAACTGGGCAAGTCTTTCAGCGACGGAGCAGAACTCAGTGCAGGCGAATGGCAGCGGATTGCCATGGCGCGTGCGTTTTTCCGCAAAGCGCCCATCATTCTGCTGGACGAGCCCACCAGTTTTATGGATTCCTGGGCTGAAGTGGAATGGTTTGGTAAACTTCGGAGCCTCTCCAGCGGCCGGACGGCCATGATCATCACACACCGTTTTACGATCGCCATGCGGGCGGATATAATCCACGTTATGGATGAAGGGCGTTTAGTCGAATCGGGAACTCACGAGCAGCTTTTGGATAAAGATGGGCTGTATTCCAAGTCCTGGCGGGATCAGATGTCGGCCAGTTCTACGCCAATAGCAGCTGGTGCGTGAGTGCAGCGTACACAGTTGTGAACGCAGTAAACCACACAGAAGAGGAGTTGCTGCTTTGCGTATGCACCGCAAACGTAGACCAGACCGGCAAGATCCTCGAACTTCTGCGAGGCGACATTGATTGGACACGCGTAGCGAATTTGGCTGCCCGGCACCGCGTAACTCCTCTTTTGTACCGCAAGCTGAACCGGATAGCCCCGGAAATTTTGGCTCAATTGGCGCTGAAGCCGATCGTTGAACGCTATTTCAGCATCGCTAGGAGGAATCTTGTTCTTGCGAAAGAGCTCCTGCTCTTGCTGGAGTTATTTCACAAGAACGATATTTTTGTCATCTCACTTAAAGGCCCGTTGCTGGCCGTCTCTGTTTTTGGCGATTTGTGCGGGCGAGAGTTTGGAGATATCGATCTCTTGCTGCGCCCGGCCGACCTTCCAAAAGCCAGACGGCTGCTAGAATCGCGCGGATATCGCCCCGAGATAAAGATGGAGGCCGCAACGGAGGCGGCCTACATTCGTTCTGAGCACGCATTCCAGTATCTGCGCGACGAAGACGCTCTTGTGGTTGAGCTTCACTGGCGTCTTGAGGATCATTATCTGAAGTTTCCATTTGACACGGAAAGGCTCTGGAGCACCGCGTCATCGGAACAGTTGTTTGGTAATCCAGTTGCGTCCCTGAGCCATGAAATCCTGTTTTTGTATTTGTGCATGCATGGCGCTAAGCACTATTGGGAACGGCTGGAGTGGATTGCTTGCCTGCCAGCGGTAATCCGAACGTACGTCGATATGAAATGGCCTGTCGTTCTTGAGATGGCACGGTCAATGGGTGGACTCAGGATACTGCATCTCGGGCTTCTCCTAGCGAATCAGTTAGACCCAAGCAAGGCTATTCAGTCGCCGCTGGCGATGCTCGGCAAAGATCCGATAGCGGAGCAGTTGTCCGCAACCGTGTGGGCCACCTTGTTCGCGGACGAGATAGACAACTCACGCCGCGAAGTATATCGCTTTCGGTTTTATCTTAAGGCGAGAGAGAGATTGTGGGACCGGCTGGGCGTTGTGCGCTCGACGACAATCCGGATACCACATCCCAACTCGGATATATTGGATCGTGTCCCGTTGCCTGATTCGCTTTTGTTCCTTCACTACGTGCTGGGTCCCCTACGCCGGCTAAAGCGGTACGGGTTCCGAGGCTTGGCTGGCATATTGAACCCGAAACGCATTCCGCTGGTCACCTTGCCGGCTGGAAAACTAAAACGTCAGTAAGAATGGGAGACATTGAAAATAGTAGCCGAATGATATACAACCCACGTGGGTTCTTTGAACGGCCGAAGATCTCCCATAAAACAATTCCAATCGGATGTTTTGGCGTATACCTGAGGCACGCCAGTCCTGCGCTTCGCATTAAGATAACAAGCAGAGACGTTTCGGTCTTCGCTTGCGCGTCGGCAGACAGGTTGGGTCGCAACGCACGGAAATCTCACGCCGAACGGAGCGGCAGCCATCGGTTAAATCGGTCTTATGCAGCAGGGCAATAGTACAGGAGCTGATCGCATGGCGGGGTTACGGGTCATTGTCTCGCATCCCACGAAGCAGGTCATTTCGTTCAATCGGGCATTGGCCGCCTAGCGTATGGGCGCCGACATCACATTTCTGACGGGCATATATTTCAAGCCCAACAAGTTCCCTTATTCACTGATTCGATGGCTTCCAGCCGGCAAGAGGGCCTCCTTCCAAGAGTTGCTCAACAACAGACGCATAGACGGTCTTTCCGACTCCAATGTTGTAAGTCTACTCGGTCCGCTGCTAGAATTTCTGCGTCGCAAAACGTCCCTGCTTCCCCGCGTTCGTTGGTTTCGCATTTGGGATTGGCTAACGAGCTCCTGGCTACGATGGAATATCCCTACTGGTAATGACGCGAAGGCCATTTTACACGTTTTTGCAGAGTCTTGTCTGGAGAGCTTGCGGACAGCACGATCAAAAGGAATGATCCGGGTGATCGAGGTCACGCTGCCACCGCCCTTCGTTAGTGAGGAGCAACTATATCGTTGGGGAGTAAGCAGGGGTGAATTCCCCGATATTAACGCCCTCCGCGAGGAGGTTACGGAATCAGATTTCGTGCTGGTTCAATCGCAGTTTGGTGCTGATACGGTTGAGGCGCTGGGCGTATCACGGGACAGGATTTTTCAAATTCAGTTGGGCATCGACACTGACTATTTTGTGCCTTCATATACCGAGCGGCAGCCTGGGCCCATTCGAGTGCTGTTTGTGGGTTCGATCAGTCGCCGGAAGGGTGTTCACCATCTGTTGCAAGCATGGAAAGAACTTTCGCTGCCGAATGCCGAGTTGCTCCTGGCCGGTAATCACCTCCAGTTAGTGGCGAAGCTGCTACTCGCGGAAGCTGAAGATGTGCCGAACTGCAGAATGCTGGGACATGTTGTGCGTAAGGATCTTCGTAGTCTTTATCAACAGGCAGACATTCTGGTCCATCCTTCTCTCGCTGAGGGTGGGTGCGCTGGCATCCAAGAGGCTCTCGCATGCGGCGTTCCCTGCATTGTGTCCAGCCACAGCACGTCAGCTGTCAAATCAGGCCGCGAAGGCATCGTTGTTCCTCCGGGGGATGTTCCTCATTGAAGGCGGCTATTGCACGACTCTGCGAAGATTCAGCTCTAAGAAAGCAGATGTCTATAGCTGCTCGGAAGCGTGCCGAAGAAGAGCTCAGCGTAGATCGCGTTTGTGCTTCCTCAGCGGAGATTTATCGGAAAATTGTCGAATCCTATTCCGCAGCCAGTTGTAGTGAACCGCAGGAACAACTGATTCAAGAATAGTTTAGCGGTGGGAATGGACCCTCCGCTATGAGTCAGGGCCCCAACTCATTGCCGGAGAAAACGCCTCGATTTGGTGAGTGCCAGGTCGCGGGCTTCCGACGTGTTGAAGCAATTGTCCGATGGCGCCGCCGCCGAACTGCCGAGTCGCGATAGTAGGTGATGTGTTCTCCAATCGGATCAGGCAGTACCTTTAGATCAACTATCGAAATGAACAGTCCTCCTCCGGATTTCATCATCGCCGGCGCCCCGAAATGCGGAACTACTGCGATTTGGGCGGCGCTCAAAGACCATCCTGAAGTATATTTTTCGTGCATGAAAGAACCGCATTATTATGCGTTCGATTACCCGGGACGTCGCGAAGTAACGACGCTGCAAGATTATGAACGGCTATATCAGGACGCTTCGCCTGGACAACTCCGTGGGGATGCATCGGTCTATTACCTGAGTTCGGAGCAGGCCATTCCCGCAATTCTAAAGGCCCGTCCCGATGTGAAGGTTGTAGTATCGATACGGAATCCGTAGAGATGTTCATTTCCTGGCATAACGAACTGGTGAAAGCTCTCGACGAGGATGAACCGGACTTGCGCCGCGCTTGGCTCCTCCAGAATGAGCGGGCTCAGGGACATAAAATCCCGCGCCTGTGTAAGGTGCCGGCCGTTTGCAATACAAGACATGTGCAGTCTCGGGCGCAGTGCGGCGGCTGCGAGGAATTGTGCCCTAAGTCCCAGCTGCTGGTTTTACTTCACCAGGACATGTCGGCCCGGCCGCGCGAAACATACCAGCGCCTGGTGCGATTCCTAGGTATCGCCGATCAAGGTCTTCCGAATTTCCCCGTGAAAACAGCTTTTCGAAGTTCGATAGCATATATGTTGCCAAGCTGGTCCGGAGTGCAGTAGCAAATTCCTTGGTGCGTAATTTCCGCGCTAAAGTAAAGGGACCTTTGAACGACCGCGGACTTCACCCACTTGGCTGGCTGATTAAACACTATACGAAACCCATATCCAAGCCAGCACTGCCTCAAGAGTTTCGGCAACGTCTAATCGCTGAGTTCTCGGATGACATCGGGCTGATCGAAGAATTACTGGGGCGAGACCTTTCTAATTGGCGAATGAAGGATTCAAATACCACGTCAACGGCACATAGCATAGCTGCGTCGAATTTTCCGGGCTCCCGCAGTGGCCGCTGACGGCGATCCGAAACCTGGTTGAACATAAGGCCGCTTCGGTTTAATTCTTCGAAATTCGATCGAGCCGATTCCCACCATCCCTCCTGAGTTGCAGTGGCCCCCAGACAACCTTTTGCTTCCTCATTTTGCGCGCAGGCCGCATGGCCGGGGTGGTCTCAACCGTCTGGGATTCGCTAGGTTGTACCAACGACTTCCAGTCGGGCGCTTTTTCCGTCGATGGTTTTGCCAATGTGCAAGTGTCCCCGCGTTCTTGGGTCACAGATTTCGGATGGAGCTAGTCTTCCAATCGCACTTGCGGGCGAATTAATCGGATTTGCGAGAACGCGCTTAGCGAGCCGCCTCGATGACGCCCGGTAGCTTCGATCCCGAGCCCAATTCGTAAACTGGATGTTACGAGGGTCGCACGGCCGGGGTAAGACATGAAGCATTCTATTATCGGCATTGACAACATCGCCCCCGGGATGTCAACTGCGCTAAATGCGCATGGCGGTATGCGCTCCTACGTACGCGAGCTGTGTCTGCGTCTCCCCAAGGCTCTCCCGGACAGGAAAGTTGTTCTCTTCACACCCGCCTGGAATCCCCTTCTTGAGAAAGGGGAACAACCTGAAAATCTTGAGACGGTAGTACTTAACCACGTACCAAAAAGCCGTGTCCTACGCGTTGGATACGAGCAGGTCGTCCTTCCCGCTCAAATAGCGGCGAACAATATCGGGATTTGGATCGGGACTGTTAATGTTATCCCGCTCGCGGCAAACTGTAAACGCATCGTCATTTTACAGTCGCATCAGTACTTAACCAATCCAGACCGCCTATCCCTTCGCTCGCCGCGCCTACCTTACTTTATGCGCCAGAGAAAGCCTTCGGAAGGCCGATAGAATAGTCGTCTTATCCAGGGACTCCGCGCATGTGATACAGGAACGCTGGAAGTGGATCAATAGCTCCAAGGTTCGCGTCGTGTACAACCGCATTCCGACGGACGTTACTAGCGTTCGATGACGAGCCGGAGTATCAGAGGTGTCACAGCCTTCTCGCAGCACGCCCTCCCTACATTCTGTCTGTGTCCGCGTTTTACGGATACAAGAATATTGAGAGACTTATCCAGGCATTCGCTCGAATCTCTGCCCACATTCAGCACGATTTAGTGATCGTGGGTAAAGAGACGAGCGAGATCAGTAACAACGACCTGCGCCGCCTGGCCGAAAGTTTAGGCGTGGCCGGACGCGTACGGATTGAAGGGCGGCTGATGAAGCCGCACCTCCAGGCATACTACTCGCGGGCTTCGTTAGTGGCCATTCCTTCACTGAGTGAGACTTTCGGACTGCCGATTGTCGAGGCCATGTGGTTCGGAGTGCCAGTCGTTACTAGCCAGGGAGGAACGACTGAGGAAATTGCGGGCGATGCTGGCATACTCGTCGATCCCCTGAGCGTGGATTCTATCGCGACCGGGCTTCACAGGGCCTTCAGGATTCCGCACTTCGGGAACGCCTCATCGCAGCGGGGGCCCGCCGCCGGCATTTGTTCACGGCTGACTCCATGATTACTAACTTCGCTGGCTTGATTCGAGAGCTGGAACAATCTCACGGCGAGGATGGGCCTGCAATCGTCGCAGCGGTTTGGAAACTGGAGAAGGTGAGATCAGCCCGATCGGTTCAGAAAAGGCTTTCCGTTTGGCCTCACACCGGCCCTGTAGCATCCTAGATCAACGGCTCATCCGCCGATCGACGGACACCTCACGCCGGCACGCGTTTGCGCGCTCTGGCTTCCATAGAGCGAACCTCATCGAAGCGGGCTTCAGCGTTCTCTTCAGCTCCTCTTCGAGACTACGAGACCTGCTTAATGTTCCATGCCACACCAGGTGCGCCGCGCGAGCTTTGCCTTGCTGAAAGTTCGAGGATCGAACAAGCGAGCGCCTATATGATTCTTTAGTTCTGACGCACTACGCCAGGCGCCGAACGGGCCATGGCTCGCATCGAGTCGAGTCGAGCCTTGGAGACGCCAACATTGCCGTTGATTCCGGTCCCCAGCGCGATCGCAGGCTTGTGGGACCCGTGGAAATCGGAACCACCCGTAACTTCCAAACCAAACGATCCTGCAAGGTCTTCGTAGAGCGTCTGCTGTTCCGGTCGAGTGTTCGCTGTGCCAAA
This sequence comes from Bryobacterales bacterium, assembly GCA_963747945.1. Classification (GTDB taxonomy): domain Bacteria; phylum Acidobacteriota; class Terriglobia; order Bryobacterales; family Bryobacteraceae; genus Palsa-89. The sequence goes on from CAVVHB010000007.1 coordinate 147,705, forward strand.
CCTCCAAGCCCTGAAGACCAGCGCTACACAATGCTTCCAGCAATACTCGCAATGCATCCCGGTCGTCACCAAACGGGAGTCGCGAGGGATGTGCTAAGACAGGCACAGCGAAGCTTCGCCGTAGCACGCCTATGCTTTCTGCCAATCCAGGCTCGTCTCGTTCGACGGCCGCTTGCGCGGTATCGCCCAGGTACAAGTCAAATGCCTCCTGTCGGTTCTTGACGTATCCTTTTCGAAGCAGGAACTCCGCGAAATGGGGTCGACCCGTAAGTTTCCCTCCCAGCTGACTCACCTCGGACAACGTAATATCGAATCCGAATCCACGCAGCTTTTCGACCAGATCGCGATTCCTCTTATGCCGGCTCTCTTGATGGCCCAGAATCCACGAACGGAAATCTTGCTGGGGGAGCCGCGGCCAGAAAGTAACCCAGAAGATGAATCGACGGAAGACGACGGGAACCCAGCCATGGCTTGACGAGTTCCACCAATTCAGATTCGAGCCGGGTGCTCAACTCAATTCCAACGATCAATTCCATGCCCAGGTCGGCCGCCACAGGCACGCCTTCCTCACATCCTTCGAGCGTGTCGTGATCGGTAATCGCAAGAGCTTCAAGGCCACGGTCGCGGGCCAGGCGGATCAGATCGGGCGGCGAAACAGATCCGTCTGAAGCTGTGGTGTGAGTGTGTAAATCAATCATACAATGCGGGGAGCTATGTCTAGTATAGTGGGTCACTCAGATTGAACCTTATCGAAAGTAATGTGCGCGAGCAATGTTTTCCTAAAATGTCGGATGCTTGTTCTCGATCAGTGGCCTTGGATCGCGGTTGTGCTGCGTCACATTAACACGGGAGGGCGGCGAGAGCGGGAACGCTATCGCTTCCAGAGCTTGTGTCGCACTCTTTTTCAGGCACCGGGCATTTCGTTATGAATAACTCAACTCTCACTCACCTCCAGTCTCTGGAGGCGGAGAGCATTCACATCATGCGCGAGGTAGTCGCCGAGTGCGAGAACCCAGTGATGTTATATTCCATCGGTAAAGACAGCGCGGTGATGCTCCACGTGGCGATGAAGGCGTTTTATCCTGCCAAACCACCCTTTCCGCTGCTGCATGTCGACACCAAGTGGAAGTTCCGGGAAATGATCGAGTTTCGGGACCAGATGGCGGCGAAGCTGTGCCTCAAACTCCTGGTACACGTCAATCTTGATGGAGTGGCGCAAGGGATCAACCCCTTCACCCATGGTTCGCTCGTCCACACCGACGTGATGAAGACCCAAGGCTTGAAGCAAGCGCTCGACAAATATGCGTTCGATGCCGCTTTTGGCGGAGCGCGACGGGATGAGGAGAAGAGCCGCGCCAAGGAACGTATTTTCTCGTTCCGCTCGGCCCAGCACCGCTGGGACCCGAAGCGCCAGCGGCCCGAGCTTTGGCGACTGTATAACGCGCGCAAGAATAAGGGCGAAAGCTTCCGCGTTTTTCCGATGTCGAACTGGACCGAACTGGACGTCTGGCAGTACATCTACCTGGAGAAAATTCCTATCGTGCCTCTCTATCTGGCGAAAGTACGGCCAGTAGTGCAGCGAGATGGCGCACTCATCATGGTGGACGATGACCGTATGCCTCTCGATCCGGGTGAGAAGCCGATGATGAAGAAGGTGCGTTTCCGTACACTGGGGTGTTATCCGCTCACCGGCGCGATCGAAAGTGAAGCCGAGACCTTGCCGGCCATCATTCAAGAGATGTTGTTGACCACAACCTCCGAGCGCCAGGGCCGGGTCATCGATCACGATGCATCGGCTTCTATGGAGAAGAAGAAGCAAGAAGGGTACTTTTGATGGCCCACAAATCCGACCTTATTGCCGGGGACATCGAAGCGTATCTCAAGGCGCACCAGTACAAGGGCCTGCTCCGCTTCATGACCTGTGGCAGCGTGGATGATGGCAAGAGCACACTCATCGGACGGCTGCTCTATGAATCCAAAATGATCTTCGAGGATCAACTCGCCGCTCTCGCGGCAGATTCCAAGAAAGTCGGAACGCAGGGCGATGACCTGGACTTGGCGCTCCTGGTGGATGGCCTGGCAGCCGAGCGTGAACAAGGCATTACCATCGATGTCGCCTACCGCTTTTTCTCGACCGACCGGCGAAAGTTCATCGTGGCCGATACGCCCGGCCATGAACAGTACACTCGCAATATGGTAACGGCGGCCTCCACCGTCGACCTCGCGGTGATCTTGATCGACGCCCGCAAAGGAGTGCTCACTCAAACGCGACGGCACAGCTACATCGTCTCGCTGCTCGGCATCCGGAAAATCGTGCTGGCAATTAATAAGATGGACACGGTCGGGTTTGCCCTGGAGACCTTCGACTCGATTCTCGAAGACTACTGGAAGTTCGCAAAACAGATTGGCCTGGACGACATCATTGCCATTCCGATCTCCGCTCTCAAGGGCGATAACGTTACCCAAGTCAGTCCCAATATGCCATGGTACAGCGGGCCGGCGTTGATGGAGCATCTGGAATCAGTCGAGATCGAGCAGGCGCTGCAGAGCCGGCCGTTCCGCATGCCAGTGCAATGGGTGAACCGCCCCAATCAGGACTTCCGCGGCTTTGCGGGCATGATCGCGAGCGGTGTAGTCAAGAAAGGCGACCGCATCAGGGTCCTACCTTCTGGGAAAGAGGGCGGTGTGATGCGCATCGTTACCCACGATGGTGACTTTGATCGAGGGATCGTGGGCCAGTCGGTCACCCTAACTCTCGAGCACGAGATCGACATCAGCCGTGGCGACCTCCTGGTTAGTGCAGACGCGCCGGCCGGCGTAGCAGATCAGTTTCAAGTCACCCTGATCTGGATGCACGAGGACTCCATGCTCCCCGGACGTCCTTATCTCCTGAAGATTGGCGCCTGTACTGTAGGGGCGACCATAACGTCGCTGAAACACAAAGTAAACGTCAATACTCTGGAGCATCTAGCGGCAAAGAAGCTCGAGCTGAACGAGATTGGCATATGCAACATCGGGCTCGACCGGCAAATTCCTTTCGATCCGTACACTGAGAACCGCGAGACCGGCAGTTTTATCCTGATAGATCGGATCGGCAACGAGACCGTTGGCGCGGGCCTGATTCACTTTGCCCTGCGCCGTGCGGATAACATCCATTGGCAAGCACTCGACGTGAACAAGATTGCGCGCGCTGGCCTCAAAGGCCAGAAACCCTGCGTGCTGTGGTTCACGGGCCTCTCCGGTGCGGGCAAGTCGACCATTGCCAACCTTTTGGAAAAGCGGCTGCTCTGGTCCGGAAAGCATACATACCTGTTGGATGGCGACAACATTCGGCATGGACTCAACAAGGACTTAGGTTTTACCCATGCCGACCGGGTGGAGAACATCCGCCGTATCGCGGAAGTCGCGCGGCTGATGGTCGATGCCGGTCTCATCGTGCTGGTGTCGTTCATCTCGCCGTTTCGTTCGGAGCGGCGGATGGCGCGCGAACTGGTGGCCGAAGGCGAATTCATCGAAGTATTCGTAGACACACCGCTCGCCGAGGCCGAGAAGCGAGACACCAAAGGTCTCTACAAAAAGGCGCGGCGTGGCGAACTCGAACATTTCACCGGCATCGATTCGCCCTATGAAGCACCCGAACACGCCGAAATCAGGATCGATACCCTTGTCACAACGGCGGACGAAGCAGTCGAGTTGATCATTGCGAAACTAGCCAGCGCAGGTATCCTGAGCGAGGTCTAACTGCCGAATATCGCGCGCCCGGTCAACCGCCGTCGGGTGACAAATCCATCTCCGCGACGATACAATCCCTCAATTAGAGGATTGAGACTTCCAGTTGTGAAACACTCATAGCACGTTTCTTTTTTTCTACCCGCTGGCTCGGCTACTCTGTTGCCTGCCGGCGGCGTCCCGGTGGCACAAATCCAAATCGGAGGCATTAGGTGCAGCTCATTACGAAAAGCTTATTATTTTCATATCGGTGGACTCCAGGTCACGAGGTCGAGAACCTCCATAGCCGTGCTCCCGGGGAACGAGTCGGCGGCTCTCGATGGCCGGGGTTGTGTCGCAAGGCGGCCATTCGTCGTGTCGCAACGGCCGGGGGCGGGTGCTGATGGCACACTCCAACAACGGATTCAGGATGACACCCCAAGCAGCCCTGCAACTGGTTATGGAAAAGTTCCCGTTTCAGGACTATATCAAGCCGGCAGGGAATGTTCACATCAGTATTGCTTCGGCGGTTGCTCGCCACCTTGTGCCGGGTTCTAAGATTCTCGATTTTGGATCCGGTCCCTGTGACAAGACGGCTATGTTTCAGGCCATGGGGTACGAGTGCCACGCATACGACGATCTGCAGGACTCCTGGCACGTAAAAGGATCTAATCAAGCTAAGATCATGGAGTTCGCGAAGGCCGCGGGCATCCATTTTACTCTCGCGCATGTTGGCGAAGTCTTTCCATATCCGAAGGAACATTTCGATATGATCACACTCAACGGTGTGATCGAACACCTGCACGACTCGCCGCGCGATCTGCTGAACGACGTACTGGAGCTGCTGAAGCCCGGTGGACTTTTATTGGTCACGGTCCCCAATGCCGCCAATATTAGAAAACGGCTCGACTTGCTCCGGGGCAGGACCAATTATCAGCGCTTCGACATGTTCTATTGGTATCCGGGGCACTGGCGTGGCCATGTGCGCGAATATGTAAAGCGCGATCTGGCCAGTTTGAGCCAGTTCCTAGGCTTGGAGATACGCGAGCTGAATGGGGAAGATCAAATGCTGCGGACCCTCAAGGGCCCCATACGGTCCGTTTATCTAGGGGTCACTTCTGTTATGAATAGCTGGAAGGATACGTGGCTGCTGGTGGCACGGAAGCCAGAAGGCTGGAAGCCCAGAAAGACCATGCCGCCGGGAACGGTGATATCCAGCGGGTCGACAAAGTATTTGTACGGGGAATAACCGGCGATTCGTTTCTGAGCCGCCATGCGCAAGCATGTGGTTTCGGTCCGGCGACCTTCGCTGCTTGGAAACGCTGGATCGCAAAAGCGTCACGCGCCAATCCTGCACGGCGCAGCACTTCTTTCAGTGCGAGCCGCTGTCGAGAGCACGCTGGATTTTAGAAGTATCAGCAGCAACTGGCGCGCGAGCGCGCCCGTCTATGGTGCTGAGTGAAGTCTAACAGCTGAAGATCGTAACACCAAGTGGAGGCACTCTATGCGGCCACGAGCCGGTCGCCATCGATTTCGATGGAGATAGAGCGCTGGAGCATTGTTACAGAGACAACTACGCGGTATTGACTTTTCTTCTTCACCAGGATGCCCTCCACACCGTGTAGCGAACCATTCTTTATTCGGACCCGCTGGCCTTCGTGCAGATACGGACAAGGCTCAGCAAGCAGTCCGGAACGGAGAACGGCCCTCACCGCCTCGATCTCCGCGTCAGGGATAGGCGCCGGCTCCTTGCCAAAGCCCAACACAGAGATCACGCCCGTCGTCATCAATATCGGGAGCCGTTTCTTCACATCGAAACGGCAGAAAATGTACCCTGGGAATAGCAGGCGTTCGCTTTCACCAGGAACGTCAGGCCGACGCTGGACGCGGTAAAGAGGCAAATAAGGATCATAGCCTTTACCCCTCAGCACACTTGCAGCTACGTTTTCCTGGTTGGAGCGAGTCCGAATTCCATACCAAGGAAATCGCTCGGCGCACAGATCTGGCTGCCTTACGAGAGAAAGACGGGGAAGGAGAAATTCTGTACCCATTCGCATTAATCCAAGCAAACACAAAGAACGAAGCGGTAAACGACCGCTCTCTTTACGAAGCGCAATTCTTAGACTGCTACGGGCGACAGGTCCGTTTTCACAGGCAAGACGTGTAGCCGAAAACCGAACTAATTAAGCTCACGCCCACTTGAATCGACTATTGGAGCCGCGCGACGAGACGCGTATCCTTAGCAACGGTGATACTCTTTGATATCACGGTTCAGCTGAACCTCGCAAGAAGCTAACGGTAAACTTTCTCTTCTTTGGTACCATCAGTTCTACTTTGGGTCCCTGATGCTGTAACGGCATGGCTCGCGCAAGATACTGCATTGCAATGGTTTAGCTCGACATCGGTACACCAGGCACAAGCTCCGGGACCCTGGCTATCAGCGGCTTGTTGGCTTACCCTCCCACTCCGAGCACTTTGTTTGCCGACCCAGAGGTGCGGATTTACCAGGCGCCTGGGCCCATGAAGCCCGTGGCTCAGGCCAGTGGGAATTATTATCGGGAAGCCGAACGCCCTGGCTTTGATGCTTCAAATGTTGCTCGATCAGCTCCTGCAAGATGTGGGGCAAATCGTAATTAAGCCGCCATGCGGGGTAGTGAGCCTTCACCTTTGTTAGATCGGAAATGTAACAAATGTGATCTCCAATGCGGTTCTGATCCGAGTACGAGTAGTTCAGCGTAAAACCCATCTCTTGAAGCACGTCCACCGTTTCGAGTATGGAAAGGCTGTTGGCCGCCCCCCGCCGAGATTGTAGACTTCACCACACTTCGGATTCTTGTAAAACTCCAGAAACAAGGCGGCCACGTCGGCTGCGTGGAGTTGGTCGCGCACTTGCTTTCCTTTATACCCGTAGATCGTGTATGGCTGGCCCGTTACCGCACACTTCACAATATAACCAAGGTGTCCGTGCAATTCGACAGCGGCGTGCTGCGGCCCTGTGAGACAACCGCCCCGGAACACTCCGGTCGGCATACCGAAATAGCGTCCAAATTCCTGACACGCGACGTCCGCCGCCACTTTGGACGCGCCAAAAAGAGAGTGCACGCAAGCATCGATGGATAGGGATTCATCGATACCATCGAGGCCATTCGCATAGTCCCACCGCTTCTCAAGTTCCACCAAGGGCAGATCGTTGGGACGATCGCCGTAAACTTTGTTAGTGGAGGTAAAGCAGAAAGGAGCCTCCTTACAAAAGTCCCTGGCCGCAACCAGAAGATTGAAGGTCCCTACAGCATTGACGTCAAAGTCCTCATAAGGGATGCTCGTCGCGCGGTCGTGCGAAGGCTGAGCAGCGGTGTGAATTACAAACTCGGGCCGCTCAGCTTCGAAGAGGTCGCGCACCCCGGCACGATCGCGAATGTCGAGCTCAACATGGCGATACCGCGCGTAGTGCGAGATGAGATGCTGCACTGTTGGCAATGTGGATCCCTGGGATCCAAAAAACCAAGCCCGCATATTGTTATCTATGCCAACTACATCCCACCCGGCGTTCGCCAGAGTGACCACGCATTGCGAACCGATGAGGCCGCCAGATCCAGTAATAAGAGCTTTCATTGAATTAGCAGTTAATAAAGTTTGGCGCTAGTTTAGTGCTCGGGGCATTTTCATCAAGGCGTTCCCGAATTTTCTTGCGCCTCCATCACCCAGCGCCTCCTTGGTCATTCTCGCGCGCCGCGTACGAGCTGTAGTTAGGCGTTGAGTGCGGCAACTCTCTCCGATTCTGGATAGGACCGGGTTTACAAATGGAGAAACGCCAATGAAACGAATCTATCACACGATCGACAAGGGAAGAAAAGTGGACGAGCCGAAACTCACCGAGTGCCTGCTCCCCAACGGCCAGGCGCCTTTGTCGAGGCTGGAGCGGATCGAGCACAACCGCGGGGCTGTTGGCAACTGATCGACATAACGGCCGCGAGGCATCGACGCAATGTCCAACTGTCGATGCGACGGGTTACCGGATCACCTCAAGGCTCATGCCGACGGAATCCGGCCGGTGACTCGCTTCAGACCTTGGCAGCGCTTCAACACAAATCACGGTTGCCCAGTTGAGGCCCCTGGATGGATGCTCATGTTTATTTGAACAGGTACCTGACATCCTGATGTAGTATTCCCCGAAATGACGTCCGATCCGCGATCTGGAATTCCAGACGCGGGGTTGCCAACCGTGATACAAGTGTGAGCCGCCCGACGATTGGATTGTATTTCCTTGAATCACTGCCGCATCCGTTTGCGCTGCGGCTACGTATATCCCGTCCCCCTGCGTCACCGAGATTTGGTTCCCTGGAACGTTTTGCGATACAGTCGTGGCCGTTGCCCGTGCCCTACATATATGCCGACTGTGCCCGTCCCGCCGCGGAAATCTGATTATTGGTCAGAACCGTTTGGGGAAGTACAGTCGATAACACACATGCTTCAAATTGGGAGCTGGCACAGTCAAAGGTGTTATTCTCTACAACGATTTTTCCGTTATAAGGAATATAGAAGGCGCTGCCTGCATTATAATCGGTAAATACGGTCGCGGGGCCGACGGGATTAGTCCAGTTCGTAGCGTGGACGTCGTTGCCCGAGAAAGTTGCATCGACTCCGCCCACCGCTACTCGCCGGCGTTGTTTATCGAATCACCCGAAATGAACATGTGGGAATTCTGAACTGTTATATGTGCTGCATATTCCGATCCAAAATCCATACCGGCATTCGTGTAGAAAGTGTCGCCATCAAAGGTCACGTTCATTCCACATTGATCAGGAATCTGAAAGCTTGTCGGAAAAGGGCCTGATCCACCCTGCACTATGTTGTCCTGAAAGAGCACTTGCCGTACCGAGGCCAGTTCTACCATTCCGTCTGACATATGATGAATATACGATTGGTCGTGAATAAACGTATTGCCCTGAATGACCGCCCCGAACACTCCATACATCTGAAGGGGCTTGAAACCCTGCACAATCAGATTTTTCAGACCCACGTTCCATGTCGCCTTGGACGTTACATGAACAATATACGGGGAGGAAAAGGATCTGGCTAGCGGATATTGGACGCTCAACGCTCCTGTGGCATCATCCACGGAAGTTACAATATTCGGCTCGCCCGGTAAGATTCCGCCCGCTTCCGGAAACGAGGTCGCTGCGTATATCATGATGTAATCGCCGACCTGGAACAAACTTGTACGGCTTGCGTTTGACAGGGTTACTTGTGTGGAATTTGCCTCGGTCGCATGCAATGGATAGAAACCACCATTACATGCGATGTTCTCAAAACATCCTGGATTACTGCCCCGGCTAAATTCCAGAACCACGGAGCCTATGTAGGATGGTACATGGGTCGGCATTCCATTTGGTCCTTGCAATAACTCTGCACCGGGATCTCCCTCCAGAGTGACATTGGAACCGATCAAGAGATTGTATGCCATGATGGTGCTGCGTCCAAAATGGTAGGAGTTCAATAGGTAAGGATGACTGCAGCTGATTAAGTGGACCGTCCCCCCAGTCGATCCCAAGCTATCAATCGCCTTTTGAATCGCCGGAGCGTCGTCGGTAACTCCATCGCAGTGAGCTCCATACGGAGGGTCCGTCGGATAAACGATTGCATTCGAAGCGGTACTTCCGGCGGGGATAATCGTTAAGTTTGCACTCCCCAGAACGGCTTGCGTGGAAGAATTCTGGGCGGTGACGATCACCGACTGCTGCGTGGGCACACTCGCCGGCGCGGTATAGAGGCCGCTCGGGCCGATGATTCCAATTGCCGGGCTGAGCGACCAGACTACACTGACTCCCGCACCAAGTGCTTGAACGGTAAATTGCTGGGTTCCCGAAGGAGCTAAAGTTGTCACAGCCGGGCTAACGCTTGTGGGCGCCTGGGGCAGCTGCAGGGTTGCGCTCGAAGTCCCCAAAACAGCTTGTGTGGAAGAATTCTTGGCCGTAACGGTCACAGTTTGCGCTGTCGGAACACTCGCCGGTGCGGTATAGAGGCCGCTCTGGCTAATACTTCCAACAACAGGAGCGATGGACCACGTCACGTTGGTCCCGGAAGGCAAGTTTACGACCGAGAACTGCATGGTTCCCGCGGGCGCCACGGCGCCGGTCGACGGACTGATGCGGGTGGGCAGTGAAGCCGTTAGCGTCAAACTGGCAGTGCCAAGGACGGCTTGTGTCGACGAGTTCTTCGCCTTGACAGTGAGGGTTTCTTTGGAGCCAACGCTGTTCGGTGCGGTGTAAAGGCCGCTCGCGGTGATGTTTCCCGTCACCGGGCTAAGCTCCCATGCCACGTTGGTACCGGAGGGCAAATTCAGGACGGAAAACTGCTTGGTTCCCGCGGGCGCCACGGTGACAGTCGCCGGACTAATGCTGGTAGGCGACGCGGGAGAGGCGGTTAGCGTCAAGCTGGCAGTGCCGATGACGGCTTGGGTCGCTGAGTTTTTCGCCGTCACAGTAACGGTTTCTTTTGAAGTAACGCTTTTCGGCGCCGTATAAAGGCCTGCGACGGTGATGGTGCCTACCGCGGGGGTAACCGCCCATGTGACGGCCGTACCGGAGGGCAGATTTAGGACGGAAAATTGCTGCGTTCCCGCTGGTGCCAAGGTGGCGGTCGCCGGACTGACGCTCGGGGGCAGCGAGTTAGACGCGGTTAAAGTCACAGTGGCAGTTCCAAGCACGGCGTATGTGACAGGGTTCGTCGCGATCGGAGTAACCGCTAAGATCGTTGCGCTTTCTTGCGAAGGGACCGTGCTCGGCGCGGTGAAAACACCGGTAGCCGAGATGGTTCCCACGGGATAAACTCCCCACTCGATAGTCGTACCTGAGGGCAAATTCAGTACCGCGAATTGTTTGGTTCCCCCGGGTGCAACCGTCGCAGTTGCAGGGCTGACACTGGTGGGTGCCAGCGTCAAACTTGCAGTTCCGAGGGCGGCTAGCGTACTAGCGTTTAAGGCAGTGACTGCAACCGTCTGTTGGGATGCGATGCTACTTGGTGCGGTATACAACCCACTACTGCTGATGCTTCCCAGCGCAGGACTTAGTTTCCATGTGACGCTGAGACCAGAAGGCAGGTCCTCCACGGCAAACTGTTGCGTCTTCGAAGCTGCAATCGTCGCCGTTGCGGGGCTCACACTCGTGGTAGGCGCAGAAGCTGGATCCGCTGGCGCTGGTACCGGACTAGGCGACCCGGTGGAGCTTTGGGGAGCCGAAGGTAGCGGGGCGGGGGCTGGGCTGAGCGACCCCGCAGAGGGCGTTGGAGCCGGTGGTAGCGGGGTGGGGGATGGGCTGAGCGACCCCGCAGAGGGCAGTGGAGCTGGAGTACCTGAACTCGGCAACGGGTTGCCAGACCCGGGGGAGGGTAGTGGAGCGGAAGGCAGCGGCACGGGTGATGTGCCGGACGACCCTGTCACGGTACCGCTGCTACTTCCGGTCATTGGCGGTTCTAACAAAACAGTAGCGCTGGCGGTTTTGGTGGGGTCGGCATTGCTGGTTGCTGAGATCGTTACAAGAGTATCGGAGCTGACCGGATTAAGGGCGTAATAAACCCCATTTGTGATGTAACCTGGACCCTGGACGATCGACCAGGCGACGTTTTGGTTCGGGCTGCCGGTCACAGAGGCTCGGAATTGCTGCGATTGAACCCCGTACAGATAAGCCGTGGATGGCGAGACCGAAATCGAGACCGAGGAAGGAACCGGAGTCGAGGGGTCCTCGGAACCGACGGTTGGTGACAAATGCACCGCTGCCCCATACGAATGTGCGCCAATCGATGCATACACATAGGCTCCGTTGGTTGTGTATACCGCAGGAGCAGTATACAGTCCGGTTGACGTAATCGTCCCAGCTCCCGGCGGCACGATCATCCAGCTGGCTTGCTGACCTCCCGCTGAAAACTGCTGTTGCTGAGAAGGACCGAGCGTAGTCTGATTGGGAGTAACCTGGGCCCCCGCCACGGCTGCCCAGAGAACGATCGTTGATAAGAAAAGAGATACTGGTTTGTATTGCATCTTCGTTTGCTATATCAACAACATAGTACCCAGGGGGGGTGAGGTCTATCGCTACTTTACCCTAATTGGTACTTAGGTTTGCACCTAGCGGAAGGGGATCCGCGGGAGTTGAACCGGGAGTTGGTAAGGATTCGGAGGTCAATAGACGATTAGGGCACCTAGGGGCTCATCCAGTGCTGTAATCCTCACCCGATCGAACCTGGTGCTGCCGGTTTTTGTTTTGTTATCTGGCTAACACATCTGTAACAATGAGCGAGTGGCTCGAAAAACCAGCGTCCCGCTGCGGCCAACTCCCGCCGGTATAGTACGAACGAATTAGAATGGCTCAACCAGACGCCCAGCAGCGGCGCGGAGGAAGCGCAAGCCGCAAACCCGTGCCAGTTCCGCATCACGCTCGGAGTCACCAATGAGAAGTGAGCGCGACAGGTCTATGTCCCACTTCTCGGTAGCCCGGCGCACCAGTCCAGGACGCGGCTTCCGACAATCACAGGTAGCTTCTTCGTGTGGGCAATAGAAAATATCATCGATCCGAGCTCCCCGCTGCGCTAGGACGGAACACATCTTTTCGTGAATCTCGGCAAGATCCGTCTCGGTCATTCGACCGCGCGCGATGCCGCGCTGATTCGTAACGACAATAACTAGCTGATCCAGAGCATTAAATAGGCGTATCCAATCGGTGATGTTCGGCAGAAAGCGAAATCTCGACCACGATTCAATATAGTCGCCTTCCGGCGCCTTTTCGTTGATAACGCCATCGCGATCGAGAAACACGCAAGGGCGGCTCAAGACCACTCGTTTCCGAAGTAAGCTGCCCGGCTGGTTTCCAAACTGGTATGCGAGGCTTTGCCTGTGTTCAAGACTTTACCAGTGCAGGATACCACGCGCAGATTCGAGAGTCGGTTCGAACAGCAAGCTGACCGGCAAGTGAATCATTGGTAAGTGACGCTCAACTCGACGGAGACGCCAGCCGACGCCGTGCCGCGGTCGATCCCGGTGGCCGCGAAACTGGTGGGGCTCGCAAAGTTGAACAAACCCAGGCTCCCTGTCGGTCCCTTGGGGAGTGCCTCCAGCACATACGAAGGAATAGTGAACTGTTGATCGCCAACAGGAGCCACGCAAATGAAGTTGGCTTCCACCGCAGTTGTCGACGAGGAGCCAAAGATAAACACTAACGTGCCGCTTGCACCCCCGCTCCAGGTGATCAGTTGGCCTTGAGATTCGTTCACTGCCGAGATCGAATTCTCGTTCGTCCAGGTTAGGGTGACGGGGAGGGTGATGGTGACACTAAAAGGTCCAACGTTCTTTCCGCCTGGACCGGTGAAGGTGTAGGCGGTGCCGCCGGCGAGAGGGCTGGTTAACAGCGCCTCATAAAGCCCGAGGCCAGAGCCGCCAGTGCCGACTTCGGCCATTGACGCCGAGATGCCCCCGCCCGACAGCTTGATCGCGGTTCCCGCGTCCAAGCCGGTGGACGTCACGGTGCCGGCCGAACTTGCAGTGGACTGTGTGACAATGCAACTTCCGATTGAGAATAATGAGGAACTGCTAGTGACGTAAGTGGCACCGGTTTCAGATAAGAAATCCGCGCCCGCGATGTAGCTGGTTTTCAACAATTGCGCCTCGGGTTTCATCCGGGCTAAGGAGATGTTCGCTGGCAGGGTCTCCTGGAGTAGTGAAACGCTCCCGTACTTGTAAGTCCCTTGGCCGCCCGCCTGCCCGATCTCGGATCCATTGGTTCCCAGCTCAGGATCGGTGCAAACGCCACCGCCCGGATTGACCGGCACAGTTCCAAAATTGCTCGCGATGCCGCTGGCAATCACAACCACCGAAATGGCGCAGCCACCCTGGAATCCGGTAGCGCGCGGCGCGGCGTGGCCTTCCAGGTTCACGGTCTGAAACGCGGGCGTGGATCCCAGTTGTGGCACCACCACATCGATCTGATCCACTCCTGGATATTGGGATCGCCCGGCATAAGTGACGGTAGCCAAGACGCCGCCAATGTACACCCGAGCATTGTTGAGATTGTCCTGCTTCAGAGGGAACGTCCGGTCGTTGTTAGCGGTGTCGGCGCCCAGACCCGAACCCCACAGTGTGATGGTCTGGCCAGGGCTGGCGGAGGCAGTTGGCACAATGACATGGCTGCCGACGGTGGCCACGATACCACCGCTGCCGGTCCCGTATAACGTATCCATCCCAAAAGCGCTCTTCGTCACCAGGATGGGGAAAGGCGTACTGGCTGTCCCGTTGTAGGTGACGGTAATGGTGCCCGAACCGGCGGGCGTAGTGGATGGAAGCACCGCATCGATCTGGCCTGCGGAAGTGAAATAGATGGCCGGACTAGTGGTCGTGCCGTTGACGGTGACGGAGATGCTGGTGTTGTTCAGCTGGAGAGGCAGGCCGTCCGGGGGCGCGCTGGATTGCAGTGCAGAGGGGGTTGAGGAGCTCAGGCCAGTGCCATAAATGATAAACAGGCTGGCGGGAGCGATGCCGTAGCTTGGCAGGCCAAAGGGTATCGCGCTGTAGTTGTTGTACAGCGAGCCGATGGTGGGGCCGCCAGGCGTGCCTGAAGAAGAGGTGAACGTATCGAATTCCAGGGTGATCGACGCGCCGGCGGCGGTGACAAGGATTTTCGAGTAGTTGCCGCCGTTGGTCAATACGATGATGACGTCGTTGGCCACAGGTGAAAAGGACATTGTCGAGAGTGCGGAGCCGGTACCCCCACCTGCAAGCGAGGAGACCAATGTTGACGTCACTTTGCTGTAGCCGGAAGCACCGCTGAAACTATCACCGAGAAGGGTTGTTACGTCGACCGCGGAAGCCGATCCTTGCGGCGTTATGCTGCCGTTAGCCCAGAGAATGTCCCCGCTGCCAGGCGTGCCGATCGCACCGGTGTCGAGGCTCAGCGTGGAACCAGCCGCTAGAGTGGGCTTCCCGGTGACGTCGGCCAGGGCTGACGGAGGAAGAGCGAAAACCAATACGGCTAAGGCACGACGAAACAGCTTGGACATACTTCCTCCTCGTGCATCGGCAAACCGTTTGAGTTTGACGATCTCCTCTCGATGTTACGCGAGAATGCGGGGCGAAGAAGGATCTGCTTAGACTCACCAACGATGCCGAATAGTGCTTGAGTATCCGCGTGGAGGACCATCACGCCCCTACTTGCATTGTGTCTGGGAGAAGTGTCTGGAAGATTGCTCGACGAGATGAGCGAAGGGCCAGAAACATATTCGTCTCTCGCCCTCCGAATCGCCGTTTATGCCAGAAGGCCGCTAGACCGATTGCGTCTTGGCTCTCGCTCGCAAAAACGCTAGTCCCACCAAACCGGCGGCCAATAACAAACTGATAGTGCGGGGTTCCGGCACCGCTGCCAGCGAACCGGAAACTTCCATTTGATAGGGCCCGTTGGGGTCGTTCGGAAAAACTCTCGGCGAGCCTGTCCCTGCATAGTTTGAGAAATATTCGCTCCCAACACCCGGACCAGAGACGTCAGTTGACCAAGACCAGTCTACGCTGCTGACGTCAGTGGAAGTGAGTTCGATCCAGTATCGCGTGTCTGCGCTGAGCGAGATGGAAGTGTCCAACGTGTATTGAGTCGGGGTACCGTCAATGCCTGTTTCACTGATCTCGCCGATAGTATCCAGCACAGCGCCGGGACTAGTCGATGAGTCGGAGAGAAGATAGGCTGTTATGGTGCCGGTTGATGCAGTCCCGTCCAGCAAAACCGTCAAGGAAGTAAAATCGAAGGGCGAAGCGCCCGTAGAAAAGGAATCCGCCAGCGGTCCCCCGTTGCTGCCGATTGGGTCCGCGCCGCCGGGAGCGGCCCCGAGGTTGTCATACAGAACATCGGCTCTTCCCTGCGATACGCATACCAACATTAACGTCGCCACAATTAAGGATGCCCGTTCGATCGTAATCCCAAATAATGAAGAAATTCTTAACACTTGCGTGTCCTCCTAAAAATTCGATGTGTCCAGTCTAGGGTAAATTCCATCCCTCGCCAATAGGCTTCCTGGCGTACACCTCACGAAACAATACTAGGAGTACTGCCTGAACAAGACCCGACTCTTAGTTGATGGTCTCCCCGTAAATCGCATGACTTAAGCTTTTAAAAACAGAAGCTTTAAGTCCCGTCCGGGGTCTACGGAGTAATCGCAATGCGCTATTTGTCGCTTCCAATAAACTCGGTCGAGCGGCTCTATTACGCCCCGCAATCGGCATCCCGAGAGACCAGGAGCGTGCCAGGAACCGGCAGTCCGAGTGCTAATGCAGCAATAATTGCGCGCAGCGGCCGCTCAAGGTCGCCGTCGATTCATTGGTCGGCTGTCACCGCCAAGTAGAAATGTCCTCTTTTCGAAGGGGTGGTGGAAAGGTGATATTAGGTTCGTCGTCCACTCGGGGTCGCGCCCGAGCGGATTCCAAGGCTCGAAGCGAACTCGATGCGCGAACTCCTCCGCGGACGCCAGTCGTGCACCCCTCGACTCTCTGTCGGCGTGCTCGCCATAAATCCCCTACCATCACAATCTGCCGCAGCCTCTCGGAACCTCGCTGGGCGGGATGCACTTGTCTTTTAATACAACCAGAGCGGTCTCGATCCCCCAGGGTCATGGTGACAACTCCTTGTTCCAACACCTTCCCAGACTGACTCCGTCAAGAGGACATTTCAATTTGAGACACATTCCCGACCTGCACAGGCTTTATATCGTCGCCGGCCATGAAGCGGCAATGCTTCTCGGGCTTGCCGGAGCAGCCGCTTATCTTTTCCTCTGCTCCGAATTTCCAGAAAGAATAGTTTCGCCGCCGCCATCGGCGCGGTCCTCCACGAATTTTCGTCGCTGACCCCGGGGGTTTCGCCATTTGGTGGTCAGTCTACAAAGTACTGCCGTCCTTTGGCATCAATTATCTGATCTCCTCGGTTCTCTCCCACCCGGATCCTCGGCCGGATTCAGCGTCGTCGCTAATTTCTTCTGGATCTGGCACCGAAAACCCACGCGTGCGGCTCTCTGAGCGATAACGTAGCCTGAGCCGAGATGGAGGGAAAGCTTTGGCTGGGCTTGCGCGAGACGTTGCGGTGCTGATTTGCCGGTTACGGCTGCTTCCCGTAAGAAACGCCGGGCGCTTTGATCCAGCGGCCGACCAAACTGTGTTATGTTACCGGTCAGCATGCGAAAGGCGTCGTCACATCGCTTTTCGAAGGGTTCCGGGAACCGACGGGTGAGCCGTGGCTGTTCGGCGTGAGGCCCTCGGGACCCAGGCGTGCCAAGGCGCCAACGGAGTCCGCAGGCTGGCTTCCTGAACTCGATGGTCTCAGGTGCTTGGCGGCTCTGGCAGTAGCGATCGTTCATTATTCCCCCACGACCGCCCCTTCGGGCGCAATTCCGGTGCATCTGCGGAATATTGGTATCCAGTTTTCCGTCGCAAACCTGAGCGTTGCCTTCTTTGATGGACTTTCCGCATTCCTGTTGACCTATATCGAGCTGCGGAGCCGCCAAGCAGGAAGGCCCATGAGCGTTGGTCGTTTTTACGTCCGAAGAACGCTCCGGATTTGGCCGCTCTATTTCTTTATTCTGGCGCTTGGTTTTTTGCTGATGTCGCCCGGGGGCATCTCAGCTTATGCGCGCGACGATATCCGCGCAAACTGGTCCTGGAGCTTGCAGCATCTTTGGACTTATCTTACGTTCACTTCAAATTGGAGCCTGGCCCTCAACGGCCTGGGCGGATTCGCCGACCACGCTACAGCCAATCTCCAGATTCTGTGGAGCATCGCCGTGGAGGAGCAGTTCTACTTGCTGTTTCCGCTTTTCCTCCTCTTATGCTTTCGGAAACCTGGCTTCTGGAGAAAATTGATGGCGGCGGCGATTTTCCTCGGCTTTGCGTTCCGCTTCGCCCTCGCATGGGCCGGCTCCTCAGCCGGTAAGCCGGTCGGTAGCATGTACTACGGAACTTTCTCCTATCTTGAGGTTTTTGGAGCCGGCGCCTTGGCTGCCGTCATATTTGCCGCGGAGACCGATGTTGCCTTCAAAATCCGAGCGTTGTTCCGAAAGCGGACCGTGGGGCTGATCATCCCGGCGGCATTGCTCGCGTTGGGATGGCTATGGAATTTCTATCTCTTTCCCCCGTACGGCTCCGCTACGAACGGACCGTACCGATTCGTGGATTGTGCTATCGCGGTAATTATCTATCCGCTGGCCGGTGCACTCATTGGAGCAGCACTTCTCTGTGTCGCGCTGAACCAGCAGTCCCTGTTGTCCCGCTTTCTGAGGATGCGCTGGATGCGAGGGCTCGGGACGCTTTCGTTTGGCATTTACGTGTGGCATCCGCTGGTGCAACCCGTGATCCGGGCACTGGACGCGAACTCCGTCGCAACCATGCGGACACAGACGCGTCCTCTCGGCGTAGACCTTATGTTTATCCTGTATCTTGCCTCGACCGTGAGTTGCGCCGCGGTCAGCTATTTTCTGGTGGAAGCGCCCGTGCTCCGATGGAAAGAACGTTGGAATTCCGCAGATACAAAGAAGCAGGTTTATGATGACGGCCGAAACCCGGGATCCGTCTTCTTAGCTGCGGTGGCAATCGCCCTGTGCTCGGCAGTCCTGGTCTTCGCTCAAGTCCTCCGCCCTTCTGTTCCGTCGCCATCCGCCCAGGTATCCTTGCAGCTGTCGTCCCCACCGCAGAATGGGGCGCCAAAGCGGGTCGATCCACGGACTGTTGAACTGCGCTGGAGCGACGTCCCAGGGGTTGAGGAGTATCAGATCGATATGGCGAGTGGGGACGGGCCTTTTCAAGGCATTGGCAAAACTTCCGGATTGCAACCTGTGTACCGCATCGGCGATGTCGACAGCGATTCGGTCTATCGATTTCGAATGCGAGGATGTACGCGGGGCGGCCCTTGTTCGCCTTACTCGGCGGAAATCGTAAGCAGCTCATCCAACGCGGTCTCAGGCAGCGTTCCCGAGGATTTGAACGCTACGCGCAAGAATCCCTCGCTGATAAGGCTCTCGTGGACTCCGCTGATCGGCCTGAATGAATATAAGATTGAGATGGCCAGGAGGTCCGGGGCCTTTGAACAGATTGCCTCTACTACTTCAGCGCATTTCGATGTCGGCAACCTCGCGCCTAGAGAAAGAGTGCGTTTCCGCGTCCGCTCTTACGGCAGCCAGGGGCCATGTTCTCCATATTCCCCGATCGTTGTCAGCCAACCGCAACGGTGACTTTCAGCTAGTCCACCCGTCGCTGACGTGTGGTACTCTTTCCCGTGCATGCCCCCGCGTTTTCGTGGGAACGAAATGCAGGCCGAGGCCGCATGAGTTGAATGCCCAATTCGAAACGTAAATCGAAGGTAATCCGCCAGAGAAATCGTAGCCAGCGGACGTTAGAGCAAGCGCCATTACAGAATCCGCCCATAGAGCAACCACCGATAGAGCAACCGCCCAACGTAGGTTTCGCTTTTTCTAAAGACGCGGACCGGCTCACTTTGGCGCCGATCGTTGCGCTTGGAATTCTGCTGCCTTATATCCTGTTAGCGGCACATCATATTTCACTAACTGGGGTATACGAAGAGAGTATAGGATACCGGTATTTCTATAGTCTCAGAATCGTCTATAGTTCCGAGCGTCCCTGGCTGCCACAAGGCCAACTGCCTGGTCTCTTCCACTTCGCGATACAAGCCCTTCTGTCCACTTTCGGCCATCCTCCCTTTGAATTATTTCCTCGCATCGACCTCTTTGCGTTTCTCGCGTCACTTACCCCGATCATTCTTGTCGGTCTGGCCTTCTACTGGGCGGCCGGACCACTGAGATCGCCCGTCGAGCGGAGCGTCTTGGCGATGCTCGTTCTGGTATTCATCTACGCTTCGAGGCTCCCGCAAGGCTGGATGACGATGCCGGACTACTACATGTGGACTTTCCCCATTGCCCTGGTGGGAGGCGGTTGGATTCTTCGCTTGCTCTTATCCAGCGCCAAGCCCCAGAACCCATTCGCACTCGCCATCCTTCTGGGCTCGTATGCAGGGCTTGCCGCGGCGGTTAAGCCGAGCCTGCTTGTTTTTCCTCTCGCGGTCGGATCGATCCTGGCCGTATTGAACTTCAGGCCAAAGTTCCTGATGGTGTTGGCCAGCGTGTCTTTGTTAGTAGCCGCTGCAACCGTCGCGTGCGTGATCCTTTGCTATTACTTCGGTAACGTTGCAGCTTTCAAAATCCACTTCGTCGATCTGCGAATATTCGCCAATTCTCAGGCGAACACCTTGCCTGCCGGCGCAGTAGGCGTTGCGGCATTTGCTCGCAAGCTACTGCCTGAGAACCGCTATGATTTCTTCTTTATTGGCCCACTTCTGATTCTAGCGACACTTTCGGCGATTATAACTCGCAGGAACCAACCGCTCTTAGCGCTATGTCCAGCATGCCTGGCGGCGGGCTACTTTTGCTTTATACGATATTACCCTTTTACGTTAATCGAGACTTATGCGTTTATGTTCATGATGCTGTTGATTATCATCCCTTATACGGCGCGGCACTGGAGACCGCTGCCCGCGCGAATCGGCTGGCCCATTGTTGGCGCACTCGCACTCTACTTCTGTCCGTTGGCATGGGTCCAGACAGCATCGTTCTATCGGACTGCGGCCGCGCTAGACAATGCCAGTCATAGATTGCACGATGCCTTGGCAGCGGATGGCGGCAGCGTAGCGTTTCTCACGCCTGATAACACTTATCGGCCACCAAGCGTAGACAGTTCGATCTGTAAGGGTGGCACCGACATTTTCCAAAGCACCTGGGGAGTGAGCCCTTTCATAAAGTCCATGTTTCCAGACCGTTGGTGTTTCCTGTACGGTGGAACGGCCGACGTGACTCCGTTCGCCAATGTGGTGTTCATCAAGTTGGATGAGGAACCTTTTCGAGCGGCGCTCAAACGAGTGGAAGACCATTTCTCAACATCTCTCGCCAATTTCGACTGCCGCGAAATTCCAGCGTGGGGCTCGTCGTATGTTTTGTGCCACCAACGGGGCTACGTTCCCTCGTTCCGGCTGCCGGATCGGCAACCCCTGAATGTTGGAACAAAACGCCTTAATTCAACCACTATCGAATTGCGCTGGGGCGCCCTTCTGGGCGCCGACGAATACCAAATCGAGATGGCAACTGGCAGGGATGCCTTTCAACTCATTGGCAAGGTTCGTGCCCCACAAACGTTCTACGGCATTGGTGATGTTGGAAGCGACTCGGTGTATAGATTTCGAGTTCGAGGATGTGCGCTGCCCGGGCCTTGTTCGCTTTATTCCAGCGAAGTTGTTAGCGACGCTTATAATGCGATCCCGGGCAGCGTTCCCCCAGGTTTAGAAGCTAAACGTCAGAGTCCCGCGCTGGTACGGCTCCGGTGGAAGCCGCTAACAGGTCTACATGAGTACCAAATTGAGATGGCCGCGAACGCGAGCGCGTTTAAGCGAATCGGCTCTACCGCTACAGCGCACTACGAGGTGGGTGGTCTGCCACCGGCCGAACCGGTTCGCTTCCGAATCCGCTCCTGTGACAGCCAAGGCTCGTGTTCTCCTTATTCCCTAATAGCTGTCAGCCAACCGCTACAACAGTAAATCCCGGTAAGGATCCAAAGTCATTGGCCCGCTCCACTGGCAGCGATCGGAGAGTAGCTCGAACACGGACCCTGAGGATGGAGGCAAGAGCGGATGCGAAAGCGGTAACTGGTCCCGGGCCCCAGGTCTTGGACAGTGTAGTTCCTTCGCCCGGTGACCGTTCCGATTTGCGCGAATTCGCCGGTTTGGCCCACGGCCATGTCGATGCGGTAGAGATCGACGCCTTCGTCCCCCTCCCACGAGAGAACCGCAACTGCTGGGTCTCGGCGCGTCACCCGGAACCGGGCTGGGGGAAGCAGGGTCGCATTCCGTCCGATGGGAAGCTCGGCGGAGTACTCTGCGCAATCATTCTCGCGGCACGCCCGCACCCGGAAGCTGTATTCACGCTGCGGCTGGAGATCCTCGACCCACTCGTGGTTGGACCGCGAGTCAAGGCGGTCAACTTCCTCGAATTTTCCTCCGTTCACTCGCATCTCGAGAAGATACTCCCGCGCATAGGACGCAGGGGACCATTCCAGATACGCAGTTCCGCTTGACAATCGATACGCATGCATGTCGGTTACAGGTTCCGGCGCCAAGTTCCGCAGCTTTTCTTCCGTGACCGTTGGCGTGGGCCAGGAACAGGCGCCTGTTGCGGCATCGCATGCGGCCACCCGGAAACGATATGGAAAACCGGCCCGAGTATTTCCGATGATGTACGCGCCAGTATTCGTCTGCGATTGGCCAATGTTCTGCATCGGCCCGTCCCCGCGAGCCATTTCCACTCGGTATTGAACGGTTCCAGGCACCCTTCGCCAATTGAGTTCGATCGTCGTTGGATCCATTCGAAAAGCGAGTAGCCCGGACGGTGGGGCAGGTGCTTTCATCGAGCATTCTCCGAACGATGGAAGATCACCCTCTTTGATATGCATCACGGCACTGTGGAACCGCCAGCCTTGTTTGCTTGCGGTCCGCGGGGTGACAAAGGCTTGCAAGGTCCCCGTGAAGTCCGTGGGCAACGACAAAACGTGGTCGAGGGGGCCGCTATAAATCCTCTGCCATTGCGGAGACTCGCTATCGCAATCGCTGTTCTCGGATGCGTAAAGTTCCAACAAGGAATTTCCTTCATGCGCACCGCTCACTTGTTGGAATCCATATTCCACTCTGGGCCGCAGAATCCGGTCTCCAGTTTTCTCCATCAACAGATTCACGCCGTCCTTTAGATCCGGACCTAGCTGCTCCAGATAAGGCGGATAGTCGTAGTCCAGCTTTACGATGGCCCAGGAATCGGACTCACTTCCACTGGTTCCCATTAATTGGTAATCGATGGCCGGAGTATTAGCCTGGGTGACGTTGGTGACCAGGCCTTGTGCCGAACAGCCAGAGGGCGGAGCGTTGGGATTATTCAGTCTGGCGGCCAGCTGTGGCAAAGTCTGACCCAGCATGCAGGCGTAATAGTCCGGTCTTTCGTAGGCTTTGTTCTTCCAACGATCGGCCAACCACAAATACCTAGGTGTCCCGACGGAACTTCATAGCCACTCCCGGTGCGCTTCCAACCTGCCGTCATCAGGGGATCAAAATACGCCCACGCCCCCGTCATCGCTGCCACCGGCGCCGCGTAGTTGGTGACCACAAAGCTCTTGCCTTGATAGGGAGGCCGGCGCAAAGTCTTCAGAAAGCTGAAGTGGTCCGGAGGCAGCAGGCGGACATAAGTCGTTTGAAGTACGGCCCAGTAAATACAGACAAAGGCTGCCACAACGGCCGCAGCGACGCCGGTGAACCTTGGCAGCATGCGGTCGAACTTACTCCTGCGATGGACCACTTCGTCGGCGTCTTCACTTTGCGAAATCTCTTTCCACGCTCGACTTGCAACCAGGAAGAGAATGTAAACCGCCGCGGCTGGCAAAACGCAAGTTACGAAAACCGCGAAGGGCGCATGGCGTTGCTGATATCCGCTGAGCACATAACCCGGGGACAGCCAGTAGATTACGACGTAGGCCAACTCACCCAAGAGGAAGAATAGCCCGACGCGCTGAAGCTCTTCTATAGCCGTCCGATCCAAGACACGCCGTCTCCCCGCCAGAATCATCCACATTCCGAGCGCCACCGTCAACATCACCGCGAGCTTACCCAGTAGGTTGAGATCCGGAATTTTGGCAGCTTCCATCCAAACGGCGGAGTAGCCCTGTTCATACCATTCCCAAGCATGCTGAATAAAGTTGCCGATTGCGAAGAGATATATTGCCAGTACCGTCACCAGCCGCGGCGGCAAGAGGCGAAAGTTCATCCAGCCCTGGCCGCCCAATCGCGCTGCAGCAAGGGTGCCCGCCGCGGCCAGGAACAGCAGGAGCAGCGCGTGCATTGGAAACGTCCAGAGGGACGCTCCTGGTATCGGCGTGGTCCCATAGGCGTTTTGCCCTTCCACAACCATTACCAGGACATAGAACAACATAAAGAAAATAATTGCCGCTTTCGCGGCCGCGCAGAACCGGCTTTCCCACCACTCTCCGGTTTCACCAAAGAGAAGCGGCGTTTGCCCCGCTACTTCACCCAAATTCACCTTCTGCAGCCAGCGGAAAGCCCGGTCCGGATTCAGGGCGCACCGCACCATTGCAACGCATACCGCGGTATACATACACAAAAAGGCAAAGTATGGAATCGTGTAGGACCTGAATATCAGGGCGCCCTCCACCCGGGCCTCTAGCAGTGGGACGGCGAACGGGATCAGCAAGCTGGAGGCTATCGCCGCACTAAACCGAACTGTATCCACGGAAGCTGTGCCCAGTGAAGATCCGGCGCGCAGGAAAGGTCGCGTCCATGTCTTCCAGTAACAGAACAGAACAACCAATGAGATGAAGAAGACCAGGTACAGCGTGAGCCAAGGGAGAATTCGTATCGCCAGGTCAATACGAAGCGCGACAAAGACCACGCTGAGCAGCGCGACTGAAGCCACCGCCGTTTTCCGTAACATCCCCTGCTGATCTATGGCGCCGGTAAGAGTTTCGATGCCCCTGGCCATCCGCCCCACTCGGAAAATCATTCCGGGTTCCACTATCAGGCCGGCCATTCCCAACAGCACTAGCAGGTAGAATGCTCGATCTGCCAAGAGCAGGCCAGCGCTGCCGGCAAGGATCGGACTATAGGCAAGCGCAGAACGGCTTTCGAGCAACAGAAACAGGGTGCACAGAATTCCGGCCAACCGAATCGCCGACTTGACCCGAACAGGATTTTCGGCCCGCAGCATGGAAAGCTGCCTGATTGCGGACGGTGCGTATCGAAGAATAACGCAGGCCAGCAGTGCCGCGACAAACGCGCCCACCACCGTTCCGATGTTCAGGTGCTGCCCGGATTGCAACCACTGTGCCAGACCCCAGGGCGCCAAAGTAATCAAACCCGCGAACCAACAGCTCGGCAGCGCTCTGAAAGAATCTGTTCCCTGGAGCGTTCCTGCCGCTTTGACAGCCATCCGCCAGTATGCGAACAACCATCCCAACAACAACACCACGGAGATGAGCGTCAATATCGGCGTATAAACCTGAAAATTGAAATGCGTCTGCGATCGGATCAGCTCGATGTGATTCTTAAACGAGGTTACGTCGAAAATGTTGTCCCAATATACGATATTGTGAAGGTTGAAAAACTCCTTTAGCCGCTGGGTTGCAAGGCCGCCCGAATTGTTCCGGGAAAAGAATGTCAAGCGAAAGTCTTGGATCACCACTGAAGGACCAAAGACGAGGGACAGTTGAATGAATAAAATCGCAATCGCCGCAGCCGCCGCTTTCAACTGGGTTGCGATAATTTCACGCGCCAGGGACAGCTTCCTTCGATAGACCGTGAGAGTGTACAAGACAGCAAAAGAGCGCCATCCAAACGGCAAAGACCAGCTCAGAATAAAATAAGAGCAGATAAGCCCCGGCCATCAGACACTTCCACAACCGGCGCCGCCGTCCGGATATCCCGTGAACCGAGAGCAGAATTAGAAAAAAAAGAAACGAATACCAGACGCGATAGGTGTCCACCTGCCACTGGACGAACTGTATGTAATCCGTGATTAGTAAAGCTGAACAGATGAAGGCGAAACCCGGGCCCCCCAGTTTTACAAAATAGAGATACATCAAGACTAAACTGAGCGTGCCGATGGTTGCCGTGGTCACCAAAATTTGGCTCTCGATCGATCTCGCCCCCAGAGCGTAAATCAAAAAGCCAAAAAGCCGGGGCATGTTGCCTTGATGCGTATGGATGAACGGGTGTGCCGCTGGGTCAGGCCCATACGCTTCGTCGGTTAAGCCGAAGCTCTTCCAGAAGCTGAATTGATACATATTGGACGCATGCACCAGGACTGAGAAAGATTCATTGTTGTCCATGACGTAGGGCATGCAGCCCGTACTGACCAGGAGCCATCCGTAAACGGCCGCATAGCCAGCCAACAATACGACTAGTAGTTTTACTGTGGTTTTTGCGCGGCTGCCCGTGGGAGTGAGCCCTCCTTCCGCAGCCGCGGCGGCCGGCTTGTTCACCTCGCCAGAGATTACCACCGCTTCAACGAGTTTGGTTGCCGGCTGCATCAAAAGAGAAACTTAAATAGTTTGGGGGTCAAAGGGTAAAGGAACCGATAGAGCTTCAACTGCGGTAGCGAAAACGCAGGCCGAATCACCGTGCTGAGGTTACTTTGAAAAAATACTCTTTCAAGGACCACCTCGGGCGCCATTCCCGAGCGCATTTGGTCAAAAAATTCCGCCGCCCAAAAATGCATGTCGAGTTTGTCGGCGAGCACTTTCCGGGCCAGATCCCAGACCATTCGCTGCACCAGGGCCGCCGGCGCCATCGGAACCATTTCATAAACGAACAACGCTCCGCCCGGTTTGATAACGCGCACGAATTCTTGAAACGCGGTGGTCACCAGGCGCCGTGTTTCTTGCCGGTCGATTCCCACAAAATGGTGGATGGCATAGAAACATACCACCATGTCCAGCGATTGGGCCGGGAAAGGCATCTTGGTCGCTGAACCCATAATCCTCAAATCTAAGTCCAGGTTGTTGCGGATGGATGGGTAAGAGGGTTCCAGCCCAATCACAAACGCGCCCTTCTTATCGTAAGGCAAGGAGGGGCCGCAACCGACATCCACTATAACCATGCCCGGTTTTATGTGTCTCTCGAGCAGCTTTACCTGTTCGGCATAGCAAAAGTTCCATTCACCATGGTCTTCGTGACCCTGTTGCATGATGTGAAACTTATCATCGAAGAATGACGGGAACTGCTCGTCCATCATGAGCACCACGCCATCCTTAACGGCGCCCTGGAATCCGGAGGCAGGACAACTGATGACTCCGTCTTGCACGGTTAACGGCTCATGACTCTCGGGGCAAACAAGCAATCGCTCGACCAGGCGCTCGATATCGTGTTGCGTTACAACCGGGGCTGGCATGCTATCAATCTCCCAGCGTTTGGATTTACAGACGGGACCGTAAAGCCAATTTTGAAAATGGGACTTTTTTAAACCGCAAGCTTAGCGCAATAGCCAGGGCAAGTGCAACAGCAAAAAGGATTTGCAAGAAGGATTGGCAAAGATAAGCCCGGCGGAAAGCTCAGTTGTAAGCTAGACTGGAACTTCTGCCAATTCGAACAATACCAGTGCTCTTCGTTGGACTGTTCTGGCTGTCAACGCACTTCTTCCTGTACGTCGTATGGTTACGGCGCTGGGCCGCTTTGCGCACCGAAACCGGCATCTTCCGCTTTCATTTGTATTCCGTGCTTGCGCTCGCTCTTGTGACGGGCGCCGGGCTTTTCTGGGGTGGTATTCCGCAATCCTGGGCGGTGCTCGCGGCCGTCGTCAGCCTGCATGGTATTTACAGCGTCTCGTTCTTGGAGCTTTGGTCGCTGGCGCAGGGGGGATATTCGCTTAGCATCCTGGACAAAGCTGCGAGCGGAGCGAATCTGACCGCCCCGCAAGAGCGCCGGGAGTTGGAACAGATCGGCGATCTCAAACGGTGCGACCGCCTGTCTGCACTGCGCTCGTTCGGGCTGGTCGCCCTGGATGGAGAAAAACTGCGATTGACCGCGTCCGGCCGTATCTGCAACAGCGTGCTGCGTGCGGTGATCGCGCTGGCGAACCTTCGGTCAGTAGGCTAACCCATGTGGCTAGTCACGGCATACGGATATTTCGCCTTCGCCTTGGTGCTCCACTCCGTGCTCGTTCGGGTGTTTCATCGCCGCGGGGCGTTCTTCAACTTTTTGATTGCGGGTTCATTGTCCGGAGCGGTATTGCTGGCGCAACTCGCCACGCGCAGTTTTGACCATGCCGCCGTGGCCACACTGCTCTTGTATGCGCTCGGCTGTGAGTTGTATATTTTTCTGTTTTCGATGGTAAGCACTAGCGTCTCGGTGTCCATCCTACTCAGCCTGGGCGCCCATTCGATCACCGAGCCGGAACTGCAGCGCGTTTATTCGAGCCGGGACATGGTGGCGCACCGGTTGGAGCGACTCGTTACCGGCGGATTTCTCGCCCCGAGTCCCGACGGCGGATATCGCATTACCTCCAGCGGACAGCGCTTTATTGCCCGCTTTAGATATTTACGCGCTTTTTTCGGGCACCAGCATCCACAGGCGCCCTCCCAGTCCGAGCCGGGAGTTGTTGGAGGCGGGGGGCGGGATCGAACCGCCGAATAAAGCGCAAGCAACGGGGCGGTCGCTCCGATCCACTAGCTTTTCAGGGCAGGGTTATTGAACGGCCTTGCGGTACTCCGCTGGGCCGTTTTTATTTGGCAGGCGACACGAAATGCGCGACCAGCATAAGCAACTCACTCTCACCGCGTCGATCCAAAAGCCCCTGCATAAGCTCCGACGCTTGCCGGTTCGAGCGAGCCTGGGAAGTACCGCTCGGTGTTACCGATTCACCTTCGCAAGGCAAGCGCAACACCGGCGCCCAGAACACTGCCGGGCCGATCGTTACCGCCACTGGTCGCGGCTTTTCGCGGCGTTCTTCAGAGCGTTGGTGTCGACGCGCTTGGGCTGTTGCACAGAGGCCGCATGGGGACAAATCCTAAAACCAGCATGCTCAACAAATGGAATCAGAGCCACGAGCGTATTCACCGCGTCCTTGGCCATGTTGAATTCGTTGCTGGTACATCGCGTTTGGATGTGGAGTGCGGGGATGCCCCAGGCGGGATATTCCGCTCTTTCGTTGCGGCAATGAATCTCTGGTTGGCCTCGCTCTCGGAGGACTTATCGGCCAAGGGCCACAGCTCAAAATGGAGATCCAAGGGATTCGCATGCCGCCGCTCATTCGCCGAGGGCGAATACTACGATATTGCTCGCCGCGCTTGGTTTCAACTCAGGCGCCAGGCGATTCAACCCTCCGCTGACGAGCGAATTCCCCGTGCTCACCGCGACGTACTGTTTCCCGACCACCGAATAGGTGATCGGGTAGCCGGTGACCGGCGATCCCAGATTGACCTCCCAAAGGATCTTGCCGTTGTTCTGGTCGAACGCACGGAACCGCCCGATGGTATCGCCCGCGAATATCAGCCCGCCGCCGGTGGCCACAATCGACATCATTCCCGCGCGCTGCTCATATTTCCAGGTGGTCTTTCCAGTCTCCGCGGAGATCGCATAAATCGTGCCGATCTTGTCGGTCCCTGGCGCGATCTGGTCCTTATTGCTGATGGCGTAAAGCACGCCGAGCTGCGGCTTCTCGGAAGTCGCCGTCACGTACGCGCAGGTGTTCTGGAGCCCGTAATACATGGTATTGTTGAGTGGACTGTATGCGCCCGCCTGAAAGTTCTTGCCGCCGTTCTCGGTGGGACAAATAAAATCGGTCTGACCCGCATGGCTAAAGGTAGTCTCCGGATTCACGGTAACTTCGCCGGTGGCGCCGTCGATTTTAGAGACCACATTCTGCTTCACGGTGGGAGTGGCCCACAGGAACTCGCCCGTCTTGCGATCTAACGTGTAGACGATCCCGGTTTTCCCCGGAATCCCCGTCAGCACTTTGCGCTTCTCGCCCCGCTTCAGCTTGGGGTTGATCCACGCCACCTGGCTCGCGTCCGGCGCCACGACAGTGTCAACCAGCAGGCGCTCAAACGGATGATCGAAATCCCAGTGATCCACGACGTGCTGGTAATACCAGACGATTTTGCCGGTGTTGGCGTCCACGGCAAGAGTGCAGTTGTGATACAGGTACTTTTTGTCGTTGCCCGCGAGCATAAACTTCGGCGCGGGCGATGTGACGGAGGTGCCTACGTAGATTAGATTCAGCTCCGGATCATAGCTCGGCACCATCCACGCGCCCACGTGCCAGCGCTGCTCGTAGGGAATACCGCCCCAGCTCTCGTCACCGGGTTCGCCGGGCTTCGGGATGGTATGGAGACGCCAAAGTTCCTTCCCGGTCTTGGCGTCGTGAGCCGTGATGATGCAGGCGTCCGGACCGCCTCTGGGCTCGCAGCCGCGCGTGGAGAAGATTTTGTCGGCGGCGATGAGCGGGCCCGAGGTCTCCTGCGCCGGGTTCTCGCGATAATCGACAATCCGGTTCTCCCACGCCAGTTTCCCCGTGTTCGCATCCACCGCCACTACGAAATCGTCCGCGCTGGTGTCGATGATCGTGTCGCCGTAGATCCCCAGGTTGCGGTTGATGCTCGGAAAGGGGATGTGCTTGTTGAGATCGTCAGGCAGCTTCCGGCGATACTCCCACACCAGATCGCCCGTGGCCGCGTTGATGGCCTGCATCAAATCCAGCGGATTCGGAAAATACATGACGCCTTGGTGAACCAGAGGCACGCCTTCCTGGACGCCAGGCCCCAGGCCTCGCATCCAGACCATCCGCAGTTTACCGACGTTGGCACGGTTAATCTGATTGAGGGGACTATAACCCCAGCTATTGAAAGTTCGCCGCCACATCAGCCAATCCGCCGGGTCGGGGTTGGCCAGCATCTGATCGGTGACCGGCATGGAGCTCGAGGGCGCCGGTTGGGCGTTTCCCTGAACCCCAAACAACAAAATCGTCAACGACAGGGTGGAAGCTATCTTTGCTTTGGCCATCTGTATATGTATACAAGATATTCCCTGTGATGTGGTTTTGTTCAAACAATCTTCTAGGGCGCGCAGCAAGGCGCCGAAGAAACCCAAAAAAAAGGCTGAACAATACGCCATCGAAAGGAACATTAGGATGAGGTGGCGATTGCGGGCGGGATGTAGTTCTAAGAAAGTGGCGCGGTCGCTGCCCGAACAGAACCGCAGATGCCTGTATCTCCGGGCTGAAGGTCTGGGTTGTCGTGAAATCGCCGAGGTCCTGGATATGTCTCTCGGCGCAGTATCTCTTTGCCTGGAACGATCTCTGGCGCACATCGCCCGCGTCACTGAACGGTGAAACTATGCTGTCTGAAGAATCTCATCTCTCCGATCAAGAACTGCTCCTGGCGGTCGATGGCGAGCTTCCCCCGCGGGATACCGCGCGAGTCCAGTCGCATCTTGCGGCTTGTTGGGCCTGCCGGTCCCGAAAGGAGGAAATCGAGGCCACGATCTCCGAGTTTATCCGCCTGCACCGGCGAGGTCTCGATATGCAGATCCCGCCCGGCGAAGGTCCGCGAGCCTTGTTGAAGGCACAACTCGCTCAACTGGCGCAGACCCAGCCGACACCGGCCTTACCTTGGTTTCGCGCCCTTCACTGGAGACTCTCTTTACCGACACTGTCTTGGGCAATCGCCGCCGCGTTGGGGCTCGTTATAGCCGCATACTTGCTATCCCACGGTTGGGCGGTGAGGCCAGCCGCGCCCACAGTGGCGGTTACGACTCCCAATCCTAGTCTCACTCCTGGCGCCACTGTACTTGTCAGCCGAGGAGAAATTTGCCGGGAGCCGAACGCGAAGAACAAGACAGTACCGGTGGCGCTTCAGCGAAGGGTGTTTGACGAATATGGAATCCAGACTGCCAAGCCGAGCGCTTACGAGGTGGACTACCTGATTACGCCCGCACTGGGAGGGGCGGACGATATCCACAATTTATGGCCCCAATCGTATACCGAAACAATTTGGAACGCACAAGTTAAGGATGCATTGGAGGATCATCTTCGGGACCTGGTCTGTGACGGACAGCTTGATTTGGCGACCGCCCAACGAGAAATTGCAACGAACTGGATTGAAGCCTACAAGAAATACTTTCATACGGATCGACCGCTGACCCGGTTTCGCTAGAGGACCGGCCCCCTGCGCCAAGCCCGCTTGCTAGCGCGCGGTTCTGAGGGGCGCGGCTGATCCAACGCTAATGATTACTTACATAAAAGGTTGGACGGAACGGCAGCAAATGGACCTTCTACATATGCAGATTCTGGAACTCTGTCGTCGGCGGAATGTCGCGCGCTATCTCGTCGCAGTCCTGGTGCTCGTTACCGCGACCCTTTGGGGCCAAGCGCCTCAAGGCGAGATCCGTCTGCAGGTCAAGGATCCCTCCGGCGCCCCTATGCAAGCTTCGGGTAAGTTGGAAAGCCTCGCCGGGGGCGTGGCGCGCGATTTTCAAACTGACTCACAAGGCATAATTGTTCTTGGAAGTTTGCCCTTCGGCCGATACCAGCTGCAGGTTTCCAAATCCGGATTCACGACGCAATCGGTTGCAATCGATGTCCAGTCCGCGACGCCGGTGACTCGCGCTATTTCGATGAAAATTGGAGTGCAGACCGCCAAGGTGGAAGTTATCTCCGAGACGCCGCTGGCCGGCACGGATCTCCAGATCAACCAAATCGCTGCGCCCGTTCAGACCGCCACCGCGGCCGACATCGAAAACAGCGGCGCGCTCGATCTCGCCGATTTCATGAACCGGGGACTGAACGGGGTGATCGTCAACGAAATGCAGGAGAACCCGTTTCAGCCCGATGTGAACTATCGCGGCTATACCGCATCGCCGCTTCTCGGCACTCCGGAGGGTATTTCGGTGTACGTGGATGGCATGCGCCAGAATCAGCCGTTCGGCGACGTGGTGAGCTGGGATCTGGTCCCCAAAGATGCGATGTCGGAGGTTGCTCTCATACCTGGGTCGGACCCGCTGTTCGGGCTGAATACCCTGGGCGGAGCGCTCTCGATCCAGACCAAGAGCGGGCTCACCAACCCTGGCGGGGCTGGACACGTCTTGTACGGCAGCAGTGGCCGGAAGGAAGTGGAAGGCGAATGGGGTGGCGGCAAAGCCACCGGGTTCAATTGGTTTCTGATGGGGCTGGGATTTCACGAATCGGGCTGGCGCACCGAATCGCCTTCAGATGTCCGGCAAGGATTCGCGCGGCTGGGCTGGCGCACCAATAAGACCGACCTGGCTCTCACCATGTCCTACGCTTACAATACCCTGATCGGCAACGGACTCCAGGATTATCGGATTCTTGCATACGCGTACTCCAGCGTTTACTCCATTCCGGACAGCACCGCGAACCGCTCACCTCAATTCAATTTCATCGCACGGCACAGCTTTAGCGATAATCTTACATTCACCGGCAACGCCTGGTACCGTAACATCCGGACAGACGCGATCGACGCCAATTTTAACGATGACGCGCAGGGCGGGTTGATTTACCAGCCAACTCCGGACGAACAGGCGGTGCTCAGCGCGGCGGGGTATACCGGCTTCCCGACCAGCGGCGCCGACATCACGAACACCCCGTTTCCGAAATGGCCCTGTATCGCCGAAGCGCTGACGCCGGGAGGCAGTCCCGACAGTACCTGCGATGGCGTGAATATCTACTCGAAGGAAGTGCAGAACGATTATGGAGTTTCGGGGCAATTCACCTGGACGACATCGCCAAAAATAGGACGTAATCAATTCGCTGCCGGCGCCACCATCGACCGCAACAACGTCACTTACACGCAAACCACGGATTTCGCGTACGTCCTTCCCAATTACACTCTGGTCAGCGTTCCCGCCTGGCAGGATGGCTCGACGGTTGACGCGAACGGAGATCCGGTGAACACACAAGTTGGCCTGAAAGGCCACTCTCCCAACTGGAGCCTCTACTTCGCGGACACTCTGACTCTATGGAAGAAGGTGAACGTGACCGTTTCCGGTCGCTATAACCGGGATACCGTCAACAATTTCGATCTGCTGAATCCCATCGCGGGAACCGGTTCGCTGACCGGCGACTATACGTTTCAGCACTTTAATCCGGCGGTCGGAATTACTTGGAGCCCGATCTCGAGCCTGAATGCTTACGCGAGATTTTCCCAGGGGGGGCGGGCGCCAACATCCATCGAACTGGGCTGCGCCGACGCCAGCGCGCCCTGCAGTCTGCCGAATTCGCTGTCCTCCGACCCTCCGCTGCAGCAAGTGGTCACCAACACGTGGGAACTCGGCCTGCGCGGGAAGCCCACGATTCCGCTCTTCAAGAACGTAACCTGGAATGCCGGGGCGTTCCGGGACGAAAACCACAACGATATTCTTTTCATTGCAGCGCCGCAGACCGGCACCGGATATTTCCAAAACTTCGCCAAGACGCTTCGGGAAGGATTCGACGCCAATCTCGATGGGAGCATCGGCCCCGTCAGCTGGGGCCTGGATTGGACCTTCTTGTCAGCCACCTACCAGAGCACCGAAACCTTGGATGGCTCGGCCAACAACACCAATAGTTTCGCTATGCAAGGATATCCGGGGCTGGACGGCACCATCACAGTCCACCCTGGAAATCGAATCCCGCTCATTCCGAAGCAGACCGGGAAGGCGTTTGCAATCTGGCAAGCCACCCACAGACTGATGTTCGAAATGAACGAGGTGGTTGCGTCGAGCTCCTACGCGCGCGGCAATGAGAATAATGCTTACACCGCCGACGGCGTCTATTATCTCGGCCCCGGGGTTTCACCCGGCTACACGATTACCAACTTCCGCGCCCACTACGATCTGACGCGGCACTTGCAGCTGGCCCTACAAATCGATAACCTTTTCGACCACAAATATTACACCGCGGCGTGGCTCTCGAACACGGAGCTGACCGCCCAAGGAGCCATCCAGTCACTTCCGTTCCAGCCATATGCCGACGGGCCGTTCGCCGGAAACGCTGCGTCGCAGAGTGCCACGTTTTTCTCGCCAGGCGCGCCGCGCCGGGCCTGGGTCGAGCTGAAACTCAGGTTCTGATAGCTTGTGAGTGTCGATGTTGCGTGCTGTCTTGGTCCTCAGTTTTCTTCTGTCCAGCTTGTCTTGTTGGACTGCGAGTGCGTGCGAATGCCAGGCCTCATTCGCAACTTGTAGAGAAGTGAGGGTGAGCGATCTGGTTTTTATTGGTACCGTCGAATCCATTGAACCGATCTTTCTCAACCGATGGTATGGGACGAATCAGTCCGCCATGCGGTCGTTGAACGACGCCTTTATCCGTGCTCAGGAGCACCCTTCGGCCGAATCTTTGCGCCAGGTCAAAGATACCTATCTCGCGATGTTTCCGAGTATGGATGAGAGAGAAAAGAAGCAGGTACAGGCCGCGGACACGGTTCAACAGATCACCTCCCTGTTTTATTCGTCGCTCGATCGGGGGATGCGAGTCCACTTCAAGGTGAAAGCTCTCTTTAAGCAGGAAGCTGACGACGATGCCGCTCAGGCCGCGGGTGGCAAGGATCGGAAAGGCAAGGACGACGACGATCGAAAAGGCGATCCGGAGTTCCTGGATGTCTGGACCATGTCCGGCGATTGCGGTTACGATTTCCAGATCGGCGAAACCTATCTGGTCTATGCCAACGACGAAGAGGGCGCGGATTATTTCTTCACCAGTACCTGCATGCGGACCAAGCGTCTGTCGGATTCGGGCGACGATTTAGCTTATCTGTATTTCTATAAGAATCAGCCCCAGGCTTCGTCCAGGCTGGAAGGATTCGCCACCAGCGATCGGAAGAGCCAGCTTGCCATTGACCCCATGCACGAACCGGCTGGGATCGGCTCGCCGGTTGCAGGGATCATTCTCCAACTAAAGTCGGATCGATTGACTCGATATGCCGAATCCGACACTGGCGGCCGGTTTATCTTCGACGGTCTGCCGGAGGCCAACTACGAGCTATCGGTTTTTGCGAGCGGATATCCAAAGACTAATCAGTTGCTGGCGGGTCCACGCCGCTTACACATCAAAGAGAAAAGCTGCGCGCGTCAAATCTTTGTCTTGCCGAAGACTGGTGGTTGACGAGACGGGGCAGATCGTAATGGATGTGGATGTGCGGTCACTTACCGGTCAGTGACCAAGATGTGACCGGTCGAATCGATGCAGGTGCCCCAAGCTCTGGTAGACTTGGGACCGATGCAAAGCCCCGTTCATCACCACCTGGAAGTGGTGGGTGAGCCCGTCACCGTTAAATAGCCAAAAGTGCTAATCACCAATCCTCTAAACTCCTCTGCGCTCGCCTTTCCAATTCTTGAGTGCATCCACATCGTCGGGTTTGCGTTCTCGATAGGAACCATTGCCATCGTGGATTTTTCGCTCCTCGGTTTCGGGCTGCGAGGTGGGAGTCCCGCTCAGCTTGCCAGAAGTACCTGGCCATTGACGCTGGGTGGTTTAGTTGTGATGTTGTTTTCCGGCTTGTTGCTGTTTTCGTCGGACCCAGACATGTACTACCTGAACTGGGCGTTTTTGATTAAGATGGTCTTTTTTGTTTCCGCGGTGATTTTTCATTACACGATTCATCGTAAGACAGTCGCATCGGAGGTCCCAGCCCCGAACGGAAAGCTGGTTGCGTCGGTCTCGCTGGTGCTATGGGCTGGCGTCATTTTTGGCGGAATTTTCATCGGCTTCCTCTATCCCGGGCTGAACGTTCGTTTCTGAGTGAGCTAGCGATTACATGCTTCTTTCATTTGCTCAGTGGATTCAATTCACCACGTTGTTCACGGCCCTGCGCGGATCGGCGAACGTATATCCCATCGTTCTGTCGCTGCACATGATCGGGATCGCTTTTTTTGGCGGAATGATCTTGATGACAGACCTGCGGTTGCTGGGTTTGGCCTGGAGCAATCGATCCATAGCGGACGTGGTAAACCAGCTCCGGGTGCCGAAGAGGTGGGGATTGTTGTTGACCGCGACGTGCGGAATCCTGATGGCGGGCTCGAAGGCGGAAGAGTACTACTACAATGCCTTTTTTCGGACCAAGTTGATTCTGTTCGCAGTAGTCATTGTCACCGAGTTGGTGTTCTACCGCAGTGTCTATGCCAACCCGGAAGTGCTGGATCGAACGCCCACCGCGCCGGTGAACGCGAAGCTGGCCGCCGCCATCTCAATGCTGCTTTGGACCGCCATCGCCTGCTGCGGCCGCGGAATTGGCTACATCGAGCCGCCGCTAGACAAGATCCACGCCCAGATCCATTTAAGGCAAGACGCCGCGCTGCTCGCTGCGCGCGGTCCATATTCTCTGAAAGGACAGGACCACCAGGATGTTGCTTCTACAAATTGAGTCCATAGCGGACGCGCTGAATAGCTCCGAGTGGGTTTTCCCGATCGCCGAGTGCTTTCACATCGCCGCATTCGCGTGGTCAATCGGCTTGATCGCCGCGGTGGATTACAAGCTCTTGGGTTTTGGAATCCAGCATTCCAAGCCGTCCGAAGTTCTGCACGATACTGCACCCTGGACGTTGCTGGGGCTGGCCGTGGTGCTGCTGTCGGGCCCGCTTCTATTCCTCTCCGACACGCGCATGTATCTGCACAATCCGTCGTTCGTATTTAAGATGTACGCGCTGGCCGCGGCCATCATTTTTAATTACACGATTCATCGCAAGGTGGCTCAGTCGGACAGCTCATCGCAGGCGGTCCGTATCGTAACAGCGGTTGTGTCTCTGGCATTGTGGATCAGCGTCGTTTTTGGCGGCTTGTTTATCGCGTTCGCGTAAGCGTGTTTTGAAAAGAGCCCTGGAGGCAAATGTGATTCTCGAACTGTTCAAATGGCTTCAAAGCTTGAGTTTCATGACGTTTATCCGGGAGTCCGGTTTGGAATATCCAATCGTCATGAGCACACACCTGACCTGCATCGCGATCTTCGGCGGCCTGATCGTGATCACCGACCTGCGGCTGCTCGGGCTAGCTTTCAAAGATAAGTCCATCGCGGATGTCGTCAACGGGCTGCGCTGGTGGAAGCGTGTCGGCTTCATCATTATGTTCGCGATGGGGTTCACGCTTTTTGGTTCCAAGGCCGCGGATTACTATCCGAATCCCTATTTCTGGATTAAGATGTCATTCCTGGTCCTGGTTTTGATCCACGCGATCGTCTTTCGGCCCACCGTTTACAATCATCCCGAGGAACTGGATAAGTCGCCGGTGATTCCCACGCGCGCCAAGGTGGCCGGGGCCCTTTCGCTCATTATATGGACGGTCGTCCTTTGCAATGGCCGTCTGATCGGGTACTACGAACCGCCTAGCCAAAAGGGCCACATCGTTTCGGTAGGTACAGACAGTAAGTAGGACGCTCAGTCCTTCTTCGCCAGACTTGCCGTCTCGATGTCCTTGGTGGTGCCCCAAGCGATGAACGTCTCACTTCCGTTGTGAAATAACTTCGGGTAGCCGAGCGCCATCTTGCCGCCCTTGGCTACTTCGACAACCGGGCCGGCGGCGCCTGCAGCCGTGACGCGGCGGACCAGCACCTTCGCTCCTTCCGGACTCTGCTCCAGCCACGAAACGATCGCGCCGCCATCTTCATCCAGCGCGATGGACGAAGATTGCGAACTTGCGCAGGTACACACCCGGAAGATACACACCCGGAAGATACACCTCCGGAAGATCCACGCCCGCTTGCCGCATCGGAATGATTGGAACGGACAAGCCTAACATGAACCGCTTCGAATTCGATCCAGCGGAAGGTCAGGTGCCGGTCACTGACCGGATGACAGGATCACACTCCTCACAGAGCTGCATGCAGAGAGATTTGTGAGGAGTGAACTCGGCACCTTCTGATCTCTTTGCCCTAAGGTTACCGGCACGGGCCGAGTTCGGTTTCATCCTGCCATCTTAATGAAAATAATAATATTCTGCGGTCACTGACTACGCCTTCAGGGTCAATGACCGAGAGTTGACCGTGTATTCGTCGCGATCGCGGCATTCACATGTTAGCCTCAACTCCGGATTCAGCAAAGACTGGTTTCCTCATGGCATGCAAACTCGCGATCTTGGTTCCTGGGGGGTGTTGCTGTTGGTAACGGCCCCGATTTTCGGCCACCACTCAGTTTCGGCCGAGTTTGACGTGAATCGGCAGATCACCTACGCAGGTGTGGTTACCAGAGTGGAATGGAGCAACCCGCATATCTACTTCTATGTCGACGTCAAGGACGCCAACGACAACGTGACGAATTGGGCCTTCGAAGGCGCCGGTCCGAATACCTTGGCCAGGCTCGGCTGGATGAGGGACTCGCTGAAGGTCGGCGATCGTGTCACGGTGGTTGCTTTTCCCGCACGGGATGGAGCGGCGGTGGCGTCCGCGCGAGAAGTAAGGTTCGCGAACGGACGAAAGGTGCTTGCAGGGATGCCGCCGGACCAAAGCCTGCGGCAATAAGCGAAATCCAGCGGGCACATTCAAGACAAACAGAAATACCGAGAGGGAAAAGAGTTGCTTCAAAAACTATTTCGTATGACAACGTCAAGGATCGCCGCTCAAGCGGCGGTAATTTTCCTGATCGCCGGAGCGCTGGTTTGGGGTGCTGTGACCGGCAAAGTCGCGGGAACAGTCACGGACCAGTCAGGGGCCAGCATACCCATGGTGTTGGTCAAGATGACGAATACAGCTCAGGGGCTCGAGATGAAGGTTACAGCCGACGAACATGGCGACTTCATTTTCCCCAGCGTTCCAGTGGGCACATACGACATCCTTTTCGAAGCGAAAGGATTCCGCTCGGAGAAACGAACCTCTCTTGTGGTGGATACGAATGCCGACATCCAGCAAGACATGACGCTTCAGTTGGCGCAGCAAACGCAGGAGCTTACCGTCAGCGACACGGCAACCGATGTCGAAGTCCACGTTGAGACGGCCAGCACCCAGATGGGCGATGTGGTGGTCGGGAAAACGATGACCGAGGTCGCGCTCAACGGCCGCAGTTTCACCGATCTTCTGGCTCTCCAGCCGGGCATTGTCCCCATGTCCACCCAGACTGGCGATTCGGTCATCATGGCTGGCGCCTCGGTTCAGATAGCGCCGTCCGGCGGGCTGAATGCCGGCAACCAGTCGATCAGCGGCCAGCGCGAAGACGCCAACGGCTACCTCGTCAATGGCGGGGACGTCAAAGAGTTGATGAACGGCGGTACCACAATTATTCCCGATCTCGACTCGATCGCCGAATTCCGGGTTCTCACGAACAACTTCGATGCCGAGTTCGGAAATTACAGCGGCGGCATCGTCAATGTGATCACCAAATCCGGCGCGAACCAAATACATGGCAGCGCCTTCGAATTTCTGCGCAATACCGATCTCGACGCCCGCAACTTCTTCTCCCCGGAGCGCAGTTTCTACCGCCAGAACCAGTATGGCGGCACAGTCGGAGGCCCGATCCGGAAAAACAAGATTTTCTACTTCGCCGATTACCAGGGAACTCGCAGCAACCAGGGAATTGACACTGGTCTGATCGCCGTACCCTCGCTTGCGGAACGCACCGGTGACTTGAGCAGCGTCGCCAGCCAGCTCACCGGCATCGTTAGCGGACCCTATATCGCCAATATTCTTCAGCAGAGACTTGGCTACGCAGTGACCGCTAGCGAACCGTATTACACCGCGAACTGCGCGTCGAATATTCAGTGCGTTTTTCCGAACGCCATCATACCGGCGCGCGCCTGGTCAGCTCCGGCCCAGCATCTGCTGCAGTACATCCCTCAGCCGAATGTCGGTTCCGGTACATTCTCGACCGGGTCGGATGGAGAGACTACGCGCGACGACAAAGGAAGCTTTCGCTTCGACGCCAATACAGACCGTTTCGGCTCATTTTCAGCCTACTATTTCTTTGATGACTTTACGGTAAACAATCCCTATCCGTCGGGCCAAGGCGGCGCCACAGTGCCCGGGTTCAACGCCCTCAATCTCGGCCGTGGGCAACTCGTCAATTTCACCCACACGAAGACCATTGGCACAACCTCCGTCAACGAGTTTCACCTGAGCTTTATGCGTGACGCCAACAATGTCGGGCAACCTCAAGGGGGGGTTGGCCCAAGCCTGGCATCGCAGGGTTTCGTTACCGGCGCGCACACGACCGGGATTTTCCCGCTCGACCCCTCGATCGAAGGTATCGAGACCGTCGCATTCAATTCATTCACGATGGGCGTGCCGACAACGAATCTGAAGCAGTTCAACAATACTTACGGCTTGAACGACAACTTTTCCCGAGTCATCGGCGACCATTCGCTTAAAGCCGGTTTCGAGGCCACCTATGAACAGGTGAACGTCACTCCGAATCCGATCTTCAACGGTTCGTTCCAATTCCAGGGACAGGAGACCGGTTTGGACTTCGCGGACTTCCTGATCGGAACGCCTTTCTTCTACAATCAGCAGGATTCGCAGTCTTACTATATACGGCACAGATACCAAGGAGCTTACCTGCAGGATAGCTGGCGCCTGCGACCAAATCTGACCGTCAACTACGGCGTGCGTTATGACCACATGGAAGGCTGGTCGGAAAAATACAACCAGATTCCCACGTACCTGGTAGGCGAGCAGTCGGTTGTTTATCCGAACGCTCCGCTGGGCCTCGTCTATCCCGGCGATCCCAACGTTCCCGACACGCTCGTACCGTCGAAAAACCGCTTTTCGCCGCGCGCCGGCATCGCGTGGTCGCCCGGCGACCTGCCCGGCTTCCTCAACAAAATTACCGGCGGAGCCACAAAAACCAGCATTCGCGTGGGCTACGGCATCTTCGAGTCCGTGATCGAGGGCAACACCATGGCGATCGACGAGCCACAGCCTCCTTATGGCCTGAGCTACACCAGTCCGGCGCCGCCGCTGTTCGATCAGCCGTTCCTGGCGGCTGGGAACGGCACGTTCCTCGGCAATCCCTATCCGTTCACGTTTCCTCCGTTGAACGCGACAGCCAGCCATCCCAATACCGGCCAGCAATTCGGAGCGTTCCTTCCCCAAAACGGCCAGACGTCGCCGGAACCATTTAACACGTATCCGTATAACGAAAATTACTTCCTCTCGATCGAGCGCCAGGTCACAGAGAACACGCTGTTCAGTATCAGCTATGTGGGTTCGCAAGCCCATCACCTGCTGCTGGTTTATTCCGCCAATCCCGGCAACCCGGCGCTCTGCCTGCAGCTCAGCGTTCCATATGGCCAAAAGGGATCGATTCTTGCGCAGGGCACGCAGCCCTGCGGCCCGGGCCTCGAGAACAACACGTTCCTTTTGGCCAACGGCCAGACGCTGAATGGAACACGCGGGCCTCTGGGGCCGAACTACGGAAACGACGATTACGACTCCACCGTCGGCAACTCGAACTACAACGCCCTTCAGGTTGTCCTTCGTCACGCGGGCAGGAGCTATAACTTCTCTCTCAACTACACCTGGAGCAAGTCGATCGATCAGGCGTCGAGCATCTCCGATGTCGGCAATCCGTTCGACCTCTCCAGCACCCGCGCTCTCTCGGCCTTCGACCTCAAGCAAAACTTTGTCGCCAGCTATACGGTGAACCTTCCTTTCGATCGCTTTTCCAGCCACTGGCGGCCTGTAACCAGTGGATGGCAGCTTAGCGGAATCACCCGCGTCACCTCGGGCTTCCCCGTGACGTTGCACGAGGACGGCGACAACTCTCTGCAGGGAAGCAGCCCCAATGGCGTCAACAACCACTATCTCGATACGCCGGACTATAACGGGCTGCCGCTTCAAATCAACTCCAACCCACGCAATGGGAAGCCGTTCTTCAATATCGCGGCGTTCACCCAAAACGCGCTCGGCGAGCCCGGGACTGCCTCGCGGCGTTCGTTCTACGGGCCGGGCGAGATGAACTTCGATCTGGCCCTGCTGCGTAACTTCAAGATCAGGGAGACGGCGCAGCTCCAGTTTCGCTTCGAGACGTTTAACACCTTCAACCATGCGCAGTTCTTCGGCCCCGCCGCGGTGCAGGGGGAAATTCTCGATTCCAACTTCGGCTATGTGATCCATGCGCAGCCGCCACGCTTGGTGCAACTCGCGCTCAAGCTCAGTTTCTAAGGGCGGGTACCGATGATCTCCCGGCGCGCCGTTCTCCTTATAGCGATTGCCTTGATCGCTATACCTCGTGCTGCCACATGCGGCACTGGCGCAAAACGTCTCAAAGCGCGGCGCGAGCTTCGTGCAGCCGAATCACACGCCAACTTTTTCGGACCTCTGGCCGTCAACGGTGATATCAGCGGCAAGCTCTTTGGCCAAGTGGTGAGCGCCGCTCCGCCGTGCGAAGTACAGGGGTCGGTGAACTTTTTCTTCTGATCCCACTGGAGGCTTCCGCGAGTGACTGTTTTGATTCGCCGCCTGGCGTTGCTCGTGCTCGTGGCCATTTGCACCCAGATGGCCGTGTGCATGGCTGAAGACTACCGTGGCGAATCTGCAGGCTCTGCTTCTCCGATTGGTTCGGACTGTTCCTGTCACGATTGCGCCTGTTGTTCGCTGCATACCGGATTTCCGTCGCAGTCCCACGTTTTCATCGCTACCCTGATCGAACGAGTTCCTCCAGCTCGAGCGCCTCACATCACTGAAAAACCCCATCCCCGCCTCGATCACCCTCCTCGCTCCTAATCGCGCCCGCTCGATTTTTGAGTTCGCGATTCAGGAGGTTTTATGTATTGGTGTCGATGGCTATTGCCATTGATGTGCGTCGCTGCGCACGCGCAGGATCCGTTTGAAATCCAAGTCTTCGAGTATCAACCGCTTCCGCTGGGAGCGTACACCTATGAGTCGCACATCAATTACGTGCTAAACGGCACCACTAAGTTCGACGGTCCGGTTGCACCGGAACAAGATCAACTGCACGTCAGCTCGGAGTGGACGGCCGGCATCACAGATCAAATCCGCGCCGGCTTCGTAGTGCTATCGGCGGTGGTGCCCGGCCTTGGGATGCAGTTCGGCGGTTTCCGTGTGCTGCCGCATTTTTATGCGCCTAAGTCCTGGGAGTTGCCTGTGAACCTGGGGTTCGTAGCGGAGTTTTCGTTTGAACGCCCGCTCTTTGACCAGGACACTCGCCAGGTGGAACTGAGGGGCATCGTCGAGAAGCACATCGGCCGACTGCAGATGGACGGAAACATCGTTTTCGAGCGCGCGCTTCACGGGCCCGGCACGCGCGCCGGTTGGGACTTCGAGCCGTCGGGCAGGCTGGCCTGGCAAGCTTGGCGCAACCTCACCCCCAGCGTCGAATATTACGGCTACATGGGCCCGGTGGGAGATTTTCTCCCGCAAGGTCAGCAGATCCACTTGTTATTTCCAGGCGCTGATTGGAAGATCGGCGAGCGTTTGAAGTGGAGCTTCGGCGTGGGGCTTGGCGCCACGGGCACAGGCAGTCAGGTGATCCTCAAGTCGCGGATTGAATTCGAGTTCGGCAGGAAGCACAACTGAGTGCGATCAAAATCTAAGCGGTTGTAGAATCATCGGTTTCCAATGGTGAGTGACCGGTCACTGACCGTCTTATGACTCT
Source organism: Bryobacterales bacterium (assembly GCA_963747945.1). Taxonomy (GTDB): domain Bacteria; phylum Acidobacteriota; class Terriglobia; order Bryobacterales; family Bryobacteraceae; genus Palsa-89. The sequence goes on from CAVVHB010000007.1 coordinate 191,555, forward strand.
CATTTCGTTCGAGTTGTGACCGCTCGGTGGTAAACTTTCGTGGCAGCAAGATTACAAATAGCGATGACCGTGCGGAAAGCCTCCAAATGATAGTGCTGTGTCCAACGAAAAGAAAGGCCGACTGGAATGTTTAAGAAGAGGAACATCGTTACCGCCCGCGCAGTTCTGATTTCTCTGACATGGACTGGGGCGCTGGCTTTGGCGGCACTGTGCGAAGCGCAATCCCCGGCGCCAGCCCGAGGCAAAGCGGCCAAGGCTCCCTCGGCGGCGGCCATGAAGCCGGAGGTGGCTGCGGACTTGCGACAGCTCATGCGCGGTATCCTCTTCCCGAACTCCAATGTGATCTTTTTCGCCCAGGAAGACGACCCCGCCAAGGTACCGCCGGCGAAGGACCCCTCGCTGTCGCCGAATCCGCTCGCCAGCACCTACGGTGGCTGGGCGGCTGTGGAAAATAGCGCAAAGGCTCTTTCGGAAGCCGCCAATCTTCTGATTCTGCCCGGGCGCAAATGCGCGAACGGGCTTCCGGTTCCGATCGGCAATCCGGATTGGCCGAAATTCGTGCAAGGCTTGCGGGAAGCCAGCCTGGAAACGTATAAGGCCGCGCAGTCCAAGAATATGGATAATATCTTAATGGCGGCGGGGGACTTGAGCACGGCCTGCTCCAATTGCCACGATAAGTGGCGCGAGAAAGCGGAGCTGGCGGACCGATGCAAGTAAGACTTTTCTGCAGCCGAGTTGCTGCTTGGGTAGCCATCGCGACTGATCCTCACCCTCTTCCTCTTTCCCATCACCGCGAGCGCTCATAACGTTTCAAAGCGGGATGCCTCGTTCGTCCAATCGAATCAGGGTACCGCGGTGGCAGCCTTTGTCTACCTGGGCGCGAAACACATGGTGACCGGGTACGATCACATCGCGTTCCTGGTGGGTGTCGTCTTCTTTCTATACCGGCTCAAAGACATCGTTCAATACGTCAGTCTCTTCACCCTGGGGCACAGCATTACGTTGCTGGCCGGCGTTCTTGGTGGATTCCACGCAAACCCGTACGTCATCGATGCGATCATTGGTTTCTCGGTGGTCTATAAGGCCTTCGACAATATGGACGGCTTTCGACGGTTCTTCGGGTTCGAGCCCAATACCAAGGTGGCCGTGTTGATCTTTGGCCTGTTTCACGGATTCGGCTTGGCCACCAAGCTCCAAGAGCTGGATCTCTCAAAGAACGGATTGGTGACGAACATCATTAGCTTTAACGTTGGCGTGGAAATCGGCCAGGTGTTAGCGTTGACGGCCGTGTTAATTGCGCTCAGCGTCTGGCGCACACGCGGCAGTTTCTTACGCGACGCTTTTGCTACGAATGCAGTGCTGATGACGGTAGGATTCATTCTGGTGGGATACCAAGTGGCCGGGTATTTTGTGGGGGCGTAAGTGGAACACACTGTCGAACAACAAGATTTAGACCGCGTACAGGCGCCATCCAGGAAGGCGATCGCGAAAGCAACCGGCATCGCATTGGCGGTTGCATTAGTGATTCTCTTCACCGCCGTGTTACCCGCCGAGTTTGGAATCGATCCGCTAAGGACCGGCGCGCTCCTTCACTTGACCGATCTCGCGAAAGCCTCCGAAAGCTAAGGTGGCTGCGAAGGCCGAGCCGGCAGCCGTTGGCGCTCGACCCACGGCCGCTCCAGCCGGCATCTACACCGCGCAATCGAATTCCTACAAAGTGGATAGCGAGGATCTTTCGCTCGGGCCTGGCGAGGGAGTGGAGATCAAGTACCACATGCAGAAGGGCGCGGGAATGGTTTACTCGTGGAAAGCGAACGGTAACGTCGCGTTTGAGTTCCACGGCGAGCCCGACCATAAGCCCAACAAAGACTACTTTGAAAGCTACGAACTCAATGACAAACGTGGGGCGGATCACTCTTATGGAGCATTCACCGCGCCAAGCACCGGCATTCACGGCTGGTTTTGGGAGAACAAGAGCAAGAAACAAGTGGACATCCACTTGACGACGGCAGGCTTCTACGACAGCGCCAAGATGTACGCCGGCGATAAGCCCGATGAACTTACCATCCAGGATGCAAAGTGATATGGCATCTCTGGCCTTTCTGCAGTCGAACGCAGTTGCCGACCTGTTGAACAATACCGAATGGGGCTTCGCGATAGCGGAGTGTTTTCACATTGTCTTTTTCGCGGTGGCCATCGGGACGATTATGATCGTGGATCTGCGTCTTCTGGGGCTCGCGTTTCCACGCACAACTTCCGCCAAACTACATCACGACACTTGGGTATTTACGTTGATCGGGCTCACGGTGACGGTGCTTGCGGGGATGGCGCTGTTTTTGTCAGCTCCGCGCATGTATTCCTTGAGCGGCTGGTTCCAGTTCAAGGCTATTGCACTGCTGGTGGCGATCCTCTATAACTACACCGTCCACTACAAGGTGGCTTCGTCGTCGTCGTCCCCAGGCGTGGGCGTCGTGGTGGGAGCCATCTCCGTTTTGCTGTGGGTCTCGGTGGTCACGGGTGGGCTCTTCGTCGGACTTCTTGCGTGATATCTAATGTCGCTCTATTCCATCTTCGAATCGATTCAGAACACTAGCTTGATGACCGGGGTTGAGCAGACGCCGTGGGTCTATCCCATCATCATGGCCACGCATTTGAGCTGCATTGCTGTGTTCGGCGGCATGATCCTGATGACCGATCTGCGCCTGCTCGGCTTAGCCTTGCGCGATCAGAGCATAGCGGACGTGGTGGGAGGTCTGCGCCCCTTTAAGCGTATCGGCTTCGTGATTATGGTCACCTGCGGGCTCCTGATGGCCGGCTCGGAAGCGCCGACGTATTATCCCAATCCCTATTTCTGGACCAAAATGGCGCTGCTGGTGCTGGTTGGAGTTCATGCTTTGATTTTTAAGCCCATCGTGTACGACCACCCCGAGGAGTTGGACAAAGCCCCGCTGATACCCACACGCGCGAAAGCCGCCGCCGTGCTTTCGCTGATTCTGTGGGTGAGTATACCGGTTTGCGGCCGGCTGATCGGATACTACGAGCCCAACGAGGGAAAGGCCCCTCAAACAGTCACGAAACGCTGAGGTTTTGCGAAAACTGACCAGACCGTGAAAAAACTGCCGTACTTACTGATTCTTGCCTCCGTACTTTGCATCGTTGCCCGTCCGGTTCTAGCGCATCACTCGTTCGCCGCGGATTATGACGCGTCGAAGCCCATCACCCTCCGCGGTAAGGTCACGAAGTTCGAATGGATGAACCCGCACGCACACTTCTATCTGGATGTGAAGGACGAATCCGGCGGAGTCACTAATTGGGAGTTTGAGTTAGGCAGCCCCAATACGTTGATGAGATCCGGCTGGAGCCGGAATTCGCTGAAGGTCGGCGATGAGGTCATTGTGAAAGGTTGCCGCTCGAAGGATTACTCGAACCACGGGAATGCCACGAGTATTCAATCCCGCGATGGAAAAATCGTACTCTCCGGAGTGGCGGCCGGCGAAAGCCTCGTCGCCAGATAGGCGTGGACTCTCGCGTGCTGATAACCCCTGGAGGAAAAAATGAAGATTCGAGTGTTCTTGACGTTAGCCTGTGCCGCGGTATGTTCGCTCGCAGGGCAGACCCAGCCGCCTGCCAAACAGACCGAGAGCCCCGCCACCAAAGAGATCCGGGAAGAGTTCTACGCGGTGACGAACAACATTCGCCACGCCGCGGACAAAATGCCCGAAACCGACTATGGTTTCAAGCCGGCTGCCGGCATGCGAAGTTTCGGTGAAGTGCTCGCGCACGTCGCCGATGTGCAATCAAAAACCTGCCGCAGCATGCTGCAGGACAAGAAGCCGGTCCCCTCAACTCCCGGGGCTTCGAAGAGTGCTGTGACCAAGACCCTCGCAGCCTCGTTTGATGAGTGCTATGAGGCTTTCTCAGAACTCTCCGCCGAGAATCAGAATCACACGGTGACGACGCCAGCCGGAGACCGCGCCAGGATTGCCGCTCTAACGATGGTTCTCGGCCATGACAACGAAGAGTATGGTTACATGGCGGTTTACCTCCGTCTAAAGGGTGTCGTGCCTCCTTCGACGAGTGAAGCGGCAGTACGCGAGTATAAAGGGAAGTAGCCTCTGATCGCTTTCGGTTCCACACATTATCGATCCGGGACGAATATCCCACCGCAAAGAAGCGATCCGGCGTTACGCGGCAGGCAGAATCCGAAATGGAAATCGACTAGATTGTTGAGCCTGATCTTGTACATTGTCCCGAAGTGTGCCACTTCGTTCGAGCCGCCCCGCTAAGCGAAGTCGCCTCCGTCCTGGGTATACCAGAACAAGAAGGCCCTACCGCCTTAGCGGCCGCTAAATTGTTGGAGGCGCGGGGCGGGATCGAACCGCCGAATAAAGGTTTTGCAGACCTCTGCCTTACCACTTGGCTACCGCGCCGGAATCGCGAGGGGCTTCGCCGACAACACCAGGCTTCTCTTCGCACCATACCGCGCGGCGCTCGCCGAAGTCAATATTTGACCCGGGCGCCGTGCCTCGGCCTCAGGTATCACCGGCAGCAGCAGGTGCGATGGATATTGCCGCGAATGATAAACCGTTTGTTGCGCCTTCTTGAGCATGGTCTCGTCGGCGAACGCGCGCCCGGTGTTTGGATTGCGATCGAAGCGTGGGAAGTTGCTGCTCGAAATTTCGACGCGGATGGAATGCCCCGCAAGAAACACGTTGCTCGTCACCCCGGCGTCGATTACGAGCGGATAGACCTTCCCTGGTTCGGCCAACTCAGCCTTCTCCAAGCCGTGCCGATAACGCACGCGCAGGATGCCATCGGTGAGGTTGCGCGCTTCGCCATTCGGAAACACATCCACCAGCTTGGCCGTGAAGTCGGTGTCGAGAGCCGACGTGGACGCGTAGAGCATCAGGCGAATCGGCCCGGTCACTTCCAGATCCTGTTTCATCGGAGCGCTGGTGTAGACCAGCACATCCCGGCGCTTCTCCACGGGCCGTTGATCGATGGGCCCCCAGGGGAAAATCTTCGGGTCGCAACACACCGCGCCACCGCGGGTAGGCACCGGGTTGCGTGGGTCATAGCGCGAATGAGTCCGATGTAAACGAGCCAGTAGCGCCCGAGTCCCGCTCCGGTTTCCATTGCAAGACACCGCCGCCGTTCAAACTATTCGCCGCGCCGCTGGCCGGTCAGATAGAGCGCCGTAGTTCGAGCCCTCGCCAGCGGCCAATCCGGCTCGTCGCGCCAGCGATTCACACCCATCACAAAAATATGCACCGGCGCCTCGTCCACCTCGGCCCGCACGGCGTGCCATTTTTCCGGCGCAAAGCGCTGCGCGTCTTCGGGCGCCCCCTTCAGCCAATGATCGAACCATTCGATCTGATAGCTGCGGATGGGCGACGACGAGTCGTCACCATACGTCACACCGGGAAACGGCGTCGACATGTTGTGCGCCCAGGGGCCGATCATAATGCGGTGCCGGTTGTCCAGCCGGCCGTTCAGCTTGTGCAACGCCGCGAAAGCGTCCAGATCGCTCTCGGCGAAATTGTCGTACCAGCCGCCGACCGAAAACACGGGCACACGCACCTGCTCGATGTTCGCTCGAACACTCAGACTTTTCCAAAATGAATCATAGGTCGGGTGATTCAAAATAGTCTGGTAAAACCCGAGCGTACGGTGCGTGGCTGAGCGATCGACAGTCCGCAGCGGAAGGTGGTAAATATAATCCGAAAATTTCGGCTTAGCGTTTCCGGGAGGCGTCAGGTTGAGCGACATCCACAACAAACGATGTCCCAGCTTCATGGCTCCGCCTTCCGAATAATAGCGGTCGAAATACTCGTCCGATCCGGAAACCACCGGAAAGATCGCCTTGAGATGAGGATTGTTCAACAGCGCCACCTTCCACTGCGCGATACCCACATACGAACCGCCGATCATTCCCACTTTGCCGTCCGACCAGGGCTGCGCCGCGATCCAGTTCAACGTGTCGTAGCCGTCCGGTCCTTCCTGGTTCAAGACATTAAACACTCCGCCCGAGCCATAGCGCCCGCGCACATCTTGCATCATCACCGCGTAGCCGTGATTGATAAAGGACTGGTAGCCGGCCGGGAGGTCGCCCCCTTTGCCATAGGGAGTCCGCACCAGCACCGTGGGGAATCGGGCGGTGGCGCTGCCTGCCGAGGCCGGGTAGAAGACGTTCGCGTCCAGCCGGATGTTGTCGCGCATCCGGACCCGGACGTGCAGCAGTTTGGTGAAAGGCACGGGCACAGTGGTGGCGATCAACAGCGCGGCACACCACGGAAATAATGCGAGAATTCTGCCCACGGCAAGTTCCCGGCCGCTTGCTTACGCGCTCGGCCTAAACAGCTTTCACGGCTAATTTGTTCTTATGATAGCAGTCCGTCAGGGCTCGCCAGTAGAGATCGGCCACGCGAGCGGGTGAGTGATGTTGGCGAATATGCTCGGCGGCGCGTTGTCCAATGGCGCGGCAGTCGTCCGGGCAGCGCGCCAGCCAGACCAGGTATTCAGCCAGCATTTCTTCTTCGGCTTGCCCCGGGTCCACGCGCACGCACGCCGCTTCGGGAAAACGCGAGGTTTCTTCGCCCGCGCTCACTAGCACCGTCTTGCCCAGACCCATCAGCCGAATAGCGATGCCGGAGGTTTCGCCCGCCATGGGATAACGCAGGTTGATGCAAGCGTCCACCGCTGAGCCGCACAGCCAAAAGTCGCGCTCGTCCAGGTAGCCAATCCGCACGATACCGGCGTCGTTGCGCAACATCGGCTCGGCGGCGCGAGCCAGGTCCGACGAAACGAAATCACCCGCCACCAGCAGCATCATGTCGGCCGCGTGGCGCGCGCGCCGGAAAGCTCTGAGCAGCGCCAGCAAGCGCTTGGACTCGCGCAGATGTCCGAACACGCCGACCAGGAACGTGCGCGGCGCAATGCCCAATCCCGCGCGCCAACGATGCACTTCGGCCTGCGACGGAAGATCTGCGGGCAAAGTGAAGAGATGCGGGATCTCGTGGACCGTCGTGCCCCGCACATGCTCGTGCACCAGAGCAGCCGCGCGCGGGTTGTGCACAATCACCGCTCGCGACCGTTCCGCCACGCGCTTAATCATTGGATAGCGGAAGTATTCCGGATCTGCCGCCGAACGCGAGCGCCGCCGCCACAACTCGCGCGCCAGGTCTTCGCTCCAGTGGCCGTAGTTATAGACAAACTCCGCTACATATTGCTGTTCGTCCCCGCCGCCCAGGAAGAAATGATGCAGCACCGCGTCGTGCAGCACCGCCACGCCCGGCGTCTTTAGCGCCTGCCCGTAGATTTCGCCGTGCAATCGGTTATTGCCCAGATGATAGAGCGGAACATCGATATCAGCGGCGGCGGCATCACAGGCGTTCACTTTCACCGCACCGTACGGCGAGAGCGCGCGCAGCAGTTCAGCGGAATAGTCGGCCACGCCGGAACGCGCCGGCGGCAGAGGCGAAAAGAATCCGACCGTCAATTTTTCTTACGCGGCTTTACGTGGCCTTTTTTCTGGGACCAAATAACGCGGTCCCCACCCGTACGATCGTCGCGCCCTCCTCAATGGCCACTTCAAGGTCGTGCGACATTCCCATGGAAAGATGTTGCAGGCCGTTTTGACCGGCCAGTTCGCGCAAGCGCGCGAAATACGGCCGCGACCGTTCCGCGTCATCCGACCATGGCGGCATTGTCATCAACCCCAACAACCCCAAATGCGGGCACCCTCGAATTGCCTCCACCAGCGCCGGTACCTCCCCGGGTGCGGCGCCAGCTTTAGCTGGCTCGGTGGACAATTTTACTTCAATTAGCACTTGAATGCCAGGGGTGCGACCGGCGATCACTCCCTCACGGTCGTGGTTCACATTTAAGCCGCGCGCGTCAGCAAGCGGTTCCCCGACTGCCATTTCGTCGTTCAGACGGCGGGCGATTTTGGCCGAATCCACGGTATGAATGACGTCGAAAATCTCCGCGGCTTTCTTGGTTTTGTTGGACTGCAAATGCCCGATGAAGTGGTAACGGGCGCCCGGGCAATCGGACAGCTCCACCCGCTTGGCCTCGAACTCCTGCACGTAGTTTTCGCCGAAGTCTCGCAGGCCCAGCGCGTAAGCGTCGCGAATCGCCGCGGCGGGAAATTTCTTCGTGACGGCCACCAGCTGGATATCGGAACGCTTGCGGCCGGCGCGCGCCGCGGCTGCTTCGATGCGGGATTCCACCTGGTCTAATTTTTGTTTGAGCAAAGGACGATCATAGGTTAGCGCACGATCAGCGTGACAGATATCGATCCGGCGAAACTCCTCCAGACCATCGAGCGTTTCCTCGATAGTAACCAAGAACCCGTGCTGTGTGAGGCGGGTGAGGAGTCTCTCGTTATTACTCCAGAGAGTTTTGTGCTCGAGGTGCGCGGCGGAAGTGTGCAATTACAGGCCTGGAATCATAGCCGCAATCTGGTGCGGCGGGTCACAGCCATCGAAAGCCACTCGCGTGGAAAGCTGGTGCTCCGGGTGGCGCGCTTCGGTAAAGTCCCAGGCACGCTGGAATTGATAGATCGCAGGAAAGCGGTCCGCGACAACCTGCCTCTACGCAGCGCCCGGCTTGGATTCCGCGAGCAGTTCCGGCGATTTCTGCGCCGCCAATTCCCGGCCTACAAACTTGCCGAGCTCACCACCGAGGCGGATCTGGAACACACGCTTTCTCCGGCATATCCGCGCGCACTGTTGCGGCAAGGCGCCACGGCCTGGGCTGCCATCGGCGCCGCTTCGGACGCCAGTCACCCCGATGGCGTTCTCACCTTCGGTCTGATCTGGCTCGATTATCTGCGCCGGCGAGAGCCGTCGCTCGCGGTGCAGGGCCTGGTTCTTTATCTCCCGGCTGGCCGGGCCAAGACAACCTGCCTGCGCCTGCTGTTCCTGAATCCGGCAGCCGCGCGGTATTGCGCCTTCACGTTCGATGACGAAGGGATCGAAGAACCGGTCGATCTTCGCGATTACGGGAATCTCGATACGTACCTGGAACCATATCGTTTGCCGCTCAGGCAATCGGCGGCCGAAATGCCTGGAGTTGAAATCATCGAGCGCCCAGGCGGGCAGCTCAGCTATCGAGTGCACGGTCTGGAGTGCGCTGGAAAAAAGCGGGCTTCGGAACTTTCCAGGCTTCGATCCGCCGATGCGGTTGACCGGAGAAATCCTCTCTATCTCAGAAACCCGGAGGCCTGGCTCGAATCGCAAGTCCGCAGCCACATTCAGGAGATTGACGCCAGCCTGCTGCCGGCTCCGGTTTATGGCCAGGTTCCGGCATTCGCGGCCGCCGACCGGGGAGTTTTGGATCTGCTGGCAATCGACCGATGCGGGCGGCTGGCGGTCATCGAGCTGAAAGCGTCGGAAGATGTTCATCTGCCGTTGCAGGCGCTGGACTACTGGATGCGCGTGCAGTGGCACGTGGAACGTCGCGAATTTCAGGCCAATGGCTATTTCCCCAGTAGTGAAACATGCCAGGAATTGCTGGATGAACCGCCGCGCCTGCTGCTGGTCTCGCCCGCGCTCGACTTTCACCCTTCTAATGAACAGGTTTTACGTTACCTTTCGCCCCAAATTCCAGTCGAACGGGTAGGGGTAGGGTTAAAATGGCGGAAGGAGCTGAAAGTGATGTACCGCTCCTGACTGTCGTTACCGAGCCACGACCGTGAGGAAGTCGGTTATGTCAATCCAAGTTTTCCAGCACGTCAAAGATGCGATCCGCAATCTGGATCCGGAAGATATCCGCAAGCACACCGAGCGCCCGCTTCGCCTGTTGCTCTACGCCGACAGCGAAGCCCAGTATCGCGACATGGAAGACTACCTGCTCCCGGGCGACCTTTCGGCGGCCAAGCGAGCTCAGGTTCGCCGCCTGATCTATCGCGGATCCGAAAGCTCCGGACCCAGAGTCAATGGCGACCTGGAAATCTACTTTGACCCGTCGCGCGAACTCACCGGGGAATCGGATGTATTTGGATTCGATCCGGCGACGCCCCATGCCACCGTCCATCAAGTACTCCATTGCCGGCCAGACCTTGCGGTTCCGCTCGCCTTGCACGTTCTCCCGTTTCGAGAGGAAGTCTCGCGGCGCATGGTGAAAAAGATCGCCAAAGAAAACGCTCTCTTCTCGTTGGCCACGGCGTTGCCGGACATTGTTCCCTTCATTTCCCTGCCATGGGCCGTGGGTGAATTCGCGTCCGACACGGCGTTTCTCACAGCCAACCAGATCCGGATGGCCTTCCTGTTGGCGGCCGCCAACGACCGCGACATCGGTTATCACGAACAGCGCGGCGAGATCGCGTCTATTTTCCTGGGGGCATTCGGATGGCGGGCATTGGCTCGCGAACTGGTGGGCAAAATCCCCTGGGGCGGCGGGCTGGTGCCCAAAGCCGCCATCGCCTATGCGGGTACTCGCGTGGTGGGGCTCTCGCTGGAGCGTTACTATCGGTTGGGCAAAGCCTACACGCGCGCCGAGCGCCGCCTGGCCTACCAGGACGCTCTGGATCGCGGCAAACAAATCGTAGGAGGCCTGATCGAGGGCTTTCAGCAGCGCAGCACTGCACGCAACCGGCATAAGGCATAGGCACGTCCAACCTGTAGAACCGGTGACCGTAAGGGAGCCGGTGTTCTATATTGGTGCGGGAGGGTCTATGTTGTTTCGTCTGACTACGTTTGGAGTGTTGCTGATCGGCCTCTGTTGCGCCGACACCCTCACCCTTCGCAGTGGAAGAGTGATAACAGGCCAGTATCTGGGCGGTGACGCGCGTCACATCCGCATGGCGATAGGCGATCACGTGGATACGTTCAATGTGGAGGACGTGGGAGACATCGAATTCGGAGGAAATGCTCCTCCGGCCTCAGCGCAACCATCGCCACTACCGCCGCCCACCGATACCCATTTCCAGGCGCCCCCGCCTCCGGCGGAGACCCAGGGCTTCTCGCAACAGCAATCGACTCCCCCTCCTGCTCCTGTTGCCGGCATTCAAATTCCAATCGGGACATCGATTACCGTTCGCATGATCGACGCCGTCGATTCCAAGGTTGCCCATCTGGGGCAAACGTTTCGCGCCAGCGTGGATGAACCGGTGGTGGTGAATGGTCAAACGGTGATTCCGCGCGGTGCAGACGCGCTGGCGAAGCTGGTGGAGGACCAGCAGTCGGGCAAGTTTGAAGGAAAAACCGTGTTGACCCTCGCCTTGACCGACATCACCATCAATGGACAGATGATCGATACAACCACGGGCAACGTTTCGCAAGCCAGCTCCTCACGCGGCGCGCGTACGGCCAAGGTGGTGGGCGGCGCCACGGCGCTTGGCGCTATCATTGGCGCGCTCGCCGGGGGAGGAAGAGGCGCGGCCATCGGTGCAGCTTCCGGAGCGGCGGTTGGTGGCGGCGCCGAGGTCCTGACCAAAGGTCAGCAGGTCAAGATCCCGTCCGAGACTCGCCTCAACTTCACGCTCCAGCAACCAATCCAATTTTAAGCAAGCTTGGGGGGCAGCCGGGTCGGCTCTCGTGCGCAAAAACTTACGATTCAACAGCTTTTGGGGGCATCCTAGGCTTTCCCCTCTGAATCTAAGCTGGCAGGGGGGGGAGTTGTGTTAAGGAACCGTAACTGCTACATTAACAACATAAGTCTCATTAGTGCCAGGTGTACTACTTTGGAAGTTCAGAGGAGGATTTTGAAGCTACTTCTCACCGTTGTTCTCGCTGCAACCATTGGTTCCTCGGCCGCGTTTTCAGAACCTAAAGCACCGCCGGTGCCTGAGGAACAGATGATTAGCCGCTACCTGGAAGCGACCCAGGCGCAACAGACCGCGCTGCGCGGGGGCACCGAGGAAGTCGACATCGATGCCGCGGTTCCCAAGTTCAAGAAGCAAGGAAAGTTACACGCATTGCGCAGCATTTCCAAGCTGGGCAAGATCACCTACCATGCGCTCGGTTTCAGCGGCGACGGCGTGGTAAAAACCGAAGTCATCGCCAATTACCTGAAGGCCGAAATAGAGAGCGGCAAAGGAAAATCGGACGTCGCCATTACTCCTAACAACTACAAGTTCAAATACAAAGGTTCCGGGGATTGGAATGGGCGGCAAGTGTATGTGTTGCAACTAAAGCCACGCGAGAAGAAAGTCGGCCTGTTCAAAGGCGAATTGTGGTTGGACGCCGAGACCTATATGCCGGTGCGGGAATCGGGTTCGTTTGTGAAATCGCCCTCCTTCATGTTGAAGAAAATGCAGTTCGTGCGTGACTATGAACTACAGAACGGAGTTTCTATCCCGCAGCGCACCGAGAGCAGGGTGGAGACGCGCTTCTTCGGCAAAGTAGAGTTGAACATCAATTATCTGACGTTCTCCAAAGATAGCCCGCAAGCCAGCTCCGGCGCCGACGACGCGGCTGCGGTGGTGGATGGCGGATCCGGCGACCAGCAGTAACCCTTCGACCCGATATAGTGGCATTTTAGCCGGAATAATCGCCCAAGAGTTGTGGATGGTTGTTGTCAATCGAGGAACACCGCTAAGCTGTTAGAAGCAGACTGAAAGGGCTCATGAGAACGCTATTTCTAAATCCACCATCCTTTGAAGGATTCGATGGGGGCGCAGGCTCGCGCTGGCCCGCTTCGCGCGAAATCGAGTCCTACTGGTATCCGGTGTGGCTGGCTTATCCCGCCGGGATGCTCGAAGACAGCAAATTGGTGGATGGTCCACCGCATAAGTTCAGTATCGAGCAGACGGTGGCCATGGCGAACGACTTCGAGTTGCTGGTGCTGTTCACTTCCAGCCCGGGATTCACCGTGGACGTGCGCATCGCCGAAATGATGAAAGACGTGAACCCGAAGATGAAGGTGGGTTTCGTCGGGCCGCCGGTAACCATCGAGCCGGAGAAATCCCTGCGGGCATCCAAGGCCATCGACTTCGTGGTGCGCCGCGAGTTCGATCATCAGATCGCGCAGTACGCCAAAGGCACTCCGCTTTCCGATCTTCCCGGCGTCAGCTATTGGAAAGATGGCGACGTGGTGCATAATCCGGAAGGCGGCGTCATCGAGAACCTGGACGAGCTGCCGTGGGTAACGAAAGTCTACAAGCGCGACCTGGATTTCAAGCGCTATAACGTTCCGTTTCTGCTGAATCCTTTCATCTCGTTCTACACCACCCGAGGCTGTCCCGCGATGTGCACGTTCTGCCTGTGGCCGCAAACGCATTCCGGGCACCGCTGGCGCTTGCGATCGTCGGACGACGTAGCCGCCGAGTGTAAATATACGCTCGAAAATTTCCCCGGGCTCAAAGAGATCTTCTTCGACGACGACACGTTCAACTATCGCAAGGCCCGCGCGATTGAGCTGTCGAACAAGCTGGGGCCGCTCGATTTCACCTGGAGCTGCACGTCGCGCGTCACCACCGATTACGACACGCTCAAGGCGATGAAAGACGCGGGATGCCGCCTGCTGATCGTCGGCTATGAATCGGGCGACGAGCAGATCCTGAAGAACATCAAGAAGGGCGCCACCATCGACATGGCGCAGCGCTTCACCGAGAACTGCCACAAACTGGGCCTGACGATTCACGGCGACTTCATCGTGGGATTGCCCGGCGAGACGCGGCAAACGCTGCGCAAGACCATCGAATTCGCCAAGAAGCTGGACGTGGAAACCATCCAGGTTTCGCTTGGCCATGCTTTCCCGGGTACCGAATTCTACGAACACGCCAAAGAGAACGGTTTGGTTAGCATCGACGGAATGACCGACACGGGCGGCCACCAGCTTCCCAACGCCGTTTATCCCGGCTTCGATCGCGGCGAACTGGTGGAATGGGTGGACCGCTTTTACTCGGAATATTACTTCCGTCCCAAGGCTGTGTGGCGCGTGGTTTCGAGCGCCATTCGCAACAACGACGTCCCGCGTCTCTACAAGGAAGCGCGCGAGTATCTGTTCGTCAGCAAAGGGCGCAAGAAGTTCGTCAAGGAACAAAAGGAAGCCTCCGCGGCGCTACGGGGGGCCGAAGGCGCATCGTAAGAGTGCAACTCAGCGAAGTGGAACCGAGCTCGGGCACAAGGCGAATCGACCTCAAGACCAAGCTTTTGACGGCCTTCGTAGTCGTCACCAATGTTCTCGGTAACTTCTCCCTGTCCTGGGGCATGAAACATCAGACCGTCGAGCTGGGCGTCTCTCCGCTCGAATATATCCGCTTGATCTTCACGCCTTGGGTGCTGCTGGGTACCCTGCTGCTGATTTTGTGGCTGCTGTCGCGCATGACACTGCTCGGTTGGGCGGATTTGAGCTATGTGCTGCCGGTGACTTCCATTGCCTATGTGCTCACTGCCGTGCTCGGCAAGGTGTTTTTCGCGGAGCAGGTCACCTGGCAGCGCTGGCTTGGCACCGCATTTATCGTGCTCGGCATTATCTTTGTCGGTCTCACGGCGGCGAACACTACCAAGCAGGAGCCGGCGCAATGAAGTGGCTGATGGTGGCGATCATCGTCGGCTCCACGGTTCTGGCCGATCTGCTGCAAAGTTTCGAGATGAAGCGGCACGTGGTGCCGGCCGAGGATCTGCGTCCAGGCCGGATCGCCGGGATGCTGCGTGGCCTCGCTCAACGCGGACCGCTGGTGCTGGCTGTTTTCTTCATGGCGATCTCTTTCTTCGCCTTCATGAAGCTGCTGTCGGTGGCCGATTTAAGTTTCGCTGTGCCAGTGACGGCCGCGAGCGTGGCGCTGGAGACCGTGCTCGCGCGGCTGGTGCTCCGCGAAAACGTCACGGCGCTGCGCTGGGCCGGCGCGCTCTGCGTGGCCTGCGGAGTAGCGCTGCTCGCAATGTGACCGTCGCGATCATCGTAATCGCAGGCGCGGCTGCTCTGTATCAACTGTTGGCCATTATCGCCGTACTGCGCCACCGCGCCCAATCCCCGGCCGGTCCCCAACTCCCAAGCCCCAACCCCCAACCGGTTTCCATCCTCAAACCCGTTTACGGGAAGGACGTGGGCTTTTACGAAGCCATTCGCTCACACGCGCTGCAGCAATATCCGGAATTCGAAATTCTATTCGGCATTCGCCGCGCTGACGACCCTGCGCGCGTGGAAGTGGAACGGCTCATGCGCGAATTCGACGCCCTGCCAATCCGGCTGGTTTTGTGCACCACCTCCGCTCCCAATTTGAAAGTAGGCTCGCTGATCGATCTCGCCCGTGAGGCACGCCACCCCGTTCTGATCGTCAACGACAGCGACATCAGCGTACCCCCGGATTACATCCGCGATGTGACCGCGCCACTATCCGACCCTGGCGTAGGACTGGTGACCTGTCTGTATCGAGCCGAGGCGCACGACTGGCCAAGCCGTTTTGAAGCGCTCGCTATCGCAACCGACTTTGCCCCGAGCACGCTGGTGGCCCGGCTGTTCGGAGTTTCTGAATTCGGCTTGGGTTCAACCCTGGCTTTTCGCAGAGGCGATCTCGATCGAATCGGAGGATTTCAGTCCATCGCCGATTACATCGCCGACGATTACCAGCTCGGCCACAAATTGCACGCTTTGGGCCTTCGCAACATAATTTCCGAAGTGGTGGTGAGTACGCGGCTCGCGTCAGGATCGTGGCTTGGCGCATGGCGTCATCAGGTGCGTTGGGCGAGGACCATTCGATTGTCCAACGGTGCCGGCTACGCGGGCTTGCCGATTACATACGCCAGCTTGTGGGCCGCGATCGCGGCGCTCTTCGGGCTGTGGTGGCTCGCGCTGCCGCTGCTGGCGGTGCGGATCTTTATGGCGATCGTGTGCGGCGGGCTCCTGCTCGGTAGCGCGGACGTTTGGAAATATTGCTATGCGATACCGCTGCGCGATCTATGCGGGGTCGCGGTGTGGGCAGCGGGCTTGTTCGGACATACGGTGGTATGGCGCGATCAAAGGCTGACGCTGGACGCGGAAGGAAGAATCGTGCGCAAATCTCCGATCTGAGGCACGCTTGCTATAATGGAGTTCGCGCGCCCGTAGCTCAGTTGGATAGAGCGTCTGGCTACGAACCAGAAGGTCGGGTGTTCGAATCACTCCGGGCGCACCACAAAATCAAAGCGGCAAACATTTACATAGACCAATCGAAGAGTATCTCACAACGTCCAGATGCAGTGACCCTTCTGATAGAACGAGAGCTGGCCGCCCTCGCTCACCATCAACACATTTCCAAATTGCGACGCTCCGATGGCCGCCGCGGTGCGTCCGCCTTCGCCGATCTCCTCGTCCTCATCCACCTGCTGGCGGTGCCGAAGGATGGCTCCGAACGCGAGCAATCTGGAATCGAGATCCAGCACGACGCTCCCATCGATCTGCGCGATGCTTTCGAGCACCGCCGATGAAAGGTCGGTGGCGCGTGTTTTTTGCAACAGGTAATGGAGCCGATTCTTGGCGCTTGCTCTCTCCCGCCGGTCGGTTTCCAGCAGATCCAATCCGCTCACAATCTGCCGAGCATGCCGAGCGTCTTCGAGCACTACAAACATCCCTCCGCGGCGGTGTTCAGCGAGGTTAAGACCAGCGGAAAAAAGCCGCGCGGCCAGATCTTTGCGGCCGATAGCAGCCTCCCACGCTTCATATTTCGCGACCGAGTCTGTCAGATGCCAGCGCCCGTCGAAGAAATTGAATAATTGAACGCCATCGCCGAAGATCTTAATCTCACCATTGGGTGTCAGGACAAGGCATATGTGGCCGCCGCACAAGGTGGCCTGGCTGTGGGTTCGATAGCGTCGTGCGCTCGGAACCGGAAGCTCCAGTGCACTGTAGGGTTGCGCCCATTCCTGGACGTCAACCAGTTCCACCATGAGGCCCTTCTCGTCTACCAGGGCGATGGTCCGTAAGCCGTCGCAGATGCGATGAAAGCTGTGAATTGCGGTCAAATCGCTCGAATATGGGAGTGCATCGGCGGGATGCGATGGCATCGAGTGACAAGCATCTGGCCACGACCCAAAGAGCAGGGCGCCGGTCGAGATTCGTTTGTCCTCGTAAGAGCTGAGCGCGCTGATTCGAAGGACCTCGATCGCCTCGGAAACGCGATCAGGAAGTGTAGCCACGCTTACGGCGTCATCGAAAACCCTTCCTTCGAGAAATGTGGAAACATAGCGATCCTCGGTCAGGCCGCCGAAGATCGGCATATTTTGCGCCGCCGCGTCGCGGTTGAAAAGCAGCTCGTGCCGCGTGGAAAGGAACTTTGCAATGCTGCGAACCATCCTCTGTTGGTGATCGCTGAATTCCCTGTGATTGGTGAGCGCATACCTAGTCCCCAGCCAATCGAAACTCAGGCCGCCGTTGCAAGGCTCCTGAAAAACAATTTGCGGAGTCCAGTCAGGAACATTTCCGACAATATCGAGTTGGCTGGAAGGCAGGAAATACTGGACTCCTCGTCTCAGGAGCTGCTGATACAACGCATTTAGAACTGGTTTGCCACTTTTTTCCTTGAGTGCGGATGGAGCCATATCCGATTAGATGCTACCGGGAGACAAAGCGGTCGCTACCTTTATTGGGAGCGTTGCCGGAAAATGCCGGCGAAGGCGGGCCGGACGCTGGAGAAAACGATCAGCCAGCAAACGGTTGCGATCGCGCCAGGCACAATGCCGCTGGGGTTCATCGTTATGTGGAAGAGCAGGATGTTGAAGATGACGGGACCGATGAACGTCAGCGCCAGCGGCACGTAGCGGTTGATAAGAAAAAGGATTCCGCAAGCGAGCTGGAGCAAGAAAATGGGCAACATGTAGTGTGAGGTGACGAGAATGGTGAAGAACTGCACGGCTAAAGGGGGCATCGGGGTTGCCGGGAGAAAGTTGAAGAAGCCGTTCAGGCCGAAGAGGGTAAACAACAGTCCCAGCAAATAGCGGGCGATCATAGTGGCGATTCTCATAGAGTTGTCCTAGTGTATGTGCTTGCTGCTTTGTCTGCAAGACTTACGCCGGTTGAAACTGCGCTCGGATGGAATCGATATGGGGCTGCAGGAACGTTTGGCGATCGGTCTGGCCGGTGTTGATCGCGGCAGCGCCACCGGCGCGGTGAAAGTTCAGGTCCGTTACACCCATGAATCCGAAGATGGCCTGCAGGTAAGGCTGAACGAAGTCGAATGACTTCGCCGGCGAGCCGGGATCATACACACCACCGGATGCAAGCATGAAGTGCGCTTTTTTGTTCTTCAACAAGCCAACCGGCGATCCGTCGATATAGGAGAAGGTTTTTCCCCTGCGTACTACCTGGTCGAGCCAGAGCTTAAAGACTGTGGGCACTGAGAAGTTATGCATTGGAACGCCCAGCACCCATTCGTCAGCCCGCGCCAACTCGGCGATCAGCGTATCGGATAGCGCGAGATGCTGGCGCTGCGCTGGGGTCCGAGAATCTGGAGGAGTGTAGACTGCGCCAATCCATTGAGCGTCGATACCTGCGAACTGGGTTGCCGTTAGATCTCGGGTGATGACCTCGCCCGTGGGATGGGCTTGTTTCCACCGCTGAACGAACTCGCTGGAAAGGTTGCGGCTAATGGAGGCCTCCCCCAGGGGGCTGGAATCGATATGGAGAAGAATGGACATTCGGGTTTTTTCCTTTCTTGAACAAACGCACAAGCACTACCATTGATGCTTAAGCTACGGTTGTAGCTTCAGCGAAATACGACAAATGTAGCCTGGATAGCCTTTTTCGAGTAGGCTAGAAACAGGGGATGATGGCTCAAGCGAGTCAAGAGATTGTTGATCCACGCATTCGGCGTACTCGCCAACTGCTTCACCATGCCCTTGAAAAGTTGTTGAAAGAGAAGGAGTTCGAAAAGATCTCCGTGCAGGATATTGCGGACGCGGCCACTGTCAATCGCGTTACGTTCTACGACCACTTCCCCGACAAGTTTGCCCTGCTGGAGTGTGTGGTGGGGAGTCGTTTCAATGAGTTGCTGGCTAAACGTGATGTGACGTTTGACGGAACATGTTCATCTGCACTGACGGGGATCGTCTTGGCTGTCTGTGATTACCTGGCGGGAGCCCCAGGAATCGAAAGCGATCGGCAGCGGCTGATGGAGCCGCATTTAGAATCTGCGGTGATTGCTGTCGTGCGTCGGCTGGTTTTAGAGGGGTTAAAAAAGCATCCTACGCAACGACCCCTGTCACCGGAGATCGTTGCCACGGCATGGAGCTGGGCGATTTTTGGAGCGGCGCAGGAGTGGGTGCGGACGCCACATCGGCCACCCTCGGAGGATATTGTAGAGCCGTTGGTGACGTTGGTGTCTCCGCTTCTGCGGCCTTAATTCACTTCGTAACCTTGGCCCCCCGGCGCTTTTCTTGGCCCTGAACCCATTGGAGAATGTCGTAATGGCGAACCGCACGGGCCGGAAGAAAGCTGTTTACCGCATCTTGCTCGCCTGTGAAAACTTCGAATACCGTATCCAGCTTCACCTCAGGCGTACTCCGCCGCGCAGTCCTGTTTCACAAGCTATATCGGCCGATCCGGAATCCTTGGTATTTCGTTCCGGCGGCTGCGGAGGCCGGTTGATAAAATACGCGCTTAGCGATTCAGAAGTTGAACATCAACTGAAGCATCGGGGACCAACCTGTAAAACCGGAGTCGTATGGAGTGAGGATCGACGTAACAGGAGACTTGACGATGCGCAGACCCTCCGCGACGACATAGACACGATGACTGCCGAGGGGATACCATTTGATGCCGGGAGCCCACTCATAGGAATTGCGGAACTGGCCAAAGACGAACGACGTGCGCCCATTCCCACTTCTTCGGCACAACAAACTGGCTAGCGACCAGCTCGAAGCCATGGTCGAATGTCTCGTGGATCGGAATCGGGCCGTCGGCACGGAAGTTGTTCGGCCATCGAAGGAAGTATTGGCTATTGACATCGGAGTTATACAGCCCAGTGTTCTCCGGATTGCCCTCGCCGAGATTGGAAAACCGATTTTCCTTGGATTTCGTAAAGCTGGTTCCAAATCGAACTCTAGGCTTTTGGCGTCTTCGTAGGCGTCGTACATGCTGCGTGCCCGCGTGCCTGGGATGCCGTATGTCCAAACGGCTCCCACCACAAACTGCCTGAGTACACGAGGTGCGGGTCGCACTTGGCTTTAGGCGTTCCAGGGCTCCCCATCGATCCATGCCCCCTGCGCGAAGACTGGGCGAAAGAACTGATCCGCCATACTAAGCTCGGGCTGAACAAAATATGGGAACGATCCGCTCAGTGTGCGGCTACCCGGTGCCCCCCAGTAGCCTCAACAGAGGGTAACGGCCTTGCAATTGGGCGAATGTCAGAAACTCACGATGGTCAAAAAGCGAGGAACGCCTGCAACATGGGCACCCAGCCTGTCAGACCTACGGTATACGGAGTAAATGCCCCGCTATAAGGAGATTTGTTGACCCGGAGCAGCTCTGTGCTGAGCCAGAATCGATCGCTCGCAACGGGAAACCACTTTGCGCCACCGCCATACTCATAAGAATTGCCGAATTGCCCGATCACCCACGATCCGCGGATATATGGCATCAACTTTTTCGGTTTGGCAAAATAGCTCGCCGAGAGCTCGCCGCCATGGTCGAACGTTGATTTGAGCGGAAGTGGTCCGTCGGCCACGAAATCGTTTAGCAAACGCGCGAAGTATTGCCCGTTGACCGCAAGCCCGTTCCATTTGATGCCGGCGTCAGCCGCCCACATCTTATACGTGGCCAGGTTGAGCGTTACACCCGGCGCAAACGCTCCGGTGGAGAAGGTAAGCACGCCGTCGGAATTGTACAGTGAAGTGTTGTCGGGATTTGATTGCTCGAGATTTGAAAAACGGTCCTCTCGGGATCTTGTAAACGCGGTACCAATTCGAATGCGAACTTTTTTGGAGGCGAAATAATCATCGTACATGTTGCGATCTTTGCCGGGTGGGCCGTAGGGCCCCAGGGGTTCCCACCAGACGCTGCCGGAAACCGCCAGATGCGTATCGATCTTGGTTGCCGAAATATTCAGGGTATTGAGACCGTTGCCGACGAACGCCAAATAATTCAGCCCCTTCACGGGTTCTCCGCTCGCCCAGGCTCCCTGAGTGAACCCGGGGCGGAAGAAGTTGTCAGCCATGCTCCTATCGATAGCCGTAAAAAATGGGAACGTGTTAACCAGCGATCGGCTGCCTGGAACGCCAGTGTAACCTCCAGTGAGCGTGAGGGCCTTGTTGAATTGCCAGCCAATGTTGCCGGCTACAACGATCGAAGCAGCCCCGGCAGACGTCCAGACGGTCACGCTATATCGCAGCCTCTTGTCAAAAACGTAGCCGCCTAAGATGAACATTGAGCGATTTACAGTGATATCGTTGCGCGTATTAACGTCGCTGACCACTCCCAGGTGGTCGGTAAAAGTCCCTTCGCTATCCAGGGTGTTGAGATATCGGATTTGGGTATTGACGTTGAATTTCAGCAGAAAAGGAACCTTAGCGTTTTCGCGGGTTTCATAGATTACCATTCCATCTCTGTAACGATCGTCGTTTATCAGAGATGTCATAACGGAGGCCAGCGTTGCGGGAGTACTTGCTGAACCTGTCACCGCCGGTGGGGAATCCAACGCCGCATTGGCTCTTGGCGCCGAGGTGTCTGCCGTTATCGACGGTGCAATTGGCTTGCCGGCGATCGGCATATTCGTTGCTGTGCCCCCGTCAAGCAGTCGCTGCAGTTTTGTGACGAGTGCCGCTAAGTACTTTTGCTGCTCCGCGAGCTTCGAAAGCTGCTCCCGTATGGCAGTGTTCTCGGTTCGGATCTCCTGGACTTCTGTCTCCAGATTCGACGGAGGCTGCGGAGCTTGTGCGCTGGCCGAAATGGGGAACAGAGCCAGGCAAGTCAGGGCTAACGTGGCCGAAAATCTAAGCGATGTTGTGGCAATCGACATATGTTTCCTTCCTCTCAACGCCAAAGCGCAATGCCTTGAGAGGGCCCGCCGTGCTGCAGCCCGCTCTCTCTACGCAGCAACGCTCGATACGATTGGCTCGAGCGTGGGCGTGGGCCCGAAGACCCCAGATATCGGCGCCAGCGCGGCATTGAAAGAAATGGCGATCCGTGGTGTCTGACCCGTGTAGGGGTGGACCCAGTGATAAAGCCAACTCGGGAAAACGACAAGGAGTCCGGCTTGTGGCTGGACTCGAACAGGCTCGCCATACGGATCGCCCGGAGCGGTCACGGCCTCCACGCCCGCCCGCGGGTCGAGGAACTCCAAAACACCGCTCAGTGGCTGACCGGGGTTGCCGCTTCCAGCATCCACGTAATACACTCCAGACCACGCGCTATCCGGGTGAGAGTGCGGCGCGTGGTACGCCCCCGCACGGCAAAGGGTCGCCCACGCCGAGACAGAGAGCCTACTCTTCAACTGATTCGATCCCGCCGTGGCCTGAATCATCCCGCGCAAGGTCCAGTTGAACCAACTAGTCAGCGCAGCCACGGCAGGATCGCGCCTGCTCAGGAAGTCGGTACGCGAGTGCCACCCTCCGATGTTGCTACGGCCGAGGCTCGAGTACTTCGCTTCCTCGGCTAAAATCAGCTCTTCCAAATCCCTATTCATCGCCCCGGCATCCGGGATCTGCAGACGGCCAATAAGAGTGGGAAATGCCGGGGTGAGCTCGAGTTCCATGGAGACGAATATCGATCAGCAGAGCGTCACGGATTTGGCGAGTCCGGCCTCACTGGTCTCCTTGTATTTACTATTCATATCCTTTGCTGTCTCAGCCATCGCGGCGATGGTTGCGTCGAGATTGATTCGATGCCTGGATGCGACTTCGTTGCTTGCAATGGCCCACGCCGTCCAGGCTTTTACGGCGCCGAACGCGCATCGTTCGATACAAGGGACCTGCACGTATCCGGCGACGGGATCGCACGTCATCCCCAAGTGATGCTCTAGCGCCGATTCCGCTGCATTCTCCAGGACCCGGGGGCTGGCATCATATGCTGCCGCGATCAAAGCCGCCGCCATGGCAGACGCTACGCCAATCTCGGCTTGGCATCCGCCCTCCGCTGCAGAGAGCGTCGCATTGTGCTTGCACAGATAGCCGATCGCTGCAGCCGCTAGCATGCCCTTCCGGATCTTGTCCTGTGAAAGCTTACGTCCTCCCTCACCCAGTCCGTAAACAAGCGCTGGAAGAACTCCCGCGGAACCTCCCGTAGGCGCAGTAACGACGAGGTGTCCGCGCGCATTTTCCTCCGACCCAGCCAAGGCGTATGCCGACAGAGTGCCGATTCCCCGGTCTGACTGAAACGTATCATCCTGCGCACGTTTATAAACAGTGGCGGCTTTAGATGGCAGCTTGATAGGCCCTGGTAAAATGTCGGTTTCAGGAGCGTTGAGTCCCGATTTCACAATCGCCACCATCGCGTTGGTGATCTTGTCGATGAAGGCGTAGACCTCATCTTCGCTTCTCCCGGCAATCGACATCTCGTTCGCGAGGATTACTTCGGGAATAGAGAGGTTGTTGTTTTCCGCGTGTTGCCGCAATTGCTGCATTGTGGCGAACGGGTACTTCGGCGGATTCTTTTGGGGAGGAGTGTAGCCCTTCCACTCGATGAAGCCGCCCCCAACAGAGTAATACTCCTGTTCGAATATCGTGCTTTCGCCGGACATAAGCTTCGCAATCATTGTATTAGGGTGCGGAAAATCGCCGTCAGTCGCGTCAAAGATGATCTCCTTCAGCGTCACTTTCACGTCTTTCGGGCCGAGCTTGACGGTAAACGACTGATCAGGCTTGTCGCGCAAGCTGTCAAGAAACGCAGGATCGACGGTTGCTGGTTCTTTTCCGACTAAACCCGCCAGAGAGGCGCGTTCAGTGCCGTGTCCTTTTCCGGTGGCGCTGAGGCTGCCGTACAAATGAACCTCGAATCCGGTAGCTTTCGCAACTTGGGCCGCAGGCAGCTTCGTGCAGCGCTGGTAGAAGTCGTAGGTGATACGCATTGGCCCGATGGTGTGCGAGCTCGACGGTCCCGGCCCGACCTTGTAAAACTCGTCCACCGTGGTTATCACCGGTCCCTTTTCCTCCTTGACTACATTCAGGGTGGGAGAGAGCGGTGGTGTCGGAGGATATCCTTCTTTCAACCTGCCAGCCTTCTCTTGAGCCGAGACATGGCGTCCAGTCAGAACTGCAGTCGCGGCAATCAAAGTGTTTCGCATTAAAAACGCTCGCCGATCGACGCCGTCGGGGAGCTCTTGCGAGATTAGATTGTCGCCGGGCCCAAGCGGATCTGCCGGGTCATTTGGAGCCGGTTGGTTTTGAGGCTTAAGATGATTCATAGACATTTCGTATTCTCCATTTCGTTTCAACTCGACCTCGCCCTGCTATTTCCTCGCAGTAGCGGTATTCTTTGGAATTTGGCAGCGTCTGTTAAGTACCTGCACGCTCGTGACATCCGCTGGCGACATTCCGGCCGCCTTTAGAATGGCTCCAATATTGTCCAGGCACTGTCTCGCCTCGACGTCAAAATCGCTTGAAATCTTGCCCGAAGTATCTCCGCCTCCTTGCCCCGAAACGTAAAGTGTGCCGTCGATCAAGATTCCCTGACTGTACTTGCCACCTGGCTTGGCGCCCGGCGCCAGAACGACTTTTTGTCCGATACGCGAGCGCCAGCAATGCAGAAGATGCCCAGCAACGGAAAGTATGAGTATCAAATTGGCGCATAAGACCTCTGTAGATTAGGAACCGTGGTCTTGGTCCTGACTATTGCTTGACAGGGTATTTGTTAATGTAGTAAGTAATGCTCGCTTGTATTCTGGGCGCAACCCACTCGAAACCATCTTTTCTCTCGAGTGAGCCATAAACATATTCCGCACCAAAGAGGTATCGAATATTTGGCTGAACGATGAGATTCACCGTAGCGTAATTGCTGACATGATAAGTCGTTCCAGGGTCGCCTGCCGGACTATTGATCCTCAGGTACCCGTAACTCACAGTGCTGCGAAGAATCTTCGTCCAATTGTGTGTATACCCGAATTGTCCCGAGCCTGTCGGAGTCGCTACAAGGTGTCCGCTCGCGTCAAAGCCAACATCGGTGCCCAACCCGAAGTTGTCGTTGTAATAGTTCGAGATTCCCTTTCCAAAAACCAGTTGAAAGACTAAGCTGTCTTTCCTGAAGAAGGGAAGGCCCCATGCACCGGAAACCGATTCGCCGAATGCACCGGTGTGCCGTGCCAGGTTGAGGGTCTCTTCGTTAGGCACCATCCCGCCGACATTCCGGAAGAGAGTGGCCGCATGAAGGTGGCCGTGTTTGTTTTCGTAGCGATAAAAACCGATCAGATCCGGAAACTTCGAGGTGCCGATCGGCACACCGAACTGCGTGCTGAAGGGAGTATCGGTGCCGGATTTCTCAATCGAAATACCAACGGAATTGTGTGTGTTCAGCGGTTGTGTGTAACGGAGCTGGGGAAACCGCGCCGCTATCATGCCCGGCGGACCTTCAAACTCCAGGGTGTCCGGAAAGGCATCCGGATCGGAGAAGGCGCTCCATGCCTGACCGGCCAAGAAATTCTTATACTGTCCATAAAACTGTCGTAGCCGTATCGAGTTTCGGTCGTAGTTACTCAGGAAATCGAATTCGAAATAAGCCTTAACTTCGTTGCCGCTGTTATCCAAAGATCCCTGGCGCGTTTCCCAGGTGAACCTGGTCGGACGCATCGAAACCGTCGCGTTCTCTGAATGCGGCGTGGTTGACGACGGAAAGCTTGAGGGAACATATGCGCCATAATAGGTTCCCGCATAATTCAGGTCGTATAAGAGGTCGGTCTTTACGAAGCCCCCAAACTTCATGTAAGCGCTGGTGCCCGGGAGGTGAAAGAACCCAAGCAGTTCAGGATCCAGGGGCTCGTTGTCGATACGCGGCGCACCTAATTCGTTGTCGCTTGCTATTTGTCTCGTCCGGGTTTCAAGGCCATAGAATTCTTTCGGAGTATGTACTACTGGAGCTTCGGACGTCTGCGGCGGAGGCGTCGAAGATGATGCAGGATGCGGGGGCCTTTGCCCTTGTTGCAGGGCGGCAATCTGGGCTTTCAGCTCTGCAATTGTTTTCTGCGACTCCTCCTCGAATTGCAGAAGCTTGTTCTGCAGGTCTTGAAGACTTGTAGTCTGGGCCCGAGCCGTCGCGACCGTGAACATAAATGCCAGCGCTAATTTCGTTTTCGTGGTGACAATCACATTCCGTCTCCATTAACTAAAGTGATTCATCAGGTCGGGAAAGAGAGGTTTCGGTATTACGCTTCCCCCACAACGTGGGAGAGGGGCAGCCTGGAGGTGCCCACTTAGGCCGATGTTGCCCGGCGGGTTTTCGAACTCCAGGGTGTCCGGAAATACGTCCGGATCGCCAAAGGCACTCCAGGTCTGACTTTCGCGCGTACGCGTGAGCTCGTCGACATAGGTCGTCGGCAACGCTGGAGGCAGCACCTTCACCGGAGGGGCCACTGTCGCACTAGCATGAGGCTGAGGCACATTGTCACTTGCCTCGGCGCTCGCTATTTGCCTCTGTAAGTCCTGCTCCATCTGTTCAAGTTGTTGCAGCCTAGTTTTTAGTTGCTGGACATTAGGCGTGTGGGCGAGGGTGGTGGGGGCGCTCATGCAACCCGGGAAAATCGCGGAGACAATGCGGCAATTGTTCATTGGGCTCTCGATTCTTACGCTGACCGTATCGTCAGGCCGTTCGCCGGACCCTTGATGCTGGACCCGCGCTGGAAGATGCAATAAAAGCCGCGACCAGCCCTGCGAAAGTTTGCCAAATGCGTCCTATTACCGCGCCAATGCCCCAGCTGTTGAACGACACGCAACGTTGCCCGCGATGAAATGTTTTAAACCAACACTGCCGTTCAGGACATCTTGGCTACGGAACCAGGGCGCCATCTCGGGCCAGAAGCTGTGTTGCACGAGTGTAAAACGTGAACGCCGTATCGGACCCGTTACTGTTTGCAGTCACTGCTGGCTGCGCGCGGCGATGCGTTCCTTGGCGCTACAAATAACAATTGGATAAAGGAGATTGATATGACCCCAGACGTAAAAAGCAGAATCGAAGACGAAGTACGACGGATTGCGGCCGATTTGAACTTATCTGACGCACAGAAAGCGCAAATGAGGACAGCATTGGAAAATGCTGAAGCCAAGCTGGACACCGATGCGCCAGGGAAAGTACGCGACTCGATTCGCGAACAGGTAACGAAGATCCTGACGCCGCAACAACTAATGAAATGGGACGCCGAAATGTCCAAGGCGAAGACATTCCTTGGCCGCGCACTAAGACCCTAGGGAATTCCAGAATTCCAGTGTCGGTAGCTCGTTGCCATTCTCGGCTCGGCTCTACATTAACCGCACCGCCAGCGCAATCGATCATCCATCCGTGCATGTATAGCCGAACGGCTCGCTGCGGAGGGCGAGGAGCTAGTTGTTTACCGATTCGGCTGAAGCTCGGGGGGCATCACCCTCCGAGCTTCGACGGTCCTTACCGCGGCTGTCGGCGACCCGCGTCAGGACACTATCATCCCGTCCTTCGTCCGCCTCAGTTCACCAACAAGGAACCGACAAAACCCAGCGAAGAGCGCTCGATGAGTAGCATTCGGTTGCGGCTCAAGACGTCGGAAGGAAAAGTTGAAATCGAGCGAGAGTTGATGTTCACACAACCCCCGATGTGGGCTCTTCAGCCTCCTGGACGTGAGGATAATTACAAGCTCGGGGATGCGATCCGATGAACGAGGTATGAGCCAGTCACCGGCGCCGGCCCCTATATTCCGAGGCGCAAAATCAAGTCGCTGAAGCGGGCATCAGGTCGAAGCGGATCGAATACAGGATCGAGCTTTATAAAGAAAGCGAACGGGACTCGCTCGTCTAGGATTCTTCCGACCGATTTTATCGCGGAATCGGTGTCATTCAGGGCGATCTGTACTTGCGCTATAGAATTGGGATCGACATATCCGGCCTCGGCCAGGCGGGACAGCTTAGCGAGTATCTCCAACGCTTCGTTGCGGTGATTCAGACCTGCCAGGCACGCACCGAGCAGACCCAGGCTCAGCGGATCCGGAGGAGTGGTTTGGCACTGTTGGGCCTGTTCCAGTGCGGCCTCGAAGCGGCGTTCGCTTAGATAGACCTGAGCTAGAAGATAATGGGTCTCCACCGGCTCGTGATCCAGCACCAATGCCGCTTCAATCCATTTTTCGGCCTTCGATGGCTGCCGTTGAACATGCAGCGTCCATCCGAGCGTGCGGTGTGCTCTCACCGAGAGAGGATCCAGCGCAACGGACCGCTCAAAACATGCGACGGCTTGTTCGGATTCCCCAAGTGCAAGCAGACACCAACCGTAGATCTGCTGTCCGAACGAGTAGGAGGGCTCGAGTTCGATAGCCTTCCGCGCTAGGCTCGCGCCCTCTTCCCACTTCCATTCATAAAGCGCAGTAGCGGCCGCGAGAGCGGAGTGAGCGTGTGGCAGAAAAGAATTGAGGTTCAGCGCCTGGAGTGCTGACCTTTGTGCCTTGGGGAAGACTTCGCAAGGGCGCGCATGTCCCCATAAGGCGAGATATAAATAAGCGTCCGCGAGACCCGCGTATGGCGGCGCGTATTCTGGGAACAGAGAGATGGCGCGTTCGAATATTTCGGCCGCGGTCCGGTAACCGTCCGCACTCATGCGATTCCACGCACACCGGCCTTGAAGGTTCAGGAGGTATGCCCCCATATTGGGAGCGCCGCGAATCACCCAGCTCGATGCAGGCGAGGCCAGTGCGATCTGCAAGGCCCGTGCAACTGCCTGTGCAATTTCCTCTTCTAAAGCGAAAAGACCGTCCAGCGTCCGTGCATAGGTTTCAGCCCAGCGGACCTCTCCGCTTACCACATCGAGAATCTCGGCGAAAATCTTCAGCCGGTTGCCCGATTTACGAATACTCCCATCGACGATTGTCCCTGCCCCAAGGCGGGCGCCGATCTCGCGTACATCCTCCGCGGCGCCCTTTAGCGCGAACACGCTCGTGTGGCCAATCACATTGAGACCTGGAATACGGCTAAGGGCGTATATGATGTCATCGGTTATCCCATCGCAGAAATACTCCTGCTCCGGATCGGCGCTCAGGTTGGACAAAGGGAGAACGGCTACCGTTTGGCGGTTCGGCAGCCGCGTCTCGGGCTCCTTACTCGGCGTCTGGCGACCGCGGCCGAAGACGGAAGTGAGATCAACAAATGTCGGGACGTAGCTTCCCGCCTTGAAGACGATAGACACCGGATCGGCTCGCCCTTCGTCTTCATAATACTCACGGAGCTTCTTTCGCAGGCGTTGTGATTCCACTCGGACGATCGAATCTGTACGTGGGTCATATTTGGACCCGCGATCAAAGACGACGCGGCCAAGCAGTGATTCCTTAAGCTGATCGAAGGTTCCTTCCACTGCGCATTCCACAGCAAATTTCAGGAACCGCTGGAGACGTTCCGAGTTCCGGAACGCCCGGCTTCGCAGAATGCGATCGAGCTGGGCGCGGATATCCCGTTCGGCGACATTGCCGGTGTGTTCAGTAGTGCGTTTCACATGTACTAAGACAACGCCCGGTATTCTCTAGGCTTAGATTATCGATTTCGTAAACTAGCGGCTAGCTAGCGGCTAGCTAACTCCCTCCGGTCTGATAGCCCCCAATATGATTGAAAACACACTGTTTGCTTTCATGCTGAAGCGCTGCCATGCGTCGCTCAGGAATCCCACCGAGAGGAAGTGCGGTTGGTGCCATCCAGAACTGTCGGAACAGTACTGATGATCGACGAGAATGAGGTGCTGTGCAGTGTCGTTTCCATAGCGTTGAGGACACAAGGATTTCGCGTTTTCAAGGCCCACGATGGTCCGTCCGGAGTGGATTTGTTTCAGCTCCATGAGGCGGCGATCGACGTGATCGTTATGGACTTGACTCTGCCGCGCTTATCGGGCCGAGAAGTACTACGCCAACTGCAACAACTACGGCCAAGCGTGAAGGTTATTCTTACCACCTCCTTCAGCAAGGACAGCGCCGGCAGGGCACTTGGCGGTTTGCATCCCTGGCGATTCCTTCAAAAACCCTACCTGTCAAGCGAACTGGCCGACTTGTTGCACGAAGCATGCAGACCAGACAGTGAGTAATCCGCCAGCAAAGAACTCCAATGGATTGCGCCGAACGCGATAGACTCATGGGGGACGTCTCGCTCGCCTTGAGCAATATTGTGAATATCACTCGCCAGCACATTCAAGTAATGTATGGGGACGATGAGGCTACCTTGATGCGACTGGATCGCGACCTGGAGAATGCGGTGGGTGAGAAGGATCGCTTGTTAGGCGCATTGCATCAGCACCAAAAGCAGCACGGCTGCTAGTCTGCTCGCCATGCGTCAGCGCACTAAACTTCCAACCGCCGATCGTTTTTGAATATTCTATGAATGGAATTCGCAATTGCGCCACTGATGTCAACCGCTCTGCGAGTTGTCAAGGGGAAGGTACCCCCGTCTCAAAAGGACGCTGGAAGCAGCTTGGCCCATCGCAACGGCTTACTGGAAACGATGTCCAACTGAACATCGAAGTAGAATAAGCGAGGAAGTCACATGAGCGCCAAGACAGCGTTACAGGAAGACGACGGTTTCTTTCGGGCGATTTTTTCACAGGCTGCTTTCGGGATCGCGCAGATCGACATTGATGGAAAGTGGCTGCGCCTCAACCATCGGTTTTGTAACTTGCTTGGTTACAGCGAATCCGAGCTGCGGAATACCTATACGGATGTCACTTACGCTGACGACCGCGAAGCAGTTCTTGATGGACGCCGCCGCTTGCTGACTGGTGAGATCGCTGAATACTCCATGCAAGAACGCTTAGTCTGCAAAGACGGCACGATTGTGTGGGCAAAAAGGTATTTGTCACTGGTACGAGATGAGAACAAGTTACCGCGGTATTTTGTCTCGGTCATAGAAGATATCAGAGAACAGATAGCCGCGGAGGAAGCATTGAGGCAAAATGAGCTGTGGACCAGGCAAGTATTCGATAACATTCCGGAATGCATATTTGTGCTCGATGTCACGCACGAAGGCCGCTTTAGGTTCGTAGCACTCAACCCTGCTGAGGAGGAAGCGGTGGGTTTTTCCACCAGCGATGTATCCGGTAAATTCATCGAAGACGTGCTCTCCGATGAAGTGTCCAAGAAAGTGATCGCAAACTATCGACGGTGTTTGGAAGCCGGATCCCTAATCAGCTACCAGGATGAACTTAATCTGGAGGTCGGACGCCGGTATTTTCACACCAACTTGATTCCTTTACGAGATGCTGCCGGACGCATCTATCGAATCGCCGGGTGTTGCACTGACCTAACCGATATCAAGCGTACAGATGAGCAGGCGCTAGCGAGTCAAAAACTGGAAAGTATAGGCGTTTTGGCCAACGGAATCGCTCATGACTTTAACAACCTGCTGGGCGGGATCCTGATTTGTAGCGAACTCGCGCTGGCGGAGAACGAAGATGTTTCGGCCGTTCAGGAGCAACTGAAGAGAATCCGGATGTCGTCAATTCGGGGCGCGGAGATTGTCCGCCAGTTGATGATTTATGGCGGAAAAGAGAGTCCAGACTTTCAACCTGTCGAGATTTCCGCCCTGGTTTACGAGATGCTTGATTTGCTCAAGGTCTCGATCTCAAAACATATCCGCTTCAGGGTGGAGCTTGGGAACGACCTTCCCCCGGTACACGCCAGCGCCGCGCAGATCCGGCAAATTGTGATGAACCTGATCACCAATGCCTCCGAGGCGATTGGGCAGCGAGATGGAGTGATTAGCGTCTCCTCTGCGCTAAGGAGCGTATCTGGAAAGTCCCCTTTGCCGGGCCATGCGAGTCTTCCGGAGGGAAATTACGTGCAGTTGCAAATCTCCGATTCCGGTCCTGGCATGACACCGGAGGTAGAAGCCAGAGTCTTCGATCCATTCTTTACTACGAAACAAAACGGTCGCGGTTTGGGACTGCCCGTTGTTCAAGGGATTGTACGAACACATGGCGGCACGATCAACGTCCAAAGCACGCCAGGGCAGGGAACGACGTTTCAGATCCTGCTTCCGTGTGAGAAGGGAACCCCCGCCCGCGCCCGATTACCGGTCCCTGAGGCTGCGCATATCATCCCTCGGGCGGGAACTATTCTAGTGGTTGAGGATGAAGACATCCTGCGTTCCGCTGTGTCGAAGATGCTCCGAACCGGAGGCTATTCCATCTTCGAAGCGAACGATGGACAAAAAGCGATCGCTACGGTACGCGACTTCAAAGACGACCTGGACTTAATTCTGTTGGATGTCACATTGCCCGGTGGGATATCCAGTCGAGAAGTCGTTGAGGAAGCCCAGCGCACGCGAGCAGGCCTGAAAGTTATTCTCACCAGCGCCTATGGTAAAGAGGATATCGCCCCCGCATTTGCAGGGATTGGAATAGAACACTTCATCCGGAAGCCATTCTTAATTGCAGACTTGATGGGCCTGGTTCAAAGTGTTCTGTCCGCTGAAAGCGCCGGGTAACAGAGCCCCGATGCATCTTCAAATAGGTCGAAGAGCAGCGTGCATAAAACTGGCGCCGCGGCGGGAGTGACGCTGGCCGTCAAGCACCAACAGGAAAAGCTCCACGCCTACTCGATGTTGACTGTTACGCCGGGTTGGCTCAGCGCCGAACCGACCTGCAAGACGAGAGGTACTGCCCCCGAGCCTATGTCATCCGGAACCCGAACATTAACCTGTATGACTCCGGCCACCAAACCTGGCGCTCCACCCGCATAAAGCACTTCCGCGGACTCGCCGTCGATTCGGGCCGAAGTGGGAAGTACTAGTGTGGAGAATGGAGGTGTCGCGAGTAGACCGTCAATGCCAGCCGGACTTGTCTCGCCTCCGCCAGTAGCGTAAAGCACGATTGTTGAACCACGTCCTGCTGGATTTACCTCACTATTCAACGATCCATCCTGATTGAGGACAGCCGCCGGGCCCTGACCGGTCGAATCCATCGTGAACAATGCGGGAGCACTGTCTGTCACGGCAAGGCCTAGTGCCATTGATACCTGTCCGGAATTTGTGATCACCACCTCTGTATGGTCGCGCCCTGCGACAGAGAAGGGAACCACGGCATTCAATTGACCCGAACTGGCGTACAGAAGCGGCGCCGGATTATCGTCGAAAACTACCTGCGTGTTTGCCAGCGCCGTGGACAGAAAACCCGATGGGCTCACCAGAGGACCTAAGGCTTCATCGGGTCCCAGATTCGACCCGAAAATAGTGACCACTTCTCCTGGCGCGACCGCACCGCCTTGAAGAGCGGCGGCATTGACAACAGAAGTGATGAGTGGCAAACCCAACTCCCCGGTGTAGTTGATCAGTACGGAAACGGTATTTGATTCGCTATTGGCAACCAGCAAATCGGGCCTTCCATCGGCGTTCAGGTCTACAACGCTGATCCACTCCGGTGCGCTCCCCGTGACGAAATCGATCGGCGGCGCAAAGAAGCCGTTTGCGATGCCAAGAAATATCGAGATAGTATTCGAGGCTGTGTTGGCGACTGCTAGATCGGGCTTTCCATCCAGGTTAAAATCACCTGTCACTAAGAAGGAGGGATTACTGCCCGCTGCGAAGGTTCTGGGAGATGTGAACGCTCCATTTCCTAAGCTGAGCAGCACCGAAATTGACCCTGTCGAAAAGCCCGTAGCATTCGCAACTGCAATGTCGATCGTGCCGTTGCCATCGAAATCCGCCAGTGCGAGGTAGGCGGGGAGTTGGCCGGCCGAAAAGTTTCGTGGGGCGAGGAAGATCCCAGTGCCCGTCCCCAGGAAAATCGAAACATTATTCGAGGCCATATTGGCTACGGCCAAATCCAATCGACCGTCTCCATTGAAATCGGCGGTGGCAATCGATACCGGGCGATCTCCTGCCGTCGAAGTGAAGAATGGCACGAAGGCTCCATTGCCGTTACCAAGAAAAACATTCACGCTATTGGAATTCGTCTCTACAACAGCCAGGTCGAGCTTTCCGTCGCCATTAAAATCAGCTGCGACGATGGCAGACGGACCGGCTGCTGTCAAACTCCCAAACAAACGGAAGCTTCCATTCCCATTTCCAAGGAAGATGTTCACATTGTTTGAAGCGAAATTTGCGACAGCTAGATCCAGCCTTCCGTCCTGGTTGAAATCTCCAACCGCTAGCGCGCGCGGGCCGTTGCCCGTGGCTTCCGTTGTGAAAGGCTGGAAGAACCCATTGCCCAATCCGCGCAGAATGCTGAGCGATGCGGCACCCTGATTGGCCACAATCAAGTCTGATTCGCCACCGCCGGTGAAATCGGCAACGGCGAGGGCGGTTGGGTTTTGGCCCGTCGGAATTTGGGTACGTTGAATGAACGACACGGTCTGAGCATGTAAACCCCCGATAACGGGCAGTGCCCAGATCAGAACAAGTCCCAGTAGTGCGCGGGACTTGGGCATTGCGACAGTTCTTTTGTTTAAGTTAGCCGATAGGGAACGAATTAACATCGCCTTTTAGCAAAAACGGCTCTGCGACTGCCAGGTCAATCAGCTTAGACCGCTGGGCAGCAAAGGCAGCATTTGGTTGGGCATACCAACTGCCGTCGTCAAGCACATGCAATGACTACTTAAGGTGTGAAGTGGATTTATTGTTTTGGCGCCCCAGCACTGTTAAATACAGGCCACGCCGCCTTTCTGGTCCCCAAGGTTCAGCGTTGCCCTTGTCACGTTGGAGACTCCGGACGGCGTGCAGTGTACTCAAGACCATGGCTCAAGCGCCCTGGTCACTTGTAGGGAGGTTGTGCGGAGCACATTTGATTTTGTAAATGCCGCGACCTGCGAGGCATCACTAACCCGGGTACTTGCCGGCTATATAGCCTTCCAATTGCTCGATCGTGTCCTCTTGAGCTGTGACAATCCAGTTGACTAAATCCCCGATAGAAACGATCCCGACAACGCAATCCCCGTTAAGAACTGGCAGATGACGGATGCGATGTTCCGTCATCAGTCGCATGCATTCCCCGACCGTGTCCTTTGGCGTTACCGTCAGGACGGGAGTAGTCATGATCTCCCGAACCTGCGTCATCCTCGATGACCGGTCCCGCAGGATTACCTTCCGCGCGTAGTCCCGTTCGGATACGATGCCGTAGAGCCTGCCCTCCAACATCACCAATAAGGCTCCCACACCCCTGTTCGACATCGCTCGGATCGCTTCGAAGACGACCGTGGTAGGAGCCACTGACCACACTTGGCGGCCCTTTAGCTCTAACACCGAATTAATAGGATCGAGCGATGTCATGGGATGCCCTTCTAGCACAACTTACAAGGAACACTTGATTCCTCCAGGGATGCTCGCACGACTAACCGTATCGATATATTTGACGAGTGTAACGTCATTGCCTTGCTCCTTATGTAGAGAAGCTAGTCGATTCTATTCTTAGCCAGCGACATACCGAAGGCGCCTAATCTTGTTGATCAAACAAGCATGTCGGTCGATCCTTTTTCTTCAAACGGCTTCAGACCCCAGTTATCGGTTACTATCGGGCAGGCGATGGAGATCAACGATTATGTCGGGTCTATAAAAAACCTCGGGCTTAACGCTGCGGGACTGTCGGTGGAGGGATTATCGAAAAGGGCGTTGCGAAGCTCGTGAAGAACTATACGCCAACGGCCAACAAGCGGGTATGAAAGCGTTGGAGTCTGGTTTTCAACGGCGGAAACGCAGGAGGGGCGTGGATCTCGAAGCTAATTCTCTTTTGCCGCATCAGTTTTCGCCTGACGCGCGACCAAGCGGGCTTCGAGATCCAAGGCGAACTCCTTCCGGAACTGCTCGGTTCGCCGCTCGACCGCATCAGGGGAAATGAGGTCAAGATCCTGCAACAGAGTCTGTAGCGCGAAAACGCGAGCCAAAACGTCATCGTGGAGTCGGAGCAACTCGGCGATTGATTGACTGAGCTCTTTGTCATCCTTCATGCCTAACTGCCTTTGCCGGCTCTGAAAGCGGCTCTTTGTCATGCCCCGTTACCTCTGTGGTTGATAGATCGGGACGTTATGCAGAGTATCGGCGCTTGCACCGGAATCCTTTAAGGTGCGCGGAAGTTGTTACAACGATTCAAGCTTAGGTATGCTAACTAGACGTTTCAAAGCGACCGGCCGGTACGAATCGTGGGGATAATCGATAAGCCTCTTGAAGGCCTTTTCGGCCCGTTTGCTGTATGCTGAATTTCCGGTGTCGAGGACAAGGACTGGCTTCTTGACCTGACCGGGGATTTCTGCGCCAGTCCATCGAGACACCGAGACACAAAGAACCGGCCAGGTCAACACCCCCCGAAGCCAAGCTACACATTCTTTGGGTGTGTTGCTCATCCTACCTGTTTCCCTCGTCTCCTGCCGACGGCTACGGCGGGCATGATTCCACCAGCTGACGGCTCCGGCTGCTGCGCACTCGGCCCTGTGGTTGTTCTCTGTTGCTGGTTTGCGTGGCCGTCGCGTCTGTAGGCGGCGTTTGCGCTGACGCTTGGGGCACGGTCACCAATGACCTCCTGTTAAGCTCCTCTGTTCCGGTCCGCTCTGCGTCCGGCGAGGCCTCTACCTACAACCCATGATGCTATTTCCTATCGTGGTGGCTGCCTTTTTAGAACGATCTAAATAGCTATGGAAGTGTTGGCTGTGGCGGCCCTCGAGCGCCGCATTTGCAAGAGCGTTTTCAATTCCCACATGCAATTAGAATTTTTACGCCACCATGGCCGCCCGAAACATCCTAGTTGCCAGGGGGAATGTGACCTCCGATGCCCGGCCTTAGGGCGTTCTCCTTGCTGGGGCCGGGCATATTTCACGATTGAGTAGGGAACCATTTCCCTCGATGGTTTCTTTCGCCGTGATAATGGGCGCTGAATTCGGTCCAGGGCCGCAACAAAGGGCGCTCGCCGAACAGGATCAATCTCGACAAGCTCCAAGCCTCCTGGGTGGCCTGTGGGCGATCTGCTCCATCCACTTTAATGCGGATGTCTGGTGATACCCGCCACGCTGAAGAAGTCTGCGCCGGCCAGGACGTTCATGTGAGCGGCGATAAGCTTCGCCGTCAGCTTGATTTCCGATGAACGCATCGCGCAAACCCTGGCGCGGATGGCGCAACCCAGAGACGCGCGATTCACGAAGGAATTGACGCGGCAAGTTTGCCGGAGCACGGCTAACGCGGCATTGAAGGCTCGATCCAGAGCTTGGGCGTGTAAGTGGCTGCAGGACTGGCGAATTCTGTTACAACTCGCTTGCTCCCCTTCCGAATCAGTGCGACCTAATCCTCGTCGGTCTCCGCGCCGAATCTGGCTGCCCTCACGAACAAGGAACCGTAAAAGAAAGTCATGCCCCCTTGGGACGGCATCAAGTGTATTGAAGTGATGGAGAAGTGATCCTAACCCGAGGCCAGAAATGTTGCAGACAGTCCATCCGAGGAGTGCGACGCAAAAACAGGTCGAGTTGGTGGAACATGCGCTTCGCCAGTTGACCGGAATTTCACGATCAGCTTGGCCGGAGATTCCACAGTACCTGCATCCAGCGTTTGCAAGATACATGAGCAAGGATGCCTGGACCGGCGAGCCCGACGCGCTTTCACTGTCAGAGGCCGCCCTGTTGATCGTCCGCGACGCGATCATGCGAACAGGCGAATTCAGTTACGATGAAACTTGGGAAAATTAAATGGAGCACCGAGCCACGACGCCTGAGAGACTAGCGCGCGTGCTCCTTGAGCAAGCGGAAATCGCACCGTCACCTCTGTCCCACGGCGCCTCTACTGCGCGACGTACCCTGTCTGCTCGCCAGGACCTATCGTAGACGTACGGTAGCTCCTGAGAGGAGATTCCGATGCCTCTATCGCGCACGCTAACTTCCATTCGTGAATTTACCGAACGCATCGCGAACCGGATTGTGCCACTCTCTGGCGTATATTTCACTGCATTGTCCAGCAGAATCAGCGAGCGTTAAAGCCAGTTCCGTGGCCTGACGGCCCGTGGACAAAACGTCGCTGGGATGAGGGCAGGCGCGTCCGCGCGAGAATCTGGGCGCGCCAGGAGCAGTAAATCGTCTACGAGCCGTGACGTGCGCTCCGACTGCCGGAAGATCTTCCGTATAGCGTCGACCAGTTCCTCGCGCGAGCGCTCCCGCCGCGGCGAAAATTCCGCCGCCCGCCAAAACCGCGTTTTAAGCCGATTTTAAGGTTGCATTGCTACTCTGTTGTCTGGCATTCGGTGTTACGGTTCGAAAGCGTCTACATCCATAGGAGAAGCTATCGTGCGTCATTGTTTTGCAGGTCTGACATTTATCGTAAGCGTGGTACCGTTTAGTTTTGGACAGACTAACGATTTCTCCTTCCATCCCGCGCCAAGTCAACAGCCCGCCCGCACCATCACGCTCAAAGACGCTCTGGAGTTAGCGGCGAAAAACGATCCCACCTTGATATCCGCCACAAGCGACGCGGAGATTGCCTTGCAAGATCGATTGCAGGCGCGGACAGCCTTGTACCCCTCCTTGTCGGGTAGGTCGGAATACCTGGGGACGGAGGGCAACGGTAAAATCCCTACCAGCCGATTCGTTACGAACGACGGCGTGCACGTTTATCGTGAATGGGCCGTTGTCCACCAGGACCTTTCGCCCGGTACCTTCACACGTATTGCTGTCCAACGCGCCACCGCCGCGGAGGCACTGGCGCAAGCAAGAGTGGAAATCGCGCGCCGCGGCCTGGCTCCCACCGTGACGAAAGCCTACTATGGACTCTTAGCGGCCCAGCGTAAATACGCTACGGCTCAGCAAGCGTTGGATCAGGCCCAACATGCTCTCACTATAAGCCAAGACCTGGAACGCGGCGGCGAAGTGGCACATAGCGACGTCGTAAAATCCGAGTTACAGCAGAACGCCCAACAACAGGCGCTGAACGACGCACAACTCGCCATGGGGAGCGCGCGTTTGGATCTGGCTGTTTTGCTGTTTCGCGACTTCAACGAAAACTTTTCGATTGTCGACGATCTGGAGCTTGCGTCTGCTTTGCCGCCGCTTCCCGACGTGGAAACCATGGCTGGCCGTGAAAACCCGATCCTTGGAGCTGCAATACAAACGTTGCGTTCTGCCAGCCTGGACGTCACTCTGGCGCGCCAAGCTTTTCTGCCGACCCTCGGCGTGGATGCCATCTACGGAATTGAAGCCAACGCCATCGCGTTAGAAAGCAGGGACGTTGCTTATAGGCAGGATGGCCCCGTGCCGACGCCTGGCTACTACATCGACGCCGTTCTGAACATTCCTTTGTGGGACTGGGGCGTCCGGCGGAGCAAGCTGCGCCAAGCGGAAGTAAAACGCGAGCAGGCGCAGGTAGAGCTGAATGCTACCGAGCGCACGCTCATCCGCAACTTGCGGGGCTTTTACGACGACGCTCAAACGGCCCGCCAGCAAGTGGATTTGCTGCGCCGTGCCGTTGACCTGGCGTCCGAAAGCCTCCGGCTAAACACCTTGCGGTACCAAGCAGGGGAAGCTACCGTTCTGGAATTAGTGGACGCCCAAACCACTCTGATTCAGACCCGAAATGCCTACGATGACGGCATGGTTCGCTACCGCGTAGCCATCAGCAATCTTCAAACGCTGACGGGCAATTTCTAAAGCATGCCGCGCAATATTTACCTGGCTTTGGTAACGTTGCTGGTTCTGACGGCGTGCAGCAAACCGCCGGCAGAAGAAGCGGGAGCGGCCGCGCCTGTTCAGGTAACGGCCGTCACGCAAGCCACTATTCGTCGCGTTGTCGAAGGCGACGGCGTCCTCTTCCCTCGCGATCAGGCGAGTGTTATGCCCAAGGTTTCGGCGCCGGTCCAGAAGTTTTACGTTAACCGGGGCGATCACGTCCGACAGGGCCAGTTGCTTGCGGTTCTTGAAAATCGCGATCTCACCGCGTCCGCGGCGGAGGGGAAAGGCGCGGTGGAACAGGCGGATTCGAATCTTCGCGCGATAGAAGGCGCAACCATCCCCGAATCCGTCGGCAAAGCTGAAATCGATCTTCAGGCCGCCCGCGACGCCCGTGACAATGCCAAGAAACTTCTCGATAGTCGCGAGCAATTGTTCCAACAGGGCGCGCTGGCACGCCGGCCTGTGGACGAATCGCAGCTAGCTTACTCCCAAGCGCTGGCGCAGTTCCGCGCCGCCGACGAGCATCTGAAGGCACTCCAATCGGTTTCGAAAAAGGAGCAGATCAAAGGCGCCACCGCGCAGGTGCAGAGCGCTCAAGCACATTACGAGGCGCTTGAGGCCCAGGTAGCTTATTCACGCATCATCAGCCCCATCTCCGGCATCATCGCGGATCGCCCCATCAACGTGGGAGAAATGGCCAATCCCGGTTCGCCGTTGATCACGGTTGTCGACATTTCACGCGTTGTCGCGCGTATCGATATTCCTCAGAATGAAGTCTCCGCCGTCAAGCTGGGTCAAACGACAACCATCACGCAGCCTGGGAATAGCGACCAGATGCAGGGCAAGGTCAGCGTGGTGAGTCCTGCTGCCGACCCGAACACTACCACCGTCCAAGTCTGGATAGAAATCGCTAACGTTGGTGAACGTCTGAAACCGGGTAGCGTCGTTCATGCAGCCATTTCGAGCGAGGTGTACAAGGCCGCAACTGTGGTGCCCGTCGCCGCGATTCTCCCCGCTGAAGAGGGTGGCACCGCCGTCCTCACCGTTTCACAGGATTCGATCGCCCACCGCCGCGCCGTCAAGCTTGGCGTGCGCGAAGGCAACCAGGTGCAAATCTTGAGCGGCGTCACTCCCGGCGAAGAGGTGGTTGTGGTGGGCGGCATAGGCGTGGACGACAAGGCCAAGGTGAAAGTCGTCACCACCGCGGTGGAAGAATCCGACGATGATGACGGCGATAACGCACCGGCGGCACCGGGCCCTGGCAAAGACCAGAAAAAAGATCCATCGAAGCCGCGGGAAAAATGAGCGAGACGTCTATACTGCCACCTGCCAAAGCAGGCCTAGAAACGCCGCACTGGACCGCGCGGCATGGTAAGCCAATTATTTTCGTTATCCTCACCCTGGTGGCAGTGGGTATTTACCTGGCGGTGTCGATACCCGTCGCTGTTTTTCCTAGCACCAATTTCCCTCGCGTCGTCGTGGGTGCCGATGTTGGCGTCTACCCTATCGACCAGATGCTGGTGACAGTCACCAAACCGCTCGAAGAGGCTGTCAACACCGTGCCCGGCCTGAACCTGGTCACCTCCATCACCAGCCGGGGGAGTGCCGAAATCGATTTGTTCTTTGACTGGAACGTCGACATGAACCTCACGCTGGAATTAGTGAACGCGGCGCTTGCCCGCATTCAGCCCTCACTGCCGGCCAACGCCAAGGTCACTGCGAATCGCTTGACCTTTGCAGCGTTTCCCGTCCTGGGTTATAGCCTCACCTCAGACCGCATCCCGCAGACCACGCTTTGGGAACTGGCGAATTATGAAATGAAATCCCGCCTGAACCGCGCGGCGGGCGTGTCTTCGGTGGTAGTGCAGGGCGGCCAAGTTCCGGAGTTTCAGATTCAACCGAATCCGGCCGAGTTAGTCAAGGCCGGCGTCACCATCCCAAATATTCTGGACGCCATCAGCCGCAGCAATATGATCGACTCGCCAGGTCTGATTGAAACCAATCATCAGCTCGTGCTCACCCTGATGAGCGGTCAGGCCCGGAGCCTGGCGGATATTGGGAGGATCGTCATCAAGACCACTCCCACCGGCGCGCCGGTCCACATCGACGATGTAGCAACTGTAAACAACTCGGTGATGCCCGTCTACACCGTAGTTACTGCTAATGGCAAGCCGGCC
This sequence comes from Bryobacterales bacterium, assembly GCA_963747945.1. Classification (GTDB taxonomy): domain Bacteria; phylum Acidobacteriota; class Terriglobia; order Bryobacterales; family Bryobacteraceae; genus Palsa-89. The sequence goes on from CAVVHB010000007.1 coordinate 233,351, forward strand.
GTTCTGATCAATATTTACCGGCAGCCGAACAGCAACATCGTTGACGTGGCGAACGCGGTACACAGCGAAATCGCGAATATAGAGAAGAGCCTTCCGCCCGGCATCGACATTCATACCTTCTACGATCAGTCGGAACTGGTAAACGACGCCATTGCGAGTGTCCGCGACGCCATTCTGCTGGGGTTGGTTCTCGCTTCGCTCATTATGGTTCTCTTCTTGCGGGATTGGGGTACGTCCCTTGTAGCGGGCCTCGTAATTCCGGCCACCATCGGAGTTACGTTTATCACGCTACGCCTCATGGGCCAGAGTTTTAATCTGATGACGCTGGGCGGGCTGGCGGCAGCGGTGGGGCTGGTCATCGACGATGCCATTGTGGTGGTTGAAAACATCGTCATGCACCGCGACTTGGGACAATCTCGATCGGAAGCGATTCGCAGCGCGATCCGAGAAATCCGCGTGCCACTGATCGGCTCTACGATTACGCCTATCGTGGTCTTCCTGCCGCTGATTTCCATCGCTGGCGTAACTGGCGTCTTCTTCCGGGCCCTGGCCGTTACGGTTGGCATGGCCTTGCTCACGTCTCTGGCCCTCGCGCTCACTTGGACTCCTACGCTCAGCCACTATTTCCTCCGAGACAGGCGTCCCGGCTCCGCACCCCGCCGCCAGGAAAGTGTTCCCGCCTGGTTGATGAGAGCCTACGAGGGGACCCTGCGACTGGCGTTGGAGCGCCCGCCGGTGCTTCTGTTGTTCAGCGTTCTGCTGGTCGCCGGCGCGTACCTCTGCTATAAGCACGCCGGTTCGGACCTGTTGCCTTCGATGGATGAGGGCGGCTTCATCATTGACTACACCATGCCTGCGGGTGCATCGCTCCAGGACACCAATCGTGTGATGAGCCATGTTGAAAAGATCTTGCGCAATACGCCGGAGGTGGAAACCGCGGCGCGACGAACCGGTCTCCAACTCGGTCTCGCCGCGGTGACGGAGGCCAACACCGGCGACATGAGCGTAAAGCTTAAGCCCATGGCGCCGTTCTGGTCAAGACTGTTCGGCACAAGCGCTGGTCCACACCAGCGCACACGCAGCGCCGGCCAGGTGATCGCCAGCGTGCGGGCCAAAGTTAACCAAGCCGAGCCTGTCCTGGATGTGGAGTTCCCGCAACTTTTGCAGGACATGATCGGCGATCTCACCAGCGCTCCGCAGCCAGTGGTGATCAAGCTTTTTTCGCCCGACGGCGATTTGTTACATCACTGGGCGCCCGTGGTGGCAAGCACCATCAAGAAGGTCCCCGGAATCGTGGATGTAGAGGATGGAATCGAAAACACCACCAGCGGTACCGCGGTGACATTCAACGTGGATCCCGTGGTGACCGCGCGCGCGGGGTTCACTCCGCAGGAAGTGGAATTGGATGCGAGCGCGATGCTGCAGGGCGAGCCCGCCTCTCCTCCCGTGATTTTGAACGACCGCTCCTATAACATCCGCGTGCAATTTCCGCCGTCCGCGCGGGAGAGCCTGGATACCATGCGCAATACTCTGATCGTCAGCGGAACCGGCAAGACCGCGACCATCGGCGCTCTGGCCAGTTTGACCGAAATTCCCGGGCAGACCGAAATTATTCGCGAGAATCTGCAGCGCTCCGTCGACGTTACTGCGCGGCTGGAAGGCATCAACTTGGGCGACGGGGTAGCTCAGGTTCAAAGAGCGATTGCGGACGCCAACATTCCTGCCGGCATTCGGGTGGAGTACGGCGGGCAGTACGCAGAACAGCAGAGATCCTTTCGTGATCTGGTATTCGTGCTGGCGCTTGCCATCGTGTTCGTATTCATCGTGCTACTGTTCGAGTTCGGAAACTTCGCAGCCCCGATCGCGGTGCTATCCTCCGCGTTGCTCTCCACTTGCGGCGTGTTCCTGGCGCTTCTTATTACACGCACCACATTTAACTTGTCGTCATTCATGGGCCTGATTATGGTAATCGGCATCGTCGCGAAGAACGGAATCCTTCTGCTCGACGCTGACCAGCGGTTCCGCGCCGAAGGATTTGCGGCCGAGGAAAGCATGATTCGCGCGGGCGAACGTCGTCTGCGCCCCATCATGATGACGGCGCTGGCTACTGTGGCCGGCATGCTTCCGTTAGCCTTCGCGCTGGGCGCCGGATCGCAAATGCTGCAACCTTTGGCGATTGCGGTGATTGGCGGAATTCTCGCTTCTATGGTCCTCTCGCTCGTAGTCACACCGGCCGTTCGCTTTTATGTCGGAGGCCGGACCTGAAGGAGAAAGAGTCAACTATGACAAAACTTAGCCACTACTCCGGTGCGACGCCCCAGCCATCGCGGGACTGGTGGCGTGTCCCGCCCTTAACGAATGTCCTGCGCAGGCCGTAGCATACAGTCCGGGCGCGCTGGCAACCTGCTAAGCCGCCGGCGCTTGGGAAGGTGAACAAATCTGCTCGCCGCAGCCCGGATACGTGTTGAGCGCCCGGCAGAAAACACCGCCAAACTTCGAGGTTTGAGCGGCGACGCTCCATGGAATGCCGAGCTATGAAACGTATTCCGAACGGTGGATGACTCTGCATAACGCCCTTCTGTCACCGTATCGCGGAGGTGGAGGGACGCGGACTACCGCTGGGGAACGATGGACCGGAAATTTCGTAAATCAAACCGAGCCGGGGGGCATCTATGTGTAAATCACGCGGATTGTGGTCCATGTGGAGTGAAGAGGACGACTGATCGGTGGTGTCTAACTTGATGCTCAAATCCTTATCGCTCTTCGGTATCGCAGTTGCGTTCTGCGCGGCGGCGTTCGCACAATCAACCTTTCGATGGGAGCAGGGAAACACTTACACCTACAACAGCTACAGATACAAATCGATTGGGTTCCAGAACATTGTGGTGCAGGTGGCGGACGCACCTCCACTGCGTAACGGAGTGCAACAGTTCGCTGCCTTCCATATAATTGTGCTGAATAAGGACAAAAAGCGGCGCGTCGAATTGAATTCGGATCGCATTTCCTGTGACTGTGGCCGAAGAAAGAGGCTTTCAGCCGTGCCTTTCAGGAAGGTCATCGTTCCGACCAGCCAAATGTTCGCGGGAAACATTATTTTTCCATGGACCAGCTACAAAGGGATCGTGCTGTTCGATGGAACCTGTGGAAATACGGACACGCGCTTGGTTACGATTCGCCTCGGCAACGTGACCTTCCACTATCTGTTCTAGGTCGCTCGCGCATCTCCGCTGCTCAAGCGTCCCAGGCATCACAGGATCATCGCGCCCCGCTGCGCGGGTGATAAAGAAACTCGCGGAGCGTACTGGACTTGATCCGGGCCGGTACGCCGGACACTCCCTCCGTGCTGGCCACGCCACGTCTACCGCGGTTGCTGGGGCGTTTGAGCGTTCGATCATGAAGAAGACGGGACGTCGGAGCGTGCCGACCCTTGAGGCGGTATATCCGGGATGGGAGTTTGTTTAGGGAGAATAGCGCTGACGTTTATGAAGGAAAGAGCCATCCGTTACGAAAGACCGGTCACGCTTCGCCACTTCCGCAAAAGTGATCTGCCGTGCGTCATCCACTGAGCACGCGTCGAGAAGGTCGTGGCGGAAGACTACCGAAAACTTCCAGGTCACTACATCAGTACATCAGAAGCGCAAAGGGTGCGGCGCGCACCACCAAGCGGGTCAGGAACTTGCCCGCGCCGCACTCCGTTTTGCGCGTGTACATCAGAAGCGCAAAGGGTGCGGCGCGCACCACCAAGCGGATCAGGACCCTGCCCGCGCCGCGCTCCGTTTTGCGCGTGTTCCTCAGAACGAGAACCGTGCGATCAAAGTACCTGTGCGGCCTTGCAGGTAAGGCGGCGTAGCGCTTGTGATGGCGCCTGGCGTGGGGGACACCGCGCTGCCGCCGATGGCTCCGAACCCGAAGACGATGGGCGCGTTCCCGGGGCCGGCCCTGACCAACGGATTCTGCGGAACAAAGGCGGTGCTTGGCGGAGGCATCAACGTGCGGTTAAAGACGTTGACGAATTCGGCTCGGACAAAGAGGTTGAACCTGCCCTCCGGGCCAAACCGGAAATTGCGGCCGAAGTTGAGGTTCTCCGTGGGGGTGCGCGGGGCGCGGAAGTCTTTGTAGTACACCGTTGCGTTTGTCTGGGGTCCAAAAAAGCCGTTCGTGAGATTCGCCCCCGCACAAGTGGTGTCGACAGGACATGGCGCCCAAGCGTTTGGATTCAGCACCTGGGTGGTAGCCGCGTTGTAAGTACTCAGATTGTTGATATTTACGCCCGGCCCATACAACGGTTGGCCCGGAACTCGGATCTCCTCACTGGGGAGCAGATTCAAGGTAGGGCTTGCGGGAGGCGCCAGGAACGCGCCGCTCTGGTAATTGGAGTACCAGCCGATCTGCCAATCTTTGGCCGCGTATTTGAGAAGCTTATTGCTGATGAACTCGGCTCCTGGCACGGTGTAAATGGCGTTGAAGTTAAAATTCAGTCGCGGGATCTGCTGCAACTGCCACTCGGAACCCGCGGGGTTGAAGAAGTCCTGGCGCACAGGCCGAAGAAAGCCCTGTCCGAAGGTGTAGTTGCCGTTGGCCTGGAGCCCGTGCGAGAAGCGCTTCGTCGCCTTGATCTGCAGGGCATCGTACTTGGAATTGCCCGTCGGGGAGTTGGACGGTTCCAGCGCGCCGAACTGCGGGAAGGGGTACAGGATGCTCCCTAGCGTGTTAAATGGGTTGAAGCTGGCATAGGGCAGAAGGTTGGTGATTCCCCGCGCAGCCATGGTGCTGATCACCTGCGGGCTGTTGATTGGCTGTGTGGTCAGTAGGAAATCGGCGTAGTTGTTGTACGTAGTGCTAGGGCACACTCCGGTGCCACTCGAGCAGGGACCCGTTCCGGGGTATGGGTACAAATGGTAGCTCGCGTATTTTTGCGGCGAGACTTGGCTTAGGAACCCCAAAGGCCCGCTGGGCAGCCAGGCGGCGCGATTGGCCACGTAGGAAGCTTCGATGATAAAATCCGTCGTTATCTCCCGCTGGAAGCCGACGCTCCACTGATTGATGCGTGGCGGCCGGTTTTCGTTGGCGTCAGGCACATAAGGAGTGGAAACGCCCGGTATGCCAACCGTGCCCGGAGGCGGGTAGATGTTCGGATCGGTGACCGGCCAAGTGGGTTGCACGATGGAGCCCGGAGTGGCGATGTTCACATACGGATTGATGCCAGCTAGAGGATACACGCCGTTCGTCCCGATGGTTGCGCCGGCCGGGTTTGCAACGAACTGGTAATTCACTCCCCATCCGCCGCGAAACACCGTCTTCGGGTCGACCTGATAGGCTACGCTGAACCGCGGCCCAAGGGCATAAGGATACGCGGATTTGTAGAACGGGCAATTGCAAGTGTTGGCGTACTGTGTGGCCCCCAGTTCACCATTGGCATTGGCGTTCGGCGCCGTTGGGTTCAATTGTCCCAAGCGCCCGTATTGCTCGTGCTCCGGTGTGGCGTAATCCCACCGGAGACCGTAGTTCAAGGTCAGCTTGCGCGTCACTTTCCAGGAGTCTTGAATGAACAACCCCCACTGCTGGTGTCCTTCGCGCGTAAACTCATTGGGAGCCTGGGTGGTGGAAGCATAGTCGCCTAGCAAGAAACTGGCATAGTTGAAGCCTTGGCTATATCCGTTCAAGCTGAAGGTCGGAATGAAGGGTTGCGCCGTGGCAACCGGAGTGCCGGCGGCGGACGCAGCCGCTAGAGTAACCCCGGAAAAGGCTCCTGTGTAGACCTGCTCCAGGTACAGCTCCGCGCCCACCTTGAAGGTGTGGCTGCCGCGGACCCAGGTGGCATTGGCGTTGAAGCTAGGCTTCTCCTCGTAGTTCTGCCCCTGGATTTGACCGGCCGTCCCGATATTTTGCATGCCGCCGTAGCCGGAGCATCCCACTGCGCCAAACGGGGCCGCGACGCACATTCCCGTAACGCTCGGGAACTGACGGTTCTGTACAAAGCCGGTCAGGTCGAAAGCGGATGGGTTGAAACTGAGGAACGGCGCTCGATCGCTGAAACTGGTGTGGTAATATCCTGCGCCCAGGTGCAGCAGCAGGGTGGGCGAAATGGTGCGGTCGTAATTCAGCCGCGTGGTGTAGCTGGGAATGAATGTGCCGCGGTAGCCTCCAATCTCCTCCGGCAGGCCATCCGCGTTGCCATAAGGAGTCGCGATCTGGCTCTGGGTGTTGATCCTCGACCAGTAGAACGACAATTTGTCCTTGTCGGAGATAACCTGATCGACCTTTATGGAAGGTATCGCGGTGTATCGATGGCTTACGATGCTGCCGTTGTAGTTGTTGATGAGATTGGAATTCTGCGGCTGGGGGAACAAGGCTTGAAACGCCAACGAACTTGCAGAGAACAGGCTCTTGGGAATGATATTGCCCGGAAACGGATTGGCGTAGCCCAGCCCATTGGCCGGATTGATGGCGCGCGTGGTGGGATCGTAGATCTCATTGGCGTACATGGGACGCCCTAGAGCGTCCAGGCCTAAGGATGTAGTCGGAATGCCGTTGGAGGCGCACAGACTGCAAGTCCCATTGGCTGAGATGGCCGAGAAATCGCCATTCTGAAAAGCAGTTGTAGGCACCGTGTCGCTAAAGGTCAACTGGTTGCTTTCCAGGTACTCCTCGTAGGCGAAGAAGAAGAAGGTCTTGTTCTTCCCGTTATAGAGTTTGGGGATGATGATGGGACCGCCCAAGGTGCCGCCGAAATCGTTGCGCCGGTTGCGGGGCGTTACTTTCCCTGTGCCGTCGCTTTGGACAGTGAACGGATCGCCGGCGTTCAAGAATTCGTTGACGAAATAGTCGAAGCCGGTGCCGTGATATTGATTGGTTCCGGACTTCATGGTCATGTTGATCACCGCGGTGCCCGCTTGTCCTACCTCCGCGGAGTAGTTGCTGGTCTGGAAGGCGACTTCCTGAATCGCATCCGCGTTCGGCTGGGCCATCTGCGTGTAAACGTAGTTCCCGAAGATTTGCGAGGTGGCGTCCTGGCCCTCGATACGCATCGTCTCGGTGAGAGAAACAGTGAAACCCGTCGCGCCGCCCAAGCCGTTGACCACCATTGGCCCGCCAACCGTGCCGCCTGCGTTATAACCGGTCACACCGGGAAGAGTCTGCAGCACATTGTAAGGGTTGCGTACGCCGGACGTGCCGGAGTTGACCGTCCCGATGCCCAGCAAAGGCGAATCCACCATTTGCTCCACCGTGACGTTGTCGCCCTGCTCGCCGCCCTCAGTCTTTAGCAGCGAAGCTTGGGCTTCCACCGTGATAGAATCACTGGCCGCGCCAACCTCCAAAAGGATGTCTTCCTTCAGGACTTGCGCCGCCGCCATGGCGAGGTTGGTGTGGTTATAGGTCTTGAACCCGGCCACCTTCACCGTCAATTCGTAGGTGCCGACCGGCAAAGTTGTGATGGCATAATTACCGGCGGCGGTCGAAGCGCCGGTATAAACCGCCCCGGTGAGGGTGTTCCTCGCCTCCACGTTCGCTCCGGGGACGGGTAGCCCGGTAGGATCGGTTATCGTACCAGTGATGGTTGCGTTAGCCCCCTGGCCGAACGCAAACGGTGCCGGCAACAGCAAAGATAGAGTTACCAGCAGTAGTGAACCAGCAGCTACAAACACTGAGCGCATTACTCCACCCCTTTTCAAACGCTGAGTAAGTGAGCCCCAATGTGGCAAATAAATCGCCACGCGAAACAACTTAGTTCCGTAGGGCATATTCCATCTAAATCCAGTCGTCAAGCCAATTGTGAACTTCCAGTGCCGTTTTCAACCTGGCCGCGTATCGACTTACGCACCACTTATCCACTTCTGCGTATGTAGCGTTCTTTGTGGTCGGCCAATCTTTCATCGAATAAGCAGAATTTCAGATCAGGCCAGGGATGCGTCGCCGTTAGCGGCGGATTTATTTTTTTTTAAGGCTGCGCTTGCGGAACAACAAGAGCTTCGACGCCAAGTATCCGGTGATTGTGCAGGCCCTTTCCCGGTTGACAGACGAAACGGTCATCGACGGCGAAGTAGCCGCGCTCGATGAATCCGGCAGGCCGTCGATCAAACGGAGTTAAGACTTCTACGGCACCCTGCCATCGCGCCGGCGACCGAGGTCATCCCTAAAAAAACTCAGCCTTCGCACTCGGTAGAGAATCGCAGATTCTGAGGACGGATTACACCTCCGACAGTTCGACGGGCGAAGGGTGCTATAGGCCACGCGCCGGCTGTTGAAGCAATGAATCCATCTCATGTAAAGGAGTTCACATGATTCGTTTAGGTGTCCTGATGGCGGGTATAAGTCTTGCAATTAGTACGTTTGCGCCGTTCGCGCGAGCCGATGAAAGGAACAAGTACACCATAATCACAGTCAAGCAGGCGATTCAGATTCCTGACCGCGTGCTGCCGCCGGGGAAGTACGTCCTAAAACTGCTGGATTCTGTGGACCGCCACTTTGTGCTGGTCTATGACGGGACTGGGCAGCACCTGATTGCGACCGAGCTTGCCGTGGCGAATTACAGGGAGCAACGGAGCGGCCGAACAGTGCTCACGTTCTGGGAGACGCCTCCTGGTACACCGCCGGTTTTGAGAGCCTGGTTTTGGCCTGGGGACTACTTCGGGCAAGAATTTGTATATCCTGCGTCCCTTGCAGCGCAAATCGCCAAAACGTCGCACCAGACGGTGCCAACGATCGAAGCTCTACAGCGCCGGTAAGGTGAGTCTGCCTGGAGTCCGGCTTTGAAGTATTATTTTTTTTGATAACTCAGTGAGGAGGTAGCGAATTATGAGTAAGGTTCTTTTAACATCGTTATTGGCGGGCGGGTCTCTTTTCGCTCACAACTACGTCTCGGTGAATCGCCTTTCATCAACCGACCGGAATGCCGTTCGCACACAAGCACCTATCGTTAAGACTCAAGGAATGAGGAAGCATCCCAAGGATAACAAGAAGAGCGTTCTCCCCGGATATCGGGTTGTCAGCGACAAGAACACGATCAACGCATTTGTACCGCTTGGCAAGTAAGCCGAGCAAATAATCTTGCTCACTTAGTTTCTTCGCCAAGTCACCGCAGCACGCGATGTGATCGGTCAGCGCAGTGGCCTGATCGTGCCAACGTGTATTGCAGCCAAAAATCGGACGTGGGCACGCCAGCGGGATTCGTACACTTGGATTACGTGCCGGAAACAGCGCGAATGTTCCGGGAGATCTCTATAGCCGGGGAGAACATGGTCATTGCGCCCTACCGGCGTTTCACGGTGTATCTCACCCATTGACACGCGGTACCCACGGGAAGATAACCAAGACGCGATAAGGCTGTGGAAATTACTAGCGACCAACCGTGGCCGTAACTTCATCCTAAGGAGGTGCCTATGGAACCGGACAACCAAGGGGCGGCGAAGTCTTGGATCGTCCAGGAGGCAGGAGCTCGCGCGACCGGCCAGGACACGTGAAAGAAGTGTCGCGCCAATACGCAATCGAACCGCCGCCGAGTGGGATCGCTCACTGGATGGCGCGCGCAGGCGCTTGGGCTGGCGGGATTCGTGCCATTATTACGGACCGTTGCCTCGCGTCCCGGTGTTTGGCCGGCGCTCCTACAGTTCCCTCAGAGTGGTGGTCCGTCGATCCGAATTAAGGCTTTAAGCGCGTCGGCCGTTCCCGTGAATAGCTTCCAACCGCGCTGGCAGGCTTCTTCTCAGGCTCCTGGTCTTCAGTGTCGGCGTCGCCCGGTGTGGTGTCGGCTTGACCCGGTTCCATTTCAGGATCTTCATCCAGAGATTCAAGAATCCCCTTCCCGAGTTCCTGGAAATAGTGTTTGTGAAATGAGGCATCGGTTCTTCCATCAGCTTGGTTCGGCTCACGAGCCCTGGTTGGCGTGACCGCGATCGGAAACGTGTCCGGAATTCGCGAGGTCAACTGGCCTTGGTCGAGGCCTTCACTCCCAAGGTGATCTTCATGGTGCGGAGTTGCTTCGCCGGTTGGCGGTTCCACCATCACCACACAAGGGGTGTCTGGATCGATTCCATCATCCGAACCATCCAAGCAGATCGATGTGGATCGGCCTGAGGCGATTCGGCGTACCTCAAAGAAGGAGAAAAGACCGGCCCAGACCACGATCAAGCTGCCGACCAGAAACAGCGATGCTTGCAAAAGCGATAAGCCTGCTGTAAGACTGTAGAGCACCAGGCATGTGACGGCGACTGCGGTCGCGGAGCCGAACGCAAACAGCACACGGCTCTTTTTTCTGTTCATAGCTATGCCTCCACTCAAGAGACGAATCGGCTGGGTTAAGAGTCGACTTTCCGGCGGGATCGTCCCAGCAGTCCCACCGCAAGGGTGGTGGCGCCAGCTTCCACTTCTGGCTCCACGCCGAGCAGTACGAGGTTGATTTCGATATGGCCATCAGCGCCAGACCGGTGGAGTAATTCACGGATCGCTTTCTCTACAGGTTCCGAGTTCCTCATCGCCTCCGTGACGGCAACTCGGAGGGCTTGAAGCTGTTCCGAAAATTCTTTGTCCATATGCACCCTCCAGATGGCCGAGCTAAATTGCAAGCCAACGACCGTGGCTCGTTGTCGCTCCAAGGCGTCTTTCGCGCTCCACGAGGGTCAAGGATTCTCTGCGACCCGAACCCCCAATTTTGAAGATGCGGCTGTCCGGCGGGAGTTTTATTTCAATCACGCTTGGTGTCTGGTGGCGGTACGGTTTCTGACCAATTGATGCAGATGCACAGAAGCTCGGCCTGAGCCTGCAGGTTACTCCAAGCCCGATCTGGCCCGGAATCCTGGGTATGTGGCAACGCATGGAGTCCAGGCGCCTGAAAGTGTTCCCCTTACTGTCGAAGTATTTGGAACAGTGCCGGCTCTACCGGAGAGACGAAAGAGATCAGATAGTACAGGATCAGGACAACCGGCAAGACGCTACCCGATATCTGGTGAGCGGCATCTCGCGGATGATTACTAAAGCCTTCTGTATCCCCCCGGGGCGCTTGCAAAATGCACGCTGGTTCTGTGGCCCTTTCCAAAAAACCGCGGGCAGGTTGGTTGTGTTTTCGCAAATGAATCGAGACAGGAAAGGCGAGGGCCAATCAGGCGTATACTGTTTGAAAGGCAAAATGGAATCCGATGCCAAGATCCTTCAAGCGATCTTCGATCATGCGGCTCTTGGCATTGCCCAAATCAGCCTTGATGGCTCATGGTTGCGTGTGAATAACCGCTACTGTGAGATGCTCGGCTACTCCGAATCCGAACTACTCACAAGGAAGATTTGGGATATCACGCGCCCTCCGGACTACGACGAGGTATCGCGTGGGCGCCGTCAACTTCTGGAAGGGGCCATCTCCTCGCATACGATGGAGAAGCGCTTTGTCCGCAAAGACGGGACGATCTTTTGGGGGCGGCTCAATCGATCGATAGTACGGGACCACGACAATCAGCCTCAGTACTTCATCGCCGTGGTAGAGGACATCACCGAGAGGATAAACGCGGAGCGCGCGCTCCGGGATAGCGAGCAGCGTCTAACCCTCGCTCAGAACGCAGCGCACCTGGGCGTGTGCGAATGGGACCTGAGCACAAATAGATTGAGGCATTCCGAAGAATACGCTCGGCTATTCGGCCTGTCGCCGGATGATCCTCCGCTCACGCTCGAGGAGTTGTCCAAACGGACTCATCCGGAAGACGGAGATCGGGTCCAGGCGAGCATTAGGGACGCTCTCGAACGGACGCATGCATGGGACACCGAATACCGCGTGGTGTGGGCTGACGGAAGCGTGCACTGGTTACACTCAAAGGGCGCTGTTTTCCTCGATGCCTCAGGGCGGCCGGTTCGCTCAACGGGCGTCATTCTCGATATTACTGAGGGCAAACGGGCCGAAGAGGCACTGCGTGAAAGCGAACAGCGCTTCCGTGTGACCTTCTTTCAAGCGGCCGTCGGCATCGCCCAGACCAGCCTCGATGGCCAGTGGTTACTTATAAACGATCGATTTTGTGAGATGCTTGGCTATTCACAAACCGAGTTACGCGGAAAGAACTTTCTGGATCTCACGCATCCAGATGACCGCGAAGCCTCTCGCACGGCGCTGTGCCGATTTCTTGCTGGTGAGATCTCATCTTGGTCGAAGAAGGAGAAGCGTTACATCCGCAAGGATGGCGGGATTGTCTGGGTGAGGCTGTTTATATCGCTCGTGCGGGATCAGCACAACCAGCCGCAATACTTCATCTCCGTGTTGGAGGACATAACCGAGCAGAAGCTGATCGAAGAGCGGCTGCTGGCTAGCGAGGCCCGGCTCATGGAGGCGCAGAATCTCGCCAAGGTAGGGAGTTGGGAACGGCACATTCAGAGTGACAAGATCTACTGGTCTGATGAGATATTTCGGATTCTTGGGTTGACGAATACTCCAGCAAACCTTCCAATGTTTCTGAACTGTGTCCACCCTAAGGATCGAGAAAAGATCTTGGGGATCAACGACCAAGTCCGTTCGAGCAGCGCGCCTGTTGAGGTGGAGTACCGAATCATCCGGCCGGACGGCGAAGTGCGGTTTGTGCGCTCCATTGTTCAAGGGATCAGAGACGATCAAGGCGTACCGGTTCGTATCACCGGGGCGACTCAGGACATTACCGAGCAGGTTCAGGCGCGGGAGCTTCTGCGCGAGAGCGAAGCGTATCTAAAGAATGCAACACGCCTCGCGCATGTGGGCCATTGGCAGTGGGACATTCAGGCCAACCACGTATCCGGTTCCGAGGAAATGTATCGAATCTTCGGCAAGCCTCCGGATTTTACACCGAGTTTCGATGATTTTGTGCAAACGGTCATACCACAAGATAGGGAGCGAGTAGCGCGGTGGGTAAGCGACTGTCTTGCGGAGCGGAAGCGCAACGAAATCGAGTATCGGATCGCTTGGCCGAACGGTGATCTGAGGACGGTCTCGTGCGTTTCCGAAGTATCACTCGGTGAGGACGGCCTGCCGATGCGTATGTTTGGCGCCTGTCAGGACATCACTGATGTTAAGGAGAATGAGGCGAAGCTTGTTCAATCCCAAGAGGACCTCCGGGCTTTGACGGCTCGACTCGTTGAACTCCAGGAATCGGGCATGAAGGAACTGGCACGCGAACTGCACGACGATTTGAGTCAAAACCTGGCCGCCTTAGGTAGGGAAATCGAAACCTTGCTTCCTCCTTCAGCCCAGCCGTCCCGGTCGCGCTCCGAACAGGCCCATGAGGTCTGGCGGAGGGTCACCAAACTGGCGCGTGACGTTCACTCTATGTCACAGCGGCTCCATCCGGCGATCCTGGACGATCTCGGTTTGAAAGCGGCTCTCACAGAGCAGTGCTGGGCCTTCTCAGAACAGACAGGCATACCAGTACAGTTCGAGTCTGCGGGCGAATCGACCTGGCCCGCGGCGGACGTTTCTTTGTGCTTCTATCGTGTAGCTCAGGAGGGTCTCCATAACATCGCCAAACACGCTGCCGCGACGAGTGTTCACCTGACGCTTTCCAGTAGTGAAGAAAAGTGCACGCTGCGGATTGAGGACAATGGCCAAGGATTTGACCCGAGCGAAGCCAAGGGCAAGAATGCGTTGGGCTTGATTAGTATGCGAGAGCGCGCACGGCTGGTGAACGGCAACTTCACGATCAGATCAGAATACGGCAAGGGGACCACGCTGGAAGTCTCCGTGGCTCTGAAGACAAATTGAAGCGTCGAGATCGACTTGTGTCGGGCTTTCAAAAAAGGAAGGAGCATGGGGGCCTCCAGGTTTGAAACTTTGATCCAGGCAGATCATGGCGCCGTTTATAGTGTAGCGACCCGAGGCCAAAAACAGCCCAAAATGGCCACAATCGGCAACAAACGAGGGAAAGTCCTTGGGACGGCCTGAGCCGCGTGGAATCTTTCTGAAAAGTTTGGCTCCTCAGGTAGGACTCGAACCTACAACCCTTCGGTTAACAGCCGAATGCTCTACCATTGAGCTACTGAGGATCGTGGCGGGCAGCTTACTTCCCATTCATTACAACATCCCGCTTCTACGCTGTCAAATTTTGCCCGCTTGCTAAACTGGTAGTTCCCCATGGAATTGGAAAAAGCATATGAGCCGCAGCGCTTCGAGCCGCACTGGGCCGAATGGTGGGTGGAGTCTGGCATCTTTCACGCCGACCCGCACGCGCCCGGGCCCCGATTTTCCCTCGCCGTGCCGCCGCCCAACGTCACTGGATCGCTACACATCGGCCACATGCTCGATCACACCGTGATCGACACCGCCACACGCTGGCATCGCATGCGCGGCGACAACACATTGTTCCTTCCGGGTACCGATCACGCCGGCATCGCCACCCAGATGCTGGTGGAGCGCAGCCTGGCCGCCGAAGGAATCACGCGCCAGCAAATCGGCCGCGAGGAATTCGTGCACCGCGTCTGGGAGTGGAAAGAAAAATACGGCAATCGCATCACATCGCAGATGAAGCGCATCGGCGATAGTTGCGATTGGAGCCGCGAGCGATTCACCCTGAATCCCGATCTTTCGCGCGCCGTGCTGGAGGCCTTCGTGCGCCTCTACGAACGCGGCCTCATCTATCGCGGCACCTACATGGTCAACTGGTGCCCGCGCTGCGCCACGGCGCTTTCCGACCTGGAAGTGAAGCACGACGACACGCAGGGCAGCCTGTGGCACATCCGCTATCCGGTGAACGGGAGCTCGCGATATTTGATCGTGGCCACCACGCGGCCCGAAACCATGCTGGGCGATACGGCCGTCGCGGTGAATCCGTCCGACCCGCGTTATCAGGATCTCGCCGGACAAACGGTCACCCTGCCGCTGATGAATCGCCCGATCCCGATCATCTTCGACGAAATTGCCGACCCGCAGTTCGGCACCGGCGTGGTGAAGGTCACTCCCGCGCACGATCCCAACGATCTCGAGGCAGGGAAGCGGCACAACCTGGCGCAGATCAAGGTGATCGGCGAAGATGCACGCATGACGGCCGACGCCGGCCCCTACGCGGGCCTCGATCGCTTTGAAGCGCGCAAGCGCATCGTTGCCGATCTCGAAAAACAGGGTCTGCTCGAAAAAGTGGAACCCTACACGGTCGCGCTCAGCAAGTGCGATCGCTGCGGGACTATCGTGGAACCGCTCATTTCCACGCAGTGGTTTGTCAAAACCAAGCCGCTGGCTGAGAAGGCGATGGCTGCGGTGAACGAAGGCCGCATCCAGTTCGTCCCCGACAACTGGAACAAGACGTTCTTCAATTGGATGGAGAACATCCGCGACTGGTGCATCTCGCGCCAGCTCTGGTGGGGTCATCGCATTCCGGCCTGGCATTGCGGGAACTGCAAGACCATCACGGTGGCTCGCGAAGCGCCGACGAAATGTCCCAATTGCCAGTCGGGGGATCTGACACAGGATCCCGACGTGCTGGACACCTGGTTCAGTTCCAGTCTGTGGCCGTTTTCCACGCTCGGATGGCCTGCGGAGACGGAAGATCTGCGCGCGTATTATCCAACCAGCCTGATGATCACGGGCTTCGACATCCTGTTCTTTTGGGTGGCGCGCATGATGATGATGGGCCTCGAACTTACACGCGATGTGCCATTTCGACAGGTGCACATGCACGGCCTGGTGCGCGATCCGGAACGCAAGAAGATGTCGAAAACCAAGGGCAACGTGGTGGACCCGCTCGACATCAACGAGAAATACGGCACCGACGCGTGCCGTTTGTGGCTGCTGATGGCCGCGGCGCCCGGCACCGACATCACCTATAACGAGGACAAGCTGGCATCGGCGCGCCAGTTTGCGAATAAATTGTGGAACGGCGCGCGGTTGTTGCTGATGAACATGGAAAGCGCTGGCATTGAGCCATGCCTGTCCGAGCCGGGTCAGCTCGAAACACTGGAGGACCGCTGGATCTTCAGCCGGCTGAGCCGCACCGCCGAATCGGTGAATCGCGCGCTCGAGCAGCATCGTTATCACGAGGTGGCCGAAGAGCTGTGGCAATTCTTCTGGCACGATTTTTGCGATTGGTATCTCGAGATCAAGAAGCTTAGGCTAGCTCCGGGATCGGGTCTTACTAATGACTTTCGCAATATTTTGGGTATCTTCAGCGCTTATTTGCGATTGCAGCATCCCATCCTGCCGTTCATTACGGAGGAGCTTTGGCATCGCTTCGGTCAGAATACTTCCATCGCGCTGGCGCCCTATCCTCAGGCGGGCGCAACCGATGAAGCAGCCGAACGCGAAATGGGCTTGCTGCAGGACATGGTAACTGCCGCACGAAAGCTGAAGGCCGACAATGGCCTCGACGACAGGCTCGAACTCGCGGGTGTGCTCTATTGCCGCAACGGTTCCAGGAACATCGAATTTCCGGTGGTCGAATTCCTCGCCAAAGTGAAGCTTGAGGTGCGTACGGACGCGCCGCCCGCGCTTACCGGCGCGGTTCGCTCTACCGCCCAGTTCGATCTTTCGTTGCAGCTTCCCGAGGTAGATCACGAGGCACTACGGCAGCGGCTGATGAAAGAGATCGGCGTACTGGAAAAACTGGTCGTCAACAGCGATCGCCAGCTCGCGAACGAAGAGTTCGTGAATCGTGCACCGGCGCCGGTAGTAGAATCAATGCGGGCGAAACGAGCGGAATACATCGCTCAGATCAAGAAGAACCGCGACATGCTCGATCAACTCTGATCAGCCATGCTCTTCAACCTCGCCTCCGTGCGATCGCTCTTGCCGCAAAATCCGGATCGTCGTATCGAGTGGCATGACGTCATCGATTCCACCATGAGCGAAGCCAGCCGTTTGGCGGCGGACGGCGCGCCATCGGGCACGGTGGTCGGCGCGGAGGAACAAACCGCCGGGCAAGGGCGGCATGGCCATTCCTGGCATTCCGAGTATGGCATGGGCCTCTATGTCTCTATCATTCTCCGGCGCCAATATGGGCCGGACACATTGCCCGTGGTCACTCTCGCGCTCGGGCTCGCGGTGCACGAAGCGATTCTCAAGTACACCAACCTGGCATGCGACCTGCGCTGGCCCAACGACGTGCTGTTAGAGTCCAAGAAGTGCGCCGGTATTCTCACGCTGCTGGAGGGGTCGGCTATCATTGCAGGCATCGGCATCAACGTGAATCATTCTTCGTTCCCGGAAGAACTAAGCGGCATCGCCACCTCATTGCGTCTCTCCAGCGGCTGCGTTCATTCGCGCGAGCGGCTATTTGTAGAATTGCTCGGAAGCGTCGACCGGTATTGCGATCTGCTGGAAACCCAGGGCCGCGGACCTATTATCGAAACATTCGCGCGCGCCTCCAGCTACGTCTCAGGCCGCCGCGTTTGCGTGGATCAAGACGGCGCCACACTGCGCGGGATCACCGCCGGCCTGAACGATTCCGGCTTCCTGATACTTCGGAGCGACGACGGAACAAGCAGAGTGATCGTCGCGGGAGGAGTGCGCCCATGCTCTTAGCCCTGGACGCGGGCAACAGCAACATCACCATCGGCGCTTTCGAAGAGGCCACGCTCATTGGCCGCTGGCGCCTCCGCACTATTCACGAACAGACCGCCGACGAGTGGGGCGTGTTGATGCGCAATCTCTTCGCGCTGGCGTCACTCGATCTGGCGCGCGTGGATGGCATCATCATTGCCAGCGTCGTACCCACGCTGGATGCGCCCCTGCATGCCATGGCGAAGCGCTATTTTAATACCACGCCGCTGTTCGTCACGCCCGAAACCGACATCGGCTTAAAGGTGCTTTACGACAACCCGCGCGAAGTGGGGGCGGATCGCGTGGTGAATGGCGTAGCAGCATTCCATCGCTATGGCGGCCCTTCGGTGGTGGTGGATCTCGGAACAACAATCAACTTCGATGTTGTTTCAGCCGACGCGGAGTACCTGGGCGGGATGATCTGCCCTGGCATCGGCATGTCCATCAGCGGCCTCTTCGCCAAGACGGCGCGCCTGCCAATGGTGGACCTTCGCGAACCCGATTGCCTCATCGGAAAGAACACGGTGAACAGCATTCAATCGGGGCTGTACTACGGGTTCGCCGGCCTGATCGATGGGATCGTGGGGCGCGTGGTGGCCGAACTGGGCAATAGCACCAAGGTAATCGCCACTGGCGGCCAGGCGCAGCTCATTGCGCGCGCCGCGCGCTCCATTCATGAGATCAACGAAGATTTGACGCTCGAAGGCCTGGAAATCATATGGCGCAGAAATCGTAAGAAATGACGCGGGAAGAAGTGACCGAAGAAGCAAGCTGGCCGTCCAATTACTTCAACTATTTCACCGAAGTGGAGGAGCGCTTTCAAAAGGCGCGAGGGACCGGACTGTTTCTGATGTCGCCGCTCGACTGGGCACTGGTTGAAAGCTGGAAAAACGCGGGCGTGCCTTTGGAAGCGGCCCTGCGTGGCATCGACGCGGCGTTTGAAAAATGGCGCACAAAAAAAAAGCGCGGCCAAAGCGTGAACTCCGTCGCCTATTGCGCGCAGGCCGTCCTGGCTGAGGCTCAAGCCATGGCAGGAGTTGCGCCCGCGCGCGGCGGCCACAAAGAGTCAGCCGCGCCCTTTCGTCTGGAGGATCTCGAACGCCACCTGCGCGAGAATGCCGCGCAAATCCGCAAGCAGCCTGGCTTCGATGATGTCGCTGACGCCGTGGATCGCCTGGCCTCCGATGCCGCCGCGCTCCTTCACGATCTGGAGGGTCTGGAACAACACCTCACCTCGCTCGAAGACAAGATGATCGCCCTTGCCCGCTCGCGCCAAACCGATGAAGACTCGCTTTGTGCCCGCCGCCGGCTCGATTCCGAGCTTCGCCCGTATCGCGGAAAAATGAGCGCGCCGCAGCTTGCCATGCTTGAAAAGCAGTATCTGGAACGGCAGTTGCTCGAGTCCGTCGGCTTGCCACGGCTCAGTCTCTTTTATCTAAGATGACGGTACACGCGGCTTCAGCCGCGTCTTCAAGTTCCGGTAACAACGCGGCTGAAGCCGCATGTACCGGGTATCATAGTGGATGGGTGTCATGTCGCCTCCGCCACCGGAATCCAAGCGCACCTCCCATATATTCACAGCCATAACGCTGGTGCTCTCGGTCGCCTGCCTGGCGTGGGCGCTGCACGGCGTCAGTTGGACGGAACTCTGGGAAGAGATCCGCGAGCTGGACTGGCGCTGGGTGGCCATTGGCGTTATCGCCGACTTATTGGTTTACGTGATTCAAGGTTGGCGCTGGAACCTGCTGCTCCTCCCGGTGACTCGGGTATCGCCCTGGGCCTCGGTGGGCGCCATCTACGTCGGCCTGTTCGCCAATGAAGTGCTGCCTCTGCGCGCCGGTGAACTGATCCGCTGCTTCCTGATGGCTCGCTGGAGCAAGATCCCCATCTCGGTAACGCTGGCTTCGGCGTTGATCGAGCGCATTTTCGACGGCGTGTTGCTCATTGCCGGTCTGTTTCTCTCGCTGCGCTACATGCACCGCTTCCCGCTCAGCGGCGGGCAGTCCCGCGCACTCGAAATCGTCACCACGGGCAGCGTCTTCCTTGCCATCCTGCTCCTGATTTGCGCGGCGCTCCTGGCCGTCGCAATGTATTGGCGAGAGCAGACGCTGGATGCGCTTCTCGACGCTCGCTTGTTCTCCTGGGCTCACGTGTTCATCGAAGATCTCCATCGCATCGGCCACTCCCGCTATCTCTATTTCTCCCTGGCCGTCAGCGTTCCTTATCTGCTCATCCAGATCGTTCCCATCTACGCGATTATGCAGGCCTACGGGTTCGACGGCGTCGCCTGGGCGCAGGCCGGTGCCCTGATGGTGTTGCTGCGCCTGGGCTCGGTGGTGCCGCAAGCGCCCGGCAACGTCGGCCTGTTTCAAGTGCTGTCCACGCTGGGCCTCACGCTTTTCGGCGTTCCGCGCGCCATGGCGCGCCGCTTCACGCTCATCTTGTGGGCCGTGGTGACGTTGCCCTTGCTGATTGTCGGCTTTATCGCGTTGGTCGCTTCCGGCACCAAGATGGGCGACATCCACCGCGAGGCCCAGGCAGAGATGCGCGCCAGGCAGGACGAACTGGCCAAGAGTTAAGGCCGCGCGCGCCCCCCGGCAGTTTCCGGCATTGGGACTTGGGGAGAACCGGCGCGATTCAATTCTACAGATAGGCCGTTTTCCGTCAGCTTGACGACAAGGCGACAACTAATCTTCTCTGACGCTGTTTCCGGGAACGAAGGTCAAAAGCCAGAAACACCGCCGTCGTCTCCAATCCTCACCATCCCACGCGCTTGGTGCTACCTTGGGGATTCCGATACGCTAAAGGCAATGGCCGACACCATCAAGAGGTTGACCATCGAGGGTTTCAAGTCCATCAAGTCCCTGCGGGATTTTGAATTGGGAGCCCTTAACGTCCTCATTGGCGCGAACGGTGCCGGTAAGAGTAACTTCGTAAGCTTCTTTCGCCTCCTGAGAGACCTCATTGACCAGAGACTCCAAACGGCCATCAACGTGGAAGGCGGAGCCGACGCATGCCTCTTCATGGGGCCCAAAGAAACCCCTAAGCTCGAAGGTAAGTTTTACTTCGGGCAGAATGGCTACGAGTTTGCGCTTGTGCCTAGCCATGATGGCCGACTGATCTTCTCCGAGGAGAACACCTATTTCAAAGGCAGAATGGGAATCGACCGACGCTCTCTAGGCTCTGGCCACGCTGAAGCAAAGCTCAAAGATCGCAAGGACGATGCAGGCAGGTCGGGCGCAATCCGGGGCGTCCCCCACTATGTCTTCGAAGCAATCGGAAGCTGGGTCGTATATCACTTTCACGATACGAGTTCCAATGCCGGTGTTCGCCGGCCTCGAGCCATCAATGACAACATGGCCCTGCGGCCGAGCGCAGATAACCTCGCGCCTTTTCTTTATCGAATCGCTCAGACCAAACCGAAAAGCTACGCGCGGATTCGGGACGTCGTCCGCCTAGCCGCTCCGTTCTTCGATGACTTCAATCTTCGTCCCATTCCTGGCAATGAGGAGATGATTCAGCTCGAATGGCGTCAGAGAGACTCAGATTACCCATTTCGCGCCAACCAACTTTCAGATGGTACTTTGCGCTTCATATGCCTCGCATCCGCTCTCCTGCAACCAAGCCCTCCTCCAACTATGCTGTTTGACGAGCCTGAACTCGGACTGCATCCCTATGCCCTCACGTTGCTTGGGAATCTTTTCAAACAATTCGTAAAGGGCAGCGAGAACTATGTGTATCAGCAGGCAATAATCTCAACTCAATCTGCCCTGCTTCTTAACGAGTTTTCCCCGGAGGACATCATCATTGTTGAACGGACAGACGGCCAATCCCGCTTCCGGCGCTTGAGAACGGAGGAGTTGTCGGAATGGCTACAAGAGTATTCGCTCGGAGAGCTTTGGCAGAAAAACGTTCTAGGCGCGCGGCCTTCTAACGAGCAGACCCCTGAACTCGCGCCGAAAAGCAGCAATGGCCAGGCGTGATCAGACTATACGTGGTGGTCGAAGGACAGACAGAGGAATCATTTGTTGCCACCGTTCTAGCGCCGGTTCTTTGGGCGAGCGATGTCCATCCCACGCCCATTCTCCTCGGGCCACCCGGCCAGAAAGGCGGAGGAACCACTTACGCCAGAGTCAGCCGCGATGTGCGAGTCTTGCTGAAACAAGACCAGGGCGCATATTGCTCGACGATGATCGATCTCTATGGCCTTGGCGCGGGGTTCCCAGGAACCCCTCCGCCAACCCATTAACCAATCTGGAGAAGGTCCGCTATATTGAAAGCGCGTTCAAGGATGTTATTTGCGAGCAGATTCCCGGCTTCCGGCCTGACCTTCGCTTTATTCCCTACCTCCAGCTTCACGAGTATGAAGGCTTGCTCTTCAGCGACCCTCAGGCATTCGCGAACGGTATAAATCAGGCTCAGCTTATCCACCAATTTCAAAGCATTCGAGACGAGTTTGACTCGCCGGAGGACATAAACGATGCTCCCACGAGTGCACCGTCTAAGCGCGTCCTAGCGGCGTACCCATCGTACAGAAAGGTTATTGAAGGAACAATCGCCGCCCAGTCGGTTGGAATCGCGACCATCAGGCGAGAGTGCCAACACTTCCGCGAGTGGCTGGAAACGCTTGAAGGTCTCGACGATCTCTAGGGTGAATGCCATGGGACGTTACCGCCATTTTTTGACAAAAGGTGACGCCATGCGCTCGGACGCTGCGCCAGCGTCGCGGTAAAGGCTCCGAGCACATATTGGGCAAGTTTCAGTTAGTCCCGTGAAATCCTGTCCACGAGCCATATGAGCGTATAGTCGCCATCGCGCGGATTGAAAATCGGTCGTACATGGGAGAGCATAGGCCGTATACGTCCAAGTGACGGGGTGAGCACGGCACAGGGGATTCAGGCGGATCCTTTCTCAGAGTCGGCGACAACCGAACGGGGCGACCGCTTTTCGAAAACCTGGTTCGCGTGTGCTCCGATTCACGCTCCTCGTATTCGCGACTCAAACGGCTTCTGGACGCTTTAATAGCGTTAAGCTGTTCGATAAGGCCTAAGTCCGTGAGTACGACGGCACGCGGTTCCAATTTCGAGAAGCAGGTATTCTCCTACCTGAAAGAGGAGTTGAACGCCGGCCGACTCTCTTTCATGCCTGAATGCAGCGCCATTTATCATCAGAAACGCTATCACTCTCCTGACCGTAAGTCGAGCATCGTCTTCGACATCGCCATTGAGGTCGCATTTGCCAAAATGCAGACGCCCGCTGTGTACTGCCTAGTTGAATGCAAGGACCACGGTAGAAAGATTCAGGCGGATGAGGTGGAAGCTTTCTACTCAAAGATACAACAGGGTCGCTCCCGCGGCGGCAAAGGGGATTATTGTCACCAGAAGCTCCTTTCAGCCCGCAGCGCTCGAATACGCTAGGGCTAAGCACATCGGAATTCTTCGGTTCCCAGAGCGCAAGTGGGACCTTACGCGGTCCGTAACGGCCCGGTACGCCGCATCGTTGGCGGTGGGAGAAAGAGCGATTAGAGAGGGTCTCCTAGAAGAAATGCATCAAACGCCGGGGCTCGAATGCATTTGCAACTTTGGGGATACTTTCACTTACTCCCCTTACGATTTCTTTAGCGCCATAACGACAGATGTGCTCGACGAGTGGAGTTTTATCGTGGCAGCCGAACGACCAATGCCCCCTGCTGCACCCTTTATAAGTCGAGCGGCGATCGACGACCGGTGCAGCACGATTCACGACGCTATCGGCCACAAAGGCGGACCGGTTTCACTTGACATGATCTGCGAATGGCAAGCAAAGTCTTGCGGGCTGAAGGTTGACAGGAACGTCAAGGCCGACAAGGAGGCCCTCTCCAAAGGAGTTCTGGGAAACATAACATTTACACCTCCATCGATTGTGGTCTTTTCCGATCCCGCGGGCGCCGGGAGAGAGCGCTTCACACTAGCTCACGAACTCGGCCATCTCGTTCTGGGGCACGGGGAGTACCTTCGCGCCGAGAGTTTCGACACACAGGACCTCGAAACGAGCGAGAAAGATGATTTTGAGTCAGATCTGATCCGGCGGCTCGAATGGCAAGCAAATCGATTCGCATCTTCCTTGTTGTTGCCCCATCGCCAGTTCACGCTGAGCGCAGTGATGAAGGCGGAAGCGATGGGCATCAGGGACAAGGGATTTGGCCTTATCTACAGGGATCATCAGCCTGAGAACCAGCGGAACTACATGAGGATAACCTCTGCCCTGATGGACGAGTTCGCGGTTTCACGCAAGGCGGTTGAAGTTCGCCTGAAGGAGCTTGGATTTTTGCGGGGCTGACTCGTCTGGAAAGCGCTATCGAACATCGGGTTTAAATGCTTTCCGAAACTCACCTCAAGGAATGAGGGAATCGCGCTTAACGGACAGTCGAGCCGCTCTGATCGGAAGTCGCGCCACTCGGAGAAAGGTAGGCTGTGGCGTTCACGCAGCAACTGGCTGGCTGCACGAACTGCCGATCACACTATTCAACTTGGCTGGGAGTCGGCATAGCGCGGATTGAGAATCGGAGGTTCCACGGGAGAGCATAAGCCGTTTGCGTCAAAGTAAGGACGAAACGGCGTTGCATAAAGGTTCCGTTCCGCCGCCACATGATATCATCGGACGTTTTGGTTATTCCCCCGTTTAGTCTAGAGTGGCTGAAGGTTCTAGGGCCGCTTCTTCTCGCTATAGTAGTCGCCGTTGCCACTTGGCAGTTTCAGAAATGGCAAGTTCGTCTTGCCAAGCAAAAGCTCCGTCACGACCTGTATGACCGGAGGCTGGCTATTTACGTCGCTTTTCAGGAGCTGTTGATAGCGCTCCCCGAAAAGAGCGACGACGAGATTAAGGGTGCGCTCCGAAAGGCCAGCATCGCGCGTTTCGAGGCCCAGTTTTTGCTCGACGATCCAAAACTCCACGCGTACTTAGAATCTTTATGCAAGGAAGTGTCCGACAATGTTCTCGCCAACATAACGTATCTCGACGTCATGAAGACGCAAGCCACGAGCGATCCCCAAGTTCGTCAGGACTACGCCGAAAGGGCGAATCGCCTTGGTATGGCCAAGCTTGAGGTTCCCGGCCGTCACCTTGTAGAACTGTCCGAACAGTTCTCGAAACATCTAAAGCTCACCGATTTCTGGAGATGAAGGGAGCCTGATGTTTCATCAAGGGTGAGTTGTGTCAGCATTATGGCCGAGGGTCCTGGGAACGTCGTTGGGTCCCCGTCTTGCAAAAGTCAATATCAGAATGAAAGCCCAAAAAGGTTGGTCGACTTGTGGACATGACCCTACGCACAAGCTGCCCACGCGGGTGTAGTTTTTAATCCAAGTTGACGTGTAGTCGCCATCCCGTACCTCTGCCGCGCGCGCGTAAAAGGGAAAACCTTGTGAAGGGCGTTGGAAGTGACCGCGGACGGTTCTGCGTGCAGAGCAGGCCGATGTCCGCCCCACTTAATGCGTCATGGCGTAAACCACATAATTCACGCCCACTCGAATCGCCAATCCTGAAAACTTCTCCGGATACTGTGGATCGTCGGCGAATTCCCAGGCGTCGCCCACGTCCGAATTGTACGAGATCGCCACCATGATGCGGCCCTTGTCGTCGTAGATACCTCGCCAGTGCGCGCCTTGCCCGCCTTCCCGGCAGTTCTTGCAGCCTTCATACAAATGCGCCGCGCCGGGAATCTGAAAGCGATCGTCCAGGTCGAAGACGGTGTGA
Source organism: Bryobacterales bacterium (assembly GCA_963747945.1). Classification (GTDB taxonomy): domain Bacteria; phylum Acidobacteriota; class Terriglobia; order Bryobacterales; family Bryobacteraceae; genus Palsa-89. Next base: position 258,546 of record CAVVHB010000007.1, read on the forward strand.
AAGATCGCGTCGCCGTTGGGAATGTCCACGATTGGACGATCGGGAAACACGAAGCGAATCCGCTTCAAGAACATCTCCCACTCGTAGTTGCCGTGGAAATCGTCGGCCATGAAGAAGCCGCCGCGCAGCAGATACTCGCGCATCACCTTGGCTTCCTGCTCGGTAAAACCCCATTCACCCACTTGGACGGCGTAGATCCACGGCCAGTTGAACGCCTCGTTGCCGTCTTCCATCATGACGGGCTGCTCAACGGACCGCGTCTGAATCCGCGTCAAACGCCGCACGGCCTGTGAGAAATGACGGTCGGCGCGCGGGTAATCCTGGGTCCAGAGCGAAAGGCCCTGCCGGAAATCGCCGTCGAAGCGGCCCGCGTAGCCGTCGTTCGGCCCGGGCGGAAACATCAGCCGCGCGAAGGTCCACTCGCCTCGTGTTTGCCAGTCCGGCGTCAGCTCAAAACTGAAATATTCCACGCCCGGAAGCTGTCGGAACGGGTGTTGAAACGCGCACAGAGCGCCCAGAAATACGAAGCCGCATCCCAGCAAACACGCAGCTCTTCGCCCGATCATCGGTGGCACCCATCCCGAGAATAGCATTCATCGGCAAAAGGGTCATGCACAGCTGTGGCACACAGCTGTGGCGCACGCACTCGTGCGTGCAGCGTTCACACTCGTGTGAACGTTATTGAGTCCGGAACCATGCGTCGCCAAGAGTGGCGACGCGGCACGCTGAGAACGTGCGCCACAAATGCCTTCCACCGGTCGGGTGAACATTCACCCAAGTTCGATCCATTGCTATACTGCCTCCGTGAATCAAGCCCCTTCGGATCATCGCGCGGCCTTGACCGCCGGATTTCTTGGCTGGACGCTGGACGCCTTCGATTTCTTCCTGGTCACGCTGTGCCTCACCGCAATCGGCAAAGAATTTCATAAGTCGGATTCGGCCGTCGCGCTTTCCATCACCGCCACGCTCGCCTTCCGGCCGGTGGGCGCGTTCCTTTTCGGATTGCTCGCGGACCGTTACGGCCGCCGCCTTCCGCTCATGATCGACCTGGTGTTTTATTCCGTCTGCGAGGTGCTCACGGGCCTCGCGCCCAACTACACCACCTTCCTGGTGCTGCGCGCATTGTTCGGCATCGGGATGGGCGGGGAGTGGGGCGTGGGCGCGTCGCTCGCCATGGAGAAGGTTCCGCCCCGGCTGCGCGGCGTGCTCTCCGGATTGCTTCAGGAAGGTTACGCCGCCGGTAATCTCCTGGCTGCCATCGCCTACTTCTTCCTGTTCCAGCGTTGGGGCTGGCGGCCGCTGTTCTTCCTGGGCGGATTGCCGGCTCTGCTGGCTTTGTTCGTCCGTTTTCGCGTGAAGGAATCCGAGGTCTGGAAAAAAAGCCGCGAAGACAGCTGGAGTGGGCTGTGGCGCGCCATCCTATCGCATTGGAAGCTGTTCTTGTATCTGACGCTCCTGATGACGATGATGAACTTCGTGTCTCACGGAACGCAGGACATGTATCCCACTTTCCTCGAACGCCAGTGGCACATGGGACCCTCCGAGCGCTCGTTGATCACCGGTATTTCGATGATCGGCGCCATCATCGGCGGCATCGTGATGGGGCTTCTGTCAGACCGCTACGGCCGCCGCCGCGTGATGGTGGGGGCGCTCGCGGGCGGTATTCTGATGGTTCCGTTGTGGGCTTACGCGCCCGCGACAGGCCTGCTGGTATTGGGCGCGTTTATGGTCCAGTTCATGGTACAGGGCGCGTGGGGCATTATCCCCGCGCATTTGTCGGAGCTTTCGCCCGATTCGGTGCGCGGATTCATGCCCGGATTTTCGTATCAATGCGGAGTGCTGGTGGCTAGCACGGTGGTTTACATTGAAGCGGTGTTTGCAAAAACGATGAGTTATGCAACAGCCATGGCGCTCACCGCGGTAACCGTTTTCGCCCTGGCTGCCATCGTTGCGGCGGCCGGTAAGGAACGCAAGGGGCATGTGTTTGGCGCCGGCGCATAGCTGCAGGGAGTGAAATTTATTGACGTGGGGCCGCGCGTTCCGCTCCGGAGTTCCTGCGGTAGGGTCCGCGCGAACCATTCGGCAGTATGGTGTACTCGTCCGTGCGAGCCTGCGCTAACTGGTGCGAGGTCATTTCACGCGCGCCCGTAAGATCCGCTCCTCGCAGGTCCGCTGCCTGCAGCATCGCTCTGCCGAAGCGCGCTCCCGTTAGATCGGCCCGGCCAAAGGTCACACCGCCCAATTGGGCCTCGCGCAGGTCGGCGTCCCGCAGCCGCGCCCGATCCAGTTGCGATCCGGTGAGGTTGGCCCGCTGGAATCTCGCGCGCGCCAGGTCGGCCCTCGAGAAATCGCAGCCTTTGAGGCCGCAGTTACTGAAATTTGCGTCGGTACCGTTGGCCCCGTGAAACCCGCTGGTCTCCACCTGCGCGCGAACGAATTGCGCATCGCTGAAGTCGCTGTCGGTGAAATCGCAGAGTTTGACGCGGGCATGATTGAAACACGCGGCGGTAAGTGTCGCGCTGGGGAACTTACAGCTCTCGATCAGCGTTCCCTGAAATTGCGCGCCCCGAAGATTACACTTGCGAAAGCTGGTATTGCGGATTTCGGCGTCCGACACCGCTGCCTCCGCCATCCACCCGAACCCGAAATCGCTCTCCGAAATGCGCGCCTCCGTGAAATCCGCTCCGCCCAGCAAGGCGCGCTGGAAGTCCACCGCCTCAATGATCGCCTTGCGTAGTTTCGCGTCGGAAAGCTCAGCGTCCAGGAGCGTCGTGCCTCGAATGATGGCGCTTTCCAGATCCGCGCTCGTCAGGTTGACCTCATTCAACGTCGCGCCATCCAGAATGCATCGTCCTTCGTTCGATCCCCCGTGCACCCATTTCTCATGCGCCCGCAGTATTTCTACGATAGAGCCGGCGTTTGCGATGTTTGTCGTGTCCATTGCACCAAATGGCTTATCGGTGAAACGGGCGGCAACCTTAGCTGGTTGGCGATCTTTCTGCTTCAATCGATTGCCGCAAAACCTCGCAAACGCTCTCGATCAGCCGTGGGACCCCGTCTTCCGCCGCTACCGGCCCATGCCCTGGGACAATGAATTTCGGCGCCAGAGCGGCAATGCGATTCACAGACTGGAGCCAGATTCGCCAATCGCCGACGGATCCGGCGTCCAGGTTCGGCAGATACCCGTTCACCAGGCAATCGCCCGAAAACAAAACTCCGTCCGCGGGTACATACACTGAGATATTGCTCGGAGTATGGCCGGGAGTAAGCAGAATTTCGATTTCGCAGGAGCCGAGATTCATGCTTGAGTCCGCGGCGATCGGGCAGTTCGGATTGGCCAGACGCGTTTCGTGATAGAAGATTTCCGATTCATGGCGCGAGCGGCGCGCCGGGTTCGAAATCTCGCCGTTGAACTCCGAAATTTCCGAGCGAAATTCTTCGTCGGTGCGTTGAATGCTGCAGTGGCCGAAGATATCGATGCCGCGCTCCCGGAAGTACGCGTTGCCCCCCATGTGATCGAAGTGGCGTTCGGTGTTCAGCACCAGCAGCCGGTTCGACGGGCGCGCGACGGAAGCATAGCCATAAATGCTGGATGCGGCCGCGGCATTGGCGCCGGTATCGATGATGAGCGTGGTCCCGTCGCCTGTAATGAAGCCGGCATTCACGGTCCAGGGCGGCAGATAACCGAGGCCTGTGATAGCGAAACAGCGAGCGGATAGCCGCAACTACTTTCCATCCACCGAAAAGGCCAGCAGGACGTTGCCTGGCATGCCGCCGCCGGCCGCGTATCCCGAATTCACGAACAGCATCCCGCCACCGATGACCGGCCCCGGCCCGTCCATCGAGCCTCCGTGCGCTTCCACTCCATCCACGGTTTTGTAGGGCACGATGGTGTCGACGTCCCAAATAACTTTACCGTTGGCGGTGGAATATCCGCGTAGATGCCCGTCGACGGAGCCGGAAAACGCGACGCCGGGGATGGCACTCACCGCGGCGGATTGCGCCGGGCTGCAACGCTTGCGATCGCCGCACGGCGCGGGAGGCGTGTACCAGACTTGCTTGCCTGTATCCAGGCTCAAGGCAAACATGCCGCCGCCGCGCTTCGGATCCACGTCGGTGGCCAAACTAAAAGGAACAACCACGCGGCCTAGGTCAGCCAGCGCAACGTATACATTCGTGCCGTCGGTGGCCGAGCCCCACTGGACGCCCCCGTTGGTGCCGCCCTGGCCGACGCGCGTGCTCCACAGCAGTTCGCCCTGATTGTCGGGATCCACCGCATGCACCAGCCCGGACTTCTGCCCCGCCACCAGCGCGCGCTTGCCGTTCGCGAGCGTGACCAGAATCGGCCCGGAGCTGAAGTCAAAATCCGGCCCGTTGGATTCGGGGCAATTGGTTTTGTCGGGTATCCGGCAGGCCGAGGTATAAGCATCGGAAGCGGTCATCTGTCGCGACCAAAGTATCTTGCCCGTATCCAGATCGAAGGCCATGAATGCGTCGCTCATCCGGCTGGTGGGATCGCTATAGTTGTCGCCAGTGGTGGCGTAAAGCGCATTGCGCTTGACATCGATGGACGGGCTGCTCCAGATGGGCGCTCCCGAAGGTCCCCACAGCTGAGTTCCGATCTTGTTCTTGGTGGTCTTGTGGGGCTGCTCGGGGATGGTGTAGGTCTTCCAGATCTGTTTGCCGGTGGACGCCTCCAGCGCAACCATACTTCCGCGGAAGCGGCAGCACTCATAATCCGGCGACGCGCCCGCGCCCTCTTCACCCGACGCGACGGGCATATACAGGCGATTGACATAGAACACCGGCGATCCCGTGATGTGGGCCGCCGGGAACGTGTCCACCTTGGTCTTCCAGATCAGCTTGCCGTCGCCTGCGTCCACCGCGTAGGCGAATGCGCTGCCATCACCGAAAAATGCGGCATAGCGCGATCCGGAATCGGTTTGGATGCGGCCGATGCTGATGGCCGTGCGCACGCCGCCAAGGGCGTTGAAGTACCAACGGATGCATCCCGACTTGGCGTCGAGTGAATAGACGGTGCCGCCGGTGCTCCCAACAAAAATCCGCCCATTCGCCAGCGTCGGCTGCGCATTGGCATCCAGAGTGGCGGGAAATCCGAAAGCCCATTTCACTTTTAAGCGGCTAAGATCGGAAGCGCTGAGTCCAGCGTCCGCGCCGTTTTGGAAGCGTGTGTTGAGTAGGTTCTGACCCCAGCCGTTCCACAGCGGACCGCCTGACGAAGCGGGGTCTCCAAATCCGGGCGCGGGCACTGTGCACATAGCTGCCGCCGCCGGAGCTGTATCCAAAGGATGCGCAAAGGACTTGCCTGTGATGTACTCGGCGATAGCACGGCGGCCGGCTTCCGACTGCCGGACGGCCATCGAGATCATCGGTCCCGATTCCATAGCCGCCAACACCCGCTCCGGTGACATGGCGTGCAACGCTTCGTGGGTGGGCGCCCGATCCACACCCGCTTCATGGCAGGGAGCGCAGCTTCGCTTATAGATGGCCCCGCCATCCTGGGCGGAAAGCACGTGAGCGGACCACAACAGGAGCAGGGAACTCGCGGCGCAGCGGAGGGGAAATTGCATATCGGGATGGATTTTATCACGTTGAAGGCACTGGCCCGGATCCCGGGTCTCGACAAGCCTGGGTTTCGGCCACATCGCTAGCAGGCCGTGGTATTAGTCGCTCCCTAACGGTCGCGGTTCTGTAACACGCGGAATCTACTGAACCGCGCACGTCAGTAAGCGGCATTTTGGCAGTGGTATTAGTCGCTCCCTAACGGTCGCGGTTCCGTAACACGCGGAATCTACTGAACCGCGCTCGTCAGTAAGCGGCATTTTGGCACTACTGCCACGGGCTACTAGGGTTGGCCAGGGGGGAGCCTTGTTTACATCTCTCAGACTGCAACCTAAAGGCCGCCCGTACTAGTGCCGATGTAATTAACGGTGTCGTCTATGAATCGGTTATCCATACTATTCCTGCTTTGCCTTGGCGGGTCGTGCTTGCTGGCGCAAACCTCAAGCGAGATTACGATCTCCACAAGCCAGCCTGGAGCGCGTTTTGAGGTGGATGGCGTGCTTTACACCCAAGCGGTGAGCTTCAACTGGCCGACGGGAAGCGAACACGTTGTAGTGTTTGTGACGGATCCCCCATTGGCGGGCCAGACGGTCAATCTGGTTCAAACAGATGGGCCCGTCGCATACGCTTTAACCGGATGGGAAGACAACAAAGGACTTGTGCAGCCGTCAGCGGTCCCTATTCAGTACATAACCGCGGATCCATCCATCACCACCTTCACCGCCAACGTTTCAGTGGCGTATCTAATCACTTTGAATTACTACAGCACCGGCGCTACTAACGCTTCGTCTGTTCCGCCCACCTGCGGCGCGCCGGGAGCTATCCCACCGGGAGTGACTCGGCCGGGTGTGGTGTATATCGGCCTGAACTGCTACTGGTCATCCGTCAAATTGTATGTGCCCGCCAACAGCCTGGAGGATCTCAATGCATACCCTTATCCCGGGTTTGCCTTTCTCGGCTGGTCGATCAATGGCGCCGCGCCCACCTCGTTCCTGACAACTGTGACGGTGACCTCGCCGCTGAGCATTACACCCATGTTTGTGCCAGCCAAGCTGGTGTCTTTCTTAACATCGCCGCTTGGGCTAAACGTGCTGGTGGATCACACCCCGGTACCTACGCGAGACGATGTGACGAATTTTCCTCTTTGTCCTAATAATGAGACAATTCCTCTTCCCGTCCAGCTTGGTTTCCCGTCCGTGTGCTTTGGCGATTTCTATTTTGCGCCCGGCTCCACCCACTTTGTCAGCGGCGTAACGCCCCAAAAAGATAGCACCGGGCATTGGTGGGTTTTCACGGGCTGGAACAATGGCCTTGCTCAGAACTCTCTCTACACGGTGGACAACAATCCCAATGCATCTGCTGTCTTGACTGCCGATTATGTGCAAGGAGCGCAAGTGGCGTTCCTGACATCGCCAACCGGGCTACAACTCACCGTCGATGGCGATCCCAACTACAAGTCGTACGATTTTGTTTGGGGAGTGGGCTCAAGTCACACGGTGACGGCGCCCACAACCCAGAAGGCAGCCAACGGCCGGATGTACACGTTCCAGAATTGGTCTAACCAGGTAGCCCCATCGCAAACCGTTAACGTGGATCCAAGTATGGCCAGCAGTGGATATCGCCTGACAGCCAACTTCAATGAATTGAGTCGTATAGTAGTAAAAAGCTCTCCTTCTGGTCTAACCTTGCAGGTGGACGGTGCGAACTGCGTCACCCCCTGCAACGTTGACCGCCCCATCGGCGCTACGTTCCAGGTGACGGCGCCCACGCAGATCTCCATGGGGCAAGGCGCCCGCCTGGACTTCGGTTCGTGGACTGACGGCGGGGCGTCCAATCACGTGATCACGGTTAGCCAGGACTATGCCACCGCCACAGTCAGCTACAAGACCTTTTACCTGTTGAGTGCAGGCTCCAATCCTGGGAACGGGTCCGCCTTTAAGTTCTCACCATCTTCCAGCGACATGTTCTACTCGCAGGGCACGCAGGTGACGGTGACCTCCGCCCCGAATCCCGGATTCAAGTTCGGCCATTGGACCGGAGACCTGACGGGGAGCTATCCGTCCGGCGTCGTTTCTATGTCAGCGCCTGACAGCGTCATGGCGCAGATGATCACGGTTCCCTATATTGCCCCGGCCGGCATAACGAATGGGGTCGGGCCAACGCCCAGCGCCGCCGTGGCGCCGGGATCGATTATTTCTATCTTTGGTCAGAGCCTGGCCTCGCAAGTTCAGCTCGGTCCGACAAATCCGTTGGCCCAAACCATCGGCGGCACGACGGTTACCATCAACGAATCGATACTTCCCCTGCTCTTTGTATCGCCGCAACAGATCAACGCGCTGCTTCCTTCGAGTCTCCCCGATGGCAAATATACCCTGGAAGTCCAAAACACCGGACAGCCGGAAATTTCCGGAACTTTGACGGTCGCGCGCAACGCACCCGGTCTGTTCTTCTCAACCATCGGTTCCACGGCCTTTGCGGTGGCGTTCCACGCGAACGGCTCCCCGGTTAATACCAATAGTCCCGCGGTTGGCGGCGAAACCATCTCGCTGCTCGGTACCGGATTTGGCCCCTATCAGAAGGCCATGCCCGACGGGTTCTTTCCCCCGAATCCGCCTCCCGCGGTGGCAGATTCGGTGGTGTTAACTGTCGGCGGAACAAAGCCCACGCCAACCTCCACCGCAGCGCCGGGTTTCATCGGCATTGTTTCAACTCAGTTTGAAGTCCCGAGCGGACTGCCCGGTGGCAAATCGGTGCCGGTCATGGTGTCAATCAACGGGACCGAAAGCAATACGGTGATGTTGCCGATTCAGTAGCCGGGAGCGTCTGGCTGGGAACCGCTAACGGACTCCGACAAGGATAAGGGCCACCAGGTTCCAAGCGACCAGAGCCGCGAAGAGCAGGTTGATGCGCAAAAGCAGTTGCCGCTTGCCTACGCGCCAACAATAGAATCCCAACAGGATCGCCAGAAACTTCACCACCAGCAGGCTCGCAATCGGGTTGGATCCTACGCCCAGGGCTAACCGAACCAACGGGTTGCCTTCCCGTACCCCATTCACGAGAAATGCAATTGTGGTCAAGAAATCAAGCACTTGCAGGTAGAAATATTGCCAAAGAAGCTGGCTGAGTGGGCTTCGATCCCGGACTGCGGAATCCGTCTCGGTCATTCGCCTTAAACTACAGCAGAATACCTTAGATCAAAAGAGTACTTTCGAACCATTACTGGTATTACAAATCGAAACTTTGGCCGCGTTTTGGGGCTATCGCTTCCAATCCGTAGCGCTCGCGGATAGCAATTACCAATGCCGCTTGCTGTTCGGGCTCTCCATGCACCAGGAAGACTTTCTTGAGGCCGCCGGCTATCGGCTTCATCCAAGCCAGCAGTTCCTCCCGGTCCGCATGGCCGCTCAAGGCGTCCAGCCTTTCGACTTCAGCGCGCAACGGCATCGGCTCGCCGAAGATCGGCACTGCCTCCCACTGCTCTTCAATCTTTCGTCCCAGCGTATACTCGGCCTGGTAGCCGGTGAGAAGAATCGTATTGCGCGGATCGCCGATATTGTTCTTCAAGTGATGCAGCACCCGGCCGCCCTCACACATTCCCGAAGCGGAAATGATCATAAATGGACCGCGCAGGTCGTTCAGCGCCTTGGATTGGTTTACGTCACGCACATAGGTGAGCAATTGGAATCCGAGTGGATCGCCGTGGTTGCTCAAGAACGCGGCTGTCTCTTCATCGTATAGCTCGGGGTGCTTGCGGAAGACGTCGGTGACGTTCACCGCCAGCGGACTGTCGACGAAAATCGGAAACTTCGGGATTGCATTGGCCTGGATCAGCTCATGCAGGATCAACACCAGCTGCTGAGTTCGCCCCACGGCGAAAGCCGGCACAATGATTTTTCCACCCCGTTGATAGGTCCGGCTCACGATCGCGGCCAGCTTAGCGGCCACCGATTGGATCGGGTCATGCACCCGGTTGCCGTAGGTGCTTTCCATGATGAGGTAATCGGCCTGGGGCAACGGTTCGGGATCGCGAATGATGGGCAGGCCGGGACGTCCCAAGTCGCCCGTGAATCCCAACCGAACCTTGTTACCGCCGGATTCCAGTTCCAGAAGCATGGTTGTGGATCCGAAGATGTGCCCCGCTTCGAACGACTGGTAAATAACGCCCGGGCCGACCACGGTGGGGGTGTGCATGGCCACCGTGTGGAAGAGCGGAAATGTGGCCTCCGCGTCTTCTGTCGTGTACAACGGCTGGATGATCTCGTCGATCGGGACGCCAGCGACGTTGAGCGATTTGCGCCGCAGGTTCCGCTTGTTCATAAACGCGGCGTCGTGTTCCTGCAGCGATGCCGAATCTTCCAGCATGGGCCGGCACAGGTCCGCCGTGGCGGGGCTTGAGTAAATAGGCCCGCGAAATCCGTTCTTCACCAGCAGGGGAAGGTTGCCGCTGTGATCGATGTGCGCGTGCGACAGCATCACCGCGGAAACGTCTTTACAGGGGAACGGAAAGTTCCGGTTGCGATCCTCGGCTTCCTTTCTGCGCCCCTGATACTCGCCGCAATCCAGCAGATAGCAGTTGTCGCCGACAACCAGTTGGTGCATGGAGCCGGTGACCACTTGGGCCGCGCCCCAGAATGTCAATTTCATCCTTTCAAGAATACCCCGGCTCCCGCTTGCTCACGCGCGCGGTTCTGAACCCCGGCCGCTTGCTCACGCGCGCGGTTCTGAACCCCGGCCGCTTGCAGGGCGGTTCTGAACCAGCGACTGCTTTCTGAACCGCGACTGCTTTCTGAACCGCGACTGCTTTCTGAACCGCGACCGTGAGGGAGCGTCGTGTGTCTAAGGCGAACGCCCGATTGGTACTGCGCGCTTCTACTGTTAGATTCGGGATGGATGCTGACGAGGAAGCTGACGGTTATCGGTGTGTTTCTGGCCGCGCTGCTTCCTTCGGCATACCTGGCTTGGTCGCTACGGGCCATGCCGCACCTGGGCTTCTATCACGACGACAGCATCTACTGGGTTTCTGGCCGCAGCCTGGCCATGGGCGACGGATATCGCATTGAGAGCCTGCCCGGGCAACCGTATCAAACCAAGTATCCGCCGCTTTACCCCGCGCTGCTAGCCGCCATTTGGAAACTCGATCCGCAGTTTCCCCAGAACCTGCCGCTCGCCACGCTCTTCGCCTGGCTGCTGTTGCCCCTGTTCCTGGCCACCCTGTGGTTCCTGCTTCGCGAATACGGATTCAGTCTGCGCGAGCGATATGTCTTGATCCTGATTGCGGCCTTGAGTCCGGTGACGGTGGTGTTCAGCTTTTCACTGATGCCGGAGCTGTTGTTCACGGCTTTGCTACTGGCCAGCGTGATCTTTGCCGAGCGGGCCATGAAGCCCGGAGCGCCGCTCTGGCTTGCGCTAGCCGCCGGTATTTGCGCGGCGCTAGCGTACCTCGCCAAATCCGTCGCGGCGCCGCTGCTATTCACGGTCCCGTTGTGCTTCGGGCTGCGCAAGGAGTTCCGAAAAGCCGCGCTGTTCATTGCGGCGATGCTGCCGGCCGTCGCGGGATGGCAATGGTGGATGGGGCGGCACATGACGCATTCCTGGGATCTGGTGACGCTGTACTACACCAACTACGTCGGTTTCGAAATCTACAATGTTCCGCTGCGCGATCTGCCGCTGGTGGTCTGGTATAACCTGGACGGTTTCCTCCAGGGGGCGGGGAAGCTGCTGATCTTCGACGTGCCGTATGGTTCCAAGCATCTGGAGCGCGTGGTTGCCGTCGCCGCCATCGCCGGATGCGTTCGCCTGGCCATGCGGAAGCGAGCGCTGCAATACCCGTTGGCCGCGCTGGGAATGTCGGCGATTTTGCTGGTTTGGCACTTTCCGCCGGATCAACGCTTCGTCTTTCCGATGTATCCGCTGTTGCTGATGGGGCTTGCCACGGAGGTGCGAAACATCTGCCGCGCGTTGCAACATGCCTGGGCGAAACCGTCGTTTGCGGACCGCTTCGTGGTGGCCGGTTTCGGTACTCTGCTGGCGGGGCTGGCCGCCTTCGCGATTTTCTGTACCGCCTTCGGCCTGTCGCGCTTTGTGCCCGATCTGTTCGCGTCTTACCGGGCCGATTTTGTAGCGCGCCAGTCGGCCTATGAATGGCTCGCCGCTCATGCTCCCCACGATGCGAATGTTTACGCCTACCAGGATCCGGTGCTGTATCTCTACACCGGCCGCAAAGCCTGCAGTCTTCCGATCCCTCCCAAGTTCTACTACCATCGCGACGACGAGGGAATCGAGAAACTGATGGCCTCCATGGCGGACTTCGCGCGCGATTATCGGCTCGACTATTTACTGCTCACGCCGGACGATTACTATCGCGACCTGCATGCCGGCGGCACTCGCGGATTGGAGCAAGCCATGCAGTCCGGCGCGTTCCAGAAGCTTTACGGATCCCCCGCGCGGCGGTCTACAGATTGAAGTCGCCGGAACGCTTGCTGACGCGCGCGGTTCAGAATGTCGCGCCCCGTTCAGAACCGCGACCGTGAGGGAGCGTCGGGGAACGCTTGCTGACGCGCGCGGTTCAGAATGTCGCGCCCCGTTCAGAACCGCGACCGTGAGGGAGCGCCGGGGAACGCTTGCTGACGCGCGCGGTTCAGAATGTCGCGCCCCGTTCAGAACCGCGACCGTGAGGGAGCGTCGGGGAACGCTTGCTGACGCGCGCGGTTCAGAATGTCGCGCGCGGTTCAGAAGAGGGCCAAGGGAGCGCTGCCTTTAGGTACAATCACAGCAAGTGCTGGCCCGCTCCATCCTTCTCTACGGCGTTGTCTCCGTCTTCCTCTTCGCGCAGAAGAAACCCGTCACCATCGACACGGTGCTCCAGCAGAATCATGGAGTAGAAACGCCGCCCGTGGTGTGGGCGCCGGACGGCAAACATTTCGCCTATTTTCAGGGCAGCGAGGTCACGCTCTTCGACGTTGCCTCGAAATCGGAGAAGACCCTGCTATCGCTCGCGCCCCTCGAAAAAGCTGCGGTGCCGGTGGCGGAGGCGCAGCGCTTCGGTTGGCAGAACCGCCGCGTGAGCGAAGACAGCCTGGAGTGGGATCACTCGGGCAAGCGTCTGCTGCTGAGCATTCGTGGCGACCTGTTTCTTTTTTCGCTCGCGAGCGGCGCCTGGGAACAACTCACCGCCACGTCTGAGCCTGAGCACGATCCCAAGCTTTCTCCCGATGGCGCACGAGTGGCCTTCAGACGCGGCCACGATCTTTACACGCTCGACATCGCCAGTCACGAGCTTTCCCGGCTCACCGACGACGGAAGCGCCACCTTGCTGAATGGCGAGCTGGATTGGGTGTATCCCGAAGAGTTGGAGCTGAGCACGGCTTATTGGTGGTCGCCCGATTCGAAACGCATCGCCTACATGCAATTCGATATTGCGCGCGAGTTTATCTATCCCCAGGTATCGCTCACCGGATTGCGCGCCGTCGCCGAGCCCGAACGCTATCCACCGGCCGGGACCGCTAACGCGGATGTGCATGTCGGCGTGGTGCCGGCGTCGGGTGGCGTCACACGGTGGATGGATCTGGGCGAGACTCGCGGCACGTTGGTCGCGCGCGTGTATTGGACGCCCGATTCCACGCGGCTGGCCATCGAGCGGATGAACCGTACTCAGAATCATCTCGATCTGGTTCTGGCCGACGCGAGCGGTGGCGCATCTCATCCGATTCTTTCTGAGTCCGACCCTTATTGGATCAATCACAACGACTTATTCCGTTTTGTCGGTAAAGACGAGTTCCTGTGGGGCAGCGAGCGAGACGGCTTTTGCCATCTGTATCTCTACTCACTCGAAGGGCAGCAGCGCAAACGCCTTACGGAAGGCAATTGGGAAGTGACCGACGTTGCGGGAGTGGATGAATCTCATCAAAAGGTTTACTTTATTTCCACGGAAGCAAGCCCATTGGATCGAAAGCTTTACTCGGTAAAACTCAACGGAAAAGATCGCACTCTGATCAGCCGTGAACCGGGCACGCACCAGATATCGATGGGCCCCTCCGCCGAATATTATCTGGATACGTTCTCTTCCTCCACGCAGCCGCCGCGCAGCGACGTGTATTCCACCGACGGCGGGAAATGGTCGGGCTTTCGCGCGGCCAAGGTGATCGCCGATGAGTACGTGCTCCAGCCAGGGGAAATCGTGCAGATCAAAGCGCAGGACGGAACGCTCCTCTATGGCCGTCTGACCAGGCCCGCCAACTTCCGCGCCGGCGAAAAGTATCCGGCGGTGGTGATGGTGTACGGTGGTCCGGACGAGCAGACGGTGGTAAACGCGTGGGAGGGGGCCGATTGGACGCAAGCTTTAGCCGCCCGGGGCTTTGTGATCTGGCAGCTGGACAATCGCGGCTCTGCCGGGCGCGGGCATGCGTTCGAGACGCCCCTGTATCGCCGCTTCGGGAAAACCGAGCTCGCCGATCAGTTGGAAGGTGTGCGCTATCTTGCGGGGACGGGATTTGTCGACCCGGCGCGGGTGGGAATTTACGGCTGGAGCTACGGCGGGTTTCTGACGCTGTACTCGCTGCTGAACGCACCGGATGTGTTTCGCGCCGGCATCGCGGGCGCTCCAGTGACGAATTGGCGGAATTACGACACCATCTACACGGAGCGCTATTTGGGGCTTCCTGCGGAAAACCCCGAGGGATACCGCGCCAGCTCGCCCGTAGATTATGCGGCCAATCTCAAATCGAAGCTGCTCATCGTTCACAATTTCGAAGACGATAACGTGCTATTCCAGAACACCGTCCAAATCGCCAATGCTCTGGAGCAGGCCGGGAAGCTCTTCGACATGGTGATCTATGCGGGCAAGAGCCACGGGATAACGGGCCCTGACCGCAGGCAGCTGCTTGAGACGTTGACCGATTTCTTCGAAAAACATCTGAAGCAGGCTCAGTAGGCTGCCCCAGGCAGACCACTGGGCGAACGGGAACATGCTGTACGCTCTGGAACGAATGGAGCACCTGAGCGTACTCGAAAACTTGCCCCAGGTGGTCACGGCCGTCGGAGGATTGGGCACGGCGGCATTTGGCTTAGTGGATGCAACCAAGGTTTTCGGCGGTGGGGTCAACCACATCGGGTTTCGAGGCATCCGAGCCGCCGTGACGCAACTGACGCCCGATAGCGGACAGCCTGTGAACGCGCTATCCCACGACAAGATAATCGCGACGCTCGAGGCGAATTGGATGAACGGAACCGCCCTCGCCGGCCAGAAGGACATCGCCAAGTCCCTGATCAAGCTAAACCTGAACGCGCATAATGCCCGCATCCTGGCGGACGCAACCGGCGTCGATCCCAGCGTTCTCGTGGCCGTGGCCGCTAGCATCGCGGCGGGAACTCCGCTGAGCTCCGCCGAGTCCGATGTCTTCGCCCGTTTCGATCTGATTGTAACGGCCTTACTCGACGAAGCTTATCAGCGCAGCAACCAGATTTACCGCAATTGGACCAGGGCGTTGGCGGCTTTGGTAGCGGTTGCCCTCGCGATCGCGGGTGGAATTGCCTTAAGGGTAGACCCTAAAGTCTCACTGCTGGTGGGTCTACTGGCCACGCCGCTCGCGCCCATCGCGAAGGATGTGTCCACCGCGCTCGCAACCGCGGTAAGTGGCATGCAGGTTGCTAAAAAGTAGAAGAAAGCCTACCGGTGTCCGCCGCCGCCGGCGTGGCCAACGCCACCGCCGCCACTGAACGAGGCGTGTCCGCCGCCTGCAAACGATCCGCCGGACGACCGCGTGCTGGCTGTCATTCCGCTGCTAGCCCCCCGGTGGCTGGCAACACTCGCCAACCGGCTGGCGCCAGTTAATCCACTCAGCCGGCTCGCACCGCCGCCATAGGAGTATCCACTGCCGCCGTACGATGGAGCGTAACCTACCGTCGTCGGGCTGTAGTAGGTGTAGCCGAACGGGCTATAACCGAAGCCTGAATAAGGAATGTAGGTGTACATCCCGAAGACGGGATTGAACGCCCACCCACCTGCGAACAATGGGTTGTAAGCGAAGCTGTTGTAGCCGAGCATTGAGCTGAGGCCGCCGTAGCCGTATCCGCCAAAGCCATAGCCGTACCCGCCATAGCCGCCAGAACCGTATCCGCCGGAACTGGCGCTAGCCGATGCCGCCGATGCCACATTCGCTTGAGCGACGTAACTGGCGCGGCGATCGCTCCAGCGATACAGCGCGTCCTGGTCGTCAGCTTTACGGTCGAAGTTCTCGGCCATCAGAACGCCGGCTAGATTCGTCTGCTTGCCGCCCCTGAGCGTCAATTGGCCGGACGGGTCTGTAACCACGGCTTCGCCTTCGAACACCTGGAAGCGAGCGGGTTCCGTATCCAGCCGATACAAGCCTTGCTTTTGCAGGCTAACCGAATCTTTCTTGTACACCAACTGGACGGCATTGTCCTTTGGCATTTCGCTGCTTTCAACTATTGCCGCTCCGGAGAGCACTTCCACGCGTGTATCCACCAGCCGAGTGGACAACATCCGAATAGCGCTATTCTCACCCAGCCGCAGAAACACGCCGGGGGTCAGGAGGATTTCGGCGCGGCCATCTTCGGTGCGAAATTCCTGGTTCTCTTTGATGTCCGGAAACGTTCCGAATTTCGGCTCAACCGGCTTGTCGCCAAGAAAGGCGCGTCCTTCCACATATTGGACGACACCCGAATGAGTGGAAATCACGGACTGGGCGCAGGCCGAACCTGCCACCAGAACACCCAAGAGACAGACCCACCGCCAGGAAGCGCATTGCGAAAGCTCCTTAGATAAATCCTGCTCTTCTTTGACCCGGTTGTCAACTCTGGGTGGTAACGTAAACTTCCCGGTTCTTAAGGATGTAGCTGGCAATCGGGTCGAATCTGCGCTTTCCGGCCAAGCGCACCATCAGCGACAGCAGGGCGGCTTTCCGCAGGTCGTCCAGCTCCAGCTTCAGCAGAGCGCATACGTGTTCAGCCGTCCGCGGCACATCGGCCTCAATGAGTGCCCGGAGAAAGGCTTCGAGCGACTGTTCCATCCGCGGCGCCAGGCTGGGTTTCTCAGACAGGCCCTCCAGGATCTCCTCGATCTGGCGGTTCAGAACGGCGCGGTCCAAAAGTCCGGACTCAGTCAACTCCGAGCCGATGAGATGCGAACTACTCAGCTTGGCGCTGTCCGAGACTCTTTGCCGCAAATGATCGATCTTGGCGCTTCGGTTTGGCATGTCCAGTGGCTCAGTCGACGACCCGACAAAACAATTCTGCTCCAAAATGGTTTGCACTTCAAGATGTTAACATCAGGCTGGACTCGCCTTTATGCGTCATCGCGGTGCTTTTGTAGTCTTCCTCACTCTCGTTGGCGCTTCGGCGCAAAGCGGACCGCCCAAACCCGCCGTCCCTGCGGAATTGCAAGCCGCTTTGGACGGAATCCACGCCTCCTCCCTGCGCGGCGACCTTTCCTATATCGCTTCCGATGAACTGGAAGGGCGCGACTCACCCTCGCGCGGGTTTGGACCTTGCGGCCGATTATATCGCGGCTCAGTTCCGCCGCGCGGGCCTGGAGCCGGGCGTCGGCGATAGCTACTTTCAGAGCGCGTCCATGCTGGTGGAAGAGACCAACTACAGCAATTTCGAGCTGAAGCTATCGGCCGGAGATCGACAGTTTACGGCCACGCCGAAGGACGCAGTGCTCAGTGTTACGGCCGCGCTGGATTTGAAGGACACGCCGCTGTTCAAACTGGATTTGGGCGACGAAGCCCAGGTGCAACATCTGACGGCGAGCCAGGTAGAGGGTAAAGTGGTGATCACCGAGATCGAACCGAGGTTGCGCACCCGGTTTCGATCAGTGAACCGGGTCCTGCGCGAGGGTAAACCGGAGCTGCTGATCCTGGTTGACCCCAAGGGCATGACCTCGCACGATCGCCGGCCCCGGCAGCTAGTAGATCCGGATGAGCCTCAGGCCAAGGGAGGCATCTCCGCGCGTTTCGCTCATCGGTACAGCAGGAGCGCGCTTCTTTTCCGCCCTGAAGCCAGGCGCAAACAACGCTACCGCCTCGGTCCACATCGCGGCACCCCATCGCACACCCGCCACGCTGCGCAACGTCATCGGAGTTTTACGCGGGTCCGATCCTGCCTTGCGCGATACCGCCGTGCTGCTCACCGCGCATTACGATCACCTGGGAGTGCGCGCCGACGGCCCCGGCGACCGGATCTATAACGGCGCCAACGATGACGGCAGCGGAACGGTGTCGGTGATGGAAGTAGCGCGCGCGCTGGCCCGGCTTGGGAAGCATCCGCGGCGCAGCATCGTCTTCATGACTTTTTTCGGCGAAGAGGAGGGTTTGATCGGCTCCGAGTATTACGCCCATCATCCGGTATGGCCGCTGGCCAAGACCATCGCGGATCTGAATCTGGAACAGGTGGGTCGAACGGATTCCACCGAGGGCCCGCAGATTTCCAACGCCTCCCTCACCGGGTTCGATTTTTCCGATCTCACCGGTTACGTCCAGCGCGCTGGGGAGCTCACCGGCATCAAGATCTATAAGAATGAAAAAAACAGTGACGCCTATTTCTCCGCGAGTGATAATTTATCGCTGGCGGAAACTGGCGTGCCCGCCGAGACACTGTGTGTGGCGTTTGATTACTCGGATTATCACGCCGTCGGCGATGAGACGCAAAAAATCGACTACGAAAACATGGCGAAAGTGGATCGCGCGATTGCGCTGGCAATGTTCCTGATGGCCGATAGCGAGCAACCGGTGCATTGGAACGAAGGCAATCCGAAAACCGCGCCTTACATTAAGGCCGGGAAGCAACCAGGGGTGGAGTAGAGTTTCCCATGGGTTCTACGCTGCGGATTCCTTGTTCGGGAATAACAACGGCGACGCGGCACGCGGGGCCCGGACATCCGGGATTCGATACCTCCACGGCGCTGGGCCTTAGGCTGAAAAACGGCAACTGCCCCGGCGCGGGCGCGTTCGTGCCGAACAAGACCAGCCGACGAATGGCTTCCGGGTCATAACTGTTCAGCGCGCCCCAGCGTGCCGCCATGCGCGCGCGATCGGCCAGGGTTTGCCGGACGAAGAGCAATTCGCCTACGCTCGTCATCCCGAGCAGCAGTCCCATAAAGGCGGTCAGGATCAGCGCCGATTCCACCAATGATTGTCCCTTAGACGCCTGGCCGGATTGTTTCAGCGCCCGCTTCACTCCGTGCCCCCGTTTGTCACTGGAAAAGTGACCGTCGGCCGCCCGTCCAGCTTCACTTTCATGAACAGCGCGTCCAATTCGAAACCGCGCAGCGAGACCGTGCTGCCATCCGGTCTATCCACCAGCTCCACGCGATCGGGGGTGAGGCCGGGAACCACAGGTTTGCTGCGATCGGCCGGAGCCGGGTCGCCATAAACCACCAGATTGCGCACCGCCTTCACGACCATCGGATCGGCGCCCGCGCCGCGTGGCTGCAATGCGGCATAGCGCGCGCCGGCGCGCACCGCGGATACCAGCTCACCGTACGTGTAAAACGAGTATCCGATTTCGAAAATGCCCGAGAACAGCACCGCGAGCAGAATCAAGGAGCCCGCAAATTCGATCAGCGCGCTGCCGGTTTCCGAACGCCGGGGCGCGTCATTGGATTAACCTCACCGACGCGTCCGTCTTCGCGGCCACGCTCGCGGCGGCAACAGTGGTCGAGGTCAGCGGCTGAAAGATTCTCATGAAGATCACCGGCGCCGGCTCGGTGGCCACCACGCGCACGAATTTGAAATCGCCCGATTGTTTCGGCTGCTCCAGCCAAGTGGCGCGGTCAGACGAGAAGCTGGTTGAAATATTTGTGATCGCTTGCGTGCCCATGTCCCATCGCATGGCGTGCGGTCCGTTCGCCAGTCGGCCGGCTCCGGTGCGGGCGCGCGCCACCCCGGCGTCGGTGCCATTCAGTTCGAGAGCCGCGCTCAGCGCCGCGGCATCGGTGAACGACTGCAGCTCGGCCCGGATCACGTACATGCGCCCGACATCGATGGCCAAGCCGGCCAGGCCGAGCAGCAGCGTCATCGAGATGGCGGTGACGATGAGGACAAACCCTCGTTGGCCCGTGTTCGGTTGACAAACTTCCACGATCCAATCATCGGCCGAATCCCCGTAATTCCTTAGGGCTAAAGAAGAAGCGGGAACTACGGCGATCATAGCGGTGTCGAACTTATAGATGTTGCCCAAGCTGACCGCCGCCGCTCTCTTCCTCAGCGCGGGGGTAAGCGTTGCCCTGTTTTTTCCACTTGGCATTCGTCTAATGACAGGCGCGGCCCTCGCTGCCAAGGCCGCCACCCTGGCAAGTGCGGTCATTCTCTTATTCGCATCGGTCCTCCTATTTTGGTGGCCCCGGGTGGCCTACGTTCTCGCGTTCGCCTCCGGACTGGTTGCCATCTCCTGGTTCATCTGGACGGATTTTGCATGGCAAACCAACCCTTGGATCTGGTTCAACTATGTACCAGCGTCACGAGAAGAGGGGGATTTGCTAACGGTCGTGAAACTGAGGATCCTTCCCGTGGCGATCGTTATATTCGCGATAGCCTGTTCCGCGATCCGCTTGGTTCCACCCCGATGGGTCATCGGGAAGCGCGCCGTGTCCACTCGGACGTGGCCTGCCATGACGATCGGTTTTCTGGTGCTCGCTGTTTGGTTGGTGCACTCGGTCAGCCCTTATCAGGTTCCCACCATCGTGGACGGTCCGAGCGTGGATCTTCGAATCCTGCACGTCGTAAAGCGCGGGCTGAGCATCAACGAAACACTCGTGATTGCGCAAAGGAACGGGTGGTCCTCCGTTTCTTGGACTAACCGAAGGCTGTTTCAGTATCAATTTGAATCGACAGCGAAACGCGTTTCTTTGGGCGGGTCGCCGCCCATTCTGCAGCATGCCCGAGCATTGATGCAGTCGCCTCAACTCTGGAGACTGCACACTCCACCGGCGAAAGAGCTGTGGGACTGGAACGCAGAGGGCTGGTACGTCACCCTGAAGGACTCCCACTTGTTGGCGTTCACGAGCGAATATCACACCGCGCCTCCGCGCGAGGTCACCGATGTTTTTCAGGAGATCGAAAACTTGCCGGGCCAGCCAAGGCCATTCGCGATTCGGGATGTCTGCCTCGGATTCTGTTACGACCCTGTGGCCGCGCTGGGCTTTTGGTATTCCAACCAATGGGCGTTCGCCCTGATGCGACGAAATAACTAATCCCGCGTGCTAGACTTGCCCGTATGAAAATCCGCGCCGGCGCCGCGCTCGTGTTGCTGTCGCTTTCCCTTGCCGCCACTGAGCCCAACGATGCAACCCGCCGCTGGTGGCAGTACATCACGGCGCTTGCAAACGACGGTATGGAGGGCCGCGACACCGGATCGCCGGCTTATCAGCGCGCCGCGCGTTACGTTGCCGCGGAGTTCGAAAAGTCCGGCCTCAAGCCGGCCGGCGACAAGGGCTATTTCCAGTCCGTTCCCATGCGGCGAGTGCAATTGAATATCGTCAACTCAACCATTGCGCTCGAACGCAAGACTGGCGCTCGCAAATTGGCGTGGCTGCGCGAAATCACCATGGCCGCCATGGCCGGCCTTCCGACCGAGATCGCTGCTCCCCTCGTCTTCCGTGGCTCCGCGCCCGAGCCTCCGGCGGGTCTCGACGTGAAGGGCAAAATCATCGTGCGCCTGAGTCCTCCCGTGGGCACGCCCGCCGCCAATGCGCCCGCCCCACCGTTGCCTGCTGGCGCCCTCGGTACGCTCGGAATCGACAATTTCGACGGCCCCGAACGCCGCCGCTGGCCAGCCGCGTACGCCGTCAACGTTACGATCGCCGGCACGCCTCCGACACCCAATCCGGTTCCCGCTCTGTTCCTGAATCCACCAGTCGCCGAGGATCTGTTCCAGGGCTCCGGCCACACCTACGCCGAACTCAAGCGACTCTACGACAACGGTCAGCCGCTGCCCTGGTTCGAGATCCCCGCAACCCTCCGCGCCACGCTGCGCTTCGATTCCTCCGACATCGCGTCCGACAACGTCGTGGGTGTTCTCCCCGGCGCCGATGCCGCGCTCAAGAATGAATACGTCGTGATCTCGGCTCACCTGGATGGCTATGGGTTCGGCGAACCCATTCATGGCGACCGTCTCTACAACGGTGCGTTTGACGACGCCGCTTATGTCGCTACCCTGCTGGATCTCGCGGTGCAGTGGAAATCGTCCGCAACCAAATTGCGCCGATCGGTTTTGTTCGCCGTCTTTACCGGAGAAGAGAAGGGCCTGCTGGGCTCACGTTATTTCGCCGCCCACCCCACCGTCCCCAAGGAGAGCATGGTTGCCGACATCAATCTGGATCAACTGCGCCCGCTGTTCCCGCTGAACCTTCTCACCATGCTGGCTGTCGACGATTCCACGCTGGGCGATACCGCTCGCGCCATTGCCGAACCCATGGACATCCGCATCCAAGCCGATCCGGAGCCGGACCGCAATTTGATGCGCCGTGCCGACCACTATAATTTCATCCAGATTGGCGTTCCGGCTGCCGGATTTGTGTTCGGCTACGCGAAAGGATCGCCCGAAGAAGTGATCTATCGGCGCTGGTATGCCGACCGCTATCACAGCCCGTCCGACGATCTGAACCAACCTTGGGATCCGGAGGCCGCCGCGAAATTCAACCTGTTCTTTCGGCGCCTTGTGGAAGCCGTTGCCAACGCGGATGCGCGCCCGCAATGGAAACCGGGCAGTAAACTGGCGCCGCGATAGCCACCCAGCGCACACCACCTGTCATCAAGGGTTCAGGACACATGCAAAGCCGGAGCGTTATTCCTATCCCGGTGCGGCTTCACAACAATCTCGACATCCTGATCGAGCGCAACGAGGAAGCGCAGCAGGCGCTCAACGGAAAACTGCCGGAACTCACCGCGCAGCATCTTAGAGACATCGGGCTGTTTGACGCCGAAAAGATCGGCAGCCTCGATCTGTTTCAGGCCGCGATCCTTCATGATCGTATCGATTTTGAAAACGAGCTGCGCCTTGACCAGGTGCTCTTCAGCATTCGGCAGCCCGATATCTTTGAACACATTCCTGTTCCCGGTCGCGTATCCCGTCTTCTTCCTCACGTTTCTCTCTCCTTTGCAATCCGCTCCACGTCCCGCAGGCGTCTCTTGATTAACTCCACGTCCAGACGCGGCGCCTCCCGTCCGCTTTTCGACTTCTTCCGGAAGGCGTGCAGGAACATACACCGCATCCTCGAACCGGACAGTGTACACGGCGCGAAATGTGTCGCCGCGAGAATCCTTTACCACTTCCACGACCCCGGCCCCGCCGAAGCCGCTCAGCGTTTTGGTGTCGCGATGCTCGCCGCCTCGCTACGCCACGTACAACGCATAGCCCATGTGATCCTGTACGGGGTCAGGAAACTCGCGCAAATCCCTGCGGCTCGATCCCACCCAGATTACCGGCTTGAGAGACAGCTCAGTTGTCATTGACGTTAGTCAATATGGTGATTTCACTATATCAGATGGAGAGACAAAAAGGAGGAAGCCATTCAACTGCGTCAGGGGCCTCTGGGCCGACCTCGGTATATCGCTCCCCGCTCAATTGCTTCCAACCCACCGGCGCTCGCAACGCTCCGCAGCCTATTTTCATTCAGATTCTCTTTTGCGCCCCACTCCACGCGGACCCTCCCTTCGCCCCAAGTTGGCTTCGTTCTTGAAAAAAACAATCGCGCCAGGCGCCACCTGCCAAAATCATCGGCCCCCAACAGCAACCCAACTGATAACCTGAAGCTTACATGTCTGATCACAAGCTACAGTTGATCCCACTCGGCGGCTTGGGCGAGTTCGGAATGAATTCGATGGCCATCCGCTACGGGGACGACATCATCGTCGTCGACGCCGGCATGATGTTTCCCGATGCCGAGCTGCTGGGCGTCGACATCGTGACACCCGATTTCGCGTATCTGGAGCAGCACCGCCATATGGTCCGCGCCTTGATCCTGACCCACGGTCACGAGGATCACATCGGCGCGGTGCCCTTCCTGTTGAGCGAAATCAACGTACCGATTTACAGCGCGCCCTTCACCCTGGCGATGGTGGAGCGGCGCCTGGAAGAGCACGGGATGCTCGACGATGCGAAGCTTCACAAGGTGAAGCCCGGTTCGCGGATCGAACTTGGCCCCTTCACCATCGAGTTCATCCACGTCACCCACTCCATCGTCAGTTCCATGGCTCTGGCCATCACCACGCCGCTTGGCGTGATCATTCACACCGGCGATTTCAAAGTGGACCCCACGCCCACCGACAACGAGCCGTTCGATCTGCACACCTTCGCCGAGTACGGAAAGCGCGGCGTGTTGTTGCTGATGTCCGATTCCACCAACGTGGATCGGCCGGGCTACACCGAGAGCGAACGCGCCGTGCGCCCGCGGCTGGATGAAATCTTCTATCGCGCCGAGCGGCGGCTGGTGATCTCCTGTTTCAGCTCCTCCATTCATCGCCTGCAACAGATCCTGGACGTGGCCGCCGAGTACGGCCGTAAGGTGGCGTTCCTCGGCCGCAGCATGAACAACGTCACCGAAATCGCGCACTCTCTTGGATTGCTGAGCCTCCCGGATGGAATTTTGCTGCGCCCCCAAGACATCATGCAGGCTGAGCCGAGCAAGGTGGTGGTGGTGGCGTCCGGAACCCAGGGCGAGCCGATGTCGGCGCTGTCGCGGATTGCCGTGGACAATCACAAGAACCTGTCGGTGGAGCGCGGAGACACGGTGGTTCTGAGCGCGCGCATCATTCCCGGGAACGAAAAGGGAATCTACCGGATGATCAACCACTTTGCCAAACGCGGCGCGGATGTGATCTACGGAAGTATGAATCCGCCGGTGCATGTGTCCGGGCACGGCAGTATCGAAGAGCTGAGACTGGTGCTCAATCTGCTTCGGCCGCGTTACTTTTTGCCGATCCATGGCGAATACCGGCAGATGGCCAAGCACGCCGCCCTGGCGTCCCACCTGCGCGGCGCGGGACTGGAAGAAACCTTCACGCTCGAGACCGGCGAGACGCTGGAAATCGATCGGGCGGGCGCGCGCCGGGGCGAAAAGGTGCAAGTAGGCCGGGTGTGTATCGATTCGGGCACCATCGACGAAGTGGTGGAGGACATCGTGATTCGGGACCGCCGCCATCTTTCCGAAGACGGCTTCGTGATACCGATCATCGCCATCAGTAAGAACTCGGGACGAAACGAATCGCTGCCCGAAATCGTGAGCCGGGGTTTCATGTCGTTCGACGACGGTTCCGAGCTTATGCAGAAAGCCAGGCAAGTGGTGGCGCGGACGCTGGAAACGTCGAGTGAAGAAGAGCGGACCGATTGGGGCGTGATGCAGGAAAAGATCCGCGCCGATTTGAAGCGCTTCCTGAATAAAGAAACGTCGCGCAGGCCGTTGATCATGCCGGTGATTCTGGAAGTCTAGGAATACCGAGCCGCGCACGTTAGGGTTACAGAACCCCGCACGTCAGGGTTACAGAACCGCGCACGTCAGTAAGCGGAGAAGCCAGAAGTCAGAATGACAATCGAGGATGCATCGGGGTATCGGGGTGAGGCGGAGCGCATAGTAACACCAGCGTCGGAAGCGGAGCTGCTGGAGATAATCGCGGCTGCGTCTCGGGAAGGAACTCCGATAACGATCGCAGGCGCGCGTACCGGATTGACCGGTGGTTGCGTGCCACAAGGCGGATGGGCGGTTTCACTCGACAAGTTCCGGCGTCTCGAAATCTGTACTGGACACGCGGTGGCCGGCGCCGGCGTGTCGCTCGATGCGCTGCAGGCGGAGGTTGCGCGCTCCGGCCAGTTCTATGCGCCCGATCCCACCGAGCGCACCGCCAGCATCGGCGGGACCATCGCCACCAACGCCAGCGGATCGCGCAGTTTCCGGTATGGCAGCACGCGCCGTCATATTCTCGCGCTACGAGTCGCGTTGATGGATGGCCGCATTCTCGACGTGCAGCGGGGAGACCAGGTAGATTTTGAAGTCCCCGAGCTGCCATTACCCGATACCACCAAGAACACCGCCGGATATCCGCTGGCGCCGGGCATGGACTGGATCGATCTGTTTACCGGCAGCGAAGGCACCCTCGGAATTGTCATGGAAGCCGAGCTGCAATTGCTGCCCGCGCCCGCCGATGTGCTGGCGGGCATCGTTTTCTTAATCAGCGATGGCGCTGCTCTCGATGTTGTCGACGCCTGGCGCCGTATCCCGGGCCTTCGCATGATCGAGTACTTCGATGCCAATTCACTCGATTTTCTGCGCCCCCACTATCCCGAAATTCCGGGCCGCGCCGCGGCGGCGCTGTTAATCGAGCAAGAGGACGGCGATATCGACTTCTGGGCCGATCACGCGCCCGACGACAGTTGGTTCGCATCGAGCGACCAGGACCGCGAGCGTTTTCGCCGCTTCCGCCACGCGCTGCCGGAGCTGGTGAATGACACGATGCGCCGCCGCGGATTCCTGAAACTTGGCTCCGACTACGCCGTCCCGCTCGCGCGCAATCACGAAATGCTAGCCGAGTATCACTCTAGTTTGCGGCAGCACCAGCTCGACTACGTCATCTTCGGCCACATCGGCGATGCCCACGTTCACGTCAACATTCTGCCCAAGTCCCCGGCCGAATTCGAGGCTGGCCAGCATTTGATGCTCCACTTCGCGCGGCATGCTGTGGCGCTGGGCGGCACTGTCTCGGCCGAACACGGACTCGGGAAACGCAAAGCGCATTTGATCGCGCTGCAGTACGCGCCGGCGCAGATCGAAGCGATGATGGACGTAAAGCGGCGCCTGGATCCGCAGTGGCTGCTCAACCGGGGCAATCTCTTCGCGAGCCAGTAACCGAGCCGCGACCGTGTGCCCTGTTGCGACCGTGTGCCCTGTTAAGGGCCAAGGAAGTTGGTTGCTTCTCGACGGCTATGGCTGCAGCGTCAGCGTAGCGCTGCCGGCGGCGCCGCTGTAGATGAGCTCGAGCGATCGGATGCCTTCAGCCTTGCCGCGGTATTGGAAGAAAAGCAGTCCTGCTTGGGGCAAGGGACGATCGCCTTCTTCCATGAAGGACCTTTGCACTTGTTGATCCATCGCGCGCCGCAATGGGAAAGGCATTTTTGGCGGGATGGGCGGCAGTTTGTCGCCACCACCACCACCGCCGCCTCCGGTGGTAAGGCCGCCTTTCGATTCCTTCGCTTCCGGCGCTTCGGGCGGCTGCCACTCGGGATCTTTCAGCGAGTGGGCAACCAGCTCGAAAGGCTGGTAGGGTAACGCCGTTTTCTTGCCATTGATGCGCAATGAAAAGTCATCGCGCGCTAGCGTAATGTGCGCGCCGGCCGGGCCAAAGAGTCCAGCTTCGATCACAATGTAATCTTCCGACGAAAAGGTATGCTCGGCCGTGGGGACGGAGTGGCCCATGAACTCGGCGCCAATGGTCACGGTGCCCACTTTCGCCTGCGCCTGATACTCGCCGGGACCCACCCGGGGCGGCATGCCCTTGATCAGAATTTCCCTGGATTGGTTTTCGTTAGTACTTGGCTCCGGGGTGGCTTGTTCTTGTGCCTGTAGGCAAACGGCGGATAACAAAACACCGGCAAGGAAGAGCCCGGTGCTCAACGTAGATGTGAAACGCATTTCAGTTTACAACCTACCACAGTATAAAGCAGGCCGAATCGCCGCGTGATCGCATGGCGGGGGGCCCTGCCGTGCCGGTTCTGGCGCAAGATCAGTCCGTTGCGCCCTGAATAAGTCCTGATATCGGCACTGTGTGATCTTGCGTTGGTTTCCGAAGCATGTCGCTCAGGTCGTCCACCTTTTGGTCCAGTGCACTCAGCTTCCGCGTTAACGCCACGATCTCAGAGTCCGCGCGGCGATTGACATCAAAATCAAGTTCCCCGCGCAGTCTGTCTTTTTTGTCCTTACGATTCTGGCTCATCAGGCCGCCCGCGAAGACGTGCCCGCGCACCTTATTGATTCCCAGCACGCCGGTACTGGTGTTGCCGGCGAACAATCGGTGGCGGACGTCTCCGGTGGGAAACTCGACGTAGAAGCTGGCGCCTAGGGCCGGAAGCGGATTGCCGGGACTTTCCTTGTGAAATTCCCACTTGAGGCCCATGTTGATGTCGCCGGTCCCGGTGGAGTTTTGGGGCCTGCAAAGCGCGATATCGCCAGATACGGGGCATCGACGTCCAGTTCGAGGTTGTGGGGCAATCCGTAGTTGAGTTTGTAGTGTAGAAAGGCAGTTGCGCGGAAAGCGGCGCGGCCAGCCAGAGCGTCCACAGCGAGAGCGGAATAGCCCGAACCGGCAGTGGCATTGGGATAAGCCTTCAGAATAGCTTTTTGTCTTTCGAACGTCTGTGAAAGTTACGTGACAAAAAGGCTGCCCGAAAAGCATCTCAGGGCCCTGTCAGGTCCCACGCCTGTCGAGTCTGGCACGTGATAGCATGCCTAACGAGATGGGAACACTTTCACCAAAGACAGCTGTGGGCCTATTTGCGCTGCTCGCTTGCTTCGCCGGCAACGGCCGGGGTGCTGAGGTTAAGGCCGCGCCGGGCGACTGGCCTTCGTACGATCATGACACGGCCGATACCCGATACTCGCCCCTGAAGCAAATTAACGCGAATAACGTGGCGACTCTCAAGCAGGCATGGACGTTTTCGTTGCGCAGCAGCGCCCCGGCGGCGCCACGATTCGGTGGCGGAGGGTCCGAGGAGACGCCGATTGTAGTGAACGGCATCATGTATGTAACCGCCTCGGAGCGTGTTGTCGCGCTGGACTCGTCGAGTGGCAAGGAGCTATGGAGCTATACTGTCAGCGGCGCCAGGCCATCCACTCGCGGCGTCTCCTATTGGCCCGGGGACAAGCAGAATCCGCCGCGCATCATCTTTACCGCGGGCCGCAACCTGATTGCGCTGAATGCAACTACCGGCAAGATCGATCCTGGATTCGGAAAAGAAGGCATGGTCGATATGGCGATCGGCTACGGCGGTGTGCCCACCGTGTTCCGCAACGTGATCACGGTGGGTGCGGCCGTTCTCGAGGTTCCCACCGGGCCGCCCGGCGACACTCGCGCTTACGACGCCCGAACCGGCGCCAAACTCTGGGAATTCCACACCGTGCCGCAGCCGGGCGAAGTGGGGCATGAGACCTGGCTCAACGACGGCTGGAAGAACCGTTCCGGAACCAATATCTGGGCCTGGCCCATGGCTGCCGACGCGCAGCGCGGCATCCTCTATATGACTATCGATGGGCCGGCTTCCAATTACTACGGCGGCGACCGTCCGGGCGCGAATCTTTTCGGGAACAGCCTGGTGGCCGTGGATGCGGAGAGCGGAAAGCTCAAATGGTATTTCCAAACGGTCCATCACGATTTGTGGGATTACGATAATCCGCCGGCGGCGGTGCTGCTGGACATCACTGTGAATGGCAAGAAAATTCCCGCCATCGCCGATATCGGCAAGACGGGCTGGATGTTCATTCTGGATCGCACCAACGGCAAGCCGGTATTTGGCGTGGAAGAGCGCAAAGTAACCGCGGGCGATGTGCCGGGCGAATGGTATTCACCCACGCAGCCGTTCCCTTTGAAACCTCCGCCGCTGGCGCGCATGAGCTACAAGCCCGAGGATTTAGTGACGGCCGAGGACACGACGCCGGAGCACGTCGCGGCTTGCAAGGCGCTGGTGGAGAAGAGCGGCGGGTTTTACAACACGGGTCCCTTCACGCCGTTTCTATACCACGCCGACGGCACGCCGCCGAAATCGAGCATTATTTTTCCAGGCGCGACGGGCGGCACCAATTGGGGCGGCATGGCCGTGGATCCGAAGGACGGATACATTTTCGCCTACACGCATGACCAGGGGCAGGTGGGCTGGACGGAGAAGAAGAAGCCGGGGGTGCAGTACTCGTTCGATGAGAATGGTTCGCCGCTTGAATACACGCGCGCGGGCGTGGATGGCCCGGGGCCTTTTCACACCTTCACTGTTCCGGTGACACAAGCCAACGGCCAAAAGGCGAATTGGCCCTGCCAGAAACCACCCTGGGGCCGGCTGACGGCGGTGAACGCGAACACGGGCGAGTTTGCATGGCAGATTCCGTTCGGAATCACCGAGGACCTGGGGCCGCAGAGACAGAATACGGGACGGTCGGGAGGGTTCGCCGGACCGACCGCGACTGCCGGAGGCCTGGTGTTTGCCGGGATCGTGAACGACAATCGCTTCCGCGCCATCGATTCGAAAACCGGCAAGGAACTGTGGTCGGCGAAGCTGGATGCGACGGCGAATGCCGATCCGATGACCTATGAAGGCAAGGATGGCAAGCAGTACGTGGCGATTGTGTCGGGGATGACGTTGAACGTGTTCGCGCTGCCATAGATTTCTGTGGCATTGGAAAGAAGCCCTGTGGAACAATGTCGGTACAATTGAAAGAGAAGGTCGGTTGTGAGCGAGCGCATTGGGATTAATCCGGAAGTCATGCAGGGCAAGCCATCGTTCGCGGGACCCGCATGCCCGTGGACCTTATTCTGCGCAAACTTGCCTAGGGTGCGACGACTGCGGATCTTTTAGATACATATCCGCGGTTGACCGAGGACAAGGATTTCGGCTGGCTTGTGTTCGCGGGCCGCGCAGAGTCGCCCGGTGTGATCCTGATCGGATTTCCACGCGACGCGGCTCCCGACGGTGCAGGTTAAGAGGGCGGTCGACAAGTTGCCATTCGATCTCAATCGGTACAACACGATCTCTCCGCTTTACCCGAGTGCAAAACTGACTTGGGACGAGACGTAAGCGCCCTTCATTGTCCCGGCCACTTCCACTGCGCGGGCGTAGTGGGTTTGAAAGGCGGCCGATGTTTGCGCCGCGTTCCTTTGGCTTCCACCAGCGCATCGCGAGCCGAGGCGAAGGCCAGGATTTCCGCGCGCGTGATGGTGTAGCTCAAGAAAGGAATGGTGTCGGCGCCGGGCGTGGCCAAGGCCGACTGCAGGATTCCAAGGCACAAAGTGGGAGCTTCCTGAATCCGGATGCGATGCTCCGCCAGCACGGTCATGTCCAGCTTCAGCAGGAATTCAAGATTTTTGACGATTCTGCTGGGCCGCTCGCTAGGGACGACACCGTCGAAACGGTAGCTGCGAATATTCGCTCGCTGGTTAAAGCCTTTGTAGAGGAGCTGCATGGATGCCGCACCTTCCAGCGGCAGGAGGGACGCGCCAGACGCCGGGAACGTCCGATCAAAAACTTTTGATGGCAAACCTTGAGATGGCACCTGGCCGCTGGTGTAACGGCCAGATCCGAAACTGTTTGTTGCTCGGTTTACGCCAGGGTGACTTGCTCGGCTTGCAGGCCTTTAGGACCGCGCTTCACGATGAAGGACACGCGTGCGCCTTCGTCGAGGGTGCGATACCCGCTGGCTTCGATCGCCGAAAAGTGCACGAACACATCTTCGCCGTTGTCACGCTGGATAAATCCAAAACCTTTTCCGGCGTTAAACCACTTTACTGTACCTGTCTCTTTCACATTCTCTCCTTGTTGCTGTTTTGTTATTGGTATTGAAGCGCGAATGGCGCTCAAATGGACTGTGACGCGCCGCTCTCCTCTGATTGCGCCGCATCCTCCGATGATAGTTGCTCGGCTAACGTGCCTTCCTCACTATCGGGAGACTCTTTGGGAAGTGTTTTGCGCTCAAGGCGCTTGGCCAACTTTTCCCGGTGCTTTTCAGCACGGGCGACTTCCTTTTGACGTTTTTTAAATGTGTCGCCTGACCGGCCAGCCATGAGATCCTCCTAAGAAGCATTGTGGTCCTGTTGGACCTTGATTATTGGACCATAATCGTCGTTGGAACGAAAAGGGGTGCCTACCAGCGGCGCTCGCGCCGTTCGCCTCCGCCTCCGCCACGCCGGGGGCTATCAGTCTTGGGGCGCGCTTCGTTTACATTAATGGCGCGGCCGCCCAGATTGGTACCGTTCAGTCCGTTGATGGCGGCGTCGGCTTCCGCCGAATCGCTCATCTCGACGAAAGCAAAACCGCGCGAGCGGCCAGTGTCACGGTCAGTCATCAAGCTGACGCGCTCCACGGCGCCATACGCCTCAAATGCGCTGCGAATACTTTCCTCGGTAGCGCCGAAGTCCAAATTTCCTACGAACACTTTTTTCATGAACTCATCCTTCAACTAGCGGATACATTTGATTGCGGGCTTTGCGAGGAGCAAAATGTGTTGCGGCCAAGCGTGGGCGGGACATTCAAACTGAAATTTAGTATAGCATGACCTTTGTCGCCAAGCGGAAGGTTCTTCAGCGGGAACCGGGATTGCTCCGCGGCTGCCGGTGGCACGGTGGTTTCGCCTCTTGTTCCCGTGACAACGCGGTCGGGTCCGGGCCGAGATTCCTTCTCCGGGGGCCCGCAAAAGGGTGCGCGAAAATCCGGCTATCGCGTGGCCGCTGGCGGTTCAGAAGGCCGGGCCAGCCCACTTCAAAAGGGAACGCGCGCCCCGGTTGCGGCCCACCATGGCCCCCAATTCTGTCGGTGCACGGATTGCCTTTCCTCCTTGCAAGTATTAAGTCCTTGCTAGTATTCAGTTCATCGATTACGATCAGGTTTACGTGATTCAGTCTGGACCTTGGAGCGTCTCTGTAATCATCGCTGCGTTCAATGCGGGCAAGACGATTCGCGAGAGTCTGGAAGCGTTGAGACTTTCAACAGTCGGTCCGCTCGAGATCATCGTCGTAGACGATTCCTCCAGCGACGACACCGCCGCCGCTGCCTCCCAGTATGGCTGTTCTGTTCTCTCTACCGGCCGGCGATCCGGGCCGGCGCACGCCCGCAACCTGGGAGCGGCACGGGCCCGGGGTGATGTGCTGGTCTTTCTGGATGCCGATGTGCGCCTGCACCGCGACGCGCTGTGGCTGCTGGTTGCGCATCTGGACGACCCTGCGATCGGCGCGGCCTTTGGGGCCTACGACGACGATCCTTTAGATGCCGGCTTCTTTTCCCGCTACCGCAATTTGCTGCATTGCCACACGCACCGCGTGGCTCGATCGGATGCCACCACTTTCTGGGCGGGGTTTGGCGCCATCCGGCGGGAAGTGTTTCGGGAGTTCGGCGGTTTCGACGAGTCCTACGACAGTTCCTCCGTCGAGGACATTGAACTGGGGATGCGATTGGCCGCTGCGGGCATCCGTATCCGGCTGGACCCGGCGGCGCAGTCGCAGCATTTAAAGCGCTGGACGTTTTATGGGATGTCACGCACCGACATCTTTTACCGCGGCATTCCGTGGACCCGGTTGATACTCAAACGACGCCGGATGCCGAACGATCTGAACCTGCGTTGGTCCCAGCGCGTGAGCGTGGCAGCGGCCTGGTTGGCGCTGGCGGCGTGTACGGGCCATGTTTGGCTGCTCTTGGCGGCGCTGGTGGTGTTCGGTGCCTGCAACTGGCGATTTCTACGATTTCTCCAGCAGCGGGCCGGATGGAGCTTCGCGATTCGAGCGTTCCCCGTCCATTTTGTGTTCTCAGTTTATTGCGGGTTGTCCCTGGCCGCCGGCACGACGCTCCATTTGGAATCCGCGATCGGGCAATTTTTCTCCGCGCACCGGCAGCGAAAAATCCCGAATGGAATGTCGAAGCCCGACGGCGGCGGCGACAGCGAAAAGCTCATAGAGGAGCAGGAAGCTACTAAAATCTAGCCTGATGCTCGCTGGTTTTGGGAGCCAGGAGCGCCGCATACATACCGATCATCTCGGCGCTACGCGCGAAGAACGAGGCGCCCAGGGCGAGCGGGAAAAGAAAAATCGCTCTGGCGCGGCTGAGCCCGAGGACGCGGGTAAAGCGGAACCAGTGGCGGGCATCCCGGCAAACCAGTCCCATGCGAAGCACCATGGGTTCAATCCAGGGAAGCTTTTCCAATATGCCAATACGCGGCCAGTTCGCATCCGCGGCCCGGCCCTCATAGGTTTCCCAGCCTCGGCGGAAATGAAGTCTGGAAAGCCACCAGTGGAAGTTCATTCCGTGAGCTGTCCTCTGGCCAGGTTGGTAAGAGAACTTAGCGCCCGCCCGTTTGAGTTCGAAGAATTCGAGCGATGAAACAAAAGACCGCTTTGAGGCCTGAAAGGGATGCTGCAAAAGGCAGCACCGGCGGATGATAAGATTGTGGCCCATGAGGGCGCCAGCTCTTAGATCTTCCGGCGACGACGAAAATGCAAGCGAGAAGGACCAGGAGGGCAGGGCGGCTGCTATCATCCAGGGCGACTCAGGCCCTGAGCGATCGGTGTGGAAAAGCGAGGGCCCAACGGAAGCATCGGCGCCTTGGCGGATTGCGCCGACGCCCGACGACAGCCAGCGGGGCTCCGGCAAAGTATCGCAGTCCACCAAAGCCAGAATCTCACCCTCGGCGTATTCGGCGGCTTTGTTCTTCAGTTCCCAGTAATGACAATGTTCGGGCTCAACCTCCAGAAACTTCACTTGCTGAAACGTTGCGTGGTGAAGCCGCGGCCACCGGCTATAGGTCTCATGCCAGAACGCCATCTGCAGGTGGCTACCGACCAGAATCAGCTCCACCTCTTCGAGGGGAAAATCCTGTTTCAGCAGCGCGCGGAAAGTATCGTCCGGAGGCGCGAGAGCATTCGCGTCTTCGTTGTAAGCTTCCACGATTACCGAAACAGCAGGCGGCCTCTTTGTCACGTTGCGGAGGCAACCGCCTCACTCTGACAGAGTAACTCATACAACGCTATAAAACGTTCCACAAACGTGTCCTCCGTCAGATGTTCGATGGCGAACGCACGCCCCCGCAGACCCATCGAGCGGGCCAAATCGGCGTTTTGGAGCAGGGCACAGAGCGCTTCTGCCAAAGCGTGAGGATCTTGAGGCGGAACTAAAATTCCGGTTTCATTATCACGCACGATTTCGGCCAATCCGCCGGTGTTGCTGGCGATGACGGCCGTTCCCCGCATCAGGGCCTCCGCGGCAGTCAAGCCAAACGGCTCCTCCCAGCGCGATGGCACCACTTGCACCCACGCGCCGGCGAAACGCTGCTCCATTTCCACGCGCGTCATATGGCCCAGCAGAGTAACGCTGGACTGCAGGCCCAAGCGGTCGATTGCCGATAGGATACGCGGCCGTTCGGGCCCATCTCCGGCAATCAGAAGCGTCGCGCCGGGGACTCGCCACCGGACGTTGGCGAAAGCTTCCACCAGGTCGATGGCCCCCTTTTCGTAAACCAGCCGTCCGGCAAAAGCTACGGTGGGCCTGCGCGAGAGTCCAGCGGCGGCGGGTGGGCGCACCGGCACACCGTTCCAAATCACTTTCACTGGATGGATACCTTCCGCCTCCAAGCGGCGTTTCGTCGCGGCGCTGTTCGCCACGAATGCGTTGAACGCATGCGCCCAATGACGCCACAGCTTCAATTGCAGCATCGCCGAAGGCCAGGCATAGGCGGGGAAGCAGCCATTTCTTAAGCAGGCCGTGCCCGCCGGCTCCCGGCAACTGGTGAGATTGGGGAGCATCTTGGTTCCGATCGGGCAAATACAGCGGTACCAGGCGACGTGATAGATAGCCGGAACTTCTGCGAGGAGAGGCAGGATCAGAGGCGAGAGCTGGCTCAGGAAGAGCCGGACATGCACCACGTCAGGCCGAAATTCGGCGAGTACGCGTCTGAGGCGCCAGGCAGCCGACGGGTTCACCACTTGAGTAAGGCCGCGGATGGCCGAGGAAATTCCGAAACACTCGTAATCGGCCTGGCTGGGCAGATTCAATGGACGGGCTGAACTGGCCAGAAGCCGCGCATCATGTCCGCGCCGCCGCAGCAAATCGCGCAAGGCCAGTATCATCAGTTCCGCGCCACCGGTGGGCGTGGCGTAGTCGCTTACCAGCAGCACTCGCATCGGAACGTTATTAGCTTGGCCTGATTTGCATGAAGTTATTTCGGCGAAGTTGCCCTGGGGCGTAGTCTGCTCTTTGCTGCCTGAATTGTCAAGCGCGAATCGAGTGCAGCAAGCCGCGAACCACGCCGCCAATCGCGTATGCGAATTGCATTCCCAACCTCAGGTCCACCGCCAGTGCCGGGACCAGACCAAGCCACCAGGGTGACGCTGCGCCGGGTTCCCTTGCAACCGCAGGCAGAGCGATCAGGACCAATAGAGGGGACAGGACGCGTGGGTAGCCATAGGCGTCGGTCCAAAATTGCCCGCCGGTAAGAGCGAAAACCAGGGCTACAAACAGAAGGCCGGAAATCGCGAGTGGTCCTTTAGGATGGGCGCGGAGAAAAAGTACGATCGCGAGAATCGAAGCCAAAAGAATGGCCCCCAGCGCCAGGACGTCGGAGAATCTCGCAATTGTCTCAAGAGCCGGGGGCAGCGGATATCGAGGAGGTTGCAACAGCCTGTAAAACAGGCCGGGGCCAAGCTTTTTGGCGAACCACGCGGGTGCTCCAAAGTGCGTCTTCTCAGGGTACATTTGACGGATGAACGCGTACCAGGCAAACATCGGCACAGACGCGGAAGCCCACAGCGTAGCGCGCGCGAACCGGCGGTTGAGCAACTCGAACAGGGAGACGCCCGCCACCAGCAGCAATCCAGTTTCGCGCACCAGGCAAGCGAGCACCAGCACGATGAAGAGCTTCCACCAGGAGCCGGTTTTCCAATAGACTGCGAAGGCCACGGTGAGCGCCGCCAAAGCGACGTCGACGGTCATGCGGTCCATCGAAATCACCGTGGCTGGTATCAGCAGGAATGCCAGCGCCCAGGCGGGATGAGCGCCCGAGAGCACGGTCCAACGGCTCAGCCAATAGGCCCCGAGCAGGACGGATAGCCCGACCACCGCGATGTAGGCGGCGTCGATCCACGGCTGGTGTCCGGCAACCAGGAAATAGGTTAGGGCGGGAACGAGGATGCGCCGATAGCGCTCCGCCGGATTGTCCAGATAGCGCGCGTATCCGCGCTGCATGAAAGGATCGTGCGCCACATAGCGGTACATTTGGCCATCGAAACCGGTGCCTGGAAAGCGATACGTGCCGGGAGTCAGTTCCGGGGGCACCGTGAAATCCTGGCCGGTGAGGAACAAGGCGGTCCAGTTTCCAGCGCGATTAAAATGAACCGTCAGGGATTGCCAGCACAGCACGAGAGCCAAGGCGGCAAACGCCCACGCCGCTTCATTTTGTCGGGAATGCAACATCTGGCAGTATGGCATCAACGAATTTGTGGCGCACGCACTCTTGCGTGCAGCGTTCACACTCGTGTGAACGCCTGGCTTTGGCAGCGGGCGGAGATGCCTGCGCCGCCACCCAACTTCGCTTTCACCTTGCTTCCGCGGATATTCACCCGCGCTGCCACAATCACTTAGCACATCCGACGCTCATCATGTCCACCCACCCGGGCGTAAACTCGTCTTGATATATGCCACTCGTGCAAAGCTCGCCTTTCAGTGCACCGGCCGGGGCACCGGCGCCAAGAGCCACCTCATCGGCGTTGGCATCGTGCTATTCGTGGGCGCGAACACTGGCGCCGCGGCGCGCAGTAGGCGAAATTACCAAACCAAACGAACCCAATCCCAGATTCGGACACTGGATCATTCAACGCCGGCCAAGATCGGCTTAACTCAAAGCCACGTTTTCACGAAGCACAATTCGGCCCCGCGCATGCGGTTCCACGCGCTCTAGGCACGCTAGATAAAACAAATTCAGTCGAAAATGTAGAAACTCCATTCGTTCAAACGAGTGTGAACGCGGCACGCGGGAGTGCGTACGCGGCACGCAGGAGCGCGCGTGCGCCACAATGTGCGTGAACACCCCGGTTTCCGGTAACATGAAGTTTTCCCCCTCAAACATGTTCCGTTTCGAAACAGCCGGTGAATCGCATGGAGAGTGCCTGGTAGCCACCCTCACGGGGCTTCCCGCGGGAATTCCTATTTCTGTGGACGCGGTGAATCACGAGCTGTGGCGGCGGCAACAGGGCTACGGACGCGGGGGGCGGATGAAGATTGAAACAGATCGCGCCCAAATTGTTGCCGGTGTGCGGCACTCCAAGACCATCGGCGCGCCCATCGCGATCATCATCCAAAACAAAGACTGGAAGAATTGGACTGAGGCTCTGCCGGTGGAGGGTTCCGACGACGACGCGCAAAAACACAAGCCGGTGTCGCGGCCGCGTCCGGGACACGCCGATCTGGCCGGCAGCCTGAAGTACAATTTTCCGGACGCCCGGTACATCCTGGAACGCGCCAGCGCTCGGGAGACTACCGCCCGCGTCGCCGTGGGCGCATTGGCCAAAGCATTCCTGGGGCAATTTGGCATTACGGTGTTGAGCCACGTGATCGGGGTCGGCGAGGCTGGTTTGGGACGTCCGGCGGAGTGGGACGAGTTGGTGGCGCTCAGCAAGAAAGAAGATGTGTTGCTGGGCTGTGTGGATCCAGAGGCGGAAGCGCGCATGAAGGAGGTTGTGGACCACGCGTATCGCACGGGCGACACCGTCGGCGGGGTCTTCGAAGTGGTGGCGCACGGGGTTCCGCCAGGTCTTGGCTCGTACGTCACCTGGGATTCTCGGCTGGACGGCCGGCTGGCACAGGCCATCGTGTCGATGCAGGCGGTGAAGGGCGTGGAGATCGGATTCGCCGCGGCCGGGGCGGCCTCGTTCGGATCGCGCGTGCAGGACACCATTCACTACAATCGCGAAGAGCGGCAATTCACTCGCGGAGCGAATCGCGCCGGAGGACTGGAAGGCGGCATGACCAACGGCCAGGACGTGCTGGTTCGCGGGATGCTGAAGCCCATCTCCACCTTGCGGCGTCCGCTCGAATCGGTGGATCTGACCACGCGCGAGCCCGCATTGGCCGCTTATGAGCGCAGCGACGTCTGTGTGGTGCCGGCGGCCGGAGTGATCGGGGAGGCGATGGTGTCCATCGTTCTGGCGCAGGCATTTTTGGAAAAGTTTGGCGGCGATTCCCTCCACGAGACGCGCCGCAATTTCGAAGGTTACAGGGAGCAGGTTAGAAACTTCTGATGACGTATTCGATCGTTTTGTATGGCGAGCAAGTGCTCGAAAAGCAAGCGGAGGCGGTAACCGATTTCAATACGCCGGAGTTGAACAAGCTGATCGAGGACATGTTTGAATCCATGTACGCCGCCAAGGGTGTTGGTTTGGCCGCGCCCCAGATTGGCATCGCGAAACGAATCGCGGTGATCGATCTGTCGGTGGCCGAAGATCCGCAGCAGAAGATCGTCCTGATCAATCCCGAGGTCATTCGCAAGGAGGAGTTTCAGACCGGCGAAGAGGGCTGTCTCAGTCTGCCGGGATTTCGCGAACAGGTGACGCGCCCCAAGAGCGTGACCGTGCGCGCTCAAAACATCCAGGGCGAATGGTTCGAGAGGACCGGCGAGGAGCTGCTGGCCCGCGCGTTCTGCCATGAGATCGACCACCTGAATGGCCGCCTGTATATCAGCCACGTGAGCGCCCTCAAGCGCGACTTGATCCGGCGCAAGGTGCGGAAGTTGGTGAAAGCCGGCGAATGGACCTGATTTTTCTAGGCACCCCAACGTTTGCGGTTCCCACACTCGAGCGCATCGTCGGCGCCGGCCAGCGCGTCCTGGCCGTGTTCACACAACCCGATCGGCCTCGCGGTCGCGGAGGTAAGGTGACTGCTTCGCCGGTAAAGGAAGCCGCTGTGCGCCTGGGGTTG
Organism: Bryobacterales bacterium; assembly: GCA_963747945.1. Lineage (GTDB taxonomy): Bacteria > Acidobacteriota > Terriglobia > Bryobacterales > Bryobacteraceae > Palsa-89. The sequence goes on from CAVVHB010000007.1 coordinate 297,783, forward strand.
CCGATACATCAGCCCGAGCGCATTCGACGGCCGGAAGTGGTGGAGCAATTGAAACAGATGAAGCCGGACGCCATGGTGGTGGTGGGCTACGGGCAGATCCTGCCGCAGGCGATCATCGACATCCCGCGGCTGGGTATCATCAACGTGCACGCGTCGCTGTTGCCGAAGTACCGCGGCGCAGCGCCAATCCAGTGGGCGATTGCCAATGGGGAAGAACGAACCGGCGTGACGACCATGCGGATTGATGCGGGGCTGGATACCGGCGATATGCTGCTGAAGTGGGAAACGCAAATCGGACCGGAAGAGGACGCCCTGGATCTCGGCCGCCGTCTCAGTGCCGCCGGTGCAGAGCTGTTAGTGGAGACGTTGCGCGAGAATCCCGCGCCAGTGAAACAAGATCCCGCCGAAGCCAGCTATGCGCCGATTCTCAAGAAGGAAGATGGCGAGATCGACTGGAACTGGCCCGCGAAGAAGATCTTTAATCGATCGCGTGGGTTCCTGCCGTGGCCGGGTGCGTCTAGCTTTTTTCGAGGGCAAATGTTTCACGTCTGGAAGTCGCGCGTAGCGAGCGATGGGTTGTCCGGCCAGCCGGGGCAGATGATTTCGCAGAAGAAGCGGTTGCTGGTTGCCTGTGGCGAACGGACGGCGCTGGAACTCATCGAGGTGCAAGTGGAAGGGCGCAAGCGGATGTCAGGGGAAGCATTCCTGAACGGGCAGCACTTGAAAGACAACGAAATGCTGGGGGAGAAGGTAGCGTGAAGTTACCGTTGGGTTATCGATATTCGGCCGTTTACGCGGGAATCCGCAAAGTTAAGAAAGACGACCTGGCGCTGATTGTTCCCGCTGTTCCGGCGTCGGGCGCCGCGGTGTTCACCCAGAATCGCGTGCAGGCCGCGCCCGTACGCATTGCGCGCTGGAACCTGACGAAAGCCCGAGGGGTGGTGAGCGCGGTGCTGATCAACGCGGGCAATGCGAATTGCGCCACCAGGACCGGCGATCGCGTCGCGCTGGCTTGCTGCGAGGCTGTAGCTAATCAGCTTCACGTGCCGCCAACGCAGGTGTTTCCCGCGTCCACGGGCGTGATCGGTGTTGAAATGGACGCTCAGTTTGGTGGTGAACGCGATGCCAGCCTTGATCGCGGGACTGGCGCCGGATCGTTTTCAAGACGTGGCGCATGCGATTCTCACCACCGACCTGGTGATGAAAACCGCGCACAGCCAGGTCCGCTTCAAGAAAGGCTCCATCCAGATCGCTGGGATGACGAAGGGGTCCGGCATGATTCATCCCAACATGGCGACCACCCTCGGATTCGTGATGATGGACGCGGCGCTCCCGCCTTCCGCGCTTGCCACGATGCTGGCCGCCGCCGTGAAGCGCAGTTACAACCGCATCAGCGTGGATGGCGACACTTCCACCAACGACACGATGCTGGTGCTTGCCAATGGAGCCTCGGGGATTCAGCCCAATCCGAAGGAAATCAAGAAAGTGGAACAGGCGCTCAGTGAGGTGATGGAGGATCTGGCGCGGCAGATCGTGCGGGACGGCGAGGGCGCTCGCAAGCTGGTGACCATCGACGTGACCGGCGCCAGCAACGAAGAGGCTGCCACGCGCATCGCGCGCAGTATCGCAAATTCGCCGCTGGTGAAGACCGCGATCGCCGGCTCCGATCCCAACTGGGGCCGCATCATTTCAGCCGCGGGCAACGCGGGCGTGCCGTTCGATCCATCCAAGGTGGACATCGATCTGCAGGGTGTGCCGGTGTGCCGGGGTGGGTTGGCAGCGGATTTCTCGGAGGGCGAGTTGAAGAAGAAGCTGGATGAACCCGAGTGCCAAATTCGATTCGCGATCCAGAGCAAAGGTAAAGGCAGCGCCCGATTCTGGACGTGCGATCTGACCGAGAAGTACATTGAGATTAATGCGAGCTATCGTACGTAATACGGCGCTGCTGTGCCTGACGGCGGTATTCGCCTGCGCGGACGCACACGACGACGTGATGGACGTCTTCACCTCCATGGCGGCCGCGCTCACCGAAGTAAGCGGGGATAGCACCGGAGCCGTTTTCGGGCGCGGAAACGTCTCCAAGTTCATGGACGCCTTCAGTAAGGACATGCCGGATTACGACACGCTCAAAAACAACGTGAAAGCATTAGTGAATCAAGGCGAAGTTTCTTCTTCGATCGTGCCATTGACGGAGGACGGCGACGACCATACGTACAACATCGACCTGGATTGGCTGCTCGAGATCCGAAGCGTGGAACAAGACGGGCCCATCGTCCGGCGGCGTGAAGTAGTTCACTGCGAGCTGCGCAAGGAAAAGAAGCACTGGAAGATTATTGCGCTGAAGCCGCTCGGTTTCTTCGCACCGCCGAATTGAGGAAAGTACCGGGGAATTGAGAAAAACATGATCCGCTGCGCTGGGCTGATTGTAGCGGCGGCGGCCGTGCTCAGCGCCCAGCAACAGCCTGGTGTAATGCCGTGGCCGGCCGAGATCGAAATGGGGCAGGGAAGGCTCGCGCTGGGCCGGGCCATCCGCATCGCTATCCAAGGGTATTCGGAGCCGCGTTTGGAAAATGCAGCTCGGCGGATAGGGGAAATCGCGGCGCCCGGCGATCCCGCAAGTCTGATCATCCAATGCGGCCACGCGTCCAAGCCCATCCAGGAGCTTGCTGAAGACGAGAGCTATCGCCTGCGGATCACGCAACAGCAGGCGTATCTTTCGGCTCCCAATCCGCTGGGCGTGTTGCATGGCCTGGAAACATTTCGACAGTTGATTGTGTCGGGTTCGGAAGGCTTCGAAGCGCCGGTTCTCGACATTCAGGACCATCCCCGTTTTCCCTGGCGCGGGCTGCATCTGGATGTGTCGCGGCATTGGATGCCCATCGAGGTGGTCAAGCGCAATCTCGACGGCATGGCGGCCGTGAAGTTGAACGTGTTCCACTGGCACTTATCCGACGACCAGGGTTTTCGCGTCGAGAGCAGGCGTTTTCCGAAGTTGCAACAGCTCGGTTCCGATGGCCTTTATTACACGCAGGACCAGGTTCGCGACGTGATCGCCTACGCTCGCGATCGCGGAATTCGCGTGGTGCCTGAGTTCGACGTTCCGGGCCACACCACAAGCTGGTTAGTCGGCTACCCGGAGCTTGCCAGTGCGCCCGGGCCTTATCAAATCGAGCGCAACTGGGGCGTATTCGACGCGACAATGGACCCCACGCTCGAATCCACGTATCATTTTGTGGACGCGTTCATCGGTGAGATGGCCGCGCTGTTCCCCGATCCGTTCTTTCATATTGGCGGCGATGAGGTAACCGGCAAGCAGTGGAAGAATAGCGCGCGCATTCGCGCCTTCATGCGCAAGAATCGGTTGACGACCACCGACGAACTGCAGGCATATTTCAACCGGCGGCTTCAAAAGACGGTGGCTAAGTACGGAAAGAGGATGGAGGGCTGGGACGAGATTCTGGATCCGGATTTGCCGAAGGCCATCTTGATTCAATCCTGGCGCGGCCAGAAGTCGCTGGCCGAAGCTGCGCGGCACGGCTTTTCAGGCATCCTTTCGGCCGGCTATTATCTCGATCACATGGAGCCGGCTTCGACGCTCTATGCGGTTGATCCGCTGGATGGTGACGCCGCATCTCTCACGGAGGAGGAGAAGACTCACATTCTGGGTGGTGAGATCGCGATGTGGGGCGAATTCGTGAGCCCGGAAAATGTGGACTCGCGCATTTGGCCGCGCGCCGCCGCGATTGCGGAGCGGCTTTGGTCGCCGCGAGATGTGAAGGACGTGCCTTCGATGTACCGGCGTTTGGCCGCCGTGAGGTGGGCGCTGCAGCAACGCGGGCTTCGGACTTTTGGAGTTGCCGTGCCGGAGCCGATCAAGACGCTGGCCGATGTGGTGGAACCCGCGACGTTTGGCCAACGCATCCGCACGCACAAATACAATCAGCAAACACCCCTCGATCAGTTGGTGGATGAAGTCACGCCGGAGAGCGACACGGCGCGCGAGTTCGCCGCTTTGGTGGATGGAATGGATCGCGCGCAAATGCGCGTTTGGCTGGTGCGCTGGAGGGATAACCAGGCGGGCATTGAACCCGCGTCTGGAACACTGCGCCGCTTGGCCACGATTGGTCTACAGGCTCTGGATTACTTGGAGCGCGGCGAGCGGCCGCCCAATGCCTGGCTCGCTCAGCAGCGAGCGCTACTGGAACGCTTTCAGGAAGCCGCAGGGCGAGCTTCGGATCGCGATTGTGCCATCCATTGAAAAGCTGGTGGGCGTCACGGCGTCGCTGCCCTAGTTCCTTTCAGCGCCTGCTCCACGGAAACATGGTTGACGTCCAGCGTTTGCCCCAGCACTTGATCCAGCGAAATGCGGGCGTGGCTGAAGGCCAGAGCGTGTCGCGACTTCAGCTTCCTGCGCGGCCACCAATGCGGTTTGGGCCGCTTCCATATCGCTCATGCGTCGCCGCGCCAAAGGAAAACGATTGCTGCGACTTTTCGAGCAGCTCCTGTTGCAACTTGCGCGAATCCACGGCCTGGGAATAACGGGAACGGGCCTGCCGCAGCGCGACCACGTAATTGGAAATATCCACTACCAGTTGATTCTGGTTGCGGCGCTCCACCAGGTCGCCCTGCCGCAGTTGCAGTTGCTCGATGCCGTAATCGCCCTGCGCCACATGATTTCGCACGGTGCCCTGAAACAAAGCCCCCGCGCTGCGGCTGGGGAAGTTGTCGCGAGACACCTGGCCCAGTGCATTGCCCAGTCCGCCTACGTAATAAGGATCGGCCGCATAGCTCTGGCCCTTAAAAACAACGGGTGGCGTCGCTGTGCCCGAAAGTCCGCTCGCGCTCACGGCCCCGAACCCTTGCAGACTGGGCAGAACGCCATTGGCAGTTCCCTCGGCTGAGATCTCGGCCGTTTCGTCGTTGATTCTGGCTAGCGCGACATCCGGGCGATTCGCGAGCGCCTTCGCCACCAGTTCGCGCAGGCCGGGCAAATTGTCCTGCTCGGGAATCTCGATCCGATCGAGCGTCACCACCTGGGCGGCGTCCAGCAGTGGATCCTCCAGGCCATTCCGGCTCAGCGCATTCTTCAGCAGGTTCTCCTGTTCTCGCGACGTGGCTTGCGCGATGGAGAACTGTTGTTGGCTGGTGCTGAGGCTGGACTGCGCGCGGGATGCTTCGAAGCGAGGAACAACGCCCAGCTCGATCTGCTTCTTGGTGTCGTCGTAGAACTTCTGGGCCTGATCCACCGCGCGCTGGCGAACGGCGAGATCGTCGTCATCGGTCACCAGATCCCAATACAGGTTCAGAACGTTTGCAACAACATTCAACAGTTGCGATCGAAACGTTTCTTGAGCGCCCCGTATATTCTTCTGGGCCACGCGGATAAACCGGCCGTTAACGCCGGTCCCGAAGCCCTTGCAGGAGATTGTGGCTGAGCGTAGATCTGCACCACTGGATACACCGACGGATTCAGAAAATCGGAGGGGGCATTTTCCTTCAAGTAAGACTTCATTGGCCGCCACCTGCACGTAGCCGCCACTCAGGAATCCCTCCTGCACAAACGAATCGACGATGTGTTTGGTGTCCACCAACGCATCAGGTTCCGCTTACGGAGGTGATCGGCTGTGGAGTGGTGGTGTGGGAAAACTCGGTGGCGTTCTTGAAGAACCGGATCCAGGTTTTGCGTCACCGGCCCGATCTGCGAGATGCTGGCGCCGCCACTGCCGCCGCCGCCGCCGGAGTTGTTGGACGCAAGGCCGGCCGCGAGTTCGCTGCCCACCACGCCCTGGCCGCTGGTGGCCTGATTGACCAGCGTGTTTCCGTTGGTGACGCCACGCAGAGGGCCGCCGCCCTGGGCTCGCTCCAGCGCCCATACCGCGCCCAGAGGTCCGTAGCGATCCACCTCCAGATCCAGATTATTCTCGATGGCCAACGCGATTGCATCTTGGACTGTCAGGTACAGGCGTCCAGCGCGGATCAGACTGTGCAGATGATCCGAGTTATGCAGATTCACTGCTGGAACGCTGCTAGGCAGGTAAGATCGGACCAGCAGTGGCCCGTGCGGCTTTTCCACTTCCTGGGGCGTTTGAGCGGAACATTGCGAGGCGAAAAGGCTTAGAACAGAGAGGACGGAAAGTGTTTTGTCGTAGGTCATGTTGAATAACGCTCCCTCACGGTCGCGGCTCGGTTGGTCGCGGCTCGGTTGGTCGCGGCTGGGTTGGCCGCGGGTCGGTGACCGACGCGGGGATTACCGATTCCCGTGCCACGCGGCCCAGCGCCGCTTCCTCCATGGAGATGCCGTTGACATCCAGTGTCTGCCCCACGGCTTCGTCGAAAGCGACCTTGGCATGCGTGTAGTTCGCCATGGATTGGACCTCGGCGCTTTGGTCGGACGCCAGATCGCGTTGCGCCTGCACCACGGTTGCGATAGTCGACTCGCCAAAGCGAAAGCGGTTTTGCTCGGCTTCTAAGGTCTGCTGCGCGAGCGCACGTGTAGCCACCGCGGTTTCGTATCGCGCGCGCGCCTGCTGCACCTCGATCACCGCGTTCTTCACGTCGACGCGCACCTGGTTCGCCGCCTTTTGGTACTGCAGTTGGCTTTGCCGCAACTGGAGCTGATCGGTGGCGTAATCGGCCTGCGCGACGCGATTCCGAAATGGAATGTTCAAGGAGAATCCGGCCGAGTAGTTCGGAAAATCGCGGCCAAAGATCTGACCCAGCAAGTTGCCATAGCCGCCAACATAAGCCGGAGGCGGCACAAAGCCGTAGGCGACGCTCGCGGGATTTGCAGTTCCGGTAAGACCGTTATTGGTCAATTCGAAAAACGCCTGCAGCGTCGGCATGAGATAGTTTTTGGCGCCGGCCAGGTTGATAATGCGGCTTTCAATGTTAATTTTGGCCTGTGCGATTTCCGGGCGTTGATTTAAGGCCAGGCTCACCAGTTCCCCGGTGGGTTTCAGGTCATCCGTCTCCGGGACGGTGATGTGGTCCAGGGGAAGGATGTGAACCTCATCCAAGGTCTGACTCACGATCCCGTTTCTGCTGAGAGCGTTCTTGAGCACCGTTTCCTGCTGCGCGACATTGGTCTGTGCGATCAGCAGGTTCTCCTTGGCGTTGGAGACCTCGGCGGCGGCCCGTGTGACTTCAATAGCCGGCAGCGTTCCCAGTTCCACCTGTTGTTTGTTACCGTCGTACAACCGCTGGGCGGTAGTAAGTGCTTCCTGCTTGATTCGCTGGTCTTCGTTGAAGCTTACTAAGTCCCAGTAGAGGTTCAACACAGCGGAAACGGTGGTGATCACCTGGAGCTTGAGCGCGAGATCCGTCACCTTCAAGTTGTTCCTGGCAACCCTGATGTTGCGATTGTTTACGGCAATGCCGAAGCCTTGGAGCAGGTTTTGCGTGACATACAAGTCCAGCGAGCCGTTAGTGCTGGGATTGATGTCGAAATCGGGACTATTGAAATTGCTTCGGAGGCTGCTGTAACTAAGTTGAGCGTAAGTGCCGGTTACAAACGATTGGGAGTACTGAACCGCGACTTGCTGGGTATTAGCGATCAGGGACGGTACTGAGACAACGAAGATGTTGCTCTCCGGCGTGGTGGAATGCTGAAAGTTCGCGAAGACGGTGAGTACCGGGTCCAGATTGGGAGGCTGGGTGCCGGTCTGAATCACGATGCCTCCGCCGGAGCCCACGCCCGAGCTTCTCCTGCAGCCCAACCGCGTTCACGCTGACGCCCTCCAGACTCACGCTGGTTGGTCCGGGGTTGATGGGCTGGCTGATGTCGCGGAGGGCGCCGCCGCCCTGCGCGCGACGCACCACTTCGCGCGCCAGATAGGGGCCGTAGCGTTGAATGGCGATATCCACGTTATTTTCAAGCGCCAGTGCGATGACGTCCTGCGCCGTCAGATACAGATTGCCCGCGCGAATGAGCGAATCCAGGCGCGAAGTGTTGGTTAGCTTGGCGGGCGAAACCACGCGCCGCTCCAAATGAAATGGCCGAAGCAGGGGCCCCATCACCCGTGGCGGGGGCGGCGTCTGAATCGAGATCTCCTGGGCAAGAGCTCCGCAGGCTGCCAGGCCAATGAGGCCAATAACGTTGGAAAGATTCCAGAGAGTGCGCATGGTCAATAGAAATCCTAGCTCAGGCGTCCCAAAACATGTTGTTGTTCCGGTGTGTTGATGCAATCCCGGGTCCATCTCCGGCTGTGGGAGGGGTGATTGTTGTGTGCATTCTCCCGCCTGGAAGTGTTCGATTTCGCCACGGGCTGTTCGCTTCCGAAACTTAATTCCGGCCTACGCTATCCAAACCAAGGAGGTGTTCATTGGCCGCAACAGTGTGGAAAGGCTTCGTCAGCTTTGGGCTGGTTTCATTCCCGGTTCGCTTGCAGGTGGCGGCACGCGAAAAGTCGATCCAATTTCACTTGCTTCACAAGAAAGACTTGTCGCGCGTGAAGGAGGTCTATTTCTGTCAGGCGGAGAACAAGCGGCTCGGGCATCGTACAGAAAGTTCCTGCTAAAACGGCCCGGAGAGATTCGTTCTGAGCCGCCGATCGCGTCGAGAATGCGGTGATGGATATTCTCGGTCCACCCGGGAATCCGCATGATTTCGCATCCGGCGGTCTCGGATGTATCGTACCATGTGATTCCCGATGGCGACGTCAGGAAGCCCTACGCGCTCTTTCGCGAGGCGATGAAGCAGCGCGGGCAATATGCGATCGCGAAAGTGGCGATGCACAACCGGGAGCACATCGTGGTGATCCGTCCGGACGGCAATGAGCTGATGCTGCACACCATGTTCTTTGCGAACGAGATTCAACAGGCCGAGGTGAGGACCGGCTCGGAAGAGTTTGATCGAGCAGAAGCAGAAGGACGAACGGGTGACCGCGGCCAAGAGGGAGAAGCCCAAGCCGGTGTCGAACATATTGGACGCTTTGCGAGAGAGCCTGGCGGAACACCAATCGCGTCCGAAGCGCGGTGGACGCAGGGCCGCCGCCTAGCTGAGACTCTCGGCGCTGTATCGTGCGATCAGGCCGGTGCGTACGGCGTGACGATAGATGGCGCGAAAGAACCAGCTTGCGAGTAGCAGGAATATGGCGTCGAGCGCGGCGCCCCAAACAAGCGCGGAGGGCGAAGCGGGCCGCTTCAGCACGATGCTCCGCAGGTTCTCGAAGACGTAGGCGGGCGGCAACAAGCGTGAAACAAAGCGCATCCATTGCGGCAACGTAGCGAGCGGATAGAAAACGCCGGCGAAGGGCGAAATCAGCGCGGGAATGGGCCAGATGAACCACTCCGACGCAGGTCCCAATCGAAGCACGATCCCGCAACCAAAGATGCCAAGCGCAATGCCGAACAGGAACAAGACCAGTAAATAGGGCACCAATAGCGCCCCGTAGAGAAAGAACGACAGCCCGAATACCGTGGTGGCGAGAACCAGCATCGTTACCAGACCAACCGAGCTGGTGGCGACGCTTGAAAGCACCAAACCGCCGATGTATTCCGAGATCGTAAGCGGAGTGGCGAAGACATTCAAGAAGTTGCGCGACCAGACGTCCTCGAAAAACGTCGTGGTGACGCCTTGCATTACGCGGATGAAAAAGTCCCACAGCAGAACCGCGCCCAGCAGCGACGGCACGAAGTTGAATCCGGACCCACTGACGGCGTTCAGGTATTTCGTGATGAATCCCCAGGTCACCATGTCGATGGCCACCCAGGCGAACAGCGGCAGCACGCGCGCGGGGCTCCCCTGCATCAGATAGAACTGGCGCAGGACAATCGCCGAGGTTCGCCGCGTCGAAAACATGCGCTAAGCGCGCTCCGCTTGATCTGCATTGAGGTGATCCCATGAGGGACTGCACTGAGGCGATCGCCAATGGGATGATTGGCCACGGTGATAAACAGTTCTTCGAGCGTCTCTTTGCCGTGCAGGGCGGGCAGCGTTTTCGGGTCGCCCTGAAGCAAGATCCTGCCGTGCGAAAGAAAAAGCACGCGATCGCAAACATCTTCCACTTCGTACATGTTGTGCGAAGTCCATAACACGCCTACCTTGCCGGCCGCCGCGTATTCCCGAATCTTGGTGCGGATCTCGCGCGCGATGGCGGGGTCGAGCGACGCCGTTGGTTCATCCAGAAGAAGCAAGGCCGGCTGATTCAGCATCGCCTTGGCCAGGCTGACGCGCGTTTGTTCACCCGAAGAAAGCACGCCGCATTTCACGTCACGGAATTTGAGCAGATCGAACTGTTCGAGCAGAGTCTCAATGCGGGCGGTCAGATCTTTTATGGCATAAATCAGACCAAAGAACCGCAGATTCTGAAGCACAGTCAAATTACCGGGCAGCGGCGCATAGACGGCGGCAAAATTGGTCCGCTCCAACACCGCGGAACGCTTCAGGGTGATGTCGAGGTCTTCCACTAGAATGGTGCCCGAAGTAGGCTCCAGGACCCCCAGGATCATATTGATCGTGGTCGTTTTGCCGGCGCCATTTGGCCCCAGAAGCCCGACGATTTCGTTGCGGTTTACCTCGAAGGAAACGCCATCCACGGCAACCGTAGTACCGTACTGCTTGCGCAGATCGCGAACTGTAAGGACCTTGGGGGTCAAGCTCTAGTGTGACACGGCAAGTTTGAAACAAATTGTCACCTGAGGCGATCAAACCTCCAGGAGAGTGACATGCGGCTGATTGGCGATTTCCTTTTTCTGATTCTGTTTTTCATGCTGATTGGCGCATGGCTGGTGATGTGGATCGGGTTTCACCTGGTGGGAGGCGCGATTCACCTGCTTTTGATCGTTGCGGTGATTGCGCTGGTTCTGCACTTGTTCCGCCGCCGTACTGCTTGAGACCGGCGTTCACACGAGTGTGTGAACGCGGCACGCATGAGTGCGTGCGCCACATCGTATTATTGAACAATGTCGATCATGAGACGCAGCTTTTTCCTGGGCATCGCCGCCGTCGCTTTGTTGCGCGCCGATGTCGCCGACTCAGCCGCCAACGGATTCACGGTGAAGCTGGCTGTCACCATCCGAGCGTCTCCGCAGGAAGTTTACCAGCGCCTGGTTCACAATGTTGGCGATTGGTGGGACTCGGCGCACACCTTCTCCGGCGACGCTCACAATCTGACTATCGACGATAAGCCGATGGGCTGCTTTTGCGAGAAGCTACCCGGTGGCGGCGGCGCGCGTCACATGCAGGTGATCAATGCCGATCCAGACAAGATGTTAGTCTTGACCGGCGGCCTGGGTCCGCTGCAATCTATGGCGGTGACGGGCAGCATGACGATTCAACTTGGCGCGGTGCGCGACGACGGAACCAAGGTGGCTGTCACGTACGCCGTAACCGGCTACTCGCCCGGGGGCCTGAATAGCTTGGCCGCACCCGTAGATGCGGTGCTCACGCAACAATTCATGCGTCTGAAAAGCTTCGTTGAAACTGGAAAGGCCGCCCCGAAATAGGAGCGGCCCAATTCCGCTTGCTAACGCGCGCGGTTCAGAAGGCAGCGCGGTTCAGAAAGGCGCGCTATGCCCAGCTATATCCGCTCTTCGATAGCGGTGTCTCACGGATGCGCTTGCCGGTTGCCGTGAAGATGGCGTTGCACACCGCCGGCAGAATCGGCGGCAGCGCGGGCTCGCCCAACCCAGTCGGCGGATTTTCGCTCTTCAGCCAATGCACTTCGATCTCCGGCGCCTGCGCGATGCGCACCATGGGATGCTTGTCGTAGTTGTGCTGCATCACAGCGCCGCCTTCCAGCGTGATCTGCTGGCCCATGAGTTCGCTCATACCATCGATGACCGCGCCTTGACACAGGTTCTCGGCGAAATGCGGATTGATGATCTGGCTGCCGATATCGGCCGCCACCCACACCTTGTGAACCTTCACCTTGTTGTCGGAGCTTACGCTGACATCGGCCACCTCGGCGAAGTAACCCATGTGGCTGAAGTGGAACGCGACTCCCATGGCGCGGCCGGACGCAGCCGGACGTTTGCCCCAGCCGGACTTTTCGGCAGCAAGCTTCAGTACTCCCATGGTGCGTTCGGCGCTAAACTCCGGACCACCGAACCCGCCCCGACCCGGTGGCGGAGCCGGAGCCGGCAACGGCGTGTTTGAGAGCAATGCCAGGCGAAACTCCACCGGGTCCTTACCCGCGGCGTGCGCCAGTTCGTCGATGAACGATTGGATGACGAACGCGTAGACATTGCTGCCCGGTGCACGCAGCGCACCCGTCTTCAGCCACAGCGGCTGGTTGGTGTTGTGCAGCGCGTAATTGGCAATGTAGCGAGCCGGAAACTCGGTGGCACCCATCGTGGACGATGGAGCGGGACGGTCTCCATCGCCCCAGCTAATGAAATGATTTTGCCACGCGACGATCTTGCCAGACCCGTCCAGGCCGGCCTTGAGATATTGGAACCCGCCCGGCCGGTAATAATCGTGGCCGAAGTCGTCCTCGCGGCTCCAGAGCAACTTCACCGGAGCGTTCACGGTCTTGGAAATCCAGGCCGATTCCACCATGTAGTCGTTGGTCAAACGCCGGCCAAAGCCGCCGCCGCCGCGCTGCATATGAATGGTGACATCCTTCTCGGGAATGCCCAGGGTCTTCGCCACCAACGTGCGGCCGCCGCCGGGGATTTGGCTGTTGGACCAGATCTCGATCTTGTCGCCCTGCCAATGAGCGGTGCAATTCTGCGGTTCGAGCGGAGCGTGCGAGATGAACGGATAGGCATAGGCGCCCTCCACCACCTTGGCAGCGCTGGCAAGCGCACCGTCGGGATCGCCGTCCTTGCGAAGCGTTTTGGCCGGGGGCTGTTTGGACAGTTCTTCGGCCTTTTGCGCGAACCCGACGCTCGATTGCGAAGCCGCAGCGCCTTCGTCCCATTTCACTTGCAGCTTCTTGCGCGCCGTCTGCGCCTGCCACCAGGTATCGGCTACAATGGCGACGCCCGGTTCCAGGCCGGGGTCGTTCTCCACAACCGTGCCGGGTTTCACTTTGCCTTCCACGATGAACGCATCGCGTACGCCGGGCATCTGTTTGATCTCGTCCAGATTCGCGCTCACCACTTTGCCCGCGAACACCGGGCACTTCTGATACGCCGCGAACAGCATGTTCGGCAGCGTAAAATCGATGGCGAAAACCGGCTTGCCGGTGACGATCTTGGGAGTGTCCACGCCGCGCTGGCTGTGGCCGATGATGGTATAGTCCTTCGGATCTTTCATCTTCACTTTTTGAAGATCCGGCACGGGCATCGAAACTAAGTTGCTGGCCAGTTCGCCATAGCCAAGCGATTTGCCAGACCCTTTGTGAAGCACGCGCCCCGCCGACGTGGAGCACTCCGCCGCCGGAACTTTCCATGTGCCGGCTGCGGCGCCGATCAACATCTCGCGTCCGGCCGCGCCCACGCGCCGCATTGGGTCCCAGTTAAACGGCGTCGCCAGGCTACCGCCCGCGAACTGTGCAGCGTACTTGGTGTCGTCGAAGTCGGTCTGCTCGATCTTCACCTTCTTCCAGTCAGCATCCAGTTCCTCGGCGATCAGCATGGGAAGCATGGTCTTGATGCCTTGGCCCACTTCGGGGTCCTTGGCCATGATGGTGACCGTGCCATCCGGCGCGATCTTGATGTAGTTGCTCGGCACAGGAGGCGCCGAAGGCCCAAATTGGGCCGAAGCCTTGGGTGGCTTGATATATAGGCTGAGCAGCGCGCCGCCGCCCGCCAGCGAACTCACGCGTAAGAATGAACGTCGATTGACAACCATGATTTTCGTGCCTCCTTATTCCTGAGCCCGACCCTATTGCTGAGCGCCGCTCTGGCCGGCCGCAACTTCGGACGGCTTCTTCAACTTGCTGGTGGTGGCAATCTCGGCAGCCTTATGAATCGCCTGGCGAATGCGAACGTAGGTTCCGCAGCGGCACAGGTTCCCGTTCATGGCCGAATTGATGTCCTGGTCGGTCGGCTTGGGCGTCTTGGCCAGCAGGGCCGCGGCGGACATCATCTGTCCAGCCTGGCAATACCCGCACTGTGGGACGTCGATCTCCATCCAGGCCAGCTGCACCGGATGCGTTCCGTCGGCCGAAAGCCCTTCGAGCGTAGTAATGGGTGCAGTGGCTACCGACACCGGAGTCTGGCAGCTTCGCACGGCCTTGCCATTCAGGTGCACCGTGCAGGCGCCACACTGGCCGATACCGCAGCCGTACTTCGTCCCTTTCAGTTTCAGAACATCGCGGATGACCCACAAAAGGGGCGTATCCGCGGGTACATCGACGGTGCTGGACCGTCCGTTAACTGTCAGTTGGAAAGCCATGATGGCAGTCTCCTATCTGCTATCCGCAACTCGTATCATACCTGTTTTTCTACTGAGAAGAAGGCGAGCGAGGGCGGGCCAGGACCTTATGTATCTTATAGAAGGCACTGTATCTTATACACGTACATCGCAAGGCGTTGACCGTTGGCTCCGGGCCGGCGGCCACCCGCCGCCGCGACCAAACATTTCGGCCGGACGTCTTTCTTCATGCCAGCCCGGCGCTCGCGCCCGCGGAGAACTGCCCGGGGTTCTTTAGCCCCCGCTGGACTTTTGGCCAAGCAGGGCGCGCGGATGTCGTTTCAGGATCGAAAAGGGTGCACCGCCCTTCATCTGGAACCAGCACATCCATGCTCCGGCGGAATAGGACCCCTGCAACCCATACCCATTTCCCGGTGGGCGAGCGCCATTTATAAAACACGAAATAGCCTAAGGCGGCCGCAAAAACCGCGCTCACGAAATACTCTCGATGGAACATCCCGGCCAGCGTTTTGGACCGGTAGAGCCGGGACACGTCGTTGCTGAAGAAGTTTGTCGCGACGGTCGCCGCCAGACAATTCGCCACGAATGCACCCGCCGTGCGCAGTGGCGGAATGGCTGAGGCCAATGGTAGCTACTTTGCCGCGGCCGGCGCGGCGGGCCGTCTGCGATGATAGCCCGGCCGGTACTGATAGTGGCACACCACGCAGGCCGCATTGAGCGAATCGTTGAGGGCGAGAATTCCGGCGATATCCTTGGCTTGCGCCGCTTTGTACGCTTTGCCGCCGATGTCGATCAGCATCTTCGACTCCATGATCCAGTTCTTCTGGTCGCGCGCGCGGCCGTCCATCATGAGCAGGTTCCCGGACTCGGCCAGCATCAGCGCCTGCCCCCGCAGATCGCCCCATTCCTTTTCAGTTTTGGGCGGCTCGCGGTCCACGTAGAAGATCGCGTCCGAAGTGGGATAGATGATGTCGATCATCAACTGCCGCATGGTGCCCACCGCGTGAAAGGGGACTGGCGGCGCTGGAGCCGGAGTTTGGGCTACTGCCGCGCCGGCCAGCAAGAATACTGCAACGAGTCGCATCGCGATCTCCGATCGAAGTGATTCTATCATTCGTTTGCTATAAAATGACGCCAGCATGATTCGCAAACTTTTATTGGCCGCGCTGGCGGTGGCAGGCGCGCACGCGCAAGTGGTGAAAGACTTCGTCCCCGTTACCCAAGACATGCTCTTGCATCCCAGCCCGGACGACTGGTTGATGTACAGCCGCACCTACGACGCGCAGCGCTTCAGCCCGCTCAAGCAGATCAACCTTGGGAACGTTGGTCAGTTGCGCATGGCCTGGACGCGAGGCCTGGGCCCGGGCACCAGCGAAACCATTCCGATCGTGCATAACGGGGTGATGTATCTGGTGGAACCGGGCGCGATTGTGGAGGCGCTGGACGCCACCAATGGCGATCTCATCTGGGAGTACAAGCGCAAAGTCCCGAGCGCTGCCGCAAGCACCGCGCGCACGAAAGCGCTCGCGATTTATCAGGACGTGATTCTTTACACCGCGCCGGACGGCTTCGTGGTGGGGCTGGATGCCCGCACCGGCGAGCAGCGTTGGGAAACCAGCACGGGCACGGGGCAGAATACCTCGGGGCCCATCGTAGTCGAAGGGAAAGTGATTTCCGGCCGAGGCTGCGGTAAGACGCGCGACACCTGCTTCATCGCTGCCCAGGACGCCTTGACAGGCAAGGATGTCTGGAAGTTTTACAACGTGCCCGCGAAGGGCGAACCCGGTTCGGAAACGTGGGGCGGGGAATTCAAGGACACCAACCTGGCATCCACTTGGGGATTGCCCGGCACATACGATCCGGTGCGCAAAACGCTCTATTGGGGCGTCGCGAATCCCATGCCGAACACTCGTCTGCAGCGCCACGGCGGCGATCCCGATGGCACCTCGCGAACCTCGCCAGCCGATCTGTACAGCAACTCAACCGTCGCGCTCGATCCTGAAACAGGCAAGCTCAAATGGTATTACCAGCATCTGCCCGCCGACGACTGGGACATGGATTATACGCACGAGCGCACGCTGGTTCGCGAGAAATTCAATCCCGACCCGAAGTTCGTGAAGTGGTTCAATCCGGATATTCCGCGCGGCGAAGAGCACGACGTGGCGGTGATGGTGGGCGAGGGCGGTGGAGTTTTCGAAATCGACCGCGGTACCGGCCAGTTCCTCTGGGCCACGCCTTTTCCCTATGACGACCCGCTGTTTCTCATTTCCAATATCGACGGCAAAACCGGCAAGGTTACCATCAACTACAATCTCGTGAACAAAAAGCCGGGCGAGGAGCACATCATCTGCTCTTACAACACCAGAAGCTTTTGGCCCACCGCGTTCGACCCGGACACCAACTCGCTCTACGTTCCGTACATCGATAACTGTCTCGACATGGTTTCGGCAGTCGATAATCCGCACCAGCCGGAGCGCCGCAAGCCCGTGCCGCGTCCTGGATCGGATCCGAACGCTTTGACCGCCATCGGGAAGATCAACCTCTCTACCGGCGAGATCCAGCGCATCAATGTCGGCCGCGTTCCTTCCGACGGCGCGGCTCTAGTGACTGCCGGCGGCCTGCTGTTCCAGGGCGATTTGAACCGCCGCTTCCGCGCCTACGACGCCGACACCGGCAAGAAACTTTGGGAATCGATTCTGGGCGGATCAATCTCGGTGAGCACCATTACTTATGCGGTGAACGGGAAACAATACGTGGCAGTCATGACCGGGAACGGCCTGTTGGATGGCGTGCTGTTGGGAGAAACGCCAGAGTTGCATCCTCCCCGCGGGATCAACGGCATCTATGCTTTCTCGCTGCCTTAACGGCAGCTATGCTTTCGCGCTGCCGAAGCATCCGCATGCTTACGCATGGCGGTTCTGAAGCGGTGCGCCAAGTTGTTCCGCGCCTATTCTGAACCGCGACCGTGAGGGAGCGTTGCGATATGCTACGCGGGACCATCCACGCCGGCCCACAGATTCATCGTGTTCAGCTCGTCGCGGCCGCAGGACTTGAGGTAGCAGAACAGCTGGGTCCGATAGGCCGCATGACCGCCCAGCACCAGGTTCACCACCAGCGCTCCGCGCGACGACTTTGTGCCAAACATGTCCACGTCGCCCCGGAAATCGGCCTCGGTCCAATCGCCCAGGATGCGGGGATATTCGTCGGATTGTTTTTCGATAGCGGCGACGGCCTGATCGAAGCTCATCGCTTTAGACGCTGCTTCGGCGGGCCCCCAAATGGCCCCTAAGGTGGGTCGATCGAAGGTTCCCGTCTTCAGGACAGCAATCTGAGTTGGGCCCATGACGGCCATGTACCGCAACAGTTCCAGGGTGCTGCGCTGCTTGGGGGTGGGCCGATAATCGAGCTTCGATTGATCCACTTTGCCCGCCAGATGCACCAGGATGCGAACTTCGTCTTGGAGCGCCGCGATCAGTTCTTCTTTCGTCAGGACCATAATGGATTATCGCTCGACGCGCGAATGTTCCGGAATATCTCTTCCGGAGACAGGCCGTTGCGATACTTCTCGCGCACGCGGTCGATCATCGCATCGTACTTGAGCCAGGTTTTGACCGTTTGCTCGGTTCGCTGAATGGCCCCGTCCGCGCGTAGCACCAGCATTTCCGTTGCATCCGTGCGAAAATCGCCTTCCACTTCGCCTTTCTTCCCGCAGATGAGGATCGTTTGAGCCGGTTCTGTTCCGCGCGAAGAGTGGGTCAATGTTAGGTAGGAATCTCCCAGATCGATTTGCCGGTAGAAGTACCGGGCTAACATCGTGCCGCCGTCGTCGAGTGTGAACTCGACCGAGCTTTCCAGTTCATAGCCGTTCGGAATATCACGGCATGCCATTTCCAACAGCCGAGGAGCATTCGTTGATTTCATCCGCATCTCCAAAGCCGACCGCACGACACCGAAGACGTCGAGCAGGTTGAGGTTCATATCTTCGAGCAGCGCGTCAAACTCGTGCCCGTATCGCGACCGCCACCAGCGCGGATACAAACGGGTGAGCCATCGGGCCAGACTCTTCAGCGCAAGACTCTTCATGCGTTCCTTAGCCTTCTCAACCCGGTTCTCACGATCTGGTTCAAATCCGAAAGCTGCTCTTCCAGGCGCCTCCGGCCGTCCGCGGTGAGAGTGTAAGGCTGGCGCCGGTCATGCCCGGATTTCAGCGGCCGAATCCAACCGCTTTGTTCCAGCCGCGTGATGGCGCCGTACAGCGTTCCCGGGCCGAGCCGAACGCCCGCAAAACGCTCGATATCTTCCAGCATGGCGTAGCCGTGTTTATCGCCATCGGCCAGGCTGGACAAAACCAATAGCGTGGGGTCAGACATGTGTGTCGGGGTTGCTATTACGTGCCACGTAGTATAGTGACATGGGCGGGCGCGCACGTCAAGAGAAAGTCAAGGATGGTTCCCGTCTGGCCGCGGATGAAGTGGCCGTCTTCGGGATAGTAGCGAATCTTGGCATGCGGGACGTTGCGTTCCAGCCGTTGCTTGGTCTGCGCCGAATCCAATAGGACATCTTTACCGCCCAGGAGCGCCATCACGGGCATGGTCAGCCGTTCTAACGCTTCGTCTGAGAAGATAGGCAACTTCACCATCCGTGGACGAAAATTCTTATGGATGAGCGACATGAACCGCATGAAATATTGAACGGCCGGTGATGGATCGGTTGGTACGCGCCCGAGTACTAATTCCGCGGCTTTGCGCGTTCCCCAATGCCCCAACATCCGCAGAGGGATTGTTTTGAACACAATGCCGATCTTCTGTCGACCCACGCCGGCGGGGCACAACACCGCCAGGCTTTCCACGCGCCGGGGCCGCCGCGTCGCATAATCCAATGCCAGCCATCCGCCCAGCGACACGCCGATTATCGAGGTACGTGTTAGCGACAGGCCTTGCAGCACATCGTCCAACCAAAGCGCATGCGCTTCGGACGCTAAGGGCGGCCGCGATGGCGCGCTTAAGCCCGCGTCGCCGATCACGTCAACAGCATAGACGCGAAAGTGAGCCGCCCACGCCGCGACGTCGCCCATCCACATGGCTGAATTCGCCATGCTGCCATGAAGCAGCAGCAGGGGTGGAGCTTTTTCGTCGCCGCACGCCACGATAAAGGTCTCGCCTTCGCGCGTGGGCACGCGAAGTTGCCGGTTCGGAACGGGCCAGTGTTTCAAGATTTCGAGATAACGCTCGCGGACGCTTCGCTCGCCTTCCGCCGTTTTGTAAACGCTTCTCATTTTTCGGACTCCAGGATCGCGTTGATGAATCTGAAATATGAAGCATTCTGGTCCATGCTGCCCACCAGGATGATCTTCAGGTGACCTCGCTCGCGGTTATAGATTGCTTCAATACGGATGCCGTCCGCCGCGCCCATGAGTGAGTTCGTGAGACGGTTCACGGTCTCGGGGCTGATGGCGTCGATCTCCACGATGCTCGAAACCTCTACGTGACGGCTGCGCCGCACGGGCTCGGGCCGAAAGGACGCGACGGGACGTCCCGTCAGCGCGGCCAGATCCTGGCCCGAGATCCGGTACTGCTTCCCGATCCGGACGGCTTTCAATCGGCCTTCGCGCACGTAGTTCCGCACGGTTTTCACGTGCAAGCCGAGTTGCTCGGCTACCTGCTCCACGGAATAAAGGTCTTGATCCATGTTCCCTAAAAGGACTATATAACAAGTCTGTTTAGGTAGCAATAGGGAAGTTTAGGGGAATTAGTTGGAGTTTTGCGAGCCGCCGGATTCCCAGCCGCCGCATCCGGCTGCGCAACGTGCTCGGGTTCATCTTGAGAACCGACGCCGCGCCCTGGGGCCCTTCCACCACCCAGCCGGTGGACGCCAGCACTTCCTCGATATGTTTCCGCTCGGTGGCTTCCAGGCTGCGTGACTGAGGGGGGGCCGGCGCGCTGGTTTCCGCCGCAAGCAGCCGCATGTCCAGCGTGTCTCCGGGACACAGCACGATGGCGCGCGCCAGAAAGTTTTCCAGCTCGCGGATGTTCCCCGGCCAGTTGTAAGCCACCAGCTCGCGCATCATGTCCTCTGAGATCCGTTCCACGCGGCGGCCAAACTGCCGCGATACACGCTGTACGAAATGCGCGGCCAGCAGCGGGACATCGTCGCGACGCTCGCGCAGCGCAGGCACGTCCACCGGCACCACCAGCAGCCGATAGTAGAGGTCCATACGAAAGCGGCCTTCGCGGACCAGCTCCGCCAGATTTCGATTGGTGGCCGCGAGCAGCCGCACGTCCACCTTCAGCGAGCGGTTCGATCCCACCGGCTCAAACTCCTGTTCCTGCAGAACGCGCAGCAGCTTGGCTTGCGTCTCGAGCGGCAACTCAGTCACCTCATCCAGGAACAACGTTCCGCCGTCGGCGTATTCGAAGCGCCCGACGCGCCGGTCCGTGGCGCCCGTGAACGCTCCCTTCACATGGCCGAACAGTTCGCTTTCCACCAAACCCGCCGAGATGGCCGCGCAGTTTATCTTTACCAGCGGGCGGTTGCTCCTCGGGCTGAGATTGTGAATGGCCCGCGCCACCAGTTCCTTGCCCGTTCCCGTTTCGCCGGTGATCAATACCGTGGCCGTGGTGGACGCCACCAATTGAATGCGTTCGGTGAGCTCGCGGAACTTGGGACTCGCGCCCACCATGTCGCCCAGGTTGTGTTCGGATCGTATTTCGTCCAGCAGGTAGGCGTTATCCTGCTCCAGACGGGCTTGGAGCGCGGTTAACTGGGCCAGGTGGCTCTTCAGCTCTTCGTTCAAGCGCAGCACTTCGGCTTCGGCCTGCTTCAGCGCCGTGATGTCGCGCGCCGTGGTCCACACCGATTGCAGCTTGCCATCTTCGATCACTCCGCTGCGGCTCATCAGAAGATCGCGCCCCTGAAACGTTCTCTCCACTTGAGAAGACTGCCAGCCGCTGCGGATGCCCGCGAGCAGGCGCTCCTCAAATGCGGGATCGGAGCGCGATGCGACCACCTCCAGGCGCGCGCCGATCAGATCTTCCGCTCTGGCGAAACCGAACAGGTTGGCGGCCTGATCGTTGCAGTCGGCCACATAGGTGTATTTGTACAAGTGCTCGATCTGCTCAACTTCGGGCAGATCCATTGAAAGCGGCTGCTCCAGCTTGCACCACATCACGCCCTCATTGGCGTGCTCGACGAAGGTGCGGAAGCGCTCTTCTCCGTGCGCCAGCGCGTCTTCCGTGTTCTTGCGTTCCAATTCGGTCCCCGCGCGCGTTGAGAAGATCTTGAGCAGAGCTTCGGCCAGCTTGGGGTTTTCCAAAGGCTGCGGGGTGATGGCGCAAATCACGCCCAGGTAGTGTCCGCGCCGATCCCTCATGGGCGCTCCGACGAATCCTTCGGCGCCCAGCGCAGCCAGCATTTTATCTTGGGGAAAGAGCTGCCTCACGCCGCTGGAATAGGAGCAGAGCCGCTCTTGTGCGAGACCGGCGCAGGGTGTTTTCTCCAGCTGGTATTCGAAGGCCGCCGCTTCGTCCCCGCCTCCATAAACCGCCAGCATCGCAATCCGTTCACCATCCGGCTGCAGCGCTCCGATGAACACGTAGCTGGCATGGAGCGCGTGTGCCAGATACTGCACCAGAGAATGAAAGAATGCTTCGCCCGTTTTGCCGGACACAGCCTCGGCATACTCGAAAACAATGTGTTCGAAAGAGCGATCCGCCTCACTCGATGGACTCATGGCGGCTCCAGTGGCTGGGTGTCTTGAAAGGCTTGGGCTAATTGTAGACGAGCCAGGAGTCAACCGCAATAAGCATTCCAAACTCTTGTCCCGCGTTGGAGCGCTGGTCAGGCTTCGCAAGGATTTACTGGTCTGCCGGTCCAACCCGTCCAGCGCGTGAGGACGTACCGCATCTTGTCGAACAGGAAGGGCTTCGGCACCACGTCGTTCATGCCGCCTTTCAGGCACTCAGTATGCGATTTTCCCGAGGTGGTTCCAATAATCGGCATGGTTAGCCCGCCCGGCATGGCCCGGATGCGCGCGGTGGCTTCGATGCCATTCATGAGCGGCATCTGCCAGTCCATCAGAATCAAATCGTAGTCGCTGCTACGAAAGTGGTCCACGGCTTCCGCTCCGTTGGTTGCAACGTCCACCGAACAGCCTAGCTGCTCCAGCATCAAGCGCGCCGCTTTTGCGTTCACTTCGTCGTCTTCCGCCACGAGTACCCGAATCTTCTTCTTAACCGACATGGATCTCCCTTGCAGGCCTAACAGGTTGCTGAAAAAGCCCTTTCACGTTCGCGAACCGCAGGCGTGGGCGCCTACGCTACACGGGCTACCAACGATATAGATGTCTGTCCCCCGCGTCGGGCGGACTTCAGTCGGGGCTTTTTCAGCACCCTGCTAAGAATGCAAATGGAGATCCAAATCGTAAGTAACTGAATTGTAACGTGGGTAAATCTAAGAACCGCGCGATGTCGTGGCTTCTTCGCGGCTTCTGTGCAATCGCACGGCAGTTTCTGAAACCGGCGCTACGGTGCGGCCTGCCCAGAATCTGGGTCCACCATCATCGGGGAAACATCCACGGCCTCGAAGTCCGCTCCCGTGACTTGTCCCAGATTGTGGAGATCGTCATCGTTCCAGCGCGGATCCGGAGCGCCCGAGATGTACCAGGCGCTGCCATTGTCGGCGATCATCATTCCGTACTTTTTCAGAGCCCGCAAGATGATCTGATTGGTGGCCGAGAAGCTCGAAATATCGAAGTCCGCACGCAGGCGGAAACGGACGCCCATGGGCGGATACCTGGGGTCAGTGAGGCTCGACGCATAATGCCGCGCCGGCCAGACGTAGGCTTGTTGCGTTTGGGGCACTGTCAGCCGGATTGCGTGGTTGATGGTTCCCGACAGCACCTCGTCATACTTCACCAGACCTGGAAAAATCGGCAGTCCAGCGGCATCGGCCGATGTCCATCCGGCCGGCCGCAATGCGTTCGACCTCAGATCGAAAATTGCTCCGGAGCCCGACTGCCAGCTCGCCCCCTGTGGGTACGACGACCACATTTCATACAGCACGCATTGCATCGTTTGCACCGCGATGGCGTGCCGGTCTCCCGTGCTTTGGCTGCCGCCCTCGATGGGCGCGTTCAGTGGAATCGCGTACGGCCCTGGATCGCTCTCGTCGGCGTAGGTGAAGGCTGCGGGATACCTGGTCTGAATCCGGGGTACGACAACGAACGGAATGCCATTCGGCGCGCCGTTATAGACGGTCCCGAAATCCGGATGCAGCGACGCTCCCGGGCCGATGGTGTTTATATAGGTGGCGGACTGGTTCGATACCGGCAGCCGATCCACTGGCGTGTTCCAGATGTTGTTCGCGGGGAACACAGGGCAGGTCCTGATCGCAAGGCTTTGCGCCCCGGCGGGGGCCATGACGGAGCCTGCGAGCATAACGCCGGCCAGAGCAGCGCGCAACAGGTTGATCTTTTCCGGTAGCACTCGATTCAGCTTAGGCCCGGAGCCACGGCGAGACACCTAAGGAAATGAACCGACGCGCTCGGCTTTTTCGTCTTACCAGGCTTCTAATCCTACTTCTCGATCACCGGCAGCACCCGCCCCACCGAGCCATTGGGCGTATTCACTCCCAGCAGCGCAGCCAGCGTGGGCGCAATGTCGGCCGTGCGAACGTTTTCGTCGTAACGCCCCGCGCGAATCCCGGGCCCCAGGAAAATGATCGGTACGTGGGTGTCGTAGCTGAAGGGCGTCCCATGCGACGTCCCCTCTTTCGACGCCAGCCAATACGGCTTCTGAACAATGAACAAATCGGCTGAGCGGCCGCGATAATAGCCACGCTGCATCAACACCCCGATGGGGTCGCCCGCCAGGTTCTCATGTTCCAGTTGCACGCTTGTGTACACGCGGAAAATATACGGGAGTTTTCTTACCGCTTCCGCCGCTACGTCTTCGGCTTCCGCCAGCGCCGCGTGTTTCTCTCGCAGCAGTTCCTGATCCAGATAGGGCCCTTGTTCCGAGCTTGCAAGGATCCATTTGCCCGGTCCGTATTTTTCGGTGAGGGCTCCTTCGATGGCCCGAGACACCTCGGCCGCTGAGAATCGGCCGGCCGGAATTCCGCGCTTCGTCAGCTCTTCGGGCTTCGGCGCAACGCCATGATCGGAGCTGAACACCACCACGTAATTTCCCGCGCCCGCTTCCGCGTCCAGCGCACGCAATAATCGCCCCAGCACGCGATCGGTCTGGAGGCACATGTCGCGGACCTCCGGGGAGTCCGGACCCATTTGATGCCCGAGCAGATCGTTGCTCGAAAAACTCACAGTCAGCACATCCATTCCCGAATGCCGGCCCAAGTGCTCTTCTTTGAGCGCGTCCTCGGCGAAAGCCTCCAGCATGTCGTTGCCGTAAGGTGTAGCGATCATCGCTTCGTAATAAGGCTTTCCGAGCACCGCAGGCAGCGTACGAAAACCCTCCCACTTCGCCGAGGCATATTTTTTCGCCGCGTCGCTTTTGTTGAACGCCTGCACCCAGGCCGGCAGATCTTTCCTGTAATACGTGCTGGTGACGAATTGTCCGGACTCATGGTCGAACCAGTAAGCCGCATTGGCGGCATGGCCGGCCGGCAAAATCGCGGCGCGATCCTTCAGCGAAATGCCGATCACCTCGGTATCCGCGAGGCTGGTAGCCTTGATCTCATCGCCCAGCGTGGTTACAACCAGGCGCCTTGGCGACGACCCCGCGCCGCCGTTGCCGCCCACCAGTTTCGTCGTATCGTCCGACACGCTGGTCACGTCCTTTCCCGTTTTGCGGTCGAACCACTCGTTGGCGACAATGCCGTCAATCGCGGGAATGGATCCAGTGAGGAACGCGGCGTGTCCCACCGCGGTCACGGTCGGAAAATGCGCCTCATGGCCATCCGTGAAGAACGCGCCCGAATCGTGCAGCTTCCGGAGACCCTCGTGATAGTCTCCATCGAAGCGCGTCATATAGTCGTAGCGGAACTGATCGACGATAATCGCGACCACCAGCTTGGGTTTCGGCGCGCTCGGCGGGGCGGCCTGGACCGCGACAGCCAGCAAGAGGGCGATTATGCAACTTCGCGCGGTTTTCACTTGGGTTTGCACTCCGCGCAGGCGCAAATTTTGCGCAGATGGTCGAACGAGTAGATCCCCGTATTGTGCCCGTCGCTCCAATCGATCTTTATCGCGTAGTGGCCTACCGCTTCCACGTTCAGCATCTTCAGCGTCGGCGTAAACATCTGAAAGGGACTCGCGGGAGGCGTCGCGTAGTTGGTCTTTTGCGGCTCCGTCCCATGCGCGCCGGTGCAACTGGCGCAAGGACACTCGTCGCGCAAATACGGTAGCGCGTAATGGCTGCGATGGCCGTCTTTCCAATCGATCTGAATGCCCTTCGACTTCGAAATGGCGATATGTTCCGGTTCCGCTTGGATCTCAATCATTGTTTTTTAGCTACTGCGTCCGCTCCACGTCGCGAACACCCGAGATGCGCCGGATGGCCGCCGCCACCCGCTCCAGTTGCTTCTTGTCGCGAATCTCCACCGTCATGTCGATGATGGCGCCGTCGCCGCGCTTGTCATCCGAGCTCGCCTCTAACGTGCGGATGTTGCTCTGCTCGGCTACCAGCACGGAGGTAAGCTGATTCAACATCCCCGGCCGGTCGTCGGTGTGAACCACCACCCGCACCGGAAATGTTTCGGTCACCGCGCGAGCCCATTCGACGTCAATCTTTCGCTCCACCTCGTACATCAGGTTCTGCACGTTGGTGCAATTCCTGGAGTGCACGGCGATACCTTTGCCGCGCGTCACGTATCCCACGATGGCCTCGCCGCGAATGGGATTGCAGCACTTGGCGCGATACACCAGCAGATCGTCGACGCCCTTCACCTTAATCACCAGGTCGCCTGGGTCGCCCGTTGAGCCACCCGGAGCGCCGCCCGGCGTTCCATGTCCAGCAGGGGAGGGCGCTGGCTTGGGCGATTCCGCGGGAGCCTGTAAGACCTCAGGAAACAGCTTCTGCAGGGCCTGCCGCGCGGAAAACTTGCCATAACCGAGCGCCGCGTGCAAATCCTCCACCTTGGCGCACCCGTACTCGCTGGCCACACGCTCCAAATCCGCCTTGGTGATTCGCGAGATTTGCACACCTAACCGGCGTGCTTCGCGTTCCAGATACTTCTGCCCGATCTCGATCGCCTTGGCGTGTTCGGTGGCGTTGATGACGTGCTTGATCTTGTTGCGCGCCCGGGGCGTCTTCACCATCCCGAGCCAGTCCTTGCTCGGCAGGTGACCGGTCTGCGTCAGAATCTCCACCACGTCGCCGTTCTTGAGGTTGTACTTCAACTGCACGATGCGGCCGTTCACCTTGGCGCCTACGCAGGTGTTGCCAACGTCGCTGTGGATGGCATACGCAAAATCGATCGGCGTTGCCTCGCGCGGCAGCGCAATCACCTTGCCCATGGGCGTGAAGGTGTAAACTTCCTCCGGGTACAGATCCACCTTGAGCGTGGAAATAAACTCGCCCGGATCCCGCATCTCCTGCTGCCACTCCACCAACTGGCGCAGCCACTTAATGCGCTGATCGTCCGCACCGGGCCCTTTGCGCCCCTCTTTGTATTTCCAGTGGGCGGCAATGCCTTCTTCAGCCAGGCGGTGCATCTCGTCGGTGCGGATCTGCACCTCAAACGACCGTCCACCCGGCCCGATCACCGACGTGTGCAGCGATTGATACAAATTGGGGCGGGGAATCGCGATAAAGTCCTTGATACGTCCCGGTATGGGGTGCCATTCGTTATGGATCACGCCCAGCGCGGCGTAGCAGTTCTTCACCGAATCGGTGACGATGCGCAGGGCCAGCAGATCGTACACCTGGTCCAGCGCGATCTTCTGCCGCTTCATCTTCTGGAACACCGAGTAGGGCCGCTTGATCCGCGCCTCCACGCGCGCCGGAATATTCTCGCGCCGCAGATTCACTTCCACATCGTGGCGCATCTTGGTGAGATACTCTTCGTTCTGCAGCCGTTGCGACTCGATCTCGCGCATCAAATCGCTCCACGCCTCCGGCTCCAGGTAGCGGAACGACAGATCCTCCAGCTCGCCGCGCACTTTGCCCATCCCCAGGCGATGCGCGATGGGCGCGTAAATCTCGGCCGTCTCTTGCGCGATGCGTAGCTGCCGTTCGCGAGGCAGCACGTCCAGCGTTCGCATGTTGTGCAGCCGGTCCGCCAATTTCACGATGATGACGCGGATGTCGTCCACCATCGCGAGCAGCATCTTGCGCACGCTCTCCGCCTGCCGCTCCTCGCGCGAGTACAGCTTCAGCTTGCTCAGTTTGGTGACGCCGTCCACGCACGCCGCCACTTCCGGGCCGAACTCTTTCTTGATCTGTTCCAGGCTGAGGCTGGTGTCTTCGACGGTGTCGTGCAGCAAACCGGTCATCAGGCAGACCATGTCCATCTGCATGTCCGCCAGAATCATGGTGACATGCAGCGGATGAATCATGTACGGCTCGCCCGACACGCGCAATTGGTCCTTGTGCGCGTCCGAGGCCCGATGGAAGGCTTTTTCGAGGAGGGTGAGGTCCTCTTTGGGCCGCAGCGCGAGGATCTTCTGTTCCAGCTCGGCGTAAAGCTGTTCGACTAAGCCTGGGGCCGGGACGACGTCTGTGGACACTCTATTTCTAGGTTACTTGGTTTGGGGTTGGTGGCGCACGTACTAGTCTTGTCTTATGCAAGATGAGACTGAAGCGGGAGTTAGTTTCTCACACAAGATGAGCCTGAAGGGGAGGTTCCGCATGTGAGCCGATTTGCTGAACATCAATCCAAACTGGCAGTACTCTGTGACCGGAACTCGACTCACGAAGTCTACGCTTCGGCAATCAGGCGACGTTCGGCAATAATTGTCCTTAATACCGTAAACGCGTCACTGGTGGCATTCCCTCTCGTGAAGTGAATAAAGTAGTCGCTGATATCAAAGCGCGTCGCCATTTATCTCGTCGTCTTCTTTGACGTTGGTTTCGTCGATCGCTCGTCATTCAGCGCGCGCCCAAGCAACGTTTTGATTACGGCCTGTCTGCTTATGTTGAGCCGCGCCGCTCGCGCATCGAGTTCGCGCAACATACCTTGCGTCAGGTCGACGTTGACCCGCTTGACCGGTCTGATGACAGTAAACTTGTTTGTGAAATAGGCGGAAACATCCTCGCCACGCGTCGCCATCTCCGCGATTTCCTCTGCCGTTCGCGAAGTGCTGCTTGCTTTAGACATTTTCGGCATAGATTTGTTCTTCCTGCTGGGTCGCTTTCCAGGCTGTGATTAAGTGATAGTATTCGCCCTCGGAGTCATACCTGATTTCGTAGATGACGGAACAGAGCAGACCGCCGCACCAGCCGATTGCACGGAATTGTTGCGGATCGTCGCACTTTTGATCCATCAGGTAGGCTTGGTCAAAAATCTCCTGCGCCTCTCTTAAGCTGACACCATGTTTCCGCGTTACGTCCCGGTTCTTAGCCTGCTCGAAGTAGAAGCGCGTATATAAGTCTTATACCATACAGTCTTCGGCGCGATTTCATCCGTCCACAACGATCCGCCGCACATCCTTTAGCAGTACGAACAAATGCATCGGATCGCTCGGCGACGGCACAAAGTCAAAATGCTCATAAAAGCGTCGGGCGTCGTCATCCTTGGCATGGACCGCCAGCGCTCGGACGCCCGCAATGTCGGCGGCCTGTAAAGTGCGCAGCATCGCGTCCTTCAGTAGCGCCTTGCCAACGCCCTGGTTTTGCCAGCGGCGATCCACGGCCAGGCGAGCCAGCAGCACGATCGGGACTGGATGTCTGGCTAGTCCTTTAGTCAGCCGCTGCGGCGCGTCCTCGTACATCACTTGCCCCACCGCCAGAGTATGAAAGCCGACGATGGCACTACCCACTACGCCGACGTAAGTTTGGGCCGCACCGGCTTGCTGATTCTGCCAGGCGTAGCGCAGAAGATATTGGTTCAGTTGCTCGCGGCCACAGTCGAATCCTTCTACCGCATGATCACGTCGAAGCTTCTCGACGCGGCGCGATTCGCTCACCGATCTGCGCCGGCCTCAAAGAATCCTGGCTCTTTCAGCAGACGCTTCAGGCGAGGCAGGGAACGCGGGGGAGAGTCGAGCGCCGCCATGAATGCCTTCCATTGAACGGCGTCGAGAACAAACGTCCGTCGATTGGCTAGAGCTTCATCGGCTTTTGCCAATGCGCTTTCCAAAACAAAATCACTCACTGAGCGATTAGACGCGGCAGCTGCCTCTTGCAGGGCCATTTTGGCTTTTCGCGTGAGCCGCAAGTCTAGTTTTTCGCTGCGAATAGGTCGTGACGACATGAGTGGCTCCTATCCCTCCAGATTCCTTCCCATGCCTTGATGATAGCGAACGATGCCAGACAATGTCAAGACATATTGCGCGCGCTGTGAATCACGGGATCGTATGATTCGGAGCCGGGCCGATTCCGATATACGGATACGCGAACTGATCCAAGCGAATATCCTGTGCTTCGAAGTCGCGGCGCAGGTGAACCAGCGGCTCTTCCACGATGATGGTGACGTCGCGCACGTTGGGTGTGGGTCCGGCTGCGTAGGCCGAGGCCCAGCGCGTCTCAACCGGATCGATACTTAGACTGGCGGGAAACGGCGAGTAGGAGACGAACTGCGTGAATGAATTAGCGTTGGTATGCCCCAGTTTCGCGTAGACCAGGCGCGCAGGCCATCGAAATGCCGACCGGCAGTAGACGTCCCATTCCGACTTCACCACGTCGGTGTAGCATTGCAGGCCGTCAAGCGCGTTGGATGGCTGATCGGAAAGCGGAATGCTGCGGGATTGCGCGTTGCCGAACAGCGTGAAGTAAAGGGAAGCGCGGAGTGTCACCGGCCGTTGGTGCTCCTGGAAGAAAAACGCAGGATCGGCGAAGCACTTCACGGACATAACCGCAGCCTGCGCGGAAATGGAACCGCGCTGGAGGTCCCCACAATCGTGCAGGCTCAAGTTTGTGGCACGGCCGTCCGAGCTTTGGATCGAAATGCTGAGAGCGTCGGCTAGAATTTCGGTTCCCTCGGGAATCCCTTGCACCGAGATTGGAATGTGCAGCGCGACTTTCGGATTCGTCTGGGGGAACCAGAATTGTTCCTCAAATGTATGGCTGAGTGCGATCTGTATGGAGGATCCGAGGGCGGGCTCTTTGGAAAAGTGCGTCTGCAGGGCTAACGCGGCCGGCCACGGCAAAGCGACGAACACACCAGCGCCCAGTACGATTCCGCCCAGCGCGCATCCACGGCTGAAAAGCGTGCGGCGGGTCTTGTATTGAGTCAAAATCACTGGAATCGCGATGGCTGCCAAGGCCAGGAGCGCGATCGAATAGCGTACCCATAACACTCCGCTCAGGCGCCCCGTACTGGTGGGAACCAAGAGTTCCCAAATGCCGAACCCGGCGGCGAGCACGATCAATTGGGAAAAGATGAACGAAGCCATGCTGGAGTTGAGCGAGGCCAGCGCGGCGAAGGGCAGCGACACACACAAGAACAGCAGGACCTGCGACCAGAGCAGGCCCGGAAGGCTGGAGGCGAGCGGGAAGGCGTCGAGGATCAGGATGAACAGATGCGCCACCAAAATGGGCAAGTTCACGAAAGCGACAATGAACAGGAGTTTTGCGCCTAACAGGCTTTGCCAGCGATAGGGACGCGTAATCCAGAATTGCCGATCGCCGGGGATGGCCTCGGCCAGCGCGAGACGGCCGATGAGAAACGCCGCAACCGCCACCAGCCCTAGCTCCGCCCACCAGGAATCGGTTGTGCCGTGAGCCTGGGCGTGCATGGCGGAGAAGGTGATGGCGATCAGGAGGATCAATGCGATCTCATGCCTCAGGTAACGAACGTCTTTCTTGAAAATATGCAACGCCTGTCGCATCGAGATCCTCCTTAAGCCGCCTGCGACCGGGCGCGCGCGAGAGTAACGAAAATGGCGCGCAACGGCATGGGATGCGCCGAAATGTTGCGCACCTCTCCGAAAAGGCGGCGGATTTCGTCCGTCGTCCGTTCCGCATCGAAGTGCGTCTCGACGAAGCGGACCAGCGCGGGCGAAGTTTCGGGGCGCAGCCAGTGAGCCGGCCAGGGGCGATCCAAAGGAAGCAGAGGCGGCGAATCTACGATGACCTCCACTTCGCGGAAGCGTGCGGTGAGCGACGTCATCTCTTCAGAGAACTGCAGACGGCCGCCATCCAGATAGCCGATATGGCTCGCAAAACTTTCGATTTCACCCAGATCGTGCGACGAGATCAGTATGGTTGTTTCACCGGCGCTTTCAAGCAGCCCATCGATCAGGTCTTCACGCACCAACGGATCCAGTCCACTGAAAGGCTCATCCATGATCAGAAGCCGCGGACGATAAGCCAGAGATGAAGCGAGCGCAATCTTCATTCGCATACCGCGCGAAAGATGACGAAGCTGTCGATCGAGCGGAAGGTTAAATTGGCGGACCAGTTGCGCCGCGCGCGCATCGTCCCAAGAAGGGTAAAAGGGCTTGAGATACGAGAGCAAATACTGCACCGTCATCCATTCCGGCAACTCCTGGTTCTCTGAGACGTAGCCGATATTGACGAAAGCTTCCGCTGCGAGCTTACGCGAATCGATGCCGAGCACTTCGGCGTGGCCGGAGTTGGGCTGTAGAATGTTCATCAAAATCTTGATCGTGGTGGTTTTGCCCGCGCCATTGGGGCCCGCCAGGCCGAACACGCTGCCCTCTGGGACACTGAGATTCAGGCCGTCCAGCACCGCCACCTGGCGAAAGCGCTTGACTAAATCGGTGGCCGAGACCATGTCGCTCATTCTTTCCTCCGCGTGGCGCCCGCTGCCGCTGCTCCCTCCATCCGGTACCCCAGCCGGTCCCAGTGTCGAGCGACGGCGTCGGTTACTTCGTCCAGATCCAGGCCCAGCCGCTTGGCTTCCACCACCAGCTGCTCTACCTCTTTTTTCAGGAGCGCGCCACGCTCGGCCGCGGTGGAGGCCGGCAGCTCAGCCACTACCGTACCCAGGCCTGGGCGCACTTCGATCAGCCCCTCCGATACCAGCTGGGTCACAACCTTGTGCGCCGTGTTGGGATTAATCTTGAGGGCTTTGCTCAGGGCGCGAACGGACGGAAACGGGTCGCCCGGACGCATTTGGCCTGAAATCACGGCCTTTTTCGCGGCGTAGACCACCTGTTCATAGAGCGAGACGCCGGTCTCGAAGGAGAGGCGGAACGGGATCACAGGTGTACTATAACAGATAATACAGCGCAGTCAAGGAGTATGATACTGGGGATTAGGGATTAGGGACCAGGAAGTGTTGAGGAGAACGACGTGAAGCCTTTCCTGTTAGTGACGGGCGTGATGTTCCTGCCGCTGGCCGCGTTTGGGGCCGACAACTGCGCCGGCTCTCGCGATCTGCGCCTGGTGAACGGCAAGATCGTCACCATGGACGCGCGAAATTCGATCGTCTCGTCGGTCACCATCCAGGATGGGCGATTCGATTTTGCCGGTGGCAAACTCAACCCGTGTACCAAGACGATCAACTTGCGCGGGCGTACAGCGGTGCCCGGTCTGATCGACAATCACAATCACATCGTGCTGCTCGGCATTCGCCCGGGCTACGACACGCGGCTCGAAACGGCAGCCTCCATCCAAGACGTGCAAGCGGCCATCGCGGCACGCGCGAAATCCGTCCCGGCCGGGAAATTCATCACGGCGATGGGTGGCTGGAACCCGGCTCAGTTCGCCGAAAAGCGCCTGCCGACTCTGGCCGAACTCGATGCTGCCGCGCCCGATCATCCGGTGCTGGTGTTTCTGGCGTTCACCGGTCCCGCGGCTACCAACACCTTGGGCAAAACGTTCTTCGCGGGGAAGGGAATCGAAGTCAGCGCCACCGGCGCCATTGGGGCGAACGCGCCCTCGATAGCGGCATTGAACGCCCTCCGATCGATACAAACCTTCGAGGACAAGGAACGCGGGACCATGGATGCCCTGGCCTATTCGGCCAGCGTCGGCGTCACCACCGACGTCGACATGGGGGCATTCGTAATCCCCGGCCTGCCCGATATACAAGATTCGTTTGTATTCGACAGCCTGGCCAGTGCCGATCCGTTCCACATGTACGATGCAGCGCTGGCGCTCGATCGCGAGAAGAAATTGCCGGCGCGCTTGCGCGTATTTTTCCTCAGCATGGATACGCAACCCAATATTCCGCTATTGAGCGAGCGGATGCGCAACGCGTTTGATGGCTTCGGTGACGACATGCTCCGGATCTCAGGCATCGGCGAGTTCGCCACAGTGTGGCCGTTGTTTGGAAAGGTGACACCGCCCGCCAACTACGAAGCGGCATTGCAATTGGTGGCCAAGCAAGGCTGGCCTTTTCAGCAACACAGTTTGTCGCTGGCCGAGGACCAAATCACCGCGGCGACGTTTGAAAAGGTGAACGCCGTTACGCCGATCGCGAATTTGCGATGGTCCGTCGCGCACGTGCCGCACATCGACCAGGCGACGGTAAATCGCGTCAAAGCTTTGGGCGCCGGTATCGCCGTTCATCCTTTTGAATATCTGGCGGGAATGCCGGGCGCCGGGCCGCCCATGCGTATGATTGTCGATAGCGGAATTCACGTGGGAGCGGGATCGGACGCGGCGCAAATATCCACGCTCGATCCGTGGCTGATGATTTATTACATGGTGACTGGAAAGAACGCGGCGGGGACATTGATCAATGCCGGCCAGACCCTGACACGCGCAGAAGCCCTGCGGCTCTACACCGCAAACAACGGATGGTTCCTGCGCGAAGAGGACCGTCTGGGATCCATCGAGCCCGGAAAGCTCGCAGATGTCGTGGTCCTGAGCGATGACTTTCTCGATCCCGCCAAGGTGCCGGATGAAGCCATCAAGCGCGTCAAGTCCGTCCTCACCGTTGTCGGCGGGCAAGTTGTTTACGACAAACTCAACTGACTGCGTTTGGACAAACCCAACCGACTACCCTCACGGGACGCCGATTGAGCAATTGTGGCGTCCTGTGGCCGTCTGCCGACACGGATGCCTAACCAGAACATCGCACATAAGCCGCCGAGCATGAATGTCACGGCCAAATTGGGTAAGATCGGCACGTAAAGGAAAAAACCTCCCAGGCTACCAACCAGCCCAACTGAAAGAAGAATAAATACGAAGCGTTCGATCATGACCTATGCAGTGCAATTGAATGCCCATATGTTTTCTCCGCTTCACGATTGGCCGTTGAGGTGCTCAATGCCTCGCGAAGGTGGAGGTGAGATTTTGAAGAACTCATTATTACTACTCACGTCGGTGGTGCTGACGCTCGGAGGGGTGGTCGCGGCCGGTCAGGAAAAAAGTGCCGATCCGCAAGTGGCGCCTGCCAGTTTTTCCGCATCGTCACGGGCCTACTCTGCGAATGACATCCAGGTTCTGGGAGTGCTGGACGACGGCCAGAGTAGCAAACTGACGGAGTACTCGAGTACGCCCAAATACAGAGCGTACGTGTTCGAGGGGAACGGACGCGATCAGGTGGAAGTAACCGTGACGGGATCCAATCAAAAAGCTTATGTGGCCTTGGCCGACTCCAGTCTGAACCCGATTGCCAGCGGACTGGGGCGGCTTGCAGTGGCGTTGCCTTATCACGGCCCGGATAAAGAAGCGTTCTACATTCTGGTGAAGAACCTCGCCAGCCAACCCGCGCGCTTGACGGTTCATCTGAAAAAGATGGCTGCTTCGCCGCGGCCGGCTGACGCCACGCGTTAAACACTCAAAAGGAGGCCGACGAGGGCGTCGGCCGCAGTTCGGGGGACTGCCCACGTTAGATGCTACGCGCTAACGGCTTGGGGCTCATCTTTGCCGGGAAAAACACGGCCGATAAGCGCTTCGAAGCGTGGATCGTTCCGCAGGTTATCTAACCTGGGATCCACTCGAAGAGCGAAGAGCACGGGCGATTTTTCATGATAGGCGCGCTCCAACTCCTGAAAAGCCTGGTCGGTATCGCCCAGGGCGTCCAGCAGCACGGCCATAAAATACGCATCGACATACTCGGTTTTGCGTATCTGGGTCAACTCCGCCAGGATCGCTCTGGCATCTTTCCGGCGTCCGTGTCTGGCCAGGCAAGCGCCCTCTACTGCCTGTAGCCAGGGCAAATCCGGAGACATAATCACCGCCAACCGGTAATGCTCCAAAGCCTGGCGGTGGTTTCCGTTTTGTTCGAGCGATTCGCCATAGAAGAGATGGCCCAGGTAAAGATACGGGTGCAGTTCCAGCGCTCTTTTCCCGCACGCCACGGCGGCCTCATATTCGCGGCGGAAAAAATGGACCAGGATCTCGTTGGCCGGAACGGTAGGCCACAGCGAATGCGTGGTGCGCGCTCGCAGCAAAATGTTTAGGGCGTCGTCCAGCCGGCCCTGGCTCACATACAGCATGGTCAGGCGGACGTAGACCTCCGGCGATTCGGGACTCTCCTCCTGCGCCCGCAGCAGTTCGGTTTCCGCCTCTTCCAGCTTGTGTTCGAACAGGTGCAGACCGTGCGCGCGATCCGCCCGGCGCTCGGGCGTAAGGCCGCACAGTTCAACGGCACGTTTGTGGGCTTGCTGGAATCCGCTATACATCTCTCGCGGCATGCGCATTCCATACGTGCCGAGCAGCAGATAGCACAGCGAAATGCCCTCGAAGGCACGGAAATCCGATGGGTTCTCGATGGCGGCCTGCTGGAAGCAGTCCAGCGCCTTTTCGAATCCCTCGCGTGTGCGGCGGCTCCAGAAGTGCCAGCCCTGTTTCACCAGGTCGTCGGAGTGGGGCACATCCAGACGGTAGCCCAGTTTCGGCCGGTAGGAGATCCACAGGCCAAACTCACCCAGGATTTTTTTCACCTCGCCGATGGTGACGGCCACGGTGTGCTTGGAGACTAAGTTGCCGTCCCAAGCTTGGTTGATCATCTGCGCGTATCCGACATAGCGGCCGCGGTTGTGTATGAGAGCTCGCAGGGCGTGAAACGCTTGTGGGCGGAGTTCCAGCTCGCGGCTGTCTCTCAACAACGTAGTAGTTGTAGTGTCGAGCCGAAACGGCCCGAACGTAATCTGTTCCATCTAGCGCCTTCCCGTTACTTTCCCTATCAAATATTGACGCGCTTTAGACTTCTGTTCTGCGAATCATATCACAGATTCGTGCACAGCGCTGCCAACTTTATGGCCAAGTTAGAGGACCGGGGGATTCTGGAGGGCCCGGGCACGGTTCTAGCCAGGCTAGCCCCGTCCGAAACATTGGCGTTGCATCTTGTTTGAGACGTGTCCGAAGCAAAGTCCAGGCCAACTCAAGCGCCCCGAGAAAATTGCCCCCGTTTTGACTTGCTCTCGGTGAAATCTCGAATACAATCCGACTAATGGAGCGCCGGGGTGTATACATGTGTGTCTGGGGTGAACTTGCGATCCGTCCTGTGTTTTAGGCTCGGTGTCGCACCCTTCCAGCCGGTTCCAGCAAGCTTTTGGGGAGACCATGAAAAACAAGACTTTGCTTCGTTCGCAAGTCACTGCCGTGCTGGCGCTGACCCTGCTGTTGGCTTCGTTTGTCCCGAATATGCGGGCTCAATCGGCCGGAACCTCTGGCCTGGCCGGTACAATTACGGACCCCACTGGCGCTGCCATTCCGAGCGTGACTGTCACAGCCACGCACACTGCAACGGGGCAGGTGCGCACCACGACAACCGGCACCGATGGCCAATACAAGTTCTCGCTGTTGCAGCCGGGCGACTACAAGGTCCGATTTTCCGCGAACGGATTTAAGACCTCCGAGATTGCCTCGGTGACGTTAAACGTTACCGAAACGCCAGAAGTGAACCGCACGCTCGAGGTTGGCGCACAATCCGAGCAGATTACCGTGGAGGCTACGGCTGAAGCCTTGCAAACACAAAGTTCGACGCTCGGAACCACGGTGGATTCCAAAGCGGTGGTCGAGTTGCCACTCAGCAATCGCAACTACACCCAGATTGTAGGTCTCTCGGCGGGCGTGAACGCCGGTGTCGCCAACGCTACGGCTTTTGGAAAGGCCACGGCGGACTTCAGCGTGAATGGCGCCGATCCCGGCCAGAACAACTACCAGATGGACGGAGTTGCCATCAACAACAGCGCGAATAGCGGGAGTTCCAATGACTCCGGCATATACGCGGGCATTGGCATTCCGAACCCGGACGCGATTCAGGAGTTCAAGATCCAGACCTCAACCTACGATGCCAGCTACGGCCGCAACCCTGGCGCCAACGTCAACGTGATCACCAAGAGCGGCAGTAACACGTTTCATGGCGGCGCATGGGAATTCTTCCGTAATGAGGATATGAACGCCAACGACTTCTTCGATAACCGCGACGGCGGCGGTAAACAGCAAATCTTGCGTCAGAACCAGTTCGGCGGCGACATCGGCGGTCCCATCAAGAAGAACAAGATATTCATTTTTGGCAACTATCAAGAGACCCGCCAGCTGAATGGCGTGGCTGCGGCAGGCGCCAGTTCATTCTTTGAGCCACCTATACCGTCGGGCGACCGCTCCACCCCCGCCTTTCAGGCAGCGCTGGGAGCAGCCAATTGCAGCTTCCCGACGGCGTTCGCCTTTGCCGGCGAGATGCAGGTTGCCTGCGACGGCTCCAATATAAGCTCAGTCTCCATGGCAATGCTCAATTTAAAGCTTCCAAACGGACAGTACTACATCCCGAGCAATGACGGAATTCCGTTTAGGAACGTCTTCCTGAGCAGTCCCGCCATCTATCACGAGCACCAGTTGATCACCAACATGGATTATCTGATCAACAGCAAGAACACCTTCTCGGCCAAGTATTTCTACTCGATGAATCCGCAGACCATTCCTTTCAACGGCCCCCAGCCGTTCGGCACTCCGGTTAGCAACTATTTCTCCAATACAAACGCCGTTCTGAGACTCACGACCATCGTGACCAATACGCTGGTGAATGAAGCCCGCATTTCCTTCCAACGGAACAACGCGGTGGGGAGCGACAGCACTCCGGGAACTCCACAGGGAGTTGGTCAGACGCCTATCGTTCCGACGGAGCACGAGTTACCGGTTACGGTCATCGCCGGGGCGTTCAACATGTTCGGAACCCTGGCTCCCAGCGTCAGCCCCACCAACCAGATGCAGGTCGCGGATCAGATTTCCTGGTCGCACGGAAAACACACCATTCGAGCGGGCTTCGAGATGGAAGGGACCCGCTGGCCCATTTCTTTCCAGGGCCTGGAGAGAGGCTTCTTGTTCTACTTGTCCTTCTCCGACTGGCTGGTCGGACGAGGAGGATGCGATCCCAGCAACCCCGCTTGCAGTCCTGCTAATCCCGGTAACACCACGGGGTCGGCTTTTAGCAACATTACCGCATGTTTGTTCTGCGTTCGTAGCGGGCCCACAGGTATTATCCACAACTACGGCGAGCACAACTACAGCGCGTTTGTGCAGGACGATTACAAAGTCAGTTCCCGGTTGACGTTGAACATTGGCGTGCGCTGGGAATTCGATGGCACTTACAACGACAAATACGGAAACCTCACCAACGTTTGGCCCAACTTGATGGGTACGGTTCCCGCGCCGACCGCGCCGTCACCTACGGGGGCTGGTCTGATTGGGTACGTGGTACCGAACAATTTTGTCGCACACTATGGACAGCCGCCGGCAGGCGTCAAAATTAACGATAATGGCACCCCGATCGATGGCCATCCTCCGCTCAGTAACTTTGCTCCTCGCCTCGGGTTTGCGTGGCAGCCCACCGATAACGGTAAGCTAGTAATTCGAGGCGGGGTTGGCCTCTTTTATGACCGCATCGCCGGCGACAGGTTCGTACACGGCCTAGAACAGGGATATCCTTACTCGATAACGCTGGACTACCTGGCGCAAAACACTTACAGCAACCAGAACCCCTATCCCGACACCCCGCTGAGCTTCCCTCCTCGCTGGTACAACACCTCAACCCTCATCGGCTCGGGCCTGAACCAAGCGTTCCTGGATCCTTCGATCCACACTCCGCTGGTTCGCCAGTACAACGTGAACGTTCAGTATCAGTTCGCGCCCGCGTGGATTCTGGAACTAGGCTATGTGGGATCCAGCGCAATTAACCTGGTAGATACGTACCATCAATACAATATTCCGCTACTGGCCAGCCCCAGCAACCCGATCAACGGGGTAATAACAACCAACACCCTGGCGAATGTGAATGCCCGAGTACCATATTTGGGTTATCTCCCTGGCGGTCTAACTGGAACTGCATTTGACGGTATATCGAACTACAACAGCTTTCAGGCGACTGTGCGGAAGCAGTTCTCGCATGGTTTCACGGCGCAGGCATCTTATACCTGGAGCAAGGATCTTGGCGATCTGACCGCCAATGCCGGCAACAGTAACAACCCCAGCTATCTGGCCCAGCAGTACGGGCCAGTCGCGTTCGATCGTCCGCACCGCGTGATCATTAACTATGCGTATAATCTGCCCTTCGGTACCCACCAGGGGATCACTGGATTCCTGCTCGGCGGATGGAATCTGTCCGGTGTCACCACCATTCAAGATGGCACGCCACTCACCCTCACCGATACCGCCGGCGGGACAATCTTCGCTTCAGGCACCTCACGAGCCCAAATGTGCCCCGGAGCGAGCTATGGTTCTATCGTGACGCCGGGTGGGGTGGAAGCCAGACTTGGTGGGGTCAGCGGTGGCCCCGGATATCTGAACAAGGCCGCGTTTTGCAGTGCGGACATGCCGAAGATCGGAAACGGGACGGGCTATGGAAACGCCGGTCTTGGGATTCTTCTTGGCCCTGGGCAGTTTAACTTCGACCTTAGCTTGGAGAAGACTACCCACATCACCGAGCGGCAAACAGTCATATTCCGGGCGGAAGCCTTCAACCTGTTCAATCACCCGCAGTTCCTCAACCCAGGAACTCTTGCAGTTTCCACGCCGGCTACTTTTGGCCAGATTACCGCCAGCTCTGTAAACCCGAGGATATTGCAGCTTGCGCTGAAATATATTTTCTAGTCAAACAGTTCGGGGCCGATGCTCTCGGGGCGTCGGCCAACCCTTCGCTCTTGCCTTTCCTTCGATCCTCCTAAGCTAGTCTAGGTAACGTCCGAAGCAAATTTTGACGCTATTTTGACGCTGCCTGGACGAAATCTCGCATACAATCCCAGTTAATGGTCTGGTGGGGTTGCATGCAGCGTCCGTCTAGGTTGTCTGTCCAGTGCACCCAAAGACATTTTGAGGATCCCCGTGTTTTTGACGGGTTGCTGTCGACGTAACTCTTTACAAGTAGTGGATTTACAAAGGAGAAGGGGATAATGAAATCCAAGACGCTGCTCTGTTTGCGGCTCGCTTACGTAGCGATTTTGACCTTGTTGTTTGCGATTGGCTCGCCATTGCTCATGGCCCAATCGGCTGGGACCTCGGCCTTGGCGGGAACGATTACCGACCCCTCAGGCGCGGCCATCCCGAACGTTAGCGTCACCATCACCAATACCAACACCGGCCAAAGCCGCACCTCGGCTACCGGATCGGACGGCACCTACAAGTTCAGTCTGTTGCCGCCCGGAACGTATAAGGTAGCGTTCGCGGCCGCTGGGTTCAAGACGTCGGAAGTTGCGTCGGAGACGTTGAATGTTACCGAGACGCAGCAATTGGACCGAACGCTCGAAGTGGGTACGCAAAACGAGCAGGTCACCGTGGAAGCCGCGGCGGAAACACTGCAAACGCAAAGCTCCACTCTGGGAACCACGGTCACATCGCAACAGGTAACCGGACTACCGCTCAGCAACCGCAATTACACGCAGCTCCTGACCATGGCCGCCGGCGCCAATGCGGGGGTCAACAATGCCACCCAGATCGGTAAAGCCACCCAGGACATCGCCGTGAATGGCGCCGATCCCAGCCAGAACAACTACCAGATGGACGGCGTGTCCATCGTCAACACCGCCAACACCGGGTCGTCCAAGGACTGCGGCATTTATACCGGCATTGGAATTCCCAATCCAGATGCGATTCAGGAATTCAAGATTCAAACCTCCACCTACGACGCCAGCTACGGCGCGCACCCCGGCGCCAATGTGAACGTGGTTACCAGGTCCGGCTCCAATCAGTTCCACGGCAGCGTGTGGGAGTTCTTCCGTAACACCGATCTAAACGCCAATAGCTTCTTTGACAACCTCAACGGCGGTGGCGTGAAGCAGGCTTTGAACCAAAACCAAGTGGGTGGTTCGGTGGGCGGTCCGATCAAGAAGGACAAGATCTTCTTCTTCGTCGACTATCAGGAAACGCGCCAGAAAAACGGAATCGCGGCCGGAGGATCGAGCAGCGTCTTTTTGTTCCCGTTGCCGGAGGATCGCTCCGCGGCGAATCTCGGCGCGGCGCTTTGCCCCGCCAATCATCCCGGGAACTCCGCCTACAATACCTTCCTCTATCCGATCATCCCCAGCGTGCAGATAGCCTGCGACGGATCCAACATCAATCCCGTTTCGCTCGCGATGATGAACGTTAAGCTTCCCAACGGCCAGTTCTACATTCCGGGCAATCCGACCGGGCAGTACGGGCCAGTGGAGTTTTCCCAGCCCGCCTACTTCACCGAACATCAACTGATCGCCAATGGCGACTATATCATCAACAGTAAGAACACTCTCGCTGTGCGGTATTTCTGGACCGCCGACCCCGAGTCGCTTGCGTTTGCCAATGCAACTTCTCCCCCCGGAACTCCCGTTGGCCTGAGATATAACAACACTAACGCCGTACTGAAGTTGACCACGCTATTGACCAACAGCATTGTTAACGAGCTGCATGCCTCCGGGCAACGGAATGGGCAGCATGGTACTGACTCTACGCCTGCTACGCCCCAGTCCATCGGTCAGGCAACGATTGTGCCCACGATTAACGAGTTGCCGGTGACGGTGATCTTCAATGGTCCTAGCTTGAACGGATCGCTTTATCCCAGTAACAGCCCGACTGATCAAACGGAATACGGCGACCAGCTCTCCTGGTCTCACGGGAAGCATACCATTCGCGCCGGCTATGAATTCCAACACGCGCAGTGGCCCATCACATTCGCGGGCCTGGAGCGCGGCTTTCTGTTTTACGGAACTTTCGCGGACTGGTCGCTCGGCCTGCCAGGCTGTCAAGGCGCGGCTGGATGCAGCCCCACCAATCCCGGTAACACCAACGGCGGCGGTGGAAACATCTTGGAATGCTTGTTCTGCGTCCGCAGCGGACCGAACGGAATCGTCCACAACTACCAGGAGAACAACCAGACCGCTTTCGTTCAAGATGACTGGAAAATCAGCTCGCGCCTGACCTTTAATCTGGGTATTCGTTGGGAATACGACGGCAGCTATAGCGATAAATACGGCAACCTGACCAACTTCTGGGAAAGCCAAATCCAAACCGTTCCTGTTCCGCCCACTGGACCGACAACTTCAGGTCCCGGTTTGGCGGGATATGTCGTGCCCTCCAACTACACGGCCCATTATCCGGCGCCACCCGCGGGAGTGCTCCAGTCCAACCGCAATTTCCCCATCCAGTCCGGGCCTCCGCTGGATAACTTTGCTCCGCGCTTCGGATTTGCCTGGCAACCCAGCAAAGATGGCAAGCTGGTAATCCGCGGTGGCGTGGGCCTCTTCTATGACCGCATCGGCGGCGGAACCTTCGTCCATGGCTTGGAACAGGGCTATCCTTACGCCGTGACGCTCGACTATAGTGGTTCGGCGTCGGCTTCTCACGACAACCAGAATCCGTACCCATCCACGCCGTTGGGCGTGTTTGCCTCTCGCTGGGTGGATTTCGGCGGATGCCAGCCGTCGTGTCTGAACGGCGCGCCGAATTCCAACTTAAACACCCCGTCCCTGGATCAGAATCTGCACACTCCGCTCACCCGCCAGTACAACGTCAACGTTCAGTACGAATTCGCGAAGTCCTGGGTATTAGAGGCCGGGTATGTGGGGTCCAGCTCTATCAACTTGCTGGATCAGTATCACGACGTGAACGCTCCGTTGCTCGCCAGCCCATCCACTCCCATCAACGGCATCACGGTGAATACCGCGGCCAATGCCGCTCTCCGGGTGCCCATCCTGGGCTACGGAACATCCGGATTCCAGGTGACGTCGTTTGACGGCATCTCCAACTACAATAGCCTGCAGGTGACTTTGAGAAAACAATTCACCCGTGGCTTCCTGATGCAAGCATCCTACACTTACAGCAAGGATCTAAGCGACATCCCGGAAGTCTTAAGCGGCAATGGAGCAAACAGCAATCTACCGACCGCGCTGGCACAGCAGTATGGTCCAGTTGGTTTCAGCCATCCACAGCGCGTCGTCATCAACTACGCTTACAATCTGCCCTTCGGCCAGCACACCGGGGCCCTCGGCATTCTGGCGAACGGTTGGAACGTGTCCGGCGTCACCACCATGCAGGACGGAGCGCCGATGACCATTACCAATCAAAATAACGGCACGGTATACAATATCGGAACTTTCGATCAGGCCCGTGCGCAAGTGTGCCCGGGATCCACTTACGGCCAACTTGCAACACCGGGTAGTGCCACGGACCGTATACACGGCTATTTCAATACCGGCGCGATCAATTGCACCGCGCCCGCCGCTGCGAATTCCGTGGCGGCGTTTCCTGGCGGACCGCTTCCGACCATGTTCGGCGATGCCGGCGCCGGTATCATTCTTGGCCCGGGCAATTTCAACTGGGACATCTCCATCGTCAAGACCTTCCACATCTCCGAGCGGCAGCAGGTGATCTTCCGGTCTGAGTTCTTCAACACATTCAATCACCCGCAGTTCTCGAATCCGGCGGTCGCCATCGACAGTCCGGCCACCTTCGGACAGATCACCTCAACGTCGGTGAACCCGCGTTTGGTTCAGTTCGCGCTGAAGTATCTGTTCTAGAGCAGTACAATTCGGGCGGGCCGCGATCACAAAGGTCGCGGCCGGTTCATCCCTAAAGTCCATCCTCCGTCCTCCCTCTTCTGCCCAAATTTGCCGCCGTTTTGATGCTCTATCGCTTGAGATCTGGAATACAATCCCTCTAACTAATGAATTGTCCGGGGTTGCATGCAGGTCTGTGGGGTAAGCTACTCGCCTCTGCAAGTCACTCTTATCATCCAGCACTCGTTAAGGTTTAGCACCAAGTAAGTGTCCGACTTTGAAATAGTTGCAAAGGAGCAGAGGACCTATGAGATCGAAGAAGCTGCTTTGTTCGCAGCTCGCTATCGCAGCGCTTTTGACCTTGTTGTTCGGGATAGGCGCGCAGCCCTTGATGGCACAATCGGCTGGAACGTCCGGTATCACCGGAACCATCACCGATCCTTCGGGGGCAGCCATCCCCAGTGTGACCGTCACCCTGACAAGCAATGACACCAACCAGGCCCGCACAGCGACCACCGGCAGCGATGGGCAATACAAATTTACCTTGCTGCCGCCGGGAAGCTACAAGGTGCGCTTCTCCGCCATGGGCTTCAAGACATCGGAAGTCGGGTCGGTGAATCTGAACGTGACGGAGAATCCAACCCT
The DNA here is from genome assembly GCA_963747945.1 of Bryobacterales bacterium. Taxonomy (GTDB): domain Bacteria; phylum Acidobacteriota; class Terriglobia; order Bryobacterales; family Bryobacteraceae; genus Palsa-89. The sequence goes on from CAVVHB010000007.1 coordinate 342,626, forward strand.
CGATCGTACGCTCGAGGTTGGCGCGCAATCCGACCAAGTCACCGTCGAAGCCACGGCTGAAACCTTGCAGACGTCCAGTTCCACCCTGGGAACGGTGGTAGGCGGCAGTACGGTAACTGAGCTGCCTCTGGCCAACCGCAATTTCACGCAGATTATCGGCCTGTCGGCTGGTGCGAATGTGCCCGTGAACAACGCCACCTCGTTCGGTAAAGGCACGTTGGATATCAGCGTCAACGGCGCCACTCCCGGCCAAAACAATTTTCAGATGGACGGCGTGGCCATCCAGAGCATGGCCGGCAATGGAAGCGCGAATGACGGCGGCATCTACGTCGGCATCGCCGTGCCCAGTCCGGACGCGATTCAAGAATTCAAGATTCAGACCTCCACTTACGATGCCACTTATGGCCGCAACCCCGGCGGGAACGTCAATGTGCTGACAAAGTCCGGCACGAATGTCTGGCACGGTACGGGATTCGAGTTCTTGCGAAACGCGGACCTGGATGCCAACGATTTCTTTTATAATCGGGACACTTGCCGCATAAATTTCGCCGGGCAATCCTGCCCGCACCAGGTGCTCAACCAGAATCAATATGGGGGCGTGATCGGCGGGCCCATCAAGAAGGATAAGCTGTTCATCTTCGGCAGCTATGAGGGAACCGGGTCGAAGAACGGTGTAAACGCGGCCGGCAACTCGGCGGTCTCGCTGTATCCGATTATTCCTGCTGGCGACCGGACCAGCCAGGGGTTCGTCTCCGCATTGATCGCGGGGAACTGTCAACTACCCTCGTTTGGCCCTCCCGGCCCCAACGGCGTCCTGCCGTGTTCGTCCACTACGGTCAGCCCGGTGGCCCTGGCTATGCTCAACGTCAAGAATGCGAACGGAAGCTATTACTTCCCCACGCACACCTCGTTTGGCGATCCCATCAGCTTCAACCAACCCGCCTTGTTCCATGAAAAGCAGACCTTGGTGAATGGCGACTATTTGATCAACCCGAAAAACACGCTCGCCATGCGGTTCTTTTACAGCACCGATCCGCGAACCTCCCAGTTCAATACGCCCATCGGTGGAGCGCTGCCGGGAGCCCCGGAAGATCAACAATTCTCCAATACCAACGCCGTGCTGAAATTGACCACCATTGTGTCGAATACCTTCGTCAATGAAGCTCGCGCGTCCTTCCAGCGCCTGTTCTCAAAGTTGGCCGACGACCTGCCGTCCGGATGGACGCCGCAGAATCTGGGCATCACGCCCATCATCCCCAGCCAGACCCAGGGGCCGGCCCTTTCATTTCTCATCAATGGTTTCGGCGCCGGGGGATTCCTGGAGCCTGCCTTTAGCCCCACCAACCAATATCAATTTCAAGATCAGATCTCGTGGTCGCACGGCAGACACACCATTCGAGCCGGAGCGGAAGTCGAAAAAGCGGAGTGGAACCTCGATTTCGCGGGACTGGAGCGCGGGTGGTTGTTCATCGGCAGCTTCACCAACCTTCTGGCCGCGAACAATCCGGGCAACATCTTCCAGTGCTTGTTCTGCGTCTCGAGCGGTCCGGTGCAGGCTGGAGGCATCATCCACGCCTATCGCGAAACCAACCTGAATTCGTTCGTTCAAGATGACTGGAAAGTCAGCTCGAAGCTCACGCTGAACCTGGGAGTCCGCTGGGAATATGACGGAACGTTTGGCGAGAAGTATGCCAACCTCACCAATACCTGGTTGAGCCAGTTGGCCCCGAATTCGCAGGTGCCAACATCGGCGCAAGGTCTGCCGGCGAATTACGCGGGCTGGGTTACCGCGGGCAATTATTTGGCGCATTATCCTCAACCTCCCGCCGGCGTGTTGGTCAACAAAAGTGGCACGGGAGCCATCCAGGATCATCCGCCGATGAGTAACTTCGCTCCGCGTGTTGGTTTTGCTTATCAGGCGAACGATAAACTCGTGATCCGCGGAGGTGTGGGAATGTTCTATGACCGCATTGGCGCCGATCGTTTCGTGCACGCCGTCGAGCAAGGAAATCCCTACGCCACCACGCTCGACTACAGCGGTAGCGCCGCCGCGCCCTTCACCATCCAGAATCCTTTCCCCAACTTGCCGCTCGGCCAGTTTGTACAGCGCTGGGCCAATCCCGCCACGCTCACAAGCTCCAACCTGAGCGTGCCGTTCCTGGACCAGGCCATCCACACGCCGTTGATCAGACAATACAACGTGAACGTACAGTACGAATTTGCACCGCGCTGGGTGTTGGAAGTGGGTTATGTGGGTTCCAACGGCATCAACTTGCTGGACTACAATCACAACGTCAATACCGCTTTGCTGGCAAGCGCCGCCGATCCCATTAATGGTTTCACCACCACCACAACAGCCAATGTAGCTCTTCGCGTGCCTTACATCGGTTATGCTCCAGCCGGCCTGCAGGCAACCGCATTCGACGGCGTCTCCAACTACAACAGCCTGCAGGTTACTGTCCGCAAACAGTTCTCGCGTGGTTTCACGATGCAGGCGTATTACACCTGGAGTAAGTCGCTAACGGACCTCACGGTCGACTCCTCCAATAGCAACAACGCAGGTGCTCTGGATCAGCAGTACGGCCCCTCGTATTTCAATCGGCCCAACCGGTTCGTCATCAACTATAGCTGGGACCTTCCGTTTGGCAAGCACGAGGGAGTCGTGGGCAAATTGCTGGAAGGCTGGAATATATCCGGTGTAACCACTATTCAGGACGGCGCTCCCATGACCTTTGTGGATGGCGGCGCGGGCACCGCTTACGGTACCAATGGAACCGGCACTACCTCCGGTTTCGGCCGCGCCGAATTGTGCCCCGGAATGACCTACGCCAATATCTCAACTCCCGGCGGCATGGAATCCCGCTTGGGCGGATACAGTGGCGGCCCTGGCTATTTCAACACGAATGCTTTCTGTCCCGCGCCGGCCATCGCGCCGAATGGAACCACCGTGTACTATTCGCAGGCCGACTATGCCACCAACCCCAATGACAACGGCCAGACGGTGTGCCAAAAGGCCAATGGAAACGTCCCGTGCGCTACGCTGTTTGGCAATTCCGGATTAGGCATTCTGCTTGGACCGGGCCAGTTCAACTTTGACGCCTCGCTGCTCAAGACCACCAGAATCACGGAAAGGTCTACTCTGCAAATCCGAGCGGAGTTCTTCAATTTGCTCAACCACCCGCAGTTCTCCAATCTCGATCCCGGATCGGGAACCGGCGGGACGGTGTCCCAGCTCCCGCAGCCTTTCTCCGCCGGCTCCGGAACCAGCGTCACCACCAGCGTGAACCCGCGCGTGATCCAACTCGGCGTGAAGTTCATATTCTAGCCACCCATCTCGGGTACGGCCGCCAGGCGCAAATGCTTGGCGGCCAGCCCTTGAACCAACCCAGGAATCCGCGCCAACCACCTTCCTCGGCTGATATACTGCACGTTTCATGCACTCCCGATGGATTCTGTTCTTGCCCCTCGTGTTGAGCTTGGGCGCGTTGCCCGCGGCAGCCCAAATCGCTCCGGGCGACTGGCCCGATTACGCACGCGACCTTGCCGGGACCAAGTATTCGCCTCTCGATCAGATCACTCCCGGCAACGTCACGAAACTGGTTCCAGCGTGGACATTCACGCTTCGCGCCGACCCTCCGCGCGCGAGCGGCACCGCCGCTTCGGAGGACCCCTTTGCCACGCCCGGCGCGGCACGCACCGTGACATCAGCCGCAACGCCCATCGTCGTCAACGGTGTGATGTACCTGCCCGAGGGCACGCGTGTGCTGGCCCTCGACGCAGTGACAGGCTCCGAGATTTGGAACTATGCACTGCCGGCCGGACAGGCTTCGCAGCGCGGCGTCGCCTACTGGCCGGGCGACAAGCAAAATCCGCCGCGCGTCATGTTTACCGCGGGCTCTAAGTTAATCGCCCTGAACGCCAGAACCGGCAAGATCGATCCGGGATTCGGAAACGAAGGCCAAGTGGACATGGTGGTGCCGTACTCCGGCGTCCCAACAATTTACAAGAACGTAGCAATGATCGGCGCCACCGTGGGCGAAGTACCCGTGGGTCCGGCAGGCGATTCACGCGCCTACGATGCGCGCACCGGCGCCAAGCTCTGGGATTTTCACTCGGTTCCGCGGCCGGGCGAGCTGGGTCATGACACCTGGCTCGATGACGGCTGGAAGGGGCGCTCCGGCGTGAACGTCTGGGGCTGGTACATGACGGTGGATGAACAGCGCGGCATCGTGTATATGACGTTCGGTGGTCCCGCCGCGAATTATTGGGGAGGCGATCGTCCTGGCAACAACCTGTTCGCCAATTCGGTGGTCGCCGTGGACGCCGTTACGGGCAAGTACAAGTGGCATTTCCAAACCATCCATCACGACCTTTGGGATTCGGATTTGCCACCGGCGCCCAACTTGATCGACATCGTGAAAGACGGCAAAAAGATTCCAGCGCTCGCGCAGATCGGGAAGGCCGGCTACATGTTCATTCTCGATCGCACCAACGGAAAGCCGGTGTTCGGCGTCGAAGAGCGTGCGGTTCCCAAGGGTGATGTGCCTGGCGAATGGTATTCTCCAACCCAGCCGTTCCCGTTGAAGCCTCCGCCCCTGGCACGTGTGAGTTTCAAGCCCGAAGATATCGTCACCGCCGATGACACTACGCCTGAGCATGCGGCTGCCTGTCGGGCGCTTTGGGAAAAAAACGGCGGCTTCGCGAATTCCGGCCCCTTCTCGCCCTGGGGTTTTCATGAAGCCGGAACGCCGCCTAAAAGCTACATCCAGTTTCCCGGAGGAACCGGCGGCGTGAATTGGGGTGGAACGGCGGCCGATCCGAAGACGGGCTTCGTATACTTGAACACGCACGATGGAGCGCTGACGGGATGGATCGAGAAAAAGAAACCCGGCGGGAACTATGGCCGGGGAACCGAAGGGTCGAATCAGCCTTACGACCGCGCCAGCGTGGACGGCCCTGGCCCCTATCACGGATTCAGTGCCACTGCCAAGGACGCCAACGGCCATGTCCTTGGAACCTGGCCGTGCCAAAAACCACCCTGGGCCCGGCTGGTTGCAGTGAACGCCAACACCGGCGACATTGCATGGCAAACGCCACTGGGTTTGGTGGAAGGGCTGCCTGAGGGCAAGCAGAACGCCGGATCAAGCGGCAGCGCGGGGCCTCTGGTAACTGGTGGAGGATTAGTGTTCATCGGTGCGACGAACGATCACCGCTTCCGCGCCTTCGACGCGAAGAGCGGCCAGGAGCTGTGGGCCGCCAAGTTGTCCAAAACCGCGAATGCGAATCCGATGACTTATGAAGGGAAGAATGGCAAACAATACGTCGCGATCATGGCGACGGATTCACTGGTCGTGTTTGCGTTGCCTCAGTGAGCCGCGCGCGTCAGCAAGCGTTAACGCCAAGCGGCTTTTAGCGCCAGAATTCGAGGCGAGCGACAACGTCCAGTTTCCACTGCTCGTAATCGGTGCCGATCCGCGCTCGAGCGGCCGCGGGCAGTTGTTCGAGCGCATTTTCGATGGAAGGGCCCTGCGCGTCCGGCAAGACTCCGAACCCCAGCGCGTCGGCTAGCCGATCCGCGCATTGCACCAGGTGTAGCATGCGAAAGGATTCGTGATCGAGCTTCTGGTGATGGCAGGCGATGACCTCGGCCAGATCCGGCGGGAAGGCAAGTTGCTGCATCAACCACGCACCCGCTTCGCAATGATCGATGTCGAACAGCTCGCGCTCCATCATCAGGAGGTCGAACTGCTGCTCACCGGAAACAGCCAGCAGGTTGGAATAGGGCTCCGGATACTTTACCAGCAGTGCCAGACGGCCGATATCGCGCAAAAGACCGGCCACGTAGGCGAAATCGGCGTCCATTCGCGTGGCGCGCGCCAGCTTTTCAGCCAACAAAGCAGTGGCCAGGCAGTTCTGCCAGCAGGCCCGCAGAGCTTTGATCTTCAGCGCGGGAGCTACGAAGTCCTCCAAGGCGCGGGTGAATGTGATGGCCTTCACCCGATCCAATCCGAGCAGAATGATGGCGTGCGAGATGGTCCTCACCTGGCGCTGTAACGCGAACAGCGGTGAATTGGCCAGCTGCAACACCCTTGTCGCAAACACCGGCTCCGCGGCGATCAGTTTGCCGACTTCATGAATGTCGACGTCCTCTTTGGACACGGTTGCCATCAATCGTTTTGCCACCCAAGGAAACGGCGGCAACTCATCCAACGCCCAGGGCGTGCTCTTGACGGGAGTTTCCTGCGCAGGCTCAGTTTCAAGTTCGGTCATACTTCTCCTTGCTGGCGAGAGGCCCCACTCTTCAACAACGCTGGCCTGTCCCTCCAGCCTTGCTTATCGGTGAAACCGGGTGGAGCTTGAGAAACTCTGTGAGAACCTGCCGATAAGTCTCTCAATGGAAAATCCGAACCTCGATTCTCCCGCCGAAGCCGACGTGCGCTTCCTGGGCTACCGTTTGGAGGTGATCAGCCAGTGGGCTCCTTCGCCGCGCAAGGTGGCGGCCGCCGAGGCCATCTCGCAACGTCTTACCACCATCGCCCGAAGCGCTCTGGTACGGCCCGATATCGCAGACTTGCTGCACTTAAGCTGTCGTCTGTTGGACGATTTCTTCGCGGCCGGCGATGGCGAGCGCATCCAGCATGACCCGCTGAACGAGGAGACAGTGCACCAAGCTCTGGACGTGTATTAGAAGTCGCCGCTATTAGTTGCCGACCTTCCCGCGCGGCGCGCCTTCAGGCTGGATCCGATGGTGGCTTTGAGATACGAATAAGCGTGATCCGGCATGCTCAATCCGAATCGGTCGCTTGAGTACACTAGTTCCATGACCACGCCCGCGCCGCCCGATCTCTCACCGGATGCGCCGCTAATCATGAATCGTTCCACCGAGGCGCTGTTCCGGCCGTTTCAATTGAAAGGTCTGACGCTTCCGAATCGAATTGCGATGGCGCCCATGACGCGGTCCCATTCGCCGGGTGGTGTGCCGGGCGCGGATGTGGCTGCTTACTATCGGCGTCGCGCAGAAGGTGGGGTTGGGCTGATTATTACAGAGGGCACTTACCCCGATCATCCGGCGGCGGGCTTCGATCCGAACGTCCCGCGCTTTTATGGCGAGCAGGCGGTTTCGACCCCTGGTGTCGGATGGCGGCGAGTGGCCGACGAGGTTCACGCCGCTGGGGGCCTCATCTTTCCACAACTTTGGCACGTCGGCATGGTGGTTTCGCCGGGACTGCAGCCGCGCGAGGGACTGCGGCCCATCGGTCCTTCAGGATTTTCAAAACCGGGCGAGAAGACCGGTGAGTCAATGACGCAGGCCGATATCGACGCAGTGATCGACGCGTTCGCCAAGGGCGCCAGCGATGCGCAGGCGTCAGGCTTCGATGGCGTGGAGTTACATGGCGCGCATGGATATTTACTCGATCAGTTTTTCTGGGAAGGGACCAACCAACGCACCGATCGGTATGGCGGCGATCTGGTGTCGCGCACGCGTTTCGCGGCCGACATCATCGCAGAAGTGCGGCGCCGCGTGGGGCCCCAGTTTCCGGTGGTTCTTCGATTCTCCCAATGGAAATTGCAGGATTTTGAAGCGAAGCTGGTGCGAACTCCCGAGGAATTGGAACGATTTCTGCGGCCGCTGGTGGATGCGGGCGTGGACGCGTTTCATTGTTCGACACGGCGCTTCTGGGAGCCCGAGTTTGCCGGTAGCCATCTGAATCTGGCCGGCTGGACGAAGAAGCTCACGGGCAAGCCGGTGATTACGGTGGGATCGGTGACCTTGAACGAAGATGTGATGACGTCGTTCGGCGGCGCCGGTAAGGCGGGCGTAACGAGTATCGACAGTTTGCTGGAGCGGCTGGACCGGGACGAATTCGATCTGGTGGCAATTGGCCGCTCGTTGATCGTGAATCCTGCCTGGCCCGGGATTGTGCGGCGGGGCGCGCTGAGCGAGTTGCGGCCTTTCGATCGCGCGATGTTGGGCGAGTTAGTGTAGCGAATAGCCGCAAGCGCGCGCCACGTGAGTACTGCAGCCGCACCTTCGTGGGCTGGCTAGAATAAACGTAATGGTCAAAATCTCAACGGGGATCGCGTTTCTATTCGTGTGTTCGGCGCTATGCCAGCAGCACGATCACAGCGCCGCAGCGCCGGACACAGGGCCTGCGCCGCTGCTGGTTGGCCTGGGCCATCTGCATCATCCCATCACCACGTCGAATCCTCTCGCGCAGCGCTATTTCGACCAGGGCCTCACGCTGGTGTATGCGTTCAACCACGACGAAGCTGCGCGCTCGTTTGAGTATGCCGCGAAGCTGGACCCCAAGTGCGCCATGGCGTATTGGGGCATCGCGCTGGCACGAGGGCCCAATTATAACGAGTGGGAGATCGATGCGAGCCGCGAAAAGATCGCATCGGAGGCGATGAAAAAGGCGCAGGCTTTGGAGCGTGGCGCCAGCGCCAGCGAGCGGGCCTATATTCACGCGATGGCCAAGCGCGTTTCCGCACAGCCGAAGGTGGATCAGAAAAAGCTGGGGACGAATTATCGCGACGCGATGCGCGCCATGATGAAGCGCTATCCCGACGATCTGGATGCGGCGGTGCTGTTCGCCGATGCGGCCATGGAGCTGCACGCCTGGATGCTTTGGAAGCGGGACGGCCAACCTGAAGAGGGCACCATGGAAGCCGTGGAAGCGCTGGAGTCGGTGCTGAAGCGCGATCCGGACAACATCGGCGGGAATCACTTTTATATTCACGTGGAGGAAGAGTCGCCACATCCGGAAAAGGCCATGGCCAGTGCGCGGAGAATGGCGGACCTGGCTCCTGGCGCGGGCCATCTGGTGCACATGCCGGCGCACATCTACATTCGGACGGGCGACTATCATGCCGCGTCGGTGTCGAATAAGCAGGCCATGGGCGCGGATCAGGGCTATATCAACAAGTACAACGTCCAAACCATGTACTCGATGATGTACTACACCCACAACATGCATTTCCTGGTAGTGAGCAGCAGCATGGAAGGCGATTTTGCGGACGCCAATCGCGTAGCCGCGAAAATCACCGAGGGAATCACGCCGATGATGAAAGAACATCCGGAGGCGCAATCGTTTTTGCCGACGCAGACATTCGTTCTGGTTCGCTTCCACCGTTGGGCGGAGATCGAACAGCTTCCCGAGCCGGACAAAAAGTGGGACCAGGCACACGCGTTGTGGCGCTTCGCGCGCGCAATGGCTTACAACGGCCAAGGCCAAGCCGAGAAAGCGGCCGCTGAACGCGCGGCGTTCGTAGAGGAAGTGAAAGCGATTCCCGCCAAAGAAGGCTTCGGATACAACACCGCCGGGCAGATTTTCGAGATTGCGACTTGGATGTTGGATGCCAGCATCGCGCGCAGCCATCGCGACTACCAGCAGGCAGCGTCGCTATTGACCAAAGCCGCCCAGGCCGAGGATGCGTTGAACTACGATGAGCCGCCGGATTGGTACTTGCCGCCGAGAGAATCGCTGGGAGCGGTTTTATTTCTCGACGGCCGCGCCAGTGACGCGGAACTCGTGTTTCGGCAGGAACTGGAAGAGCACGCCAGAAATCCGCGCGCGCTCTTCGGGTTGGCCGAATGCCTGCACGCGCAGGGCAAGAGCGCTGAAGAGGGCGAAGTCCGCAAAGAGTTTCAGGAAGGATGGAAGCACGCCGACACCCAACTGCGGATGGAGGACTTGTAAAACCTAATACATCAGTTGACTTACGCGCGGGGGCCGTTATAAGATTCGCTCGGTAGCAGCCCGTGGCAGTAGTGCCAAGATACGCTTACTGACGTGCGCGGTTCAGAAGATTCCGCGACCGTTAGGGAGCGACTTGTTTGACAGAATGTAGTGGGAGGAGTTTTTTGGTTATGAAGCTGAAGTTTGCGGTTCTGAGCGCGAGTCTGGGACTTTTCCTGGCCGCGCTGCCAGTCCTGGCGCACCATTCGTTCGCGGCCGAGTTCGACGTCAACAAGCCCGTCACTCTCAAGGGCAAGTTCGTCAGGATGGACTGGGTGAATCCGCACTCTCAGATCCTGATTGAGGTCACCGGAGAGGACGGCAAAGTGGAGACCTGGTCCTGCGAAGCGCTGCCGCCCAATAGCTTGTACCGGCAGGGCTGGCGCAAGGATTCGCTGAAACCTGGCGATCAGATCGAAATTGAAGGTTTCCAGGCCAAGGACGGAACCACCAACATGTGGACACGGTCTGTAAAGACGGCCGACGGCCGCCGAATGTTTGCGGGCAACGCCGATGCGCTTCCTCCCGCGGCCCCGCCGGCGCCCACAAAATAGCAATCCGACAGGAGTATCGAGTTTTTTCGAAGGGGTATGGATTGATGAGAATGCGGTTGGTGGATTCGGTACTGGCAGTGGCCGCGGCGCTGTCACTGGGAACAACTGGGCAGGCGCAAGCTCAAAACTCGATGGCGCGGGCGGCTTACAAAGTTCCGCGCACTCCCGACGGCCTGCCGGATTTACAGGGCATCTGGCAGGTTCGCGATACCACCGCCGCTTTTGACGTGCAGGACCACGCCGGGGCGCTGGGAATTCCGCCGGGAAGAAGCATCGTGGTGGATCCGGCGGATGGGAAGATTCCCTACAAGCCGGAAGCGCTGGCTAAGCGGCGGGAGAACTTCAAGAATCGGGAAGCGGCCGACACGCTGAATAAATGCTATATGCCGGGCGTCCCCCGAATAAATTATCTGAATTTTCCTTTTCAGATTTTTGAAACTCCAAAATATACGCTGATTGCGTACGAATATATTCACAATTATCGGACGATCTTTACCAATGGCACCCAGCATCTGGATGGCCTGGATTGGTGGAACGGAGATTCGCGCGGACATTGGGACGGCGATTCACTGGTGGTGGATGTCACCGATTTCAACGACCAGACCTGGTTCGACGCTTCGGGCGACTATCACAGCGGCAAGCTGCACGTGGTGGAGCGCTATACGCGGACCGGGCCGGACACGCTGCAATACGAAGCCACCATCGAAGATCCGGAGGTGTTTACGCAGCCCTGGAAGATCAGCATCCCTCTGTATCGCCACACGGAGCCGAATTTCCGCATTCTAGAGTATGAGTGCCAGGCCTACGCGGACGAAGCCGCTAAGGGAGTTGGTCAATGAAGAGCAATTGTTTTCTTGGTTTGATATTCGCCGTAGCGCTGTTGCCGTGGGCAACGGTCCCCTTAGCCGCTCAGCCTCCCGCGCAGCCGCAAGGTGCGGGGCCTGGTGGTCCCGGCCCCCGGCCGTCCGCTGGTGGTGACCGAGGTACTGGTGGGGCACCGTCATTCTTTGGCGGACCACCGCACAAGCCTGGCGGACCGGTGCAACATCTCCCCGATGGCCATCCGGACATGCAAGGATTCTGGAATTCGGGAAACAATGGCGGCGCCGTATTTGAATTGCAGAACCATCCGGACGGCCGCCGGCCTTTCTTTGGTCCCGGCAAAGGCGCCATTGTGGACCCGGCCGACGGATTCATCCCGTATACGGCGGCAGCCAAAGCCAAAGCCCAGGACTTGTTTGAACACCATCTGGCGGAGGAGCCGGAATTGCACTGCTACGAATCGGGCGTGCCGAAGCAGATGTACGTGCAGTTTGGATTTCAGATTTTTCAGCCGGCCAACGATGTTGTGCTCACTTGGGAATTCATGCATGCCTATCGCATCATTCCCACCGACGGGCGGCCGCATATTCCGTCGAATATCAAGCTATTTCAGGGCGATTCGGTGGGCCACTGGGAAGGCGATACGTTGGTGGTGGACACCACCAATCTGAGCGATCGCACCTGGTACGACACGGTGGGCAACTTCCATAGCGATGTTGAGCACGTTGTCGAGCGATTCACTCCAGTAGACACCACCACAATCAAGTACGAAGCGACGGTGGATGATCCGAAAGTCCTGACCAGGCCGTTCAAGATGGAGGAGGATCTCTACAAGTCGAGCGATGCCAAGTACGAGCAGATGGAGTTTGGCTGCATTGAAGGCAACCAGGACGTGAAGCACTACACCAAGGACAAAGGCGGCAGCGCCGACGTCAAGGTGAAGTAGAGGTCCGGATGGCCTCGGCTGAAGTGAAAAAAGCTGAATTGAAAAAAGAAGCGTGGCCCTGGCCGGATTCGCTGGATGCGATGATTGCCGCGCCGCAATATCACCGGCTGGTTCTTGAAAACGAACGCGTGCGGGTGCTCGATACCCGGATTCCCGTGGGCGACATCGTGCCGGTACACACGCATCGCTGGCCGGCCATCTACTACACGATCGTGGCGGGCGATTTCATTCGCCGCGACGCCGATGGCAAGATTCTTTTCGATAGCCGCAGCGTTCCAGGAATGCTGACGGCGTCGGCCGCCAACTTTATCGAATGTCTTACGCCGCATTCGGTGGAAAACGTCTCGCCGCAGGAGATTCATCTCATCAGCGTCGAGCTCAAAGACAGCGTAGGCGAACGCTCCATCACGGTCGCGGTTCAGAACCTTTTAGCGACGCCAGATAGCTAACCACGTCAGCCAACTCCTGCGCCGAAAGCCTGTCTTTGTAGGACGGCATCGTAGACTTGGCCAGCACCTCGGAGTCGCGCAGATCCGATCGCACGAACGAACGGAGATTTTCGTTCGAATCCAGGAGCTCGATCGAAAATGTGTCGATATTGAGCAGGCGTCCGGTGATGGTGCTTCCGTCTTTGGTAACCACGCGGACCGAACGATTCTGCGGGGCAGCTTCGCCGTTCGGATCGACGATGGCATGTTCGATTTCTACCGTGCGGCGATTCGCGCCGATGGCAGTGAGGTCGGGCCCCAGCCGAGAACCCGTGGTCTTCACTCGATGACAGCTTAAGCACCCGCCTTTGCTTTCGAACAGCTCCTTGCCGCGCACGGGATCGCCCGCAAGCGCAGACGATCGCGCCGGGTTGTCGGCAAAGGAATGCAGGTAGGCGACGACGGTGGCGGCCTGAAAATCATTGATCGATTCGTTCGCAGGCATCGCCGTCCCAGGGATGCCCTTCTCGATGATGGTGATGAGTTCGCTCTCTGTGCCCGCGGGAGTGGACGTTCGGCGAAACTTGCCTCGGCTGAGATCGGCGTTGGGGAGTGCGTTGCCGTCGGGGCCGTGGCACGTAAGACAATTGGCGCGATAAAGGCGTCCGCCGTCTTCGATGTCGGCGGCTGTATAGCTGTGCTGCGCGAAGAGCGCGCCCGTTACCAAAAGCAATACCAATACCGGCCGCATGGCGGCCATCATACTACAGCCGGACCTCAACTTACAGACGAACATCCACGGTGATGGGAAAATGATCCGATCCATGCACACGCAACACCTGGCCGCGCTCGCACTCGATGGAACCACGTACGAAAATCCAGTCCAGTGCGCCGGCGATGACGTGCGTGCGGACGCGCTGGTCGCCAAACGCGCTGCGGAAGCCCGCCTCGCGCAGCCGGGGAATCAGGCTGGAATGATTAGTAAAGCTGTTGAAGTCGCCGGCGATAATGATCGGGGTATCGCGCGCATAGCGGCGCGCTTCGTCGAGAACCTCATTTAGCTGCTGGAGGCGCAACTCCCCGGTTCCTTTGCTCTCCAGGTGGAGATTGTAAACCACCAGCGGCTTGCCGCCGTTATCGAGCTCGGTAACCAGGGCGATGCGGCCGCCCTCGCGTCTTTGGAACAGCGGCAAACTGGAGATGAGCAATCGTCGCGGCTTCCAGAATCCCGATTGATGTTCGAACCGGATCAAGCGCGAGGAGTGCACCGGCAGTGTGGTGAGCAGCGCTTGCCCATGATAGGCGGGATCTTCGGCGGTGCCTTGTCCCAGCTCTTGAAACTCGGGCGCGAACACGTAATTCATGCCGAATGTTTGCGCGAGTTCTTTGGCGACATCCGTTCCGTGGGTGCGCCGGGCGTCCAGATCCACTTCCTGGAAAATGCACACATCGGGTTTGAGCTGGCGGATCTGTTCTTTAATGTCCTCGAGATTCTTGCCGCGATCGATATTCCAATCTAAAACGGCGGCGTGGGCGTGAAAACCGCTGGAGTGGGCAAAGTTTCCCGATAGGAGCGTTTGCAAGGCTTCCGAGGGAGTGGTTGCGGCCGGCGGCGCCGCCAAAGCAGCGGAAAGGGCAAGGAAGGGGCAGCTCCTCAGAATTTTGTTTGCGGTCCCAGCAAGTGTCACTCCCATTAGTTTATACTGAAGGCGAGTCGCGGCCGGTTCCAACACCAGCACCTGGAATACGGAACCGTTCGTGAGGATTCGCATGACTATTCTTTTTACGATTATTCACGTCCTGGTCTGTTTCTTCTTGATCGTGGTTGTGCTGTTGCAGAGCGGGAAGGCGGCCGATCTGGCGGGCGCTTTTGGGGGCATGGGATCGCAGACGGCGTTCGGGCCGCGCGGATCCACCACGCTGCTTTCCAAAGCCACTACGGTTGCGGCCGCGGTTTTCATGATTACGTCTCTCACGCTGGCGATTTTGGCGACGCGCGGCGCCGCTTCCTCGGGCAGCGTTTTGGAGCACCAAAAAGCTCCGGTAAAGACGGCTCCCGCGAATCCAGCCGCGCCCGCGACGAGGCCGCTCAGCACCACTCCGCTGACGGTGCATCCTCAGCAGCTGCCGGCTGGCAATAAGAAGTAAACTGGTTTGAGCGTTTCATCAGCGCGGTCGTGGCGGAATTGGCAGACGCACTAGCTTGAGGTGCTAGCGGGAGCAATCTCGTGGAGGTTCAAGTCCTCTCGACCGCACCAAAGATTCTAAAGCATTTAGCTGAGTTTGACTTCGCAGTGGTCAAGCTCTTTTCCTTGTCACTGTAACCATAAATGTATTTCATCGCCGCGCTAGCCTCGTGAGCTAGTGCGTCGATCAGCGTTGGAGGCAGTCCTGACTTAGTGGCTTCTGGGTTACGGGTATCGCGGGACGCTAGTGTGCTGGAGCCGACAAACGCATGGCCTCAAGATGGAAGGCGGAGCAATCTGTGGAGATTCAAGCCCGCTTCCGTAGCATGTCTTTTGTTTTCAGATCAGTAGGCTCAACGGAGTTGACAAATTCAGTATTTCTACGTTATGATAGGGACGATTCCGGTGATGTGTTTATTGCGCTCACGCGGAAGGGATTGAGTGGGAGTGAGGTTGCAATTCGTAACTCGCTAGTGAATTGATGGATCTCACAATAGCGAAAGCTCCTGCGAAGATCAAGGCGAGCATATAAGTTTCTCAGGTGATTTGAGAGGTCTCAATACACCCAAAGGGCCGCGATGAGCGGCCCTTTTTAGTTTAAGATAGCAACGTGTCTCCTTTGAAGATTGAGGACGCCCGTGCTCTCCTTGTTCATACCGTTCAAGGGTTGTACGACAAGCGTCATAGCCCAGTACCTGGCGCTCTGGTCAAAGCACAACTCATCTCCGAAACGGCAGCCAACGGAACCAGCTTCAGTGAGCGCGACTACGGGATGAGAAACTTCCTTGAGTTTGTAAAAACAGCTCCTGAGATTGCTGTTCAGATTCGCATCGGAAGCGACATGCTTCTGGCTCCGGCGACAGCTGGGGACATTCTTTCCGCCTACGCTCGTCCGCTACCCCGTTTGCGCCGCGACTTCTGGCGTGCCTTCATCGAGTTTCCAATTCCCAACACCGTGCGACTTTACGACCGGACTGAAGACAGAATCTTCGTCGAAAAACTGCCCGCGGCACGTAAGGGGATCGTGATTGAACCAGTGTCGCGGGAAACGCAAGTTGCGTGGCGCCGAGCTTTTGCCGAAGAGCAGCCGGAGAGTGTCAAAGGCCTGTTGCTCGCCTCTTTAGACGGGACTGGCACAGCGATCTTCAACGAGTTCGCACGGCGGTTGCGGGAGAATCCCACCGTCATGCACGCGTGGAATCGCTACCTGCAAAAGCAAATCACCGACTTCGTTGCGACGTGGGCAGCAGTAAACGATGTTTCCGAAGACAGATGGTGCAGCGGAACATCCCGCGAGGACGACGGAACCAAAGAACCCATGCCAACAAAAACGCATAGCGTCGGTCAACGCGCCGAGCTTTACAATTTTCTGGACAACCTGCCAATCGAAGATCTTCTTCAACTGCGCGTGCCGCTGGAATGGGTTCTGAAGGTGACTCGCGAGGAGAAATGAAGATCCATCTTTTCGGGTTGCCAATCAGCCTACACCGCAGGCTCAAGGAAGAATCCTCGGAATGGAGCGACGCAGTGCCCACGGGGCACGATTTCAGAGCCACGCCGATTGCTACGAACGAAATGGGGCCGTTTACGCAAGCGGAGCTAGAAGAGCTTTTCAAGGGTGTGAGCGAGGGTTTTACGCATATCGTGATTCCAGCAAGTCGGAACTGGAATATGATTCGAGACCGGCTCCAGTTTGATTGCCGTATTCACATCGCGCGTCTGCGTCAGCCGCTTCGCGACCTGACTTGGGACATCTTGAAAGACGCTTTGCACGCGATCGCGGCGATGGACGAAGTTTGGATCGACAAGTTCTGTCCAAAGGATTTGCGCCACGCGCTTCTTCTTCCGCCACCGGTGTTCGCAACATATCGCGAGACGGACCAGTATTGGCGGCACTGCGACGCGTACTCGCCTGACCGATTTTCGGTCGCTGAAAAGCTCTTGGAAGAGGTAGAGCGTCATCACAGGCGGCCGGATGGAAAGGGCAGTCGGTCATGGCTAGACTCACGAAATCGTCGCTATCGTTTCGACCCAGCGCGGCACGGGCGCTCGGACGCAGATCGTGAGAACCACAAGGCGTACCGTTTCTGCTACGAGATTCCGGCTGGCTTTCACTACGACGTGACCGAGGGTTCCGGCAAGTCGTTCAAAATCGAGATTGACGGTCGGTCGCAGACCTTGACGCACTGCAACGTCACGCCCTGGGGCGTCGTTCGGCGCGGCTGATGCTGTAACCAAAATTGTAACCACGATGGATACTCTGCGAAACTCGTGGATACCGACGTCTCAATCAAATCACGCTGTTAGGTCTTGACGATACACCACGATACTGGCCCGTATCGCTTGAGGTGCTAGCGGGAGCAATCTCGTGGAGGTTCAAGTCCTCTCGACCGCACCATCCTGATTACCTCGCTTCTAAAACGCTTGCCACGTACAACGCGAGCGCTAGGAAGAACTAGGCATCTCCATCGGTTCGAATCCGCGTCGTATCGTTCTACACCTTTGGAGATCGCACTCGACGAGAGAGAACGCAAGAACTGACATAAAGGCGGTGGTTCGAGCAAAGCACGCATTGATCGCCCGTTTCGGAACGAGCAATGTGTTACCATTGTGTACGCAACGGTATTGTGTACAATGCGGACAACTAAAGTTGGAATTCGGGAGTTTCGTGAGAACTTATCCAGCTTCCTGGAATCAAAGACGCCCGTGGCCATCACGCGGCACGGTGCGACCATCGGCATCTATGTCCCGACGAAGCCCAAGCCGAGCCAAGCCGATCTGGAGGCACTTCGGGTCGCAGGTGAGAAGATGCAAGAGTTGATCGCCGCGGCGGGAACTACCGAGGACGAGCTCGTGGAGGATTTCCGGAAGCTGCGGCGCGAACGGCGGATGAAAAAGAGTTGACCATATTGGTGCTCGACGCGAATATTCTGATTCGCGCCGTCCTTGGCTCTCGTGTACCCTCGCTACTTCGCAAGTACGCTGATCAAATCGAGTTTCTAGCACCCGATACCGCATTTCAGGAAGCCCGGGAGCATCTTCTTAAGATTTTGGAGCGGCGAAATGTGCCATTGGCTCCTGCGTTCGCAGTGCTCGAACACGTGACTGCGATTGTACAAACCATAGAAATTGAAGCCTACTCACGATTTGAGTCCATTGCGCGCGCGCGAATCGGCCGACGAGACGAAGACGATTGGCCGGTTTTGGCCTCGGCGCTCGCTTTGGATTGTTCGAATATGGACTGAAGACACCGACTTCTTCGGCTGCGGCGTGGCGACCTGGACCACCGACCGAGTGGAACTGTATCTGGCTCAGGGCGCACCGTAACTGAATCGCCCAAGTAGCAGCGCGAACGATTTAGAGATGCCCCGCGAGCTCATGCAAAAATGCTAGACGTCGCTTTTGACGGGCCGAAACCGTAACCCAAAATGTAACCACGGCGGGAAAAACCGCGATACCAGCGGAAATTATCGGCCAAGGCCCATCCCAAAGAAGTGGGCCTAAATTTTGTCCGAAGCAAGCAATAAGTCCGTGGGCATACCATCAACACAGAACAGAAACATCATCGTCTGTTGTTGCACTGGAGCCGCCGCAATTCTTCGCCGCCGGGATCGGTTTAAGAGCTAAGTTTGGCGAATCGGAGGGCGGTGGAGGGGAATCTACTAGCGTGTTGCTCGTGAGAGGAGATAACGTATGCCGCGCGCGGTGAGATTCGATCAGTATGGTGGGCTCGACGTTCTGCAAGTGGTGGAAGTCGACCGCCCAACTCCGGGACCTGGGAAGGTTCTTGTCCGGGTGAAAGCCGCGGGCATTAATCCGGGCGAGTCCTCGATCCGGAAGGGAGCGTTTGCAGACCGCTGGCCTTCAACCTTTCCCTCAGGGCAGGGCAGTGATCTTGCTGGCATCGTGGAGGAGGTGGGCCCTGGAGTGGCGAATGTTGCAGTGGGCGACGAGGTCATTGGATTCACCAACGACAGATCAAGCCAAGCCGAGCTCGTGCTCCTTGAGTCCGGCAACCTCGTCCCGCGTCCTCGAAACGTATCGTGGGAGCAAGCCGGTGCCTTGTTCGTCGCCGGTACCACGGCTTACGCCGCAGTGCGGAGCGTCGCTCTGAGCGCGGGCGACACGGTGGTTGTCTCCGGCGCCGCGGGTGGGGTAGGCTCCATCGCCGTGCAGTTGGCCAGAAATGCGGGAGCCAAGGTTATCGGCTTGGCCGGCGACGCGAATCACAAGTGGCTCACCGATCACGGCGTAATTCCTGTTACGTATGGTGATGGAGCGGAAGATCGGATCCGCGCTGCATCCGGGGGGAAAGTGGATGCCTTCGTTGACACCTTCGGTGGCGGTTACGTCGAACTTGCACTCAAGCTGGGCGTCGCTCCAAATCGAATCGACACCATCATCGATTTCGCCGCCGCGGCTAAGTATGGTGTGAAGACGGAAGGCAACCACGAAGGCGCCACTGCGGACGTGCTCGCACAACTTGCTGGCCTCCTGGCCGCCGGCCGCCTTGAGATCCCGATCGCTAAGGTCTATCCTCTGGCCGACGTTCGCGATGCCTATCGAGAGCTGGAGCAGCGCCATACACGCGGCAAGATCGTTCTTGAGCCCTAATATATAAAGGGAGCACGCACCTCGCAGCGGCTGTTAGGCCTATCGCGCGGTCAGCTTATCGAAGTACGATTGGAAGAACGCAAGCTGCGCCTCGCTCGGCGACTCAGCGCCCTCCGGAGGATTGCCGAACACCATAACGCTCTGGTTCTTCCCGTCATACACGGACCACCGATTCAGCCCTTTCCCGTTCGGGTCGCCGTTCCTCGCGAAGTTTACCCAGTAGGACGACATCTCGTCCGCTACCTGCCGGTCGCTGTCCGTCCACGTCCGGCTCCCGTCCAGATGGCCGAATGCGTAGAGGATCTCGGAGACGTGTGTGGCGCTGCCGTGGGGCCCGGGCGCGAACGGCCCACGCGCGTTCGGCAATCGCGGCGGCTGCTCGGTGAAGTAGTACACGAACGCTTTCGACTTGCCGGGTCTAGTCTCCAACCGCGCCCAGTTCCGCATCACGAACGCCATCTCGTCGCGCCCCGAATAGAACGCCGATTCGCGCGCCTGTTCGTCGGAGGCCGCCGGATAGAGTTTCAGGAACGCATCCGCCAGGTCGCCGAACCGCTTCCGCGCCTGCTCCACAAATTCCGCCGCTGATTTCGGATTGCCCCCGAACGACTCGTCGCGGTTCGATCCCGTCAGTACCGGCACGTCAATCTGCTTACCCGCCGCAAAGACCTTCCCTGGATCCTCCGGAATCAGCCATCCGTCCACCACCGGCCCCGTCCCGCGGCCCGCCTTCAGAATCGCTTCCGCCGGCTTGGCACGCAGCTCCGCCAGCGACTTGGCGCCCACTCCATCAGCCAGCTTCGCGCCCTCCACTTCGGCCTCCGGCAGCGTGCTCAAAGGGGCGATCCTCGCGGTAGACCAGGCGCTACTCTCGCCCAGCGCGCGCACGAACAGGCCCTTCGCCGAGGGTGTGGTCATCAGGTTCGCAACCATGCCAGCGCCGGCCGATTCGCCGAAGATTGTCACCCGCTTCGGGTCGCCGCCAAATCGCGCGATGTTCTGCTTCACCCACTGCAGCGCAGCTATCGAGTCCATCACGCCGAAGTTCGCCGCTCCCCTGCGGTCCGATTCTTGGGTCAGCTCCGGGTAGGAGAAGAAGCCAAGGGCGCCCAGCCGGTAGTTGAACGTCACCACCACCGCGCCCTTTTTCGACAGCGCCTCGCCATCGTACATCGGCTGGGACCCGGAGCCGCTGCTGTAACCGCCGCCGTAGATCCACACCATCACCGGGCGCTTCTCACTCGCCGCCTTCGCGGCCGTCCAGACGTTGAGGTACAGGCAGTCCTCACTCATCTCCTTGTTGCCGCCGCCCTGCATGCACACCGGGCCGAACTGATCCGCTTTGCGGGTTCCTTCCCAGTGCGCGGCCGGCTTCGGCGCGCGCCAGCGTAAATCGCCCACGGGCGGCGCCGCGTAAGGAATGCCCTTAAACACGCGCCCCCCTGGGCTGTCCGTTGTGGCCCCGGAAATCATTCCCGTGTCCAGTCGCACCGGATTGTCAATCGCCGCGCCGGCTGTACCGACGGCGAGTAAGGTAGTCGCGATGAGCGCTGCTCGGTTCATGTTCCTCCTCCGCGTTCAAGCAGTATATAGGAATTTCCGGCGCGAATGTCGCTCCCGAACAAGCTCGACGGAAACCGTTGCCTGGGGCGCCGGTGCCCTGTATATATACCTTGACACGCATATGCCGTGTGGAGTATACCAAGAGAGTGGAATCTGTGTTCGAAATCATTGCGGAGCCGAGCCGTCGCGCGATATTGAGCCTCCTGGTCACCTCACAACAGTCGGTTGGAGAGATCGAGCGTCAACTTCGCATGCCGCAGACCACCGTGTCAAAGCATCTGCGGGTGCTGCGAGAAGCCGGTTTCGTGGAATCCACGGTGGACGCCCAGCGCCGTCTCTACCGGCTGAAACCCGAACCACTTCGGGAGGTGGATGCCTGGCTGGCTCCCTTCCGTAGGTTCTGGTCCGCTCACATCGATGCTCTCGAACGCCACCTCGACCGCATGGATCGCACCAAAATAGATCACCCCAAAAGAGAAGATCAGTCAACACCGACGAGGAAGACAAGGAAGAAGACGACGCGGCCCAAACCGCGAACGTGGCAAGGGAGAAACGAAATGAAAATCAAATTGACCAACGTATACGTGGACGACCAGGACAAGGCCCTGCGCTTCTATACGGAGGTGCTGGGATTCGCCAAGAAGTCCGATTTCAGTCAGGGACCATATCGCTGGCTGACCGTGGCCTCGCCCGAGGAGCCGGACGGCACTGAGCTGCAGTTGGCGCTGAACAACAACCCCGCAGCCAAAGCTTTTCAGCAGGCCATGTTTCAACAGCGCCAGCCCGCGGCGATGTTTTTCACCGACGACGTCAAGGGCGACTACGAGCGGATCAAGGGCCGGGGCGCTGAGTTCACGATGCCGCCCACCGATGTGACCGCCTCCACTATTGCGATGCTGAACGATACCTGCGGCAATCTTATTCAGCTCACCCAGCTGGCGAAATATTAACGCTAAGGACAAGAAGATGACCGATCGCGATCACTACACACCGGGTCCGGCCAGCGCGGAGGTGCGGAAGGGGGGAGAAAAATGGACGCTCATTCTCATCAGAGAACTGCGCCACTCACCGGAAAAAGTCTGGCAGGCCCTTATCGACCCGGCGCAATTGCGCGAGTGGGCTCCCTTTGAGGTGGATGGGAGCCTGGGTACGGTTGGAACCACGGTGAATCTCACGTGGGTGGGAGCGCCTACGACGCCGATCGAAACAACGGTGAAGCGATCCGACGCTCCCAAGTTGCTCGAGTACGGCGATATCCGGTGGGAACTGGAAGCCTCTGGTGGCGGCACGCGGCTGACGCTGTCTACCAACATCGATCGCCGCTTCATCTCCATGGGTGCTGCTGGATGGCACATTTCTCTCGATGTTCTGGATCGCCTTCTCGGCGGAAATCCCATCAGCCGCATCGCTGGTAGTGAGGCGATGAAACTCGCCGGCTGGCAGCGATTGAACGCCGAGTACGCACAGCAGTTCGGTATTGAACCGCCTCAGTGGCCGCCGCAAGCGGCTCAAAACTCGTGAATCGAGGACAACATAGATCATGAAGGAGCCCACCACACGTTTGATTCTTCGCTGGATTCACATCGTCTTTAGCATTCCGATACTCGGCTATATTTATAGTCCCTTTGAAGAAATTCCCAAGTATGCCGCCCGTGTTCGGTTCGTCGTCGTTCCCGTAATGCTCCTTTCGGGATTTTGGATGTGGAAAGGCCATGTCCTGCGACGGCTCATTTCGAAGAGAACGGTCAAACAAGACGCTGCCGAGAAACTACTCGCATGAAAACCGGACAAGATCTAATGAATCCATCGGAACTGATTGATCAACTGATCGCGGGACTTACGGACTGGCGCGGCAAGATGCTTGCCAATCTTCGCAAAGTCATTCATGAGGCTGCCCCCGAGATAATCGAGGAATGGAAGTGGATGGGCAGTCCGTGTTGGTCTCACGATGGACTCATCTGCGTGGCCAACGCTCACAAGGATAAAGTAAAAGTGACCTTTGCTCAGGGTGCAAGCCTTCCAGATCCGGACCAGGTCTTCAACGCTGGCCTGGAAGGGAATCGATGGCGAGCGATCGATCTCTACGAGGGCGACAAAGTCAATGAGCGCGCTCTGAAAAATATCATCCGTGCTGCCGCGGCTCACAATCGTGCTGGGCGGAAGGGGAAGACTCCGGCAGGCGCTCGCGGGATTCGGCCTAAAGCACAAAAAAAATAGGGAACGCCTTGGGACCGGCTCCTAACATCCGCCTACGCGGGCTGATGCGCCTTCAGGAAGGAATGAACCTGGCGCACCGCCAGCGGGATTCGCTCCTTGGGTTCTTTCCAAGGGAACATGCTGACCTCGGCCTTTGGCGCCAGCATCGCGCACTCCATGGCGACGGCATAGGGGTGCGCGGGGACCTCGTCCGGCAACACCAGGATTGGGTTTTGGCAGCTACGCACGAAATCACGTGTCACTGTGAAGACGAAGTCGGGGTTAGTTTCGAACATGTTGGTCACGAATTGGTCGGTTGTTTGCAGCGTGATCTCGGGCCGCTTGGCAATTAGCGTCGCACCCCAGTTCTTCCAAAATGTGCCGGGATATTTCGGGTCGCGCATCTCCGGACGCCAGCCCACCGGCTGCGCCAGCACGGCCCCGGCAACACGATTGGGGGCGCGCTTCAAGAGACTCCAGATGAAGGGGCCGCCAATGCAGAAACCCATCACCATAAACCTGTCGATCCCCAGATGGTCCATCAGGCCGATCTGGTCGTCGGCGTAGGATTCCCACGCCCGTTCGATCTCCACCGGGCCGGTGGACTGGCCACTGGGGGCGTTGCGGAGGTCTGCGGTGATGCAGCGATAGTGACCCTTGAATTCCTCGATCGCATTAAACGGCGAATTGCCGGTGAAGAAACCAATGGTCGAGTTCAACCCTCCGCCCGGAATCAGTAATAGCGGGAAGCCGGAGCCAGCCTCCTCATAGTAGATGCGAACCGGGCCCCTTTCATAGAACTTGCCGGTTCCTCCTGTGCCCGATTGCTGAGCAAATACGCCCGGCAAGGTGCTGGCTGCAGCTGCCGCCGCTCCCGCTGCCAGTATGGTGCGCCTGGTTGAACCCATGAATTGTGTCCTCCTTTGCAAAAAGCAATTGGCGTCGGCACGATTGCCACACTTAGGTGCGCCACACTAGTGCCGAATCTGGCTCGTGGCGTGGCCGAACTCCTGAACCTCGCAGTAGCCTCGCTCTGGGACCAGGCCCGCGTTGGGATTGGGGTTGTACCGTACCACTCGCGTCGGATACACATACGGCTCCGCCAGCACTTCAGGGTCGTCCACCGTGACGTCGTAGAGGAGCGCATCGCCTTCACGCTTGAATCGCTCCACGACATGCATCTGGTCGGAGTGGAAAAAACCGCCGCGCCCGAGCCATGTACTATCCACGAACGAAATGGAATCCAGCACCAGCGTGTCGCCCTCCCAGCGCCCCACTGTATAGCCCATATATGTCGACTCAAGCGCCTTCTTCTCGTCGTGCTTGCGACCATCGGTCGGGATCACGTGAAACTCTCCGTACCCACCTCCCGCATCACCCCCGGAATAAAGAAAGGTAACATCGTGGTCCGTCTGGTAAATGCGCCGCGGTGGGCCTTCCCGCGGCACTCCCAAGGGCTGGCAGGTCATCACCGGGTCATACTTGTTCGTCCACATGTCGAGCTGTTGAACTTTGTCCCAGTACTTCGGCTTGTATAGCGGACGGCCCAGATTGCCGAACCGCGACGGCGAGTAGAGCTCAAAATCTTCGGTCTGATTGGATTGCCGGTTACAGTCGGCAGCCTGCCAGGGGCTGCGCCGGCGTCCTCCCCCGGTCATGTAGTTCCCAATCCAGTCGTTCCAGGACCAGCTGCCCGACAGGTCCGGATGCTCGCCCAGCCGCGGCGTGGGCGCCGACTTGTTTACCGGAGGTTCTGTCTTGGCCATCACGCCGCGCGGAAGCTGCCCCGTCACCTGAATGGCCGCCTTCACGCTTGCAGGAACGGGCGCAACCACATATACGTCGCCCGTCTCCGTCACATTCGTTGTCAGATCGCGGACCACCGCGCCGTTCCGGCGTTCCAGCAGCTTTCCGGGGTAGAGCACGCCGATCTTGTTCAATGGGTTGTTCCAGTCCTGATAGTCGCTGTAGGTGAACTCGGCGGTCGTCGAGCCCTGCTTCACCACCACGCGCTCGGCCCTATAGTTGGCATCCAGCGTGGCTGTGGCGGTCGCCCCCGGAACGCCAGGAAGCGGGAACGTCACCACCGGCTTGCCATTCTCCCACGACAAGGACGTCTTGCCCACCTTCGCGACACCATCCGCGAAGAGAGTACCTGGGTTGGCCCCCAACCAGAAGGTATCCGTGGTCGCCGCCACCGCGGCCTTGGGTGCGCCCTGGGGACTGGCCCAAAATCGGACCAGCCGCTCCTCGACGGTCCCCGGCTCCGGAACGGTAGTTCCCTTCGTTCCGTCGATCTGAGCGCCGGGCGTGTCTTCGTTCCAGGCGTACAACCCGCTGACCACCTCGATGTTTGAATACATTTCTCCATTCGGCCGGGTGCAGGTGTAGTTAATCCGCTGGCCGAAGGACTGGTAGTTCGTGCTGGCACGATATTTCGTGAGCGTGCAGGGTTGTCCGTCCACCTGAATGGTGCCTTTGCCCTGATATTCGAGCGATGCCACCATGTCGCGTTCATCATGGCCCCTCAGCATGCCCGTGCTCCACATCCACCGGAAGAGCACGGACTTCAGGTCCTTGGCGTCTGCCGCGGGTGTGTAGGGTTCTTTAACCGGCCCGAAAGGACCCTGCGCACCGGCTTTAAACAGCCCGCCCATCGTGAAAACGATTGCAAGCGCGACACCTGCCCAAATCATATTTTTTCGCAAGGACATGATGGTCCCTCCAGTTGTCTAATTACTGCCCTCACCGCTGTCTGATCATTGCCGTCACTGCCGTATTTCCGTTCTTGCTTTTCGTACCGAGTCATTTTACACCCAACCGCGGCCCCTTGTACCGCCTGCTTTCCTTAATCCGACATCAGGGGCATACGTAGTTGTGGCGCACGCACTCGTGCGTGCCGCGTCGCCACTCCTGGCGACGCAAGGTCTTTGTTCACGGTGTTCACATGAGTGTGAACACGTGGCACGCATGAGTGCGTGCGCCACATGAGCGCTCAACAGTCGGATGAATGGATGCTGCCATACTACACCAACTAGTCGTGACAGGCGTCGCAGCTAGGCTACCGAGTCTTACGGACCGATACAGAGTTGAGTCTATGCGGGCCTTCGTCCGATCAGCTCGAAGTTACTGCTCAACTGTCGCACCAGCGGAACACGCGTGAGTGCTTCGTCGACGAATCGTCCCAGCCTGTAACCGGATTTCCAGGAAGGAAATAACCCCGCGATGGGCGTGGAAGTGAAGTCGAACCAGCGCGTGAGGGTTTCGAAGCCCGCGGCGCGGAAGAGCGCGGCAGTCGGCTGTGGCAGCAGAGGGTGCTCATTCTCGGTCTGATACTTTCTCATCAATTTCGGCACCAACAGCTCGCCCAGAAAACCACTCAGCCGCCGCGCGCTGGGGTCGAGCGCATAAAAGGCGCCGCTGCTTCGCATTACGGTTTTTAGAAGGGCGGGGAAGGCCGCGAGATCCGCTTCCGGCAGGTGATGGAGAAAAAAGATCGCGACAACGACATCAAACGGCGCGTCCGTTAACTGCGCGGTTTGCCAACTTCCGGCGGCGAAGCGAACGTTGCTCACACCACGTGCCGACGCTGAGCGCCGCGCTTCCGCAATTGCCGCAGGCGACAAGTCAATACCAGTGACATGCGCTACATGAGGAGCCAGGAGCAACTCCGTGTCGCCGATGCCGCAACCGATGCTTAATACGCGGGATTGGCTGGTTGCGCCGGCGGCGCGGAGCATCCGCCTCACCAGGTAATGGCGAAACTGAACCACGGCCGGACGCGCAAAAAGGCCCGGTATGTAGCTGCCATAGGCGTTTTCGTAGTAAGCGAGCTCGGGATCCTGCGCGCCCATCTCACGAGTAGCGCAGCAATGCCTTGAAGCCGTAATCCATATGCTGTTGGATATGGCAGTGAAACAACGTCGGTCCCGGTTGGTCGGCGGTAAAATCCACGCTGGCGCGTCCGTAGGTTGGCACCACCACCGTGTCCTTAATCACCCCCGCCGTGGCCTTGCCATAAATCTCGGCGATTTCCAGTTGGTGTCGATGCACGTGCAATGGATGTGAATCGTCAGTCCGATTGTGAAAGGTCAGCCGGTAGCGCGTGCCCTGCTTCAGCAGAAACTCCTGATCGTGCGGATAGGATTTGCCGTTCACCGTGAAGCTGTTGAATTTGCCGGCGCCGCGGGGTACCTTCTCGAATATCATGTCTAATCGCTCGGTGGGCGCGGGTTGCGATGGCGCCTTTCCGAAAATCGTATAATCCCACGCGGATTTGGGCGGCGGCATCCACTGCGGTGTGCGGTGTTGATTGGCGTATTCGATGACGATGCCGAGTCCGCCTTCGCGCACCGGGTCCTCGGGCGCGCCCAGGATCCAAACGCCAGGCTGGTTCATCTCTACCCACGCATCCACGCGCTCGCCCGGACCTAGCATCAACACGTCCACGGCCGCGGGCGTTGGCACGGGATTTCCGTCCAGCGCGATCACGTTGAATTTGTGGCCGGGCATTGCCAGGTGGCGGATCTCAATGGCGCTGGCATTCAGAAAATGAAACAGCACGCGCTCGCCGGGATTCACGCGGATGGGTTCGCCGGCGCCCAGCGCCTTGTCGTTGATGGAAAAAATATCGGCGGCTACCTCCATCCCCGGTTGCCGCGTATCCAGAACGGCAGGCTTCTCCGGTTGCGCCCCCGCTGGATCCAGATCGTCGTTATCCATGGACTGATTGGTGAAATAGGGCTCCCAATCGCGTAGCGCCAGATAATGTTCCTGATCGTAGCGGCCCGGATTATTCGTTCCCTCAATGATCAGAAAACCGAACATGCCGGTAAAACTTCCGCGATGCAGGTCGTCCATCGACATGGTGTGCGTGTGATACCAGCGGGTGCCGGCCGGCGTAGGCGTGAACTGATAGCGCCGGCTTCCGTGCGGAGGCACCACAGGCGTACCTTCCTCCTCCGATCCGTCCACATCGGAGGGAATGAGCAGCCCGTGAAAATGCACATACTCAGGGACGTCGGTGTTGTTCGTCACGTTCACCGCCACGGGCACGCCCTCCTTCATGCGCAGCCGCGGCCCGGGCGAAGTGCCGTTGTACCCGATGGTGCTGACGATGCGATTGGGGGCCAATTCAACCGTGATCGGCGCGATATCGAGCGCGAATTCGGTCTTGGCGATGTCCTGCGGGCCGGATGGCGCGAGAAAGGATGTCGGTGGCTGGGCGCCTAGCCGGGTACTTGCGGCCGCCAAGCCAGCCAGCTTGAGAAAGTCGCGCCGTTGAATAAAACTTCGCATGACAAAGGACCATAGTACCGCCCACGCCATCGCTGGCCAAACAAGTCGCTAGGAAACGCCCACAATGCGCGGCCGACGTAACGCTTCGTATCGCTTGAACACGATCCATCCGAGCACCCCAAAAAACACGCTTCCTCCCACCACTTTGACTTCGAATATCACGGCGGATGCGGCTTCCTGCGGCGGCACGGCCGCGAATAGGATGGCGATCAGCGTCACAGCCAGTCCGGACACGGCCGCAACTCGGCTAGCGAACCGGAATCCCGCGCCGAAAATGTATACGAACGGAATGAACGTCACGATGACAGTCATGTCCACCATGATTTGGTAGGCGGCGCGAACTGTCTCGCCCAGTTGCGCCATCAGCAGGAAGAGCGTCGCTGCCACCGCCTGCACCAGTAATGAAACGGTTGGTGTGCCCCAGCGCGGATGAACTCGGCTGAACGCCGGTGGCAGGTAGCGATCCAGCCCAACTGCGTAAGGCAAACGGGTATTCCCCGCGATCCAAGTGTCCAGCTGGCCTACCAAAGCTGCTCCAATCAAAGCCGCGAGCAGAATCGATATGATGGGCGCCCCCAATTTCTGTGCGATGGCCGCTCCCGCTTCGGCCAGACCGGTCATGGGGCTGATCGCTTCCGGCTTGAGCAGCACCAGCAGCGCCGCCGTTACGCCGATATAGAGAGCCGCCGATATGACGCCGCTAATGGCCGCCGCTCGCGGGAGATCGCGGCCCGGGTCGCGGATCTCGGCGCTGACGATGGGCGCCAGCTCCAGCCCGATAAACGCAAATGCGATCTGAGACCAGAAATTCACCGTGTCGAGATTCATTTTGGGCAGCAAATCGAATTTCGTTGCTATGCCGAAATGAAAGGCCGCGACGATTGCCAGCACCGCCAGCACCGCACCGATGATGAATGTCGAACTTCCACCCAGCGCTGAGATCCACTTCGCCACCTTCATGCCGAAATAGTTCGCGAGGAAGGCGGCCCAGAGTACGGCGAGAGTGATGGGCAACGCGAATGCGCGGTCCTCGGCGACGCGCTGGCCTGCCGTCCCGAATACGTAGGCGCTCATGCTGATACCCGCCAACAGGAGAGACGGGAGATAAAGGATGTTGGAGATGAAGTAAAACCACCCGCACAAGAAAGCGTGCTGGTCGCCAAAGGCTTTCTTCGTCCAGACGTACATGCCGCCCTCTTCCGGGAACAGCCGCGACAGGCTGGATACTGTGACGGCGGAAGGCAGAAAGAAGAAGACCGCGGCGATAATCCATAGGACAAATGAACCCGAACCGGCGTGTGCCGCCGCCGCAACCCAGCGCAGGCTCACGACGGCGCAGATGTCAAAGAAAACCAGGTCGCGCAGCCGCAGCACGCGCCGCAGAGCTGGCGCTGGTTCCATGGATTCAGACTTCATTTGCCCCGGCCGCGTCGTTTCTTATAACAACCTGATCAAAGGCGGCGAGCAATTCCTCACGGCTGGAATAAGGCCCGGGAGTATAGGCTCGCGATTGAATGCCCAACTGCGAGAGTTCCACAATGTGCCAGTCCTGACGGTTTGTCAGGTCCCAGAACTCAATGGCGTCGGCGGCGACGAAATCGGGTTTCGCCAGTTCGGCTGGGTGGAAATACCATTCACAGACGATCTCAGTGCGGTCCACCGCACGCGGCCAGAGGGTGTGGATCATCATGTAATCCGGATGCAAGCTCAGCAGCAGATTGGGATAAACCACGTAATAGCAGACCCGGTTGCGATCCTTCTCGTTTAAGCCGGGCAAGTAATCGCGCCGGCGCTTACCGTCCATGCTCATGGTTTCCGTGTCCCCGCGAAAGCCCATGGAGCCGCCGATGTAGGTGGGGTGTGGCGCTTCGTTATCGGAGCCCATGTAATCGGTCAGCCGATTCAGAGCCGGATGCAGCAGCGGGCAATGCAAGCACTCATTGTAGTTTGCGACGATGAGTTTCCAGTTCGCGCGAACGTCGTAAGTGATTCGCAGGTGAAGCCGCAGCTCCGCCATGCGCCAGGGAGCGAAGCGGGCGGGTAAATCAGCCAGCTGAACAAGCAGCGGAGCGGGAGTGGAATGCGCATTGATGAAAACGTGTCCATCCCAAAGATCGGTGTGAAGTTTATGGAGCGGGTAGTCGGTCCGCTCAAAGACTGCAGGGTCCATATGAGGCGCGCCTAGAAGCCGGCCGTCCAGCCCGTAAGTCCATCCGTGGTACGGGCATTGAATCCTTCCCGCGAAATTACCCTCCGCGGCGGAACACAAGCGCGTTCCCCGATGGCGGCAGACGTTGTAGAAAGCTTCTAAACAGCCGGCATCGCTGCGAACGACGATAATACTCTCGCCCGCGATCTCGCGCAGGAAGTAATCACCCGTGTTGGGAATACAGTCCGCGCGTCCGGCGCAGATCCAACCTCCGAAAAAGAAGTTCTCGATTTCCTGACGGAACAGCGCGGAGTCGGTATAGTAGCGCGCCGGCAGTGTTTTCGAAAGGGTGCTCAAGTGTCTCCTGCGTGACCAGCCTACATTGTGTTCTAAAAGGATACGATGAAAAGAGGGCAATAGCATGGCAACTCTCGACTGGTCACAATGCCCCGTGGTAGAAAGCGTGCCGGGCAGACTGAGCGGTGCATGGGTGTTCAAGGACACGCGCATGCCTGTGTCAGCAGTTTTTGAAAACCTGGAAGCCGGGGCGACCATCGACGAGATTGTCGAGCAGTTCGACATCACCCGGGAGCAAATCAAGGCAGTACTGAGGTTCGCCTCTCGCAGTGTCGAGGCGCCTCCGCCTGCCCGCGCGGAACTCCCGGTGAATGCTCATTCTCTTTGACCACACGACGCCGGCGGGCATCGCCCGATTTCTCGCTGGCCACACAGTCACGAAGGCGAAGGAACGGGGATGGGATCGGCTCGGCAACGGCGACTTGCTGACCGCTGCCGAGGACGCCGGCTTCGATATGCTTGTTACCGCTGACAAGAACATTCGCCACCAGCAGAACCTGGAAGGCCGTCGGATAGCTCTCGTGGTGTTGAGCGCCCCGCAAATGGCCGGTTGTGAAACTGCACGCAGATAAGATTGCCGCCGCCGTGAATGCAGCGACGCCGGGCAGTTATATCGAGGTAGAGTTACCGGAGGAGAATTAGCTTGGGCGATCTTTGCGAAAACGGCGAAACGGAGAAACTACGTCGCCTCGTTCTAGCGCAGCCTCGGGGCGCACCGGGCCCGGCGCTTGGGGCCTGGCAGCGTGGTACCTTGGCAGAGGTACAAATGCCCACGACGCTGAACGGTTTTGACCCGCTCTCATCAGACGGTCTGGACACCGGCGCTGGCAGCAGCTCGGTTTATGAGGACTCTACGAAACGGGTAGTGCACAACATACTTCGAAGCTATACGGGGTATTTCGACCTATTCTCCGAGGCTATCCAGAATTCATTGGACGCAGTTGAGATTGCGCAGCGGGCGCGTGGCCCGCAATACGTTCCTAAACTTTGGATCACGATTGACATTCCGCCCGCGCGATTTCGGATCGTTGATAACGGCAGCGCCATGGACATGG
Source organism: Bryobacterales bacterium (assembly GCA_963747945.1). Classification (GTDB taxonomy): domain Bacteria; phylum Acidobacteriota; class Terriglobia; order Bryobacterales; family Bryobacteraceae; genus Palsa-89. The sequence goes on from CAVVHB010000007.1 coordinate 374,534, forward strand.
ACGAGTTCAAGTACTGTTTCCGCCCCAATGTGAGCTTTAAGAAGGCGGCAGGGGTCCAACGGGGAAAAAGGCGTCGGTGCAACCTTCCTCGCCTATGGCTTCTCCTTCGCCTGGCTACAGAGTAAGAAGAACGGGAACTGCCTCTCCGCGATCCTGCGGCAGGGAAGGCAGTGGGCGGAGGACGATCGCGGAGTTATCCCTAGACCGACTTTCGAGCTCCAGCAGTTCAGCGTTCCAGAGCTGGCACACGAAGAATCGGGGAACCTGCCTTGAGATCATAAGTGGAAAGTCCCAAGGGGAAAGGCGAAGGATTTCACTTGGATAGGCGCTCAGAACGCGAGCCAGTGGTACGACGTCTTGCGGATCAAGACGCCACTGGGGGGGGGGGTACTTTACCTCATCGAAATTCGCGGCAAGGATTAAAGTCACTGTCATTTCATTCGGACAATAGCACCACATCCATCGATGCGGACCGCGCAGAGTACTACTACCCGCACGAAATTCCAGACCTAAAAAAGGCGCAGGCCCTCAAGGAGAACCTGTCGGGCGCAAAACAAGAATCCAGGGTGATTCCAGCACGAAGTTTAGGAACCTGCCGCAAGACTTTAAGCGCCTTGATTGCATTTATGAGATTTGGGACAAGGAGAGGCTACTTGCCGATGACTCGGACTAACTGCATCGACGCTCGACAAAGTCCAAGCGCGAACTCATAGAGCGGCATAGAATCGTCTTGTACGCTGCCTTCCTCAGCAGCGCGAAGACTTGGGTGCGCTTCAACGACGACATCCTTAAGCTTAGAAAAGGGCAGAGAATTATCCATGGTGGGTTGCAGCTAGCGTCGGACAACATGGTCCAGGGGGAGTTGAGTGTTATACCGCTCACCAGTGCGATAGGATATCAAGCCAATGCACATGTGATCGTTCACTTCGACGACGGGGGACCCGACATGGGCCGCAAGGTATTTCAGCCCGAGCTGACAAAACTTGCTGAGACGCTGGCCACGCGCTCCGTTACTATTTTCCGTCGCTATCTTCAATATCTCCGGCCGGATTCCGGCGCTCGAGTCAATTACGCCTGATCGTGAACTGTACGAATGGAAGAAGGACCAGGAGCGATTTCGCGATGAGCACCCCCTGTCGCTCGAACTCGGCAGTCACCGACTCAGCCTCCTGTCCTACCCAAGGCAGGAGCAAGACGTCGTCGCTCTCTTCCACGAGCTCATCGGGGCCAAGATTCTGAAGGGCTTCAAGTTTTTCGGAACCTCCCAGAGCGATCGGTACGACAGTCTCTCTTCATGATGGACTACGATGCCGATGACCAAATCTATTTTCGTACGGAGGAAGGTCGCCTCGGAATGAGCAGCAAGAAGCTTCCCTCCCGGAAAGACAGAACCGAAGGTGCTCGAATACAAGTATTCATTCGACGGAATGGTCGCTGACTTTGAGAAGGAGGAAAAGTTCGTTAAACATGTGGATTTTGTTGTTTGTTGGAGCGCTGGCAAGGCCTATACGGAGCGGTTTTCTCTGGAGCCCCTCCTAGTTGGCGACGAAGGCTCAACACGGCAAATCTTCGGCGCGACTCATAAGGCGTACCAGGACGCATCGTCCTCGCCGGTCTTTGAAGTCCTCATTTTGGAGGATTTGATCAAGGTGGTTTCAGGATCCCATCCGCAGAGGAGTGCCCGACAGCGGCAGGCTTACAGAGAGCGCTAGGGACTTGGGTACCTTGCGGTCGCCTTCTTGCTGGCTGCGTTACGAACCAATGACCCAACATACACGCACACTTCGGACCGGGAAGCAGTCTCCGGCTCGCTCCCTGCGACTGGGCAAAAGCGCAGGGGAGGCCTGGCGTCCGGAGTGCGCGTGCGAACCCGCTTCTGGTACGCTTTAAGACGTCCGAGGTAATTATCGATGAACCTGGTGCGCCCGCTCCTGTTTTTCGTCGCCATCGGGCTGCTTGCGATGCAATTCGGAGGGGGCCGGTTCGGCCGCCGGTCATACGACTATTACTCCTCCGGCCCCAACGTGCCCTCCGAATTTTATTGGAGCCGCCTGCAGTACAATTCGTCCGGGGGCAGCCGCGGCTTTCGCTTCTTCGGCGGCGGGTGGTCCAGGGATTATCCCAAGGCCGACAACGATTGCCTGATTGCCCTGCGCCGGCTGACCCGCATCAATTCGCCCTCGCCGCTCAACGTTGCCGATCTCGATAGCGACCATCTCTTCGACTATCCCTGGATCTACGCGGTCGACGTCAATACCTGGACCTTCACCGATCAGGAGGCCAAACGCCTGCACGATTATCTTTTGAAGGGCGGCTTCCTGATGGTGGACGATTTCCACGGCACCGACGACTGGCAGCATTTCATGGCCGGTATGCGCCAGGTGCTGCCGGACCGGCCCGTGGAGGATCTCAAGGACCAAGACGAGATCTACCACGTCTTGTACGACATCAACGAAAAGTTTCAGATCCCGAGCGAGGTCTACGTCAACACCGGCCGAACGTATGAGAAGGACGGCTACGTGCCCAAATGGCGCGCCATCCGCACAGACCGCGGGCGTATCATGGTGGCCATCTGCGCCAACATGCATCTCGGCGACGCCTGGGAGTGGGCCGATAGCCCGGAGTACCCCGAGAAGTTTTCCGGACTTGCTTTTCGCATCGTCCTCAACTACATTACCTACTCCATGACTCACTAGACATGAACAGCCCGCGCCTCTTCCATCATTCCGCAAGCAACCCACGGGCCCATGTTCGAATTCTCTCTTTAAATATCCGCGTTCGGTGTATGCTCGCGGCCAATTTGCCTTTTTAGGAGCGTGGCCCAAGTGGATGCTGGTGCTGCTGATCATCGCAGCGGCCGCCGCTCTGGCTTGGTTGATCCGCTCGCGGTTGTCGCAAGCTGCACCAGTCATGCGCGGTTGGCGCGTCTGGCTCATCTGGGGATTGCAGACGCTGCTGGCCGCGATACTGCTGGTGATGCTGTGGCAGCCGGCCATCACGATCGCCGAGCTGAAGCCGCAGCAAAACATTATCGCCGTTCTGGTGGACGACTCGCGCAGCATGGCCATTTCCGAGGACGGTGTCACGCGCCAGGCCCAAGCCGTGCAGGCTCTCGAGAACGGCGTCCTCACCAGCTTGAACCACGGGTTTCAAACGCGCCTTTACCGCGTGGACGATGTTCCGGCGCGTATCGACAATCTCAAGGATCTGAAACCGAGCGCGCCCTCCACGCGCATCGGCGACAGCCTGAAGCAGTTGAGCGAAGAGACTTCCGACTTGCCCATCGGCGCGGTGGTGCTGCTCAGCGATGGCGACGACAACACGGGCGGCATTAGCGCGGACGCCATCAACGCGCTGCGCGCTCGCCACATTCCCGTTCACACCGTGGGCTTCGGACGCGAACGGGCCGCGCATGATGTGGAGCTGGACGATGCCGAGATCGCTCCTCGCGCCCTGGCGGACTCCCGCCTCGCCGCCAAAATCACTTTGCATCAGCGAGGATACGCGCGCGCCAAGATCAACCTGACCATTCGCGATGTCAGCACCGGCCAAGCCAAGGTGCTTGCCGTTCGCACCGTCATCCTGGGGCCGGACGGCAACCTCCAGACCGAGATTTTGATGTTCGATATCGGCGGCGCCGGAGCGAAAACGCTCCAGATCGCGGCCGTTCCGCTGGCGGGCGAGGAGAACACGGCCAACAACACTTTGACCCGTGTAGTGAACGTCGGCTCCGATCCGCGCCGCATCCTTTATATCGAGGGTGAACCGCGCTGGGAGTACAAGTTCATCCGCGAGGCCGAAGAAGAGGACCGCATGGTGCAGATCGTCTCCATGGTTCGCACCAGCGAAAACAAAGTCTATCGCCAGGGCATCTCCGATCCCAAAGAGCTGGCCGCGGGCTTTCCTTCTCGAGCGGAGGATCTTTTCGGCTATCAGGGATTGATCATAGGCTCCGTGGAAGCGGGCTATTTCACTCCCGGCCAACAGGAATTGATTCACCAGTTCGTGGATCGGCGGGGCGGCGGCCTGCTGCTGCTGGGCGGCCAGTTCTCGCTCGCCGATGGCGGCTGGAACGCGACCAACCTCACCGACCTGTTTCCCACCACGCTGCCGACCCAGGCGGGCACCTTTCATCGCGAGGCCGACCCAAGGAACGGCACGACGCACACCACATCCGAGCTGGCGCGCGCCGGCGTGGATAGCGTCATCACGCGCCTGGTTGACGACCCCGCCGCCAACGCAGCCAAGTGGAAGACGCTGCCCTACCTGATGGATTATGAGGACCCCGGTACGCCCAAGCCGGGGGCGGCGGTTCTCGCCAACATGATTACGCCCGAAGGCAAAACGCTGCCATTGCTGATTACCGAAAACTTCGGCCGCGGCCGCACCGCCATTATGGCCACCGGCGGCAGTTGGCGTTGGCAGATGAGTTCACCGCTGGGCGACACTGCTCACGATTTGTTTTGGCAGCAGCTCCTGCGATGGCTCATTTCCGATACTCCGGGCCACGTAACAGCGTCCGTTCCCGCACAGATGCTGCTCGACAACGGCGCCGTCACTTTAACCGCCGATGTTCGCGATCGCGAGTTCAATCCGGCTCCCGATGCCAAGGTGGAAGCGCATATCCTGGGGCCGAGCGGTATCAGCGCTTTGGTGGAGATGTCGCCGGTGCCCGATAATCCCGGCCAATTCCAAGCCGCCTGGTCGGCTGCCAAAACCGGCGCTTATCTGACCGAGGTTACGGCCCGGCGCAAGCAACGGAATTAGGCCGGGATGTTTTAACGTTCCAGCGCATGGACGGCGTCGCGGAGAATTTCCACACCGAACAGAATCGCGAACTGCTGGAACGCCTGGCCTCCCAAACCGGCGGACAATATTGGAAACCTGCCGACCTGGGCAAGCTCGCCGCCGCCATTCCTTTTTCCGAAGCTGGCGTGACCATGCGCGAAACTAAGGATCTGTGGGATTTGCCGCTCGTCTTCCTGGTCTTGCTGCTCTTGCGCTTTTCCGAGTGGTGGCTGCGCCGGAGGTGGGGGATCATTTGAAAAGGGGTAAGCGCGTTATGCAAACTCGACAGAGCGGGTGATATCGAGATCAATGACGACGTTCGTGCCACGCGGTGGGTTGGTCAGACAGTCCGAGGCCTAAAAGGATCATCGCGGCTGTAAACCTGCTCTGCAAATCGCCGGGGATGACGCCACTGGTAAAGAGCCCTGTATTTAGATACGTCCTTGATTCTCCCTGCGCCACTGGAGAATCAGTCCCTTCAAGTCATGCCGCGTCCAGTACGGAAATACTTCGGCCTGGGTAACATCGAAGAACGTGATCTCATCATCCGGCGTAAAGGCAAATCCATCGAGTATTTCCTTAATAGAATCTTTCGCTGGAGCCGGCACCCCGACCAGCCAAGTGGAACTGTTGATCTCGAGGAACAGATGCGTACGAAGCTTGTCTGTCACCGCTTTCCACCTGCCTTCATCCTTGGTGGAAAACGTCATCAGAAGCAGGTGGAATCTGCCCTCGTTCATCGGAATGCCAGCCCCCTGTACTACGATGTGGGAGAGCCCCGATCGTACGACGGGTACGTTCCTATGTCAACGGCGATTGCGAGGATCTACACTTCGGAAGGTTTTGTAATCGCCGCCGACGGGAGGGAGTGGAATCCCGCTAATCAGGAACAGGTCAGCAATTCGGCGCGAAAAATCTTCAGCGTCGAGCAACCGCGTAGGCAGTTAGCTTATGCCATCGCTGGCGCGATACGAATTCCCCAAATCGGCACGGGGGAGACCTTATTCGACTTCGTATCAGAGACCGCTAGGGCCATCGATAAATTGACGGGATCTGTAAATCCGGACCTGTTATCCTTCTCAAAAGCTCTCAAGGATGAGTTGGCTCCCCTTGTACGGCAGGCGAAAGCAAAGCGGCTTTGTACGCCGGAAGCTTAGGCTTGTCCAATTCGACATACGAAACCCATATTTTCCTGGATGGCTATTACCGAAGGCTGCCGAAACGCGCACAGATTACATTCCGGCATTCTGGGATCGCCTGGATGCGCACGGAAGTATCCGTCACGCCGAATGAACTAGATCGAAGTTGGGGTTATGGCTCAAAGGCCGTGATCGACCTACTCGACCAAGAAGACAATTTGCTGGCTGCCTATAGGCCCTCGAAAATCCGCGAGGGCATGACGCTGCAACAGGGGATCGAAGTTGCTTGCAATCGAGTCAAGGCGCACTGCGACCCGATCGCCCTTGGAGTGGACGGGAACTGTTGCGCGATGGGCGGTCACATCCATGTCGCGACTGTGACTCTTGACGAAGGTTTTCGATGGGTTCCCCAATTCGAACCGATGCCCCATGCTTAAAAGCACAGAGCACCTGAAAAAGGAGGTCTTCCGAAAGAGTTGCCCCTCACAGCGCGGAGACGATGTCGGTCTTCTTAAAATCCTTCCCCTTGAATAAGAGAGGCTCGCCCATGATCTTAGTCAGTGCATAGGCGAAGCAGTCGCCGAAATTCAACCCCGCCGGATGCCGCCCTTTTCCGAAATCGTGGAAGGCCTGGCGCGCTATGTGCGCCTGTTCAACCGTGAAAGGCTCGATGACGATGCCGGCCCGGCGGAAAAACATATCGCATTGCCGCGCGACTTCTGGCCCGGTCTGGCGCTCAATCACTATGGAGAGCTCCAGAAAGCTCCCGGCACTGATGAGACAGCGTTCGGCGTCATGGATGAGCCGCGTGTAAGCCTCAGCTTCGGGCTCCCCGAAGAGAATCGCGATAAGCGCGGAGGTGTCCAGGATCACTTTGGAAGACCGTGTTGGTCGTAGAGGAGCTCGGCATGATCGAGGTAAGGACGCTTGACGTGCGCGGCGGCGCGCTTGGCAATGGCACGCAGCTCTTCGATGGAAGCTTTTCCGTTTCGGCGCTGAAGACGCTCGTAGCGTTCGCGCAGGGCTTCGGTGACGGCGCGGGTCATGGTCTCGCCGGTTTCCTGGGCGATCGCCTGGGCGAGCCTGTGGGCCTCGGGGTCCTTGACATTGAGGCTCATCGCGTCTCTTTCCTTCTGTACCATTATCTACCTTTCTTTATCATAACCCGAAATGGCGTAATTTCGCGCGGACGGACGGCCCTATTTCTGGCGTTCGTACTTGTAGTCGCCGGACACATGACCCTCTATTATGTGCGTCGCGATGCCATGCTCATCCCGGATGAACCGGTACGTCAATCCGGTGCCTGAAAAGTTGGTTTCCGTCTGTGGAAAAACACGCTGCTTCGGCCCACCGTTCACGCTGATGAACAGGCCGCCGCCGGAGAAACTAACTTCAACCGTGCGGGGGCCCTGGATATACGGCCCCTTGTAGACGCCCACATATTTCGCCATGATTTCGGGAGCGATTTTCGCTGCCGACTTCTCGTCGTCCGAAGGCTTGCCCACCCAGTGCTCTTGTCCGTTATCGCCGTTCTCATTGCAGACGGATTCGAGCATCTCCGTGTCGGCCACTAACTGCGCGCGAACTGGCACCGTCCAAGCCTTGGAATAAGCTCCGGGATCTTGGAAAGTCACCGTTATTTCCAGGTGGCCAAAATCGGTGCGACGATATCGCTCGGTCATGCGCAGCGCCTCGGTATGGGGATATCCGTCGAGGAGCCACGTCCGGTCGTTGAATCCCGAGCTCTCTACCACGAGCGTATCCCCGTCAAAGTGGCCTACCGCGTATCCCATCCAACTCGGGTTGGGATTGGTCTCCAAGGAGCGGCCATCCATGAAAATCTGACGATAAGTGAGATCTTCGTTCAGGATCACAATCATCGCGGGAGTCTGCAGGAACCTCCTCATGCCTCCCGTGCCGGCGCTGTAGCCCGGACCCTCGGGCAGACATCGGTATCGCGGGTTGTCCTTGGAGAAGCTCTCAGCGCGCTGCCGAACCAACGCTTGCGCCCAAGGCTGAACGTCGGCGGGCTTGAGGTCCCCGGTATTGCGGACCGTGATATTGCCGACCGCCGAATCAATGGGGAAGGACCACAGACCCGTGAAGTCGGGCTGGCCAGTGGCGGTGCGCGGCGCCGGGGCGGTGAGGTTCGGCTTGCCATCGGCGGCGCGCGGGATCCCCGGCGTGGGGAAGTTGAGCCATTGAGCGCACAGCGAAATTGGAAACAGCCCTAAGGCCGCGGCGATCGCGGTTCTGTTCATGAGGGTTCTCCTGATAAGCCGGGAACACTGCTGTTTATCGAACGATTCGACACGAGTATACACCCACCCTCCCGGTGACGCCTGGCGGGAACCGCTTCAATTTGATACGATCCAGGGGCCAGATTCTCATGACCGGCAAGCTCAGCATCGCGGCACTTTTGCTTCTATCGACGGCTGCAATCGCGCACCACGCTTACACGGCGGAGTTCGATACCACCAAGCCGGTCAAGCTTACCGGAGTGCTCACGAAATTGGAATGGTCCAATCCGCATATCTGGCTCTACCTGGACGTCAAGGACGACAACGGCAAGATTACCAATTGGGGATTTTCCGCCTCCCCTCCGGGAATGCTGACGCGGCGCGGCATCACCAAGTCCAGCATGAAACTTGGGGAGGTGCTTACCATCTCCGGGCACCGCGCCAAGGATGGATCGAACAACGCGTCCGGGAACATTGTGACCTTCGCCGATGGGCGCGACGCTTTAATTGGACAGGACCAGGCGCTGCATCCCACGGAACTGCCAGCCCCGGCCCCGAAATGAGAACGCTTTTGACCATTGCCTGGGCCGCTTCCGCTGCCATGGTTTTGTGCTCACTCTGCTGGGGGCAGAGCAAGAGCATTCCACGCATGGCCGATGGCAGGCCGAATTTCAGCGGCGTGTGGGCCGGCCCCGCGTTTGCTCACAACGTTGGCCCCAACGACACCGATACGCCGGTGGTCACCAACTTCGATCCGCGCCGGATGGCTCCTCTATTGCCGGGCGCAGAAGCGAAATTCCGGCAGAAGCCCACCGGCGACGTTCGTCATGACGATCCAACCGAGCTGTGCCTGCCAGATGGCCACCCGCGCGAAGCTCTCGCTCCCTATGCCCAACAAATCGTGCAAACTCCGGACACGGTGGTGTTCCTGTACGAATACATGCATTTTTTCCGCGTGATCCCGATCAATAAGCCCCATCCCGCCGATGTGGATTCCACCTTCATGGGGGATGCCGTCGCCAAATGGGAGGGAGACACGCTGGTGATCGACACGGTCGGCTTACGCGAGTGGACGCTCGCGGCGAGCAACCAATGGCATAGCGACGCTCTCCATACCGTTGAACGCCTGCGGTATGTCGATGCCTCGACAGTGTCCTACGAGATCGAGATCGACGATCCAAAGCTGTTCGCTAAGCCTTGGTCGCAGCAATTTCAGATGAAGTTGCATCCCACCTGGAAGCTACTCGAACAAGTCTGTGAAGAGAACAACCGGTGCGAGTCAGGAAAGTGCTCGCCTTCAGACGCGCAGAAGTAGGTGCGCTACTGTTTCGGCGCCGGGTCGTCCGCCGAAGTTCCAGCGGATACGGTGTGGCCATCCGCCATTTTGATGGACCGCGCATTCGCGTGATAGGACCCGTCGGTTAACGGCCGCGGATCCTTGGCCGCGTAGGCGCTCACCGTCACGTGGTCGCCCTTTTTCAATGCATCCCTGGTCCAGCCTTTGTGCAGCAGTGTGTTGACGCTATTGCATTCCAGAGCATAAGTCACCATCTTCCCGCTTTCGTCCTTGGCATCCACGTAAACGTAGACGTGCGGATTCTGCCAGGCAACTTTCGAGACCACACCGGTCACCGTGAAGGGCTTATTGATGTCGAATTCAGCCGCAAAGGAGTGGTGCGCGAAAGTGGGCAGCGCGCCCGCAGCCAGCAATGCGATACCGGCCATCAGGGCGCCAAGCTTTAAGTTGTATTTCGATGTCAATATCACGGATTAACCTCCAAATATTACTTACGCGTCAAATCAAGCACTAAATCGTTGCACACATATTCGTGAATTTCCCACCCTTGGTCCAGGGTATGCAGGCGCTTAAAGGTGTGTGGCTTGGTCAGCGCGCCTGGATCCTCCAGCGTAATCTCCACTTCGATGTGCCCTAAGTCGGGGCGCCGGTAGCGCTCAATCACGTGCAGCTTATCGGTATGCGGTGCGGCCGAGCCACTGCTTAGCCACGTCCGGTCGTTGAAATTGACCGTATCCACCACCAGCGTATCGCCTTCCCAATGGGCCACCGAGTCGCCCATGAAGCTCGGATCCAGAGTTTTATCGTGACCGCGCCCATCCAGAAAGAACTGGCGATAAGAATGGACGTTGCCTTCAAACAGCATCACAACCAGGTCGGAAGTTTGAACAATCTTCATCGGATAAGGCGATATCCGAGGTACTCCGCCCGGCAGACACTTGCCTTCCGGGTCGTCGATCTCACCGTTCTTCTTTCGCTCGTCGGCCAGCTTCTGCGCCCACGGCTGCAAGGGCAGCGGTCCTCCGATATCTCCAAAATTCGGCGAATCCCAAACCCCGGAAAAGTTCGGCTTTCCGCCCGGCATGCGCGGCGTCGGGCCTTTTGGAATAGGAGTTGGAGGCTTGGGGGTTCCTTCCAGAAATCCCCGTTGTGCCAGTGCGGCCGTCTGACCCAAAGTCAACAGCATCCCGAGCGCCACGGAAGAGGTGAATGAATGCATGATGAAGCGCAGCTTCCCACTCAAATCACCGAAAGTGTATCAGATTCCCATCGCTTACTCGTAGCGCAACGCGATATTCGGATCCACCTGCAGCGCACGACGCGTCGGAACCAGGCAGGCGACCACTGCGATGGCCACCAAGAGCAGAGTGAAGCCCGCAAAAGTCCAGGGGTCGTTTGCCTGCACTTGCCAGATCTCGGACGAAAGGAATCGGGTCAGCGCCATCGCTCCGGCCAGACCCACGACGGCGCCGCTCGCAACCACCAGCCCCGCCTGGCTCACGATCAATTTCAGCACTTCGGGCGCCCCCGCGCCGAGCGCCATGCGGATTCCGATTTCCCGCGTGCGCTGCTCCACCACATACGCCATTACTCCGTAGATCCCTACCGCGGCCAGCCCGGTTGCCACTGCTGCAAAAAGCCCCAAAAGCATCGAATAATAGCGCGGATACTGCTCCTGCTCGGCTAGATACGATTCCTCAGTGCGCGCGTCGATCACCGGCTGGTTTCGATCGATTTCTTCCACCGCGCGGCGGACTGCCGGCAGCATGCTCAGTGGATCGTCCCCGCTCCGCAGCAGAAACGTCATTTCCAGGTGCAGCCCAGTGTTGGGTCCTGTGGTATGCGCCGCCGCCTGCACGAAAGGAATGAAAATCGCCGGGTCCTGCTTGCTCTGGGGATGATTGGCGGGAATATCCTTCACCACTGCGACGATCTCGCGCTGCTGATCTTCCACCGACAAATCCACACGAATATGTTTGCCAATGGGATTTTCGCCCGGGAAGAATCGCCGCGCCATCGTCTCGTTAACAATCGCCACCCAAGATGCGGTGGCCGCATCGCGATCGGTGAAGTCGCGGCCGCGGAGCATGCCAATCTTCATGGTGGCGAAGAAATTTGGCGTCACAGGGAAGAAATCCGCCGTCAGGTCGTCGGCGTTCGCCACGCTTCGCCCTTGGATGGTGAACGTCATCGGGTAGCTGCCGGTCACCGGAGGATAAACTATCCCCGCCGCCGAGCGCACGCCCGGCAAAGTTCGTAGCCGTTCCAAGACCTGTTGCATACTCGCCCGCGGCTTTTCGCTCATCTCCCAAAGTGGCAGCCCCTGATACATGCCGACGGGCTTGCCAAATTGCTTCTCCGCGAAAAGGTAGCGGAACGTGAGCAAACCGCTCGGCTGGAAACCAAGGTCGGCTCCCTGCAGGGTAAGGAAGCTCCGGATCAATAGGCCTGATCCGATGAGCAACATCAGTGCCAGCGCCAGCTGCGCCGCAACCAGCACTGCGCGCAGGCGGTTTCGCCCTCCTCCCGCGGTTCCTCCTCGAGTTGTATTCTTGAGCATTTCGGCGAAAGCCAACTTCGACCCCTGAATTGCGGGTATCACTCCGAAAATCAAACCCGTGAGAACCGAGATGGCTGTAGTGAAGAGCAGAACCCGCCCGTCCATCCGGATCGCGTGCAGCCTGGGCAGCCAGGAAGGCGCCATTGCAACCAGCACGCGGACGCCTTCCCATGCCAGAGCCACTCCCAGAAGTCCACCGAAAACCGAAAGCAGCAGGCTCTCTGTCATGAACTGGCGGAAGATGCGGCCATGGCTGGCGCCGAGCGCCGCCCGGATGGCCACTTCGCTCGATCGCGATGCCGAGCGCGCCAAAAGCAACGCCGCAACGTTCGCGCACGCAATCAGCAACACGAACCCGACGGCCGCTTGCAGCAATAGCAAGGGCCGGTTCAGTTCTCCGAACAGCGCTTGCCGGATCGGCTGCAGACGAATCGTCCAGGGCTTTCCATGATCCGTATCACGCGCCGGAAATTCGCTGGCCAGCTGATGTGAGATAGCATCCATCTCGCTCTGCGCCTGCTGCATTGTGACGCCCGGTTTCAGCTTCGCGGCCACCGTCAGGAAGCGCGCCGATCCGCGCAGCTGAAAATGATTCAGCGGCAGCGGGGCCAGGTAGTCGCCATTCTCATCGGTGAATCGAAAGTCAGGCGGCATTACACCGATGATTGACGTATTTTCGCCGTTCACCAGAATGGTCCGGTTCAAGATGTCATTGGCGCCTCCGAATCGCCGCGTCCAGAGCCTATGACTGATCACGATGACGCGCGCCGGATGATCCACCTCGTCTTCGGACTCCGTGAAGAGCCGTCCCCTGAGCGGCTGCGCGCCCAACGCTTCCAGCAGCCCGGGCGTTACGTATTCGCCCTGGATGCGCTCAGCCGGAAACCCGTTTTCCGCCGCGCCGAAATCCACCGCGCTATTCGAAAGACCACCCATCCATTCAAACGAGCGGGACCGCTTCTTCCATGCGAAGAAGTCCGGGACCGAAGCCCCGTTCAGTAGGTCCAGATGTTCCGGGGCGATGCTGAACAGCTCCACCAGCCGGTCCACATCCCGATATGGCAGCGATCCCAGAAGAATCGTGTTCACCAGCGTGAATATCGCGGTGTTTAAGGCGATTCCAAGGGCTAGCGAAAGCACAGCCGCTGTGGTGAAACCGCGGTTCCTTCCCAGCATCCGTAGTCCGTAATTCAAGTCTTGTAGAACCGTGCGCAAGGTACACCTCCGGTGAGCGGCACACCTGCATCTTTGCTTCCGACCGTGTCTTTCGGACAAGCCCCTGCGTTTCGCGCGTTTGTCAACCAGTCAAATAGGCCGTGCCTTGCCGCATAGTCCACTTATGGGACCCGCCTGTCTCGGAACCGGACAGGTGACCAAGTCGCTTATAATCGGAGTTCTTCGAAACCGCGCGCGTAATGAAAGCTACGATCAACCGCTCCCTTCGGTCACGGCTCAGTATCGACGGCTCTGCAAAACCACAGCGTTACGGAGCCGCGACCAAAGGGAGCGGTCAATTCGGACTGCGAGCGGAATGACGCAGCGCTTCCTCGATCCCACCATCCTCGCCGGCATCTCTGGCCTTGAGCTGGTTGCGAAGACCGTGGTGGATGGCTTCGTTGCCGGACTGCATCGCTCGCCCGACTTTGGTTTCAGCCAGGAATTCGCCGAATATCGCGCCTACAATCCCGGTGACGATCTCCGCAACATCGATTGGAACGTCTACGCCCGATCCGAGCGCCTGTATCTGAAGCGCTTTCGCGGTGAAACCAACAGCTTCCTCACCGTGCTGCTGGACGCCAGCAACTCCATGCAGTTTGGCTCGCACGGCGTCAACAAGATGGATTACGCTCGCTACCTGGCTGCGTCGCTTTTCTATCTGGCCATCCACGAACAGCACGACGCCGCCGGGCTGATCACCTTCGACGACGAGATCCGCAACTATATCCGCCCCTCCACTCGCCAGGGCCAGTTGCAGCGTTTGATGGCAGCGCTCGATCAAGCCGAGGCTCGCGCCCGTACCGATTTCGCCAAACCCATGCGCTACTTCCAGGAGTTCCTCAAGCGCCGGGGCATTGTGCTGATCGTCTCCGACTTCTGGGATTCGCCCGAAAGCATTATCCACACCATCGAGCCGCTGCGCTACCGCGGCAACGAAGTGGTCTTGTTCCACGTCCTGGACCCTGAGGATGTGCGTCCCAAGTTGAACGCCCCCACTGTGCTGGTTGACATGGAGACCAAGGAGGAAATGAAGGTCACGCCCGATTACGCGAAGAAGGAATATCAGGGAAAAATCGAGACGCATCTGGCCGACCTGCGCGATCGCACCGTCGCAGCGGGCATGGGTTACTACCTGCTCATGACGAACCGTCCGCTCGACGCAGCCCTGCGTGAATATCTCACCCTGCGCGAGGGACGCAATTAGATGGGAGTATTGGCACCGTGGTTCCTGGCTGGCCTGGCGGGCCTTGGGCTGCCGCTCTACCTGCATTTATTGAAGCGCCAAACCACGACACCCAAGCAGGTGAGCTCGCTGATGCTCTTCGAATCGCGCACACAAAGCTCCACGCGCCACCGCCGGCTCCGCTATTTCCTGCTATTGTCGCTGCGAATGTTGTGGCTGGCACTGTTGATTCTCGCCTTCGCCAATCCTTTCATTAACCGCAACGCGGCTGCTCTGGCCAGCAACCGATTGGTGCTGCTGGTGGTGGACAACTCCTTCAGCATGCGCGCCGGCACTCGACTAAGCAATGCGAAGGATACAGCCATCAGCGTCCTATCTGGAAAAGGGGCCGCGCGCGCCCAGGTGGCGGCATTTGGCTCGCAATTGCGCCTGATGACGCAGCCCATCGAAGATCAGTCGGCCTTGCGCGCCGCCGTGCAGGCCATTCAGCCGGGTGATGGCCACGGAAATTTCGGAGAACTGGCGCGTGCCGTGCGTGCCATGGCCGAATCGGTCCACACTCCTATCGAGCTTCATCTGTTCAGCGACATGCAGCGCGGCCAACTGGCGGCCACTTTCTCCGACATGGCGCTGCCCTCGAACGTCACACTAGTGACGCACGCCGTCGTAAGCAAGGCTCAACCCAACTGGACCGTGGAATCCGTGGATGCTCCGGGACAAGTCTGGGGCAAGGACGCCAAGCCGGTTCACGTGCAAGCCGTCATCGCTGGCTACGGCACTCCCGCCGCGCAACGCATGGTGTCGCTGGTGGTAAACGGCAAGACCACGGCCACCAAGACTGTGGCTGTTCCCGCCAACGGCCGTGCCACCGTTGAATTCCCCGCGCTCGAAGTCCCCTACGGATTCAGCCGCTGCGAGATCAGGATCGATGCCGCCGACACATTACCGGCCGACGACCTGCGCCGCTTCGCCGTCCAACGTTCCGACCCGCAAAAAGCTTTGCTGATTCACAATTACGGCGACAACCGTTCGCCGCTCTATGTCGGCGCCGCGCTCTCGGCGGCTGCGCAAGCGGCCTTTACTCTCGAATCGATCAACGTGAATGAGGCGGCCGACCGCAAGCCATCCAATTACGCCTTCATCGTTCTCTCCGATCTCAACACGCTGCCTTCGCTGCTCGAAAATTCGCTGACCCAGTACGTGCGTTCTGGAGGCAGTCTCCTGATCGCCGCGGGCACCTCGGCCGGCGGCCGCTCGCAGATTCCTATTTTCGGCGCGCACATCATCGAGACCCGCGACTACAACCGCTCTCCCGATCGCTTTATGGCGGTGGGCTCCAGTGACTCCTCTTATCCCGCCGTGGCCAAAGCCGGCGGCTGGCCGGGTGTGAAGTTTTTCTACGCGCTCAATGTCGATCCCGGCTCCGGTCCGAATGCCGCGCGCGTGATCGTTCGATTAAGCGACCAGACGCCGCTCCTGCTCGAGAAACGTATCGGCGAGGGCCGCGTGGTGCTGCTCACTTCCGGGCTGGACAATCTGACCAACGATTTTCCGCTGAACCCCGCCTTCGTTCCCTTCATCGAGCAAACCGCGCGCTATCTCGCGGGCAGCGAGCGCCAAGGTGGCGCGCGCCCCGTGGATGCCTTTCTCGAGCTGCGCAATGCCAGGGAAAGCGGCCAGAACGTCGAGGTCACGGACCCGGAAGGCAAGCGCCCGCTCACTCTGGGCGAGGCCGCCTCCGCGCAATCGTTCCAGCTCACCGAGGCCGGCTATTACCAGCTCCGCCTGGCTGACGGCCGCCAGGACGAAGTCGGCGTCAATCCCGATCCCAAGGAATCGAATCTCGACGTCATCCCCGACGATGTTTTAGCTTTGTGGACGGGCAAAGGCGGCCAGTCTTCGCAGGCTGCGTCGGCGTCCGGGCCGGCAACTCGCAATAAGACGCCCGAAGCCTTCTGGTGGTACGTTATGCTTCTTGTACTCGCTGCCGCCATCGCCGAATCGGCCGTGGCCAGCCGCTACCTGGGCACCCAGCGAGAGGAGTCATGAGGAGTTCCTAGAGGAGTCATGAGGAGTTCAATGACGCAATCAGCCAATCGCTGGTGGATCGCAGCTGCGGGCGTTTGCCTGCAAATGGCGCTGGGCGCCGCGTATGCCTGGAGCGTCTTTCGCATTCCGCTGGTGAAGCAGTTCGGATGGAGCATCGCCCAGGTTTCCTTTACGTTCACCATCAGCTTCTTTGTCCTCGGTTGCAGCGCGGTGCTCGGCGGACTCTGGATGCATCGAAAAGGGCCCCGAGTGGTCGCCATGGTTGCCGGCCTGTTGTGGGGCGGAGGCGTGTTCCTGGCCAGTTTTTCCGCGAATAAATTGTGGTGGCTGTACCTTACGTACGGCGTGATCGGCGGGGCGGGACTCGGCATGGGTTATATCGTGCCCTTGGCGGTGCTGGTGAAATGGTTCCCGGAACGTCGTGGACTGATCACCGGTATTGCGGTGGGTGGATTTGGAGCGGGAGCCCTCCTCGCCGCGCCTGTGGCCGGCCGCCTGATTGAAAGCGTCGGGCTGATGCCCACGTTTGCCTATCTCGGCGTCGCTTTTGGCGCCGTGGCCATTTGCTCCGGTTACTTTATGCAAAATCCCCCGGAGGGCTGGCAGCCAGCGGGATGGATTCCCAGCGCGTCGCTATTGGCCCAGCGCTGCGATCGGGACTACACACTGCGGGAGGCCCTGCGAACCTGGCAGTGGTGGGCGCTGTGCGGCCTCGTGTCCATCAACACCATGGCCGGCTTGTCGGTGGTTTCGCAGGCATCGCCGATGTTTCAGGAAATCGGTAAGGTGGGCGCAGTGACGGCCGCCAGTCTGGTCGGCCTGATTAGCATCGGCAATGGATTGGGAAGAGTGCTGTGGGCCTGGATTTCCGATGTCACCAATCGGAAGGGGGCCTTTCTCGCCATGTACATGCTCCAGGCCGTTCTATTTTGGACATTTCACTGGATCCATTCGCCCGTTATTCTGACCATTGTGATCTTTATCCTGGTGCTGTGTTACGGCGGCGGGTATGGAATCACGCCGGCCTTAACCGCGGATTATTTTGGCGCTAAGAACGTGGGCTCCATCTATGGATTAATACTGCTTCCCTGGGCATTCCCGGCCGCGTTCGGTCCGCTGATTTTCGCCTACTTGCGCGAAGCCACGGGCGGCTATAATCAGGCGCTCTATCTGATCGCCGGGATGCTGACCGTCGCGATGGCGCTTCCGATTTTGATTTCGCCGCCGCGAGGGCGCCCGGCCGTGCAGGAATCCCGAGCGATGGAAGTGGCTGCGCTTCCTCAGATAGTAGCCGAGAGCGACGTCGAGGCGTAGCTGGCGGTAAAATTTAGGGAGTGAGCCGAATGACAAGGTCGGACAGCTACATCGATTGGGACGGTTGCGACCTGGTTGAACGTGTGCCCGGCAAGGTGTCGGGACGCCCCATTGTGCGCGGCACCCGCATTCTCGCCGATACGATCGTTCAGGATGCCGAGCTTGGTTCTCCGATGGAAGAAATCCAGGAGAATTATCCCGACTTGTCACTTTCCACCATTCAGAAACTCATTTCGTACGCTCGGTCGCATCACGTACAGCGCGTGCCGTGAAGTTTCTGTTCGATCACAATCTGCCGTACAAGCTGCGAACAAGCCTTGATGCTTTCAGCGAGCACGAGTTGGTCACCGCTTCATATATGGGATGGGGCAATCTGAAAAACGGTGAGCTGTTAAGGATTGCCGGAGAAAGCGGCATGGAGGTTCTCGTTACGGGCGACCAAAGCCTCCTGCATGAGTAGAACCTTACCGGGCGGCGCCTCGCCATCGTTGCACTTTCAACGAACAACTGGCCGATCGTCAAGAACTACGTTTCACAGATCCTGGCCGCGATTGATAGCGCCATCCCCGGTTCGTTTCAGGCCGTCGAGTGTGGCACATTCAGCCGCAAGAAAACCCGCGGCGATTGAAACTCAAGTTCCCGAAGTTTTCTAAAGGAATCGCGCCGAACATCGCCACTTCTCTAGTTTTGGGTGCTAGACGGCCGAATTGCCGATGCTCTTTTCGTGTACCACGGAGGTGCTGGCGTCATCGTGCGCACAGCGTTATACAAGCAAGCTGCATCGTCAGCATTGAAGGAGCACACCATGGGCAAGTCTGTCCACCGCGTCCGCGCACACAAGCAGGTAAAACGAACATCATCCGAACGGCGTGCCGCATTCGACTTCCCATTTGCTGGGTTGGGGGTAACAAGTACCGACTCACAAAGGGGGCAACATTCCCGATTCTTGCTGCGTTCCGTGCCTACGTTGAGCCGCACCCTAAGACGGGCGAGGCGCGGTGGCGCGGAGGGTTCCAAAATGTCCGGGACGTGTGGAAAGAGTCGAGGCCGAACCTAGTCGATGAGACATTCCAGTTGACGCGAGAGGGGAAGTGCGATCCTGACCAGATTGGTAAGGACCGCAAGCACTGGGGGAACTTATACATGCGATTGCAGGTTCGGTTACTGCACGAAAGGTTGATGGAGCAACAGGAGAGGCCGCCGCGGCGGCGTAGGTGACTTAGTCGGGCAGGAAACGGGGTGTCCTTCGGTTCTACTACACCGGGAAGCATCCCACAACGACATTACCGGGACTCGATGGACTTCTTCCGACTCTTCCGCTTCAAAGCGTCTTATCGAAGCCGACGTCGCTTCCCTCACGTCTTCGTCTGACCAGGAATCGGACCAATCGATTTTGGCATTCGGATAAAGCGCGGCCAATCGGTCGACTAGGGCTGTCAACTCGGCGGCCGCGTCCGACGAAAAATACCGGAGGGCTTGCGATAGTGAAGCTTCCCGTGCGTTGGGCGGCAGTTCCATTGGGACGCAAAGACGACTAGTCACAAGTGTACGCCGATTGGCAGCCCCGCCTCCCCCAATGCGATATGCTTCAATTGTTAACGTAGACCGCGCCGTTTAGGTTCGCAGTTGGAGGTTCGCCCTGGAGGTTCGATGACTGCCCGCGAACAACTTCACGCATACATTGCGCAACTGGAACAACGTCTGCGCTGGAGCACCGTGCTGCGCGGCTTTGCCATTCTCACCGGCGGCGCTTTGTTGGCCACACTGCTGCTGGTCACCATCGCAAACGCGCTCGCCTTTTCGCAGGGAAGCGTCACCGCCACTCGCTTCGCACTCATCTTGATTCTGGCTATCGCCGCTGCCGCCGGGCTGGCGCTGCCCTTGCGCCGATTGACTCGCCGCCGCGCCATCGGAACCGCCGAAGCCGCCTTCCCACAATTCCAGCAACGCCTCACTACTTTCACGGAGCGTGACGGCCATGATCCTTTTATCGAGCTTCTCGCCGGCGATACACTCGGCATCGCTCAATCTGCCGAGCCCGAGCCAAATGGTCACCGACCTCCGCCTCTGGGGTTCGCTCGCCGCGGGCGTTGGCGCCTTCGCCATCCTGCTCTGGATCATCGCCGCCGGACCCGGATTTCTCGGTTACGGCGCATCGCTGCTGTGGACCGGTACGCATCCTGGCAAAGCCGCGCTCTACGACCTGCGCGTCACTCCCGGCAATGCCGTAGTGCGCCGCCATGCCGACCAGATGGTGTCCGCGCTCCCCACCGGCCTTCGCTCTCCCAGCGTCAAGCTCTATGCCCGCTATCAGAGCTCGCCCAAGTGGGAAGAGGTCGCGATGCTGCCCAAAGCGGCCGGGAGTTTTGCCGGCGGCTATGAATTCCTCTTCGCCGGTTTGCCCGAGAACGTCGAGTATTACGTCACCGCCGGTGCGATGACATCCAAACACTTCAATATTCGCGTTACCGATTTGCCGGCGGTGACGAAGATCCGCGTCACCTACCATTACCCCGCCTGGACCGGAATGCCGGCTGAGGTGGAGGAGCGCGGCGGCGATTTGCGCGCGGTCACTGGAACTCAGGCCGACCTCGACATCACCACCGATCGCCCGCTTCCCGGCGGCCAGATCCTACTCGACACTTCACAACAAAATCAGGGCCAACAGATCCAGCTTTCTGGCGGCCAGAACAACGTCTATCACGGGACCGTCAAAATGGATAAGGACGGCGTCTACCACGTCGCCGGCGTTGAGCAGGGCCAGCCCGTTCGCGTCAGCGAGGACTTTTTCATTGAGGCGCGCAAAGCCAACCCGCCGCAGATTGCGTTGGCGCGTCCCGGCCATGACTACCACGCCAGCCCCATCGAAGAGATAACAGTTGCCGCCAAGGCCACCGACGAGTACGGCCTCCACGACCTCGCGCTGCATTATTCGGTCAACGGCGGCGCCGAGACAACGGTGGATCTCCTGCATAAGAAGGGCGAGAAACAGGCCGACGGATCCACCACGCTTTCGCTCGAGAATTTTAAGCTGGTGCCAGGCGATCTGGTGAGCCTCTACGCCACCGCCAAGGACGGCAACGCCGAAGCCCACACCGACATGATGTTCATCCAGGCGGACCCGTATGAGCGCGAGTTCTCGCAATCGCAGCAATCGGGCGGTGGTGGTGGCGGAGGCGGCGGGGGTGGCGATCCATCCGCGCGAGATTTCGCAGCGCGAAAAGGAGATCATCTCCCAGACCTTCAAACAGGCGGGCGATAAGAACTCCACCCAACAGCAGGCCGCCGACATCGCCAAGCTCCTCTCGCAATCCCAATCCACGTTGCACGATCAGGCCATCACGCTTTCCGGCCGCCTGGAGGCTCGCGAGTTGACCGATGCAGTGAAGGCCATCAGCGATTTCGAGAAGGATATGTTGGCGGCGTCGCAGGCCATGCAGCCGGCCGCCCAACAATTGCAGCAGCAGAAGTGGAAGGATGCCATTCCGAACGAGCAGAAAGCTCTGCAGTCGCTGCTGCGCGCCGAAGCCACCTATCGGCGAATTCAGGTGGCGTTTGGGGCGCAGGGCGGAGGCGGTGGTGGTGGCGGAGCCGCGCGCGATCTGGCTCAGCTCTTCGAGCTTGAGCTGGATACGCAGAAGAATCAATACGAGACCCCGCAAAGCTCCGCCGCGAGCGCCGAAAAAAAGGCGCGAGAAATCGACGACGCGCTGAAGAAGCTCGACGAACTGGCCAAGCGTGAGGAGGATCTGGCCCAGCAGCAACGCAATGGTACCCAGACTGCCGAACAAAAGTGGCAACAGGAAATGTTGCAACGCGAGGCGGAGCAGCTGCAGCAACAGATGGAGCAACAGCTCGCTCAAAACGGCCAGCAAGGCCAAAAGGGCCAGCAAGGACAGCAGGGGCAACAAGGACAGCAAGGGCAACAAGGACAGCAGGGTCAACAGGGTCAGCGGGGCGGCCAGAGCGCTTCAGCGTCTGGACAGTCGGGCGGGCAATCCGGCTCAGGTCAAAGCAGCGGGCAAGCCGGCCAACGCGGCAGTCAAACCGGTTCCCAACAGGACCCCCAACAGGCTGCGGACCAGGCCGCCGACAGCCGTCTACAGGCGGCCCAACAGGCACTCGACCGCCTGCGTCAAGCCAACGAGGATATGAAGCGCGCCGTTTCCCAGAGTGCCGGCGCAGCCGCTTCCCGCCGCGCTGCCGACCGTTTGCGCGAAGCCACCGATCTGCTGGGTGGCTTGCAGCAGCAGGACGCGGCCGGCCGCCTCAACTCCATGGCCCAAACGGCGGATCAATTGGCGGCCAGGCAAAAACAGCAAGCCGATCAGGTACGCGATTTGATGGCGCAGCAGAATGCCGCTCGCGCCTCCAACCGTCCGCAGAAATACCCCTCCGCGCAGGAAATCGAAAAAATGGTGAACGATCGCCAACGCGTGAGTGATGACCTGTCGCGCCTCACCCAGCAATTGCGCGATGCCGCACGCGAGCTTTCACCCACCCAACCGGCGGCTTCCGGCAAGTTGCGGAGCGCGCTGGAGGGCATGGACGAAAACGATCTCGGTACCCGCCTGCAGCGCAGTTCGGACGGGCTGCGTAGCGGCACCTTCTCCGATCCGGCCGAAACCGCCCTCACCAGCGACTTGCAAAAACTCGGGACACAGGTCGGGGACGCCGCGCGCGCGCTGGGCGACACCCAGCACACTTCCGAAGACGCGGCGCTCAATCGCGCCATGGACGATCTATCGCGTCTGCGCGATCAGCTGAGCAACACACTGAGCCGCGCGCGTGAGCAAGCGGGATCTGGTGCAAGCGGCCAGCAAGGCCAGGCCGGCGGTCAGCAACTTCAAACTGGCCAGCTCAGCCGCAACGGGCAATCTGGTCAACCCGGGCAGGCTGGCCAACAGGGGAGCCAAGGCGGCCAGGTCGGCGGAGGTCAGGCCGGTGGTGCGGTCGGCAACCGACTCGCCGGTCCGGTTGGCAATCCGGGCGGTGGCGCCGTCAACGGCAGAGGCAACGTGAATGGTGGTTACGACATGGGCAATACGCGCATTTCCGGCCGCGCCGTCGCGCCGCAACAAGGTCCCAGCCCGGCCGATACCCAGCGCCAGATCGACCAGGGATTGAACCTTCTCAATCAGGTTCGCGCGGTGGTGCAGGATACCCCGGAAGCACGGCAGCAATTGCAATCGCTGATCGATCAAATGCGCGGCCTCGATCCCAGCCGTTTCCCCGGGAATCCCGGCTTGGTGGAGCAGATGCACCAGCAACTCGTCAGCGGTGTGGACGCGCTGGAACTGCAACTGCGCCGGCGCCTGGAGGAAAAACAGGGCGGCACCATTCGCAATACCGATCCGGCGAAGATCCCCGCCGGGTATCAGGACTCCGTCGCCGAGTACTACCGCAAACTCTCCGGCGCCGGCCACTAGCGGCCTCTTTCTCGTTGCCGGTCGTGGCACGCTGAAGCGTGCGCCACAGATCCAAGGCGTCGTGGCGCAAGCACTCGTGCTTGCAGCGTTCACACTCGTGTGAACGACAGGTTTATTTTTGCGCCGGTCTGGCGAACCTGGCAGCATCGATGATCGCGTTCGGTTGGATCTCGCTGTATTGCGTCGTGGACTTGCCATCCAGCCAGGTCACCGTTACGTGATACGGCAGCCGCACGCCCGCAACTGTGCGATAGTCGGCGAAATCGATCTGGGTCGGGTTCAGCCCCACCGGCGATTCGTCATACCGCACCACTCGCGCCAACAGTCCGGTCTGGCTGTCGAAGTACAGGTTCACCGGATATCGGCCGTCGGCCGATCCCTGAATCATCTGCATCGCGCGGCCGTCAATGGTCGCGGACGATGCCGCGCGCCATTCGCTAAGCGCCGGTCTGATGTGCGTGGGAAACCACAGAGCCGCGTCCAGCTTGGCGCCGAAAAGATCTCCTCCCGTTAATTCGAGGAGAGCAACCGGCCGCTCCGTTGCAGGCCCCGCAATCCAGCCCGCGCTGCCGTCATAGGTTGTGGTGCTGTCTCCCTCGGACGTGTGGATGACGGTGCTGATTTGATTCCCGCCTTTCGCGAACACGTCGACGGGATACTGCTGGTCGTTGTAGCCCTGGTACGTTCCTTTGGCCGCGATGCTGGTGAGCTTGGACAGGGCGATCAGCCCCGCCGACTGCTTGCTATGTACTTGTCGAGTATCTGATCGGCGGAGGCTGCTTTGCCGGCGGGTTGGCGCAGTTCGTCCGGCTCCTTCGATGGCGGCGGCCCATACAAATCCGCCAGGTTGGGAGTAACGTCGGGACGCTCCACGCCGCGGTGGCAGGAGTAACATGTGATCTCGCGCCTTCCGCCGAAGTAAGTTTTGTTGATGGCGTTCATCATGCCGATCATGCCGCGCGCGGTGTTCTTGCGCGGGTTGTCGTCCGCGTACTTGGCCCAGCTTCCGCCGCTCTCGGCACTGTGGCAATCGGTGCAGGTTTCGCCCAGCGACGCTGAAAAGAATCCCATCGTCGCCATGAACTGGTCCACCGGAATGCCCTTCAGCACCCGGACGTTTTTGAAGGCCTGCTCCGACATGACGGGCTTCTGTTGCCCGTTCGCGACCCTCAGATAAGCAGGCAAGCGGCGATCGTTACCAGTTTCATTTTGCCTCCATCCCCGCCAAAAACCGCATCACCGAAACAACCGCACCCGTGTCGTACAAGCCCATCCCTCGCGCGCTCACGGCGGTAAAGAAAGGAACGGCCGAGTTGAACAAAGGTACTGGACATTTCGCTTGCCGGGCAAAATTCGCGATAATCTCCAGGTCCTTTTGAAACACATCGGTCTTCATCATCGGGGTTGCGTAGGTGCTCCTGGCCATGCTGGGCCCGCGCACTTCCAGCATGCGGGAGGTAGCCGCGCTATCGGCCAGCACCTCCACCAGCATGGAAGCATCCAGACCGGCCTTCTCTCCCAGTACGATTGCTTCCGCTGCGCCAACGACATGGATCGCTACCAGAAGGTTCGCAATGAACTTCATTTTTGAGCCTGCGCCGAAGGCGCCCACATATCGAACTGAACGCGCGAAGTGGGAGAGCAGATGGTGTGCGCGGTCGAAATCGGCGCCATCCCCGCTGGCGAAAATCGCAAGATCTTTCGTCTGGGCCTGCGGGCCCGTGCCGCTGATGGGGGCATCCAACATGCCAATCCCGGCGCCCGCCAGCCGGCGTCGAACTGCCTCTTTCTCTTCCAGCGCCAGGGTGCTGGTCTCAACCACTAACAGGCCGGTTCGTCCAGCCGCCACCAGGCCCTCTTCTCCGAAGAGCGCGTTTTCAAGCGCCGCGGAGTGTGGCAGCGAGGTAATTACGATATCGGCCATGGCCGCCACTGCGCGTGCCGACGAACATGCATGCCCTCCCTGGGCGCTGAATGCGTCCAAATTTGCGGAGAGCAAATCGTGGCCGGACGTCCGAACGCCCGCCGCCGCAAGGTGCCTCGCGAAGGCGCCGCCCATGATTCCGAGACCGATCACGCCGGCTCGAGTTGATTGCGCACTTTCTTCAGTCGTGCTCATGGTCTAGAATCTTCTCATGCCTCGTCGACATAGCAAAGCGTTGCTGACCTTGATCTGCGGATTTCTCTTGAGCTCTGGATTTGTGATGACATGCGCCACCGGGGCCCAGGCGCCCGATCCACTGGTGGCGGACCCCGTCCACACCCATCTGGAGCTGGAAAACCAGTGGGTCCGCGTTTTTGAGGAACACATGGGACCGCATGAGACCATGCCCATGCACCAGCATCCCGCACCTGGAGCGGTAATTGTTTTCCTCACCGCCCGGAACAATCGGCTGACGTATTTCGACGGGAGCGTCAAGACGTTTCAAAACCACCCTGGCGAGGTGATCTGGGCTACGCCCACCGTTCACAAAGGGGAGAATCTCCTGGGCGAGCGGTTCGCGGCACTCCAAATTGAACCAAAGCCGGTGGCCAATGCGAAGCCGTTTCCCAAGGAAGCCACCGACGCGGTCATCGTGGATCCGGCGCACTATCATGTGATGGTCGAAAACGAATGGATCCGCGCCATCACTTTGACGGTGGGTCCGCACGAGAAGCTGAAAATGCACAAGCACCCGGCCACCGGCGCCGTGGTGGTCTACTTGACGGACCAGGACATGCGCCAATATCATGCTGATGGCACGTCGCGCGAGAGCCACTACAAGGCCGGGACGGTCCGTTGGGTTCAGCCTGACGCCGCGCACCAGGATGAAAATCTCGGTGACAAACCTTTTCGGCTGGTTCGGATTGAATTGAAGCAAGCTCAATAGCAGGGCAGCTTAGCCCTTTTATCTGACAGCTTAGTCTTTTATCGGGAGGATCGATTTTGGCAAATGTAGGCGCAGTAGGGTTGGACTGGCAGGAGCGCATTAATTGGGACCGGCTCCGTAAATACCGGCTGGAGCGCGCTCGCGAGCGCATGAAGGCGCATGGGCTGGGCGCGATGCTGCTGATGTACGACGAGAACGTTCGCTACGTCACCAGCACGTTGACTCCCGGCTGGAACCGCCTGAAGCCGGGTCTGCGCTATGCGCTGCTTTGTGGCGACGACGCGCCCGTTCTGTTCGAGCAGGGTGACATTGGGATGCACATCGAGAAGCATTCCCCGTGGATTCCGAAAGACAACATCCGCTACTCCTACGCCTGGATCAAGGGCGCGGCGGGCTCGGCCTCCACGCAACAGGTGGGAAAGTTCACCAAAGCCATCCAGCAGGAGATGAAGAAGCGCGGAGTGGACGGCATGAAACTGGGTGTCGATTTCATCGACATCAACATGATCAAGATTTTTCAGGACTCCAAGATCGACTGGGCGGACGGTATGACGCCCATGATGGAAGCGCGCGCCGTCAAGAATCAGGACGAGCACGAATGCATGCGCATCGTGGGAGCCATCGGCGATGCCGCGCACTGGGAATTCATGAAATTCCTGAAGCCCGGTCTCACCGAGAACCAGCTCACGGCGCACATCATGGAATTCCTCTACAACATTCCGGGCATGGAAGATGTGGAAGACGTAATCGTGTCGTCGGGTCTCAATACTTGGCCCAACTGGCGGAATTTTTCGGACCGCATTATCAAGCCGGGCGACATGGTGTTCATGGATCTCGCCGCGTTGACGTGGAATGGTTATAAATCGTGCTACTACCGGACCTACATGGTGGGGCGCGAGCCGAATCAGGAACAGAAAGATTACTACGCCATCGCGCTGAAGTGGCTGTACGATTCCATCAAAGCGGTAAAGGTGGGCGCCACAACCCGCGACATCGCGTCCAAGTGGCCTTCGGCGAAAGAGGCGTGGGGCTACGAAGAGGAAGATCAAGCCGCAGCGAACTTGTGGGGTCACGGCTTGGGCTTGGCGCAATACGATCAGCCAGTGATCTCGCGTATCTGGTCGCTCGATCATCCCATCGAAATTAAGGAGGGCATGGTCTTTGCGCTGGAGACGCAGCACGGGAAGCCATTTCAGTGGGGCGTGCGCATTGAGGAGATGCTCATCGTCCACAAAGACAGTGTGGAGATCGTGTCGAATTTCCCGGTGGAGCAAATTACCGTCGTAGATCCGATGCCCGGCTACTCGGATTACGGAAAACGTCCGGGAAGCTGAACCGCGACCGTAAGGGAGCCGGACAGGCAATAATGACGCATCCACTTGTATTTCCGCTCACCGCTCCGGAGGCCACCGACGCCGGCCGTTTTGGTCCCAAGGCGGCGAATCTCGCGCGCCTGGGGCAGGCGGGTCTGCCGACGCCGGGCGGCTTTTGCCTCGATGCGGAAGCTTACCGCACTCAGGTGCGGGCACTGGGGCTAGAGTCTGAAGCTCGCGGGGTTTTCTCGGCTCTCGAGAGCGCGCAAGCCCGCAGACATGCCCTGATGATGAAGCTGGGCTTGCTGGATCAGCCGATCACGCCCGCGGTGCTCGATCCTTTACTCGTCGCGTGGAGGCAGCTGAAGAGCGAAAGCGGCGCGTTGACGGTGGTGCGATCGTCGGCGTTGGTGGAGGATCGATTCGGATCCAGCTTCGCCGGCCAGTTTGAAAGCTTCCTCGGTATCGAGAGCGAGCCCGATTTTATCACCGCGATTCGCTCCTGTTGGGGAGCGCTGTGGGCAACGCGCGCGCTGCGCTACATGGCAACTCACGAGATCGATCCCGCCGACACCGCGATGGGCGTTCTGGTTCAGCCGCTGGTTTCAGCGAAAGCGTCCGGTGGCGGCTTAAGTGAATCCGCTGAAGGCAACATGATCCTCAGTGCGACCTGGGGGCTTGGCTCGGCTATCGCGCAGGGCGAAGTGACTCCCGATCGTTATGAGTTGACCCGTGACGGTGCGCTTGTGAGCATCACGGCAGGCCGCAAGGATCATCAAGTGGGATGCATCCACACCCAGGCGGTTCCGGTCGCCATGGTCTCTGAGCCCTGCCTCAGCGAACTACAGGCCGTCGAGCTCGGTGGGCTGCTGCGAAAAGTAGAAGCCTTGATGGGCATGCCGGTGGAGATCGAATGGGCGATGGACGATGCGGGTTTCCAGTTATTGCAATCCCGGCCGCTGCACACGCAGGTGGCGACGACGCCCGATGCAACCTGGCTGAATCGTCCGCGCCTGAATGGGCATGCCGCGGGCGTGGGCTGGGGCGAAGGCCGTGCCTGTGTGGTGAATTGCGAGTGCGAACTTTCGCGTGTGGCGCCGGGCGACGTTTTGGTAACGCGCGTGGCTGGCCCTGCGTTGAGCCACATCCTGACTCGCGTAGCCGGTGTTGTGGCCGAACGCGGCGGCAGTACCTCGCACATGGCTTCGCTCGCGCGCGAGCGCGGAATTCCGATGGTGCTGGGCGTGCTTGACGCAACGCTGCGCATTCCGGATGGGTCCACTGTGGCTGTCGATGGAGTAGCGGGCGTTGTGAGGTGGATGAATTAATGGCCACAAAACTTGTTGCCGTCACCGATTCCGTGTTTCCCAATCTCGATCCGGCCCGCGAAGTCCTCGCAAAGATCGATGCGGAAATCCGCCTGGCGAAGGAGCCCACCGCCGATGCGATTTTGGAAGTGGCTCGCGACGCCGACGCGGTGCTTACCACCTACGCTAAAGTAACTGCCGGGATGATCCCGCAAATGTCGCGCTGCCGCATCATCGGCCGCTTCGGCATCGGCGTGGACAATGTCGACATTCCGTCGGCAACGCAAGCGGGCATCGTTGTTACTCGCGTGCCGGACTATTGCCTGGACGAAGTGTCCGATCACACCATGGCGTTGCTGCTGGCGCTGGTTCGCAAGATCCCGTCGTCGAATGCGCGCACGCAAGCCGGGCGCTGGGAAATGCGCGCGGTGGTTCCTATTCATCGGCTGCGCGGAACTGTTCTGGGGTTGGTGGCCTTTGGGCAGATCCCGCAATTGGTAGCGCCCAAGGCCCAGGCGTTCGGCATCCGGGTTGTGACCTACGATCCTTATGTGTCGAAGCAAGTGGCCGAGCGCGCCGGCGTGGAGCAGGTGGAATTCGACGAGCTGCTGGAGATCTCCGACTACATCTCCATCCACACGCCGCTGCTGCCGGCTACGCATCACTTGTTTAATGCCGATGTTTTCGCTCGCATGAAGCCGACCGCATATCTGATCAACACGGCGCGGGGCCCGATCATCGATGAAGCGGCACTTGCCGACGCGCTGGATCGGGGCCACCTGGCGGGCGCCGCTTTGGATGTGATGGAACAAGAGCCGCCATCCGGGTCCCGGCTTCTGGGGCTCCGCGATAATGTGATCGTCACGCCGCATACCAGCTTCTATTCCGAAGAATCGCTAATCGATTTGCAAACCAAGGCCGCCGAAGAGGTGGTGCGCGTGCTGAGCGGGCAAGCGCCTCGAAATCCAGTGAATCCTGAAGCGCTGAAGAGTGCACACATAATCTAATTTCGTTGTCTGGAGGAATTCATCATGTCGCAAGAACCGTGGAAGACAGACCAGTGGTTCGTTAGCCCGTGGAACTTTGAGAGCGCGGTGCGCGATCAGCTCCATTTCCCGAAGCAGATCAAGTTTCACGACATCACGCTGCGCGACGGTGAACAGCAGACCGGCGTCATCTTCACGAAAGACGACAAGATCCGGATCGCCGAAGCGCTGGCCGAGGCCGGTGTTCATCGCATTGAAGCCGGCATGCCGGTGGTGTCGCCGAGCGATACTTCCGCGATTAAAGAAATCGTCAAGCGAAACCTGGGGCCGCAGATCTTCGCCTTCTCGCGCTGCATGGTGGACGACGTCAAGCGCGCGGTGGATTGCGGGGTGGCCGGCATCGTGATGGAAGTGCCATCCAGCACGCACATCATCGAATACGCCTACAAATGGCCGCTCGAGAAAGCCATCGACCTTTCCATCGAATCCACGGCCTACGCTCATTCGCAGGGCCTGGAGATCGTGTTCTTCCCGATCGACTTCAGCCGCGCCGAAATGAAATGGGTGCTGGACCTGATCCTGCGCGTGGCCAACGAAGGGCACATGGATGCACTGGCGCTAGTGGATACCTTTGGTGTCGTCTCGCCGCACGCCATGCAGTACCTGGTGAGGCAGGTGAAGGCGCGCGTCAACAAACGGCTGGAGGCGCACTTCCACATGGACTTCGGAATGGGAATCGCCAACACCATCATGGCGCTGGCCGAAGGCGTGGAGGTGGTGCATTCCACTGTTCTGGGCTTGGGCGAGCGCGCCGGCAATGTGCCCATCGAAGAGACGGCCATGGCGCTGCTCACGCTGTATGGTATCGATACGGGAATAAAGTACGACAAGCTATACGGACTGGCGCGGCTGGTGGAACAGCTATCGGGGCATCGCGTGGCGAGCAATCGGCCGGTGGTGGGCGAGCAACTGTTCCAGATCGAATCCGGCATCATCGCCAGCTGGTGGCAGAACTGCGGCAAGGACAATCCCACCGAGCTGTTCCCGTTCCATTGGGACGTGGTAGGGCAGCCGCCGGCGAAGGTGGTGCTCGGCAAAGGCAGTGGAATCGATTCGATCAAAGCGGCGCTCAAGGATATCGGGGTGCAGGCCACCGACGAAGAAGCGATGCAGGTGGTGGTGGGCGTCAAAGAATTCTCGCTCGAGCACAAGCGCCTGTTGACGGATGCGGAATTCCGGATGGTTGTAGCGAAGGTTCTTCCGGAGAAGGTGAGTGCGCGAGCGGTGCCTACGGCGGTTTGAGGAGGTGTTCCATGTTGAGGGATTTTGCGCTGCTTGCTCTGCTGGTTGCCCAGGGTGCCACGTTTGTGTTGCAGGCCCAGGCGCCGCAGGCCGGGAGCACCCGTCCGGATTGGGCGTTCCTGACGCCTGACAAGCAACAGCCGCCGGCCAGTGAAATGAAGGGACCAATCCACGTGCCGGGCAGCTCCAAAGAATACACGGAGGCGCAGATTGACGACCTTTCGAACCCGCCCGATTGGTTTCCGGGCGAGCACGGAACGCCGCCCTCGATTGTGCAGCATGGCCAGGGCGCGGCGTTGGCGTGCGGAGCTTGTCACTTGATGTCTGGACACGGCCATCAGGAATCGGCCGATCTGGCGGGGCTTTCGGCCGAATACATCATCCACACCATGGCCGATTTTAAGAGCGGTGCGCGCATCGATCCCGCGCGCATGAACGCGATCGCGAAAGCGATGTCGGACGAGGATGTGCGTCAGGCCGCGGAATGGTTCGCGTCGCTCAGCCCGGGCGGCTGGATCAAGGTGGTTGAGACCGACGACGTGCCTAAGAGCTACGTCAGCGTGAAAGGCCGGCAGCGCCTGCCGTTGCCCAACGGCAGCACCGAGCCGCTGGGCGATCGCATCATCGAACTTCCGCGGGATGTGGCCAGCGCCACCAGCCGCGATCCGCACTCCGGATTCGTCGCCTACGTTCCGCTGGGCAGCGTCGCGAAGGGCGCGACGTTGGTGAAGACAGGCGGCGAGAACAAGACCATCGCCTGCGCGATCTGTCACGGCGACTCGCTCGAAGGGCTGGGCGACGTTCCCCGGATCGCGGGACTTCACCCGGCGTACGTCGCGCGCCAGCTTTACGCATTTCAGACCGGCACGAACCACGGCGCGTCGGCGGCGCTGATGAAGAAGGTGGTCGCGAATCTCACCGCCGACGACATGCTCGATATTTCCGCCTACCTGGCTTCGCGGTAAATCTTTTCCCAGGTGTGGCGCACGCACTCCTGCGTGCAGCGTTCACACTCGTGTGAACGGGTGTTGGCACGAGTGCCAACACGGCACGCAAGAGTGCGTGCGCCACATCCACTAGGTTGCCAGTGCCGGAGTTTTGCGGCGCGATCGGGGAACGGAAGGCGCGGCCGCGGGGGCGTCGTCCATCGGCAGGCTGAAGCGGCGGATTCCGTCGTAGGAATAAAGCGCGCCCGCCACTGCGCCCGCGGTTGGGACCAATCCGATTTCTCCCGCGCCTTTGGCTCCGTAGCCGCCCACTTCATCGGGAACTTCAATCAGGATGACGTCGATTCTGGGCGTGTCCTTGGCCTTCAGAATGCCGCAATCGCGCAGCAGCAGGGAATCCGGCGTGGCGTTGGTGCTGGTGAAGTTTTCAGACAGCGCGTAGCCCAGCCCCATGTGAACTCCGCCTTCCACTTGTCCGGTGCAACCCTTGGGATTGATGGCGCGGCCGACGTCGTGCGCCGCCACTACACGCTCGATGCGGCCGTCGTCGCCAAGAATTACCACCTGCGTGGCGTAGCTGAACGTCATGTGCGTGGTGGGATTCGTCAGCGCTTCCGGCGTGCCGGGTTTGGTGGTGAAGTTGCAAACGTAGTCACCGGTATATTCACGGCCCACTAATTGTTCGAGCGTCGAGTGCTTCAGATCGTCCGCGAGCTGGATGGCCGCTCGCTGTGCCGCGGCGCAACTCAGCGTAGTAGCGCGCGACGCCCAGGTTTCGCCGCACTTGGCGCCCAACGCCTGGTCCCAGCGCACGTCCATGATCTCTGGCGGCAGGCCCGTTTCTTCGCACACGGCCTGGCGGATGGTGGTGTAGAGGCCCTGCCCCATCTCCGTGTAACCGGTTTGTACATCCAGACGCCCGCCTTCGAGCACCCGGATGGCGGCGTGCCCGCTATCGATGGTGCCGTTGCCGATGCCGGTGCTCTTGATGCCGCAGCCGATCCCGGCGTACTTGGAATTCTTATAAACGTCCTTGACGGCTTCCAGGCTGCGCCGCATTCCCGCGACGCTTTCCCGCATAATCTGGCCGGTGGCGAAGGCGTCGCCCGGATTTAAAATATTTCGCTCGCGAATATCGTAACCGTCCACGCCCACTCGTTCCGCCAGGATATCCATGATGCCTTCCATGGCGAAGTGAGCCTGATTGGTGCCGAAGCCGCGCATCGCCCCGCTGGTGGGATTGTTGGTGAAGACGGCCTTGCCTTCCGCATCGACATTCGGCACGCGATACGGGCCGCAGGAGTGACACGCGGCGCGCAGCACGCATTTCGCGCTGGTGCCGGCGTAGCCTCCCACATCGCCCACGATGCGAACGCGCACCGCCAGCAAGTGACCTTGGCGCGTCGGCGCCCACCGTGTAGCTCAATGTCATGGGATGGCGCTTGGGATGAAGCTGCGTGGATTGTTTGCGCGTCAAAACCGTTTTTACGGGGCGTCCCAGCAGGTGCGCCGCCAGCGCCGTCTGCGCCTGGATGGACAGCTCTTCCTTCGCGCCAAACGCTCCGCCGCTGGATGCCAGCGCGATCTCCACTTCTTCCGCCGGGATATTCAATGTGCGCGCGATCTGGCTTTTATCGAAAGTTGAGCCCTGGCTTTGCGAAAAAACCTTCAGGCCTTTTCCCTGCGGGATGGCGAGGCAAGCCTCGGGCTCCAGAAACGCCGGTTCCACCGGCTGCGTGCGGAAGGTCTGCTCGATGATGTGCGTGGAAGCGGCCAGCGCGGCATCCACATCGCCCCGGGAAAACGCCGTGGTATCGAGCAAATTCGGATGCACGTGCAAATTGCCGGGAGCATGCACCTGGGGCGCGCCGGGCTCCATCGCGGCGAATGGGTCCGTCACCGGGGCGTAAACTTCGTAATCGACTTTGATCTGGCTCGCGGCCTGGCGCGCGTGGAAGGCCGTATCGGCTACCACCAGAGCGAGAATATCGCCGACGCAGCAAGTGGTTTCGCCGACGGCGACAAAGATCGGCAAGTCTGGAATCGCGAGACCGGTGCCCCGCTGCCCGGGAACATCGGACGCGGTGAAGATCCGTTCCACGCCCGGCATCGCCTGCGCTTGCGAAGTATCAATCGCTATCACTTTTGCGCGAGGATGCGGGCTCAGCAGCGGAGCCGCGTGCAGCATTCCAGGGACGCGCATGTCATCCACGAAAGGCTTCTCGCCTAACGCCTGCTCGATTCCGAGATAGCGCGAGGGAGACTGGCCGATTCCATTGCCATGACCATTGCCATTCGTGGTGGTTCGTGTAAGACCAAATTCTTCACCGAAATAAAAGTGCCGCCGCGGTTCGTCGCTGGGCATTTGCTTGTGGTCCTGCCAGGCTTCACCCGCCGTTTGAATGGCATCGATGATGCGCGCGTAGCCGGTGCAGCGGCAAAGATGGCCGTCGAGCGATTTCGCGACTTCTTCGCGGTCCCCGGTGCGGTTGTGCTGCAGCAGCCCGGATGCCCGGATCACAATGCCGGGAATGCAAAAACCGCACTGCACTGCGCCTTCCAGCAGGAACGCCTCGCCCAATACGCGACGCATGTCCTGGGGCACGCCTTCGAGCGTCACTACCTCGTGACCCGCCATGTGTTCCGGCTTGCGCAGGCACGCCAGCACCGGCTGGCCATCCACCAAAACCGCGCAACAGCCGCACACGCCTTCCGGAGCGCAGCCGTTCTTGGGGGAAACAACCTTGCATTCTTCGCGGAGCACTTCGAGAAAATCCATCCCCGGCTCGTAAGAAACCGTGGTGGGGTTCCCGTTTAATGTGAAAGTGGTCTCCGGCATAGCGGCGCGTGCTCGTCTACCTGCCTATAAGGCTATCAGAATTGCTCTACTTGCCCACCAAATGAGTCTGGTCCTTTTCGTTCTCCTGGCAGAAATATTCCAGCAGCTCCGTATTCAGCACGATGAATTGGTGCAGCGTCACGGTCCATGGCGCGGTGTAGGCCTTGGGATCGTCCAGCGTGACTTCAATCTCCAGGTTCCCGTAATTCACGCGATGGAAGCGCTCCGTCAATTGGGCGGCGTCCGTCATCGGGCTGCCGCTGCGGTCCAGCCACATTCCATCGCGGAAGCCGCTGGTCTGGACCACCAACGTGTCGCCCTCCCAATGTCCGGACGAATAACCCCGAAAGGACGGTTGCGGGTCCTTCGGAAGTGGGCGGCCGTCAGTGAAGATCTGGCGGAATGTCACGTCGCGCTCGGACAGAATCACCACCAGGCCTGGGCGCTGGAGGATCTTCCGGTATTGCGGAAAGGTGAATAAGCGCAGTGCGCTTAACGGCTGGCAGCGCGACGCCGGGTCCTCTTTTCCGTTTGCCGCCATGCGCTTCCTGACGAGTTCCGCCGCCCACGGCTGATAGGGCAGACCGCCAGGTAGCCGCGCTCCTATATTGGTGAACTCCTTGGAAAGCGGCAAATCGGCGCATCCATTCGGTGGGCACCCGCCAGTGTTCTCGATTTCCCACATTCCCGAAAAATCCGGCTTGCCGTCGGCGGTTCTGGGAGTGGGCGCGCTCAAGTTCGGCGAACCGCTCGGCGTCCTGGGCACTCCAGCGGTTGGATACTTCAGCCATTGGCCGAAAACCAGACGCCGGCAGCGCGAAAAAGATTGCGGCTCTCGCGGTCATGTATGATCCAGAATAATCTTCAGACGCCGCTCGGCGCCGTCCTCCACCATTCCGAGCGCCGTTCCCGAGTTCGTCCAAGGCCATCCGATGGGTCACGAGAGGCTCCAGGTGAACCGCGCCGCGATCCACTAAATCGATCATCGACCGGGAAATCCTGAGCCGTGGCGGCGCGATTATTGATGAGCGTCAGCTCTTTGAAGTAGAGATCGTAGAACGGCAAACTTCCGCTGGTGGCGTTGCTGATTCCGAATAGCACGATGCGGCCGCCGAAACGGCTCATGCGAATCGCGTCGGCTATCGACGTCATGACACCCGTGCACTCGATCACCACGTCGGCGCCGCGTCCGTCCGTCTCGTCCAAAACTTGGGCAACAGCTCCGGGGCCGGACTCGATCGCGACGTCGGCGCCCATCTGCTTCGCGAGATCGTTCTTGAACCGGCTGCGGCTGATTCCGATCACTTTGCCGGCGCCGCGCGCCTTGGCGAGTTGGACGTGCAATTGGCCGGACACGCCCAGGCCGATAACGGCGACCGATTCGCCCTGCGACAGATGCGCCAGGCGTTGCGCGTGCAAGCATGTGGTGGCTACCTGAATGAGCGGGGCGATTCGAAGGTCGATGGAATCGGGAAGACGGAAGATCTGGCCCGCTGGAACGGCCGCGTATTCGGCGAACCCGCCGTTGGTTTCGCGCCCAATCAGTCCGCCCGCGGGACACAGATTGGTTTGGCCGATCCGGCAATGAAAGCACGTCCCGCAAGAGAGCACCGGATCGACGATCACGCGTTCGCCGCTGGCTATTTCTCCCACCATTTCGTGGCCCATGATGAGCGGATATTGGGCTGGAATGGCGCCTTTGTAAATCTTCAAGTCGGTTCCGCAGAGTCCGCTGTGCGTGATGCGCACCAGGACGTGGCCGGGTGGGACTGGTGGCAGCGCGACGTCGTCCAGTGCGAGGTCGCAGGGCGCACGAAGGACCATCGCTCTCATAGAGGAGACTTCATGCCGGCAGCGACTTCCCACGAGTCTCGGCGCCGAAGGGCAACAGCAAAAGGCCGACCACGAAGGCTAGCGATGTCAGTGCAACAGGAGTGCCGAGCGTTCCATAATGCCGGATCATCGCGCCGACAAGGAACGTCAAACCCGCGCCAGCGAAGCGGCCCACGTTGGTGGTAAAGGCAAACGCGCTCACGCGGCAATCGGTAGCATATTGTTCGGGGAGCCAGAACGAATACACGACGAAGTTCGCGCCGCCCAGTCCCAGGAAGAACGTGCATACCAGGAACCATGTGATGGCGTGAGCAGGCAGATAGAACACGTAGCCGAACGCGAGCCA
This sequence comes from Bryobacterales bacterium, assembly GCA_963747945.1. Lineage (GTDB taxonomy): Bacteria > Acidobacteriota > Terriglobia > Bryobacterales > Bryobacteraceae > Palsa-89. The sequence continues at coordinate 411,494 of CAVVHB010000007.1, forward strand.
GAGGAAGATCAGCATCAAACTGAAGAAGATTCCCAATACTACTCTGCGATCCAGGCGCTTGGCGAGTATGGGCGTGAACAAGGCGCCAATCACTGTTCCGATCCCAAGAATAGCGGTTGAATAGGATGCCAGTCGAGCGCCGGTGAGCGCCGATTGCCCGGCCCGCTCCGATAAATACGTCATGGCCGAAGGCACGTAGACCGATCCGGCCCATAGACCGACGATGGAAGCCACCAGGTAGAGAGAGTTGAGGATGGTTCGCGAGCGATACTGCGACGTGAAAAGCTTGAGAAAGGCGTGGTGCATCGCGATGATGCCGCCTTCTTCGCGGCGATTCTTCCAGCGTTCCGGTTCGTGCAGCCGATTATAGAAGAAGGCTACCAGGATGGCCGGCGCTCCGCCTACCACAAACATCCATCTCCAGCCGTATTGACTGCCGATGAAATAATTGGCTATGGCGGCGATCACGAAGCCGATGTAGTAACCGGTGTGCATCAGACATACTCCCCACGTGCGGCGTCGTTCGGGCCATTCTTCCGATACCAGCGATGCGCCGATTGACCATTCTCCGCCGATGCCGACTCCGGCCATGAACCTGACAATCGCGAGCGACCAGACGTTGTGGCACAGGGCCGCGAGCAGTGTGAACAGGGAAAACCAGAGGATCGAGAACATTAGCGTGCGAGCGCGGCCAAAGCGGTCGGCAATCGGTCCCCAAACCAGCGCCACGCCCCAGCCAACCATGAACAGGGCGAACAGCAGTCCGCTGTAGTAGCCCACATTGGCTGTGGTTGCGGCGATGCCGGAACTCGGAAGCACGTCGCGCAAGGCGGGCACCAGAACCAGCGAAAAGATGAAGGAATCCATCCCGTCCATGGTCCATCCCCCCCAGGCCGCCCAGAACGCTCGCTTCTGGCTGGATGTCAGTGGGACGCTGGCCGCGGGAGAGTCTACAACGGGTTTGATCATGGAAGGTGCGTCGGCTCCTGCTGGTAAGAAATTAGATCATTTGGCGGCCCAAGAAATCAAGACGAAGCTATTTTGGGGCCGTTCGGCTCAAGGTAGATGCGGCTTCAGCCGCGTTTGGCAAGGTACACCCGGCTTCAGCCGGGTTTGACAAGGTACACCCGGCTTCAGCCGGGTTTGACAAGGTACACCCGGCTTCAGCCGGGTTGGGGATTTGCATCCCCGGGCGGAACGCGGCTGAAGCCGCGTGTACCCGGAACGCGGCTGAAGCCGCATGTACCAGTTTTATTCGGTGGTGCGATGCCTGGCCCAGGACAGGGGGCGGATCAGAAGTAGCCCAATCGCCAGCATGATGAGGCCAATGGACATCACTTTCCAGTCTGCGGTGGGTGGCGTTCCGAATTTCGCATAACGCGACAATCCACCTTGGATCAAGAAACCGATGGAGCTCAATGCCAACAGTATCCCAAGTCCGATCCGAATGAGCTTGCGCACAACTTCATTTTACGCCCATTCTGCAACTAAGGCCGGACGACGGCGGAGTCCGGCACTGCGATCACATCCAGGCCGAACAGAGCGTCGAGCGAAGGCAGGGCCTCCACCGGCAACACGGTATGCGCACCTTGCGAGCGAGCGGACTGCAACGCGGTCACCCGGCTGCTCAGCGCGCTCGACGTCACATAAAGATGCGAGATGACCGCGCGCTCGAAGCGGGCGTCCTTGGCGGCCAGCGCCTTTTCGAGGCGCTCGAAGGCCAGCTTCAAATCGCTGTCCTGGCTGCCGAAGGCAAGCTGCGTTCCGGTGATCACGATTTCAGGACTGGAGATCAGCGCCAGACGAGAGTCCGAGCTAAAGCCCGCGGCGCTTGCGACCGGCGATTCCAAGCGCGCCTGGGCCTCGCAGGAAGCCGCCGGCATCACCGGCCCGCGTTGCATTTGCACATAGTCGAGCGCGGCGCCAGGGAAGCTGCCGGAAATAGCCGCCTGCGTGTCGCGCTGGTCGTCAAGAGAGCTGACGAAGCAGGTGACCAGGAGCGCATCGGAGGGTTGCATGCCAGCCGTCGCGAGTACGGCTTTCAATTTGGCAAGCGACTCGGCAACGCTGGCAGCCGGTTGCGCGGCGAGAAAGGCAACGCCGGAGGGGTTTACGATCTTGCGGTCCACCTCGGTGGCCTCAATCACCACCTGCGCTCCTTCGAGCGGCAATGCTCCCACCTGCGTGACCGTGAGGGCGGGCAGCGCCATGTGCTTTTCGAGGAACATTTCGCCCGCGATTTCGCCGACACGGCGCAAGTCGCCCGACCCCGCGACGAACGCGCGCAGTTTGACGATGGGTCCGTGATTGGAGCGCAACAACGTCTTGAGCGCGTCCCGCGTCTGCTGCGAGAACAGGCCCTTGGAAGATAGCGGAGTTACCTGGAAGGCCAGACGATCCGTTTCCGCGGTAACAGCGGCGGGCAGCTCAGGCGGCAGCGCCAAGGCTTGGGTGATATCGTCGCCCTTCTTTTTCTTTTTGGTGTCGGTGGCGACAATCGGAGTGTAGCCATCGTCCGGATTGGGCTTCTTATTCTGCGCCACGCTGTCCCCGGCGAGGAGACAGAGCAGGGTGGACGACCACAAAAGAGTGCGCAAGAAATGCATTGCGGCTCGACACACGATTCTAACAGAGGTTGCTAAAGTGAAAGTTGGCCGCCACCCTTGCATCCCCGGCGTCACTGGTGCCACCGGCGCGCACCGCGAATTTCACGCGTTTTGCCTGGGGCGTGCTGGCGTGGAACGTGCTGGTGGTTCTGTGGGGCGCCTACGTGAGGGCCAGCGGTTCGGGCGCCGGATGCGGCAGCCACTGGCCACTGTGCAACGGCGAAGTGCTGCCGGTGGCGCCGCGCATCGCGACCATCATCGAGTTTACGCATCGCATGATGAGCGGCGTGGCGGGCGTGCTTATCGTCGCGCTCTGGCTATGGGCGCGGTTTTGCTTCACTCGCGGCGCCCGCGCGCGTAAGGCGGCAACCGTGTCGCTGATATTCTTGATCACCGAAGTACTCCTCGGTGCGGCCCTGGTGAAGTTCCATTTCGTAGATCAAGACCAATCGGTTGGCCGGGTCATCGCGCTCTCACTGCACCTGGTCAACACTTTGGTGTTGTTAGGCGCGCTGGCGTTGACGGCGTGGTTTTCGCGGGCCCCGGTTCAAATATCCGCGCCCCGATCGCCGTTGGTGATGGCCGCGCTGCCGATCGCGGTGCTGGTCAGCGTCACCGGCGCGATCGCGGCGCTGGGCGACACGCTGTTTCCGGCCACTTCGCTGGCGCAGGGTTTTCATCAGGATTTTTCGGGCACGGCGAATTTCCTGCTGCGTCTGCGTGTCTTACATCCGACCTTTGCGATTCTAGCTGCCGCCTATTTCGTCACGGTCGCCATTGTTGTTCTGCGATCCGCGCAGCAGCGCGTGGCTACAAAACTAGCGGCCTGTGTACTCGTTCTGGCGCTAACGCAACTTGGCGCCGGCGCGCTGAACCTGATTCTGCTGGCGCCCGTGTGGATGCAGATCACGCACCTGCTGCTGGCGGATTTGGTATGGATATCGTTAGTCCTGTTGTCGGTGGAAGCTCAGCCAACCAAGCCGAGGAATGCCGATGCGACCCTGGCGGCTACGGCAGCGTGATTGCGGCCCAGATCATGGCCGGCGCCTTCGATTTCGAGCAGTTGCACGGTAACTGGGATCAGCGCCAGGGCGCTTTTCAGTTCATCGAACGTACCGAACGGATCGCGCGAACCGTGGACGAACACGGCCGGTGTTTGCAGCATGGAGAAATGCGCGGTTCGCAGCTGCCCCGGCTTGCCTGGCGGATGCAAAGGATAAGAGAGCAGCAGGAGACGGTCGGCAAGTCCTGGCGTTTCCGCCGCCAGTATGCTGGCCTGCCGGCCGCCGTAGGAGTGCCCGCCGAGCCAGACTTGGCCGGGGTTCTTCTCGCGAAGCTTCATGAGTTCCTGCCTCAGACCCTCGCGATCCTTGGCTGCGTCGCCGGGACGCGGTGGGCCATGGGGCCGCTCCTGCCGATACGGGAGGTCGAAGCGCACAACTTCGATCTGGCGTTCAGAAAACGCATTGGCGAGAGCAACCAACAAAGGCGCGTTGCGATTCGATCCGGCACCGTGAGTGAGCAACAGTTGAGTCATACAAGCAGCAGGGTCGTACAGAAAATGAGAAAGGGCCGTCGCCTCCGGACGGCCCTTTGCGGTTCAAAAATCCCCGTAAGATCTCTGTTAGGGCTTCATGACATTCTCGGCCTGCAGTCCCTTGGGGCCCCGCTTCACCTCGAACTCCACCTCCAAACCTTCCTCCAGAGTGCGATAGCCGTTCATCTGGATCGCAGAGAAGTGAACAAACACGTCGTCGCCGTTAGAGCGCTGGATAAAGCCATAGCCCTTGGCGGCGTTAAACCATTTCACAATTCCTTTTTCTCTCACTACTGATTCTCCTAGCCTCTGTTACTGTCGCTTCTAACGTGCCGTGGGCACTTAGAACTCACACAGCCTTTTGGGTAAAACGGGACTATGATATCACAGGTCTGGAGGCACTTCGCAACAAGGAAATGCGTATAGTTTCATAGGATTGGGGTGTCTTACATCCAGTGAAGAATCCTCTGCGCACGCGCATGTTCGCCTGGTGGTATTTCACGATCGCGGGTGGCTTCCTTTTGCTTGCGATCAACCGGTGGCTGCTCGGGCAACGCGTGGGATTGGTGCTGGCGCAGTTCGCCGCGGCTACCGCGTTTTTACTGTTTGGGTTGATTTCGTGGGGAAGGGATTGAGAGCGGCCACTTCCTGACGGTCGTGGTTCTGTATTATTTACTGCGGCTTAGGCCAAGGGCTCGAATGCGTTTGTGGAGATTTGTACGTTCCATTCCCAGGGCCCGTGCGGCGCCGGAAACGTTCCAACTGGTTTCTTCGAGAGCGCGGAGGATGTGCTCCCGCTCGGCGGAGGCTCGTGCTTCCTTTATGTTGGAGCGCGGCCCGGAATCGTCGGCGATGCGAATCTCCACGGGAACCGAGTCGGGAGTGAGCAGGTTGCCGGGCGTCAGGATGGCCATGCGCTCGATGATGTTGCGCAGCTCGCGGGCATTTCCAGGCCACGAATAGCCTTCGAGTATTTCATAAGTTTCGTCCTCTATCTGCTTGGAATGAAAATTGTTGCGGAGGCAGAAATCGTCCAGGAAGTAATCCGCCATGGCGATGATGTCCTGGGGCCGCTCGCGCAGGGACGGCACGCGAATGGGAACGACGCACAGCCGGTAATACAGGTCCTCGCGAAACTTCTGCTGCGTCACCAGTTCGGTGAGATTTCGATTGGTGGCCGAGACCACGCGCACCGCCACGCGGATAGGCTGCTCGCCGCCCACGCGGTGAAACTCGCCTTCCTGTAAAACGCGCAGGAGCTTGGCCTGCGAAGCGGCGTGCAAGTCGCCCACTTCGTCCAGGAAGATGGTGCCGCCGTCGGCCTGCTCAAACTTTCCCTTGCGCGTGGAGATGGCGCCGGTGAACGCGCCCTTCTCGTGGCCGAAGAGCTCGCTCTCGAGCAGCTCCGAAGGGATGGCGGCGCAGTTCACCTTCACGAACGGGCCATTGGCGAAGGGGCTCTCGTGATGGATGTGCGCGGCAAGCAGTTCTTTGCCGGTGCCGGATTCGCCCATGATCAAGATGCGCGCGTCGGATCGCGCGGCCATGGTGGCTTGTTCGACGACGCGCAGGAATGCCGGACTGGCGCCGATCATTTTCGTACTGGAGGCCACCAGCTCGCGCAGACGCTCGTTCTCGCGGCGCAGAGTGGCCTGCTCCAGGGCGTTCTTGAGCGACAGCAAAACCTTGTCGCGGCCGAGCGGCTTTTCGAGGAAATCGAACGCACCGGCGCGCGTGGCGGCCACGGCTTCGGCGATGGTGCCGTGACCGGAAATCATGATGGCGGGCGCGAAGTATTCGCGTTCTCGCAAGCTGCGCAGGAATTCGATGCCGCTTCCGTCCGGAAGCCGGACATCGAGCAGCAACAGGTCGGCGCGTTCGGCCGCGGCTTTGGCTTCGGCGATGGTGCGCGCCAGGGTGACAGAGTAACCTTCGCGCTCCAGGATCAGGCGCAGCGAGCCGCCGATATTCGGCTCATCGTCCAACACGAGAATACGTTTGGCGGGCATTAATTAGTTCGCTCCAGATGTGGCGCACGCAATGTGGCGCACGCACTCATGCGTGCCGTGTCGAGACTCATCTCGACGCCTCTCTGGTATCTAAATCCCGTGCGTTCACACGAGTGTGAACGCGGCACGCATGAGTGCGTGCGCCACATTTTGTGCTTGAGTGGAACGCCATTTAGTTAGGCCAGTAGCCGGGCCGCGATCGAACTTCGACGCCACTGCGATTAGCCACTACGCGGATGCGATGGAAACCAGTCTGGCTGGTATGGGCTGGGGTGTAGCTGAGCAAATATTGGCCGTGGATTTCCTCGCCCACCCGGGTGATGGCGCGTTCCAGCTGGCGCCGGCTCTGCAGGGCATATTGTTGGCCGCCGGTGTAGCGCGTCAAGGCCGGTACGGGATCTTGCGCCGTTTCACCCCGAGCGACGTTCAACCAATAGATCAAAGTGTTACTTGCCGAAGCGTCGGTGAGCGCATCATTTAGAGTGCTTTCGCTTCCTCCATCGCGCGGTTCTGAGATCAACAGAAGGATGCGACGCCGTTCTTCGGGACGCCGCTCGAGAAGGCGCATGGCCTCGAGCGTAGCGTCGATCACGTGATTGGGGCCAGGCGAAAATTCGATGCGCCGCAGGGCCAGCGTCAACCGTCCAAGGTCGGGCGTGAAATCCTGACGCACTTGCAACTTGTCCTTGAAGCCGAAAATCGCGGCCTCACCGCCCACTCCGACCACCAGCGCCCCCACCAGCGGTCCAAGCTCGCGGATCCGCTCGATGTCGCGCCCCTTGAGATTGGTTTGAACGGCGATGGCGAGCGAAATCGGCAGGAAATCGCCGTCTTCATGGATTTGTTGGGGGACGTCGTTATCGTAGAGCCGGAAGTCGGCGGCAGTGAGTCCGTTGATGAAGTTGCCGGAATGATCGGTCACCGAAGTCGGCGCCACAATCAGGGACACGGGAACGCGCAGGATGGGTTCCTGGGCGGGCAGGAGTGCGGAAAACAGCGCCAACAAGACCGCTTGCTGACGCGCGCGGCTCAGTAAGGTCGTAACCGAGCCACGACCGTGAGGGAGTGGTCTAAGCCACGGGAAGCAGGACACGGAACGCGGCTCCTCCGAGCTCGCCAGGTACCAGCAGAATATCGCCACCCGCGAGCAGCGCGCTCTTCCTGGCGATGGAAAGACCCAGGCCCATGCCGCCGCGCTTGAACGAAATCGCCGGTTGAAACAACGAGCCGCGCGCCTGCGGGCTGAGTCCGGGACCTGAGTCATGCACTTCAATGGTAATCTTGTCGCTTGCCGCCGCAGTGACGCCCAGCGTCACCCCCAGCACGACGCCACCAGGGCTGACCGCCTGCGCGGCGTTTTCGAGCAGATTGGTTAGCACTCCCTTGACCAGGTCTTCGTCGGCATAGACGCAGGGATGATCGGGAGCCAGGCGGGTGCTGTACACGATATCGGGGTGGGCAGTGCGCAGGAAGGCGATGCGCTCTTCGAGCAGTGAATTGATGTCGATAGTCTTGGGGGAGACCGGCGGTTCGGCGGAAAACTCGGAAAATGCACGAACACGCCGTTCCAGGCTTTGCACTTCATCGACGACGATCTGCGCGGCCTGTTCGTAGAAATCGCCGCCTGAGCCGGATTGGCGAGCCGCAATTTCTTCCATGGTGAGACGGATAGGCGTGAGAGAGTTCTTCACTTCGTGCGCCATCTTCTTCGCCAGGGCCTGCCAGCTTTCCAGGCGCGTTACGTAGACCAGGCGCTCTTGAGATTGCTTTAGCTCCTCGGCCATTTTGTTGAAGGCGCGGACCGCGGAGCCAGTCTCGTCGTTGCTTGCTTCCGGGACGCGATAGTCCATATGGCCGGCAGCCACTTGGGAGAGCCCCTTGGTCAATTCCTGGATTGGCTGGCTGATGCGGTTGGCCAGGTAGAGCAGCGCTAGAAATGTCAGCAGCCAGATGGCGGCAGCCAGCACCAGATAGGTGTACGTAAATCCGCGGCGCCAGTTATGCGTGTCCGCCGCGGCCACTGTGGCTCGGGCTCCGGTATATTCGGCCGAGAGCTGCCGCATGTCGATGCCATGGAGAGAAGTTGAATACATCGCGACGCCGTCGGCGCGCCGCACCAGATAGTCCAGCCGGTCCCGCTGGGTGCCGTCCAGATTGAAGCTTTCCAGATCGCCGCTCGAGTAGAACTCCTGGATTGCAATCGGCCATCGGCTATTGGCGGCAGTCGGGAACTGTTTGGCAGTCGGGAAGTGTTTAGGTTGGATGCGTCCTGAAAGAGCGTCTCGCTTCAGCGAGTCCGACGCTTGGCGGAACAGCTCATGTCCGGTACTCTTGAGCGACTGCGAGACCTGGTCCAACTCGGGAGTGGACGACAGCGAGAGGCTGTAGTGCAGCATGCGAACCGAGATCCATCCCATCAGGCACAGCGGCGCCAAGGTGGCGACCACGAATACCAGGATCAGACGGTTGCGCAAGCGATTCATTATTGAGGCTTCAGATCGGATTGTGGCTTGAGATCGGCCAATTGGAACGGCGCCGATTCCACCGACCAGCGATCCTGTTGCGGGCGCGACGGGCGGCTGAAGATGTCGATCAGCGTAGCTAGATTGATGCCGGAGGTCCCGGCCAGAGGTTCCTTGGGTTCCGCGCTGCGTATTTCCAGGCGCGCCCGGAGTGGCTGGCCAGGCGGCAGACCGGCGGCCGGGATGACAATGTTCTCCAGGCACCAGGACTCCGCGCTGGCAGCGGAAAGGCGCATTCCCGAACGGCGGAGATCACGCACCCGAACCACCGAAAACTTTTCTTCCCATACGTCGTAGCTGACCGTGAACCGTTCCAGAGACTGCGCGACGACGTTGTTTTTGGATCCCGAAGCGATGATGAGCTGAAAATCGAAGGGAACGGCCACACCATCATGAAGCCGTGACAGGGATTTGCCGGTAAGGAAATGCAGGGATGGCGCTGTGACCCGGATATCGCCCGCGACATGGTGCGGGATCAAGCCCTGCGAGGACACCGTCATCGCCGCCAGCTGGAGGGAAAGGAACAGCGCCAACACCGCTTGCTTACGCGCGCGGCTCAGAAAGGCGCGCGGCATTACGGAACCACGACCGTCAGGGAGTGGCGTCAAAAGTTCATTCCTGCGATTAATACCGGAGTCACATGGCCCTCCCGGAGGGGAAGGGCCACCGCCAACAAGAAAGCGCCCTTCTCGAGAACACCCAATCCGCTGGATACTCCGACACCGGCTGATTCTTTGACCTCCATGGGCTTGCCTTGATCCCAAACCGACCCGGTATCGTAGAACACGCGCATGATGTGATAACCATAAGTGACGGACCCGTACGCCAGCCGGTTTCCCCCAAGGGGATCCAGATCGTACTTATTCCAGCCGCGCAGCAGAGTGCTGTCGCCGAGGGCAAAGCGCTCAAACAGAGGCGCTTGACCGTAAATCGCGCCGGCGATCACAGTCACTTCCACTGACTGTACCCGGCTTGAGTAATTGTACTTCAGGTGGGCGACGTGGCGGGTGTATGCCAAGTTTGTGCCGAGGAGCGTGGTGGCCGCGCGCAGGCTGTAACCTGCGTCCAACTCCTGAGTGCTAGAGCCGGCCCCAGACGTTTCTGAACCAACCCAGCGCTGGTGGTAGCGCAGAGTATTTACCACAGCGTTGGCTGATTCCGATCGCGCGGCCGAAGGCAAATTGTTCAGTTGCTCGAAGCTCAGCCCGACGGTGAGGGTTAAGGGCGTGGCCAATACAAAGGTGGCGCTGGGCTCATAGTTCAGACGCGAACCATAAGCGCCAACGCCAAGGGAAGAAGGACGCGAATCGCTTGCGAGCGCCGCAAGCGTCGAAGGGGCATATTGATCCTGATATCCATCAAACTCGAAGCCCAAGCTGATGCGGCCTTTGGCCAGCCCCACCCGCTCGTACTTGGCTTGCACGCCGGAAAAACGCTCGATCAGGTTATCGGCGTCCCGCAGCGCTCGAAAGGTCAAAGTATTGGGACCGATGGTGCTCGATAGCTGGCCTGTCCCCGTGAATCCGAGCGCGGAGTTGTAGCTGAGGGCCGGAACCGAGGCATCGAACGATCCGGCGGCCCTGTCCACCTGGATCAACACCCGCACGGATTCGGCCTGCGCGCCGCGCGTCAGTTTGAACGTGACGTCGTGAGCCCGCAGTTCCCCACGAATGCGGTTCGCCAGCCGATCCAGCGCTTCGGTGCTTACCTTAGCGCCCACCAGATGGCGGATCTCCTCTAGCGCCATGGTGCTGAGCTTGTATTCGCGCTGGCCGACGAACTTGATGCTTTCGATGGTGTAACGGGCATTGATGTTGAGGTCGGACGCTTGTTCCACGCCTTGTTCTCCCAGCGTGGAATCGCTGACCGGCGTAAGGGATTGACCCAGAAGCGTACAAGCCGCCAAGGCCGAGATAAGAGCCAGCTTCATGGCGGGATAGGATGGCAAGTCAAGGGCCAGCGTCAAGTTGTTGTGAACATTGACGCTTGGCATGGCACTAGTGTGCGGCGACGGCACAGGTGTAACACAAAGAAACGCGACTGAAGTCGCGTGTACCATGTAGAACCAAGTGACCAGGTGGTACACGCGGCTTCAGCCGCGTTTGTTTCTCCCACCGTGGGATCAGGATACCTTGGCGGCCTGGCTTCGCTGGTTGGCCGCTTCCAGCACCAGGTCGATGGAAGGGACAATCAACTGGCGGCGGCCCAACCGGATCACCCCTTTGCGAGCCAGGGCGTTCAGGGTGGTAGAGGTGGTTTCGCGTGTGGCGCCAATCAGGCTGGCCAGTTCGCCCTGCGAAAGCGGGATCGAATACTCGGCTCCGTTCGAGCGGGCGCCGAACATCCTGGCAAGCTCAGCCATGTAATAGAGAATGCGATACTCCACATCGCGCAGACAGAGCAGCTCGATTTTTTTCTCTAATTGTCGCTTGCGCGCGGTGAGAAGACTGGAAATTTCGCGCCATAGCTCGGGATGCTGATCGCAAACCCTGAGAAATAAATCCCTCGGGATGGTGTAAATCACACCCTCTTGCAGAACCTCAGCGGCGATGCTGCGCGAAGCTTCGGTCCCCAGCGCCTGCTCGCCGAATAATTCGCCCGCGGAGATAATCTGCAGGATAATCTCCTTATTGTCGTCACCACGCTTGTGTATCTTTACCAAGCCGGACTCGAGAAAAAATAGTGAGTCCAGCGGACTCCCTTCCGAGTACACGGTCGCAAAACGCCGATTAGGCGAAAACTTCGTGACGCCGTCCAGGTTGATCAATTCGCTCCGAACGACAGTCGCGATCGAGATAGATTGCGCGTCCATTGATCCTGATTATTATAGTCCTAAAGTCAAGTGATTTGTCCTACAAAATGTTAATGAACTCGACTATCTAAAGATAGCCAGCTTGCGATCGCTCACCTGTAGCCCTCATGTCCTGTCGCGCACTTTGGCGGCAAGGCGCGCGGCAGCGTCAAAGGAGCGTCGCATGGCATCGGAATCGATGTGCTCCCGGAACTCCTGCAGCTTCGCGATGTAGCATTCCAGCGCCACGAGTATGTGATGCCGGTTGGTGTCGAGAATATCGCCCCAAATGTCAAAAGAACTAAGAGCCAAGCGGGTGCTGTCTACTAAAGCCGGTCCGTAGATGCCGGTTGCGGGTTCGGGCCGTCCGTCCAGCATCGCGGCCAGGGCGGAGGAGGCAAGTTGAGGCAGGTGCGAGGTAAAGGCCACGGTCCGATCGTGCTCTTCGGCGCTTAAAATCACGGGCAAAGAACCAATGCGGGGAATCCACCCGAGAAACTCGCGCGCGGCTTCGCTTTTCAGTTCCGATGCCGATCGCGGCGTCAGCACGTAGGGCCGGCCTTGGAAGAGATCCGCTTCAGCCGCTTCCACCCCCCGCCGCTCACGCCCCGCCATGGGATGGCCGCCAAGAAACTGAGCTCGCGAGACGGCCTGGCTGGCGCGATCGACAATGGCTTGCTTGGTGCTGCCGGCATCGGTGATTAGCGCGCCCGGTTTTACCCAATTGTTCAGGTCGGCCAGGCTGCTGATAATCTTATGAATCGGTTGAGCGAGATACAGCAGGTCCGCTTGCGCGGCCGCTTCGTTGGCCGGTAAAGCCTCCTCAACTACGTTCAGCGCGATTGCGGTGCGAATAGTATCGTCGGAGCTGACGCCGATAATTCGGCCCGTGAAACCCGCCTTGCGCAGCGCCAGCGCAAACGATCCACCAATTAGTCCTACGCCAAAGATTGCGACGGTATCCATGCCGCTATACCGTGCGTCCGTTTTCCCGTCCGTTCTCCGGTCCGTTCTCCAAAGACCGGCCCACCGCGGCGGCGATCATCCGCAACTGGTCCATCAGTTCAGCGAATTGCTGGGGAAACAGCGACTGTGCGCCGTCGCTGAGCGCATGGTCGGGATCGTGATGCACTTCGATCAGCAGGCCGTCGGCGCCCGCAGCCACCGCCGCGCGTGCCATTGGCAGCACCTTGTCGCGGCGGCCGGTTCCATGCGATGGATCGGCCACGATGGGCAGATGCGAAAGCGACTTCACCACCGGGATGGCGGAAATGTCCATGGTGTTGCGCGTGGAGTTTTCAAAAGTCCGGATGCCGCGTTCGCACAGGATGACGTCGTAATTGCCGCCGGAGAGGATGTACTCGGCGCTCAGCAACAGTTCTTCGATGGTGGCGGAAATGCCGCGCTTCAACAAGACAGGCTTGCGCAGAGCGCCCAGTTCGCGCAGCAGGTTGTAATTTTGCATGTTGCGCGCGCCAACCTGCAGGATATCGACGTAATCGGCGATCAGGGGGATCTGCGTCTGGTCCATCACTTCGCTCACCAGCAGCAAGTGGTTGCGGTCCGCCGCTTCACGCAATAGTTTGAGGCCTTCTTCGCCCATGCCCTGAAAACTGTAAGGCGAGGTGCGCGGTTTGAACGCGCCGCCACGCAGCACTTTCGCGCCGCTCAGGGCTACCGCCTCGGCTACCTGGCCGATCTGATCGCGATTTTCCACGCTGCAAGGCCCAGCCATGACGACCACCCGATCGCCGCCGATCTCCAGATCGCCGATTTTGACCTTCGTGCCCGCGGGCTTGAAGTGGCGGCTTGCGAGCTTGTACGGCGAAACGATGCGGTGGCATTCCTTTACGCCCGGCATGACTTCGAATTCGATGGGGTCCACATCGCCGACCGGGCCGACGCCGCCAAGCACCGTGTGCATCATTCCGGACGAGCGGTGGACGATGAAGCCCATGGAAACCAGCCGGTCGATGACCTTTTGGGTTTGCGCCTCTTCGGCGCCTTCCTGCATGACTACGAGCATGAGCTTCCAATATCCCACAAGCTGTTTGTGGCGCACGCACTCAATCATGTGAACACTGTGAATTAAAAACCCAGGCGTCGGCACGAGTGCCGACGCGGCACGCAAGAGTGCGTGCGCCACAATTGCGGTCACAGATATACTTGGGATTCAATCTACTGCATGCGCCCCCGTACCGCATTGCTTGCCGCTCTTGCACTTGTGCTCTGTTACGCTTCCATCCTGGGCGGAATGGTCCACCAATGGCGGACCGATGAAGACATGGGTCACGGCTTTGTCGTCCCCTTCGTGATCGGGTGGATCATCTGGCGCGAGCGAGGGCGCTGGCAAAGTTTGGCTGTGAAGCCGAGCGGGTGGGGCTTTGCCGTTCTGGCGGTTGCGGCAAGTTTGCAGATTGCATCGGCTCTGGGCGCGGGTCTATTCGCCGGGGCGCTCGCGTTTGTTTTGTCGTTGGCCGGCCTGGTGCTGTGTCTGTGGGGGTTGGCGTGGCTGCGGGTGTGGGCCTTCCCGCTGCTGCTCACGCTTTTCATGCTGCCGAAACTGGCGATTGTCTACAACCAGATCACGCTTCCGTTGCAGTTGCTCGCCACGCGGCTGGCGGGCGGAATGTTGTCGACGGCCGGGTTCGGGGTGGCGCGCGACGGAAATATCTTGACGGTCGCCGGCCACAGCATCTCGGTGGTGGAGGCCTGCAACGGAATCCGGTACCTGCTGCCGCTGGCGTTTCTCGCGCTGGTGTTCGCTTATTCAGCCGGCGCAAAATCCTGGATGCGAGCGGCGATGCTGGCCGCCGCGATTCCCACGGCGATTATCGCCAATGCGCTGCGGGTGGCTCTCTCCGGGCTTTCACCGGCGCTGACCTCGGGAACTCCTCACGCGCTGCTGGGCACGTTCATTTTTCTTTTGTGCCTGGGGTTGTTGGGCGGGATTTATCACTTGCTAGCGCTCACGTCCCTGCGGACGTGATGGACCGGGTTCCAAGCTACAATCAGGAATTGCAAAAACCAGACGCAATCATCATTGGAGCCGGGCACAACGGATTGGTCTGCGCCGCTTACCTGGCTCAAGCAGGGCGCCGTGTGCTGGTGCTGGAACGCCGCGAGTTGGTGGGCGGGTGCGCGGTTACCGAAGAAATCTGGCCGGGCTATCACGTCTCCACCGCTTCCTATTTGACCAGCCTCATGCAGGAGCGAGTAATTCGCGACCTGGACCTGGCGCGCTTCGGCTACAAAGTGGACGCGAAAGACCCGGCGTTCTTTTCGCCGTTCCCCGATGGGCGTTATCTGTTCATGTGGCAGGATCGCGCCAAGACGGTGGAAGAAATCGCGAAGTTTTCGCGGCGTGACGCCGCCGCGTTTCCCGTGTATGAAGACTATTTGGAGCGCCTCTCCCAAGTGGTGGAAGGCCTGCTGCTCACCACTCCGCCGGAGTTCCCGCCGCAAGGCTTGGGCGACTTCGTCGATTACCTGAAGCTGGCGGGCAAGATGCGCGGTTTGAGCCCGAAGGAAATCGTTGGCCTGGTCAAGATCTTCACGCAGAGCGCGGTGGAGTTTTTGGACGAGTGGTTCGAGTCGGGCGAAATCAAGGTGACGCTCGCTACCGACGGCGTTATCGGAGCCAATGGCGGACCGCGCTCGCCCGGCACCGCGTACATCCTGCTGCACCACGTGATGGGGAGCGTGGGAGGACATCGCGGGTTATGGGGCTTCGTGCGCGGAGGCATGGGCGCGGTTTCAAATGCCATTGCCGCATCGGCGCGCAGCCGAGGCGCCGAAATCCGGACCAATGCGAGCGTGGATCACATCAAGATTGCCAACGGCCGCGCGCGCGGCGTGGTGCTGGAGGGCGGGGAAGAGATCGACTCCAGCATCGTGATCAGCAATCTGACGCCGCAGCTCACATTCCTGCACTTGACGGAAGCGAGCGACCTGCCGGCCGATTTTCTGGACGCCATCCGGAAGTACCGCAGCGAGGGCACGTCCTGCAAGATTAATCTCGCGCTGAGCGGCCTGCCGAATTTCCGCGCGCTGCCGGGGGCGGAAGGTCCGCAGCACCGCGCTACCATGCATATTTGTCCGTCGCTCGAATATATCGAGCGCGCCTGGGACGACGCCAAGTACGGGCATCCGTCGCAGTCGCCGATGCTGGAGATGACCGTGCCTACGATGTACGATCCGTCGCTTGCGCCTGAGGGCAAGCACATCATGGGCATTTTCATTCAATATGCGCCTTACACTTTGCGCGAAGGCAATTGGGACGAACTGCGCGAGCCTTTTGCGTATCGGTGCCTGGACCTGATCGAAGAATATGCGCCGGGATTTCGCGATCTCATCATCGATAAGCAGGTGTTGACGCCGCTGGATCTGGAGCGCCGCTTCGGTCTCACGGGTGGAAATATTTTCCACGGCGAAATGAGCCTGGACCAGATGTTCGTGATGCGTCCGGTGGCGGGGAGCGCGCGCTACCGGATGCCGATTCGCGGGCTGTACCTATGCGGATCGGGAACGCACCCGGGCGGCGGGGTGATGGGCGCGCCGGGGTACAACGCGGCGCGGGAAATTTTGAAGGATTAGCCGAGCGCTCCCTTACGGTCGCGGTTCAGAAACGGCGCTCGCCAAAGCGAGAGAGATTAAATTTGCGCGGGGCCTTCCAGGCTCCGCCACAAATACCAGACCGCGACCGACGAATAGGGGCGCCACGCCACCGCCAGCTCCTCCACCTGCTGGGGAAGCGGCAGTTCCTCCAATTGATAGGCCTTCCGGATGGCTGCACGGACGCCGAGATCGCCGGTGGCCAGAATATCGGGACGCCGCAGCGCGAAAATGAGGAACATGTGCGCGGTCCACACGCCGATGCCTTTCACTTGCGTCAAATGCTCGATGACTTCGCTATCGGTGAGGTTCGCCAGGGTTTCAAACTTTATGTGGCCCTGCTTTGTTTTGCGCGCCAGATCGCGAATGTAGGCGGTTTTCTGCTTGGAGAGCCCGGCTTTGCGCATGCGCGCCGGAGTGAGCTTCAGAATTGCATCCGGCGTGATTTTGCCGTCGGGAAGCAGCGCCGATCACCCGGCCCAGGATCACGTTCGCTACCCTCCCGCTGAGCTGTTGGTTCACAATAGATCTAACGAGCGTGCCAAAGCCGGGTTCGCTATGTGCGATCTTGTAGGCTCCCACGCGCTCGATGATCCCGCGCATCACGGGATCGGATTTCTTGAGGTGAAGAATGGCCTTGCGCATTGGAACGAGAATTAAAGCTTGTGCATCTACCAATATAATTCCTATGCGTCGTCCCCTTGCCGTAGTCCTGGTTTCCGCACTGGCCGTTTCCGCGGCGGGCGCGCTCCTGCTCGCCCAGAACGATACATCCAAGGACGACGCCACCACTCTCAAGGTGGAAGTGAACCTGGTCAACATTCTGTTCAACGTCCGCGACAAGAAGGGCGGCCTGGTCGGCAATCTCAACAAGGACGACTTCAAGGTCTTTGAGGACGGCAAGGAGCAGGCGGTCAAATATTTCAATCGGGAGACCGACCTGCCGCTGACCATTGGTTTGCTCATCGACGTCAGCGCCAGCCAGATGAACCTGATCGAGATCGAGAAGAACGCGGCTTATCAATTCTTCGGAACCGTATTGCGCAAGCAGGACCTGGCGTTTCTGATCAGCTTTGGCGAAGATTCCGAGCTGTTGCAGGACTACACCAACTCCCCCAAGCTGCTGCGCGCCGGATTGGACGGGCTGCAAGTGAGCTCGGGCGTGGGAGGGTTCGGTCCAGGCCCCGTACCCACCATTTCGCAACCGAGGGGGACGGTTCTGTATGACGCCGTGTACGTGGCATCCGCCGATCAACTCAAGGGACAAGTGGGCCGCAAGGTTCTGGTGCTCATCACGGACGGCGAGGATGAGGGCAGCAAGTACAAAATCTCGCAGGCCATCGAAGCCGCGCAGAAGGCGGATGCCATCGTTTACGGATTTTACTATGTGGATCGCGGATTCTACATGTCGCGCGGCATGATCTTCTCGGGCGGCAGCGATTCGGCGCTCCGCCAGATGTCGGAAGATACGGGCGGACACGTGTTCCATATCGATCGCAGGCTGACGTTGCAGGAAGCCTTCACTCAATTGCAGGAAGAGATGCGCAGCCAGTACGCGATCGGCTACACTCCTACCAATCCCACCAAAGACGGAACCTTCCGGAAGCTTGAGATCAAGACCACCAATAAGGATTGGAAAATACAGGCTCGCAAAGGCTACTACGCCACTAAGAACGACAACTAAGACAAGCTAAGGCAACTGATGCAAACTCTTCGCTATGGTTTGCGGCAATTGCGGCGTAATCCCGGCTTTGCGGTTGTCGCAGTCCTCACCCTCGCGCTCGGCATCGGGGCGAATACCGCGATCTTTAGCGTTTTGGACGGCGTGGTGCTGTCGCCGCTGCCTTATCGCCAGCCGGATCGGTTGGTTTTGGTGCTGCTTTACAATCGAACCCTGAAGTACCCGACCGCTCTCTCCTATCCCGACTTCCTCGATTGGCAGAGAAGTGATGGGCAGAGAAGTTCGGGCTCGTTCGAGCAAATGGCGGCGTTTCAGGCACAGGGCTTTGATCTGACCAGTCCCGGCGCGGCTGAGCATCTGAACGGCAACGAAGTCTCTGCGAGCTTCTTTACCACGCTGGGCATAAAGCTGGCTCTGGGACGGGAGATTTCGCCCGAAGAGGACCGGCACGGAGGACCTCCGGCGGCTGTCATCAGCAATCGCTTGTGGCGAGAGCGGTTTTCCCTCAGTCCGGCGGCGCTTGGGAGGCCGATCACGTTGAACGGGGTGGACTATACGATCGTTGGCGTTTTGCCGCCGGGCTTTCGTTTTGGAGACCAGCAGTCGGATGTGTATATCCCGCTCGGAAGCGGCGATCCACTGATCCGTAACGATCGGACATACCACAATCTGATTTCGATCGCGCGTCTGAAACCGGAAGTGAGCATGCGGCAGGCGCAGGCCGAGATGAACACCGTGCAAGCGCATATCGACGAACTCAATCCGGCGACGGAGCGAGGCCAGGGGACCTATGTTATGCCGCTAAAGGAATTCTTTATCGGCGACCTGAGCGGGACGCTCCTGTTGCTGGCGGGCGCGGTGGGCCTGGTTTTGCTGATCGCGTGCGCGAACGTCGCCAATCTATTGCTGGCACGCTCGGCGGGACGAACCCGCGAGTTCGCCGTTCGAGTGGCGCTGGGGGCCAGCCGCGCGCAGATCGTGCGGCAGTTGGTCACCGAGAGCGTGCTTCTATCGCTTATCGGCGGAGCGGTGGGGCTGGCGGTTGCGAAATGGGGAGTAAAGGCCATGCTTGCGGCCGTGCCCAACCTACCGCGTGCAGAGAACATCGGATTAAATGCCTGGGTGCTTCTGTTCGCGTTAAGCGTTTCGATGGCGGTTGGAATTGCGTTTGGCCTTTTGCCCGCACGCGTCAAGGAAGGTGGACGCGGCTGGGCGGGACGACGTCACTTTACGCAAGGACGAATTCAAGGCGCTCTGGTGGTGGCGCAAATCGCGCTGGTTCTCGTTCTTCTGATGGGCGGGAGTCTGCTTTACCGCACCATGCTCAATTTGCTGGCTGTGAATCCGGGGTTCGAGACACAGCACGTTGTGAGCTTTCAAATTGGAGTTTCGCCTTCCATCGATTCTCCTGCGAGAGTGCGGGCCACCTATACACAGTTGGCCCAGCGCATCCGGGAAATTCCCGGTGTGGAGGCGGCGGACGTGACAGCCCTGATCCCACTCAGCCATCGAGACAACTCGGGGCCATTTTGGGTTGGCCCCCACCCGCCCAAATCCCTGGCGGAAGTTCCGCGCGCGGTGTATTATGGCGCCGGTCCGGATTACCTCCGAACGATGCAGATCCCGCTGCTTCGCGGGCGCCCTCTCGGAGTCACGGACAACGTCGGCTCCCAAGTGGTGGTGCTGATCGATAGTCTGCTGGCGCGCACATACTTCCCCGGTCGTGACGCGGTAGGTCAGAGCATCACGATTCCCAATTGGGGCGCGGCCCACAATATTGCCGCTCGCGTAGTTGGCGTGGTCGGTCATGTGGAACAGTATGGGCTGGATGGCGCGGTTAGCGAGAAACCGCAGATCTACTACTCCTTATATCAGCTCCCGGATGAAGCAATACCGGTGTTTCGCCAGGAAGTCGCATTCGTTGTCCGCACAACCCTCAGATCCGCCGCTGTGATGCCGGCGATAAAAAACACGGTATCTGAATCTGGCAGCGACCAGCCGATTTATAACATCCGGTCGATGCGGCACCTCGTCGCAGAGTCAGTGGACGGGCAGCGTCTTCCGATGATCTTGCTCAGCGCGTTCGCCGTTCTGGCGCTGCTGTTGGCGAGTGTCGGAATCTACGGCGTGATGTCCTATTCAATCACGCAACGCGTGCGTGAGATCGGGATCCGGATGGCGCTGGGCGCGGTGAGGAGGGACGTTCTGCGGATGGTCCTGGGGCAGGGTCTGCGGCTGGCGCTGGCCGGCATCGGCATGGGAGCGGTGGCCGCGCTCATCCTCACGCGACTACTGTCGAGCTTCTCTCATCTGCTCCATGGCGTGAGCGCAGCGGATCCATTGACGTTCATCGCCGTCTCGCTGGTGTTACTTGGCACAACGCTTTTGGCCTGTTATGTTCCAGCGCGTCGCGCGGCGACAGTGGACCCAATGATCGCCCTGCGACACGAATAGCGGCGGCCCCTTTGTACAATATGCGGCCTGCCGTATAATCGCTCCAAGGGGGTCCCGTGGCCCGAAACGCTCGATTTGTTCTTGTGGTTCTGCTGGCGGCCGCCGCAGGCCGTGCTCAGGTTCCTTATCCGACCAACCCCTATCCGGGAGGCCAATATCCGCAGCAGGGTCCTTATCCACCGGGCCAGTATCCACCTGGACAGTATCCGCCAGGCCAATATCCACCGGGCGGAATCGGGTTGCCGGGAGGGATCAGCCTGCCCGTCCCGAAGCTACCCGGCAGGAAGAGCAAGGACAAAGACAATTCGGACAGCAACAGCGAGAGAGTAGCGGTCCGCGCGGCTGATGGAACGATGCGTGAGCTGGGTGAAAAGGACCTTTACCTGGAAACTTCCAAGCACAAGATTCTGAAGTTTCGGACGCTGGCGAAGACACAATTCCGCGACAAGGACGGCGAGCAGGTTCGCGATTCCTTGTTGAAGCCGGGGGACCAGCTTTCGGTGCACGTCAGCGCCGACGATCCGGAAACTGCCCTGCGCGTGATTCTTACGCGCAAAGGGACAACCGATGAGAAGATAGCCGCCGCGCGCCCGTTTGACCACGATTCCGCCAAGGCTCCGGTTGAGGAGGACACGCACTCGGCGGGAACCATGGAAGTGGCGGGCGAACCATCGGGAGGATCGAAGGGTGGCACGAGCGACAGCAGCACCAGCGACAGCGGCAACAGCGGCAACGGCGGCGGCGACCGGGAAATCCCCACGCTCGCGAAAGCGGGGAACCCGGATTCTAGTCAGCCCGTGGAAAGGGCTGAGCACCCGGTGGAGGACGCGAAACCAGTTCCACGTCCAACCTCGCCGGACGACGATATCATCGGCGCGGCGCGCGACGCTGCCGATCACCTCACCGACGGGCTACCAAACTTTATCGTTCAACAGAACACCACGCGGTATTTCAGCCGGGTGCTCCCTCCCCACTGGCAAGTCCTGGATGTGGTGACGGCCGAGGTGGCGAGCGTGGGCGGCAAAGAAGACTATCGCAACATTAAGGTGAACGGAAAGCCGTCCAACCAGCCGGTCGAAAAAACCGGCGCATGGTCTACCGGCGAATTCCAAACCACTCTGGATAGCCTGCTCAATCCGTACACTGCGGCTGCGTTCCGCAAAGCTAAGGATGATACCCTGAGCGGACGTTCAACCTACACCTTCGATTTCAGCGTTCGGCAGGAAAATTCGAATTGGGATATCCATGCCCCGGACGGCTCGAAAGCCACCCCGTCTTACAGCGGGACCGTTTGGATCGACAAGGCAACTCACAATGTGCTGCGGATTGAGGAGCAGACGGGACCGTTACCCTCCAGCTTCCCGTTCGACAAGGCGGAATCGGTGGTGGAGTATGGGTACGTTCGCATCGATGCAAATAGCTACCCGCTGCCGGTGCATAGCGAGATCCTGACCTGCCAGCGCGGGAGCTCCATTTGCACGAAGAACGAGATAAATTTCCAGAATTACCGCAAGTTTGGCGCGGATTCCACGGTCACGTTCGACAAGTAATTCTTTTTTACGGGAAACTGCCGATCCGTTCTGCTAACATCCCAAATCATGAACCTTGTTCTGGTCCACGGAATTCTAGGTTTTCGCGAGAAGTTCGGAATCGAGTATTTCCGGAACGTCGCCGAGCATTTTCGCGAAAAAGGTTTCCAGGTGATCGCACCGGTTCTCGATCCGACGCAAGGCGTCGAGTTTCGCGGCGGCCAGCTTCGCGATCAGATCAACGCCGCCTTCGCGAATGGCAGCATCGACCCGGCACAGAAAACTCATATCATCGCGCACAGCATGGGCGGGCTCGATAGCCGGTGGATGCTGTCGCCGGCGAACCCCAATTGCATCCAAGCACCGATTCGGTCACTAACGACGATTGCTACGCCGCACCAAGGCTCACCGATCGCCGACCTGATTGACAGTCCTGAAAAGCTGGCGCCCTTCGGCCAGCTGCCGTTCGGACCGCACCCGAACCTTTTGCAGCCCGCGCTCGATGCCCTCGGCATTTCTTTGAACGGATTGCGGAACCTGACGACGGCGTACTGCCAGAAATTTTCCGCGACGTACACGAATGCTCCCGCGGTTGCCTACTTCTCAGCCGCCGGAAAGGGGCGCTCCGATTTTCCCTATGCATGCCGCCTGTTCTCCCTGTTTCACCTGTACATCTCGGCGGTCACGGGCCAAGCAAACGACGGCCTGGTAACTGTGCCCTCCGCGCAGTGGGGACAGTTTGACGGGAACCTGTGGCCCGCCGATCATGCTGACGAAGTAGGAACCAATCTCGACACGATTGGTCCGTCGTCATTTCCGTGGCTTGCGAAGTACGACCTGATCGTGGCGAACGTTGCAGGCCTGTGAGCCGCCCTTAGGCCAAGGCTTTTCCGTACAGCACCAGCAAACGGCTCCATGCCTTCTCGGCCTGGGGCTCGTTGTAGACCGTTGTATCAGGGGGGCACCAGCCGTGCGCGGCGCCAGTGTAGACTTCGATTTCCGCAGGCAGATTCACCTTGGCGAACGTCTCTTTCATAACGTCCTTGTCCTTGGGCGAGCGCATGTCGTCATTCGCAGCGATCGCGATCAGGAATTGCGCGTGGCTGGTCGCAGCCTGAAGATGCGGACTGTCCGGTTTGTCCGTCACCAGTCCGCCACCATGGAATGTGGCCACTGCGCCGACGCGATCCGGCATCGCGGCCGAGGTACGAAACGCCATTGGACCGCCCATGCAATAACCCTGTGTGCCCATCTTTCGATTCTTGGCAACCGGCGATTGCTGGTCCAGCCAGCCGATGAACGCTTTGGCATCCGTCATGTGCGTGGTCTCGTTCAGCGTTTGCGCGAGGGGGATCAATTCCGGGATCGGGGTTGCGGCTCCTTTATCGGCGGTTGGGGCTTTCTTGGTCCGGTAGAACGGATTCACTACCAACACCGAGTAGCCCGATTCGGCGAGCCGCTTGCCCATCTGACGGAATGCCGGCCGCAGGCCGAAGATATCCGGCCAAATCAGAACGCCCGGGGCCGTACCACTCGCCGGATGCACGAAGTAGCAGTCCGCGGTGCCATCCGGCGTCGTTACGCTCACGTCCTTTTCGGTCACGGCAAGCGCGTTCGCGACTTGCGGCAGCAACATGGCTACGCCTGCTCCCAACATCATGCCGAATTGCTTTCGAGTCACCAAGCCGCGAGCTTCGTACTCTTGCCGGTCTTGCTCAAAATGATCCTGATCACACATATTCGCTCCTTGTAGGGTGGACTGCGTTCCTATCGGAATATTCTATATCACTCAACAGAATCGGCGTATGCTGGTTTCTATTGGGGAACAGGCATGATTCCTTTACGCTTCGCGATCATCATCGCTTTGAGTTGGGCTTTGAGTTCGATGCTGGGGGCGCAGTGGCTGCACTACCCTACGCCGGGAATTCCACGAACCGCGGATGGGAAGCCGAACCTCGCGGCCCCAGCGCCCCGCACGACCAATGGCAAGCCGGATTTCTCTGGACTGTGGGAGAGGAGATCGGACAAGTACTACAACAATATCGCCGCCGATCTGAAGCCCGGTGACGTGCAACCGTGGGCGGAAACTCTCTATCAACAGCGCAAGGCGGATTTCGGCAAGAACAGCATGGAAGCACAGTGCCTGCCGATGGGCCCTGCCTACTCCACTACTCCCTATCGCGAGTCGAGGATCATTCAGACACCGACGATGCTGGCGATCCTCAACGAGGATCTGACTTTTCGCCAGATCTATATGGACGGCCGCGAACTGGAGAAGGATCCCAACCCGACATGGATGGGCTATTCGGTGGGGCATTGGGATGGAGACACGCTGGTGGTGGAGAGCAACGGCTTTAACGAGAGCACCTGGCTGGACGTTGACGGCCATCCTCACACGGAGGGCCTGCGCATGACCGAGCGATATCGACGGCCCGACATCGGACATATCGAGTTACAGATTACGCTCGAGGACCCGAAGGCGTACGCTAAGCCGTGGACCGTCGCAGTAACGATGGATCTGAAGACGGACACGGAAATGCTTGAGTACACCTGCGACAACGAAAAGGATCGCAAGCACATGCCCGCCAACGCGAAGACAAGCGATTTGAAGGTGCCGGTTGCGACCTTGGCCAGCTACGTGGGCTCTTATGACGTCCCGGATAACGGTAAGACGGTGGTGGCCGAAGTTAGCTTGGAAGGCGGCGCATTGTTTTGGAACTACGGCGGCACGGGCAAGCAGCGGCTTGATCCAGTGTCTGAGACCATTTTTTCCCTGGCTGGTAATTCAATCGAGTTCGTACCTAACGGACCAGGCCCGGTTTCGCGCTTCGTGTTGAGGACGATCGAATCCGAGAGCGTTGGCCAACGCCAGAAGTAGCGCGATGCCGCGATCTCGTTGAGGCCGATCTGAGCCGCGCCCACAGGAAGCGGTGTTCGGGGGACTAGGGAAGCCATTCAATTGTGGTTAGCCCACTCGGTTTCGAGCTTCGGCGGCTGCATCAGGGTCTGCATCACCACGCAATACTGTTCGGTTTTTTCTCGCAATCCACGGAGTTGTTCCAGGGTAGCTTCAGGCGCGGCAACATCAAAATTAAGATGAATGCTCTCAAAGCCGACCGGCACGTCCTTGGATATGCCCAGGGTGCCTCGAAGATCCAACCCTCCCTCTACCGTGACCTCGATGCGTTCCGTGGGTATGCCCATTGCCGCTGCCACCATCTGACAGGTGATTTGCGCGCAAGCCGCCAATGCCCCCAGCAAAAGGTCGCCGGAACAGGCGCCGGTACCAACGCCTCCCACTCCCTGGTGGGCTTCGGCCTGGTAAATGGCACGCCCAATGTCCACCGAGCATGCGATGGGAGCGTCCGTTTGGCCACCCTTCGCGCGGAGCATGATTTGCGACGCCTGAGGGTCGCTGCGGTAGTGCTCTTTCAGCGGTTTCTGAAGGGATCGAAGATCCATGGCAACCTCATTTCTTTATTCTGAGACATGCTAGCATCAAAAAGAGACCCAAATGCCCAAGTTCGTCATCGAGCGCGAAATACCGGGAGCTGGAAATCTATCCGACGAAGAATTGCGGGAAGTGACAATGAGGTCGATCGGGGTTCTGAAGGGGATGGGTCCTGAGATCTGCTGGCTCCACAGCTACGTAACGGGCGACAAGCTGTACTGCGTGTACCTTGCTCCCGACGAATCGACCATCCACGAACACGCCCGGCGCGTGGGTCTTCCTTCCAATCGCGTCTCCGCCGTGCGCCGGCTGATTGATCCCACCAACGCGTCGTGACGCGCTGACGCTAAGGCGACGCGGCCTCCCTCGTCAGCACTTCTTGAATCGCTTTCTCCACCGGCATGGCCCAACCTTCCAGCCAGGCTGTCGCGCCGGCCGTGTTGTTCAATGCCTGCCGTGCCGGATCGAGCATGGCTTCCAGTTTGGCCTGTTCCGCGGGCGTGAGCGGAGCGCCGATGTTTTGTCGCAACGCAGCCGCCGCTCCGGCCAGCCGCAGTGACCGCTCGGCTTCGAGTTGAGCCGCCGCCAGGCTCGCGAAGCACTCCAGCAGGCGGGCGATTCCGCGCTTATGTTCCAATGCGTTGAAAACTCTGAGGCTTTCCTGGTAGAGCGAGAGTGCCGTGGGAGCATTGCGCTGTTCCATCGCCAAGTTTCCCAAATCATTCAGAGTGGCGGCGATGCCCCAGCGGTCGCCGAGTTCGCGAAAAATCGCCAGGCCCTGATCGTACAACGCCTGCGCGGCCGCGGAGTCCCCCTGCTCGCGGGCGACGTCCCCTTGAGAGTTGAGCGACCAGGCGACGCCGGCGCGATCTCCGAGTCCCTTGAAAATGGAGAGACACTCGGCATGCAGGGCGCGCGCCCGGGCGTATTCGCCCTGCGATTTAACAACATTTGCAAGGTTACTCAAAGAGCGAGCGGCAGCCTTTTGGTCGCCCAATTCCCTCCACAACAAAAGGCTCTCCTCGAACAGGGAATGCGCTACCGCGGCCTCACCCCGATTCCGATCGTTGACCCCCAGCGCATTGAGAGAGACGGCGATGCCCCGCTTGTCGCCCAATTGACGCGCGATATCCAGAGCTCTCCCGGAAGAGCGGATCCGCGGAGGCGTAGTCCGCCTGCTCGCACGCGAGCACGCCCGAGGAAAAAACCGCGCGCTGCCGGGCCTTGGTTGGAGCAGCCGCTCCCGGGAGTTTCAGCAGCTTGCCCAGCGTCTCCCGGCCTTCGGTGATGTACTCACGCGTCTCCCAAAAGCGGAACAGGGCCGCACCGAGACGCAAGCCCCAATCCGCATTTCCGTTTTCGGTCAGCCACTCCAAGGCGGCGCGAAAGTTGTCATGTTCCAACGCGAAGCGCTCCAGCCATTCTCTTTCTTCCGCGCCGCCTTTTTCGGTAGCCTCTTCTTCAGCCAGCACCAGGCAGTAGGCGGCATGCGCGCGTTTCGTCGAAGCCTCCTCCGAGCTAGCTTTCAGTTTCTCGAGAGCGTACTCGCGAATGGTTTCCAGCATCACGAAGCGCGACTCTCCGTGGGCTTGCTCGATCTGCTGCAGCAGGCTCTTGTCCAGCATGGACGAGGTGCCGTCAAGGAGGTCCAAATCGAGATCGCCTTTGGTGTCGCACACCGCTTCCACGCCTTCCAGATTGCAGCCGCTGACGAACACAGCTAAGCGCCGGAAAAGCTTCTGCTCGGCTGGGCTCAGCAGGTCGTAGCTCCAATCCATGGTTGCGCGCAGCGTCTGCTGGCGCTGCGGCAGGTCGCGCGCGCCGCCGGTCAATAATTGCAGCCGGCTGGCCAGGCGTGTCCGCATGGATGAGGGCGAAAGAACTTTCACCCGCGCCGCTGCCAGCTCGATGGCCAGAGGCAGACCGTCCAGCCGGGCGCAAATCTCGGTAACGGCCCGGGCGTTTTCCGCGTTCAGTTCAAAATCCGGCTTGGCGGCGACGGCGCGTTGCACGAACAGCGCGATCGCGGGATACTGCGACAACAGCTCCAGCGGCGCCGTCGCTGGCGAATCCGGCAGCGCAAGCGGTGGCACCGGAAATTCGTGTTCTCCATACAGGTGCAGCGCCGCGCGGCTGGTTACCAGGATTTTGAGATTGGGAGCCTCGGCCAGTAGCTCTGCCACGACCGGGGCCGCCTGAATCAAGTGCTCGAAATTGTCCAGCAGGAGCAGCATTGGGGCGCGTAGTGAATCCTGTAGATTCTTCTTCAGCATTTCGAGCGGCGACTGAATCCCCGCGTCCCGGATTCCCAACGTTTGAACGATCACCGAAGCGATCAAGCCCGCGTCGCTCAAAGGAGAGAGCGGGATGAAATGAGTGCCGCCTGGAAAGAGCTCAACCAGGCCGCTGGCCACCTCTACAGCGAGTCGCGTTTTGCCGATCCCTCCTGGACCCGTAACCGTCACCAGCCGCACATCCTGCCGCAACAGCAGTTCTTTAGCGGCCGCTACTTCTTTTTCTCGCCCCACAAACTGGGTCCGCTGCACAGGAATATTCGTGGGGCGCGCCTCTGCCTGATGAGCCGGCTTTTCCGCGAAATGGTCGCGTATAGCTGACAGTTCGCGCGCGAGATCCCGGGTAGAGACGTAGCGCTTATCGGGATCTTTCGCCAGACACCGCTCGATGGCCCAGCACAGCGGAGCGGGGGCGTCGAGGTTGCGCACTCCAACCGGTTCGGCTTGTTCCCGCAGAATGGCCACCAGTGTCTCCGCCGACGTGCTTTTCACGAAGGGGTGCTTCCCGGTCACCATTTCGTACAGCAGCAAGCCGAACGAGAACTGGTCTGAGCGGAAATCGGCGTGGGCGCCGCTGGCTTGCTCGGGCGACATGTATCGCAGCGTTCCCAGCAGCTGACCCGGTTGGGTGTGCCAGTCCGATAGGTTGCGCGTGGGAGAAAGCTCGCTCGCGGGCGGGGCCAGCTTGGCCAGGCCGAAGTCGAGGATTTTCACGAATCCATCCTGCGAGACCATCACATTGCCGGGCTTTAAGTCCCTGTGCGCGACGCCCGCCTCATGCGCCTTGGCCAGCCCCTCCGCAACCTGCGCGCCGATTTCAATGGCTCTTCGTATCGGCAGTGCGCCGGCGTAAAGCAACTCACCCACCGTTTGTCCCTCGATCAGCTCCATGGCGATATAGTGAGTGGAACCAGCCTGTCCGAGTTCGTGGATGGTGACTATGTTGGGGTGGTTGAGGGCGGATGCCAGGCGCGCTTCGCGCTCGAAGCGGTGCAATCTCTCGCCGTCCGCGGAGAACGCCGCGGGCAGGATCTTGATGGCGACGCTACGCTCCAGCCGGGTGTCGCGGGCGCGATAAACCTCGCCCATTCCGCCGGCGCCAAGAGCGGCGAGGATCTCATACGGCCCGAGTTTGGCGCCCGCGGCTATCCCGCCCCCAGGTTTTTGCATGTCTTCCGGCGAGCCTTCGTTTTGCTCCAGAGCCATTGCGCGAGCGGCCAATTCCATCGCGGGGTTCTCGAGGAAGCTTCCGGCCTGCTGCTGCGAAGTGAGAAGAGAGCGGACTTCGCGTTCCAGGGCTGGGTCTCCCTGGCAGGCTTGCCGAAGAAATGCCTCGCGTTCGCCGGCCGGACGCGCCAGCACCGCCTGCAGCAGGCTATCGACTTGTTTCCATCGATCCGAGTGCATCGTCAGTCCTGCCCGTCAATTCGCGATAGAGCCAGGCCTTGGCGGTGCTCCAATCGCGCATTACGGTGACGGGCGATATTTTGAGCACCTCTGCGGTTTCTTCCACGCTCAGTCCGCCAAAGAAGCGCATTTCCACGACCTGCACTTTGCGCGGGTCCAGCCGCGCCAACGCGTTCAGCGCGTCATCGAGCGCCACCAAGTCGGTGGTTTTTCCGCTGCCCACCGCGGCCGCCTCTTCGAGCGATACCTGCTGCGCACCACCTCCGCGCTTCAGGTTATGACGGCGCGCATGGTCCACCAGAATGCGCCGCATCAACTGGGCCGAAACGGCGAAGAAATGTGCGCGGTTCTGCCACTGCATGCGCTTATAGTCCACCAGCCGCAGGTAGGCCTCATTCACCAAAGCGGTGGTCTGCAGGCTGTGGCCCGGGCGCTCGCGCCGCATGTAGCGGCGAGCCAGGCGGCGGAGCTCTTCATAGACCACGGGGGTCAGCATTTCGAGCGCGTTCTGGTCGCCGCCACTCCAGGCGCGGAGCAGATTACTGACGTCGCCGACATCGGTCTCAGCAGGTTGTGCCGGCTTCTGCATCGCCTATGGATTATACCGTCTCGCCCGATCCTTTCGAAATAATTTCGCGGGATGATAGTTCCCGAATGCCTTCCACGCCTATTTCAGTGGAGGCAGATATGAAACAGAAAAGCTTAAGACAAACGTTAACCGCCGCTCTGCTGGTGCTCGCTGCCGGCGCGGCCTATGGTCAAGATCGGGTGACTACCGCAAAGATTCCTTTCGCCTTCCGGGCGCTTGGATCAGACCTTCCCGCAGGCCGATACAAGGTTGTCCGGTCGGCGGGATATTCCGCGAACATGCAACTGCAGAACGTAGACACTGGGAAGAGCGTGTTCATCAATGCGAAAACCTCCGTCACGGACCCCAAAGACCAACGCCCCCGGCTGGTTTTTCAATGTGGAGGAGAGGAAGGTTGCGCGCTGGCAAGGCTCTGGGAGGGCACCGGTACCGGATTGGAGTTTGCCACGCCACCGCTGACGGCTAACCAACGGGAGCGGCGGGAGACCGTGTATCTGGATCGCTTTCAGGCGAAGTGAGTTCAGCAGCTAAACAAGCCAGGAGTCGAGAGGAGTCTCGACGCGGCAAACACCCTCTTCAGAGCCCGGTGAGAAAACCGCATCTTCGTTCACACGAGTGTGAACGCTGCAAGCACGAGTGCTTGCGCCACGGCCTGGTGCTAGCGCAAAGCAAGCCGCCGGGATCGCCACGGTCCCGGCGACATTTCCACGATTCTTCATCAAATAATATATGTGCGCCGCTGGTCTGAACTCATGTCGATTTCGGTCCGCATAGGCCAGGGTCATGACCAGGACTCCGCTGGGTTACTGCGTGAAGCTCTAATGACTGTTACTGCTTTCGCGAAAAATGATGCTTGAACAGATCCCGCGCCCGTCACTCCTTCCGGGCTCAGCTCTACCGACTTTGCTTTGCTCTTCGGGTTCGAGATGTAGCCTGCTGCATGCAGCCGGTCCAGCGCATCCCAGTCCTGCGACTTCCAGGCCCGCGCGCCGAATTCGTCCTCATCGAAGGCCGTCAGCCATAACAGCGCCAGCACCATTTCGTCGACTTTGTTTGGATCGTAATCCATCCCTTGCTCAATGGCAGCACGATATTAGCCTCGCGCCGGGTGACGTTTCTAAGCGGTCGGTGTTCAAATTCGAAGGGCGGCCATGGGATCGATTCGGGCGGCGCGGCGCGCCGGAATGTAGCTGGCCGCGAGCGCAACCAAAAGGAACAGCACTGCGACAATCACGAACGTCCCCGGGTCGGTTGCGCTGACGTGAAATAAGAGAGCCTTCATCAGGCGAGTTAAGCCCAACGCTCCGGCGATACCAACAGCTGTGCCCAGCAAAGCCAGGCGCAAGCCTTGTCCCACAACCAGGCGCAGAATGTCGTTCTGCTGCGCACCCAACGCTCGCCGGATTCCCAGCTCTTGCGTGCGTTGCGCCACCGAGTACGCGATGATGCCGTAGATTCCGATCAAGGCGAGCAACAGCGCCGCGCCGGCGAAGGATCCCAGCAAAATCACCAGCAAATGCCGCTGGCCCACCTGCTCTTCCACCAGATCGTCCATGCTTCGGACCTGTGCGACCGGCTGATCGGGGTCCAACGCGCGTACCTGTTCGCGAACGGCCTTGGTGAACAGAAGCGGGTCGCCCGGCGTCCGTATGGCGAGCATCGCGAAAGGCGGAGCGTTCTGCGCCATGGAGACGTAGACGCTCTCCGGCCAGGAGCCGTTCTCGAGCGCTTCATGCACATGCGCGACGATACCGACGATTTCCGCCGGTTTC
Organism: Bryobacterales bacterium; assembly: GCA_963747945.1. Lineage (GTDB taxonomy): Bacteria > Acidobacteriota > Terriglobia > Bryobacterales > Bryobacteraceae > Palsa-89. The sequence goes on from CAVVHB010000007.1 coordinate 442,750, forward strand.
TTGTTCACGCCTCCGATCAAGAGCCGCTGGCCAACGGGATCCGGACCGGCGGGATATGCCGGCCAAAAGCGCCGCGCCAAGGCCTCGTCGATAATGGTGACGCGCTGTGCGTCCGCCGTGTCGTGCTCGTTAAAGTCCCTGCCGCGCCGCAACGGAATTCCGAGCGTGCGAAAGTAACCCGGTGTTGTGGTCCAGATGGTCGCAATCATGCGCTGGTTCAACGGCAGCGGCGGTTTCGCGGCCTCCTGGACGGGCGTTCCCGCATAGCCCTGCATCGGGAGGAACATCGCCGCGGTGGCGCCACGGACACCGGGCACCGATGCCACGCGCCGGACGAGATCCTCAAAGAAGGTGGCTCTCTTCTGGTTGGTGTCATAACGCAAGGGCGGGAGGGGAACCTGCATCGTGAGGAGATGCGAGGGGTTGAACCCCACGTCGATACCGCGCAGATTACTCACGCTTTTGATCAGCAGCGCCGCGCCAATGAGCAAGACGATGGACAGCGCCACTTGTCCGATCAACAATAATCCGCGTACGTTCAGCCCGGAAAATACGCCTCTCTTGACGCCTTGGTTACCGGCTTCTCCGCTGGCTCGCAGCACTTGGATGAGATCGGGGCGCGACGCGCCAATGGAGGGCGCCAATCCGAACAGGACTCCGGTTGCAACCGAGAGCACCGCGGCGAATCCCAGGACCATCCAATCCAGGTGAATTTCTCCCGCGCGCGGCAGGTCGAACGACGTGATCAGGGGAATGGCGCGCAGAACCCACGCGGCCAGCAGGACGCCAAGTATTCCGCCGCAAAGCGACAACAGAACGCTCTCCGCGAGCAATTGTCCGATCAGGCGCATACGGGCGGCGCCGAGCGCCGAGCGCACCGCAAATTCACGCGCACGGCCGGTGGCGCGCGCCAGCAGCAGGCTGGCCACATTGGCGCAAGCGATCAACAACACAAACCCGACGGCGCCGAAAAGCATCCACAGCATCGTGCGGACATCGGATACAAGGTCTTCCTTCATCGGCGTCACTTCCATCGCTGTCTTCGGCTCGGGGGCCAGCAGCTCGGGATTAGCGGTTGCGTATCGATGGCGGATCACCTTCATCTCTGCGTTGGTTTGGTCAAAATTGGATCCAGGCTTCAAACGGCCGAAGACGGACAGGAACGGACTGTCGACTCTGGACTTGGCGGCCATGAGCGGCCATTCCGTTGGCGCTGTCAGCCACACGTCGACGCCCGGAACGGGAAACTGGAAGTGTGCCGGAAGAACGCCAATGATGGTGTAAGCCGCGGACGCGAGGTTCGCGGTCTTGCCGACGATGTGCGGATCTTCCGAGAACCGCCGTCGCCATAGCTCCGTGCTGATCATCGCCACCGGTGCGCCGCCTGGTGAATCTTCTTCCGATCGAAAACCGCGCCCGAGCACAGGTTCCACGCCGAGAATGCGCAGGAAAGCGGCCGAAACGCGTTCACCTTTCAGTACCTCGGGCTCGGCGCCGCCGGAAAGGGTGATGTTTTCCTCGGGTGTGAAAGCTCCGAGTTCTGTGAAGGAGCGCGCGCCGCTCTTCATGTCGGCAAATAGCGTGGGCGTGGCGCCACCGGAGATGTCTACCAGCCGATCGGGTTCGCGGTACTGAAGAGGCTTCAACAGCACTGCGCGGATAACCGTGAACATGGCCGTGTTGCCGCCGATCGCGATGGCCATGGTAAGAACGGCGGTGGCGGCGAAGACGGGCCTGTGACGCATGCTCCGCAGGGCATAGAGGGTGTCCTGCCAGATCGTTTCAAGAAGGGTAACGCCGGACATGCGGTCAACCTCCTTACCGATTAAACCAAATTCCCCGCTTACTAACGTGCGCGGTTCAGAACCGCGACCGTGAGGGAGCGCCGGGGGACGCGTTGCTGACGCGCGCGGGCTTCAGAACCGCGACCGTGAGGGAGCGCCGGAAGACGCTTGCTGACGCGCGGGCGTCAGAACCGCGACCGTGAGGGAGCGCCGGGGGACGGTTGCTGACGCGCGCGGGCTTCAGAACCGCGACCGTGAGGGAGCGCCGGGAGACGCTTGCTGACGCGCGCGGGCTTCAGAACCGCGACCGTGAGGGAGCGCCGGGAGACGCTTGCTGACGCGCGCGGTTCAGTAGATTCCGTTGCGTTAACGGAATCATTTATTTCTGCCGATTGTAGAGCGTATGGCCTACTCTCGGTCCAGCAATAGTGATTCGCTCGATCCCGAGGATTGGCCGTCGTTTCGCGACCAGGGGCATCGCATGTTGGACGATATGTTCGACTATCTGGAGACCATCCGGGAACAGCCCGTCTGGCAGCCCATTCCAGACGCGGTGCGCGCACACTTTCGGGAGCGGCTTCCGATAGCGCCGGCGGAGCTGAGCGCGGTCCACCAGGACTTCCTTGAAAACATACTGCCCTATTCGAACGGCAACGTGCATCCGGGTTTTATGGGCTGGGTCCACGGCGGAGGAACCGCGGCGGGCATGCTGGCGGAGATGCTGGCGGCGGGGCTGAATGCGAACTTGGGCGGCCGGGATCACGCGCCCATCGAAGTGGAGCGGCAGATCGTTCAATGGATGCGCGAGCTGTTTGGATTTCCCGCTACGGCCTCCGGCCTGTTTGTCAGCGGGACTTCGATGGCGAACCTGATCGCGATTCTGGTCGCGCGCGATACGGCCCTGGGTTTCGAATCGCGGCGCTCGGGCGTGGCCGCGAGCACGAAGCGGCTGACGGCCTATGCGTCGATGGCCGCCCACGGATCTTTGCGCCGGGCGCTCGATTTTTGCGGCCTCGGCAGTGACGCGTTGCGGCTGGTTCCGGTGGATGCGCTGCAGCGGATCAATCTGGCGGCGCTGCGGCCACATGATCGAGAGCGACCGCAGCGCCGGGTTTACGCCGTTTCTGATCATTGGCACCGCGGGCACGGTGGATACCGGGGCCATCGACGATCTGGACGGTCTGGCGGTGGTGGCGAGCGAGCAGCGAATGTGGCTGCATGTCGACGGCGCCTTCGGAGCGCTTGGAATTCTGGCGCCTGGGATTGCGCCGCGCCTGGCCGGCATTGAAGCCGCCGATTCTCTGGCCTTCGATTTTCACAAGTGGGGACAAGTGCCCTATGACGCCGGGTTCGTGCTGGTGCGCGACGGCGAGTTGCACCGAAAAGCGTTCGCGTCGCCCGCTGCCTATCTGGAACGCGAGACGCGCGGGCTGGCAGCAGGCTCGCCCTGGCCATGCGATTTCGGGCCGGACCTTTCGCGCGGATTCCGGGCGCTCAAGACCTGGTTCACGCTGAAGGTATATGGCCTGCAGGCTCTGGGCCAGATGATCGCGCGCACTTGCGAGCTGGCGCGTTATCTCGAACGGAGGGTCGCGGAGTCCAACGAGCTGGAGCTTCTTGCGCCGGTGTCGCTCAATATTGTTTGTTTCAGATATGTATGCTTCCACGGTCAACCGTCGAACGCGGACCGGGTGAACGCGCGCATCGTGGTGGATCTCCAGGAATCGGGAATCGCCGCGCCCTCCACCAGCCGGATCAATGGCGAGCTGGCGATTCGGGCCGCGATCACCAATCATCGAACGGGGCGCACGGACATCGATGCCCTGGTGGACGCGACGCTGGCGATCGGGCGCGCACTTACGGCCGGAGTGGAACATCAGGAACTGGAGGCCGCCTACCGTGACTAACTGGCAGCCCGCACTGGTGCGCAAGGAAGCATTGTGCGAGGTAGAGGCGCGCATTAAGCTGGATCCCGAATCCGTGGCTCTGCGTTTTGAGCGCGCCTGCCTGTTAAACGAAATGGGCCGGAACGAAGAGGCCAAGCAGGCCTATCTTGACGTGCTAACCCGCAGCCCGGCGCACGTGGGTGCGTTGAACAATTTAGGCACATTGCTGTACTTCACCGGATACCGCACGGCGGCGCGCAGCGCCTATACCGAAGCCATCCGCCGGCATCCCAATCAGCCCATGGCGCACGTGAATCTGGGCAATCTGTTTCTCGAGGCGGGCGAACTGGCGGCGGCGCGCGAGCACTATGAAGCGGCGCTATACATCGATGGTCAATTTGCCGAGGCGCATCAGGGGCTGGGAAATTTGCTCGCGGAATTGGGGCATGAGGAAGCCGCGGCCGAGCACCAACGCCTGGGTCACTGGGATCGCCGCCCAACCGAGCTTCCCTATCGCGGAGAAGGTTCGCCCGTGTCGGTACTTCTACTGACATCCGGACGCAGGGGCGACGTTCCCATCCGCCATTTATTGGACGACAAAATTTTCCGCACCTTCGTCGTGTTGCCGAACGTCTACGATCCCGACGCGCCGCTTCCGGAACATCACGTGGTGTTCAATGCCATCGGCGATGCCGACCTTTGCCGGCAGGCGCTGGACCGGGCGGTGACGCTGATGGATCGCACTTTCGCTCCAGTCATCAATGCGCCGGCGGCGGTGCTTGGCACCGGTCGGGCCGCGAATGCTCGCCGGTTGGCGGATGTGCCGGGCGTGGTGGCGCCGGTAATCGCGAGCTTTCCGCGCGAGGCGCTAGATGCTCCAGGCGCATGCGAGGCTTTGGCTCGCAGAGGCTTGAACTTTCCTGTGTTGCTGCGCGCTCCCGGCTTTCATAACGGCCAGCATTTCCTGTTGGTCGAAAATGCTGACCAGCTCCCAACCGCGCTGGCCGAACTTCCGGGCGACGGCTTAACCGCGATCCAGTACCTGGACGCGCGTGGCGCCGATGGCTGCTATCGCAAATATCGGGTGATGATGATCGGCGGCTGGCTCTATCCGCTGCACCTGGCGATTTCGCCGAGACTGGAAGATTCACTACGTCACGGCGGATATGGCGGAGAACGCCGGACATCGTGCCGAGGAAGCTAAGTTCCTGGAAGACATGCCGGGCGTGTTGGGTCCGCGTGCCATGGCGGCTCTGGCGGAAATCCAGAATATGCTCGGGCTGGACTATGCGGGGATCGATTTTGGTTTGAACTCCGCGGGCGAAGTTCTGCTGTTCGAAGCCAATGCCACCATGACGGTGCTCCAACCGGAGCGGGACCGCCGCTGGGATTACCGGCGCACCGCGGTCCAGCGGGTTGAAGATGCGGTGCGTAAGATGCTAGTGGACAGTGCCACGCATCCGCTTGCTCAACAGTCTGGTCAGCACAGTGGTCAGACCCGCGCCCTCGATCCTACGATATACTGGCAACCAGTTCAAGAACTGGAGACCAGGAAATGCTCAACCGCTTAATTCCGTTCGCATTCGTTGCTGCCGCTTTCGCGCAACAACCCGCCCAGCAGCCGTCCGCAACCCCGCGCCCGCCGCGGCACGGCCTGGAGAACGCACCGGCAAGCGTGTTCCGCTGTTCTTTCGCGAGACCTGGAAGACGGCTGCCAGCGAGCACGGCATCACCCAGGATCAGGTAGGCAGCCCGAGTCTCGAACTAAAGCTTTACGGTCCGTCGGCGAGCGAACTGCAGGCGGTTGGCAACGCGGAGGATCCTAGCAATCCGCCACACGTCTGGACCGGCCTTTGTACCGCGCCCGCTGCGCTGGCGCTGCGCGATAAAGAGAATTACGTGGATCTCACCGGTCTTGCCAGAATCCGTTGGCAGACCAAGGTCTCAGGTTTCCACAAGGTCCGCCCCATCGTGAAACTGGCCGACGGAACATGGCTGGTGGGCGATCAAGCCGATGGTTCCACGGTGGATTGGCACGATAACGAATTCTCAATCTCAGAAGTCCGCTGGCTGAAGCTGGACATCAATAAAGTGCTTACCCGCGGTAACTTTGTGGAGCATCCCGACCTTAGCAAAGTGGACGAGGTCGGATTCGCGGACCTCATGCCCAGCAGCGGACATGGCCCGGGGGGATGGTCCGATGTCGCGGCGTTCGAAGTGTACGGCAAGCCGGTGAAGCGCGAAGCTGGCGCGACGACATCGTCAAACTGATCAGCGCGGGTTGGGTCGCCTGGCAGCGTTTGTCGAAACCGTCTCCCTAACGGTCGCGGCTCTGTAACGCGATGCGTCTGGTGAGCCGCGCGCGTCAGCAAGCGGTCTTTTCGGACTTTCGACACAAGCTGCTAGGCCAGGCGTACGTTAAGGTTCCGTAAAGTTTGTAACGAACGCCCTCCGAGCGCGTCGGCTCGTTAGTAGAATAAAGAGAAGCCGTTCGCAGGGGTCCGCTCATCAGTTGCAAGCCCATGATTTTATACCGTCCTTCTTTGCCCATTCTCACCTGGCCCGGACTCCTGTTCGCGAGCGGCCTGGCGCTTTTTGCCCAAAGCAACCCCGCTCAGGCGCCGGGATCGGATCCGCCAACCGCCCAATCCGGGCAGCCTCAGCCCGGTCCATTGCAACCTGGTCAGTTGCAAGCTGGGCAAACTGGACAAGCGCCTCCGGCTCCCGACAAGCGTATTTTTGGCGTTCTTCCTAACTACCGGACGGCGAATGCAACCGCGGTCTACATGCCGATCACGGTCAAGCAGAAGTTCACCATCGCATCCAAGGATTCGTTCGACTATCCGCTGGTGGGCCTGGCAGCGGTCATCGCCGCCGAGGGACAACTCACCAACGCCCACCCGGAATTCGGCCAGGGATGGGCCGGCTACGGCCGGCGTGTTGGCACCTCATACGCCGATCAAGCCATCGGTAACATGATGACGGAAGGCATCTTCCCCAGCATGCTCCACGAAGACCCGCGATACTTTCGCAGGGGATACGGCAGCGTCTGGTCGCGGACGTTCTACGCCGCCACTCGTGTCTTTGTCACGAAAACGGACTCCGGGGGTTCTCGCTTCAATTTCTCGGAAGTCCTCGGCAACGCCACCGGCACGGCCATCTCCAACGCCTATTATCCCGACAGTCGCGACGTCTCCGACAACGTGGAAAAACTCGGCGAGCAGATTGGCATCGACGCCGTGTCGCAAGTGCTGAAGGAATTCTGGCCCGATATCAAGCACAAGCTATTTCATGGCCCCGACGCCAATCCGCAGCACGCCGCAGAATTGCACCCTTAGGTCCCCTGGTACACGCGGCTTTTCAGCCGCGTTTTTGCCGTCAGGCGAGAGGGCACGCGTGAGTAAGGGAAAACGTGGCTGAAGCCACGCGTACCCGGTCAGCCAGCCTTTTTCTTTGGCGCAGGGGATTTTCCCGTCACTGCGCGAATGCGCGCCTCAATCTTGATCGCATCGGACTTGCGGCGCATCTTCTTCAGCAAGTCGGCGTATTCGAGCGCGGTCCGCGCCAGCAATTCCAGGTTGTCTTCGCTGCTGCTCAAGAACAAGGGCCGTCTGCTGCTCAAGATCCCCTTTTTGTCCAAAATCGTCAGCGACAGCCGGTAAAGCGGCTCGGCCTCCAACAGATTCTGCTTGCTCACATAAATGGCAGCCAGAGTGTTCAAGCTGGCCACCGTGTCGCTCTCGCGCGCGGTGAGCACTTGCTGCACCAGAGGCTCAGCGTCCACCGGCCGATGCAGCGCCTCATAGAGTTCCGCCAGCTTCTCGTATTTCTCAGCCAGCTCCGCGCTACCGGGTTTCAGCTCCTTCATCCAGATGAACAGCGCCTGCTCGCTCGCCTTCTGCGCCTCCGCGAATCGCTTCTGTTCGGTAAAGATCGCCGCCAGCTTGTCCAGATTTTTCGCCACCTCTACGTGGCTCGGTCCCAGGCTGCCCTCTCGTATCGACAGCGTCCGCTTCAGCAACGGCTCAGCGTCCTTATTTTGTTCCAGGCACAAGTGGCCAGTGCGTCCAGCGTGGGCAGCAGCTCTGCACTATTAGGAGAAAACTTGGCCAGTTGGATTTTTAGCACTCGCTCGTAAAGCTCCTCAGCCGCCGGCAGATTATGCTTGGCAACTTTCACCCGCGCCAATTGGCTCAGATCCGGCGCCAGCTCCACGCTCTCCTGGCCCGAAGACTTCTCGCGGATAGCGACCGCCCGCGACAGAAACTTTTCTGCGTCAGGATATTTTGATGCCGTCTCTAGCACTCTGGCCACTTGCTCCAGAGACGGCACCAATTTTGGATCATCGTCCCCATACTCACGCTCCATGATCCGCAGTTCCCGCGCAATCAATTCCGCTGCCTGATCGTATTTCATCTGCGCGAAGCTCACTCGCGCCACGTCGTCCACCGCGGGAATAATCGCCGGGTTCGCACGCCCCAGCATGTCCTCTTTCAGCTCCAGCGTCTTTTGATAGATCTTCTCGGCCTCCGCATAGCGTCCCTGCGGCCGAATAGAAGTCTCCCAGATCTTCATGAGCCTTCGCCACGCGAGGATCCAGCGGCTTCCACTGCGCCGCCTCGCTCACTGCCGCCAGCAGCGTCTTCTCCTGTGCTGGAACCGCCACTTGCGGTTTGTCGGCGCCCTGGGCAAAAGCGAGGTGACCCATAGCGTCAAACCCAAGAAAACTAAGTACTAGAGCGAAGTTGACGATCATTGCGCGCGGTCGAGGCTTCATGTTTCCCCGTCCATCGTCAGAATGCCGACAGCTATATAGTCGCGGGCCCCGCACTAAGGCCCAAATGAAACTATCCCGGTTGAAGTTGGATAGCCAGACCCGGTTCGGGCCGGATACCCAGATTGGATAGGCCGGGTTGGACAGGCAGGACGCAAAGGGAGCTGCCGAGACCGGGGTGAACCTGAAAAGCCCCGTCTTTGCAACAATCTCTGCGAACTTTCGTCCAATCGGGCCTGGACGATCTGACTTGGCACGCCGTCTTCCGCGCCAGTTACAGCGGTGCGCCGGAGAACTGGAACAAATCGGCGATCGCGCCGATGATGGTTCCGCCCCCGACGTCGATGCCGTTAGGTTTAACCGCGGGATCCTGCGGATTGTTGAAGTAACTCGCGCCGTCGCGGCGAACGAGCGCGCTGAGCGTCTCGGCAACGATGCGGCTGCCCACCGAACCTAGACGGTCGCCGTTCTGCTGCACGTCCGCCTCGCGTAGGATGTAGTACCAGAGCGGGGTGGCCGTGTCGAAGCCTCCGCCGATGACTGCGTCCTGAATCGCGCCCGGCTGTCCCCGCAACTGGGCGGGCGTTAGCGGCCGAGTCTGCATCCCGTCGGCGACGGCCTGACCCGTCGGAATCGACAGCAGGAAGCCACGGAGCAAATTGCGCCGCGCGAGGTGCTGCAGCAGCGGGCCCACCAGCATCTTGGAGCCCGGGATGAACACTGGCAGGGTCCCGAGTCCTGCTGAAATCAAGGTGTCGATTTTGCGAGCCATCTGCGGGGCCGGGTGGCCAGCGATCTTGGCGAAGTTGTGCCAGGCAATGATGTTGGCTCCGGCGAGTTTCGGCGGAGGGCCTCCGGCCAGCAACCCTCCGACGCCGAGGATTTCTGTCAAGGTGAGCGTCGTTGCCGCATTGATAATGTACTGCGGGCGGATCATCGAGTGCCCGAAGCGGAACGCCGCGACCGAAAATTCAAGCGGCATGAATAGCAGATCGTTATCGGGCGCATAGTACCGCAGGCCGTTGGCGGCAATGTCGTTGACGATCACCGGATCGCATACGGCGGGCAGGTAGTCGTTAATCACAATGTACTGATACGCCCAGCGCACCAGTTGGCGCGTGCGGATGTAGCGCTGATCCTTGGTGAGCGCCGCCGGCAGCCCCGCGGCCACCTTGTTGTGAAATAACAAGAACGCACAGTGCAACTGACTGATGTTGAGATTCTCGTTGTTGCGCATGTCGGCGATGATCGCCGTTCCGTCGTTTTGCCGGGGCACGTCAGAACCCGGCGGATCGGTGACGACCTTAAAATCCAGCGTTGCGAGATGAAAAAGCTCGTCGGCTTCGGTGGGGCTGGGATTCGTCCCGAGACCTGGGCCGTCGCCGTAGACCTGATTGAGATCGAGTTTCGGACGGCGGCCGTTGACCAGCTTGTCAACCACCTTACGTGCCGGCAGCGGCGCGATGTCCATCACATAACCGTCCGGTGTGGCGATCCGGCTACGCCGATCTCGCGGTCGGTTTGCGCAGTGATGTTGTGGTCGATGAACTGACCGAGGTAGGTGAAGACCGCCGGAATCGTCGAGTCGAGCGGCATCGCGAGGGTATCGGCCGCCATGGCTGTTCCCAGTGACAGGAGCGCACCCTGCGTGGTAGCGCCCGGCGTCAGCAAGTAATCCGGGTTCTCGGCCAGTAGCGGGAACATGTAATCGAAGCGGGTGTTAAACAGAATTTCGGCGACGTTGAGAGTGCCACCGTGCGTGAACTCTTTGAACGGGTCCATAAGGCGCTTCCTCCGTAAAGTCAGTCAGAATATAGTGTTGAATACGCCGGCAATGGGGCGCGCAGGAAGAGCATACTCTCAACAGGGGGTTCAGTCAATACGCTAATTGGCAAATGTTTTCTGGAGAATAATAGGGCATTCAGGAAATCTAGGTCTCTTCGTTACGATCTCGTTGCTACGAGTTTTCGGTGCCCACAATTCGAATGCAAACGTTGGTCGCTTGCTGTGAAAGCCATCCAGCTGTAACAATCCACGCCAAGATCTTTGCGAACTTTCGCCCTGTTGGCCACTTCTTCCTTGGTGAACTTTGCTTTATTGTCCTGGGCTTTATCGTTCGGGGCTTTGTCGTCGTGGTGGCCGTTCCTTGGCCTATGGCTAAGTCGATGTAACGGTTATGTAGCTCGCTGCCTGTTCCCACTGGCCCTGATCATCCTCATCAGCGGCCTGGATGACCTGGCTTTGGACGCCGTTTTTCTCTGGGCCTGGCTCAGCCGGCGCCTCTCCGCGATTCCGGCCATGTCCGTATCAGACGAAAGGACCAGTGAAAAGACCATCGCCATCTTCGTCCCGCTCTGGCACGAACACGCCGTGATTGCCGGCATGGTGGAGCACAACGCCTCTGCCATCAACTACCGGAACTATCATTTCTTCATCGGAGCCTACCCCAATGACGATCCAACTCTGGACGCTGTTCGGGAGCTCGAAACCCGCTTCCCGCACGTCCATCTTGCCGTCTGCCCGCACAATGGACCCACGTCCAAGGCCGACTGCCTCAACTGGATCTATCAGCGCATGCTGCTTTTCGAAGAGCACCACTCAACGCGCTTCGACATTATCGTCACGCACGATGCCGAGGATCTCATCCACCCCGAGGCGTTCTCTTTCATCAACGCGTACGCCGAAAAGTACGATATGGTGCAGATTCCGGTACTGCCGCTCCCCACGCCACTGCGCGATGTCGTGCACGGCATCTACTGCGATGAATTCGCCGAATGGCAGATCAAGGACATGCGCGCCCGTCAGATGATGGGCAGCTTTGTTCCCTCCAACGGCGTGGGCACCGGGTTCACACGCCGCGCGCTCGAAAAGCTGGCTACCGCGGAGCATAATCTCATTTTCGAACCGGCCTGCCTCACCGAGGATTACGAGAATGGCCTGCGCCTGCACAAACTGGGATGCAAACAGATGTTCGTGCCTCTCACCCGGCTTGGATCCAAGAAGGCGGGCGGGAGTGTCGTCGCCACGCGCGAGTTCTTCCCGCGCACCGCCCGGTCCGCCATTCGCCAGCGCTCCCGCTGGATCCTCGGCATTGGACTGCAATGTTGGGAGCGCAACGGGTGGCGGGGAAGCCTGGCCGAAAAGTATTGGTTCTGGCGCGATCGCAAAGGCCTGGTGGGAAATCCGCTCAGCCTGCTGAGCAATTTTATCTTTCTATATGGCGTAATCACGTGGATTGGCGCCCGAATCGCCGGCGTTCCCTGGGGACTGGCGAAGTATTCGCTGCATCCTTCGCTCCTTATCGCTACTCTCGCTATCCAAATCGTCCAGAGCACCGTTCGCATGAGCTGCTGCGCACGATTCTACGGGCCTCTGTTTGCTCTGGCGGTGCCAATCCGCGCGGTTTGCGCCAACTGGATCAACACCGTGGCCACCTGGAAAGCCGTCCGTTCCTATGGGCGTTCCCGCTTTCGCCAGGAGCCGCTGGTGTGGGTAAAGACGGAGCATGCGTACCCGTCCCGCAGCGCGCTGGTAGAACATAAGCGTAAGCTTGGCGAGATCCTGATTGGCTCGGGCAATGCGGAGGAGTCTGATGTTCGGCATGCGCTGGAAACCCTGCCTTCGGGAGTGCGTCTGGGTGAATATCTGGTGCAACACGGAACTATCACCGAAGACGAACTGTACGAAGCCCTCAGCTTGCAACAGAGCCTGCCATCGGGACGTCTGGAACCCTGGGTGATCAGCAGCAACGTTGCCCGGGCGCTGCCCCGCCGCGTGGTGCGCGATTGGCGCGTGCTTCCCTTCCGCATCTCTTCCGGCAGCATGTTCCTCGCCAGCCCCGAAATCCCCACCGACGATCTCACCCGCATCCTTCGCGGCTTCACGCGGCTGTCGTTGCGGTTTCATTTGGTGACGCCGCAGAATTTCGAAGAGCTGGCGCAAACGTTCCTCTAAGCGTCGCCAGGAACTACTATCGCCCGTAGCGGACCCGTATATCGCGTAACTGTTCCAAATCCTGTGCCAGAGCATCCTGATCGCGAGTGGCAATGTTGTTGAACCTCAGCACGAATTGCACGTCGTTAATCGCGTTATCGATTTGCGCGCGATCAAAGGTTCCGTCTTGCCAGGTTCGCTCCAGCAGGTCCATCTGTCCCCTTGCGACGTCGAACCGATACCAGTCGCCGGGGTTAGCTACCACTCCCTTTTGTGCTTGATTGAGATCCGACCAGGTTTTGTAATACAAATTCAGGCCGCCCTGATAAGCGTCGGTAACGTCAGGGTAACCCCGTTGCGTAAATCGCGTTTGGGCTTCCGCGGCAGCCCCCGCCAGCAGAAAGGTTACAATCGCGATACCTAAAATGAAGGAGCCTCTCATATCTGCCTCCTGACTCTTAGATGCTCCGTTCCGGGCTAAAGGATTGCTAAGTAACAATCAACGAATCAACGCCGTCGCGCGATCGATTTGATCCGCCATCGCTCCCAGCGTTTGAGCGACAATCGGAATCTGCACGTTGGCATCGTCCCAACGGCGCTCCTCGATTGCTTCGCGCACTCCAGGAATGGTTTTTGCGTCGTAGCCGGTGTAGTATCCCGGCGCGTAGATCTCATGCTTGTACCAGGGCCGCCGCGGCAGACCCTCGGGGCGAAGCAGCGCGCGGTCGCACTGGATGAAGATCTGATCCAGTTGCTTCCTGATGTTCAACGGTAACGGGGTGGCTGTTCGCTGTTCCTGTTCTTCGAACATCCGCGCGCTGGTCCGCAGCCGTGCGACGGCGTTTTCGAGCGGAGCGAAATTCAGATAGGGCACCGGCGTCTTGGGCGTTGGCGCGATGAACGGCACATGCGGATCGGACGCGAGCGTCAACGAACCATCGATGATCGCGCGGTTGCGATCCTGGGTGTCCATCCGCATCTGGTCCGTCATCTTGACCAATTCATCGACGTAGCCGGCCACCGCGCCAACAAATCCGCCAAAGCGAACAGGCAGCGTCTCAGCATCGGCCAAACGCATGGAGATGCGGCCGCCCAACTGGGCAAGCGCCACTGCGTACTGGAAGTCGGGGTCATCGAACTTCGTGTAGTGGTCGTAGGAATCGTAAATGGAGTGGTAAGAACCATCGCTTTCACTCTCGCCGCCGAACCCGATGTCGAGCGTGGCGATTCCCAGGTGCTGGAGAAAAGGCGTGTAGTCGGACCCCGTACCCAGCGCAGCCAAAGAAAAATCCCGCTTTTCACGTGCGGCCTGCTTTTCCTCCGCCGTCCCTCCCACGATCTTCGTCGCTCGATAGCGATCCAGCGTGGAAACCTTGCGCTCGGGATCGGTAACATCGCGCGCGGCCTCGTTCACGAAATGTTCCAGCGTATGCGATCCGCCCAATTGGAGCGTCCCTCGCCCGCTGACATCCGAGTTGATATACGCCACTGCGTGCTGGCCCAGTTCACTGGCGTGCTGCTCCGCCCATTCAGTTGAGCCCAGCAACATCGGCTCCTCGCCATCCCACACTGCATAGACGATGGAGCGCCGCGGCTTCCAACCAGCCTTCGCCAATGCCGCAACCTGACGCGCTTCCTCCATCATCGGCACCAGGCCGCTGAGCGGATCGGATGCGCCAAAGACCCAGCCATCCTCATGATTTCCGCGTATCACCCACTCGTCGCTCAACTCGCCGGCGGGCAGGCGCGCGATCACATCATAGGCGGGCGTGAGCTTCCAATCGAACTGGACTTCCAGATGCACCACCGCGGGACCCGGGCCGAGATGATACGTGAGCGGCAACGCTCCGCGAAACGCCTCTGGCGCAACTGGCCCTCCCAGCGCTTCGAGCAACGGCGTCGCGTCGGCATAGGAGAGGGGCAGCACCGGAATCTTCGTGATCGTTTCGGCTTTTTCGCGCGGTAATCTTTGCGCATCCTTCGTGGCGCCGATGCCAGGCGTCAGCGGATCGCCCGGATACACCGGCGCATCCATGACGCTGCCGCGCTGGGCGCCGTAGGCCGGCCGGAAGCCGCCCTTGGGATAGGCGTCGCCCTGATAATAGCCGTCATCGCGCGGGTCAGAATAAATCAAACAGCCCACCGCGCCGTGCTCGGCGGCCACTTTCGGCTTAATGCCCCTCCACGAATGGCCATAACGGGCGATGACAATCTTTCCTTTAACGTCGATGCCGCGCGCAGCCAGTACGTCGTAATCCGCCGGAAGCCCGTAGTTGACATACACCAGCGGCGCGGTGACGTCGCCATCGATGGAGTAAGCGTTATACACCGGTAGCTGATCCTGGCGAAGCCCGGAAGTTTTGTCTTCCGCAAGCGCGGGTTCCTCAAGCTTGGCGGCAAAGCGCCGCGGCTGGGTCATCTCCACGCGCCGCAGTTTCGGGGTGGGGAAGAGCGGATAGAATGTCTCGATGCTGGTGTCGTAGCCCCAGGATCGGAACTGGGCGGCAATGAATTCCGCGTTCGCTTTATCCGCGGGCGATCCAAGATGATGCGGCTTCGCCGACAGCCGTTCCATCCACATCTGCATCTCCCCGCGGTTGAGGCCCGCGTCGAATTGTTTCTCGCGTCCCAACTGTTCGGTGGCGGCAGGATTGCTGAATCCTGTTAGTTGCGATGGAGCAGGCGTTTGCGCGACAAGTACCGGAGCTTGTGCGACAAGTAATGACGCGAGAGCAGAGAGGGCGAGCGGCTTCTTCAATACGGCGATTGTCGCATGCTTTATGATGAGGTTGTGCGGCGCCTAGCCCCGATCGCGGCCCTTGCCTGCTCTGTGTGGCAGCTCGTGGCCGCTCCGCTCCCACCTGCTCCGGATGCGCCGACACTCACCGCCGATCAGATCGTTCAAAAACACGTCGAGGCTCTGGGTGGGGTCGCCAAACTCAATGCAATTCAAACTTTGGTCGTTACCGGTAAAGCTTCTATCCTGGGCCAAACCGAAGCGCCGCTCACCATTCAGGTGAAGCGGCCGAATCTTCTGCGCCTGGAGATGACATTCCAAGGCCGGAAAATCGTGCAGGCCTTCGACGGAGTCACCGCTTGGACCATCAATCCCGCGATTGGTGCGGAACCGAAGCAGTCGAGCGACGAGGACACACGTGCCGCGCAGGAATCCTCCGACTTTATCGGCGGCAACCTGGTGGATTACAAATCCAAAGGCAACGCCGTCGAGCTAGTGGATAAAGAAGAAATCGAAGGCGTCGAGGTTTACAAACTCAAGATCACCAAAAAGAACGGCTCGGTGGAATACGATTATCTCGACGCCAAGAGTTTCCTGCCAATCAAAACGGAAGGTAAGCGCATGCAGTTGGGCCAGGAGATTTTGTACGAGTCCAAGATCGCCGACTACAAGCCAGTGGAGGGCGTACTTATGCCGTTCAGCCTCACGCAACTGGTGAATGGCCGCCTGGCCATGGAAATCACGGTCGACAAGATGGACGCGAATGTACCGATCGACGAAGCTGTCTTCAAGATGCGGGAGAAACCGGCGCAATGAGCGCCCTCCGGGGCAAATATCGCTAGAATGGGTGCAGAGGCGCGCCGTGCCGACAGTCGTTACCGAAAGACCCTACCGTCCAGTTCCGATGGATCCTCCGCGCAAACGCTGGACCCGCGGGGAATGCGCCACGCTTGAGGCTTCCGGACTGTGGGATCAGCAGCACCTGGAATTGGTTCAGGGAGAGTTGATCAGCAAAATGGGCAAGAAGCGTCCGCACGTGAATGCCCTTGTCGCCGTACAAGCCTGGTTGGTGAGGACTTTCGGGGAACAGTTTGTCAATCCTGAAGCGCCAATCGACGTCGCCCCAGAGGACAACCCGACCAACGAGCCGGAACCAGACCTCGTGGTACTCACTAAGCCCTCGCGCGAATTCCGGGATGCCAATCCGCGGCCTGTGGATCTTTGCCTGGTGGTCGAGATCTCGGGCTCGACTTTAGGCTTCGACCTGACCACCAAGGCCGAGTTATATGCCCGCGCCGGAATCGTCGAATACTGGGTGGTCGACGTCGCGGCCCGCCGGCTGATCGTGCATCGCGAACCGCGCGAAGGGTTGTACCGTTCCGTCACAGCGTATGGCGATGAGGAGCAGGTAACACCTCTCGCGTCACCAGGCCGTGAGTTCCGGGTTGCGGAAGCCTTCGACACTTAAAGACCTTACCGATTTTGTGGCGCACGCACTCATGCGTGCCGTGTTCACAATCATGTGAACACCATGAACAATGACCAGGCATTCGCACGAGTGCGTGCGCCACCGATTACGGTAACATGCCTAAGTGTCAATCCCCGTGAAACAGCCGCCGCCGGAGATGACCGTCAAAGCGGTTTCGCTCGGCATCTTCCTGGCGTTCGTGTTCGGATCCGCCAACGCCTATCTGGGAATGAAGGCGGGCCAGACCGTCGCCGCTACTATTCCCGCGGCCGTAATCGCGATGGCGCTGTTCCGCATCCCCGCGTTTCGCGGCGGCATCCTGGAGCAGAACATCACGCGCACCGCGGCCTCGGTGGGCGAAGCGCTGGTGGCCGGGGCCATCTTCACCATCCCGGCGTTCATGATGGTCGATATCGGCGGGCAGCGTTTGTGGACCGATCTGCGATCGCACTACTGGGAAGCGACGCTCATTCTGCTGGTGGGCGGATTGATCGGCGTGTTCTTCATCATTCTTCTGCGCCGCCCGCTGTGCGTGGACGCGCCGCTGCCTTGGCCCGAAAGCGTGGCGAGTTACGAGATCGTAAAATCCGGCGAGGCTTCGGAGAGCAAAGCCCCCCGCTACATTTTTGGCGCGCTGGGATTCGGCGGCCTCATCGAGATCCTCACCGATGACAAAGGCGCGCAGATCTTCCGCGAATACGTCGAAGGCTTTCTTAAATTCCCGCGCTCGCTCATCCAGCATTTCGACTTCGAAAAGAGACCCATCGGCGACGTCACTCATTTCGGCGGCATTCCATGGTCCACGCCCAGCCTGTCGCCCGCGCTCATCGGCATCGGCTATATCATCGGCCCCGAGCTTTCGTGCATCAACGTTTCGGGAGGCATCATCGCGTGGTGGATTCTGATCCCACTTCTGCTGTTCTTCGATCCCGATCTGCCGCGCCGCATCGGAACGAACGATCCCGCCGTGGCCGCTAATTCGGTGTGGTTCAACGTGGTGCGCCCCATCGCCGTCGGCACCATGCTGGTGGGCGCCGCCAGCACCATGTACTCCATGCGCGAGTCGTTATGGAGCTCCCTGCGAGGAATCTTCACCGCTTCGGCCGCCGCGGCACACGAAGCCAAGACTATCGATCCCACCGAACGCGACATTCCTCCGCGCTGGGTGGTGCTGTGCACCGCTCTCCTTCTGATCCCGATCACGGCAATCTATTACTACTTCACACACGGAATCGTCTCCGCCATTGTTGCGGCGGTCATCATGAGCATCACCGGGTTTCTGTTGTCCGCCGTTGGCGGCTATCTGGTGGGACTGGTCGGCAGCTCCAACCAGCCGCTCTCCGGATTGACCCTGGCGGCCTTGATCATCGCGGCGCTCGTTATGCTGACCATCGGCGTCACAGGACTCTCCGGAGTTGCGGCCGTGTTGGGCGTCGCCGCCGTGGTTTGCGTGGCCTGCTCGGTATCCGGATCTTTAATTCAGGACCTGAAGGCCGGACATTTGCTCGGAGGCACTCCGTGGAAAATGGAGGTGGTCGAAATCATTTCGGTAATCTTGCTGGCCTTCTTCTTAATGGGTCCGATTATTGCGTTGCACCAGGCGAACCTCGACACGGGCGGCATCGGAGGACGGGCGTTGCCAGCGCCGCAGGCGGGATTGATGGCGCAACTCGCCAAAGGAATCGTCGGCGGGCAAATGGCGTGGGGACTGCTTGGCATCGGCGCGGCTTTCGGAATTGCATTGCTGTTGTGTGGCGCTCGCTCGCCGATGCTGATCGCCGTCGGAATGTATCTGCCGTTTAGTACCTCTTCGGCCATTTTCATCGGCGGTCTCATCAAGTGGATTCTCAATCGAATTTCCGAGAGGCGCAGCGCTGAACAGAAGCTAATCATCGAAGAGAAAGGCACGCTGCTTGCCTCGGGGTTGATCGCGGGCGAAGCCATCGTCGGGATTCTGCTCGCGGTCCTGTTTCTCACGGGAGTTCAATCGATCGCTACATTCAGCTTCGTTGCGGCCTGGGGCGGATGGCTGTCGCTGATCGGATTCGCCGCGATTGCGTACGTGCTGATCCGTATTCCAACCAGCGCCGATTGATTATTCGTTGTCGACGATCACGGCATAAATTTCGCCAGGACCATGTACGCCGCGGACTAAGATCTGCTCGATGTCGGCTGTGCGGCTAGGGCCGGTGATCAAAACCATGGAGCTGGTTTGATCGGCGGGGCGGGGAAGAATGCTGAGGAGTTCATCGAGATTCGCCAGAATGAGCGAGCGTGGAAAGATGGCGATGTGGGCGGGTG
The DNA here is from genome assembly GCA_963747945.1 of Bryobacterales bacterium. Classification (GTDB taxonomy): domain Bacteria; phylum Acidobacteriota; class Terriglobia; order Bryobacterales; family Bryobacteraceae; genus Palsa-89. The sequence continues at coordinate 461,633 of CAVVHB010000007.1, forward strand.
GCAGGAGCGAGACGAGCCGGGCCTCGTTGTGGCTCGAAAGCATCACAAAGCTGCCCGTTGCGGCGAGGGCATAGTTGACGCTGGTGATCCCGATGTCGGCGCCCGCGCACGCTTCTTTCAACTCGTCACGATGGGTGAAGGCGGAGTGGACTTGCGGGAGACCAGTGACGCCGCACTTACGTAGAAAAGGCGAATTCGACGCGACGGCGCTCTTTTGTTTCAATAATTCCGCGATTGCCGGGACCACCGCCGAGAATTCCGGCACTCGAAACGATTTTCCGCCCAAGTTTTCGAACTTCTGGACGAAGAGATCAGCATAGAGATTGTGATCCGATCGCGGGATTCGCAAATTTGGGGCCGGAAGAGGGGTCGCCTCGAGAGGAGGTTGACCCGAGGCCCTATTTAACGCCCGCCTGATATCCCCGAGGATTTGTTCACGCGCCGTCATGAGGAGCCTTTCCGCCCCACCCCTGCCGGCCCAATACCCTTGCTCGCCCACCATTGGTGAAAACTCTGCTTCGCAGGCTCGGGCACTGTACGCTGGCTGGCCCATTTTTTCAGCGGACCAATTTTCGGGACTAGCGGAAAAAAGATCGACCCAAGGCTAGCGAGGAACAAATAAATCTTCGGATGAGTCGCGATCCAGGCAAAGAGCTGGAAGGCGAACCGCTCCATCTGGTCCGAGTCACTCTTACGTCGCGCTTCCACGACGTCTTCGCGCAATTTCAACAACAGCTTCGGAATCTCGATTTTTACCGGGCATACTTCGGCGCAAGCGCCGCACAGGCTGGACGCGAATGGCAGCCAGGTATCGCTCGTGATGCCGTGAAACTGCGGCGTGATAATCGCGCCGATGGGCCCGGAGTAAACCCACGGATAATTGTGGCCGCCGATCTTGCGGTACACGGGGCAATGATTCAGGCAGGCGCCGCAACGGATGCAATAGAGCGACTGGCGTTTGTCCGGATCGGCCAGCAGTTTCGTCCGGCCGTTGTCGAGCAGTAGCAGATAGAACTCGTCAGAGCCATCGATTTCGCTTTCGCGGCGCGGTCCGGAAAGAAACGACGTGTAGACCGTCAGCGGCTGGCCGGTGGCGCTGCGGCCGAGCAGATTCAAGAACACCGCGAGATCCTGCGCGCGCGGAATCACCTTTTCTATCCCCGCGATGGCGATGTGAATCTTCGGCGCCGAAGTGCTGAGCCGCGCGTTGCCTTCGTTCTCCACTACGACGATGGCCCCCGAATCGGCGATCAGGAAATTCGCGCCGCTCACGCCGATTTCGGCCTGCAGGAATTTCTGACGCAAAACCCCGCGCGCTATTTTTGTCTGTTTCTCGATGACCACTTCGTTCTCGATGCCCAACTCCTTGCTGAAAACATCGGCGACGTCGTAGCGGGTCAAGTGAAGCGCCGGTGCGACGATGTGATACGGACGCTGGTGCGCCAGTTGGAGAATATATTCGCCAAGGTCGGTCTCAACGGCTTCCAGGTGATGCCTTTCCAGGCGCTCGTTGAAATGAATCTCTTCGCTGGTCATGGATTTCGATTTCACCAGCATGTGCGCGTCGCGCTTCTTTGCCAGATCCAGAACGAAATCGGCCGCTTCCTGGCCGTTGCGGCAAAAGACGACGTTGCCGCCGTGCGCGACCACGTTCGATTCCAGCTGCTCCAGGTAATAATCGAGATTCTCGATGGTGTGCTTCTTGATGGCGTTGGCTTCGTTGCGGAGAGCCTGATAGTCCGGCAGAGCCTGGGCGCTAACCACAGCCGCGCGATGATCGATCAAGCGGCCGGTGGCTGTGTAGATGGCAAGTTGCAGACGCGGATCGTCGATGGTTTGCTGAATCTCTGCTTCCGGTGCTTTCATCTTTATACAAACCTCAATGCGACGCGAGGACCTCGGCAAGGTGCAGTGTTCGAATGGGGAGGCCGGCGCGATCGATGACGCCTTGGAGTTGCATCAGGCAGCTGGAATCGATGGAGACAACGGTGGACGCGCCGGTCTTCTGTATGGACTCGATTTTGGTGCGGGCCATGGCGCCTGAAACCTCAGGGAACTTGATGGAAAAGGTTCCGCCGAAGCCGCAGCACTCTTCGGCCGCGCCCATTTCCGAGAGCGTGAGGCCCTGAACTTTCGCCAAGAGTTTCCGTGGGCCGCTCTTAATGCTCAACTCCCGCAAAGCGTGGCAGCTGTCGTGATAGGTGACGACGCCATCGAATCGCGCGCCTACATCCTCGACACCCGCGACTTCGAGCAGGAACCGCGAAAACTCCCAGACGCGGGGCTCAAGCGAATGGGCTTCGGCGAGGAGCTTCGGATCGTGCTCGAAGATGTCAGCGAAATGATGCGAGATCATCGAGGTGCACGAGCCTGAGGGAACGATGATGGTTTCCGAATCGCGAAAGACATCCAGAAAATGCCGCGCGATCTTACGCGCTTCTTCGGTATAGCCGGAGTTGAAGGCTGGCTGGCCGCAACAGGTCTGCGCTTTGGGGAAATGAACCTGGTAGCCCAAGCGCTCCAGCACCTGCGTGATGGCGATGCCAACTTGGGGGAAAACCTGATCGACGATGCAGGTGACAAACAGCGAGACGCGCGTGTTCAATCCGGGAGTTTAACATAGAGACTGTGGAGCTAATCATAGTGTGGAGTTAATCGACGTCGGCGAGCACCTGCCTCGCGAGGAAAACTACCTGGCGCTCGAGCGCGGCAACATTTTATACTTCCCGCACACGCCGTTCGCACTGTCGGAGGAGGAGCGCGAGGTGCTGCGGAGCACGGGGCTGTCATCGAGCAGCCATCACAAGAACATCGCGTACCGGCCGGCGGAGGACAAGGTGACGGGTTTCGATCCGGCAGCGGTTTCCGATCCAGAGAAGCTGCGCACGGTGATGCGGTCCTATTCCGAGCGAGCCCTGGCCTTCTTGTGGAAGCTGCTGCCGCGCTACATGGAAAAAGCGCGCATCGATTTTGCGAGTTTCCGGCCGCAGGAGGAAGAGGGGCGCGATCTGCCGACCAAGAAGCGCAACGATCTGCTGCACGTGGATGCCTTTCCAACGCGGCCGACGCGCGGCGACATGATCCTGCGATTCTTCACTAACATTCATCAGACCAAGCCGCGGGTATGGATGACGTCCGATCCGATGGGCGCGATTGCGCCGAGCTATGCGAAGGACGCCGGTCTGGCGGAGGTGGCGATGCATCCCAAGGGGTCGATTACGAATCGCGTGTTGGGCGCGTTTGGCGGAGTGGACGCGAAGCGGTCGGCCTATGACCGGTTCATGCTGGGCTTCCACGATTATTTGAAATTCAACGGTGAGTATCAGGAGAGCTGCGCGAAGTATCGCTTCGAGTTTCCGCCAGACTCGACGTGGATGGTATTCACCGATGTGGTGCCGCACGCGGTGTTGTCGGGTCAGTATGCGCTCGAGCAGACGGTGATCGTGGGTCGTGAGAGCCTGGCGGGGCGAGAAAACGCGCCGATCGAGATTTTGCAGGGCCTGTGCGGTAAGCCGCTGGCCTAGCCGCCCGTGGCAGTAGTGCCAAACTGCCGCTTACTGACGTGCGCGCTTCAGTAGATTCCGCGTGTTACGGAACCGCGACCGTTAGGGAGCGACTAATACCCGGGCTGCCAGCAGGGCTCGGGATCAGGGGAATGGACAGGCTGAAGTAAGGCCTTACCTTACGTAAAGAAGCCCGCGCCAAAGACCGATTCCTCTACAGACCAGCTCACCATGAGCGCAATCAGGACGAGCTTTTTCGACCTTGCTCCGTGGGAAACATTGCAACATGCCTACGGAGCTGCCGGTGACGTCCCCGCGCTCCTGGAACAGATCGCGGCATCGAAGGGTCGGAAACTGAACGAGCTGCTTGGGGAATTGTGCTCGCGAGTGCTCCATCAGGGAACCATCTACAGCGCTTCGGCTCCCACGGTGCGTGCCCTGATCCAGATGATGCCGGACGTTGGCGAACCCGATAGGAACATATACTACGGCCTGCTGGCGGCCTTCGCGGATTCCGCCCGAATGGCAATCGAAGACGGCCCTGCGCCGCCGTGCCACGCCGGAGGACATCCCCGAGACGGGGCCGCGGTTCGCAAGGAGCTGGATGAGGCTCACAGATTTCTTGAATCGAAGCTCGCTGACCCGGACCAGGAAGTGCGCATCCAAATTGTGGAGCTGCTCACCGCATTTCGGGACACAGATGCTGGGTCGGCAATGGCGGTTCGAGAGCTCTACCTGGCCGAGGAAGACTTGGATCTTCGTTACGCCATATTGGAAGGACTAACCCGCGTTCGCGCCGCGTTTACCGACTGGCCGGATTTCCTTGGTATAGCGCTCGACCGCGAAAGTGAACCTGAGAACCGTTTTCTAGTTCGGTACGCTCAGGTTGTCGCGTCGGGAAAGGAGGCGGAGCCGGCTGCTGTTGAAGACCTGATCGCTTGCTTTGTGTGCCCAAGCCGTACCGGCGCCTATCCATTCACGAGCGACCAGCGTTTCTTTGAAGCGCTGCGCCTCTTGGGGCCCACTCGGGAACTTTCCGCCTTGCTGAAAGCGATCGCAATGGGTGATGGAGAAAAGGTCTTGAGGGTGGTAGCGGAGCATCTGCTGCGCCTGGTATTCGAAGATGGGAGAACGGGGTGGGGAAGGACCGCCAGTTCCCGCGTCAAAGAGGATAATCGAGCCGCACCCCAGCAGAGGAACAAGGGCATTCGCAACATCGAATACTGGGGATTGAAAGGCGCAGCGCCCGAGCCTCCGATGAGGCTGAACGAAGCCCAGCGCCGCACCCTGGGCGCGTTGGCCGCGAAGCCTGGCGCTTGGGAATTCCGCACCAATCTTTGGGCGCTCTTTGGCCTGCCGGACAATGCCGCGGATCTTGAGCGATTCGTTCGGGAGCATTAGAGGGCACGCGATTGAAAGACGGTTGTTATGATGGTTGCTTCCTTGACTCATGACGACCAATGCACTCGACTACATCACTATTAAGGGTTCAAGAGCATTAGCCTCGATAGAGAAGCTCCCGCTGGGCCCCATCAATATATTGATCGGCCCGAACGGCTCCGGCAAGTCAAACTTCATCGAGTTCGAGTTCGCCCTCCTATGAGGCTGTACGACGGAAGGCTCAAGACGACTCCAGGATTATGTGATCGCATCAGGCGGCGCCGAAAAGATTCTGCACTTCGGATCGAAACAACGAAGGAGATCGTATTTTGAGTTTTCATTTAGGCAGGGGCACTACCGAACTAACGCTCCGCCCAACTGCCGACGACGGACTTTACCGCCTGTACAGAGGAAATGTCACGCTATCAGTGTAGAGGGAGCTGAATTGGCTGATATACCATTTCGACGACACTAGCTGCATCCTCACCCATACGGAAAACGGCCAAAGTAGACGACAATCGTTTATTGCGCGAGGACGGGTCGAACCTTCCTGCCTTTCTATACTTTCTCCAGGAGAACCACAACGCGTCCTACAGTTTGATCGTTCGCACCGTGCAACGCGTGGCTCCATTTTTTGACGACTTCCGGTTGGATCCGCTCCAGCTCAAACCAGAGATATCAAGTGGAATGGCGGCACAAGAGGTCGGATCAGTAACTTCGACGCCTCATCGCTGTCGGATGGAACGCTGCGGTTTATCGCACTTGCGACCCTTTTACTTCAGCCAGAACAATTTCGTCCGTCGGTCATTCTTGTCGATGAGCCTGAGCTCGGTCTACATCCGTATGCTCTTGAAATGCTCGCGGCGCTGATTCGGCAAGCTTCGGTGACTACTCAAGTAGTCGTATCTACCCAGTCGTCGTTGCTATTGGATCATTTTAAGACCCGCAAGAAGTATTGGTCGCCGACCGCGTCAACGGCGGCACAAAGCTTACCCGTCTAGAACCCGAGCCTCTGGCGAAATGGCTTGAGGATTACAGCTTAGGGCAGCTATGGGAAAAGAACGAGATCGGCGGGCGTCCGGTTCCGGGCTGATAAACGATGGCTCGCTTGTTGGTCCATGTGGAAGGGCAAGACTGAAGAAGGCTTCGTAAACGAAGTGCTTTCTGAGCCACCTTATGGCGAGTGGTTACCATTCCGTAGGAGCTCGCATTGTAGGTAAATGCTCGTCAACGGGGTGGAATCCGCCCGTGGCCGTTGGTGAGACGAGATATCGTAAACCACTTGCGGGAAGATCAGAATTGCATCGCGAGCACGATGGTTGATTACTACGGCTTGCCTGAAGCGTGGCCCGGCCGGGCACAGTCCAAGAAGCTTAAAACCATTGAGCAGAAAGCTGCGTATGTGCAGGAGGCGATCCGGGAGGACGTAGTCGCGCAGATGGGCGATCGCTTCCGCTCAGATCGTTTCGTGCCATTCGTTATCATGCACGAGTTTGAAGGACTGCTTTTCAGCGACTGCGTATCGTTCAGCCACGGCATCAGTCGCCCAGATCTTGAAGGCAGCCTTCAAATAATCCGAGACCAATTTGCAACGCCAGAAGAGATCAATGATTCGCCGAACACAGCTCCTTCGAAGCGCATAAGAGACGTCCTGCCCGGATACGAGAAGCCTCTGTACGGCGTCCTTGCCGCGTTGGAGATCGGACTACTTCGCATTCGCGCAGAGTGCCCGCACTTCGATCGTTGCTTAAAGCTTGAGTCCCAGCTGTGGATAGTCTATTGCGCCGAGCCCATGGACGGCTTGCCGAAACGCGAAGTCGTCGATCGGGACGTTGACCTTCACGTCGGTGAGCTTGTAGTTATCCCGGCCGTCCAGCCACGAGAATTTGTACTGGAACGGGAACTTGATTCCGTCGACGTCACGATAGTCGGAATAATCCACTTGCGAAGGCACCCGGCCAATCGGCGTCCGGCCGAAGCGGATCTCCCGCACCAGCAAGCCCGACTGCTTGTCGAAATACAACGTCACTAAAAGATTCCTTGGACCTCGGCCCTGGACCACTTCCACGTCGTGACCGTCGATTTGATCGGGATACCCGACGGTCAAATTGGTCAGGAATTCCTTGATCGCCCCGGGGAAAGCCAGATCGGCGTCGAAATGCAGTCCGTCCAGCTCAGTCCCAGTTACCTCGTACTCGCCCAATAGCGCGCGCGGAGTTGTTACCCAACCGTCGGTTCCGTTGAACGATCTGGTTTGGTTTCCGCGATCCGGTGCGTCCGGATACGTGACGCGAACGGTCCGCTTGTCGGGACCCTTGGCGAAAATCTCGAACACTCCGCCGCCCTTCACCTGCACGTAGCCGCCCTGCGTTCCGGTCGCGACAAAGCTCTTGAGGCCGGCCAGCTTTTGTGCGCCGCCAAGAGCCGCGATATATTTGTCGAGAATCGCGGTGGCGGCAGGTTGAGTGTCATCCTTTGCGATGATGTCATCCTTCTCTTCGTTGGGAGGACCGTAGAGGTTATCCAGAGCGATGGTCGTGGCGGGTACGTCTTTCCCGTGGTGGCAAGTCCAGCAGCTCACCAGCGGCACTCCGCCGAAATTGGTTTTATTGATGACGGCCACCATTTCCGTCATCCGGCGCGCCATCTTCTTTCTGTTGGTGTCCGCTTCCCAGACAACTTTGTCCGTGCCGGCGCCGGTGTGACAGTCCGCACAGTCAAAACCCAGCGCGGCGGCCATCACGCCCATGCTCCCCATAAAGTCGTCGACGGTAAGCCCCTTGAGCGGGCTGGTGGTGACGTTCTTAAACACTTCTCCCGCCGTCTTCCCTTTCGCCGGCACGCCTGCCTGGCCCAGCAGCGGGATGCCGCTCAGGCAAACGACTGACATCGCAGCGACCGCCAGGGTCAGCCGGCTCGACCAAAACTTCATATTTGCTTCCTCCCCACAGGATATCTGAAGGACCTATCGTACTAATGACGGATCTCAGGCGCAACCTTGTTACAGGCCGAAGGTGAGAAGGCAGAAGGCGGAAATCAGAATTCAGAATCCCAGGAAGACGAGGAATACGATGAATACAAAGAATAGCGCAACATGCTAGCGTTACAGCTTGGATATGGAGCCGACGCTCGAAGCCAGTCATCCTAACGCCGTGAGTGCCGACACGAGTTTTTTCGGGCATCCGCGCGGCCTTGCCACATGCTTCTTCACCGAGATGTGGGAGCGCTTCAGCTATTACGGCATGCGCGCGATCCTCATCCTGTTCTTGACGGCGAGCGTGGCGAAAGGTGGTCTGGGATTCCCGGTCGTGAAGGCCGGCGCGATTTATGGCTTCTACACGGCCATGGTGTATTTGCTGAGCCTGCCGGGCGGGTGGCTGGCGGATCGCATCTTCGGGCAAAGGCGAGCGGCGTTGTATGGCGGGATCTTGATCGTGGCGGGAGAGTTCTGTTTGATGAGTCCCGTCGTCGAAGGATTCTATGCCGGCCTGGGGCTGCTGATTTTTGGCACGGGACTGCTCAAGCCCAACGTAAGTACGATGGTCGGACAGCTTTACGCACAGGGCGACCGGCGGCGCGATTCGGCCTTTTCGATTTTTTACATGGGCATCAATCTGGGAGGCCTGCTTGCGCCTCTGGCGTGCGGATGGGTGGGCGAGCGCATCAGTTGGCGGCTGGGCTTTGGCCTGGCCGGAGTGGGGATGCTGGCGGGGCTCATCCAATATGTACTGGGCTGGAAGTATCTCGGAACCGCCGGACTTTATCCAGCAACGCGGGGGAATCCAGAAGCAGGACGGCGTGCGAAGCGCCAGGCGGGACTGAGTGCCCTGGCGTTCGCGCTGATTCTGGGAGCAGTGGGATTGCTTGCGGCAACGGGCCGTGTGGAAATTACGGCGGTGCGAGTCTCGGCGGCGCTCGGGATCGTTTTGATCGTCGTGTCGGTGGCGATTTTTGCGTGGATGCTGCTGGGCCCCGGCTGGTCCGTCATTGAGCGCAAGCGCTCGGGAGCGATTCTGGTGCTGTTCGTGGCGTCGTGCGTGTTTTGGGCGGCATACGAGCAAGGCGGCTCGTCGCTGAATCTTTTTGCCGAGCGGAGCACCCGTCACGTGCTGCTCGGATTCGATTTTCCGCCCAGCTGGTTCCAATTCGTGCCGTCGCTTTTCGTCATGATTCTGGCGCCCGCGTTTGCCTGGTTGTGGATCGCGCTGGGTAAACGGGAGCCGTCCAGCCCAGCCAAATTTGCGTGGGGTCTGTTCTTCAGCGCGATTGCGTTCGCCATTCTGATTCCACCCGCCAGGGCGGCGATGGCGGGCGCACTGGTTTCACCGTGGTGGTTGACGGGAACCTACTTTCTGCAAACCGTGGGCGAGATGTGCCTGAGCCCGGTGGGACTGAGCGCGATGACGAAACTGGCGCCGGCACGCGTAGCGGGTCTGATGATGGGGCTGTTCTTTGTCTCGATCAGCATCGGGGATTATCTGGCGGGGACCGCGGCGTCGCTCTACGAATCCATGCCGCTGCCCACTTTGTTTGGTATCGCAGTAGGCATTTCTCTCGGCGCGGCCGCGATATTGGTGTTGCTGGTGAAGCCGACGGTAAAGTTGATGTCGGGCGTGAAATGACATTCGTTCGGTTATGTGGCGTGGCTGCGCTTGCAGTCACGTTGTACGGACAGCCCAAGCCCAAGGATGTGGACGGCTGGGACAAGATCCGATGGGGTATGACGATTGGCGACGCCCGGTCCGCCTACGCCATCGATGCCAAATCTGAGAGCAAGGACCAGTGGACGCTGCTGGAACTCAATCCTGTTAATCTGGCCGGCGTCGAGATGGGCGTTCAGTTGGGAGCCAAGCAGGGCGGGGAGAAGATCGCGCTGGTGAGGCTGTGGTCGTTTTTCGGGCTTCCGAGCTCCCCGCCATTAGCCGGAGCGCAAGACTTCGATACTCTCAAGACCGCGCTGATCCAGAAATATGGCCGGCCCGCCAATGAGGAGACCAAAAGAGGCGAGAATTTCCGGTTAATGAAAACTGTTCTCTGGACCTTTCCCTCCACTTCGATTCTTTTGTCGCTGGAGCAATCGGCGTCCTTGCCGAATCTCGGCAACATCTATCTGGACTACACGCCAGCCCATCACTGATCTCCTTCCAGGCGTGTGAACGCGTACCCCGCCTACAATACAGGGATGGCGCCGCTGCGCGGATCGTTCTGGGTGTTTGTGTTGTACGACGTGGCCGAGGAAATCCGCATCGACAAGCTGCGCGATCTGGTGGGCGCCGAGACGGCGCGACAGCAGCCGAGCTTCAAACATCCGGCGCCGGAGTATGTGCGCTTCGAGCGTCCGCCCGCGATCGAGTATCCCGCGCCGATTGCGATCGAATCGGGCGAGCAGTTCGAGGCCCGGATCAAGTATTTCGATTACGGCGTGGCCAGCGTCGAGTTGAAAATGGAGTTCGAGGCCGATTGGGAGCAGCTCATCCGGCTTTCGAACCGCTGGATTCTAGCGCCGGAGATCGAGCGGAGGACGGCCGAACTGATCCAGTCGCGAATGGAGCGCGCGGCGCCGGCTCTGGTGCAGGCCTATCCGGCGCGGCTTAGCGAAGATTACTACATCATCCATTTGCGCGAGGCGCTGGACGAAGACGGCCAGCCGCTGACGGCTCCCGTGATGCTGACCAAGCGCGGCGAACAGATCGCACAGATTGTGCGTGGGGAATCGCAGCCCTTGGCCGAGAGCGAACGCCGGGAAGTGCTGCAATCGAGCCTGTCGTATTATCCGACCGATTTGCTGGTTACCGGCTGGGTGGCGGCGCTGGTTTACGATACCGCCGAGGGCGCCGCGCCCACCATTCAGTTGCTCGAATACGCCAACACGCAACTGCTCGAGTTCCGGCATTACGACGATGTTCTGACGCGCGTGCTGGAGAATGTGTATAAGATGCTGGAGCATCGCGGCGGGTTGTTCCGGCGCTGGAAGATGGCGGGCGAGGCCGAGCGATTGAATACGCTGCGTTTGGACGTGCGGGAGCTGACCGAGCGGACGGATAACGCCATCAAATTCCTGAGCGATATGTTTTACGCCCGGGCCTATCGCATCGCGGCGGCTCGCGTGGGCGTGACCGACTATCGAAACCTGGTGGAAGAGAAGCTGCGCACGGCCGGCGAGCTGTACGAGTTCATGATGAACGAGTTTCATCAGGCACGGGCGTTTGTGCTGGAGGCGATGGTGGTGGCGATTCTGGTGATCGAGCTGTTTTCGCTGTTTCGGGGCGGGCATTGATACATCGTGTTGGGTGGGGAGGTTGCTTGGCATGAGTCGATTTATGTTTCGCTATCCGGTTTGGCGAGAGATCGCACCGACGGATTGGGTGACCAAATGGTCGGCGCTCTATGGTGAAGATGAAAGCGACAACCCCGAACATGACGCTCTGATAGAGAAGGACGGTGTGCTATCAAGCGAGGATTTTGAGCGGGTCGGACGGTGGAAGGAAGGGTGCCCAAAGGGGCATGAAGGATGGAAAGCCGGAACGCCTAGAGCCTTCGAAATTTGGACGCAGGCGATGGAGCAGTTGCCTGAGTGTCCCACGGAGGATCGCATCGGTGGATTCTTGGCGTGCTGGTCCGAGAAAAAGTTTTGGGCGGGCACAAAAGGGGGTCGCCGCTTAGAACATAGCTTCGGATTGTCGCGTGCCACCACCTTGCTGCACTTTGTGAGCGGTGGCCGCTATCCCATCGTTGACAGAAGAGTCGAGACTGCCATGACTCGCTTGGGCTCGCCTATTGCGATGACCGTTGAGGGTTATTTGGCGTTCTGTCCTCTGTTTGCCGAGCTGGGTTCCGTTTGCGGTGTGTCGGGGCCAAAGGGGCTGCGAAAGTTGGACAATGCGCTGTTCTGTTATGGTTTGGACAGCGTTCCGGTCTCAAGCATCGATTCGTCGGGGTAGGAAAAGGCCATGTTGTCGTTACTTTTGGAATGAAGGTTAGAGACGCGATCAAGCTTGTCGAAGCTGACGGCTGGCGGGTTGCGCGGATTCGCGGAAGTCATCGGCACTATCATCACCCTTCCAAGGCAGGGATCGTCACAATTGCAGGTCATCCCTCCGCGGACCTCGATCCTGGTACTCAGGCGGCTATACTTAAACAAGCGGGACTGAAAAAATGAAATACGCCGTATTGTATGCACCAACAGCAACCGGGTACAGCGCCCATGTACCTGATCTGCCGGGATGCATAGGTGCGGCGGCGACACTCGAAGAAACCAGGCTCCTGATGAAAGAGGCAATCGAAGGACACCTGGAATGCATGCGTGAATTCGGATATGCGATTCCAAAGCCGACCACTGTAGCGGAAGAAGTAGAGATTCCGGTCTAAAGATCCTTCCCTTTACATTTGGCGCGATTGTCCTCAGCGCGATGACGCGCGTTGTGCTAAGATTTCCAATGAGTTTGTAGATTCCGGTCCCTCCGCCGATTTCAGTTTCGTCCTCTTAACAAGCGGGTTGCCGTATGACGATATTAGTGGGAGGGATTTGGGTTTTGGACAGGTGGCCGAGCGGTTAATGGCAGCAGACTGTAAATCTGCCGCTCCTTGCGAGCTACGGAGGTTCGAATCCTCCCCTGTCCACCAGAAAAGGTTTTGGCCGTTGTAGCTCAGCTGGTAGAGCGCGTCCTTGGTAAGGACGAGGTCACCGGTTCAATCCCGGTCAACGGCTCCACTTCTTCATAAAGCTAAAGTTAACGACGAGAAGGTTCTGAAATGGCGAAGGAAAAATTTGACCGCAGCAAGCCGCACGTAAACATCGGGACGATCGGGCACATCGATCATGGCAAGACCACTTTGACGGCGGCGATCACCAAGGTATTGGCCAAGCACAATCCGAAAAACAAGTTCCGTTCATTCGATTCGATCGACAACGCGCCGGAAGAAAAGGCGCGCGGAATCACGATCGCGGTGGCGCACGTGGAGTATGAAACGGCTAACCGGCATTACGCGCATGTGGATTGCCCGGGCCATGCCGACTACATCAAGAACATGATCACGGGAGCCGCGCAGATGGATGGCGCGATCCTGGTAGTGGCCGCCACCGACGGGCCGATGCCGCAAACGCGCGAGCATATCCTGCTGGCTCGCCAGGTGGGCGTGCCTTCGATCGTGGTGGCGCTGAATAAAGTGGACATGGTGGACGATCCGGAGCTCCTGGAACTGGTGGAGCTGGAAGTACGCGAACTGTTGAGTAAGTACGAGTTTCCAGGCGACGATCTGCCGGTAGTGAAGGTGAGCGCACTGGGAGCGTTGAACGGGGAAGAGAAGTGGGAAAAGTCGGTGGACGAGCTGATGGACAAAGTGGACGGCTATATTCCGATGCCGCAGCGCGACATCGACAAGCCGTTCCTGATGCCGATTGAAGACATTTTCTCGATCCAGGGCCGCGGCACGGTGGTGACGGGTCGCATCGAGAAGGGCATTTGCAAGGTCGGCGAGGAAATGGAGATCGTGGGCTTCAAGGACACGCGCAAGACGGTGGTAACGGGCGTGGAAATGTTCAAGAAGCTGCTGGATGAAGGGCGCGCGGGAGACAACGTGGGATTGTTGCTGCGCGGTATCGAAAAAGACGACGTGGAGCGCGGGCAGGTGATCGCCAAGCCGGGGTCGATCAAGCCGCACAAGCGGTTCAAGGGCGAGATCGTCGTGCTGACCAAGGAAGAGGGCGGGCGGCACACGCCGTTCTTCAAGGGATACCGGCCGCAGTTTTATTTCCGGACGACGGACGTGACGGGCGTGGCTGAATTGCCGGAAGGCACCGAGATGGTGATGCCGGGCGACAACGTGGGATTGGTGATCGAGCTGATTACGCCGGTGGCTATGGACAAGGGATTGCGGTTTGCGATCCGCGAAGGCGGCCGGACGGTGGGCGCGGGAACGGTGACGGAGATTCTGGAATAAAGACGGAATACGAGGAATACGGGGAATACCGGGAATGGTCTGCATTCCCCGTCTCCCTTGTATTCCTCGTATACCTTTTTCGCGACTGAAAGGGAGCAAAAGGAATGCGAGAAATTATCACTCTGCAATGTACCGAGTGCAAACGCAAGAACTACAGCAAAACCAAGAATAAGAAGACCAAGACCGAGCGGCTGGAGCTGAAGAAATTCTGCGCCTTTTGCCGCGTACACCGCGTACACCGGGAAATCAAGTAGACTAAATGTGATGGCGGCCCGAGTAGGGGCATAGGCTAACGGTAAACCAGCGGTCTCCAAAACCGCCTTTGGGGGTTCAAATCCCTCTGCCCCTGCCATTCACTCGGAGCAAGGAAATTAAGAACGATGGCAAGCGCGCAGATTCAAGAAGGCGACGAGGGCAATTTTATCCAAAGGGTCTCCGCTTGGCCCATTGGGTTGAAGAATTACTACGAGGAGCTGCAGACGGAGATGCGCCGGGTTACGTGGCCATCCTGGAAGCAGGTCCGCGCCACCACGGTGGTAGTAATTATCGCCGTATTTGCGTTCGCCGCATACTTCGCAATAATAGACCAGATCTTTCTGAGTCTCATCAATAAGTTGTTTAACGCATTTACCAAGTAGATTAAAACAATGGCGGACGAAGAAATGATTCACACCGAAGAGACCGGGCACACTGAAGAAGCTCCGGCTCCCGCTGCGGGAGCACCGGAGTCCATCGAAGAAGCTCCCGCAGGAGCGCCAGCCGCTGCCGCCGTTGCCGACGGCAAGAACTGGTACATCATCCACACTTATTCCGGCTTCGAACAGAAGGTAGCGGATTCCTTGCGAAGCCGCGCTCAGGCCTTCGGCTTCGCCAACCAGATTGGCGAGCTGCTGATTCCCACTGAAGAGGTGGTCGAACTACGCGGCGGCAAGAAAGTCACCAGTAAACGTTTGCTCTATCCCGGATACGTGATGGTGCAAATGGAAATGAACGATCAATTGTGGCACGAGGTGAAGAATACGCCGCGCGTCACGGGATTCGTGGGCGGGGGCAACAGCCCGGTGCCTCTGACGGCCGATGAAGTGAATTCGATTCTGTTCCGGCAGCAGACTTCGTCCGAGCGCCCGCGTCCGAAGATGAACTTCGAAAAGAACGAGACGGTGCGGATCAACGACGGTCCGTTCGCGAATTTTTCGGGCAAGGTGGACGAAATCAATCCGGAGCGCAATACGCTGCGCGTGCTGGTGACCATTTTCGGCCGGGCTACGCCCGTTGAGCTGGATTTCCTGCAAGTGGAAAAGATCTAAAAAGAAAAGACCTAAGAAGAGACGAAACGATATGGCAAAGAAGGTTACTGCTAGTGTGAAGTTGCAAATTCCGGCGGGCAAAGCCACGCCGGCGCCACCAGTGGGCACGGCTTTGGGTCCGCAGGGCGTGAACATCATGGAGTTCTGCAAGGCGTTCAACGCTAAGACCTCGGCCAAGGATCAAGAAGGGTTGATCATTCCGGTGGTCATCACTATTTTTAGCGACCGCTCCTTCACCTTCATCACCAAGACGCCCCCCGTGCCGGTGCTCATCAAACGCGCGGTGAATCTGGCCAAGGGCTCGGCCGAGCCGAACAAGACCAAGGTCGGCAAAATCACCGAGCAGCAGGTGGAAGAAATCGCCAAGCTCAAGATGCCGGATCTGAACTGTTTTGACGTCGGCGCCGCGATTCGGAGCGTCAAGGGAACCGCGCGGAGCATGGGCGTGGACGTCGTTTAGGAATCAGCCTCGGACAAACACGGATTCACTCCATAAGACTCGGAGGGTGGGATTGCTATGCGTGTTCATCGGCGGCCTTAGATTTCACGTAGTCGCCCCATCGTCTTTAGTATTTCGGGTTCTTGCTTCACCTCCGCGAGCGGGCGAAGCTGCTCCTCAATGTAACGCCAATCCAATCGCCCGCGATTCCGTATCGCGACTCCCTCCGCGTCGCGAATGTCTAAGGGTCGCGAGGCAAACAGCTTCATGACCACCAGGTCCTCGGCCGAGCATGTCCGCAGCTCTGCACCCGGAGCGAAAGTAAACGATGTGGCCCTGTTGATGAGCATTTCCTCAAATGGTAAAGCTCCCAGAGAGACGTCAATTTCCGTATTGGACGGGGTGCTTAGGAGAAGAATGCGGTTGCGGAGCGAGAACGCTCGGGCATCGGGCAGCCGCGCCGCATAGTTGGCGAGCAGCAATTCCGCCTATGAAACAAGAGCGCCAGCCTTGTTGATCGCAGAAATCCTGAAGCTGTCCGGCCGATTCGAATAAATCAATCATCGGCGGAGCCTGGCGAACCACCGCTGCATCTCGACCAAGCCGGATGTTTCACTCGGAGGAACATTGCGCGTGGCGTAATTGAAGGCGTCCTCAAGCGCGGCCAAGGACTCAAGCACATTGATGTTCTCGATCTCTTTCCGCCGGATAGCTTCCAGCTCTGGCCCAGCCAGCTTCCACGTCTTCACCCAGCGGCGGATCGCCTCGCGTTCGTCCATAGTTCTATTATCAGGTAGTCATCATCGTGAAGCCGGGGGCTCCAGACCCGTTTGATTCTCGCGGCCATCCGTGCTTGTAAAAATCGGAATCGGCAGCGCTGATTTTGACAAACCCCATTTCAGTCTGGTAGCTTAACAGTAGCGCTTAAACGCACTAATCTTAAATCTCAGTGGGAGGCAGGGGTCTTTATGAGTCTGCCGTCTGCACCAATGAGGGAGTATGTCGAAACACGGTAAGAAGTTCGAAGCTGCATCCAAACAAGTAGAACAACGCCCCTACAGCCTCAACGACGCGGTTCCGCTGGTTCAGAAGGTCAAGTTCACCAAATTCGACGAGACGGTTGAACTGCACATGCGCCTGGGTGTGGATCCCAAACACGCCGATCAGATGGTGCGCGGCACCGTGGTCCTTCCGAACGGCTTGGGCAAATCCAAAAAGGTTCTCGTAATTGCGTCGGGCGACAAGCTGCGTGAGGCCGAAGCGGCCGGCGCCGACTTGTTCGGCGGCGAAGAGATGGTCGCCAAGATCCAAGGCGAGGGTTGGACCGATTTTGACGCCGTCATCGCCACGCCGGACATGATGCGCTCGGTTGGGCGCCTGGGTAAGGTGCTCGGTCCGCGCGGCCTGATGCCCAACCCCAAGACCGGCACTGTCACCACCGACATCGCGACCGCCGTAAGAGAAGTGAAAGCCGGCAAAGTGGAGTTTCGCGTGGACAAGACCGGCGTCATTCACGTGCCGGTCGGCAAAGTGAGTTTTGAAACCGGCAAGCTGCTCGAAAACGCCGACAGCCTGATCCAGGCCGTGATCAAAGCCAAACCGTCGGCGGCCAAGGGCAAGTACGTCAAGAGCGTGACTATCTGTTCCACCATGGGCCCGGGCGTGCATCTGGACGTTACGTCGTTCAACGCCAAGCAGATCTGACGCGCAGTACCGAGGAAGAGCCATCATGAAGAAGAAGTCGGACAAAGAAAAAGATCTCGAAGCGCTGAAGAAGGATTTCGAGAAAGCGCAGAACATCTTCGTCACCAGTTTTGAAAAGCTCACTGTCCAGCAGGATTTCGAATTGCGCAAGACGGTGCGCGGCGCGGGCGGCAGTTATAAGGTTGTAAAAAACAACCTGGCCGAGAAGGCGTCGCAAGGCACCCCGGCTGAAGACCTCATGAGCCACCTGGTGGGCATGACGTCGCTGGCTTACACCAGCAAAGATCCAGTAGCGCTGGCCAAGGCTCTGACAACGTACGCGAAGGCGAATCCGGCGTTCACTTTCAAGGCGGGCATGGTACAGGGCCGGGCCATCGACGTCAAGTCGATTCAAGAGCTGGCCGCGCTGCCCCCGCGCGATGAGATTTTAGCGAAGGTTCTTTTCCTGATTCAGGCATCGGCGCAACGGTTGGTCGCTACGCTCGGCGGCGTGGGGCGAAACCTTGCGGTGGTGGTGGATCAGGCGGTGAAGGAAAACAAGTTTTCACAATAAGCAGATTTGAATAAGGGAGTAGAGGAAAAAGATCATGGCGGACATCAACGCGATTGCGGAACAGATTCAAGGGCTGACGCTGCTCGAAGCATCGCAGCTAGTCAAATTGCTGGAAGAAAAGCTGGGGGTCTCGGCCGCGGCAGCTACCGTGGCGGCGGCTCCGGCGGGCGGCGGAGCTGCGGCTGCACCCGCGGCTGAAGAAAAGACCGAGTTCAATGTGATCCTGACCGCGGCTGGCGCGAACAAGATCAACGTCATCAAAGCGGTTCGCGAAGTTACCAACCTGGGGCTCAAGGAAGCCAAGGATCTGGTGGACGGCGCGCCCAAGCCGATCAAAGAGGGCGTCAATAAGGAAGAAGCGGAGACCATCCGGAAGAAGTTCACCGACGCTGGCGCCTCGGTTGAAGTAAAGTAGGCGGTTCGCCTGTAACCTATTGGGATTACTGGAGTTGCCGTCGCCTGCGACACCGTTGTCAGGCGCGCACTCCGGGTCTCCTTTTTTCATCCACCCGGGCCGATTTGACGAATGTTAGATCGGTCTGTTAAAGTTATATTGTTACTGGCCGGAGACCGACCCGGATTCTTGCTCTTGTGAACCAAACATCCTTTGGATTTGGTGTGCCCTCTCCTGAGGTGGGCACAGGGCTTTGCCATGCGCATTTTTGCCACACCCGGCGTGTATGGCTACGGTCTTCCGATGCTGGTTGTCTAGTGTCCCGCTTTCGATCTTCCCCTAAAGCCTTTGGCTCACAATCCGGGCCGAGGCGTCCTTGAACAGAGGCGGGAAGGCAGTAGCGGTTGTTTTTTCTCGTGACCATCGGCCGTAGGAGTAAAAATGGAAAATCTGGCTAACGTTGCAACGCGCGAGCGAATGGATTTCTCACGCATCAAGACTTCCATCCCGATCCCCAATCTGATCGAAGTTCAGAAGAAATCATACGAGCGGTTTTTGCAGATGGACCTGCTTCCCGGCGAACGGGAAGATACCGGCCTGCAGAGCGTGTTCAACTCGGTGTTTCCGATTTCCGACTTTCGCGGGTTGAGCCAACTGGAGTTCGTCGATTACGCGATCGGAAACTGGGAGTGCAAATGCGGCAACCTGAAGGGGCTGCATCACCTGCGTTCCACTTGCCGCAATCCAAGCTGCGGCGCCACTATCAAAACCGATCCGTTTCATGTCGGCGACGTGCTGTGTCACCGCTGCGGAACGTTCAATAAGAATATCGTCACTTTCTGCAACCGCTGTGGGGACCCGGTGGGCCTGCAGCTGAAATACGACGTGGCCGAGTGCGAAGAGCGCGGTATGACCTACGCCGCTCCGCTCAAAGTGACCATCCGCCTTACCGTTTACGACAAGGACGCCGAAACCGGCGCCAAGACGGTCCGCGACATCAAGGAGCAAGAAGTCTTCTTCGGCGAAATCCCGCTGATGACCGACAACGGCACCTTCATCATCAACGGAACCGAGCGCGTTATCGTATCGCAGTTGCACCGCTCGCCCGGCGTGTTTTTCGAACGCGTTCCGGCGCAAGGCTATTTTCTTGGCAAGATCATTCCCTATCGCGGGAGCTGGGTCGAATTCGAGTACGACAACAAGAATCTGCTGTACGTCCGTATCGACCGCAAACGCAAATTCTACGGCACTGTTTTCCTGCGCGCTTTGGGGCTCAAGAGCGACGCCGAGATCCTGAAGGCGTTCTATAACGTCAGCGAAATCGTCGTCAAGGACAAGAAGCTGTTCTGGAAGCTTGCCAAGAAAGAGGATCTAGACAGCGGAAAGACGGACAGCCTCATTGGGATGAAGCTGTCGAAGGCCATTGCTACCAAGAACGAAACCATCGTCCCGCAGGGCCGTAAGATCACCAAGAGTGTCTACGAGTCGATTCTCAAGGCCAAGATCGAGCAGGTGGAAATCGATCGCGCCGATTTGCAAGGCGCCTTTATCGCCGCCGACGTGATCGACATGTCCACCGGCGAAGTGCTGGTGGAAGCCAACCAGGAACTGACCAACATCGAGAAAGTGACGGACAACGGCATCACTTCGTTCGAGGTCTTCTTCCCCGATCGCGACGAGGTGGGCAACGTGGTTTCGGTCACGCTGCGAAAAGATCCGGTCAAGAGCCAGAACGACGCGCTGCTCGAAATCTACCGCAAGCTGCGTCCGGGCGATCCGCCGACGCTCGACACCGCCACGCAATTGTTCCAGGGCATGTTCTTCGACCCGCGCAAGTACGATTTCTCGCGCGTGGGCCGCATGAAGTTCAACATCAAGCTGTACGACAAGATCGACGCCGCGCCGCTCGACAAACGTACGCTCGATCAGAAGGACTTCATCGACACCATCAAGTACCTGCTGAAGCTGCGCCGCGGCATCGGCGCCGTCGACGATATCGATCACCTGGGCAACCGCCGCGTCCGCGCGGTGGGTGAACTGCTCGAGAACCAGTTCCGTATCGGGCTGGTGCGCATGGAGCGCGCCATTAAAGAAAAGATGTCGGTGTACCAGGAAATGTCGACGGCCATGCCGCACGACCTGGTGAACGCCAAGCCCGTGATGGCCGCCATCCGCGAGTTCTTCGGCTCGAGCCAGCTCTCGCAGTTCATGGATCAGACCAACCCGTTGTCTGAGATCACGCACAAACGCCGTCTATCGGCTCTTGGACCAGGCGGTCTCTCGAGAGAGCGCGCCGGATTCGAAGTCCGCGACGTGCATCCCACGCACTACGGCCGCATCTGCCCCATCGAGACGCCGGAAGGTCCGAACATCGGACTGATCTCGTCGCTTTCGTGCTTCGCCCGCATCAACGAGTATGGTTTCATCGAAAGTCCGTATCGGCGCGTGCTGAAGGGCACGGTGATCGATGAAATCAGGATTCTGAACCCGGGCGATTCTTCTTACAAAGTCGGCGACGTAATGACACGCGCTGAAGTGGAGAAGGCTAACCGCGAATTGAGCGGGAAGAAGCAGACCATTGAATCGGAAGCCCATTGCGACTACCTGTCGGCGTGGGAAGAAGATAAGTACCTCATCGCGCAGGCCAACGTTCAGCTTGACGAAAAGGGCCACATCGTTCCCGAACTCGTCAACGCCCGGCAAGCCGGCAACTTCGTGCTGAAGCATAAGGACGAAGTGGAGTACATGGACGTCAGCCCCAAGCAGTTGGTCTCGGTGGCCGCCAGCCTGATTCCGTTCCTTGAGAACGACGACGCCAACCGCGCCCTGATGGGATCGAACATGCAACGCCAGGCCGTGCCGCTGTTGCGCGCTGAAACGCCGTATGTCGGCACCGGCATGGAGAACGTCACCGCTCGCGATTCGGGCGCGGTGGTTATCTGCAAGCGCTCCGGCGTGGTGGATTCGGTGGATTCCGAGCGCATCATCGTCCGCGTGGAAGGCGGCGGGGCGCACGAAGGACAGCTTTCGCGCGAAGTGGGCGCCGATATCTATCAGCTCACCAAATTCAAGCGGTCCAACCAGAACACTTGCATCAGCCAGAAACCCATCGTGGCGCAGGGCCAGCGGGTGAAGAAGGGCGATGTGCTGGCCGACGGTCCTTGCACCGACATGGGCGAGCTGGCGTTAGGACGAAATGTCCTGGTCGCTTTCATGCCCTGGCGCGGTTACAACTTCGAGGATGCCATCGTGGTGTCGGAGAAGCTGGTCAAGGAAGACTATTACACTTCGATCCACATCGAAGAGTTCGAAATCGAAGCTCGGGACACCAAACTGGGGCCCGAGGAAATCACGCGCGACATTCCGAACATCGCTGAAGCGTTCCTGCGTAATCTGGACGAAAGCGGCATCATTCGGATCGGCGCTACCGTGAAGCCGGGCGACATCCTGGTGGGTAAAGTGACGCCTAAGGGCGAAACCCAGCTCACCCCGGAAGAAAAACTGCTGCGGGCCATCTTCGGCGAAAAGGCCGGCGACGTTAAAGACGCCTCGCTGTATTGTCCGCCGGGTATCGAAGGAACCGTGGTGGATTGCAAGGTCTTCTCCCGCAAGGGCGCTGATCTGGACGAGCGCTCCAAATCCATTCTCGAATGGCAGGTGGAGCGCCTGCACCGCAACCTCGAAGACGAAAAGCGAATCTTGAACGACGAGCGCGCCAAGCGCCTCACCGATCTGCTGGAAGGCAAGGAAGTCCTGGCCGACCTGCACGACGAAAAGACCAACAAGAAGCTGGTATCGAAGGGCCTGCAACTGACCCGCGACGTGGTGGAAAAGCTGCGGGCGCGCGATTTGAAGCGCGTCAAGTTCGCCAACAAAGACGTTCGCCTCAACGAGCAGATCGACGAAATCGAGGAGATGACCTCGCGCCAGATCGCGGTGCTCGAAAAGATCACCGAAGAGAAAATCGCCAAGCTCCGTAAGGGCGACGAACTGCCTCCCGGCGTCATCAAGCTGGTGAAGTGCTACATCGCCATGAAGCGCAAGCTTTCGGTGGGCGACAAGATGGCCGGCCGGCACGGTAACAAGGGTGTGATCGCGCGCATCGTTCCTGAAGAGGACATGCCGTATCTGCCCGATGGCACGCCGGTGGAAATCGTTTTGAATCCCCTGGGCGTTCCTTCCCGTATGAACGTCGGCCAGATCTTGGAAACGCACCTGGGCTGGGCGGCGCACGCTTTAGGACTTCACTTCGCTACGCCTGTTTTTGACGGCGCAACGGAAAAAGACATCAAGGCACAGCTGAAGCAGGCCGACCTGCCCAGTTCCGGTAAGGTCCAGCTCTGGGACGGCCTCTCCGGCCTCGCATTCGAACAACCCGTGACCGTGGGCTACATCTACATGCTCAAGCTCTCGCACCTGGTGGACGACAAGATCCACGCGCGGTCCATCGGTCCTTATTCGCTCATCACGCAACAGCCGCTGGGCGGCAAGGCTCAGTTTGGCGGACAGCGCTTCGGAGAAATGGAAGTGTGGGCACTGGAAGCTTACGGCGCCGCCTACGTTTTGCAGGAATTGCTGACGGCCAAGTCCGACGACGTTTACGGACGCGCCAAGATTTACGAAGCCATCGTCAAGGGAGAAGCGGCCGCCGAACCCGGCGTGCCGGAATCATTCAACGTCCTGATCCGCGAGTTGCAATCGCTGTGTCTGGATGTGGAGTTAATGAAGAAGCCGCGGGAAGTTTTAGACACCGCTCTCGCGGCGGATTAGTGTTGGGGATTAGCTTGTTGGGGATTAGGATGGGATTAGCCTCGTACGCTCGATAGTGCGAACCCCTAACCCCTGATCCCCAATCCCAATGTTTTATAAGGAGAAATAATGTACCGTTCCTCTCCGTATGACAGAGCAAATTTGATCGCCGACTTCGATTCCATCCGGATCAGTCTCGCCTCTCCGGAAAAGATCCGGAGTTGGTCGCATGGGGAAGTCACCAAGCCGGAAACGATCAATTACCGGACTTTCAAGCCCGAGCGCGACGGGCTGTTCTGCGCGCGCATCTTCGGCCCCATCGCCGACTGGGAGTGCTTGTGCGGCAAGTACAAGCGGATGAAACACCGCGGCGTAATCTGCGACAAGTGCGGCGTCGAAGTAACGCTGTCGCGCGTCCGGCGCGAGCGCCTGGGGCACATCGAGCTGGCCAGCCCCTGCTCGCACGTGTGGTTCTTCAAGGGCTTGCCCAGCCGCATCGGTTACCTGCTGGACATCACGCTGCGCGAGCTGGAGCGCGTCCTTTATTTTGAAGCTTTCGTCATTGTCGATCCGGGCGAAGTGGCCGAACTTTCGCGCGGCGAAGTAATCACCGACGAGCGCAAGCGCGCTCTCGATCAGGAATTCCCGGGGAAGTTTGTCGCCATGATGGGCGCCGAGGGAATCAAAGAGCTGCTCAAGAAGGTCGACGTCGAGTCGTTGAGCCTCGAAATTCGCGAGCGCATGAAGACCGAGGTGTCGCAGCAGAAAAAGCTGAAGTACGCCAAGCGCCTCCGCGTGGTCGAAAGTTTCCGCAAGTCCGGCAACAAGCCCGAGTGGATGATCCTGGACGTGATCCCGGTCATTCCTCCCGAGCTCCGTCCTTTGGTCCCACTGGATGGCGGGCGTTTTGCTACGTCGGATCTGAACGATCTCTACCGCCGCGTGATCAACCGCAACAACCGGTTGAAGAAGCTCATTGAACTGCACGCGCCCGACGTCATCGTTCGCAATGAAAAACGCATGTTGCAGGAAGCCGTCGACGCACTGTTCGACAATGGCCGTCGCGGCCGCGTTCTGCGTGGCGCCAACAATCGCCCGCTCAAGTCGCTCTCCGATACTCTCAAAGGCAAGCAGGGCCGCTTCCGCCAGAACCTGCTCGGCAAGCGCGTGGATTATTCCGGCCGCTCGGTCATCGTGGTTGGTCCGGAGCTGAAGCTTCACCAGTGCGGCCTTCCGAAGAAGATGGCTCTGGAGCTGTTCAAGCCGTTCATCTATCATCGCCTGGAGCAGCGCGGCCATTGCACCACCATCAAGCAAGCCAAGGAACTGGTGGAGCAGCAGGACCCGGTGGTTTGGGACATTCTTGAGGAAGTCATCAAGGATCACCCCATTCTGTTAAATCGCGCGCCCACGCTGCACCGCCTCGGCATTCAGGCTTTTGAGCCCGTGCTGGTGGAAGGCAAGGCCATTAAGCTGCACCCGCTCACTTGCACGGCCTTCAACGCCGATTTCGACGGCGACCAGATGGCGGTCCACATTCCGCTGTCGCCCGAAGCGCAGATCGAAGCTTCCACTTTGATGCTGGCGTCCAACAACATTCTGTCGCCCGCGCATGGCGCGCCCATCGCGGTTCCAACCCAGGACATGGTTCTGGGCCTGTACTACCTCACCAAAGCGCGTCCCGGCACCAAGGGCGAGGGACGTACCTTCGCATCCAGCGACGACGTGCTCATCGCGCTCGAAATGGGCGAAGTGGAAACGCTCTCGCCGATCAAGCTGCGCCACACCGGTCGCGTGATCGATCTGATCAAGGCGTTCGACAACCAGAACGTGCTACATACCGAGCCGATCGAATTCAACAAGCAGTACATGGACACCACGGTTGGCCGCGTGATCTTGAACGACGTGCTGCCGGACCAGATGCCTTTCATCAACGGCCTGCTGAAGAAGAAGGGTCTCAGCCAACTGGTGCAATATTGCTACCTGAAGTACGGGCTGCAAATCACCGTCCAGATGCTGGATGAAGTGAAAAAGCTCGGCTTCCTGTATGCCACGCGCGCCGGAATTTCCATCGGCATCGATGACATGGTGGTGCCTGAAGAGAAGCCCAAGCTGGTGAAAGACGCCGAAAAGGCCGTCATCGAGGTGCAGCAGCAGTATCAGGAAGGCGCTATCACCCAGGGCGAGCGCTACAACAAGATCATCGAAATTTGGTCCAAGGTCACCGAACGCGTGGCCGAGGAAATGTTCAAATCGATGGAGGAAGACGACCGCACCGGTCGTTACTTGAACCCCATTTACATCATGGCCGATTCCGGCGCCCGCGGATCGAAACAGCAGATCCGCCAGCTATCCGGTATGCGCGGTTTGATGGCCAAGCCCTCGGGCGAAATCATCGAGCAGCCCATCACCGCCAACTTCCGCGAAGGCCTGGACGTGCTGCAGTACTTCATTTCCACGCACGGGGCGCGCAAAGGCCTGGCGGACACGGCACTGAAAACGGCTGACTCCGGCTACCTCACCCGCCGCCTTTGCGACGTGGCGCAGGACGTCATCATCACCGAAACCGATTGTGGCACCAGCGACGGCATTTACGTTGAGCCCATCATCGAATCGGGCGAAATCATCGAGCCGTTGCGCGACCGTATCGTCGGCCGCGTGGCGCTGGAAGACCAGTTCGATTATGAGGGCAACCTGATTGTCGGGCTGAACAAAGAAATCACCGAAGACCTGGCGGGCGCAATCCAGGCTGCCGGTATCGAGCGCGTAAAGATCCGCTCGGTGCTCACCTGCGAATCCAAACGCGGCGTTTGCCAGCTCTGCTATGGCCGCAACCTGGCCACTGGCCGGATGGTAGAGCGCGGCGAAGCAGTGGGAATCATCTCGGCGCAGTCCATCGGCGAGCCGGGAACACAGCTCACCATGCGTACCTTCCACGTCGGCGGAACGGCTACCGGATCGAGCGAGCAATCCAAACAGGATGCCAACTCGGACGGGTTCGTCAAGTTCCTCGGCGTCACCACCGTTCGCAATGCCAAGGGCGAGTTGATTGCGATGAATCGCAACGGCATCCTGGCCATCATCGACGACAAGGGCCGCGAAAAGGAACGCTACCCCGTTGTGTACGGCGCCAAGGTGCTGTTTGAAGACGGCGCGCGCGTGAAGAACAACGACATCCTGCTCGAATGGGATCCTTACACGTTCTCCATCCTGACCGAAGTCAGTGGCAAAGTCCATTTCAAGGACCTTTCGGAAGGCACCACGCTGCAAGAGCAGGTGGACGAAATCACCGGCATGTCGCAGTGGGTGGTCACCGATTCAATCGATGAAAAACGCATTCCCACGGTCATCATGCGGCCCGAAGGCGGGTCCCGGTCGGACGAAAAACGCTACCTCATGCCCACCCACGCTCACCTGATGGTGACCGATGGCGAAGATGCTCACGCGGGCGACGTGATCGCGAAGATCCCCCGCGCGACAACCAAGACCAAAGACATCACCGGCGGTCTGCCGCGCGTGGTGGAACTGTTCGAGGCCCGCAAGCCTCGCGAGACGGCCATCATCGCCGAGATCAACGGCATCGTGCGCTACGGCGAAGTTGCCAAGGGTATGCGCAAGATCAGCATCACCGCCGACGACGGCGAGCAGAAAGATTACAACATCCCGCGCGGGGTGCACATCAACGTGCAGGAGGGTGAGCGTGTGAAGGCGGGCGATCCTTTGATGGACGGTCCGCGCAATCCGCACGACATCCTGGCCGTGCTCGGCGAAAAAGAACTGCAGAAATACCTGGTGAACGAAATCCAGGAAGTGTACCGTCTGCAGGGCGTCAACATCAACGACAAGCACCTGGAAGTCATCTCTCGGCAGATGATGCGCTGGGTGAAGGTGGACGACATCGGCGACACCGAGTTCCTCCCCGAGGAAGTGGTGGACAAGTTCAAGTTCCGCGAAGAAAACGCCCGAGTTGTGGATGCGGGCGGCCGTCCAGCCACCGGAAAGCCGGTGCTGCTGGGTATCACCAAGGCGTCGCTTTCGACCGATTCGTTCATCTCGGCGGCGTCCTTCCAGGAAACCACGCGCGTGTTGACCGAAGCCGCCATCAACGGCAAGGTGGATTACCTGCGGGGTCTCAAGGAAAACGTGATCATGGGCCGCTTGATCCCAGCCGGCACCGGCATGGAGTATTATCGCGGCGTCAAGATCGCGGGCGAAGACGTGGTGGAAGAAGAGCCCATCGCGGAAGAAGTTTCGCTCACTGGCGACCTGGGTGGTTACGAAGACGAAGCCCGCAGCGTCTATGCGGGCGGCCTGACCGAAGAGCCCGGCGAAGAGACGACGCTGGCCGAATAATCGCACAAAGTCGTAAAAACCAAGGCGGACCTTTCGAGGTCCGCCTTTTTTATGTCATCAACTTCGAACGACGAGAAGCAATTCGAAATCACCATGCAAGAGATGGCCGCCGACCCAGAAATTCAAGCGGAGAGCCGAGCCATCGCGCAGGAATTCGCCGTGACTGAGTCAGACGGCTTGCCAGACGACTAACCGGACTCCCACCGGCGGTTCTCGACGCTGAGGCCCTTTGCCCGCGCGCGGAGGATTAACTCCTATGCCCTCTGGCGACCACGAAGATTACCGAGCAGGGTGCGTCCGTGCGCGGGCCTTTGTTCATGATCCAGTACTTCGCACGAATAACCGCTGCCAATGGGATCGAACCGAGTGCGCAGCCACGAAGATACCGATGTCGAATCTGCAGCCCTCCTCTCGAACGAGTAGCGAAGGGAGACTATCTTGTCTGATCGGACGTCGCGACCGTTAGCGTGTCGGATCCTAACGGCGATCCCTTCGAATCTGGAAATCTTGCGCTCCAGGCCTTCCATTGTCATTTGAGTTCATCTCCTTTTGGTAGTCGCTATCTGTCATCAAATATCTAATTCTTCGACGGGCACGCCGCGCTTTCGTACAGCTTCCCGAATCGCGTAGTTGACATCGGGGTCTGAAGCTGCATCATGGAACGAGGAAAAGACGAGGAATCGATAATTAAATTGGAAATTGTACGGCTCACCTATCTCAGGATCGAAGCCAATCCTTGCTTCCAGCTGTAAACAACGACGTTGCCTTTAGCCGTAATTGCGACCGCACAAGCTTGACCCTTGAGCACCTCGGGATCCGACCACAGCCACGAAGGAGACTCGGGTGGGCAAATCCACTTTCCGCGAAAGGCCTTCTTCTTTGGAAGGTTTTTCTCATCGCTGTCCTCAAACTCGAGTTCGATGCGTTCAAACCCCGCAGCTTCGGCAGCCTCCCCTTCTTTCGTCACGACGTACTCCTTCAAGGCCCTTAGGATCACTGGCGACAGATGATCATTGGCTAACCGCCTCGCCTTTTCCCATGTCTCCGCTTCATCGTCAGGCAAGTATAGTGTTTTGTTCACAAGTGGTCCAAGTGAGACAATGGTGCCAAGTCTTTGCGGGGAAGTCAAGCGAATTCTTGTGGCCCACGAACCGTGTTACACTAATCCTGTGCTGAAGAACGTCACCATCACCCTCGATCCCGAAGTCGCCCATTGGGCTCGCAAGAAGGCTGCCGACGAAAATACTTCAGTCTCCAAGCTCGTCGGCCGCCTGCTCGAAAAGGAAATGCGCGCCTCCGACTCCTATTGGCGCGCCTACGAAGAGTGGAAACGCTTGCCCGATGATCTGGGAGCGCCGGAGCCCATCGACGCGTCCAAGCGTATGACGCGCGATGAGGTCCATGAACGGCGATAGGTATTTCGTCGATTCCAACGTATTGCTCTACCGATACGACGAGTTGAATCCAGTCAAACGTGACCATGCCAAATTGTGGCTCGGATGGCTGTGGGAAAATACGTGCGGCGCTGTGAGTTGGCAGGTTCTACAGGAATTTTACTGGAATGCACTTCGAAAATTCCGGGTCCCGCCTGAGGTGGCGCGCCACCGCGTGAAGCTGATGTCAGAATGGCGTCCGCCGGACGTGACGATTGCTCTGATCGAGCGCGCGTGGCACTGGACCGATCAAGCCCAAGTCACCTTCTGGGACGGACTGATCGTCGCTGCCGCCGAGCGCATGCGATGCAGCTTTCTCCTCAGTGAGGATTTCCAAACCGGCCGCCAATTCGGCTCAGTCACGGTGCTGAACCCCTTCGAAACGGCGCCTCCAACCCCCTAGCCATGCCGGCCCGCTTCGACGTCATCATCGCCGGCGGCGGCGTCATCGGCGCATCCATCGCCTGGCGTCTCGCCCGCAATCAGCGCCGCGTCCTGCTCCTGGATGCCGCCCCCAAAATCGGTTCCGAAGCCAGCTCGGCGGCGGCGGGGATGCTCGCGCCCGGCGGTGAATTCGATCAAGCTTCACCTTTGCTCAACCTCGCCATCGCGAGCCTCGCCAAGTACGATGACTTCGTCGGCGCGCTTAAAGCCGATAGCGGCGTTCCCATCGAATTCCACCGCACCAGCGCCGTCCAGATCGCCCTTACCAGCACCGACCTCGAATCGCTCTCCACGCGCGCCGCTTCCCAACGGGCCGCGGGCATCCCTTCCACGGTTATTAATCGCGACGAACTCCGGGCGCTGGTTCCCCTGGTCCGCCCTGACGCGATTGGCGCCATCCGCTACACCAACGAGGCCATTGTCGATCCCGCTGCCTTGATGACCGCCCTGCACGCAGCTTGCCTCGCGCGCGGCGTAGCTATCCGTCCAGACTCTCGCGTCACATCGATCGTGGCCGACACCACCGCCGTGCGGGTCGTTCTCTCGGACAAGGCCGCCCATCAAACTGTCGACGCGTCGTTCGCGGTGATCGCCGCCGGGGCCTGGAGCAGCGCCATCCAAGTGACCGTCGACGCTCAGCCCCACCAGCTGCCCCGCTCCTTTCCGGTAAAGGGCCACCTGCTCGGTTACCGCCTCCTCCCCGGATCGCTGGCCGCTACCGTCCGCCACGAACATACCTACGCTCTTCAACGCGCCGACGGCTTCACCATCGCCGGCTCTTCCACCGAAGACGCCGGTTTCGACCGCGCCATCGACCCCCAAATCGCCGCTGCAGTAGCGACGCGCGCAGGCGCCATGGTTCCGTGCCTGGCGTCCCTCCAACCCGAATCCGTTTGGGTCGGCTTCCGTCCCGCCACCGGCGCCGCCGCTCCGCTCATCGGACGCGTTCAATCCAGCCGGCTCTGGCTCGCTTACGGCCACTATCGCAACGGCATCCTGCTTGCCCCCGCCACTTGCGATCGGGTCTGTCAGGAAATCGGCGCGTTAGAATAACAGCCGGGGGTGAGTTTCCATTGGGTCGGCTTGCGCTGCGTCTGCTGCTTTCGCTCTCCGGCGTGGCTATCGTTACCTACACCGCGTATACGGTAATTCCGCACAATCCCACTTCGGTTGGCTTCGCGTATCTGCTGCTGGTGTTAATAATCGCCAGCACCTGGGGCATTGTCGAAGCCACACTCGCCTCCCTCGCCGCCACGCTCACGTTTAATTTCTTCTTCTTTCCGCCCGTTGGCAAGTTCACCATTGCCGATCCGCAGAACTGGGTGGCGCTTTTTAGTTTTCTTGCCACCGCGCTCATCACCAGCCGGCTCTCGGCCCGCGTGAAGAAGCAGGCTCTGGACGCAGTGGATCGCCAGCGCGACATCGAGCGCCTGTACACCTTCAGCCGCGCCATTCTGCTCATCGATCCGGTGGAGCCGCTCGCCAAGCAACTGGCGCGCAAGCTGGCGGAAGTATTTGGGCTGCGCGCGGTGGTGCTCTATGACCGGCGGACTGGAGAGATTCACCGCGCCGGCCCTTCGGACTTCGATGGCATCGAAGACCAATTGCGCGATGCCGCCTCACGGGGCACATCCTTCTTGGATCCCGAACACCAGCGCGTGATCACCGCGGTCCGCCTGGGCTCGGAACCCATCGCCAGCTTTGCCATCCAGGGTCCCTTCATGCCAGACTCGGTCTTGCAGGGCATCAGTAATCTCATCGCGATCGGTCTGGAGCGGGCCCGCGCGCAGAACCTCGCTCATCAGGTGGAAGCGGTGCGCCGCAGCGAGCAACTGCGTACCACGCTCATCGATGCCATGGCGCACGAATTCAAGACGCCGCTCACCTCCATCCGCGCCGCCACTACCTCGCTGTTGTCGTTGCCTGATCAGCCCATGGAGAGCCGTACCGAGCTGCTGGAGATCGCCGACGAGGAAGCGCGGCACTTACAGGCGCTCATTGACGACGCGGTGGACATGGCGCGCCTGGAATCCGACCACATCCAGGTACGGCGCGAGCTAACCGATCCCAAGGAGCTCGTCGAGGACGTTCTTGCATCCCTCCGCACACAGATCGACAAGCGGCCCGTCGAAATTCAGGCCGAGGGCTCGTTGCCTCAGCTCTCGCTCGATCGACGGCTGCTCAAGCTGGCCCTCAAGCAGGTGCTCGACAATGCCCTTAAGTATTCGCCGCCGCGCTCTCCTGTCACGGTGCGCGTATCCAACAGTCCCTCATCCAATGGCAACGGCGCCATCCAGTTTGAGATCACCGATCACGGCGCCGGAATTCCGGAACAGGAACAGAGTCGTCTGTTTGAACGCTTTTATCGCAGCCCGTCGGTCAAGAATCAAGTCCCAGGCTTCGGCCTCGGTCTGGCGATTGCCAATAACATCGTGCTGGCGCATCAAGGAGAACTCACCGTGGATAGCCGTCCCGGAGAAACCACGTTTCGGGTGACGCTGCCCCTGGAGCGAACATCCGAGCCCGAAGTGGCGGACGGCGCGGGGGCACGCCGATGAGCGCGGGACGCATCCTGGTGGTTGACGACGAACCCCAGATTCGCCGTATCATGCGGACTACGCTGGCCGGGGCCGGCTACGAAGTGGACGACGCAAAAACCGGCGAAGAGGCGCTCGAAAAGCTGCGCGATTACCATCCCGATTTGATCCTGCTGGACATGAACATGCCCGGCATGGGCGGCTTGGCGGCTTGCCGCGAGATCCGGGCGGGCACCGGAGTGGGAATCATCATGCTCACCGTGCGCAATACGGAGGCCGACAAAGTAGAGGCTCTGGATGCGGGCGCCGACGATTTCGTCAACAAGCCCTTCAGCACTCCGGAGCTGCTGGCTCGCATCCGCGCGGCGCTGCGACGGGTTCCTGCTTCAGCGCAATCCTCCCCCGCTCGCGTTCGTGCCGGTAACCTGGTGATCGATTTCGCCGGACGCACTGCCTTCAATGGCGTCCGCACCAGCCATCTCACCCCCAAGGAGCTCGACTTGGTGCGTTATCTCACCAGCCACGCCAACGAAGCCGTGGCTCATCGCGAGCTGCTTCAGGCGGTCTGGGGTCCCGACTACGGCGACCAGGTGGATTACCTGCGCGTCTTCATCCGAAATCTGCGAAAGAAGATCGAAGCCGATCCCGACCACCCCGAATTCGTCACCACCGAGCCCTGGGTCGGCTATCGCTTCAACGGCACGCTCGAAAGTTTTTGAAACGCCGCGGCTCACTTCTCGGATTTCCATGTCATCCACTTTCACCGGCTTCGTTCGCGTGCGCGGCGCGCGCGAGCACAATCTCAAGAACGTAGACGTCGACATTCCGCGCGATGCCTTGGTCGTTTTCACCGGTGTGTCCGGCTCCGGAAAATCGTCGCTCGCATTCGGCACGCTTTACGCTGAGGCCCAACGGCGTTATCTGGAATCGGTGGCCCCCTACGCCCGGCGTCTTTTTGACCAGATGGGCGTTGCCGAGGTGGATACTATCGATGGTTTGCCGCCGGCCGTGGCGCTTCAACAGCAGCGCGGCTCGCCCACCACCCGCTCCTCGGTTGGTAGCGTATCCACTTTATCCAATCTGCTTCGGATGCTGTATTCACGCGCCGGAACCTATCCGCCGCATCAGCCACATCTGGAGGCCGAATCGTTTTCGACGAACACTCCGGAGGGCGCCTGTCCCCAATGCCATGGCCTGGGCCGCATCTATGATGTAACGGAACGCTCCATGGTGCCGGACGATTCTCTCACCATTCGTCAGCGCGCCATCGCTGCCTGGCCTACTGCGTGGGGAGGCCAGAACCAGCGAGACATCCTGGTTTCACTGGGCTACGACGTCGATCGCCCGTGGCGTGATCTGCCCAAGAAAGATCGCGATTGGATCCTCTACACCGACGAACAGCCCACGGTCCCCGTGTATGCCGGCTTCACCCCCGAAGAAACGCGCCGCGCTCTGAAGCGCAAGGAGGAGCCCAGTTACCAGGGAACTTTCACGGGCGTCAAGCGTTACGTCCTGCACACCTTCGCCAACACGCAGAGCGCGTTAACCAGAAAGCGGGTGTCCCAATACCTGATCAGTACCGAATGTCCCCTCTGCCATGGCAAGCGGCTGCGCCGCGAATCTCTGTCGGTGAAGTTTGCGGGATTGGACATTGCCGATATGTCCGCGCTGTCGCTGATCCGCCTGGCCGGCATTCTGCGGCCCACCGCGGAGGGAACTTCCGACGTCCTAAAGAAGTTGGAGGCGGAGCATCCTGAAAAAGCCATCGTTGCACAGCGGATCGCTCACGATCTGGTCGGGCGAATCACCGTGATGCTCGACCTTGGTCTCGGTTATCTTTCCATGGAGCGCAGCACGCCTACCCTTTCTCCGGGCGAGCTTCAACGTCTGCGCCTGGCCACGCAAGTCCGCTCCAATTTGTTTGGCGTCGTGTATGTGCTCGACGAGCCATCGGCGGGCTTGCATCCAGCCGACACGGAAGCGTTGCTGGCCGCGCTCGATCGATTGAAAGCTTCGGGCAACTCGCTGTTCGTCGTCGAACATGATCTGGATGTAATTCGGCGCGCCGATTGGATCGTCGACATTGGACCCGCCGCCGGTGAGCAGGGTGGCTGGGTGCTCTACAGCGGCCCTCCCGAGGGTCTCGATCGCGTCCAGCAATCACAAACTCGCCGCCATCTTTTCGGACACCAGGTGCTTCCGCCGCGTACGCCACGCTCTGCCAAGGGCTGGCTGCGCCTCGCCGGCGTCACGCGCAATAACCTGGATAAGCTCGACGCCGCTTTTCCCTTAGGCGTGTTTACAACTGTAACTGGAGTCTCCGGGTCGGGTAAGTCGAGCTTAGTAAGTCAAGCGCTGGTGGAACTGGTGGCTGGGCGTCTGGGCCACGCCATCCCCGCCGACGAGGAAGAGGTGGAAGAACTGGAACGCCCGGAACCCACCGCCATCGGCGGCGAAATCGTCGCCGGTATGGAGGCCATCAAGCGCCTGGTACGAGTGGATCAAAAGCCGATCGGACGCACGCCGCGCTCCAACCTGGCAACCTACACGGGACTCTTCGATTATGTTCGCAAGCTCTTCGCCGCTACCAAAGCAGCGCGATCCCGACACTACGGCGCGGGGCGCTTCTCCTTCAATGTTCCCGCCGGCCGCTGCGAAACCTGCGAGGGCGAAGGCTTTGTATTCGTCGAGCTGCTCTTCCTCCCAAGCGTCTACGCGCCTTGCCCCACCTGCCATGGCGCTCGCTACAACGCCAAAACGCTCGAGATCAAATACCAGGACAAGACCATCGCCGACGTGCTGGGAATGACAGTGGATGCGGCTTGGGAATTCTTCGCGGGCGAACTCCAGGCCGGCGAACTTCAGATAAGACGCGCTCTGAACGTGCTGCGCGAAGTTGGCCTGGGCTATCTGCGGCTGGGCCAGCCCGCCACTGAACTCTCCGGCGGTGAGGCGCAGCGCATCAAGCTAGCCACCGAGCTGCAACGGATCCAACGCGGTAACACGCTTTACATACTTGACGAACCAACCACGGGCCTGCATCCCTCCGACGTCGAAAAGCTCGTCGCGCAGCTGGATGGGTTGGTGGCATCGGGCAACACCGTAATCGTGGTCGAGCATGACATGCGCGTGGTAGCGGCCAGCGATTATGTGATCGATATTGGTCCCGGCGCAGGCGAAGAAGGCGGCCACATTGTTGCCTCTGGAACTCCCTCCCAGCTCTCGCGTGTGTCCGGCAGCCGCACCGCGCCGTATTTGGCGCGCTTCCTGGATCGGGAGTCCGGGCTCACTGCCGATGGAGCAATTTACTCCTGACAAAATGCTTGATGTCGGGTTTAAACTCGTTCCAGAGATTGCCTTCGGCGAACCCCAACATGTTCGCTCCCGCAAGGTCCCATACGCCCAGATGGCTCAAGTTTTGCCGCGTTGGGTTTTCCTGTCCTGGACGGCTGGCGTTAATAATCTCCGCGCTGCCTACCGCGGCCACGATGTTGGCGAACGCGATGTCGTTCCCTCGCGGTGTGTCCAACACCAGAGTGCTCAGCAGCGCGTGCTCTGAGCGCTTCCATATGTTGTGGCTGAGAGATGGTCTATATCTCAAGTCCTCATGCAGGGCGGCGGCGGCGGCGCCTTGAATGCCGTATGTCACTAGCCGGCGGGTGAACGAGGATACCAGGTGGTTGGTGTAGTTGTCGGTACCCCGGCCCCATATCCGAACAGGACTGAAAAGCATCAAACCAGCTGAAGAAACCAGGGAAGAGGCGTAGGGCTGCACTCGGAACACCGTTTTGTCGCTGAAGAGCGTGAGCTGATCGCGCACGGTCAACGGGTCCGGTCCGCTCTGAGTTATCCCCAGCGGGTTCGAAAACGATCGCTCCAGATTTTCAAACATCCGGTCTTGATCGTTGTTCTGAAACGTGATCTTGTGATACAGAAACTCACCGAGATGCGCCATTCGGCTCCCCGAGGTTTGAGCTCCATGGCCGTCAAAATGCACCCAGGCCTCTAGCGGTTCATCCCCCACCTTGCGAAAGATGACGTGCATGGAGGGGGACCTGTTTTCGCGGCAGCTTTGAATGGACGCGGCATGCGCATGCGCCAGCCGGAACACCAGCGGGTCTTGCGACCACTTCACCGGATCGCTGAGGCACTCCTGCAGCAGCTCTTCGCCGCCCTCGATTATTTCCACATTCTTCGGCTTTTCGACGCCCAACGTGAGCTGCGGCAGGTCGCCTTCGCTAAGCCTGTATTCGAGGTTCGACTTGATGGTGTGCTGTTCCAGCTCCTGGGCATTGCCGGACAGACTGGACAGCAATGCCAACGATATTGCCGCGGGACACCGCATGCAGGCCATAAAGAGCGTCACAATTATACAGGACGCCGAGACCACCGCCTGTTCAAAAGTGCTCACTCAAGGGTGTTTTGTCGGCGACACGCGGGTTGGGTACACCCGAGTTGGGTACACGCGGCTTCAGCCGCGTTTTTCCCGGCGCTCGATAGAAACTTCTTAAGCAGCACTGGAGTTAGCCATTCCACTTTCGTGCCGCACATCCGAGCGCCGCGTAGCGCCAACTACCACGTCATCGGCTTGCCGAGTTCGCAACGCCATTTCCGGACCGCCAGTGGCACAAATCACCATTGCCGACTATACGTCAAAGTGGCAGTACGAGGCGGTTGTAGCAACACCTTCGTCCAACTCACGATCACCTGCGGAGTCTGGATCACGAAGCGGTGTATTGGCACCGAGAACCAATCAATAATCCACACGGTCCCGAAACTGAAACTGGCTGGTCAGAACACGATCTTGGCTGAACTGCAAATTGCCGCGCGGGCTCTACAATGTGTTCGGCAAGGTTTGCGAACGGGAACGTTGGGCTAGGAATCAGGCAACCGTTGGTTGAAGCGTACGCACTGGCAGCGGAGCCTTTACCGCCGACCCCGACGTAATTGTAACCCTTGGTCGCGGTACCTCAAAACCTGTCCGTATTTGAAGTAGGCGCAATTCTGTATCATCATTACGTCGTCTAGAGGATTACGTCGTCCAGAGGCTAAATGGAGCACTTATGAGCTTTAAGCCTTACAATTCGCAAATTATACGTCGCGTCGTGCTGTTCGTTGGGCTTCGAGGATCGCTGGCCGCCGATCAGACGGCAAGAATGCTGCACGTTCTCCTCGCGAGTCTCTTCGTGTGGATGGCGGCCATGTGGGTCGCCACGATACCGTTCGCTCAGGTGAGCTTCCCACGGATATTCAATGCTGCCGTCGTGGAAGCGAGTTACGCCACTGCACTCGTGCTGCTCCGGCTAGGCAACTTCCGGCGCGCCAGTCTGGCCTACCTCACAGGCACTTGGATATGGGCAACGCTCATCTGCTACTCCTTCGGCGGTGTACACAGTCCAGGAGCGGTGCTTTACGTGTCCTTGCCAGTGTCGGCGGCATGGCTCCTCGGTTATGAAGGCGCCCTATGGACAGCGGGTGGATGCCTGCTCAGCGCGTTGGTATTTACGCTTCTGGAGATGACGCACGTGAGTCTTTCGCTCCAGGCGAAGGCAACGCCATTGGGAATCTGGGCCGTGATCGTACAAGCCGTCCTAATCAACGCCATCCCGGTGGGACAGATCATCGGCAGGCTGCGGGCGACGGCAGGGGCGCGCCAGCGCGACAGCGAAGAGCTGCAAACGGCCTACTCGGAACTACGGCACCAGAAAGAAATGCTGCAAACCATCTTCGATCACATTCCCATGATGATCAATTCCGGAGATGGAAAATTCGGGCTCCAAATGGTGAACCGGGCGTGGGAACAGACGCTTGGATGGACACTAGACGAGATCCGCCGGGACAATGTGGACATCCTGGTGGAAAACTATCCCGATCCCCAGTATCGCAAGCAGGTGCACGATTTCGTGTTGAACACCAACGGAGAGTGGGCCAACTTTAAGACCACTGTCCGCGACGGCCGGGTCATCGACACTTCCTGGATGATGCTCCGTCTGCCGGACGGCACGAGCATGGGCATGGGCCAGGACATCACTGAGCGCAAGCGGGCGGAAGAGGAGTTGCGGGAGAGTGAGGAGCGCTTCCGGAGTATGGCCGACACAGCACCAGTGATGATCTGGGTTTCCGCACCGGATAAACTTTGTACTTTTTTCAACAAGGTCTGGCTGGAGTTCACGGGCCGCACCATGGAGCAGGAATTGGGGGACGGTTGGGCAAAAGGCGTACATCCCGATGATTTGGACCGCTGCCTAGCCGTGTATTCCTCGTCGTTTGATGCCCGCCGTGGTTTCGAGATGGAGTACCGATTGCGGAGAGCTGATGGGGAATATCGTTGGGTTTTGGACAACGGAAGACCACGCTACCGCAAGAGCGAGTTTGCCGGATTTATCGGCTCCTGTCTTGACGTGACCGAGCAGAAGCGGACAGAAGAGCGCCTGCGGGCTAGCCAGCAGCAGCTGCAGACGTTGGCCGGAAATCTCCTCACTGCACAAGAGGACGAGCGTCGCCGCCTATCCCGAGAGCTGCACGATGATTTTACCCAGGTACTGGCGTCTCTCTCCATCGAATTCGGCAGGTTGGCAACCGAGATACCAAGTTCGCTAGAGACTACGCGGGCACACATCTTAGCGTTGCAGAACCGGACAAATCAATTGTCCGCTGAGGTCCGTCGACTCGCGCATGGGCTGCATCCATCGGCAATCGAAGACTTAGGATTAAGCATCGCTCTGAAGGAGTTTTGTCACCAATTAGGAATTGCCAAAGCGATCAATGTGTATTTCCGGGGTTTGGTCGAAGACCGTTCTTTGGACAAGACTGCCGCGACCTGCCTCTATCGTGTGGCCCAGGAGAGTCTCCGTAACTCGACAATTCATGGACAGGCCAGTGAGATTCACGTCGAGCTCACTGCGGAAGCCGCCTCCATCCACCTGCGTGTGCGGGACAACGGCACGGGTTTCTCAATCGAGGATGCCCATACCAAATCAGGCCTGGGGCTGCTTAGTATGCAGGAACGCATCCGGTTCGTTGGTGGGACGATTTCGATCTCTTCTCAGCCGGGGAAAGGTACCGAGATCAGCGCCTCAGTGCCGGTTGCTGGAGCTGGCTACGCATCACGCGCGAATACTGCCGGGTGATGGGAGCTTTCCCTCGTGGATGTCTTGCGCTTAGCAAGATCACTCTCGACGCAGTTGTATGGAGTAGGCGCTTGGGATTCGCGTCGCGATATGAGTAGCAAGACTTCGCCGTCCAGGAGAGCATCTTCGCGCGCTCAATCGCCGAAAAGTCGCATAGCGTTTTACGAATTCGAAGTACGAAGTCACTTGGACGAACGGCCAACTCGGACATTGGCGATAGTCGACGCGATCTGGAAGTCAGCCATCCCGGCTAAAATGCCCAATCCCTGCCATCTCCGGAGGCATATGCCATGCACACGGTCAGCTCGACCTAACTCGGCGCCCTCAAGCGAAATACCCGCCGTTCCCGCTGACCCAATCACAAGCCTCCGCCCGCTCTTTCTACTTTCCCTTCAACAAACGCTCCCGGCCCTCCATCGCCTGCATCCCCGGCCGTGCTATCCAGTGACCGAGGTACACAAATGGCAACAACAGCCCAAGCTCCCCCAACGCCAACAACAACTGATCCCGATCCCGTCCTGCGCTGGCTAGCCCGCAGAAGCTCCTGCCCCCAGCCCGAACCGGATCGGAGGCCCACAGTGACAAACCAGGTCGCGACGCCAATCCCTAATCCCCAATCCCCAACCCCGGAGCCTCGCGCTCGCGCGAACCGCGCGAATGCTAGGCTCTCCACCGGCCCGCGCACCGAAGCCGGCAAGCAGCGCTCCTCGCAGAACGCCCTCGGCCATGGGCTCACCGCCCGCACCGCCGTCCTGCCCACCGAGGATCCCGAAGCCTACCAGCGCCACCTCCAGCAATTTCTCGCTGACCACAAACCCGCTAACTCCATCGAGACTCAACTCGTCCACGAACTCGCCGACACCGCCTGGCGCCTCAACCGCATCCCATTCATCGAAGCCGAGCTGCTCTCCCGAGACTCCGACCCCCAATCCCAAATCACGCTCCTCGCCAGGCTCGGAATGCACGGCGCGCGTCTCTCCCGTCAGTTCCAAAAGGCTGCCGAACACCTCCGCGACATCCAGGAAGAGCGTCGCCGCCTGGAGCGCCGCCATCTCAACGAAGTGGCCGAAATCCTCATACGCCATCAGCGCAAAGGACTTCCCTTTGACCCCGCGGCCTTTTCCAGGGAAGCCGGCTTCGTTTTTTCGAAAGAACAAATTGAGTGCCACGCGCAACACCTCATTCATCTGAATCCGGCCTATTATGCCCTCCGCTCCGGCTACCAAGCAGACCCGCCGCCCGATATAGTACAAACATATGAAGTCGCGGCTGGCGCAATTAGATGAGCCGCATCGCTCCTGCCGCCAAGCGCCAACGGGTGGAACCGATCTGCAATCCGAAAAGCTATTCGAGAGACGGAAGAAGAACGGCCCCGGCGCGCTTACCTTGAACAGCCCGATTCGGAAAACGAGGCAGACGATTGGGCGTCGCCGGAGCAATGGAAATCGTGAAGCAGCTTCAGCCTTCGAGGCAGCCAGTCTTGAAGCAATACGACTTGTGGTGGGCGTCCCTGCCAAGAGCCCGCCGGCCGCCGCCCTGTATTGCTGCTCAAGCCGCGTTTGCCTGTCTCGTGCCCGGAATCGCAAACCGCCCTGTAGAACAGTTTCCTGGAAATGCGGCTGAAGCCGTATGTACCGGCTTTGCAGCTATTCTTTTTTGTAGGTCACTTCGCGGGGCTCGCCGCGTCCACCGGACACGGTCAGTTTCAGCTCGCCTCCAGAAAGCATCCCCTTGTACTCCTGCGTAATTTTGTTTCCTCTAAACTCGCGCACAACCGTGAATGCTACAGCGCCCCCGTCGCCGATTGTTCCGTTGGAAATCTCCACCGGCTCGCCCTGGCGTCCCTGGATGCTGCCCGTCAAAGTGCCGCCCGAGGCTTTCAGCATGAGGGTCTGGGTCTGCGGACCGTTTCGCCCTTCCACCTGCCCGGTCCATTTTCCGTCAATGTCTGCGGCGAAACTCACCCAAAGGGTAAGCGCTGCCAATGCGATCAGGCATCGGATGCTGCCACGTATGGTTTTCATAGTCTTCTCCTGAGGGCGCCACTGAGCGCCCTACTAATAGAGACCGACCGAACCGGACCAATACCTGTAAGAGTTTGTCAAAAAAGTGCTTGGCGATTGGCTTACAATACCAGCATCTTCGTTCATGCCTGCCCCTTATTCCATCACTATCGGCACGCCCTGCTTCGGCGGCCAGGTGAGTTGGCTCTACGCCGTCTCGCTACTCAAGCTGCAAAAGGCCTTCACGCAACGCGGCTGGCACTTGAACTACCTGCTGCAGGCCGGTGACGCGCTAGTTACGCGGGCGCGGCAGACCATCGTTTGCCATTTCCTGGATAATCCCAGCGCAACCCATCTGCTGTTTATCGACGCCGACATCGGCTTCGAACCGGAACAGGTAATTCGTCTGGTCGAATTCGGCGCGGATGTCACGGGAGCCGTCTACCCGGTCAAACAAATCAATTGGGATATGATGGCCTCCGCCGTGCAGGCGGGACGAAGCCCGCTGGAATCCGCGACCCTGTCCTACGTGGTGGAGCGCGAGCCGGGACAGGAGATGGTGGTTCGTAGCGGCTTCGTGAAATCGCGTTATGTGGGCACCGGTTTTCTGATGATCCGCCGATCGGTGCTGGAGGCAATGATCGAGCATTACCCGGAGCTGCGCTACACGCACGAGCACCGGGCCGGCGATCCCCTCGCGGCCAGCCCCTGGCGTTCGGCGCTGTTTAATTGCATGGTCGACCAAACCACCGGGTTCTACCTCAGTGAGGATTTTAGTTTCTGCCGGCGATGGCTGGATATGGGCGGCGAAATCTGGGTGGACTACATGAGCCGCCTCAACCACGTCGGGCTTATGGTCTATCGGGGCAACATGGCCGCCGGCGTCGACCTGCCGCCTGCGTAGGGCTCTTAGCGTCCCGCAGGGAACACCCGCTGGCCACTGAGAAAGGTTTCGAGAACGGTGATTTGCCCGCTCGCTTCGTCCACGCGAAAGCGTACCAGGTCGGCGCGATCTCCCGGATTGAGTCCGCGTTGGCGTGAAGCGACGCGGCCCACGCGCGCAGGATTTCGGGTGGCCAGGGTAACGGCTTCGCGCAGGCTGAGGCCCGCGGCCCGCATGACGTTCGCGATGGCCCGATCCATTCTTAGCGCCGAGCCGGCCAGACGTGAACCACCTGCTAGCCGCACGCTTCCATCGGCGTGCAAATCGACGTCCACTTCACCCAGCCGATAGCGCCCGGGAGGGCACCCCGCGGGCATGACCGCGTCCGTGATCAGAAGGGAACGCTCCAGTCCCTTGGCGCGCAGCGCCACGTTCAGGAACGACGCAGGGAGATGAAATCCATCTACGATAAAGCTGGCCGCCAGACGATCCTCGGCCAGTTGGTCCCACAGATAATTGGGATGGCGCGGCAGCATGGCATCGGCGGCGTTTCCGAGATGCGTGGATAGCGTTGCGCCGGCGCTCACCGCATCGGCAATCTGAGAGGTCGAGGCCCGGGTGTGGCCAATGCTCGCGACAACGCCTTTCTCCACGATCTTTTCGATGAAGCGTGCAGCCTGGGGCCACTCGGGCGAAAGCGTCACCAGCCGTATGTTGCCCATGGCGGCTTCCTGGAAGCGCTGAAACTCCGCGATATCGGGCGGCCTGACCCAACGCGCCGGATGCGCGCCGCGCGGTCCGTCGTCGGGGGAAATGTAGGGACCCTCCAGATGGAAGGCCTCCATCGCTTCACATACAGGAGCCGCGGCGTGCGCAACGGTCTCTTTGGCGCTGGCGAGATTGTTGAGCGCCGCGGTCATGTTCTCGGGCGATCCCGTG
This sequence comes from Bryobacterales bacterium, assembly GCA_963747945.1. GTDB lineage: Bacteria > Acidobacteriota > Terriglobia > Bryobacterales > Bryobacteraceae > Palsa-89. Next base: position 504,324 of record CAVVHB010000007.1, read on the forward strand.
ATCACGGTGGGAAACAATCGGGTGACACCGCAAGCGAATTGAGCCTGTATGGAACGCGCGATCTCCTCATGAGTGGATGACGGTGAGTTGTAATCGACGCCGGCGAAGCCGTTTACCTGCAGGTCGATCCAACCGGGCGCGACGAAGGGCGCGTCGTCGAGGGGCCGAATCAAGTGATCGACGATGGTGATGGCGCGGTCGAAGGAAACTTCGACGGACGCGGCGCTGGAAATATCGATGCCATTACATTTCATGTTGACGCGGGTTTATACACAAGTTTCCCACAGGCTCCGGAGGGCTAACTGTAAGACATCTTTAGCGGAAGAAAGCTGTTGAAAACATCGCAAATGGTATGAAATAAAGCTGGCGCGAACGGCGAACGCCTGCTAAAACAGAATGCATGATCCCTCGCGAGTGCGGTTCTGGCGGTTAATCTCGGGGGAGGTGGCCGTCGGAATCGCACTTGCGGATCTTACCTCCGCTAAGTCCGAAGTTTCTCCGGAGAAGCTTAATAGCCCGTGGCTCAAACAGTCACGGGCTCGTTTTTTGTGATCGGCGTCAGCCAGCCAAAGCGGTCGGGCGCGTCGCCATGGATGATGCCGAAGAATGCCTTTTGTAGTTGTTCAGTTACCGGACCGCGCGAGCCCTTGCCCACCGTGATGCGATCGACGGACCGGATGGGTGTGATCTCGGCGGCCGTACCGGAGAAGAAGACTTCATCGGCGATGTAGAGCATCTCGCGCGGGATCAAAGTCTCCACAATAGGGATGCCGAGCGATTCGGCGAGCTGCATCACCGAGTCCCGCGTGATGCCGGGCAGCACGGAAGCCCCGAGCGGCGGAGTTAAGATCTTGCCGTCGCGGACCACGAAGACATTTTCACCGGAACCTTCGCTCACATAGCCGGAAGCGTCCAGCGCGATGCCTTCGGCATAGCCGTTCAAATGGGCCTCCATGCGGATGAGCTGGGAGTTCATGTAGTTCGCGCCGGCTTTGGCGAGAGCGGGCAGGGTATTGGGTGCGATGCGGGTCCAACTGGAGACGCACACATCCACGCCCTCAGCCAGCGCATCTTCGCCCAGGTATTTGCCCCATTCCCAGCAGGCGATGTACGTCTCCACCGGATTCGCGAAGGGCAGAACTCCGACGTCGCCGTAGCCGCGCAGCACCAGAGGCCGGAAATAGCAGGAATCCATCTTGTTGACGCGCACCAGTTCACTCATCGCGTCGGCCAGCTCGTCCACTGTGTGCTTCACTTCGATGCGATAAATTTTGGCGGAATCGAGCAGCCGGCGGATGTGTTCGCGCACCCGGAAGATGGCCGGCCCGGAGGGCGTGGCGTAACAACGGATGCCTTCGAACACGGAGCTGCCGTAACTGGTGACGTGGGCAAGGACGTGGATTTTGGCATCGTTCCAATCGATCAAGCGGCCGTTATGCCAGATCTTCTCCGTGGGCTTTAACATGCTTAATTATAACGCCCTGGTACATGCGGCTTCAGCCGCCGAAGTAGTGGTACACCCGGCTTCAGCCGGCGAAGTAGTGGTACACCCGGATTTAGTCGGCGAAGTAGTGGTACGCCCGGCTTCAGCCGGGTTTTTCCCGGCGCTCGACCAGGGCCAGTCTTGCACTGCCGCACAGTCCGGCTTTCACCGGATCGTTTTCGATGGCCAGGAATGTTCCAAACGGGGATGGAAATCCGTGGCCCAATAGTGGTTACACTGGCAAGAACGCGGCTGAAGCCGCATGTACCAATGTGGCAAAATACCAATTCGGCAAAAAGCACCGCACTCAGGACACCGCCGCCACTCGTGCCGCCGGCTTCTTCGCTTGCGTCGTGGTGATCACCACCACGCTGATCAGCACAAACACTGTCCCCACAATCGTGCGTGCGCCCAGCTCTTCACCACCCAGGAGATATCCAACCAGCACGGCCACCACTGGATTCACGTATGCATAGGTTCCCACCTTGGTTGGCGATTCATGATGAATCAGCCACACGCCGCGTGAGACGGCCCACGGACGAAAATTGCGAAATTCGCCAGCGATGCCGCTGTTAGTGCCAGAAAGATCCCGCCGGCGAGCATCTGCGCCCCTGAGCTCATGGCTTTGGAAGACGGCAACGGCAGCTTGCGCGAAAGCGCCGACGATACCGACCAGTTCATGGATGCAACGATCAACGCCACCGCGCCCGCGCTGTCGATCGGCGTACCGCCAAGACGCAGCGAATGGCTCATCAGCACCGCCACTCCATGGCGGCGGCCATCATGACCGCGGCAAGGCCGGAAGGCACGCGCTGCTCGGCCCAGAACAACAGTCCATAGTCAAGCACAAAAATAAGCACGGCAAGTATGCATGCCGATGCCCATTCGCGTCTGCTTGGCGAGCGCTCGCCCCGCGCGATCATCCAGCCATAGAGTACCCCTCCCGCAACTAGAAAACGCATCGCCGCCAAGAGAAACGGCGGAACTTCGCGGACACCCACACGAATTGCGAGAAATGTGGACCCCCAAACAAAATAGATAATTGCGAAAGCCAGCAATGTCTTCCATGTTGGAGGACGTTCGGTGGCTTCCATGGCCCTACTTTAGCAATGACAGCGCCGATTTCGTCTCCCGCTCCACTTGCCGGATGCTGCACTGCCCCGGCGCTTTGTCGGGACGCCAGCGCAGCAACTTCGTTCCGTGCCGGAATCGGTGGCCGGTGAAGTGATCGTACTCCACCTCAATCACCAGCTTTGGCGCCAACGGTTTCCAATCGTCCATTTCCCGTTTGCTCCACCGGCTGGGGCCTCCAGGCGCGCGGCCGGTGAATCCAGGTTCCTGGATCAACGCCTCTAATTTGCGCGTGATCTCTTTGCGTTTGTCCGCCGCGATGGCCGACGTAAATCCGACGTGATCCAAGAGGCCCTCATCATCGTACAATCCCAACAGCAGCGACCCTACCAGCTTGCTATTGCTCCCGTAACGGAATCCGCCGATGACGCAATCCGCCGTGCGGCGGTCCTTAATCTTTTGCATCCCCTCGCGCGTTCCGCTTTCGTAAGGAAGGTTCACGCGTTTGGCAATTACGCCGTCCAGCGACCCGCGCATTTGCTGGAACCAGCACCTGGCCTGCTCGAAATCTCGCGTGGCGGGCGACAGCGCGATTCCGCGAACCGGCAACAACTTCTTCGCCCACCGTTCCAATTCGCGCCTGCGCCGCTCCAAAGGCTGCTCCATCAGCGCTTCCCCGCGCTCGTTAACCAATAGATCGAATACCACAAAGAGGCACGGATGTTGCTCCGCGAGAAGCTTCACGCGGCTGGCCGCGGGATGGATACGCTGCAACAGTTCGTCGAACGATGGCTCGCCGTCCACTGGAATAATAATCTCTCCATCCAGTACGAACTGTTTCGCCTTCAAGGCCTTCAGCGCCGCCACTAAGTCCGGAAAATACCGCGTCAGCGGCTTGCCCGCTTTGGACTGCAGCTCCACTTCTTCTCCGTCGCGAAAAGCCAGGCAACGAAATCCATCCCACTTGGGTTCGTACTGCCATCCTTCGCCTTCCGGAATCTCCGCCGCGGAGTTGGCTTCCATCGGTGGATAGGGAATGGCGATCGGCAAATTCACAGGAATTGCTCCAATCGTACGCGCCGCCGGACCAGCAGCAGGGGATGGAAGAGATCGCCGTTTCTTCGCACGCGTTCCGGAACGTTGTCGATCCGGAAATCCTCAATGTTGATGCCGCGCTCGATTTCGTTCCAGCCAACCGGCGTAGAGACCGTCGCGCCGGGCCTCGGCCGGACCGAGTATACCGACGCCAGCGTGCGCCCCCACGCATTCTGGTTGTAGTCCAACAGCACATGTTTCGCGGGCCGTTTGGCAATACGATATTCTGCGGTGATCAGCTCTGCAAACCTTGCGGCCAGGCTTCGCGCCAGCTGCTTGGCGAAGCCCCAGACTACCTTTTGCGTGGGCCCGCGGCGAATAGGCACGTAAATATGAATGCCGCGCGAGCCGCTGGTTTTGGGATAACTCGGAATCTTTAATTCCGACAGCCCCGATCGTACTGCGAGAGCTGTCTCCAGTACCTGGCCAAACGTCGCGCCGGGACCGGGGTCCAGGTCGAAATGCAAATAGTCCGGCCGATCGACATCGTCGCAGGTGGCATACCATTGGTTCAAATCGATGCACCCCAGATTCACCACCCAGAGCAGCGACGCCAGGTCCTGAATCATCGGAAAGCGTATCTTGCTACCCGATGCGTGAAGAATCTCGCAGGTCTGCACCCACTCCGGGTGCGGATCGGGAATCCGTTTTTGAAAAAAGAACTCCCCATCAGCGCCGTTCGGATAGCGCTTCATCACCATCGCGCGATTCTTCAGATGCGGCAGCAGGACCGGGGCCATGTCCGCATAATACTGCAGTAGATCCCGCTTGGAAATGCCGCTTTGCGGCCAGAAGAGCTTATTGAGATTGGTGAGCCTGAGGTCATGTCCTCCGATCTCGATCTGTGCCTCGTTACCGTCGGAAGGAATTACAACTCGTGTTGTGCCGATTGCGACAGCCTCCCTTTTGTAGACCGCGCAGGGAGGAGTTCGTTTCGCTGAACCGAAAAAGTCGCTTGCTGACGCGCTCTTACGGAACCGCGACGCCGCTTGCTGACGCGCGCGGTTCAGAATCGTCACTTCTTACGGAACCGCGACGCCGCTTGTCGCGTCTTACGGAACCGCGACCGTGAGGGAGCGTGGCTTAAATGCCGGAAGCCGCCACATCAGCAATGTTTAAACCGGCCCCTAGCGACCTGAGCCGGGCAAATTCGATCACTTGCCCCACCATGATCGCCATCTGCCGCGCCGATGGCTCCCCAATCCCTTCTCCTTTTTCGTCGAACGGCTCCACCAGCGTGTTGATCGCGACGCCCATGGGAGTGGGCCATCCGCGCAGCGCGTGCACGATCGATCGGAACGCCGACAGCACCACCCCTGTGGATTGCCAACCGTGCCCGCAGACAATGAGCCCCACCGCGCGCCCATCCAGATACGGCTCCGCGTCATTGCTCATGTCCTCGGTGTAATCGAGCGCGTTCTTCACCAGTCCCGAAACCGACCCGTGATAGCACGGCGTGGAGAGAATCACCCCATGGGCACGCCTGAGCGCCGCAATCAGCCGTTGCGCGCTCTCCGACCTTGCGGGCGATTCCGGCGTGTACATCGGCAGATTGATGCTTGCGCCGTCGAAGAGCTCAACGTCCGCGCCATAAGCCTCCGCTAACCCTAGCGCGTAACGCAGCGCCTTCTCCGAAGATGACCCCGGACGGGTGGTGCCGCCGATTCCGACGATCGTCGGGCGAAAGAGGGAGTGCCGAACGTTTGCCATGATCGATCTGTTGCGGGAAAGCTCCGTTACAATAGTAACTTTGAACGCCGTTTAGAGCATCTCCACAATAGGTCTGCAATCATGAAATTTGGCGGTTTTTACGAACATCAGCTCCCCCGTCCCTGGGCTTGCGATTCCGAGCACACCCTGCTCAAGAACGCACTCGAACAGGCGGTCCTTTCCGATCAGTTCGGATACGACTACGTATGGGCCACCGAGCATCACTTCCTCGAAGAATACGCGCACTCCTCGGCGCCCGAAGTATTTCTGGCCGCGGTGAGCCAACGCACCAAGAACGTTCGCATCGGCCACGGCATTGTGCAGACGCCGCCCTACATCAACCACCCCGCCCGCATCGCCGAGCGCATCGCGACGCTCGACTTACTGAGCGATGGCCGCGTTGAGTTTGGCACCGGCGCCGGCGCCACCGAAACCGAGCTGGGCGGATTCCTGGTTCCTCAGGCCGAGAAAAAGAACATGCAAATGGAAGGCATGCGCGTGGCGGTCCGCATGCTGGTGGAGAGCCCTTTCACCGGTTACGAGGGCCAGTTCGTCAAGGTGCCGCCGCGCAATGTGGTGCCCAAGCCGCTGCAGAAGCCGCATCCGCCGCTGTGGATGGCGTGTTCCCGGCGCGAGTCGATCATTCAAGCCGCGAAACTGGGCATGGGCGCGCTGACGTTCTCTTTTGTGTCGCCCGAAGAAGCGCGCCAGTGGGTGAAAGACTATTATCACGTGATTGAAAACGAATGCGAACCGCTCGGCTACGCGGTGAATCCCAACTTCGCCGTGGCCGCGCCGTTTCTCTGCGATCGCGATCGAAATCGCGTGGAACAGATCGGCGCCGAAAGCTACGGCTTCTTTCTCTATGGACTGGGCCACTACAGTTTCTTCGGTGAGCACCGTCCCGCCAAGACCGACATTTGGGATGAGTACAAAACTAACCCCAAGCAGTTTGCGCCTCCCGAAGGCCGCACGCAGGATTGCGTCGGAACACCCGCCATGTTGCGCGAGCGCTTGCGCGATTTCGAGCAGGCTGGCATCGATCAGGTACTCTGCATCTCGCAAGCCGGAAAGATCCCGCATGATCTGCTGTGCTCTTCCATTGAGCTTTTCTCTAAGGAAGTGTTACCCGAGTTCAAGGACCGCCAGCTGGCGGGCGCCACCCAGCAAGCCGAGCGCCGCGCGCGCATTAACGAAAAAGCCATGGCTCGCAAACTGCCCGTCGAATCGCACCAGAGCGAGATCGTCATCCGCGCCGCCGGGCACCACTAGCTGTATTTGCCATCCCGCTCGCCAGAACCTGCGTCAGGTAGTTTGCGAATTCCAAAGTTTCCCGCGGGTTGAACGGAAGTTGCCCTCCGATAGCCAGTTTCGCCAGCCCATGTACGCCAGACCAGGCCACCACGGCCAGCCGCTGCGGGTCGCCTTTCGGTAGTGCGCCCTCGGCTTGTGCCGCCGCGATTGCGTCCAGCAGCGTCTGAAAGGCACGCTGGGCCGATTCGGCATGCTGGGGGCGCGGTTCCACCGGCTTCGGACCCTCGAACATTACCAGGAGATGCTGGGGCGATTCGAGTGCGAATTGGACATACCCGCGTCCCGCGAGATTCAATCGCTCGGCTGCCGTGCGGCCCTTCGCCATCGCCTTCTTCATCTCCCCGGTCAGCCGGTCGAACCCCTCGGCCGCCACCGCCGCAAGCAAATCGTCCTTGTCGCGAAAATGGCGATACGGTGCGTTGTGCGATACCGCCGCCCGGCGCGCTACTTCCCGCAAGGTAAATGCCTGCGGCCCAACCTCTCCGATAAGAACCACCGCGGAGTCCAGCAGGTTTTGCTTTAAGTTGACGCGATGATAGGGCCGTTTGGCTGGCATGCTTCTTTGTACCAGAAGGATGTTGACAGGCGCAACATCAGGGTCTATGCTGAATGTGGACGGTGTCAACATGGTCTCTTATAAACAACATTCTCTCGACGATCGTTGGGACGCCATCGTCATCGGCTCCGGCATCGGCGGCCTCACCACCGCCGCGCTCTTGTCCAAGCACGCCGCAAAAAAAGTCCTGGTCCTGGAGCGCCACTATACCGCCGGCGGCTACACCCACAGCTTCCGTCGCCCCGGATATTCCTGGGACGTCGGCGTGCACTACATCGGCGATCTGCAGGATCCGGCCTCAGGGCTCCGCGCCGCCTTCGATCACCTCACGGACGGCCAGCTCGAATGGGCGCCCATGCCCGACGTCTATGATCGCGTCATTATGGGCGGCCGCACTTTCGAATTTCCCACTGGTCTGGAACGCCTGCGCGCCCGCTTGAAAGATTATTTCCCGGCCGAAGCCGGCGCCATCGACCGTTACCTGGCCGCGGTCCAGTCCGCTCAAAAAGCCAGCGGCCTCTACTTCGCGGAAAAGGCCGTTCCGCGTCCCATCGCGCTCGTCGCCGGCCGATTCCTACGCGCGCCCTTTCTGCGTTGGGCATCTCAAACAACTCTGGACGTACTGCGCCGCTTCACGCAAAACGACGAATTGATCGCCGTTCTCACCGCGCAGTGGGGCGACTATGGGCTCCCTCCGGCGCAGAGCAGCTTTGGCATCCATGCTATCGTTGCCGCGCACTATTTCAACGGCGGCAGCTACCCGGTGGGCGGCGCAGCCCGCATCGCCGAAACCATTGCGCCCGTTATCGAACGCAACGGCGGCAAGGTGGTCGTCAGCGCAGATGTTCAGGAAATTGTTCTGCAAAATGGCAAGGCCACCGGCGTCAGAATGGCCGACGGCCGGGAATTGCACGCCGATCTCGTCATCAGCGACGCTGGTGCGCGCAACACCTTCCAGCGCCTGGTGCGCCAGCCGCAGCCGAAGCTGCAACCTGTGCTCAAAGATCTGGAACGCGTCCCCGGCTCTCTCGCGCACCTGAGTCTCTATATGGGCGTGCGGCAAAGCGCGCGCGAGCTCGGCTTGAATGGCACCAATCTCTGGATTTATCCCTCGCCGCATCACGACGCCAATTTCGCCCGCTTCCTGAGCGATCCATCCGCTCCGTTCCCGGTGGTCTACATCTCCTTTCCATCCGCCAAGGACCCCCAGTTCGAGCACCATCACCCGAGCCGAGCCACGCTGGAAGGTGTCGTCTTTGCGCCTTACGAATGGTTCGCACGCTGGGAAGATTCGCGCTGGAAACACCGCGCCGCCGAATATGATGCGTTCAAACAAGGCTTGGCCGCTCGCATCCAGGCCGAAGTGGAGCGCAACGTTCCCGCCGTCGCCGGCAAGATCGATCACGCAGAACTATCCACTCCGCTTACCACTCGCCACTTCATGAATTATCAGCAGGGTGAAGCCTACGGACTTGCCGCCACGCCCGAGCGTTTTCGCCTGCGCTCCCTCACGCCTCACACGCCCATCCGAAATCTCTATCTCACCGGCCAGGATGTCGCTTCGCTTGGGGTGGCAGGCGCTCTCTTCGGTGGTGTCATGACGGCGTCGGCCATACTCAGCCGCAATCTGATGTCCACGGTTACCAAACGCCCTGGTACACACGGCTTCAGAAGCCGCGTTTCTGAACCGCGCGCGAAAGTCGGCGCTTAATTTCCGATGAACAAGTCCATCGTCTGCGTGCCAGCCGTTCCGTTCAATTTGAAGGTCAGCGGCGTCTTGTCGCTAGCGGGAATGTTCGGCACCACCACGTTGAACTGATAAAGTCCAACCACCCCCGGCGTCAATCCCGCGTACGGCACCTGCGCGGACATTCCGCCGATGGTTATGTCCACCGACGCATTCACCTGGTTCGTGTTTTGATCGATCACGCCCGCTGAAGTGCCATCCGAAACTGGACCAAAGCCGATGCCAAACAGCATGATCGTATCTCCCGGCACCGCACGCCTGGATGCCACCTCGGAAACCAACCCCGCTGGTAGATCGTAGAAGCCGTCCGAGAAGAGTGCCACCGCGTATTGTGTGCCGCTGATCTTGAACTGCGGCGGCGCCAACAATCCCGGCTCTGTCGCCTTCACCGTGATCTTAAACGGAGCGCTGCTCCCGGCCGCCGTGGTCACAATCACCGGTTGAGAGCCGGTGCCGACATCGGACGGTACTTGGCCATTCACTTGGCCCGGGCTCACATAGTCGATGAACAAGGGTTTGCCGCCCACCGTGACTGTAGTTCCTCCCACCGACGTCGGAGCGTTGTTGCCCTCAAAGCCGCCTGTCCAGTCCGTGGTTGTGGTTGCGAGATTCTGTCCGTAGATCTCGATCCAGGTTGCGGGAGCAATGGAGGTGAACCCTCCGTACGATCCGGCCGTGATTACGGTCTGGATGCTCGGAGCCAGTTCGAAACTGCCGTTCACTGGCCCGGACTCCGTGGCGCCTGGTGTCTGTCCCACCCCGCCCGGTCCGCAGTCCGTTGGGCTGCCGGTGCACGTAGTTATACCGGGTATGAAAAAGATCGAATAATTCAATGAATGAAACGACAGTGTGGTTCCATTACTTTCATTGAAGGTGAAGGTAAAACTGCCGCTGCTCAAAGCGAAGGTGAACAAATCGCTTCCGGGCGCCGTGATGGCCGTGAGCGGTGATGGCCCGTTGCCGGGATAGGAAAGCACGAAACTATAGGTGCCGCCGGGACCAAGCCCGGTGAAGGACCCTGAGAGGGTGCAGTTCGTTTTGGTTCCGTCGAAGGAACAATCGCCGTAGGTCACTTGCGACACACCGTCGCCCTGGGCGTTCGGCCCTTCGCCGGTTAGGATAAAGTTTTGATTGCTTTGCCCCAGCGTCCCAGCCCAGGCTTGCTGCCCGGCGCTTGCAAGAAGACAGAAAAGTGCTGTTATGATTGCGCGTGCCAAATGGATTTGCCCCCGATCGCCGTTTACTAGTCACCCGATGGTAGCACCGCGCTCCAAGTTCCCCGCGTGTAAACTAAATTGCGACGATGCGAAAAGTACTGGTATTCGTTAGTTCTGTGGCGCACGCACTCGTGCGCCGCACGAGTGCGTGCAGCGTCGAGACTCATCTCGACGCCGGGTCTTTGTTTAGTGTTCACACGAGTGTGAACACGCACGCACGAGTGCGTGCGCCACGGTTTAGCGGTAAAGATTATTAGGGCCGAGGGAGACGGCTCGCGGGCGTTTAGATCCGTTCGAACTCGTGCACCGTCAGTTCGCTCTCCACATCCCCGGTATGCTTGATCTGGGCCGGCTCAAAGAGCATCACTTCCACTTCCCGCTCGGCCACCGGCCGGTGTTCCACGCCGCGCGGCACAATAATGAAGTCGCCTTCGTTCAGAGTGACGCTCCGGTCGCGAAAATCCATGCGAAAACTTCCGCGCACCACCAAAAACAGCTCGTCTTCGGCGGCATGATCGTGCCATACGAACTCGCCTTGAAATTTCACCAGCTTCACGTGCTGGCCGTTCAGCTCGCCCACTACGCGCGGATTCCAATGATCGGAAATGAGCGCCAGCTTCTCTTGGATGTTAACCTTCTCCATGTGCTTCTGAACCGCGCGCGTGAGCGAGCGGACCTTTCTCTTACAACCGGCAGATCAGCAGTTCGCGCTCGTAAATCATTTCCGGCGGTAAATGATCGTGCAGCGTGATGAACAGCTCTTCGTGCGCCATCACTTCCGATTTCCAGGCCTTCCGGTCGAACGCCTGCAGCTCGTCGAACTGTTGCTTGGAGAAATTCAGCCCGGTCCATTCCATATCTTCGTAACGCGGAATCCAACCGATTGCAGTCTCGCGTCCCAGCGCCCGCCCGCGCGCCCGGTCCACGATCCATTTCAGCACCCGCATGTTCTCGCTGAATCCCGGCCACAGGAACTTGCCGTTGGCATCCTTGCGGAACCAGTTCACATGGAAGATGCGCGGAGTCTCGCTGAGCGACCGCTGCATCTTGATCCAGTGCCGGAAATAATCGCCCATGTGGTAGCCGCAGAACGGCAGCATCGCCATTGGATCGCGCCGCACTTGCCCTACGCCGCCTGTCGCCGCCGCCGTGGTTTCCGATCCCATCGTCGCGCCCACATAGACGCCCGCGCTCCAGTTGAACGCCTGATACACCAGCGGCATGGTCGTCGCGCGCCGGCCGCCGAAAATCAGCGCGCTGATCGGCACGCCGTTCGGATCTTCCCACGCCGGATCGATGGTTGGGCATTGCGACGCGGGCGCCGTAAAGCGCGAGTTCGGATGCGCGGCCTTGGCGCCAGTCTCCTTCGCAATCTGCGGCGTCCACAGGTTCCCCCGCCAATCCGTACACTCGGCCGGCGGCTCATCGGTCATGCCCTCCCACCATACGCCGCCCTCGGGCGTCAGTGCCACGTTGGTGAAAATCGAGTTGCTCGCAAGCGTCGCCATCGCGTTCGGATTGGTTTTCGCCGAGGTGCCGGGCGCCACTCCGAAAAATCCCGCTTCCGGATTGATGGCGCGCAGACGCCCACTCTCATCCGGCTTGATCCAGGCGATGTCGTCGCCCACCGTCCACACTTTCCAGCCGTCGAACCCCTTGGGCGGGATCAGCATGGCGAAATTCGTCTTTCCGCACGCGCTCGGAAACGCGGCGGCCACGTAGGTCTTTTCGCCCTTGGGATCTTCCACGCCCAAAATCAGCATGTGCTCCGCCATCCAGCCTTCGTCGCGCGCGATATTCGACGCAATCCGCAGCGCGAAGCATTTCTTGCCCAGCAGCGCATTGCCGCCGTAGCCCGATCCAAAGGACCAGATCTCGCGCGTCTCCGGGAAATGCACAATGTACTTCTCTTCGTTGCACGGCCAAGGCACATCGTGATCGCCCGGCCCCAGCGGCATCCCCACGCTGTGCATACACGGCACCACGCGCTTTTCGTCCTTGTCGATCTCTTTGAACACCTGAAGGCCGATGCGCGCCATGATGCGCATGTTCACCACCACATACGGCGAGTCGGTAAGCTGCACCCCGATCTGCGACATGGGCGATCCAACCGGACCCATGCTGAACGCCAGCACGTACATGGTGCGACCGCGCATGCATCCGCTGAACAGCTTCTTCAGCGTCTTGCGCATCTCAAACGGATTCACCCAGTTATTGGTTGGCCCGGCACTGTCTTTCGACAGTGAGCAGATAAACGTCCGGTCTTCCACGCGGGCCACATCGCTGGCATCGGACCGCGCATAATAGCAGCCCGGCCAAAGCTCCTGGTTCAGCTTGATGAAGGTCCCGCTCCCCACCATTTGGGCGCATAGCGCTTCATTTTCCTCTTCAGACCCATCCACCCAATGAATGCTGTCCGGCTTGGTCAGCTCGGCCATTTTCTCCACCCACCGGAGCAGATGCTTGTTGCTGCTCAAGGCCTGGGAAAGGTCCCGAGCAAGGTTCGTAGTCGCCGTAGTCATGCTCTACTATTATTACAACTTGCCGTGATTGGGTATGGGGCTGCCGCGCGAGCGGTATGCCGGCTTGGTCAGCTTGGGTAACGGGTTCTGCGTGGCGCGCAGATACCGCGGAGCCGGGCGAGAAGAGCTCATGTTCGTTCACACGAGTGTGAACGCTGCAAGCACGAGTGCTTGCGCCACGATGCATTGGATCTGTGGCAGTGTTGGCACTAAACGACGGTTGGCCAGTTCCCACGCGCCCGCACGGCCATCGGGCGACGGTCACTGGATGTTCAATGTCACGGTATTCGCCGCCTGACCGTCCGCCGCGATGACGAGCTTAACAACTCCCGCCCCTGCCAGGCTGGCAGGCAGCGGGCCCAAATTGATCTGGTCCAGCCCGGCATCACTGCCCTGCGCGCCGCCGCCCTGTGCGCCGTAGTAGAGCACCGGCACGCTTGCGCCGTTCACCGTAGCCGTCACAGACTTCGCATGGCGCAGCCCGGTGCCGTAGAGCACCAGATATACCTGGTTTCCCGCGCCCAGGCTGATCGGGCCCGTCGAGCTCACGATCGTCTGCGAGCCGTCTTGGTGCGCGTAAACCACCTGGCCCGCGTAAACGCCTTGCCCGCTCATATTGGACGTGAAAATCCCTGGCGACGTCCCGACGATGTTAACTACGGTTGTGATCATGCCGCCGCCCGGAAGAGCGATGGTCACCTCTGCCAGGCCCGCCACGGTACCGTCGGGAACCAAAAGGTTGATCTGGCCCGCGGAGGCATACACGCCGTAGAGCAGCGCCGGCCTTACGACGCCCGAACTATCGGTGATCGTTACCGTCACCCCGCTCAATGAGGTGGTCAGCGGACCGGTGGCCGTAACATTGTCGGTCAGGCCGCTGATGCCGTAGAGGCTGGCGATTTCATCGGGAGCGAAGTCGGCTGAAAAACTCCAGGCCGCGTCCACCAGCGCAGGCAGGGGCGGGGACGTGCCCCCATTGAAGCCGGAGTCTCCCGAGTAGACCGCCGCGATCGGCCGGCCCAGCACTTCGGCTGCAGCGCCCGTTCCAATGGTTGCCGATCCCGTCCCGCCGGAAAGAGTGGCGGTGGCGACTGTGGCGTTCTTCGCTACATCCACAAACTGCACGCTGCCGGTGGGCGTGCCTGCCCCGGGCGCAACCGCAGCCACGTTGACCGTGAGCGTCAGTTGGCCTGCCACGATTGCGATTGAAACGGCGCTGCTGGACGTCGCCCGTAAGACCGTAACGGTCAACGTGCCAGCCACGTAGCTCCAGGTCGCGTCGCCGCTGTATAGAACCGTGATCGTATGCGTGCCCGCAGTGAGCGAATTCACGCTGAGGGTCGCCGTTCCCTGGGACAGCGTGGCCGTCCCAAGTTGTACTCCGGACGCCAGATCCACCCAGGTCACATGGCCGGTGGGCGCCGCGAATCCAGCCGGCGCCATGGCGCTAACAATTGCTGAAAGAACAACCGCCTGGCCGAAGACCGGAGCAGTGGGAGCCGCCGATGTCGTCAGGGTCGCATGCGCGCTGACCACTTGGGTATAGCTGGCCTGGGCGGCCGGGAAAGTGCTGTTGCCGCTATATCGGGCAGTGATGTTGTGCGAGCCGCCGCCCAGCGCCGACGTAGTGAAGACGGCCAGTCCGCCCGAGATGCCGACGGTCCCAAGCGCCGTTGCTCCATCGGAGAACTGCACGGTTCCCGTTGCAAGCCCAGCGGACGCCGGCCCGACGCTGACCTCGGCGGTGAACGTCACCGCTTGGCCAAGTCCGGACGGGTTGGCGCTGCTGATCAGAGACACCGATGAGGTGGCGGGTTTGGCGACGGCGGTCACGGTCACCGCCACGGTACCGCTACTCGCGGAGAAATTGCCCGTCGGGGTGTAGGCCGCCTGGATCGTGTGCGTTCCCACTCCCAGCGTGCTCACACCAAACGTCGCCACTCCCGCGCTCAAGCTCACGTTCGAGGCAAGCGCGGTCGATGTGGTCAAGTCCGTAAAGGTTACCGTGCCAGTAGGCCTGCTGATTCCCCGCGGCTGATACGGAACATCCATTGGCTCTTCTGACGAAACCGTGGCGGTAAAGGTCAATAACTGGCCGAAGGTCGAAGACGCGGGAGACACGATAACCGTTGTCGTTGTGTTTTGGGTCGAGCTAAACGATGTCCCGCTGACAGAAACTTGCTCGGTGCTGCCGCTCACATTGAGCGTATTGTTCGTCAGCATGATGCCGGCGCTCAGGCTGCCAACCGATTGCGGCGTGAAATCGACCGATACATCGCAGCTTGTACCCACCAAGAGTGACGTGGACGAGGTGCAGGGATTTTCATCGCTGGCGTTGGCGGAGAAGTTGGCGGTATAGCTGGGATTGGTTGAGAAAATGAGAGGTTGATTTCCCAGGTTTGCAACCGTTGCTGTCTTTGCCGTGCTGGTTGCTCCCTCGGCCGTGGTGGGAAATGTCAGGGCAGAGCCGGAAACATTCACAAACAAGGCGCGATTGTTACCCGAGTCCGGTATATACAGATTTCCAAACGGATCCACTGTGATCCCAAAGGGGGCGCCCAGCGTCGTCGGAGATGGAAGGCCGCTAATTGCCAGCACCGAGGCAACGCCCGCCGTAGTGATTTCCACGATGCGGTTGTGGCCTCCATCGGCGATGTAGATATTCCCCATGCCATCCACACTGACGCCTTCGGGGCGGCTGAAGGTAATCCCGGTTGGAGTCAGCAGCGAAGCCACTCCGGCTGCCGTCACCTTTATGATGCGGCTGGCATCGCTACCAGCGTAGCCGTCCGAGATGTAGACATTTCCCAGGTAGTCGACCGCTACCCCGGTAATTCCGTCCGTACTGGTGGTGTAGCTTCCCGTGCCGATCACCGTTCCGATGCCCTGGGAAATCGAGCCGGCCACGAAGAGGGACGATACTTCGACGATGCGGCCGTTTTGGTAGTCGGAGATGTACAGATTTCCTGCACCATCCAGGGCGAGCGCCGTAGGATAGCCCAATGCGGGAGCCGAGCCGGCGATCGACAATACGGATGCAACGCCGCCCGGGGTTATCACTATGATGCGGCTGTGGAGGTGGTCGCTGATGAACAGATTGCCGGCGCCATCGACCGCTACGCCGGTCACTTCGCTGCTGAAGGTGTAACCGCTGGGGGATACCACCGTCGCGGTGCCTCCACCAGCGGGAATCTTGACCAGATTTCCTCCATTATTGGCGTCATAGATGTTTCCCGCGCCGTCCAGAGCAATTTGGAACGGGAAAGGTAGAGGTACGCCTCCGGTGCTGATTACGGTTCCCGTGTTCGGAGCTAGGACCGCCACCGGGGCGTCGCCAAATCCGTACAGCGGGACGGTAAGGACAGGAGCGGAACCCGAATCATAAAGCACCACCGCTCCGTTTCGTAGACCGGGGGCGGTGGGAAGAAAACTTATCTCCACCGTGCAGCTTGTACCCGATACGGTGGAGCCGTCGCAGGTTGTATTTGCACCGCTGACGATCTGAAAATCAAGATTCTGTGTGCCGGAGGTAAACGCGTTCACGGCGCTTAAGCCCGAGACTGGCGCTCCTACGGTGAAATTCAGGATCTCCGAAGTTGGAGTCGAGGAACCGAGAGTAATATGGCCAAACCCGACCGCTGTTTTGTTCAGCGAAGAGGTATAGCCGGCGTCCGTGCCTGGATCCCCGTCTAAAGATGGGTCCACGACCAAGACTCGGTTGCCTAAAGTATCAGCAATATAAACGCCGCCGAAGTTGTCGATTGCAACTCCCTGCGGCTCATCGAGCGTCGTACCTTGCAGGTAGATAGAATTAAGCAGAATATCGCCATTGCCTGCCGTGTCAAGCTCGGTGATGCGGTTGTAGCCGAAATCGGCAACATAAACGTTTCCGATGCGGTCCACCGCTACCGTGGTGGGTGAATTCAGGCCAGGGACCAACCCTCCAACGCTTTCGACCACGCCTATGGTGCTTCCCGCCGCAACCGTTACGACACGATCGTTGCCGAAATCAGCGATATAAAGATTCCCGGATACATCTACGGCCAAGCCCATTGGGAGGGAGAGAGAAGCTGGGCCAGAGCCAACGTTGATGGTGAGAGCGGCTGCCGAACCACCCGAAGGCACCTCCACAATCTGGTTGTTGCCGGTATCTGCAATGAAGAGATCTCCGGATTGGTCCAGCGCTACGCCTGCCGGAGAACTCAGTGTTACGCTCCCGGTGCCGATCGTGGAGCCGGCTCCCGAAGGGCTGACCTCCACTACACGACTGTTGCCCGTATCCGCGATATAGAGGTTGCCCGCCCCATCGATCGCGATGCCGGAAGGAGTATTCAGTGTTGACGGGCTCAACCCGGTGATGGCAAGCACTGACGCGGTACCCTGTGCATTCACTTCCACGATTCGGTTGTTGTTGCCGTCCGCGATGTAAACATTGCCCGCGGGATCCACAACCAAGACAGTGGGCCGATTGAGCGTAAGGCCCCCGGTGTCGAGGGTACGAACTAATCCTTGAAACGTCAGGCTGAACGATGCGTGGGCAAGCTGTGTGACGCCAAACAGCAACAGGCAGACGAAGATGGCCGCGAGTCTGCATGGCCGAAAACAGAAAACCATTGAGCACCCCTGAAGCGAAGCTATCGCCGGAAAATTGAACCTCAGCCATTTGCTGAGAAGCGAGACCCTGTGCGGCCTACGATTTGCTCATCGGCATCAAGGGCACAGAATTCACTTCGCAGACGTATTTGGCACTACGGAAGTTGCTTAGGCGTGACAGCCTCAAGGTTACCGGGTGGTAAAGGCTATTTAAGATCCTATGCCACTCTGCGAATTTTGTCCACCGGCAAACCCGCTCCCCCGAACGGTTTACCGAAATGCGTGGAAAACGGTTAACGGACGAGGCTACGTCAACGGCTAGTTAAGTAATAAATAGGGGGTGTAAGCTGAAAATCTTTTCGCCGAATTCCAGAACATCTTCAAACGGCTGTTCCTTTCGGCCCCCCCAAACCAGGAACCAGGGGCTCACCCCGGCGCAGGAGGACGTGATCGTAATCGATCATATCGAGAGGCCGTCTGAGAATTAATCCCGGATGAGGACACCCTCGCGGCCGCTCGTTTTGGCTGGCCATTGATTGCACGCCATTAGTTTTTCTGCTTTCGTCTACATTCATCCGGCGGCCATCTAAGTCTTGGACTCTCATTGGCCAGTTCGCCCGTACCAGTGCCCGCTGGAACCACCAGTACGAAACTGCAACGAATTCCCCACTCCCCAACCCCCAATCCCTAATCCCCAACCCCCAGCCCCGATGTATCCTAATTAAGGTTTCTAATGCCAGCCTCGCCCCCGCGCCGCCTCCTGATTGTGGATGATGATCCTTCCATTCACGATCTCGTTCAGGCCATGCTTGTGGGCCGCGGCTGGGAAGCCGACAGCGCGTCCGGCGGCGAAGAAGCGCTCGCCCTCCTGAAGACCCACGCTTATGCGCTTTTGCTAGTAGACATCCTCATGCCAGGGATGGACGGCCTGGAGCTGCTTGGCCAACTCCGCGCCCAACACCCAGCCACGCCAGTGGTTATGATGACCTTCAAGAACACGCCTGACCACGTCATGGGATCGCTCCGGCGCGAAGCCGCGGCCTACATCAGCAAGCCCTTTTCGCGCGACACCCTCCTCACCACGCTCGAAAGCGCCTCGTCGAACGCCGTGCGTGGCGACGACATCAAGATACTTTCGGACAAACCACACTGGATTTCGCTGCAGATCCGCTGCCAGCTCGCCACTGCCGACCGGCTCACTCAGTTTGTGCGCGAATTGCCAAGCGACCTGGAGCCCGATCAGCGCGAACAGATCGCTACCGCATTCCGTGAACTGCTCATGAACGCCGTCGAACACGGCGGTCACCTGGATCCTGACAAGACGGTCGACCTGAGTTACATTCGGACAGCGCGCTCCATCGTTTATTACATCCGCGATCCGGGTGAGGGCTTTTCCATGAACGCGCTGGCCCACGCCGCCATCGCCAATAGTCCCGAGGAGCCATTTGGGCATTTGGAATTGCGGCGCCAATTGGGCATCCGGCCCGGCGGATTCGGACTGCTGATGACCAAGAGCTTCGCTGACGAGCTGATCTACAGCGCCAAGGGCAACGAAGTGATTCTCATAAAATATCTGTAAAGCTTGCAACGGAGGGATAGAAAATGAACGCAGCCTACCCGGATGGTTCCACGGAGAACAACCAGAACTTCTCGCCGAACCCGCCATTTCAATCCACGGATTATCAAACTCAATCCACCGGTTACCAGACCCCGCCTCCGCCCCCGGCTCCCGAAGCCCCCAGCGATCCAGGGGCCGGAAACATCGACAAGATTCGCGACATTCTCTTCGGCTCCAACATGCGCGATTACGAGCTGCGTTTCGCGCATCTGGAAGAAGCGTTGAAAAAGGAATCGGCCGACCTGCGCGACACCACACGCCGCCACTTGGAATCTTTGGAGTCGTTTGTCCATAAAGAACTCGCGGCGCTGGAAGCCCGTCTGAATGCCGAGCGCGACGAACGTTCCGCCGGCGCGGCATCCATTCTCAAAAAGATCGGCGAGATGGAAAATTTTGAAGCGCAATCCAATCGTGAGCTCCGCAGCGATCTTCTCCAGCAATCGAAAGAGCTGACCGACGCCATTCGCAACAAGGGTGAGGAGATCATCGCACTGCTGGAACGCCGGTCGCAGGAACTGCAACATTCCAAGACCGATCGCGCCGCGTTGGCCGGCCTCTTCAATGAAGTGGCGCTGCGGCTGACGGATCAGTACAAGGTAACCGGCGCCGACTAATCGCCAGGGTCCGCCAACACCATGCCCATCGACGGTGCAAATCAGCGGCCATCCTCGTCTGGAGATCCACTGGTGTCTGGAGATCCACTGGCGTCTGGAGATCCACTGGCGTCTGGAGATCCACTGGCGTCTGAAGAGCCACTGGCCCAGCTGCGCGCCATCCTGCTAGGTCCGGATCGCGCCGCCTGGGAATCCATGCGCCAGCGTTTGGACAACCCCTCGCGCCGCGCTGAAGATGTGGCGGGCGTGCTGGCGGACGCCGTCCGGCTTCGGTCGCGCCTGCACTCCGATGTCAAGTTGCGCCGCGCCCTGCAGCCCATCATCGAAGAGGCGCTGCAGCTTTCCGTGCAATCCAATCCGCGCATGCTGGCGGACGCGCTGTTCCCCATCTTCGGCAAGGCCATTCGCAAGGCGATCACTTCGGAGCTGGACGGAATGCTCCAGTCGCTTAGCCAGACGCTGGAGCAAAGCTTTTCGTGGCGAAGCTTGCAGTGGCGTTGGGAGTCGTTCACTACTCGCAAGCCTTACGCCGAAATCGTCGTATTGCGCAGCCTGCTGTACCGCGTGGAGCAGGTGTTTTTGATTCATCGCAGCTCCGGCCTGCTATTGCAGCATGTCGCGACCCTGGGGGCCGCGGGAACGGAAACAAAAGATCCGGAAATGGTTTCCGGCATGCTCACCGCCATCCAGGACTTCGTGCGCGATTCGGTGTCAGGCGTCGACAGCAATCTTGAAACTGTACGCATGGGCGAGATTGAAGTGGTGCTGGCTTACGGCTCAGACGCCATTCTGGCCGGTTTTGTCCGTGGCGTCGCGCCCCGCCGGCTGAGTCGCGTGTTTCAGGACACTCTCGACGCCATCGAACAGAAAAAGGCCGAGGCCCTCCATACCTTCTCGGGCGATACTTCGCCCTTCGATAGCTGCCGTCCTCAACTCCAGGCCTGCCTGCTGGGACATGGCCGTCAGGATGAGCGCAGAAGCGGCTCCTGGGGTGCGCGCGCGCTCCTCTTTGGGCTCCCGCTGTTGTTGGTGTTCGTTCTCGCCGGCTGGTGGATTTACTCGGCCACCGTGGAGCGCCGCTGGACGGCGTTCGCACAGCGCTTGGAGCGCGAACCGGGCATCGTGCTCACTCACACCGAAAAGCGCGGCTCGAAATTCTACATCGCCGGGCTGCGCGATCCCTTGGCCCCAGATCCCGCAACGCTCCTGCCTGCGAACCTGTCATCTGACAAGGTCGAGTTCCAATGGGAAGAATTTCATTCGCTCGTTCCGCGCTTTGCCGCCCAGCGCCGGCTCACAGACTTAAAGGACGACCTTGAAAAGCGCGTCTTCCGGTTCTCAACCGGCAGCGCCGACGTTCCGCCGGAACAGCGCTTTCTTCTGGAAGACGTCGGTTCGCAAATGAACGCGCTCATACAGTCGGCCGCTGCCCTGGGCAAGAGCGTTCAGATCGAAGTACGCGGCAATCACGACCCGGTGGGAACCGAAGCGTTTAATTCCGCGCTGGCCCGGTCTCGCGCCGAAAATACTCGCGCCGCGCTGGTCCTATTGGGCGTTCCGGCCGCTCGTTTGACCGCGGTGCCGGAGGATCTTGAGAAAGAGACTTGCTCGGCCGTCAAGGAAGAACAACGGATGTTTTGCCGGAGCGCGTCGTTTCGCGTGATTGGTCTCCCCTAGCGCGAATCATGCCGACCAAGAAGAAAGTGTGCATGGTTGGGCAATTCGGTGTCGGCAAAACCAGCCTGGTGCGCCGCTTCGTCGATAGCATCTTCGACGATCGTTACCTCACCACCATCGGCGTGAAGATCGATCGCAAGGATGTAACCGTTGGGTCGGACTCGGTCACGCTCATGCTCTGGGACCTGGCGGGAGAAGACGATCTCGCCCAGCTCAACGTCTCGCATCTCCGCGGCGCTTCCGGGTACATCCTGGTTGCGGACGGCTGCCGCGCGACTTCGCTCGCGAAGGCCGTCGAGTTACAGCAGCGCATCGCCGATCAGCTTGGCCCGTTACCGTTCGTCCTGGTGTTGAACAAGGCTGACCTGCGCGATCAGTGGGAAATCCGGGAAGCGGCCGTTTCCGAACGCGGTTGGCCTGCTTTTGAAACCAGCGCCAAGGCCGGCAGCGGCGTCGACGAAATGTTTCTGGCACTCGCCGAGAAGTTAGTCGCTGAGACTTCCCAATGAATCTGCTCGCCGCCCTCGGCTACGCGGTGTTTGAACGCGCCGGCGAAGGTTCGTTTCAGCTTTCAGGACCAGCGCCCGATTGGCTTCCCGACGGCCCGCTCGTGGACGTTTTTCCATTTCTCGAAGTCTTTCTTCCGGACGCCGGGGAATTCTGGACTCAAGGCGACGGCCGTTCGGCGCTTTATTCGGACTGGTGGACTCAAAACGAGCTTCACTTCTGCGCCATCGCCATCGCCGGCGAACAGAAGTTCCTACTGATCCAGTGCGCCGGGCAGAGGTTCCAGCAGGCCCAGAGTTTCGTGCAGTACGCACACGAGGCCTCGCTCTTGCGCGACAAAATAGCCAAGCTCACAGAGGCCAAGAGTGAATTTCTGGCCCGTATGAGTCACGAAATCCGCACCCCGATGAACGCTCTGCTTGGCATGGCGGAATTGTTATCGGCGACGCCGCTCAACGATGAACAGCGGAAATATGTGCGGGTGTTCCAGCGCGCCGGCGACAATCTATTGCGCGTCATCAACGATATTCTCGACTTCTCGAAGGTGGAAGCCGGGCAGATTGAGTTGGAGAGTATCGAATTCGATCTTGCGGAGGTTGTTCAAGAAGCCGTCGAAATCGCCAGTGTCGGCGCGCGCGCCAAGGGTCTCGCCGTCAGCAGTTGGACCCAGCCGGATATGCCCACGCGCCTTATCGGCGACCCCGGCCGCCTTCGCCAGATACTCTTGAACCTGCTCGGCAACGCCACGAAGTTCACCGAACTCGGTGAAATCAGCGTGCGCGTAGAAATGGATTCCGCTCCCGCCGCCGTTCCAGCCAGGTTGCACTTTTCGGTCTCAGATACGGGCATCGGCATTCCGGCAGATCGGCTATCGAAGATCTTCGAAAGTTTCTCGCAAGCCGATGCTTCCACCACGCGCAAATACGGCGGCACCGGCTTGGGCCTTGCCATCTCGAAGCGCTTGGTTGAATTGATGGGTGGAACAATCTGGGCGGATAGCACCGTGGGCTCAGGCACCACGATGCATTTCACGGCGCGATTCGCCATCGCTCAGGCTGAGGCAGCTCCCCCGAAGCCCGTCGGAAACGTGCGGGTGGGGGCTTTGCGAATTCTTCTGGCTGACGATTCGGAGGAGAACCGCTTTCTCATCCGCGGATATCTCAAGGATTCAGGAAGCGTCATCGATGAAGTGGAAAACGGAGCGCAAGCGGTGGACCAATTCAAGCACTCCGCCTATGACATTGTTCTCATGGACGCTGAGATGCCCGTTCTGGACGGCTATTCCGCCACACGGCAAATCCGCGCGCTTGGCTCAACCCCCATTCTCCTGCTGACAGCGCATGCGTTTAAGGAAGCCAGGGAACGCAGCTTTGCTGCCGGTTGCACGGAGCATCTGACCAAGCCGATCAAGAAGGCCACGTTGGTCCGCGCGATCAATGACGCAATCAACAAGTTTGTCCCTACAGGCGATCGGGTTCAGGTGTCTGTGGAAGATTGGCTTAAGCCGGTGGTGGGCGGCTATCTTGAAAAACGGCGCGGCGACGTTGCAAAACTGCGCACCGCGCTCGATCGCGGCGACATCGCCGTCATACGCACGCTGGGCCATCAGATGGCCGGCACCGGCGGCGGCTACGGTTTCGACCCGATCACTGAAATTGGCAGCGCGCTGGAGGAGTCCGCTCTGGCGAGCGATACTGCGCGCATCCGGGCAAGCATCGAAGATCTGGATCGTTACCTCGCGAGCGTTCAGGTTTCTTAAGGTGTAAAATCAAACGCGATGAAACATCTGATCTGCGTCTCGGTTCTGATTGGCGCCGGTGCTGCGCACGCGGCGGCGGCCGATTGCGATCGCGATTGCCTGCGCGGATTCATCACGCAATATCTGGACGCTCTAGTGGCGCATAAACCCAACGCTCTGCCGCTCAGCGCCAAAGTGCGCTTTACAGAAGACAGCGTGGAAATGCATCTGGGCGACGGTCTGTGGAAAGACGCTTCCCGCATCCGGGATTATCGCCAGGATGTTCTGGATGTCCCGGAAGGCGTCGCCGCATCGCAGGTGGTAGTGGAGGAAGCCGGCTCGCCGGTGCTACTGACGCTGCGCTTGAAAGTGGCTAACAAGAAAATTACCGAGATCGAGACCATGGTCACCCGCAGCCAGAAGGAAGGCGCCCTGTTCAAGATCGACGCCCTGCAGACCGCCGACAGGAAGATGGAAGTGGTGCCGGAAAAATCGCAAATCCCGTCGCGCGAAGATGCCATCCGGATCGCTCAGTTTTATCCAGCGGGCTTGAAAATCGGCAGCTTCGTCACCGTCGACGCTCCCTTCGCCCCAGACGCCTATCGCGTGGAGAACGGCGTCATCACGGCTGGTCCGGGCTGCTCGCGTCCCGGCTGCGAAAACATCAAGACGCAGAAAATCATGGAGCACCCCTTCATCACCACGCGCGTCATTGCCTTTGACCGGGGTCTCGGTATCGTCCTCCTCCGCATGAATTTTGGCCAGACGAAGTCATACGGCCAAGGCAATGCGCTGATCGTCTGGGAGGAGTTTAAAGTGTACGGCGGCCAGATCCACGCCGTGGAAGCTTTCATGAAGATCATGCCCGCCAGCATGGGCTCCGGCTGGGACTAGGGTGCTGTGGCGCACGCACTCGTGCGCGCACTTGTGCGCGCCGTGTTGGCACTCGTGCCAACGCCCGTTCACACGAGTGTGAACGCCTGGTTTTGCTCCTTGCGGAGTCGCGGGGACGCGGAATTGACGAAAGGTGAACGGATGTACTGGCCCCCAAAATTGAGACACGCAAGTGTTAACACTTTGCCGTCGAATGGAGAAACAGGATGACAAAGTGGAAACCTTATAGCCTCGATTTCAAGCGGCGAGCGGTAAAACGGATGCAGAAGTGTGACAACGTTGCGGCGTTGGCGCGCGAGCTGTGCCTGCCGCGGAACCTGCTGTACATCTGGAAACATCAACTGGAGGGCCGGCCGGAACCGCGTCGAGCGGATTTGAGCCAAAGCGTCCAAAGCCGCGCCGAGCAAAAGCTGCGGGAAGAAAACCGGTTGTTGAAGGAAGCATTGGGCGAGAAGAGCCTGGAAGCCGATTTTTTCGCCGGTGCCTTGCGCAGAATCAAGGAACAACGCCAGAACAACACCGTTTCTGGCGCGACAGCATCTACGCCGAAATCGGCCAGTGGACGCGGCAGACGCAAGGCAAACTAACCGTGGAACGAATGTGCGAGCTAGCGACGGTGAGCCGGGCGGGCTATTACCGGCGGTTGGTTGACCAGGAGCCCCAGGAAGAGGAGCTGGCCACCCGGGCCGCAATCCAGGAAATCTTCGTCCAGCACCAGCGCCGCTACGGGCGGCGCCGCATTACGGCCCAACTGCGGCGGCGCGGGATGCTGGTCAACCACAAACGCGTCGGGCGGCTGATGCGCGAGGATAACCTACTAGCGCTCCAGCGGAGAGCCTATGTGGTGACTACCGATTCCCAGCACGCCTTGGAAGTGTATCTGAATGTGGCGGCACATCTGCGGTTGAGCGGGGTCGATCAGCTGTGGGTCGCCGATATCACTTACATTCGGCTGCGGACCGAATTCGTCTACTTGGCCATTGTGCTGGACCGCTACTCCCGCCGTGCGGTGGGTTGGTCGTTAGAACGGAGCCTGACCGTGAAGCTGACTCTGACTGCTTTGCGGCAAGCGATGGAGAGCCGTCAGCCACCCCCCGGGCTGGTGCATCACTCCGATCGCGGTGTGCAGTATGCCGCCCAGGAGTATGTGGAGACGCTGCAGGCGCATGGCTTGATTCCCAGCATGAGCCGACCATCCAATCCCTACGACAATGCCGCGTGTGAGCGATTCATCAGAACCCTGAAACAAGAAGAGATTCACTGCCGGCAGTACCGCGATCTGGAGGATTTGCGCACTCACATGGAGCACTTTATCGATGAATATTACAATCGCCAGCGCCTACATTCCGCGTTGGGCTATCGGACTCCTGAAGAGTTCGAACGAAGTCACGTTCCCGGCCCGGCCGCTCCCTTACCGGCGGCTGGTTTGAGTTTTTCCAGGCATGCGGAGATCTATCGATCCGATAGGGCGTTCAAAACATGTTAAATGAACGGCTCGTGCGCCTCCCGTTGGTCGGCCCAACCGGCAGTCTGGAAGGGGAGAGAACCCGCTCTCCCCCGAGCCCATCGTCTGCGATGAGTCTCCGGCCGGCTATTCCTTGGCGAGTTGCTCTCCAGCAGAGCTCGCCTCCGCTTCACCGACTGCGACCATCATTCATGAAACCCAACTCTGAGACAATCAATTTGCAGCGAACGGCGAGTGTTCAAACCCGCTCGTGTCTCACCCATGGGGACCACTAGGAGGCGTTCACACGAGTGTGAACGCGGCACGCAAGAGTGCGTGCGCCACATTTCTACGCGACGATTCCGGGCGCTTCATGCCCGGTCTTTTCCACATATTCGATGTACGAGCCCAAGTACACGTGCGGGCTCCGATCGCGTCCGGTATCGCCGCCGAGTTCCAGAACGCGCGAGCTCAGCCCCCGCAGAAAAGTGCGATCGTGCGAGACGAAGATCATGGTGCCTTCAAATTCCTTCAATGCCTCCACCAGCATTTCTTTCGTGGCCAGGTCCAGGTGATTGGTCGGCTCGTCCAGCACCAGAAAATTCGGCGGATTGTAGAGCATTCGCGCCATCGCCAGCCGCGATTTCTCGCCGCCCGAAAGCGCCCGAATGCTTTTGTCGACGTCGTCGCCCGAGAATTGGAACGCTCCGGCCAGCGAGCGCAGCGACCCAAGGCCATCCTGTGGAAAGTCCTTCTGAAGCTGTTCGATGATGGTCAGCTCTGGATCCAGAACGTCCAGCGACTGTTGTGCGAAATACCCCATGCTCAGGCTGGCGCCTAAACTGACGGTCCCGGCATCCGGCTGAATGGCTCCCGCGATCATTTTTAGCAGCGTGGTCTTCCCCGCGCCGTTCTTGCCCATCACGGCCCAGCGCTCGCCGCGGCGCACCGTGAGGCTGAATCCGTCGTAAATCACGCGTGAGCCAAAACGTTTGTGAAGGTCTTCGATCACCGCCACCTGGTCGCCCGAACGCGGTGGCACGCGAAACTCAAACTTCACCACGTGGCGCTTCTTGGGCAATTCCACTTTCTCGATCTTGTCCAGCGCCTTGATCCGGCTCTGTACCTGCGCGGCCTTGGCGGCATGGGTCCGAAAGCGATCGATGAAGCGCTGTTCCTTGGCGAGCATGGCTTGCTGGCGCGCGAAGGCGGCTTGCAGGTTGGTTTCGCGAATGGCCCGCTCGCGCTCGTAGAAATCGTAGTCGCCCGAATACGTCACGATTTCGCCCGCGTCAATTTCGGCGATCTTGCTCACGATGCGGTTCATGAACTCGCGGTCGTGCGAAGTCATCAGCAACGCGCCGGGATAGGACTTCAGGAACTGCTCCAGCCAAATGATGGATTCGATGTCCAAGTGATTGGTGGGCTCGTCCATCAGCAGCACGTCCGGGCGGCCGAGCAGCACTCGCGCCAGCGCCACGCGCATCTTCCAGCCACCGGACAACGCGCCCACGTCGCCGTCGATCTGGTCGTCTTCAAAGCCCAGGCCATGCAGGACCTCGCGCGCCTGAGCCTCCAGCGCGTACCCATCCAGGTGTTCGTATTCTTCCTGCACTTCGCCGAAGCGTTCTAAGACGCGATCCATTTCATCCGCCCGCTCGGGATCTTCCATGGCCTTCTGCAACGCTTCCAGCTCATGATGCAGATCGCCGGCGCGCCCGCTGCCCGCGATGGCTTCATCCAGAACCGAGCGGCCTTTCATTTCCTCCACGTCCTGGCGAAAGTAGCCGATGTGAAGGCGCTTGGGAACCGTGACCGAACCTTCGTCGGGTTCCTCTTCACCCACGATCATGCGGAAGAGCGTCGTCTTGCCGGAGCCATTCGGCCCCACCAGGCCAACCTTCTCGCCGGGATTCAATTGAAACGAAGCGTCGACGAAAATCAACTGCTTGCCGTATTGTTTATTGATATTGGAAAACGAGATCACCCCTCCATCATCTCTGAAAGCTTGAGCACGGTTGCCCAGTTTCTCGCTGTGCAGATGGTGGAGAGCTTCGAATCGAAGTAAGCGTTGGTCAATTTGCTGCGCCCCATGCCGTTGGGAAGATGCAGATAGATTTCTTGGCCGCGCACTTGAAATGCATCGGGCGCGGAACGATTCGGGTCTAGGGTGGCGATCGCGCGGGCGCCCGGCGCGGCGGCGAGAAAGTAGACGTGGAGCCACTTCTGGTCCGGTGCGGTAGCAAGAAAAGGATTCTCGAGGATGGTTTTGCGTAACTGCTGGGACGTCCGGATAATGACGGGAATCTTGTACCCAAAGCGCTTTTCAATTTTCGCTTTGATTGCGTCCGCGATTCCTGCCGCGCCGGCCGGCGCACCGAAAATCACATTCCCGCTCTGGATGTAAGTGCGCACGTCGGTGCAGCCGGCGTCGGCGAACATGCGGGCAAGATCCTTCATCGGCAGAATATTCTTGCCGCTGACATTGATTCCGCGCAGGAGCGCAACGTGTGTCATTTTCTATGTATATATATCTTATGTTCAAGGATCTCCGAATGCTCCAGGATCTCCGCTACGCCGCGCGCATGCTGCGCAAGAATCCCGGTCTGAGCGCGGCCGTGGTGCTTTCGCTCGCCATTGGCATCGGCGCCAACACCGCCATCTTCAGCGTTGTGGATGCTCTACTGCTGCGCCCGCTGCCCTACCGGCAACCCGACCGGCTAGCCAACATCTGGCTGCATTCGCCCGGAATCGGCATCTTGCGCGACTGGCCGTCGCCCGGCGAGTTCCTCGATCTTCGAAACGAAAATCATTCCTTCGCCGAAATGGCGATTGCACAACCCCAGGGTATGACGCTCACCGGATTCGATCAGCCGCAAAGAGTGGACGGTATCCACACCTCATCATCGCTGTTTCACATCCTGGGGGCGAAGCCGCTGTTCGGGCGTCTTCTACTTCCTGAAGAGGACCAGCCCGGCAAGCCGCCGGTGGCCATTCTGAGCTATCGATTCTGGCGCCGGGTGTTCGGCTCGAATTCGCAAATCGCAGGCAAAAGCATCACGCTCGATGGCAAGCAATACACTGTTGTCGGCGTGCTTCCTCCCGACTTTGTCCTCAATTCGGAAGTGATGCCCGCCGAGGTTCCGACGGACAAGCTGGACGTATTTCTGCACCTTCCGTTAAGCAACGATCCCTCCGAACGGCGCGACGACGAGAACTACAACGTGCTGGTGCGGCTGAAGCCCGGCGTTTCAATCCAACAGGCACAGGCGGATGTCGATATCATCGCCGCCCGAATCCGGGAGAAGGACAAGCGCGACCGCACCTTCGGCATGACGGTGATCGGCCTCCAGGATCAAGTGGTGGGCAATGTACGCCTCGCGCTGCTGGTAATGTTGGGTTCGGTGGCGGCGGTTCTTCTGATCGCCTGCGCCAATGTCGCCAATTTGTTGCTCACGCGCGCCGCGGGACGCCAGAAGGAAATCGCTATCCGCACGGCATTGGGAGTGGGGGTGGTGCGGATGGTCCGGCAGTTATTGACGGAAAGCCTGCTGCTGGCGGTGATGGGCGGCGCGGCCGGCCTCGCGATCGCGAAATGGGCGCTGATGGTAGTCCGCAGCATGAATCCGGGAAACATTCCGAGGCTCGAAGACATTCACATCAACGGCGCCGTGCTGGTCTTCACGCTTGCCATCTCCATTGTCACCGGCATTTTGTTTGGCATCGCGCCGGCGTGGCGTGCGCTGCGAGTGGATTTGAACACATCGCTCAAATCAGGCGGACGCAGCGGGCAAACTGATGGCGGTCTGCGCCTGGCGCGGAACCGGCTGCGCGGGCTGCTGGTGGTTTTAGAACTGGCGCTATCGCTGATGCTGCTCATCGGCGCCGGGCTTCTGATCCGAAGCTTTGTGCGCCTGCAAAGCGTACCTCCGGGGTTCGCTACGGACCACATTCTTACCATGCAAGTGGCGTTGTCCGGACCGCAATCCAGGGCGGAGATCCCCGCATTCCGGAAAATGCTGAGCCGGTTCCATCAGGAAGCCGGCGATCGGATCAGCCACTTGCGCGGGGTGAAGGCCGAAGGCTGGGTCTCCGCCCTGCCACTCACGGGAACCGTGGGATGGGGCCAGATCAATGTGGAAGGCAACACGCCACTTCCCGGGCAGGAACTGCAAGTCGACATACGCGCCGCCAGCACCGACTATTTTCGCGCCATGGCCATCCCCCTATTGAATGGAAGGTTTTTCTCGGAACATGACAGCGCCGATAGCCGGCATGTGGTGATCATCGACGAAAAGTTCGGGCATCGCTTTTGGCCGCACGACAATCCGATCGGAAAACATCTGTGGTTCGACGATCCTAAGAAGTTCCTGAGCATCGCCGGCGTGGTAGGGGCCGTCAAGCAGGACGCGCTCGATAGTGAAGGCAAGATCGCGCTCTACATTCCCGATCAGCAGGAGGACTTCACCCATCTGTACCTTGTGGCGCGCACCTCTTCCGATCCGGAGGCGCTCACGGGCGCGATTGTCCGTGAAATTCATGCCGTGCAGCCGAGCGCCGCGATATTCGACATTCGCAGCATGCAGAGCCGCCTTCATGATTCCTTGGCCCGCCAGCGCTTCTCCACGCTCATGCTGGGGGCCTTCGCCGGATTCGCAATGCTGCTGGCAGCGGTGGGAGTTTACGGCGTCATGTCCTGGCTGGTGTCGCAAAGCACGCACGATATCGGCGTACGAATCGCTCTTGGCGCTGAGCCGGGAAACATCCTCGGCCTGGTAGTGCGGCAGGGCATGGGACTGGCGGCCATTGGTGTAGCCGCGGGTCTGCTCGGCGCGCTGGTGCTCTCGCGCGCCATGGCCAGCCTGCTATTCGGAGTGACGGCTACCGATCCGCTTACCTTCGGCGCCGTGGCTTTGATTCTGGGTCTTGTGGCCTTGGCCGCAACCGTGATTCCCGCGCACCGCGCCACGGGTGTCGACCCTATGGTGGCGCTGCGGGACGAGTAGCGGCAGCGAGGCCGGTTCTGAAGCCGACGCCTTCCCCCTCTGAACGGCCTTCGGGCGCGCCAATCGACGCTCTTGACCTGATCCGCCACCACGACGCCGGGACGCTCTCCCTCCAGCGGCGCCTTGAACGGGTACCTCTTGATTCGCGTGGTTCTTCTCCACCCTAAAGCGCGAGCAGGCGAGTCTCCAGGGCGAGATCGATGAATTGAACGCGCTGCGAACTGAGCCGCGACCGTAAGGGAGTCGGTCATTATTGAAATTCGATCTCCACGTCGGTCACAACTTCGGCGGGTTGGCCGTTCAACAGGGTCGGTTTGTAAACGTAGAGCTTCGCGGCGTCCGTGGCGGCGACTAACAGCAGTGGATGCCCGCTGATCACAGTTGCGTCTTTTACATGCCCATCCGTTCCTATCCGGATCTGCAATTTCACCGTACCTTGAACGCCCGCGGCCTTGGCCAACGGAGGGTAAATTGGCGGCGGTGATTCCTGAAGGTTCGCTGCTTGAACGGTACCGCCGACGCGTATGGTCTGAACACCAGCGGTTTGAATCGGGGCGGGAGCTTCCTGCGCGACCGGGAGAACCGACCCAACCCGCATCGCTTTCACTCCTTCCATGAGATCGGCCCAGTCGCGGTTCTGCGGCTCTAGCGTTTGTGCATGCGTCACAAGCTCGGCCGCCAGGGCGTAACGGTCCGAGGTGCTCAAGTTGGTAACTCCACCTTCGACCACGTGCCGCCCCACCGATCCAACCAATGCAACGTCGTTCGAACTCTGCAACTCGTTTCGGACCTGCGCTGCGAGACCGGGTTCGTCGCCCGATAGCAAGATCGCGGAATAGAGCCCGGCGAGCGGCTCGGTTGCGCGGGTGGGATCGAGAGTCCGGGCGCGCTTCAGCAGATCGATCTGTTCTTCCCGGTTGTCGCGCACGCCAGCGCCAGCCGCGTTTACTAACACGCGTGCGTCGTTGGGGTGTAAGTTCACTTGCGTCAACCAACGGTTCCTCGCGTCCTGATAAACGTTCGGACCGTCGAGTGCCGGAAAAAGGGCTGCCATTTCGGCCAGGTCCGATTCTGGATGATGATCAATTAACCAGAGAATCAGCGGAACCCTTCGATCCAACATTCCGTGGAACATGTAGTACAGGATCAGCGCCCGACGAGCCGGTTCATCCTCTGGATTGGCTGCGAGTTCCTGTTCCAGGCCCGCAGCTTGCTCGGCGGTGATCTGGAAAGTAAGGTTGTGATTTTCCTGCCCAGCCACGAGGCGGGGAACATCGACGGTTGTTGAAATCCAAATCAGCATTGCTCCAACGGACACGAGCACCGCGCGGCCGATCTTCCCAAGCGGCTTGAGACGGTCCATCGTGCGCACGTCCAGCACGCGCCGGATGCGCTTGCCACCACCGGTCCGCTCATCGCCGCGGAATGCCAGATCAGCCGGTTGCCGGAGTAACGGGCACTATCCAGCAGCAGACGTGCATAAGCCTGGGTATCAAATGAAACCGCCAATGCCGCGTCGTCCGCCGCATGCTCGGCCAGTACCCGTAATCGACGCTCCAACCACCACGCCAAGGGATGAAACCAAAACAGGCACTTGTTGACCGCGACAACCAGGGCGATGAGAGGATCGCGACGCCGGGCGTGCGCCAATTCGTGCGCCAGCACCGCTTTCCGTTTTGCCGCCGGCCACTCGCGCCAGTCCGATGGAAATATCACTCGCACGAGCTTTGATCCACTTATTAGCGGGACCCGCACCGAATCCGACTCTTCCAGGTTCAGGTCGACATTGGCGTCTGCGATGAGATCGTAATATTCCCACAACTCTTCATGAATGGTGCGAGCATTTCGCAATGCCCGCCCTGTCAACAGCACGCCACCCAACAGGCGTGCTCCGAATAGGATTACGCCGGCTAGATACGCTCCGATGGCAAATAACGGCCAGAGCGGCGTTGGCAGTGGGGTGGGCGTCGGCGCGAGCGTCTTGGCCGGAGTGGCGCTCAAACGAATGGGCGCGGACGGGCGAGGGGTCAGCACCTGCGGAAGACGCACGTGCGTGACAGGGATCAGCGGACGCACGAATGGCAACGCAAGCATTCCTGCCAGAACCAATGTCCACACCGTGTGTTGCGCGGTGGAGCTTCGTCGAATAAAGGGCATTAGCAAGAGCGCCAGGATAGCGAGCACGAATGCGCGTACGGAAGCATCCGCCATCCGTGCCGCCAGTTCACGAGTGATGTTGCTTAAACTCACCCAATCCATTTGAGCTATCTCCTTTTCGGCTTCTTTTTATCAATTTCATCTGCCAGGCGCCGCAATTGCCCTGCATCCAGCACTTCGTCATCCACCATGCCCACCAGCAGTTGTTCCGCCGATCCAGCGCAGAATCGCTCGATGAGCTGCCGGACAGCCTTGATGGCGAAACTCCGTGGCCCCTCCGTGCTTGTATACACGTAGGTGCGCCCGTCCACCGTGTGTTTCAGGTGTCCCTTCTTCTCCAGACGACCGAGCAACGTCCGGATGGTCGACTCCTTGAGAGTGTGCTTAGGCGCCAGATCCTCCCGCACGTTTTCCGCCGTAGCCGAGCCGCGCTGCCAGATGCTCGACATGATGGCCTGTTCCAGATCGGTGAATGGATTGCGCAATGCTGTTTTAATTCGACTCATAATTAATTAGTTGTCCGACGGCTTCTCCACGTGATCGATGACCAGGACTTGTACCGGACCTTTGTCTGGTGTGAGCTTCAGCCCCAGTTGCTGGCGCAGTGCATTGAGAAAAGGCGTGCCCTTCGGGTCCGGCAGAGGGTCATCCGGATTGGGTGGCTTCGGAAACAGGGAAATTGTCCCGGCCGGAAGCTCCAGGATGTAATCGTACGTTCCTTGCAGCCCCGTTTGATCGACAACAGGCTTATCTACCTCCCCGTTCAGAGACCCTAAGCTGTAAACGTCACTAGCAAGCAACCCCATGGTCGTATTCCGCGACCCGATCCAAGTACCCGCCGAGGTTCCCAGGAGTTGGGCAGTAGTTCCGCATTGGGTGGGAAACACAACTCCCGCCTTCGTCGGGGGCGGAGGCGGTGTAAATGGCTTATCCATTTCAAATGAGTCCGGGCAGGGCGGACCCTCGGAATGCGGAAGCAGCTTCGGCCCGAGTTTGCCGGATTTGACAAGAATCAGAGCGAGCACGGGGACTTCCCTGGTTTCGAAATGAACCTTCAGCTTGAAGCGGTCGGCGAGCAGAGACTGCATCATCAGGCGCATCTGATCTTTGGTGGGATTGCCGTCTGCCTCCGCGTCAATCGCGTAATCCTCACTCGCCCATTTGGGAAGTTGTGCGTTCATTTCCTTCCCCTGAAACGCATCGAGCTTGTAGGCGAACAAAATGTAAGCCGGGAGTGAGAAACTTGCCGAGAAACGGCCACCCGGCGGCTTCGCATCCCCGTTGTTGAGAGGAAAATTAGGGAGCCGGGGTGACTTGGCTGGTTTGACGGAAGCGACATCGAACGTCAACTTCCCGGGCGATTGGGCGTGAAACGAGCCGATCGTCAAAAACGAAGCCAAAATAACGCGACGCATTGTAGCGCTACTACTTGTAGCAGAGGTCGGCATGCTCGTCAAGCATGCCTGGGGATTGGGGATTAGGGGTTGAGGATTGACGGACAGCAGCGCTTCCGTTTCCGTCTTCAAAATGATATACATACTAAGCGGAGGGTCCCGATGCGGCACGTGTATGCAGTGGTGGGTTTTGCCCTGGCAGCTCCCCTTTTGTTCCCTGCCGACGCGCCGCACGTCTTCACGCCCGCCCAGAAGAGCTATTGGGCCTTCCAGCCGGTGAAGAAACAGCCGGTACCGGCGGTGAAGAATAAAGCCTGGGTGAAAACCCCGATCGACGCGTTCATCCTGGCCAAGCTGGAAGAGAAAAACCTGCAGCCGAACGCGCGCGCCGACAAGCTAACGCTTTTGAGACGCGCCACTATCGACATGACCGGCATTCCCCCCACGCAGGATGAAATCCAGGCGTTTTTGAGCGACAAATCGCCCAATGCATGGGAAAAAGTGGTGGACCGGTTGCTGGCGTCGCCCTCTTATGGCGAGCGCTGGGGACGCCATTGGTTGGACGTCGCGCGCTACGCCGATAGCAACGGATTTAAAGCAGACGAAACCCGTCCCAATGTGTGGCGCTATCGCGATTACGTAATCAAAGCCTTCAACGACGACAAGCCGTATGATCGCTTCGTGAAGGAGCAGATCGCGGGCGACGAACTTTACCCGGGTAATACCGAAGCATTGATTGCGATGGGCTTCAATCGACACTGGATCGACGAAACCAATGCGCCCGATCTTTTCGAA
This sequence comes from Bryobacterales bacterium, assembly GCA_963747945.1. GTDB lineage: Bacteria > Acidobacteriota > Terriglobia > Bryobacterales > Bryobacteraceae > Palsa-89. The sequence continues at coordinate 539,476 of CAVVHB010000007.1, forward strand.
CGCCGCCATCAGACGCTGGACGACATGACCACCGTCACTGGCGTCGCTTTCCTGGGCATGACGTTCGGCTGCGCGAAGTGCCACGATCACAAGTTCGATCCGATTCTGACGAAGGATTACTATCGCCTGCAGGCGTTTTTCGCAAACACCGCGTTCGGCGATGGCCCGCTGCCGCCGGCGGATCCCGAAGCCAAGCGCAAATATGACGAGCAATACGCGGCGTGGGACGCCAAGACCAAAGATATCCGTGACGAGATGGCCAAGATCATGGAGCCGATTCTCGCGGATCGCAGGAAACATTCCGCCTCCGTGATGACGGACGAAGTGCAAGCGGTGGTATTTAAAGACGCGGCCCTGCGCACGCCACTGGAGCAGCAGGTTTATCACATCGCCGAAACTCGCTTCGGCGGTCTGGGCGATCCGGTGCGATCGCTCAAAGGCGACAATGCGAAGCGCTATGCCGAGCTGAAGGCTCAATTAGCCACGTTCGATTCGATTAAGCCCGCGCCGCTGCCCCAGGGCCAGTTCATGAAGGACCTGAGCGCCACCGCGCCGCCGACATATATATTGCATGGTGGCAGCCGCCTGGCTCCGGGCGACGAAGTGCAGCCCGGTTTCCTTTCGATTCTCGATCCGAGCGATGCGAAGATCACCCCGCTTCCAGCTTTGAACTCCACCGGCCGCCGCAGCGCGCTGGCCGCATGGCTGACCGATCGCTTCGAATCCGCTGCCGGCGCGCGTAATGGTGAATCGCATCTGGCATTATCATTTTGGACGCGGCATCGTGGCTACGCCGGGCGATTTCGGCCGGATGGGCGCGCATCCCACGCATCCCGAGCTGCTGGATTATCTGGCTAGTTATTTTGTCGACAACGGCTGGAGCATGAAGAAGGTACATCGCCTGATTTTGCTGTCGAACGCGTATCAGGAAGCCTCGGATTACGACGCGAAGATCGCCGAAGCCGATCCCGACAACAAGCTGTTTTGGCGCTACCCGCGGCATCGCATGGAAGCCGAAGCGATCCGCGATTCCATGCTGGCAACGAGCGGCCTTTTGAATCCCCAGCAGGGCGGCCCGGGCGTGTATCCGCCGGTTCCTCCGGGACTGATCTCAGAGCTTTCGGCGACGGCGGTGGCTGGCGGCTGGCGCACCGAAAAAGATCCGGCGCAAAGCGATCGGCGCAGCGTCTACATTTTCGTTCGACGCAATTTGCCCTATCCCCTGCTTCAGGAATTCGACACCGCGAACACGTTTGAGAGCTGCGATTATCGCAAGAACACCGTGACGGCGCCGCAGTCGCTGGATCTTTTGAATAATGAGCTGGTGCTGGATTGGGCACGGTCGCTGGCAGGCCGCGTCTTCAATGACAGCGGACTAACGCCCGCGGCGCAGGTAGATCGCGCGTTTCGGTTGGCTTATGGCCGGGGGGCCAAGGCTGAAGAGCAGAAGATGGCCGAAGATTTTCTCGCGAAGCAAACGCCCGTTATGGTGGCTCGCCTGGCGAGCAACGACGTCAAGCCGCCGCTGCCAACCAATTTGCCGCAGGGAACCGATCAGGCGCGCGCGGCCGCTTTCGTCGACCTGTGCCACATGCTGATGGATTCCAACGAATTTCTGTATATCAATTGAGGTTCCACTCATGTTAGATACACTCAAGCATCATTGGAACGTAACCAATCGGAGGCAATTCTTTAGCCAAGCCGGCAGCGGCCTGGCAGCCATCGCGCTCGCCGCCATGCTGGATCAGGACGGGTACGCAGCCACCGCGATTGATCCACTGGCACCGAAGAAGCCGCATGTCACGCCCCGCGCGAAATCTATCATCTGGTGTTTCATGGAAGGCGCGCCCAGTCACGTGGATCTATTCGATCCTAAGCCCGCGCTGGTGAAATACGCGGGGCAGCCGGTGCCGCCGTCGTATCATCCTGAAACATTACAGAGCGCTTTTGGCACCACGCATAACGGCCTTTATCCGACGCGCCACACGTTCAAACAATACGGCGAGAGCGGCCTGTGGGTTTCGGACTGGCTGCCGAACATCGCCCAGCACATGGACGAAATCGCGGTTCTGCGCTCCTGCCAGGCCGATGGCGTCAACCACGTGGGTGCGGTGTGCCAGATGAACACCGGCGAGATTCTGGCCGGCCGGCCGTCGATGGGCGCTTGGGTCACCTACGGTTTGGGCAGCGCCAATCAGAACCTTCCCACCTTCGTTGTGATGCAGGATGACAAGGAGATTTTGGGCGGGGTCCAGAATTACAGCGCCGGTTTCCTGCCTGCTACTTATCAGGGCACGCTGTTCCGCAAGGGTGACACGCCGATACTGAACTTGAAGCCGCCCACCGGCATGACGGATGCGCAAGAGCGCAACAAGTTGGAGTTTCTGCAGGCCATTAACGACCGGTTTGGCCGCGACAAACAAGACGACACCGAACTGGACGCGCGCACGCGATCCTACGAGCTGGCTTATCGCATGCAATCGTCCGCGCCCGAAGCCGTGGACCTAAGCTCCGAATCGGAAGCGACGAAGAAGCTGTACGGTATGGACGATCCTGCTACCTCGGTGTATGGAACCAACCTGCTCCTGGCGCGCCGTTTGGTGGAGCGCGGCGTTCGATTTGTGGAATGCTACAGCGGCTCCGGCTCCCGCTGGGATGCGCATGCCAGCCTGGAAGCGAACCATACGGAAAATTGCAAATCTTGCGATAAGCCGGTGGCCGGTCTGCTGGCCGATCTGAAAGCTCGCGGCATGTTGAAGGACACGCTGGTGGTGTGGGGCGGGGAATTCGGCCGCACGCCGTTCGTGCAAGGCAGCCCGAATGACGAGAAGGCCGGGCGCGATCACAATCCGTGGGGCTTCACCATCTGGATGGCGGGCGGCGGGGTGAAGGGCGGCCAAGCCATCGGAACCACCGACGAAATCGGACTGCGCGCTGTCGACGAACCGCACCACGTTCATGACATTCACGCGTCTATCCTTTATTTGCTGGGTTTGGATCACCTGCGCACCACCTACATGCACAACGGCCGCGCGGAGCGGCCCACCGGAACCGCCGGAGCCCTCATCCCTAAGCTGTGGACGTAAAGCTTTCGCGGTACCTGCTTTGCTTGCTGGCCTGTGGCGTGGTCGCGCAAACTTTGCCTGACGGCCCTGGCAAAGAAACATTCCAGATGGTGTGCAGCATGTGCCACTCACCCACTGCTGTGATCGGCCAGCAGGGCACCAAACAATGGTGGCAATCGAAAGTGACTGAGATGCTGCAGGAGGTGACCGATGTCCCCGACTCCGATGTTGACGCCATCGTCAATTATCTGGCGAAGAATTTTCCCATCGTCAAAATCAACGTGAACAAGGCGACCGCGAAGGAGCTGGAGACCGGCCTTGGGCTGACGGCGAAAGAATCAGAAGCAATCGTCAGCTATCGCGAAGCCAAGGGCAGTTTCAAAACGCTGGACGATTTGAAAAAGGCGCCGGGGGTGGATGCGGTGAAGATTGAATCGAAGAAAGATCGTCTGGAATTTTAATGGCCAACGAACGGTTCAAGGTCCCTTCATACGATGGAGTAGAGATATCGGTCCAGAAGGCCGGCTCGGGCCCGGCGCTGCTGCTGATTCACGGCGCGCTTCTCAATGGATCGCTGTCATGGGGAGCGGTGCTGCCAAAGTTTGCCGAGCACCTAACCGTTTATGCCATGGATCGGCGGGGACGCGCGCCGTCGGGCGATGCGAAGGAATATTCGATTGCAAACGAGGCCGATGATATCGCGCGTGTGGTTGAGGCAACTGGAGGGCCAGTTGTAGTGCTGTCGCATTCCTATGGTGCGCTGGCTTCTCTCGAAGCGCTGGACCGGCTGCAGTCGGTTTCCCAGTTGATCCTCTATGAACCTCCGGTGGCCTTGAAGCCACGCGATTCTGCGATTGTCGCAAAGCTGGAACGAGCGCTCGAAGCCAACGATCGCGAGCAACTGGTTACCGTGTTTCTGCGCGACCAGATTGGAGTGCCTCCCGAGGCTATCGCGAGGATGGCAGCATCGCCGATCTGGCCGATCGTGCTTCAGATTGCGCCCACCTTGCCTCGCGAGACTCGCGAGGTGAACACGTATCAAGCCTCCCCCGACCGCCTTGCGAGTTGGAAGATTCCGACCACGATGCTGCTTGGGAGTGAAACGGTGGGGCTGCTCCGCGATGCCGCGTTTTTCGTTCGCGACGCCATTCCAGGCTGCCGTTTGGTTATTCTGGACGGCCAAGGCCACGGCGCGATGTTAGATGCGCCCGAGTTTTTCGCTAACAAGATCCTGGAAATTATGAGGTGATGTTATTCAACGAATCCTAACCTCACTACTACTCGCTGCGGGAGCGCAAGCCGCGTTCGCTCAGTTGTCGCCACAGGCCGCCTGGGCCGCTCGCGCCCAGAGCGAGTACGACGTGATTCCGAACGTGACTTACGTCACCGCCGGAAATACCGAAGTGAAGCTGGACATCTATCGGCGGCGCGGCGTCACCACTCCGCAACCAACCGTTCTCCGCTTTCATGGCGGTTTTTGGGCCGCCGGAACCAAAGAGGCGGGACAAATGTACCTGCTGCCGTGGTTTGAAATGGGATGGAACGTGGTGAACGTGGAGTATCGTCTGGCGCGCGTGGCGCTGGCTCCCGCGGCGGTGGAGGATTGCCTGTGCGCACTGCGCTTTGTTGCCGCGCAAGCGAAAATGTACAACTTCGATGTGACCCGCATCGTCTCCATGGGCGAATCCGCGGGTGGGCATCTCGCGCTGACCACCGGCATGATTCCCGAAAGCGCGGGCCTGGGTCGCGAGTGCGAGGGCGCGCCTTTGCCCAAGGTTGCGGCCATCATCAATTGGTACGGCGTGGCTGATGTGGCCGATGTCATCGAAGGCCAGCACAAGTCCAATCTGGCGGTGACATGGTTCGGCAGCCTGCCGAATCGCGATGAGATCGCAAAGCGCGTCTCGCCGCTCACTTATGTTCGCGCGGATCAACCTCCGGTGTTGACCATCCATGGCGACGCCGATCCAACGGTGAACTACCAGCAAGCCGTACGGTTGCAGGAGGCTTTAACCAAGGCTGGCGTGCAGAACCAGTTGATCACGGTGCCGGGCGGGCATCACGGGAACTTTTCGGGCGAAGAACGTGTCAAGATCTACGCGGCCATCAAGGAATTTCTGAAAAAGAACAACCTGCCTACGGAGCCGTGACCCTGCGGGACCGGTTGTTCATTCCCAACCACTCTTGGTTCCGTAGGGCAGACTGGTGCCCAGCGTTTCGATCTCGTGAATCTTTCCGGCACGGATCTTGAAAATCTCCCCCATCTGCATATTCGAAGTTCCGCCGTTCATGTGCAGCACATCGACGCCCGGAACTCCCTTGATCTTGATGGTGTGGACCGCGCCGCGATGCTGGAACATCGGAAACGAATAAACCAGCCCCTTCTGCTCATCCACCAGCCCCAGCCGCCTGGGCCATAGCCGGGTGATGAAGCTCATAACCTGACTGTCCAGTTGCTGGGCGCAAGCTCAAGGTGCCGATGATCGCCATGGCGCGATCGTCTTCGGGCGAGCCCATCGGTACCGGCCAAGGAACCGATGCCGCGTTGTGCGTGGTCTGGGCGCCGTTTTCGTGCCGCTCGCAATCCTGGGCAAAAGGCGCCAGCTCGCCGTTGCCATGCTCAATCGCTTCAAAATAAGAATTTGCTGCGTTGATCATGTCTTCGCGCGGCGTGCTCTCCCCGGCCGGTACGTCGGCCAGGAAAGCCGCGCGTGGGGTCACAAGGTTTTACATCCGATCCGGGCGCATGTTTCGTGCCAGCACGTGCTCGATCTCGGTGATCTCGCCATCCACCACTTTGAGCCGCAGCGCAATGATCAGCGGCCGATCATTTTCCTTCATGACGCCGTAGAAGCCCACCTGATTAGACTGGGATCGACGGCGTAGAGCTTGAAAGTGGTGGGCACTTCCGACGCTCCCACCCAGAGACCGTCGCCGATGCGAATTTCCGCGGTGTTTTCGGTGAACCGCACTCCGCGCGACAATGGCAGGCCGGCGGGATCGTGCTTCACCAGCGCAGCCAGATATTGATCCGTAAGCGCGATCATGCACGTGCGATCGCAATGCTTCGATTCCGCGAAGGAGGCTGCGGCAAACGCGGCAATTAGGGCAGCGGCGATGGTCCAGTGTTTGATCAAAATCGGTATCTCCGGGCATCGAGTATATCCCGAATGGCTTTCGGTCACCCTCGGCCACGCAGGCGCTGGATCTCACGGCGATCGCGTTTGGACGGCTTGCCTTCGGTGGACGTTTCGTAACGCGGCATGGCCTTGCGTTCTTCGGCCAGCTTCAGGCGCGATTCCCGGCTGGCTTCCGTCTCGCGATAAAGCGTCTGCGCCACCGGCGCGGGGCCGCGTATTTCGCTCAAGAGCAAAACCTCGACCTGAAATTCGCCGCTGTCGTTCTTGACCCGCAACAGGTCGCCAACCCGAATCTCGCGTGAGGGCTTGACGTGTTGTCCGTTCGATTCAATGCGGCCCATCTCGCAGGCGCGTGAGGCAAGCGAGCGGGTCTTGAAGAATCGGGCGGCCCAGAGCCACTTGTCGATGCGTACAGAGGCCATGGCTTAAACGGGTACTCCGGCCATCCGAGCGATGGCTAACGCGTTGGTCTCGGTGGTGATTCCGGGTTTGAGGCGGTAATCGAAATCCATGGGATCGCCGTGATCGCGCGACCCCATGTGTACGTTGGACGCCCCAGGCATCTCGGTGAGTGCGAGGTCATGTGTCGACAATGCACCGATGGCTCCACGGTTCACCAGCGTGCGCACCACGGCTTCGGCCGCGATGCGGCGGTCGCGAGAATTTGTGCCGCTGAAGATTTCATCCACCAGAAACAATACAGGCCTGTTGGGAACCGCTGACTCGATGGCCTGGCGAAGCCGGTCTACTTCCGCCAGAAACTTCGACTTTCCGTTCAGTAACGAATCGACCAGAGAGAGTGAAGCGAAAATCGTGAGGCCGGACAATCGAAAAGTGCGAGCCCGGACGGGGGCGCCGGCGAAGGCGAGCACCGCGTTTAATCCGATGGCCCGGAGCAGCGTACTTTTTCCGGACATATTCGATCCGCTGACGATGTAGAACCGGGAGTCGCGGTTGAGCTCGATATCGTTAGTGACGCAGGAAGTTTGCGGCAACAAGGGATGGCCGAGATCGCTGGCCTGGAGGCATGCCGGGCCGGTCGTCAGTTCTGGAAACGTATTGTCGGGATTTTCGTAGCCGTAGGCGGCTAGAGCGTTCAAGGCCTCAAATTCCGCCCAAGCCTGGAGCCACGTTCTAAGCGATTGGCCGTGCTGTCGTCGCCACCGCTCAATGGCCATGCACAATTGCGTGCCGCCCAGAAGCACGAGCGACGGACCGTAATACCAAATGTCTTTATTCCGTAATTCAAGAAGATGCAGCAAACGTTCCAGTTTCCGAATGGATCGAGAGCCGCCCCGTACTTGTTCGGTGAGCTGCCGCAGTTTGGCCGATTCAAATTGCTCTCCTTCGAGTAGCAGGAGCCCGTCTCGCAGCACGCGCGTTTCGCTGGAAACGGGGCGTAGCAAGTCCGCCATTCGATTCACCTGGTCACGGAATAGAAGGCCGATGGAGGCATGGACCGCGATCAGGGGAAATATCCAGGTGGCAACGTTGGTCCAGGAAACCAGGCCCAGGAGGCCCGCGACCACGATGCCGCCAAGTAGAGACGATGTAACGGCCGCGACTACCGGCAGAGAACCAGGAAAGGAAAGCCGGGGAGAACTCAGCCAGTCGTCGAAGGTGACCTGCTTCGATTCGAGAAACTCATAGTCGCCGAGCGTTGCGACTTTTTCCCGGAGATCGCTCCGGCCCCGCAGTTCGCGAACCGCGTCCTGCCGCAAGAGAGTCTCTTCAACGGCGGGAGCTTCCAACAGATAATTGGCAAGGCCACGGCGGCCAAGGGAGGTTCTGGCGATGCAGAGCAATTCGAAAAGAGAACCGTCACCGAAGACGTTCAAATCCGTGGCGTAGACATGATCGGGATGGTTGAATTCTTCTCCAGTGATCCCAGAGCGCGCCCAATCTCCATGAACCCTTTGGAGGGCGCGATCATAAAAGCGCTTCAGGCGCCACATCCGGGATTTCGACCGGCGAACCTTTAGAAATTTCCTTAGAGAGGCAGCCGCGACCGGGATGGGGAGCGCTGCCCAGCCGAAAGACAGCTGGCCGCGGATGGCGTAGAGGCCGAGCGCGAGAAAGAAGCCGATGGCAAGGGTAAGAACGCACGCGGCGAGCCCTTGGGACCCTTGGAGCTGGACCATGGCTGACTGCAGCTCCAGAATCCGGCCTTCGTATTGGGTCGCCACTTCCTGGATGGTCACGTCAATATGATGATACGAACTGCGGCGGCGCGGGGCTGCTAAAGCGGTTCGGGAATCGCCTCGCCTACTTCGCGCATGGCGTCGAAATGCGCAGCCAATGCGCCCTGGAAATTGCTTCGCGTTTCTTCAGGCGTGTCGCTGGCGGCCACCACGCATCCGGGAACGTCCGGCGAATAGGCGGAATAGCCTGTGACCGTTTGCTCAATGATCACCGGATAACGTCTCGTGGTCATTTCAGACCTACCTTTTTGAGTATAGGGCCGCAAGGGAGCAGGCCAACGCCGGTGGAGCGGTTGTAACCTTGAAGCATGCGCGGACTGGGCCCTCTCTATAGTGCCGTGACCTTAGCCGTGTTTGCTTCAGTCGGGCTTGCGCAGCAGCGCACCGTAGCGATTACGGTTGACGATCTTCCCTCCGTTCTCCCAGCGGCGAATGTCGCGGCCGGGACGTCTGCTGTCGAGAGAATCAACCTTGACATCCTGGCTGCGTTTCAAGCTCACCGCGTGCCGGTGACCGGCTTCGTCATTCAGAAGAGGATTGAGTCGCTGGGCCCCACATCGGGAGCAAGGATACTCAGGGAATGGATTAGCCGCGGATTCGATCTTGGAAATCACACATATTCCCATCCCGATGTTAATCATCTGTCGGTGGAACAGATTGAAGGCGAGATCGTGCGTGGCGAATCTGCCGTAAGGCCGCTGATGAAGGCGGCCGGTAAAGAACTCGCATTCTTTCGTTTTCCCATGAACGAAACGGGCGACACAAAGGTGAAGCACGATGAGATTGCTTTATTCCTAATGAAGCGCGGATACAGCGTGGCGACATGCACGATCGATACGTCGGATTATCTCTTCAACGATGCATACGTTCGGTTGCTAGCGAACGACGATGACAAAACCGCTCAGAAGGCCCGGCTGGCATATCTCGCTTATACCAGCACCGAAATCGACTATTACGCAAACCTCAACAAGCAGGTTTTCGGTTATGAGCCGCCGCAGGTGATGTTATTGCATGATAATCGGCTGAACGCCGACGCCCTTGAGCAGATTCTTCGCATCTTTGAAGAGAAGCATTATAAGTTCGTCTCTTTGGCCGAAGCTCAAGCTGACGCGGCCTACCACACCCCCGATACTTACATCACAAAGTTTGGACCGATGTGGGGTTACCGCTGGGCAAATGAGCGAAAGGTAAATGTGAACGGCAGTTTGGAACCCGACCCGCCAAAGTGGATCTTGAATCAGCGTTTGCGCTGAGAGCGTTTCCAGAAAAAGTAACCCAGCATGGTCTTGGCGTCGACGATTTGGCCGGCATCGATGGCCGTTTCGATTTCTTTCGCGGTGAACCAGCGCGTGGTGATGCGCTCGTCACCCATGGGCGTGGCCATGCCGGGGGTGAGGCCAGTGGCGAGAAAGATGGTCATCTTCTCGGTGAGGAAGCCGGGGCTGGGGAAAAAGGAGATGAGCTTTTTCCAAGTCTTGGCGTGGTAACCGGTTTCTTCTTTGAGCTCGCGCTTGGCAGTCTGGAGCGGCTTTTCGCCAGGATCCACCGAGCCTGCGGGCAGCTCCCACAAGAATCGCTCGGCGGGCAGCCGATATTGGCGGACCAGCAGAACGCGCTTGCGATCGTCCACAGGCATCATGACGGCCGAGCCGCGGTGGTGCACGATGAAGCGCTTGATCTCGAAACCGCCGGGTTCGGTGGCGTGATCATAGGAGACAGTGAACAGGCTGTTCTTGAGTTTTTCAACCGAGGAAACGATTTTCATGATTTGCTAATAGTCTTTTCGAAATCGGCCAGCGGCAGCGCGTTCAGGACGTCGCGCGCTTCCAGCCAGCCGCGCCGGGCCATGAGGACGCCAAACGGCATGTTGATCCCCAGGTGCTTGGTCTGATGCGCGTCGGTAGAGATGGCGAATTTTGCGCCAAGGCTCTTCGCGGCGCGGACCATGGCGCCGCCCAAATCCATCCGCTCCGGGCTGCCGTTGATTTCCAGGTACACGTTGCGGCGCGCCGCTTCAGTGGCGATGCGTTCGAAATCGAACGGGAATGGATCGCGATTCAACAGAATTCGGCCGGTGGGATGGCCCATCACACGCAATGAGGGCGATTCAAGCGCGCGCATCAGACGATCGGTCATTTCTGTGGCTTCGAGATTCATGTGGCTATGAACGCTGCCGACCACAATGTCGAGCTCGGCGAGCGCGTCTTCGGCCAGATCCATGCCGCCGTCGCGGCGAATGTCGCATTCGAGTCCAGAGAAGACGCGGAGAGGAAGGCCCGCGCGGTTCAGATCGCGAACCTGCTGGGCGAAGGCGACCGCGCGCTTCTCATCCAGCCCGTTGGCCATGGCGAGCGCCTTCGAATGGTCCGTGATGGCAATGTACTGGTAGCCGAGCGCGGCGGCGGCTTCGGCCATTTCCTGGAGCGTGGCGCGGCCGTCGGTTTCGGTGGTGTGCATGTGGAGGTCGCCGCGAATGTCGGAAAGTTGAATCAGGTTAGGCAGGCGCCCGGGCGTAGTTTGATCAACGACGGCGGCTTCAATTTCGCCGCAATTTTCGCGCAGCTCCGGTGGGATCCAGGCCAGGCCGAGCGCGGCGTAGATCTCCTCCTCAGTTTCTCCGCCGACACGCTCTTCATTCTCCAGCCGGAACAATCCGTATTCGTTGAGCGTCAATCCGAGTTTCAACGCCCGGCTGCGTATCAGGATGTTGTGCTCCTTGCTGCCGGTGAAATATTGCATGGCCGCGCCGTAGCTTTCATGCGGGAGTGCGCGAAGGTCCACTTGAAGGCCATCGAGCCCATATTGGATGCTGGCTTTGTTGGGACCTTTGCCGAGGACGGTGTGTGCTTTGGGATGCTGCACGAATCGCTCCAGCGCCTGGGGTGCGCCAGGGCCGGTGACGAGAAGATCGAGATCGCCGATGGTGTCCTTGCCGCGCCGCAGGCTGCCGGCAGCGGCGATTTTTTCGATGCCGCCGGTTTCGGAAAGATAGGGGATTAGTTCGCCCGCCACCTTTTGTCCGAAGTTGAGCAGGAAGCGGCCGGTGCGCTGGCGATACTGCGCGATGGATTTGAGGACCTTCTCTTCGAGTTTGGCGCCCATGCGAGGCAGTTCGCGTAGCTTTTGCTCCTTGCAGATGCGCTCCAGTTCGTCGATGGTGGCCACTTTGTGGTGCTGATAAACCAGCGCGATGCCTTTGGGGCCGAGGCCCTGGATCTTGAAGAGTTCCAGAAGCGTGGGCGGGAATTGGGCCAGCAGCGTGTCGCGCCTTTCAAACGAGCCGCGACGGCGGAGTTCGTCGAGTACACTGGCCAGGCCCTTGCCCACGCCGGGGATTTCAGTGACCTTGCGCTCGGGGTTGGAGAGGATGTCGTCCACGCGCTCCGGGTAGCCCTCGATGGCGGAAGCGGCGTTGCGATAGGAGCGAATGCGAAAGCTGTCTTCGCCGGCAATCTCCATCAGGTCCGCGGTTTCGGCGAGCACCCGCGCAAATTCACGGTTTTCCATGTGGCCCGACTGAGATTGTACCCAGCATGTGAGGTTCGACGTGAACCAGAACGTCGGCCACCCAATCCACTTCCGAGCGTATCTTTTCTCTCACCTGCGTCGCGATTTCGTGCGATTTATAGACGCTCATCGAGGGGTCCACTTCCAGGTGCATGTCCACGTGCCATTTTAGACCGGTCTTGCGCGCGAAACATTTTTCGATGCCCAGAACGCCGGGGACGGTGAGGCCGGCCATGCGGATGCGGTCCATGGCTTCCGGGTCCGGCATGGTGTCCATGAGCTGGAGCATGGTATCGCGCACCACGCGGATGGCCAGGAAGATGACGATGACGCCGACAGCGGAGCCGCCGATCCGATCGGCCGCGGAGAATTTTTCAGGATCGATCAAGGTCAGGCCCAGACCGAGCAAGGCAGTGCTTCCGGAGATAATGTCGACGGTATCGTTCCAGGCATCGGCAATCAAACCAGAGCTCTGAATTTTGCGGCCATAGCGCCATTTCGCGGTGCTCATGACACACTTAATGACGATGGAAGCGATGAGCGGCCAAATGGCGTAGGCGGCGGGCGCCTGGTTTGACTCGTGCGGCAGATGGAGCGCTTCGAATGAAATAAGAACGCCGCTGGCCGCGAGAATCATGCCGACCACCAATGCGCTGATGGTTTCCAGGCGGCCGTGGCCGTAGGGATGCTCACTGTCGGGCGGCTTGGCGGCAATAATCAAACCCAGCAGCACCAGCCCAGAGGTTAGGACGTCGCTGGCGGATTCAATACCATCGGAAACGGTGGCGGTGGAGGAAGCGTGGAGACCGATGGTGATTTTCGTGGCCGCGAGGCCAGCGCTGATGAGCATGCTGGCGATGGCGATGCGCCGGCCGGCGAGCTCCCCAGTCACCTGCGCCTCTTTTTGATGTGGACCAACTGGTAACTCCCTTCCACGAGGTCGCGGATCTCGGTCCAGTCCAGTTTGGTGTTGGCGCGCAGCGAGACCCAGCCATGCTGGCCGACGTAGGGTGTGCGATAGAAGCGGACGTCTTCGAGGAACACGGGCTGCATCTTCTTGCCCACCTTCACACATATCGACAAGACGCCCTTATACGTTTCCAGGACCGTGAAGGTCTTGGTGCCCACTTGAAAGGTGGGGTGGCCGAAGGTGGTGGTTTCGCTGGTTTTCGGCAAGGCTAAACAGATTTCGCGCAGTTTTTCCAGTATCTTCTTTTCTTCCATCAGCAGTCACATACCAGCGTACTTCAAGCCGAGCACGTCGCACCATTCGGGAGGGTACCGTCCCGGATTTGCGTTGTAAAGTGCGCTCTTCATTTTAAAGTGCTTAAAGTGCCCCCAATCATTTTAAAGTGAGCTCTTCGATGTGACGATCAATGCGCATGCCGGCGATTGCGCCAGAAATGATCGACGAGTGCCTCGGGTTGATTGCCGGGGCTCTGGCGGAATACCGTAACGGTCGCTTCGATACGGCCAAGCGATTTCTTGCGGCCGGCGTAATGCACGCCGCCAATCTGCCAGAGGCGCTGCGCGGGGACTGTGGCACGGCCCTGTGTTACTGCGCGCTGCTTGTGCAATCCCGCGTATCGCCTGAGACCGTGACCCCGGAAGTTCGCTCGCGCGCGAGTATTATGCTCGAGGGATGTGGGGCGTCGAACTCCTTTCAGTTGTTCCAAGGCTTAATGTTTGAAATCCTGACCGAGTTCGGCGAACACCGCCGTGCCATCGCCTTTGGAGAACGCCGTTTGGCCATGGCCGTGGAATCGAAGCAATCCATCGAAATCGCCAACTGGCTTTGGAAGATCGGGAAATGTTATTCGCGCGTCGGCCTGCCCGATCACGCTGCCTTCGCATACCGTTCGTCGCTCCGCATCTTCCGGAACGAACCTTCCGATCCCCGCCTTCCGGCGGTAATCCTCGCGCTTGGTAATTCAATTCGGAGATCGGCGCCGTCGGAAGCGGAGCAACTCTACCGGGAAGCCGCCACTCTCTGGGAAGAGAAGGGCCAGTTGGAATCCGCGACGCCAGCGTGGATGAACCTCGGGGTGGTCTGCTCCGATCAGGAGCGGTTCACCGAAGCGATCGATTACTACGAGCGAGTCCGGCATGTACGGGAAGCAACCTCTGGCACGCCACGCGCCCGGATCGGAGCCCTTTATAACAACCTCGCCGGTTGCTACCGGAAAATGGCGCGTTTCGAGGATGCCCACCAAGCCATCGAACGCTCCATCGGCATCCTGACGCAGCCGGGAGCTCTGGGTACCGATGACGGCAATTCTCTCGCAGCGGCCATGGGAACGAAGGGGATGATCCTGCGCGATGAGGGGCGGGATTTGGAGTCGCTCGAATGGTTCCAGCGTGCCTGCGCTGAATTCGAGAAACAGCCGAGCCCCAACGTCGAGAATGTAATCCAGGAACTGGAGCACCAGGCATCCGCCCTCACCCGCCTGGATCGACGGGAGGAGGCCCGTGAGGTGGACGAGAGGATTCAATTGCTTCGCAAATCTGCCGCCGCGGCCCCAGTATTCATTCACGACGCGACCACGCCGGTCGAACTGGCCGAGGGAGCGCTCCTGATCGAGCTTGATCGTGGGATGCGGAGCGAACCGACTACGGATGAGATTCGGGAGTTGGGCAGATACCTCGCCGAAATCCTCAAACAGGAGAGGCTCGGCGTCTGGGAGGGGTTTGTGCGCATCCCCGAGACCTCCACCCTGTTTTACTACGGTACGAACGCTCAAGCGATGTTTGATGGAATCGAGCCCACCCTGCGGGGTGACGCCCGGTTCGACGGAGCGCTTGTCACCATCCGCCAGCGCGGGGAACAGCGTGGGGTCATGATCCCACGCCGGAGGGTCAATTAACCCGGCTGCGAGACTCCGATCAGGGCTCGGCTTCTCGCCAAATAGCTTCAATTTTGCGTTCTAAACCACACAGACTAAAGTAGGATACTACTTCGGACGACAGACAGCTATGCCCTCAAAGCTGAACCGCGGCCTGGCGGTTACCCTGGCGTTTGGGCTTGTGGGCATTCTCGTCAACCTGTTCCACCCCACTATCTTCACCGGCGCCGCGCTGTTGTTCGGAGGCGCGTTCTACCTGATGGCGGCGCTGCTCTACGGGCCATGGTACGGCCTTCTGGCCGCTTTGATCACGGCGCTCCCTTCCGCCCTGCTGTGGGGCCATCCAGAGGCGGCCTGCATGGTAGCGGCGGAAGCGTTGACGGTGGGCTGGCTGGCCAGGCGGCGCGTACAGCCGATGCTGGCCGACCTGATCTTTTGGGTGGCGATTGGAACGCCGCTGGCGGCTTTGTTTTACACCGTGCTCTTCAGCTATCCGTCGCCTTCGGACTGGGTGATGGTGGTGAAATATCCGGTAAACGGGCTGCTCAACGTGATGATCGCCGATCTGCTGATCAGCATTCCCAGGCTGCAGAGATTTTGGGTGGTTTCCGGCGAAGGGGTTTCCGGTAAAGGCGATCGACCAGTGGAGCGCCAACGGCTGCGCGCGTATCTTTCGCACGGATTTTTGCTGGTGGCGACGGTGCCTTTGCTGGTGCTGAACATCGTGAACGGCCAAAACTATGCCGAGCGCCAGGAGAAAGAAACGGGGCAACGGCTGCGGGAGGCGGCCACGTCCATCCGGGAGGGCTTGGAAGACTACGTGACCGAGCATCAACTGGCGGTACGGGAGCTGTCGCGTTCCATTACCCGCGAAGGGCGCTTCGACCTGAATTCGCTGAACGAGTGGCTGCAGCAGACCCGCGTGGTTTATAGCGGCTTTCAATCGATTACCATCGGCAACGCGGATGGCTTTCCCATCGCAGTGGATCCGCAGGAGGCGCCCGGGCTTGGAAGAGTGCTGAGCAACAAGCCGGGCGATAAGGTGGCCGACAGCGCTACCATGCGTGACCGGGAATATTTCAAGCGCATTCGGGCCTTGCACAAATCCGTAATCTCGAACGTGTTTATCAGCCGGGTGCTGCGGCAGCCAACGGTAGCCGTGGCGGCGCCGATTTTCACTCGGGACGGCCAGTTGTTTGGGGTGATTGCGGGAACGCTGAATTTATCGTCTTTCGAGCAGCTGGCCCGAACCTTCGGAACGCTGGACCAGGCGGGAATTTTCATCTTAGACCAGCACGACCGCGTCATTTACTCCAACCGCGGGGCGGCTTATCGTCCGCTGGAGTCGATGGCGGGCTCGCCGTTGTTAAAGGGAGCTGAGGAGAACACGGCGGCATTTTTGGTGGATCACACCGATGCCAGGCAGCACAACACCCGGTATCTGGCCAGCCACGCCGAGAGCGGGCTCACCGGTTGGAGGGTGCTGATCGAGCAACCCCTTTCGCAGCTTCACGTGCAAACCGAGCGCTATTACCTGATGACGGTAGCGTGGCTACTGGGCGCCATCGCGCTATCCCTGGTGCTGGCGCGCGCGGCGGATTCGGGCGTGACGTCTCCGCTTGAAGACCTGGTGCATCGCGTGCGCCAGTTTTCGGTGCAGGGCGATCCGCCGGGCGAGATTGAGTTGCCGCCGCAGGTGCCGGCGGAGGTAGCGCTTCTGGTGGAAGATTTCGGCCGGATGGCGGTGCGGCTGACGGAGTCCTACACCGAACTGAGGGCGGCGCTGTCGGATCGCGAACGTTTGAACAGCGAGATGGCGGAGTTGCTGGCGGATTTGGACAAAAAGGTCAGGGACCGCACGTCCGAACTGGTGGACGCAAAATCGCGGGCGGAGGAGGCCAGCCGCGCGAAGAGCGAATTCCTGGCGAATATGAGTCACGAAATTCGGACGCCCATGAACGGCGTGCTCGGGATGATGGGCCTGGTGCTCGGGAGCGAACTGGATCACAATCAGCGGGAGCACCTGCACATCGCCAAGACGTCGGCTGATTCGCTTCTTGGGCTGCTCAACGACATCCTCGATTTTTCGAAAATCGAAGCCGGGCGGATGGAGCTGGAATCGATTCCGTTTTCGGTGCGCGAATGCATTATGCAAGCCATGAAGACCCTGGAGTTCATGGCGCGAGAAAAGGGGCTCACGCTTTCGTCATCGGTTGGCGGGGATGTTCCAGACCGGCTGGAGGGCGATCCGAACCGGCTGCGGCAGGTGCTGTTGAACCTGGTGAACAATGCAGTAAAGTTCACGGCCGCGGGAGCGGTGCGGGTGGAAGCGGGGCTTGAAAGCCAGAGCGGCGGGCGGGCGGTGATCCGGTTCAACGTGACGGACACCGGGATCGGGCTTTCGAGCGACCAACAGAAGCTGATCTTCGAACCGTTCCGGCAAGCCGACGGATCGGTGACACGGCGCTATGGGGGCACGGGGCTGGGGCTGGCGATCTCTTCGAACCTGGCCGAGTTGATGGGCGGCGGCGTAACGGTGCGAAGCACGCAGGGCGAGGGGAGCACGTTTTCGTTCACCATCGATTGTCCGGTTTGCGCGGAGCAGCGTGAAGCGGTTGCGAAAGGCGGAGTGAAGGCGCGGGATGGCGCCGGCGCCGGGCGGTTATCCATTCTGCTGGCCGAGGACAATCGCGTGAACCAGTTGCTGATGGTGCGATTGCTCGAAGGCCGCGGGCACCGGGTGACTGTGGCGGGGGATGGGCGCTTGGCGTTGGATGAAGCAGCGCGGTACGGCTTCGACGTGATCCTGATGGACGTGCAGATGCCGGGGATGGATGGCCTGGAGGCGACGCGGATCTTACGCGAGCGCGGAGTGCGGACGCCCATTATCGCCATGACCGCGCATGCCATGCAGGGCGATCGTGACAAGTGCCTCAAGGCCGGGATGAACGCCTATGTCACCAAGCCGATTCAACCGGAAGAAGTCTTCGAGGCGATCGAAGATGCAGTGATGGCGGGCCGGGCGGGATAAAATAAGCGGAAGCCTGGTTCGTTGACAGAAGTCAACTAAATGGTTGACACTGGCAACATGCTCACGCTTGAGGATCGAGTGGACGCGGTACGCCGGTTCAATCGTTTCTATACTCGGCAGATCGGGCTGCTCGGCCAGGGATACCTGGACAGCCCATTCACGCTGGCCGAAGTGCGCGTGCTGTATGAGCTGGCGCATCGGGACTCGGCGGATCGGAACGAGTCCACGGCGGCCGAGATCGCCAAGGCGCTGGGGTTGGATGCGGGCTACTTGAGCCGCATGCTCACGAGCTTTCGCAAGCGCGGATTCCTGGCACGCAAGGCGTCAAAGCAGGACGGCCGGCGGAGCCATCTCTCGCTGACCAGGAAGGGCAGGGTTGCGTTTGGAGCGCTGGAGGCAAGGTCTCAGGCCGGCGTATCGAAGATGATCGAACGTTTATCGCCGCAGGAGCAGAATCGATTGACCAGTGCGATGGAGACGATCGAGAGCCTGCTGGGTGAGCCGGTGGAACCGAAGTCGCCCTACTTGTTGCGCGCACATCAGCCCGGCGATATGGGCTGGGTGATCCACCGGCATGGCGTACTGTACGCCGAAGAATACGGATTCGATGAAAGGTTCGAAGCGCTGGTGGCTCAGATAGCCGCCGGGTTTATTCAGAAGTTCGACGCCAAGCGGGCGCGCTGCTGGATTGCGGAGAGAGACGGCGAGATGGTTGGGTCTGTGTTCCTGGTAAAGAAGACGGATCGCGTGGCGCAGTTGCGTCTTTTACTGGTGGAGCCGTCGGCACGGGGACTCGGGATCGGAGGCCGGTTGGTGGCCGAATGCGTTCGCTTCGCAAGGCAGGCGGGGTATCGCAAGATCGCGCTGTGGACGCAGTCCACTTTGGACGCGGCGCGGCATATCTATCGCAAGGCCGGATTTCGCGTGGTGAAGCGGGAGCGGCATGAGAGCTTCGGGCACAAGCTGGTGGGCGAGACGTGGGAATTGAATGTTTCGGCGTCCGCGTCGGCTAAAGTAGTTTAATGCGAACCTGCCTCCTTTTGCCACTGTTGTCGTTCGCCGTCTGCGCTCAGACTGCCAACGTGATCAAGTATCACGCAACCATCAAGGACGTGAAATATGTTTACGGACCGGCGGCGCCGGTGGCGCATGTGAAATCCGGGGAGATCATCGAGACCAATACACTGGACGCATTCGGCAACGTCCTGAAGAAGCCCGGCGACACGCAGAGCCTGGTAAAAGGCGACAACCCGCTGACCGGCCCTTTTTACGTGGACGGCGCGCAACCGGGGGACACGCTGGCGGTGAAGATTCTCGATTTGCAGGTGGACGGCAATCAGGGCGTCGGGGCATTCGCGCCAGGGTTCGGGGCGTTGAACGAAACCAGCTATACGCCGATGCTGCATCCGCCGCTGCCGGAAAAGATCTATTTCTATCCGATCGACAAGGCCAGCAACACGGCGACGTTCAACGCGCTCGATTCCAAGTTTTCAGTGAAGATACCGCTGCATCCTTTCTTCGGTTGCATCGGAGTGGCGCCGGCGGGCGGCGAAGTGCGCAGCTCGGTTGTGCCGGCCGAGTTCGGCGGCAATATGGACGCTCCGGAGGTAAGCGTGGGCAATACCTTGTATCTACCGGTGAATGTGCCGGGCGCGCTGCTCTATATGGGAGACGGACACGCCGCGATGGGCGATGGCGAGGTGGCGGGGACGGCGATTGAAGTGTCGCTGCTGGCGCGGTTGCAGGTGAGCGTCATCAAGGGAAGGAAGATCA
The DNA here is from genome assembly GCA_963747945.1 of Bryobacterales bacterium. Taxonomy (GTDB): domain Bacteria; phylum Acidobacteriota; class Terriglobia; order Bryobacterales; family Bryobacteraceae; genus Palsa-89. Next base: position 559,036 of record CAVVHB010000007.1, read on the forward strand.
GCTGGCCACGCTTTGAAAACAACGATTCCATCATGGCGGTGGGCGCGTACCGGCCGCTCGACGACGCGCTGCGAATCGCTTTCACCGAACTGGTGGACTGGATCCACCAGGACTACGGGCTTTCGAGTCTGGATGCGTACGAATTGCTGTCCAAGGTAGCCAAGATCCATCTGGATGAAATGGTGGATCCCAATTACGTGGTGGTAGCGTCCATCGACAAGAAGTTTCTGCCCGCGAAGAAGAAGTGAGGTTTACTGCAGCGCCCAATATCCGTCGCGGGTTTTGGCACGTAGCTCCGGCCTGTCCTTCACCGCGACGCGGATGGTGTGAAACTCGCCCGGCTGGCCGCCTTTCGGTTCGAAGCTGAGAATGTATTGGCGATGCACTTCTTCGCCCACCAATTGAATGGCATGCTCCAACGCGCTTTTCTTTAGGAAGCTCAGCTCTCGGCCGCCGGTGGTTCTGGTGAAGAGGTTGGAGAGATCGGGCTTGTGCAATCGCAGTAGTTCTCCAATAGCGTAGACCGGGCTGGCTGGCCCTATGTCGGGAGGAACGGGGGTGTCGTCAGGGGCGGGACAAAGAGCGCATTTCTGCACTTTGATGCGCTCGGCCTCGGGCTTCAGATCTTCAGCCGTCTTGGGCTTTACCGTGAACGGCTCGAGGAATGGTGAATAGGACAGCCAATAGACCGCGGCATTGAGCCGCTCCACCTGCTCCATAACTTCGGGCAGCTTTGTTTCACTCGATCGATCGCGTCTCTCGGCAATCATGAGGATGATACGCCGGCGGCCGGGAGGGCGATGTTCCAGCATGAGGAGCGCCTGGTGCATGGCATCCAGCATGTGGGCGTTCTCGCCTTCCATGCGCAGCATGCGCAGCGAATGAATCACGAAATCCGGGTTGCTGGTGAAATCCTGTTGGACCTTCACTTCGTCTGAGAACGAGATCACGGCGGTTTCTCCGGCATCGGCCGCCAGCAACTGCGTGAACAGAATGCCGCTACCGCCCAGTTTGTCGATAACGGCGCCGGAATTGACGCTGGTCTGCACCGCAACGACCAGATCGATCGGGTACGTCATCCAGTCCAGCTGTATCTTCTGGGGCACATTGTTGTCGTAAAGAATCAGGTCGTCAGGAGTCAAACCGTCCACGTTGTGCCCTTTGGAATCGGTGATAGTGGTGGGCGCCACAACGAGGGGAACCGTGCTTTTAAACTGCGCCCAGCATGGGCAAACAAGCACGACCATAGCCGTGGCAAGACGCATTGGCGAGAAGCTTGCAACTACGGGGCCACCATGATCCGCTCGCTTTCGATATTTGTTACGCTTCTTGGCTGGTTGGCTACGGCGCAGGAGGTTTCGCGCCCGCTTCCGCGGGAAAAGCCGCCAGGTCAAGAAGACCGATACGACCCGCTGAAGGAGCAAGTGTCATCGAGTGTTGCGGCGGGGCAATTCGCCGACGCCCAACGCTATCTGCAGCAGGCCATCGAATTGCGGCAGTCTTCCAACGATTTGGTGCTTTCCGTGAATCTTGACATGCGAACCAAGGAGTACGATCACGCGCTGGCAACCGCGCAGCGGGTTCAAGCCATGCACGTGGCGGCCTATACGTCAGAGAGCCTGCCGGTGGCGGACGATCTTCTGCGCATCGGTGAAATCTATCTGGCGCAAGGGAAGCTGGTTCAGGCCTTGAGTCCGCTGCTGGACGCGCACGGCATCCGGACCAGGCTTACCGGTCCGCTCGATCCAGGGCTGCTTCCCGTGCTGGACCGCATCAATGAGGCTAACTCGAAGATCGCTGGTGGCAGCGGGGCATTCGCGGGCCACACCAATGAGGCATTCTACCGGCAAGCGCTGGCCATTCGCGAGACACTTTACGGCGAGAACAGTTCCGAGCTTATTTCCACGGTGGAGGGTTTGGCCAATCTTTATTCGGCCGAACTGAATCTGATTGCCGCTGAACCTTTGTACTTGCGGTTGCTGGCGCTGTGGGAGACCGCCGTCGGCAAAGACCATCCCATGGTGGCGGTGACGCTGGACAAGTTGGTGGTGTTCTACGTTAAGAAGGGTCAGCCGGAGAAGGCGCGTGAAGCGTTGGCGCGGTCGGTTGCTATTCGCGCGCATTTCCTGGCCGTGGGTCTGTCGCTTCAGGCGGAGGACGCAATTTCAGTAGGTCACCGGGAGCAAGCGAAGGCGCTATACAGTCGAGCTCTGGCGGCCCTGGGACCTCCTAGCTCGGGCCCAGGCTCAGCCAATGACGAATCAAACGCGGAGATCAGGAAAGCGCTCGGTGCGATTCGCTAGCCCGGGAACCAAGCGGCAAAATCGGAACGGATGAATTGTTTCACGCCTTCGCGGCCCGTGAGGCGCAACCACAAGCTACCGCCTTCGCGCTCAGCGTGCATGTCGATATCGAAGAAGGGACAGCACAAGCGTTCACCCACCACCCATTCAGAAACCAGTTGGAACGTGGCCGTGTCCGGCGGAAATTCGAACTCGAAACCATCGCGTAACTCGTGGATACTTTTCTTGCGGGCTCGCAACGCGGGGCTGAGTTCATCAAAATGCCGTTTGCGGGCCTGGACTGCAAGAGCGGAGCGATTGCAGGCAAAGGGGGATTCGGTGGAAAGCGCCACCAGCGCACCAAGCGCCAATAGAGCAAGCGCCAGTAGAAAGAGAAGTTTCATGTTGACCTCAGGATGATGCTACAGCTTCAAGTTGACTTGAAGGCAAGAACTTTTTGGCATTATCTTTTCTCGACCCTGCTCTATAATCGGCGCATGCTGTCGATTTCAGAGATCGGACGACGGGTTGGGCTGCGCGCCTCCGCGATTCGCTATTACGAGCAGATCGGCATCCTGGAACGTGCGCAACGCGTGAGCGGCCAGCGGCGCTACGACGAAACCGTGCTTTACCGGCTGGCGGTGGTGCGGAGAGCGCAGGAGGCGGGATTTACTCTGGACGAGATCCGCCAGTTATTCTTCGGCTTTGAGCGGTCCACCCCGGTTTCACAACGCTGGAAGAAGATCGCGGAGCGGAAGATGGTGGAGTTGGACGCCAGGATCGAACAAATCCAAAGCATGCGAAAGCTTTTGAAGAAGCTTCAGACTTGCTGCGAATGTGAGACGGTGGAGCGGTGTGGGGCTGGGATTTTGGGTGCCGGGTTGGCTGTGCGACCAGCTCGGCCGGGTAGATCATGATTGGCCGCCGCATGTAACTACAAAAGGCATTACAGTCTGCGATGATATATGAGTGGGACGAAGCAAAGAGCCGGAGCAACCTTGTGAAACACGGTTTGGATTTCGCGGACGCCGAACAGGTTCTGACCGGGCCTTGCGTTACCTTCGCGGATAGCCGCTTCGACTATGGAGACCTGCGGTTAGTCACGTTGGGGTTGCTCGCCGGTCGCGGAGTCGTTATTGCGCACGCTCCACGGGGAGACGACGCCACGCGGATCATCTCCATGAGAAAGGCAAATCGACGTGAGCAAAAGATTTATCAAGAGCGATTTGGCGAGAGTTGACCGCATGAAGGATGCCGAGATCGACTATTCGGACATTCCTCCGCTCGACAAGTCTTTTTTCACCAGGGCGAAAGAAGCATGGCCTCCGGCCAAACAGCAGCTCACCATCCGTCTTGATGTTGACGTTTTGGCTTGGCTAAAGGCCAATGGCAGGGGCTACCAGACCCGCATCAATCACATTTTGCGAGCAGCGATGGAGAGCCGAGCCCCGCGTTCGTCGACGACCCAGAGGAAGGTCGCCCGGCCGCGTAAGGGCTGAAGCCCGCGCAACTCACCAGCGAGGCTCGGTAGGATCGCCGGGCTTATGAACATCGGTTGCGTCAGGCTGTTTCACTTCCTCTTCCTGTACAAAGACGCTGTTTTCGTCAAAGACCTTCGATTCTGAAACCAAGGTTTCCTCAGCGAAGACGCTGGATTCCTCGGGGGTGAGGAAGCCAGCCATGAAGGACTCCGCCCGCGGCGAAGTGGCCTCTGATGAAAGAGCCCCCGACGCGGGAGCCTCCAACTCGGCAGCTTCGAACACCGGCGCCTGCAGCTCGTGAGCTTCCGGCTGGGGAAATTCGAGCTCCGATGCGGGCACCGTCTCCCTGGCTTCTTCCACTACCACCGGCTCCTCGGCCGAAAGCGGAAATTCGCATTCGCAACAATCGCTACAACGCTTGCAGCGCTCGCAACGATGATTGGAGCAAGCGTCCTTGGTGCAATAGGAGCAAATGTTCAGCGATGCCTCGCCACAGATGCTGCAAGTGAAAACGGCCGCGTTCACCATCATGGTTGGGAGACCCTCTTTGTCTTTGGCGCGGGCTGTTTGAGCAGGGCAGCGCGGCAACGTTGCGCTTCCCGATCCGCCACCTGAAACTCTTCTTCTTTTTGCGTGGCCAGATCCTGCAGATACTGGCGCAGGCGGTCGCGATTGGTGCTGTTTTCGGCGATCACGGATTGCATGAGAGAGGCGAGCGCGGGGTTCTGATATTTGCGGACCCCTTCGGTGAGCGAGGCCAGGGTCGAGTCCACCGATTGCATGCGAAAGTAGATATCCAGGCCGAGCGAAAGCCGGTCCGGTTGTCTCGAAAATGCGTCGCTCGAAGAGATCAGGTACTTCAGCTGCGCCTGTGCGGTGTTCCACTGAGCGACGTAGGTCTCAGAGGCGCCCTTGGCCAGCCAGGGGGCGGGCTGCACCTGGTCGATGATCGGCTTCAGATGCTGCGCTTGCGCGCCCAGCGCGTCGATCAACTTGCGGGCGTCCCATTCCGATGCAACACCTCGATCTTCAGCCGGGGGCGGCGCTTGCGCCAGGGCGAAAGGCGTTAGGAAGAGACAGGAAACTATGGCGGACAAAATTAATTCGCTCAAACTCGCGATGAACTTCATGGGCTACCTTCCCTATCGCTAGTGTGCCACAGTTCGCGCGGATGACTTACAAGTGCGTGTGAAAACCGCTCCCTCGGCCTGCGGAGGGCTACTGGTCGCGGCTCGGTAACGCGGTGTGAGCGATTGATCTCTATGGAGGAGGAGCCGTGGTAGGCGGCGCCGGCGGCTTTGGCTCAGTTGAACACACGCCGCATCCCGGAGTAGGGATTCCCACGCGTCCCGGGGGATCGATAGCCAGCCGATATGCGGCATCGCCCAGGCCGCGCATGATGCGATGGAACAATTCGTTCTTGTCGATCACGCTTTTCGCCAGTGGCTCATCCTTGTACACGTACAGCGACTCGCCGGCATTCACGATCTTGGGAGCGCCGGGCCGTAGCGCGTGCCGGACTTCCACCGCGCCTTCTTCCACTGAAACGATAGTGGTCTGGTCGTCGTCATTGGTGCTGACATCGAAGATGGTGCCGCGCACGGAAATGATCGCAGTGGGAGTCATGACGCGGTTCGGATTGGGCTGGACGCCCATACGCTGAATATGTACTTTGACGCGGCCGACAAAAAGATCCAGAAGATCGCGAAGACTGCCGGGATTTTTTCGGAAAATGACGTTCGAGCTGGGATAAACCTCAAAGGTGCTGCCGTCGGACGTTTGAAACTTAGCGTATCCATCGGGGCCTGTGAGAATTACCTGCTGGGCTTGGACCAGATCGCCGACATTCAGCGCCCAAGGCTCCGAGTCCCGAAGGACCGAAACTTGACCGGTCATGGTAACAACCTTGGCTGCTGCGTCGGGCGACACCGGAAACAATTGGGCAGAGCAGACCTGCGCGGCGGCCATTACAAGCAGCCCGCAAACCAGCCCGTGGATGCCACTCAGCCTCATAAAGTTAACGAGAATCCTGGCCGATTCCACACTCAAGTACTATGTGGCTTATTACTGACCCAACTCTTAACAACACAGTCTACCATCAAAAGTGCTTAGCAAGACGGTATCCTATCGGGATTTTTGTTACAAACCTGTATAGATTCAAGCCGTTCCAGGGATAAGAATCAGCCTGAAGGGATACAATAGGACTCAATCGATGTGTCGGAGGAATACAGTCCGGAAATTAGGGGCTTGGGGGTGCGGGATTGGTGTCCTGTCACTTTTACCCACGCTTGGGGCGCAGTCTGTTCCGACAGGGGGGATCGGGTGGCGGCACGTCGGAAACTCGGCCATGGAGATGGCCCTGCCATCGCTGGCCACAGGCGCGGTGGATCGAGTGTGGTATTCCGCTGACGGCGCTAACCTCTACGCTAGGACAGCTTCCGGGCGCGTTTTCATGACGTCGGACTTTGAACAGTGGCAGGCAGTGACGGACTCGAAGGTAAGTCCGCCCGCCGAACAAGCCCCCACGGCTGGCGGAGCTCCTGAAGCCGGACTGAAACTGGCAGCCGGGGGTGCGGCGGGACGGCTCTATGGGGTTGGCCGGGACGCCTACCGTTCCGACGACGGCGGGGAGTCCTGGATCAATCTGACCGCTTACAAGGGCAAATGTCTGTTAGGTCCCGGTCTCGCGTCGGTGGCAGCTTCGCCCAGCGATCCGGACGAAGTAACCATCGCGTCGGCGAGCGGTGTCTGGCGATCCTTGGACGGGGGGCTTTCCTGGACCGGGTTGAACGATTTCCTGCCGAATTTACCCTCCGGGCGTCTGCTGGGTCTTCCCAGCGGCACGCGGGGCGTTCGATTGTCGATAGCAAATAGCGCCGGGGAGATCGAGTGGGCGCCGGGTGAGAAGACGGCGTGGAAGCCCGTGGATGCTTCGCCCGGGGATCCTTCGGAAGTGGAACGCGATCAGAACCTGAGGGACGCGTTCTCGCTAGTACTGAAGCATTCGGTCACCGCCATTGCGGCCGCGAAGGACTATATCTATGCGGGCGATGCAGACGGGCGGCTGCGCCTGTCGGCGGATGCGGGGGCGAGTTGGGGAGCGGTTTCGAAGCTGGCTGAATCGGGCAAAGTGGAAGCGATTTGGGTGGACCCGAACGATCCTCGCGTGGCCGTTGCAGCTTTGGGTGCGCGGCCGGGCGCCGCGCCGAATTCAGCCAAGCCTTCCTACGTGCTTCGGACCATGAACGGCGGCGGCTTCTGGGACGATATCACGGCAAATCTTCCGGACACGGCCGCGGCTCACGGGGTGACGGCGGATCGGGCCAGCGGTGCGATTTATGTGGCCACCGACGCCGGGGTGTTTTTCACGGCAACCGATCTTGGATCGGCGGGCCGGCCTACGATCTGGACCTCGCTCAGCGATAAGCTGCCGGCGGCCACGGCCACCGACGTGAAGCTGGACGCAGGCGGGAACCAGATCTATGCCGCGCTGGATGGATACGGAGTCTATACGGCCATTGCTCCGCACCGCTTGCGGGATGCCCGGGTGGTAAGCGCGGCGGACTACAGCGCCAGGCCCGCGGCGCCCGGCGCGCTGCTGAGCGTGTTGGGAGCGCGAGTGGAATCGGCCAGGAGCGATGACGTGCTGGCGCCGGTGCTGGATGCGTCCGACACGGCCTCGCAGATTCAAGTGCCGTTTTCGGCGACAGGAAATACGGTGTCGTTGTCACTCGACGCGGTTGAGGGGCTGCTCACCTTCCAAGTTCCGCTGCGGAGCGTTTCCCCCGCGATTTTTGTGGATCCCGAGGGTACGCCCTTGGTCATGGACGCGGCCAGCGGAATATTGTTGGACGCGAGCAAACCCGCGCATGCGAATTCGCGTATTCAGGTGCTGGCGACAGGATTGGGTCAAGTGAAACCGGATTGGCCGACGGGTCTGGAAGCGCCGTTGAAAGACCCGCCACGAGTGGCCGCCACGGTGCGCGCTTATCTGGACGGGTCGCCGGTGGAGGTGACGGAGGCGTCGCTCGCGAAAGGTTTAATCGGGTTCTATTTGATCGAGATCCAGCTCCCGCGCATTACCAACAGCGGCGCGTCGGAGCTGTATGTCGAAGCCGAAGGGCAGCAGAGCAATCGTGTACGGTTGTATGTGGAGCAATAGCGCGCCGAGATTTCTTACACGCGCTTGGGCGCGCGGCGCGAGCGGGGAATTGTAAGCGATGCTTCCCACATCCTGGCGGAGGCTGCTGAGTCTCATTCGCATTCTGCTGGCGATGAGCTGCCTGGCAACTCAGCTCATATCGGCCAGCCTGTTCTGGACCAACACCGCGATCCTGTTCGCGGTTTACATCATCTACGCGCTGGTGGCGCTGTTCTGGCGCAGCCTGGAAGATTCCGGATATCCAACCCTGGCGCTGATCGTAGACTTCGCCTTCTTTTTCATTTCGGCCATGAGCGGCGCCACGTACGGGTACTGGATCAGTTCGGTCTTCTACGCCTACGTGCTGCTGGTGGCGGTGATGCTGCATCCCTGGTGGAAGACGGTGGTGGTGGCGGTGGCGGCGATCACGCTGTTGTACGTGGTGCCGACGCTGCATTCGGCGGAGATGCTGCGTCCGGCGTTCATCGCGGCCGGGATTTTGGGCAGCGTGCTGGCCATCCAGCGCGAGTATCTGGAGGAGCGGCTGTCGAACAGCTCGCGGCAGACCGTGCTCTATCGCTACGACGCGGAGAAGGCGCGCGAATCGGAGCGGCAGCGCATCGCGGCCGATTTTCACGATGGTCCGCTGCAAAGCTTCATCAGTTTTCAGATGCGTCTGGAGATCATCCGCAAGCTCATGAGTCGCGATCTGACGGCGGCCATGGAAGAGTTGGTACAGCTGCAAGACTTGTGCAAATCGCAGGTCAACGAGCTGCGGGCGTTTGTGCGCAGCATGCGGCCGGTGGATGTGGAGGGCAGCCTGAATGCGACGCTGCGCCGCGTGGTGGAACAATTTCAAAAGGACAGCGGCATTCCAGCCACGTTTGTCAGCGCCGAGTTTCTGGAGCCGGCTGAACCCGAGGTTTCGCTTGAGCTATTGCAGATTGTGCGTGAGGCGCTCTACAACGTCCAGAAGCATTCCGCGGCCTCGCGCGTGGCGGTGAGCATTGCGAAATCGGATACCGTGCTCGAGATCCTGGTGGAAGACAACGGCAACGGCTTTCCGTTCAGCGGCCGCTACACGTTGGATGAATTGGAGTTGCTGCGGCTGGGGCCGATGAGCATCAAACGCCGTGTCCGCACCCTGGGCGGAGACATGGTGCTGGACTCGAAACCGGGACAAGGGGCGGGACTGAAGATACGGCTGGCGACGTGATGCGCGGCGCGCATCTCGTCGCGGTGTTGGGGATTGGCGTGCTAGGTGGGTGCGGAAAGTATCGGGATTTTTCGTTACCTCTACAGCCCGGTGGACCATCCGTCACGTGGAAATGGCAGGCTGGTGCGGAGCCGGTGATGACGCGCGGCGCCAAAGGCGAGTGGGACGCAGTGGATGTTCTGAACCCTTCTGTCATCTGGCAGGGCGACGCCTACTACAACTTCTTCTCCGGCTATGACGGCAGGACCTGGCACACCGGCCTGGCGGTCTCAGGCGACGGCATCACGTGGCGCAAAGAGGGCAAGATCCTGTCGCCGGACCCTGCTACCTGGGAGGGCAGCGGGATCGCCGCCAATGGTTCGGCCGTCGCCGATGAGAGCGGCATCCTGTATTACTACCAGGCCGGCGATCCGGTGGAAATCGGCCTGGCGCGATCGAGGAATGGCCACCAATGGCAGCGCAACGGAGCGCCAGTGCTTCCCGTGGGGCCGTACGAAAGCTGGGATGAGCGCGGCGTGGCCGACCCGTACGTCATTCGCGACGGGCGCAGCTTTTACATGTTTTATCTGGGGATGGATCGCGCGCGGCGGCAGCGGCTGGGCGTCGCGATGTCGGACGATGGCGTGAGCTGGTACAAGCTGCGCTCGAATCCGATTCTGGAGCTAGGCGAATACGGCGCGTTTGACTCGAAGGGATTGGGCGAGCCCGCGGTGTGGGCCTCGCGTGGATATTACTGGATGCTGTACACGGGGCGCGATCATGACGAAATGCGGCGGCTAGGCCTGGCGCGTTCGCGCGACGGCGTACGATGGGAGAAACTTCCGATGGTCATTGCGGGCGGCGAGCCCTGGGATTCGAAAGTGATTTGCGACCCGACGGTGATCGCGAACGGCGACCGGGTTACCGTATGGTTCGGTGGCGGCGACGTCGCCAGCCCCGATCAAAACCTGCACGGTCAAATTGGTCTAGGAACGTTGACAGCTAACTGAACCGCGACCGTAAGGGAGCGTTCTTCATCCAAGACGCATGCGAATCGGAATCACTTGCTATCCCACTTACGGCGGCAGCGGCATCGTCGCCACCGAGCTCGGCCTGGAGCTGGCGAACCGTGGCCACGACGTCCATTTCATTACCTATGCCAATCCGATTCGCCTGGACCCCGGGACGCCCCGCATCTACTATCACGAAGTGGAGGTATCCACCTATCCGCTGTTTCAATACCCGCCCTATTGCATGGCGCTGGCCTCCCGCATGGCGGAGGTGGCCGAAGACTATGACCTCGACTTGCTGCATGTCCATTACGCCATTCCACATTCAACGGCCGCGATGCTGGCCCAACAGATGGTGGCCGCGCGGCGGCGCCTGCCTTTCATCACTACGCTGCATGGCACCGACATCACGATCGTCGGCCTGGACCGCTCCTATTTCCCCATCACCAAGTTCTCGATCGAGAAATCGGACGGAATCACCAGCGTCAGCCAGGACGTGAGGCGCGACACCTATGAGGTGTTCGGTGTGAAGAACGATATCCGCGTCATCTATAATTTCGTAAATACCGAGATTTATCGGCCCTTAGGGGATCGAGACGCTAAGGATCAAACTAACGCTGAGAAACGCCTGATGCATATTTCGAATTTCCGGCCCGTGAAGCGCGTCACCGATTGCGTGCGTATCCTGGTAGAGGTGCTCAAGGCGACGCCCGCGCACTTGTACATGGTGGGGGACGGGCCGGACCGTCCGGAGGCCCATCGGTTGGCGCGTGAGTTAGGCGTGGAGCATCAGGTAACGTTCCTCGGCAAGCAGGATCACGTGGAGCGGCTGTTTCCGAAGATGCACGTGCTGCTGATGCCGAGCGAAATGGAGTCTTTCGGGCTGGGAGCACTGGAAGCGATGGCATGCGGAGTCCCGCCGGTGGCCACGCGCGTGGGCGGATTGCCGGAGCTGGTGACGGACGGCGTGGACGGGTTTCTGGAGCCGGTGGGCGATATCGCCGCGCAATCGCGGCGGGTGATCGAGCTGCTGACGAATGAGGAGCGCCATCGCAAAATGGCGGAAGCCGCGCGCCGCACCGCAGTGGAGCGATTCGCAAGTTCGATGATTATCCCGCAATATGAGAAGTATTATGAAGAGGTCATTGCCGGTGGTTAAAGGTATTCAATTTCGATGCAGTGCCGCGCTATTCTGCTAGCCTTGCTATTCATTTACCCAGGCTTGGGGCAACGTTTACGTAGCAGCGTCACTCTGGGCGGTTCCGGCAACGATTCCATCAACGCTGCTACCGTTGATGCCGCGGGAAATATTTACGTCGTGGGTACGACGCTCTCTTTCGGCTTTCCGCTTCGGAATGCTTTTCAGAGCGCCAATAGCGGGACTCAGCTGATTTTCAGCACCAATTCCGGGGCTAGTTGGAAGGCACTGACCGCGCCGCTTGGCCCCCTCACTCCGCTCCAGCCGCTCTCGCTTGCGGTGGACCCCACCGATAGTCAAGTCGTCTACGTCGCTGGCGGAAACGCTGTTTGCAAGAGCATGGACGGCGGCCAGCAGTTCCAGTGCACCACCATCGCCTTTGCGTCGTACCAGGCGACTATCAGCTCGCTGGCCATCGACCCGCAGCAGCCCCTGACGATTTACGCGAGCGTCACGGTGGAAGGCGGAGTGTACAAGAGCATCGATGGAGGACAAACCTGGGCGAACATGAGCGTGGGCCTGCCTGAGCCCCTTTTTATCGACTCCGTCACAATCGATCCTTTTCATCCCGATGTTCTCTATGCCTGGGCGGGAAGCGGCGGTTACGTGTCTACGAATGGAGCCGGATCGTGGTCGGTTTCCACCATGCTGTCCTCGGGCACAAGCATTTCCGGTGGCCTGTACTTTTCCTTCGACCCGGTAACTCCGGGAATCATTTATGGCCCGGCATTTTCGAATAATGCCCTTGGCATTCAAAAGAGCAGCGATGGCGGCGTCACCTGGGCTCAGTTAAACACTCCGTTCAGCAGTTGCTGTGTAGTTCCCGACCCCAAGGTTTCGGGCATTTTGTATGCGCTCGCTCCAGTGACCGGTAGCGGCAGTCCGCTCAATTTCTGGAAGAGCAGCGACGGGGGCGTCACCTGGAAGTCATCCCAGTTTCCGTTCTTCGGCACGGGTCCTCTGGTTGTGGACCCCACCAATCCCCAGATCATGATCGCGGGGACATTTCGCAGCACCGATGGCGGCGAAACCTGGCATCCCACCAATGCTTCGCGCGAAATTCAGCCGGCCTTTGCGCCGTCCACCACCGGTCTTGTCTACGCCACCGCTCCAATCACTTCGGATGCATTCCTGGCCAAGTTTCTGCCGGACGGCAAGACCCTGGTCTTTTCCACGTATTTCGGCGGCATGGGCAACGATACCGGGCAGGGCATCGCACTGGACGCGTCGGGCAATATCTGGATCACCGGCAGCACTTCTTCCTACGATTTGCCGATGACGCCGGGCGCGTATCAGAGCATGCTGAAAGGACCGACCAACGCATTCGCCGCGAAGTTTTCAAATGATGGGAAGCTGACGGCTGCGACATACCTGGGCGGCTCCGCGAATGACTACGGCCTGGGAATCGCGATCAGCCCGCACGGCAATCCCTGGCTGATCGGTTCCTGGAATTCCGCTGACTTTCCATTCACGGCCACGCCCCCGGCGAATTTTCCGAGCGGAACCTCGGGATTCCTGGCCGAATTGCATCCATCGGCGGCACTGCTGCTGCACGCCGTTAATGTCGGTGGGGCGTTCGATCAGAACGGCAAGGGCATCGCCATCGATCCTTCGGGCAATATTACGCTGACAGGCTCCGTTTACAGCGATTTTTCCCCAACTCCAGGAGCTTTTCAGGCAGGCGATGCCGGCTCAGGATCTGGCAAGGCGTTCGTCCTCAAAATTCTGCCGTCACTCCAGGTGATCTACTCGACTTACTTCGGAGGCACGCAAGCCCCGGTACTTCCGGACGGCTCCCAAAACGAGCACGATTTCGGCGTCGCGGTTGCCGTGGATGGCGACGGCAACGCGTACATCACGGGCAACACCAGCGCTACCGATTTCCCCACCACGCCGGGCGCCTTTCAGACAGCCCTCGCCGCGGGTTGCACTTATCCTGCGTTTTCGATCGACACGGGATTCATCGGCACCATCGATGAGTGGTCCGTGGACGATGTCTTCGTGGTCAAGCTGAGCCCGGATGGAAAGACTGCGCTTTTTTCGACTTTACTCGGTGGGTCCTGCTACGATCGCCCCACCAGCATCGCACTGGATGCTTCGGGCCAGATTTATGTCGCCGGAGAGACGGATTCCACCAATTTTCCGCTCACTATTGACGTGGGCGCCGTGCCGCCGGCATCTCAGTTCGCGTCCTTCGTATCGGCGCTCAATCCTGGTGGGTCGGCGTTATCGTTCTCATCGTACCTTTACGCCGGAGCGGAGCCGGCGGTGGCGGCCGGACCCGAAAAATCGATTCTGGTGGCCGGCAGCTCCGGTACAGGCGCGCAGAGTGTACCGGAGAGCGGTTTTTACGATCCGTTCCCAGCGACCGCGATCGACGGCAGTCTCTCGCTCATCGATCCCCAACCGGAGCGTCATTCGCCACGGCACCGTTGAGATAGATAATGAACAAGATGCTCAAATCAATCGTGCTTGCGGCAATATGCCTGGCGGCGGCGTCCGGTCAGGAGCGGAAGCCGGTAATCGATAACGAACGCGTCACCGTGTGGGATGTGACGTGGACGAAAGGCGAGACCAATCCGGCGCGCGGGCACGGTCTCGATACCGTCGTGATGTCGTTGGTTCCGGGCCACGCCGCGAGGTTTTATGCGCACGGCGTCGGGCTTGACGAGGGCGGTAAGGCGCGGAGGTCGCTGGTGATCGAGCTCAAAGACCATCCCGTTCCGCCGCTCGCGAATAAGACCGGTTATCCACTGGCCTTTCCGCGCCCGCACGTGAAGAAGCTGCTGGAGAACGACCGCGTAATCGTTTGGTCCTACCGCTGGAATCCGGGCGAGCCGACGCCGATGCATTTCCATGACAAGGACGTCGTCGTAGTGTATCTGGAAGACACGGCCCTGACATCGACGACGCCTGACGGCGCAAAGAAGCTGAACGAGTACAAGGCTTTCGACGTCCGCTTCAACAAGCGCGACCGGACGCATACCGAACTGCTGGATCGGGGGACGGGAAGCGCGATGATGATGGAATTGAAGTAGTTAGGCCGCCCCACCCGCAGGGGCTTGACGCGATACGGCAAAATGCCGTATAGTGAAGCCATGGAGTTCGAAACCACCACCGCAACCTTGACGACGACCAATGCCCGCCTGGAGGCTCGCCTGCCCATTGAGGTTATGGTGCGGTTGAAGCGTGCCGCTGAAATCCAGGGGCGCACGCTAACGGACTTTGTTGTCGCAGCGGCCGATGAAGCCGCGTGCCGCGCCATCGAGCAAACTGAAGTTATTCGTCTCTCTATGGAGGGCCAGCGGCAAATCGCCGATGCGATCCTGAATCCTCCCGAGCCTAACGAGGCATGGAGGAAAGCTGTGAAGCGACATCGCGAGCTGTTCGGCCCGGTGGACTAAATCCGCCTTTCATAAAGGATGACGGAACCCCCTTTCCGCTTTGCGCCGCTCGGCGCCGAACACGACCGTGGCTCGTTTCACTGCGGAGAAGAAGCCCTGGATCGCTATTTCCAGACGCAAGCCACTCAGGACATCCGTCGACGCATCGCGCATTGTTTCGTTGCGGTAGATGCCGCGAGCGCTCGAGTGGCGGGGTATTACACGATCGCTGCATCGAGCTTCCCTCTGGTCGACCTTCCCCCGGAAGAGTCGAAGCGTTTGCCGCGCTATCCCTCCGTGCCCGCTGTTCGCATCGGGCGTCTTGCGGTTGACCAAGAGTTTCACGGCCGCGGGCTGGGCGGAGCGCTTCTGGTTGATGCCACACGTCGGACGCTGCAAGCTGCGTCGGCCGTCTATGCACTCGTCGTGGACGCCAAGAACGATCAGGCTGTGGCCTTTTATCAACACTTTGCTTTCGACTCTTGGTCGACCGTCCTCGATCGCTGTTCCTACCGATGGCGACGCCGGAGAAGGCATTCCTGGCAAGGACTTAAAATGGAGGGCCGTGAGGCGCCCGGTTTCGGTGGAGACTGGACTCCAAATGAGCAGTTCCACCCACAACCCCAAAAACCTAACCACACCACCCCCCTTCATACCCCAGCCCCCCCTCTCCCCATACTCCCGCACCGACGAGGAATCGGAGATCTTGGCTTGCCTATGCTAATCCATTCGGCGTAGCGATCAAGTCAACTATCGCCGCGGCTGCAATCCGCGTTATCAGTGAGGCGGGCGCTTATCCTGAAAACCAACGCAACTCTTAACCCAGTAAGAAAAAGGGAGATGGGGGTGAGGAGCCCAAGAATAAGAAAAAAAGCTTAAACAAATAAAAAAAATAATAAATCTACCTTCCTTCGTAGTGGACGCTCCGGACGACGGTCTACTCGTAAAGGCTGACCTGGAGAAGCTGATTTAGGCCGTTTGGGTCTCACCTTATTCGCCGAAGTGGCTCGACTCGGTGGTTGACCGTGAAATACAGGACCATGATCTTAAGCTCAAGGCGCAAAGAAGAAAAGAGCCGAGTTCGGGCCCTAGGCCGATCGCAATGAAGCTGGACGACTTCATTCTGAACGATTGCCGCGAGGAAGCGCGGAAGGCGAATAAGGCCCTCAGCGACTATATTGCAGGTGTAATTGAGGATAAGTTCAATCCCCCGTTCTGATCCGCTGGTCCCCGTGACCTGCCAAGTCGGTTCCGGGAACTTTCCCGCTTCCCGCGGGGTCTACTCCTACAACACGGCTCGATGTTTGGGCTAGACTTGAGTAGACGACTGTGGCCGATAGTGCTGTTGGTCTACATATAGAGGGGTGCCTGTTCTCCCACGCGGAGGAAGACGCACTGGTCACTGCGCTAAGCCAGGGGGCGGAAGACGCATATGAAATTCTCATTCAGCGCTATCAGCAGCCTGTCTATAGCCTAGTTTGCAGGCTCATGAACGATCCCGGCGACGCGCCCGACATCGTGCAAGAGGTCTTCTTGAAAGTGTTCCGCAACATCGGCTCGTTCCGCGGCAATAGCAGTTTGAAGACCTGGATCTACCGGATTGCGGTGAACGAAGCCTACAACCATCGGCGCTGGTTTTGCCGGCATCAGCGGCAGGAGGTGGCGCTCGGCACCGAGGACGGAACGCTCAACTACACCGGAGGCATGGCGGATCCCGGCCGGTCGCCTTTTGAGCAGGCCGCGGATCATGAGACACGGGCGCTGGTGGAGCAGGCGCTGGAGAAGTTGAATCCCAAGTTTCGCGCGGCGGTGGTGTTGCGCGATATCGAAGATCTGAGTTACGAAGATATCGCGACGGTTCTGGACGTATCGCTTGGGACCGTGAAGTCGCGCATCATGCGCGGCCGCGACGCCTTGCGAAAGATTCTGGAGGGACGGTTGGAACTGGAGACAGGCGTGCGCTGGTCTTCGTCGACCCTTTCCGGCCAACCGCTGACGGAATGATGACGGAATAGTATGGAGTGCGGAAGCGTAAAAGAACGGGTCTCGGCTTATTTGGACGGCGCAGTGTCGGCTGACGAGCGGCGTTCGGTCAAGCGCCACTTGAACATCTGCCGGGAGTGCGCGCTCGAATCGGAACGATACTCCCGGCTGCGTGAGAACCTGCGGTCGCTGCCCAAGCTAGCGCCACCGGCGGATTTAACCACTCGTCTGCGGGTGGTTGCTTCCAAGGTGCGAATGGAATCTTTTGGCGGAGCCAGCCCGTGGAGCCGCTGGCGGGATCGCGTGGAATTGTCGCTGCGCAATCTGATGCGGCCATTGGCGCTGCCGGCGGTGGGTGGGTTGTGCTCGGCCATCTTCCTGTTCAGCACGCTGGTGCCGATGTTTAAGTCGGCATACGCGATGAGCGGGTCTGGCGACATACCTACCATGCTGTCCACCGAGCCGTTGCTGAAATATATGGGGCCTGTCGATTTTACCGACGGCGACGCAGTGGTGGATTTACAGCTGGACGATCAGGGCGGGATTATCGACGTTACCATCGTCAGCGCACCCGGCCAGGACGGCGAAAAGCTACGGCGCAGCATTAAGAATGGCCTTCTGTTCACCGAGTTTCGCCCAGCTACGACGTTTGGCCGCGGGGTAGCCAGCACGCTTCGTATTTCCTTCCGCAGCAGCCGCAGCAGCCGCATCGATGTTCGTGGTTAGATGCCGTTCGCGGATAGCGCGAAACACCGCTTGCTGACGCGCGCGGCTCCCATAAGATGTATCCATGACTTCCCGAAGGCAGTTCCTGCAGATTGCATCCGCCGGCGCGGCGGGCGCGGCGATCGGTTCGGCGCTCCAGGGCGCCTCTGTTCCCACGCTCGGCATGATCTTTCCGCCGGCGAACTATCCGGTTCCTCCGGAAGCCACGCTGCTGTATCCATCGGGCGTCCGATTTCTCGCCGAAGGCGTCGGCCTGCAGAAAATGACGGCGGACGAGTACGACCGGGTATTCGGCCGCATTTTGCCCGCTGCCGAAAAGCTGGCCAAGGAAGGCTCCAACGCGATCTCTGTGATGGGGACATCGCTCACCTTTCTACAAAGGCGCCGAGTATGAGCATCAGTTGAAGGTGAACGTGACGAAGGCCACCGGGCTGCCGTCCACCACCATGAGCACGGGAATTGTCGAGGGGCTGAAGGCGCTGAACGCGCGCAGAGTGGCCGTGGCGACGGCCTACGACGAAGATGTGAGCCATAGGCTCAAGGTATTTCTTGAAGAGTCGGGATTTGAAGTTGTGTCGGTGAAGGGGCTCGGAATCGTGAGCTTCGCCGACCGGGGACCGGTGACGCCGGATGAGCTTTTCCACTTCAGCGCGAGTGTGTACGAGGGCGCGCCCAAAGCCGAAGCGCTAGTGATTTCCTGCGGCGGCCTAAAGACACTGGACCTGATCGTACCGCTGGAGGCGCGCTGCAAACGGCCGGTAGTGTCCAGCACGCCACATGCGCTGTGGGCCAGCGTCCGATTGTTGGGCCTCAGCGGGCATGCGACGGGTTTCGGCACCGTGCTGGCGAAAAGCTAACATGGTGGCATGAGCACACAGAGCTTTCCTCTGGAAACTAGCTGGCCGGTGTGATATAGTCACCCCCAAATGCGTTCTAACAGCGTGCGGAATGCGGCAAAATTGTTCGCTGCGGTCGCGGGGTTGCTGATGATTTCTGTTTCTCTTTCAGCGCATCACGGCCAGGCAGGATACAACACTACGGAAACCGTCACCGTGAGCGGAGCCGTGAGCGGATTTCAATTCGTAAATCCGCACTCCATCGTCGATCTCGACGTCAAGGATGAAAAAGGTGCAACGCAAGCCTGGCAAGGCGAGCTCACCAGTCCCAATCATTTGATTCGGGCCGGGTGGACCGCCACGACGATGAATCCGGGCGACAAGGTCACGATGACCGGCTATCGGGCCAAGAGCGGCGCCAATTCCATGTGGATCACCAAGATCTCCGTCAACGGCGAAGAGCTCAAGATGGGCGCGGGGAATTAAATGCGAACGTGCCCCGTCCTAGCGTGCTGGTCCTGGCTCTATTGCAGCCCCGTCTCTCACCTTTGCGCAGGCCGCTAACGCGGAGAAACCCTCGGCGGGACGCCGGACCTCTCGGGTGTCTGGAGTGTCAAGGGCTCTCCCACCACCCGTTATCTGTCGTGGGGATTTAGCAAGGACGAACCGCCCATGACTCCCTGGGCGGAGGAGCGCTTCAAGGCCACCAAACCGTCCTTCGGGCCTCGCGCGGTGGAAGACTCCAACGATCCCGTGAACCCTACCACGCTCAGCGCCGTCGGCTGCTTTCCTCCCGGAATGCCCCGGATGTATCTGCAGCCATTTCCGATGGAAATTATTCAGATGCCGGGCCGCGTGATCATGCTGTTTGAGTTTTCGCACTTTATCCGGCAAATTTTTACCGATGGCCGCAAGCACAATACCGATCTCGGGCCCACCTGGCTGGGCGATGCGATTGGACATTGGGATGGCGACACGCTGGTGGTGGACACCATCGGGTTCAACGACAAAACCTGGCTGGATCGCGCGGGCCATCCGCACAGCACGGAGCTGCATCTGGTGGAGCGGATCCGGCGGGTGGATCAGAAAACGCTGCAGGACGACATCACCATCGAGGACCCGAAGGCGTACACCAAGCCGTGGGGCGGACAGCTCACGTTCCAGTTGAGGCCAACCTGGAACCTCACGGAGATGGTCTGCGAAGACAACGTCAACTTCGATCAGTTTTTGAAAAACGAAGCCAAGCCGAAGTAATAGCCGGCCGGCAGGCGCCGGGAGGATACAGCCATGCCCCATCGCAGAGGATTCTTGAAAGCTGTGGCAGGCGCCACAGGGATCGTTGCCGCCGGTTGCAGTCTGGCCAGCTTCAGTCCCTTGAACGCTGCGGGACAAGCTGCGCCTGTTGGCGGCGGGCGTCGCCGGCGAGTGACTCTCGGCGGACGTCCCGTGAAGACCGTGGATGTCCACGCTCATTGTGTTGTTCCCGAAGCGCTCGGCATTAATGCCCAGGCCCGGCCGGGTCGTCAGCCAGCTGGGATAATCCGAAGCTCAGTGATCGGCGAGAATCGGCTGCGCGTGATGGATGAGCAAGGCATCGATGTGGAGGCGCTCAGCATCAATCCTTTCTGGTACGCGGCCGAACACGATCTCGCTCGCCAGATTATTCAAATTCAGAATGAGAAGCTGGCGGCGTTATGCGCAAAATATCCGGACCGTTTTGTAGCCTTCGCGACGGTGGCGCTGCAGCATCCGGACCTGGCCGCCCAGCAATTGGAAGATGGCAAGAAAATGGGATTGCGCGGCGCTGCCATCGGCGGCCACGTCAATGGAGACGAGATATCCTCGCGGCGATTCGATCCTTTTTGGGCCAAAGCCGAGGAGCTGGGAGCCCCCATTTTCATTCATCCGCAAGGGATCCCGGAGCTTCAAAAGCGTCTGCAAGGCAATGGCTACTTGAGCAACGTCATCGCCAATCCGCTCGAGACCACCATTGCGCTGTCTCATCTGATTTTCGACGGCACGCTCGATCGATTTCCCGGTCTCAAGATCTGCGCGGCGCACGGTGGGGGCTACCTGCCGTCTTACTCCGCCCGCTCCGATCATGGCTGCGCGACATCTCCCGGCAGTTGTTCCCCGACACCACTGAAGAAACATCCCAGCGAATATCTGCGGCAGCTGTATTTCGATTCTTTGGTCTTTACTCCGGAAGCTTTGCGACATTTGGTGGCGGAGTGCGGCGCGAGCCAAATTGTGATGGGGACGGATTGGCCGTTTCCGTGGACCACCACAGCCGTGGATCACATCCTGAATGCTCCGGGTTTGAGCGCCGCGGAACGCCGGGCAATGCTGGGCGGTACGGCTTCGAAGTTGCTCGGGATCGCCGCGGAGAGCTAAGCGGGACACCCGTCACTGACATAATCCGCCGGAAGTCCAACTTTGTGATAGACTCGGCATCGTTTAGGAGCTGCCAATGAAGCGTGCCACATTTGTTCTCTGCGTGATCTTCGCCGCCACCCTGCCTGCACTGGCGGCGTCAATCCAGACTGCGAAGCCCGAACAGACGGGCTTCTCTTCGGAACGTCTGGCGCGCATCCACGAGATGGTTCAGCGCCATATGGACGCGCACGACATCTCGGGCGCAGTGACGCTCGTCGCTCGCAACGGCAAGGTGGTTCATCTTGAAGCGCACGGGCTCGCGGACATCGAAGCCAGGAAGCCCATGTCCAAAGACTCGCTGTTCTGGATCATGTCGATGACCAAGCCAGTAGTGGGCACGGCAACCCTGATGATGATGGAAGAAGGCAAGCTGCGGCTGACGGATCCTGTGTCGAGGTTCATTCCGGAATTCAAAGGCCTGAAAGTGGCGGTGATCGAGGACCCGCCGGCAGGGGCGCGCGCACCCGCTCCCGGCACGCCGCCACTGTTCTACACCGTTCCCGCGACACGCGAGATTACCATCCAGGACCTGCTCACGCACGTTTCGGGTCTCAACAGCAGCGGACCGGCAAGCACCGCGGAAGTGGCGAAGGTGGCGCTCAAAGCCGGCGAGAGCAACGCCGACTATATCCCGCGCCTGGGCGCGACCCCGCTCGATTTTCAGCCGGGCACCAGGTGGCAGTATAGTCCGACGGCGGCATTCGACACGCTGGTGCGGGTGGTGGAAATTGCATCCGGGGAGCCATTCGACCGCTTTGCCCGCGAGCGCATCTTCGATCCGCTGGGTATGAAGGACACGGGCTTCCGTCCGTCGCCGGAACAGCTCTCGCGGATCGCCACCGAGTACCGCAGAGCCGATGGCGCGCTTACCAGGGTTGACAACAAGTTGATTTTCTTGAATAGCCCAACCTATTTGTCAGGCGGCGGGGGGCTGGAGAGCAGCGCCGAGGATTACCTGCAGTTCGCCCAGATGCTCGCCAATCGCGGCGAACTGAACGGCAAACGTTTGCTAGGAGCTAACACGGTGGAGCTGATGTCGTCGGTGTTCGTACCCGACACGCTGCCCGGCCGCGCAAAAGGCCGCGGATTCGGCTTGAGCGTGCAGGTGATCACAGACCGCGTCACTGCGAACACGCCCATCTCCAACGGAAGCTTCGGCTGGGACGGCGCATTCGGGACGCACTTTTGGGTGGATCCCAAAGAGAAGATCGTGGGCCTATTTATGGTGCAGGCCGCGGGCCCGAACCGTTTAATGAACCCGGATTTCGAGAATGCGGTCATGCAGGCTCTCATCGATCCGGCCGGCGAGCACAACTGACCGCGTCGGGTCCCTACAAAGAATCGGCGCTCGCTGCGCCGCCACCATCGAGCCAGCTCTGGAGCTTGCCGACGCTCATGGTTTGTTCGGTCTGGCGTCATAAATGTGAGCCACGTTTTCGGTTCCGATGCTCCTCCTTAAATCTGCCGGAAGCTGATTGAAGAGAAGTACAACCTGTTGCCAGCGTGGAGGGCCAGACGGCTCCGGGTAATGCTGGTCGCTGCCGATGATGAATCGGTCCGGAAAATCCTCAAAAAGCCTTAACCAGTCCGGCTTGACCTTCTCCCCGGCCATCAAGAAATTCCTTCCTGGGGCTTTAGGATCTAGCTTAATCTCCATGTAGAGATTGGAATGTTTCTGAAGCAGGCGGCGGCAGAGATCGGGCGTGCGATACCCCGTCCCGTCCGACCCTAAGTGTGCCCAGATGATCTTCGCGCGCGGATTATGCGCCAACAGCCGCTCAAACGCCGAGATATTCTCGTGAAGCTGCGGGGGATTGGGAGGCGATTTCAAATCCGGCGGAAGCGCCATCGCTCGTGGCACCGCCTCCATATGTAGGTCAATCGGCACATCGTGTCGTGCGGCGATGTCGGCAAGCAACAGAAAAAGAGGATGGTCCGGCGGGGCGAACTGATAAGGAGTACCTCCGGCAAAATGTTCCGCAGCCATTTCGCCAAACCCGGCTGCTCCCATGCGCAGCAATTCTTCAGCGCGTTCGCGGAATTTAGTCTGAATCGCCGTTGGGGCATCGCCTGAGCGGACCGATTGCTGAATCATTGCATTGAGAGTCTCGCCTCCCGCAAGCACCGCCAGTCTGTCGGGATAGCTTTTGGCGGCCGCAAGAATACCGGCTGCATCCATTGCTCCGGGAGGGCTCATCGTATCGGGAGGGATGAGAAGATATGTCTTAACCATATTCTCTCGTGGGAATGCGTGAATGATCGCGCGGACTGATCCTTCGGGATCGTGCTCGTCAAAATGCGTATGAGCGTCGATGTAGGGAGAGACTGCTGGCACGACATGACGCTCCGCCGACGGCGGAGGCGCGCCCGATGCGAGCCGGATAGCCACTATAAAAATGCACACCGTCAGCGGCACGCTGGGACAGCTGAAGCCCTGAATCGTCGCAATGTCGTTCTCGGACTGTTTCATTGGCGGGGTCCTCTTGCACCTGAGAGCATATACGAAGAGCGTCCCCTTTTGTAACGGCAACGCTTTCCATGAGGATGAAACGCGTTGAAGACTGACGGCAGTAGTACATCGTACAGAAAGTTCATTTAACTAAAAAGTCAGATTTAGCGTTATCCGAGCCGCCATGCGTAAGCATGCGGGTTCGTCCGTGCACCCAGCAAAACCGCATGCTCACGCATGGCGGCTCAGAACGACGCTCCGTAGGCCGTTCTAGAAAGAACTTTCTGTACGATGTACGTATGTCGGCATTCTTCGGTAACCCTGACAAGTATCCGGTCGACGGTCGCGGCACTGAGACCTAATTAGGACGGCCTGCCTTGCACGCCCCGCGCGCTGGTGATATCGTTGGTGCCCAATGCGTAGATATCTGGCGTTCTTGCTAGCCGCGGTGGTGGTATTCGCGGCGGGTTTTGTGGCAGGCAACAAGCTGTCTCCAGTACAGGCGAAGGAGAAGCCCGGCACCGGTTTCGCCGCCGCGCCGGGAGAAATAGGCGTCCAGGATCCCTTCGGTCCGTACGAGGTGGTAAAGGGTTGGCCGAAGAATATCAGCACGGTGCAGGGGAATGAGAAGTGGACTTGGGGAGCGGGGCAGAGCATTTACGCCGAGAGCCCGAACCGCGTCTTCCTTTTGTTCCGTGGAGAGCTGCCGAATATTCCGCGGCCCGCGACGAAATTAATTCCCGAGTTTGGCCCCAGTCTGCAATATCCGACGGGCCGCCTGCCCTGGCGAGATGCCACGGTCTCCGCGCTTCCCGGAGCGGGCGGCAGCGGCCAGGATCCAGACGATGGGCCCAAGCTCTGGAAGGGCACTCTGGGCGTGGACGCCAAATGGGAACATTGCCTCACCGTTGTCGATGCCGACGGCAACATCATCGAGCAGTGGTCCCAGTGGGACAAGATCTTCAAGCGCCCGCACTACGTCACCATTAATCCTTACGATCCGGAAAAGCACGTCTGGGTAGTGGACGATCATATGCACGCCATCTACAAATTCAGTCACGATGGCAAGACCCTGGTGCAGACTATCGGCACGCCTACCGTGCACGGCGCGGACGGCACCCATTTCAACCGGCCTACTTTTATCGCCTGGCTGCCCGATAGCACCATGTTCGTCGCGGACGGCTATAACGGCACGCGGGTGGCGAAGTTCGATAAGGACGGAAAATTCCTGCTGGACTGGGGCCAGAAGGGCACGCCTCCGAACGACCAGCGTCCTGGTTATTTTAATAACGTCCATGGAATCGCGGTCGACCCGCAGACCCGGCGAGTGTTTGTGAACGACCGCGCGAATCACCGCATTCAGGTTTTTGACGACAACGGGAAGTATCTTTACGCTTTCAGCCTCGGCCAGGATCCATCCGATATTCACCTAATCTATATCGGCGCCGATCGAACTCTGTGGGCCTTCGACCGGGGAACGTCCAAGATGCTCAAGTACGACTTGGACGGGCATTTTCTCTATTCCTTCGGAACGTGGGGTGATTTTCCTGGCGGCTTCTGGGGAGTTCACGGATTTAGCGTGGATCAGGAAGGCAACTTCTACGTCGCCGAGGTTGACAATGGACGCGTGCAAAAATTCCGCCCCAGGGCAGCGGTAAACACGGCGTTCCTGGTAGCGAAGCCGGTTTACTCAGCTTGGAAGTGAAGCCAGTCTACTTTAGTCTCGGAAATAACGGATCGGGCGGCTTTAGCTAGCCGGCCGCTCCTCTTTACGAATCGTCGGCGCGCTGCGCTGTCCATGTGCAGCGACCGTGGTTGTTGCGCTCTCCCGGCTAATCTGAAGATTTCCTGAAAAAGTTCTGCATTTTATGTAATATATTGACATTTAAAGCTGCTAGTGTTATATCCGCTTAGGTCTGTTTTGGGGCGAGTGTTCCAAAACCTCAGTTAAGGGAGGCCTCCATGTTGAGTTGGCGAACCCACGTTGTGTTGAGGCGGATTAACGCTCTTAAGATTCATTCCGTGCCAGGCGCGGGCCTGTTGTTGCTTCTTGCCTCTCTTGCACTGTTCTCGCAGGCGAACTTAGGACGTATCCTGGGAACCGTGAGGGATCAGACCGGCGCACCGGTGCCCGGCGTCACGGTGACCATCATCGACGTCGACCGGGGCGTGGAGCGCACCGTTACCACCGATGACGCTGGAGCATACCTCGCTCCCAGCCTGGTTCCTGGCAGTAAGCGCGTTCGAGCGGAACTGAAGGGATTCAAGGTGGTGGAGCAAACTAGCATCGTGCTGCAGGTGGGCCAGGACATACGAGAGGATCTGGTATTGCAACCGGGCGATCTCAACGAGAAGATCGAGGTGAGCGCGGAGACTCCCCTGTTGGATACCACGAGCGCGGCGTTGGGCGGCACGCTCGGCAACACGGCAATCAACGAAGTGCCGTTGAACGGCCGAAACTATCAGAACCTGTTGACGCTCCGCCCCGGAGTAACCATCTACAACGGCGGCGGATTTCTGACGCAAAGCACTAATGGCCTGCGGGCTCACGACAACGTCTACATGGTGGACGGCCTGGTGAACGACGAACCCTGGACCGGCCAGAGCATCTATAACGGCGCCATTGCCGCCGGGGACGCAGCCACGTTCTTGTCCATCGATGCCATTCAGGAATTCAAGACCGAGCAAAATCCGCGCGCGGAGTTCGGGTGGAAGCCGGGCAGCGTGGTCAACGTTGGAATCAAGTCCGGCACCAACCGCATCCACGGTACAGGGTTCGCCTACGGACGCGACGGCGATTGGGACGCCAAGAACTTTTTCACGCCTGCTTCCAACAATCCCATCTGCGGTGTGAATCCGGCGGCCTGCAACCCGCCGTTGGCATTGGAGCAGTTCGGCGGCAGCATTGGCGGCCCTATCCAGCACGACAAGTTGTTCTACTTTTTCAATTACGAGGACCAGCGTTACAGCGTGGGAAGTCCTTTTGTCACCAATTCGCCCGTGGCCTGCGCCGGTGGATCGGCCGGATGCGGTCTCACTGCTCCGGACCCCAGTATCAGTCTTGTGGATGCGTGTGCATCTGTTCCCGCCGGGATGCGCAGTGCGCTGAGCCTGCATTTGGCCGGCCTGAATCCTGACTGTTCGCCCAGCTCGTCTTTTCCGGGCCTGTTTCCCAAGAATCTCGGAACGGGGCCGTCGCCGACTAATTATTCTCCGGGCCTGGGCAACAACAACCTGGTGGACAGTGGACTGGTGAAGGTGGACTATCACCTCAGCGAAAAGAATATTCTCACTGGAATGTACTTCATCAGCCAGGGCGACGGGCTGTTCAACGACGCAGCGGGAGAGATCTCTCCGCTTTGGGAGACCAATCAATACGCGCGTTCGCAGGTCGGCTCCGGGTCTTGGACTTGGGTTCCCAATTCGAATTGGGTGAACGAGCTCCACGGGGGATACTCTCACTACTTTCAAAGTTTGAAGAGCGCCGACAGCTCGACGAATCCCACCAGCTACGGAATCAATACCGGTGTAACCAATCCTGCATATTTTGGTCTTCCCGCAATTACCTTCAGCAGTCTGGGACCAGGCCTGTTCCAGCTTGGGGGCAGTTGGCCGAAGGTGGTGGGCCCCGATGGAGTCTATGAAATCGTCGATCACGTGTCCGTCTTGAAAGGCAAGCACGCTATCAAGTTCGGCGGCGAAATCATGCTAAACATCAACAACAGCGACGTCACTGCCAATGCCAAGGGGCCGTTTCGATTCCCCAATCTCGCCAGCTTCTTTGACGGCGATCCAACCCGAGGCACAATTCTGGTTGGAAACGCCCAGAGGCACTTGAGCAACCAGGGCTACGCCCTTTTCCTTCAGGACGATTGGCGCATCACACCGCGGCTGACCATCAATGCAGGATTGCGTTACGAACTCGACACCGTGTTCCAGGAGGGCAACAATCTGATTGGAAACTTCAGCCCAACCGCCGGATTGGAGCAAGTTGGCAAACAGATTGGTTCGCCGTTTGGCGGCGACCATAACAATTTTGCGCCGCGCCTCGGATTTGCCTGGGACATGTTCGGCAATGGCCGCACCGTTCTGCGCGCGGGCGCCGGCATCATGTATGAACAGCTCAGCTACGACATGTTCATGGCGGTTGGCAACCTGCTGGGTTTGCGCAGCGTTCCAACCGGCGCAACCACCGTGGTGAACGGCGTGGCGACTCCCGGTACGGGAAACATCAACCTGGCTGCTATCACTCTGCCCGGCAGCGCGCTGAACTGGAATGGCTCCTCCGTGGGCGGAGCGTCCATCTATCCGCTCAGCACTTTGTCGCTGGAATGCGGCGACGGCCTGGGAAACGATCCCCAGCCGTGCACCACTGTCGCGGTTTCGCCCAATCTGCGAACTCCTTATGTCACCAACTGGACCATCAGCATCCAGCGCGCCATTACCAACGATTTGTCGCTGGAGGTTGCTTATGTCGGCAATCACGGCTCCAAGCTGGTTCAAATCGAGAATCGGAACGCCCCGCCCCTGGGGTCCGGATATACCTCGGCTGAGTTGAACTTCTGCAACAACAACATTGCAACTTCCAGTTCGCCGTTCTTGTGCGATCCGCAGAACGATGCCAATCCGGCGATGTCGCAGGCGGCTCGTCCGTTCGCGTCCAAGTTTCCCTACCTGAGCGATATTTACTATCTCTCCAATGCAGCTTCGTCCAACTATAACGGGCTGCAAGCTGTCCTGACGCAGCGCCTGGCTCACGGCTTGAACTTCACCGGCGGCTACACCTGGTCTCACGCCCTCGACTATGCGTGCGACAACTGGGGCTGCGGCCAGGCTCTTCCGCCCAACAGCACCAATCTGCACAACCAATACGGCAGCAGCGATTGGGACATTCGCCATCGCTTCACCTTCACTATCAATTACGCCCTGCCTGGCAGGGACGGATTTGGCCAGATCCTGAAGGGCTGGTCCGTCAATTCCATCGTCGCATTGCAGACCGGGCAACCCTGGTACACCCAGGACACTTCGAACGACTTCAGCGGAACGAACGTGATCGGCGCGGGGCCCACCGGCTTGGGCGAGCGCTGGGATTTCTTTGGGAACCCCACCAATTTCCAATCGGGTCCCAATGCCATTCCCTGCGCCAGTGGTTCCGGCCCGTCCGCGATCTCCGGTTGCAGCGCGCCGGCGATTCCAGCAGCCTGCATCAACGCCGCGTCGAAACTGGGTGACGGCGCTCTGAACACTCTTTACAACGTGGGCTGCTACTTCAAGGGCAACTCGGTGCTGATACCGCCTGCCTTGGGAACGTTCGGCAGCATGGGCCGGAACATCTTCCGCGACTCCGGATCGAAGAACGTGGATTTCTCGTTGACCAAAAACTGGAAATTCCGCGAGGCCTTCAACGCACAGTTCCGCGCCGAATTCTTCAATATTTTCAATCATCCTAGGTTCGCGAATCCGGAAGGCGGTCCGAACGGTTACGCCAACAACGATCCTTCCGCCGGCTTTGGGATGGGATGCGGTTGCGTGACACCGGATGTCGCGGGCTCCAACCCGGTGCTGGGATCGGGCGGTCCCCGCGCTGTCCAATTGGGTCTGAAGCTGATATTCTGATCGTGCTCTTATCATGGCGTCAGCGACCAACGAAGTTAGCCCACAGCCGCCCGGCTTGAAATCTCAAAAAGGGCCAATCTACAAAAGCCTCTCGGCCCAGGTGTTGTTCGCGATTGTCGTCGCTATTGCTCTGGGCTATTTCAGCCCGGCAAAAGCGGTGGCGATGAAGCCGCTCGGCGACGCATTCATCCGCTTGATCACCATGATCATCGCGCTGGTGATCTTTTGCACCGTGGTCTCGGGCATCGCCGGGATGCAGGACATGAAGAAGGTGGGGCGCGTGGGCGGCAAAGCGCTGCTCTATTTTGAAGTGGTGTCCACGCTGGCTCTGGGCATCGGCTTACTGGTTGGGAACGTGGTGAAGCCAGGCCGCGGATTGAATATTAATCCCGCCACGCTGGATCCGAAAGCGGTGGCTGCCTACGCCGGCGAAGCCAAAGCGCAAAGCGTCAGCGATTTTCTGATGCATATCATTCCGAACACGGTGATCGATGCCTTCGCGAAGGGCGACATTCTGCAAGTGCTGCTGCTCGCCATCCTGTTCGGCTTCGCGCTATCCATCGTCGGCCAGCGCTCCAAGCTGATTGTCGATCTGTTCGGAGCACTCACGCATGCGGTGTTCGGCGTTATCAATATCCTTATGCGCCTGGCGCCCATCGGCGCTTTTGGCGCGATGGCGTTTACCGTTGGCCGCTATGGCGTGGCATCGCTCGGGCCCTTGGTGACTTTGATCGCCACCTTCTATGTCACCTGCATTTTGTTCGTCCTGGTAGTGCTGGGCGCCGTAGCGATGTTCGCCGGGTTCAATATTGTCAAGTTCCTCTTGTATATCAAGGAAGAGATTCTGCTGGTTCTCGCGGTCAGTTCGTCGGAGCCGGCTCTTCCCACGCTGATGGAAAAGATGGAGCGGCTGGGCTGCTCCAGGGCGCTGGTGGGTCTGGTGGTTCCAACCGGCTATACCTTCAACACCGACGGCACCAGCATTTACATGACGCTGGCTGCACTTTTTGTCGCTCAAGCAACCAACACGCATTTGACGTTGTCGCAGCAGCTGACCATCCTGGGCGTGGCGGTGCTCACTTCCAAGGGCGCCAGCGGCGTGCAAGGCGCGGCGTTCATTGCGTTGGTCGGAACCATGATGGTGATTCCCACTATTCCGGTGGCTGGGATGGCGCTCATCTTGGGAATCGATCGCTTCATGAGCATGTTCCGCGCGCTCATTAATATGGTTGGCAACGGCGTGGCGACGGTGGTGGTGGCCCGCTGGGAACACGAGCTGGACCGGAAATCGTTGCAGCGGCAACTGGGCTAATCGTGCCGAACGCTCCGCTTCATCCCCAGCCTGTAAAATATAACGCGGAGGCTTGGGCGTGATTCGGACTATCACCGTCGAGCGCGAATACGGCGCGGGTGGCGGCGCCATCGCGAAAAAACTGGCGGACCGGCTCGGCTGGAAGCTGTGGGACCAGGCGCTCACCTGCGAGATCGCACGCGTCGCCAATGTGGATCAGGCTGTCGTGGAGCGCATGGACGAGCGTTGCGACTCGCTGTTCTACCGGCTCATGAAAGTGTTCATGCGCGGCAGCATGGAGCAGAGCCTTCCGGTTCGCGGCATGGATCATTTCGACGCCGACAGCATGGTGGAGTTCATGCGGCGGGTAATCTCAGGAGCGGCATCGGAAGGCAAGTCGGTGATCGTGGGACGTGGCGCGCCCTTTCTCCTGCGCGGACGGCCCGATACCTTTCATGTTTTCGTCTATGCCCCTCTCGACGAGAAAATCCGCAGGCTTCGCGAAGCCGGTAAGAGCGAGGACCAGGCGATGGAAGAGATCGAAAACGTCGACCGGCAGCGAGTGATTTTCGTCCGCAGGTATTTCGGGATGGAGTGGCCCACGCGCGAGCTGTATCACATGATGATCAACTCGAAACTGGGCGATGAAATCGTTATCGACACCATTCTGAACGCGATCCACAGTATAGAAGCGCAGAAGATTCCCTCCAACCTGAATTGGACCGAGGCAGATCCGGCCAGGCAGGGAGACGCCTGGCGGCCGTCGGCGCTCGGCCCGTTGCAATAAGCGCTGAACTAGTACATCGTACAGAAAGTTCATTTAACTAAAAAGTCAGGTTTAGCGTATCCGAGCCGCCATGCGTAAGCATGCGGATTCGCCCGTGCACCCAGCAAAACCGCATGCTCACGCATGGCGGCTCAGAACGACGCTCTGCAGGGGTTGTCTCGGTCATTACGAAGGCTCGCGCTAAACATCTCCGTTCCGATCAAAATTTCCACGTGCGCTTCGCGAACACTCTCCGGTGCGCCAGCGTGTTGCTCAAGCTAATCTCGCCGGGAAATTCCAGAGCCCAACGCGGCTAAGAAAGGCGCTCGCCGGCCTGGCGGATCGATCGACGAACGTGCCATCATGTGATCTTCGCGCATGCCACTACAAAACCGCGTAAACCCATTCGGCGATATTTTTCGGACGCATGCTCGTGGCACCATGATGGGCAATCGGGGTGGCGCAATTCACAACAGCGACCGCGAAATCGTTAGCAGTTACAAAAGCAGGCGCTGGATCACGTGCGTTCTTGAGTTCAGGGGCCGCTATCGGAAAGTAATGTCCGAGGGACGTTATACGGAGTTGTTCTTTCTCGACGAAGCCACCTCGTTCGCCGCCGGGCACAGGCCCTGCGCGGAGTGCCGGCGAGAGCGCTACAACGCTTTCAGGGATGCGTGGCGGAGACAGAGTAAGCAAGCAAGGCCCCCGTTCGCCGACGAAATGGACTTGGAACTCCAGCCCGCGCGAATCGGCAGGGAAAAAAAGGTCACGTATGAGGCCGCGCTCGGTTCGCTACCGGACGGCGCCTTCGTGAGCGTTGAGGGAAGCGCGCACCTGGTATGGCGCGGCGCGCTGCTGCTCTGGACCCCGGAAGGTTACACGAGAAAGCACCGTCCGGAGGATTTCGTGGCCACGGTGTTGACGCCGAAACCCATCGTGGGATGTTTTCGAGAGGGCTATGTGCCGGAGATACATCCGTCCTGGCAATCGCTGGGCTGGTGATTCGAAGACATGAAGACGTTCCAACAAGAGTGGATTTTCGAGGCGTTTGCCGATCACCCGACCTTCTTCACCAAGAGCATGTTCGGTGGGCTGGCCGCGTACCTGTTCGAGCGCCAGATGCTGTTGCTGGTTGAGCCAACGAAATCAGGCCGCTGGAACTGGCACGGGGTTTTGGTCTGTACGGACTACCCGCATCACGCTTCCATTCAAGCCGAGTACCCGGCGTTGATACCGCATGTGGTCCTGGCAAAGTGGCTTTTCATCGATTCCACGCATGAAGATTTTGAATCCACGATGGCGGCAGTGGCGAAGCAGGTGGCCGGCAATGACCCACGCTTCGGCGTCTTGACCAAGAGCCCAAAGGCGAGCAAGCGAAGGCACATCGAAAGGCGACGTCGAAAACGTCGGACCCTCGAGTAGAGAACCTGGCCTTGCTGCCCCACGCGGCGCCCTGAGCGAAGGGGAAGACACCCGCGCCAATCAGCTCGAACCCATCGCTAATTGATATACCTGGGGTTGATATGCCAGGTTAATCTGCGCGGTTGCCGACCAATATTACCTTAGTATTCACCGAGTTGTTTCTCCCCACGGAACAAGCTGGACCGGGAATCCGTTCATTACTGTAGAGATTACCTTTCAAAATGACGATTATACCTGCGACCGGCGCATTGGAGGTTTCATGGCAAAAAGTCTGAAAAGCGTTTTCCTTCTGTGTCTGCTCTGTTCTCTTACCGCCGTGAGGGCGCAGCAATTTCCGTTGTGGGAACGGCTGCTTCGCTACTACGGCGGCAAAACCGATGACACCCCGGTGCCCTCCATGAAGATGGGCGATCACATGCAGATGTCGCTCAAGGGCAAGCCTCAGACGGGAGATAAGCATTGCGCCGAGCTGATCGTCGCTGCCGCCCGTAGCGTGCTCGCGGAATACTCCGACGTGAACACCGCGCTTCGAGACGGCTACAAGCCGTTTCATCCCACCGGCAAAATGGGCGAAGAGGTCCACTATACGAACTATCGCTACAGCCGGCAGGAACAGGGCCACGTGAACTACGAACGTCACGTGGACTATGATCACCCGGGATCGATCCTGTACAAACGTATGCCCGGGGGCATGCAGGCCGTCGGCGTCATGTACACCGCACGGCAGGATTCGACGCCGGAACAGCTGAATGCGGTGGCTCCGCTAAGCATCGCCACTTGGCACCGTCACGTGGACTTCTGCGGCGCACCGCGGAGCGTGCCTCTCGAAGAGCGGCTTGGACCGCATGCGCAGTTTGGCCCGCAGGGGCATATCCACACGGAAGAGGCATGCAAAGAGGCGCACGGACTTTGGATTCCAGTGGTCTTCGGATGGATGACCCATGTTTACCCCAACGCAAAGTCCCCCAACGGCGTGTGGGCAGGAATGGACATGCATATGGATGCCAACGCCGACGACGACGATACGAAAAAATAGGGTTGCGCTGGTGCTGCGCCGATTCCCACGCGGTTGCGTTACGGGGTAAGCGGGTTGGGGCGGATTGAGCCAGCTCTCCGCCCACCAACCGGAATGCGTCCGCCGAGCCTCAGGCCAGGTCGAAGCGATCCAGATTCATCACCTTGCTCCAGGCAGCCACGAAGTCCTTCACGAACGCCTGCCGGGAGTCGCTGCAAGCGTAGACTTCCGCCAGAGCTCGAAGCTGGGAGTTGGAACCGAAGACGAGGTCAACCACAGTGCCCGTCCACTTGAGTTCACCCGACGCCCGATCGCGCCCCTCCAGCACGCCCTCCGACGTGGCGGACTTCTGCCACTTCGTGTTCATGTCGAGCAGATTGACGAAGAAATCATTCGTCAACGTTTCGGGCCGCTTGGTGAAGACACCGTGTTTGGATTGGCTGAAGTTTGCATTCAGAGCGCGCAGGCCACCAATCAGAACCGTCATCTCGGGAGCGGTGAGGGTCAGCAGGTTTGCCCGATCCAGCAGCAGCTCAGCCGCCGATCCCTCGTGTCCCTTCTTCAGGTAGTTGCGGAACCCGTCCGCGGCCGGCTCAAGCACTGCGAACGAATGCACATCGGTCTGTTCCTGCGACGCATCCGTGCGCCCCGGGGAGAAAGGTATTTTCACCTGGTGGCCGGCCTTTTTTGCGGCTTCCTCGATAGCCACGTCGCCACCCAGAACGATGAGGTCCGCCAGCGAGACCCTCTTTCCTTTTCCGTTGGATTGTGCGCCGTTGAAATCCTTCTGGATCGTTTCCAGCTTCTGAAGGACCTTCGCCAATTCGGCTGGTTGATTCACTTCCCAGTCCTTTTGCGGAGCCAGGCGAATGCGAGCACCGTTAGCCCCGCCGCGCTTGTCACTGCCGCGGAAAGTTGTAGCCGACTCCCAGGCTGTCGTCACCAGTTGGGAGATGGAAAGTCCGGATGCCAGGATCTTGGCCTTCAGAGCGGCAATATCCTGCTCGCCGATCAATTCATGATCCACAGCCGGAACGGGATCCTGCCACAGCAGCGATTCCTTCGGCACGAGCGGGCCAAGATAGCGCGAAACAGGCCCCATGTCGCGGTGCGTCAGCTTGAACCAAGCCTTGGCGAACGCGTCTGCCAATTCTTTCGGGTTGTCGTGGAAGCGCTTCGAGATCGGCGCATAGATCGGGTCCAGCTTCAGTGCCAGGTCCGTGGTGAACATGATGGGTGCGTGCTTCTTCGACGGATCGTGAGCATCCGGAACGGTGCCCGCGGCAGCCCCGTTCTTGGGCGTCCATTGGTGAGCGCCGGCGGGACTCTTCGTGAGTTCCCAGTCATAGGCGAACAGGTTCTTGAAGTAGTCGTTGTCCCACTTCGTCGGGTTGCTGGTCCATGCGCCTTCCAACCCGCTGGTGATGGCGTGAGCGCCTTTTCCGCTACCAAAAGTATTGATCCAGCCGAAGCCTTGATCTTCGAGACTGGCGCCCTCGGGTTCGGCACCGACATACGTGCTCGGTTCGGCGGCGCCGTGGGCTTTGCCGAATGTGTGTCCGCCGGCGATAAGGGCAACCGTCTCCTCGTCATTCATCGCCATGCGGCCGAACGTCTCCCGGATGTCCTTGGCTGCGGCCAGTGGATCCGGTCTGCTATTGGGCCCTTCCGGATTCACGTAGATCAGGCCCATCTGAACGGCGCCTAGCGGATTATCCAGCTCGCGGGCTCCGCGGTAGCGCTCGTCTCCCAGCCACTTGCTCTCAGGCCCCCAATAAATGTCTTCTTCCGGCTCCCATATGTCTTCGCGCCCTCCGCCGAAACCGAAGGTCTTGAATCCCATCGACTCCAGAGCGACGTTGCCTGTAAGAATCATCAGATCGGCCCAGGAGAGTTTCCGGCCGTACTTTTGCTTGATCGGCCAGAGCAGCCGGCGCGCTTTGTCGAGACTCACATTGTCGGGCCAGCTGTTGAGGGGCGCAAAGCGCTGTGATCCGGAGCCCGCGCCTCCGCGGCCATCGGCGATACGGTAGGTGCCCGCGCTATGCCACGCCATACGGATGAACAACGGCCCATAGTGGCCATAGTCCGCCGGCCACCACTCCTGCGACGTAGTCATCAAGGCATGCAGGTCTTTGATAACGGCATTCAAGTCCAGGCTCTTGAACTCCTCGGCGTAATTGAACGCCTCACCAAGGGGGTCCGAGAGCGGGGAGTGTTGGTGCAGGATCTTCAGGTTCAGTTGATTGGGCCACCAGTCCGCGTTCGATCGGGTCCCAGTCACTGCGTGTTTGCGAGCGCCGCCCGAGAAGGGACACTTGCTTTCAGTTGACTGATTATCGGGGATAGGCTCCCCCACTGCGATTTCGAATTGTTTCTCCATATGTTCCTCTTCCTTCGAATTAGTTAATAAACTGTGACGAAGCTTGCTCAACGAGAAGCGCGCCGCGGAGCGCACTTGGTGCACAGCCCGCGGAAAATGAGTTCGCATTCGCGAAGAATCCGCTTACCGAGGGAGCCCGAAGCAGGCCGGGGCACGTCGTACCACTCCAGGTCCTCAACAATGCCGCAGCGGTCGCAAATGAAGTGGTGATGGCGGATGCCTTTGGCATCGAACCGCGCGGCGCGGCCCTCCACGGCCACTTCACGCACCAAACCCGCCTGCACCAAATCCCGCAAATTGTTATACGTGGTGGCTCTGGAAGATCGCGGATCCCCGCGATTCACGGCTTCGAAGATTTCCACAGCCGTGGGATGCCTGTTTTGCCGCATCAGGAATGCCATCACGGCGTAACGCTGCGGAGTGCAACGCAACCCGCTGGCTTCCAAGGACCGTTGAATCGCCTCGGCGTCCATCAAGCATTTAGATTATATCTAATCTGACATTTTGTCAATGCAGGTTCACGTGATTCGCGCTGGTGGCGATGTAGCAGAACATATCCTTCATCTTTCCGCTGAAGCCGAACCATATCGCGACGGTGTAGACCTGATAAATCGACTCGGACGCGTCGGGCGCCTCCTCCAGCACCAGCTCGCGCAGCGCCAGTGCGAGGTCTGAAATGTGCCGGTCGTACGCTTGGAGGAAACCGAGCAGTTGCGGGTCAGGCGGGCGGCGCATGATCGGATCGTTATAGGTCGGCACCATCGCGGGCTACAATGACTCGATAGGTCCACCGTGATTTGCAATTGCATTACATACAGGCAGGGAAGGGGCTAAGCGGCCCGCGTGGCTACCGTCGAAACGCCTGTCGCGAACGCGGCCGTTCCCTGGACTCCCAGCGTCAGCCCATGGCTGATCGCCGCCACCGTGATGCTGGCGACCTTCATGGAGGTGCTGGACACCAGCATCGCCAACGTTTCGCTCCCCCACATCGCGGGCAGCCTCTCGGCCACCGTCGACGAGAGCACCTGGGTTCTCACGTCCTACCTGATCTCGAACGCCATCGTGCTGCCGCTCACCGGCTGGTTGTCGATGATGTTCGGACGCAAGCGGCTGTTCATCGGCTGCGTGATCATCTTCACCATCAGCTCGTTTCTTTGCGGCCTGGCGCCCAATCTTTTCCTGCTCATTTTCTTTCGTGTGCTGCAAGGCGCCGGCGGCGGCGGTCTTCAACCGATATCGCAAGCTATTTTGGTGGAAAGTTTTTCGCGCAAGAAGCAGGGGATGGCGATGGCCGTTTATGGCATGGGCGTGGTGGTAGCGCCTATCATCGGCCCCACCCTGGGCGGCTGGATCACCGACAGCTTCTCCTGGCGCTGGATTTTCTTCATCAATGTTCCGGTGGGCGTGGTGGCCATCCTGATGACGATGGCGCTGGTGGAAGACCCGCCGTATCAGGTCCGCAAGACCTTCAAGCAGGGTCTGAAAATCGATTTCATTGGCCTGGGCCTGTTGAGCGTCGGACTCGGCTTCCTTCAGGTAATGCTCGACAAGGGACAGACTGACGACTGGTTTGAATCGCGCTTCATCGTCATCTGCGGCGTGATCGGGATTCTCGGCCTCGCCGGCATGATCTTCTGGGAGCTCCGCCAGGCGGAGCCCTTGGTGGATCTCCGCCTGTTTGCTCAACGCAACTACAGCATGGCGACGTTCATGATGTTCGCCATGGGCGTGGTGATGTACGGCACCACGGTTCTGCTTCCGATTTTGCTGCAAACGCAAATGGGCTACACGGCCGAATGGGCCGGCTTAGTTCTGTCGCCCGGCGGATTGGTCACTCTCTTCGTCATGCCGCTGGTTGGTCGTCTGCTGAGTAAGTACCAACCTCGCTGGCTGGTGGTCTGCGGCTTCATTATCCTGGGCACGGGAATGTTCCGGCTGTCCCAACTGAGTCTCCAAGCCGGCTTCTGGACCTTCGTTACTACCTGGACCGTCTCGCGGGCCGGCATGCCGTTTCTGTTTGTGCCGATTAATGTGAT
The DNA here is from genome assembly GCA_963747945.1 of Bryobacterales bacterium. Taxonomy (GTDB): domain Bacteria; phylum Acidobacteriota; class Terriglobia; order Bryobacterales; family Bryobacteraceae; genus Palsa-89. Next base: position 596,685 of record CAVVHB010000007.1, read on the forward strand.
GGCTTTCGCTTACGTGCCGCGCGAGAAAACCAACAGCGCCACTGGCCTCATCAATTTGACTCGCAACCTGGGAGGCAGCGTGGGAATTTCGTTGGTGGCCGCCGCGCAGGGCCACATGGCGCAGGTGTCGCAGAACACGCTGGCCGGCCACGTCAGCGCGATCAATCCGATCTATGCCGCCAGGCTCCATCAGTTGCAGGGCGCGCTGCAGGCGCGTGGGTCCGATCCAGTGCAGGCCGCCCAGCAGGCGCAAGCCGTTCTTTATGGCGACTTATTGCGGCAGTCTTCGATGGTGGCTTATGTCGACGTTTTCCGCGTTCTTGCCTGGCTGTGCGTGGCGCTGATTCCGCTGATGTTCTTCATGAAGCCCATCAAGCCTCGGGCGGGAGCGCCGCCCATGCATTAGGTTCGTTCACACGAGTGTGAACGCTGCAAGCAAGAGTGCTTGCGCCACGATGCATTGGAACTGTGGCGCACGCACTCTATACGTGCCGTGTCCCCACTCATGGGGACACCAGTCTTACGCGTCGGCCGCCAGCATGTCCAGCCGCAGGAACAGGTCGGATGTGGTTCCGAAATCTTTTGCCGATACGATTCGGCAATCGATCACCACCGGCACCATGGCTCTGCGGCCTTCCCATTCGAGCGTGGGCGTCAGACGGGTGAGTTCGATTATTTGCACTTTCTCCCGCAATTCTTTGTACGAAATGTTGGGAGGAGCAACGGTGAGGAATGCGCAGGGCGCCCAGCGAAAAAGATTTTGATAGTCCGGCAGGGATTGGGAAAGGTGCACCACTACCTTCAGCAGCACCTGGTCGCCGCGCGAATATCCGAACTTGGCGTTGATGAGCGCGAGACGTTTCACCACGAAGAGCGCCAGGTGGCAATCGTCGGACTGGCTGCACACAGCCGCCAAAACGGTTTCCGCGGCGCCCCGCGAAGGCAAACCCGTCAATTGATCCGGTATGTGATCCAAACTCGCTGGGTGGGCTGTTTGGCTCGTAATCTGCCCGGGCCGTCCTTCTGAAATGACATCCAGCTTACCCACCACGCCGGAGAACAGCTCGCTGATTCTCTGGCTCTCCTGCAGAGCGTCGGCCCGCGCCCCGGCGATGTCCGCGCTAAGACGCGCCTTGATTACATCCAGATCGTCTTTCGTCGAAATAGCATGGATGTGCTCTTCCAGCCGGCTGAAGCGTTCCGCGGAGCGCTGTATATCCGGCAACCTCTTGACCACATGCGCCAGCTCCGTTGACGCCGCCGCAAGTCCGGACTTCTGCTGCGCCAGTACCTGGCTGGTTTGGGCTCCATATTTGTACAGAAGTTCAACGGCGGACTCCACTAGTTGGTGAGCGTCGTCTGGCCCCTTGAACTGGCTTGCCCCCTTGAACCGGATCTCCAAGGCCGCCAGTTGCGCCCTAAACTCCTCCGCGCCGTCGGCAATCGCCGAATGGTCCTGAATTCCCCGCAGCAGCGTCAGGAGGCAGTCTTCAAGCGCCACTTGTTCGCTGGGTTTCGAAGGCGGCTGTTGGGAGCGTGATTTCATGGCCGCTACGCACTGCTTCTTCTCATCGGATAAGAAGGGCGCAGTATGAACGGCCCGAATTATTGCCACGTACCGGCCAATCCATTCGAATCTACCGTTCCTGCGACGTAACTGTTGCCGGCAACGTCGGTCACCACCACGGCCACATTCGGAAATGGGTTTAAGAATTGCGAGAAAAGCCGCGGAAACGATTCCGCCGTACGTGGCGTATCGCCGGACCATTACGCCGCGGTCGTCGCAGCCAGCATCACTCGATAGTCCTCTCGATAGTGGCGATACGCGGCCAGGAACGTGATCAGCATCAGAACCGCGGCGCCGCCCATCGTGATGGAGAGCGAGTAGCCGATCATTTTGCCGTTGTGGAACAGATAATCGTTGAACACCCCTGGCAGCAGCGGGCCCAGGCTCTGGCCGCCGATGTTCAAGATGAACAGGTACAGCGCCGATACCACGCCGCGCACCTGATTGGGGAAGATGCGCTGCAACGCGGCGGCTGAAATTCCCATCGGCAGGGCGAGAAAGAAGACGCCCGCGAATAAAAGGGCAAGCGTCCAGCGGACGTCACTCAGTAACGTGCCGACGGGTAACAACACAATGGTTCCGATGGCCCCGAGCACCATCACGCGCATCGGCGCTTCATCCAAACCGCGTCTCTGCCAGCGGTCGCTCAGCCGGCCGCCGGTGTACATGCCTCCGCAACCTGCGAAGAGTAGAATTACCGCCAGCGCCTTGCCGGATTGCCCGGGAGTCCAGCCATGCACGCGCTGAAAGTACGTGGGTGCCCACGAGACCAGCGCATAGTTGGCCATGGATTGAAAAACCATTCCGAGCGAAATGCCGCCCAGCGACTGCCAGCGGATTCGCATTTGACCGAAGGCCTGGCCGAAACTCAACTGCGCGGTCTGTCCTTGCGCGTTTTTCAGCATACTGCGCCGCAGCGGCTCCTTGACGGTGTAGACCAGCAGCGCGCCTAGCAGGCCGGGCAGGCCCACAATCAGGAACGTCACACGCCAAGACGCGATCGTGCCCAGCACAGGCAGCGTGACAGTGGGGATGCGCGCCATGGTGTCCACCACAACTCCGCCCACCAGAAGCGCCAGGCTGGAGCCCAGGAAGACGCCCATATAATAGACGCTGATGGCGACGCCCAGCTTGTCCGGCGGAAAATAATCGGAGATTAGCGAGTACGCCGCCGGGGACAACCCAGCTTCACCTACACCAACGCCGATGCGCGTGAAGAACAGCGACCAAAAACTTTTCGCGATACTGCAGGCGCTGGTGAAAAGGCTCCAGACCACCACCGCGGCGGCGATCAGATTACGCCGGCTGCGCGTGTCCGCCAGGCGGCCGAGCGGCAGACCCATGATGGTGTAGAACAAGGCGAACGACAATCCTTGCAGCAATCCGATGCGCGTGTCGCTGATGCCCAGGTCGCGCTTGATGGACCCCACCAGCAGGCTCAGGATGGTGCGGTCGACGAACGACAGCATGTAAAGCGCGGTCAAGACGATGACCACGTACCAGGCGTAGCGGAGGCTTGTTTTCGGTTGTCCAGGGGGTTGATTGGCGCGCGTTGTTGGAACCGAGGCTGTGCTCATAATAGAGTTTTCATGCGAGGCGTTACCGCGTACTATATCCTAATCGCCGGAGCCGCGTTGTGCCAAGCCCAGGACAGCGCGATGCTTCAGGCGGATCGCGCTTTTGTCGAAGCTGTTCATCGGGCGGATCGGGCGGCGATGGATCGGCTCCTCGACGCGGATTTTACCTGGACCGATTCCGACGGAAAGACGAAAACCAAATCCGAATTCCTGCAAACCAAACTGAACCGTGCGCGTGAGCAAGCGGAAGTAAAGCAATTCAGCTACGGCGACATCGGAGATATTCAGACGAACTCCGGCCGATCGCATGTGTTACGCGTTTGGGTGAAGCGGCCCGAAGGCTGGAAGGCCATGGTCTATCAGGAAGTGCTGTCTCTCGGCGCACCGCCGACCTTCGCCCCCAGCGCGGGAAAGGATTGTGACAACCCGTGCAGGACGATTCCATACCAGCCGAAGAATGCGGCGGAGCAGGCAGTTGTCACGGCTTATTCGAAACTGGAGACGGCAGCCATGGCTCACAATTCCGCGGTCTTTGCGACGCTTGTGGCCGACGAATTCGTCGCGGCCAGCTCCAATAGCAACAAACTCTACGACAAGCGTGGCCGAATGGAGGATTTCGACCACGCGAAAATGGCCGGGGTGGCTCCCACGCCGCTGGTGTCGGCGCGCATGTTCGATTTTGGGGATGCGGTTCTGATGAAGTCCGAGCATAAGCCCGATCGCGGGAAACCGCTGCACGTTACGCGGCTGTGGGTGAAACGAAACGGTAGCTGGGTGGAGACGCTGAGCTATCAAACTTCAATCCAGGCTCCCGCTCCATAGAGATGCACGTTGCGATATGCTCAGCGTGGGCAGGGAACAATGGCAAGCCATCAACATAGAATTCTGACCACGCACGTCGGAAGTTTGGTCCGGCCGTCCAAGCTGGTAACGTTCCTTCAGGAGATTGAAGAAGGTCGTCCTTATGATGAATCCGCGCACGAGGCATGCCTGAAAGAATCCATCGCCGAGGTGGTGCGCGATCAGGCGGACGCGGGCGTGGACATCGTCAGCGACGGGGAGTTCGGCAAGACCGGAAATTGGGCCTGGTATATCCGCCGGCGAATTTCCGGCTTCGAAGAACGGCCGGCTACGCCCGAAGAGGCCAAGGATCCGCTGGCGACCATGAGCATGGGGCAGGATTTCGCGGCCTTCCCGGAATTTTATGCCGAATATTTCCCGACACAAGGGTTCAAGGTGCGGCCAAGCAACGTAACCAACGTCTGTAACGGCCCCATTCGTTACATCGGCCAGCAGCAGATTCAGCGCGACATCGCCAATCTGAAAGCAGCGGTTGCCAAGGTGAACGTGGAGGACGGGTTTCTCCCGGTGGTGGCTCCGGCCAGCGCGTTCCCTTTTTATAAGAATGAATACTACAAGGACGAGGAGTCGCTTTTGTTCGCGCTGGCCGAAGCTCTTCGCGAAGAATACAAGGCGGTGCTGGACGCCGGGCTGCGCGTTCAGATCGACGATGCGTTTCTTCCCTGGACGTACGAACGGATGGTGCCGCCCAGGACGCTGGCGGATTACAGGAACTGGGCGGAACTGCGCATCGAGGCGCTGAATCATGCACTGGAGGGCCTGCCGCGGGAAAGAATCCGCTATCACATCTGCTGGGGCAGCTGGAACGCCCCGCATGTTTCCGACGTGCCGTTGCGGGACATCATCGATCTGCTTTTGAAGCTGCGCGTGGGCGGTTATCAATTTGAAGCGGCGAACGTACGCCACGAGCACGAATGGAAGGTTTGGAAGGACGTGAAAATCCCGGAGGATCGCGTCCTGATTCCCGGCGTCATCAGCCACGTGACCAATGTTGTGGAGCACCCCGAGTTGGTTGCGGACCGCCTGATCCGTTACGCCGGTATCGTCGGCCGTGAACGAGTGATGGCCGGTTCCGATTGCGGCTTTGCACAAGGGCCGTTCATTCGCCGGGTGCATCCCACTATTCAATGGGCGAAGCTGAAGGCCCAGGCCGAGGGCGCGCGGATGGCAACCGCGCGATTATGGGGACAAACATCCGCCACGTCCTAAATGGTAAAGGATAAATACAAATGAAGAATCGACGAGAGTTCTTGCAGGCGGGAATTGCGGCATCCCTGCTTCCTTTGGCACTGCCGGCGACGGCCGCCCCGGAAGCTCAAGCCACCGCTAGCACGTTTTACAAGGTCATTTTCGACGAACGATTCCCAGCCAGCGTGGCGTTCGGCGCAGATTGGAAAGCGCGCGGCGCCCCGGTTCACGCCATTCGCGGCGACATCACCGACCTGTGGTTCCACGATCTGGATCTCCAGTGGAAGAAACAGCCGGTGCCGATTGCCGGTTTGACGGCTCACGGTCCGCTATTCTGCCTGGAGCGATTGGCGTGGGATCACGGCATGCGAGTAACTTCGCGCGTTGAGCAGAAAGAAACCCACGACGGAGATCCGTTGATCTCCTGGGTCATTGCCCCCAAAGGATCGGACTTAACATGACACCTCCTGGCGTAAATCAAAAAGATTTTTCGGACGCGCTGAAGCAGTTTGAAGAAACTGTCGGCAAACCATGGGTTTTCACCAGCGACGAAGACGTGGCGCTTTATCGCGACGCCTATTCGCCGTTTTGGGGCGAGCCTGAGGAGCGCGTCGCATCGGCCGCCGTGGCGCCCTACACGGTGGAGGAAGTGCAGGCGGTGATGAAGACCGCTAACCAATACAAGATTCCCGTGTATCCCATCTCCACCGGAAAGAACCTCGGCTATGGCGGCTCGGCTCCGAATCTTTCCGGCAGCGTGGTGCTAGACCTCAAGCGGATGAACCGCATTCTGGATGTGAACGAGCGCAACCACTCCGCGCTGGTTGAGCCCGGCGTAAGCTATTTCGACCTTTATCGCTATATTCAGGACCGCAAGCTGAAGGTGTGGGTGGATGTTCCCGATCCGGGCTGGGGCAGTCCCATCGGCAACGCGCTCGATCATGGTGGCGGATATCTGCGCTCGGAGTTTCGCGTCCATTTCGATTCGCACTGCGGAATGGAAGTGGTGCTCGCCAATGGCGACCTGTTGCGCACTGGAATGGGCGCCATGCCGGCCGCGCAAACCTGGCAGCAATATAAATTCGGATTTGGGCCGTGGATCGACGGCATGTTTTCGCAATCGAACTTCGGCGTCGTCACCAAGATGGGGTTCTGGCTGATGCCACAGCCCGACGCTTATCTCACCGGCACTGTTACTGTACCCAAGTATGACGACCTCATTCCAATGGTCGACACCTTGACCTTTCTCGAAAACTCCGGCATATCGAATGGCATGCCTGGTCTGGGAAGCCCCGTACTGGGCGGCTTCATGATGCCCCCGCGCGCGCCTGAGGTGACGGCGATGCTGCAAAGAGACGGCGTGCAGTCGGCCGAACTGCATAAATACGCGCAGGAGAAGGGCATTCCGTTTTGGAGCTGCACCGTCAAGTTTTATGGCCCGGAGAAAGCCATCCGCGCACAGTGGGAGTACGCGCAGGAGAAATTCGCCGCCATTCCCGGGGCCAAATTCAAGGAAGATGAGTTCTACAAGCTTCCCCTCACGCCCGAGCAGTTCAACAAAGTCCACAAGCCTGAGTTCGGCATCCCCAGCCTGGAAATGTTTTCCATCGGCGCTCGATCGCCGTATAATCCCACGCCCACCAACGGCCACATCTGGTTTTCGCCCATCATTCCCAGAACCGGCGAAGCCATATTGGAAGCCAACAAGGTGTTCTCTCAGGCCGCGAAGGATTTTGGATTGCCCCTGCTTTCCTTCAGCCTGCCGTCCACTTATTGGACGCGATCCTTCATCTTCCTGTTCGGTTTCCCGATCACCCACGACATCGCCACCAACAAGAAGAATCGCGAGACGTTCAAGCAAGTGGTTCGCGTGGCGGCGGAACACGGCTGGGGCGAATATAGAACCGCTCCGGCGTACCAGGATGACGTGTTGGATACCTATTCCTTCAACAATCACGCGTTGCGCCGTTTCCACGAGACGGTGAAGGACGCCGTGGATCCGAACGGGATCATCTCGGCGGGCCGCTACGGGATTTGGCCCAAGCATCTGAGAGGGACCAAGGCATGAAGGGGCTCACACCCGTTTTATTTGCCCTGGCCTGTGTCGGTTTGGGCGGGCGCGCCTTCGCCGCCGATGAAGCCACCGTGCAGCAGGGCGAAAAGGTGTTCGACTATTGGTGCGCCACCTGCCACGGTCCGCGATTGCCCGGCACGGTTGCCTTAGAGACCAAATACAAGGGCGCGAAACCGGGGTTGCTGAGCGAACGGACGGACTTAGCGCCGCCGGTGACGAAAGCCTTTGTGCGCCACGGCGTCTCGATTATGCCGTTCTTCCGCAAGACCGAAATTAGCGACGCGGATCTGGACGCGCTGGCCGCGTATCTGGCGCGCAATAACAAATCGCCGAGTCGCTAAGTGGGTTATTGTGGCGCACGCACTTCTGTGTGCCGCGTTTACAATCGTGTGAACGCATACCGAAAACTATTGGCGGCCATTTCTTCTGATGGCAATCCGAACGTCTCGGCCAATTCGTATTCCCGCTTCAGCGTGGTGCGGAAAAATGCCGGATCATCCGTGTTGATAGTGATCGGGACCCCCGCGTCATACAGCTCCCGCACCGGATGCTCTTTGAGTTCGGCCACCGCGCCCGTGCAGACGTTGCTTGAGATGCAGATTTCGAGCGGAACATTGTCCTTGCGAAGCTGCGCCATCAACGCGGGAGCTTTCGCCGCCGCGATACCGTGACCAATGCGTTCCGCCCCAATCGCCAATGCGGCTAGGACCGATTCCGGCCCCGCCGTCTCTCCGGCGTGACAAACCAGATGCAGTCCGCCGTCGCGCGCGTACGCGAACACGTCGCGGAACCAATGCGCCGGCCCGCGCACTTCGTCGCCGCCGATCCCATACGCAATGGTCCCTTCGTCTCGCCGGGACACCGCAAACTTTGCCACTTCCATCCCTTTTTCCGGACCGAATTGACGGATCGCGTCCAGAATCCAAAACGTCCGGACGGAAGAGCGCTGCGATTCGCGCCATACCGCGTCGTAAACAGCCGCCAGATCCTGCTGCTTCCACAGCACCACGCCCGCCGACAGAGTAATCTCGGCGTAAGTCACCCCTTGGTCCGCCAGCGATTCGAGTAAGTGGCGCGTCGCCAGGGCATAATGTTCCGGACTCTCCAGTTTCTTGGTAACCCAGATGTAACCCTGCAGGAACTCCGGAAACGAGGCGCATGTTAAGTGTGCCTCAATCTCCTCGCGCGTGAGCGACGGATCGATCGCCATCAATGTTTCTGTCCCGATGGAACCCTCTAAATGGACGTGCAGCTCGGCTCTCTTCATATGTGAAACGCGGTTCCTAACTTCTGCCTACTTACGACCCTCTGCCATAATAGCGGTGCATGACTCCGCAAGAACTCGAAGCCATCCTCAACGGTACTCACGGCGACCCTTTTTCCGTGCTCGGGCCGCATCAAGTTACCGGGGACGGATCCAAAACCGGGGATGTATCCAAAGTGGATGGCTGGGAAGTACGCGCCTTCCTTCCTCAGGCCCAGGATGCAGCGCTCCTGACCAATGGCGCCACGCACCCCATGCGTAAAACGCGCTCCGAAGGATTTTTTGTCTCCACGCTCGCGCACGATCCTGGACCCTACCGGCTGCAACTCACGCTCTTGAACGGCGACCACATCGACGTCGAAGACCCGTACCGCTTTCCGCGCCTCATTTCCGATTTCGACCTGCACATTCACGGCGAGGGGACCCAATACGAGAGCTACCGCAGCATGGGCTCTCACATTGTCCATTGTCAGGGCGTCCCGGGCGTTCGCTTCGCGCTATGGGCTCCCAACGCGGAGGTGGTCAGCGTAGTGGGCGACTTCAACGAATGGGACGAGCGGCGCCATCCCATGCGGCTGCGTACCGGAGGGGTCTGGGAAATCTTCCTGCCGGGAGTCGGCTCGGGCACCAATTACAAGTACTCCGTCCGTGCCCCCTCGCGCGCTTTTCGCCAGCAAAAGGCCGACCCCTACGGTTTCGCGATGGAAGTGCCGCCGAAATCCGCATCCATTGTGTGCGATCTCGAAACTTATCAATGGAACGATCAGCAGTGGTTGGACACGCGCGCTCACACCGATCATCTGAAAGCCCCGATATCGATCTACGAAGTGCATCTGGGCTCCTGGCTGCGCGGCCCCCACAATTCATATTTGAGCTATCGCGAGTTGGCCGACAAGCTGGTGGAATATGCCGTGAACATGCACTACACGCACCTGGAGCTGCTGCCCATAATGGAGCATCCGTTTTCTGGTTCGTGGGGCTATCAGATCGTCGGCTTCTACGCGCCCACATCCCGCTTCGGTTCGCCCCAGGACTTTATGTATTTCATCGACCGCTGCCACCAGGCCGGCCTGGGCGTGATTGTCGACTGGGTTCCAGGCCACTTCCCGAAAGACGCACATGGCCTGGCTCGTTTCGACGGGACCGCGCTCTACGAACACGCCGATCCGCGCAAAGGCGAGCATCGCGAGTGGGGCACGTTGATCTTCAACTACGGCCGCAATGAAGTGCGCACGTTTCTGATATCGAACGCGCTCTTTTGGCTGAAGGTTTATCACATCGACGGGCTCCGAGTGGACGCCGTCGCGTCCATGCTGTACCTGGATTATTCGCGCAAAGCCGGCGAATGGATCCCCAACATGTATGGCGGCAATGAAAACCTGGAGGCCATCGATTTCCTGCGGCGCTTCAACGAGCTGGCTCACCAGGTTCCCGGCGCCATAACCGCGGCTGAGGAGTCCACCGCTTTTGCCGGCGTCTCGCGGCCGACGTACCTCAACGGCCTCGGTTTCACCATGAAGTGGAACATGGGATGGATGCACGACATGCTGAATTATTTCTCGAACGACCCGGTGCATCGCAAGTATCATCACAACAACATCACCTTCAGCATGCTGTACGCCTTCACGGAGAATTTCATTCTGCCCATCTCCCATGACGAAGTGGTGCACGGCAAGGGCTCTCTGCTGAACAAAATGCCCGGCGATATGTGGCAGAAGTTCGCCAACGTGCGCGCGTTCCTGGCTTACATGTACGCTCATCCCGGAAAGAAGCTGCTGTTCATGGGTTCCGAAATCGGCGTGTGGGACGAATGGTACAGCGAGACCGGTTTGCCCTGGGAGCTTCTGCATTACGACTTTCATCGCAAGCTGCAGGCCTTCGTCGCCGAGCTGAATCGCGTCTACCGTGCGTACCCGGCGTTTCACGAAGTCGATTTTCATTGGTCCGGCTTCGAGTGGGTGGATTTCCGCGACGTGGACGGCTCCACCATCTCCTTCATCCGGCGCCCGCAGTCAGGCAAGCCGTTCCTGCTGGTGGTGTGCAACTTCACGCCCGTGCCGCGCCGGCATTATCGCGTGGGCGTTCCCGACCCAGGCGTCTACCGCGAAATTCTGAACGGTGATTCCGAGTATTGGGGTGGCAGCAACCTGGGCAACGGCGGCTACGTGGCCTCCAAGCCTATTTCGTACAACGGCCACTACCACAGCCTCTCGATCACGCTGCCCCCGCTGGCGGTGGTGGTGTTCGAATCGCCGCAGTCGTAGTGGAATGCCTGGTACACGCGGTTTTTTTCAGCCGCGTTTTTTTCCATATCAGGTGAGAGCGCTCCGCCTTGAGATTTCCACCGTCGGCTCTTTTATGGCTAAACTCTCTTTGTGCGGGCAAGTTTGATTTTCCTGGCATCGCGTGCCTGGGGCGATTGTAACTAAACTGTCATCAACTTGAACCCGGCACGCCCGCTCTGATATACATAACGTTCGCCCATGTGGCAACAAAACTACACTCCCATCCACGGAAGCCTGCTGCTTTCCTCGCTCGTAGCGGCGTTGCCCATATTCGTATTGCTGTTTTTACTGGGCGTGCGGCGGACCCCCGCCTGGATCGCCGCCATTTCCGGGCTCGGCACCACTATCCTGGTTTCGTTGTTCCTCTACGGAATGCCCGTCGAGCGCATGGTGTCGGCGGCCGCCTTCGGCGCAGCCTATGGATTGTTCCCCATCGGCTGGATCGTTATCTGGGCGGTTTACCTTTATCGCCTGACGCTCGACACCGGCAAGTTTGAAGCCATCAAACATTCCCTCCGCAGCCTGACGCGCGACCCGCGATTGCAGACGCTCCTCATCGCGTTCGCCTTCGGTGCATTCCTGGAAGGCGCGGCCGGGTTCGGAACGCCTGTTGCCGTGGCCGCCGCCATGCTCGCCGGACTGGGCTTCTCGCCATTCCACGCCGCTGCCATCTGCCTGCTTGCGAACACCGCGCCCGTCGCGTTCGGCTCCATCGCCATTCCCATCGTCACGCTGGCCGGTATCACGGGCTTGCCCCTGATGCGCTTAAGCGCCGGCGTCGGACGCATCTGCGCGCCTGTTTCGCTGATTGTTCCGGCTTACCTGGTGGTGGTGATGGGTGGCTGGGGGGCGCTAGCCCGGGTGTTTCCCGCGGCATTGCTGTGCGGCGTCACTTTCGCGGGCTTGCAGTTCACCATTTCCAACTTTGTCGGGCCGCAGCTTACCGACCTCATCGCGTCGCTCTGCGCGCTCGGCGTGCTGGTGGTTCTGTTCATGTTTTGGAAGCCGAAAGACAGCGCGAAGTATGAGCTCACCGCCGCCGCCAAGGCCGCCGAAGGCCCGGAACATTCCACCGGACAAGTGTTCCTGGCATGGAGCCCCTACTTTTTGTTGGTGGTCTGCGTCCTGTTGTGGGGCTGGGCGCCCATGGTAGCGAAACTGAATTCGGTGAGCATCCCGATTTCCTGGCCGGGCTTGCACAACTTGATTGCGCGCATTCCACCGGTCACCGCCAAGGTGTCGCCCTACGGCGCGTCTTCAATTTGAATTGGCTCTCGGCTTCGGGAACCTCCTGCATGATCGCCTGCATTCTCAGTTGCTTCGTGCTTCGCGTGCCACCGGTGAAAGCGCTCAAGATCTTCGCCAGCACCATGCGGCAGCTTACCTTCTCGCTGATCACACTGGCCTGTGTCCTGGGCCTGGCGTACCTGATGAACTACTCGGGCGCCACCGGAACGCTGGGCTTGGCTTTCGCCGCTACCGGCGCGTCGTTCCCATTCTTCAGTGCGATTCTCGGGTGGCTGGGCGTGTTCCTCACCGGCTCCGATACTTCCGCCAACGCGCTCTTCGGCAACCTGCAGGTGGTTACGGCTACCAAGCTGGGGTTCAATCAGGTGCTGATGGCGTCGGCCAATTCAGCCGGCGGCGTGATGGGCAAGATGATCAGCCTGTCCAGCATCGCCGTGGCCGCCGCGGCCACCAACATGGCGCCGGACGAAGAAGCCAAGCTGTTCCGCTTTACGCTGAAGCACAGCGCGTTTCTGGCGTGCGTCATCGGCCTGATCGCCCTGTTTTACACTTACGTCGCGCCGGGCTTGCAGCCTTAGATCCGCGCGCGTGAGTTGTGGCGCACGCACTCCTGCGTGCCGCGTTCACACTCCTGTGAACGCCAGCAAGTGTGAGAACGTGCGCTACAAATTTCTCTTGACTCACGGTCCCCTTAACGGGATTCTTGTACTTAGGTAATTTGTGCCAATTGGGAGAACTGTGTGGGTGCTGCCACTAGCGCTGCTTGTCTATGTAGCGGGTGTTGCCAACGCCGGACAGGTTCAGCGCATTCCTCGACAGACTTTCTCGAACACCGCCGCCATTACCGGCATCGTCAGCACTCAAGACGGTCTAGGCCTGGGAGGCGTTTCCGTCATCGCCCGGAACCTGGCCACCGGGATCGATTGGCCGGCCGCTACTAACGGCGACGGCTCGTTTCGCTTCTTGAACCTCCCGCCCGGCCGCTATCAGATTCAGGCCACGCGCGATGGCTTCCTTCCGTTCGCGCGCAGTGATATCAACCTCGCCGCTGGCGATATGTTCCCGCTGACCTTCACCATGTCGGCGGCCCCTTCCGGATCCGATGGCGCGCGGGAACTCCCGCGCTTGCCCGATCTCGGTCCCAAGCCTCCCTCGCCTCCGCAACAGCCGCCCACGTCTTCCACCTATCGCAACCTGCCAGGCGCGGCTCCTCCCCCGGACGCCGTCGAAGCCAAGCCTCTTTTTCCGATACCAACCGACGATCAGGTGTTCGAAGCAGTTCCGAACCGCTGGAACTACGAATTCCCCGACGATTATCATCGCTACCCTAACTTTGAGGTCCCTTACGTGAAGGGCCACTGGTACGATCCGTTTAATCGCAATAAGCTGAAGGGCGACTCGCCCGTCATCGGGAACAATACGTTTCTCGACATCACTGCCACCAGCGACACCTTCGCCGATGGACGCCGCTTGCCTGTTCCCAGCGGTCTAGGGTCCGCCAGTCCCGGTGAATCCCAGTTTTTCGGACGCTTCGGGCAGTTTTTCATGAGCGAGAACATGGCGTTCTCCTTCAACCTCTTTCACGGCGACACGGCGTCCTTCCGCCCTCCGGATTGGCGCATACAAATCACGCCCGAGATCAATATCAATTACCTCGCCGCCCAGGAAAACGGCGTCGTCAATTTCGATGTCCGCAAAGGCGACACTCGCCTGGATACGCATGTCGGATTGCAAGAAGGCTTCGCCGAAGTGAAGCTCAAAGACCTCAGCAATCAGTACGACTTCGTTTCGCTACGCGTCGGCGTTCAGTCCTTCACCAGCGATTTCCGCGGCTTCATTTTCTCCGACCAGGAGCCCGGCATACGTCTCTATGGCAACCTGGATTCCAACCGCTACCAGTTCAACCTGGCCTACTTCGCGATGCTTGAAAAGGACACCAATAGCGGCCTAAACACGTTCGCATACCGCCATCGGCAGGTGATGATCGCCAATCTCTATCGCCAGGACTTCATCAAGCCGGGCTACACCATTCAGGCCAGCTTCCATTACGACAAAGACGATCCCTCGTTTCAGTACGACACCGACAATTTTCTGGTGCGTCCCGCGCCCATCGGCAACGTGACGCCGCACGCGGTTCGCTCCTACTATTACGGGCTCACCGGCGACGGTCACTTTGGCAAGCTAAACCTAACGCACGCCTTCTACCAGGTGCTGGGCACCGACAAGTTCAACGAAATCGCCGGACGGCGCGTGAATATTAACGCGCAGATGGCCGCCCTGGAACTGTCGCTCGACAAGGACTGGCTGCGTTATCGGCTCTCGTTCTTCTACGCTTCCGGCGACAAAGACCCTCGCGACGGCTCCGCGCGCGGCTTCGACACCATCTTCGACAATCCGAACTTTGCCGGCGGATTCTTCAGTTTTTGGGATCGTGAAGGTATCCGCCTCACCAGTACCGGCGTGGGCCTGGTGAGCCCCGATAGCCTGGTGCCCGATCTGCGCACCAGCAAGACCGAAGGCCAGGCCAATTTCGTCAATCCTGGGCTGTTCCTCTACAATGCCGGAGTGGACATCGACATCACACCCAAGCTGCGCGGCTTCATCAATTTGAATCTGCTCCGTTTCGCGCATACCGATCCGCTGGAGTTGCTGCTGTTCCAGTCCAACATTCACGCCGGTATTGGAGCCGACACGGGCATCGGCCTCGTCTATCGCCCGCCGCTTTCGGAAAACATGGTGATCACCGGCGGCATCGATGCTCTGGTGCCATTCCAGGGTCTTCGCGATATCTCTACCAATCGACTTTTACTCTCGGTTTTTACGAATGTCCGATTCAAATTCTAAACAACCGACGTCTCAAGGTCGCGCCATTCTCAACCGCTCCATTCTCAACCGCTCCATTCTGAACCGCGCCTTTCGGAACCGTGCCTTTCTGAACCGCGCGCGTGAGCAAGCGGAGCGATTCAAGGCGCGATCGTCAGTCGCTTGTAAACTGAACATCTGTTGTTTAGCCGCTTGCCTGACTTCTTCTGCGTTCGCCCTCTCCAGCCTCTCGGGAATAGTTCAGGACACCTCCCAAGGACCGATTGACGGGGCTAGCATTACCGTTTGGGATGCCGAAACTGGAAAGGGCGTCCGAACATCCAGTTCCATGGGAAACTTCTCGTTCAGCGGTCTCGCTGAAGGTGACTACTTGTTCAAAGTGGAGGGCGGCAGCAGGTTGCCGGTGCTAGGCGCGTTGCATTTGGCCGGCGACGAACCTCACAGCATCAATGTCGTAGCCCTGAGTTCCAGCCCGGGGAACGCGGCCCTCGTTGGTGCCGGATCTCCCCTTCGGAATTCGGTGCGTCCTGCGCGATCCTCAGTCAAACCGCCTAAAGTGAGGCCTGCTCAAGTCAGAAAGAAGATGACGCCGGTTTATCCCGACGCGGAGCGAACGGCGGGAGTTTCAGGCGTCGTGAAGATCGCCATGATCATTCTGCCGGATGGGACAGTGAACGACCTGGTCGCCCTATCTGCGCCAAATATCAACCTCGCTACAGCGGCCCTCTTGGCCGTGAGGCGGTGGCAGTATTCTCCAACGTATTTGGACGATCAGCCAGTTGAAGCAAGCCTAACCGTCGACGTTACGTTTCAGAAACGGTGATTTTGCTCCGAAACGACCAGCCAATGACACAAAGAGCTTGCAAGTCTCAACTGTCTATCTGAAAATAGCGGGATGAAGCAACCCAGGGTTGATGACCACTCGTAGCCTCACGATTGGTCTCGGCGTCAGCGGAGCTTGCGTGCTCCTCTGTGCGCTCCTGCTCGGGCAACAAGGGGGACCATCCCGGCTTGGCGAGTCGCAAGCCGAGGCCGATCGCGCCAGCGCCGGTTGCGTCGCCTGCCACGGCCAGACCGATTCGGCGAGCATGCACACCACCGGAACGGTTCGCCTGGGTTGTACCGATTGCCATGGCGGAAATGCCGATGTGATGCCGCCGGCGAGCGCCGCAAAAGGCTCCGCCGCCTACGACGACGCGAAGAAGAAAGCGCATCCCAAGCCCAGCATTCCGGATTTGTGGCGCAGCTCGGCCAACCCAGTCCGCCCCTTCGCCGAGTGGCTGAAGGAGACCAAAGAGTACATCCGGTTCGTTAATCCCGGCGACCTGCGCGTCGCTCCGCAAACTTGCGGCTCCGCCGGTTGTCACACCAAGGAAGTGTTCGCGGTGCGCACCAGCATGATGACCACAGGCCCCATGCTGTGGGAAGCGGCGCTCTACAACAACGGCGGATTTCCTTACAAAGACGCGCGTTTTGGAGAGAGCTATTCGGCCGACGGCATCGCGCAGCGCTTGAACAATTATCCGCCGCCGTCGCAGGAGCTGACGCGTCTGAAGGGCGTGCTTCCGCACCTGGATCCGCTGGCCCGCTGGGAAGTCTCGCAGCCCGGAAATATTCTGCGCGTGTTTGAGCGGGGCGGGGAAGAGCGCCCAGAGATCGGCATTCCCAATCCTGACGAGGACCCCGGGCGTCCCGATGTAAAGTTGAGCGATCGCGGCCTTGGCACCGAGCTTCGAACCGATCCGGTCTTCCTCGGCCTGCAGAAGACTCGTCTGCTCGATCCGATCCTGTCGATGCCGGGAACCAACGATCATCCCGGCGACTATCGCAATAGCGGCTGCACGGCGTGCCACGTGATCTACGCCAACGATCGTTCGCCGGTTCATTCGGGACCCTACGCCAAGTACGGCAACCAGGCGCACAGCGCCGAGATCGACCCCACCATTCCGCACAACGAGTCCGGTCATCCCATCCGGCACGAGTTCACGCGCTCCATTCCCACCAGCCAGTGCATCGTCTGCCACATCCATCCCGGCACCAACATGGTGGCGTCGTATCTGGGCTACATCTGGTGGGACAACGAAACCGATGGCGAGCACATGTATCCCAAGGAGCAGCACAATCCGTCCGATGAAGAACGCTTCAAAACGTGGCAGGCGAATCCGGAGAGCGCCGCGGCGCGCGGGCTGTGGAAGGACCTTTCGTTTCTGGAGAAAACCGGCAGCCCCGAGTTCAACCAGCAGCTCAAGCACACGCAATTCGCCGATTTTCACGGCCACGGCTGGGTGTTTCGCGCGGTGTACAAGCGCGATCGCAAGGGCAACCTGCTGGATCCCCAAAGCCACGTCGTTCCACCGGACGACAAGGACAAGTTTCAAAAAGCGGTGCAGCTTCGCGACATTCATCTCGAAAAAGGCATGCACTGTACCGACTGCCATTTTGCGCAGGACAATCACGGCGACGGAAATCTTTACGGCGAGACGCGCAACGCGGTAGAGATCGACTGCGTGGATTGCCACGGCGCCATCTCCCATAAAGCGACCCTCCGAACTTCAGCCGCCGCCGCGCCAGCCGGAGGAACCGACATCTCGCTGCTTCGCACGCCTTGGGGACAGCGCCGGTTCTATTGGCAAGAGGGAAAGCTATATCAGCGCTCCATGGTCGACAAAGATCGCGCGCCGTGGGAAGTTGTGCAGGTGGTGGATACCATCACACCGGGCAATCCCCACTACAACGAGAAATCGCGGTTGGCAAAGACGATTCTGAAAGACGGAACCACGTGGGGTAGTGTACCGGGCGACGAGTCCGCCCTCGCGCACTCGAATGAACGCATGACGTGCTACGCCTGCCACACTTCCTGGACCACCAGTTGCTTCGGTTGCCACTTGCCCATGTCGGCGAATCGCAAGCTGCCGATGCTGCACAACGAAGGCCAGACCACGCGCAACTACACCGCGTACAACTTTGAGGTGCTGCGCGACGACATCTACATGCTGGGCGTGGACGGCACGGTGACGAAGCATCGCATCGCACCCACGCGCTCCACTTGCGCGGTGGTGGTCAGCTCGCAGAACGCCAATCGCGACTGGATCTATTACATGCAGCAGACGGTGTCCGCGGAAGGCTTCAGCGGCTTCGGCTTCAGCCCTTACTATCCGCACACGGTGCGCGCCACGGAAACCAAAATGTGCACGGATTGTCACGTCTCGCGCCAGGGCGACAACAACGCCTGGATGGCGCAGCTCCTGATGCAAGGCACGAATCTGGTGAATTTCATGGGGCGCTACGTCTACGTGGCGGAAGGCTCGAAGGGCTTCGATGCGGTGCCCGTCGCCGAGCATGACGATCCGCCCGCCGTGTTCGGAAGCGATCTGCAGAAGATCGTTTATTCGAAAGACTACGGCGAAGTGGAGGAACATCACGGCCAGCTCCACGAAGCCGATCACCATGCGGGTAATGTCCTGGATGTCCAGTTGCGCGGCGAGTATCTTTACGCCGCGTTGGGCAAAGACGGTTTCCGCGTATATGATGTCGCGAACATCGACAACAAGGACTTCTCGGAGAAGATGGTCACCGCGCCGGTGTCGCCGTTGGGCCAGCGCTTTTATGTGAAGACTAAGAATGCCACGGCCGTTGGTTCCCCATCCACGCTGGCCATCGACCCCTTGCGCACGCGCATTCCGGCCAACGAAGAGCAGGCCATCGCGCTGATGTACGGGTTCCTGTACGTGACGGACGCTGAAGAAGGCCTGATCGTGATTGGCGATCCGAATTTGAAGAGCAAGGCGCCCGGCGTTCTTACGTTACTCGACGGCAACCCGTCGAACAATTTCCTGAAGCGGGCTGCAACATTTAACCCCAGTGGCGTTTTGAACGGCGCGCGCCGCATCACTATCGCGGGAACGTACGCTTATATTCTTTGCAACCGGGGCCTCGTGGTCGTCAACATTTCCAATCCGCTGGTGCCCAAAGTCGAGTCTGAAATCGGCGCGCCCGGCCTGGTCGACCCGCAAGGAGTGGCCGTCCAGTTTCGCTACGCCTTCGTCGTCGATCGCCAGGGGCTGAAGGTCCTGGATGTCACTTCGCTGGCCCAGCCGCGCGTCGTTCGCGGTGCCGTGGTTCCGCTCGAAGACGCCCGCAACGTCTACGTCGCCCGTACCTACGCCTACGTCGCCGGCGGCAAGCAAGGCCTGGTGATCGTGGATGTGGAGCGGCCGGAGCAGCCGAAGATCGAACAAATCTTCACCGCGGCTGGCGTCATCAACGATACGCGCGATGTAAAACTCGGCATGACCGCCGCCAGCGCCTTCGCCTACATCGCGGACGGAGGGAACGGCCTGCGCATCGTGCAATTGTTCGCGCCCAACGACCAACCCAATTATCTCGGCTTCAGCCCCAGGCCGACGCCCAAGCTGATCGCCACCTATCGCACCAAAGGCCCTGCGTTGGCGGTGTCGAAAGGCATCGATCGCGACCGCGCCGTGGATGAAGACGGCAACCAATTGGCGGTGTTCAACCGCCGTGGCTCCCGGCCGTTCAATCGCGAAGAAGCCCAGCGGCTATACCTGAAGAATGGGCAGCTCTTCACTGTGACGAACGCTCCACCTGGGCCGCCGCGATAGCCGTCAATTGCACGGTCTCGTGCCCGTTCGGCGCCAGCTTCAATGAGAAGCCCTGTTTCTCGAAAGGCTTGCGAAAGTCCGGATCTTCGGGCGCACCTTCCGGAACGTCCTCCCAAGCGAAAACTTTGTACTCGCCGGGAGGCACATCCGCGATCTTGAATGCGCCCTTTTCGTCGCTGAAGCCGGATCGATCAAAGTCGATTCGGCCGGAATGATCCGCATACGCGATCACGTTGACTCGTGCGCGCACCACCGGCTGGCCCATCTCGTTCTGCACCGACCCTTCCACCTCGCCAACATCGGCGCCCAGCAGCACCGTCAAAGGCTCCAACTTCGATGACAAGTCGATACGCTGATCGGCCATTTGCCTGTCGCCCATGCGGATCGATTTTAGATAAACGCCCGCGGTGCGATTGATCGTCACGTCGTACGCCACGGGAGCTGCGTCTTTCAGTGAAAAAGAGCCATCCCGATTGATTTCGGCACTCGGGCTGCCCAGATACTGCGACTGCAGATTGAGCCGGAGCTTCCCAAAGCCGCTGAACGCCCCTCCTGCAATACGAACCGAACCAGCGACCTCCACCCCCGGCAGAAAAGTAAGGGTCCCTCCGTCGACATCGGCGTTCACCACCTCCACATGTTGCACCGCGTAGCTTCGTTTCTCACCGCCTACTCCTCGGGTGAAGACGGCGTCGTAGGATCCGGGAGGAACCGCGCTGAAACTGAGACCGGCCGCTGACGCCCCGCTGAACGTCGGGAAGAATCGGCCGACGCGTGACAATTGCGCCTGGACGTGAGAAAAAGTCGGTCCGTCTGCCTCCGTGAGTTCGAAGCGTATCGTGTAAGTGCCGGTCGCTTGCAGCCGTATATCGAAGTCCTTCAGTTGTGCGCCGGCCCGCAGTTCAATGGGCGTGGCACGGCTCTCGTCGGTGGCGCCGGGGTAATAGCTTGGGGCAGTCTCGGGCAGGTAGGTTCCTGAGTTGGATCGGCGAATTCCGGCGGCTTTCAAGTAATAGGTCCCAGCCTCAAGTCCGAACAGACGAAAGTCGCCATTGTCGCGGGTTTGGACCACTGCAACGGTCTGCAGCTCCTTCTTCCCTGCGCTGTACTTGGACTGAACGGCGTCAACCACCTCCTCGCGTACCGGATCTCCGTTCGCATCCAGGATCCGTCCCGCGATCACGCCGAGGGGCGTGAGAGGGATGCCGAGATCTTTGACCTCGCGACCGGCTTCAACTTTGACGCTGGGGCCCGGTGCGCCGGCCGCACCCGTCCATCGAACCGCGAATCCCGCGCGCTCCACGACAATGCCATACTCGCCCGGTTCGACATTGTCGATCGAAAAGCGCCCGTCGCCGTCCGTCTCGTCGGCATAGCTTAACCCGTGCTCCACGTCCTGCGCGCGCAAAATCACAGTTACTTTCGGCACAGGCTCTGCATTTAAGGAATTGATCGCACGCCCCGATACACGAGTGCCGGCTGGCGCGGCCGCCGCTACCTGTTGTGCGAGAAACGCGGACGCGATAAGAATCGAAATCATGGCAGCTGGCTTCGCCCCTTCGCGATGTCGTCCTCGGTGATAAGGCTCAGCTGAACCGACGCCTTGTCTTTTGCTCCCACCGTCACCGCGACGCTTTTGCTCTCGAAGGGCTTCCGGAATTCGGCGGATTGAATGCTGGTGGGGTCCGGAACGCTTTCCCACGCAAAAACCCGGTAATCGCCGGGCGCCACATCTTTGATATGAAAATTGCCGAAGGCATCGCTGGAGGCTCGCTGCAAAAGATCCACGCGGCTGCCATATTCATCGGCTGGCGCGAGCGTGATTTCCGCTGCAGCCGCCGGCTGGCCGTTCGCCGACTGAACATTGCCATCCACCTCGCCACCATCCGAGCCCAACACGATATTCAGAGACGCGCTCGCGCCGCCGCTCAAATCGATTTCTCCATCCTTGAGTTCACGGTCGCCGAAGCGGATGGATTTCACATATTTTCCGGCCGTGCCATTCTGGATGCCCAGCTCCCAAGTTTGCGGCTGGACGTCTGCAATCGTGAACCTGCCGTCCGGGCTCACCTCGCAAGTCTCACCGCCCAGGGCTTCGATGGGCAAAAGAGTAATCCGCATCCTTAGCGCTTTCGGCTGAGGGTCCTCCACCGTGACGGTTCCCGAAACCTGCACTCCGGGTTTCCGGGAGAACACTACGGCGTTCACGTCGGCGTCCGACACGTGAACCTCCTGCGAAGCAGGCCCTTTGGAAGGTGTGGATTGCTCGTACGATAACCTATACGACCCGCTGACAACCCCTGGCACATCGAAGCTGCCGTCGGGTTGTAGGTCCGCCCGCATAATGGCGCCGAACTGCACTCCCGCTGTGTTGACCGTCACTGCGGCATACGTCCCCGGCTGGCCGCCGCTTTGGCCTACCACGGTTCCGCGGATGTGGTAGGCCGGCATTTTCCGCAGCCGGAAATCGATATTGTTCAGGTGAGCGCCGGGTGCGACATCCGTCGCGGATGCCTGCCCGATCTCGCGCGCATTGGGATAAAAGGTGGTTGGAAATGCCTCCTCGCCATGTGCCCAGCGCATGTGCCGTGAGATGCTGCGCGGTTGCGGCCCCATCACTTGAAAATAATACCGGCCCGGCGCCAGATCGACGGCCTCAAATTCACCCAGGTCGTTCGATTCCGCGTTGCCCAGCGCGGCCAGCCGCTTTCGCCCCTGCAAATACGAATATTGCAGTATGGTGACCCGCGCCCCCACAATCGGATCGCCGTCCTCATCCAGAACATGCCCGGCGACAACACCCATCGGCACCAGCTGCACCGAGACATCCTCCACGTGCTGCTCTTCGGCCACTGTTAGGGCGGGGGAAGGCTGCCACCATCCCCGTTTGGCCATGAAACCATCGTGTTGGGCGGCGATCCTATAGGAGCCCGGCGCGACGCTATCGAAATGAAAGCGGCCGGCTGCGTCGCTGATCGTGGTCATCGGCACGGAAGTAAAGGCGCTGCTTCCGGGCGATGTTTTTTCCAGAATGAGGTTGGCGTTCTTGACCGGTTCGCCTGTCGCCGAATTGGTTACCGTGCCCTCGACGGTGCCGGGCTTGGCAGGCGGGGCCTGCGCGCGAAGAGTGCTGCAAACGAGCGCCAAAGTGGCAAGGATGGCCGCAAACTTCATAACTTTGCCTTACTTTAGAACTACTGTAGCTGGTTGATCGTGAACTTGGCGATTACCGGCTTTTCCTTGCTCCAGTCGTGATACGTGTGACATTCAAAGCAGCGCGCTTCCGCCGCGTGAGGGCCCGCGCGATGGCATTGCCGGCAAGTCTGGACGCCGGGGATCAGCACATCCGACGTCTCGCGGCTGTCGTTGGCCTTGGCATGGCAAGACGCGCATTCCACCATCTGATGCGCTTGGTGATCGAACTCGGCGTGGGGCAGCCAGCGCGTAATGAGGGCCGATTTCGCCACCACGGGTAGGGAATCCGGACCGTTCGGATAACCCAAGCTATGGCATTCCTTGCAGGATTTGCGCCACAGCAGCAACTGCGCGTCCGCCATGCGCTGTTGTACCCACTCGGCGGCGTTGCGAGCAGGCGGTTGCGGAGGACGATTGGGCAACCTTTGATCGGGTTCGTCAACCAAGGGAATCTCGGCCGGATGCGCGGCGATATAAGTAGTCAATTGATTGAGTACGAAATCGTAGACCACCCGCGGCTCCTTGTGCGGCGCCGAATCGGCTGAAGCGCCGGTTGAACTGCAGAGTATGGCAGGAAGCGCAGTGTTTCTCGTAATTCACCGGCTGCATGTACGAGCGGCCGGGCGCGGCCGTCGTGTGGCAATCGGCGCACTTCAATTCCACCGGGCCGTTTGGTCCGCGCAGATCATCTTTCAGGTGTACCTGATGATTAAACTGGATGGTCCCCGGGTCCGAGTAGCCAGGCCGAAGCACCGCGAATTCCGGATGGCTGCTATCGAACCCGCGGATGTTCGACGCGAACTTGGATGGCCCATGCGTGGTGGTTAAATCCGCGTGGCATTGCGTACAGGCGCGATCGCTGGTGCTGGCCAGCCGCAGAGGTTCCTTGATGCTCCACATGGCAATTGGAGCACGCTGGCGTGAACGTCTGGTCGGCGTGATGGATGGGGCCATCGTGGCAAGCCAGGCAGGCCTGATCGGTGGCGCTCTTCTGGAAGCTGGCCTGCGAAATATGGCAGGCACCGCACTTCTGTCCCAACAAGGCGTGCGAGCGTCCCAGCGGACCGGCGTTGTACGGTTTCGGGCTTCCCGCCAAGGCGTGCCATCCCAGCCACGCGAGGCCCGCGATGACGAACACGCCCGAAAGAATGCGCCGCCAGCGCGGAATGCCGTGCAAGGTCTTGAAGTAATCCAGATTGATGCGCTGCGCCAGCTTCTTGGTGGTGCGGATGCGTCCGGCCATTTAGTACCTCAGCGCCACGACGGCATGAATAGCACCCAGCACGAGCAGGGCGATTGAAAGAGGAACGTGCACCAGCAGCCAGGCGTGCAGCCAGCGATAGATGCGAATTTGCCGGCTCAACTGCTGCTCCTCCGCGCAGATGTTTTCCAGATCGTCCAGCACGCTGTGTACGGGAGGGGCCAGCAACCGGCGAAGAGCCTCAAACGTTTCCCCGAGCGCAACGGATCGGCCAGCTCGGCGCCGGATGTCTCCGGGTTGGCAAGATAAGGCCGCACCTTGTGGAGATAAACTTCACGGAATCGCTCGCGATCGTCGTGCTCGATTTCGACCAACACGGTTGGGGACGTGCCTCGGCAGTTTGTTCTTTCTGCCACCGTCCAGAGGCCCGCAGATGGCCGCTGCCAGTTGATCGGCCTCCTCACGCAGCTGCGCGCGCACGTGCGGGATCTCTTCGTAAATGGTCTCGAGCGGCACGCGCGATGTCATGAAGCTGGGCACGTAGTGCTGGATGGCGGCGCCCAGGATGCCGCTGCCGATCACGATGAAAAACAGCAGCATCAACACCAGCGTTAACGGACCGCGGAACGCGAAGCCGCTATGGAACAGGATGAGCAGCAGGCTGAGCAGGCCGAGCCAAAGATGGCCGCGCATCCAGGTTTGAGCGCGTCCAATCCGCCAGGTGGGGACTTGTTTGCGCGCTCCGAGCAAACCGGCGTAGAGCATCATCGCGTAACCCACGATCCCGAACGTCAGACCGATGGCGCTGCCGCCGCGTGGGCCGCCCGGCGTGTCGACGGCGTAGAGAACGTATGCCACAGTGCCGATGATCGCAAGCGCGACGGTGGCAATCACCCAGGGGCGGTGTGTATGGTCGATCCGCATGGCGGCCCCTTACGTCCTACGAGATTCGGTCGAGAGCGGCGTCCCCACCCAGCGGAAGAATTCGTTCGGCTCCACGCGATGCGCTGCGTCGTGCGGGCAGGCGTAGACGCAACTTGGCTCAGCCAGGTCCGTACACAAATCGCACGACGTGGCCTTCTGTTTCACCACGGCCATCTGGCGGCCGGCGTTCATCGGATCGCTCTCCATCACCGTGAACGGATGCATGTTGATATTGCCGTAGGGGCAGTTTTTCGCACACAGGCCGCACCCGATGCACCAGTTCTCAATGATCACTTCCAGCGAATTTCGCCGCCGGATGGAGCCCACCGGGCAGCCCACCATGCACAGCGGATCGCGACAATGGCGGCAAGAAGTTGCGACCAGAAATTTATCGAAGCGCTGGCCTTCGCGGATCAGCCGCGTGACACCATCGTGCGCGTCGGCGCAGGCGCGGACGCAAGCGTCGCAGCGCGTGCAGCGTTCCAGATCCATCACCAACAGGCTCTGCGCTTCCATCAGGCCCTGCGTGAGGAAGGAATCGAGCGGCGTGCTGGTAGCGGTTCGCAGCCGCTGCTGGTTCTGCTCCTGGCGCACACGAACCAAAGTCTCCAGGCTCTCCCGAATGGCCGGAAACTGCCCCACCATCTGATGGAACTCATCGGCGTGGATGCGCACCAGCTCCACATGATCGAGCGCGGTGCAGGTGGCCGTGCGAACGCCCCCGCCCAGGAGGCCGATTTCGCCGAAATATCCGCCGCGTCCCAGGTACGCCAGCACCAGATCGCCGCCCGGATGCGGTTCGGACACTTTCACGAAGCCCAGCCGGATGAGATAGAAACTGTCCGCGACATCGCCCTGGCTGCAGATCACGTCGCCCTTGGTGTAGCGCACCAGCTCTACTTTATTGCGCAGAAGATCGATGAACGCAGGGGTCAGCGACGCGAACATCGGCACGCTGCGCAGATGATCGTCCAGCGCGCGCTTGCGATAGTTGGCATCCAACTGGGCCTTGAGCGTCTTGTTGCGCTGGATGATGTCGAGCACGTTGCGCAGCATCTCGAACATCACGCAATCGGTGGCCGCGCGGACGGTGGCCGAGCGCGGATAAAGGCTCATGCAGGTCATTTCGCCGAACAGGTCGCCCGGGCCGAGCGTGGCCACGGGATGATCGTAGGGCAGATCCACTGGCGCATCGATCGGGATGGTTTCGCGATGTCCTTCCTCGGCGCGATGCTCCTCGCGGCGCCCAAACAGGCGGCTGGTCATCTTGCCCAAAAATCCAGTACCGTGGCGTTCGGTATTCACATGCGCCATGGGCGTGGCGAGAAAAACCTCGGCCTGGCCCTTCGACGATGTAAAACGCGGTGGAACCATATTCGCCTTCGCGGCAAACGATCTCGCCCTGGCGATAATGCCGCCGGACCACGGCATTTTTGTTCAGCTCCAGGAACGTTCCCGAGACGTGCTGGAAATAGGAGAGCTGCTGCAGCTCTTCGACGTCCACCGGCTGGCCCGGCAGAACTGTTTTCACCACGCTCTTGTTGGTGAGAGCGCCGGTAGGGCACGACACCATGCACTCGCCGCACGAGACGCAGGAGGAGTTGCCCATGGGCAGGTTGGCGTCGAACGCGATGCCCGCCATGAACCCCTTGCCGCGCCGTCCGAGAACGTCGTTGTGGCGAATCTCGTCGCAGCCGCGAATGCAGCGGTCGCACAGGATGCACGCCTCGTGATCCACCGCGATGACGAGCGAAGAATTGTCCTGGCCGCGCGGCGAGATGCGTCGGGGAAAGCGCGTTTGGGTGATGCCTTCCAGGCGGGCCAGCGTTTCCAGCTCGCAATCGTTCGATTGCCGCTGCCGGGCGCAGGGACTGGGATGATCGGCCATCAGCATTTCCACCAGCGTGCGGCGGGTGCGCTGCACTCGTTCGGAATTGGTGTGGACCACCATGTTGTTTTCCGCGGGCCGCACGCAGGAAGCGGCCAGTACGCGAGCCTTCTCAACATCCACCACGCAGACGCGGCACACGCCCACGGGCGTTTCGTTTTGCTGATGGCACAAAGTGGGAATCGGGATGCCGTTGGAGCGCGCGGCATCAAAAACCGTGGTGCCTTCGGGGACCGAGACCTGGAGGCCGTCGATGGTGAGTTGAACGTCGCTCAAACCAAGACCTCGCGCATGGGGCAGACGCCTTCCGGACAGCGGTGGCCGTGGACGTGCGCCTCAATCTCTTCGCGAAAATGCAGCAGCACCGAGCTCAATGGCGAATGAGCGAATTGCCCGAGCCCGCAAATGGAAGTAAGCTTCAGCGCCTCCGTCAGGTCGTCAATCAAGACCATGTCGGCGGCAGAGCCTTTCCCGAGCGTCCAGCCCGTCAGGATGTCGACCATCTTCTGCGAGCCCATCCGGCAGGGCACGCATTTGCCGCACGACTCAT
This sequence comes from Bryobacterales bacterium, assembly GCA_963747945.1. GTDB lineage: Bacteria > Acidobacteriota > Terriglobia > Bryobacterales > Bryobacteraceae > Palsa-89. The sequence goes on from CAVVHB010000007.1 coordinate 623,952, forward strand.
TTCGAAAAAACTTTACCGCGTTCAACGCCATGTCGAGCATGCATCGGCCCTCGGCGCAGACCACGATGGCGCCCGACCCGAGCATGGATCCGATGGCGGCGAGCGACTTGAAGTCCAGCCGCACATCCACCTGTGAAGCCGGCAAATATCCCGAAGACGGACCCGACGGCGCAAACGCCTTCAGCTTTTTTCCGCCCAGGATTCCGCCCGCCAGGTTGAAGATCACTTCCGACATCGGCAGCCCCATCGGGATCTCGAATACGCCGGGTTTCCGCACGTCGCCGCTGATGCCGACGAACTTGAGACCGGCCGCGCCGCCCAGCCCCTGCTCCTTGTACCACTCGACGCCCTTCACCAAAATCTGCGGCACGTTGGCGAACGTTTCCACGTTGTTCAACGCAGTGGGTTTATTGAAGACGCCCTGCGCTACGGGAAACGGCGGTTTGTTGCGCGGTTCGGCGCGCTTGCCTTCAATGGCTTCGATGAGCGCGCTCTCTTCGCCGCAGATGTATCCGCCGGGGCTGATGAACAACTCGAGCTCAAACGTGAGGCCGGAGCCCAGAACATTGGAGCCGAGGATGTGTTCTTCATAGCAGCGCTGGATCTCTTCGTGCAGAATTCTCTCTGGCACTTGATACTCGTGCCGGAGATACAGAATGCCCTTTTGCGCGCCGGTGACCAGGCCCGCGATGATCATCCCCTCAATCACCAGGTTAGGCAGGTTACGCATGATGAAGCGGTCTTTGATGGTGCCGGGCTCGCTCTCGTCGGCGTTGCACACCACGTACTTTTCCAGGCTGCGCTCCTTGCGCACCGCTTCCCATTTCACGCCGGTGGGAAAGCCCGCGCCGCCCAGTCCGCTCAGGCCGCTAGCTTTTAACTGCGCGATCACGCCGTCCCGATCTCGTGTTGCAACCAATTGCCGCAGCGCGCCGTACTGCTCGCCGTCGCCGTAGGGGTCCGAACGCAGGCGCAGAGCTTTTTCGTCGCCCGGCATGTCGGGAAGTTCGCTGCCGCCGAGCGCCGCGAACACCAACGCCTCCGCCTGCGCGGTGGTGACGCTCCGATAGATGTGATCGTTAATGGAGACCGCCGGCGCGCCATCGCATTGGCCCAGGCAGGAAACGTCGCCTACCGCGATGTCCTTTTCGCTCATGCCGTGAAAACGCTGCTGCAGCGATTTTTTCAGATCATCGGCGCCGCGCAGATGGCACGACATGTCCGAGCAGACGTTCATCCTCACCTTGGGCGGACGGCTGAGATGAAAATGCGGGTAGAAATCGGCGACGCCGTGGATGCGATAGAGCGGGGTCTTGGTGCGCTGGGAGAGCTCTTGCAGTTGGGCGGGAGGGAGGTAGCCGTACTGGGACTGGATCTCCCGAAGGTCGTCAAAAATCAACGGGCGGCCTCCGAATCTCCTGACTCATCACGAGGTAATTATAGCCGTAATAGTACGGCCAGCATCTGATAATCTTAGTTGAAGCACCGCAGAACATGAAGAACGGTCTGTGTTTTGGAGTCTTTGTTGGAATCCTGGGCATGCTCGCAGCCTGTTGGAGTCTTCCCGCCGCGGAGAGTACCGAGGCATCGAAATACACCGGGCCGGGGTCGTGCAGTTCGCCCAGTTGCCACGGGGGCGTGCAGGCGCGGGACCAGACCACCGTGCTGCAAAACGAATACAGCACGTGGGTGGTGCGCGACAAGCACGCACATGCCTTTGTCAACCTCACCAATCCGGTGGGGATGCGCATCGCCAAGATCATGGGACTGCCAAGTCCCGACACAGCGCCGCGTTGTCTGGCTTGCCACGCGCTGGACGTTCCAGCCGATCAACGCGCCCGCACCTTCGATCTGAGCGACGGTGTGGGCTGCGAGAACTGCCACGGCCCGGCGTCGGCGTGGCTGGGGCCGCATACGACGCGCGGATGGAAGTACGAAAAGTCGCTCGAACTGGGGCTGTACGACACGCGCGACCTGGTGAAGCGCAGCGAGAAGTGCTTGAGCTGCCATCTGGGCACGCCCGAAAAAACCGTGGATCATGAACTGATCGCCGCCGGCCATCCCGATCTGTACTTCGAACTCGATTCGTTCACATCCGTGATGCCGCCGCACTGGAAAGAAGTGGACCCTGACCCCTGGCTCGCCGTTCGCGCCATGGGGGTGGGGCAGGCGGTGCAACTGCGCGAACAACTGAAGCGCGTGGCGCGCGAGTCGCAAAGCGGCATCTGGCCGGAGTATGGGGAACTGGACTGCTTTGCCTGCCATCACGACCTGACGGCCGCGAAAGACAGCTGGCGTCAGGAGCGAGGTTACGCCGGCCGCCGCCCCGGCAATGCGCCATTCAACCTTTCGCGCTACGTGGTGCTGAACCATGTGATCCAAGATGCCGACCCGGGGGCGACGCACGAGTTGCAAACGGCTATCGAAAAAGTCTACGGGGGCGTCACGGCGCTCAAGGGGGACCGGCGTCAGGTTGCCGCCGACGCTACCAGCGCATCGGAGCTGGCAGGCCGTCTGGCCGCGCGTTTGAACTCGATGAAGTTCGACCAGCCACAGACACTGCGCCTGATGAAGAGCATCGCGGGGGATGGCGATGGGATCGCCGCGCAAGGGGAGCGTTCGGCCGAACAGGCCACCATGGCGCTGGATTCCCTGTTCATCGCCTACACCAAGAACGGCAAGCTGGCGCACGACGCGCAGATTCGCGCGGGCATCAATGGGCTGTTCCGCCAACTGGAAGATCCCTCGTCGTACAACGGTTTTAAATTCGCCGCCGCTATAAAGAGTCTGCCCCCTTTGATCGAATAAGTTAGTGGATGTTCCCGGCGCGAACCGTATCATTACTGGCATGGACGGCGGTTCACTTGTGCGCATTCCAGGCGGTTCGGTCCCACATTCTTCCCCATCCGCGTCCGTCCGCCGATCCGTCGATACTCAGCTCCGATGACGTTTCCGCGGTGGTGCAGGCCGCGGCATCGTCGGTGAATTCGGACGCTTTGGCGATCGCCGTCACGGACCGCCAGGGCGACATTCTGGCGATCTATCGCAAGCCCTCCGCTCCTGCCACATCGGCAGCCAATTTCGGAGCGCCGGCCGACACGAAAGAAGTGGCGGTGGCCCTGGCGCGCACCGCGAGCTTTTTCAGTAACGACCAAGCGCCGCTTTCTTCGCGAACGGTGCGCTTCATCAGCGGCATCCATTTTCCGCCGGGAATCATGTACACCGGCAACGCGCCGCTGTACGGGATCGAGAATAGCAACCGGGGCTGCCCATTCAACGCCGAGTACATTCAAGGGCCAGGACTTTCCGCCCGTGCGGTCGATCGATGGCATGGAACCGGGGCTCGGCATTCTTACCGGCAAAGCGAATCTGAACGACAGCGATGCGAGGGCGGTGAATCCTGGCGGCGTGCCATTGTTCAAACAGGGCTTGATGGTGGGCGGTGTGGGAGTGGCGGGCGTGACGCCGGACGTCGCCGAATTCGCGGCGTTTTCTGGAGCGGTGGGAGCGGGCTTCGGAGCCAATCCAGCGCCGCCGGGTGTGGTGATCATCAATGGCATCGCGCTGCCATTCGTCAATCAAACCACTCTGCCGGCCGGTTATGCGCCGGGCTCGGCTGACGGCAGGTACGAGCTTGGCCCGTTGGCCAGCCCGAAGCCGGCGCCGGAAGGCGATCTGGTGGCCCCACGCGCCGGACCGGTGGGCGGGCTCACGCAAGAAGAAGTGCAGGGCATCGTCAACGCGGCCGTGGCTGAGGCCAATCTTACGCGCGCGGTTATTCGATTGCCGATCGGCTCCCGCGCCCGCATGGTGATGGCGGTTGCCGATCTGGACGGGACCATCATTGCGCTCCATCGCATGCCGGACGCAACCGTGTTCAGCATCGACGTAGCGGTTGCGAAATCGCGCAACGTGATTTTCTTCAGCGGACCGAATCGCACCGCCGGCGATTTGCCGGGCGTTCCGATGGGCACCGCCGTGACCAACAGGACCATCGGCTTCGGCGCACAGCCGCTGTATCCGCCGGGAGTGGACGGCTCCACGCCGGGGCCGTTTTTCGAGCTTTATCAATTTGACACGCTGCATCCATGCACGCAAGGCTCGCAGGCGGCGAATCCGAATCAAAACGGCATCGTGTTTTTCCCTGGCGCGCTTCCGCTGTATAAGAACGGCGAGCTGGTGGGCGGGCTGGGCGTAAGCGGCGACGGCGTGGATCAAGACGATTTCGTGACGTCCGCCGGCGCTTCGGGATTTGACGCGCCTAGCAAGATTCAAGCCGATCAAATTATCGATCAAGGCGTTCGGCTGCCGTATCTCAAGTTTCCGCAGAATCCGACGTATTAATCGGGAGTCCGCTTGCTGACGCGCGCGGTTCTGAAGCGGTGGTGCGTTGCCGGGCCAGCGCGCGGAAGATCTCGCCGAAGGCGGGGACGCTGTGCCGCAGCTTATCGAAATCCCCTTTGGGAATAATCAGCACGTTCATGGCGGTACGAGCTTGAATGGTCGCGTTGCGGCTCTGGTCTGACAGCAGCGCCATCTCACCGAAATAATCGCCGGCCTGGAGCGTTGCGAGAAGTTTTTGTGAGCCGGCATTCTCCTGCAAAACATCACACTCGCCTTCCTCGATCACGTAGACGCTGTCGCCCAGATCGCCCTGCTGGAACACCACGTCGCCGGGCTCGAAATGCTGGTTCTGAATCCCCGATTCGGGCTCCAGTTTGGTCTGCGCGAGATCGGGCGGGAATAACAAGTGCAGCGTCCAATCCGACGCGATTCGCGCCTTGCGATGGAGGCCGGGCATCTTCATCAGATAAATGCAGCGCCACAGAACCCAGGCGATCAAGCCGGACAGCTTCACGCCCAGGATCTGGGCCACCGCTGCGCCGTGGCCGAGCGACCCGAGGGTTCCCAACCCTTCGAATGCGAACTGAGCGCGCTGGCCTCCGCGGATGGTAGCGGCGATATTGGTGGCGGTAGTGGCGGCTTCACGAATGGCGTGCTGCGCGGTGGGCGGGGCGTCGGCGCCCGAAGCGGTTTTCACGGCCGTGCAGTCGCCCAGGGCCCAGACTTGCCCTTCGTAGTCTTTCAATTCGAGACCGGCGTTGGTGAACAGCTTGCCCTTCTCCTTCGCGCAATCGAGCTTCTGGATCACCGGGGGAAGCGTGGAGGGAACAGTGCACACAATCGTCTTGGATTGGATCTCGACGCCGGATTTCAGGATGGCCTTTTCCGAAGTGGCGGCCACCAGGCGATCCTCCAGAATGATCTCCACGCCACGTTTGCGCAGCGTCTTTTGCGCGAACAGGGCCAGCGGCTCAGCCATCTCCTGAAGAATGCGGTTGCGCGAATGGACCAGGACAGCGCGATGAGGTTCGTTACGCAGGCGCAGGTAATTGCCCTTCACCGCGCGCACGAAATCGTTCAACTCGGCGATCACCTCTACGCCCGAAAATCCTCCGCCGCCCACGACGAACGTCAGGAGCTTGCGCCGCAGCTCGGGATCCTCCTCGACGTCGGCCTCTTCGAGCGTACGAATGACGTGATTGCGCAGGACCATGGCGTCGGCGAGGGTCTTGAACGGCATGGCGTTCTCGAGCATTCCAGGCATGCCGTAGAAGTTCGTCACATTGCCGAGCGCGATCACCAGATAGTCGTAATGCAGCTTGAGTTGGCGCGGGCGGAAGCCGGGGCTGACGGTCACCACCTGGTTCGCAAGATCGATGTCTTCGATTTCGCGCGTCACCAGATTGGTGTGGCGGCATAGCCTGCGGATGGGCGAGACAACGTTCGCGAGGCCGATGGATCCGGAGATGACTTCGGAGAGCATGGGCTGATAGACCCAATAATTTTCACGGTTCACCAGCGTGATGGCGGCTTGATGGGGCCGCAGGAGCTTCTCGAGATAACGAGCGGTATAGACGCCGGCGAATCCGCCGCCCAGGATGAGGATTTGTTTGGGGGCGGGGCTGGGCTGCGCGGTGTTCATTTATGGGATTGGGGTCGTTTGGTAATTTGGCTCAATCGTCACGGGAGTAGCTCGCAGGAAGCTCATGGCAATCGACTTCAAGTTTAAACTATGGGGGTTCCATTATCGTGGTGCGTCCGGTTGGAATGCCGGCGGAGGGAGGGCCGGACAGCGGAATCGACGATGGCAAATATTTTAGTTTGCCTGTGACCGGCGAAGTGGGCTGTTCGCACGAAATGAGCAATCGTGCTATGCTGCCGGTGGGATGCACATCCCCGATGGATACTTGAGTCCCTCCACTTGCGTGTGCCTATTGGGCGCCGCCGCACCTTTCTGGGTGGTGGCTCTGAAGCGCGTAAGAACAATGCTGAACACGCGGATGATTCCTCTTCTGTCTGTGTTCGCGGCGTTCTCGTTCGTCATCATGATGTTCAATCTTCCGCTTCCAGGCGGGACGACAGGGCACGCCGTCGGCATGGGAGTGGCCAGCATTGTGCTTGGTCCATGGGCATCCATCGTGGCTATTTCGGTTGCCCTGGTAATTCAGGCGGTGTTCTTCGGAGACGGAGGAATCACCGCTATCGGCGCGAACTGTTTCAATATGGCCATCGTCGGTTCGCTGGTTGCGTATGGCGCATATCGCATGCTGGGCCGCGGAGCGTCCATCGGCTCCCGGAGGCGGGTGTTGGCCGCGGGAATCGCCGGTTACGCCGGGATCAACATGGCCGCTCTCTGCGCGGCGATCGAGTTTGGCATTCAGCCCGCCTTGTTTCACGATGCTTCCGGCGCGCCGCTTTACGCGCCCTACGGACTGAGCGTATCCATCCCAGCGATGCTCATCGGACACCTTACCTTCGCCGGTCTCGCCGAACTTGTGATTTCATCCGGCATCGTTCGATGGCTGCAAAAGGTGGATCCGGCGTTGCTGCGCCATACGGCGCCCGATGCTCCCGATCTCAACAGTCCAGCCCCTCCGCAAGAGGATGGCGTACCGTGGCCGACGGCGTGGAAACTTTGGCTCGGTCTTGGCGCTCTTCTGGTTTTCACCCCTCTCGGCATCCTGGCCGTCGGCACTGCCTGGGGCGAGTGGCGCCCGCGGGACTTTTCACCGGGACGCGTGCCGCACGGATTGGAACGGCTGTCTTCGCTTTGGCGAGCTCCGTTCGCTGGATACGCGCCGGCCTTCGTTCACAGCCCGGGATTCGGCTATCTGATATCCGCGATGCTGGGCGTCGGCCTGATACTGTTTCTGAGCCTGCTGCTGTACCGGGCGCGGGCAGGCCGCTCGCGGCCGCCGCCGAAGCTTCGTTGAAAAGACCATCCGAAGTCTATTGGACATTTTGAAGCAGGGACTGTTCGCCGAGGAAATGGCCCAGTCCGCGGGGTTATTGCAGCGGCTGGATACGAGAGTGAAATTAGTTGGAATAGGATTGCTGATCGTCACCGCCATTACTTTGCATCGCCTTTCTGCTTTGATCGCTTTGCTCCTTGCAACCGTGCTTCTGGCTGTTGCGTCGCGCATTCCCATGCGTGTTCTGGCAACCAAGGTGTGGATTGGCGTTCTGGTATTCACTGGCGCCATCGCGCTGCCTGCCATTTTCCTAACGCCCGGAGTCACAGTCTATCGTCTGCCCATGCTGGATTGGGCAGTGTCTTATCAGGGGCTGCGCAGCGCCGCTTTCCTGATTCTGCGGGCGGAAACCGCGGCTACGCTCGCCGTACTTCTGGTGCTTTGTACGCTCTGGACGCAGATCCTGCGCGCATTGCGATTCTTTCGCATTCCCGCGGTGATGGTGGTCATCGTTGGAATGACGTATCGCTACATCTTCCTGTTTGTTCAGGCCGCTCAAGAGATGTTCGAAGCGCGTGAGGCCCGCTTAATCGGCGCTTTGGAACCGGCTGACCGCCGGCGTCTGGCAGCCGCCAGTGCCGGACTGCTACTCGCTAAAAGCCTTCAATTGAGCGGCGACGTACACTTGGCCATGCAGGCTCGCGGTTTCCGCGGCGAAGTTTATCTGCTGGACGATCCATCCATGCGCTCGAAAGACTGGCTGGGGCTGGCCATCTTTTCAAGTATTGCTGTGGCTGCAATGTGGGTGGGACGGTGAACGGCGCGCCCGAAACGGCCTTCGACGTTCGCGATGTATGTTACCGCTACCATCAAGTGCCCGCTCTCAGAAACCTGTCCATGCAGGTGATGCGGGGCGAACGTGTTGCGTTGCTGGGCGCCAATGGATCGGGCAAGTCCACACTGCTCCGTTTGCTGGCCGGCCTGGCTTTCGCCGAGCAGGGGAACATCTCTTTCTTTAGCCAAAACCTCACTGAGCGGCGCTTCGAAGAGGAGGCGTTTTTCTACGGTTTCCGGCGGCGAGTGGGGATGGTCTTCCAGAACCCGGATGTTCAACTTTTCAATCCAAGTGTTTTCGACGAAGTGGCTTTCGGACCGCTGCAGCTTCGCTGGCCCAAGGAAGAAATTCGCGATCGAGTGGACCGGGCACTTGAGTCCATGGGGATTAGCCACCTGCGAGATCGCGCTCCGCACCGGCTTTCGGGCGGAGAAAAGAAGCGCGTTGCGCTGGCTTCCGTATTGGTCACCGATCCCGAGGTGCTCCTTCTGGACGAGCCGAGCGCGGCGCTGGATCCACTGAGCCAGGCGCAGATTATCGCTCTACTGCGGTCCTGGAGGAACGGCGCCAAGACCGTTATCACGGCCACGCATGACCTGGATACTTTGGAAGACATCGCGGATCGCTGCTACGTGTTCCAGGGCGGCCGAATTGCGGGGGAGGGAACGCCACTCCAGGTGCTGCACGATGTCGCGCTGCTGGAGCGTACCGGCCTGGTGCGGGTTCACGAGCACGTGCATGAGGCGGATCATTCGCCTCATCCACATCCGCACTTGCATCGACACGATCGGCACTAGCGGGATGTTCGGCCATTTCGGCGAGAATGGCTCATGTTCGTTCACACGAGTGTGAACGCTGCAAGCACGAGTGCTTGCGCCACGAATGCCCGGTGCTTTAGAAATGAGTTGGGGCAGCCTGCTAGTGATTCAGTGGTGGTGGAGGGAATCCGCCACCGCGACAATCAAGCGGCCGTGCGTGACACCTTTGGTAGCTATCAGTGAATCGGCGATTTGTTGCACATCCTTCGATTTGCCCCGCAACACGATCACCTCCAGACAGTGGTCATGATCCAGGTGGACGTGCAGTGCGGATACGACGCATTTGTGATGTTGGTGCTGCAGTTCGGTCAACTTTTCGCTGAGGAGCCGGACGTGGTGATCGTAAACAATGGTCACCGTCCCGACTACGGTGGCGTTGGGTTTTTGACCGCTTTCCTTGACGAGTTCGGCGCGCGCCAGATCGCGAAAGGCCTCCGACCGGTTGGTGTAGCCTCTTTTTTCCATTAATTCATCGAACTGGTCCAGAAGTTCGCCCTCAATCGCCACGCCAAAACGTCGCAGGTCTGACATATGAACCGATTCTATAGTAGAGACGGCGCCTACCCGCGCAGGAACTGCTGCAATTCGGCCAGTGTTTCCTTGGGCGCGCTTTCCTGTAGCGAGTGATTGCCGGGCAAACCCTTGCCGCTGACGTTGACGCCTTCTTCTTTCCAAATGGAAAGCACGTCGTACAACTTGCCCATGGCGCCGTTGGCGGCCCACAGGGTGAGTAAGGGGCACTGGATCTTTTTGCCGGCCTTGATGTCTGCGGCATCGTATCCCAAATCGATGGAGGCCGAGGCGCGGTAGTCCTCACACATGGCGTGAATGTTTTCCGGCGTCGCGGATGTCCGCAGGTATTCGCGCTGAATGTCGTCGGTGGCGCGCGCCAGGAAAGCCTGGTTGGTCTTCAAGAGCTCGTCTTCCGGCCCAGGCGGTTTGCGCAGGTAATTGAACCAGTGAAAATAGGCCTGGACGAAGTCGATAGTGACGTGCGAATAGAGATAGTGCGCGGGCACGATGTCCATTACCGCCAGCTTGATGATGTGATCGGGATGTTCCAGCGCCATGCGCCGCCCCACGCGGCCGCCGCGATCGTGCCCCACCATCAGGAAGCGTTCATAGCCTAAATGCTGCATCACCTCGACGCCATCCAGGGCCATGGCGCGCTTGGAATGGTTGGCGTGGTTTACGCCGTCCTCGGGCTTGCTGGAATCGCCGTAACCGCGCAGGTCGCACATCACCAGCGTGTATTCCTTGGCGAGATCCGGCGCGATGAGACGCCAGGTGATCAACGATTGCGGCGCGCCGTGAAACATCAGGACCGCAGGACCGGAGCCGCCGATGACGGTGTTGATCTCAGCGCCGGAGGTCTTGATTCGCTGGTTGCGAAAACCCGGCGGAAACAGGCGCTTCCAGGCTGGCTCGTCGCTGGATTGAGTGGCGGTTTGCGCGCGAGTATTCGGCGCGGCCAATGCCGCGGCGCCGGCAGCCAAAGCGGCTTGCTGCAGCAAGTGCCGGCGGGTGTCGCCTGTTTTTTCCGACATGCGATATCTCCTGAAAAAGTCTAAAACATTACTTGTGTTTGGCCGAATGCGCTGCCGTAGTTTTCAGATTCTCAGAAAAGAACGGCAGCACGTTGGCCTGGAACCGGTCCTTCACGTGGTTCATGTGATTGCCCTCGTAGGTTTCGAACTTGTGCGGAACTCCCACCTGGGTGAGCGATGCGTCCATTTCTTTGTTCGAACCCGCCAGGCCATCCTGCAGCCCTACGTCCATCATCAACGCGTGGTATTCCTTCAGATTCGAAACATACTGGTCGACCATCGCGAGCGGCGAGTTGGCGATCCATTTGGCGGCAATCTCCGGCCGCACGGCGCCATTCTCGGTAGGCAGGTCGAAAAACTTGGGAGCGTTCTGCGGATTCGGCGACCAGGCGGCCGCTTCGGCGGAAAGTACTTTTGCGAAAACTCCAGGCCCCGGGCCGGCTTTCTCACCTTTGTCCGGACTCGGCTCCGGGGCTCTGGCGGGCGGCCGGGCCGCGCCCGGGTTGTTCATCAGACAGCAGGAACTCATGGCGTAGATGCTGGAGTAAACTTCCGGGTACTTCATGGCCAGGCGCAGCGTCCCATAACCGCCCATCGAGTGCCCCGCCAAGCCACGGCTGTCGCGATTCGCAATGGTGCGGTAGTGGCTATCGATGTAATTCACCAGGTCGTGCGTGATGTAAGTCTCCCAGTCGCCTGTGGTCGGCGAGCTGGAGTACATGCTGCCGCTATAGACGGTGAAGGCGTCCGGATTCACCAGAATCATTTCGTGCACGGTGCCGTCGGTCATTTCCTTGTCCGCGGTTTCAGGGACGGTCATCAGCTTCCAGTAGGCCTCGGCCTTGGCCCCGTATCCGTGCAGAAAATAGACCACCGGATAATGGCGGTTCTTATCGGTGGAGTAGCTGGGCGGCAGGTAAACGAACACGTCGCGGTCGGGTGAATCGCCTTCTAAGTTCCCTTCGAGCGACTTGCCATGCACCGTGATCATTTCGACGTTGCCCTTGCGGTCGGCATTCGTGGCTGCTCGTGCGCCAATGACACCGGCGATGAGAGCCAGCGTTAGCGTCAAGCTCGAAAAATTGGATTTCATACGTACCTTCCTATCGGCTAATCGCCGGATTGCTTCGGCCGGAAGCCACCAGCCCCTGCTGCTCCATGGCTTTGAGGAGGATCTTTTCGGCTACCGGAAATTCCTTCTTGGAGTTCGCCATGAAAATACCGCGGCTGACCATCAACGGCGTCCAGCCCAGCTTGTTCCTGGCGTCTACCTTGGCGCCGTGGTCCACCAGATATTGCACCAGCGATGGCTGGTTGGAAATCACCGCGCCAAACAGCGCTGTCATGCCGGTGAAGCGCGGATCGCCAACGCCCAGGCCGAACAGATCCTCGGCATTGCGTGGATAAGTCATCAGGGTGAATTCAGCGCTGCCGATCATTGGATATTCGCCGAAATCGGTGCGCGCGTTCACGTCGTTGCCCAACTGGATGCACAACTTGACGGCTTCCAGGCGTTCCGCTTCCGAGACTCCGTTGAAGGGGCCAGGAGTTTCGCCTTCGTAATAATCGAGACCGGCGGCGGCCATCAGCGGCGTGACACCAACCTGCGTATTGATGCCGGGATTGGCCCCGCCCGCTACCAACAGGCGCATAAAGGGCGCGTCGCCGTTGCGCGCGGCCAGATAAAACGGAGTGGCTCCGATAAAGCTCAAATAGTGGCGGCCGAGGGGAATATTCGGCGGATTGGAAGTGGTGCCGAGGCCCGCGGTCATCCGCATTTCCCGCCACTCGATGCGCGAGTTGGGATTCTCGCCGTGAGCAAGCAGCTTCTTCGCCAACTCTTCGCTCGTAACGTCGCCGGTGGGGCGTGGGGGCCCGACTGGATCTTCACCCAGTCCCGCAGCTTCCCAGGGCGTGCCCGGCTTCCGCAGCCAAGCAAGCGAGTGCAAGGGCGAACCGTTCGGATCGAGGGCGTTCGGGTTGGCATGGTAGTCCAGCAGCAGCGATGCGAGATCGTAGTAGCCATTGACCACCGCCATATTCAGCGCGGTGGTGCCATCGGGCGCACGGTCTTCGACGTTCGCGCCATGCTCCAGCAGCACCTTGGCTGCATCCATATGGTGATTGCGCACGGCGAACAGGAAAGGCGTGAATCCGGTTTTGGACTTCGCCTTCACTTCGGCGCCGAATTCCACCAGCATCTCGGCGGCGGAGGCGTTGCCTTCGCCAGCCGCCCACATCAGAGCCGTCTGGCCGCGGAATGGCTCCCGGGTGTTGAGCTGTGCGCCATGCTTCAGCAGCACTTTGACGGCATCCACGTTGCCATTGCGAGCGGCGGTCATGAGCGCGGTTTGGCCTTCGCTCGAGAAGCCGTTCGGGTCCGCTCCCGCCTTCAACAGCCGTTCGACGATCGGCGCACTGCCGTTTTTGCAGGCTAGCGCGAGCGGCGTAATGTTGTACCGGGTGGCGGCGTCGGCCTTAGCGCCGGCCGCGAGCAGCAGCTCCGTGATGGCGAGATCGTTCCGTTGAACTGCCCAGTGGAGCGCGGTGGAACCATCCGGATCCGTGGCATTGACGTCGGCATGCTGGGCCAACAGGGTGCGCACCGCGGACGAGTCACCGTTCTTAACAGATTCGATAACTCCAAGGCCGCCCGCGGCCTGAAGGCACGTTATCGCAATGAGTAATGTTGCGGCGCTCAGTAGCCCTTTGTTCAGCACGGGTGCGCTCCTTAGTCGCCAAGTATATAATAAACATCACATTATGCCCAGCGGACTACGGTGGGGGGTATTGGGTTCGTTTTGTATTCCACTTGCGCTCGCCGGGCAGGCCGGCCCGCCTGGCGCTTCGGCTGCGCCTGTCGCAACCTTCCAGAAATACTGTGTTTCCTGTCATAACACCCGGCTCAAAACCGGCGGGATCGTGATTGACACGGCGACAGTGGGCCAGGCCGGACAGGACGCGGAGCTATGGGAAAAAGTGGTTCAGAAACTCCGCACGCGCGCCATGCCACCGGCCGGAATGCCGCGTCCCGATGAGGCGACGTACAATCAGACGGCCACCTACCTTGAAACCGCGCTCGACCGGGAAGCCGGAGCGCATCCGCTTCCCGGCGATCTGCCCCACCTGAACCGTCTCACCCGCACCGAGTATCAAAACGCAGTCCGCGACCTGCTGGGAGTGGACCACCTGCCGAAGGAGATGGATTATTCGCTGCTGCTGCCGGCCGATAATTCCTCGAGCGAATTCGACAATATCGCGGACCTGCTCTTCATCTCTCCGTCGACTATGCAGCGCTATCTGGACGCGGCGCGAAAGATCAGCCGCCTGGCAGTGGGCGATCCGAGCATGCCGGTGATGGTCAACATCCACCGGCTTCCGGTGCAGATGCCGCAGGACGCCCGCGTGGAAGACCTGCCGTTTGGGACGCGCGGCGGGCTGGCGGTGAACAGCTATTTCCCGCTGGATGGCGAATACGTATTCAAAATAGACATGGCCGGATACGTCCGCCAACCCGAGGAAGTGGAGGTAACGATCGATGGGGAGCGGAAAGAATTGGCAGCCATCGGCGGAGGAGCGCGGGTATCACGCGGGAGCAAGCCGCTGGAGTTTCGTCTGCCGGTGAAAGCCGGTCCACGTCTGGTGGGCGTGACGTTTGTCCTCAAAACAGAAGCTCTGGACGAAGCCACGGTACGGCCGCGCACGCGTGGCCGGGGAACATTGCCGGCCATTGGCACCGTCACCATCAGCGGTCCATTCAATCCCACTGGGCCGGGCGACACGCCCAGCCGGCGCAAGATTTTTATTTGCCAACCAAACAGTCCCGATACCGAGCTGCCTTGTGCGAAACAGATTCTCTCCACTCTGGCCAGCCGGGCTTACCGCCGTCCGGTAACGGATGCGGACCTGCACGATCTGCTGCCGTTTTACCAATCGGCACGCGCGCAAGGCACTTTCGAGCGGGGCATTGAGGAAGCGGTAGAGCGATTGCTGGTGAGCCCGCAGTTTCTGTATCGCATCGAGCGCGATCCCGCCAATATCGCGCCAGGCACTCCCTATCGCATCAGCGACCTGGAGCTGGCTTCGCGCCTCTCCCTCTTTTTGTGGAGCAGCATTCCGGACGAGGAACTGCTCAGCGTGGCTGCGAGCGGGAAGTTGAGAGAACCCGGGGTGCTGGAGCAGCAAGTGAAGCGCATGCTGGCCGATTCGCGCGCGGATTCGCTGGTAACGAATTTCGGCGAGCAGTGGCTGTTCGTGCGCGATCTGAAAACCAAGGACCCCGATCTGTACCTGTTCCGCGATTTCGACGAGACGCTACGCAGCGCGTTCGAACAGGAGACCAGGCTGTTTCTTGCGAGCATCCTACGCAAGGATCGCAGCGTGCTGGACCTGCTGACCGCCAACTATACCTTCGTCAACGAACGGCTGGCCGAGCATTATGGCATCCCCAACGTTCAGGGCAGCTACTTTCGCGAAGTCACGTTTCCTGCCGGGAGCCCGCGGGGTGGCCTGCTGGGGCAGGGAAGTATCCTGACCCTGACTTCGTACTCCACCCGTACATCGCCGGTTCTGCGCGGCAAGTATGTGCTGCAAAACCTGCTGGCATCGCCGCCACCACCGCCGCCGCCCAACGTGCCGGCGCTGAAGACCGAAGGGAACGCGGCGGGCGAAACGCTGACCATGCGGCAGGCGATGGAGCAGCATCGCGCTAATCCGGCTTGCGCGGGCTGTCATGCGCGGATGGATCCCATCGGTTTTGCCATGGAGAACTTCGACGCCGTGGGCCGCTGGCGCGACAGGGACGACGGCAAGCCCATCGACGTCTCGGGCGTCTTGCCGGATGGCGGCAAATTCGATGGCATAATCGGACTGAAGACGATGCTGCTACGAGATCCAGAGCGCTTCGTGGGCGCGCTCACGCAGAAGTTGCTGATGTACGCGATCGGCCGCAACGTGCAGTATTACGATGAGCCGGCGGTCCGGGCGATTGTCCGCGACGCGCGCTAAGAATAATTACCAATTTTCATCACTGGTTTTGGGTGTGGTGGAGAGTGTTCCGTTCCAGATGAGAGAATCGCAGCCGATAGAGAATCAACCATCCACGGCGGCAGCCGTGCGCAGCGCGCGATAGAGAGGAACCCGATGACGTTCATCACCAAGAAGTCGCTTCACCGCCGGACCTTCCTGAGAGGCCTGGGCACAACTCTGGCGTTGCCGCTGCTGGATTCGATGATCCCAGCTCTTTCCGCGAAGGCGGTCAAGCCGACGCCGCGCCTGGGATTCGTCTACGTGTCCAATGGCATCATCCTGGAGCAATGGATTCCGACGCAGACCGGCGCATCTTTTGAGCTGCCTCCGATTCTGAAGCCGCTTGAGGCGCTGCGCAGTCACGTGAATGTGATCACGGGCCTGGCGCAACTGGAAGCCAACACCAAAGGCGACGGCAGCGGCGATCATACGCGAGCGGCCGCGGCGTGGCTCACGGGCGTTCACGCTTACGACCGGACACAGCCGGGCGTCCAGGTCCGTCTGGCCACTACGGCGGATCAAATCGCCGCGCGGGTGATCGGAAAAGATTCGCCCGTCCCGTCGCTTGAAATGACGGTGGATACGCCGTCGCAAGGTTCCTGCGATTCGGGTGACTGCTTCTACGTCAACACTATTTCGTGGCGCAACGAGACCACGCCCAATATCGCGGAAGACCATCCGCGCATCGTGTTCGAGCGATTGTTCGGCGACGGCGGCAGCACGGCGCAGCGGGCGGCCCAGGTGAAAGACACGGCCAGCATTCTGGATTCGGTGACGGAGGAAGCCAACCGTCTGGCCGGGTCGCTGGGACCGCATGACCGCAGAAAACTCGACGAGTATCTGGATTCGGTCCGCGATATCGAGAAGCGCATCCAAGGCGCCGAGCGGGAAGGCGCGCAATCCGTGGATCTGCCGGACAGGCCCATCGACATTCCGGCCAGCTTCGAGGATCACACCAGGCTGATGTTCGATCTCCAGATATTGGCGTTCCGGGCCGATGTCACGCGCGTGGCCAGCCTGATTATGGCGCGCGAACTCAGCCTGCGGACCTATGCGAGCATCGGCGTGCCGGAGCCGCATCATTCCGTATCGCATCACCGCGACGACCCGGCACTGATTGCCAAGAAGGCCCGCATCGATACACATCACGTGGATTTGTTCAGCTACTTTCTGCAGAAGATGCAGGACACGCCGGATGGCGATGGGTCATTGCTGGACCACAGCCTGATCCTGTACGGCGGCGGCATGGGCAACGGCAATCTTCACCGGCACGAACATTTGCCCTGTCTATTGGCTGGCAACCTGGGCGGCCAGTTCAAGACGGGCTATCACGTGGCGTATCCGGAGAACACGCACATGACGAACCTGCTGCTGACGATGCTGGATAAGGCGGGCGTGCACATCGACGCGCTGGGCGACAGCACCGGCCCGTTGGCGATGAAGACGCTGACGGTCGGTTAGAAATACACAAAGGTACACGCGGCTTCAGCCGCGTTTGTTCGGTACGGAGGAGACGCGACTAAAGTCGCGTCACGCGACTAAAGTCGCGTGTACCAGAAGTCGTGTGTACCAGAAGTCGCGTTTACCTTCCTAACGGTCGCGGCTCAGTACCGTAGAAGAGATCAATTGTTTGATTTCCTCTCTTCCCACCACCAGATGACTCTGGATGAGACCGTCGGCGCCGACCAGCACCGCGGCGGGAGTGGCCGTAACACCGTAGCTCTCGGAGACTTCGAAAGCTGGTTGCAGCAGTACGCGGGAAGCGTCCAGATCTTTCAATTTCGCCAGATTGTCTTTGGCCGTGCCGCGGCTGACGACTACGATGTTCAGTGAATCCCGGTGCTCATTCATCCAACTTCGGATATGGGGCAAGAGCGCCACGCACGAGTTACAATGCGGGCTGGAGAACATCAGGCAAATTGTCTTGCCTGGCTCGCGCAACGACTGTAACGAGCGATTCTCACCGGTTATGTTCGGCAGCGCAAATTCCGGCGCGGGCGTACCAATGGGAAGACCGTCGATGGGAACGAGATTCGCCGGAGCGGGCGATTCTTCAACTACAAGTTCGGGCTGGTCACCGTCGGGTTCTTCTGGCTCGGGTTCTTCTGGCTGGCTGTGGCGAAGCGCCCGAAAAAACAGGAAGGCCATGACGCACGCCGCGACGATGAATAACCTGCGCTCGTTGTCGCCAGCCGCAGCGAGATGCTTCCCGAGCGATGGCCCTATTTGCATTGGTCCTCGCAAGACCAGCCAGCCGGCGACCATGCCGAGGACGCCGTTGCGAACTAGCGTCTGCCAACCCACGGGCTTGGACTGCAATTGCCCGAAGCAATGGCAATCCGGCCTGCGGCCCCGCGCTAAACTTACGCCGATGCCCAGCAGGAAGATGCCGAGCAAAGCCAGCGCCGCGCAAGCTCCATACCAGGCCAATGCGACCGGAAGCAGCGCGACGGCGACGGCGATCTCGCCCAACGAAAGCAACAAACTCAGCGGTTGAGCCAGCGCCAGCGGCACGCCGAATTCATTGAGAGCTTTGCTGGATCCTATGCGGTCACTGAGCTTGGCGACGCCCGCGAGAAGAAATACCGCCGCCAGGAGAAGCCTGGCCACCAACAGAACAAGTTCCAGCATGGTCGAAACTTGGGCAGCTGCCCTGTGAATTAGTATAGGCCGGGCCGGCCAAGCAGCGGGCTCAATTCATCGAGCAACGGGCCCAGCTCCGTTTCGTAGCGGCGCCAGCGTTCGAGTGAGCTCCGGAACAGAGGCCGGCGGACCTGGACGGCGCTGGCAGTTCTTACCGGCCGGGTAGATCTATGGAAGCTGATGCAGCGATCATCCCACGCGAGGCCGCAATAATCGATCAAGCGGCGGGCCTGCCCTTCCAGATCGTTTACGACATCTTCGTAGGAGACCTCGAGCATGGCGCCGTGGGGAAGAACAGATCGCCAGTGATCCATCAGCTGGATGTAAGCGAGGTAGTAGCGGCCCAACTCGGCCAGATCGTAGGTGAAATGAAGACCGTTGGTGAAGAGTTTCGAATAGCAGGACACACAAGTGTCGATGGGGTGCCGCGTGCTATGGATGATTCTGGCGTTGGGCAGCATGAGGCGGATCAGCCCGATAAGAACGAAGTTGCCGAGCAGTTTATCGACGATTCGAACCTTGCCGTTTCCAGCCGCCGGCAGGTGGCCAAGATAGGATTGCCCCAATCGTCGGAGTGCGGCGCCGTCGAGAGTAGGAATGCTTTCGGGATAACCGGTTTCCATGTTCTCCAGAATGGTCAGCTCGCCGGCGCCATGAATTTGTGGATGGCTGGAAAGGATCTGCTCGATCAACGTGCTGCCGGAACGCGGCATGCCAACGACGAAAACCGGAACCGAAGAGGGGTCGCCTGCTCCATCAAACCGATCACCCCGGAAACGGTTCAGCAAACCGCGGTCGAACACAGCGGCAATACGCTGGAAGAGCGCAAGAACGCCCTCTTCTTTGTAATCGACCTGTGCGCGTTTCCCAGCGTTGCCTTTTCGCAGATGTTCCCAGGCTTGGGCATAATCTCCAATATCTTCGAAGGCTTTTGCCAGGGCGAAATGGAAATACAGTGCGTTGTCGGCGGATAAACCCGCGCTGCCGGACAACGCTTGCAGCACTGCCAGATCGTCGTCACCACGGCGGAAGGACTTGATCTCCGCACGATTTAAGTGGGCCGCCGCAAAGTCCGGCCGGATGGCAATCGCGCGTTCATACTGTGCCATTGCATCGTCAAACTTGCCTTGCTCCTTGAAGACGTTTCCCAGATTGTTGTAGGCGTGTGCATAGTCGGGTTTGAGAACCAGAGCGCGCTCATAATGCGCCTGGGCGTCGTCCATCCTGTCTTGTTTTGCGAGCGCGTTGCCCAGATTGTTGTGAGCGGCGGCATAATCCCGCTTAAGAACCAGGGCACGCTCGTAGTGAGCCACCGCCTCCCCGACTTTGTTTTGCGATAAAAGCGCGGTGCCCAGGTTGTTGTGGGCATCGACGTAATCGGGCTTGATGGCCAACGCGCGCTCATAAAATGCCACGGCGTCGTCGATCTTGCCTTGAGCGTGGCGAATGTTTCCCAGGTTGGAACAAACTTCGGCGCAGTCCGGCTTGAGAGAAAGCGCCCGTTCTTGACATGCTGCAGCCTCCTCCAGCCTCCCCTGGTTTTCGAGGACGTTACCGAGGTTGCTGAGAACCTCGGCCCAACCCGGTTTTAGAGCCAGTGCGCGCTTAAAACATGCGACAGCATCGTCCAGCTTGCCTTGCGCCTGAAGGACGGTGCCGAGGTTGGAATGATAGGCGGCCTCTTTTGGATTGATCGCAATCGCCTGGCCGATCATTTGTACAGCGACATCGTGATGGCCACGCTGAAGTTCGATCATGCCCAGCAAATGCAGGGCGTCAGGCTGCTGGGCGTCGTTCGCGAGAATGTTGCGGTAAATGGCTTCAGCCTCGGCCAGGCGGCCGGCGCGATGGTGCCCGAGAGCATGCTCCAACGTGAATTCGACGGCTAGAGTGGGCGCCTGTGTCACATTCGTAATTCGGCTGGATGGCGCACGGCACTTTATAGCACGGCCCTTTATAATAGAGGTTCTCCAGCATGGATTCCCCAGCCGCATCCTCGAAACCCGCAGTCTGCCTGTTGAGTGGCGGCCTGGATTCGGCGACGTGCCTGGCGGTTGCGGGCAGCGAAGGCTACCGTTGTTACGCCTTGAGTTTCGATTATGGCCAACGGCATCGCCTCGAACTGCAGGCGGCGGCGCGTGTGGCAGCGAGCCTGGGCGCGGCGGAGCATCGCGTTGTTTCCATCGATCTGCGCGCGTTCGGCGGATCCGCTCTGACGGCGGACATCGCGGTGCCGAAAGCGGGACCGAGCGAGGGCATCCCGGTTACCTACGTTCCCGCGCGCAACACGGTTTTTCTCTCGTTCGCGCTGGCGTGGGCGGAGGTACTGTCCAGCTGCGACGTTTTCATCGGCGTGAACGCGATCGATTATTCCGGATATCCCGACTGCCGGCCCGAGTTCATCGCCGCCTTTGAGAAGATGGCCAACCTGGCAACCAAGGCAGGCGTGGAAGGCCGCACGCATCTGAAGATTCACACGCCGCTGATTCAACTTTCGAAATGCGAGATCATTAAACTGGGGGCGAAGATGGGCGTCGACTTCGCGCTGACGCACAGTTGCTACGATCCGGATGGGCGGGGCCGCTCGTGCGGTTTGTGCGATTCATGCCGGCTGCGCCTCAAAGGTTTTGCGGAAGCTGGTTTCAAAGACCCTGTTGAATACGCCGTTGTTTGAGCAATCGATTGAAAATTTCTGAAATTTTCCATTCCATCCAAGGTGAGGGCACGCTGGTGGGCGTGCCGTCCGTGTTCGTGCGTACCAGCGGCTGCAATTTGCGCTGCGCGTGGTGCGACACGCCCTATACTTCGTGGCAGCCGGAGGGCGAAGAGCGCAGCGTGAGCTCCATCGTCGATGAAGTGGCGGGTTTCGGCGCATCGCACGTGGTCATCACGGGCGGCGAGCCGATGATCGCGCCGGGGATCGACGAATTAACGGAAAGCCTGACCCAACATGTCACGATCGAGACTGCGGGCACTGTCGACGCCCACGTCCGCTGCGACCTGATGAGCATCAGCCCCAAGCTGGCCAATTCGACGCCGCGCACGCGCGACAACGGGCGCTGGGCCGATCAGCACGAGCGTCTGCGCTATCAGCCCGAGATTCTTCGCCGGCTGATCCAGCTTTATCCATATCAGCTCAAGTTTGTAATCACGGAGCCGGGCGATTTGCAGCAGGTGAACGCGATCGTCAGCGATATCGGTGCGTCGCGCGCCAGAGTGGTACTGATGGCGGAGGGCGTGGATGCGGGGATTCTCGCTGAGCGGGGCCGATGGCTGGCCGACATCGCCAAGCGGGAGGGGTTTCGGATGACGCCGCGCCTGCACATCGATCTGTGGGGCAACCAGCGCGGGGTTTGAACTACTAGCCGCGCGCGTTAGCAAGCGGTCTTTTCGGACTTTCGACACAGGCTGTTAGCAAGGGATGAAATTGTACGTGACGGATCTGGAGGAAGCTGAGCTGCGGGGCCACGTGAAGACCTGCGCTAGGGAACGCGATGACGTGCATCCGGACCGCCACTGGGTGATGCTGACCAACGAAACGTTTTCACCGCAAGGCCGGTTGCTGGAACGACGGCATCGTAATCCGGATGGCTCGCGCTGGTCAATCGTCTGCCGCTACGATGAGCAGGGGCGAATACTCGAGAAGGAGCAAGGTAACCAGCGGGTTTCGTACTTGTACGATAAACTCGGCCGGCTGGAACGCGTGATGTCGCACTCAGATGAAGAGGGGGAGCGTGTCTTTGAGTCCATGCAATATGCGAGCGATGGCACGAAGACGAGCACAACGTACCAGACTCCACTAACTGACACGCAGAGGAAGACCAGGAGCATAGCGGTTGGGTCTATGCTGCACGTGTCGCCTGAAGCCGTGATTATCATGACCGTTTTGGACGCCAGTGGCCGGCCCATCCGCAGGGTGTTTTACGACGCCGACGATCGCGTGATACGGCGGGTTGCTTTTCGATACGACGAGCGCGGGTTACTGCTCGAAGACGGCGAAGTGGTTGGTGGGTCCATTCGCGAGGACCTTCGAAATGTGTACCGATACGATACCTTGGGGCGCAGGATTGAGACGGTCCAACGGTGGGGCGACGGACTGGGTGGCTCGCGCCTTTCGTTTACGTACAACGACCATGGTGACGTGGCACGGAAAATCATCCGGCAGGATGCAGGTATTCTGCAGGAAGACCACGAGGCCGGGTCCCAGTCTTGGACGGAAAGGTTCACGTATGAATACGACGATTATGGGAATTGGATCAAGCGAACAATGGAGACGATGGTCGAGAGCGGCGAAGCCCGGCTGAGCGTGATTGAGCGGCGCGAGTTAACTTATTACTGACTCGCTAAGCTCATAGCCGTGCTGAGCGATGGGCACGCACAGCGTCTCCGATTTGTGGCCGTGCAGCGCGAAGATTTGGCGCACCAGGTCGCACACCTGTTCGGAGCCGCGTTCGTAGAACACCAGAATGGACGGGCCGGCGCCGCTGAGCGCGCATCCGAGCAAGCCGGGAGCGCGCAGCTTGACCATTTCTTCGAGGCCCGGCACCAGCGCATAGCGATAGGGTTGATGCATACGGTCTTCTAGCGCGGCGGGGAAGGCGCTGGTGGTCCCGGTGGCGAGCGCGGCAATCAGCAACGCGCTACGCTGCACGTTGAAGACAGCGTCGCTCTTGGAATAACCGGACGGCAGCACGTGGCGAGATTCCGAAGTGGGCAGTACGAAATCCGGGACCACCACCGCTATGGCATAGCTGGGCGGCAATTCGACGCGCACCGCCCGCACAGCGCCGCCGATATCGGTTGCGCTGGCGACGATGGAACCGAGCACGCATGCGGCAACGTTATCGGGATGGCCCTCCAGCTTGGCCGCTTCATCGAGAATCCGATGCGGCTTCCAGTGCAGCCCCAGCAAATGATCGGCGATGACTACGCCGGCGGTGAGCGCGGCGGCGCTGGAACCAAGTCCCTTGCCGAGCGGTATGTCGTTGTCGATTTCAAGCGCGATGGGCGGAAGATGATCGCCTACGTCCACCGCGACGGCCAGCGCGGTGCGCCAGATCAGATTGTCTTCGCCCGCTGAGATTTGCGCGGCATCGCGTCCGCTCACGCGAATGGACAGGCGCTCGGCGCGCTGGAACCGGCATGTCAGGTAGATGCCGAGCGCCAGACCGAGGCTATCGAATCCGGGGCCGAGATTGGCGCTGGAAGCTGGGACACGGACCTGCATTCGAGAGTCGCTCTGGGGCGAGGCGCGCCGTTACAGCCTCACCACGGATCCCTTTCGGCAAGAATCGTAGATGGCGGTCACCACTTCCAGAGCCCGGTATCCATCGGCGCCCGAAGACAGCGGCTTGCGGCCGCTACGGATGGCTTCGCCGAAGTCGATGAACTGCCGTTCGAAGGGCGAGAGCGCAGTTGCCATGGGATCGGTTGCGGCGGTTACGTAATCATACGACACCGGCGCGGGCTCGCCCGCATCGTTCTCCACTTGCCAGGCGGTCAGTTTGTCGCCGGTGATGATCGCGGTGCCTTTCGTGCCGTGGATTTCGATGCGCTCGGTATGGCCCGGCCAAAAGGCGGTGGAGGCTTGGATCACGCCGGTCGCGCCCGATGAATATTTCAACACGGCCGCGAGCACGTCCTCAGACTCGATGGCGTGCCGCGCCGCCAACTGCCAATAGCCGAAGAGCTCCTGGACGCCGCCCATCAGCCACAGCAGCACGTCCACTTGATGGATGGCCTGGATGATGAGCGCTCCGCCGCCCTCGGTTTTCCAGCTTCCTTTGATGGCGCGCGAATAATAGGCGGGCGAGCGGTACCATTTCACGTACGCGTCGGCTTGCAGGATTTTGCCCAGGCGCCCGTCGCACAAGGCGCGATGGAGGAACTGCGTGGAATCGTCGAAGCGGTGCTGGCTCACCACGCCCAGCTGGATCCCGGCCCGATACGCGATTTCGATCATGCGCCGCGCCGTGTCGAGATTGGTCGCCATCGGTTTTTGCACCTGAATGTGCTTCTTCGCTTCGGCGCAACACTGCACGGGTTCCAGGCGGAATTCGGGGAAGGTGCACACGTCGACGTAATCGACGCGTGGATGGCGGCAGAGTTCCTCATAACCGGGGACGAATTCGCAGCCGTAGCGCTCGGCAAATGCGCGGGCGCTGTCGGCATGAAAGTCCGTGCAAGCCACCACTTCATAGCCGATGTTGGCGTACGCGCGCGCATGTTTATGAGAGATGGCGCCCGTTCCGATGATGCCGACCCGCATGCTAGCTATTGTGACATGGCGACATGCGCGATTCGGCTGGAAAGATGTAAAGCTATGTTATTTTGAAAAGTCGGAAGTACCCCTCCCGCGTTGCCGCCGGAATGTTGAGACGGTATCGCTGAAGCCGCGAGAGTCGCGTCATGTGGACGGTTTTTCGGAAGTTCGGATGGCTGGCCGGCATAACCCTGATTGCAGGGCTGGTTTCAGAGGTGCGCGGAGCGGACGCGAGTCCCGGAATTCACGGGGTAACGGACTTCCATCACACCGAGTGGAACGGCCTGGGTGCGGTCTTCGACATCAAGCAAGGCCCGGCGGGATTTCTCTGGCTGACAACATCGAAGGGCGTCCGCCGTTTCGACGGCGTTCGGTTTCAGTCTGTAGAAGAAGTAACGCGCGGAGCCGCGCACGATAGCGAGATCGACTCGGTGTTCTTCTCGTCTTCCGGAGGCCTTTGGCTGACCACGGAAGGCGCCGGATTACTCTTTTGGAAGGACGGCCGGCTGACCACCTTTCCAGACCGCCGCTGTACTCCAACCCGGAAGCAAGGACAGATCATCGAGGACCGCGATGGCTCGTTATGGGTGCAGGCCAAAGCGGGCCTCTTCCGTCTGCGCGGAACGGTGTGCGAGCAGGTGGGAGTGGAACAGGGTTATCCCGGCGGTTTCCCGGCCGGGATCTTCATGGACAGTGACGGGACGTTATGGGTGAAGACCCAGACCGGGCCTCTGTTGTTTCTGCCGCGCGGCCAATCAAAGTTCCAGGTCAGCAAATATGGGGAAGGGCTGTCCACCAGCTATGCTTTTCTGCATCAGGCCCCGGATGGCGCAATCTGGCTTTCGGACGATCAGGGGCTGCGGCAAGCAGCCAACACGTTGAGTTTTTCCGCTGACTCGCCACCCGGAAAAAGTAACAAGCGGAATGCTCAATTCGGCGACTTCACGTTCACACCGGATGGTACTCTGTGGGCGGTGACCGGCAAGGGTGTGCGACGGTTCGACTATGTGGAGCGATGGCCGACGCCTCTGGCGGTGGAAACTGCTCCAGGCGAAAGCTTCACACCAGAGCAGGGCCTCAGTTCCGACGCCGTCTGGAAGATACTCATTGACCGGGAGGGCGACGTGTGGGTGGCGACGAATTCGGGTCTCGACCGTCTTCGGCGCGCCGCGTTTACCACCATGGGGCTTCCGCATGCGCAGGAGCACGAGTTTAGTATCGCGGCCGGAGACCGAGGGTCGGTATGGACTGGAAATAGTAGCTTGCCGCTCACTCATGTCGCCGCGGATGGCACGATCACGAGCTTCCCCCGCACCCGCCAGACCGTCAGCCTTCGACGCGACCATAATGGAACGATTTGGTCGGCCGGCGCCGGTGAGTTCCACCTTTGGCGGTCCTCTGGCGAGGGGTTCTCACCGCTGCAATACCCGGGCGAGAAGCTGGACGCGGTGGTGTTCGTTGCCGCCGACCGGAACAACGATCCCTGGATTACGACAGTCAGCGGCCACGCCTATCACTTTTCCAGCCGCGCATGGAGCGACCAAACGGGAGCCCTTGGCAAAAAACCCGGCGTGGTTGGGGCCATGGTGGATGACCAGGCCGGAAATCTCTGGTTTGGTTTTTCCAACAAGGTGGTGGAATGGGATGGGTCCAGCTACCACCGGTTCTCGTTCCCCGATGGCAAGCGAGGCGTGTCGGAGAATACGATGTCGGTTCGGGGCGACCACGTTTGGCTGGGAGGAGCCGGCGGCGTCCAACTGTTCCGGCAGGGTCAGTTCTATCTGATGCGATGGAAAGATCAGGATCTGCCGGGCAGGGTATCGGGCGTGGTAGAAACTGAGACGGGCGATCTTTGGGTGAATGGATTCTCCGGGATCAGTCATGTCTCGGCCGCCGAATTGAGGAAATGGCTGAGCGATCCGGGTTGGGCGGTATCCGCGGAGCACCTGGACGAACTGGATGGCCTTCCCGGGCTCTCAGGAGAAATAACGCCCGAGCCATCGGTTGTGGAAGCCGCCGACGGGCGATTGTGGTTTGCGACTACCAAGGGCATCGCATGGCTGGATCCAGCGGCGCTGCAGCGCAAACCGAATCGCTTGCCGCCGCCGGTAACAATCTCCGCGGTGATCGCGGATGGAAAGACCTACGCGGGCTCGAACAGTCTCACTCTTCCCGCGCACACCGAGAATCTGGAGATTGACTATACCGCCCTGAGTCTCGCCATGCCCGAGCGCGTGTTCTTTCGCTACAAGCTGGATAGCGTGGATAACGATTGGCAAAATGTAGGCACGCGCCGTCAGGCCTACTACACCAAACTTCGCCCGGGACCGTACAGATTCCAAGTAATTGCCTCCAATAACGACGGCGTTTGGAACTATACGGGGGCAACTCTGAACCTGCGCGTTTCGCCGGCCTGGTTCCAAACCAATTGGTTCCGTCTCGCGTGCGTTGCCTGCGGTATCTTTCTGGTGTCGGCACTGTACCGGCTGCGGGTACGGCAGGTGGCTGCCGGAATTAATGCCCGCTTCGATGAGCGCCTGGCTGAGCGCACCCGTATCGCGCAGGAGCTGCACGACACTCTTCTCCAGGGCTTCCTCAGCGCTTCCATGCAGGTTCACGTGGCGAAGGACTGCCTGCCGGCGGATTCGGAGGCGACGCCCATCTTGACTCGGGCGATTCAACTCATGAGCCAGGTGATTGAGGAGGGCAGGAACGCGGTTCGAGGTCTACGCTCGTCGCAGAGCCTGTCCCTGGATCTGGAGCAGGCTTTCGCAAGAATTCCGCAGGAGCTGGAACCAAAAAGCGGCACAGCAACGGAAGTGGAATTCCGGGTGATCACGGAAGGCCTGCAGAGACCGCTGCACCCGCTGCTTCGCGACGAAGTGTACCGCATCGGCCGGGAGGCGCTGATCAACGCTTTTCGCCACGCGCAAGCGAATCAGATCGAGGTGATGTTGACATACAGCTCCAATCAACTGCAACTGATGGTGCGCGACGACGGTTGCGGGATCGACCCTGAGTTCTTGCGATCGGGGCGGGAAGGACACTGGGGGCTGTCCGGAATGCGGGAGAGGGCGGATCAAATCGGCGCCCGGCTGCATGTATTTAGCAGCGCCGCGGCAGGCACAGAGGTTGAACTCTCGGTTCCCGGCCGCGTTGCCTTCCAGGATCATTCAGACGGCAGGCTGCGATGGTTCCGCAAGCGGGGAGGCGCAAGGGTCACGGCTCAGGCGGCCGCTCAGCGCTCTGGGGCCAGATCGGCTCCAGTGGGAACGGGAGAGGCGCATGAGTGAACCGGCGCATATTCGCATCCTTAGTGTCGACGATCATCCGCTGCTCCGGGAGGGGATTGCAACGATCATCAAAAAGCAGCCGGACATGCTGCTGGTGTCGCAAGCCTGCAGCGGCAACGAGGCGATCCAGGACTATCGGACGCATCGGCCGGACGTAACGCTGATGGACTTGAGACTTCCGGACCTGAATGGAATCGATGCCATGATTGCGATCCGCGCGGAGTTTCCCGAAGCCCGCATTATCATATTGACCACTTTTGAAGGCGACGTTGAGATCCAGCGTGCTCTGGAAGCGGGAGCGCGCGGGTATCTTCTGAAAAACACGCCGCCCAGCGAACTGGTGCAGGTGATTCGACAGGTGCATGCGGGCAAGAAGAGCGTTCCGCCTGAGTTAGTGGCGCAGCTGGCCGAACATATGAGCGATGAGAGTCTCACGGCCCGCGAGGTGGAGGTTCTGCAGTTGCTCACGGGCGGTAACCGGAATCGCGATATCGCGGATCAGCTGCACATCTCCGAAGAAACCGTGAAGGTTCACGTCAAGCACATCATGGACAAGCTGGGAGCGACGGACCGCACCCAAGCGAT
Source organism: Bryobacterales bacterium (assembly GCA_963747945.1). Classification (GTDB taxonomy): domain Bacteria; phylum Acidobacteriota; class Terriglobia; order Bryobacterales; family Bryobacteraceae; genus Palsa-89. The sequence continues at coordinate 652,219 of CAVVHB010000007.1, forward strand.
CGCTATTGCGGTGCGGCGGGGGATCATGCAACTTTGAAGTGGCACTCGTTCCAACACCCGTTCACACGAGTGTGAACGCGGCACGCAGGAGTGCGTGCGCCACAAAAACGAACACACACGCACACTAGGAGGGCTATTGGTCTTTATAATAAGTACTACTTAGCCGCCGGCGCCCCCCCGATGAACACCAGTGAGTCACTTGCTGTGAGGCTGATTTTTGCCGGCGTTTTCTGTTCCTTGGCCTGGAGCCAGGGTGTCACCGGTGTGATTTCCGGTATCGTTACCGATGCGAAGGGCGCCGTTAACGGCGCCACCGTCATCATTTCCAACGCCGACACGGGCGTCACCGCCTGGACTGGCAAGACCAATGTGGACGGCGTCTATCGCGCGCCCGATCTGCCGGCCGCCCGCTACAACCTCGCTGTGACGGCCACAGGTTTCAAACAACAGCGAGTCGCCGGCGTTGAATTATCGGTTGACCCGCGGGCGGACATTCCCATTCTGATGCAAGTAGGCGGACTGGCCGAAACCGTAACCGTGGAAGGGAGGACAGAGGGCCAGTTGGCGACCGACAGCTCGTCGCTCGGCAGCACCATCACGCCCTCTCAATTACAGGATCTGCCTCTGCCCAGCCGCAATGTCCTGAATCTCCTTGCTCTGACGCCGGGCGTTTCCTCAGGCGGAGACGTTACGAGCCAGGGTGGGCTGAGCACTTCACAGCTTTCTATCGACGGCAGCCGTACTCTCAACAGCGAGTTTTTGCTGGATGGTGTTTCCGTGGTCAGTGGTTCCACCGGAGCCCCGCAAACCTTGCCCCCAGCCGATTCCATCCGGGAATTCAATGTGCTGGCGGCTTCGTATACGGCAGAGTACGGGCGGACCGCCGGCGCGATGATCACGTTGATCACAAACTCAGGCTCCAATCTGTTCCACGGCGCGGGCTACGGCTACTTTCGCAACGAGGACCTGGACGCCAACAACTATTTCAACAACCTGCTTGGAAAACCCCGTTCGGAAGATCGCTACAACCTGTTCGGCGGCAAATTGGGCGGTCCAGTGTCGATCCCGAAGGTTTATGACGGAAAGAACAAAACCTTTTTCTTCGTGAACTACGAAGGTCTGATCCAGGCCTCGCCGTATAACCTGACCTCGACGGTTCCTTACGGCGCCTATGCGACGGGAAACTTCTCGGCATCTCCGACCAAGGTTTACAACCCGTTAACCAAAGCTCCCTTTCCGGGCAACCTGATTCCACAGAGCCTGATCGATCCGGCGGCGCTGAAAATTCTCGGGCTTGTTCCCGCGGCCAATTCACCGGGCACGATCAACAAGACCGACAAAATTGTGACGAACAATTTTGTATCCATCGGATCCAGCCACCCGACCACGAATACCGGTATGGCGCGGCTGGATGAGACTGCCACGAACAGCCTTCGACTGTTCGGGACGTTGGTCCATTTCAATAACTATTCGCCGATCCAGCCCATTTACCCGGGAAGTCCTCTCGAGAATGCGGTTGGCAACACCGCGACCACCGGCTACGAATCGACGGCCGGCCTGACCAAGACCTGGAACGCCACGTTCATTACGGAATTCCGCTTCGGATTCTTCCGCAACAACGCCGAGATTGTTCCGCCCAGCGCCGGCATCAATATCCAGAACACGCTCGGTATCGGGACCTCCTACGGCGAGGCGGCGCCGGAATTCAACATCAGCGGATTCTCGCAACTTGGCACCAACAGCAATACTCAACGGACCCAAATCGACAACAATTACCAGACCTACGTCAACAACAGCAAGACGCTCGCGAATCACCTGATCCAGTTTGGATTTCAACTCCGGAAGGACCAGTTCGACGATCTGAACCCGACCGGCGACGTGAATGGGAGTTACACGTTCGACGGCGATATCACCAACGGCAAGAACAGCTCCGGCGATGCCATCAACGCGCTGGCGGATTTTCTTTTGGGCGACATCAAAACCGGATCGTACTCGCTGGCGCAACCTTTAATTGGAAGGCGCAATTACAATGCCGGATTGTATATTCAGGACGATTGGAAAGTCACTCCGAAGCTGGCGCTGAACCTGGGGCTTCGCTGGGAATACGAGTCGCCGCTCACGGCCGCCAATAACGAGTACTCGCGTGTGGATCCAACCACCGGCGAAATGCTTTTTGCCGATAAGAACGCTTCCGATACGTTGAACCTGAAATCCTCAAAGCTTAACTTCGCTCCGCGCGCCGGGTTCGCTTACAGCCTGACCCCCAAGACGGTGATTCGCTCCGGATTCGGGATCTTCTATGCGGGAATCTTTTCCGACCTCGGCGGCCAGGTTCTCTTCCCCGGCTATACCGTCGAACAGGCATTTAACAACCTGGGCACCGGTATCGCTCAGCCGTTCCATCTGTCGCAGGGTCTGCCCGCCGTGGCGATTAATAACCTACAAAACCCACAGGCGAACATCGCTCAATTCGGCTCTGCGGCGAATCCGCTGACTCTCACCGATTACAACGGATTTACGCAGGCCAGCCCACTGCCTTATGTGGAGCAATGGAACGTTGGAATCCAGCGCGAGATCGCAAAAGGAACCATCGTGGAGGTGAACTACGTTGGAACCCACGGCGTGCACCTTCCCATCGAACTGCCGGCCAACACGGTGCCTTACAATCCTACGATCGACGCCGCGCTGGCTCTGGCCAACACGACGCTGGCAACCCAGGAAGCGCGACCGTATCCGGGCATCGGCAGCTTCAACTCGATCAACATGGAGGGCACGTCCACTTATCAGGCGTTGCAGGCCAGCGTCCGACGCCAATACGGCTCCAATCTCACATTTGTCGCGAACTATGTGCGGTCCAAGTCGATTGACGACGCCAGCGGCATTTACAACTTCTCGCAACCCTCGGGGCTCAACGTGGGCCAGTTTCCGGAACAGTTCCTTAGTTTGAATAAGGGCCTCAGCGAATTTGACCGGCCCAACGATTTCACGGTCGCGGTTCTTTATCGAACCGGAGGCAATCGCTGGCTGCGCGATTTCGAAATCTACCCGATGCTGACCGCGCATAACGGCCTGCCGTTGTACATCGGGCAAAGCAATGCCAACGCCGCGCAGACGGGAACCAATCAGCAGCGGCCCTACGACGTTAATCCAAGCGTCAGTCTTTACACGCGCGGAGGCTCCCAACGGAACCGGGGTTCAATATCTGTTGCCGGCCACGGCGGCCACCTTCCCGCTGGAACCCGCGGGACCTTTGTACGTGGGATCGGGTGCGTCACGGGCTCAAGTGTTGCCCGCCGGCATCGGCAGCCTGGGTAGAGACGTGGTTCGCGCTCCGGGACAGTTGGATCTCAATCTTTCGGTAGGCCGGTCATTTGTCCTGCGCGAGCGCCTGCAGTTCAGGATTCGCATGGAAGCATACAACGCGCTGAACCACACTAATTTTCAGGCGCCTGCTTCCAGCCTGACGTTGACCACCAATTCGGCGGGGCAGCCGATATGGAACTCGCCGAACTATGGGTTGATTACCGCGGCCAATCAGTCCCGATTCCTGCAATTGGTCGGCAGATTCGATTTTTGACGCCTGCCGGAAAGCTCTCGCCGTGATTTTGCCTGGCGTCTGGGATAATACGTTCAATGCCTTTGATTCGAATAGCTCTGCGCCAAGGTAAGACCACCGAGTATCGCCTCAAGATCTCAGACGGAGTTCATCGGGCAATGGTGGAGACGATCAATGTTCCGGCGCAGGATCGCTTTCAAGTGATCACCGAGCACCGGGCGGACGGGCTGATTTACGATCCCGACTACCTTGGGATCGATCGGACGGACGACGTTGTGTTCATTCAGATCTTTCTGAACACAGGACGCACTGTCGACCAGAAGCGGGCTTTATATAAGAAGATCACGGAGCTGCTGGCGAAAGAGGCGGGGGTGCGGCCTGAGGATGTAGTCATTAATCTGGTGGAGGTGGCCAAAGAGAATTGGTCGTTTGGCAATGGTGACGCCCCATACGCAACGTAAGTAAATCGTATCCACTCCATTACCAGGCTCTAGCTCTGGAAGTTAATACAACCTTCAGTGGAATAGGCGGCAACTTTCTTCTCTGACATTCCCTGTCCTGGCCGAACGTTCCGTGATTCGTCCGTAGGAGTCTGTCGCGGCCAGTTTTGGCGGCATGGCAATATTCACCCGCTCGGTGGAAGGGACTTTGTGGCGCACCCACTCCTGCGTGCTGTGTCGAGACTCATCTCGACACTCTGGCCGGTTCTGTGCGGAGCGCAGGAACTCGCTAAAACGAAGCGTTCACACGATTGTGAACGCACGCAGGAGTGCGCGCGCCACAATGGGCATTGAAACCCTCAGATCACTCAGATCACTTGTGAACGCACCACGGAGCGAGGGTGTATACTGAGCTGAATTTGGAGGCCAGGATGAAGACTCCGACGATGAAAAGCGCTCTATGGGCCATCGCATGCGTGACCGCGGCGCCCGCGTTTGCAGCCTCATGCGACAGCCTTGTGTCGCTCGCATTGCCGGACACCACCATCACCATGGCTCAGATTGTTCCGGCCGGCCAGTTCTCAGCGCCCAGCGCGGGGCAGGGAAGGCGAGAGAGCGCTAATCCGTTCGCGGATCTTCCCGAGTTCTGCCGCGTGGCCGCGACCATCAAACCCACCAGCGATTCGGATATCAAAGTGGAAGTGTGGCTGCCAGCCAGCGGCTGGAATGGCAAATTGCAGGCCGTCGGAAACGGTGGTTGGGCGGGCGTCATCAGCTATCGCGAGTTGGGCGACGCGCTTCGCCGCGGCTATGCCACCACCTCCACCGACACGGGGCACGTTGGCGGCCGGGGAACTTTTGCGCTGGATCATCCCGAAAAGCTGGTGGACTTCGCTTGGCGCTCCGAACACGAAATGACTGTAAAGGCCAAGGCCGTGATCCAGGCTTTCTACGGCAGCGCGCCGCGCCTTTCCTATTGGAACGGCTGCTCGACGGGGGGAAGGCAGGGCCTCAAGGAAGCGCAGAAATTCCCCGATGATTATGATGCCGTGATCGCCGGGGCGCCGGCCAACCGGACGGCCATCTCGTTATGGATCGCAGCCGCCGTGCTGAAGGATCCGGCCAGCTACATTCCCCCCAGCAAGTATCCGATGATCCACCAAGCCGCGCTGGCGGCCTGCGATGCGCGGGACGGGCTGAAGGACGGTCTCATCGACGATCCCACCAGGTGCACCTTCGATCCGAAAGTGCTGCTCTGCGAGGGCGCCGACGGGCCCAGTTGCCTGACTGCTCCGCAGGTGGAGGCCGCGAAGAAAGTCTACTCTCCCGCCATCAACCCGCGTACCGGCCAGCACATGTTTGCATCCCTGGTGCCGGGCACCGAGCTCGGCTGGGGTGTACAGGCCGCTGGTCCGGAGCCATCCGCCCCCATCTACGATCAGTACCGCTACGTGGTGTTCAAAGATCCCAACTGGGACTGGCGTACTTTCAACTTCGACACCGACGTGGCGCGGGGCGACCTGCCGGAAAATTTGATCATGAACGCTACCGATCCCAACCTGAAGCCGTTCTTCTCGCACCATGGGAAAGTGCTGCTCTATCACGGATGGAGCGATCCGAATGTCCCGACGGTGAACACCATCAAGTATTACAAGAGCGTGGTGGACAGCATGGGCGGCGAGACTAAAGCTTCCGACAATATCCGCCTGTTCCTGGAGCCTGGAATGGGCCACTGTGGCGGGGGCGAAGGGCCGAACGTTTTCGATAAAGTGGGCGCGGTGGAACAGTGGCGGGAACACGGCAAAGCGCCGCAGAAGCTGATCGCGTCGCACAGCACGGGCGGCAAGGTGGACCGCACACGTCCGCTGTGCCCTTATCCTCAGGTGGCCAAATACAAAGGCTCGGGCAGCATCGACGACGAAGCCAATTTCACGTGTAAGCTGCCCTGATATTTCGATCGCCTGCCACAGGACACGGCACGTGTCTGACCGCTATCATAGAGTTGCACCGTTCGCGGTTGCAGTCAGTAATACGGGCCGGTAGCTCAGTTGGTAGAGCATCGCACTTTTAATGCGGTGGTCGCGGGTTCGAGCCCCGCCCGGCTCACCAAGTTTTCAATAGCTTGTGGATTTGGGTAACCTTCACTGTGCCCAATTTGTGCCCGACTTTCCCCGTTTCGCGTCCAAGTCCTCCTCCTTTTGATCCTTGCGCTGGGCTTCAAAGAACTCATCCATCCGTAACGCAGCGAGTTTCATGTCTTTCTCGGACACGATGTCGTATCGGCGGTAGACTGCCTCGGTTCTGTGACCTGTAATTCCCATCGCGACGTTGCGGGGCATGCCGGCGCGTTCCATGTTGCGAACGGCGGAACGCCGCAGGTCATGGAACTTGAGACCTGGTAGCCCGGCGCGCTTACATGCCTCTCTCCATCCCTTTAGGTGCGCGCCGATCGGCCGATCGTGCCAATGGAATACATAGGGACAGTTGGGCCAGTTCTGATCTCGATCAGAAGATTGCATCTCCAACCAAGCGCGCATGTGCCCATAGATAGGCGCGGTGTGCGCCCTCTTCTGTTTCACTTGTTTCTTTCGAAGTCGGATCTGACCACCCTTGAGGTCGACCTGGTTCCACTCCAGCATGCGGAGTGTCCCAAGCCTCACGCCGATGTGATAACCGACGACAAACAGGGCGCGCAGGTGCTCGGGCAGTTCATTCAGAAGTGTCCGATATTGGTCCTCTTCGATGAACCCCTCGCGAGCATTGTCTTCATCCAAACGGCGTATCCATGGTTTACGGTTCACCAGCGGCGGATCAGTGCGCATCCCCAGCGAGAACGCTCGCCGTACGATTGCTAGTTCCCGGTTGATCGTGGCGTCGGAGGCTCCGGCCAAACGGCGTGATCGGATGTGATTGTCAACGTGCGTCGAGCTGAACATCGACGCCCGCACCGTCCCAAGGGTTTTCCTTAAGTTCTTGTCGATCCTATACTCCAAATCGTCGAGGCTGCACCTCTTAGATATTTTGTAGTCCTCTACGACGAGGTCAAGAAGCGCCGCGACAAGTACGCGGCTCTGGGTTGGACCCCGGTATTCCCCGCTCTCGACTTGTCCGAGTCTGACCTTGAGGAGACTCCGGGCCTTGGCTTCATCGGTCGAATGGGAACTCTCACGGATCGGCTGCCCATTCTTGTAAAACTTGATCCACCAGATCGAACCACGAAGATACGGCTTGGGTTGGCGCCTCACCATGTTGAAAATTCTAACGCTCAACCCGTATACTTCTCAATCAGGTCGTCCAGGTCACGACGTTTGAACTGTATCTTGCGATCGAAGCGCACGGGCACAAGCACCCCCTTCGCGACCAGATCTCGAATTCCTTTGACTGAGCGGCCGAGGTACTTCGCCGCCTGATGGATATTCAGCAAAACAGGTTGCACATCTCCCAATCGCTTAGGGTCATTTCCACCACCTTCTGGTTCGCGCCTTAGTACCCGTGCGAGTTCATGCGCGATTTCGCGAGCAAGGATCGACGTTCCGCTATCGGTAAGGCCATTCATTGGTGAAGCCCCCTATCCCTATGTGTGGAACTGAATCTAGCTTGGAGACTTCGATGCGCCGATTGGAGCCGGTCCAACGCTTCAAGGAATTCAAGATTTGCCTGCTGAAGTTCGTTCAGGTCTTTGGCCGATCGGTCCGTTGACTTGATCGCAAACCGAATGCGGTCAATCGCGACACGGACCTGGTACGCCATCTCGAATTCAATCGTTGAAGGCCGCGATTTTAGCTCAGCCGCCATCCGCGAGGGCACTTCATCAATAGCTTCAGTTTTCAAGATTTGCTTCCCTTACATACTCGGTGGACGAAGAGGTCGAACTGCTTCTCGCTTATCGTGTCGCGCTTGGGCACCCGCAAGTGCTCGGCTCCGGTATTGCGCGAAAGTTGCATTTACCGGATCGGTGTCCATGCATTACACCGGGACGGACTTCGTTCGAAAGTACTGGGCGAGGATGGCGGAGTCGAAGCTCTTGCCCACGCCTCCCTTCCCCTGCAGCACAAGATGAATCGATGCCGAGGTTCCATTTCCATTTGTTGCTGTTTCTGTCACAGGTTGCGCCTCTCTTGATCGCTCAGATCAGGTTCTTGTTTATCGAAAACGGATCGAAGTCAAATCCGGATCTTTCCTTTTTTTCCCGCTCCTCCCGCAGATTGCGGAAGGGATCGGAAGGCGACGGGGTCTGCCGCCTGGTATCGGCGCTATTCGATGCGGGTCGCGGTAGCTCTGATGCTGGTGCGGGTAGACGCCTCCGCCGAAGCCGTGACACGTAGACCCGAAATTGGTTGTACGGGACATCCAGTCCGTCGAGCTTTGCGGCCTCCCAAACCTCTCGGATTTTCATTCCCCGCAGCAGCGCCGCCTCAATTTCCTTCCAGGCCGCGACTACTTGCCCAGTGCCCGTTGCGGGTTGAGTTGAAAGGAGGGAGCGCAAGTGGACGAGGTCCATTCCTGGCTTTCTTCGGCGCGACTGTGGATTAGGGGCCGTTGTACGCCTGCATTGCTCCCTCAATTACTAAGGAAACGACGGAGGCAGGTCGGGACATCGAATCAGCAAAATTTCTTACTTTGCAACCGCGTGAAACCGTATGAAACGGTCCGCAACAATTTTGGTGGTCCGCCCCGGTTTTGAAACCGCTTGCAACTTGCTGAAACTTTCGCACCGAAAAACACGGCTCACAGACAGCCAAAACCCGGTAGTGGAACATAAAGGTTGGGATGCGCCGCCCCGGTTTCTAGTCGATGTCGCATTGATCGGATTGACGTAAGACGGGATGCGTGCGGTGAAAATTGCATCCCGCTTGGGATGCACCTCATATTTTGTGATTTTTGGCGTCCCGAAGGGCCTTCGCCGTTCCCTTAGTAAGTGAGGGCGCGTCAAATGGCACAACGAGCGATTCGATTTTCTGATGCAACCGACAAGCAGATCCAAGAGGCGACGCGGAAACGCGGCTTCTCATCGTTAGCGGCCTTCATTCGTCATTCCGTGGAACAGGAATTGTTGGGGACCAGGGAAGAACTGATGAACACTGAAGAACGCCTGGTCGCCACCATTGAGCAAGTCCGGCACGAAGTGATTCGGCTGGCACGAGCGCAGCAAGCTCTGTTCGCGCTTGTGAATAGTCTGGCGAAGGTCATGCTGACCTGCTTGCCTGAACCGGCCGGAGAGGCGATGGAAGCGGCCGTCGCCAAGGCACAGGCCCGGCACGCTCGATTGTTGAAGAATGCGGGACAGTCAATGGGCGTTTCGCAGTCGGATATGCAGGACTTGGTGGACCGTGGTACGGAATAACACGAAAGAGCGCAAGTTCCGGCTCCGGCCACCGAAACCGCCGGGACAAAGCGAGCGCGTGGCCTTGACCTCGGCGTTCAAGATCATCACGCATCACGCCCGTATGAGCGGCAAACGGGTGAAGCGTTCGTTCGGACTCGGCCAGGGCACAAGGCGCATGCAGCGCTATTTCCAGCGGTGCGCCGTACGGGGGACCTACACGAGGAGCGCCACCACCGGCCAGTGGCGAGCACATGGACAGTATCTTGCTAGAGAGAGCGCATCGCAAAAGGCGACTCCAGGGAGTCGGGTTCGACAAGGGCGAAGAAGCCATCGAGATCGCGGACCGGCTTGAAAGCTGGCAGAAGGCCGGGGATGAACGCTTATGGAAGTTGATCTTATCTCCTGAGTTCGGTGACCGAGTCGATCTGAAACGACTGAGTCAGGATACACTTTCGCGGATGGAGAGGGACCTCGGGACTTCTCGAATGGGTGGCGGTGGTGCATTACAACACGGAGCATCTACACGTCCACTTGGCTCTACGAGGCGTCGACGCCGCGCGGCGCGGCTGTCCCGGCACGCACGCCACGGATGTGACAGAATTTGACAACGTTTGCCGCGGGCGCGTCAGCTATGTGTACGGAATCGAGCTTGGCAGCGATTGCGCCGACGTCAAAAAAGACAGTCTCCACCCTTTGGATTGCGATCCCCAAGTTTGAGTGCAAGGAGCTTCCTCAAACCGAAGAAGGAACTCGCATGTATAGATTCCATTCAAAATCTGATCTTGCGGGCGCAAGTATGGGTTCTAGTACTCTCGTTGTCCTGTAGTCTCACATCCGGCGCAACGGCAAAAAGACGGCGGCCGTCGGCCCCCCGCGTAACGTCGTTGTTGCCGGGTATAGTTCGAGGCGGTCCGTGGACGGAACCGACTTACGCGGACTCCACCGACGGCGATAGCGTTGCTGGTGAGGAACTCAGCATTCGTCGCATCGCTGTACAGGCACTCGGACGCTATAACGGATCAGTGGTTGCGGTCGACCCCTCGAACGGGCGCATTCTATCGATTGTGAATCAGAGGTTAGCGTTGGGCTTAGGTTTCCAGCCGTGCTCCACCATCAAGGTTTCGGTCGCTTTAGCTGCTCTGAGTGAGAGAGTAATCGAACCGAGCACAACGATCCGGCTAAATGGCAGGAGAATGGATCTGATTTATGCATTGGCGCATTCCAACACTTATTGTTTTGCCGACCTCGGCCGCGAACTCGGATTCGAAAAGATCAGCTACTACGCACATCAGTTCGGATATGGTGAAAAAGCCGGCCTGAATATTCCTGGCGAGAAAGCGGGGCATTTTCCCCTCACACCACCCAACAACGGAGGTGTCAGCATGCTGACCAGGTTCGGCGAAGAGATATCCCAAGCTCCGTTGAAGTTTGCGGCACTGATGAGCGCGATCGCCAACGGGGGCACACTATACTTCCTTCAGTACCCTCGCAATACCCAGGAAATCGCCTCCTGTACCCCCATGGTGAAGCGACAGCTGAGCATTGAAGGGCCCATTTCCGGCATCATCCACGGTCTCAGGGTGCGGTGGAAGGAGGTGCCGCGCGTCGTGCTCGTCAGGAAGAGCCGCTAGCCGGAAAGACCGGTACCTGCAGCGAAAACCACACTCATCTTGGATGGTTCGGAGCCTTCAACAATGTAGGACGCAGAGTGGTGGTGGTGGTGTCGTTATTGAGAGGCGGTCGGCAGGCAACGGGGCCTCGAGCCGCGGCTATTGCGGGAGATATCTACCGTCAACTAGATGAGAAAAACTACTTCGCTAGTCTGTCTGGTGAGCGCCCAAGCCCAAGTAGCGCTCGCGGCAAGCCCGCACGCAGTGAAAAGCCGCCACACTCTTGCCGCAGTGCTACTTCTGTTCTGTTCTTCAGTAATCCTGACGCTAATCTTGCGACGGTTGTGGGCGAATCGCCATTTTTGAATCTAGTTCGTCGACTGTCGATCACTCACGTCGTTGGTTTGCCGTGAGCCAATTCTCTGAGCCAGCAGTAGCGTCGCCGCATCCATGAAATCGAGAAACATCCGCGTGAAGCGAACGGCCGAATTAACCTCCACCGATGCGCAAGGGCTACGTTCCGAAGATTTCGAAAAAGGGCTGGCTCTGCAAGACCTGGGAGGGCGAGCTAGCCATGACCACTGTGCCGGGCACGGCCGTGCAAATCTTCCGGTTCAGCGTTCGAGATGACGCAATGGCTAGCAAAATCATGGAAGCCGCGGGGCAGCGCGTTGCGCTGGTTTATGAGCAGCACAAGGGAGTCCCCAGTTCCTGCTTTGGTGAAACGGAGTATTTCATCACCGGTGCTCGGCCGATCGGCCGGTAGCTCACAAGCCGTACACCGGCACACTTATACTGATGAGCACCAACAGGGCCATACTCGCAATTTTCGCGGCATTTCCTGCTTGCGCCGCAACCGCCGGAACTTCGCCGGACCTAGCATCGCTCGACGGTACAACGCTCGCCCAGAACTACGCACAGGAAGTCCGCCCCCGCCTCACTATCCCCGATGCCGAACAGAACGCTTGGGCACTCCTTCTTTCAACGCTCCTCGCCGACAAAGATCTCGCGCCGCAATACGTCGTCCTCGTCGACCGCAACCCCTTCATCCAGGCGGTCACGATCTACTGGATGGCGCCAGACCGCACGTTCCACTTCATCGGCGCCTCTCCCGCATCCACCGGCAAACCCGGCCGTTTCGATCACTTCATCACCCCCACTGGCATCTTCGAGCACACCATCGCCAACCCCGACTTCCGCGCCGAAGGCACCCGCAACGAGAACGGCATCCTAGGCTACGGCCGCAGAGGTATGCGCGTTTACGACTTCGGCTGGCAGCAGGCCGAGCGCGGGTGGGGCTGGGCGGCGAAGCCACCATGCGCCTCCAGATGCACGCTACCGACCCCCAGCTCCTGGAGATCCGACTCGGCACTATCCAGTCCAAAGGCTGCATCCGCATCCCCGCCTACGCTCAACACCTTCATCGACCGCCACGCCATCCTCGACGCTGATTACGAACAGGCCATGGCCAGCGGCCAGACCTTCTGGGTCTTATCACAAACACGTGAACCAACTCCTTGGTCAGGCCGCTATCTCGTCATCGTCGACACCGAGCGCACCTCCCGGCCCTCATGGTCGCGCCTCCGCCGGAAGCGATAACTGGTTTCGTCCCCCAGGCGCGCGGCCACCCACTGTAAAACAAATCGGCGGAACGTCGCAAATGACCCAGAGTTACTCAATAAAGCTCATCCCGCATTGAGGTTCGGCGGCGACGGTGCAATTTTGGCCTGTACGTTCGCCGGAACATTCAGGGGCGGTCTGGCGATAGCGCCTGAGTTACGCGCTAGCCTTCCGTTGAGAACCGTTCCGGCCAAGATTCTCACTTGCCGTATCGGGGAAGATTACCGGCCAATGTAGTGAGTGAGGGGCTCGCGGGCACCGACACAAAGCAGTATTCTTTTTTCGTTCGGAACTGACTTTAGCCGGAGGGTGAAGGCCCGGCCAGCAGATCGAAACTTTGGCAGGGACGGTCAGCGGCGGGCCTTCACGCCAGCCGTGATTCTCTTTATCGCACTGCCGGAGGCGAAAGACAACATCGACCCGGGGTGATCCCGTTGGATCTCCTGCCGCGGCGATGCCCGGTTTGCGGTGACGACACTATCATCGGCCACGGACGGCGTCTCCGTCAGAGCCACGATGAACAGCACGAACGCATCTGGGTGCGCCGCGGAATCTGCCGGCCCTGCCGGAAGACCTTCACGATCTTGCCCGACTGGCTGGCGCCGTCGGGCACTACAGCCTGCATTGCCGACAGCAGGCCTGGGAGCTGATCGCCGCCGGTGATTCTGCCGAGCAAGCAGCGCCGCACTGCAAAGATCCGACACGCTTGCCCGATCCATCCACCGTGCGCCGATGGGCACAACGGCGCCTGCTCAGCGTGTGGTGCTGGGTGAGGGCCGGAGCTCAAGGCGAGCACTTTTTGCGGACGCCCACCATCCTTGCCTGGGATCTGGGTGCGCTCTGCCGTATTCTGCCGATCGAGGCAAGAAGTCCGTGAGTCGCCAGGCTCTCGACGAGTTGAAACAGCAGATTCCCCTGCTGGACTATCTGCAGGCGCATGATTGGCAGCCGGCCCGGCCGACTCAGCCGCGGCCGATGGATGGGGCTGTGTCCGTTGCACGCTGATCACAAACCCAGCTTCCTGGTGGATCCCAGCAAGAGCCTGTTCTACTGCTACGGCTGTGGCCGCGGCGGCGATGTGATTCGCTTTGCCGAACTCTATCACCAGGTGAAGTTCCCGCAAGCCTTGGCGCTTGCTGCACCAATGGCGTGGCTTGGAGCCGTTATTGCACGAAGCCACGGGTTTCTATCGCATTCAGTTACACCGCCACAGCGAGGCGGTTGCCTATCTGCACCAACGCGGAGTCCGCTCGCCGGAACTGATCGAGCACATGCGGATCGGTTACGCGCCCGGCGGTTGCCTGCGAGGTTGGCTGACGCAGTTGGGCTATCCGCTCCCGGCTCTGCGTCAGGCCGGTCTGGTCACTGCCGCTGGCTACGACGCATACGTGCATCGCATCGTCTTTCCGCTGGAAGGTAATCTCTATGGCCGCAGCCTCTCGGCTTCGGCGCCGCCTCACCGGTTTTTGCCGGGCGCCAAGGGTGGCTTGTATTGCATGGGAGCAAGTCCGGCGCTATCCGGAAGTGATTCTCGTCGAGGGACTGTTCGACTACGCCGTGTTGTGGCAGGCCGGTTTTCGCAACGTCACCTGCTCGTTGGGAACCCATCTCAACGCGCGCCAGTTTCAGCAACTGTGCGACGGCCCGCGCACCGTCTATCTGACCTTCGATGCGGATGCCAACGGCAGCGGCCAACAAGCGGCGCAGCGGCTAGCACATCGTCTCCGGGCGCAAGGCATAACTGCGCTCGCGCGTCTGTTGCCCGAAGGCCATGATCCGAACTCCTTCTTCGTCCAGGGCGGTGATGCGCGACAGTTCCAGTCTCTTCTGGAGGCTGCTCAGCCATGAAGTTCCATGTGGTCTACCAGCCGACCTCCCGCAACGCACAAAGTCCGGTTCGCGTCGTCGAGCAGACCACCGGCCGCGAGATCGGCTGGATCAATCGTTATCTGGACCGCGAGTACGTTCGCCGCCTGGCGGACACGACCCTGCGCATCTATGCTCACAACCTGCTGCACTTTGTCCGCTGGTGGGAGAGTGTTCATCACACCGGCGACGTTCGGCGAAGGCGACCTTACCGAATCGACGCTCCTGGATTATGTGCGCTTCCAGTCCAGCCTGCAACCTCGGCCTTGCGGATCCACCATCAATGACCGCGTCGCCGTCGCGGATCGCGCCCTGCGCAACGAGTTTCCCGACGCTCCCTGCCAGGTCGCCCGCGGCTTTCATCAAGCCTTTTTGCGGCGCAGGCCGATGGGCATCGGCCGGCCGCGGGTGGCGATCAGCCGGCTGCGCGTGAAGGACCCCCAAACGCAACATCGTGCCGCTGTCGGTGGATGAGGTGGCGCGCTTCTGGTCCAGTTTCCACACCTCGCGCGACCTGGCCATCGTGGGCTTGATGCTTCTGCAAGGACTGCGGTCGGCCGAAGTTCTGGCTCTGAATCGGGATGACTTGTTGCTTTCCGAAGCCCAGCTCCGCGTGCGCGGCAAAGGCAACAAACTTCGCTTCCTGCCGTTGGCTCCGGAAACCATTCAACTGCTGGATCACTATCTGCGGCTGGAGCGGCCCGATCCCTGCTGCGCCGCGCTGTTCGTCTCGCTGAAAGGGCGCGCGCGCGGAACGCGCATGACGCCTGCCGGATTGCGTTCCTTGTTCCGCCACCATCGCCAGACCACCGGCGTCACGCTCGCCAATCCGCATCGGTTTCGACACACCTTTGCCTCCGACATGGTGCGCGCCGGCGTCAGCCTGCCCGCGCTCATGCAGTTGATGGGGCATGCCGATATCCAGACCACGCTGCTCTATGTGCAGGTCACTCCCCAAGACGTCTACCTGCAGTATGCGCGCGCCGTGGCCCAGCACATCCGCCCGCTTCCGGGGACTGCCTCGTGAACGCGCGCGACGCCCTCCGCTCCGCCATCCGCTGGCTCCGGTCTTCGACCGCGCCGTCGATTCCCTCAGCGCCGCGCTCAATCCGGACACGACTCGTCACTACCGCGGCACCGTCCGCAAGTTTCTGACCTACCTCGGCGCCGCTCATCCCGCAGGTGCAGCTCCCTCGACCAACTGCGCCGCGAACCACACATCCTCGGCTGGATGTCTTGCCTGCGCTCGCAATCGCCGCCCCTGGCGACAGCATCCTGTATCAACCTGCTCATCGCATCTGCGCTGCATCTTCAATGAACTGGCTTGGACCGAACAGCTTCCTGAACTCGCCCATCTGATCCGCCGCGAGGACATTCCGCGTCTCCCGCAGAACACTCCCCCGTCCGCTCACCGCCAGAACAGGATCAACTCCTCGCAGCAGGAGTTCCTCCGCCGCAACGATCTCGGCGGCAATGCCTTTCTGCTGATTCGTCACACCGGCATGCGCATCGGCGAGTGCGCCGATCTGTCCTGGGATTGTCTCCGCTCCACCGGCCCGGATCAATGGGCGATTCACGTGCCGCTCGGCAAACTGAAGACGGAACGCATGGTCCCCGTGGATCGTTTGTTTGTGAACTCGTCCAACGCCTCCGATTCTTTCGCTCCCTCGATCCGCTGCCCGCCGATGGACGGCTCCTGGCTCGCCCGCTCACCAAAGAAGCGCTCGTTCGTCAACTCCGCGATTACTTGCACCAGGTCTGTCACTCGCTCGGCCTCTCCACGCGCATCGTGCCGCACCAGTTTCGACACACCTACGCCTCCGAGATGCTTCGTTCCGGTGTGGGCTTCCCGGCCGTGATGAAATTACTCGGCCACGCTTCTCCCGAGATGACCATGCGTTATCTCGAGGTGGCCCTGTCTGATCTTCGGCGCGAGTTCGACTTGGCGCGCTCCAAACCTCGCCATCTTGCTCCCCAGCCCAAGTCGCCTGTCGCTTCGCTCCGAGCCGGCCTCGGCGGTGTGATCGATGCCTTGCTCTCGGCTCAACACGTCCTGGAAATGTTCCGTCGTGCGTTGCCGAACGGCGTTTCACGCACCTGCCTCGACCGACTCTCCAACCGCCTCACCAAGATCATCACCGAAGCCCGCAAACTCACCACTCCCTGAGAATGGGCAGAGATTGGCCGGTTATGGGGACAAACCAGGACTTGGGATCGTTCGGTCTGCGCTACGGGGTTAGGTGCGACCTATCCCACCGATTGACCTTACAAGTGGGCGTTTTCGTCCGAAACGCTATTTTCGTCCGGCGGTTTGGATCGTGGCGCCACGCCTCGCAATTCCACGTCCGATTCCACCCTTGAACGTCGGCTGGTGCTGCGTGAATTCTCGGGCGTGGGAACTGCCAGATCTCACGTAGGTTGGGCGGGCCCCAGTTCCTGGCTTTCGACGTTCGTGCGGGCATCGCCCTTCCTTCGCCGTGCTTTTATTGCAACACGAATTTGCTTGCATTTTCGGGCGGATCGAGTGATCAATGTGCCTAACCGCGACAACCTGTCGTGTAAGGAGAAATGTTTCGTATGAACCCAATGCCAGAGCGGCCAGAAAATGCGCGCGCGCCCAACACACGCAGCAAACTTACAGGTGCGAAGCCCGCCTCTCACACTTCCGCCCGATCGACTAGGCCTACAAAGACTCCGCCCGGAGCCCAAACAAAGCCCCAGGGGCGCGGGCGGCAGCAAAACGGCCAAGATCCTCGGCCTGCTTCAGCGGCCCGGTGGAGCGTCGCTTCCGGAACTTCGCAAAGTCACCGACTGAGAAGCCCATTCGGTGCGGGGCTTCCTCAGCGGAGTGGTAAAGAAAAAGATGGGTCTCCGCCTCAAGAAGACCAAGCGCGCTAAGGGCGAGCGCGCCTACTACCTCCGGGCCAAGTAGATCCCCTCTTACTCCGCCGTGCACCCGCGCATCGGCGGCGTCTCTTCATTCGATCCTCCAACTGTACCGATGCGGTGAGCTATGAACCTCGGTTCGAAATCATTCGGGGGGCCCAGACCGATTAAACGCAAGACCGAGCTATGAAACGTATTCCGAATCTGTGCTGGGGAGCCAGCCGTTCTCGCACGAAAAGTCTCTCCCCACCAGTTCACAGCACTCCAAAGGAAAGGCCAGACTGCGATTCCACTTCCGACTGCCCCGCAAGGGGAGATGCCTCTACGGCAACGAGGTTGACGACCTCAACCTGCTTGGCATGGAAGCGCGGGTGACAATCTGGCTCACGGCCTGCCGAGCAACATGACAACATGGCACTACACACGACCCGCTTCGCTTTAGAAATCTAGAGAAGCAGTGATCTTACCAAGTGGAGGAGGACTTGCATATATCCGGAGCGTGGGCACGAAAAGACTTCCGCCCCCTTTTCTTTCATCGGACCGATGATTTCGCTCACGCCGTCACCTGGTAACCGGCTGACTCCAGCGGAGTGCCGTGGCAGGACAATCGCACGACTCATGAACAGGTATGGGTTGCTCATGGTGACGCGCTGCACACGCAGTACAAAGCTTTGTTGGTGATTCGGGGACGGTCGGCGTTGCCGGAGGCCGTGGATAGTCGAATTGGACGCGGTACATGTCCATTCATGCCGCCACCGCCTGGAGAACTTCATTAGCCTTCCGTTTGAACTCCGGGGTTACATCGTCAAGTCTCTCCGGATGGGTTTACAACGTAACTTCCGGCAAATCGGCGCGATGCCGATGCCCATGGCGACCGCTGCGGGATAGACCCGGAGGTTGGCTCGTCGTCGTGGTAGTTTTCGGCGGAGGCATCTCCAGTCTTCGGGAAAATGTGTGGCCGAGCTCGCGCAATGCCAGTACTACGCCCATGCACCTTGCCCAAGCCCGCTCCTAGTCAGACACTTTCGTTGAGAATAAGCGACAGCTCAAAGTGCCTCCGCACGAGGAACGGCGTCAACACCGTCTACTTTGTCGATACCACTGGTTCGGTGTGCACGATACCCAATGGCGTGGGCCTTCCCAGCCGGCCGGAGCCAGCTTTCCAACGTCGCCGTTGGCTTATAACCCAAGCACAAACGTCATTCAAACCGATGGCCTCCAGCCTTACAATATGTGCATCCTGAACCGGTGGAGGCTCCTCAGATCCGAACGGGAGGCTATGTGATGAACGACAACGCGGAGCCCGACTTTCTGCAATTCGAGCGCGACCCTGCCAATGGCTTTATCTCTGTGACCCTACCGCTTAAGCGCGGCACCGAACTTTGTGTGAAAGTCTCTTGAAGACCCCACCTCGGGACCTATCGGTTTCGCGCCAGAATGCCAGCCCGGCTTGCGGAGCGGCTATCGCCCACCAGAAGATGGGAGGGGAGAGCATGAGCACACTCATCACTAGTCCGTTCGGAGCGGAGACCACCGCTGAGGAAGTCGTCGCAGGTGTCGATCTGACCGGGAAGCGTGCCATCGTCACTGGCGCCTCGTCGGGCATCGACGTCGAGACTCTCGGGCGCTAGCATCGGCCGGCGCAGACGTTACGCTCGCCGTTCGCGACCTCAAGGTTGGCAGCCGTAAGGCGGCCGATATCACGGAGGCGACTGGAAACGCGAAGCTCCACGTCGCCTTGCTAGACCTCTCCGATCACCGCTCAGTCGCCGCATTCGCCGCCAACTGGAGCGACCGCTGCACCTCTTGGTCAACAACGCCGGGGTGATGGCTCTGCCCGACCTTCAGCGGACCGCGGAGGGCTGGGAGATGCAGTTTGCGACCAACCACCTCGGCCACTTCGCGCTCGCACTCGGCCTGCGCGACGCACTCGCCGCCGCCGACCACGCGCGGATCGTGTCGCTCAGCTCCGTCGGGCATAAGCGTTCGCCGGTGATCTTCGACGACCTGAACTTCACCTCACAGTGAGTTTCCGGTAAGCATGCATGACCGCGTTTGAGCTTGGCTGATACGGTGTGTCGAGGGCGGGAGCCTGGCGGCATGACACAAGCGGCGGCAAGCAATCGCGAGGATGTGGAGCAGTTGGGGCGACGGTTTGAGGAGTTTCGCAGAACGCATCCTCTGCGTTCGCGGCTTCCTGAGGAACTGTGGGCCGCTGCGACGAAGCTGGCGCGGAGGGACGGGATCGAAGCGACGGCGCAAGCGTTGGATGTGGATCGACCGAGCCTTCAGAAGTGGACGAATCGATTCGAGCCTCGCGCGGAAGCAAACCACGCGAGCCTCGCCGCCAGCGTCAGCCCAGGAGAGAGCCCGCGGCAGCCGCTTTCGTGGAACTGCTGGCGGGGAACACCGGTGCGACGGCGAGTTGTCTGGTAGAAGTGGAATCGCCGCGAGGTGCGAAACTGCGACTGGAGTGAAGGCCATTCCAACCAGCGCCTTGGCCGAGTTGATTCGCGCGTTTGCGGCGTCGTAAGTCATGCTGCAGATCACGCCGCAGATGCGAATCCTGGTGGCGGTGGAGGCAGTGGACTTTCGCAAATATGCGCCGTCCATGGTTATGTGGAGTCGTGTTGATCGGACTGCGGAATCAGCCCGCTTTGGCGGCTCTGGACGGCGCATAACGAGGGCTATGGTTTGGACCGCAGCATCGCCAGCAACTTGTCCGGCGGCCGGAATTGGCCTCGCCTAACATTAGGCGGAACCAACGATGCCATCGCTTCCAACTTTTCTGTAGGATCCGCGCGCACGTAGACTTCCGTGCTTTGAAGGCTGGCATGCCCCAGCCACAAAGCTACCTTTCGAGATCGCCCGTGGCGTGCAAAGTGTGCATCGCGCAGGAATGTCTCAAGGTGTGCGGAGAAACACGTTGTCTTAGTAAGCGAAGGCTGCTTCTGGCGGGCCGTTCTGACATGCTTCTCCAGGATGTATTTGAAACCGGATCTGGTCGACGAGGTCGCCGTGAGCATTTTGGAAGAGTGCGGTGCCTTTCGGCTCGCCGCGGACTTTGAGCCAATCACGAATGGTGGTCGCTGTCTCTCTCCACAACGGGAGTATCCGCTCCCGACGGCCTTTGCCCATCACGTGAATGGTGGGCTGAGCGTGGAGCGTCAAGTCTGCCAAGTTCAGTCCAACTAGTTCTGAAACGCGCAGCCCGCCGGCGTAGGCCAAGTGCAACATCGCGCGATCCCGTAACCCATCGCGACAACTGGGATCAGGAGCATCCAACAGCGCCTGGATCTCTTCCCGATTCAGGTATCCGACGATGACCTCATCGGTTTTCTTAACCGGGATTGCGCGAACTCGCCGGGCCTGCTCGAGGCAGGACGGCAACCGGTACTCCAGAAACTTGAAGAAGGTCTTGATAGCGGCCAATCTTGAGTTGCGTGTTCTGGCGTGGGTCCCACGCTGCTTCTCAAGATGCTCCAGAAAGGCCAGTACCAGAGTCGCGTCGATCTGCTCGATCAGAAGTTCCGAGGGCGTGATTTTCGAGCCGTTCCGCTGCGAAACAAACGAGCAGCTGGAACGCGTAAGCATAGGTACGGACTCTGCACGCTCATTTCCCGCTGGCTGGGAATGTATTCGCGCAAGAAGACCGTCAGATGTGGACCGAGGGGCGTCATCCTTTACCTCCCCGATGCAACGTCTCGGCGGCTGCGGCGATATCGCCGAGCAGTCTGGGAGTGGCTTGCAGATACCAATACGTATCGGAGACGTGCGCGTGTCCGAGATAGGTGCTCAATGTTGTCATGTGTCGCGCAACAGCTCTGCGATCACCTGGACATTGCTCCAGCGACCGCACCGCGAATGTGTGTCTGAGATCGTGAATGCGGCAGCCCGCGTGTCCGGGACCGGCGCGCAAGCCAACCGATCGGGCCAGGATGAGAAAGGTAGTAATGACTGTGGGATAGGGAAGCTTGCCCCCGTTCCGGGAAACGAAGAGGGTGGGGGCGGCTGGTGCAAACCGGCGACGGGCCGCGATATATTGCTGCAAGCTGCGGCGAGCACTTTCATGCAAAGGAACAAGCCGGCTTCTTTTGGAACTTCGTCGCGCGAATCACGAGCCCGTCTTCGGTGAGGTCAGATAACTCCAGCTTCAAGGCTTCTGAAATCCGGAGGCCGGCGCAAGCGATCAGCGACAGCAGAGTGGTGTAGGTAATCGGACGAATCGATCCTTGGGGCGCCAACTCGGAAGCCGCGCGTAACAGACTATCAATCTCATCTGGCGTGAAAATGTGGCATGACCGAGGCCGCTTGGCACAGCGCCGAAGACGCCCGTGGGCGGCACTTCGTGACGCCGGTCTTCGGCGTGGAGCGCACACGCCAGCCGGTGGACAATGTTCAACCGGTGATGGCGTTGCCGGACTGACGGCGCACTTGCTGCCCACTCGAGAACCGAGTCCACCCGCACGAACTCCTCGGATCGCTGCTCGGCAAAGTCTGCGAAACTGCGGAGCGCATATGCTTGGACCCTGTACTTGAACCCCATGTTCTGGTACAGGTCGATGTGACCATTCACCGCTTCCCTCAACACTTACCTGCCCTCCTTGAACCCGGGCCAGGGTTGTGCGATCTGCTGCAAGGCCGCGACATCGACCTTGGCGTAGTGTGCGGTCGTATTGGGCGTCTTGTGCTTGAAGATGGTTCCAATCTCGTCCAGAGGTGGCGCCTGTCGCGGAGCATTGTGGTGGCGGGGGTGGGTGCCGAATGAGATTGGCTCCCCGAGACGGTGGGCCTTCGATCCCCGGCAGCCCCGGAGCGCTCCACGAACGATGTCGGATACAGCACCCCCTGATCGCAGCTCTCGGAATGGCGCGTTTGCGCACAGAAAGACTCGATCAATGCTGACAGGCGGGCGCTCGTGTTCCAGATAGTCCAGCACCGCATCACCCGCATCTTGTGGCAGCGGCAGTCGCACATCCCGCCGTCCCTTGCCGCGCACCAAAAGCGTGGCCTCCTGCCAGTCGATATCGGCGGGGCGCATGCTGGCGATATCACCGGCGCGGAGCCCGAGCCGGAGTAGCAACAACAGGATGGCTCGGTCCCGCCATCCCAGCGGCCCATCCTTGCGACACGCTTCATGGATGCGAGTGACTTGACCGGAGTCGAGATACCGAGGCAGCGAGGACAGCTTCCATTCCGCTACCGTGGGCAGTGTGTAGTCGAGGCCGGGCTGGCAAGCGCCACTTGTTGCCAGGAATCGCAAGTAGATTCGGAGCGCGCCGACGAACGTCTTCGCATAGGCGGGCCGACAGCCGCGGATGTGGTTCAGAATGACCGTCCTTACCGTGGCAGCTGTGTAGTGGCTCGCGTCAGCACCGAGTGCCGGAAGCATTCGCTTCATCAGATGTTCGTGGCGATCGACAGTCGCCGACGCCAACGCCCCATGCTGCAAAAGCCACTCGCGGAAGGCGAA
>CAVVHB010000008.1:0-892903 GCA_963747945.1 Bryobacterales bacterium
CGGGGACAATCCAAGACTTGGATAGTCAATCCTGTAGTTCCTTTCGGCAAAGATCACTTACCTGTGGGCACGCGTCGCCGCAATTCGTCGAAGAAGTTTTCGAGAAATACCACTTCGTGCTCCTGCTTGGGCGCTTAGGTGGATTCCACGGGAGTCAGCACCGCCACGCGCTTTCCATCCGGCGCCCCGATCCCATTCCTTCCCCCCGAGTTTGGCGATCCACACGCGGGGCTTCTCCGGTACGAACGTGTCGCCTGTCGCCGTGTAGCTCACCGCCATGATCTGGTCGCCGGACTGGTAGGAGCACCTCTGGTCGCGAAAGATCCTCCCTTGTCGGCTAGCGTTTTCGAATCGCGGAGGGCGAACCAGACTAGGACGAGAGCCGGCCATGTGGCCGATGCGACTTCACCCGCCAACCCAGTTCCTGCAGGGAAAGCTTTCGATAATTGGTGATAACAGGCGTGGAGGTTCACTTGCGGCAAGCGCCGACAATGAGACTTCGTGTTCCTCCTACTGGCTCTTTGCTCCGCCACCCCCGAAGAGGGTTTGAATTAAACCGCTGAGGTTGTATGTGACGCCCACAAAGAAGCCGGCAACACGATTAAACCTGGGAGCAACTCTCGAAACCGGGTACCAACCTCCTTGTAAGTGTAAACGCTTGTTATCAACAGCGCCCCGCACTCAACCAAAAGCAGGTTTGGTGTTGCACCCGCTTATGCCCTTGTGAGCGAAATTTCTGAATTGACACTGCTTCGGTAATAGTGGATGGTTTCACTCTATTCTCTACGACCCTAGAGTTCTTCGCATCATCTTGATATTTGGAGAAAGTAAGGAGCGCTTTCGGGCCTGTTTTGGGCCCGAGACGATAGAGGAGTATGAGCTTGCCATCGGTCGCAGTGTGTCGCGTCGCAATCTTCGTTCTCCCGGCCGTGTTATGGCGAATTGCATTTCTCCTGTTCGCCGGTTGCCTCGTTAGTTTCGCCGACGACGTCAGCCCGTTCTACCTGCCGATTCGCAACAACGATGTTGCGGCACTGAAGGAGCTTCTCCGCGCCCCCGGGCCGAAGGCGCGCGATGCCCGAGGCAACTCGCCGCTCATGTATGCCGCGGCGCTCGGCACACCTGACGCGCTGCGTCTTCTGCTGGATGCCGGAGCGGATCCCAACGCCTCCAACGAATTGGGCGCCACGCCTCTCATGTGGTGCGCCGGTGACGCAGCCAAAGTGAAGCTACTGCTGGCTAAAGGCGCGAAGGTCAACGTCCGGTCAAAGCTGGGCCGCACGCCATTGCTCATCGCCGCCGCCTATGACGGCGCGGTCGAATCGGCCCGGCTGATGATCGTAAAGGGTGCCGATGTCAATGCGCGCGACGAGAGCGGCGTCACCGTTTTGAACCAGGCGGCGAACGTTAACAACCTGGAGGTGGCGCGTATGTTGCTCGCCAAAGGCGCGAATGTCAACATTGCGGACAACGGCGATTTCACTCCGCTGCATGGAGCCGCGACCAACGCCTATCGCGGCGGCGCGCTGGTGAAACTTCTGCTGGAACACGGCGCCGCGGTGAACGCGAAGAGCGACGACACTGCCGAAGTGGGGTTTAACGGACCGATCGCGATTGGACATATCACACCTCTGATGGATGCGGCGCAGATGGGCGGCTACGAATCCGTCGAGGCGCTGCTTAAGGCGGGCGCAGACCCGAACGCAATGGACGTCCGCGACGCCAACGCACTGGTCTTCGCGGTCGCGGTAGATCACCCGAACCCTAAGGTGGTGCAACTGCTGCTGGCGAAAAGCTCCGATAAAGACATGGCGCGCGAATGGGCGTGGCGGAACCAGAACCCGGCGATTCTGCCCCTGTTCGGGCTGAAGCCAACGCCGGCGCCCGCCGCGTCCGCGGCCCAGTCCCGCACCAACCCGCGCGAAGCCATCTCGCGCGCACTGGCCGTCACGCAACCGGTGGCGGGGAAATTTCTCCATAACGGCGGCTGCTTCTCCTGCCACTCCCAATATCTGAACGGAATGGCGGTGGGCGCCGCCAGGTCGGCTGGCGTGAAAACCGAGCCTACGCTGGAGAACGAGGATACCCGCGCCACCCTGATCCTGCGCGGGAGTCTGCAGGAGGCATTTTTCGAGGCGCAAGAACCAGGAGATAGCAGCGAGGCAGTGGGGTTCGCCCTTTTACAGCTGGCGAGCGCCGGCGTGCCGCAATCCCTGGCGATCGATTCCATGGTTCACCACATGGCCGCCATGCAGCGCAAAGAAGGCGACTGGCAGACCTTCGAAGGCCGCCCCCCGATCGAAAGCGGCGAGTTCGGCCAGACCGCGCGGGCTATCCGCGCGCTGCGCTCGTTCCCGATTCCCGCCCGAAAAGACGAATTCGAGCAACGCATCCAGCGCGCCGCCGCCTGGGTGGAAAAGGCCGAACCGCTCACCACGGAGGATCGGACGATGCAGATCCTCGGCCTAGTCTGGGCTGGCCACACCGCCCCCGCTGGCCGTGTGAAAGAACTCGTCGCCAAACAGCGCATCGATGGCGGCTGGGGCCAGACCGACTATCACCAGCCGGACGCGTTCGCTACGGGCGAAGCGCTCTGGGCGCTGCATGAATCCGGCATGGCGTCTTCCGATCCCGTCTGCCGCCGCGGAGTGGACTTCATCCTCCGCACGCAGCAAGAGGATGGCACCTGGCACGTTGTCTCCCGATCCTTCGGATTCCAGCCTTACTTCCAGAGTGGCTTCCCCTACGAGCATGACCAGTGGATTTCGCAGGCGGGAACCGCCATGGCAGTCATCGGGCTGTCGTTTGCGGCAAAATAGCCTATTCGACGGGGCCAGCAATCTGCTTGCCTAACGCTGTCGATGAAGCTTTGAAAATCGAGTAGCCCGGGTTAGCATGGCCTATCCAGATGCGAGTCGCCAATAATAATCTCCGGTGAATGAATGGCCATTTTGTCGGGTCTATAAAAAAGAACCAAGCCCGCCAATTGACCTAATCCGATGTGTCCGAGCGGGCGCTCATCCTAATCCTTGAACGCCGGTCCGACGGCTGTGGGACGGCATATCATGGTTCGGGGCGACACTCATGGCGCCCAATGCCCTGCCGTTGTGCGTGGGCAATGTCCCATAACGGGCTAATTCCTAGCAATGGCGTGGTACAGCCACGTGAATCTGGGGCAGCGACCGCGCGCCGTTAGTAAACCCTTGCCGACACGCGAGGAATCGGTCGCGAGACATCCCAGGTACGCACGTCGACGCGATAAGCGGAGTCTGCGAAAAACCTTAGTTTTTGAATCGCGCGTTGAATGAAGGCTTTCCGGAATCGTCGAGCGGACGATCTCTCTCAACGACGGTATGGGGCCGCGAGACTCTATTGGATTACCTGGAACAAATCCTGCGACGTAATTTTCGTCGGCGGGATTTGCAGTTCCGGCATCGGACGAGCCTGGAAGAGTTTGCGGCAGGGGATCGCGAGCCAACGGGCCCATGCGCCGGCCCGATTCCGGCGGGCGCTATCTGTAGTGATACCGGAGCTTGCATACATCTGACGGTATAGTTTCGAGATAAAGACGAAGGCGAGTCGCGCGCGTAGATTGGGCGTACAGCGCGACCGCTTCCAAACGGAACCCAGGCTATAGAAACGATCCCACACGCCCTGGGTGCGCGCTCGCATCTCCTCCGAACTCATGCTGGAATGCGGCATGAACATCTTCGGCCGTTTGTGCGCGGGAATGAGCCAGTAGCGGGTCAAGGGAATGCCATCCACCTTAGCCACATCGTCGGCCTGCGCTTTCTCCCATTTCTCAAAGTCGACGGTGCCCGGAAACGGCGTCAGCATGACGAACTGCGCGAAAGTGAGACCGGCCCTTTGGGCAAGATCATGTGTGGCGTCAAATGTGTCGGGGCGATCGCTGGGCAGGCCGAAGATGAACGAACCAAGAACATGCACGCCATGATTTGAAAACGTCTTGAGCTGTTTTACTAGATCGTCGCCAGACAGGTTGAAATCCTTGTAGACCGATTTCAAGCCTTCGGGGGTAACGGCTTCCACACCCACCAGCGCGCCCTTGATCCGGGCTTTCTTCATGGCATCCAGGAACCCGGTGTCCTCCGCGGCCTCCATGGTGATCTGTGTGAAGAAGGTCATGTCCTTGGGCAGCTCCGACAGCCTCTCCATGAGCTCGAAGCGCTCCTTGCGCATGGCCTCCAGTTGATCGACCCTTGCCTGGTTGTTCTGTCGCTTTGCAAGTACGATGTCTGTGAGCGTGACAGGATAAAAATTGTCGTCCGCCAAAGCGATAAAGCTGAAGCCGCGGCGGCGCAGTTCTACAATTTCCTCAATGACGCTGTCGGTCGCGCGCTGCCGGGGGCGTTGTCCATCCGTGCGCCATACCGAACAAAACGAGCAGTGTTTGGCGCATCCCCGCACCGTCTGCACGGATGCCCACATGTAGCTGTTAGTCGGTAGCAGATCCCACCGGGCCTTCTTCAGGTCAGCCGGTTCTACTTTTCCGCCGTTGTAAATAGGTTGCGGAACGCCGGCTGCGCAGTCTCTGAGAACGCGGTTCCAGACGATGTCGCCATCCCCCTTTACCACCACATGCGCGCCGCCTTGCTCAAACGGCTCCGCTGGATAGAGGGTGGAATGGATTCCCCCGAACACAACCCAGGCGCCCCGCTCGCGTGCCGCGCGGCCCACTTCGTATCCTCGTAGGGCGTTGCCGGTGTGAATCCCAATACCCACGACGTCGCCTCGCTGAACGCGTTCCAGATCAAGGTGTTCTAGAGTCTCATCGCAGATTTCGGGATCTCCGAACGACTGAGCGGTCGCTGCGGCCAGCACGTAAAGCCATCGTGGGGTGATGACTGCAGTTCCGAAGGAGGTATCGCTTGGATTAACGAGGTGGATGGTCATTGTTCGCGTGCACTGAAATCAAACTGGCTTACCGGCAGTTACGCCTTTAGTTATTCTATGGCCCGTAGCTGAAATTTAGGTGAGGTATCCTATCAGCTTGCGGGAATCTTCGCTACGGGCTACTTTGAACGCGGCCGTAGTCCGAAGTTGGTTTCCGTGCTCGAAGTGACTTTCAACACCTTCACGACTAAACGGGTGTTCCGGTTGGGGCAAAATAACTGAGCAGACAACCTCATTTCCGGCAAGCTGCGCAGTCAGAAACGCTTTGCCGTCCGGAAGCTCAGAGTAGGCGAATTTCATAAGTTGACCGTCAGGATTTACCTTTTTCCTTTCATCTTGCATTCGTCTAAGTCCCAGGCGAGCAGCAGCCATGCTCTAGTTGGTGATGTTCCAGAATCGCTCGCGCTACTTCGCAAGCGCCCCAGGCGGCTCTTATTCGCAAATGAACCAGAGTGAAGTCTGAGTCTGTGGCTGAATTTTCAACAGTACGACCAACTCGTGGATGAACGCACGAAAAGTCTTAACCGCCGCTCCGTGTTCCTGTCGCAACGAGTTATGCTCTGCACATAGCACCCAATGAATTCTACCTCACGCCGGCCACCCTTCCGGTGAAGATGAGGTCTGTGTTGCCGTCATCGCCGGAAGTGATGCCATGCCCGCACCTGCGAAGGCAAAGGAAGCCCCGATCGAGGCGCTTGCTTTCGAAGACCGACTGGGGCCGTGAACTCTAGGTGGGCGAACCTCGTTTGGCCGGAGGTTCGGACCGGTAGTGCTAGGACCCTGGGCCACTGGGAACCGGAGTACTCAACGACGCGGACTTGCTATGAATCCGCTGCATCGCTGGCCCAATTTCTTCCAAGCCCCTGAATCCGTGCCAATGTTAAGGCAGCCGACGTGGGAACGGCCCTGCACAGGCAATTCTGGAGGCTGTATGGACATAGGTGAGACTGGCAGTGGCTCAGTGTCAACGTGCTCGAAGTCTAAGTGTTGACGCGAGTGCCAAGCTACGTCAAGACGCCGCGAGAACGTAGCGCTTCATCGACTAAAGCAATAAATTCGTCGCGCGTGATGCTTAGGCGGCGGTGGTCCTCCAGGTCTTTTGCAGCATTATCTTCGGCGACGATGGGTCGGCCGGGTTCCATGCGATTGTGGGATGTCACTCCATAGCGTGCACGCGCTTCGAACAGTTTTCCCACTTCGTGTCTGGGGAGCACGCGCGGTCCACCGAGCAGCTCGGCGACCAGGGTGACGTGGGCGAAGTGTTCGACGGTTTCCATCTTGAAGAACGCCTTGTACACGTCCTCGCCATAGCAGACCGAGCCATGATTGCCGAGGAGGATTGCATCGTACTTAGGGATGTAGGGCAGCATGCCATCGCTGAGCGCTGGCGTGCCGGGCAGTCCGTATTCGGCCAGTGGCACGCACCCCAGGCTGACGATCACTTCTGGGAGCAGAGCGCAGGTGAGCGGTCGCCCCGCCACGGCGAATCCGGTGGCTATGGGAGGGTGCGCGTGCACGACGGCGAACACGTCGGGACGCATGCGATAAATGGTCAGGTGCATCGCGATCTCGGTGGTTCCCTCGCGCGCGCCGTTGATCCTGTTGCCTTCTAGATCGCAAACGATAACGTCGGCGGCTGTCATCATGCCTTTGCTGACGCCCGTACAGGTGCACAGAATGCGGCGGTCGTCCAAGCGCACACTGATGTTCCCATCATTGGCCGCGATCCATCCTTTTTGATAGATCAGCTTGCCGACGTCGAGAATATCCTGGCGATGCTGCTCCTCCGTCTTAGGCACCCGGGCCTCCAATTGTATCAACCGGATTTCCGGACTGCCGAGACTGCGGCCGAGGTGGGTGGCGGTCAGGGGTTAACTTCAAAGGAGACAACGAAGCTTTGTGGACAGCCGCTTAGCCCACGCCTGACGGCGAAGGAAAGTTCTATCCTTGCCAGCTATACGCGGTTTATCGCCGTGTCGATTTGAGCGGCGCCACGCCAGCGGTCACGGAACCGTCTTCGCACCAAGAAGGGTCCTCGTTGTTGGTGAGGCCGGAGGTGATGGCGGTGGGCGTTCCTTTGACCGGATCGAAAAACATAAGTTGCTGTACCCAAACGTTGCGTTTCCGCTGTCCGCCCGGAAGAGGCGCGAGATCCTCTGGGGTGACGTAAACGATTTGATCGCGGCCCGGCAGCCAGAACGCGGTGTAAGCGCTCGCGACCGTGCTGAGCTTCATAGTGGCAAGGTTGACCAGGTAATAGTCATCCTGCCGCTGGCCACTGCCATCACTAAGTCCTTCCTCCCCGATCAGCAGCCATTTTCCATCCTTGGTCCAGTCAAGAGACCGGATCGGAGTTTCGCACTTGCCGATAGTGCCGTGGTTATCGATCGGGCAGATGTCGACCTGGATCTGGAACCGGCCGATCTGCCGGCCCGACCGCGACACCACCAGAGTCTCCTCGTTGCCGCAGGCTTCGAGTTTTCCAGCTTTCGCGAACTGATCGCATCCGCGCGTTCGGGACTCCGGCTCTTCCTTTGGCTCCGGCATGTGACCCATGACCTTTTCCTCGCCCGTGGCCGTATTCAGGCTCCTCAGCTTCAAATCGCCGATTACCTCCCGCGAAGGCGATATGAATTTGACGATCTGTCCGTCGCATGTCGGATGGTAATGATCCCGCAGGGAGTTCGTCACCTGTTTGAGAACGCCATTTGCAGGATTCCAAGTCCATATCTGCTGGTAACTTGCGCCGTGTTCTTTGTAAACGCGGCGGCTGAAGATCACCTCTCCGAATGCGGAAGCGACGAATAGGAGCGTCAGGATAACGGCGGCTCGCAGCGGTGTGGCGGTCATTTTCAGAGGGCCTGGCGGGATCGGCCTCTGCCTGTCATTTTAATCCCTGGAGCAGGTAGATTTACCCTGGCCGACTACACAGGATTAAACCGGAAGTCGGCCAACTTCCGAGTAGCCGGCGACTCACCCGCAGAGAGCTCTTCGACACAAGTCATTGGTGCCTCCGTGTTTCGTTAACCAGCTGTTAGACCGGTTCGCTTGGAGTGTCAATGATAGTTTGATGGCCGCCACGCGCAAGAGAAAGGCCGAAGACCGTCACGCTAGGGAAGCGCTCGCCCAGGACAATCTCTATCCCCGCATTGCCGCTCTCAGTCGCCGCGTTCTGCGGAGCGAAGAAGTGTAATCCATGTCTCCGGAAGGTTCTGTTGGGTCAAGGTGAATGGCCAGTGGCTCTACAAGACACGCCAGATCGTGACTGGAAGGAATAAGCACCCGGCGCGTTGGATGCTCTGGCGTCCGAACCGCCGTGCCCAGATCCCTTCGGCCCTGCGCTCCGCAAAGCCCATCCGCCGGCGAATAGGTGTAAAATCGTGCCTTGCTACACGTCCTTCGATCCGCGCGGGAGAAAGTAGCATAACATGATCGATCACGGAGATTTAACGATGCGAAAACGTTCTCTCTTGTTCCTTTCGTTGCTGGTTCCAGCCTTTTTAGTCCTCGGCGGATATGCCGTGGTTCAGGCTCAGCAAAAGACTTCTTTGACGGCTAGCGCGAAGCGCTGGTCGGATGCATCCACTTGGCCCGACAAAAAGGTGCCGACCAAAGATGCCGTGGTCACCATTGAAAAGGACATGAACGTCGTCCTCGACGTCTCTCCGCCACCGCTGCGCAGCTTGACGATCAACGGCAAACTGAGCTTTGCGGACAAAAAAGATCTGGAACTGTCCACCGAGTGGGTCATGGTGCACGGGGAGCTGGAAATCGGCACCGAAGCCAGGCCCCATACGCGCAAGGCCACAATTACCCTCACCGACAACGTCAAAGACGAAGATATGAGTGGAGTGGGTGGAACGAATGACCGCAGTGACCGCGGGATCATGATGATGGGTGGAACCCTGAACCTGCACGGTACGGAGAAGAACTCCTGGACCAAGCTGGCAAAGACGGCCGCCGCGGACAGCAACACCATCGAGGTCTTGAATGCCGGTGACTGGAGAAAAGGCGACGTGATTGTCCTCGCGTCCACGGATTTCGATCCCCACCAGGCAGAGCGGCGAACCATTTCCGCCATCCGTGGCAATACGATCACGCTCGACAGGAAACTGGACTATATGCACTTCGGCAAGATCACCTTCGACGTGGATGAACGCGGCGAAGTCGGCATGCTGTCGCGCAATATCGTCATCCAGGCTTCGCCTGACGCAGACCAGACGCTCTTTGGCGGCCACATCATGGCGATGAACGGGGGCAAGATGTTTGTCGATGGCGTTGAGCTCAATCGCATGGGTCAGAACATGCACCTGGCCCGGTATCCGATCCATTGGCATCTGATCGGCGATGCGCAGGGGCAGTACATCAGGAACTCCGCCATTCACGACACCTACAGCCGCTGCGTGACCGTGCATGGCACAAATTACTTGAGCGTTGAAAACAACGTGACCTACAACAACATTGGTCACTGCTTCTTCCTGGAAGACGGCGTGGAGCACGACAACCAGTTCGTGCACAACCTGGGGATCCTCACCAAGTGTCATCCGGACGCGCCGTGCGTCCCGACAAACCTCGCTGCCTCCGGAGAGCGCCGACCGGAGGGAGGGAATGGCCAGAATGCCAAGGACATCCTGATTCCCTCGGACAACACGGCGTCGACTTTCTGGATCACCAACCCGGACAACATCTACCGGGATAACGTGGCCGCGGGTTCCGACGCTACCGGCTTCTGGATGTCATTGCCGGAGCACCCGACGGGTAAGTTCGAAGGCACGGAGATCAGTGCGAAGACCTGGCCGCGTCGAACGCCATTCCGCGAGTTCAAGGGCAACGTCGCCCACTCCAACTACGACTCGTTCATGTTCGACCGAAACGTTGGGCCCGATGGCCATTTCGGTGTTACCGGCAGCTCGCAGACCGGCCATGAAAATCCCGCTGACGCGAACAGCAAGGCGTTGGAATCGGTCTTCGAGGATCTCACCGCCTACAAGAACCGGAATAACGCCATCTGGGGCCGCGGTGAGCTGCACGTATTCAGGAACGTGAAGCTGGCCGACAACGCCATCGGCTTTACGCACGCGTCTGGCGAATTCGGTCGATACGCCTTTACGTCAAAGGTCATTGACTCGCTGTTCGTGGGCGAAACCGAGAATATCGGTAACCCCAGGACTGACGCGGAAAAGGCTTACGGCCGCAGCTTGCCGAAGCCCGAAATGCCGGATTACCCGATCCGCGGCTACGAGTACTACGATTACCGTCATGACGTGGTGAATGACACCTTCGTGAATTTCGAGGACAACGCCACTCGCAAGACCGGAGCGATCTCTTACCTGATGTATACCAGCTTCGGGGTCAGCTCCAACAACTCCGTCGAGCACGTGAAATTCGTCAACGCAAAGCCGGTGTATTTCCCGCCGATGGAGCGTAAGTGGGGCAGCGATAATTTCGGCAGTACGGCCTATAAGACCGCGGTGATCCGCGACAAGGACGGCTCGTTCGGCGGCGGTCCCAATTCCTACGTTCTCATCAATGACGGCGTCAACGACAGCATCGCAGCCGACGCAGGAGCTTGTGAGATCAAGCCCACCTGGAACGCTGCTGTGTGCAAGGGCGATGTTGGACGCCTGAATGTTGGCGGCCCAGGAGGACCAGGTGGACTCGGCGGTTACGGAGGACGTGGATTCGGCGGCGTCGCTCGTGGCGCAGGTGCCGGTCCTGGCGGTGTTCAAGGTGGGGCAGCGCTAGCTGGCGGTCCTGGCGCGGGTAATGGGGGCCCCGGTGGTCCTGCAGCCTATGGCGGTCCTGGTGGCCCTGGCGGCAGAGGCCCTGGTGCACCTCCTCAGCCGCCAGTCATTCTCAGCCGCAATGGCAAGGAGTACAACCTAACGGGCACCAACATACGCGCCGGTACCGAGATCAAGGTGACCACCGAAAGGCCGACCGTGTCCCTCTCCCTGACGGAACTGGATGCCGGCTCGTGGGAGATCCTTGAGCTGCCGGGATTCACCACCGCAGCCTCGGGTGCGCCGCAGGACAGCCTGGATGCGCTGCGCAAGGCCAGCGCCACCTCGTACTACAAGGGCAAGGACGCGCTCTGGGTGAAAGTTGTCTCCACCGGTGAAGGCGCCCACGGCGCGGGCCCTTTCGTCGGTGGAACCAGCGTCCAGGTCAGCCGGTAAGCTGACCCCGCTGCATGAGCAAGTGCCCCCCGGGCGCGTTGGATGCTCTGGCGTCTGAACAGCCCAGATTCCTTCAGCCCTGCGCTCCGCGAAACCTATCCGCGGGCGAATACGTTGAAACCAGGGGCTATTGTCCGGCCGACGATAGGTGTAAGATTGTTCCTTGCTATCACATTTCTTGATCCTCGCGGGAGAAAGTAGCGTAACATGATCGATCACGGAGGTTTAACGATGCGAAAACGTTCTCTCTTGTTCCTTTCGTTGCTGGTTCCAGCCTTTTTAGGCCTCGGCGGGTATGCCGTCCTCAAAGCGCAGGAAAAGACTTCGACGGCCAGCGCGAAGCGCTGGTCTAATCCAGCCACCTGGCCGGACAAGAAGGTGCCCGGCAAAGACGCCGCTGTCACCATTGATAAGGACATGAACGTCATCCTCGATGTCAGTCCGCCGGCGCTGCGCAGTTTGACGATCAACGGCAAACTGAGCTTTGCGGACAATAAAGATCTGGAACTGTCCACCGAATGGGTTATGGTGCACGGGGAGCTGGAAATCGGCACCGAAGCCAGGCCCCATACGCGCAAGGCCACAATTACTCTCACCGACAACGTCAAAGACGAAGATATGACTGGAATCGGTGGAACGAATGACCGCAGTGACCGCGGGATCATGATGATGGGTGGAACCCTGAACCTGCACGGTACGGAGAAAAACTCCTGGACCAAGCTGACAAAAACAGCCGCCGCGGGTAACAACACGATCGAAGTCTTGAATGCCGGTGACTGGAAAAAAGGTGACGTGATTGTCCTCGCGTCGACGGATTTCGATCCCCATCAGGCAGAGCGTCGAACCATTTCCGCCATCCGTGGCAACACCATCACGCTCGACAAGAAACTGGACTACATGCACTTCGGCAAGATCACCTTCGACGTGGATGAACGCGGCGAAGTTGGCATGCTGTCGCGCAATATCGTCATCCAGGCTTCGCCTGACGCAGACCAGACCCTCTTTGGCGGCCACATCATGGCGATGAACGGGGGCAAGATGTTTGTCGATGGCGTCGAGCTCAATCGCATGGGTCAGAACATGCATCTGGCCCGGTATCCGATCCACTGGCATCTGATCGGCGATGCGCAGGGGCAGTACATCAGGAACTCCGCCATTCACGACACCTACAGCCGCTGCGTGACCGTGCATGGCACAAATTACTTGGACATCGAAAACAACGTGACCTACAACAACATTGGTCACTGCTTCTTCCTGGAGGACGGCGTGGAGCACGACAACCAGTTCGTGCACAACCTGGGGATCCTGACCAAGTGTCATCCGGACGCGCCGTGCGTCCCGACAAACCTAGGCCCGTTCGGAGTGGAGGGCGGCAAGAACTTCGATCTGGACGGCCAGAACGCCAAGGACATCCTGATCCCTTCCGACAACACAGTGTCGACTTTTTGGATCACCAATCCGGACAATATTTACCGGGACAACGTGGCCGCGGGGTCCGATGCGACGGGTTTCTGGCTCGCATTGCCCGAGCATCCGACGGGTAAGTTCGAAGGCACGGAGATCAGTGCGAAGACCTGGCCGCGTCGAACCCGGGTGCGGGAGTTCAAGGGCAACACCGCCCATTCGAACTTTGACGGCTTCATGTCCGACCGCGGCCCCAGGTCCAATGGCCATTTCGCCGTCGGCGGGCACATTGCCCTTGCCAATCCCGCTGACGCGAACAGCCCTCCAGTGGAGACGCTCATCGAGGATATCACCGCCTACAAGAACCGCAATAACGCCATGTGGACCCGCGGTGAGATGGACCTGTTCAAGAACTTGAAGCTGGCCGACAACGCAATTGGCTACACGCATGCGTCCGGCAACTTCGGCCGTTCCGCCTATACGTCACGGGTGGTTGACTCGCTGTTCGTGGGCGAAACCGAGAACATCGGCAACCCC
The DNA here is from genome assembly GCA_963747945.1 of Bryobacterales bacterium. Lineage (GTDB taxonomy): Bacteria > Acidobacteriota > Terriglobia > Bryobacterales > Bryobacteraceae > Palsa-89. The sequence continues at coordinate 13,035 of CAVVHB010000008.1, forward strand.
AGGACGCCGGCGGAGATGGCCTACGGTCGCAGCTTGCCGGAGCCCGAACTCGCGGATTTCCCGATCCGCGGCTATGAGTTCTACGACTACCGTCATGAGGTGGTGAATGACACCTTCGTGAATTTTGAGGACAACGCCACCCGCAAGACGGGAGCGATCTCTTACCTGCTGTATACCAGCTTCGGAATGAGTTCCAACAACATCGTACAGGGCGCGAAATTCGTCAACGCCAAGCCGGTGTATTTCCCGCCGATGGAGTTTAAGTGGAGCAACGATGATTACGGCAATGGGAGCTACCAGACTTCGGTGTTCAACGACAAGGACGGCTCGGTCAGCGGTGTCCCCAATTCCTACATTCTCATCAACGACGCAAACGACGGAATCGCAATCGACGACGCCTGCGAGATCAAGCCGACCTGGAACGCAGCCGTGTGCAAGGGCGACGTCGGGCGGATGACGGTTGGCGCTCCTCCCGCCGCCGGCGGTGGTCGTGGCGGTCGTGGCCCAGGCGCCGGTCCCGGCGGTAGAAGCGGCGCTGCGGTAGCTGGCGGTCCTGGCGCTGGTAACGGCGGACCCGGCGGTCCTGGCGCGTATGGCGGACCTGGTGGACCTGGTGGTCGAGGAGGAGGTCCTCTCGTTGGCGCCAGAAACGGGGTCCTGGGCTCCCCTGCACCTGCGGGTCCGCCAGTCATTCTCAGCCGCAACGGCAAGGATTTGCGCGTCACCGGAGAAACCAACGTACGAGCGGGTAGCGAGATCAAGGTGACCACCGAAAGGCCGTCCCTGTCCCTCAGCGTGAAGGAACTGGATAAGGGCTCGTGGGTGATCTTCGATCTGCCGGGATTCACCACCGCAGCCTCGGGTACGGAGGAGAGCAGCCTGGATGCACTTCGCAAGGCCAGTGCCACCTCTTACTACAAAGGCGACGGTTCGCTTTGGGTCAAGCTTGTCTCCAGCGGCGACGTCCTTGGCAGCGGCCCTGACAGCGGCCCAAGTGGCGGAGCCAGCCTCCAGGTCAACCGGTAAGCTGAACCCTGCTGTTTGAGCATGAGCCCCCGTCACAGGCCGGGGGCTTTTTGTTTCGTACCGCAATGCTGCGCAATCGGTTCCCGGAACAATGCGCATTGAAGGATCCAACCGTCGCCTGTCCCTGCACTGGACGTCACTTGCTGAAGGAAATGCGAACTTCTCGATCGTCATTGTCTTCCGGTACGCTGACGATCTGATGGTAGGCTTTGAACACCGAGAGGAAGCCGAGCGACTCCAAGGAATTAACCAGCACGCTTCCGCGCCCTCAAAGTACGCAAGGAGAAGGAGGGTAGGCGTCTACGCCATGAATCCCGAGACTCGCCCTCTTTTCCTGCGATGTACGGCGGACGGGAAGCGCTTCCTGATGACCACAAATTCCGAGGCCAGCGAGGGAGAGTCTGCGCCCGTTACCGTCGTCCTCAACTGGGCCGCGGGACTGAAAAAATAGGCGAGACGCCACATCGACTGCGAAGTTCTCCAGAAAGGGCGTTCTCGTTGCACCACTCCGGGTGAGTTACGGCGCAGCGTTTACTAATCCATCCGGACGTATAGTCGGCTTTCTGCTGATAGGCCCGCTAATTCACATTAACGGCATTTTTCTGCAAGGCCTACCCGCGACTAGGCCGGGATACATCCAAGTGGCTGCTCAGCTCTCTCACCGAATCGGCAGGAACGTCAGGGCTATTGCATCGCGTTCGCTAAGCTGAATGGGCTTTGCCGTTAGATCGAGTGGCGACACTGCGAAGAGCCGACGTGCACACTGCGGCTGAGTCTTTCCCACGGTTGGAGAAAGGGCCTAGGAAGGCTTTTCAGTCCCACATCCGAAGTCAATAAATGCCGCCAGGCAGCCAATGCAGCATCAAGTGTTTTGGGAAGTCCGGCGTAGACCGGCATGAACGATCGGGCCGGCGCCGCGCCACGAGCGTCTCCTTCTTAGTGTAGGCGTGCTAGTCCAACCGTGCCAGCCTAGGCCGACTTCCCGAGTGAGGCATTGATTCAGATTGGGGGTAAAGTATCATGCGACGATTTGTAGGGTTCCTCATAACGGGTGGCCTTCTCCTACTTCCCGCTCTTGCTCAGCGTCTGGGCGATGGTCATGACGGGAGGGTTTTTGTCGCCCCCAGCTATCTTGGAGGCTTCGCGCACGAGCGCTTTGGGGTCTATAGCGGGGACTACTTGGCAAGGCACCGTTACCTCGGCTTTGGCGGCGTTGGCCTTCCGGCCGGCTGGCCTGTCAACAGCGAAAGTTGGGATTACGCTGTCTCCGCCCCCTACAACCGCTACCCCGACAATGGTTCTGCTTTGTGCCAAGGTTGCTTGTACGGATCCATGTCGGCGTCTGGCGTTGAACAGCAGTCGCGTCCAAAGATCACGGTTTACAGCGGACATGATCAGGTTTGCCCGGAGGTGAATGGAAAACTGCTTTACCGGATCGCGGTCCCGGCAGACCATCGAGAGCGTAAGATCCCGCCGACATATCAGAACAACCTTTGGGTCGTTCAGGACTATTCGTTTACCAATGGAACGCTCAACTTCACGACGGAGGACGGCGGGCAGAAACAAACGTCGATTCGTTCCGTCGATCGCGCCCTCACACTCCAGTTGAACCGTGAGTGTGGCGCGAATTTCCAGTTTCCTTAAGTAGAGAACGCCGGGACGGACGACTCACAACGTAAAGTCGGCTACGGGTTGAAGTCCAACAGCGCTCCAGGCAGTGATCAGCTGGTCCAGTCTCACCGTCCAGTAGCTGGTCCAAGGTGAGGATTAGGATGCATCGGATTATGCCACTGGTCCGTGTTTGCGAGCATCCAGGCACCGATGTTTTGCGGTTCCCTGGTCCAATTCAGTACACGGCCTACCAATACAACCTTCAGCCACTGCCTGCAGACCGGCATTGGGGATTATTCCGGCAACAATGCCTGGATGACGCCAAAACCGGCGAAACTGCGGTTGTTTCATTCCGGCGTTGACATTTATTTACGAATCGAGTGTCTCGGCATTGGCATTTAACCGACAGATAGCCGCCGTTCCATCGCGACAACGGCATCGCGCAATGTTGATTCAGCCGGTCGAGCGTGTTGGGCGCTTCATAGCACAGGGGCCAACCTTCAAGTCCGGCTCATTGTCGTTAAGGAATCGGAAGAGGTCGTCCATGAGAATCAAAACTCATCTCGTGTTGGGCCAGCGCGCGGAGGACGATAATTCGCGGCAACCGAGTGGAAGTCACAACCGCCGCACGGACATCGGCGAAGCCGAATTTAGTCCGGCTGCCAAGAAGCCAAACAATGAAATTGCGGGCAAGGGGAACGGCGCGAACGTTCACGGGCGGAAGCTTCCTGACCAACATGAACGTTCCTGAGCACAGCAGCCGTCGCTCCGTCCGGAGCGCTCTTCGTGAGATGTGGGCCGACAATGATGTTGACCGAGCTCTCGTGGATCGCCTATTGGGCCACGCTGGACTATCGGTCGGCGGCCCTTGGCATGGGGGACAAGGTTGCTGCGATCCGTTAATCGCGCTTCGAGCTTTCGGAGGCGGCTTTCTAAACGTCCCATAGCTCCTCATTAAGAAATGGCGCCGTCATCGAAACGTATCGGCATTCCTTCATCCTTCTCCACGCGGTCGCCAAAGCCTCGCTGAATCAGTTCCTTTTCAGCCGCTCCAGGTTCCCAGCGCTAAGCGGAGGCAGCACCGACTGAAACGCCTCCTCTAAACTCGCACCAGTAGGACGGGCGCGTTCCTGAACGCTAGCCAAGAAGCGCTCGTCTGTTATCGGCAGCGCCCAAAGGCGCGAAGAAAGCGACGGGGGCCCGCCAGGGCAGCAAGACCAACAAAGCGTTGGACCTGCTCAAGCGGCCCGGCGGGGTAACCGCCAAAGAGTTGATGAAGGCCACCGGGTGGCAGCCGCATTCGGTGCGCGGGTTTTTGTCGGGGACGATCAGCAAGAAGATGGGCCTGACTGTTACGTTGACCAAGGGCGAAGACGGCGAGCGTAGCTATTCCGTCAAAGCCTGAAGCCGCTCCGTTGCGTTTCCTAAGCGCCGCCCGGTACCCACTCGGCGGCGTTTCTCGTCTCGATCTCGGGCGCCTAGTTCGGTTCAACTTCGACCCGGGCGCTCGGTTTGGACTGGTTCTCCCCAGTATCTTGTTTGCCGGCCGCGCCGGTTCGTCGGGTACATCACCAGATGGCTTTCGCTGATGATCTCCCCCGTGGCCGAGGCAAAGGCTGTTATGGTGAGAATTTCCGGCGCGACTGGCGTCAGCACGGTCTCCAGTCGCTTTAGCCGCCGAACTAAGCTCGTGCTCATTAGGCGCCTCCTCGGCGCTCCTGCGCGATCTCATCGTACGTCCGGCCGTCGCCTTGGAGGGTTGCCTGTTTGCGGGTCAATTGCTGCCACCGTTGGATGACGACATCCACGTACTTCGGATCGAGTTCGATGCCGTGGCAGACTCGTTCCGTCGACTCTGCGGCAGCGAGCGTAATGCCGCTTCCAAGGAACGGCTCATTACAAGCTCGCCACGGCGCAAGTGGTTCAGAATCGGACGCCGCATCAACTCCACAGGCTTTTGCGTCGGGTGGTCGTACTTGTCTTCGTCGGACCCGCCCATGATGAATTTCCGAGACGGCGAATCCCAAATGGTCGAGTTTTCGCGGGCCTTGCCAAACCATGGCGCGTTCTTCTTCCTGACGTACCACGCGGGCTTATGCTGAAACCAATAATGGGTCCGAGTCAGTACCGTGCGGCCCTTGTTCCAAATGATCTGCTGGTGGTGCAGAAAGCCGATCCGCAATAGGCCGTCGAGCACCTCGCGAGTGAACTTCGATGCGTACCACATGTACGCCACCTCGAGGCTGGGCACCAGTTGGAAGGCCTCCGACCAGTGGGCACGAGTGTCGCCGGAGATGGTGGTTTCGTTGTGCCCTTGAGTGCGCCTTTTCATGTAGCTTGGCTCGGCGGCCAAATGCCCGTTCAAGCCGGCACGATCACGCCACTCCGAGTCGAGCTCAATTCCGTATGGAGGATCAGTCACCATCAACCGCGGCTTGCGTTCACCGATCAGCCTGTCAACAACTTCCGCATTGGTCACGTCTCCGCACAGCACTCGGTGCGGCCCCAGGAGCCAGAGCTCGCCCGGGCGTGATACGGCTGATTCGGGCAGCGGCGGCGTGGCATTGGCCTTCTCGTCGTCATCAAGTGCAAGCAGGCATCGATCTCGCCAGGGTTAAATCCGGTGAGGCTGAGATCGAAGTCCGCTGCCTGGATCTCCTGGAGTTCGAGAGCGAGCAGTTCTTCGTCCCACTCAGCCCAACTTACCGACCTGTTTGCCATCAACCGGAACGCTTTGACTTGCGCGGGTGTCCACTCGTCGCAAAGGATGACCGGGATCTCTGCAATGCCGAGCTTGCGAGCCGCTTTCAGTCGAAGATGCCCATCGACGACCTCGCCGTCACTGCGGGCTAAGACGGGAATCTTGAGCCCAAACTCACGGATCGAGCCACACATACGGTCGACGGCCCCGTCGTTCTTACGCGGGTTGCGCGGATACTCCACCAGCCGTTCGATCGGCCATTGTTCAATGCTTGGCGAAGGCGAAGTCAAGTGAAGTGAAACCTCTAGCCTCTGAATAGCAGTTACCGATTTCAGTCGTCAACAGAGAAAGGTATGTTCAAGCGAGGACTTACCGCGCTTATCGCGCTTTTGGCGCACCTGCTGCTGGGCGCAGGCGCTCCGTTCTTGAAGCGCCGGTCTCCTGCCGAGCCAACTGGCAACAGCCATGTTTAGTTTGGGGAATTCTGCTGGCGCGTTGCGGATCACAGCGCGTCAAACTTGCCCGTAAGTCTATGAGGAGTTGGTAGCGCTAACGGGAATCGAACCCGTATTTAAGCCTTGAGAGGGCTCCGTCCTAACCGTTAGACGATAGCGCCATCGCGAACTGCAACCATTATACTCAGCGGGCAGTCCTCCCTTACACCCTGTTAAACTGAAATTTCGCTCGCGACCCCGCTCTGGTAGTCGTCCGAGCCAACGGAAGGTAAACGACTCAACATGATTTCCGCAACACAGCTACGTCCGGGCATGGTGATCAAGTTCAACAACGAACTGTACTCCATCTTCAAAATGGAGCACCGCACGCCGGGCAATCTTCGCGGTTTCGTCCAAGTCAAGATGCGCAGCTTGCGCAGCGGCACCATGACGGAACACCGTTTCTCTTCGGAAGATCGCGTGGACCGCGCCGCGCTCGAAGAGATCGAGATGGAGTATCTGTACGACGACGGTGAATACTACTACTTCATGAATACCGAGAATTTCGAGCAGATGCATCTGACGCGCGACATCCTTGGCGATGCAGTGGAGTACCTGGTCCCGCAACTCAAAGTGAACGTCGAGTTCTATGAAGGAAAGCCGATGAGCGTGGAACTGCCGCCGACCGTCGATCTGACGGTGGTTGAGACCGAGCCCGGATTGAAAGGGGCATCGGTGTCGAACGTCACCAAGGCGGCCAAGCTCGAAACCGGACTGGTGGTACAGGTTCCACCTTTCATCAATGAAGGCGAAAAGGTCCGCATCAGCACGGCGGAAGGCACCTACCAGGAACGCGCGTAGAATTGCGTTTATCCGATTTCGGCCAACGCGTAGCTGGTGCTTCGCCCGCCGCTTGCGCCGCGCACCAGTATTCCTCGCGCTCCCAAGCTGAGAATGTCCCGCAGCGCCGTGTCTTGCGAGCACTTGGTCAGCCTGGCGTACTTCGATGTGGTCAGCTTCCCCTCGAAACCGTCGAGTAGCCGGTTCACCACGTTGCGTTGGCGATCGTTCAGGGTTGTGGCGCCGAACTTGTCCCAAAAGCGAGCTTTTGCGAGGACTCCTCTGAGAGCTATCTGTGCACCGTCAATCGAGCGGCCCATGCATGCCAGAAACCACTCCATCCAGGGCGTAATGTCCAGAGCCCCTCGCTGGGTCTGCTCCAGAATGTCGTAATAAGCCTTGCGCTCTTGCCGGATCTGGGCCGACATGCTGTAAAAGCGCTGCGGACTGCCTTCCGATCGCGCCAGCGCCATGTCGGCGATCGCGCGCGCGATTCGTCCGTTGCCGTCGTCGAAGGGATGAATGGTCACAAACCACAGGTGCGCGAGCGCAGCCTTCAGCACTGCGTCGCCTTGAGTGCGCGCGTTGAACCATTTGAGAAAGGCTTTCATTTCATCGGGAAGGAGTGCGGCGGCAGGGGCTTCAAAGTGAACTTTTTCACGCTGCATGGGGCCCGACGCCACCTGCATGGGCCCAGTGCTATCGTCGCGCCAGCGGCCCGTCTTTATCTTGCGCAGGCCACTGCGGCCGGCTGGAAAAAGCGATGCATGCCAGCGGAACAGCCGCGTGGCTGTAAGCGGGTCATCGTACTGTCGGGTTGCGTCCAGCATCATTTCGACCACGCCTTCGACGTTTCGATCCGTCGGTTTCAGCGCTCCAATATCCACGCCGAGCTTTCGGGCGATCGACGAACGGACTTGCTCGGCGTCCAAACGCTCGCCTTCGATTTCGCTGCTTTTGATCACATCGGAGGTAAGAGTCTGGAGCACAGCCTCGGTGCGAAGAGGAAATCCGAGTGCTTCCATGTGTCCAATCAACCGGCCCTGCCGCAGGCGCACGGCGGCCAGCGGCTCCGCCAGCCGTTCGGCGTCCCACCGAAAGCGAGGCCAGCGGCGAAGGTTGTGGATGTATATTCTCCGCATGTTCTGCGTTGATTATAGCGCCTAATCTCCGCACTCGCTATTTGTATTCGCCGCAAATTATGCGGTTAATACGGGGTCTAATCTCCGCACAACTTTGCCGCTCCCTGTCTTTTCAGTCGCTTATAGCCGCATTTTCGAAAACCTGCTATCCTTGGATTTGTCCTAGTAGAGGCGCGGAGGCCAACAGTAGCCAGTGCGTAGTTCCGGGAATATCGGAGCGCTGGCGAAAGGGGTCGGCATCAACATCCGCCGAAATCGGCCGCGGCAGCTACCGCCCGGCACGGTTGGGGGGCCAGGCTAATACCTGCCCACTGTCATCCGGATCTCTCGGAACCGAGATCGGGTGGAGCGCTACCGGGAAGCACGCAAGCCGTTCGCGTGTCCTTCCTTCCTCCATCCCTCTCAGTATCCGATTGTCCGGGAAGCCGATTGGAATGGAATGAACGTTTTCGAACTCACGCGCGCGCTGGTGGACATCGAATCCATCACCGAGAACGAAGAGCAAATGGGCGATGTGCTCTTTGCCCAGTTGTCGGAGCTTGCCGCGCAGTATGGCGGACATGCCGAGCTGATTCCTGTCGAGCCCCGGCGCAACAACGTTCTCGCCTGGTGGGACGAACCGGCAGTCACGCTCTCTACGCATATCGACACGGTGCCGCCTTTCTTCCCTTCGCGCGAAGATGACCAGCACATCTGGGGGCGCGGATCTTGCGACACCAAGGGCATCATCGCGTCCATGATTTTCGCGGCACGCGATTTGCTGGAGTCCGGCCGCCGGAATCTCGCGCTGCTGTTCGTCGTCGGTGAAGAACGCAACAGCGCTGGCGCGCTGGCCGCCGCAAAATCGCCGCGCGGATCGAAATTCGTGATCAATGGCGAGCCCACGGAGAACAAGCTGGCGCTGGGTTCCAAAGGCGCGTTACGCCTGGAGCTGGTTGCTACCGGACGCATGGCGCATTCGGCTTATCCGGAACTGGGCGAATCGGCCATCGAGAAACTGATCGACGCGCTCAACGACCTGCGCCGCGTGCGGCTTCCGGTAGATAAGATCCTGGGGGCCAGCACGCTCAACATTGGCACCATATCTGGCGGCCGCGCGCCGAACGTGATTCCGGATCATGCGCAAGCCGAGCTTTTCATCCGACTGGTAGACAGTGGGGACCAAACGCTGCAGGCTATGCAACAAGCCGTGAACGGAAAGGCCGCAATTCGCGAAGTACTGAGGATCCCGGCGGTGCTTCTGGGATCCTTACCTGGTTTTGAAACTACGGTGGTCTCTTTTACCACCGACATACCCGCGCTTGGTGAATCGTGGGGCAAGCCCTACTTGATCGGCCCGGGCTCCATTCACGTCGCCCACACCCTGGAAGAGAGAATTCCAAAGGCGCAGATTTTGGAAGCAGTACAAATTTACAAGCGAATGGTCCAGCAACTTTTATGAACGAAAACAGAATCCCCGTCGGAATCCTCGGCGCCACCGGCATGGTGGGCCAGCACTTCGTCAAGTTTCTTCAGAACCATCCCTGGTTTGACATTACCTGGATGGGAGCCAGCGATCGATCGGCCGGTAAGGTTTATCGCGACGCTACCAGCTGGCGATTGGATGGCGCCATGCCCGCTGCCGTGCGGCACCTGCCAGTGCAAGAATGCAAGCCCCAAGACAGTAAGAAAGGGGCGGCGCCCCGCCTCATCTTCTCCGCGATGGATGCCTCGGTTGCCACAGAGATCGAGCAGGAGTTCGCCAAGGCCGGCCACGTCATTGTCTCCAATTCGCGCAACCATCGCATGGAGCCGGATGTCCCACTGCTGATTCCCGAAGTGAATCCCGATCACCTGAAGATCATTCCGCACCAGCAGCGGCTGCGCGGATGGAAAGGGCAGATCGCGACCAATCCCAATTGCTCCACCATGGTACTGGCCTTGGCGCTCGCCCCGCTGAAACAGTTCGGCATCACTCGCGTCATCGTCACCACCATGCAAGCGATTTCGGGCGCCGGTTATCCCGGAATAGCTTCCATGGACATCAACGCCAACGTGATTCCGTTCGTCGGCGGCGAAGAAGAAAAGATCCAGCAGGAGACGCAGAAGATCCTGGGCGATTTCATCGGCGAAGGGCTCCGTCCCTTGAACGCGAAAGTTAGCGCGCACTGTAATCGAGTGCCTGTGGTGGATGGTCACACCATTACGGTAAGCGTCGAGTTCGAGCGCAAGCCCAGTCCAGACGACATCATCGGAGCCCTGGTAAATTTCCGCAGCGTTCCGCAAGAGCGCAAGCTTCCGAGCGCGCCGCCACAGCCCATAATCTATCTGGAAGAAAACGACCGGCCGCAGCCGCGGCGCGATGTTGAGCGCGAGCGTGGGATGGCCGTTTTCGTGGGCCGCCTGCGCGAATGCCCGGTATTGGATTACAAGTTTGTCGCTCTCGGCCACAACACCATTCGCGGGGCCGCCGGCGCAGCGGTCTTGAACGCGGAGTTGATGTACTCGGAGGGCCTTCTAGATTGATGTGGCGCATGCACTTGTGCGTGCCGCGTTCACACTCGTATGAACGCTGTGGAGATACTCAACCCGCTGGAGCAACTCATCAATGATTGTCATGAAGTTTGGCGGCACCTCCGTCGAATCCGCCGAAGCCATCCAGCGCGTTACCGGAATCGTCAAGTCGCGGCTTGACCGTAGGCCCGTAGTCATCGTCTCTGCGATGGGCAAGACCACCAATCGGCTACTCAAGATCGCCGACCTCGCGGTCTCGGGCCAGCGCGACGAAGCGCTGCGCGAATTGATCTCATTGCGCGATTTTCATCTCCGGGAATCCGGTATGGAGCGTACCGTCGACGAGCATTTTCAGGAACTCTCGGAACTGGTGAAGGGTCTGGCGGTGATTGGCGAGTTGACCCCGCGTTCCATCGATGCCATTTCCAGCTTCGGTGAGCGCCTGTCCAGCCTGATCGTCACGAACCATTTTCAGCATCACGGCCTCAAAGCGGTGCATGTCGATTCGCGCAAGATGATCGTCACCGATCGCCGCCACACCCAGGCCATTCCGCTCTTGGACCAAACCTACGCCAAACTGGCAGCTGCCATTCCGCCGTTAACGAAACAGCATGTCGTAGTTATGGGCGGCTTCATCGCATGTACCGAAAACGGTGTCACCACCACGCTAGGCCGCGGCGGATCGGACTTTACCGCGTCCATTGTCGGCGCCGGTATTGGCGCCGAGGAGATCCAGATCTGGACCGACGTCGACGGAATGCTCACCGCGGATCCCAACGTTATTCCGGGCGCACGTCGCGTCAAGGTGATCTCGTTCACCGAAGCAGCCGAGCTGGCCTATTTCGGCGCCAAGGTCCTGCACCCCGCCACCGTGATGCCCGCCATCGATCGCAATATCCCCGTCATGATTCTCAACTCGCGCCGGCCGGAAGTAGAAGGCACGCGGATCCAGTCCGCATCCGTTCCGAGCAAAAACGTTGTAAAGTCCATCGCCTGCAAAGGCAAAGTGATGGTGCTGAACATTCGCTCCACGCGCATGTTCATGGCGCATGGATTCATGCGGCGCATCTTCGAGGTCTTCGACCGTAATCAGACTTCGGTGGACATGGTGGCCACGTCCGAAGTCAGCGTTTCGCTGACCATCGATCAGCCGGAACGTGTCGAAACAATCGCTTCCGAGCTGCGCGAATTCGCCGAGGTTTCGGTGGATGAGAATCAGGCTATCATCTGCATTGTGGGTGAAAACATACGCCACACTCCGGGCGTTGCGGCGCGCGTGTTTAACGCGCTTGGGGGCATCAATGTCCGCATGCTATCGCAAGGCGCATCCGCGTTGAATCTTGGATTCGTCGTCGCAGGCGCCGATCTGTCCGCCGCAGTTCAGGCTCTGCACACGGAGTTTTTTACCGATCTCGATCCGGCGGTCTTTGAAGTGAGTAAACCAGATGCCTAATCTCGCCATCGTCGGCTACGGCAAGATGGGGCGCTTGATTGATCAGCTCGCCCCAGAGTACGGATTCACCGTTACCGCCCGCGTGGATGTGGATCGCGACGAATCGCTCGGTGGCGCCGACGTCGCGGTCGAGTTTTCGGTGCCCTCGGCGGTGCTCGGCAACATCCGTAAAGTTTCCGGGCACGGCGTTCCGATTGTGGTCGGCACCACGGCTTGGGCCGCTCATTTGGCTGAAGCCAAATCACTGATCGAAGCAAATAACAGCGGTCTCGTTTGGAGTCCCAACTTCTCGGTGGGCGTAAATGTGTTCACGCGCCTGGTGGCCGAAGCTGCGCGCCTGCTGGCGAATGAAAAAGAATACGGCGCGTGGGCTTGGGAGATTCACCACATCACTAAGAAAGACGCGCCTTCCGGGACGCTCATCCAACTTGTGGACAAGATGAAGGCCGCGGGCTATGGGCGCAATATCGACGTCGGTTCCAGTCGCGCGGGCGCGCATCCGGGGACGCACGAAATCGGCTTCGATTCCTCCGCCGACACCATCACTCTTCGCCACACCGCCCGTAGTAGGGAAGGGTTCGCCCGAGGCGCTCTGAAAGCGGCACAATGGATTATCGGGCGCAAAGGATTCTACGAGTTTAGCGACGTTCTTTTTGGAGCCTGAAAGGTTACTGGAGGAAGGCATGTTATTTCAAGGTTGCGGCACCGCCATGGTCACCCCGTTCCGCAAGGACGGGTCTCTCGACGAGCACACGTTGCGGTCGCTGGTGAAGCGGCAGATCGAAGAAGGCATCAACTTCTTAGTGCCGTGCGGCACGTCCGGCGAAAGTCCCACGCTCACTCACAAAGAACATTTGCGCGTGGTAGAGATCACGCTCGAAGAAGCCAAGGGCCGGGTGCCGGTGCTCGCGGGTGCGGGCGGTTACAACACCGCTGAGGTGATCGAACTCGCTAGTGAGATTAAGGCCATGGGCGCCGATGGCATTCTATCCGTCACGCCGTATTACAACAAGCCGACACAGGAAGGCCTATACCAGCACTACAAGGCGATCGCGTCGGCCGTCCGGTTGCCCATCATTGTATATAGCGTCCAGGGCCGCACCGGTGTGAACGTCGAGCCGGCTACGCTGAAACGGTTGTCCGAAATCGACTACGTCGTGGGTGTCAAAGAAGCCTCGGGAAACATCAGCCAAATGGCGCAAGTAGTGCAGCAGGTTCCATCCGGCTTTGCGGTGTTGTGCGGAGATGATTCCATCACCATTCCTCTGATTGCGCTGGGCGGCCACGGCGTGGTTTCCGTGGTCTCCAACGAAATCCCGCGCGAGTTCACCAAGCTTACCCAGCGCGCTCTTGCGAACGATTTCGCGGGCGCGCGGGAATTGCAACGACGATACCTGCCGCTCATGGAAGTGAACTTCGTGGAATCGAATCCGATTCCGGTGAAGGCGGCAATGGCGTTGATGGGGTTGCTGGAGCCCGTGTGGCGGCTGCCGTTATGCCCGCCCAATCCGGCCAATCTGGCGAAGATCGAAAAGGTAGTGGAGGCGCTGGGTCTGCTGGCCGGCCGGAGCGTGCATGCAGGCTGAGATCGAGAAGCTATTCGCTGACACACCTCAGAACTATACCGACGATCATTTTCATCTCTTCCAGCGCTTCAAGCAGGCGCTCAACTCGGGCGAAATTCGAGCGGCCGAGCCGGATAAGTCCACGAAAACCGGTTGGCGCGTGAACACCTGGGTGAAAAAGGGAATCCTGATCGGGTTTCGCATGGGCACCGTGGTGGATATGTCGATCAACTCCGTGCGGCAACCCTGGTTCGACAAGGCGACTTTCCCGGTGCAGCGCTTGGCGCTCGATCGCGGCATTCGCATTGTTCCCGGCGGATCCAGCATTCGCGACGGCTGCTACATCGGTAGAGGCGTGACCTGCATGCCACCCATGTACATCAACACGGGTAGCTGGGTGGGCGACGGCTCCATGATCGATTCGCACGCGCTGGTGGGAAGCTGCGCGCAAGTGGGAACCAATTGCCATATTTCCGCGGCTGCTCAAATCGGCGGAGTGCTGGAGCCGGTGGGTGCGCTCCCGGTGATTATCGAAGACGAGGTTTTGATGGGCGGCAACACGGGTGTCTATGAAGGCACCGTGGTGAAGCGGCGCGCGGTGCTTGGCTCGGGCGTCATTCTGAATCGCTCCACGCCGGTGTACGATGTGGCACGCGGCCAGGTGCATCGTGCCACCGATGAGGATCCACTGGTGATTCCCGAAGACGCGGTTGTGGTTGCGGGCTCACGCGCCATCACATCCGGACCCGGCCTCGATTGGGGCTTGTCGTTATACACGCCGGTCATCGTCAAGTATCGTGACTCGAAGACCGACAGCAAGATTCAACTGGAACACTTACTGAGATAGTCGAGCGTCGCGCGAGCGGTTTTCTCCCAGCTGAACTGTGCGGCGCGGCGTTGGGCGGCATCGGTCGAGATTTTGCCCGAAGCCAGCAGCGACAAGGCGTCCCGAATCTCGCGATCGCTGGTGGGATTGAAGAAGTGTACCGTCGAGCGAGCGATCTCGCGCAGCGGCGGGATATCGGAGCACGCCACTGGAACTCCTGCGGCCATCGCTTCCAGGACAGGCATTCCGAAGCCTTCGAAAGTGGATGGATAAATGAATCCCAGCGCGCGGCGGTAAAGCCGGTGAAGGTCCTCCCGCGGAATCCAGCCGGTGATTTCGACGGATTCGCCCGCCAGGCTCTCGATCTCTTTGGCCGCGAATCCGCGCACGCCGGTCAAGATCAATTTCGGCGCGTTCTTCATTTGAGAATGTACGCGCAACAGCCGCTCCAGGTTTTTGTGTGGATGCGAGGTGGAGACGCACAGCACATAATCTTTGGGGTGGCGGCGATGGGCGATTTCGATGAACTCGCGCTCCACGCCGTGATGGATCACCTGCGCGGAGCGGCCGTAGTAGCGCCGGAGATCGTCGGCGGTGGCTTGGGAGACCGCAATCGCTCCGCGCGACCGCCGCGCCGCAGCCCACACGAGAAAATTCCAGAACGGCAGATCGAACCAGCGGAAATATTCCGGATGCCGCTTATGTTGCAAATCATGAAACACCGTGACCATCGGGCAAGGGCAGAGAAGAGGCGCGGTAAATCCGGGGTTGAACATAACATTGAGCCGATGTTTGTGCGCGGCAAAGGGCAGCACGAGCTGCTCCCAAAGGATGCGCGCCGGACGAAATCTCGCGTGGACGGGCTGGGGGGCGTGCACGAAATTCGGTCGATCCGGCACCAGGTCGGCTCCAGTTTCCCGATTGGTGAAGACGATGTATTGGTTTTCTGAGTCGATGTCGGCCAGCGCTCTGAGCAGGTTACGGAGATAAATCTCGGTGCCGCCGACGCCTCCCGGAATGAGGTACAGGGCGTTCACCCCGATGCGAATCATCTGTTGATGTGAATCATCTGTAGATACAGATCATCTGTAGATGTCTATTATCGGCCAATACGAGCCAAAGCTTCACTCGCGGGCGCGTTGTGCGGGTCTAGCGCCAACACGTGCTCATAGTCCTGCCGGGCCTGCGCCTGGTTGCCTTGGATGGCATGCACGTTCCCTAGATAGTAATAGGTCATGGCGAAACCGGCGTCCAGCCTCTGGGCTGTCGCGAGCGCGTCCAATGCCTCGGGATATTTGCCCATTTTTCCGAATTCCATACCGACTTGCGAGTACGTTTGGCCATCCGGATGCAGCGCTGCCGCCTGCTGAAATTTGGCCAACGCCTGCTGCGGATTGCCCGCGCAATCGTAGGCGAGCGCCCAATCGAGTAGCAGGTCGTATGTCGGAGGTTCTAGCGCGGCGGCCTTTTGGAATTCGTCCACCGAGTCCGCGCAGGCGGCCGCTTGAAATTCAACAAATGCCAGTTGAAAGCGCGGCCGGAGTTTCTGCGGAGACTTTGAAACGGTGTCTTTCCAAATGTCGATCGCGCTGCCCCACAACAGATTCCGTTGATAAGTCAGCGCGCCTTCCACCACCAGAACCAACGCGAGCCAGCCGACCAGCGCATTTCTGGACGTTTTCCAGCGCCTGAGAAATTCCACGACGATGAACAGGAGGCCGATGAACGGAAGGTATATACGGCGCTCGGCCAGGGGATCGCGGAGCGGCGCGAAAGACGAGGTTGGCGCCAATAGAATCAGGAACACGAACCATCCGTAGGATGCAATCGGAAAGCTGCGCCGGTACATCCAAGCCAGAACGCTCGCCGCCAACAATCCAGCCAGGCCGAAGATCGCGCCGTGCGCGGTGACGCTTCGCGAGATGGCGATGTCGGGGTCGAGATTCTGGCCGATCGGCGCCACGAACAGACGAATGTAGTCCCAGATAACGCGGCACTCGGTGAAGAAGTATTGATACCAGGTGAGACCCTGGATCTGGAAGCCGGCGCTCTGGTTTCCGCGGAGGATGCGCAAGATCTCGATCAACGCGAAAGCAGCGCCCACCGCGATGGGCACGTACAATTTCCAATTGCGCCAGATGACGGAGGGGGAGAATTCGAATCTCCAATAGTAGTCGGTGAGAATAAACAGGGCTGGGAGAACGACGGTGTGCTCCTTGGAGAGTGCCGCCGCCGCAAACAGAGCCAGGAGCGCCAGAATTCTGGGGATCGAAACAACGGTGGTCTCGCGATAGAGGTAAACGGCCAGAGCCGCAAGAACAAAAAACACGCTCAGTGTCTCGGACCGGCTGGCGACATAGCTGACCGATTCGGTCTGCAAGGGATGGAGCAGAAAGAGGCCCGCGGCGAACAGCGACAAGATGCGGGTCCGCGATTCGTCCATGCTGGCCCAACTCATGCCGGCCCAACTCTGGCCGGACCAACTGAGCACCTTGCGAACGGCCAGGAAGCTGAGAATGGTGTTGAAGAAATGCAGAAGCACATTGACAGCGTGATAACTGAACGTGTCCTGCGCGCCGGACTGCTGGTAATTCAGCCAGAAGGTGAACAGCAGCAGCGGACGCGTCTGGCGCAGCCAATCGCGCAAAGGGATATATGCAGCGTCCGGCCGCATATAAGTCATGTAGGTATCGTCCAGCAGAAATGGCCCGTGCATGGCCGGCCAATAAACTTCAAACGCTGCGAACAGCGCAATCCCGAGGCTGGCGGCGTAGATCCAAATCCAGGGATTGGCGCCAGGCTCCGCCGCCATCACCATCGACGCGGCGCGTTTCGACTTCTTGGTCTTGCTATTCTTCATTTCTGTTTTGCAATTGAAACTCGACAATCGCGATCCGCTGGGCCATCGCGATGTTGGCGTCCTTCAGGTCCGAAATGACCACCGAAAGACGGTAGATCACGATCACGAATACGCAGAAAACCAGGAGCAGGAGGGCCAGCGGGGGATCCGCGAGACCTAGTTGACGGGAGATCCAGTTGAGCGCGAAGGAAGACCGCGAAAGCACCAGCAGAATGACGGCCGCGGCCAGCCAGCTTACCGAATACTCGACACGGATGTGCGAGCGGCGGACCGAGAACAATACCAGAGCCATCAAAAGAACGCTCAGAATAGTGGTGACGTTCAGTAAACGCTCCAAGCTTTACTCCTTTCCTGGCAGGGAATCCTTCCTTCGGCGGCGCTCGAATTTCAGGACGTTGATAAACACGCCCAGGAGAACGTGGAAGATGTAATACAGCGATTTTACCGCGGTGATGGTGCTGCGGCCAGTTTTACGCGGACGCATGCGGCAGGGAACTTCCTGGAACTGAAAGCGCTTGCGCTGCAGAACCACCAGCGCCTCGATTTCCGGATATTCCAACGGAAAGCTGCCGGTGAAAACCTGCAATGCCTGGCGGTTCACGCCGACAAATCCCGAGGTAGGATCGCGCACCGGTTTTCCCAGAATGGGCCGCAGCACCAGGCGAAAAAACCAAATGCCCATGGCGCGAATGGAGTTGGTGTAGCTTCCGTCGCCGTTCTGAAATCGCGATCCGATGACCATGTGGCATCCGGTTTCGCGCAGTGTCTTGAGCAAATCCGGAATGTACTTGGGATCGTGCTGGCCGTCGCCATCCACGCGAATCACGTAGTCATAGCCGAGCTCATAGGCCAGTTTGTATCCGGCCTGGACACCCCCGCCCAGCCCTAAGTGATAAGGCAGGCGCAGGACATCGGCGCCGGCCGCGCGCGCGCTTAGGTCCGTTCCATCGGTGGACGCGTCGTCGACAACCAGAATGGGGGCTGCCGGCATTACGGACCGGACTTCCCGGATGACGCCGGCAATCGCGCCAACCTCATTAAAGGCCGGGATCAAGATCAAAAGCTGATCGGGTCCATGGGCCGGCTTCACAGAGCGGCCACCTGACGGGGACTAATGGAATAGCGCCGCATGAGGCGCCGGAATTGTTTAGCGGTAAGCCGGCGCTTAATCCCGCGGCGCTGGCGCCAAACCTTGGGGAATCGCCATAGCAATTCGAGATGCCCGCGGATGACGTACCAAGGGAGACGAACCAGGCTGCCGCCCTCGCGCTGGAACTCCGCGGCCTTGCCGCGCCCGCGCAGCGCATAGAGGAAATGCCAGAAGTAACGGGACGTGGCGTAGAACGGCACCAGCAGCAGATCGAGCAGCGGAAAATTCTTGAAGATTACGAAGAGCCGATTGCGCTCCACGTAATAAGCTTTGATCGCGGACGCCTTGCTCGAGGAATGCGAATAGCGATGTTCCACCACTGCCTCGGGAACGTACAGGCATTCCCAGCCGGCCCAGCGTGCGCGGAGGCCGAGATCGGTGTCCTCGCAATACAAGAAGAAGCTCTCATCGAAGAGTCCGATTTCTTCCAGCATTTTGCGGCGGTATAAAGCCGCGGAGCCGCTGGGCAACAGAGCTTCTTCTTTGCGCGCATAGGATGCGGGCGATTCCAGATGTCCGCGCTGTTTGCTGCTGCCATCCATACACAGAAGCATGCCCGCCGAATCCAGGCCGCTCCCGTCCGCATGCCGCACTTGCGAGGCGCACATGCCGACGTCCCCTCGCGGCTCAATAGCCGACAGCAGCGCTTCCAGCCAGCCGGGATGCGCGGTGGCATCGTCGTTCAGAACAGCCAGGTAGCGGGCATTCGACTCACGGAACGCTTGATTGACGGCGGCTCCGAAGCCGACATTGTGGTCGTTCGCGATCACTCGTACACCGCCGCAGGATGGCTTTTCGCCCGGAAACGCGTGCCGCGCGCTGTTGTCTACCACGATCACTTCAAAATCGGAAAACGTCTGCTGCTCTAGGGAGTGGAGGCACTGGTGAAGAGTTTCGTCCGCCGCCAAGGTAGGAACAACCACGGTCACCGCTGGGTGGAGCTGGCCGGACCGAGGTTCTCGTCCCATCGCAGGTTGTGTGTAGCCCCTACGCCCCGGGCCAAAACATAGGGTAGGATAGTGGCTTGCACAGACACTTACTATACATTCTCCTTGCGGTTGGCGGGCTGGGGCAAGTTCTTCCGGCGCAAACGCCGTCCCATCTTGGCGAAATCCGCCAGCTTACCAACGGCGGAGAGAATGCCGAGGCGTATTGGTCGCCGGATGGGCAGCGGATCATCTTTCAATCCACTCGCGACAAGCTGGGGTGCGACCAGATCTTCATTATGAATCGAGACGGGGGGAACCAGCACATGGTTTCCACCGGCAAGGGCCGCACCACCTGCGGATATTTTCTGCCAGACAACAAGCACATTCTCTACGCGTCGACGCATGAATCCGGCGATGCGTGCCCGCCCGCCGCGGATCGCAGCAAAGGCTACGTTTGGGCCGTCTATCCAACCTACAAGGTGTATCTGGCTACCGATGACGGCAAAATTCTGAAGACCTTGGCCGGCGCGCCGGGGTACAACGCCGAAGGCACGGTGAATTTTAAAACCGGCCGCATCGTCTATACATCGATGGAGTCTGGCGATTTGGATCTGTGGAGTATGAAGCCGGACGGCTCCGACAAAAAGCAGATCACCAAGTCCGACGGATACGACGGAGGGCCGGTGTTTTCGCGCGATGGCAAGGAACTGGTGTGGCGCGCGAATCATCCGCAGACACCCGAAACGGAAAAGCGTTATCACGATTTGTTGAAAGAGAATTTGACATCGCCGATGAAGATGGAGCTATTCGTCGCGAATGGCGAAGGAAAGAACACCAAGCAAATCACGAGTTTTGGCTGCGCGAGTTTCGCGCCGACGTTCACGCCGGACGGGAAGAAGATTTTGTTCGCGTCCAACAAGCACGACTGCGACGGTCGAAAGTTTGAGCTGTACCTGATCAACACCGACGGCACCGGCTTGGAGCAGGTGACGGATTTCGGCGGTTTCACAGCGTTCCCTGAGTTTGCGCCGGATGGAAAGACCATCGTGTTCGCCTCGGACAAGGGCGCGAAATCGCCGTACGAGTTCAATATCTTCACGGCGGAGTGGAAGTAAGGCGGCAGCCGACCGGGGACGACCTACCCACCGATCTCAGTTTTTTCCGGTCGTCTTCTGCGGCGGCGGGGCCGCGTCCCTTTCAGACTGAGTGTCGCTCGAAGAGCAAGCCAATTCCATGATTTGATCGAACGGCGCCAGCTGCAGAGTCTGTTTGGGAACGACCCACGGCTTGGTCAGGACCTTCGGATCTTCGAGGGTGGCCTCGATCTCGAGCGTGTTCGCGTCCACGCGGTGATAGCGTTCCACAATGTGCAGGGCGTCGGAATGGTACGACACCCGGCCTTCGGCGGAGATCCAGCTGGTGTCGGTAAAGTTCGTTTTATCGACCACAAAAGTATCGCCCTCCCAACGGCCTACCGCGTCTCCGCGATTGGAGGGAGGTACGTTGTCGCGATGCGGCCTTCCATCGAACGGGATAATTTGAAATCCGTTATAGGTCTCGGTCAGCATCACCATGAACTTGGGAGTTTGGACGATCTGTCCGACCGCCCCCACATCGAAGAGGCTCACGTTCAAAGTGCCGAACGCTGTGGAAGTGCAATGCAGCGTTGGATCGTCCTTATCGGCCAGCGTCTTGGCGTGGGCGAGCGCCGAGGGCTGGTACAGGCTTGAAAAAGTAGTGGGCGGCTGCGCCGGACGTCCGCCGGCCTGTGCCCCTCCTCCACCACCAAAGCCCCGCCCGCCGATATCCCCACCACGCCACCACACGCCCGACAAGTCCGGATGCCCGTCGGCCATGCGAGGCGCCGGGGTTTTCGCAGCTGATTCGGCGCCGGGCGTCTGCGCCGCGAGAGGGAATGTTGCTGCCGCGGACCAGGCCAATGTACCAACGATTGCCGCCGTCATCATCGAGTGCTTCATATTTCAAACCCTCTTTCCAAACATCCAGTTGGACGCGATCACCGGTTTTGCTGTGGGCCGAACAAGCCATACACGTGTCCGTCCGCGGTGACAAGCTCTCTCAACATTCCCCTTACATCGGAATCCTTGGACTGAAAGCCCTTGATGGTTACCTCGTCGCCCGGCTTGATGACCCCCGGCCGATAGCCGTTGCGAATCATTCCACTAGGCGTCCCGGCCTCGAAGGACCATCTGTCCACTTTGCCCGTCGCCGCATCCTTCACGTCGAGCACGAACCACGAATGTGGATTTTCGAGCCGCACCTGTGCAATCACGCCGTGAATCTCTATGGGATGTTTCAGATCATACTCCGCGGCAAAAGAATGATGTGCCCACGCCTGCACTCCCGTGCCAAACGTAATCAGGCTTAATGCGAAAATCGTGAAAACTGTTCTGTTCATATCGCCTCCAGTCTCATGGACGATTCTATTGGAAATTCTTAGTAGGTTCAGTATACACCCGGCCATCCCCTTTTGATTCAACGGCGGCACGCTGTGGAATCGCGCGCGGCGGCCCGTTTCGGCGCTCCCGTCTAGCAGCCTGCATCGAAAATCCGAAAAGACCGCTCGCTTACGCGCGCGGCTCACTGGACTCATCTCGTTACAGAGCCGCGACCGTTAGGGAGACGGTTTCGACACAGGCTGCTAGCCACCGCGCTACCTGTTCGCGGCGTCCAGCTGTCGACGGACAAAGCTATTGTTGGGAAGCTGGCTGTCCCAGTGCCGCCACAGTTCCAGGCGGCGCGCTTCGATGCCGGACTCAAAATCGGCTTGATGGGATTTCCGGTAAAGGCCGCTGAGGGCTGCGAACACGCGCGACTCTTGCACCGCGTCTGCCAGACTGGTTTGGGGCTTGGCCCCGGACGCCGAACCCTTCCGTAACAGCTCCTCATAGATTTCGATGGCGCGAGGGAGGTTCCCGTTCCCGGCTTCGTAATCCGCGAGCGCGCTGAGCGTCTTTGTCCACTTCCGAACCTGGTTTGATGGTGTCCGAAGGATAAGCACCCAATATGCGTAACCGGTCGAAGGCGGCGTTCAACCTGCGGTGGGCTTCGGCGCCTTGTGCGAGCCGTCGCAGAGCATACGTCGATCCGACAAGAGCCTCCGCCTCATGCAGACGCGCAATGGGACGCTCCTTGATTTCAGCCAAACGCTTTAGCGCCTGGTCGCATCAGCTCCAGAGCACGGCTGGGATCGCTGCGGCGAAGAATATCCGCCATCATTACGTCGGCGGAGAACACTCTTTCCCGGCTTCCGAATTGATTCGGATCGCGCTGCGCAAGATCGTCGGCCACTTCGCGGGCATGCTCCAGCGGCACCAACGCCTGGTCCGGCCGGCCGAGACTAATGCCGTCTTCCTCATCCAGAATCGATCCCTCCCGGATCAGCGCGCTCACATACGCCAGGGGCTTTCCAACGCTTTTCTCTCCAGGAGCGGGCTCCAATATTCGCGTCGCCTCTCGAATCGCCTGCAAAGCTTCGTCCAGCCGGCCTTGCTCTTGATAAACAATGGCTAAATTCAATTCCGCCGCCCCGGCATAAGCAGGCCAGTTCGCGGTGCGCGCCAGATCGATCGCCGCGGCGCGATGTAGCGATCGAATCGTTAAACTGCTCGGCGAATGCATATATGTTGGAAACGTTCAAAAGCACCAGAATTACATCCTCCGCCTCGGCGCGATCCAACGAATGTTCCAGGCTTGCCGCTTTGAGATACGCTTGCAGTCGCCTGATCCGTTCTGCGAGCCACTTGGAGCGCCTCATCCTGGTCCCTTTGCGAAGCGATCTGCATCTGCTCCTGCGAGATTTCGGCCGCGCGAAGCAGCGCGATTCGATTGGACGGTTCCGATGCCAGGACGGAATCGATCAGCGTCAGCGCTTTCTTGATCGTTCCCCTCAGCAAGTTCGGTTTGACCGAGAACCGTATCCGAACGCTGCACGCGCGCCACTCGAATATAGGCCGTACCAACTTCCAGGGCAAGCGCCGGGTCCATGCGAACGTCCGCCGGTGATTCGCCGCAAGTATTCGAGCGATGTTTCCACAATCAGCCTGCGCGTTTCCGTGCTCCCTGGCAATTTGGAAACGCGATCGTCGATATCAAACAATTTGTTTGCCAGCTGTCGTACGTCCGTGAAGCGCCGTTCGGCGATCGCGCGCTCGTGATTCGCAATGGTCAATCCCGCGGTAAGACTGGCGATAGTAAGAGTCCCCGCAACGGCCGGAAGCCAATAGCGGCGCAAGAATTTACGAGTCCGATACCAGACATCCCCGGTGCGCGCACGAACCGGGCGGTACGCGAGGTAGTTCTCCAGATCCTCGGAGAGCTGTTCCGCGGAGGCGTATCGCTCCTGAGGCTCTTCCCGCAAAGCTTTCAGAAGGATCGCGTCGAGATCGCCTCTTCAAATCCGGCGCGAGCTTGGAGGGGGGCATGATCTTTCTTGGGGGACGTCGCGGTTGCCGTTGCTTTCGCAGATTTGCTGGTCGCCTGGTAGGGAGACGCACCCGTCAACAGCTTGTAGAGCACCGCCCCCAGCGAGTAGATGTCGGTTGCCGTCGTCATGCGGCCACCCGCGGCTTGCTCCGGACTCGCGTATTCCGGCGTGAGCATGCGCACGTTGGTCACAGTGGCGTCGCCTGCAGAGTCGAGAATCTTGGCAATACCGAAGTCCAGCAATTTCGGTTCACGTTCTTCGGTGACAAGAATATTGGAGGGCTTCAGATCGCGATGCACCACCAGGTTGCGATGTAGATAGCTCACCGCGGCGCATACCTTAAGGAACAGTGCAATCTTCTGCCTCAGGCTCGATGCCGGCGGCGAACACATCGATGGTTTTTCCCTCGACATACTCCATCACCAAATACGGCTGTCCATCCTCTCGATGGCCCGCATCCAATAAGCGGGCAATGTTGGGATGAGATAGCGTTGCCAGAATCTGCCGCTCCGATAAGAACAATTGACGGAATTGGGGAGGGCCCGCTCCCGGTCGCAACAACTTCACCGCCACGCGCTGTTTCACCTCACCGTCCGCGCGCTCGGCCGCGTAAACGCTCCCCATGCCGCCGCGTCCCAGCAGCTTTTCCAATCGGTACGGCCCGCAGTAAGAATCTTTCAGCTCATCCCGTTCAGAGTACTGCGCATCAATGTCTTCGGCCAAGAACTTCGTGGTTTGCGATTCATCCGCAAACAATGCCTCCACTTCCGTTCTGGTTCGTTCGTCAACGTCGTTCTCAGCGAAGTAGCGGCAGGCGAGCTTCCTGGGTTAGGTTGGCTACCTGCGTGGAAAAGTTCCTCAACTTTGGCTTTCACACTTCACCTTTTCACTGCAGCCTGTTCCCGGGGCACATACCTATAGTTTATTACGTAGTCAACCGATCTCCGCCCGAAATGGAGGTCCGCCCGGCAGCACCGCATGAAGAGCGTGAATACTTTGCTAATGTTATGGGTTATTCATGACTGTCATCCCCAGCGGCGCGGCCCTCGGAGCTGAAATTCAGAATGTCGAACTGAAGAGCCTGAGCGCTCAGGACTTCAACGAAATCCACCGCGCGTGGCTGGATCATCTTGTCATCCTGTTTCGCCATCAGCAACTGGCGCTCGAAGACCTCATCGCCTTCAGCCGCCGCTTCGGTGAACTGGATTGGGCTCCCGTGCAGGAGACCGGGCGGCGTTTCGTGGAAGGCCATCCGGAAATCTACGTGGTTTCCAACGTGATTGAAAACGGGGTGCCTATCGGGAGCCTGGGCGCTGGCGAGGCCGTGTGGCACACCGACATGTCCTACCTCGAGAATCCGCCCAAGGCCAGCATGCTGTACGCGATCGAAGTTCCACCCGCCGGGGGCGACACGCACTTCTGCAACATGTATCGCGCGTATGATTCTCTGCCGGATACGCTGCGGCAGCGAATTTCGGGCCTCGCCCTCAAGCACGACGCCACCTACAATAGCGGCGGCTATGTGCGTCAAGGCTTAGCTGCGACCGATGATCCGCTCTCGTCTTCCGGCGTGTTTCATCCGCTGGTCTCCACTCATCCGGAGACCGGCCGCCGCGCTCTGTACCTCGGCCGCCGGCGGAACGCTTACATCGCCGGTCTTCCGCTAGCGGAGTCTGAATCGCTGCTCGACGAATTGTGGTCATACGCGACGCGCAACGACATCACCTGGCACAATCAGTGGCAGCCAGGCGACGTGGTCTTATGGGATAACCGTTGCGCCATGCATCGGCGTGACTCGTTCGATCCAGACTCGCGCCGGATCCTGTACCGTACGCAAATCAAAAGTGCCCCCGGCGAGCCGGCGTGATCGAAGCGGAGTCGACGCGGCTGCGGCATCTCGGAGCTCCGCGAATTGTTCTCGCACTGCTCTGCCTCCTGTATTTAATCCTGTTCGTGGACCGCGTGAACATCGCCACGGCGGCCCCGGTGATCAAAGCGGATCTCGGGCTGAGCAACACACAGCTGGGACTGGCCTTCTCTGCTTTCGCGATCCCCTATGCGTTGTTTCAGCTCATCGGCGGCTGGCTCGGCGATAAATTCGGGCCACGCCTGACACTGTCGGCGTGCTGCGCAATGGTGGGTGTCTCCACGATGCTTACGGGCGCGGCGGGTGGGTTCGCGTCGCTCTTTGCCTTGCGCCTGGCTCTGGGCTTCGCCCAGGGTGCTGCCTTCCCCACAGCCACACGAGCGATGTCCACCTGGATCCCAGCGCGGGACTGGGGCTTTGCACAAGG
Organism: Bryobacterales bacterium; assembly: GCA_963747945.1. Classification (GTDB taxonomy): domain Bacteria; phylum Acidobacteriota; class Terriglobia; order Bryobacterales; family Bryobacteraceae; genus Palsa-89. Next base: position 38,806 of record CAVVHB010000008.1, read on the forward strand.
GATCGCGCATTCGTTTGGACGAATCGGGAATGCAGTGACACCGCCGCTGATGGCGGGGCTGCTTCTGTTCGTGACATGGAGACGCTCCTTCGTGATCCTCGGATTGGCCAGCCTGCTCTGGCTTCTCTTGTGGGCCGGATATTTTCGCAACAATCCGCGCGACCATCCTGGTATCACTGAGGCCGATTTGGCGGCGCTACCTGAGCCCGCCAGGCGCGACCGGCCGGTGGTTCCCTGGCTGCGGCTGGCGCGGCGCATCCTGCCGGTGACGATGGTCGACTTCTGCTACGGTTGGACCCTGTGGCTGTTCCTGAGCTGGATACCCGCGTTCTTCTTCGAGAACTATCATCTGAATTTGCAGTCCTCCGCGATTTTCTCAGCCAGCGTGCTCTTTGCGGGCGTTATAGGGGATACGGTGGGCGGCGTGACAACCGATCGCCTGCTTCGCAAGACCGGCAGTGTGCTCGTGGCGCGGCGCTCGGTGATCATCCTGGGATTCCTGGGTGCGCTCATCTTCTTGTGCCCAGTGGTGCTATTTCATAACCTCGCCATATCCGCGGTGTGCCTGTCGCTGGCCTTCTTTTTCGCGGAGCTGATCGTTGCACCCATCTGGGCTGTGCCCATGGATATCGCTCCTCGTTATGCCGGTTCCGCCAGCGGAATGATGAATTTCGGTTTCGGACTGGCCGGCCTGGTGTCGCCTTCCAGTTTCGGTTATCTGGTGGATCGCACCGGCAGTTGGGTTTTCCCGTTCCTCTGCTCCATACTGTTGCTGCTGGTTGGAGCCGTGCTGGCTGCCCGCCTGCGCCCCGACCAAGCCTTTGAGTGACGACGTCTGGCACGCAACAATCGCTCGCATTGACGATGCGTCCGCCGTGTCGCGCGCCGCGGAACGATCCAAACTATGCAGCGCATCCGCCAAACCTAAAATCCCTTTTTCGATCGCCGCTTCATCCACGGCTGCAAATCCGATCTGAATTCCCTCTTCCAGGCTGGCCTTGCTCGATAAAGTCGCACACCTCGGTTGGATCGAAAACCGAGTGATGGCGGCTGATCATGGTCTTCGTCATCACAAACTTCTCCAGCAGCGCGGGTGGTAAGACGATATAACCAGCGGGAAAAGAACGGCGATTCTGGCTGAGCCCGCGAAGCGGTTGCCGTGGACGGCTTTCTTTATCTCATGGATCATCACGTCGGGCGCTTGGGCTGGTCGCCGGCAACATTGCTATTGAGGGTCGGTATAAACGCTCTTGACGAAGGCCGCGGCGTTTGTGTTGGGCCAATCCGGGTGCAGCTTTTTGAGACCGGCGCTGACTTCTTTCCCGGCGTCGTCGGCCGACATACCCTGACGCTTGAGCGCGAGCGCTCGTGTGCGGATTTCTGAGATCAGATTCCGCTCCTCCGCCACCAGCGAACCATCCCCGGGAGGGCTATGGTCCGGCAGGACATGCGCGGCGTTGAGGCCCGCTAACTTATCCACCACCGCCAGCCAGGTCGTAGGTGTGCCGCCGTCGCCGAAGATCATCGGTATGGTCTTGTTCTGCACCACGTCGCCCGAAATCAGCGTGCGGTCCGGTTCGACAAAGGTCAACTCATCGCCCTTCGTGTGCGCTTCGCCGAACCAGATCAAGCGCGCTATGACGCCGCCCAGATCGATCCTCGCTTCCTGATCGAACATCACGTCGGGCTGGCGCAATCGAACGCCCGCGAGCAGCTCCTTATTCGGCGAACCCTTGCTGAACATATCGATCATCTCCTGCCCATGCTTCTCCATTTCCTGCTGCTGCAGCGTATTGCGGATCAGGATGGTGCTGGCGGGAAAGCCGGGCTCGCCGGCAGCGTGCTCAGGATGGAAGTGGGTGGTGGTGAGGAACAGCTTGTGGTTGTTGGGCGCGAGCTTGGCGGCCACGCGCGCGGCCGTGGCTCCATTTTTCGGGCCCAGGCCGGTATCGACCACCAGCGTCGCGCGGCTGCCGACAACGATCGCGATGTTGGGAAAACCCATGATCGCCCAGACGTGGTCCGAGATCTGCGTCGTGTTCTCGCTGACCATGGGCTGGGGCATCTGCCCGAACGCGCCGGCGGTTACCAGAGCGGCCAGCGCCACCAGTTTCGAGAGTGACTTCATAGTGTATTCCTTGTACCACGCCGGGATTCGATCCGGAGTTGAGGACTGCTCGTCATCGCAGCAGCGTCTGCTCAATGAACGCCAGTGCGCGCGGATCGCCGGACTGGCCCAGCCAGAAGAAAGCCTGCTTGCGGACTTCCCCGTTCCGCTGGCTGCGCGCGATATCGATCAGCTTGGGAATCGCCTCGTCCTTGGGAAGCTGCGAAAGCGCGAAAACCGCTTTCTTTTTCACCTCTGTATCGGGGTCGTTCTCGATGGCGCCGACAATGGTTGCCGCTGCGCGCGCTCCCGCTTTCTCCGCCAGCCAGAAAAGCGCCTGGGAACGCACGTGCGGCGATGCATCGTTGTTTGCGGCCCGGATAATCGGGTCGAGCGCATCCGGTTGCTTGCTGATCGAAAGGGCAAAAACGGCCTTTGCGCGAATCTGATCGCTCGCGTCGGCCTGAAGAATCTTTTTCAGAACCCCTTCGCCGCGCGCCCCACGATTGGCCCCCATCCAAAACATCGCTTTCTCGCGGATCCTTTCCGCCGCTGCTGGTCGCGCAAGTTGTTCGAGCATGTCGTCAGCCTGAGCGTCCGCGTGCATCGAGATGGCAAGGATGGCGGCGTCCGAAGTGTGATCGGCGCTGCTGGCGGAGACAAACGTCTGCAGGTACGCGAGGCTCGCCTTCGCCGGTACACCGGTGATCCAAATAAAGGGAAGTCCGCCTGCATCCAAAGGACAGTCCGTCGAATATATCTCGATTTTCTCCACCCGGTTGTTCTCCACGCGAAACAGTACGTCCGCTGTCGGTGGGGCTTCCAGATGTACCGGGCCGCTCGGTGAGGATGTGCCTCGGACGCTATTTGAGTTGCCCTCCAGACTCCAACCGCATTGGGTGCCTTCGTTCGAGCAGCAGTTGGAGCGGTCGCCCGGAACAGCCGCGACGGCGTAACCGAACCAGGTGGCGGATCCCGCACGAATTTGTGTAGCGAGATCGCCCAAGCGGGCGCTTGAAAATGCCCTCGTCTCGAATCGGGCGTTGGTTACCACCGGCCTTCCGTCCTGAGCGCATGCGGCGGTGGCAATCGCGAAAAGAAGCGCGAGCGTTCTCATTTCAGAAGCTCCAGCATGTAGTCCGTAGCCTCTTTGGAGTGAACCAGGGCGAGCTTGCTGATGATCTCCTTCTTCATCTGGGGATCGTGCTCGTTCCTCGCCAGGTCCACCAGAGCCTTGCCGTTCTGCTGGATGAACAGGGCGTTCAGGATCGCATCCCGGACCGCGCGGTCCTGGTCGGAACGATAGATCGAGACCAGAACGTCACCGCGGCCATTTTCCCCCATCAATCCGAGCGACCGAATCGCGGCGGCGCGCAGGCGCGGATCCTTCTCCGAACGGGCCACGTCGACCAGATGGGCCGAGTTCCCACCCACAAACATGGATTTCAGAATCTCTTCCTTCGCTTCCACGGAAGTCTCGCTCTGGTAAAGCTGCCAGAGTTCCTCCTGGCCGCCGCTGATGCCGAGCTCGCGAATCGCCTCTCTGCGCAGATCCGGGTCCTTTTCGGTCTTTGCGGCATTCAGCAGGAATTCGCGCGAACCCGAAATCATGAAGGCCTTCAGAATGGCGCGCTTGATGTCTTTGTCTTGCGAAGAGGTATAGATGGACGCCAGCTCGCGGCGCGCGTCGGCGCTGCCCATCATTCCCATATACCGGATGGCCGCTCGTTGAAGATCGGGGTTGGAGTTCCCCAGCGCGATGCTGCTCAAAATCTTTCGCGCCTCTGGCGATCCGCTCTGGGTAAGCACGAAGAGCGCTTTTTCTTTGAGTTTCGGCGAGCTATTGCTCTTGAGGAGCTTCTCCAGAATGGGCAGGGCCTGGCTCGGGTCGGATTGCATCAGGCTGTTGATGGCAATGAGTTTGAGATCTTCGTCCGATTCGGCCGCCGGGCTAACGGGTGCGCCGGCGCCGGCGCGTATCTCTACCTGCAGCGCCTGCGCGTCATTCAACCAGCGGCTGGACGGATATTGCTCGCGGAGTGCGGCCAGGGTGGCGAGGGCGGCATCGCGCTGCCCCGCACGGTTTTGCGCATATGCCTTCCAGTACAGCGCCCCGTCGGCGGCGGCTCTTTTGCGCGCGGCTGAGTCGTTGAATGCGGCAATGGCATCCTCCCAGCGGCCGGCGTCCAGCGCGCTGCGTCCACGGCGATAATCCCCATCCTCGCCGGCGCCCTGCTGCGCCTGAAAACTCAAACCTCTCAGCCCATCCAACTCCTGCGCGGGCAGGACCGTGGCCAGAGCGGCCAGAATGAAAATCGTGCGGATCATAATTGCTGTCCTTTGTGATGAATATTCGAGCTAATAATACGCACTTTAAACAAAAGCCCCTCGTTTTCGATGCGCCTCTGCAAAGATTCCAACTCAGGGGCGGTGATCTCCGACGGGCTGTGCGCGATATCGAGCAACGCGCGTTCCAGTTCGTCCAGCACGGCGGCCTGAGAAGCGTCGCCGGCACGCGTGGCGGTCTGACGGAGCAGACGGTTCTCATCGAGAAGATCCCGGGCATTGGAACGCTCGTCGCTAAAATCGGCGGCCCCGGGCGCGGCGTTCACCAGCTCGGCCAGCAGAATTTCCGACCGGTCGAGATGGTTCCCCAGCGTAATGAGCAGGATCCTCTGGCGCGCCTGCGGCGCGATGGCGGCTGTCTTGTTGAACGGAATTTGCGTAAACCGTCCGGCCAGGAACGCCGCGGCCAATAGACCTGCCAGCACGGGAACAACGGTCCACCAGCGCAGCCAGACACGCCGTGGTTTCTCAAGCGGCAACCGCGGAAGCAGGCGGTTCCAGACCTCGGCGCCATAGCCAGCTCCGCGTTCGGGAACGGTCTCGGCCAGCAGTTCGTCCAGCAGAGTCTTCAGGTGTTGGAACGCTGCCTGGCACTGCGCGCACTCATGCAAATGACGGCGCGACTCAGGCTCTTCGTCGCGGTAATAGGCTTGGGTAAGCTCTTCGTCGCCGAGGTGATTCATCGGGCGCCTCCCCAGGCCGGTTCCAGCGCGCCGCGGAGTTTTTGGACGGCCCGGAAAACGCTATGCTTTGCCGCGCTGTTCCTGATCCCCAATACCTTGGCAATTTCCTCAATAGTGCAGCCTTCGTAGTGGCGCAGTAGAAACGCGGTCCGCTCCGCGTCGCTGAGCTGTTCGAGTGCGTGGTCCAGCATGCCCGCAAGTTGTTTGCTGCGAGTGACACGCTCCGGAGAAGGAGCGGGCGATTCGGCAGTCTCAAGCCCGGGCTGCCCTTCCCCCCGAACGCGCCGCGCCCGAATCAGGTCCAGGGAGCAATTCGTGGCAATGCGGTACAGCCAGGTTCCAAACGAGGCGCGCCCGTCAAAGCGGTGCAGTTGTTTAAAGGCGCGAAGGAACGTCTCCTGCACCATGTCTTCCGCGTCCTGTTCGTTGCAGGTCATACGAAAGGCCAGACGGAAGACCGCGCGGCTATGCCGTTCTACGAGGACACGAAAGGCGAGTTGATTCCCTTTGCGTGCCTCTTCGGCAGCCGCTTGATCGGTCCAATCCATCCCGGCTGCTCGTTAGACTAATTTGCGGGCGCGCGGTTAGCCCGCCGGTGCGTGGCGGGAACCCGGGAGCAATAACCGCCCCCGGTCAGGACGGTTTCTTGGTGAGTTCCTTGTACACTACCTCGGTAAAACTGGCGAATCCGGGGCCGCGGCCGCCCGGTCCTCCGGCAGGAGCCGCCGGCGGATCGCCGACAGCGACTTTGATCTCTTCCAGAGACTTGCCCTGTGCCACCAGTTCTTTGATCTTCGCCCGCTTTGCTTCCGTATTGCTGAGGCGCTTCTCAATATCGGCTTTGGTCTGCACGTCCCCGTGTCCGGGCACGAACTGATCGGAGTCGAGGGCGGCAATTCCCTTCGTTGTCGTGATCCAGCCTTCCGATGAACCGTTCTTCTCCAGATGGATCAGACGGATCGGGACGTTGGCTCGCGATAATGTCCCCGGTGAACACAATCTTCTGGCCAGGCAGATAGATCACCAGATCGCCACTAGTATGCGCGGGCGCCCAGTGCAGCAATTCCAGTTTTACGCCGTCAATCTTGAGATTCTCCTTGTTCTTGGCGACCACCTGCGTAGGGAGACGATCGGCGGGAGGCGCGCCCCGCCCACCCGCGGCCAGAGCGGCCTCCTGCTCCTTCTTATTGTTCTCGTGGGCAATGATCGTGATGCCGGCGGGAAATGACGCCAGCCCATTCACGTGATCGGCGTCGCTGTGCGTGAGGATGACTGTGGTTACCGGCTTTGGCGTGATTTTCGCGATATCCTCCAACAGCTCTTTTCCGCCTGCGGGAGTGGTCTTGGCGTCGATGACGATCACGCCTTTATCGCCCACAATGACGCCGCTGTTTCCGCCGCCGCCCTCCACCCAGTAAACGTCCGGCTTCAGCTGGTGGACCATGAATGGACCGGGTGCCGGACCCTGCGCGCTTGCCATCGCAGCGAGAGCAATCGATGCCGCGGCGGTGACCAATCCGAGAGAAAGACCTTTTCGAGTGTGCATGTTCAATATTCTCCTCTCCGGAAGAACTTTATCATGCGCAGCCGTGCGTCGCAGGGGTGTTTTACCGGCCGGCTCCCGACACTCGCCAAGGTCCGCGCCGCCGGCCGGGGCTCGGCCGCGAACTGTGGCTTCCGGTATGATCGAAGCTCAGACTTGGGAGGATAGAAGGCTGTGAAACAAAGACTGCTATTGCCGAGCGCGCTCGCGGCGATGTCGGTTGTCTGCTTAGGCGCATGGGCACAAGAACAGGTTTATCCCATCACCGTAGTTCCGCCGGGAAAGGGGCCCTACCAGTTTCCGCCCGGGTACCAAACCCCCTGGGACAAGATTGAGATGCTGGTGACGGAAAAACTGGCTCCGAATCTCTATTCGATGCATGGTTCGGCCGGTCTTGACCCGGCACACCCCGACGCTGCCGGCGGCAGGGTGGCGGTGCTGTTCGGTTCCGACGGCGTGCTGATGGTGGATACGGAGGACCCGCAACTGGCCACCAAGACACTCGAGGCGATCCGTACATTCACCAGCGCTCCTATTCGGATTGTGGTCAATTCGCATATTCACCCCGACCACACCGGCGGTAATGCATTCTTCGCGAAACAGGGAGCGGTGGTCTTCGCGCAGGAGAATCTGCGGGATGAAATGCTAAGTCCGCCGGGCAACGCCGGTCGCTCGCCGGATCCCGCCGGCGTTCCAACTGTGACGTATCGGTACGCCTCGCCAGGTACTCCCGCGGTCACGATCCATATGAACGGCGAAACGGTGGATTTTATACCGATGATGCCGTCTCATACCGCGGGTGACACCATCGTTCGCTTCAACAAGGCGAACGTGATCTACATCGAGGATTTCTATCGCAACTTTGGATATCCATTTGCCGACCAGGCCAACGGCGGTTCGATCAAGGGCATGATCGAGGCGGTTGACCTGATTGAAAAGCTTGCCGGTCCAGATACCACCTTGATCCCCGGCCACGGCACGCTGGTCACGAAGAAAGACCTGCTGGGCTACCGCGCCATGCTGGTCGACATTCTGGGAAAGGTGCAAAAGCTCCGCGACGAGGGCAAGTCGCTGGATGAGGTTCTGGCCGCGAACCTGACTGCGCCCTATGACGCGACCACGATGGGTGACACGAAGCAGAGCAAGGAACGCTTCATCACCGCGGTGTACGACGAATTGAAGGACTTCCCGCCAGTTGTAAACGGCAAGCGGAAAATGCCGGGGCGCGCAGGGCCGGTGCGGTAGGGCCGGAACTTCGCTCCGAATTCCGATCTCGATCTTTTTATCGGGGCAAGCGCACCGTCAGGGGGCTGAAGTAACAGGGGCCGTAAACAAAATCGGCTTTCGGCGCGCAATTTCTTCCATATGAGATAGTTAACAAATATTGTTTGACAGTAACGATCCGCCGGGATATACTTCGTAATTCCTACCGAGCAAGTAACCGCACCTCGCGCCAAAGTTTGACGCCTGGATGCCAAGAAGCGAACGACCAAGTTCGTTGTCCTAGGCCCTGACGCCTCAGTCCGAGGGCTGCTCATCGATAGACAGAAGGGGATTTCAATCGCAACTCCCCTCGCTTCTGGGCGACTCTTTTCGTACTGACCAAAGTATTTCTTTAGTCGTAAGAACACTTTTCGGGGAGAGGTGCACTTATGTGGTTTGCTGTCGCTATTCGCAATGTCAGCCGTTTTGGCTTCCGAGTATTTTACGCATGCGTCGTACTCGCGGCCCTGGTTCAGCTTTTCACCGTCGCCGGTTGGGCTCAATCCACATTCGGGGAATTTCTGGGGACCGTAAAAGATCCTTCCGGAGCCGTCGTGGCAAATTGCATCGTAACGGTCAGGAACCTCGATACCTCATCGACGCGGAAGGTAACGACGGATTCAGACGGTACTTATACCGTGGTGAACCTGGAGCCTGGAACGTACGACATCACCATGGAAGCGCCAGGTTTCCAAGCGGTCACAAATCCTGGTCTCCAGCTTCTCTCGCGGCAAACGGTGCGCGTGGACGGCCAGTTGGGACTGGCTACGCAAGCGCAGACGGTGGAGGTCAAGGTGCAAGCCGAAGCGCCTATCAATACCGAAGTATCCAACATCGCGGAAAGCAAGCTGGGGCGTGAGCTAATCGATCTTCCGGTGGCGCTCGGTTCTCGGGCGTCCGGTTCCACCAGCGCGTTCTCAACGCTGACGATACAACCTGGAGTGGAGACGGATAACAGCGGAAACATTTCGGTCGCGGGCGGGAACATCGACATGTTATCGATGAGCATCGATGGAATCAGCACCATGAGCGCCCGCAACAGCGCTCCGATGACCGAGCTTTTCCCCTCCTTCGATGGGATCGCCGAGATGCGCGTCAGTGAAGTCAACAACAGCGCCGAGTACGGCGGCATCAGCGACGTCACCACTATCTCCAAGGGTGGTTCCAACCAATACCACGGCAGCCTCTTTGAGAATCATCAAAATTCGGCCTTCGCGGCGCGCAATACCTTCAGCGCTCAGGTCCCGAAACTGATCATGAACGATTTTGGAGCGTCGTTCGGTGGCCCACTCTCCATCCCCAAGCTCTATAACGGTAAGGACAAGACTTTCTTCTTTATGGATTGGGAATCGCTGCGGTTGCCGTTCCAGCAGGTGCTGGTGGAAAACGTACCGTCGCTTCCCTTGCGAAGCGGCGACCTGTCTGTGTACGGAGTGGTCCGCGACCTGAATGGCAATCCATTTCCAAACAGTCAGATTCCGGCTTCCGATATCAGTCCGGTCTCGGCCGGTGTGATGAAATATCTCTTTCCGCTGCCGAATGCGGGCCCCGTGAACTCGGTGGTCAACAACTATGTGGGGAACTTCCCGACGCCTATCAGCAGCGATCAGGGAGATGCACGCGTTGACCAGAACATCACGTCCCAGCAATCCGTCTTTGCCAGGTTTACTTACAAGCTGCGGCAGAATTCGGAACTCCCGTGCGCCTGCGCTTCCAACAACCTCAACGGATCGGCTTTGGGAGGTCCCGTTGATATTCCGCAGCGGACCTGGAGTCTGACCGGCGCATACAATTACGTGATCACCCCCCACATCGTAAACGAGTTCCGGGCGGGTTGGACCGGCCTCCACCAACGTCAAAGCTACGACATTTCCGGCAGCGGGATCGAGAACGAGCTGGGGCTAACTCCCTACATCACACAGTCGCCGCAATTCCTGGCCAATGTGAATACGGTTCCGAACGTTCGCATTGCGGGTTTCCAGCGCACGGGCGGAATAGGCTCGAATCTACAACAGACCCAGACCTATCAATTCCTTGACAACGTTACGATGACGGAAGGCAAGCACACGTACAAATTCGGCGCGGACTACCGCTACCTGACCGCCTTGTATACTTCTGTGTTCGACTCCTTGTGGCTGGGCAGATACAACTTTACAAATTCCGTCATCGGTTCAACCATCGGGAATCCGTTCGGCGCGTTCCTGCTGGGCGTACCGAGCAGCTCCACCATCGCTACCGTAAACTATCCCGACACGAACGCCTGGGGCCGATCCTATGCCTTCTTCGCTCAGGACGATTGGAAGGTGACGCCGCGTCTCACCATCAATTACGGCGTGCGCTACGAATACCATCCCATGTTTCAGGATCACAACGAGAATGTGGCTGCGTTTCTGCCAGGCTACTATACGGGCCTGGATGGCTCGGTGGTGCACGGAGCTGTTGCTGTTCCCGACCAAAGCCTCAAACTAGTGAACCCCGGATTCGCCGGGTCTATTTATCCGATGCCCATCTTTACCGCCAGCCAGGCAGGGATCCCCAACAGTTTGCGCTATTCGCAGAAGACCGACTTTGCTCCACGCATCGGTTTTGCCTGGCGCGTCACCGGGGACGGAAAAACGGTCATCCGCGGCGGCTACGGGAAATTCATGGATTCCCCCCTCGGCTACCTGATCCTCTCCTCCTGGGCCGTTGAGGCGAGCGACGTCGCCACGTTTACCAACTCCATCAGCAATGGAAAAGCCCAGTACACGTTCCCTTATCCGTTCCCTTCGAACCTGGCGCAGCCTGGAACACAGGACTTCGACTTGTCGTACAACCTGCATTACAAGGATCCGTACGTCCAGCAGTGGAACTTTACCTTCGAGCGTGACCTCGGCTTCCAAACCGGTCTGCGCCTTTCCTACGACGGCAGCCACGGAACTGATCTGGACTTGACTACAAATCCCGATCAAGTACCCGCTAATACAGTCGGTTTTGCCAAGGCCAGTGCCAGCGCCCCGTATCCCCTGATGGATTCCATCGTCAACGTGGAAAACAGCGCCTGGAGCAACTATGAGTCGTTCACGGCCACGGTGAACAAGCGCCTGTCGAAAGGTCTCCAATTCGAATTCAGCTACAATCACGCCAAGAATCTTTCCAACGCCGGTGGATGGGATCCGACGTCCTTCTCCGGTGCGGGCGGCGGTCAAAGCAGCGATTTTTACAATCCGGGTCTCGACTACGGGCGCGTGCCGTTCACGCGAAACAACCGCGTGATTGCGAACTTCCTCTATCAGACCTCCAGCAACACGACCAACAAATTCCTGAATCAACTGTATAGCGGATGGGAGATCGCCGGACGCATGCTCTTCCAAAGCGGACCGTATCTCACCGTGACGGCGCCCGGCACGGATCCTTCCGGAACCAATTTCGACAACTCTTATGACGGCGGCGATCCTCGCGCGGACATCGTTTCCGGCGCACCCATCTATCCAACGAACAAAAGCATCTACAACTGGGTGAACCCGGCGGCTTTCACTCTGCCGCCGGACAATATCGGCCGCTTCGGAAACTCACCGGTCGGCGCCGTCGTCGGCCCGGGGACAGAGGAAGTTTCACTCTCCATTTATCGCAGCTTCACCTACAAAGAGCGCTACGCGATACGAATTGGCGCCGCGGCGACGAATCTCTTCAACCACCCGAATTATGGCGTCCCCAATCTAAGCCTTGGCACTCCGGGATTCGGGACGATCGGCAGCTTGCAAAGCGCCGAGGACACCGGACCGCGCGCGATTCAACTCGGCGGCCGGATCACGTTTTAGCCCGGTGCCGGGTCTAAGCTGCGGTAGTTCCGTGGTGGGCGTATAGGGCGCCAGGTGGTGGCCGCGCACAGGCTCGAACTGTGGACCTTCTGGGTGTAAACCAGACGCTCTAACCAACTGAGCTACGCGGCCTGGAGGTATTGTAGCAAGGGCGGGCTTCACTGACAGGGCCGCGTTAGAATCGGGGGTGAACTGACCCAGCCGCCTGTTGCGCCGCCTTCCTCGAATTCTGGTACGATCAGTACAATGATAAGTACTCGTTTCAACTTCGGCGGAATGGGTTCTCAAACCGCCCCCGCCTTTCAATGATTCCATCCAGAAACTACCCGCCCCGCCGTCCCAGGGTTCGGGAAAATGTGAATGAGGCCATCCGCGTGCGCGAAGTACGCGCCGTATTCCCTGACGGATCCGTCGAGATCATGCCGACGCTGGCCGCCGTTCGTAAAGCGCAGGAGATGGGCCTGGATCTGATCCTGATTGCGCCCACCGCCGAGCCGCCCGTCGCCAAGGCCATGGACTATGGCCAGTGGCAATACGAAAACAAGAAGAAGCAGCACGAGGCCAAGAAAAAGCAGCACGTCATCCAGGTGAAGGAACTGAAGTTTCGCCCCAACACCGACGATCACGACTATGAATTTAAGAAGAATCACGCCATCCGCTTTCTGAGCGAAGGCAACCGGGTGAAAGCGGTGGTGCAATTCCGCGGTCGGGAGATCGCGCATGTGGATCTAGGCAAAAAGCTGCTGCTGCGTTTTGCGCAAGATCTTTCGAGTCACGGAATGGTGGAAGGCCAGCCACGGCTGGAAGGCCGCAACGCACACGTGATCATCAGCCCGGTGAAGGCCACTACGCCTCCCAAGGAAAAGCCCAAGGAACCGGGCCAGGCGCCCACCACGCATTGATTCCTGGTATTCCTTGAATCCCTCGTATTCCTGGGATTTTCAGTAGAACAAATACTTCCGCCACTGATCGTCGCTCTTGGCGAGTAGACGCATCAAGTGACGGCTGGTGTGCAAACTGAACGGGCGCGGCGCGCGCGCCAGCTTCATTCCCGCTTCTTCGGGAGTGCGGCTGCCCTTGCGGTTATTGCAGGGATGGCAGCACGCCACCAGATTCTCCCAGGTGGTCTCCCCGGCGCGCGAGCGCGGAACCACGTGGTCCAGGGTCAGTTCGCCCGACGGCATGGTGCGATGGCAATACTGGCAGGTATAGCGATCCCGCATCAAAATATTCTTGCGCGAAAGAGCCCGAGTCTGATGCGGAATGCGGCGGTATTCAAGCAATCGAATCACGGACGGTACTCGAATGGAATGACGAGGCGAATGGACGTGCGCCTGCGACTCCTCCTCGGCCGACGCCACGCCCTTCAGTACCAGCACCAGCGCCCGGCGGGCGGCGCAGATATTGATGGGCTCGTAGCTGGCGTTCAGCACTAAGACCGGTCTATGCAATCGATCGAGACTAGGCATCTTCGGTTCTCCCGGAGAAATTCAAGTCGTGGAGGGGCGAGTCGGACAAAGCCAGCGGGTCGAACATCAATCGCCGGTCGGCCCGCGCCAGGGTCAGCAAGGTCACCTGCCGCGCGCCGCCTCGCTTTAAGGCACGGGCACAGGCCGCGGCAGTCGCCCCGGTAGTCATAACGTCATCGATGAGCAGCACGCTCCGTCCGTCGAGCGCTCTGCGATTGGTTGCCCGGCGCGAGGGTAGAAACGCGCCCGAAACATTTTCACGCCGTTTGGCGCTGGTTAAGCCGGCCTGCGACGCGGTATTGCGTACCCGGCGCAGAGCGTTCCGCACCGGCGTATGGGTGCGCCGGCCGATCTCGCGCGCCAGCAGGTCCGCCTGGTTAAATCCGCGTTGCCATCGCTTCCGCCAATGCAGCGGCATCGGGACGATGACATCGAAACTTTGTCCGTGCGGGAGCGCGCGCGCCAACAGCCGGCCCAGGGGAGCCGACAAGGTCTGGATGCGGCCGTACTTGAACAGTTGAATCAGCTTGCGTAACTCGTCCTGATAAAATCCGAACGAGTATGCCGCGTCGAACCCGCGAACCCCGCGCCGGCACAGCCCACACCGGCCTTGATCATCCAGCGGGAAGCGGCTCAGGAAGGGCGCGCGGCATTGGACGCAATAATAGTCCGCCGCCAGAGGCTCAGGCTTGGACAGGCAGGCGCGGCACGCCGGGACGCGGGAAAATTCTTTCAGCGGCTGATCGCAGATGCGGCACTGGTCGGGGAAGAGAAGGGAAAAAAGGGCAGCGGGGATCTTTCGAGCAGAGAAAAACAGCAGCTCACGAGGAGTACTTCGTGCGAGCCAACTACTGCTGAAGACGCACCCCCTTCAAAGAACCAGTCTACACGATGTAGTGGCTGGCTTGTGGAAGGGTTCTCTTTCTCTTATCGCTATCACCCGCTTATTACCGGCGTCGCCCCTGGTTGTACACAACCCAGTACAATGGAATCGAAAGCCAAGCATGCAGACTTTCTACATCGAGACCTTCGGGTGCCAGATGAACGCGCACGATTCCGAGAAGGTCATCGGCACGCTGTTGTCAAAAGGATACCAGCAGGTGGCCAAGCCGGACGAAGCCGACCTGGTTCTCTATAACACCTGCAGCATTCGCGACAAGGCCGAGCAGAAAGTGTTCCATCGCTTAGATGAGTTCAAGCGGCACGGCAAGGGTAAGGTGTTTGGAGTACTGGGCTGTGTGGCGCAACAGGAAGGCGAGCGTATCTTCGAGCGCGCCCCGCACGTCAGCCTGGTTGCCGGATCGGCCAGCTATGCGAAGCTGCCGGAAATGCTGGTCCAGCTCGAAAGCGGAAACCGCCGGGTCACCGGACTGAGCCTGGACAACGATCAGGCGTTCGAGACGCCCTTCACGCGGCGTGAAAATCCGCATCGCGCTTATATAACGATCATCGAAGGTTGCGACAAGTCGTGCGCCTATTGCGTGGTTCCGTTCACGCGCGGGCCAGAGCGCAGCCGCACCAGCGAAAGTGTGCTGAACGAAGCTCGGGAGCTTGCTCGCATGGGCTACGTCGAAATCCAGTTGCTGGGCCAGAACGTCAACAGCTATCGCGATCCGTCGCCCGCCGCTTGGGATTTTGCGCGCTTGCTCAGTGCCGTGGGCGAAGTGGAAGGCATCCGCCGCGTGCGGTTCACGACCTCCCACCCGCGCGATTTCGTCAAAGAAATCGTGGACGCCATCGACGCTAACCCGGTGCTCTGCAATCACGTCCATCTTCCGGTGCAATCCGGATCTTCGGAGGTGCTGGCACGCATGCAGCGCCTCTACACGCGCGATGAATACATGCGCCGCATCGATTGGATGAAGAAGGCCCGCCGCAACATCTCCATCACCACCGACATCATCGTGGGCTTTCCGGGCGAGACGGAGGCCGACTTTGAGCAAACGCTTGCGCTGTTGGACGAAGTGGAATACGATTCGCTATTCGGCTTCAAGTACTCCCGCCGCCCGAACACCGCGGCGCTCCAGTTCGACGACCACATCAGCGAGGAAGAAAAGATCCGCCGCTTGGCGGTGGTCCAGGAAAAGCAGCGCGCCATCCAAATCCGGCGCAACTCGGAACTGGTGGGCACGGTGGATGAGGCCTTCGTGGAGGGTTATAATCAGGCCACGGGTCAGTGGATTGGACGTACCACCCAAAACCGCACGCTCAACTTTGTTCATCCCCAATATGCGTCGCCGCGTGAAGGCGCAACTCTTTCGGGTGCAAGCCTGGCCGGGACATCGTGGAGCGTTCGAGTCACTCGCGCGGGGCCGAATTCTTTAGCGGGTGAGGTGGTGATTTGAGGATAGAACCGCACATATGACACACTCCGTTGTGCGCGATACTTGCTATGAAAGGGGGGCCGTATGGAAGTCGAAATGAAAATCCGCGGATTGATGATGGATCCCGTCACCAACATGCCAATCGTGGTGCTGAAGGATCTGAATGGGAACACCATTTTGCCAATCTGGGTCGGCATATACGAGGCCAATGCAATTGCCCTCGAGATCGAAAAAGTTTCGACGCCACGGCCCATGACGCACGATCTGATCAAGACGCTGCTGCTGGGTTTGGGAACCGGCATTCGCAAAGTGGTGGTCAGCGAGTTGAAGGACGACACTTTCTACGCCGTGATCTGGCTCGACAAGGATGGCGATTTGATTAGCGTCGACTCCCGGCCAAGCGACGCCTTGGCGCTGGCGTTGCGCCTGGATTGCCCCATCTACGTCGATGAGTCCGTGCTGAAGAGCTCCAAGCGGTCCAACGCCGCCGCCGACAAGGTCAGCGATGAGGAACAACGCCGCTGGCTCGAAAGCCTGGACGACGAGGATCTCGGCCGATACAAGATGTGATCGAAATTTTCGAGAAGCTGGTCGCGGCGGGGATCCAGATTATCCCGGCTGAGATCACTTCCCATTTCATCCTGGAGCGCGACGGCTTTGTGGCTTTCGTGGAGCGCCGTCAGGAAGCTTTTGGAAATATCGGCGCTCCCGGTCTGATGACGGAACGGGGCTTTGCGGCGCTCATCTGGCGCGCCGATCAGGCATTCTTCGTCGGCAAAGGCTTCGAACAGCCGGCCTCGCCGGAACAAGTGCAAAAGATCCGCTCGTTCGCCGCCGATTTGGCGAACGCTCTTCAGAACTAGTTCCAGCTACCACTTCTGAACCGCGACCGTGAGGGACCGGCGTAGTTCCGCATGTAACCAATTCTGAACCGCGACCGTGAGGGAGCGCTCTCGGGCGGCCCAGCCGCATGCTTACGCATGGCGGTTCAGTAGCCAATTTTGAACCGCGACCGTGAGGGAGCGATCTAGTTGCTGGCCGAAGCCTTCTTGCGAGGCGCCGCCGGCCTGGGAGCGTTCTTGCCAGTCCAGCCATGCAGTTTGTCGGGTTCCACGCTAAAGACCACCATGTAGGGGGTCGAGGTGTAGCTCGCCGGCACTCCTTCAAACGACAGCTCGGTCCCCGGTTCCACCTTCCCGGCCAGCGGCATTTCGAACTTCAACGTGGCATCGGGCGTTGTGCCGTCTTCGAGCGCCAGCACCAGTGTCTTGGGCTTCAGCTCAGGTTCCAGCTTTACAACTTTTCCTTTCAGCGTCGGCAACTGCGCGTCTTTCATACTCGAACTGAAGTAGGTGGCGCCGTCGGGTCCGGTGAGCTGCATCTTGATGTTCTTCCACAGCACCAGCTCGGGATGATTGGCTGCCTCGTCCGCTTCCTTCTTTTGTTGGTCCTGTTGTTGCGCCAGTGCGATTTCTCCGGCGGTCGGGATATGATAGCCCGCCGCAGGTGCGGCCTGAGCTTTCGCCGCGGCCAGCAGATCGTTGAAGCCATCGTCGCTTCCGTGATAGCCCTTGTAGGCGCGCTTCACGTAATCCATAACTTGTTGGCGTCCGGCGGGCGCTAACCCGCCAGTCCCCTCATAGGTGGCGGCTCGCGCAAAGTAAAACAACGCGGCCGACATTTTCTGTGGATTCTTTTCCGATGCGATTACGGTGCCCATGAAGTAGTCCACTTCACCTTCATTGGGATCGAGTTGCAGCGACTTCTGGAATTCGCCTTCCGCCGAGTCCCAGCTCTTGCGTTGCATCGAGATCCATCCCAGCGTCGAGTGTCCCAGGACCTCCACCGGTGCCCGCGCGCCCTTCCATTGGGCCTCCGTTACGTTCGGAGGAGGCGTGTCGATGTTCGCCAAAAGCGCGGTCGTGGCTTTCTGGCCCTGATCCAGCACGTCGGGCGTGGGATTATTGCCCGCCACCGCGCGAGTCAAAGACATGGTGTAGTACAGCGCCCAAAAATCCTTCGGATCGTCGGCCAGGATCTTCTTCGCTTCGTCCACAGCGTCTTTTGGCTGGTTCAGCTTGACGTAGGTATCGAGAAAGATTTGCTTGCGCGTCTTCTCAAACTCCGTGGTGGGATACTTGGTCTGCCATTCCTGGAGCTTTTCCAGCTTGGTCTTCGGATTCGTATCTTTCAGGATCGAGTCGTAGACAGTGAATTCCGCTGGATCCTTATATTGCGGTTGCTTCGCCTGCGCCGCGGCGGGCTGATCCTGTGCAGTCGCAAATGCCGGCGTCAGCAGTGCGACGACGACAGCAGCCATCCACAAATGCTTCGAGGGTTGATTCAACATTTCGGGCCTCCAGTGCTCTATCGCCGTTGATTCCAATCTTAACGATGTAGAGCCTTCCAACGACGTTCCGGTCTTCCGGGCGGAAACGTCTTTGTTGGATATTACCAGAGTCCGAAAACGAACGCAGCCAGCCCACTGCCGCTCAGGAACTGCAGGAGGGCACGAACTAATGAGCGGCCGCGTGGTGAGTAGTGTGATGCACTGGCGCCGGCTCATTCTTGCCCGTCCACCCATGCAAGTTGTCTTTTTCGACGGTCATCACGACCATAAAGGGGTTTTGCGTGAAGCTCTCCCCGACGCCTTCAAAGGTGAGCTCGGTACCCACGTCCACCTTGCCCGCCAGCGGCATTTCGAATTTCAACGTTGCGTCCGCGGTGGTTCCGTCGGACTTGCCGTCTTCGAGCGCCACCATCAAAGTCTTCGGTTTTACTGCCGGCTCCAGCTTGACGACTTTCCCTTTCAGCGTCGGCAACATCGCGCCCTTCATTCCCATGTCGAAATACATCGCGCCATCCGGCGCCGACAGGGCCATTTTCAGGTTCTTCCAAGTTGTCTCTTCCGGATGTGCCTTTTCGTAGTCCGCCTCATTGGCGAATTTGGCTTGAGCGATTTCGTTGGCGTTCTTGATCGCAAAGCCAGCCGGAGGAGTAGGATTAGCCTTCACCGCGGCTAGCAAATCGTTGAAACCTTCATCGCTGCCGTGGAAATTCTTGTACTGCTTCTGAACGTAGGTAAGCGCCTGTGCCTTACCCGCCGCCGGGAGCTCGCCTTCGCCACTATACGTCGCGGCGCGCGCGAAATAAAAGAGCGCGGCCGGAATCCGATCCACCTTCTTTTCCGATGCGATCGCCGTGCCCATTTGGAAATCCACGGTCGCGTCGTTGGGTGTCAGCGTCAAAACCTTCTGTAAATTCGCTTCCGCATTGGGCCAATCCATGCGTTGCATGTCGATAAAGCCGAGATTCTTGTACGCCATCACTTCGACGGCCGGCCGCAGCTTGCCCCATTGATCCGCCGCCACGCCCGGAGGCGGCATGTCGATACTGGCCAATACCGCCTGGGCCGCCTTTTCGCCCTCGCCCAGAATGTCCTTCGACTGATTCTGTGTGTATAGCGGCTGGGTGAACAGCATCTCGTAATAGTGCGCGGTGAAATCGTTTGGATCCACGGCCAGGATCTTCTTGGCCGCCTCGAACACGTTCTTGCCGTCGTTCAGCGCGGCGTAAGTAGTGAGGAACAGGGTGCGCCGCTCCTTGGCCCAATCTGTCGTCGGATAGCCCTTCTCCCAAGCCTCCAGCTTTTCGAGTCTGGTTTTGGGATTGGTGTCCTTGGTGATGGCCTCGAATTGATCGTACTCGGCCCGATCCTTCCAGTTCTTTTGCGGAGCCGCGGACGAAGGCGCGGCCGCCTGTCCGAACATCCGCGCCGGCAGCGGCCCTAGCATTCCAGTCAATGCAAGTGCTAACAAGAATTTAGATGATTGAACCGACACTCCCCGCCTCCCAGTGATCCGAATTTGTTGGGCGATGGCTCGCAGCTACCGGCCTTCGACCTTGGCACAACTCCTATTTACTAGAGCCGTGCAATTGCGGAGTATACCGAATCCTAACGTTCGTGGCAACCTCCACGTAACACTTCCGCGAAAGGTTAGATGCGTCCCAAGGCCCTCTTGTTCCTTTTTTGCTATTTTTGAAGGAAAACCATGAGCACAAAAAGGACCATGCCCGGCGGTTGGGCAGACCCGAACATCCTTCCCAAAGGATTGAACGGCCGCAATCTGTGCCGTTGGTGCAGTTTAGAGGTTCCCAAAGGCCGCGTGACGTTTTGTTCGGCGTGGTGCGTGGAAGAATGGCGCTTGCGCAGCAATCCCGGCTATATTCGCGAAAAAGTACTGGAACGCGACCGCGGGGTCTGCGCCGGTTGCGGAATCGACTGCTTGCATGCAGAACGGCAACTGAAACGACTTCGGGGCGCGGCCCGGCTGAAGGCCCTTCTCAATTGGGGACTGCGCGCCGGTTACAGAGATACCCTTTGGGATGCCGATCATGTTGTCCCTGTGGTGGAAGGCGGCGGCGAATGCGATCTCGGAAACATCCGCACCCTGTGCCTCAAGTGCCATCGCGCGGCCACTGCCGAATTGCGAAAGCGCCTTCTGAACCGCGACCGTGAGGGAGGGGCTGCTTCCATTAACGCAAGAGGGGCTTCAGATAGCGCATAACCGTCTTCGCCACAATCTCATTGCCTTGCGCCGTCGGATGGATTCCGTCCTGCTGCATTAGACCAGTACGGAATACGACATCGGAGAGCAGAAAGGGAATCAGCGGCACGTTGTCTTTCTTCGCCAAATTGACGTAGATCTGACCGAAGCGTGTGATGTACTCGCCTCCGTAGTTCGGCGGCAAAGTCATTCCCGCCAGCAGCACTTTCGACCCTGCGGCCTGCAGCATCTGAATGATCTGGTCCAGGTTGCTCTCCGTGGTTTCCAGCGGCAGGCCTCGCAAGCCGTCGTTGCCGCCGAATTCGACGATGGTGATGCGCGGTTTATAGCGAAGTACCTCGTTGATACGGTCCAACCCGTCCGTAGTGGTATTGCCGCTAACACCCGCATTCACCACGCGCCAGCGCAGTCCGGCGGCGTCCAAATCCTTCTGCAGGAAATCGGGGAAGCTCTTGCCCGGCTCGGCACCGTACCCGGCGCTCAGACTGTCGCCGAACGCCACGATCACCGGACGCGTATCTCTTTGTGTGGGGGGCGGCGCGGCGCCTGCAAATACCCCCACAAGACATCCAAGCAAAAGCAACTTAACGAACGACATGCAAGCCACCCAATGCCATAATAAAGAATTGCAGGGAGATCTGACTCGAACGCCCGCCATCCAGGTCTCGGCTCTCACCAAGAGCATCCCCACCGCCACTCACCGCGTGGATATTCTGCGTGGCATCGATCTGGAGATTGAGCGCGGCGAATTCGTCGCCATCATGGGTCCGTCGGGCAGCGGCAAGAGTACACTGCTGGGACTTTTGGCTGGACTCGATACACCCACCTCCGGCCGGATTATTCTGGATGGCGAGGACATCACGGGCCTGAATGAAGACCGCATGGCGCTCCTCCGCGGCCGCAAAGTGGGCTTCGTGTTTCAGTCGTACCACCTGCTGCCCACCCTGACGGCCGAAGAAAATGTTCTGCTGCCGTACGAGCTGACGGGCGGCAATGGTATCGGTGGCACGAATGAAGGACTGTCGCGTGCCCGGGAACTGCTCACCAGCGTTGGGCTGCTGGATCGCCGCGATCATTATCCGATCCAACTCTCGGGAGGCGAGCAACAACGCGTGGCTCTGGCGCGCGCGTTTATGGTTCGTCCGCCGATTCTGCTGGCCGACGAGCCTACCGGCAATCTCGACACCCAAAACGGGCAGCATGTGCTGGAACTGCTCATCTCGCTCAACCAGCGCGAAGGAACCACGCTGGTATTGGTGACGCACGATTCCGCTCTGTCCGCGCGGGCATCCCGGCGAATCACGCTGCGCGACGGCCGTATTGTGAGTGACGAGCGAGCGTCCTAAAGGAAACGATCATGCGTTTTTCCTGGAAAACAGCTTGCAAGATCGCCTGGCGCGAATCGCGTTCGTCCTCGTTCAAGTTTCTCTTCGTTATTCTTGCGGTCGCCGTGGGCGTTGGATCGCTCACCGGCGTGCGCGGATTCAGCCGCGCTTTTCACGACATGCTGTTAACCCAGGCGCGCACCCTGATGGCGGCCGACCTTTCGCTGCGCGTGTTCGAACTGCCTACGCCAGAGCAGACCGCCGAAATGGACGCCCTCGCGAAGTCCGGTATCGACCGGACCTGGATCACGGAAACCGTGACCATGGCGGCGGCCGGAGCGGACAAACCGCCCATGTTGGTGTCGGTGAAAGCCGTCGATCCCAAGAAATATCCGTTTTACGGCGAGATTCGCTTGTCGCCTCCGGAGCCGCTGTCCAAGGCTCTGACATCCGATACCGTGGCCGTTTCCGACGACGTGCTCTTGCGCTTAAAGCTGAAGGTTGGCGACGCCATTCGGCTGGGCGGACAGCCGTTCCGCATCGTGGGCGAAGTCACCTATGAGCCGGATCGTATGTTGGGCAGCCTCAACGTCGGCCCGCGCGTGATGATTACCCGCGACGGCTTGGAGCGTACCGGTCTCATGCTGC
The DNA here is from genome assembly GCA_963747945.1 of Bryobacterales bacterium. Taxonomy (GTDB): domain Bacteria; phylum Acidobacteriota; class Terriglobia; order Bryobacterales; family Bryobacteraceae; genus Palsa-89. The sequence continues at coordinate 60,882 of CAVVHB010000008.1, forward strand.
CCGGAAGCCGCGCAGCCGAGCGCTTTCTGTTCCGGCTCTCGCCCCGCTCGCCCGGCATCGAACCAACCCGCGCGCTGCTGAAAGCCGCGTTCCCCGACGCCCTGATTGCCGACTATCGCGAGTCGCACCCCATCGTCACGCAGGGCTTGAACCGCGCCACAACATTTCTGAGCCTGGTAAGTCTGATCACTCTCATCATCGGCGCCATCGGCGTCGGTACCGCCATGCGCGCGCACATCCAGCAGCGTATGGATTCCATCGCGATCATGAAATGCATCGGCGCCAGGTCCAGCCACGTCATGCGGATTTACTTGCTCCAGACCATCGCTCTCGGGCTGGCCGGCGGCCTTCTAGGCGTGGTGTTCGGGTTGGTGGTCCAGCGCGCCTTCCCGTCGTTCCTCGCGCGCTATTTCGAGTTGGAGCCCACCGCGCACTGGGATTTTCTCACCGCCGCGCAAGGCATTGGCATCGCGATCCTGGCGTCGCTGCTCTTTACTCTGCCGCCTCTGATCGGCATCCGGCACATTCGCCCCAGCCTGATTCTTCGCCGTGAAATGGAAGAAGTAAAACCCGGGTGGCGGACGCGGTTTGCCGAAGCCCGCGCTTCCCTCGCAGCGGGCGCAATTATTCTCCTTGGATTCGCCGGCATCGCGATGTCCTTCGCTACCGGCACACCCAGAGACATTTGGAAAACCGGTGAATACTTCGCTGGCGCCCTTGTCGTCAGCTTTGCTGCGCTGTCCGCCGTCGCCTGGCTGATGCTCCGCGTGTTGAAGATGTTGACGCGCCGCAAACTGCCGGCCAGCGTGCGGCACGGCATAGCGAATCTGTACCGTCCCGGGGCTCACGCGCAATCGGTGCTGGTGGCGCTCGGCGTCGGCGTGATGTTCACGCTGACCATATATCTGGTGCAACATGGCATGATCGCCGAAATGAATCGCACCTCGCCACCCGGGATGCCCAACGTGTTCATGATCGACATCGCACCCAAGGATCGCGATGCCGTAATCGATCTGGTGAAGCAGCAGCGGGGCGTGGAGGGGACGCCGGAGCTGATTGGCACCGTCGCCGCCAAGCTGATCGACGTGGATGGCCAGGATGTAGCGAGTATGCCCCTGAAAGGTTTCGGACGACGATATCGCTCGCCCCGCTCGGTCACGTCGGCGGGCGCCATGCCGGATTACGTGAACCTGGAGCGCGGCGCTTGGTGGCCCCCCGCGCCGTCTGGCAATGAAGTTTGCGTGGATAAAGACGCGGCGAGAATTCTGCGCATCCAGCCGGGATCCGAACTGCGCTGGAGCATCTCGGGCAAGGAAGTGCAAACGCGCGTGGCCTGCATTCAGGACATCGATTCCATCCATCTTTCCAGCCGCGTCGAATTCATCTTCAACACCAGCGCGCTGGCCGGTTTTCCGATCATTTACTACAGCAGCCTGCGCGCCCAGCCGTCAGCCGTTCCCGCGCTACAGGAGGCGCTTTACAAGCGCTTCCCAACGGTCACCGTGGTGAACGTTGCCGACGTGCTCCAGATCGTCCAAGGCGTGGTGGAGCGCATCTCACAAGTGGTCCGCTTCATTTCGATGTTCGCTATTCTCGCCGGGGCCGTGATTCTTTCCTCCAGCGTAGCCGGCACGCGTTTCCGCCGCATGCGCGAAGTGGTGATTCTCAAAACGCTTGGCGCCACGCGCTGGCGTGTCAGCCGCATTTTCTCCGTCGAGTTCCTGGTGCTCGGCGCCGTGGCTGGACTGATGGGCAGCTTGCTGGCGGGTGGCTTCGCAAATATTCTGCTGAAGCGCATGCTGGACGCGCGCACATTCATCCCGGTAATCCCGATCCTGCTGTCGGTGATCGCTACCGCCCTGATTGCCAATGCCGCCGGCTGGATGGCCAGCTTTCCCATCCTGGGTCAAAAGCCGCTCGAGATCCTGCGCGAAGAATGATTACTGGCCGTTCTGCACGGTAACGAACGCGTCGGCGGGCGACGCCACTCCGCCCACCGTGATCACCAGCGGCTGACTTCCATTGGGCACGCCGGCGGGCACCTGAATGTCCACCTGATAAAGTCCCGCGAATTGTGAAAGACCTACGTACAAAATGTCGGACTTAGCCAGTGTCACTCCGCCGAATACGATGGAGACCGGGGCGGTCACCTTCGGTTGGCCGCTCGGAAGTACTCCCGGCGCGAACGGTGGATCCGTCGCGCCAAAGCCGGTGGCAAAAAGCGTTAGATATTCGCCGGATTTGGCTGGAGTGAATGTTGCACCGCCGATCAATCCCGGGGCGCCGATGTAGGCGCCGGTAACCGCATCGATGGCCGCTATCGGGTTCGCGCCGCTGGCAGTGGTTTTGAAGTAGAAGAACTCGGGCGCCGTTGCTTGTGCCGCGACATTCACGGTCGGGCTGGCGACAGCTTGTGGCGTATCGCAATTTGTGATCACTTGCACGGGAACGCTTCCGGACGCGACCGCCGGCACCTGCACGTTCAGCTGACTGGCGTAGACTCCGAAAATCGGCGCGCGGACCGTTGCGAACTCCACGCACACGCCATCCAGGTTGGTGGGTAGCTGCCCGTCCACCAGACCGGCCTGTGTCGCCGTTCCAGCCGGCGCGAAATTTGAGCCGAAAATGCTCACAATCGCATTCGGCGAAAGCGCGTTGACCGGCGGATTGCTGAGCCCCGCGCTGGTAATTCCGCCCGCGGAGATGGATGGGGAGTTGGACGCAACCGCGGTGACGGTGAACGTAACGTTCGGCAACGCGGCGGCCAACGCCGTTATCGTCACGGGGCCAGTGTTGCCGCCGAGCGTAACCGCGGCGGCCACCGTGCCATCGTTCAGCGAAAGAGCTGGCGTGGGTGTGACAGTGGCTGCGCCCTCCGGGCTCACAGTGAAAGTGACCTGCACTCCGGGAACGCCCGAACCCGTGCCGTCGGCGATCTTCAGTACCAACGGCGCCGCCAAACTCGTCCCTACTGTTGCATTCTGGCCGTTGCCGCTTACGATGCTCATAGTGACGGCTTTCACTGTCTGCGGCGTCAGCAGCCGCACACGGTCATTGAAGGAGTCCGTGACGTACACGTTGCTTGCCGCATCCACCGCTACGCCAAAGGGACTAAGCTGCGCCGCCGCTGCCGGACCGCCGTCACCCGTGCTGGGCGTGAACGTGCCGTTACCGGCGATGGTTGTGATCAACCCTCCCTTTGTCACTCGCCGCACCACAAAGTTGCCTTCATCGGCGATATACATGTTTCCGGAACGGTCCAACGCGATGCCCGACGGGTACCGCAGGAGAGCCCCCGCCGCCGGGCCGCCATCGCCCGCGTAGCCCGGAGCGCCCGTTCCCACTATCGTGGTGATTGTATTGTTTGGTGCGATCTGGCGTATGCGATTGTTGGCCTGATCCACCACCAGAATGTCCCCTGCGCTGTCCAGCGCCAGATCGAAGGGATCCATTCCGGCTGACAACGCCGGTCCGTTGTCGCCGGAGAATTCAGCCTTACCGTTCCCGGCGATCGTATTGATATTCCCGCTCGTATCGATCTTGCGGATCCGGTGATTGCCATAATCGGCGACGTAGATGTTGCCGACGGCATCCACCACCACACCCTCAGGCGTGTTAAGAACCGCCAGGCTCGCTGGCCCGTCGTCTCCGGAGAATCCATCCGGCCCATTGCCCGCGATGACTGTCGTACTGCCATCGGTGCCGATTTTCAGAAGCTGCGGCATCTCGCTTGGGAAGCTCGGTACCTCGGCGTTGACGTAAAAGTTTCCGGCCTGGTCCACAGCCACGCCAGTAGGTGTGCCTCCTTGCAATTGCCCTACGCTCGCGATGTTGCCGCCCGCCTTGAACTGTCGCACCTCGGCGTTCCCGGTGTCGGCCACCACGGTGTTCCCGCTGCCGTCAATTGCGATGCCCTCCGGGAAGTTGAGAAAGGCGTTGGTTGCCGGTCCGTTGTCACGGATGCCGGTACCCGCTACGGTTGTGATGATGTTGCTCGCAATCTTGCGAACGCGCTCGTTCGACACGTCCGCGAAATAGAGCACACCGCTGCTGATCACTAGTCCCGCTGGGCTGTTGAGTTCCGCGACCAACGCCTCGCCGCCGTCGCCCGCAAAACCGATGGTGCCGGTGCCCGCCACGTTGTAAATCAATCCGGTGGATATATCCACCCGGCGGATCATGGTGTTATTCAAGTTATTGTCGGAAATATACAAGTTTCCGGCCGGGTCGAACGCCACCGCATAAGGAACCACCACAGCGGTAGTTGCGGGTACGCCGTTTTCGTCCAGGGCGCCGTATTGATTGCCACCAGCGAAGTCCGTCATCATGCCAGTGGAATCTATTTTTCTGACCTCGTAGTTGTAGAGATCGGCCAGATAAACATTTCCCATGTTGTCAACCGCCAGATCGGTGACGAAATCGATTTTCGCGATCACCGCCGGACCATTGTCTCCCGAATACCCTTCTAATCCGTTGCCTGCGATGGTTGTGATAATGCCGCTGGTGTCCACTTTGCGGATGCGAAAGTTGAAGCCATCCGCGATGTAGAGATTGCCCTGGCTGTCTAATGCCACGGCCTCGGGATCCACTTGAGCGGAGGTTGCCATGCCATTATCCCCGGCGAAAGTCGAAGTTCCATTGCCCGCGACGGTATTAATGGTGCCGTCCACTGCGATGAGGCGGACTCGGGAATTGCCCTCATCAGCGATGTACAGGTTTCCCTTCGCGTCCATCGCAATGCCCGTGGGAAAGTTGAGTTCCGCATTAGCCGCGGGCCCCCCATCGCCGCTATATCCGGGAATGCCCGTACCCGCGAAGGTGGTGATAATTCCCGTTGGATCCACCTTTCGAATCCGATTATCGCTCTCGTCCAGGATATACAGATTCCCGCCGGCGTCCAGCGCAACTGAGACCGGGTCCCGCAGCGGGGCGGCCGTCGCCTGGCCGCCATCCAACAGCCGGGTAGTTCCAGCTAACGTGCTGATTAAGTAAGGCTGGGACCAGGCGTTCGCCAAAAAGAAGGAAGACAGCAAAAGAACGGAGGTTGTTCGCATAGAAATCGGGAAGATTCTATCACAAGTTGCTAACTGCCACTGACAATTGGAGCGATTATGCGAGCGTTATGCCTTCCACGTTCCCAGCAATCGCCGCAGCAGCAGCATTTGCCCCAAATGATAGGAGTTATGATCGGCGATTAACAGCGCTTCGCGCAGGATAGTCTGGCCGGTTCCATGCGGAATTTGAGCGAAGAGATCGGTTTTTTTGTCGGCAACCAGCTTCGCCATGGCCTTCCAATCCGCGCGAAAGCTGCGCAGGCTGTTATTCCAGGCCGCGGCCTTGGGTGGCGCTTCAGTCTTTGGCCAATAACCCTCGGGCCACGGCGGCGACTTATGTTTCCCATTGCGGCTGAATTCCAGAATGTCCGATTGCGCGATGCGCATGTGCTCCAGCAATTGCCAGGCGGTATGTGGCGCGCCCGGTGGTTTCACTCCGCGTAGACGGGAAGGGAAGTCGGCCACCACGGCGTCGAAGTCAGCGTGCGCGTTGCGTCCCCGCAAAAGATCCAGAATATGCTGGCGCAAAGCGTCGGATTCAGCCATGACTTAGAAAATAACACGCCGCGCGTAATCTCACGGCGCTGCCATGCGCGCGACGTTATTTGGAGGCGGTTTTCTTGGTGGCTTTGATCGGCGCTTTGGCCGTCTCCACGGGTTTCGGCTTCCAGAAATCCGGGTCGGCTGTGACCCATTCTTTTGGAACGTAACTCATCTGCGGGCTCACAGCGAAGAGAATCGATTCCGAGTTCACGATGGAAGCCGCCATGTCGCGCTCCGGATCGCCCGATGTCATCGCTTGCCGCAAAGCCCGCTGTCGCCGCGAAGGGTCTCGATGCTGAAAAAACGCATCTTGGCCAGGTTGGCCTTCTCCGCCCCGTAACTCAAATCCGATCGATAGACGGCGATCAGGGAACGGCTGCGGTGCTCAACTCCGCGTCCGCGGCGTCCAGCACGGCGAATTCCGGCTTGTCGAGTACAGCCTCCGCAACTGGGATCGACGCGAATGTATCGTGTCCTTCTAAGAACCATGCCGGCGCGGAAGGTTGCGCGTCCAGCGGCAGGACAAAGAGCGGAACCACGATAGCGCTTTTCGTCCGGCTTCTCCGATTTCTAGCTCCGATTCATAGCCTACTGCAAATTAGACCCTTGAATTAGAATCAAAACTACATGGCAAGGTCTGCGGACGTCGTTATCATCGGCGCTGGAATTGTCGGATCCAGCATCGCGTTTCATCTCACTGAGGCGGGCTGCAAAAACGTGCTGGTCATCGAACGCGAGACCCGCCAGGGTCTGGGTTCCACCGGCAAGAGTATGGGCGGGGTGCGGGCCCAGTTCTCAACGGACGTGAACATCCGCATGTCCCTTTACTCGATTCCATTCTTGGCGCGATTCGAAGAGGCCACTGGGCATCCCTCCGGATACAAGCCGCACGGCTATTTATTCATGGCCACGAACGACTGGCACATGAACTACTTGCGCACCAACAACGCTCGCCAGAAGGCGCTCGGCCTGAAGAACGTCGAGCTGCTCGCGCCGGACGATATTCGCAAAATCCTGCCGCAGCTTCGCTCCGACGACATCATCGGAGGAAGCCTTTGCCCTACCGACGGCTTTGTCGACCCGGACAGCGTCATGACAGGCTTTATGGCGCGCGCCATCGATCGCGGCGCCGAATTATGGCGAGGGACGGAGGTGACAGGCATCTACACCGATCATTCCACCGTGTCCGGCGTGCTCACGTCCAAGGGCGGCGTCTCTTCGCCAGTGGTGGTGGACGCCGCTGGGCCCTGGGCAGCGGGCGTCGCACGGATGGCCGGAGTCGACTTACCGGTGCAACCTCTACGCCGCATGCTGATACCGACCGAACCTTTCCCCGGCCTCCCCGAACGGCTGCCTATGATGATCGACATGACCACCGGCTGGCATTTCCGGCAGGAGGGGCTGGGGCTACTCATGGCCTGGGCCCACCCGGATGAGCAACCCGGATTCCGCACCGATTTTGATCCCGCGTACATCGAAAAGAGCCTCACGCACGCGGCCGCCCGCGTACCCGACTTTGCCAACCTGGCGGTGAATCCCAAACGCTGTTGGGCCGGGATGTATGAAATGTCCCCGGACCATCACGCTATTCTGGGCCCCTCGCCCGAGGTTCGCGGCCTCTACTTCGCCAACGGCTTCAGCGGCCACGGGGTGATGCATTCTCCCGCCACCGGCCGCATTCTGTCGGATTTGATCCTGCATGGCGAGACCAGCGTTATCGATGCCCGGGATCTGAATGTTCAACGCTTTGCCGAAGGCCGGGCGATCGAGGAAACCGCCATCCTGTAGGGCCAAAATTTTCCGGAACAAATCCGGAATTGCTTCGTCTATCACCCCATGAAACTCTTGATTCTCGGCGTGATTGCGATTGTGATGCTCGGAGTGGCGAGCGGCGCAGGTCGTATGTGCGATTCCCAGGGTTATCGCCAGTGGAGGGATGCGGCCCGGGAAGCTCGAGAAACTGCGCGCGAAGCCCGCCGCCAGGCTCGTGAAGCCGAGCGGGAAGCGATGCGGGAAGTCCGCGAAGCTCGGCGTGAAGCCTTGCGCGCCCGGCGCGACTGGGGTTACACCTACTAACGCCCGTCCCGCTGGTACATCACCTTCCCGCCCACGATCGTGTAATCCACCTTGGCCGATTCGATCTGCGCTTCCGGCAACGTAAGAATGTCGCCCGAGAGTACAGTCACGTCCGCCAGCTTTCCCACTTTCAGCGACCCCTTCTGCCCCTCCTCAAACGCCGCGTATGCATTGTTGATCGTATAGGACCGTAGTGCCTCCATCCGGCTCATCCGCTGGTCGGGAAAAAACACAGTGCCGTCTTTCAATCGGCGGCTCACTGACGCGTAGTAGCACTGGATCGGGTCTACGTCCTCAACCGGCGTGTCGGTTCCGTTCCCCACCACAGCGCCCGACTTCATCAGCTTCTGCCAGACGTACGCGCCGGCCTGCGCCCGCTCGCGCCCCAATCGGGCGATCACGAACGGGCCATCGGAGGTGCAGTGGATACCCTGCATGGCCGCGATCACGCCCAGCGCCCCGAAGCGCGGGATATCGGCCGGGTCCAGATGCTGCGCGTGCTCGATCCGCCAGCGCAGGTTCTTCTTGTCCGGATGCTCCCGAAAAACCGCTTCGTACAAGTCCAGTACCTCGCGATTCGCGCGGTCGCCGATGGCGTGCGTGCAAAGTTGAAAGCCATTGTCGATGGCCAACTCCGCCGTCTTACGGATGTAAGGCACTTGTTCCACGTTGATCCCGCTTCGATTCGGTGCATCCGCCGGCAGGTCGGAATAGGGCGCCAGCAGCCACGCCCCTCGCGATCCGAGCGCGCCGTCCATATATTCCTTGATCGTGCGCACGGTGAGGTGGCCGTTACCCGCGCCGATCATGTAATATCGCCGCAGGTTCGCCGCGAGCTCGGATTGCGGCGCGCGCAGCATCACCCACATCCGCAGCCCTAGCTCGCCTTGCTCAGCCATCGTCCGCAGCAGATCCACGGTTGCCAGCGGCGACCCCGCATCTTCGAACGTCGTGATCCCCTTGGACAGACACTCGCGCTCGGCCAGCTTGATCTGCTGCCGGAGCTCAGCCTCCGCTTCCGACGCCGGCCTATGCGCGCGGTAGGAATCCAGCACGTGATCGATCAATTCCTGCGCGCCTTCGTTCATCAATCCCGTTGGATCGCCGTGAGCGTCCCGCAAGATTTCCCCACCGGCCGGATCGGGCGTATTCTTGTCGATCCCGGCCTGCCGCATCGCCTCCGCATTCGCGAAACCCGCGTGGCCGCTTGCATGCGTCAGCCAAACCGGATTGCGCGGAGAAACCCGGCTCAAGCTGTCGTGTACCGGAAAGCCGCGTACGTTCGGCTGTGGCGGGCGATCCCATTTCGCCTGATGAAACCCACTCCCTAGAATCCAGGTGCCTGGTTTTGCCTCCCGTGCGGCGGCGGCCACCATTGCGACAATCTGGTCCCAATTCTTCGCACCGCGCAGATCCAGCATCATTTTGGATGCGCCCAGCGCCGTGAGATGCCCGTGGCCTTCGATGAATCCCGGAATCGCCAGTCGTCCCCGCAGGTCGATCACCCGCGTCGCCGGCCCAGCCAGAGCATCCACGGTCTTGTTGGACCCAAGCGCAACGATCCTGCCGCCACGCATCGCCAGCGCCTGCACCTCACCCGTAGCTTGTTCCAGCGTGATGATCTTTCCGTTGTGCAATACTAAATCGACTGGCTGTGCCCACACAGTCCCAGCGCTCCAGACCAGCGCCAGCAGCAGCAACATTTTCGTCTCGAATGCCATTAGAATCATTAGGTACGACCTTTTCCTGAGCCTCATTATGGCGCGTGTTCCCAGTGTCGCTCAAACGGAACAGACATTCCGTCCATTGGCGTTCGCAGTTCGCAAACTGTTGGTCGCCGGACGTTGCTGCCCCAACTGCGGGTCGCCGGAGATACGTCCTTCCAACCGCCGGAATGCGCTGGATGTTCTGCTGGCGTGTGCATTTCTCGCGCCTTACCGTTGCCGTGTTTGCCGCGACCGCTTTTATCGTGTGTGGCGTCCCAGTTTGCAGCGCCCGGCCGACCCGCCGATTGCACCCTTGTTGCTGGTGCCGGTGGAACACAAGCTGCTCAATCTCGATTCCATCGAACCGCGCCGCCGAGCGCCGGAGGCGGTACACCCGCGGAACGGCGAGCCTCCCTCCGTTCAGCTCCCGCGGTCGGAAGTTGAGTCCCGTGAGCTGGACATTACAGCGCCCGCGCCGGTCGAAAGCGCACCGGTAACACCTCCCGAACCGCCGCCCGGGCCGCCTCCCGCCCCCACCCCGGCTCCGGTACTGATCCTCGAAGACGACCTCTCCATTCGCAAACTGCTGCGCCGTTTGCTCGAGCGCCGCGGCTACTGCACGGTGGAGCTCTCGCATGCCGACGATCTCGCGCGCGAACTGTTGGAGCGGGGCGCCAGCCTGTTGGTGGTGGACGTCGCGGCGACGGGAGCCAACGGCGTGAAAGCCGTGGTCGCAATGGCAAGCGCTCATCCCGGCCTGAAAATTCTGGCGCTATCGGCAGAATCTCTCCAGGGCAGTGAAATTCCGGGCCGCCTGCTGGCGCTTCCCAAGCCCTTCCCTTTGGACAGCTTCATCGACTCCGTGGAACGCCTGCTTACTGCGCCGCACGCGTAAGCCACTTGCGCACGATCACCCGTGCCCGTGCTTGATCCGATTCGCGCGCTGCACCCGGCAGTTCAGGCAGAGGTCGATCGTCACTGTTCCGTCGGCGTTCTCAACTCCAACCGCGCCCAGCGCCTCCGCCTCCTCTTTCGACACCGCCTGCAGCGATAGCCTGGATCCTGGCGGCAGCTTCTGCGCGCAGCCGTCGCAATATCTTCCGTTGTTCTTGAGCACCGCCTACTAAAATAGAACTTGATCTCCCCTGCGCGCCAGATCGCCTTCGATGTTCTCCGCAAGGTGCAGCAAGGCGGCTATGCTTCCGACCTCCTGCTTCAGCGTTCCGCCCAACTCGACTCGCGCGATGCCGGCCTCGCCTCCGAGATCGTCTTCGGGTGCCTCCGCTATCAAGCCCAGCTGGATTATCTGATCGCTCGCCGTGTCCCGCGCTCGCCCGATCCGGAAGTCCGCATCGCTCTCCGCATGGGCATTTATCAGCTCCGCTATCTCGATCGCATCCCGCCGCATGCCGCCGTCGGCGAAAGCGTGGAGTTGGTGAAGCGCGCTCACAAAGCGTCGGCTGCTGGATTAGTCAACGCGATTTTAAGGAAAACCGACCGGCAACCCGTGCCCTGGCCGGACCGTGCCACCGATCTCTCCATGCCCCCCTGGCTGCTGGAACGATGGGATCGCCAATTCGGCCGGAAAACCGCCAACCAGATAGCAGCCGCGTTGCTCGATCCGGCCCAGACCTACCTCGCCAGCACCGGCCGCATCCAGGACATCGGCGCGCAGTCCGTTGTGCCATTCCTCGATCTCCATCCCGGCCAGACGTTTCTCGATCTGTGCGCCGCGCCCGGTAACAAAACCGCGCAAGCACTTGAGTGCGGAGTCCGGGCCATAGCGTGCGATATCCACCTGCATCGTTTGAATCAAATGCGTGACCTCAACTGTTCGCTGGTGGTGCTGGACGGCACGCAGCCGCTTCCTTTCCGCGCCAGCTTCGATCGAATTCTGGTCGACGCGCCCTGCTCGGGTACCGGAACGCTGGGCCGCAACCCCGAAATTAAGTGGCGTCTCCAGCCGTCCGATTTAGCCGATTTGCACGCCAAACAGGTAGCGCTGGTTCGCCGCGCGCTCGAACATCTTTGTCCCGGCGGCCGCCTGGTTTATTCCACCTGTTCGCTTGAAAAAGAAGAGAACGAACAAGTAATCGAGGAGATTGGGGGCGACTGGCAAACCAGCCAACGCCTGCCCGGAGTGAGCGCCGGCGATGGTTTTTTCGTCGCCGTCTGGTCGCGTCCACTTACGTGAGCCGCACATCGAACACCACCAGCCAATATTGCACCGATTGCAGCGCGAAACCGCAAAACATCAGCGCAACACCGACCACTCCCATGCGCCGCTGCGGAATATTGTCGGCATAGTATTCGACGTGCGGGCTGAAGGCCATCCCGACGCCCGTTACCAGTCCTGTCACAACGCCCAACCGCGTCGCGAACAGCCATGGATGCTCCAGGTGCCGCACGATGGAGCTGCAAATCAGCGCCGCCGCGATATAGCCCACCGTTCGCAGCACGGTCGACCAAAAGAAGACGCGCGAGAGTTTCGGCCCGCGGGGAACTGTGTAACGTAGCGACGGGCGCAAGCCGCGAGTGTATGCAACCAATTGTCCGCCTGTCAGCAGAGCGGCATAGAGTAGCGCGAAGCGCAAGCCCACTTGAGGATAGAGCGCGGCGCTGAAAGCGGAGGCGCGGATCGCGCTGAACAATGCTTCCCAGGGCAGCGAGTAATGGTCTTGTCGCTTGGATGTCCGATTGAGTTCGATAGAAATGGTCACTCCGCTCGCCAGGCCGGAGGCCACACCGAAGAGCAGCCCCAACCCAAGTCCGTAGCCCAGGCCAAACAGAATCGAATACGTCACCATTCTGGTCAGCAGCCGCAACGGTCCATGCTGGCCGCCCAGCAAGTCGTAAGCAAGATAAAGGCTGCCGAGCACATCCAGACAACTGCCCGCAATCGCGATGGCAGCTACCGTGTGGTGGTCCATCTCAACGATTGTAGAGGGTACACGCGGCTTTCCAGCCGCGTTTTTCCTGTCTCTCTCCCAAAAACGCGGCTGAAAGCCGCGAGTACCAGGGTCCCTCAAACCCCTCCCTCCCGCGTGCTAAACTCGTTCTTAAAGTCTCGGCATGATCGAAGTACTCCCCTCCATCCTCTCGGCCGATTTTGCGCACTTAGGCGATGAAATCGCCCGGGTTGAACGTGCCGGAGCCTCGTTTCTGCATGTGGATGTCATGGATGGCCACTTCGTCCCCAACATCAGCATTGGAATCCCCGTGGTCGAGTCGATCCGTAAGGTTACGCGCCTTAAGCTCGACGTTCACCTTATGATTTCGGATGCCGACAAGTACGCGCCCGAGTTCATCCGGGCGGGCGCCGACTACGTACTCGTCCACCAGGAAGCCTGCACCAACCTGGATCGCACTCTCCGCATGATCCGATCCGAGGGCGGGCGTCCCGGAGTTGTCCTGAACCCCGCCACCCCGATCGGCATGATTAGCGAGGTGTTGGATCTGGTGGACCACGTGCTCATCATGAGCGTCAACCCTGGTTTTGGAGGCCAGGCTTTCATTCCCAACGCTCTCAAGAAAATCCAGGCGCTGGCGTGGCGACGCAAGGAGTTAGGGTTGAATTTTGCCATTGAGATCGATGGCGGCGTATCGTCGAAGAATGCCGGTGACATCACTCGAGCCGGGTGTGACTGGCTGGTGGCAGGGTCGTCGATTTTTCACACCCCAGATCCCGGCCAGGCGTTTCTGGACTTGCAGCGCGCGGCCCGCGAGGCCGTGCTTCAAAAGGTTTAATCTATAAGGTTGCATATGCTTCGATACTTTTTGGTTGTAACAATGATGGCGGGCCTGATCACTTCTTGTGGTTTCAAAGCGAAGAAGTACGACGACCCCATCACCAAAGACACCAAGCAGCCCGACAAGGTTCTGTTTGATCGCTCCATCAGCGACATCGAACACGGCCGCTACGAAATCGCACGCATCACCCTGAACACCCTGATCAATACTTACGATCAGAGCGAGTTCTTGGCCAAGGCCAAGCTCGCCATCGCCGACAGTTGGTATCGGGAAGGCGGCGCCGCCGGTCTGGCTCAGGCCGAAGCCGAGTACAAGGACTTCATCCTGTTCTATCCCACCATGGAAGAGGCTGCCGAATCGCAGCAGAAGATCTGCATGATCCATTACAAACAAATGGACAAGTCGGATCGCGACCAAAGCCAGGCCATACGCGCCGAGGACGAATGCCGCCAGTTGATCGTTCAGTTCCCCAACAGCAAGTACGTGGACGATACGAAGCAGCTCTTACGCGACATTCAGGAATCCATCGCCGAAGGCGAGTATCTGGTGGGCAGTTTCTATTTCAAGCGCGGCGACAACTCCGCGGCCGCCAACCGGATGAATCACCTGGTGGAACAGTATCCTCTCTATAGCAAGGCCGACCTGGCGCTGTGGGACATGGGCCAAGCCTATGGACGCCTCGGCAACCGCTTCCGCAAGCAGGAAGGCGACGCCTATTCGAAAATCGTCCGCGATTACCCTTTGAGCGCTTATGCGGATGATGCCACCGCCAAGCTGAAGGAGCTTGAAATGCCGGTTCCTGAGCCGGACAAAGCCGCGGTTGCCCGCATGCAATACGAGAAAGACCACCGCGTAAAGCCGGGCTTGATCTCGCGCGAGACGCTGTTTCTTAGGCGCGGTCCGGATATGAGCACGGCCGCGCGTTCGGGCGACCCAGCCATGACCAACATGCGGCCTTCGATTCCGCCTCTGGTCCCGCAGCCTGTGGGGGCCGGTACCGGATTCAACGGCCAGGTGACTGCCGCTCCCGTGGGCAATTCGAACGCACTCGATACCAAGCCCGACGCTCGTGCGAACCCGCCCGCACAGGGCGCTGCCGCGGCCACCCCGGCTGCCGCGTCCACGGATTCATCCCAGCAGGCATCGCAACCAACGGCTACCGATCCGAAAGCCAAGAAGAAGAAAGGCAAGAAGCAGCAACAACAGCAGACTGCGCCGCCCGCTACCGCAGCGCCTGCTTCCACCCAGGCCGCTCCCGCCACGGCTCCATCGAATTAGTTTCGATGAGCTGAACTAAAATTGATGAGCCGTATCCTTCTGGCTGACGATAGCCCGCATGCGCAGCGCATGGGCGAGCGAATCCTGCGCGAAGAGGGGTTTGAAGTGGTCAGCCTCACCGATGGCAATGCCGCCATGCTTCGGCTGGCCGACGTGGATCCCGATCTGATCCTCGCCGACGTTTTTCTGCCCGGCAAATCCGGCTTCGAACTTTGCCGCTACGTCAAGAGCGAGCCCCGTTTCAAGCACGTTCGCGTGGTGCTCACCGCCGGTCTGCTGGAACCGTTCGATGAAGATGAAGCCAGGCGCTCCGGTTGCGACGCCATCCTAAAAAAGCCCTTCGAGGCCACCAAAGTTGTCAGCACCATCGATCCGCTGGTGAAAGAAGCCCAGCTGGCACGCGGCTTGTTCGCCGAGCAGATCGCCTCACCCCCGCCGATCCCCGAACCTGAACCGTCGCCCAAGGCATTAGAGCCCGCTGCGCCCGCCGCGCAAACCGCGCCCGCCGCTGACCCGCCCGCGCCGGAAATCGACACGGAACGCGTTCGCGCAGCCGTTACCACGGCGCTCGATGCCGCTCTGCCGGTGCTGATCCAGGAAATTACCGAGCGAGTCTTGATAGCATTGGGTCATTAGCACATGCCCGAAAACACGTTCGATATCGTTTCCAAGATCGACTTGGCGGAAGTGAACAATGCCGTGCAACAGGCTCTCAAGGAGATCCATCAGCGCTTCGATCTCAAGGACTCCAAATCCGAGATCCAGTTGAACGAAAAAGACAATAAACTGGTCATCGCCAGCCAGGACGAATACAAGCTGAAAGCTGTCACAGAAGTTCTGCAGCAGAAACTGGTGAAGCGGAACGTGTCTCTGAAAGGTTTGACCTACGGCCCCATTACCTCCGCCGCGGGTTCCAGCGTTCGGCAGGAGGTGACGCTGCAGCAGGGCATCGCCATTGAAAAGGCGCGCGAGATCGTGAAAACCGTCAAAGACAGCAAGAAGAAAGTGCAGGCCTCCATCCAGGGCGACTTTGTGCGCATCTCCGGCAAAGATCGCGATTCGCTGCAGGAAGTGATCGCGCTCCTGCGAGGCCGCGATTTCGGCATCGACATGCAGTTTACGAACTACCGCTCCAACTAAGCCGGTCGCCCATAATGCCGCGCCGGATCGAGAGCCTCTTCATTGATGGGCCAGCGGGAAAACTGGAAGCGCTGCTCGAAGAGCCAGCGGATGAGGACCCGCGCCAGGCCGTTTTGATTTGCCATCCGCATCCCCAACACGGCGGCACCATGCACAACAAAGTGGTTTATCGCATCGCGCGTGGGCTGCGTCGCGCGGGAGCTGTAGTGCTGCGATTCAATTATCGCGGCGTCAACCTGAGCGAGGGCCAATACGACCACGGTATCGGTGAAGTGGAAGACGCCCGCGCCGCGCTGGCCCTGCTGCGATCCCGGTATCCCAGCCTCCCATTTTCGCTGGCCGGTTTTTCCTTCGGCTCGCGCATCATTTTGAAGTTGGGTTGCGAAATGGCGGACGTATCCCGCCTCATAGCAGTCGGTTTTCCGGCAAATTTGCCAGACGGCCAGTCACTGGGGCAATGTCCGGTCCCCAAGATTTTCATTGTAAGCAGGAACGACCAATTCTGCGCCATTCCGGCCATGGAGAGCTACTTCGCCGTGCTCCCGGAGCCCAAGGAACTGATTTGGGTGGACGCGCAGGACCACTTCTTTGGCGGCGCGCTAGATCAATTCGAGGAACTGGTTTACGGCCTCACGCCCTAGCTGGTGGCGTGGCGCATTTCACGTTGGACTTTGCGGGCCGCCCGCTCGCTGATCAAATTGGCGACTTTGGCCAGCAACCCGGGAACATCCTCGGGCTTGATGAGCATCCGAACTTGCTTTGGAGTCGCAACGTGCGGCTTGGCGTTCTGGTAGGTGGTTACAATCGCTGTAGCCGGTTTGTAAGCCATCATACGGGCGTGTGCCAGGACCTTGAGGCCGGCTTCAGGAGACTCCATCTGCAGGTCGCTGAGCACCAACTGATATTCCTGCTCGTCCAGTTTGCCGACTGCCTCGGCAGCGGAAGCCGCTGAATCTACATGATATCCGCTGGCTTCCAGAACGGTTTGTAATGTTAACCGGGAGGTAGGATCGTCGTCCACCAATAATACTCGAGCGAGCTCGAAATCCATGCACCGATCAGTTTCGGATATAATTTTCATTCGGCGCCACCCGTTTCCTCAGTTAGGAGCCTGTCACGTGCCATGCGCTCCTAGGTACAGTTTAATGCATCCCTGCGGAAATGGAAGCACAGATTTAGGGTACGGAGCGCGCTACTTCGGGAAGACGCGCTGAAAGATCTGGTCGATGTTCCGTAACTGTCTGGAAACAGAGAAGCTATCCTCCAATGCGTCCGGCGAGAGATGCCGGGAGACGATGGGATCGGATTCTATGGCCGAGCGGAAATTGCCGTCACCCTCCCAGGCTGCCATAGCATAGCCCTGAACCAATTTGTAAGCTTCCTCACGTAACATCCCGGCTGCCGAGAGATCCAGCAGGAGCTGCCCGGAGAATACCAGGCCCCTGGTCAGGTCCAAGTTACGCTTCATTCTCTCCGCCGACACGCGCAGGCCGGAGACCAGCCAAATGGTTCGAGCCAACATGTAATCTACCACCGTAGTTGTATCCGGCAGAATAATTCGCTCCACCGATGAATGGGAAATGTCGCGCTCGTGCCACAGCGCGATATTCTCGAAAGCCGGCTGTACGTTGCCGCGCACCACCCGAGCCAGCCCGCAAATTTGCTCGCAGGTAACCGGGTTCCGCTTGTGGGGCATGGCGGACGAGCCCTTCTGGCCCTCTGAGAACGGCTCCTCCACTTCGCGAACCTCGGTGCGCTGCAAGTGCCGGATCTCGAGCGCGATCTTCTCGAGCGTCGCGGCCACCAGGGCTAGCGTCGCGATGTAGTTGGCATGCCGGTCGCGCGAGATGACTTGGGACGCGATGGCCGCCGGCCGCAATCCCAACTGCTGGCAGATGCGCTCTTCGGCTTGCGGACCGATGTGCCCAAAAGTTCCCACGGCGCCCGAAATCTTTCCCACCCGCATCCCCTCGGCCGCGGCGGAGAAGCGCGTGAGATTGCGCTGCATTTCGTCGTACCAAAGCGCCAGTTTCAGTCCAAACGTGATCGGCTCGGCGTGGATGCCGTGCGTTCTTCCGATTTGCACCGTGTCTTTAAACTCGAAAGCGCGCGCCTTCAAGACATTCGCCAGTTCGGTGATCCCTCTGAGAATCAGGTCGGACGCGCTGCGCAGCAGCAAGGCCTGGGCCGTGTCGACAACATCATTCGATGTCAGGCCGTAGTGCAGCCAGCGCGACGATCCCGCCTCGCCGGCCTGCGCCAGACTTTCTGAAACAGCGGTAGTGAACGCAATGACGTCGTGCTTCACCTCGCGCTCGATTTCGTGGATACGTTTCAGATCGAAGCTGGCATGTTTGCGGAGCAGCCGCGCTGCCTCCGGCGGCACGTCATTGGACTGCGCCAGCGCATCGGCCGCGGCCAGCTCCACTTCCAGCCACTGCCGATATTTGTTCTCCTCGCTCCAGATGCGGGCCATCTCCGGGCGGGTATAGCGTTCGATCATTTAATACGTAAAAACCTCGGATTGTTGCTTCGGCTCGGCCACTACCAGCCGGGTGAAAAGCGCGCGGCGTGCGCGATCCAGCGCCCGAATGGCCTGGTTCCGCACGATCTCGGGATGATTGTTGTGTTCGCTCAGATGGCCCAGAACCAGGGTATTGATGGACGAATCCAGATCCGCGCCGATGAAATCGCAAACCACATCGTTTGAAAGATGCCCTTTGCGTCCCATTACGCGCTGCTTGACGGACCACGGGTACGGCCCCACTTTCAGCATTTCGAGATCGTGATTCGATTCGAGCACCAGCAAGTGCGCGCCGCGCAGGTGGAACTTGATGGAGTCGGTGACGTAGCCCAGGTCCGTGACCAGCCCCACTTTGATGCCTTGCGCGCGAAAACAAAAGCCCACGGGATCGATGGCGTCGTGCGGGATGGTAAAGCTATCGATTTCGATATCGCCTACGCAGAACGTTGTGCCTGCCTGGAAACAATCCAGGCGCGGCGTGTACTCGCCCCAGGGAATGGCGGGCGCGGTGAGGCGCGTGATGAAGATCGGTATATTGAGCAGGCGCGCCAGAGCCACCAGGCCGCTGACGTGATCGGAATGCTCGTGCGTGATCAGGATGGCATCCAGCTTCTCGGCGTCTTCGTTGATCAATGCCAGCCGGGCCAGAACGTCGCGCCTGCTCAGCCCGGCGTCGACGAGGATGCGCGTTTTTTCGGTACGGATGAAAGTGGAATTCCCCGAGCTACTGCTGGCCAGCACGCAGACTTGAACTATGACGGACCTCCGGAAATAGGAAATCGCTTGCTCACGCGCGCGGTTCTGAAAGGGCGCGCGGTGCCTAACTGAACCGCGACCGTGAGGGAGAGGATGTTATTCAAGCGCTTCGGGCTCACGCTGGATGTTGTGCTCACCGGCGGTCTTCTTCTCCCAATACTTTCGCAGCCAGGCTTCCCAACTCTTCCCGGCGGCGGTGTCGCGTCCGCTGAACGCCAGGGCCTGGATTTCAGAGTAAGGAATCGTGATCTTCGAATCGTAGTTTTTTGGAAAAACCCGGACGTGTGAATCGGCCAGCGATGGGCCGCTGCGCCGATCGAAGATATAACCCTCCACCACGGTGCCGTTCTTCAGCGTTATGGTGACGTCGCCGCGATAATCGAACGCCTTTTCGAGTGCGCCGCGAATCTCGTCTTCAGTAGCGACCGGCGGAATCCAGCCTTCCAGCTGATCGTGCGCAAAGCCGGGAACTACCTCCAGAATTTCAGGATTCTCAATTTCGCTCATGCCTGCTGGGATTCGCTCGCGGGAGTCTCGAGCTGAATATTCACAAAGGGATTGTGCGCGTGCACCGGCTTCACCGGCTCCTGCAGCAGGCGCTCGGCATCTTGATCGGGATAGGCGGTGAACAAATAGGAACGCGCCATGGCCGCGAAGCCGCGCACCGAAGAGAAGCCATCGTGGACGGCGGAAGGTTCAAAGCCGCAATGGACCATGCAATTGGCGCATTTCGGATTGCCCGACTCGGTCCCATACTGCTCCCAGGCGGTGGATTCCATCAGTTCGGCGAACGTGTCGGCGTAACCGTCCTGCAGCAGATAGCAGGGCTTCTGCCAGCCGAAGAGGTTGTAAGTGGGCATGCCCCAGGGCGTGCAATTGTATTGGCGCTTGCCCATCAGGAATTCGAGATACAGCGGCGACTGATTGAATTGCCAGCGTTTCTTGCGGTTCGAGAGGATCGCCTTGAACGTGCGGCGCGTGCGCGCGCGTCCCATGAAGTGTTGCTGGTCGGGCGCTTTGTCATAGGAGTAGCCGGGCGCCACCATGATTCCTTCCACGCCCAAATCCATCATTTCGTCGAAAAACGCCCGGACGCTTTGCGGATCCACGCCATCGAACAGCGTGCTGTTGGTGGTGACGCGGAAGCCTGCCTGGACAGCCTCGCGAACGGCCTCGACCGCGATTTCATAACCGCCTTCGCGGCACACCGAGAAATCGTGATGCTCGCGCTGGCCGTCCAGATGAACGGAGAATGTCAGGTACTTGCTGGGCTTGAAGAGTGAAAGCTTTTCCTTGAGCAGCAGCGCGTTGGTGCACAGGTAAATGTATTTCTTGCGCGCCACCAGCCCTTCGACGATTTTGTCGATCTCCGGATGCATCAGCGGCTCGCCGCCGGGGATAGAGACCATGGGCGCTCCACACTCATCCACCGCCCTGAAACATTCTTCAGGCGAAAGGTTTTTCTTGAGAATATGGGCCGGGTACTGGATCTTTCCGCAGCCCGCGCAGGCCAGGTTGCAGCGAAACAGCGGCTCCAGCATCAGAACCAGCGGGTAGCGCTGGCGGCGTTTGAGACGCTGCTTGAGGACGTAAGTTGCTACGGTCCACATTTGTGAGACTGGAACGGGCATAAGAGAGCAGACCTAAGATTCATTGTAGCGGGGTTTCAGAGTGAAAAGCGGCAGGAGGGGTGGCGCACGTGAAGTCTCTATTCCGCTTCACCTTATAGAGCCTCGCGCCAAGCCCGACGCGCCTGAACCGTCCGCGCCCCTGATTTGCAATAGCAACCAACCCCGCGCCAGACGCCAGTCTCGCGTAACGGTCTCCGCCGACACCCTGAGCACGGCGGCTGTATCTTCCACGCTCAACCCGCCGAAATATCGCAGTTCGACTACTCTAGCCTTTCGCGGATCGCCCTGCGCCAGCGCAACCAGCGCGTCGTTCAGCGCGATCAACTGCTTGTCGTTTTCCTGGCTCAGGTTCAAATGAGCCACGTCGTCCAAGTGAAGCCGTCCCAGTCCTCCGCCGTGCCTGGACGCAGCTCTTTTGCGGGCCGCGTCCACCAGGATGCGGCGCATCATCTGTGCGCAGATGGCAAAGAAATGCGCCTTGCCTTCCAAGGCCACGTTCTGAACGTCGATCAGTTTCAGGTAGACCTCATGCACCAGAGCCGTCGCCTGCAGGATGGGTTCTTCGCGCTCCCGCCTCATGAAATCTACGGCCAGGCGGTGAAGTTCCTGGTAAATACGCGGGGCGAGCGTATCGAGCGCGGCTGCATCGCCTCCCGCCCATGCGAGGAGAAGCTGCGTTGTTTCAGAGACTTGAGAGTCCACGATTCGGTTGCTTTAGCGTAGCGCAAAAGAAATGTTCGTGTGCCATTACGGGTTTCGCGCTCGTTTCTCGCATGGAGTTCCGGGGGAAGTCATTCCCCGAAAACTTCCAAGGAGAAAACTACAAATGAAAATCAGCAACGCAGGAGACACAATGAAAAGACTGAGATACATAACCGGAATTTGTGGGATTGCGATCGCAGTGACCGCGATGGCGTTAGTGCGGGTCCAGGCTCAGGACCTCAGGCCTGTTCACTTTGGCGGCCTGATCAATGACTATTCGCCCTCAACGTCACCAGGCGGTCCGTATGAAATTCGCGGCGACTGGTCCTTGGACGTGGATAAGAGGCGGCACGGCCAATTTTTCGGCGGACCTGAACATGGAGACGTCCGATTACGGGATTACCGGTGCTACCCATGTGGATCCGGCCGAATCCGGCGACCCGCAGCCCACACACGCACCATATCAGCATGACGAACGCCACGGTCAGCTATAACACCAGCGCCTGCCCCGCCAACAACCCTCCTACCACGGTTTCTGGTCTTATGGTTACCGGTACGGCCCCGACCACGGCAAATGGCGGGCCGGCGCCCTTTGACCCGAACGGTACATCCACGCTCCAGGTCTGCATCATGGGGGGCCGGGAGTATCATTTTCGAATGTGACTCTGGTGTACACCGGACCTGCAACCGGGCATTTCGGTGCGCAGCCGATCCATGGGGTCGTAAGAATCGTCTCAACAAAGTAAAATGGCGCCGCCGGCAAAGTGCCGCACAGTATGCAACATTAGTTTTCCGCCCGCGACGCTAAGCCTTTACTGATAAGCTGTCCCCATGACGCCCGAGCGTTGGGGACAGCTGGAGGAGCTGTATCAGTCGGCGCGGGCCCTGCCTCCTTCCGAGCGAACCGCTCTGTTGGAACGGGCCGACCCCGAGTTGCGCGCACAGGTCGCGTCACTCCTGGCAACTAGAGGATATTCCGGGCGATAGCGCGTTCCTCGATCGTCCAGCGTGGGAGGGCCGCGAGAGCCTTCTGAAACACGCCGGTCCGCTCACACTTGTCAGCGTTGGCGAAGGGCCCTGTCCGATTGAACAAAAGAGCGGACAGGGCGGCATGGCTATGGCGGAGATGAGCCTGATGGGTGGTCCCGCGGCCGCGCACTTCAAGCCGGGTGTTCGATTGGGCCCTTACCAGTTGGAAGCGTTGCTGGGGGAGGGCGGCATGGGCGAGGTGTTTCGCGCGCGTGATACGCGCCTCGGGCGGTCCGTGGCGATCAAAGTGATCCGTGCGGAACGAGCGCAGCGGCCCGATTTCCGGATTCGCTTCCAGCGCGAGGCGCGGGCCACAGCGGCGCTCAATCATCCGCACATTTGCACGCTTTACGACGTCGGTGAAGAGGATGGGGCGTCGTACCTGGTGATGGAGTACGTGGATGGTCAGACCCTGGCCGCACGCTTACGGGAAGGTCCGTTGCCACTCGACCAGCTGCTGCGCCGGGCGATAGAGGCATCACAGGCCCTGGCGGCGGCACACGAACGCGGGATTATCCATCGTGATTTGAAACCAACCAACCTGATGCTGACCCCGGCGGGCGTCAAGGTGCTCGATTTTGGCTTAGCGAAATTCACCGAGCCGGAGGCGTCGGCGATGGAAGCAACGGCGGCGCATACGATCTTGGGCACGCCCGCGTATATGTCGCCCGAGCAGACGCGAGACGAAGAGCTGGACCCGCGCTCCGACTTGTTCTCGTTCGGTTGCGTGCTGTACGAGGCGGCAACGGGCGTACGTCCGTTCCGGGGCTCGTCACTTCCAGAAATATTGCGAGAAGTGGTGAGCGGCCATCCGCCGCCACCCAGTTCGTTGCGGCCCGAATTGCCGGCGGGATGGGATTCTATTCTGATGCGCTTGCTGGCGAAGGACCGGGACCGCCGCTACCAATCAGCCGGGGACTTGTTCAGCGCGCTCGAAGAACTTCGCGGGAGTGTACCGTTGGCCGGGCCGCGCATGGAGGAGCGGGAACCGGATCCGGTGTTCGGGCGTGAAAAAGAGCTAGGCAAACTGGATGAGCTGCTGAGTTCCGCGATGCAGGGCAGTGGCAAGGTGGTGCTGGTATCGGGAGAACCAGGTATCGGCAAAACGGCTTTGACCGGGATGTTCGTTTACCGGGCTAAGAAGAAGAATGCGGAGCTGGTGCTCGCGCGCGGTGCGTGCGTAGAGCAGTACGGCGCCGGCGAAGCCTACTTGCCGTTCTTGGACGTACTGGGGAGCTTGCTGCAGAGTCCGGGACGGGAACGGGTGGTAGCGCTTCTGCGCCGGTACGCGCCCACATGGTGCTTGCAGTTTCCAGCGATATTCTCTTCGGGGGCTATAGACCAGATACTGCGCGAGGCCACGGGCGCGACTAAAGACCGAATGCTGCGGGAGCTGGGCGACGCGCTGGCCGCCCTTACCGGGGAAACGCCGGTGCTGCTGGTGTTGGAAGACATGCACTGGACCGACCCGGCGAGTGTGGACATGCTGCGACACCTGGCGGAGCGGGCCCACGGCCAGAGATTGCTGCTGGTGGTCACGGCGCGTCCGGAGGATATCGAGCGCAACAATCCCACGTTGAAGAAGTGTTACACGGAGATGCGCGCGCGCGGGGTGTGCGAGGAGATGGTGCTACAGGTTCTGAGAGTTCAGGACGTGGCGGCTTACCTGGATGCGTACTTCGCTCCCAACGAGTTTCCGGCCGAACTGGCGTCGGTGATCCATGGTAAGAGCGAGGGTCATCCATTGTTTGCCACCGGCGCCATCCAGATTCTGGCTGAGCGGGGCGACATTGCGCGCGACGTTGTGCGCCCGGGCGGCGCGTGGAAGCTGAAGCAGCCGTTGGAGCAGATGGAGCTGGACGTTCCGGTCAGCGTGCGCAGCATGATCGAGAAGAAAGTGAGCCTGCTCAGCGATGGGCAGCGGCAGGCGCTGCAATACGCCAGCATTGAAGGCGAGGCATTCACCTCCACGATACTGGCCGTGCTTCTGGAGGCCGATGAGCTGGACCTGGAAGAGCGCTTGGATGTGCTCGGGAAACTACATCGGCTGATCCACGCGGAAGGCGAGGAGGAATTGCCGGATGGCTCGGTGGCTACGATTTACCGCTTCACGCACGCGCTATACCAAAACTTTCTCTACGATCAGTTGCTGAGCAAACGCCGCGTTCTTTTGCACCGGCGAGTGGGCGAGACGCTGGAGCGCGTGTATGCCGGCCAGCATGCGCGCGTAGCCGGCGCGCTTGCGACGCACTTCGAGCGTGGCCGCGATTTTGTGAAAGCGATCGCGTTCTTGATTCAGGCCGGCGACACGGCGCTATCGCGCTACGCCAATGCCGAAGCCGTTAGCCTCTTCACTCGCGGGCTGGAGTTGGTGGACAAGTTGGGGGAGGGGCGGCAGGCGGAACGCCGGGCCGTGCTGCTGGAGAGGCGGGCGCTGGCGCAGATGGCGCTGGGCCGGCTGAAAGAAGCGGGTGTGGACTACCGGGCCATGCGCAAGGTTTGCCGTGCTGCCGGGGATGCGGAAGGCGAATGCCGTGCCTTGCTCGGAATCTGCCATGTGGCACAAAACGCCCGCGACGTGCCCAGCATGGAGCAATATAGCTCTGAAGCCCGGACTCTTGCGGAGCGAATCGGAAATCAAGTCCTGATGGCGGAGGCTAATAATGCCTGGGCGGTATACCAGATGCTATCCGGCGAACTCGCGGAGGCGGAAGCTGCATTTGAAAGAGCGATTCCAGCGGCGCGATCGCTGCGGCATCGTCCGGCCCTGATCATCGGTCTGACCTACAACGGCATTGTCCGCTTCTGGCGGAGCGACTACGCCGGCGCCGAACGCGTTCAAGTGGAGGCATCGCTTCTGGCAGCCGAAGCCCGGGATGGCTTTCACTTGCCACTGGCGCTTTTATATTTGGGGCTGACGCAGGCAAATCGTGGCCGGATTTCCGAGGCGATGGGATCCATGCAAGAGGCCATGGACATGGCCAAGCGGAGCAACAACGCGCTGGCTCTTTCGCGAATCCCCAATGGAATCGGCTGGGTCTCGCGGGAAATGGGGGATCTTGGCACGGCGATCGAGTTTAACGAAGCATGCGTGGAGGTTTCCCGGCGCACAGAGTACGGAGAAGCAGAAGCCAACGCGCTGCTCAACCTGGTATACGACTATCTTCTGGCTGGAGATTTTGGGAAAAGCGAGCAAGCCCTGGAACGCATCCTGCCTCTGTACGAGCGGGAGCGCTCGAAAGGCAGCGCCTGGCGATTTTACGGAATTCGCCATAATGCCGCTCAGGCCGAGTATTGGCTGGCTCGGCGGAACCTGGACCGCGCCGAGGAATACGCTCGGGCGCTGTTGGCCAACGCGGAACAGAAGAGCGTTGCCAAGTACATCGCCATTGCGAGGCGGTTGCTTGGCGAAATCGCCTCGGTGAGCGGCGATGCCATGACGGCCGAGGAAGAGCTGAATCGGTCCTTGGAGCCTTTCGCAACACACCCGATGCCCTTGATCGAGTGGCGGAATCACGCCGCGCTGGCGAGGCTGTTGGCGGGGCGGAACCGTCCGGGGGGCGCGCGCGAGGCTTTCCAACGAGCCGAGACGCTGGTGATGGAACTCGCAAGCAATATCGCTGATTCGGCACTGCGCAATGGATTCCTGGAAATGGCCACCGTACGGGAAGTGATCGCGGGCGCGGCCGGCTAGGGCAAACAGCGGGCTCCACGTGACGATTGTGTCCGTACGTCGCTGGCCTCTCGCGTGAGCTAGCTTAGCTTACGACCTACTTGCCAAAGTCTTTTGCCAGATCGGCTTTCATTTTCTTGCCGTCGGTCTGGGTGAAGTACCTCGCGCTGACGACTCTATCCACCGAATCATCCACCTTGCGGGCGCGCTGCTTCGCCGACGGGTAGAGGCTTGAAATGCGCGCCGCTTCCAACGGGATCATGTGCCCCAGCTCGCGGCATGTCCCCGGTCCGGGACTGGTGGTCACGACGGTTTCTAACGGCGCGTCCACCCAAGGGTTTCGCACTCCTCCCACCGCATTGCCAAATTCGTCCATCACCAGTGCACCGTCTTTGGTCTCAATCCTCGCTGCCTTGGGAGGTGCAATGCCTTTTGCCACCCATTCATCCAAGTTCCTGTAAGCCCCGTGAAAAGCGTACATCAGTAACGGTTGGTGACTTAGAGGGATCTCGGGATCGCATTTTAAGTTGAACGGCCAGTCCGGTGTACCTTGGGCAAGTCCAAGCAGGTTCTGTTCGTTGAACGATGGGAAACCAGTGTACGCGAAAGCGTCAATGTGCGCCGCTCCAGCAATTTCATACAGGCGATAGCGGCCTTTCGGTTCGTCGCTATCCGGTTTGCGAACCTTCATCGAGTCGCGGACTTCTCCCTGCGCAGCCACTGAGATTATGGGTACATCGATGTCCTTTATCTGGCGTCGAAAATCCGTGGCGGCAATTCCCGGGGCGCACTGATTGATTCGTGAAGGCGCCGGTGGATTGCGAACCAGGTAGCCATCGTAAACGGGGTTTCCGTTCGCCATTCGAGACCGCTCGTGGAAGGCATTGATGTAGGTTGTAATGTCACCGGTCTGCGTAGTCATGAAGACCCGTCGGACGTTGAGTCCGGCCATCGGTTGCCCAGGTTCGCCGCTCTTGAGGGCCGCGGCCACTTGGCTGTAATAGTCCCATCGCAATCCGTCCTCGATCGCCGACGCGCCATTTTTATCCGCACCGGGGCAGGCGCCGGCCGGCGTTGGATTTGGCATGGAGAGCGCTGCGTAACGGGTGGGATTAAACTTCTTGAGAGAATTGAGAGCGCCGGGCGTTGTCAGACCTACCCAAGCGTCGCCGTGCTCTAGAAAGTAATCGCGCCCATAGCCCCACATCATGGCCCAGTCAAAACGCCGGGCCGCATTGGTGACCTCCACGATCACGGTTCCGCTAAAACGCGCTGGATTGGCAGGACGCCGCACCAGGATGCGGTCGGCGTAGGGGACGTTGGGAGTCTTAACGGTCACCATGCCGTCGGCGGCCCAATCATATACGTTGGCGTTACCGCCTAGGATGAATTCCTCCTCCACGTATCCAAATTTGGAGAGGTCGGTTGGCTCCAGATTGTTGCCTGCGGCCAGGAATGGGACCGAATCCACCGTAACGGGAATTGGACCAGTCGCTTTCGGGAGCGAAACGGCTTGCGCCCAAAGGACGGCGCTAACACCGGTTATTAGCGTGGCAATCCGTAATGATTGGGAGGGGATTATTGACGTCATGGCTGTCACCTTTATATGTAAACCCGTTGGCGAAATGCAATCCCCCCGCTCAGACGACGCTTTCCTCGAAGAATCGGATTGTCATCCCGCGGGAGGCTCGCGATGCGTTGGGAGTGAAGGCTGGCGATAGCCTCCTGGTTGTTGTGCGCGGCGAAAGGGTAATCGTCCTCGAGAAGCTATCTGGCGCTGACCGCTCCCGTTTTCGGATGGATGGAACGGCCGACACGTAGCCCGACGTCCAGGATCACCATGACGGAGCGCCGAGCCTTGCAATAGCGGGACACTTATCGGCTGAGAACTCCGGACGCCATCCAAGCCGCGACCGCGATACAGACAAAGGCGACCCGGTTGATAAGGAATGACGCGGTGTTCGAGCGTGTGGAAGGAACTTCGCGCACTCATAGCGAAATCCGATCCAAGTACCCTGGCAGTGTGGAATATCCGGACTGCCGTTCCGATGGAACATTGGAAAACCAGAAACATCACTCTGCTCGGCGATGCCATTCACAGTATGACCCCGGCTCGCGGCCTTGGCGCGAACATTGCTTTGCGAGACGCGGACCTGTTGCGCCGAAAGTTGATCGCTGTACAGCAAGGCGGTGCGCCGCGGACGCCGGTAACGTCTGGCCGCTAAGTATCGCCGGCGGTATCACCCTCTGGCTCTGGCTACAATGGGAGTTCATGAAAGCACGCGTGTACGTCTCGATGAAGCCAAGCGTTCTTGATCCGCAGGGCCAGACCATACGCTCGGCGCTGGCGGGTTTGGGGCACAGCACGATCGCCGCGGTGCGCCAGGGCAAGTTTTTCGAGATCACGCTGGAGCCGGGAACCGATCGCGCCGCCGCTGGAGCCGAGATCGAACAGATTGCGCGCGACGTACTCGCCAATCCGGTGATCGAAGAGTATCAGGTGGAGTTCGTCGACTAGCAAACCAGCGCCAATTCGACACAAGTTGACTGAACCTGGTCGGGCTGCCGTGGCATCCTATCGGCATGGACCTGCAACTGGAAGGTAAGCGCGCGCTGGTGAGTGGATCTACGGCCGGAATCGGCTATGCCATCGTAGAAGCGCTGGCGCGCGAAGGCGCCCATGTGATTGTCAACGGTCGGACTAAGGCGCGCGTGGACGCCGCCCTTCAAAAGTTGAACAGCGCGGCACTGCAAGGGAAAGTGGAGGGCTTCGCGGCCGACCTGGGAACCAGCGAAGGCGTCAGCCAGATGGTCGCCAAATTCCCGGACGTCGAGATCCTGGTCAACAACCTTGGCATCTTCGAGCCGAAACCCTTCGAGCAGATCCCGGATGCCGACTGGTTGCGTTTTTTCGAGGTGAATGTGCTCAGCGGAGTGCGCCTGAGCCGTCACTATCTGCCCCGCATGATCGAACACGGCTGGGGGCGCATTGTCTTCATCTCCAGCGAATCCGCCTTGCAGATCCCCAAGGAAATGATTCACTACGGCATGACCAAGACCGCGCAGCTTGCCATCTCGCGCGGGTTGGCCGAGATCACCGCCGGGACTAACGTTACCGTCAACACGGTTCTACCGGGCCCCACGGATTCCGAAGGCGTCGAGACATTCGTGGAGCAGATGGCGGCCGCGCAAAAGACCAGCCGGGCGGAAGTGGAGAAAGAATTTTTCCGCAGCGTGCGCCCTTCATCATTGCTGAAGCGCTTTGCGCGCGTCGACGAAGTAGCCGCCTTAGTGGCTTTCGTTTGCAGTCCATTGTCGTCGGCCACGAACGGCGCCGCGCTCCGGGCGGATGGCGGAGTGGTGCAAGCGATCGTGTAAACGCGCTCAGGCGGGTTGGAAAATCGCGATCCCTTTGCCCGCCAGCGCAACACCGATCCACAGCGCCAGCGACACTGCGGCAACCAGTGTGGCGCTTCCGCGCGGCGCCGGCGGGTCCGCCAGCGTGACTTTTCGATGCATGGTGAAATGAAAAGCCAACGCCATCGCCAGCAGCGCCATCTTTATCCAGAAGGCCGGAGTCTTATAACACTTCACCGCTTCTGAAAGCAGGATCAAGGGCCCACTCGCCAGCATGACTGCAAGGCCCCCGATGGTCCAGTTACTAAGGTCCCGCGCAATCCGCGCAACCGGGTGGCGTCCAATGCCCAGGCCGAGTAGAGACAAATCCACCATGAGAATCGTGCCCAGCAAAAGCGCCATGCCGATCAGGTGAACGATTTCAAGCAGCGCGATCAGCGCGGACGAGTGGCGGATCGTTTCGCCCAGGTAGGTGTGCTGCAGCCACTCGAATGCCGGTAGCAGCGTGGCCCATAAAAATGCCGTCGCCATCACCCAAGATCATATCCGGGCGCATAAGCAATGGCACGTCCGGCGGCAATGATCCCTATCCACAGGGCCAGCGACAGCAGGCCAGCCAGGCGGGCGCGAGCCGGCACCACGGCCCCAGGGTCCCAATTCGCGACGTCGCGATAGATGGTCCGGTGGAAGATGAGCGCGTTCAGTCCAGCCAGAGCCAGCAGAACTATTTTGATGCGAAATGCTGGGCTATGGTACATCTTCACGGCTTCGGACGAGAACAGCAGACCGCCGGTGATGAGCATCAATGCGAATCCTCCCAGCGTTGCCGGAACGATGCGATCCACCAGTTGGGCCACCGGAACGCTACGCAAACCGAGACCCAGCAGGCGAAGATCCACCAGCAGGATGGTGCCCGCCACCAGAACGATGCCAAGCGTGTGGATGGTGTCGAAAGTGGGGAACGCCCAATTGGACTGGCGCAGGACAGCGTTGAATCGCGTGCTGTCCAGCCACTGGCAGATGCTGAGCAAGAACATTGTTGGCTCAATCCCCACGGGGCGCGTAGGAAACCGAACGGTAGCACGGGAAGGCACTAAAGTCCACACTTTCCTCCACCGATGCACACCGAAACGGCCCAGTGCTTGGGGAATCATGCCGAGGCGCAGACCTGTTTGCGGCGGGCGCTCGACATCCATCGCGAGACCGCCGGGCTGGATTCACGGGAAGCAACGCAGGGCCTGTATCAACTGGCAGCCTCGCTCGAAGAATCGGGAGATCTGGACGGCGCGGCCGGCGAATTCGAACGTTTGCTCGCTCTGCGGGCGCGGCTGGTGGGCGTGAATCCTCTGGAAAATGCCGAAACCCAAGTGCGGCTGGCAGGCCTTTATCTGAAAGCCCAGCGCACCGGACCAGCCAAGGAGCTGCTCAATCATGCGATTAGCGTGTTGGAGCGCCATGGGGGGCAACCGCTGGCCCAGGCGCTCGAGATGCTGGGTTTGGTAGAAGAGCAGTCGGGGCGTCCGGAAGAAGCGCGGCGCTGGCGGGGAGCGGCTTCGAGTCTGGTTGCTGGGGCCACTAAGTAACTGCGCCACAACTGAAGGCGCGGGCGAACAAAGCCGCTTTTACAAAAAATTGCGCACGTTAGCCGAGTGGGAGCAATTGTGATCGGCTTCGTGGCGGTACAGAGCCAGGCGCGATCGTTCAGCCTCGTCCCACGCTGTCCGGCAACTCCGCCGGGCTTCGTTAGCGCGTACTTCTTCGCCGGATGTCACGAGCGCAGCCATTTCTTGCACACTGATGGAGTAACTGCTGGCTGCTTCCGAATATTCGCGGAGCAAGCGGACACGTACCTCGCAGATCGTTGGCAGATCGCTCAGCATTCAATTATCGTTTCCCGATTGTATCAGCACCTGCGATTCGCGGAGAGAATGATTGTGCTCAACAAAAGCGGTCGGCGCCTGCCACGGTAGATCCTGCCTCGGTAGGCGTCGACACGATTGCCGACTTGGCACTCGGGAGTGCGTGCGCCACTTAGTAGCTATTCAGGAAGGCCGTCAACTCAGGCGTCAAGCTCTTGCGCGCGGCGATGCACAGGTCGATCCCTTCCAGCGTCTGCGCCAGAGACCTTGGACCGCCGTTGTAATCCTTCACGCGATCGGCAAAGAACGAATCCAGTTCGTCGCGGTGTTTGGCGTCGCAGAAACCGCCTCCCACGGATGGAAGCATGGCGGCGTAGTCTTCGCCCACTTCGCGCGGGAGCCGTTTCAACAGGGCATCCAGGTGTCGCTTCACAAATTCAAACGGAATATCGCGGGTATCCACGTAAGACAACGGGCCGAACAGCAGCGGATAAAACGATTCGCGCAGATCGAAATCCTTAGACAGCAGTAAATCGAGCGATGCCCGCGCCAGTTCAGGACTGCGGAACGAGCCCAGCGCCTCGAGCAGCACCTCGCGAACATGATGATGGCGCTCCTGAATCGCCGCCGCCCGGATGGAGTTGAAAAGCTCGCGGTTCCCGAATTCGGCCGCGATTTGCAGCACCGGCAGCAGCATCTCCGGGGCAATGCCGCGGCGAGTCTCAAGCCACTGGCGCGCCAGCGTTTCCGCTTGGTCGATCAACTCTTTTTCCTGGCCGGTGGCGGCGACCAGGGGAACCAGCTTTTGGCGTAGCAGACGCGTGTCGTCGGCATCGCCCGGCTTTGCCACCCAGCCCAACGCCAGCGCCTTCTCGCCGAATTCCTGGCGAATAAAACGAGCGCCTTTATCGCGCAGGTTCGCGGGAACGCTCTCACCCCGGAGTAGTCCGGCAATTTTTGCGGCCGCCTGCACCACGTGCCAATCCGGATCCTTGCTGAACTCCGGCACCAGCGCCAGCGCCACTTGCGCCGAAACTGCCCCTTCCGCGGCCAACGAATCCACATCCCCCAAAACGCCTACGCGCTCGGCCGCGCTCAGATGGCTGCCGCGATCCACCAGGACTTTCTTCAAAAGGTCGTCCTGGTAGGCCACCTGATAGTAGCCGGTCTCGCCGTCATCGGGCAGAATCCACGTGGGACACGTTTGAGCGCCCGCCAGCGCTATCTCTTCTTTTGGATCCGACAACAAGCTGCATTGGTGATGCACTTGACCGTCCGCTTCGAATGCGACGCAGATGGGAATCTGCCAGGTCTGCGGTTTGGCTTGCGATCCGACGGGCAGCGAGCGCTTTTGCGCCACAGTCAGAGAGGGCTGGGCTCCGCATTTCAACGCTGCCGAAACCTCCGGCACGCCCGGCTGATCCAGGAAGCTATCGAACGCCGGGGCGACATTCTGGCCGGCAACCGTGCTCATGGCCGCTTCGAAATCGCTCGCCGTAGCGTTGCCCCACGCGTGCTGCTTTAAGTAAAACTGGACGCCTTCGCGGAACTTCGCCTCGCCGATCCAGTGCTCGAACATCTCAATTACCGCGGCGCCCTTCTCGTACGTAATATTGTCGAATGCGTTCGCGATGTCGTCGTTGTTCTGGATGGGCTGTCGGATCTCGCGCGCCGACGCCAGTTCATCGTCGCGCATCGCACCCAGCCGCGCATTCACAATCGAGACGTCCAGATGCCATCCGGGCTGCCATTCGCCGGGAATTTTGCGCTCCATCCAAGTGGCGAAAGCCTCGTTCAGCCAGGTGTCGTTCCACCATGCTGTAGTAACCAGATCGCCGAACCATTGGTGCGACATTTCATGCGCGCATAGCCCCGCCAACTCGCGCTTGTGATCGATAGTCTCGCTGGCAGGATCCGCCAGCAGCGAACTCTCGGCGTAAGTGATCAGCCCGGCGTTCTCCATGGCAAAGTCGCTCACCGGCATTACGACCGAATCCAGCTTCTCGTAGGGAAACGGCATGCCGACATAGTCTTCGAGCAACTTGAGCAGCTGGGGAATCGCCGTGGCGGCATAGGCGGCATCGGCGCTCTTGCCTTTCGGAACGATCACTCGCACCGGCGTGGGTCCCACGCGGCCCGCATCCACAACGTCGAAGCGCCCCACCGCCAGGGCTACCAGATAGCTGGGCAGCGGCGGCGACTGTTTGAAGCGCACCATCTTCATGCCGTTGGGTTCGCTTGTCTCCGTTTCAACCGGCGTGTTCGATAGCGCCAGATCGTCCTTCGGAACGTGCAGCGTCATCTGCCACGGCACTTTGAAACTCGGCTCATCGAAACAAGGAAATGCGCGGCGGGCATCCGTCGGTTCGAACTGGCTGTAGACATACCACTCGCGGTCTTCCTTCAACTCAAAAAGGCCCGCGCTGCTGTTGCGGCTGATCTTGCCCTGATAATCGACGTGCAACACCCCTTGGCCGGAAATCGGATGGTCGAAAGCAAAGCCGATAAACTGGCTGCCGCCCGGTACAGTCCTGGCCGGGAAGCTTTTTTCCGTGGATGCCGCCCCTGATTCCGGTCGAAACGACGCGTCCTGAATCTGCAGGCCGATCGAGTTCAACCAAAGCACGTCAGCCGGGGTGCGAACGTCGACGCCGATGTCGACGCTTCCGTGAAACGTATCGCGCTCCGGAACGATGGTGAGATCGACGGCGTAACGCGAGGGCCGGGCCGATCCGTCCAATCGAAGTTTTGGTGGATCGAGAGTTGGCGCGGAGAACACCGGGAACGAAGACGCGCAGCAAATCGCGATGACAAGCGAAGTTTTCATATCGACACTGTGACTTACAAGACGTGACTTACAAATGGACTACGGCTTCGGTGGGCGTTGAAATCGTGACTGCCGCCTTTCGCAACAGCACCACCGAAAGCGCGGCTAAGTACAACAACGCGCCCGTCAAAACCGTGGCGCGCAAACCGATATAAATGGCCAGACAGATGGCGGCCACGGAGCCCAAGACGCTAGCGGCCGCGTTCAATGCCCATGCCCAGCGTACCGCCCGCGGGTAACTCTGCTGCAGGCGCGTTAGACCGATTGGAAACGGAATGCCCATCAGGAATCCAGCCGGCGCGATCAGGCCAACCGTCACCAGCGCCTTCAACGGCAACGGCCATCCCACTCCATATTCGCTCACCGGAGCCGCCAGAAAAGCCAGGGCGGAAACCGTGGCCGCCACGCCCACCAGCACAGCGCTCAGGCGTCCGGTCTTACCCGAAGTATTGTTCGATTCCCCAGTCAGGCGGCGGCTCCAATAGCTGCCCAAGCCGCTCGAAATCAGCATCGAGAAAATGATCACCGTTAATGCATACGTAGGATGTCCCAGGAACAGTACAAACTTTTGGATCAGCGCCACCTGGATCAAAATGTAACCCGCGCCGATAAACACGAAGTACAGCAAAAATCCGCGCACGCCTTTTTCGGCCGGCAGCCGCTCACCTAGCAACAACGGGGGAAATGCCAACACCACAAGGATCGCAACCACGCTGATGCCCAGCACTTCGAACAACAACGGCAGTGCGCGATTGATTTTGTAATCCGCCGAGAGGCCGCCCTGCTTTAGAAAATTCAGCAGGTCGCGCGGCTGCACGGTGTAAAAGAAAAACGGTCGGTCGTCGTCCACGGGTGTGACGTTGTAGCGATAGTTTTGCCAAAACGTCCATGGATCGGCGCTCCGCAGCAGCTCGCCGAATTCGTTGGAGGGCGTGTCATTGTGAATGTAGAGCTCCTGGGGAATATAAAGCGCCTGCAGATTGGTCTGGCTCAATGCCGCCTTCACCTTTGCGACATCCGCGCCGCTCAGGGGTTTGCGGAAAATCAACACCGTATCCAGCGCGCCAAAAGCATTGATATTCTGCGCATGATCGCGCAGCACCACAATGTGTCTCCATGCGTCTGGTTCGCCTACCTCACGCAGCGCCTCAATGGCGAGCGAAAGCAACCTCAGGCTCTCGCGCGGCGGCTCGAAACCCCAGCGCGTGAAAACCATCAATCCGTCATCCGTCAAATGGTTCAGATAATCTCGGAACGCGTCGGTGGTGTAGAGATTGTTTTCAGAAAGCGCGAACGCTCCGGCTGCGGTGGACGCCCAGGTGTCCACCAGCGTCGCCTGCAACACCTGATACTTCTCGGGACTCCGCCGCACGAAGCTGCGCCCGTCCTCGACGAACAAATGCACCTCCGGCCGGAAATACAGGCGGTGGCTCAGGTCCGCAAAGCGCTGCTGCATGATGGTGCGCGCGATGATCGGATTGATCTCAACCGCCGTTACGTCCCGGCTTCCGCCGGTGAGCGCACGCGCCACGTCCCAGCCGCCACCCGGACCAATCACCAGGGTCTTCGCGCCCGGCCGCAGCATGTACGGAAAGCCCGGCCCCTCGTGCAATAAGTTCGCGCGCTCCGGGCCGGTAAGATGCTGCAGGTCGAAGGTGGGGATGCCGGTTGAAGCGTCCGCATCGATCACGATTTCCGGATCGCTGGTCTTGGGATTCAGGAGCGCGATGCGCGAGATGGGGTTCCATCGCACAAAGGCCTCCTGCCCAATCCGATGGCCCTTGGCGTAACGAACGTCAATCAGGTGGCTCTTCCCGTTGAAGGCCATGAGTGCCACCAATACCAGCGCCAAAGTAACCGCGCCGGCGCGCCCGCGCTTGGTGCCCGCCAGATTGTACCAGATCGCCGCGGACACCGCCAGCAGAACCGCAGCCGAGATCACCGTATTGGGGCCGCCAAAGTAATCGAGAAACGGAACCAGAACCAGGCATCCGCCGGCGGCGCCCAGCAGATCGAAAAAATACACGCGATCCACACGCGCAATGCCTTCCGCTACCGCGATGGAGACCACCGTGCCCGAAAAAAAGAACGGCAGCGCGCTCGCGAAATAGACGCCGGCCAGCGTCAGATTGCCGAGTTCTCCGGTCCGCGTCAGAATGAAGACCAGCGACGCCACAACGGCCACGCTGTTCACCACCGCCAGGATGCCCAGCTTGTGGAAGATGTTTCCGCCCCGGCTGGCGACAACGTAGGAAAACAACCCGCCGGCGCCCATCCCGAACAGCGCAATCGAGATCGCCAGAAAGGCGAAATGATAGTAGAAGACCACCGAAAAGATGCGCGTGAGGGACAACTCCAGGATTAAGGTTGCAAGGGTGGTGAAGGCCACGCCCAGGTAGAGCTGGGGCCACTTGGGTTTGCCGGAATCGGTGGACGAACTAACGCGAGGCAATATCTAATGTTAAAGGATCGAATGCGTTATCGCAGGAAACAGCCGCGGAAAAATGGCTGCAGGAAAACAGCCACCAGACGCGCGAACTTCCGGCGCCTGGCGGCCGATCCTTCTTCCCTGTAGTTTCAGACGGAGCGCCACTGGAGCTGGTTGCGGCCAGGTCTACATCATTGCGGCGGGAGGCGCCGGCTCGTCCGGACTGCCGGCTTTGGAAAGTGGCAGCCTCACCAGCAAGGTACCCAGCAACAGGATGACCAGCGAGCCGACAATATAGGAGGGGTCCGGAAATATCTTCGGCAGCGGCCATTCGAAGAAACGGAAAGTGGCAATCACCAGGCCCATCAAAGCTTCCCCAGCGATCAGCCCCGAAGCCACCAATATCCCCACGTTCTCCACCCGCGCCGATTGCGCTTCGTTGAACCCCGCGCGCTTCCGCATGGAGTCTGTAACCCAGCGGAAAAGGCCGCCCAGAAAGATCGCGAAGGTGGTGTTGATCGGCAGGTACATTCCCACCGCCACCAGCATGGGGCTCTTCACGCGGGTCATGATCATGACGACGCCGAACAGTACACCCACCACCACCAGCGGCCACGGCATGTCGCCGCCCACGATCCCCTGCGCGAGCGTGGCCATCAATCCGGCCTGCGGCGCCGATAGCTTGGGATCGCCAAAGCCGATGCCTCCACCCTTGATGTTCGCCGCTTGCAGAATGTACAGCGGCCAATACATGGCGGCGCTGGCCACCACCACCGCGATCAGTTCCGCCCATTGTATGCGGCGCGGCGTGCCGCCCAGAATATAGCCGACCTTGAAATCCTGCAGCAGTTCGCCAGCCACCGCCGACGATACGCAGCCCACTGCCGCGACTCCCAATACCACCGCTACGCCGCCCGGGCCCGAGACTCCCAACGAGACCATCAGCAGCGCCGCGATAATTAACGTTGTAAGAGTCAATCCGGAGATCGGATTGTTGGTGGATCCAATGGTCCCCACCAGATAACCCGATACCGCGGCGAAGAAAAACGCGATGATCAGCATCACGATGGCCGCTACCACGCCGCCCAGCACTTGATGCGACAAATATATGTACAGCGCGATCATGCAGGCGAACATCACGGCGATGAGGCTGAAGACGATCTTCGGACTCATGTACTGGTCGGTGCGGATGGTTTCTTCGGGCTTGGTGGGGGCGCCCAAATCGGAAACGGCGCGCTTCAGGCCATCGAAAAGCCCCTTGCGCATGCGAAACAGCGTGTAGGCAGCGCCCGTCATCATCCCGCCCACCGCGATTGGACGAACAATGTAACGCCACACGGCGTTAATCAAATCGATCCAGGACGCATCTGTCGATCCGGCGGGCAAAAATGCCTGCAGTTGAGGCCCCATGAAAAAGATCAGTAGCGGTACCAGAAAGCCCCAGGCCAGCACGCCCCCGGCGAAGTTCAACGATGCTAATTCCGGGCCGATGATGTAGCCGACACCGATGTATGCGGGACTCACGGTTGGTCCTGATGCTAGCGTTATACCTCCCGCATTCACCGCCTGCCGGGCCGATCCCAGCTTCACCACGCTTTTGCCGAGCGTCCCCACCCGCAGGAGGAAATCCTTGTCATTGGCGAAGAGCTGGATCTCGGCCAGAAACTGAATCAGCGCTCCGAGCCCCAGGTTGTAGAACAGATACTTCGCTGCTTCGGCGCCGCGCCGGCCCGCCTTGTGGATCTCCGACGCCGCCAGCGATTCGGGAAACGGCAGATCCGGATCCTCTACCATGACGCGCCGCATTAAGGATACGAACAGGACTCCGAGAATGCTGCCCACCACCATCAGCGATGTCGATTTCCAGTAGGCGTCTTTCGGCGAGAACGAAGGCCACGCGCCGGAGATGAGAAATGCGGGCAGCGTAAAAATCGCGCCCGCCGCGACCGCTTCTCCGATCGATCCCGCGGTTCGAGCGATGTTCTCTTCCAACACCGATCCGTTTACGGTTCTGAGCACCGCCATGCCGATCACGGCCGCCGGATAAGTGGCGGCGATAGTGATGCCGGCGTGCAAGCCAAGGTACGCGTTTGCCGCCCCCAGAATCACGGTCATGATTAACCCCAGAAGCAGCGCTCTG
This sequence comes from Bryobacterales bacterium, assembly GCA_963747945.1. Taxonomy (GTDB): domain Bacteria; phylum Acidobacteriota; class Terriglobia; order Bryobacterales; family Bryobacteraceae; genus Palsa-89. Next base: position 99,355 of record CAVVHB010000008.1, read on the forward strand.
AGAGTGAACTCCCGCATTTTTACGCTCTGCGGGACGAACGGGCTATAGCGTGGTGCGCTCATTGGATCACAATGATAGCAGGTGGTCGGAGCAGGGCGCGGGAGCAGTGAAACAGGGAGCCAATGCCTATTGAACCGTTATGGTCACAGCCGTTGGGCTGACATAGTCGCCGACAGTGACAATCACCTGATCGTAGGTCGCCCCATAGGCGTTAGCGGGCACCAGCACATTGATCTGCAACACTCCGGCGACCAAGCCGGGAGCCGCTCCCGCATAAACCACCTTCGCCGGCAGACCGTCGATGGTAACTGAAACCGGAAGCTGCGGGGTTGGATAGGATGTTATGTCCGCTGGAGCAGTAACGAGACCATCCACACTGGCGGGCATGGTGATTCCGCCTCCGGTGGCGTACAGCACTATCTCCGAGCCGGGCGCGGCGGGATTGGTGTGGGAATTCACGCTGCCATCCTGGTTGAGGATCGCACCCTGACCACCCCCGTTGCTATTGATCGAAAACACTGCCGGTGACGCGGCTTGAATGGATACCGTGGCGGAGGCAGTTGCCTGGCCTTGATAAAGGACCTGGACCTGCGCGGTTGATCCGCTGATACCGAAAGGAATTACCGTGTTGATCTGGCTGGAAGACGCATACAATATTGGAGCAGCTACGCCGCCAATGGTCACCTGCGTGGATTCCACTGTATCCGCCACGTAGTTGCCACTGAGCTGGGCTCCAGCCTCCGAAGTCGGCCCCAGGTTGGCGCCGAAGATGGTCACCAGTTCGCCGGGCGCCACCGCACCCTCCAGAAAACTCGCGCTATTCACCACCGAAGAAATAGCCGCCGAACCGCCCGCCGGTGTGGAGTTCAGTGTTCCATACACTGCTACTGCGTTCGAAAGCGTCGAGACGTACACACGTCCATTCGCCACGGTGGGCGGGACGAATTTCGTAAACGATCCCGGCTGATCCCGGGTGGCGTTCGCATCGCTGTTCCAGAGTTCAGCGGCGAGATTGGTTGCATCCAAGGCGTACAGGGTGGCAGGATCGCCATCGGCGTCGGCATTACCCGTAACAAGCCAGACGATACCGTTTTTCCCCCCGTTGGCCGAAATAGAAAGCCCGCCATAGATGGAGGGGTTCGCCGGCGCGTATTGAGAAAGAATCGTGGAATTGATTTGATTATTCACGATTTGAAAGGCCTTGAGCGACAGGCCGGGGTCGTACTCATACACCACTGGACCGTTGGCGGCGTCACTCCATAACGCCATATCGAACAGCCCCCAGGTGTTCACCTGCACGCCCTGGACGGTGCCGGTGGTGTCGGGCCCCAGATGCCCCAAGGAGTCGTAATTCGCCAGATAAAGTATTCCGGCCTTACCGCCGGCCAGCAGAAAATGCGTACCTGGAATCAATATCGCGCCGGCTGACCCAAGATCCCAGTCCTGATCGTTGAGGTTGCTCCATTCCTGCGGCGTGTACCAATCCAGCAAAGAAAGATCGGCGCCCGCCAGATGAAGCAACGATTCGCCGAAGTTAGCGACGCCGTCCCAATCGCCATTCCCGGTGACGGCCAAGACGTTTCCATTGCCGTCAATCGCAGGGGCGCGCCCCGAATGCCAAAAAGCCGATTGCCGTCCGTTGGGCGCGCTGTTGAAAACAGCCATCCGCTGCAGCGTCGATGCCCTGTATGCGAACATCCATCCCTGATAGTTACCGGTATCGGCGTGCGATCCAAAGGCGATGTAGAGTATTCCGTTGGCCAGCATTATCCCCGGCCTTTGCAGTTGTTGAAAGCCATCGAAAGCGATGGTCCCGCTGATGCTGCCGGCGCCCGTACCCGGCACCGATGCCGCAATCTGCACCGGTCCGCCATACATCTCATGTCCGTCAACCAAGGAAAGCGCGTGCAGTTGAAACACGGGATTACCGAGAGCCGCGGGAGGCAAAGTATCGGCCACTACGTAGAGCACCTGATTAGTCGCATCGATGGCCGGCGTGCCCAGGATTCCAATCTCCGGCAGAATGTCGGTGAAATTGAACAGACCAGAGGGGACGATCGGGCCGAGGTTCACTTGCCACAGCGGCGTGGCCGATTGCGGAGCGTCGGCGTTAAACGCGAATATGCTGTTGTGCATGGTGGCGACATAAACAACGTTATAGTTGACTCCGCCTATGGCGACGCCGCTCACATACAGGGGCTGCGCGTACACCTGCCCGTCCACCGGATAAGTGCCCACCTTTCCAAAGTTGTTCCAGTTAGTCTGGGGCGCGAGAGTGGTCTCCTGCACGTTGGCGCCTGTTTGGTGGGTGTCGTAATTCACGTTCAGCACATTCACCTGTGCGAATGCTATGGCGGCGACCAGCCCTAATAGCGCTGCGTGAAGCCAGCAGGATCTAATGATTTTGTCGAAGTAGTAAATGTGTATTCGGCGAGATAGGATACTCAACGGTCCCTTCCGCATCGCGATCGAGCGTCGCGACTTTCCCTAATAAATTGTTTACACAAACGGCCTGGAGAAGTTGCGGCCTCGGTACATTTACCAGCAGATGAAGTATCCGGCCGCACCTTGGCGCCCGGACGCGGTGGAGGCCATCTGCGATGTTACCACACGATTCGAGTTCACTTACTAAGAGCGTGGATCGCTTGAAGATTTTCCCAAAGCCCGGCAAGATGGTCCAGGCGCAGCGCGTTCGGTCCGTCGGACAGCGCTCGCTCCGGCTCTTCGTGAACCTCCACGAATACGCCATCCACACCGGCAGCCACCGCCGCGCGCGCCAGCGTCGGAATGAACCGCGGCTGTCCTCCGGAAGCATTGCCCAGGCCTCCGGGGATCTGGACGCTGTGCGTGGCATCGAAGATCACTGGCCAGCCGAAATCGCGCATAATGGGCAATCCACGCATATCGACGATCAAATTGTTATAGCCAAACGATGTGCCGCGCTCGGTAAGCCAGATGTTGTTATTGCCTGTCGACGCCACTTTATCCGCGGCATGGCGAATGTCGTAGGGCGAAACGAATTGCCCTTTCTTGATGTTCACAATGCGGCCGGTGCGCCCCGCCGCAATCAACAGGTCCGTTTGCCGGCACAGAAATGCCGGTATCTGCAGAACATCCGCGGCCTCCGCCGCCGCCTCAGCCTGCGAGGTTTCGTGAATGTCCGTCAGCACCGCATATCCATCGCGCCGCAGATCCGCAAGAATCCTCAGGCCCTCCTGAGGGCCCGGACCGCGATAGGAGGACACACTGCTGCGGTTGGCCTTGTCGAACGAAGCTTTGAAAATGAACGAACCGGCGATCTTTCGGATCTCGGCCGCGAGAAAGCGCACGTGCCGCTCGCTTTCGATGACACACGGCCCGGCGATTAACACCAGCGGCCGGCCGCTACCGATAACAGGAATGGCGCTCAATCGGCGTGTGTGAATTGCTCGGAGCGTAGGCGTTGAGCGGACTTGGGACGGCTCTTGCGATGCTTATGCGCCGCGCCTATGAATGCGGAGAACAACGGATGCGGCTCCAGCGGTTTGGATTTGAATTCCGGATGGAACTGGCACCCCAAAAACCAGGGATGATCCGGGATCTCGCAGATTTCCACGTACACCGAATCCGGCGTCTGGCCCGCGATGCGCAACCCGCCCGTCGTCAGCACCTGTTCATAATCCCGATTGAATTCGTAGCGGTGCCGGTGGCGCTCGCTGATCTCCTCCGTCCCATATGCCTGGCGCGCGAAACTTCCTTCCGTCAGCAGGCACGGATACGCGCCCAAACGCATGGTTCCGCCCAGTTCGTCCACGCCTTTCAACTCGCGCAGTTTGTAGATCACGCGATCCGGCGCGGCGGGATCGAATTCAGTGGAATTGGCGTGCTCCAGTCCGCAGACATTGCGCGCGAACTCGATCACCATGGTCTGCATCCCCAGGCAAATTCCAAAATACGGCACCTTGCTTTCGCGCGCGTACCGGATGGCTGAAATCATGCCTTCCACGCCGCGCTTGCCGAATCCGCCCGGAACCAAAATCCCATCGTATTGTTCCAGCTCGCGCGCGCAATCGGGCCAGGTCATGTTGTCGGACTCGATCCAGTGGATGTTCACCTTCAGCCGGTGCGCCAATGCGCCGTGCAGCAACGCTTCCTTCAGGCTCTTGTACGAATCTTCGTACTCCACATACTTCCCAATGAGCGCAATGTCCACCTGGTCTTCCGGATTCTGCATCCGCTCCAGCATCCCGGTCCAGCGGCTCAGATCGCGCTGTTTGGCGTCCATGCGCAGGATTCGAAGAATGATTTCGTCCACGCCCTGCTCGGCGAACACCAGCGGCACTTCGTAAACCGAATGAACGTCGCTAGCGGTGATCACGGCCTCTACGTCCACATCGCAGAACAACGCGATCTTTTCCTTCATGTCGTGCGGCAGCGCGCGCTCAGACCGGCACAGCAGCATGTCGGGCTGGATACCCAGCGCCCGCAGCTCCTTCACGCTGTGCTGCGTAGGTTTGGTTTTTAGCTCCTGCGCCGCCGCGATCCAGGGGACCAGCGTCACATGCACGAAGGCTGTGTTGTCGCGGCCCATTTCGTGCCGCAGCTGGCGGATCGCTTCGAGAAAGGGCAGCGACTCGATGTCGCCCACGGTGCCGCCGATCTCGACGATCACCACATCCACATCCGCCGCAACTTTGCGCGCCGCAGCTTTGATTTCGTTGGTGACGTGCGGAATCACCTGCACCGTCTTACCCAAATAATCGCCGCGCCGCTCGCGATGGATGATCTGCTCGTAGATCCGGCCCGAAGTGAGATTGTTGCTCTGCGTGAGCTTGGCGTGCGTGAAGCGCTCGTAGTGTCCCAGATCCAGATCGGTCTCCGCGCCATCGTCGGTGACGAAAACTTCGCCGTGCTGGAAGGGGCTCATGGTGCCTGGATCGACGTTTAAGTACGGATCGAACTTCTGCAGCGACACTCGCAGCCCGCGGCTTTCGAGCAGACAGCCGATGGAAGCCGCTGCAATGCCTTTGCCGAGCGATGAAACCACGCCGCCGGTGACGAAGATATATTTGGCCATGGACATTCCCCTCAGTGCATCTTAAAAGACGGTTCAAATAGCGCCGACACCCGCTCCAGATCCTCCGGCGTGTCGACCCCTAAAGATTCGTATTCGGTTTCCACCACGCGGACGCGATGACCATTCTCGATCGCCCGCAATTGTTCCAGCCGCTCCATCCGCTCGAGGGGACCCACCGGAAGGCCGGAGTAGGCGAGCAGAAAATCGCGCCGGTAAACGTACAGACCCAAATGCTTATAATGCAGCCGTTTATAATGCGTGCCGCCGCCCTCCCGCACATAGGGAATGGGACAGCGGGAAAAGTAAATTGCGTCGCCGGCGAAATTGGTGACCACTTTGACGACGTTCGGATCGTCGATCTCGCGTGGATCCTCAATGGCTTTCTTGAGCGTGGCCATGGGAACCTCGGGATCGTCCAAGAGCCCTAGCGCCGCGGCGTCGATCGCCGAAGGATCGATCAGCGGCTCGTCGCCCTGGATGTTCACAATCACCGATGCATTGTCAGCCGAAGCCGCTTCGGCCACCCGATCGGTCCCCGAAAGATGGTCCGCGCGCGTCATTTGCACCTGCGCTCCAAAGGCCCGCGCGGCTTTGTGAATTCGCTCGTCGTCGGTGGCGATGATCAGCTTGGAGAGATAGCGCGCCTGGCTGGCCCGCTCGTAGACATGTTGGAGCATGGGCTTACCGGCGATAGTGGCGAGAGCTTTTCCAGGGAAGCGGGAGGAGGCAAACCGGGCGGGAATTACGCCCAGAATTCGCGTCTGCACAATCGATCATAGCATAGCGGTAAATTGTGGCGCACGCACTTCTGCGTGCCGTCTTCACACTCGTGTGAAGACTTCTTATTGCGCGGTTGGCGGTTGGACGCTTTTGGCTTCCGGTCCACCCATCAACTTGCGTAACAGCGCCGCGGTGCTCTCATGGACGTCGCGCCGGCTGCCGTCGAAGCCGCCGTTGCCCATCAAACCGTTGGCGGCATCGAGTGGCGTGTGGCCTTTCTTGTCTTTGATATCGAGCTTCGCGCCGTGATCAACCAGGAACTGCACCACCTGGTCGTAACCCTTCTGGGCGGCGCCGTGCAAAGCGGCATCGCCCTGATTGTCGACGGCGTTCACGTCCACACCCGCGTTCAGGCAAAGCTGGATGGAGGCGACTGCCTCCGCTTCCGTCAGCTTGCGTCCCGTGGTGTCTTCTTCCTTGGTGCCCAGGCCCGCCGCGGCCATCAGCGGCGTGATGCCGAACTTGGTGGCAAGCTTCGGATCAGCGCCTTTGGCGAGCAGCGCCTGGATTACCTCGGCATCGCCGGCCTTGGCCGCGCGCAGCATCGGCGTGGTGCCTGTTCCGAGCATTGTGTCGTCGCCGCGATCCAGCTTGGTGCGATAGGGCTGCAACTTCTTCAACTGCGCGTTCACGTTCGCGCCGTGCGCCATCAGCGACTGGATCAGATCCATGCTCGTGACATGGTTGTCCACCACATTCGGCGACGGGCGGTTCGACGCCGGCATGGTGTGCATATCCACGGCCGCGTAGAGCGCCGTTCGCCCGGTTTCATCCGCGATATTCGGATCCGCGCCCTTGTCCAGCAGGAATTCCGCGACGTCATAATGCCCGTTGATGGTCGCCATCAGCATCGGGCTGATGTTGTTCGGATCGGCCGCGTTAATTTCCGCGGCCGCCTTCACCAGTATCTTCGTGCAATCGAGGCAGCCCTCCCGCGCGGCGAACAGCAGCGGAGTCAGACCTCCCAGCGGCATCCATTTCTCGCGCGGCTCTTTGGTGATCTGCCGCTCCCAGTTCCACGTTACCTGCCGGGTGTTGACGTGCGCTCCGTGCGCGATCAACTCCTGCGCCATCTCAGGATGCGACTCGGCCACTGCCCACATCAGCGGCGTCTGCTGCCGCCATTGCTCTTTTGAATTGACATCCGCGCCGGCAGCCAGCAAAACTTTCGCCGCTTCCACATTTCCGGTGCGCGCCACGGTCATCAGCGCCGTCTCGCCTTCCGTGGTTGCGGCATTTGCGTCCGCGCCCGCGGCCAAAAGCTTCGCGATCATCGGAGCGCTCCCGTTCACGCACGCCAGATACAGTGGCGTCACGCCATAACGATTCGCGGCCTTCACGTTGGCGCCGGCTTTTATCAGCCGATCGGCCATCTCGCGATCGTCTTGCCGGACGGCCCAATCCAGAGCCGTGGTGCCGTCGGGTTGCGGCGCGTTCACATCGGCGTGTTGCTTGAGGAGCGCAAGCGCCGCTACGCGGTTGCCATCCCGCACCGCATCCGCGATCTTGGAGGCGACATCGTCCGTGCCTGCGAATCCCAGGACCCCAATCCCCAATCCCAGCAGACCGAAGAGTTTCGCTGACATAGTAAAGGACAGGCCTCAGTTAGATGTTGATCAGCTCGCCCGTGCTGTCGCCGATGCCTTCCATCGGCATGCCGCCCTTCTCGAGCAGGGTCAGCAGCAGATTCGCGATCGGCGTGTGATCGTCATAGCGCAGGTGACGTCCGCCCCGCAGCTTTCCGCACGCCCCTCCGGCCACCAGATTCGGCAGCGGGAAATGATTATGCAGATTGCTGTTGCTCATGTTGCTGCCGAACAGGATGATGGAATGGTCCAGCAGGTTGCCGTCGCCATCCGGCGTGCTCTTCAGTTTCCCGAGGAAGCGCGCGAAAAGCCCCACATGATAGTTCTGGATCTTCACCAGTTTCTCGATCTTCTCCGGCAGATTCTGATGGTGCGACGTGGCGTGATGCCCGTCGTGCACGCCCACTTGCGGATAGGTCTTGTTGCTCTCTTCGCGAGCCACCATGTACGTGAACACGCGCGTGATGTTGGCTTGATAGGCCAGCACCAGCATGTCGTACATGATATTGATGTGCTCCTCGAAACTGTACGGAATGCCCACCGGCTCCGTCGGCAGCTCCAGCGACGCCGTGGAATCGAAATTCGCGCGTTCGATACGGCGCTCAATCTCGCGCACGCTGTCCAGATAATCGCTCACCGTGGCCTGATCGCGCGGTCCCAGTTTCACCTTCAACGCGCCCGCTTCGGCCGTGATTTCGTCCAGGATGCTGCGGTCCTGCGCGGTCCGCAAAGCCCGTTCCGCCGCCGTCCCACCCTGCCCGAACATCCGCTCGAACGCGTTGCGCGGATTGATCTCCATCGGCATCGGCGTGGTGTGCGTGCGCCACGACAGCGTGTTCATGTAAATGCAGCCGTAGTCGCGATCGCAGGCGCCCAGTAGCGCCGAGTGATCTTCTGTGGCTAATTCAATCGACGGCAGCTGCGTGTCCTGCCCGATGTGCTGGGCCGCAATCTGATCGGCCGTGATGCCCGCATATGCATCCACGCCCTGCGTCGGCTTGGGCCGCACTCCGCTCAGCCAGGTGGTCGGGCTCAGCGAGTGCACCGCCGTGCTGTCCGCCGCTCGATTACCCAGCCCGCTCACCACGTTCAAGCGATCCCGGTACGGCTCCAACGGCTTCAACACTCGCGAGAATTCGAATGCCGTTCCCTCCGCCGCCGGTGTCCATTGATTCATGATCGCGCCGTGCGGGACATACACAAATCCCATGCGTGGCGATCCGGCGGCCGCGGTCTTTTTCAGCAAGGTCTGTGCCGGAAGCATCGCGTCCAGCAAGGGTAACGCCAATGTCACACCCATCCCGCGTAAAAACGTCCGCCGTGGAAGATGCTTTTTCGAGATGAACATTTATTTGCCCTCTTTATCAGACCGCCGAACCGACGCCGTGGTTACCGCTGGTGCATCGCTTTCGATCGCCCGCTTCATTTCAAACGGCTCGCTCTTGACGATCCCCGTAATCAACGCGGAAAAACGATAATCGTTGCCCTCCGCGCTCTTCACAATGCCCCGTACTACTGGCATATCATAGTACTCTAACGGACGCCCTAGCGCGTAGGTCAGCAGCTTTTCGGTCAGCGTACCGACGAAATACTCGGGATGTTTCAGCAGCGCCTGCCGCAGCCCCACTACGCCCGCGATCTTGGTCCCGTCCGCCAGCTGTCCGGAAGAATCAATTGGCCCCGACGCGTCTTGAGTGCGATATCCGCCCACCCCGTCGAAGCTCTCCAGCGCGAAGCCGAGCGGGTCCATCACCTTGTGACAGGTGGAACAGGGAGGGTTCTTGCGATGCTCCTCCATCAACTGCCGGATCGAAAGCACCTTCCCGCCTTGTGCCTGATCCTTCAGCGCCGGTACGTTCGGGGGCGGAGCGGGCGGCGGCGTGCCCATCACATTTTCCATGATCCACTTGCCGCGCAATACGGGCGACGTCCGCGTGGGGTAGGACGTCACGCTCAGGATGCTCCCTTGGCCCAACAACCCGCGCCGTGCGCCGTTGTCATTCAGGCCGTCCAGCGTCACGCGGCGGAACTGGCTGCCATAGACGTTCGGGATGCCGTACTCCTTGGCCAATCGCTCGTTCACGAACGTGTAGTTGGCCGTCAGCAAATCCATCACGTCGCGGTCTTCCTTGACGATGCTGTCGAAGAACAGCTCGGTCTCACGTTTGTAACCCTGCCGCAGATTGTCGTCGAAATTCGGGAAGGTGGATTCGTCCGGCAAAACGCTCTGTACATTGCGCAGGAACAGCCATTGCTCGGCGAAATTGTTCACCAGCGCTTCCGCTTTCGGGTCGGCCAGCATCCTTCGCACTTCGCGATCCAGTACCGCCGGCTCCTTCAGCTTCCCTTGCGCGGCCACGTTCAACAGCTCGTCGTCCGGGATGCTGCTCCACAGGAAGAACGACAGCCGCGACGCCAGATCCAGATCGCTGACATGGTAGATGCTGCCCGGCGCAACCCGCGCCGGATCGGGCTCGGACCGGAACAGAAACTTCGGACTCGCCAGGATCAGCCGTAGCGCGTTCTCGATCCCAGACTCAAAATTGCTCTGATTCTTCCCAGCCTGGTAAAAGTTCAGCAGCGTCTCCATGTCGGCATCGTTCACCGGCCGCCGATAGGCCCTGCGCGCCAGCGACCCCAAAATCCTCTTGGCGCACGCGACATCGTCTTTGGAACTGGCCGGAGTGCAAACGAAAATCCGCCGCCGGCTCGGCGTGTCGCCTGGTCCGGTGGCATTCAACGGACCGGTGATCTGGACGTGATCGATGAGCGGGATGCCGTTCATGTTCTGCAGATCCAATTCGCGCGTGAAGGGCTGCAGCGGCTCGTCGGATTCAGCCGAATCGCGCCGCAGGAATGCCACCGCAACATCGTGCGGGCCGGCCTTCACGTGCACCTTGGTCTTCAGCCGCGCATCCAAGGTGTCGCCCGCCAGCGCCAGATTGGTGTCCACCAGTTTGAGGTCTGCTTCGCCGCCCACTGGCGCGAGAAACACCCGCTGGCCGTCGATGCTCACTTCCAGCTGATGGGGAAACTCCATGCCGGTCAAATACCCGACGATGTTCCGCAGCAGAATCACGTTGAACTCGTAGTCGGCATCCAGCGGGAAATTATGATGGATCAGGATTCCGCCGCGCGTCCCGAGCGGAAGGCCATCGATATGTTCGCTCTGCGCCAGGTCGGGCGGCACCTGGATGCTCTGGCTGACCGGACCGATCTTCGGATCGCCCACCGCCAGGCTGCTCACTTCGCGCGACGCCGCCAAATATGCTTCGAGCAACGATGGCGACACCCGCAGAACCTCAGCTATATTGTCAAAACCGTTGCTCTCGTCATCGGCGGGAAGCAGCGCGGTCACGTCCACTTTCAGCCCCAGCAAATCGCGGATCGCATTGGCGTACTCCGTCCGATTCAGACGATGCAGAGCCGATCGGCCAGGTTCCGGATGCGCCGCGCCGGCTTGATCGAGCGAAGCCTCCAGCCAGGTGACCAATCCGTCGATCTTGGCCTGTTCCGGCCTGGGCATGCCCTGCGGCGGCATCATCCCGCCGCGCAGCTTGCGCACCACTTTCTCCCACGTCTCGGCATGTTCCGCCGCGTGGTCGATATCCAGCTTGTCCAGCATCAGGCCGGCGGTCTTAGCTTTTTCGTTGTGGCAGGTGACGCAGTACTGATTAATCAGTGCGTGCTGCGGAGACACTGGTTCGGCGCACAGCACCGAACAGGCGAGTAAGAGCAGAAGACCACTCCCTAACGGTCGTGGTTCTGAACCGCGCGCGTCAGCAAGCGGCCCGGCGAAAGTGGTGCGTTTGTGCAGCTGCTCCCCCTCTGTCAGGTATATCGCACTTGATACGCAACGTCAATGTTTCGTATCAGTTATGTGGCGACAGAGGGGGCCGGCACGTTACCTAAAAATTGTACTTCACCGCGAATTGCATGATCCGGGGACTGACGTCCGATTGAATTCTGCCGAACGTGCTGCTGTTCAGGGCCGAATTGGCGCTGCCGCCCGCGATACCAACCGTACCCGGATTCAGGAAATTGGCGCGATTTTGAACGTTGAACGATTCGGCGCGGATCTCGAAATATTGCTTTTCCTTGATTCGGAACTGACGCGATAGGGCAAGGTCTACGTCGAAGTAAGCCGGGCCCACCAGGCTGTTGATGCCGAGGTTTCCGAGTGTACCCGGCGCCGGCGAGGCGAACGAGCTCGCGCTCATCCAGCAATTGATGGTCTGGACCTGGCAATAGGGTTGAGGATTGATCAGGTTGGGACGTTGCGCGCCGATTCCCGTCAGCGCGTTGTCCACACCCGTGGTCACTCCAAAATAGCTGCCGGTGTGCAGCCCAACGATGGGCGCGAGTTGCCAGTCCCCGGCGATCCATTGCAGGGGCCTGGACGAGTAATGCGGCGATTGAAGAACGGCCGAGAGGTTGAAATTCTCGTGAACGTCGATGGCAGTGCAGTTTCCGCGGTCGGATTTCCGATCGGATGGATTGGTATAGATCGGGCCGGAAAGCTCCGTTGTCACCAGGTCGCCGATGCAATGCGACCAAGTGTAGTTAGCCAGCATCGAGAAGTGATTCGACAGCCGGTGCTCCGCCGAAACGATCAGCGCGTTGTAGCTGGCCGTCCCGCCGTCGTCCAGATACTCGAGCGTTCCGTAATACGGCCCTTGACTTGGATTCAATTGCGTAAGCAGACGCCGCGCTTGCGTAGTGGCTGTGGTGGAGCACGGCCCCGCCTTCTTCAGCCCATATTGACCCACCGCGCAATTTCCGGGAACGTAGACCGCGGGATTCAACTCCCGGTCCGTCCAAAGGTGAACAGTATCGCTGCCCAGGTAGCTCGCCTTCAACAGCCAGCTAGACCCTATCTGTTTCTGAAGAGTTAAGTTCCACTGTTCCACATAGGTGTTCTTGACGTGCAGCGGAACGGTCTCGTAATATCCGGCCGTCGGGTAAGTGGTGGTGGCATTCTGCGTGGTCGGATACGGGTTTCCGCCGGGATAATTCAACCAGGGATTCGCGAATCCTCCGGGAGGATTGGTCAGCGTGATGGATTCCCCCCACAGCGGTTCCGACGAGGCGTTGTAGTAGAACAACGTCTGAGGCATATCGTAGAAGATTCCCCAAGACGCGCGGATGAGTGTTTTGCCATCGCCCACGGGATCAAATGCCAGGCCCACGCGCGGCGCCCAATTGTTCCAGGTCGTCTGGTTGGGCCGTCCACCGGTTTGGAAGCCTGGATCGCCGGGAAACAGCGTGCCTGCGGGGGCATTCGGGTAGATGGTGGAATGAACGTCGCCGAGGAAGTCCGCCATGTCGAAATGCGTGATTTTGTTGTTCACAATTCGGCCGTTCAAATACGGCTCCCAACGCAGGCCGTAGTTCAGCGTCAGGCGTGAATTGATCTTCCAGTTGTCCTGCGCGTAGATCCCGAGATAGGACCACTTTTCGTTGTCGTGCGAGATGTTCGCGTCGGTGAATGAATCCAGCTGCCCGGCGACAAAATCCGCCATGGCGCTGCCGGTGTCCGAACCAGAGAAGGTAAATAGCCCGTTGCAATAAACACAAAACGTCGTAGCCTGCATGGGACGAATAAAGTTGGCCCCGAACTGCATCTGGTGGGACCCCTTGATCAGGCTGAAGTCGTCCGAGAACTGGTACGTGGTGGTGTTCACCAAACCGGGAGTGGCAAACCCACCGGCGCTCATGAAGTCGCCCGTGATGTTGATGTTGGAAAAGTTAGGCAGCGCGGTGTAGATACCCTGGACTCCAATATCGGTGGGCGTGACAATCGGCACTTGAAATTTCGTGATTCCGTCACGATCCAGCGTGGCGTGGAACGTATTCAGCGCGTTCGGACTGAAAATGTAGGTATGGCCCAACACCAGGGAATTCACTTCGTCGTCGGTGCCCGCGTTCTGAACCGATAGCTCGGTTCCGGTAAAGCTGGAAGGCGTCAGACTGTGAGTCCCAAAATAACGCGCGAAGAAGGACTGTTTGGAGCTGATCTGGTAATCGATTTTCGCCAAACCCATGTGCTCGTCCTGATTGGCCACTTCGGGGAACGTAACGTTGCCGCAGGGCCCGTTCAGACCTTGAGGGAAGTGGCTGGCGAAGGCGAGAGCCTGAGGACTGACTAGCGACGCCGGGAGTATGTTGTTCACGTAAGGCGCCTTGAGTGTTTGCGGTCCGGCGATGAAACACTGCGACTCGTAGGCCTGGAAGTTACCCATGAGCTCGGCGGGCGTGGGAACTACAGCGGGAGTGGCCGCGGGCGCCGAGCGGATCAGCGTGCCCTGATAACCCAAAAAGAAAAAGAGCTTGTTCTTCTTAATCGGTCCGCCCACGGTGCCCCCGAACTGATTGCGTTTCAGGTTGTCGCCCACCGGCGCGAAGAAGTCCCGCGCGTTGAAATAGCCGTTGCGAACGAACTCGAACGCGTCGCCGTGAAATTCGTTGCCGCCAGATTTGCTGACCACGTTGACCGCGCCGCCTGAGTGCTGTCCATATTCGGCCGGCAACGAGCTGGTTTCCACTTTGAATTCCTGCACCGCGTCGGGGAAAGGCAAAGGCAGGTTCAGGTTGTTGAAGACATCGTTATGCGTTCCACCATCCAGCAGGTAGGTGGTTCCATTCAGCATCCCGCCGGCCACGCTGACCAGCGCTTCGTTGGGATAATTCTTGCTGGAAATCAGATTGCCCGAGGAGGGGGCCTGGCCGAAACCGTACTGCACGCTATTCGATCCGCCAGCCAGCGTGATGAGCTGGGTTATTTCGCGTCCGTTCAACGGCAACTCCACCACATCCTGCGAATTCACCACTTGGCCGACGCCGGTGCTGTGAGTTTCCACCATTGCCGCCGCAGCCTCCACCTGGACCGATTCACTCACCGCGCCCACCTTCATCACTGGATCGATGGTCGGTGCTGTGTCCACCTGCAAAACGATGCCGGATTGCACGTAGGTGGAGAAACCCTGCTTCTTGACTTCCATCCGATACGGCCCCAGAGGCAAGCTCGGCAGGGAGTAAACGCCGTTCGCGTCGGATTGCGCGCTCCGGGTTACCCCCGTGGCGGTTTGAGTGACCGTGACATCGGCGCCTGGAATACCAAGGCCGCTGGCGTCTTTCACCGTTCCCGAGATCTGAGAGACGGACTGCGCGAAAAGCGCGAGACCAACTCCCAAAAGCAAACACACCGGTACGAACAACTGGGTCGAAATCCGTTTCATAGTCCCCTAACTATCTACAAACGCGTTTGCTGAAAGCCAGCAGTTCCGCGAGTCAAGAAGCATCACGTGCACTAAGCGAAATGCACGCATTTCTGAAGCTTGCGTGAGTATATCCCCTGCTCAGAAAACTGTCAAGAAATGTTTAGAATGTTGATTATTCAGGCGTCTTTTCCTATGCCGCTTAGGGTATCGCTACGATTGACCATGGCGATTCGCTGTGCTAAACTCTGCCGGTTGTTGTGTATAAGTTGCATGCAGCGCGGTCCGATTCCGCATATCGTAGCGTAAGATTTTATCGATGCCTTAGATTTTATCGATACCCTCTCGTACCTTGCTGTGGCTTCCGATGGTGTCTGTGCTTTTGGCTGCCCAGTTGAGGGAATACGAACTGCCGCATCCCAGCCGCGCGCCATCGCACTATCGAGCCACGGCAATCTCTGGTTCCTGGAACTCGATGGCCGAATGGATGATCGTGTGGTGGATGGCAACCGCGTGATCCGTGTCACAACCTCTGGCGTCGTCACCGAATTCGTTATCCCGACGCCACACAGCGGCCCACCGGCCTCACCGCCGGAAGCGACCGCCGTCCGCCCGATCTCCTCACCAACAAGCTTTGGTATGCGGCCGCGGGTTCCAACAAAATCGGTTTTCTTTCATTTCACTGAACTCCCAGACGCCAACCTGCGTTGAAGTTCATATGGCGCCAGTACTACCCAAACCTCATAAAGACCGCGGCATGGAAGGCATGATCGCGAAGTGGTACACCAACAACACCGGCCAATCACTCGACGAATTCATCAAGCTCGCAAAGCGAATCGGCAATCAGCTGCCGAGCGGCAGCACTGTGCTCGAAGTCGCGCCCGGCCCGGGATACTTTTGCATCGAACTGGCCAAACTCGGCGCCTATTCCATCACTGGACTCGACATCAGCCACACCTTCGTCGAAATTGCGAGCCAGAAAGCCGCCGGCGCGGGCGTCCGCGTGGACTTCCGCCAAGGCAATGCTTCCAGCATGCCTCTCGCCGACAACAGCTTCGACTTTCTACTTTGCCGCGCGGCGTTCAAGAACTTCGGCCAGCCTGTTCGCGCTTTGCAGGAAATGTGCCGGGTGCTGAAGCCGGGCGGCCGCGGCCTGATCATCGACCTCAGGAAAGACGCGTCCATGGAATCGATTAATCGGGAAGTGGACGGCATGGGGCTGGGCCCGATCAACAAAATACTTACCAAGCTCACGTTCCGAACCATGCTGCTCAAGAGCGCCTATACGAAGGAACAGGTTCGCTTCATGCTGGAGCAGGCGAATTTTCGAAGCGTCGATATTCTGGAGTCCGGCATCGGCTTCGAAATCTCAATGACGAAGTAGCCGCATCACCAACCGGCGCCCCTCCGGTGCAACAGTTGCGCCAATCAGCAGGTAAGCGACACCGAAAGGACCCAGCGTGGCGATCGCGCCGTAAATCGGATGCGATGCAAACGGCAGCAATCGCCCTGCGCTGCCGAGTAACACAGCCACTGCCGCCGCGAGCCAGAGCTTCGCGACGAATCCGGAAATCGAAACCCCAGCCCCTAATTTGCGATGCAGCCCGCGCCGCAAGAGAGCAAACTCAACCCATCCCGCGATTCCCGCCGATGCCGTCAATCCCGCCACGCCCCAGCGCGGATCGATCCCGATCCACACCGGCAGCGGCTTGGCGCAGATGTAACCCAGTACAGTTGTCAGTGCGACGCGTAAAACCGCAAACTTCAACGGCGTGCGCGTGTCGCGCAAAGCGTAATAGGCCGACGAATACAAGCGCCCCATTGTGGACGCGAGCAGTCCGACAGAAGACCCCGCGAGAATGCCCCAAATGTATTGCGCGTCGGCATGCGTAAATCGGCCTGTCACCAGCAGAGCGCCGGCGATCAGATCGCCAAACGCGAGAAATGCCGCGGCCGATGGAACAATGAAGAACGCAATGTGCCGCAATCCGGAATCGATGCGCCCGCGCAGCGCTTCCTGAATCTCCTCGGTGCTCCCGGTGGCGCTCGACATTACGGGCAGCTCCGCCGCCGATACCGACATGCCAAACAAACTCACCGGCAGCACATAGATGATCTGCGCGTTGATCAGCCCGGTGACCGCGCCTGTAGGCAACAGACTCGCGAGCAATGCATCGATATACGCACTGATCTGCACCACGCCCCGGCTGACAAACACCGGCGCGAAATTACGGAGCACCGTGCGCACGTGCCCCGAGTTCCAATCCAGCCGCAGGCGCAGGTGACGGGCGAGCTTGAGCACCACCGGCAATTGGATGCCGAACTGCAGCGCGCTGCCCGCCACCGATCCCCACGCCAGCGTGATGGCCAATTGCGACAGCGTGGATCGCCCGCCAAAAATCCAGAGCGTCGCGATCATTGCCGCGCTCCACATCACCGGCGCCGCGTAGGAAAGAAACAGTTTTCGATGACTGTTGAGTATCCCCAGGCACCAGGCCGAAAACACCAGCAGCCCGGCTCCCGGGAAAAGAATTCGCACCAGGGAGATGGTCAGCTCGCGCTTAGAGCCTGAAAATCCAGGAGCGATGACATCGATCAGCCAGGGCGTGGCCAGCACACCCGCCAGGCACAACACCGCGACAGCCAGCGCCAGCGTGGCGCCCACCGCGCCCGCCACTTTGCCCGCTTCTTCGTCCTCGCCCTCGGCCAGCAAGCGCGCATACACGGGTATGAAAGAGGCCGACAGCACGCCTTCGCCAAACAGGTTTTGCAGGAAATTCGGAATGCGAAACGCGGCGTTGAATGCATCCGCGGCGTCTGAGCGCAGTCCGAAATAATGCGAGAACACGCGTAATCGGACCAGCCCCACCAGGCGGCTGAGCAGAATGCCGGCGGCTACCAGGAATGCAAGCCGGCCGGTGCTCTCAGGCTTGCGGACGGGCGCGTCTCCCCGTTTCTTATCCAAGTCTGATCTCGTGAAACGCCGCTCCTAAGCTCCGCATGCTGCTATTATCTGCCATGCTTTCAAATGCCGCTTACTTTACGTGCGCGGTTCAGTAGATCAGCTCGACCTGGTAATAATCGCTGCCGGGATCTGGATCG
The DNA here is from genome assembly GCA_963747945.1 of Bryobacterales bacterium. Classification (GTDB taxonomy): domain Bacteria; phylum Acidobacteriota; class Terriglobia; order Bryobacterales; family Bryobacteraceae; genus Palsa-89. The sequence continues at coordinate 117,096 of CAVVHB010000008.1, forward strand.
TCAATCTCAAAAACCAGCCGGTAATTGTTTTTCTCCGACGGTGCTTCCACCATCGAAACCCGGCCGCGCCCCTGCAACTTCTGAATCATGGGAGTGAGATCGGCACGCTTTGGCAACGGCCGAAGCATCTGGCTATGCTCGCCGGTAACGGGAGCGCCCTCCAGCGCCGTGGAAAAGCTGGCGCCGCCCTCCAGGGTGACGCGCACCGTGCCATCCACGCTCCCACTCCACAGAAAGCCACGGCCGGTGGGGTCTGGGATGGGCGCTGTGGCCTCCTTCGATGCCCTCTCTTTGGAACTCGGGCGATTCCACACCAGTGTGAACGAATACTCGCCCGCGCCTGCCTGAGGATCGCGAATGGAAACGCGCACCGTGTAGTTGTTCAGCTGGCGCGGCTGCTCGATCAAACGGATATCGCCACGGCCACTGGGATCCTCCAGCCGGACTTCGGTATCGCGATCGGGCAGGGACCGTGAAAACTTAGAATGCTCATCCGCCACCGGCGCGCCTTCCGAAGCGCTCGAAAGACAACTTCGCTGGTGGCAACTGATGATGGCCTGCTCATCCACGCGGCCCTGCCAGAAAACACGGTCGGCCTTCCGGGCTCCGGGCTCGAACACGTTGCCCGACGCGTCCCAATACAGCGCGATCGAATAGAACGAACTGCCGGGCTGACGGTCCTCAATTGCCACCGCCAGCGTGTATCGATTTTCGATGCTCGGCTGATCGATCACATGCACATAGCCGCGCCCCTCCACCTCCTCTACCCGGACCGTTTGCTGGGACTGAGGCAGGGCATCCGAAAAATGAAACTTCTGGCGTTCCACCGGCGCACCGTCTTGAATTTGCACGGCCAGGCGTTTGCCCGACAGATGCAGGATCGCTGTGCCGTCCACTTGCCCTTGCCAGACAAACTGGGGGCTGTCCTGCGCACATAGGCTCGCGCAGACGCAAGAAAGCAAAAACGAACTTACCGTAACGTAATTCATATTACAGTTAACGGATAGTGAGCGGTATAGACCAAACGATACAAGACGCTTACGGTACAATCTTTAGGTACTCTGTTAACGCCCGCAGGTCCCCGGCGTCCAACGTTGTTTATTGCAGAAGCATGTTCGTTGCAGGACCCGTATGGTTATAGTGATAACTCCACCAGCCCTACTTCTAGCTACATCGACAACCGATCAATTGGTACGTTCACTGTTTGATGACACCTTTAACGGCGTCCATCACCTGGAGTTTTTCGACTGGTCGCTGCTCATCCCCTACTTTACCGTTCTGATCATACTTTCTTTTTACGGCTGCCATCGTTTCGAGATGATCCGCAAGTATCTGAAGCACCGCCGGGACCTAGCGCCCGTGCCGGCCGAGCAGTGGGCCAAGCTTCCGCGCGTGACCATCCAGCTTCCACTCTATAACGAGCGCTTCGTGGTGGAGCGGTTGATTGAAGAAGCCAGCCTGATGGAGTACCCGCGCGAGCTACTGCAGATCCAGGTGCTGGACGATTCCACCGACGACACGCATCCTTTCACCGAAGCACTGGTCCGCGGATACCAGGCCGCCGGAGTGCCCATCGAGTATCTGCACCGCGACAATCGCAGCGGATACAAAGCCGGCGCTTTGCAGGCAGGGATGAAGACCGCGACGGGCGAGCTGATCGCCATATTCGACGCCGACTTTATTCCGCCGCGCGATTTTCTGGCTCGCACGGTGCATTTTTTCACCGATCCCGCCGTGGGCGTGGTGCAATCGCGCTGGAGCTACCTGAACCGGCATTTCAACCTGCTCACTGAAGTTGAGGCGATGCTGCTGGACGGCCACTTCGTGATCGAGCATGGGGCCCGCTTCGGCAGCGGTCTGTTTTTCAATTTCAACGGAACGGCCGGCGTTTTGCGGGCCAAGATGATTGAGGACGCGGGCGGCTGGCAGCACGATACGCTGACCGAAGATTCGGACCTGAGCTATCGCGCGCAGCTCAAAGGCTGGCGCTTTGTGTATGTCCCGTCGGTAAATTGCCCGTCGGAGCTGCCGGTGGATACCTACGGGTTCCAAGTGCAGCAGTCGCGCTGGGCCAAAGGATTGACGCAGGTTGCCATCAAGCTGCTACCGACGATTCTGCGGTCGAAAGAACCGTGGCGCGTGAAGCTGGAAGCGTTCTGCCATCTGACACCGAATATATCTTATCCCCTGATGCTCATCATGTCGGCCCTGATGCTGCCGGTAATGATCGTCCGGTTTTACATGGGCGTTTTCCAGATGCTGACCGTCGACCTGCCGCTGATTATCGCGTCGTTCTGCTCTATCTGGGCGTTCTACCTGATGGCGCAGCGCGAGCTGGATCGGAAGAATTGGAAGCGCGCCATCGTATTGATGCCGGCCCTGATGGCTGCGGGCATTGCGCTGACGTTAATCAACACCAAAGCGGTGATTGAGGCGCTGCTCGGGATCAAGTCGGCATTTGCGCGGACGCCCAAATATGCGGTGGGCGATCAAAAAGTGAAAATCCAGAACGCCAGTTACCAGCGCCGCAGCGGCTGGCTGCCCTACGCCGAACTGGCCGTGGGCGCGTATTTTGCTTATATGGTGGCTTACGCCATCGAAACCTGGAATTTTCTGGCCGTTCCGTTTCTGATGCTGTTTGTGACGGGTTATTGGTGGGCTGGATTCACGACGCTGTATCAGGAGTATCAGGGCAAACTGCAGTGGCAGCGGGAACGGGCCCTGGAGCTCAATGCCGCAATGCAGCCGGAGTCTCTAGAGTAAAGTTGGCGGCGCGGGCATCGTTGACGAACATTTTCACGGTGTCCAGCGAATACTCATTGAGGTCGCGCCCCAGCAGCGGGAGTTTTTTCAGCAGATCGTGCGTGACCGTGATGATGTGGCAGCCGATATTATCGGCCTGCACGATGTTGAACAACTCGCGCGGGCTGGCCCAGATCAGCTCGATTTGCGGATAGGCGCGCATGCGCGCCAGCGCTCCGCACAGGATGGGCAGAGGATCGCAACCGGCGTCGGCGATGCGGCCGGCGAAGACCGAAATGCAACTCGGAGGTCCGTCGCGCAAACTGGAGACGGACGCGTCCACTTGATCCAGCGTCATGAGCGCCGTCACGTTTACCTTGACGCCGTGCTGCGCCAGGCGCTTCACCAACGCCTGGGAACTGCGGCCGCGCGTATCGGTGATGGGGATTTTCACGTAAACGTTGTCGCCCCAGGTGGCGATTTGTAGCGCCTGCTGTTCCATCTCGTTGAAGTCGTCCGACAGAACTTCGAAGGAGAATGGCCGGTTCGGGATGGCACGGGCGAGCGACCTGCCAAACCCCTCGTAGTCGGTGATGCCCGCCTTGCGCATGAGCGTGGGGTTGGTGGTGAATCCCCGAATCCAGGGATTGTCCGCTAGCTCCAGGATAGAGGCGCGATCGGCGCCGTCGGCGAAAATTTTGACATGGAAGGAAGTAACGTCAGGCATACCTCACCGCCTCCAAATGAAAGCCCGGCCGAGTGGTTCGCAGAATCCATTGCGCGGCTTCGCGCAGCGAGCGGACTCCCACAAAAGGGCCGTCCGGACGCTGTTCGGCGTAGCCGTTGTCGACGAAGACCGCGCGGCAACCGGCGCGATGGCCGGCTTCGATGTCGCGCCAACGGTCGCCCACGATGAAGCTCGACTCCAGATCGATATTCCAGACGCGAGCCGCTTCGAGCAACAGCCCAGGCTGCGGCTTGCGGCAGGAGCAGCGCGCGGAGTCGTCATGCGGACAGACGCCGATGCCGTCCAGTTGCAAAAACTGTTTCAGGCGCTGATTCATTTGGGAGACCTGTTCAGCGGAAACCAGCCCGCGCGCGATGTCCGGCTGATTGGTGATCAGGATCAGGGCGAATCCGGCGTCGCGCAGTTTGTTGCAGGCTTCGCGAACGCCAGGCAGCAGACGCAAGTCCGAGATTGTGGCGGAAGGGTAGGGTTTACCTTCGCGGAGCACGGCGCGATTGACGACGCCGTCGCGGTCCAGGAAGACGGCGCGGCGCATGCTTAGAGCCTGCCCATTTTATAACCTGCCAAGCCGAGAGTCGGCCAGCATGGAATTGAGAGCCACAGAGAGCGCTTCACGTGTATTGCGCTGGCAGGTCCAGCCCAGGCTGCGGATGCGATCGGTGTTCAAGCGAACCACCGGAACGTCGCCCTTCCAGCCGCGATCGCCTCCGGTATATTCCAGCTGAACCTGATCTTCGGAAAGGCCGGCCACGCCGATGGCCAAGTTGGCGATTTCGTTGACTGTGACGTAGTCGCCAGTGGCAACGTTATAGACTTCGAAGTTTTTGGCCGCATTACGACCCGCCAGCAGCACGGCTTCCACGACGTCTTCGACGTGAATATAGGACTTGCTCTGCTGGCCGTCGCCCAGGATACGCAGACGCTCGGGCTGAACGCGCAGGCGGCGAATAAAATCGAAGCCGACGCCGTGAGTTTGGCGGGCGCCGACGACATTGCCGAAGCGGAACGCACAGGCCCGCATATCGAACATCGCGCAATAGGACGCGATGAGCGCTTCACCGGCCAGCTTGCTGGCGCCGTAGGTGGAGACGGGAACCAGCGGACCAAGATCCTCGTACGCTTCAAAATCTTTCAGATCGCCGTAAACGCCGCTGCCCGACGCATACAGCAGATTCGGAGTGCGGGTGCGGCGCATGGCCTCGACAATTTGCTGCGTCAGGAACGTGCCTTCGCGGAAATCGATGTCGGGCTCCACGGCGGCGCGCGCGATGTCGGGATTGGAAGCCAGGTGAATGACGGTATCGTGGCCTTCCATGTTGCGCTCGAGCGCGGCCAGATCCTTAACGTCGGCGCAGATCACGCGCAGCCGGCGATCCTGCTCGTGATGCGCGTAGTGCCATTCGCGGCCACTCGAAAAGTTGTCGTAGATGGTAACCGCTTCGGTGCTTTTGTCGCACAGCAGCCGGTCCGTGAAATGGCTGCCGATGAATCCGGCTCCGCCCGCGATGAAAAAGCGGGTCGCTGGCGCGGCGGCCGTCATCGCACGGACTCCCATTTGGTTCCCACGCGCTGCAACAGCGGATGGCTGACCAGCAAATGCCACAGCACGGCGCAAAGCCCTTCAGTGTGCGGTGTAACGCGATCGGGCGCCAGCGCGGGTATCACAATGCATTCCTCGGCCAGTTGGCGCGTGAAGCCGCCTTTGAGCCCCGCGATGCCCCCCACAATTCCAAAGATGTGCGCGCCCGCTTCCGATGCCGTTTCCAGGCCGCGGACGATATTAACCGATACATTTTTCTCGCGGCTGCCACCGCCAACTGAAAAGACCAGCACGCCGTCGCGCGGGCCGATGCGCGAGCCTTGCAGCCAACCGGAGAAACAGGTGTCCCAGCCTTCGTCATTGGCACGGGCGGTGAGCTCAGAAACATTGTCGGTGGGCGCGTAGGCTTCAAATGCACACAACTTGCGAAAGTCGTTGACCGCATGCCCGGCGTGGCCGGCCGACCCGCCGACGCCCAGGATGAACAGACGCCCGCCCAGTTCGCGTACACGCGCCAGACCCAAGGCCATGCGCTCTATGGCGGCGATATCGACGCTTTCCAAAATCGCGATCGACTCGGCGATGAACCCCGCGGCGAAACCAGCGGCCGGAGTTGCCGTGGACTCCCTGAGAGCTTCCTGTAAACCGGTGAGACTGGTCACTTTATAAAAAACTCCCGCGCACTAACTCCTAGCGTTTTTATCGGCTGAACGAGGGAGCGGCGATAGGGGAGCGAAGCGGGAGACGGCCAGGCGAAGGATGCGGCGGAGGGTCCAGACCGTGGAGGACCAGCGCTGCAGCGTGGTATCGCCGATGCGCTCGCCATAGGGGATAAAGACTTCTCGGAGGTGGAAGCCCTCGAGCACCGGTTTGAGCAACAGATCGACGGGGAGGGCGGGACCGTTCGGGTCGAACTCCACCTCCTGAATCACGCGACGGCTGTAGGCCCGCATGCCTGAGTGGAGGTCGGTAGATTTCACGCCGACTAGCAGCCAGCCGATGACGGCGAAGAGCCGGTTGGCGAGATAATTGGCGAGCGGCATGGCTTCCGGATGACGCTCCAGACGCGAGGCGTTAACCAGATCGCATTGACCGGAAAGGACCATATCGGCCAGGCGCGGAATCTCAGAGGCCGGGTAGGTGCCGTCGCAATCGAGCGTAACAACGACGTCGCCATGGGACTCCCGCAGCACGCGGCCCATAGCGCGGCCGTAGCCCTTGGGAGGGAATTGCCGTAAGACGCGGGCGCCTTGACCGGCTGCGATGGTGGGGGTGGCGTCGCGACTGCTATCGACGATTACAATTTCGTATTCGCGCCCCCGGAGAGCGTCGCAGATGTCCTCAATGACACGGGCAACTGCTTTTTCCTCGTTCATGGTGATCATCGCGACTGAAATGAGATGGCTCATGGGGTCCTAATAGAGCTATTCGGACTTATGGGAGTTTTCAGTAGGGGGTGCCCGGGGTTGGGGGTTGGGGACGAGGACCGTTTATTTGCTGGAGAGGGCTTCTAAGGCGGCTAGATCGGTGGCAACCTGGTCGGCTGAAGCATCGTCCCCGACAGAGCTGGGCCTGGCCAGAATCACGAACTGGAACGCCAGCAAACCGGGCCAGAGCCCGCAAATCCAGCGCTCCAGGGGATAGAGCCATCGCATGTAGGAGCGGTAGGGTGCGGAGTCCATGATGGAGGAGGAATCAACCTGCTGGGCCGTTTCCGAGGTCTTGCCGTAGATTCGCTTGATCAGCGGCACCAGCGGCCGCAGTATTCCGGGCGTGATGCGTTTGCGGCTGACGGCCAGGCCCGCTTCGCTTTGGAACCGGCGAAAGCTGCTCCGGGTGAAGAAGCGCATGTGAGTTCGATCCAGCGTGCCGGTGTCGCCATAGTTGAACTGGCCCAGGAGCAAGGCAAAGCGCACGTTCCAGATGGCGACGTTGGGCAGGGAAATAAGGATCTGCCCGCCGGGTGCGAGCAGCTGGTAATGACGCATCAACACTTCCAACGGATCGGTCAAGTGTTCCAGCATGTCCGAAAAAAGGATCACATCGAACAGCTGGCTGCCGTGGAAGGGATAGCGGTCCGGCCGAGTGACGTCAGCGACGTAGGCTTCGGCGAGACGAGTTTTGGCTTTGTCGATGGAAGCCTCGGAAAGATCCACTCCCACGACGCGATGGCCATGCAGGCGCAGCAGTTCGGCTCCGTGAACTCCCGAACCGCATCCGACATCGAGTACGCGAAGGCCGCGCGGAAGCCCTTCCAGGATGTTGGGAATCTCGGGATTTGCGATTTCGAAATAGGGACGGCCGAGAGGGTTTCATACGGGAATCTCTACCGGCGCTAGCGAGACGGGGGCTTCGTCGATTCAGGCGCGCGGCGACTTTTTGAGCGCGCTCGATACAAACGTCCATGTTGATGTATTCGAACTCGGCCACGCGGCCGCACAGCGGGATGCCGATCTGCTCGAAATAAGCCTTGGCTTGCTTCAGGTAACGCCGGCAGTCGTCATTCTGGACGACGTAACCGTATTTGGTTCTGAGCACGCGCGAGTAGCAGACCTCGGAGCGGCGGGCCAGGTCCATATCCTGCAGGTCGTTAATAACGTCCGCCGAGCAGGTCTTCGTCCGACATCTCGTGCGTGCCGTCGCCTGGATTGGTGGTAACTTCCGCCTGAATGATGGATTGTCCGGGGGGCGCGTTGTGAGGGCTGAAGGCGGCCGGGAACGATAGGCGATGGAAACGGACCTCGGGATCGGGGACGTAGATGGCGGTATAGTCGGGAATTCGCGCGATGTTCAGGCCAACCGAGACGGTGACGAGTGAGTTGTAGCGCAGCGCATTCACCGCAGCCAGAATCTCGGGAGGAGTGCCTTCCAGCGCGGCCGCAAGTTCCTGAATGGGGATAGTGGAGACCAGCGCTTCGTAGCGGCGCGTGATACGGCCATCGCTGACGCACCAATGGCTGCCTTCTTTCCAGACGCGCTCAACGGTGAAATCCGAAACGATGTTATGGACGCACGCAGCCATGGCGCGCGGGAGCGATTCGATGCCGCCCTGCGCCGGGTAGTGGAAGTAGAGCTGGTGCGTGTAGCCTTCGGTTTCGACGCCCACCGCGGCCTTGATCACGTCCTCTAGGGGCGGCTTGGGGACACGGCCATCCACCCACTCCAGGCCTAGTTCCTCGGCCGGAACGTTCCAGATTTTCTCGTTGTAGGGGATCAGATATTTTTCGGCCAGTCCCTTGCCGAAGTGATGATAGATCCATTCCTTAAAATTGGTCCGGGGCGGCGGATAATCGTTCTGGATGTAGTGATAGAGGCACTCGAAGCGATCCTGCGGCTCCAGGTCGAACAGACCGTTCTCGAAGGGGTATTTGACGTAGCGGCCCTTATAGAAAATCTTGTTGTTGCGGCGCGCGCGATGGACGTTATCGCCGAGCAGCGCCACCATATAGTCCACCATCTGCTGGTTGCGCGAGAAGATGATGTGCGGGCCGCCGGCGTCGTAGGTAAAGCCCTGCTCCTGGACGGTCTGGCAGTGGCCGCCGCCCCGGCTTTCCTTTTCGAGCACTTCGCAATCGCGCTCCAGATGCGCGGCGATGGTAAGACCCGCCAGCCCGCCGCCTAAAATGCCAATCGCCAATCGAGTCTACCTTTCTCGTTGATTATTCGGCCTTTTGAGCCACGTTCTGTAGTACCGGACGCGCGATTGATAACGGGTAAGCCTGGGAGGCGATTGATCGGGCTCCAAAAGCCATACGCTACGTCCGTGGAAATACTGGATGAGCGGCGCGTCTTCGGAAGGACTCATTTCGCGCGCCCAGACGATCTGAGCCGAATCGATGTCGGCGCGGTTATAAACCCACTCCTGAAAGACATCGTGCTTGGGACCGTAGCGTACCAGCACCAGCTGGCGGCCGGGCAGCGCTTCCAACTGCCGCAACATGTTGTGATACGGCTGCGCCATGGGTAGCGCGTACTCGCCGTCGGCAAAGAGCTTCCAAACGTCGCGGCCAAATTGGATCGGGATGAGCGCGACGAGCAGTACCGCGAGCGCCAGGCCCCATGGTTTGGTATCGAGCCCCCAAGGCACGGCCTTGGGGCGCCAGTTTCGTAGCCGATCGACCGATTGCAGGAATCGCAGATAGATCAGCGGCATGATCGCGGCGGCGTAATGATATTGGAACCCGATTGATGAGAAACTGCGCGAGCAGGCCGCCCGCCAGCAGGAGCACCCCTATGCGTTCCTGAGGAGTCTGGAGCGGATAAGGCCAAATCATCGGCAGCAGGAATAGCGGATAAAAGCAGAAGAAAAAGCCGTACATGCTGGAGAGCTTGATCAGAAACTCGGGCAACAGATGCTGTTGCATATCCTTCACCTGATCGGCATTCACCTGGGTCCAGAAAGTTCGCATCACAGCGTGATCGTAGACCGGGGCCGGCGTTGGGGACGACCAGGCAAATGTCGGGAGCGGCGCCATATTGACGCTCGTGGAGCTGGTAGGGCAGATCGAAGGGATTGCCCGTAACGCGCGCATTGAAATAAAGCATGAACAGAGCGACGGGAACCAGGACTGCCGCGGCGGGCAAGATGACCCGCGTTGCCAGAGTGGAGAAGCGCGCCACCTTCCAAGCGATGACTGCGCCCGAAAGTACCCCGAGCACCGCGGCGTCGTAAGGGCGCGAGTTGGCGAGGATGGCAAGGCCGAGCGCCCAGGTGGCCGCGTGCGCATAGCGCTTTTGGAAAACGATGCGCGCCAGCCCGCCCAGCAGGAGCGCTCCACCAATGGCCGGGACTGCGCCCCCCCAGTAAGAATTCATCCAATAGGACAGAATGCCGATTCGCAGAGCCACCAGCAGTGCGCCGATGAACGCAAGCGAGGGCGTGGTCCAACCCTGGAGCATCCAGCAGACCGCGGCGCACATGAGCCCGGCACTGAGCCAAACGCCGATCCATGGTTGTTGAAAGAAACGCTCGCCGAAAGCCAGCACCAGCCCCTGCAGAGGCGGATATTTCGAGGCGTAGGTGGGCTGCTGGATCACGTGGAACGATTCAAAGTGCTTCCAGAAGGGATGCGGAGGGTTTGCGAGACGGCCCGACGCGTACGTATCGCCCGCCAGCAGATAACTGAATTCGTCGTGAACAGCCGGCATCGGAATGTGCAGTACGGGAAGCAGCGCCGCACGGACGCCGATGGTGAACAGGAACACGGCCAGGCAAGCGAAAAGGGGCCGTTTGGCGAACGACACCGATAGCGAGCCCGCGGCAAAGGACGGAGCGCCCATGATCTTGGATCGGCGGGTAGGTGGTTTACTTTAGACGCCGGCGAGCGGTCCTGCTTTGCGGGGCGGATTCAGCAGAGCCTCTTGTTTGGCCAGGCGAACGCGGCAGCTTTCACATAAGACCAGGTGCTCCCGGATCTGGATGATTTCGGGAACCAAAAGGCCCTTGCCGACGGCGTAGATGGAGAGCGGTTCGTCGGCGATGTGTTCATTTTGCCGGCTGGCCGGGCGTACCAGATCCCGAATACGGATGCCGACCTGGAAGGAACCGGAAGCCGCCCGGCAATAGCGGACCTCGCCAAAGATGACGTTGCCTTGCAACTTCACTTTTACCTGCTCGCCCCGATCCATACGCTTGGGAAGCACCACCCGCAGTCCAGAGCGGGAGACGTCCAGGATGGTTCCATACTGCGGTACGGCGGGGCCCTGCAGGAGTTCCAACTCGGCGGGATCGCCCCGGGTGGGGTAACGGGTTTCGGTGCGGCGCTCAGCTTCCTCCGCGGAGGCCTGAAGGGACTGTGCCAGAGCAGCCACGGGATTATTGGAATGGTTTGGCATGAAGCTGCTTTCGTGTTGAAAGACTCATAATACCCAAGAAAGTTACGATCGCAATCCCTCTAAGTACGTTTCTTAGGTGTGTACTAGGGGATAAACCTGGGAAGCAAAGACGGGAAATTCATTGCTGCGGATTGGATCCGCCCGTGAGCCAATCTTCGGCGCGTTTTTCGAGTGCGATGCGGACTAGTTGGCTGCGCGTTCGGACGCCGGTTTTGTCGAATAGTTGCTGCATCACGGCCTTGATGGAGCCTTCGGAAACCAGCAATTGGGCGGCGATTTCCTTGTTGGTAAGTCCTTCGAATACACCTTGCAGAACGAATCGCTCGCGCTGGGTAAGCACCTGCGTGCTGCGCTGCTCTTCGGATTTGCCGGTAGCGCCGGCGATCAGCGATCGCATGGCGCGGGGATCGAGCCAAGGTTCACCGGCGACCATCCGGCGAATGGCTTCCACCAATTGCGCAGGAGAGCTGTGTTTGAGGAAGATGCCCTCGGATCCGGTTTCGAGCACCCGCACGGTGGCCGCGTCGCTCATTCCGGCGGTGACCATCAGGACGCGCCCTTTGAATCCGTGCTTGCGGATTTCGTCGAGAGCAACGGTTCCCTGCTCTTCGCCCAGATCGTAATCCAGAAGAACGATGTCCGGTTGGTCAGCGGCAATGACAACCAGCGCTTCAGCCACGCTGGCGCAGGAGCCCACGATGCGGAAATCGGGCTCAGTCTGCAACAACCGGCTGAGGCTTTCCCGGAACAGGCTGTGATCGTCCACCAGGAGAATCCGGATTTCCTCGTGCATGGCTCTCTTTTAGATTAACTGCTCCGGGTAGATTAACCGCTCCGGGTAGATTAACCGCTCCGGGCTCGTTGCCCGCAAGGACGGGCGACAGTTCCGCCACGAAGGTAGCGCCGTCCGGCTCGGGTTCATAGCGCAGGTCGCCACGGAAGGATCGCATCAAGGCGCGCGAGAGATAAACGCCCAAGCCGGTGGATTGCGCTCCAGGCTGGAACGGGCGGAAGAGATGTTCGGGATGCAATACACCACCGCCGGAGTCCTGAACGCGAACCGCGATGCGCTGGCCCTCGGCGCGGGCGGCGATCTTAAGTTGGCGGGAGGGCCGGTCCAGCATGGCGCGCCGGCTGTTTTTTGTAAGGTTGAGAAAGACCTGCATCAGGCTTTGCCGGTCTGCCCAGACAGCCGGGAGGCCGGGTTGGATGTCCCAGGAGACATCGATTCCCTCTTCGCGCAGGGCCGGCTCGACAACGATACGCAGCTCTTCGAGCAGAGCCGGAAGATCGACGCGGGCGGCCGGATAAGGGGTTTGGCGGAGCTCGAGCGCGGCGATTTTTTCGAGCGTCTGAATCAGCGTTCCGAGCGCCTCGAAATCCTTGTTGTGCGCGAGGGAACTGTTACGCGCGAGATTTTCATGCACCACCGCGATGGCGCCGCAGACGTTACGAACTTCGTGCGAAACCGCGCCAACCAGAATGCGCGAGGCGGCCAGAAGCTGGTGGAGGCTGTACTCTTCGCGATTGCGCAGTTCTTCGGAGGTGTCCACCACCATGGCGGCGAGGCGGGACCCCACGCTGGTGCGGTAGGTAGAGAACCAGATGTCGGCGAGGAAAGCCTCACCGTCCTGGCGCTGTCCGCGGCATTGCATCACGGTGCGGAACGACTGTCCATTCGGTTCGGGAGGAGGGACATTCACCAGCGACGGCAGATACTGGCGAATGGGCCGGCCAGGAAGAGAGCCGGGCGACAGGGCGAACAAGCGGTGCGCGGCGTCATTAGCCTGAAGCACGATGCCATAAGCATCGGCTGTAAAGATAGCCACCGGGCTGCTGTCCACCAGCACCTTCAACTGCTCTTCGGCCGCGCGGCGAGCCTCGCTCTCAGATTCGATTTGATTCAAATGCCGCAGAGCGGCCTGGCGGCTGCGGACCACTTCGTAGACGAAGAGCCCCATGCCGAGGAATGCCGCGAAGATCAAAATATCGCGCGGGATGCCGGCGCTGGGACGGAAGTCGAAGGAATCGAAAATCTCGGCCAGCAGAGTGCAAACAGCGGCCACGACGGCGATCTGCCAGCGCTTCAGAACGCTGCCGACCATCAGCATCGGAAACAAGTACAGGAAGCCGAGTGTGACGTCTTTGTCGGCGCGCCAGTCCACCAAGGCGATGGCGGCGATGAGGAGCCCCGCTTTGAGCAGAACGGACTTGGTGCCGCCACGAAGAAAGAAAGAAAGCATCGGGATGCGCGCCGGGTTAGTCATATTCTAGACACGCAAGCATTACTCTTTGCAAGACTTACGGGGGCCGATAGCAGAAAGAGCACCATCTTTGGCCAAAAGATAGTTACAAGGCGTAACCAAACGATACTGGACTCGCGTTTAGTCAGAAGGCTACCTTTAGTTTAGATCTAGATCTGCCGCCAGTGCCCAGGCTTGGGCCTTGGCCGAAACCGCTTACTCATGCGCGCCGGCTCACAGGTCTGTGCGCGGCTCGGAATTGACGTTCGTTTAATGCGCCAAGAAAGATTGGGATGGTTGTTGCTGATGGCCACGCTGGGATCGAACGCACTCGCGCAGGCGCAGGGTCTTACCTGGGACCAGGTTCGCGACCGTTTCCAAGCCAACAATCCAACGCTCCGGGCCGCGCAGATCAGCATCGACGAGTCCCGGGCGCAGGAGATCACGGCTTATCTGCGGCCTAATCCGGACTTGACGGGTTCCATCGACCAGATCAATCCGTTCTCGACGCAGACTCTGCCGAACGGGGGCTCGGGTGCTTATTCGCCCTTCGCTTACGCGTTCCCGGCCGGCTCGGTCAGCTACTTGCACGAGCGGGGGCACAAACGGGAATTGCGCCGGGAGAGCGCCCAAAAGGAGACTGAGATCACGGTGGCGCAGTACGCCGATCAGGAGCGAACCTTGATGTTCAACTTGCGCACCGCGTTCGTGCAGACATTGCAGCAGAAAGCCATCCTGGATCTCACGCGCGAGAACCTGACGTACTATAACCGCCTGCTCACGGTGAGCAACGATCGGCTGAAGGCGGGCGACATCGCGAAAGTGGACTACCAGCGGCTGGAACTGCAGCGCGTGCAATATGAGACCGACGTTCAGACGGCCCTCGTGAATCTTCGCACGGCGAAGATCCAGTTGTTGACGCTGCTGAACGATCGGACGCCGGTGGAGCAGTTCGACATCGCGGGAACATTCGATTTTTCCGATCAGATTCGCCCGCTTGAGGATCTGCGGCGCCTGGCGTTGGAAAACCGGCCGGATCTGAAAGCCGCGATGGAGGCGGTGGACAAGGCGCAGACCGATCATCGGCTGGCGGTGGCGAATGGGTCCGTGGATCCAACCTTCGGTGTGGATTTTGCGCGCAATCCACCCATTCCGGTGTATTTCGGCGTGAATGTTACTATCCCGTTGCGAATTTTCGACCGCAATCAGGGCGAGAAGCTGAGGACGCAGCAGGACATTACGCGCAACGAGAGGCTACGCGACGCCGCCACCGCGCAGGTGTTCAGCGATGTGGACTCGGCATACGCCACCATGGAGAGCAACCTGACGCTGCTGCGGCCGTACAAGGAAATCTATTTGAAAGAAGCCGTGGAGGTGCGCGACACGGTTTCGTTCTCTTACACCAGAGGCGGAGCGTCGCTGCTGGATTTCCTGCAAGCGCAACAGGACTATCGCAGCACCGAATTGAATTATTTAAACCTGATGGGTTCGTACCTGACCGCTGCCGCGCAAATGAATCTCGCGGTGGGGCAGGAGGTTATTCCATGACGGATAGAAACAGAAATCCGCTTACTGACGTGCGCGGTTCAGAAGACTGTGTGAAAACTACGACCAGAGGGAGCGGTCACTATCCGCTGCTATTGGCAGCAGCCGGTTTGGCCGCCAGCCTGATTCTCGCCGGTTGCGGCCAGAAGGTGGAAGCCAACCCCGAGGTAGGGGCGCCGCCGCCGGTCGATGTAATCCATGAATCCGATGGCAGCGTCTTCCGCGTGGATCATCCGGAGCAGTTTCCGATTGTGACGGCTGGCGAGCATGACGCCGCTCCCGAGTTGAATACTACCGGCAGTGTGAGCGCCGATGTGTCGCGAAACATTCCGGTGATCTCTCTGGCGTCCGGCCGGATTGTGGAGATCGATGCGCGGCTGGGCGACACGGTAACCAAGGGTGAGCTGCTGCTCAAGGTGCAAAGCCAGGACATCGCGCAGGCGTTTTCCGATTACCGGCAGGCGGTGGCGGACGAAACCCTGGCCAAGGCGCAGCTGGCCCGATCCAAGGAACTGCTGGAAAAGGGCGCAATCGCAAAGAAAGACGAGGAAGTGGCCGAGGACGCGGCGATCAAGGCCAAGGTGACCACCGAGACCACCGTGGAGCACCTGCGAGTGTTGGGAGCGGACCTGGACCATCCAAGTTCGATTATCGAGATTCACGCGCCCGTGGCCGGCGTGATCACCGATCAACAGGTGACCGCTTCGGCAGGCGTCAAGACGCTGGACAATTCGCCGAATCTGTTCACCATATCGGATCTGTCGAAAGTGTGGATCATCTGCGATGTGTACGAAAACGATATGTCGTTCGTGCGCGTGGGCGAGTACGCGGATGTTCATCTGGCGGCCTATCCCAAAGTGGTTCTGAAGGCGCGCATCGCCAACATCTCTCCCACGCTCGATCCAACCATCCGGACCGAGAAGGTGCGTCTGGAAGTGGAAAATTCAGGCCTGTTGCGTTTCGGGATGTTCGTCACCGCGACATTCCATGGATCGCAAAAGGAACTGCACGCCACGGTACCCGCGACGGCAATTCTGCATTTGCACGATCGCGACTGGGTGTATGCACCGGATGGGGATAAACAATTCCGGCGCATCGAGGTGGTGAGCGGAAACATGCTGCCCGGTGGTCTGCAGGAGATTGTCTCTGGAATTGAGCCCGGACAAAAGGTGGTATCGAACGCGCTGGTGCTTCAGTCCACGGTTGAGCAATGAAAAACGCGCAAAATCCGCTTGCTCACGCGCGCGGTTCAGAACCGCGGCGTCACGAGCGAGCTTCAGAACCGCGACCTCACGAGTGGGCTTCAGAACCGCGACCGTTAGGGAGTCGGACAGCAGATGATTCGCAAGGTAGTCGACTTCGCGCTCAACAACCGCTTCATAGTGCTGGCCATCGCGCTGTTGCTGCTGGCCTGGGGTGCGATCTCTTTTCACAACCTTCCGGTGGAAGCTTATCCCGACGTAGCGAACAACTACGTCGACGTGATCACGCAATGGCCGGGCATTTCAGCCGAACAGATCGAACAGCAGGTAACCATTCCGCTTGAAATCGCGATGAACGGGATTCCCGACGTGGTGCATCTGCGTTCCTTCTCGCTGTTTGGTTTGTCGGACGTGAAGCTCATTTTCGACGATGGATCGGACAACGCCTGGAATCGGGAGCGCGTTCTGGAACGTCTGGCGCAGGTTACCTTGCCGGCCGGGGTGACGCCGCAGATGGGAACCGATTGGAGCCCGGTAGGCCAGATCTATTTCTTCACGCTGCAGAGCAGGAATCCGAAGTATGACGTGATGGAGCTGAAGTCGCTCGAAGACTGGGTGGTGGAGAAGAACTTCAAGTCGGTTCCGAACGTGGTGGACGTAGCCAGTTTCGGCGGGCCGACGCGCGAGTATCAGGTGCGCATCGATCCCGACAAGCTAATCGCTTATGGGCTTAGCATCAGCCAGGTGGAGCAGCAGCTGGCGAATAATAACGCCAATGCCGGAGGGAGCTTCATCGAGGCCGGGCTGCAGCAAGTGGATGTGCGCGAAGTGGGCATGGTGACCAATGTGCGCGACATCGCCGATACCGTGATCAAGACGCAGAACGGAACGCCGCTACACATCAGCGACATTGCCACCGTGGCGCAGGGGGCGAAGATACGGCTGGGTCAATTCGGGCGCGCGATTCGGCGCGAGGACGGAAAAATCATCGACAACGAAGACGTGGTTTCCGGGATCGTGCTGCTGCGCAAAGGCGCGGATTCGGACGACGTGCTCAAGGCAGTTCACGCCAAGGTGGACGAACTCAATAACGTCATTCTGCCCGCGGGCGTCAAGATTGTTCCCTTCATCGATCGCAGCGAATTGGTGGAGTTCACCACCCACACCGTGCTGCACAACTTGACCGAGGGAATCATCCTGGTTGTCATCATTCTGTTTCTATTTCTCGGCAACACGCGCGCTGCGCTGATTGTGGCGGTAACCATCCCGTTCTCGCTGTTGTTTGCGTCCATTTGTCTCAGTCTGCGGCATATTCCGGCCAATCTTCTGTCCCTGGGCGCGCTGGATTTCGGCATGGTGGTGGACGGGGCAGTGGTGATGATCGAAAACATTGTGCGGCACCTGCACACCGATCAGTCCGGGAATGGCGGGCACGTTTCGGTAGCCGACAAGATTCGAAACGCGGCTCACGAAGTGCAGCGGCCGGTATTTTACGCCATCACGATCATCATCACGGCGTACATCCCAATCTTTACGTTGCAGCGCGTAGAGGGGCGGTTGTTCAAACCGATGGCTTGGACGGTGGCGTTCGCGCTATTAGGGGCACTGCTGTTCTCGATCGTCGTGTCGCCGGTGCTGGCCAGTTTCTTTTTCCGGCGTGGAGCCAAGGAGTGGCGCAATCCGGTGATGCGCCAGCTCACCATGCGTTATCGAAGTGCCGTGCGCTGGGCGATTCGCGAGCGTTGGGCCGTGGTTTCGATCGCGGTGCTGGCGCTGGTGGCGACCGGCTATCTGGCGACCAGCGGGATCATCGGTTCCGAATTTCTGCCGCATCTGGACGAAGGCGCGCTGTGGGTGCGCGGAACATTCGCGCCTAGCACGGGACAAACCGAAGGCGTGCGCGTTGCCAATCAGGCTCGCCTGATTCTGGCGGCGTTTCCGGAAGCGACTATCGTAACCAGCCAGGTGGGACGGCCGGACGACGGCACGGACACTACCGGATTCTTCAACACCGAATATTGCGTGGACCTGAAGCCGAAAGAGCAGTGGCGGCCGGTGTTTCATCAGAATAAAGAAGATCTCATCGCAGCCATGAATGCGCAGCTGGAGAAGATCCCAGGCGCGATCTGGAATTTTTCGCAGCCCATTGCCGACAACATGGAAGAGGCCGTAAGCGGGGTGAAGGGCCAACTGGCGACCAAGATTTACGGAGACGATTTGCGGACCCTGGAGGACAAAGCGGATCAGGTGCTCAAGGTGATGCGTACCGTTCCCGGCGTCGAAGATCTAGGGGTGTTTCGGCTGCTGGGCCAGCCCAATCTGAACGTGCAAGTGGACCGGCAGGCAGCGGCGCGTTATCAAATCAATGTCGCCGACGTCCAGGACGCCATTCAGACCGCGGTGGGTGGCAACGCGCTGACGCAAGTGCTGCAAGGCGAGCAGCGCTACGATCTGGTGGCGCGGTATCAGGCGCCCTATCGGGACACGCGGGAAGCGATTGCGAATATCCGATTGCTGGCGCCGTCCGGCGAGCGCGTTTCACTCGCGCAATTGTGCAAGATCGAAATGCGGGACGGCGGCTCAGAGATTTATCGCGAGGGCAACCAGCGCTACGTGGCGGTGAAGTACAGCGTGCGCGGGCGCGACCTGGGGAGCACGGTGGAAGAAGCCATCGACAAGGTGAACAAGCAGGTCCAGTTGCCGCGCGGCTATCACATCAATTGGGAAGGCGAATATGAGAGCGAGAAGCGGGCCGCGGCGCGTCTGGCTATAATCGTGCCGCTCACCGTGCTGATCATTTTCGTGATCCTCTACACTATGTTTCAGTCCATGAAATGGGCCGGGCTGATCATCGTGAATGTCATGATGACACCCTTGGGCGGCATGCTGGCTTTGTTGCTGACGCACACTCACTTCAGCGTGTCGTCGGGCATCGGCTTTCTCGCGCTCTTTGGCGTTTCGGTGCAGACCGGCGTGATCATGCTGGAGTACATCAATCAAAGACGCGCGCGCGGGCATTCCATCGAAGAAGCGGCGGTGGAGGGAGCGGTTCTCAGACTACGGCCCATTATGGTGACCAGCCTGGTGGCCACTCTGGGGCTGTTGCCGGCTGCGCTATCGCACGCCATAGGGTCGGATTCGCAGCGGCCGTTTGCGATCGTCATCGTGGGCGGTTTGATTTCCGGTTTGCTGTTGAGCATTTTCCTGTTGCCGACGTTGTACGCGTGGGTGGCGCGCGAAGGCGACGTGCTCCCCACTCCGGAGGTTTCACTAGAAGAGTCACACTGACCAGAAGAGTCACACTGACCAGAACGGTTTCTTTAATCTGATAAGCTTGAAGCGAACGTAAGCGCTGTTACTGTTTCTCCGTCCGCTCCCAGCATGATTCGCCGCCTGGTCGATTTCGCCTTAGACAATAGAGTTCTGATACTCGCAGCCGCCATCCTGCTGCTGGTCTGGGGCGGAATCTCTTTTCACAATCTGCCGGTGGAAGCCTATCCCGATGTAGCCAACAACTACGTCCAGATCATCACGCAGTGGCCGGGCCGCGCGGCCGAGGAAGTGGAACAGCAGGTCACCACTCCCATCGAAATCGTCATGAACGGCATTCCACACCTGGAACATTTGCGGTCGTTTTCGGTGTTCGGCCTCTCCAGCGTGATGCTGATCTTCGACGACCAATCGACCAACGATTGGAACCGCCAGAAAGTGCTGGAACGGTTGGCGCAAATCAATCTGCCGGAGAATCTCCAACCGCAGATCGGTACCGACTACAGCCCGGTGGGACAGATTTATTGGTACACGCTGAGGAGCACGAATCCGAAATACGACTTGATGGAGCTGAAGACGCTGGAGGACTGGGTGCTGGAGAAGCAGTTCAAGTCCGTCCCGAACGTGGTGGACGTGGTGAGCTTCGGCGGCGTCACACGCGAGTATCAAGTGCGGCTGGATCCCGAGAAGCTGGTCTCCTATGGGCTCAGCGTCGGACAAGTGGAGCAACAGCTGGCCGCGAACAACGTCAATGCGGGGGGCAGTTTCGTGGAAGCGGGGCTGCAGCAGATTAACGTGCGCGCGCTCGGACAGATGAAGACCATCGGGGATATTCAGCGAACCATGCTGAAAGCGCAGAACGGCGCCTCCATCCGCATTGGAGACGTAGCCACCGTGACGCAAGGACCGAAGATCCGCCTGGGGCAGATCGGCAAGGCGTACCGGCGGACGGACGGTAAAGTGGACGACGACGCCGACGTTGTGGAGGGAATTGTTTTGCTCCGCAAAGGCGCCGAATCCGACGCAACGCTGGTATCCATCCACGACAAAGTGGACGAGCTGAACAATCACATTCTGCCTAAGGGAGTGAAGATCGTTCCGTTTCTGGATCGCAGCAACCTGGTCCACTATACGACGCACACGGTGCTGCACAACCTGACGGAAGGCATTGTTCTGGTGGCCGTGATCCTGTTTGTGTTTCTCGGGAATATTCGAGGCGCGTTCATCGTGGCGCTGACCATTCCGTTCTCTCTGCTGTTCGCATCCATTTGCCTCAACCTGAACGGCATTCCCGCCAACCTGCTGTCGCTCGGCGCACTGGATTTCGGCATGGTGGTGGAGGGCGCGGTGGTGATGGTGGAAAATATCATCCGCTATCTGGCGCAGCATGATTCATCAAGCTCCGGGCATACATCAAGCTCCGGGGATCAGCCGGGCTCAGGGCCCCAATCCGGCTCGACGCTGGAGCGAATTCGCAGCGCGGCGCACGAGGTGCAGCGCCCGGTGTTCTTTTCGATCGCAATTATCATCACCGCCTATGTGCCTATCTTCACGCTGCAGCGCGTGGAGGGGCGGTTATTTAAACCGATGGCTTGGACGGTGGCGTTCGCGCTGCTGGGATCGCTGATCTTTTCGATGCTGATCGCACCGGTGATATCGAGCTTCAGCTTCGGCCGCCGTGTGGCGGAGTGGCGCAATCCGCTCATGACGGCGATGACGAACGGCTATCGGGCCAGCCTGAAAAAAGCGATCCGGTTCCGTTGGATTACGATCGCGGTGGCGGCCACGGCGCTGGGAGCATCGGCGTGGCTGCTGTGGAGCGGAGTAATCGGGTCGGAGTTTTTGCCGCATTTGGACGAAGGCGCGATTTGGGTGCGCGGGACGCTGGCGCCCAGCACCGGACCAACCGAGGGCGCGCGGGTGATGAATCAGGCTCGCGTGCTTCTGGCATCCTTTCCGGAAGTGACCCAGGTGGTCTCGCAAGTGGGGCGCCCGGACGACGGCACGGATATTGCCGGATTCTTCAACACCGAATATTTCGTCGATCTAAAGCCCAAAGAGCAATGGCGGCCGGTGTTTCGACAAAACAAAGAAGCGCTGATCGCTTCCATGGACGCGGTGCTGGAGAAAATTCCCGGGGCGTTGTGGAACTTCTCGCAGCCCATCGCGGACAACATGGAAGAGGCCGTGAGCGGAGTGAAGGGACAGCTTGCCATCAAGATCTATGGCGACGATCTGAAGACGCTGGAGGCCAAGGGCGACGAGATTGTCGGTGTCATGAGAACCATCCCGGGGGTGGCGGATCTCGGGCTTTTCCGCGTGATCGGCCAGCCGAATTTGGAATTTACGGTGAACCGGGACCAAGTGGCGCGTTACGGGCTGAACGTGGCCGACGTCCAGGATGCCATTGAGACCGCGGTGGGCGGGAAAGCCGTCAGCCAGGTTTTGCAGGGCGAGCAGCGCTACGACGTGGTGGTGCGCTACCAAACGCCTTATCGCAACACCAGAGAAGCTATCGAAAATATCCGGCTGCTGGCGCCTTCCGGAGAGCGGGTCTCGCTTGCGCAATTGTGCACCATCAAGGTTCTGGACGGCGCGTCTGAGATTTATCGCGAGGGGAACTCGCGCTATGTGGCCATCAAATACAGCGTGCCGGTGCGGGATTTGGGAAGCACGGTGGAGGAAGCCATCAACAAGGTGGACAAGCGAGTGAAACTGCCGGAGGGTTATCACATCGATTGGGCGGGCGAATACGAAAGCCAGAAGCGTTCCCAGCGGCGGCTGCTTCTGGTGTTGCCGCTAACGATACTGGTGATCTGCATGATCCTCTACACCATGTTCAAATCGTTCAAATGGGTGGTGCTGATTCTGTGCAACGTCGCGATGGCGCCGATCGGCGGGCTGCTCGCGTTATGGATCACCGGGACTCACTTCAGCGTTTCCTCGGGCGTCGGTTTTCTGGCGCTCTTTGGCGTGGCGGTGCAGACGGGCGTGATCATGCTGGAATACATCAATCAATTGCGCGCGCGCGGACATACCATCCGGGACGCCGCGGTGGATGGATCGGTACTCCGGCTGCGTCCCATCATGATGACCATGCTGGTGGCCAGCTTCGGACTGCTGCCGGCTGCGCTGTCGCGCGGGATCGGTTCGGATTCACAGCGGCCGTTCGCCATTGTGATTGTGGGTGGGCTGATCGCCGCACTTATTCTCGGGATTTATCTGTTGCCGACGTTATACGTCTGGGCCGCCGGCGACAACGATGTGCTCGCGCCCCCGGACGCCCACCCGGTTGAGGGTTCCTAACCCGTCCAATCGTCCTTGGCTGACTTGCTGGAAAACAAATTCTCGATTTCAATCTTCGTGAATGTGAACGAAAACTCGGTCAATTCGTAAGTATCTTGGCTTTCAGAGTGGTTTGGGTTTGGGTGGAATCTCCGGACGACGTTCACCACGGCGTTGGTGAGATTCATCGCAAGGTAGGGTTGAGTTTTCCCGTCGGCATCGACGTGCGCGAATTTGAGATGGAGCTCGCTGAAGATGTCCCCGTGGGAGTTGAAGAACTGAAACGAAGGGAATTCGAATTCCGTCGTGATCTTGAGCGGAGCGTCCCGAAGGATATCACGATTCGCGTTGGATGGAGTTATGTTTCTGAAGCCTTGCTGCACTGTGTATACCCTGCCACTGCCAAATCTCGCCGATTTGGTCCCGGTCACCCGTCCCTGCGACTTGACCTACGCTTCAAATGACAGGTAAATTGCCATCGGTCGAATCTTATCCCAATTCGCCCTGGATGTGAAGGTGGGTTGGCGCTCGTCTTGCGCCGTTGCGCGCAGGTGGGGAAGAATCCACGTACGGAGTTTCCCGCAACCTATTGATTCGCAATAAGTGAGTACTTAATGAGCGGTGGCTTGTGAATTGCAAGTTAACGGTCCAATGCGGATGAAAACTGTTCAAGTGGCCATCCAGGATCCCGGTTACGCGGATTCCATTCGTGATCTGCTGGTACAAGATGGCAGCCATCGGGTTCACCTGGTAGAGAATCCTGACCCAACTTTGGAGGGCGTCATCGTCGTGGACGCCGACCATCTGGATGGCCTTCCTCTGTCGAATGAGAAGGAACGCCTGGTGGTAATGGTCCACAAAGAGCGCGACGATCTTTTGAAGATTTGGGACGCCGGGGTGCGGCACGTGGTGTTTCAGGGAGATCCCCCACAAACGGCCCGTGTCGTGGTGCTGGGAGTCGAGCTTGGATTGGAGCGGCTGGGTAGGTCGATCCGCGCAATTTCACCCAGGTCTTCCTAATCCATCTTATGGTTGCTAACCGACATCGTTGCTAACCGACTATGGAGATCAAATGGAGCACCCTTTCTCCCAAATCCGGATTTCCTGCTATCTGAACCTGCGTCCGAGCCGAATCTCGATCGATCCCTTTGGTGAAGAGACGCCACGCTAGCTCTTGGGGTATCGTCACATGGGACTCAGCTTCCGACGAGGGCTGGCTCACGAGATCCCAGCCCGTGGATACTCTGGACAGAAACCATCGCCCGCCGCATTCACCTGTGATCTCGATCGATAGCAGCGTTCCGACCGGCGCATCTACATCGCGATACAAGTGGGGAAGGCCCCGCAGGAAGCAATCGAGCACCGGGTGATACAGCTCTGGCGTCATTATGCCAGGGCGGTTTGTGGCCAGCCGGATCTGCTGCTGGTGATGCCACCGCTCGGTGAGCTCGCGAGCGGTGTCAAACCAGTTCAGAGACGCCGCTTCCCCCGCCCAACTGACGGCGAAGGCCGCGGGCGCAAACGGGTCGAGCGATTCGTGAAAACGAGCGCTTTCCTCACAGGCCGCTCGCAGCATGCCGATCAAGATGCGCGGGCTCAGGCGTCGATAGACAGTTACACCCTCCTGATTGAGACGATTGACGAACGCGATCAGGGCTTGAGGCGAGCCGATATCCGCGGCCTGCACATAACAGGAATCGCGAACCATAGAAAGCTTGCGAAGCGGTGTATCGAGCAGGTGCGCCGCGACGTCGCGAACCTTCCACAAGGGCGCGACCGTTTCGAGATCCCATTCGCCGGGAGTCAGCGAACTGAGCAGCTCGATCAGTTGTTCGTCCACCCGGCGCAGCAAGTGCGCGCAGAGGATCGGTTCGGGACTGCTGGTTCGGTTACCCATGCCAGTCCCCTCACGTTAACAAAGTTACGCTACGGCGCGATGTTCGGTTTCGTAATGCGCAAACAGCGCATCCTGAATCGGGCGTTCGGCGCGGAAATCGGCCAGCTCCTCGGGGAACTGCTCGATCAGTTGCGCGGGCGCGCGGCGGCGATCGTCGCCAAGTATTTGTGCCAGCTCAAGCGCGTTAACTACCGACTTCCCGCCCGCGTCGTTGTTGGCGAAGACGAACGTAGTGGCTGCGTGCTGCTGGACGTTCTCGATGCGCTGCTTCCATTCCTGCAGCTCTTTGGGCGAATAGAGGTAATCGTGCGCCGCCGTAGTGCGCGCCAGCCGGCCGAACTCCCGCTCCCAATGCTGTGGATTGCGTCCGTGCAGCCGCACATAGCCGATACGTGAAGTAAGCAGGGATGCAGGCGGCATGCCTTTGGTGTACGGCGCCTGGTCGATATTCGCGAATCCGATGCGATAGTCGATCAGCGTGCCGAGCGCTTCTTCGTGCAGCCAACTGCAATGACGCATCTCGGCTACCAGTGGGAACTCGTGAAAGGCGCGGCGCAGCGCGATCACGAACGCGCGGTTCTCTTCGGTATAGCGAAAACTCCAGGGAAACTGCATCAGCACACACCCGAGTTTGCGAGCGCGATGCAGCGGCCATAGCCCCTCTTTGAAGTGCGCGATCTCCCGGGGGCCGAGCGAACGTTCATGCGTGAACCGGCGGCCCAACTTCACTGTAAAGAGAAACTTCGGGTTGTGCGCCACCTTCTTGACCCACAGGCTGGCCAATTCCGGCTGGATGGGTTGATAGAAGCTGGTGTTGATTTCAACCGCGTCGAAATACGTAGACAGATCTTCCAGTGCATGAAAGCCTCGCGGCTTCAGCCTGGGATAAACAACGCCGTTCCAGTGTGGATAAGACCAACCGGAGGGCCCGCAATAGAGTGTTCGGGGGAGGGACATGGCACTCTTTGGTTCTCCTTTTCTTCGCTTCCCAGTATAGGCGAAGACAAGGCGAAAATCAAGAGGGGTTTTAGCGGCGCGTTTACATCTTCTTACACTGCTCCACGTTAGCTCGAAAGAGCCACTGAGAAAGCTGAAGGAATTTTGGTCTTTGCCGTAACTTGAACGCTGCGGGAAGCGTTATCTATTCAAATCCCCGTTACGACGGCGGACGCTTCACCCTATCACCCCAAGAGCGTCCGCCACTTCTAATCTTTCAGCGAAAGCCTCACTCGCCGGAGATTCCTTCGAAGAGCGGAGTGCTCAGGTAACGCTCGCCGGAATCGGGCAAAACCACCACCAACATCTTGCCCTTCATCTCGGGTTCTTTCGCCACGCGCACCGCGGCTGCCACAGCGGCTCCGCTTGAAATCCCCGACAGAATTCCTTCTTCCCGCGCCAGCCGGCGAGCCATTTCCATGGACTCTTCGTTACTTACCTGCTCTACTTGATCCACCACGGACAGATCCAGGTTTCCCGGGATAAAGCCTGCGCCGATTCCCTGAATCTTGTGCGGGCCCGGGTGCAGCGTCTGGCCCCTGCGAGCCTGGGTGATCACCGGGCTGCCGACGGGCTCGACGGCGATGGAGATTACCTTCTTGTTCTTTTGAACCGACGTTATAAAACGCGACACCCCCGTAATGGTTCCACCGGTTCCGACGCCGCACACCAAAGCATCGATGGCTCCCTCCGTGTCGTTCCAAATCTCCGGGCCGGTGGTTTTATAATGGATCTCCGGATTGGCCGGGTTCTGGAATTGCTGCAGCAGCACGTAGCGCTCGGGGTCGGAAGCAACCACCTCTTCCGCCTTTCCGATGGAGCCTTGCATACCCGCCGCGCCTTCGGTGAGGATCAAATTGGCTCCGAATGCGCGCAGCACCTTCTGGCGTTCCACCGACATGGTCTCCGGCATCACCAGCGTGATGGGGTACCCTCGCGCCGCCGCGACGAACGCCAGCGCGATACCTGTGTTGCCGCTGGTTGGCTCGATCAGTTCCTTGCCCGGAGCGAGCAGTCCTCGTTTCTCGGCATCCCAGATCATGGCGGCGCCAATTCGGTCCTTCACGGAGTATGCGGGGTTGCGTCCTTCGATCTTGGCCAATATGGTTACTTCATTCCCCTGCCCGATGCGGTTCAACTTCACGAGTGGGGTGCGGCCGATGCTTAGCGAATTGTCCTGATAGAACATCAAATCTCCCAGTTTGGTACGTATTTGGACTGCTGGTCCCGCCAGTTCCGGACCAGCTCGGCGAAGGTGGTCTGGTCGATCACATCCGAGACGGCCTGATCCACCCGGCGCCAGATTTCGGCGAAAGGGTCGGCTGTGCTCTGCTTACGCGCGGGCTTGCTGCTTTTGGCGCCTTCGACGAAGCGCATCACTTGTCCCACCGTGATGGCTTCCGGTGTGCGGGCCAGCAGATAGCCGCCTTCGGCGCCCCGGCGGGACTCGACGAAACCGCCTTGCTTTAGCCCAGCCAGAATCAGTTCCAGGAATTTCTGCGGAATCCTTTGCCGCTTCGCGATGTCGGCGATTTTGATTGGTTCGCCGAACTTCTGAAGTGCCAGATCGAAGATCGCTTGCAAGGCGTATTCGCCCTTGACGGAGATATTCATAAGCGCGGCTGTCAATCTCCCAGAACCAAGTAGAGATTGTAACCGGCGATCCCGGCGCGGCGCTAGCGCGATACGAGTTTTGTGTGAAGCGGGGCCTATTTGGCGGCGCGCAAAGCGCGGACTGAGACCGTCATCTGGGGCGGCGACTGGGCTTTGAGCCGCGCGACCAACTCCGCAGCGCGCTTACGTAATTTATGGGCCATCGACTTGTTACCGGCACGCAGGCTGGCGGAGGAGTAATCGAGGAGCAGGCTGGCCGTAGCGGGATGCTCGGCGCCCAGGGTTTTCTCATAGATAACTACGGACTGCTCGAAGTAGGGCAATGCATCGGCGGGGTTGCCGCCCTTAGCCACGATGTTTCCGAGATTCCGCAGGATCTGGCCGCGCAACACCCCATCGCCTTCCGGACTTCACCAAGGTTATTGAGCGAATAAGCGATCTCGATGTTCGCGGCCGGCAGGTTCTTCTGCCGCCACTGGAGGGCGGAATGAAACATAAGTTCTGCATCGAGGTAACGATCCTGGGAACGTCGTCCAGGGCGGCGAGGTATAGCTTCTCGGCTTCCGCCTGGCGACCTTCGCCGGCCAAACGGGCGGCGGTATTATTCAGCACAACGCCGGATACTGGATCCGCTGCGGCAACCTGCGCCCAGACAGTTCCGCCGAGAAGGACCGCCAGCAGGATCAATGGCTTGCTCGTCTTCCCGCTCTCCAGAAACTCGCGCAAAACGGAGTGCGGCTCGGGCGAATTTCTGATCCGTTTGGTGGTGCGCACCGCACCCTTTGCGCTAATGGCGATTCTTATCGGCACGGCGTATGGAACTGAGAGAGAATTAAACGCATGCACATCGGAACTGTCGTCAGCATTGTGGCCGTGGCTTTCGCCGGCACCAGCGGAACTGCAAACGGGACCAGCCATGCCCTACCACGTGGTGCGGGATTGGGCGCAACTCCCCGCGGGTTGGAATTTTGGCGAGGTCTCCTCGGTGGATGTCGACAAAAGCGACAACGTTTGGGTCTTCAATCGCGGACCGCATCCAGTGATTGAGTTCGATAAGTCCGGCAAACTGCTACAGGCCTGGCCCGAAGTCCCGGTGAAGACGCCGCATGGGCTGCGCCTGGACGCCAACGGCAACGTTTGGACCGTGGATGTGGACGCGCATCGCGTTATGAAATGGACGCCTTCCGGGCGGCTGCTCATGATGATCGGCGGCGTGGGTGGAGCGGCGGGCAACAACGACAGCAAGGACGGGTTTAATCGCCCGGCCAATCTCACATTCGCGCCCAATGGCGATTTCTTCGTCGCGGACGGTTATGTGAATTCGCGCGTCGTGAAGTTCAACAAGGATGGCGAGTACATCACACACTGGGGCCACAAAGGCACGGGCGACGGGGAGTTCGATTTAGTGCATGACGTCGCTCTGGACGGGCAGGGTCGCCTCTATGTCGCCGACCGCAGCAACAAGCGAGTGCAGATTTTCGATCAGGACGGAAACTTTCTGGGCAAGTGGACCGACGTCGGCTCGCCTTTCGGACTTTATTATGTCCGCAGCGAGAACGCGCTTTACATGTGCGACGGGGTGAACAATCGCGTCGTTAGGCTCAACATGTGAAGCTCAATCTGGATGGCCAGGTTCAGGGAGTGCTGTCGTCCTATGGCAAAGTTCCCCGGAAACTGGACGTCGTACACTACCTGGCGGTGGATAGCGCGGGCGCGATTTACGTGGCCGAAATCAAGAACTGGCGTGTGCAGAAGTTCGTGAAGTAGGGAAGGGGAGCAATGAAAAAGCTAATCGGATTGCTGATATTGTTGCCGCTGGCGGGCGCCGGGCCGGCTGGATATAAATATTGGAGCGCGGCCGAACTGAAGAGCATGGCCAAACCGCTCTCTAACAAGAGCAGTCCCAAAGTGTCGTCGGAGAATCTGGGGAATTTCGGACCCGATCACGCGCTCATGATCCATCGCGAAGCTTCGGGCGTGGCAGAACTGCACGAGACCGAAGCGGACGTGATGGTGGTGGTGTCGGGAACGGGAATGCTGGTGGTGGGCGGGACTATGCCGGGGTCGAAAAAAACCGCACCGGGAGAAATGCGCGCGCCATCCGTGGAGGGCGGTGTGAAGCAGCCCATCGGGCCGGGAGATATCCTGCATATCGCGCCCAAGACGCCGCATCAGGTTCTGCTGGAGCCGGGAACGCAGATCACTTATTTCACGCTCAAAGTGAAAGAGTGAGTCCCGGCATTACTTCGGCCGGCATCACTTCGGTTGGGCTCATCTCGGATACTCACGGGCTGTTGCGCGATGGCGCACTCGATGCGTTGCGCGGCTCCGCACTGATCATACACGCCGGCGATGTGGGGAAACCGGAAATCCTGACCGCGCTTCGGCAACTGGCGCCGGTCGTGGCGGTGAGGGGAAATATCGATCAAGGATCGTGGGCTTCAGAACTGCCGGCGACGGCGATGGTGGAAGCCGGGCCGGCGACCATCTATGTGCTGCATGATATTCACGGGTTGGACCTGGACCCGGCCGCGGCCGGCATTCAAATCGTAGTGAGCGGCCACTCGCACCAGCCGGGCCGCACGGAACGATCCGGCATCCTATATATCAATCCAGGAAGCGCCGGCCCTAGGCGGTTTCAATTACCAGTGACGGTGGCGCGCTTAGATCTCGCCGCGAAGCCTTTTCACGTGACGTTCATGGACGTCGATGGGCAGAGTACTCTATTCCAGAACCCGCCTTCCATCTAAACACGGGCGCTTCATGATCTTTACTACTCTTCCAAATAATTCGCCTTCGAGGGCCGCGAGCCCGAAATGATCGATATCGCGTCCTTTGCCCATCTTGCTGGTCCATAAGCCCGAAGCTTTTTGCCTTGCAACGTGCTCCGGCCCTTCTGTTCCGGCATAAATCGCGATCTTCTCATAAGACGGTTCCAGGGAACCGTCATCAGTTTCGGTATATCCGTGAATTGCGAACACCCTTAGCCAGCCCTCCAGGGTGTCTGCGCTCGGTTCGCCGGGCGGCCAATAGTAGCCCTTCACATTCGCGTCGTACCAGAAGTGATTTAAGTCCCCGATTGCGAAGGCAATGCAATTGTATTTAGGATCGTGGGGGCTCGTTACCTCGTAGGCTGTAGATAGCAGTCCAGGAAATTCCGCCTCTAGCTCTGGTGCAGGCATCTTAGCCCAGATATCCGTGTGTTCGGCCCCACGCTAGCCAAGCGACCACTGCTTCATCAAACGTGCTGCCATTCGGGGCAGGATCCTGTCCAGTGATTGCATTTAAGGCCACCAGCCAGTGATCTTTATTCTCTTCGAGTTCTTTGAGAAGCAGCGGAAGGACTCTGCGGCCCATACCAATGATTCTTAGATAGCACGGTGCAAGACCATCCTTGTGAGAGAGGACATATGAAGTGTCTCCCGCCGCCATCGTTCCGCATAAGCTTCGAATTCCGACGCAAGGTTATCTTGGGGCTCAAGCTTGCGGAGAGGCCCCACGAGAGAATAGATTGAAGGATTTCTACCAAACCGAGCGGAGTTTTGCTTAGGCTTCCATCCAAGCACCCGGCGATGACTAAGGTGCTTCATGGTGTTCCAGACGATCCAACAGGCTGACGATTTGATCCTTCAAGTTCTTGAGCGTCGGAACGCTCATTACAAGACGGCTCAGAACATCAAACGTCAACTCGGCAGCTTCCATCCGATTCAAAACCTCGTCGAGCGGGATAATCCCTATATCGATGTAAACGACGCCGTCATGGAAGGCTACCTGACACATATTGGTAAAAAGCGGCTGTTCAACGGGACCCTCTTGCTCAAAGGGCACAACAGTTTTCTTGAAAGTAACTTGCGCGCTTTCTAACCGGCCTTCTTGATCTTTTCGTTCATCACTCGCCTCTCTTTTCCATGACCCGGTATCATGCCCGTCGCTCCTTCACGATACCAAAGTACATACGTTCCTTAAACGAAACGCGCTCCCTCCGTCATTCTTTCCAAAACAGTTCGGCGTCGGAGCGGCGGACATAGTTGGCGTCGATCGCGGCGGGGTCGCTGGAGCGGCCGGCGTTGAAATCGTCCCAGGCAATATGACCGATGGCCGCAGCCAGAGAGCGCGGAGTGCCGACGGCCGAGATCAATTCGCAATTGTGGGTGGGCAAGGTCGGAAGCCAGGCTTCCAGTTTGACCACCACTTCCGGCATCACCAGCTCAAGGCGGCTGTTGTAGACGGCGGCGTAAACTTCGCCGCGCCGCGCATCGATCACCGTGGCGCGCAACGGAACGGATCCGAAGAACGCCAGCGCGCGCAGGTTCGACACCGCGACCACGCGTTTGCCGGTGGCTTCGGCCAGGCCCTTGGCGGCCGCCAGCCCCACCCGCACGCCAGTGAATGAACCCGGCCCGGAGGCAGCTGCGAAACATTCCAATTGATGCACCGTGATCCCTTTTTTTTCGAGCAGGTGCGCGATGTGGCCGAACAGCACATGACCGAAGCCTTCGGGCGCATGCAGCGCCACTTCCTCCACCACTACGTTGGCTTCGGTGAGCGCGATACTTCCGAACTCGGAGGTGGTGTCGATGGCGAGAATCACGGAAGAGAATTATTTGTCCAACTGAGGCCTTTTGTCCAACTGAGGTTATTTCTCCAACTGATATACACGATCCGTCGCGTAAGCCTTGCCCAGGGCATTCAAAGCGGTCAAGTGGACACTGAGCACGGCGGGGAAATTGGCGGCGACGGATGCGGGAACCACAAGCGTTCCGGTCGGTCCCGTTCCCAACACACGGAAGCCGCGACCATCTGCGACCACTTCGCAAGTCCAGAGGAACATCATCGCGCGCGTAGCGCGAGACTCCCGCGTCAGCTTCGCGGAGAACTGCGTAGGCACGCCGGCCACCAGCATGTTGCCGGGCGGAGCGGCGATTTCGAACGGAATCTTCTTTACGTCCGTTTCGATCTCCTGCACCGGCACTGGCCTCGACTCGAACTTGTAGGACTTCAGCATGGATTCCTTGTGACCCTCCCTCGCGATGTACAGCACCCAGGGATGACTTCGATCCGGAGCCTCCCCGGTGAAGTGCTCACCGCTGTACTTTTTTTCTTCGAGCGCTTCGCCGGTCAACGGATTCAACCACTGTACGTCATAACCGTGCTTTACCAGCGACACTTCGACCGGCGGGCCGGGATGCTCGATGTAGTTCACATATTCGACTTCGTCCAGCGCCACCGCGCGGGTGCCATCAACGTCGAAGTACGGCTCCAGTTCCCAATGCCGCGTGTCCGCCATGAAGTCGGACCAGTATTTCGCGACGTTCAGATTGTCGCCGCGAAACTCGGGATACTCGCCATCCATGGTGGCGTTCCACAAGTGCTGCGCATCGGTGACACCGACGAAGGGAACTGGATAGAACTGATGCTCTACCGACCCGACGGTATCGTCCTCGGAGCCTTCGATCACGTAGTCCATCCAGCCATCGGCCAGCAGAGGAGACGAAGTGATTTTGGCGTTCGACGATCGGGGATGCTGGTATGGATCCAGCTTTTTCAGATCCAGGCCCAGCTCCTTCAGCAGCGAGCGGCCATCGGTGTAGTCTTCGAATTCCCCCAAGCCCTGCCAGGTAATGTTGAAGGCGGAGTAGCGCGCGACCACATAGCGAATGAAGCGCTCGCGCGCCTGCCAATCGGGAAACAGGGCGGTAATGCAATCGGGGTCCGACGCAAGCATCAGATCGGCAGTGATTCCGCGCTTGTGAATTTCGGCGATGCGGCGGTCCAGTTCGTCGAAATACGCAGGATTCGGCCGGTCCGGACCGAGGTATACCAGGGCGCGGTCCTTCGCGCTCCCGAGAATCGAGCCGCGAAAATGATTGAACTTGTTTTGCGCCGCTTCGTTGAGCTGTTGGTCGAATTCAGCGGCACTGGCGAACGCGAAACGGTCCGCGATGTAGCCCATCCATAGGTGGGCTTTCTTGTTGTCGGTGGCCCAATGGTGTACGTTGGCTACGTTGACAAAACCCGGCGCGTCGGACGGGGCGGCGTTGAACATGCCTTCTTTGCCGTCGAACGCGGAAACATTGCTGGTGGTCTTGTAGGTCCACTGTCCAGCTTCGGTAGGTGTGAAGCGGACGATCATTTTGTTACGGCTGCCATCCCAAAAGGCGGGCATCAGATAGGTCTTGAAGCGTGGTGAACGAAACTCGACCTGCAGCACGAAGTTCGAGTAGGGATTCAGACGGACCGCGCCATCAGCGGCGGACAAATCGAACGGCATCTCGCAGGGGGAATAAGCGGGGGTTCCCTCGCAAGGAGACTGTGCGAGGGCATAAGAGACGGAGAAACACAACACGACGGGCAGACGCGCCAGCATCAACCTTCAGTGTGCACCAATCCGGCATCGATTGGCATCCAATAGATTTAAGGGGGCGCCATGGAGACTGGGCATCGCGTTATGATCCTGGGCGGCGGCTTTGGCGGGCTGTACGCCGCGCAGGCCTTGAGGAAAGCGCCGGTTCAAGTTACGGTGCTCGACCGCCGCAATTTTCACCTGTTCCAGCCTCTGCTCTATCAAGTGGCGACGGGCTCGCTCTCACCGGGTGAAATTGCCTCGCCGCTGCGTTCGGTGCTGCACAATCAGAAGAACACGCGAGTGCTGCTGGGCGAAGCTCGGGATCTTGACGCCGCCGGCAAGCGGGTTATTCTCGACGATGGCCAAAGCTTAGAGTACGATTCACTGATTGTGGCCACCGGTTCGACGGATTCGTACTTCGGTCACGACGATTGGCAAAAAGTCGCGCCTGGTTTGAAAAGCATCGAGCATGCCACCGAGATTCGCCACAAGATCCTGTATGCGTTTGAGGCTGCCGAGCGCGAGACCGATCCCGAGAAGCAGCGCGAGTGGCTGACCTTTGCAATCGTCGGCGCGGGCACAACAGGCGTGGAGTTGGCCGGTGCGCTGGCAGAAATCGCTCACGACACGCTGCGGCACGATTTTCGGTCCATTCGTCCGCAAGATGCGCGCATCATCCTGATCGAGGGTTCGCCGCGTGTACTGCCCACGTATCCGGAAGATTTGTCGGCCAAAGCCGAACGGTCGCTCCGGCGGCTCAACGTAACGCCGCGCACCGGCGTGTTCGTCACCCAGATCGACGATCGGGGCGTTACCGTGAAGAACTCCGATGGTACTCAGCAAAGATTCGCAGCTCGCACGGTGTTGTGGGCGGCCGGCGTGCGTCCTTCACCTTTCGCAGAAGTGCTGGAGCGGCGGGCGCAAGCAGTGCGCCACAAGAACGGCCAAGTGATCGTGAATGCAGACTGCAGCGTGCCCGGGCATCCCGAGATTTTTGTGATCGGCGATCTGGCGCGTTTCGAGAGGACGGGAAACCGCTCCCGGGCGTTGCGCAGGTGGCCATGCAGCAGGGCGCTTATGTGGCCAAACTGATTCCGGCGCGATTGCGCGGCGAAGCCACCCGGCCCTTTCATTACTTCGACAAAGGCAACCTGGCGGTGATCGGACGCGGATCGGCAGTGGCTCAAATAGGGCCGGTGCATATGTCCGGCCTGCTGGCGTGGCTCACCTGGTTGTTTGTCCACTTGATGTACCTGGTGGAATTCTCCAATCGCGTGCTGGTATTCGTGCAGTGGGGTTTTCTCTACATCACCTTCAATCGGGGGGCGCGCCTGATCACCGGATCGGATGCGTCGGACCACCCGGCCGAAACATCGGAAGAATTGGATCACTCGGCCGTCCAGCGTTAGCCAAGGTCCATCGCTACAGCCGGCTGCTAGTTGGTTATATAAATCGAAAACGGGTCGCTCCAGTAGCCGTTCACCTCAACGTAAAAGCCGGCATAAGTGGGGTAAGGGTAAGTGGCGCCGCTTTCCACACGGAAATTGATTTGAGTAAAACCCGATGCCAGACCCGGAGCCGGGCCTGCGTAGAGCACTGGTGCGAACTGCATTGGCTGGGGGTTCTGCGGACTGTAGAACTCGATCATGCATTGGCTGCACGAATTTACAGCTTTGGTCGTGA
Source organism: Bryobacterales bacterium (assembly GCA_963747945.1). GTDB lineage: Bacteria > Acidobacteriota > Terriglobia > Bryobacterales > Bryobacteraceae > Palsa-89. Next base: position 152,042 of record CAVVHB010000008.1, read on the forward strand.
TCTGCCCGACAGGCAATTGGAGATCCGCGGTCCCAGTCACCCAGATGGACACAATGCTGCCAAGTTGAGCGGGGTTCTCCGTGGTATTGAGCGACCCATCCTGATTCAACGCGACTGCGGATCCATCCGCGCCGCGAAAAACCTGCGGCAAAGCCTGGGTGACCACAACCGGGAAAACCGGGACTGGTGTTGCTGCCGTTGGTAATGGTTACCGCTACGGGATTGTTTAGCGCCGGCACCATCGCGTTGATTTGCCCCTCGGAAACGTAGAGGAGCGGAGCGAGCGTTCCTCCGAACGACACTTGGACCCCGCCGAGCGTGGTGGGGAGCGCACCTTGGGTGTCTAAAACCGCTGTCATGGGGCTGCCTGGTCCAATGTGCGGACCAACAATCGAAATCGCCTCGCCAAATGCGACACGCCCCGACGTTTCTCCGCCCGCCGTGCTGGTGATACCGAATACGCTCAGCGTGGGCGCTTTCCCCGGCGCGATTCCGGCGACGATTCCGGTGGGCCCCGCCACGTGGACCAGTCCGGTGGTCGAGTCCAGGCCCACGGCTTGAGCTACCGTTTCGCTGGGATATCGCGCCGCATAAGAGAGCGCGGTTCCTGACGAGCTCACTTCTATCAAGAAATCACCACCCTGCGACCATCCGTCGGCGTTCGGAAAATCGGGCGACATGGTTGTCCCCGTCATCCACACGTTTCCGTTGGCATCCACTGCCAACGACCGCGGCATGTCCGCGCCACTCCCTCCAACGTAGGTGGCCCAGACCATGTGGTTGGCGTCCGGCGATAACTTTGCCGCGAACGCATCCGTCGTTGGCGGTACGCTTTGTAAGGCAGAGCCGGAATAACCGCCTAGCGTCGTTTGATAAGCTCCGGCGGTCGCAGGAAACTTCGGATCGTTGGTGGTGCCGGCCAGATAGGCGTTGCCGGCGGAATCGATTGCAATCGACCGCGCCACATTGGCGGGAGGATAAAAGAAATAGCTGGTTGAACCAATGTATGTCAGGTAAGCGAGACCGGCGCCGCCGGCCTGGACCTTCATCACAAAAGCCCCGATGCCCTGTGACGCCAGCACTCCCAGGGTTGTCGGAAGATCGGTTGTGTTCGTATTGCCGGCCACGAATGCATTTCCGGCGCTGTCTATTGCGACAGCCACGCCGGCGGTTCCCGCTACGGAATCTCCACAAAACACGCCAGGCGCACACGGTACGGTAGTTCCCGCGATCACCCCGGAATATAGGATCCGATCGCCCGCCGCATCGATCTCGGTTATGAACGCTGCGTACCTAAACATATTAAGGCCGCTGGCCGGCATGCCGAACGTGGTTGGAAAATCCGGAGCATCGCTGGTTCCGGTCAAGTAAAGATCTCCTTTCGTGTCGGTGGCCAGCGCGGCAATGGATGTCTGGCCTTGCACATCACCAAAGTACGTCGAATACAGCAAGGTATTTCCGTCCGGGCTTAGCTTTACGATAAAGCTACTCCCGGGAGTTGTTTGCAGGGCGTTGCTCAAAACGAAATCGGTGGAGGTGACGGAACCAGCGATGTAAATATTGCCCGCCGGATCGAGTGCGATTGCGGTTCCCTGGTCGGATCCATTGCCGCCGAAAAACTTGGTGAAAACCACCTGGCCTCCGGGGTTCACCTTGGTGACGAACACATACATTGGAGGATTGGGCAGGTTCGGCGTGGCCTCCGTCGAGATGCGGCTGCCGGTGAGGTAGGTGTTACCCTCTGCATCGGTAGCCATGGCCGTCACGATAACATCGGAGATCGGCGTCAGACCGAATTGGACGGGCGTCCCTGTGTGCGTATCTCCGATATAGCTCGTGAAATCGCCCGCAAAAACCGGCGCCAGCAGCGAGAGCCAGACCACGATGAACTTCATATTTCAAACTCTAGCAGCCGGCGGTATTAGTCGCTCCCTAACCGTCGCGGTTCTGTAACACACGAATCTACTGAACCGCGCACGTGAGTAAGCGGCATTTTGGGCATTACTGCCACGGGCTGCTGGCGCTCAAAGTGGCAACGTCGCGAACGAATCGACGTCCGGCCCGGTTCCCATGCAGGCCGGAGTTCTTGGGATGGCCAGAGTTCTTAAGATAGTAAGAGACTCGCTATACTGGTTGGCTTGTTGGCTAGTTCTCCGACAACACAGCCTCCGGTCGACGGACTGACAGCGGCCCAGGCCGCGCCCACTCGACGCCTATGGTCTCGTATCCTCGCCACAATCGCTTTCTTTGCCGCCTTTGAAGGCATTCTGTTCCACACCGGGCTTTATTCGTCTATTGTCGAGCCGGACTCCACCACCGGTTACATGGAGCTCCAGTTGCGCAATGAAATGCGCCGGCCCAAGCCTAATCGCAACCAGGTGCTGGCGGTGGGGCATTCCCGCATGTCGCTTCTGCCGCGGGTGGTGAACGAGGAAAAGCCGGGCACTGGTTATACGTTCGCGAGCATTGCGCTGGGCGGCACTTCGCCTCGCACCTGGTATTACGCGCTTCGCGCCGTCGATCCTACCGCCCGCAATTATGCCGCGATTGTGATTCCCAGCGACGACTATAACGATCCCGAGAGTTACGACTACCAGTCTGAACGCGAGACCGATCTGCACTATTTGATCGCGCGCCTCGGACTTCGGGATCTCTGGGATTTTCCTTGGACCTATAGGAACAAGAAACTCCAATGGCAGATTGTTCGCGGAATGATCTTCAAAGAGACGATTTATAAGCGCGATTTTCTCGAATTTCTCCAGCATCCCATAGCCCGGATCGCGAAGGTGCGTTACTACAACAGCGATTCGGCCGGCTGGTATTACGGCTACGGCGGCGTAGCCGAGAATCTGACCGGCCTCCAGATTGATTGGCAGCACAAAACAATTCAGTTTCCGCCCGGTGTTCCCGCGGATCGGCGGCAAGACGTCCAAAATGAATTGTTTCCCACGCGGCCCCCGGATGAGGGGAGGGAAACGGCCTATCTGCGCTATTGGTATGGGCGGATGATCGATTATTACCGGGGTTCGGGCACCAAGCTCATTTTTATGCGCGTGCCGCGCGCGGCCATCTCGCCGCCCGATGAACCAATCAAAATCGCGAGCGCCGTGAGGCAAGTCGCATCCCAGCCGGATGTGATCGTCCTGGACGAACGCGTGTTCAACCAGCTGGAACATCCCGACCTGTTCTGGGACGGGTGGCATATGAACCGTCCCGGCATGGAGCAATTCTCGAGACTCTTGGCCAGTGAAGTGCGCCGCGTTCTGGGTCCGCCGAAGTAGCAATTCATGCTGTTTAACACGCCGCAGTTCTTCCTCTTTCTCGCCGTTGTCCTGATCCTTTTTTACACCGCGCCGCGCTCCTGGCGTAAGTACATTCTGCTGGCCGCCAGCTATTTCTTTTACATGAGCTTCATTCCGAAGTTCATTCTGCTGCTTCTTTCGCTCACCGCTATTGATTACACGGCCGCGCGCTGGATCTCGCGCGTCGAATCTGGGCGCGCGCGGCGAGTTGCATTAGTGGTCAGCCTGACGGCCAATCTTGGTCTGCTCGGTTTCTTTAAGTACTACAATTTCTTCGCGGCCAACATCGCGCACTTGCTGCATCGGCCGGAGAACGCCTTCGCGCTCAGCATCATCCTTCCTTTGGGAATCAGTTTTCACACTTTCCAGAGCATGTCTTACGTGATCGACGTCTACCGCAAGGAACAGGAACCGATCACCAATCCCATCGATTACGCGTTGTTCATTTCGTTCTTCCCGCAGCTGGTGGCGGGGCCCATTGTGCGGGCGCGCGAATTCTTCGGCGACCTGTACCATTGGCAGCGGCCGTCTTCCGATGACGTCCTGCGCGGCCTGCTGCTGCTCTTTCTTGGCCTGGCCAAGAAAATGGTGATGGCCGATCAGTTCGCGCAGGTGGCGAACGGGTATTTCCAGGACGTTTCGAAGCATCCCGGAATGGCGCCGGCCTGGTCCGCCGTGATCGCGTTCGGCATCCAGATTTATTTCGATTTCTCCGGCTATACCGACATGGCCATCGGGATGGCCAAGCTGCTCGGATTCCATTTCCCGGTGAATTTCCGGCGGCCCTATCTGGCCTCCAGCATCACCGACTTCTGGCATCGCTGGCACATTTCGCTGTCGCGCTGGCTGCGCGATTATCTCTACATTCCGCTGGGCGGGAATCGGCATGGACGCCTGGAGACGTATCGCAATTTGATGCTCACCATGCTGCTGGGCGGTTTATGGCACGGAGCCAGTTGGAACTTGGTGGTGTGGGGCGGATATCATGGCGCGCTGCTGAGCCTGGAACGCATGTTCCGCGGTAAGCGAAGCGAGGCACCGGCGCGCTGGACCGTGCTGTATCCGCTGCAAGCCCTGATCACTTTCGGGCTGGTGATGATCGGGTGGGTCTTCTTCCGCGCGACGACGTTCCACGATAGCCTCTATGTCCTGCAGCAGATGTTCTTCGTGCCGCATGGCCAGCAACTGATCCCGCGCTGGTTGAAAGTGCTGGCCATCTTCACGCTGGTGCTGGCTGTGCTGGAGGAGAAGAAGGAGTGGTTCGAGGAAATCTCGCTCGGCCCGGCCTGGGCCTACGGAGCGGTGTGCGCGCTGCTGCTGCTCTCGGTGGAACTGATCGGATATACGGCGAACGCCGTGCCGTTCGTCTATTTTCAGTTTTGAAGGATTCTGAGTTCTGATTTTTACAGCTTCACGATTTCCTCGATCTGAAAGCCGCGCTTGTTTCCGGCTGTCACGATGCGTCCGGCGAACTTGTGTTCTCCGTTGATCGTGAGGTCCAACAGCCGGTCTCACATTGAAATCGAGCGCCAGCACGTCGTCTTCTTTCAGATCCATCAGGTCCGCCACGCTTAAGGTGGGTCCTCGCAGCCGGCCATCCAGCTTCAGGCGCGACGTGCGGATCAAGTGAAGAATGCGCATTTGCTCCTGTTCGGTGGATTGGCTCTTGCGCACCGACCATTGCTGGTCGAACTTGTTGCGCAACATCTTGACGACAATGGAGGGGATGCCGATGTTCATCATCCCGGCGTTTTCGCCGATCCGGACTTCCATGCTGACCGCGACCACCGCTTCGTTCGGAGCCAATATCCGCAGCAGCCCCGGCTCGGTCTCATGCGACTCGATCTCGAATTCCAGCGGCGTTACCGCGTGCCAGGCGGTTTTCAGGTCGTTCAGCGTAATGCGAAACAGCCCGTCCAGCACGCTTTGTTCGATCTCGGTGATCTCGCGATTAATCTTGGTCAGCGATTTGGCGGCTCCGCCCAACAGCATCTCGAAGATGGGAAACACCAGCGCCGGGTTCATCTCCAGCACGGCGTTTCCTTCGTAGGGCTGCATCCCCAGTGAGACCAGACAGGTGGGCGAAGGCAGCGCCTGCGAGAACTCGACAAAGGAGAGCTGCTCCACCGAAACCAGGTTGACGGCTACATAGGCGCGCAAATAGGCCGAGAGGCTGGCTGCCAGACTGCGGGCGAAGTTCTCGTGCAGCATGTGGATGGCGCGCAGCTGATCTTTGGCAATGCGGTCTGGCCGCCGGAAGTCGTACGGTTCGGCGCGCAGCGCGGGGTCTTCATCGGCGGGCGCATCGCGGAGATTGCGAAATACATCGTCAATCTCCTCCTGCGAAAGAACGCGGTCTGTCATATATTACTGCTAGTGCTTCATTTCACTGCTCTGCTTCCATCGGCCTGCGTTGCATTTTCTTTACCAAAGTGCGATAAACGTGCACGCTGTAACTGGCTGGTAAAATCGGATCGTGGCGAGCTTTCACGTGCAAAACTTCGGATGCCGGGCATCGCAAGCCGACGGCGCCGCCATCGAATCGGCACTGATCCGGGAAGGTTTGAATCCGGCCGCGGATTCGTCCCAAGCCCAGTTCGTGGTGCTAAACAGTTGCACCGTCACTTCTTTCGCCGATGAAGATGTCCGCAAGACCATCCATCGCGTGCACGGCGAGAATCCTGAGGCGCGCATCCTGGTCACTGGCTGCTATGCGCAGCGCGCGCCCGAGGAGCTGGCTGTATTGCCGGGCGTGTACTGGGTGGTAGGGAATTCGCATAAGGTCCGAATTCCGGAAATCGTCTCCCAGCCGCCCGCCCAACAGCTCGCCCCAACTGAATCGCCGTATCACGGGCAAATTCACGTCGGCGACATTTCTTCGCAGCCCGATTTCCTCTCGGCGCCGGTTCAAGACGCCGCCGGCGACCGCACGCGCCCCAATCTCAAGATCCAGGACGGTTGCAATAATCGTTGCTCCTTCTGCATCATTCCGTTCGTGCGCGGGCCCAGCCGCAGCGCTCCCGCCGAGCAAGTGATCGGACAAGTGCGCGATCTGGCGGCACGGTATCGCGAAGTGGTGCTCAGCGGGATTAATCTCGGCCGCTGGGGACGCGACCGCGGCAGTTCAATCAACGGCGCTCTGCGCTTGCCTGATCTTCTCCGCCGTCTCTTGGACGAAACTCCCGTTGAAAGGCTGCGCCTGAGCTCGGTGGAACCGATGGACTGGACGGACGATCTGCTCGGAATAGTGGCGTCGTCGCCGCGCATCGCCAAGCACGTGCATGCGCCATTGCAATCGGGATCCGATCGCGTGCTGCGCCGCATGTACCGCAAGTACCGGCCGCGGCATTATGAAGACCGGATCTGGAAGGCTCGTGCCTGGATGCCGGACGCGGCTATCGGCGCCGATGTAATGACCGGCTTTCCGGGAGAAACCGACGGCGAGTTTGCAGAGACCCGCGCGTTCATCGAGCGCCTACCCTTCACTTATCTGCACGTGTTCACTTATTCGGAACGTCCGGGAACGCCGGCGGCAGCAGGCCAGCAGGTGCCGATGGAGCTGCGGCGTGATCGCAACCGGATTCTGCGGGAGCTGGCGGCGGAGAAGAATCTGGAATTCCGGCGGCGCATGGTCGGTCGCACACTTTCGGTGGTTACCTTAAGCGACGGCGCGCTCAGCGATAATTTCCTGAAGGTGGAGCTCGCCACCAAGCGCGAGCGGAATCAGCTGATGGATGTGAAGATCGGCTCGCTCAGCGCCACCGGTCTGCGCGAACACAACGCTCTGGCTGTCCTATGAACCGTGCTGGCGCCGTCGACATGGCCCGCTGACGCGCGGTCATTTGTCGCTAGCGCGGCTCTTAGTTGGAGAAAAAGCGTCGACGTCGAAAAACAACACAACATTCTTTCCGGTTCTTGGATCCCTAATTTCCCACCTGTCATAACTGTGTCCGGCATCCTGAGTTGTCGTAGCCGAATTGCCCGGACCAAGATAGGGAAGGCCGAGCGCGGTTATCGCGAAGTACTCTTCCCGATCGGAGATCACTTGGTATGCTGTCTCCTTGGTTTTGCCGTCACCAGACGTGAGAATGGAGCGCACTAAAGCCTTCGTTACGTCCAGATGGAACTTTGACTTCACGGGTTCATGAATGGCGAGGTACGCGGCGACGCAAGTTGCATGGGCTTCGGCGTTGACGAATCCCTGGCGAATCAGCCGCTCAGCTACTTCGATGGTCGCCCTGAAATCGCGATCATCGACGGCGCGATTCATGGCCACCAGGTCGGCTTTCTTACCGCGCGGATCACATTGGCTGGACCTGATACAGGCTAACCGCAGCGCTCGAAAATCGACCGTAAAGTCGCCGCCTTCAACTCGTTGAACCAGGTTTTGATAGACGGTGTCATCCTGTTCTGCGCCATAGGCGGCTGACGATATCAACCGCAATCCCGCCGCAAGCAGGAAAGCCGCCACTGATTTTCGAAAGAGATTCGCCCGTGTTCCAGCCGCGTTCATCCCGGATTACATCTCCCGCCGGTTTTCGAGTGACTTCCCCATCGTCACTTCATCGGCGAATTCCAGGTCGCTCCCCACCGGGATTCCCATCGCGATGCGCGTCACTTTCACGCCCAGCGGCTTCATCAATCGCGAAAGATACACGGCCGTCGCCTCGCCTTCCACCGTCGGATTGGTCGCGACGATCAGCTCTTTCACTTCGCCCGAATGCATCCGCTCGATCAGATTGGCGATGCGCAACTGCTCGGGCCCGATGCCGCGCAACGGCGAAATAGAGCCGTGCAGCACGTGATACAAGCCGCTGAACTGGCGCGTGGTCTCGATCGGCAGGACGTTGTGCGGCTCCTCCACCACGCAAATCACGGAACCATCGCGATGCGGATCGCGGCAATAATTGCACAGCTCGCCATCGCTGATGTTGTTGCAGACGGTGCAAATTCCGAGCTTGTCCTTGACGTCCACCAGCGCTTGCGCCAGCCGTTCGGCGGCTTCCCGATCGTTGCGCAGCACGTGAAACGCCAGCCGTTGCGCCGATTTTTGCCCAATGCCGGGCAGGCGTTTGAACTCCTGAATCAGACGCGCGAGCGGTTCGGCAAAATCCGGCATCGAGTACCGCGGCTAAAACATTCCCGGGGGAAGTCCGAGACCACCCAGGAGCCCGCTCATCTTTTCCTGCGACGCTTCGTCCACCTTCTTGGCCGCTTCGTTGAACGCCGCCATCACCATGTCCTGCAGCATCTCCACGTCGCCGGCCACTTCGGGATCGATCTTCACCGCGGTCACGTTTTTCTTGCCGTCCATGTGCACCGTCACCATGCCACCGCCGGCCGAGGCGTCCACGCGAATCAGCGCGATCTCCTCCTGCATCTTCTTCTGCATCTGCTCGGCCTTCTGCATCATGGCCTGCATGTTTCCGGGAAGTTTCATATGCCCTGCCTTATTCTCTTAGATTACGCACCACGCGGACCTGCGCGTCCGGGAAGGTCTCCTGGAACCGCTTCACTTCCGGGTGAGCTAACGCGCGCTCGGCCACGTCATCCTTGGCTTTAGCCACCGGTGCGCCGGCCTGCGGCGTTCCGAACGTTATCTCGAATCGCATGGCGCGTCCCGCGACTTTCTGCACGACCTTCAGAATATCCTTTTCGTTCATGAAAAGCCGGTAATCCTCAGGAGTGACAAACGTCAACTTGCCATTCGATTCCGCCACCTCGGAGTGTTCAATGGCGTCCGCGGTTGTCTGCAGGCCGAATTCGGCGGCCGCCGCGTGAAGGCGATCGCGCCAGGGGCCGGTGGGCGGGCTCGCCGCTGCCGGCGCGCTTGCCGGGGATTGGGGATCAGGGGTTGGGGGCGCGGCCTGTACGTTGCGGCTAGTGGGTGGTGGAGGGGCTGACGATTTACGGGGCGGAGGTGTTGAACCGCCACTTCCAAGATCGGAAAGCGCCTCCTCAATGGAAACCAGTTTGCCGGCCTGAACCAATCGCAATAGGCCGATTTCGAGATGCAGCCGAGGCTGCAGCGAGAATTGCAAGTCCTTGAACAGGTCCAGCGTGAGCTGCAAATAACGCGTCAGATCTTCCTCGGAAAATCCGTCGGCGACCTCTGCCAGCCGCTCCTGCTCGCGTGTTGACGCCGCAATCAGCCTGGTATTCGCTCCCGCCACCTTCACCACCAGCAGATTCCGGAAGTACCGGGCAAGCTCGCGGCAAAAGTGCTGCAAGCTGCGCCCGTTGCGCTCCAGTTCCATAACCAGATCGAGCATCTTGCGTGAGTCTTCGCTCTTCAACGCAGCGCTTACTTCGCCCAGCGAATCGAGTGAAAACAGCCCGAGCATCCCGCGCACTTCGGCCGCATCCAGCTTGGTGCCGCAACACGCAATGGCTTGATCGAGCGCCGAAAGCGAATCGCGTACGCTACCCTCGCCCGCCTGCGCCAGCACGCTGAGCACCTCGGGATTGGTCTCAATTCCTTCCTTGGCGCAAATCTCCTCCATGCGCTTCACTACTTCACCGAAATCGACGGATCGGAAACTGAACTGCTGGCAGCGCGACGCAATGGTGGTCGGGATCTTGTGCACTTCAGTGGTGCACAGGATGAACACGGCCCACTCGGGCGGCTCCTCCAGCGTCTTGAGCAATGCGTTGAAGGCTTCGCTCGTGATCTGGTGCGCTTCGTCCACGATGAAAACCTTGTAGCGATCGCGCGCCGGCCGGTAGCGCACGTTCTCCCGCAGCTCGCGCATTTCGTTGATCCCGCGATTGGAAGCCGCGTCGATCTCGATCACGTCGGGAGAATTGCCGCCCGCGATTTCAAGGCAACTGGCGCACACACCGCAGGGCGTCGCCGTGGGACCTTGGATGCAGTTCAAGCAGCGAGCCAAGATGCGCGCCACGGTGGTTTTGCCCGTCCCGCGCTGTCCCGAAAAGATGTAACCGTGGGCGATGCGCTGCTGCGAAATGGCATTTTCGAGCGTGGTGCGGACGTGCTCCTGGCCGATGAGTTCCGCAAACGATTGCGGCCTGTATTTCCTGGCGATGACCTGGTACATGGAAGAATTGAGCGGAGTATCGACCCCCAAGGGGTATGCCAGACCCCGGGTGATCCGCGGCACACGGATTAAACCGTTACCGTTGCTTCCTTCCGGACCTGGCGGGGTTCACAGCCATCCGTTGCACGAAGCCCGGAGCCTGACAACTTCTCATGCTAGCATGCGGGCTCGGGAAGGCGTCCGGACGACTACGGCCGGGCGTTGGACGGCGCCGGCGGGCCCGGTAGCGAAACGGTCAGCCGTATGCCAGACGGCTCGCGATTGGCGACGCTCACCGATGCGCCGAACAACGAAAGAATGCGCTGCGCCAGGGCAGGGCCCATCCCCAGGTCCCCGCCGGGGGTCATCGCTTCACCGATTGAGAAGACATCGAAGAATCTCCCCAGGGCCGAACCGGGGATGTTCCTGCCCTGGCTTTCGATGTGAACGCAGCGCGAATCGCCTGGAATTTCACATGACACACGGACAGTCTCGCCCTCCGTGGAGAACTTAACGGCGGTTTCGAGGAGGGCCTGGAACGCTCTTACCAGCAGATACTCGTCTCCCAGGAGCTCCAATTGGCCCGACGGTGGCCGGATTGTCACCTGGCGGGATTCGGCGAAGCGAGTTGCGTTCTCGATGGCGCGGCTGATCACCACCTCTAAAGATACCGGCGCGGATCTGAACCCCTCCCCTTTGACATCGATTTGAGTCAGGAGCAAAGCATCATCCAGTATCGATAGAATTCTTTGGCGGGATCGTTCGAACATGCGCTGGAGCTCTTGGTTCTCCTGGGTTGGAGGCATTTCGTCCAGAATGAGCTCGCCAACCCCGAGCAGCCCGTTGAGCGGCGTTCGAAACTCGTGCGAGATCAGGTTCAGGAAATCGCTTTTTGATTGATCCAGGATGGTCAGCCGCAGATTTGCTTCGGCAAGTTCGCTGGTGCGCGCGGCGACAGCCTCTTCCAGGCCTTCGTTTTGTAGCTTCAATGCCCTCTGCAGCTCGTGCATTTTGAGATGGGTTTCAACGCGGGCGTCCACTTCCTCGAATTGGAAGGGCTTGGAGATGTAGTCTACCGCGCCGGACCGGAAAGCCCTTACCTTGTCTTGCGTTTCGTTCAACGCGCTGAGAAAAATGACCGGGATGTCGGAAAGCTCCGCGGTGGACTTCAGGCGTTCGGAAACTTCGTAGCCGTTCATTTCCGGCATGTTGATATCCAGCAGAATCAAATCCGGCGGATGCTTCATGGCCGCCGCCAGCGCTAGCCTGCCCAGTGGAAACGACCGCACTTCATGCCCGCGTTGCAAAAGCATGTCCTCGAGCAGCTTCAGGTTGGCCGGATTGTCATCCACGATCATGATGTCGCTGTCAGACATAGGTCAAACTTTCTATCGAAGGCATGCCTCATCGAGCAAGCGCGTCAGAGCGTCGTATTGGTACTTATTGGCAAGCTCCTGAAGGGCGTGCGCGGACCCGGCATCTTCGCCTTCCCTCACCTGGACGATCAACTTATCCAAAAGTCTCTTGTTGCCGCTCGAAGTGGCTTCCCGCAGCCCCTCGATCAAGTCCAGCGGCAGTTGGGCCAGCGCCGCGCTCAGGGCCGCGATTTCAACGGGAGATTGGCTTTCCACTGAATCGATTTCCTGGTAGTCGTAGGTGATGTTTAAAAGGGCGCGCATCCGCTCCAGCAGGTCGTCCTCGCGGCAGGGCTTAGCAACGAAGCCATCCGCACCGCTTTGTGCCACGGCGCGGCGGTCCTCATCCATGGCGCTTGCCGTCAGAACGACGATGATGGTTTCCTTTCCGCGCGCGTGGGCCTTGATTCGCCGAGTGGCCTCCAGGCCGTCCATCACCGGCATATGCACGTCCATCAGGATTAAGCGCGGCCTCCAATCCTTCCAGTTTCGTATGGCCGTCTCGCCGTTATCGGCTCCGCGCACCGAGAAACCGATGGAAGTCAGCAGTTTCGTCAGCCAGTCCCGGTTCTCAAACTGATCGTCCACCACCAGGATGGTGGGAACATTCGTTCCAGGGCTTAAGCCCACCACGCGGCGCGAAGCATTCCGCCTGACGGCTACTCCGGCATTGCCGCGTTCGATCGGGATCTCGAACCGGAATACCGAGCCCTTTCCCAGGCCGCTGGTAACGGTAATATCGCCTCCCATCAGACGCGCGTATTTGCGGCTGATGGCCAGCCCCAAGCCGGTTCCCTCCTGGCTTTGAACACCACGGCTAGTTTGGGTAAACGGCTCGAATAACTTCCGTTGTTCCTCATCCGCCATACCCGATCCGGTGTCTTCCACGTGAGCCATCAGCCACAGCTGGCTCTCGCTCCTTAGCTCCAAAGTGACAAACAGCTTGATCTGGCCATGCCTGGTAAACTTGGTCGCGTTTCCGAGAAGATTGATCAGCACCTGGCGTATCTTACCTTCGTCGGCGACAATGTAAGCTACCGGCTCTCCTTCCACCACCATTTCGAATCGCAGGGCCTTGGCCTCGGCGCGCAGGCGGAACATGGCGGCCAGATCGTCCAGTAGCCCGGAAAGGTTGAACGTAACCGGATTGAGCTCGGTGCGGCCAGCCTCGATCTTCGACATGTCCAGCACATCGTTTATGAGACCCAACAGGTGCTCGCCGCTGCGGCCGATGATCTTCAGATTCGCTTTCGCCGCGGGCCCCAGGCTCGGATCCCGCAACATCAACTGGGCGTACCCGAGGATTGCGTTCATCGGAGTGCGGATTTCGTGAGACATGGTGGACAGAAACGTACTCTTGGCCCGGTTGGCAGCGTCGGCATCCGCCTTGGCACGCAGCAACTGCTCATTGGCATCGTGAAGCTGTTGATTGGCGGCCTGCAACTGCGCTGAGTTGTGGAAAATCTCGGCCTCCATTTGTTCCAGGCGGGAGAGCGGTTCAAGGGCGTCGCTCGGCCGGCGTGGCTTTTGCCGTACGAACTCGGTTACGTCCACCACCCGATGGATGAAATACTCGATGCGGCGGTCCGCCCCCAGCACGGGAGAGTTCATCGGGCTCCAGTAGCGTTCCTCCAAAACGCCGTCGGGTCCGCGGATCTCGTACTTCTGAATGCCCATGGTATCTGGGGCGCCGGTCTCGCACACCCGGTCGAGCGAGGCGCGCCAGTTAGAGATCGTCGCGCTGGCTGGCTGGTCGGGGAATACCTCGAAGATGCCGCGGCCGAGCACGTTCTCGCGCTTGGTCATCGTGGCCTCAAGCAGAGCGTCGCTTACCGCGGCAATCTTCAGGTCTGGGGTGAAGATAAGGAAGAGGCCGGGCAGGGACTCGAAGAGTCCCTGCAATATGCCGCGACTGCGCCTGAGCTCGTTCTCTACCGCCCGGCGCTCGGTGATATCGCGGATGGCGCTCGAAACCAGCACTCCTTCTTCAGTCTCCAGGGGGCTGAGGCTGATTTCAACCGGGAACTCAGTGCCATCCTTACGCAATGCATACAGGTTCGCACCAGCACCCATGGAACGGACCCGTGGATCGGCGGAAAAGCCCGCGCGGTGCCCTGGATGCTTGTTCCGGAAGCGTTCCGGCACCAGCATCTCAATAGTCTGGTTCAGCAACTCTTCGCGCCCGTATCCAAACAGCTTCTCAACCTGGGTATTGACCAGGACTATCCTGCCTTCTCGATTCACCACCACCACCGCATCCGGAGCTGCTTCAAGCAATCCCCGGAACTTCGTCTCCGCGCGCTTCCGCTCGCTGATGTCCCGCGCGATGGATGAAGCCGCCGTCACTTGCCCATGGATGTTCTTAATAGGAGAAACCGTGAGTGCGACGTCAATCAGGGTGCCGTCTTTTCGCCGGCGGACGGTCTCCTCGTTGACTATTTCTCCTTGCTGGAGTTTCGCGATGATCTGCTGCAACTCGTCCGGGCGGTCGGCCGGAAGGAGTATGGAGATTGGTTGGCCTATGGCCTCTTCGGCGGAGTATCCGTAGAGCCTCTCCGCTCCTTTGTTCCAATTGACAATGGTTCCCTCCAACGACTTGCCGATGATCGCGTCATCGGAGTAGTCAACGATGGAGGCCAGCTGCTCCCGGCTCCGTTCCACGCGCTTTCGTTCCGTAATGTCCCGGATGGTGCTGGAAACCAAGGAGCCCTCTTCGGTCTCGAGCGGACTGAGGCTGATCTCGACCGGGAACTCAGTGCCATCCTTGCGCCGCGCGGACAGCTCCACGCCGACTCCCATGGGCCGCACTCGCGGATCGGCCGAATAGCCCGCCCGGTACCCGGGATGTTTGTCGCGGAAACGGTCCGGCACCAGCAACTCAATGGTCTGCCCTAAAAGCTCCCCGCGCGCGTATCCAAACAACTTTTCCACCTGCGCGTTCACCAGAACGATCTCTCCTTGTCGATTCACTACCACCACTGCGTCCGGCGCTGCTTCCAGCAGGTCTCGGAACTTCCCTTCGGCCGTGAGCCTCCGGGAGGTGGCTCGCAGGTTCTCCTCCGCCTGGCGGCGTTCGGTTACGTCCCACGTGACACCGGTGAGCCGATCGGGTTGTCCAGCCGCGGCGCAATAGACTTTTCCGCGAGCCGCTACGGACCGTATTGCGCCGCTGGGCCATACCATGCGAAATTCCGTGTCATATTCCACGCCGCGTTCGACCGTGGCGGCGACTTCCTGTTGAACACGCCCGCGGTCGTCCGGGTGAACCATTGCCGAGAACCCCTCCACCGTTTTCGGGAACTGGCCGATCGGAAGGCCGAAGAGGACTGAACAATTCTCGTCGGCCTGGATGATGTTCGGCGTGATGTCCCAAGTCCAAACGCCGATCCCTGAGGAGCGCAGCGTCAGCCGCAGGCGTTCCTCGGTTTGCGCCAGCGCTTCCCGTGCTTGCCGCAGTTGGCGAATGGTGCCCAGGGGTTTGGCTTGCATTACTCCGCCGAGCACGCCAATGCCGGCCCCGGCCCCCAAATATAAGATCAAGTCCGCGTACTGAGCCGCGCCCTTGAATCCGAAACCGCCGATCGGGGGGACCAGAAAGTAATCCGCCGAAAAAACACCCAGGGCCACGGCTATTAACGCGGGCCGGACGCCCCCGTACCAGGCAGTTACCAGGACCGCAAGAAGCAGCGTAGAAAACGCGTCCTGGATTCCGAGTATCGGGTTGAGCAAAACCCGCACCCAGGTTGCGAGGGCGATGCTGAGCACGGCACAGCCGTAACGGAGCAGGAAAGAGCTTGACAGCCCTGAGCCTTCGCGCATGGGATCCGCAATCTTACCCATAGGTCAGAGGGTTCTATGGAGACGCCAGCCGTCCCGGCAGGCGCACGCTCCATACGAGAGTTGCCTCCTCTAGATCTCTAGATCGACGGCCTCTTGCGAAAAGTGTATGTCGTTTCCCGATTATGGCGCCCTGAGCGATTATTACAACTGCAATTGCATTTAAAATGCACCGCTAATTTCCCAGCGAGTAAATTGAATCTGTATTGCTCGTTACAAATCCGCCCCGGGCGGCGCGCCTATTCAAACTCGATTCGGTCTCCGGGGCAGCAGGGGTATACGCAACGCGTTCCCGTTGAGCGAGACAATAGCCGCTTATGGTCTGTAATCCGTCCGTAAGACTCGGTAGTCTAGCTGAGACCCCTGTCATGACTAGTTCGTGAAGTAATGTCAACATTCACCCGACTGGTGGACAGCACCGACATGGCGCGCGCACTCATGCCGTGTTCACAATCGTGTGAACACCGTGAACAAAGACCTTGCGTCGCACCTGGAGTAACCAGGAGTGGCGACGCGGCACGCACGAGAGTGCGTGCGCCACACGTACGCTTTATGGACGTTGCAGAGCGCCGCTAACCCTACTTCGGTTGTGGGACGATCCGGAGATACGGCTTCGGCGACTTCCAGCCGCCCGGGTATTTCTGTTTCGCCTCGTCTTCCGTCACGCTGGGGAGGATGATCACGTCATCGCCGTGCTTCCAGTTCACCGGGGTGGCAACTTTATGCCTGGCCGTGAGCTGGATGGAATCCAGTACGCGCAGCACCTCGTCGAAGTTGCGCCCCGTGCTCATGGGGTAGCTCAGCATGAGTTTGAGTTTTTTATCCGGCCCGATGACGAACACAGTGCGCACGGTGGCGTTGGTTGCGGCGGTGCGGCCCTCGGATGTATCGCCGGCTTCGGCCGGAAGCATGTCGTAGAGCTTGGCCACTTCGAGCCTAGGGTCGCCGATCATCGGGTAGTTTACGGCATGACCCTGCGTCTCCTCGATGTCCGCTTTCCATTTGCCGTGGCTCGCCACGGGATCCACGCTCAGCCCGATAATCTTGCAGTTTCGTTTGGCGAATTCCGGTTCCAGTCCGGCCATGTAGCCAAGTTCGGTGGTGCAAACGGGAGTAAAATCCTTGGGGTGCGAAAACAAGACCGCCCAGCCCTCGCCGATCCATTCGTGGAAGTTGATGGTGCCCTGTGTCGTCTCGGCCGAAAAGTTCGGGGCCTCATCATTAATACGCAAGCTCAAAGTTGATCTCCTGACAAAGTTCGCTCGCAGGTTCGCAAGCGCCCGTTCAGTATATCCGAAAACCGTTCCGTCGTCTCTTGCGGAAGTTAGCCTTGCGGAGGCTGGCCCTGCGAAACCACCGGCAGCTTGGTTGCATCCCAAGCGGCCAGGCCGCCGGCCATCTCGATCAGATGGGTGATCCCGTATTGGTGCAGGATGCCGGCTGCTATCGACGAACGGTAGCCGCCCGCGCAATGAACCGCGATGCGTCGATCGCGCGGGATGTCGGCGATGCGCTCTTGCAGATGGTTCAGGGGAATATTCAGGCTGCCTTCAATATGCTTCGCGAGCCACTCCCGCGGATTCCTGATATCCAGCAACAGCGGCGGATCGGCGCCTGCCAGCTCCTCCGCTATCATCGGGGCGCTGATACGCTCAGTCGGCCACACCAGGTCCGGCCGCGCAGAAAGCGCTTCCATGCCTCCATCCATGTAGCCTTTGACGTGATCGAAGCCGATACGGCCGAGGCGTAGAGCGGCTTCCTGTTCGCGTCCAGGCTCGGCAATAATCACGATGGGCTTGGAGCGGTCCAGCACCGTGCCGGCCCAGGTGGCGTATTGGCCGCCGAGTCCTATATTGATGCTGCCGGCGAGGTGACCCTTGGCATATTCGGCGGGATCGCGGACGTCGAGAACCTGAGCGCCCGCATCTCCCATTCGGAGGACTTCGTCGAGATCGATGGGATGGAGGACGTGTTCGAGATTGTCGTCCAGGGTGGCGCGCTCGCGGGTGTTGAGAACGGCGTCGAACGTGAAGTAGGCGGGAGCGTCGGGTTGGTCGGCAGTGACCAGACGAACGAATTCTTCTTTCGACATGGGCTGTAGAGCGTAATTCAAGCGCCTTTGGTCTCCCAGGGAAGAGACTGTGTCCGACGAGAGCTGCTTCCCACACAGCGAGCCGGCGCCATGAGCGGGATAAACGAGTGTCTCGTCAGGAAGCGTCAGCAGTTTCTCGTGCAGCGAATCGTAAAGCAGGGCGCCCAGGTCGTTGGCGCTCCACCCCAGCGACGCGCGCAAGTCGGGGCGGCCGACGTCCCCGATGAACAGCGTATCGCCTGTCAGGACGGCGTGGGGCTTGGCCGCGTCCTTCTCCAGATCGAACGCGAGGATCGAGATCGACTCGATGGTGTGGCCGGGGGTCTCAAGCACTTCGAGCCGCAAACGCGGGGACTGCTCAGGGAACTCGAGCGTATCGCCGTCCTTCATCGCCACAAAGGCGTATTCGGCCTGGGCACGGGAGCCGAGATGGATGGCTGCACCACAACGGTCGCGCAGCTCCAGATGGCCGGCGACAAAGTCGGCGTGGAAATGTGTGAGAAAGACATGGCGGATCTGGAGCCCCAATCTCTGAGCGTCGTCCAAGTACTGCTGAATATCGCGCTGCGGGTCGACGATAATTGCGGTCGAACTGGCTTCGTTTCCCAACAGATAAGAGGCGTGGGCGAGGCAGCCCAGATAGTACTGTTTCAGAATCATGTAGACTTCTAGAGTCTACCGGACGGGCGCAGGCTACTTCGCGCCGTGCGTCTTGACCAGCGGCTCTTCGGTCTCGCGCGTCTCCACCGGTTTCGGTAGCGCAGGCGGCTTCACATTGCTAATCGTAATCAAAGGCTGCTCGTGCCCGGGGCGGCTATCGCGATCGAGGAAATAGTTGATGTAGGAACTGGTGCCTTGCAGCGCCCGATTCCGCGCGGGAATGAAAGTTCTTAACTCGTCCACGCGATGGGCTGAGTTAGCGCGATCGTAAACTGCCACCCAGATGCAGGGCTTGTCCGGGATCACCTCGCACTGTCCGTTGAACGTGCCGCCGCAGGGGCCGTTGCGCATATTCTTAGGACACGTCATCGGGCAGACGTATTCCATTAAGCCCAGGACGCAATTGCCACAAGCCTGGCATCCAAAGACCGGCTTCTTAAATGCCAGCTCTGCTTTTTCCAACGCGTGCGCAGCCGCCGGGCGCTTGTCGATCCAGCGCAGGATAACCGCCAAGACCTTACGTAGGGGAGCGGGCGTATTGGCCGGCTCGATGATGTCGAAGATCTTCTGCGTGAGTTCGCGCTTCTTCGGCGCCGGCTTGGGCGATTCGTAAAAATAGAAACCGCCTTTCTTGCCGTAGCTGATCTCTTCGGCCAGTTCCTCCCATTGCGGCGCCAGACGTTCGGAGCGCTGGATGATCCAGCGAATATGCTCGCCGTTATGATTGCCGCCGAGGTACGCTCCCGCGAACCCCAGGCCCCGCACGATGGCCACCATGCGGGCGGCGCGTTCCAGCCGGGCTGCCATGCCCTTATCGGGGGCCTTCACTTCCACCTGGATCTTTGCGAGCAACTCCGGCGACACCCAGCAGCCGGGAGGCTCGCCTTTCGACATCTTCTCCGCCGCCTTGGGGGGCAGCACATAGACGTTTCCGAGGACCGGCGTCTTCAATCCGCGCTCGTCCAGGTAGCGTTTCAGCTCCCGGAACTTACGCGAGTCGAAGCCGAGCTGCGTGATGGCATAGTCGGCGCCCGCGGCGATCTTTTTTTCGAGCTTGAGATATTGATAGGCGCAATCCGCTTCGGTGTATTTGAATGGCGATACGGCGGCCGAGATATAGAACGGCCATCCTTTGGCCGCCCGCATCTCGCTGATCATCTCCACCAGCTGCACGGAGTCGGCGGCGAACTGAACCGTTTCCGGCGACGCGCCCTTGGGGTAGTCGCCCGTGATCGCGAAAACATTTTCGATTCCAAGCGCGATCAGATCTTCGAGCGCGTTCCGAACGTCCAGTGGATCCCGATTGACGCAGGTCAGGTGGATGTTGGGCACCAGCCCGCGTGCGCGCGCCGCGGTTCCCACGCGGATGGGATCGTGCCCCATGGCGCCGCCGGCGTAGCTGGTGATGCTGCCGGCCACTACGTTCGGAATCTGGGCCAGCTCGGAGGCCACGTGCATCAGCTTGGCTTCGCGCGTGAGGGCGCTGGCAACCAGCTCCACCATGTAGCAGAAACGGCCGCTCGAGAGCGCGTCCCGAACTGGATTTCCGATAGGCATGTTACTTCGTTGACTCCATCTTAGGTTGACGGCTCGATCTTAACGTTACTTCGCGGGGACCGACTCCCTCATGGTCGCGGCTCGGTAGCCCGACTTCATCTTACTTCGAAGCTTCGATGCCCAACTCCTTGCGGACGATGTGCGTGCCTTCCACCATGGCTTTCAGTTTGGCGAACGCCACGTCGCGCGACAAGTGGAACAGCCCGCAATCGGGCAGGATAAAGATCCGCTCCGCGGGCAGCACCTTCAGCGCTTTCTGAATACGATCGGCCACCATTTCCGGCGTCTCGATGTCGTCCGTTTTCACGTCGATCACCCCGACGCCCAACTCGAAATTGGTGTTGAACTCCTTGAAGAGATCCAGGTCTTCGCCGCCGCGCCGCGCAAACTCCAGCGTCAACTGATGCACCTTGGCTTCCATGATGGTCGGAAACAGATAGCGATAGCTGCCTTCCCAGGAAGGCTTGCCATATCGGTTTCCGTAGCAGATGTGCACGGCGATCTTGGCGTCCACGCCCTCCACCATGGTATTGAGAACCTTCACGCACCACGGCAGGTCTTCCGGGAAGCCGGAATAATAAGGCTCGTCGATCTGGATGTACGTCGCGCCCGCCTTTACCAGCGCCTTCATCTCCAGGTTCATCACTTTCGCGATGTCGGTGGCCAGCGCTTCTTCGCTCGGGTAGTATTGATTGCGAATGCGCTTGCTCAGGCAATGCGGGCCGGTAATGCAGATCTTGGTCTGCCGCTCGGTGAAGGCCCGCAGAAAATGGAAATCCGGCACCAGGCCGAGCGAAGCCATGGGCAGTTTACCCTGCACCACGCTGTCGTAGAAATCGTAGTAGAACTTCTTGGACGACCGGTCAATCTGGACTCCGGGAAGCCGCTCGACAAAGTAGTCGACCATGTTGTCGCGGCGCGGCTCGCCGTCGGTGACGATGTCCAGTCCCGCGATTTCCTGGTCCTTGATGGCAGCCTTGGCCGCGGCGTCATAGATCTCGTCCAGATCGTGACGGCTGATCCGCCGGGCGAAATAATCCGTTTTCAGGCGCTCCAGCCAGCCCGGCATGGCGTAGCTGCCGACCATCGTAATAGGGAGAGTGGGATTCATTGACAAGTTATTCCCGTCGTGTCGTGTAGAGGACGGAAGTGCGCGATCCTTTTCTATAGTGGAAGGGAGCGAAGTGTACGTCATAACCAGCCCTTTCGGCTACCTCTTTCAGTAGAGCACCATTGACCCAATTCAGCAGCGAGCCATCCAGTTTTCCCGGGCCGTAGAAGCCTAATCGATACTGATCCAGTTCTGTAACGAAAATGTCCTGCACCTGCAAATAGCCGCGCGGATGCAACAGGGGAAGCGTGTTCAGAAAGCTTTCCAGCGCGCCCGAGCTCAAGTGAAAACGAAAATCGCTGGGCGCTTCCTTGAGGATGTCCTCCACCTTGGTGGCATCCAAGCCCTGCGGAAAAGGGAAATCGGGAAGGTCCTCCATCTGCACCAGTCGCTCTTCCAGGCGCACGGCATTCCAAATCTCCATCCAGAAGGCCACGCCGCGTGGCGAATCGCCCAGATAGTCGGTACTTCCCGATAGCAGGCGCTTCACGGCGTTATTGAATTTGTCGGCTGGAACTTCAAACTCGCTGGAGAGGCGCACCACATCGGCCATCGGAAGATAAGCGCGCACCTGGACGAAGTACAGCTTACCGTCGCGCCGCACAACTTCTTCATCCGGCAGGTTGTCGTACACGTTGGTGGAATGCACCTGCATGATCTTGTGGCGCAGGAAAGACAAAGTCTTCAGCGGATTGATGGCGTCCAGCACCAGGAAGCTGCATAGGTCGGCATGATCCTTCACGGCGGGCCTCGACATATCCAGCGTGGCGAGCGAGTAATCCCCCAGCAGGACGCGCAGTTTCGGATAGTAATTGGTTCCGCGCTCCTGATCCAGCGTGCGAAACTTGGTCAGCCACATCCCGCAGCGCACGCCCGTCCCCACGCCGATCTCGAGCAGATAAATTTCCGGCGGAAGCTGGCTCTTGGCTTCCAGATCCCGCAGCAAAGTCCAGAAGTCTCCCACGCTATCGGCGATCGCGTCCGGATTGTGGCCGTCCGATGCGCCGCCCGGGAGCGCCTGCTCGTAACCCCTGCCGGTGGCGGCCTCCCAATCCCTCAAACGGCTCCAATAGAGCTTGTTGAACTCCCAGACGATGCTGGAGCGCAGGGATTGAAATTCTTCCAGCGGCAGCCGGTCCTGGTTCTGCGGCTCGGGTGCGTTGCTGTGCGCCAACGCTCGCAGGAGCGCGGCTCGCAGGCATCCCGGCACCACTTGCCGGGTATCCACATGCACGTCCATGATGGGTACTTGCTGGCCCCGTTCGTTGTAGCCGTGAGTAGCGATAACCACTTCACGAAAATTCTGTTTGTATTGGATCCAGTCCAGTTCAATCTGGAGGCGGGCAAACTGGGCTTTCTCAATATGGCCTTCCTCCAGTAGCGCGTAGACCGTTCCAATGACGTCCTGGGCGCTGGTGGCAGCCGCTTTGCCTTGGAGGTGATTGAGTTTGACAATCATGATTCTTGCGAGAGCGTCGAAATTATATGCTAACCCCAAGAGTGCGAAGCTGCTTCACTTTTCGGGATCGCCCGAGGCAATCGGCGTTCCAAATCGCGAGCTGCATGCACACAGCGAGTGGCTCGGCCATTTTATCTCATCCGCGGCGCTTCAGTTGATTGCCTCGGTCTAACAGCATGCGGGAGCTTTGGACGCGGCTCAGTTTGACACGTGCACGCATTTGCTTCAGAACCAACACGGCGACTGGTGTATACTGCCAGGACAGCAGTCCCTAAGAAGATCCCGGGCAAATGCATTCTCCCCCGCTGCTCCGGCGGTCGCCTGGGCCGGGCAGTTCCTCAAGATTGCCAGTTCCCCAGTTTTCGCCAGTCCGACACAGCTTGTTGGGTAACAGGAGATATCTCATTGAAAGCGTTTCGAAATCTCATTCCGCTACTGGCGGTTGTCACGATGCTATTCACACCTTTCGCGGCAGCTGCTGGCGCCATCACAATGTCAGTCACTTACTACACGGTCGCTGGAGCAGATCACGACATGAATCATCTGGCCTACGGTACCTTCACCAACGAAGTGCAAAGCACGTTGGGACCGGACGGTCTGCCCGTTCTGAATACACCAGCCCATGGCTGCGTCTCGGGCTGTTTCACACACGTGCCCTTCCCGACGGATCTGACGGCGAGTGGCGAGATCACCTGGTGGAGCCCAAGTCTGAACAAGGGAGGGAGCGGCGGGATCTCCGACGTGGTCCAGACCGGGACCGGAAATGTAACGCTGCCTTACTCAACGCGACTCTTTTCCCGCCCAACGGGGTGGGGACGAATGATACGTCCGGGTTTCAGGCGGCTGTGTTTTCCACCACCTTGAACGTACCGTCAACAGAGTCGATCGTCTTCAACATTGGCTCCGACGACGTCGCATTCGTTTATCTGGATGGTCGCGTTGTCTGCCAACTGGGTGGTGCGCATATCGACGCTCCGGCCGGTTGCACCTCCAGTGTCCTCACCCCGGGCAGCCACACGCTCCAGTTGTTTTATGCCGACATCGCACCACCGCAGGCGAAGCTGACTTTCGACGTCACGACATCGGGCATTAGTGGCGCCCCATTGCCCGCTACTCCGGTTCCCCCGTCGATCCTGCTTACCATGACCGGATTGGTCTCGATCGGTCTGTTTTGGGGCTACCGCGGCTGGCGCACGCCGGGCCGAAACGCGTAACGGCAGGGACTTGCCGCCCGCACGCTAAGGCGGTTACAGATCTGACCGAAGCGTCCGATGTGATAAAATTTGATCGCTAGTCGTCTGGGCAAAGTGCGCCATCGGTGTCGCCGGAAAGTATAGGTAAATTACTCAGCATGAGCAACATGCAAGCCTGGGATGCGGACCGGGCTCAGGCCCGGATTCGGGAACTGGAGCACCTGCCAGGCGCTCTGCTTCCGATTCTGCATGCCTTGCAGGAAGAGTTCGGATATATCCATCCTGACGCGCTGCCGATGATCGCCAGTGCGTTGAATCTCTCGCACGCCGAAGTTCACGGCGTCATCAGTTTCTATCACGATTTTCGGCATGCCGCGCCTGGAAGGCATGTGCTGAAGATTTGCCGCGCTGAATCCTGCCAATCCATGGGTTGCGACGCGCTGTTGCAGCACGTCGAGAAGCGGCTGGGCGTCAAACTGGGCGAGACAACGCCAGACCGAAGCCTCACTGTCGAGCAGGTGTTCTGCCTCGGAAATTGCGCGCTGTCGCCGGCCGTCATGCTGGACGGCGAGCCCTATGGCCGCGTCTCCCCCGCCATCGCGGACTTTTTAATCGACAGTTCCATGAGGGCGCAATGAGCGTGAAAGTTTACGTTCCGCGCGACTCAGCGGCCCTTTCCGTTGGCGCCGAGGGTGTGGCGCGCGCCATCGCGACCGAAGCGTCATCGCGTGGGCTGGACATCACGTTGGTCCGCAACGGTTCACGCGGCATGTTTTGGCTGGAGCCCCTAGTCGAAGTAGAGACGGCAAACGGGCGAATCGCCTACGGGCCGGTTTCGCGGGAAGCCGTGGCGAGTTTGTTCGACGCCGGAGTCTTTTTGGACAAACCAGAAGGCAAGCCGCACGCGCTGTGTCTTGGCCCTACCGAAGACATTCCCTACCTTAAGAATCAGGAGCGCTTGACCTTCGCGCGCTGCGGCATCGTGGACCCGTTGTCGCTGAGCGATTACATCGCGCACGGAGGTTATCGCGGGTTGACGCAGGCATTCTCGCTGGAACCCCAGGCGATTGTCGACGCCGTTAAGAACTCTGGCCTGCGCGGTCGCGGCGGCGCGGGATTCCCGACGGGCATTAAGTGGAACACGGTGCTGGCCGCTCAAGCCGATCAGAAATATATCTGCTGCAATGCCGACGAGGGCGACAGCGGCACCTACGCCGACCGCATGATCATGGAAGGCGATCCCTTCGTTCTGATTGAAGGAATGACCATCGCCGCCGTCGCGGTGGGCGCAACCCAAGGTTATATCTACTGCCGGTCCGAATACCCGCACGCCTTCCGCACCCTGCAGCGCGCCATCGCCATTGCGTACGAGAACGGCTACCTGGGTGCGAACGTCGCGGGCCAAGGCAAGCAATTCGATCTCGAGGTTCGGCTCGGCGCGGGCGCATATATCTGCGGCGAAGAAACTTCGATGCTGGAGAGCCTGGAGGGCCGTCGCGGACAGATCCGTCCCAAGCCTCCGCTGCCGGCCATCGAAGGCCTGTTCGGAAAGCCCACCGTCGTCAACAACCTCATCACCCTGGCCACCGTTCCAATCATCCTGGACAAAGGCGCCGAATATTATCGCGACTTCGGCATGGGTAAATCGCGCGGGACCTTAACAATTCAGCTGGCCGGGAACATCAGGCACGGCGGCCTGGTGGAGACCGCGTTCGGGCTCACCTTGCACGATGCCATTTACAAATACGGCGGCGGCACGGCTTCAGGACGCCCGCTACGAGCTGTACAGGTGGGCGGACCTCTGGGCGCGTATTTTCCGGATTCTTTCCTCGACACCCCGCTCGATTACGAAGCATTCGCCGCCAGGAAAGGCATGCTCGGCCACGGCGGCATCGTAGTATTCGACGACACCGTAGATTTGGCGAGACAAGCCCGCTTCGCGATGGAATTTTGCGCCATCGAAAGCTGCGGCAAGTGCACGCCGTGCCGCGTCGGTTCCACGCGCGGCGTGGAAGTGATCGACCGCATCATCGCCAATGATAATCGCACGAAAAATCTGGAACTGCTGGATGATTTATGTGAGCTGATGCTGGACGGATCGTTGTGCGCTCTGGGCGGATTGATCCCGCTGCCGGTGACGAGCGCGATCCGGCATTTCCCCGAGGATTTTGACAAAAAAGCGGATTTCGATAAACCGGCGCCCGCACCGCCGGCATTGCTGAACATACAGAACCGAGAGACATCCCCATGGCGCTAATTCAAGAAACCGATTACGGCACTCCGCAGCGGATTGCCGAAACGCTCGTGACGCTCGAGATCGACGGCAAGCCCGTAACGGTTTCGCGCGGTACGTCGGTCATGCGCGCAGCTGTTGAAGCCGGCGTCCAGGTGCCGAAGCTGTGCGCGACGGACAACATGGAGGCGTTCGGCTCCTGCCGCCTGTGTTTGGTCGAGATCGAAGGACGGCGCGGCACGCCGGCGTCTTGCACCACGCTGGCCGAGCCGGGAATGAAGGTGCGGACCCAATCGCCCAAGATCGCGAAACTGCGGCGCGGCGTGATGGAGTTGTACATCTCCGATCATCCGCTGGATTGCCTGACGTGCGCGGCGAATGGCGATTGCGAATTGCAGGACATGGCGGGCGTGGTCGGGTTGCGCGAAGTCCGCTACGGTTACGAAGGAAAGAATCATCTCAAGGCCGAAAAGGACCAGTCCAATCCCTATTTCACTTTCGATGCCTCCAAGTGCATCGTGTGCTCGCGCTGCGTGCGCGCCTGCGAAGAAGTGCAGGGAACTTTCGCGCTCACCATCCAGGGCCGCGGTTTTGAATCCAAAGTGGCATCCGGTCCCACCAATTTTCTCGATTCGGAATGCGTCTCCTGCGGCGCGTGCGTGCAGGCGTGTCCCACCGCGACGTTGATGGAAAAGTCGGTCATCGATAACGGCTTGCCCGAGCACAGCGTGGTCACCACCTGCGCGTACTGCGGCGTCGGCTGTTCTTTCGTGGCCGAGCTGCAGGGTAACCAGGTGGTCCGCATGTCTCCCTATAAGGACGGCAAAGCGAACCACGGCCACTCCTGCGTAAAGGGCCGCTTCGCGTGGGGCTACGCCACTCACAGGGATCGCATCACCAAACCCATGATCCGCGCCAAGATCACCGACCCTTGGCAGGAAGTTACGTGGGAAGTGGCGATCAATCACGCCGCCAGCGAATTCAAGCGCATCCAGGCCAAGTACGGCCGCGATTCCATCGGCGGCATCACCTCTTCGCGCTGCACCAACGAAGAGACATATCTGGTGCAGAAGATGATCCGCGCGGCGTTCGGCAACAACAACGTCGATACCTGCGCGCGCGTGTGCCACTCGCCGACGGGCTATGGCTTAAAGTCGACATTCGGAACTTCGGCCGGAACGCAGGACTTCGATTCGGTGGACGCCACCGACGTCATGATGGTGATTGGCGCCAATCCAACCGACGCCCATCCCGTTTTCGCATCGCACATGAAGCGGCGGCTGCGCGAAGGTGCGCGGCTGATCGTCGTCGATCCTCGCCGCATCGATTTGGTCAAGAGCCCGCACGTCAAAGCGGATTATCATTTGCCGCTGCTGCCTGGCTCGAACGTTGCCGTCATCAACGCCTTTGCGCATGTTATTGTGACCGAGGGATTGGTAGACGAGCCGTTCGTCCGCGAGCGCTGCGAGACGGAAGCTTTCGAGCAATGGCGCAAATTTATCGCCGAAGAACGCAATTCGCCCGAAGCCACCGAAGCCATCAGTGGAGTTCCGGCTGCCGATCTACGCGCCGCCGCTCGTCTTTATGCTACCGGCGGTAATGCCGCCATCTACTACGGGCTCGGCGTCACCGAGCACAGCCAGGGATCCACCATGGTGATGGGCATGGCCAATCTCGCCATGCTCACCGGCAACATCGGCAAACGCGGCGTGGGTGTGAATCCGCTGCGTGGCCAGAACAACGTGCAGGGCGCTTGCGACATGGGATCGTTCCCGCACGAATTTGCCGGATACCGGCATGTGTCGGACGACAGCCGCGCGGTTATTGTTCGAAGAAGCCTGGCACGTGCCGTTGCAAAACGAACCTGGTCTGCGCATCTCCAACATGCTGGACGCTGCTTGCGATGGCACCTTCAAGGGCATGTATATTGAGGGCGAAGACATCGTTCAGTCCGATCCCAACACGCAGCATGTAACGGCCGGGATGACCGCGATGGAATGCGTGGTGGTGCAGGATCTTTTCCTGAATGAGACCGCCAGTTACGCGCACGTCTTCTTCCCCGGATCGTCGTTCCTCGAAAAAGACGGGACGTTCACCAATGCCGAACGGCGCATCAGCCGCGTGCGCAAAGCCATTCCGCCTATGGCGGGCATGGCGGATTGGGAGATTACCATGGCGCTGTCGGCGGCCCTCGGCTATCCGATGCCGTACCAGCATCCGTCGGAAATTATGGACGAGATCGCGCGGCTCACCCCAACGTTTACCGGTGTCAGCTTCGACAAGATCGATGAGCTGGGCAGCATTCAGTGGCCTTGCAACGCCAAGGCGCCCGAAGGGACGCCAGTGATGCATGTGGGCGGATTCGTTCGCGGCAAGGGGCACTTCATGATCACCCAGTTTGTGCCCACCGAAGAACGCACCACCGGCAAATTCCCGCTGATTCTCACCACGGGCCGCATCCTGACGCAATACAACGTCGGCGCGCAGACCGCGCGTACGCAGAACAATGTGTGGCACGCCGAAGACGTGCTCGAAATTCATCCTTTCGACGCCGAGAACCGCGGTATTCGCGAGGGCGACCGCGTGTCGCTCACCAGCCGCGCCGGCCAGACTACGTTGCACGCTCGCATTTCCGAGCGCATGCAACCCGGCGTCGTCTACACCACCTTCCATCACGGATTCACCGGCGCCAACGTCGTCACCACGGAGTTTGAAGACTGGGCCACCGGCTGTCCTGAGTACAAGGTGACCGCTGTGGAAGTGACGCTTGCCAAAAAGATGTCGGAATGGCAGGAGCACTATCTCGAGACCCGCCGCCAGACTACGCAAATCGAGAACAAGCAGATCCTTACCGGAGCCGCAGGCGACTAGATGAAAGTGAAGCAACCAAACGCGGCTGAAGCCGCGTGTACCGGCTAGGGCATGAAATCGGACTCTATGATTCACCGGGCGAACCAGATCGCCCTGTTCTTTGCTGCTTACCCGCACGACGAAGCAGTGGCAGGCGTTCTCGATCACTTCAAGAAATTCTGGGAGCGGCGGATGCGCGATCAGATCGTCGCCTACGTCGCTCAAGGCGGCAATGGTTTGCACGAACTGGCGCTCGAAGCCGTGAAGCGGCTGCAATAGTTTGAGACTGCTCCTCGTCCTCGCACTGTGCTCCGCCGGTTTCGCGCAGAACAGTTCTCTCAACGCCTCGCTTGGAACCAACCCGTCAAGCCCTTTAAGATCGTCGGCAATCTTTATTATGTCGGCGCGCACGTTTCTTCGTTCTACATCAAGACGCCGGCTGGAGCCATTCTCCTGGATGCCGGACTGCCCGAAACAGCGCCGCTCATCGAGAAGAGCATCGCGGAACTTGGTTTCTCCTTGAAGGACGTGAAGATTCTCCTCAATAGCCACGCCCATTACGATCATTGCGGCGGCCTTGCCGAGTTGAAGAAGAAATCCGGTGCGCGCCTGGTGGCAAGCGAGCGCGACGCGCCCATCCTCAATACCGGCCAAGGCCAGTTCGGTGCGTTTCCGGCCGTGCATGTCGATCGAGTAATCAAAGACGGCGACGTCGTCGAACTGGGCGGGGTGACACTAAAAGCGCATGTGACGCCCGGCCACACCAAAGGCTGCACGACGTGGACCATGCCGGTCTCAGACTCGGGCAAAACGTACCAGGTGGTCTTTTACTGCAGCACCTCGGTGGTGGACAAGCTAGTCGATAACGCTGCCTATCCCAACATCGTTTCCGACTACGAGCGCAGCTTTGCCGAACTGCGCAAGATGCCGTGCGATATCTTCCTTGCACCACACGCCGAGCTTTTCCATCTGGAGGAAAAGCTCGCGCAGCTGGACGCGGGCAAGCCGGACGCATTCATCGATCCCACGGAAATGCGGAGGTTCGTGGACGAGTCCGAGCGATCGTTTCACAAGCAGTTGGCCGTCGAGCAAAAGCAGTAGGCTGTTCAGCGATCCGCGCGAGCCGCTCACTTGCCGCTAGCTGCTTTGAACATCTGCGGCGGCGAATACCGAATGTGTCCGGTGAACGCGTCCTGATTCCCTAAACTGGGATCCTCGCCGAAATAAACCTGGGAGCGGGCTGTCACCAAGAACCTTAAAAGATGCTGCAGGACGATCTTTCCGTTCCACAGAACGGTCATGACGCGATCCTCTGGGTTGAACTCCAATGCAACTGCGTATGGCCCCGGCGCGGCAGACGGCAGGGCAACGCTGCGCACGTCCGGATTCATCAACGAACTTTCCGAAAGGAGGACGATCTGTCCGTTTTCAGCGCATTCGGCGGACAACAGATAGCGCGAGCCGAAATCCCCCAAAGAAAGTAGCGGCTCCTTTTGAGAATCGCACGTTCCGGGAAACTCGAAAACCGCGCCTACCCGCAAGACCGGATTTAGCACGGGACGAAAGCGGCCAACCGGACTGAACCATCGCGCGAGCGCCACGTAGGCGCTGCGGATTCGACTGAACAAACTGGTCATATGGCCCCTGGACGCCCAGCGCGAGATTTGCCGCTATCGAGTAAAGCAGCAGAATTACTACACCTGTTGTGACAATCATACGCGCTGCTTTGCGCCGCAACATTTGCAATCCTGCCGCCGCGACGACGCAAGCGACGAATAAAAGGTAAGGCGCGAAATCGACCTCGTATCGATGAGACACAAACGGGACGAAGGCAATCACCAGAATCGTGCAGGCCGCCGAAACGAACATCGCTACCAGAATTCGAAAAGCCGCACGGCCACGCTTCCATAATTCCCATTTCAGGCAGAGTGCCGGTGTGAGTAAAATGAGCGGGCAGAGGCTCAGGATTCCCGCTATTGGCTCGAGAAAATAGCCGGACACAAGGACATGATTCAATGCAACACCGGGCTGCCGCAACGCAAGGCGGACAAACGGAAACTCCGGGACCAGATCGGGCGGCCAAATCAACAAGTAATAGAGCCCGTGCGCCAGGTTGGCGGCTGACATGTGGAAATTTCGATACGCATCGGCCCCCAACAGATAACGAGTCCCAAATTCAAAGGGGTTGTCGAAGCGGGCGTAGTTATAAGCGGCGACGGCCAAACCACAAAGCGTCACCGGGATGGCGAAGGCGAGCACGTCCCCGCGAAATAACCGCCGTAAGCCTTTTGTCTTGTTGCCATCGCCCGGCTTGGGATCCGGTGTGAGGAGCAGCAGAACGAGCACCACGGCGGCAGCTAATCCAAGATGCGGGCGGCACCCTATCGCCAAACCGAATGACATTCCCGCCAGCGCTGCCAACCAACCCGATCGCCTGGAATCCTCAGAAGCCGTCAGAAGTCTGAAAAATGAAATAGAATCCTGACCCTAAACAGAGATATCCGCAGGCGATCGCGACTTCGTACACTTTGGCCCTGTGGAGCAGAAACGGCACCGATTGTCCCACGCCGAGCGCCAGCAGAAACAGAAAACAGAGGGCGAGTGGCAAACGGATGGAAAGAGACGACAAGACGCGGATAAACAAGGCCGCTGAGAACAAGTACCCGCCCAGCGCCAGGAGAAAGGCCGCGAAGTTCTCCGGAAAATCGTGCCCGGTGATGAGATACCACGGTGCAAACAGCAGCAGGACAGGCGTGGCGCCGTGATAAAGGTAATAGTGGCGCTTGTAAAGCGCGGTATCGAGCATGCGGTAGGGCCGGTTGATCTGGTCGCTGTATGGATCGGAAAGGGCCAGCAATTCAGGTGCGGGTTCCACAGGCAGGCGCAGCTGGCCGCCGACGAACGCCCGGGCTAGCAGGTCGTAATATCCCTGGACGCCAAGGTCTCTGGGAACCACCGCATGGTTCGACAAACCGTAGTATGCATCCAGGCCGCTGTTCCAGGCGAATCGCTGGTTTACAGCTCCGATGCCAATGATCCAGAAATAGAGGGCGCCCACGGCGAGGGCTGCCGCCAGCCGCGCGGCAAGGTATCTGGAATGGCCGACCACCGAACTATTATGTCGTGGCGCGTCCACCTCTCATCCATCATATTGGACCGCATTCGGTAGTGGGGTCTTAAGACCCCATTACCCCGCATTTGGGGCACTGCCCGTATGTTGTAATGGACCGAGATGGTCACGGGTTCAGAAACCGGCGCACGCCAGGGCTTGCCTTACGAGCCCCTGGCCCGATTCCGTCCCAACGATCTTCAAGACGATTCCGCTCTCGCCGATTGTGCCGGTATGCGCATTGGCATCCTGATCGTCGCCTATAACGCTCTGTCCACTTTGCTGCCCGTGTTGAAGCGCATCACGCCTAACGTGTGGCGCAACGTCGAAGAAGTGGTGGTGTTTGACGACGCCAGCGGCGACGCTACTTTTGAGCTCGCGGTTGGACTGAAGACGCTGGTGGATATTCCCAAGCTGAAGGTGGTCAAACATCAGACCAACCTTGGCTATGGTGGAAATCAAAAGGCCGGCTACCGTTATTTCATCGAGAAAGGCTTCGATGTAGTGGTCCTGCTGCACGGTGACGGGCAATATGCCCCCGAACTGCTGGCTCATCTGTATCGTCCCATCGTTCAAGGCAAGGCCGATGCGGTATTTGGTTCGCGCATGATGCTCACGTACGGCGGGGCACTCAAGGGAGGCATGCCGCTTTATAAATATGTGGGCAATCGGATCCTCACCGGTTTTGAGAATCGGGCGCTTGGTCTGCACCTGACTGAATTTCATTGTGGTTATCGCGCCTATAGTCTTAAGGCGTTGGATCAGGTTGATTTTTCTAGAATGACTAATGATTTCCACTTCGATACCGAAATCATCATCAAGTTGCACCACCAGCGTTTTCAGATAGTGGAAGTTCCCATCCCCACGGCTTATGGAGACGAAATTTGTTACGTGAACGGGATGAAATATGCTCGCGACGTGGTGCGTGCCGTGTACCGGTATAAGCAGACTTGCCGCTCCACGCGACGCTACCCGGAATTTTCGGAATACTTCGTTCACTATCCCATCAAGCAGTCCAAACACTCCAGCCACTATTGCGTTGAGCGGCTGGTGGGATCGAACCAGGAGATTCTGGATATTGGTTGTGGCGAAGGCACTTTCGCCGCTGAATTGGCCAAGAACGGAAACCGCACGGTGGGCGTAGACGCAGTTCCTGGGTCCTCGGTATCTTCCGCCCTGGACGAGTTTGTCCGGCTGGATCTGGAATCCGGCCTCGAGCCCTTGCTACAGTCCTTGGGTTCGCGTCGTTTCGACTACGTTTTGATGCTGGATATTCTCGAGCACCTGCGTTGTCCGGAGCGAATTCTTTCCCAGGCCGCCTGCGCCCTTCGGGACAACGGGCGGATCGTCGTTTCATTGCCCAACGTGGCCAACATCGCCGTGCGTCTCATGCTCTTGTTCGGCCGCTTCAACTATACCGAACGCGGCATCCTGGACCGTACTCATTTGCGCTTTTACACGCACAGGACCGCGCGGCAGCTGCTGGAGCAGGCGGGTTATGAAATTGTCGGCAAGGAGAACACGGTGGTGCCGATCGAACTGGTTCTCGGCCTGGCTCCGGAAGGTCTTCTCATGCGCGCTTTGAATGCTATTCTGGCCGGGCTCACTGCGCTGATGCCCAGTCTCTTCGGTTACCAGATCATCTTTGTGGCTCGGAAAGCTGCTGCGCCCGTGTAGGATTCACACCCATTGTGGCGTACGCACTCATGCGTGCCGCGTTCACACTCGTGTGAACGAGTCTTTAATTCACAGTGTTCACACGAGTGTGAACACTGCACGCAAGAGTGCGTGCGCCACGGAGTGCGTGCGCCACGTTAGTGACCCGCCGCCTTCGTCAAAATCAAAATGTGCTGGCGCGGTAGCGTCTCAATCACCTGGCTCATCACGAACCCTTGCGGCTGCAGCTCCGCCTTCACTTCCGCCACGGTCATCTTGTGTTCCTCGCGAATCGGCACGCTCGGATCCTCCTTGCGATATTCCAGCAGCACCAGCCGGCCGCCGGGCTTCAATGCCTCGCGAATCTTGTCGATCATCTCGCGGGGCTTCGAAAATTCGTGATAGACGTCCACCAGCAGGACCAAATCCATCCGGCCCGCCGGAAGTTTCGGATCGGCCTCCTCGCCCTGCACGGTCTCGATGTTGGTAAGCCCGGCCTTCATCGCATTCACGCGCAGCCGCCGCAGCATTTCCGGTTGCAGATCGTTCGCATAGACCTTGCCGGCCGGTCCTACGCGCTTTGCCAAACGCAGCGACATGTATCCGGTGCCCGCGCCCACATCCGCCACAACCATCCCGGGACGAATGCCCAGCGCATCCAGCGCGCCTTCCGGATTCTCTTCCCTTTCGCGCTCCGGACGATTCAACCAGTCCGCACCCTGCACTCCCATTACGCCCGCGATCTGGCGTCCCGTTACCGGATGTTGGCCCGATTGGCCGGCGAACAAGCTCGCGCTGCATAGCACCAATAGACCGCGCCGCGTCATTGACATAAAGGCGTTGTATCATACCCTTATGTGCTACCGCTGGGCGGCCGGCCTGATTCTCATCGCAGCCCTGATCGTCACCACGGCCGCACCCGCGCACGACATCATCACCACCCCCATCACCTGGGATCGCGAGATCTCGCGCATTGTTTATGCCCGCTGCGCATCCTGCCATCATGACGGCGGCCAGGCGTTCTCGCTGATGACCTACGCGGAGGCGCGTCCTTGGGCCGTCGCCATCAAAGAAGAAGTATTGGAGCGGAGAATGCCTCCTTGGGGCGCTGTCAAAGGATTTGGGGATTTCCGTAACGACCAGGCGCTCACGCCCGAGCAGCTTGAGCTCATCGTTAGCTGGGTGGGTGGCGGCGTGCCGGAAGGCGAAGCAAAGGATCTTGCGCCCGCGCCCAAACTTGATCAGGAAGTGCAGCAGATTCCCTCGCACGGCACCATCGTGGTAAGCGGCGATTTTCAACTGGCGAAAGATTTCTCGCTGGACGGCCTGCTGCCCAAGACCATTCCGGATGATGCGGCGTTTCAGATCACCGCTGAAATGCCCGATGGTAGCGTCGAGCCGCTACTTTGGTTCGAACATTACCACGCCAAGTTTGTTCATCCGTTTCTGTACCGGAATCCGATCGACCTGCCCTCAGGCACCAAGGTTCACGGTGTTCCGCCGGGGTCCACGGTGTTGCTGTTGCCGGTTGCACCAGCGGTTACGGTGGGCCGCCGCTAGCCTATTCCAGCTCTTTCACCGGAACATCGAAGTGGGCGGTATTCACCACGCCCTTGCGCTGAAATTGCACCCAGATTCGATAGGTCCGCGCCCGCGGAAAGTTCAAAACGAATTCGAGCTTGGGGCCGCCATCGGCGATGAACGGATGCGTGTGGATCAGATCGATCAAATCGTCGCTCGCAGCCAGCATGTGCGCCCACACCCCGATGTATTTCTCGATGCCATCGGCCGGCGATAGTTGGAAATAGACCTGCGTCGGTTGCGTGGCGATGGGTTGGGGCGGATCGGTGGTCATCGACACCTGCAGGTTTTCGGCCTGCTTGGTCGAATAATCGCGCGGAAGTGCGGCCGGCGGCGGGGGCGTTCCCGGAACAAATACAGTCTTCGCGATCAGTTGGGGCGTGGCGCCATCGGGATAGAAATCGCCCAGTACGCGGTACATGCCGGGCTTGGGGAACGCGATGTTATAAAGAAAGTCGCCATCCGGCTGGATCACAGGATGGTCGTGCACGAAAAATTGCAGATCCTGGCTCACCACAAACATGTGGAACAGCTTCTCGTGGACTATTTCAAAATCCTTTACGGGACGGTCCTTCCAGGGATCATGCACGCTGAATTTGAGCTGAGTGGTCTGGTTGACCTTCACGGCTCGCGGCGTGATCGTGAGGTCCATGTGGAACTCCACCGGCTCCGGGATGCCTTCGCGCAGCTTCATGCCGCAGCGTCTACAAGTACCGGGCTGGTTAGAGCGAACGTCCGGGTCCATGGGGCAGATGTAAACCTTGTCCTGCGCCCACAAGAAGCCTGGCGCCAGCGAAGAGCCGGGCGCCCACAAGAACCCGAAGACCATCCACAGCAAGAAGACACGGCCTGCTGCTCGCATGCCTCTAATGATATCCCAAATGGCAAACAAACCAATCGCGCGCCGCGCTGCTGGATAGTTCGAACGCTTCCTCATACGGCGCAAAATGGCCGCCCGGCATCAGCACCAGCTTCTTCGGGTCGAGCGCGCGGTTGTAAGCTTCGAGTTGGAGATCGGTGCAGGTGATGGAATCCTTAAGGCCGACGATTATCTGCAGAGGAGTGGGGCTGATGAATGGCACGTAGGCGCCCGGCTCATAAGCTCGCGCGTACTCCATGCTGCGCAACGTCACTTCGTTTCGCCAGTTTGGCGCGTTCTTGGTGGCGCCGAGGAAGTAATCGCGGGATTCGCCGGAAGCATACAACGGATTCTCGGACGCATCGCCCGTCACAGGACGCATCGCGGGAGCTTGGCCCTGCATGCGACGCGCACGATCTTCGGCGAACGCCTGGGTCAACGCGTCCACTTTGTCCATCGGAACGCGCCGCAGCCCGCTCTGGCGCCCGCTGATGGTCGGAACCTGCACCGAAACACATTTCACGCGGCGATCGGTGGCCGCCACCATCAAACAATGCCCGCCGCTGTAGCTGCTGCCCCAAATGCCGATCCGGCCAGCGTCAATCTCGGGCAAGGAAGTGGCGTAGGTGATGGCGTGCCGATAATCCTCCGCTTGTTGCCACGGGTTCAACTCCTGGCGCGGTTGGCCGTCGCTCGCGCCCAGATTGCGAAAATCAAAAAGGAGAACTCCTAATCCCGCACCGGCGAAGACCTCGGCATAGTTCGCGAGATGCATCTCCTTCACGATGGAGAAGCCGCCCGCCATCACGACGATCGGGAACTGGGCGTTCTTTGCGCCGGGCACGCCTTCAGGACTATACAGCCACCCGCGGATGAGCGTCCCATCCGCGCTGAACTCGACGTCTTGACGATGAAAAGTCAATCGCGCTCTACTTCATAGGTGAGAAATCGGTCGGGTCCATGTAGGTGGAGTCCACTTTTTCCACCACCTTCGCCTCACCCTGCTGGGATTTGATCATCTCTTTGAATTCGGGATCGGCTTGAAATGCGGCCCAGTGCTGTTTCGCTGCGTCCCGGCTGGGATGAGCCAGGATGTATATAAAGGTGTTGTCCGACGCCGGCGCGTCCACGGGCGCCCAGTAACCCACGGCCTTTAGGTCGTGCTTCGCGAACATTTTGGTCACCTTGTCGCGAAACTCGGTCTGCAAAGCGCCGGCCTTCCCCGGTACGGTGTGATAGATGCGCAGTTCAAAGACGCGATTGCTATCCGCCCGGACTTGGTTCATGTGCGCCAGCCGGGTAGTAACCAGCGATCCGGCGGCGAAGGACGCCAGGGCGATGCCCCAGGTGGTCAATCCTTTGAATTTCCAGCGGTTGAGTGTCATGGCTAGGGATGTTATCAGACGGGTTGATAGCCGGTCAATGTGTGACGATCTGCGCGCCGGCTTGTTGGGGCGCACGGCTCAGCGACATCCGCGCTCAAGGCCCTTTCCCGGCGGCCAAAGGTCGAGCCAAACACTCTCCCCAGCAATTGTTTGAAGCGAGGATCCCTGCGCAGCCGGGCGCCGCGCACGTCGACATTCAGCAGGAATAACGTGGCGGAATTTTCCAGCCGGGCGCGCTCCAGCTCCGCGAACGCCTGGTCGCGCCTTCCCAATGCATCCAGGAGTAACGCCATGTAATACGCATCCACGTATTCCCGTTTCCGGAGTTGCTGCAACTCGTCGAGTATCGCCAGCGCCTCACCGCGCCGTCTGTGCCTAGCCAGGCAAGTGGCTTCGAGCGCGCGCAGCCAGGGCAGATCCGGCGACATCACGCATGCCAGGCGCATTTCGGCCAGTGCTTCGTCCACGCGCCCGGTTTGTTCCAGCGCGGCCGCGTAATGGGCGCGTCCCACATGCTGATACGGATGCAGGTCGATGGAGCTTTTGCCGCATCGCACAGCTTCGTCAAACTCATGCCGGCACAGCCGGACAAAGGTTTCGGTGGACAACAACACCGGGCACAGGGGATCCGCGGCGCGGCCATGAACCAGAGTCTCCAGCGCGGCGTCCAACCGGCCCATGGTCGAATAGAGCACAGCCAGGCGGACGTAGAGGGTTCCCAGCTTCGGATCCTCATGCAATGCATGCAGCAGTTCGCGCTCCGCTTCGTCCAGATTTCGCTCGCAAATATGCAGCGCGTGCCCCCGATTCGAACGCAGCGACGTCGTCAAACCACCCAACTCCACAGCGCGATTGTGTGCTTCTAAGAACCTGGGGTACATCTGGTCGGGAGGGCGCATCCCATAGGTACACAGCAGCAGGTAGGAAAGCGAGATACCTTCGAACGCCCGGAAGTCCGACCCATCCTCGCTGGCAGCCTGTTCGAAACAGGCCAGAGCCTTCTCCAGACCTTCGCGCGTCCGGCGCTCCCAGAGGTGCCATCCCTTCTTGATCAGATCCTCCGCCCTTGGTACCTCCAGGGCGTAGCCGAGTTTGGGGCGGCACCGGATCCAAGACCCGTATTCCTGCAAAACTTTCTTTACTTCGACGATGGTAACCGCGACGGTATTCGGTGAAACGGAGATGCCGTCCCAGGCCTCACGGATCATTTGCTCGTGATGCACGTACCGTCCGCTGTTTCGAATCAGGACATTCAGCGCCCGAAACGCTTGTGGCCTCAATTCCAGTTCAGAACTCCCACGTCGCAGCCGGTGTCCCGCCATGTCCACCGAAAAGGGTCCAAAGGTGACGTGCTCCATAGCTCCCCGGCCCAACCCTCAAATCGTTTGAACCTACAATAGGATTCTCTCACAGACTAGACGATGTTTTGACGATTAGACGCACTTTAGACGTAGAGTCCAGGGGTTGGTGGAAACCCCAGTCTGTCGGAGAATAAGACTTGCGATGAAAAAGTCACTCCGCCTCGCCCTTGCTATCGGCCTGGCTGCCATGTCGAGCTCCGCGCAGAGCAGCGCGCCGGCGGGCGCTATCAGCGGCACTCTTTTCGATTCGCTGGGCGACCCCATCGATCACAATACCGTTCTAGCGGAGAACGCCGTATCCCACGCTGTTTTCAAGGCCACTACTTCCGCTGCGGGCAAATACACGCTAGCCGGCCTGCCGCCTGGCGCCTATTACGTCGTGGCCTCCGCCTCTGGCCTCAAACCCTTCGCGATGAAGGGCGTTCTTGTCAAAGCGTCGATGACCCTCCGATTCGACATCCACCTGGGCGACACATCGCAGCTCAACACGCTGGGAGAAGATCGCCTGAGGATAGCCGCGGACACCCGGCGGGATGCTCCGCCCTCCGGTCCAACGCCGCGCACCGTTGACGGCAAGCCCGATCTTTCCGGCGTCTGGTGGGAGCCGCGTACCGTGGATCCGGGCAAGCCTGAGTTTCTGCCCGCGGCGATCGCGATTCAAAGGCAGCGGCTGGAAGCCAACTCTAAGGACAGCCCGCAAGCGCGCTGCCTGCCGTCTGCCCCGCTGCGCTATGGCCCGCTGTGGCAATTCGTCCAGAGCAAGGATTTTCTGGTCTACATTTCCGATGATGAGAGTCCGGGCTTCCATCAGATCTATCTCGACGGCCGAGGCCATCGCGGGGATCCGAACCCGGCCTGGTACGGGCATTCCATCGGCCACTGGGAGGGCGACACGCTGGTGGTCGATCGTGTTGGTTTCGATCCAGAGTCTGGCTCGACATAGAAGCTCATCCGCACTCGGATCAACTGCACATCGTCGAGCGCTACCGGCGCCCCGATCTCGGCCATCTCGAAATCGAGATCACTGTCGACGACCCTGGCGTGCTGGCAAAACCTTGGACGCAGAAACGCATCGCCGACCTCGCGCACGAAGAAATCTTCGAGTTCATTTGCGCGGAAAATAACCGGGACGTCGGGCACCTGGTCGGCAAATAGCGCCGCGTTTTCCTCGTCATCTCCGGGCAAACATTACCCTTCCCTTAATGACGGCGTATCGAATTTCACGGTTTTTTAACAGCGAATGCCGGCGAATCTGTCATAGAATCACCTCACAGGCTAGACGCTGGTTAGACGCTAGGGGTACGACAGTAATTTACATTTCAGTTGTCAATGTTGAGGAATAACCGACACCCCTGACGCTAGCCCGAAAGTTCAAAGGAGAACCAGGGGTATGAGATTTCAAAAGCCACTCAGTATGTGGCTCGCTGTCGCTTCAGTGTTGACGCTTTTGGCCATGTCGGCTTCCATCCTAATGGCCCAGTCAGCCGGAACGTCCGGTTTAGCTGGTGCCGTAACCGATCAATCCGGCGCAGCCGTTCCCAACGCTACCGTAACCATTACCAGTAATGACACCGGACTAACCCGCACGGCCACCACCGGCAGCGACGGATCCTATAAGTTCAGTCTATTGCCGCCTGGTACCTATCACGTGCGTTTCGCTGCCGCCGGCTTCAAGACGGCCGAGGTTGGCTCCGTGACTTTGAATGTCACCGAGACTCCGCAACTCAACCGCACACTCGAAATCGGCCAACAGGCCGAGCAAGTTACGGTAGAGGCTACGTCCGAGACGCTGCAGACGCAAAGCTCCACGCTGGGAAACGTCGCCAATACCGCCGAAGTAACCGGCCTCCCGCTGAGCAATCGTAATTACACCCAGATCCTGAGCCTCGCGGCCGGCGCCAACGCCTCCGTCAACGACGCGCGATCGCTCGGCAAGGGCACGCAGGATATGAGCGTTAATGGAAACCCGGCGGGGTCTAATAACTTCCAGATGGACGGCGTCGCCATCAACAGCATTGCTCATCCTGACACGGCGAACGATGTAAACATTTATGCCGGCATCGGCATTCCCAGCCCGGACGCCATTCAGGAATTCAAGGTTCAAACCTCCACTTACGATGCCAGCTACGGGCGCAATCCCGGAGCCAACGTCAACGTGCTGACGAAATCGGGTTCCAATCAATTCCACGGCGACGCGTTCGAGTTCTTCCGCAATGCCGACCTCGACGCCAACGACTTTTTCTACAACCGCGACACATGTTCCACCACCTATGCCGGACAAAGCTGTCCTCACCAGGTTTTGAATACGAACCAGTTCGGCGGTACCATAGGCGGCCCAATCAAGAAGGATAAGCTGTTCTTTTTCGGCAGCTATCAGGGAACCCGTGAGAAGAACGGTGTGGCTGCCCAGGGCTTTACCGACGCCGCACTGCCTCCCATTCCCGCGGGTACCCGCAGCACGGACCCCGCATCCGCCTGGGCCCAGCAGTTGGTCGGTCTGAACTGCGGAGGTTTCAGTTTTGGCCCCACCCTGCTCTGCAACGGCTCGAACCTAAGCCCGGTGGCATTGAACATCCTGAACCTAAAGCTGCCCAACGGCCAATATTACTTCCCTAGTTCCGGTAGTTCCGTTCCAAACAGCCTTACCAACGTCGCCTTCAGCGTTCCCGCGCTCTATAACGCGGATCAAATGGTTATCAACGGCGATTACCTGATCAACAGCAAGAATACGCTGGCGATGCGGTACTTCTACACGCGCGATCCGCAGACTGTTCCGCTGAACGGCTTTCTCCCCGGCGAGCCGCAGACCGACTACTACGCGAACACCGACGCCTCCATCAAGCTAACCACCATTGTGACCAACAGCCTGGTGAATGAGCTGCGAGGATCGATGCAGCGCAACCTGGCCCGCCTGACCGATCAGCCCATCCCCGGAAGCACACCGCAGGAACTGGGGATCACTCCCTTGGTCCCAGGCCTACAGTTGACGCCGGGCATCGATATCATCACCGGGGGATACACGATGTTCGACACCTTCAACCCCGCGTTCAGCCCTACTACCGGCATCCAGATTTCCGACCAGGTTTCCTGGTCGCACGGTAAGCACACCATTCGCGCCGGCTACGAATACGAAGAGAACCAATGGAATATCGTCTACCAGGGTTTCGAGCGCGGCTGGCTTTTACTGGGCAGCTTTGACGACTTCCTGGCGGGTGGGCCAGGCAACATCCTGAGTTGCATCTTCTGCGTGGCCGGACCCGAGCAGGGCGTGGTTCACGGCTATCGCTTGCCCGACCAGAACGCCTTCGTGCAGGACGATTTCAAGGTCAGTTCCAAGTTCACCCTGAATGTTGGCGTTCGTTGGGAATACGACGGATCGCTCAGCGACAAGTATGGAAACCTGACCAACCTCTGGACCAGCCAGTTGCAAACGGTTCCGGTTCCTCCGACCGGGCCCAATATGGGCCCCAATAATCTGGTCGGCTGGGTGGTTCCCAGCAACTACAGCACGGGTACGTATGGACCCGTTCCCGCCGGTGTTCTAAAGAACTCGGGCAACCTGCCGATTTCGAGCCGTGTGCCGCTCAGCAACTTCGCTCCGCGCGTGGGGTTTGCAGACCAGATAACGGAAAAATTGGTGCTCCGCGGCGGCTTCGGCTTGTTCTATGACCGTGTGGATGTCGGCGCTCTGGTGCATGGCCTGGAGCAGGGCCCTCCCTATTCCGGAACCGCCGACGTCGGCTCCGGCAATCAGCAGACTCTGGCGAATCCGTTTCCGGTGGTTCCGACCGGAGTGTTTCCCCAGCGCTATTTCAATCCGGCCTGCTTATCGGCGGCGCCCACTGCAGCCGCTCCCATCCCCTGCAACTCGCCCGCTTATAACTCCTATTTGAGCGCGCCTTTCGTTTATCAGGATGTGCACACGCCCCTAGTGCGGCAGTACAACTTGAATTTGCAGTACGAATTCGCGAAGAACTGGGTGCTTGAGACGGCCTACGTTGGATCGAGCGGCATCAACCTGCTGGACGCCTACCACAACTACAACACGGCGCAGTTGGCGACGGCGAGCAACCCGATCAACGGCCAGACGACCAACAGCCTCGAAAACGTCGCGCTGCGCGTTCCCTACCTGGGCTACCAGCCGGTGGGCGTGCAGGGTAGCGGATTCGACGGCATCTCCAACTACAACAGCTTGCAAGTCACCCTACGGAAGAGCTTCTCACACGGGCTGCTTTTGCAGGCGTCCTATACCTACAGCAAGGATTTGACGAACATCAACTATTACAGTGGCGGGGCTGTAGGCGCGAATATCAACAACGCGAGCAACCTGGCGGCACAGTACGGGCCGGCCTACTTCAACCGGCCCCAACGCTTTGTCATTAACTACAGTTATGACCTGCCATTCGGCACACACCAAGGCTTGGCCGGAAAGT
This sequence comes from Bryobacterales bacterium, assembly GCA_963747945.1. Lineage (GTDB taxonomy): Bacteria > Acidobacteriota > Terriglobia > Bryobacterales > Bryobacteraceae > Palsa-89. The sequence goes on from CAVVHB010000008.1 coordinate 195,172, forward strand.
TGTTGGGAGGCTGGAATGTTTCGGGTGTCACCACGGTGCAGGACGGTGAACCGATGACCATCGTCGATCCGAATGCAGGGTCCATCTATGGCACCAATTCGGTTGCCAACACAGCGCAGCTTTGTCCCGGACAGACCTACAGCTCCATCCCTTCGAGCGGAAGCCTGACACAGCGTCTGGGCGGCAACAGCGGCGGCCCGGGCTACTTCAACAACGCCGCGTTCTGTTCCGCTCCCACCGGAGGCATCTACGGCAACGGAACGGGATATGGCGACTCGGGCGTTGGCATCGTGCAGGGCCCCGGCCAATTCAACTGGGACATCACCATTGTGAAGACCACGAAAATCACGGAGCGACAGACGCTGATCTTCCGCGCCGAGTTCTTCAATGCCTTCAACCATGCGCAATTCAATAATCCGCTGGCTTCGCCGGCGCCCGGCTTAGCTCAACTGGGAGCAACGTTTGGTGAAATCACATCTACGAGCGTCAATCCCAGAATCATCCAGTTCGGGGTCAAGTATCTTTTTTAGCTAGCGCTCCCTCCTCAGCCGGGTACCTGCCCAGTAAAATGGCCGCATGGTACCCGTGCTTGAAACTGACAGGCTCAAACTCCGCGGTCATCGTCTGGATGATTTCGCTGCATCCGCCGCCATGTGGGCCGACCCCATAGTCACTCGATACTTCGGTCATGCCTTTATCGAAGAAGAGTCGTGGACCCGTTTCTTGCGCTACGTGGGGCATTGGGCTCTGCTTGGCTTTGGTTATTGGGTAGTGGAAGAGAAGGCCACCGGCAATTTCGTCGGCGAGATCGGATTCGCCGATTATAAGCGCGACATCCAGTCGTCAGTGCCGCTGGCGCCGGAAATCGGTTGGGTGCTCTCGTCCGCATCCCATGGTAAGGGATACGCTACGGAGGCCGTTCGCGCCGCCATCGCTTGGGGTGATCGGAATTTCCATTCTCAGACGAGCTGTATAATCCATCCCGAGAACCACGCCTCCATTCGCGTCGCGGAAAAATGCGGTTACCGGGAATTCGAACGCACCAAGTACAAAGGCCACTCGGCCCTTGTTTTTATCCGCGCTAGCCCCACGCCCTGATTTTTCGCCAGAATTCAGGCCAGGGCTCGCGCAGGCCTCGGCAGACCCACAGATATTTGTCGTCCTCGGTCTCTTCGTTGGCAACGCCGTAACCATTGGATATCATTCCCCGCGATTCGCAGCTTGCGAAGTTGGTTTCGACAAAGCTTGGCGAAAAGCCGATCACGATGAGCGTCTGCGGCGGGTGGTCGCCATAGCCTCGTAGCCAAAACGAGTTCACGCGGCTCAACGCCTGCGGCAGGCCGTGCGAGGGCCCATACAGGTCGATTGCGCCCGCTTCCCCATAATTGCCAGTCAGAATACCAGCTGTCGTGCGCTCTCCGGTGGGCAATGAATCGCGGATTTTGGCGACTGCATCTACCAGTTCCGGCCATCCGATCTCCTCGCGCAGGTCGCCATTCGCCCGGATCTCGGCCTGGAACCATTGCGAATTGATGGGGGCAATCGGCAGGGTGAACGCGATGCCGACACCGAGCGCCGCCGCGAGTCCAGCCCAGGTTAGCCCCTTGGCCCAGCGCGGCCACTGCTCCCACAACACCGAACCGGCGGCCAGCAACATCGGGTACAGCGGGGCCGTGTAATAATCCCGCGCGTGGGCCACGGCGAAGAGCGCCAGCGTTGCGATGAAGGCCCATCCCAATGCGCGGTAACGCTCGCGCCCCAACTTGTCACCCGCGGGCTTGCGGAAATAGAAAAGCAAACCGGCAATCCACAAAGGGACGGTGAACAGACTCGCCGGTACTAGAAACTGCCTCCACAGAAATCCGTCCGTTCGCCCGATTCGAATATCGCGTGCGTGTATCGCGCGCAGGAAATCGAGTGAGATGAAGCCGTGATTGGCCTGCCAGATTAGATTTGGTAGAACAATCACAAGCGCCACGCCGGCGCCGGCGAGCAGCCACCAGCTCATCAACAGCCTTCGCGCGGGCGTCAGAAGAAATCCCACGGCCAGGCCCGCCACCAGCCACGCGATGGTGTACCGCGTCATCAGGCCCAGCCCGATCGCCGCGCCCACTGCCATCCACCATCGTCCGTTGCCTGATTTCATCAGCCGGATCACGAAGTACACGGCCAGAACCGCCCAGAGCAGATCGAACGAGACGTACTGGAACAGATGCCCTTCGATCAGCGACACGGGCGAGGCGAACACGGCCAGCGCCGCTACGATCTGCGCTCCGCGCCCACCCCCCAGTTCGCGCGCCATCAACCCCGCCATCACCATGACCACGCATTGCGCCAATGCGGTGAAGAATCGCACCGCGGCCGGAGCCGTCCCAAACAGGGCCATCGCAATGCGCGCCACAAAAGGCGTCAGCGGCGGATACGCTACGTATCCCCAGGCCAGGTGCCGCGCGTCGTCCAGCGTCGCCAGCTCGTCGCGATGGAAGCCGTACTGGCCGTTGGTGAGCGTGTGAAGGAGGAGGCGTAACGCGGCTAAAACCAGCAGGGCGCGCAGCGCCGACGGAGGCTTCATCAGCCTATTCTACGCAGGCGGAGCGGGAATGTTCCCCAGCGTCAGCCAAACGGATTGTCATCCGCGCTGGGGCCATAGATTGACGGAACGGGAATTTCCAGCAATCGCAGGTACACCGACAATTGGCCGCGATGATGATACCAATGGTTGAGCATGAGCGCCCGTAGCATGGCCACTCGCGGCATGCTCATCACTTCTTTCCCGTTCACCTTCGCGCGCCACGTTCCCACGGCGCTGGATTCGGTGACGCCACCGAGATACTCCTGGGCAGCCAGGACACTCGCATCCAGAGCCGCGAGAATTTCCTCGGAACTCTTGGGAACGGGTGGATTGAAATTCGCCGGGTTCACTTCGAATTCGTCCACCTGCGCCAGCCTGCTGATGCCTGCCGGGAGCGTCGCGATGTGCATCGCCAGTTGACCCAGCGACATCGATCTCGGATGCGGCTTCCAGGTGAGCTTGTCCGCCGGTACGCGTTCCAGCACCCGCCGGGTGGTGGCCGCTTCCTGCTCGATTTCACCGCTCATCGGTTCCAGCAGTTTTATCATTTTGTGGCTCCTTCAGTTACAGCTACGCCTTTCGGTTGTGTGTATGGCTTCGCAAGATCGACCAGCTCCCCGTCAACGTATTTATCGTGATGACGAACCCACGCCATGGTGAACTTCAAGCCGTCCTCGTCGCGGCCCTTCGGCGCCAGGTCCAGGAAGTTGTACGCGCCAACCAGAATGTCCAGCCCACGCGCGTAAGTGGAGTAAGTGTGGAAAATGGCGCCGGTATGGTCCTTGAAGAAAACGCTGACGCCGGGGCCTTCCTCGCTCGGAAACTCGGTCTCCGAGTAGTTGTAATACACTTTGCCCGTTCCCGTTTCGTCCTTGGTAAACGACACATGATAGTCGTAATTGAAGTCGCTGCCGTAGGACGACACCCACGGAAAGCGCCAGCCCATGCGCTTCCGGAACGCTTCAATCTGGGACAAAGGCGCTCTCGACACCGCCAGCAGTGTCACATCGCGCTGCGCCAGGTGTACCAGGCTGCCATCAAAATGGTCGCCCAGGAAGGAGCAACTGGGGCAGCCCGCCTCCCACCCCGGGCCGAACATGAAGTGGTAGACGATCAACTGGCTGCGTCGGCCAAATAAGTCCGCAAGCGACTTCTTTCCGCCTGGCGCATCGAAGACATAATTTTTCTCCACCTTGACCCACGGCATTTTACGGCGCTGAGCGCTCAATGCGTCCCGCTGTCGCGTGAATTCTTTTTCTTGGGCCAGCAGATCCGTGCGCGCGGCCAGCCATTCGGCTTCCGAAACAACTCGAGGCTCCGTCACGACCGGCACCCGCTCCGCGCGCGCCCGGATGCGATCCTGCAAGCTGCCCCAACCTTTTGACACGTTCTTTCTGTGGCCATCTTGTATCAGCCCGAGCGCCACATGTTGAAACTTGATCAGCGTTCCTCCATCCGCTTCGCTGAGCCGATACTGCACGTTCGAAATAGCGGGATACGACATGAACAACGGACCTGTGATTTCGAGCAACGTAGGCCGCTTGATGGATTGCACGTGCCCCCAGAGATGGCCGTCGTTGTTTCCCAGATCGCGATACCATCTTCCGCCCGGCCACGGCTCAAATTTCATCGGCATGGGTTGGCCGTCGGCCATGGCGTTGTGCGGCCCAATCTCTTCGAGTATTGCCGCGAATGTGGCGTCCAGCGATGCGCGGACGTGAATTTCCTGCGTAACGTTTAAGGTCAGATCTTCGATGGATTGTACGGTTGCGTTCATGCTTTCTCCTGTTCCTTTTTCTCAGCTCGTTCTTTGATTCGACTCAATTGATTTGTCCAGTAGCGTTCAAATGTCCCGGTCCACTCATGCAGCGGCCGGATGGCCTCCGCATTGGTTCGATACAATGCGCGGCGTCCTTCGCGGCGCACGTGTACCAGGCCCACATCTTTCAGCACTCGCAAATGTTTTGAGACCGAAGGCTGCTCCAGCCTCAGCGACTTTACGATGTCCCCGACGGCGCGTTCCTTCAGCGCGAGATAACTCAGAATTTCTCGCCGCCGGGGTTCGGCCACGGCGTTGAAGGCGTCGGAGGTGGTGGCAGCGCGGGGCACAAAGACATTATATTCCGATATAGGAATATGTCAAGAGGGCGCCCACTCCTTCCACGAAGTCTGCGCTCCGGTTGCCAGGTCCAGCGCGATAGACCTCGCCCCTGCCGCCGCGCTGATCGGCGCAAGGACTGGTAGGATCCCACACGCTTGTCGCCGACGTAAACTATTGAAATGCGATCCGCGGTGCATTCTCTCCGCCGCCGGCCGGCCTTCGCGCTGGCTGCCATCTTGACGGTTGCGTTGGGTGTCGGGGCGAACGCCGCGCTTTTCGCCGTCATTTACGCGGTACTGATTCAGCCCCTCCCGTTTCGGGATCCCGGCAAGTTGGTGCGGATCTGGGAGACCCATCCCGCACTACCGCAGTTGCAGGTAACCGCGCCCGATTTTCGCGACTGGCGCAGCGATAGTCACAGCTTCGACGCCATGGCTGCGCACACGCTTTCGGCCATGAACACCGCTACGCTGCTGGGGCAAGGCCAGCCCGAGATGGTACATGGCACGATGGCCACTAGCGACCTGTTTCCCACGATGGGCATTCAACCGATCCTGGGACGCAACTTCAGCGCTGCCGAAGAACGCGCCAAGCTTCCGGTGGCCGTGATCAGCGAAAGTTTGTGGCGGCGGAAGTTTGCGGCCGATCCAGCGATCGCGGGCAAGCAAATCCACATCGACAAACAGTCGTTCACTGTCGTCGGCGTTGTGTCGCGGCGGCAAGCTTTTCCCGAGTGGGCCGATTTTTGGATGCCGCTCTCTTTACTCGACCCCGATCTGCAGAACCGCCGCAAATACCACCCTCTCGAAGTTGTCGCGCGCCTGAAACCAGGCGTGACGGTGGATCGCGCGCAGAGCGAAATTCAATCGATAGCCCACCACTTAGCGCAGGCCTATCCTGATACGAACGCAACCGTCGGCGCGTACGTCATTCCCCTGGCGGCCGAGATGACCCGCGATGTTCGTCCGGCGTTGTTGCTGGCGTGGGCCGCGGTGGGCCTGGTGCTGCTCATGGCGTGCGCCAATCTCGCGCATCTCTTTTTAGCGCGCATGGTGGAGCGCCGCGAAGAGATGGCGATTCGGGAGGCCTTGGGCGCGCGGTCGAGCCACCTGATCCAACAGGTGTTGACGGAAAGTCTCGTGCTCGCGGCTGTGGGCGGAGGCCTGGGTGTCGCATTAGCGATTGGCGCGAACCAACTCCTTCCGTCCGAACCGGCGGCGTGGCAAGCGCCCGTCTGGCTGTTTGCTATCGCGATCTCCGCAGTGGCCGGCGTGCTGTTCGGCCTTCCCGCTTGCTGGCACGTTTTGCGCGAGCGCCGCCGCCTTACTGTTTCCACAAGGTCGGTCGCCCGCGGCCGGTCACGAGTTGGATCCGTGCTTTTGGCGTGCGAGATCGCGATGGCATTCCTCGTGCTGGCGGGTACAGCGTTGCTTGCACGCAACTTCGCTGCGCTACTGGACGAAGCCCCCGGTTTTCAGGCCGGGCGCGTCCTCGATATTCCGAATCTTCCTTTGCAGGGCGATTGGGACAAGTCGCTGCTTCCGGCATTGCGGCGAATTCCCGGCGTTCAGGATGTGGCCGCCGTAAACTCCGCTCCCATGAGCCTGGGACCCACCGAGCACAGCCGCTTCGCCACGCGATTCTCCATTGAGGGCAGGACCTTCGACTCCGGAAGTTTCCCGGTAGCGCAGCACCGTTGGATCACGCCCGATTATTTTCGAGTGCTCGAAATTCCGCTGCGGCGCGGGCGCTGGCTCACTAACTCGGAAGCCGATCAGAACCGCGTCTTGATCAATGAAACGCTGGCCCGGCGCTTCTTCGCGGATCGGGATCCCGTGGGACAGCGGTTGATCTTGGGCGTGATGGATCCGAAGCAAAGCTCGATCGAAATCGCCGGTGTTGTGGGCGACGTGCGCGATTTGGGACTGGATCAGGAAGTGGAGCCGACGTTCTACGACATTTCAAATGGGCCGGTGATGACTTTATTGATCAAGACCGCCGCCGATCCCATCCAGTTCGCGCCCACGGTTCGCGACGCGATTCAAGACGCCGAACCCCAGACTCCGATATCGAAGATCCAGCCGCTTTCTCAGAATGTCGCCGATTCACTGGCTCGGCGTCGTTTTGCGCTCACGCTGCTGGGCATCTTCGCGGCGATGGCCGCATTGCTTACGGCCGCCGGCGTATACGGTTTGCTCGCTTATTCGGTGAACGTGCGCGTCGGCGAGTTCGGTGTGCGGGGTGCGGTGGGCGCCTCGCGTTCAGATCTGGTGGCGATGATCCTGCGCGAAGCCGTGATGCTCACGGCCCCTGGCGTGGCGGCAGGTGTGGTCCTCGCGTTGGTGTTTTCCAGCGTGATGAAGAGCTTTGTCTACCGGCTTTCGCCACTGGATCCGTTAGCGCTTTTTATGGCCGGAATCTTTCTCGTTTTGCTGACGATGATTTCAGCCTGGATCCCGGCGCGACGCGCGGCAGGGGTGGAACTGGCCACTGCGCTCCGTAGCGGCAATTAGTACAATACCAGCCATGCGACGCAGAGAATTCGTTAGCGCGGCTGCCCTGGTTGGCGCCGCCACCGTTGCCGGCACTCAGATCAGTGCACAAACCGGAACCGCATCGGCGCCGAGTAAGGGGCGGCTCAAACAGTGTGTTACGGGGTTCCCGTTCGATCCCAAAATGTCTTTCGACGATCGCTGCCGTGAAGCGGCGCGGCTGGGCTGCGTGGGCTACGATCTGGTGGGTCCCAAAGACTGGCCCACCCTCAAGAAATATGGCCTCATCCCGACGATGGCGCCGATGGGCGGGGTCACGATGGAAGACGGCATCATCCATAAAGAAGCGCACGAAAAATCTTTGGCCGCTTTTGGCGCGTCCGTCGACGAGAGTGCCGCCGCTGGCTGCCCCAACATTATTATCGTCGGCGGCCAGCGCAAAGGCATGCCGGACGCGGAGGGCGCCGATAACGCGGTCGTGTTTCTGAATCGCATCAAGTCGCGCGCCGAAGATAAGGGCATCACCATCTGCATGGAGGTGATGAACAGCAAGCTCCAGGACCCCGGTCTCGGCCGAAAGGATCAAATGTGCGATCACATTGCGTGGGCCGTGGATGTCGTCTCACGAGTGAATTCGCCGCGCGTGAAAATCCTTTACGACATCTATCATGCGCAGATCATGGATGGCGATATCTGCCGCCACATCCAGCAGAATTTTCAGTGGATCGCGCATTTTCATACCGGCGGCGTGCCGGGCCGGCATGAGATCGACGAAACGCAAGAATTGAATTACCGTTTCATTGCGAAGACCATCGCGGATCTAGGGTACACCGGCTATATCGCGCACGAATTCCGTCCGACGCCTGGCCGCGATCCACTCCAGAGTTTAAAACAGGCTATCGACATCATCACCGTTTAACGGACGGTTCGGGAGAACTTGGTCCATTGGTGCCGGGCTGGGCTGCCGGCTGAGTGGCCGGCTGGGCCGCATAGGCGATGGTGGCCTGCGTGGGGACAGCGAGAGCGGTTCCCGCTGCTTCCACCGCGTCCATGATCGACAGGAAAAGACTCTGCTGGATCTTGTTGAACTCGTCGCCATCGAGCGTCAGGACGTAAATAAAGATCTCGATATCGAGCGAGTATGTACCGATTCCCACGAAACGAACCGGCATGGGCCCGGTTTCGAACTTGGGATTATCTTTCACCAATTTGGTGATGGACTGAAGCAGCGTCCGCACCTGGTCCGGCGTGGTGTTTCGCCGCAGGTTCAAGATGACGTGGAACAGCATCTTATCGCGGCTGTTGAAGTTTTCGAGCGTCATGGTGGAGAACGAACCGTTGGGCACCGTCACCAGCGTTCGGTCCAGCGTGCGAATGCGAGTGGAGCGCAGGCCGATGTCTTCAACCGTGCCGGTGCCGCTACCGAACTTGCAGAAGTCGCCCACCGAGACGGGCCGGTCGCTAATGACGGCCACGCTTCCGAAGAGATTTTCGATGGTCTTTTGCGAGGCCAGGGCCAGGGCGACGCCGCCGATGCCGAGTCCCGCGAGCAGGGTTGTGGTGTCGTATCCCCAAGCCGTGAGAACCGCTGCGACGATCAAGACGAACACCAGGATCTTCGCTATTCGTCCGGACAGCGGCAGCACGGAATAGGAGAACGCCCGGTGCTTCGATTCCAGGCGGGTGCGAAGATGTCGGACGATTGCATCAATGATTACGGCGCAGAGCCAGAATATTCCCCAAAAGAACAGCAGCGCGAGGACACGGCCGAGGTAGAGGCGCGAAAGCGCCGAAGGCCCGAACCATTCCATGCCCGCGCGAAACAGAGAGACCGAAAGCAGCAGCCGCAACGGGCCCACGAAAGTCTGCAGCAGGCTGAGGTTCCAATTAGGGGCTAACCGCTTGACCGTCTGCTGGATCAACCACAGGGACAGGCGCGACAGCAATTTGGAAAATACGGCCAATGCGAACGCCAATAAAACCAAGCCGATCCAGCGCCACAACGGAGTGCCGATCAATTGCAAGTTCACCAGAGGGAGAGGCAAGTGCCGTTCGATGACCGAGTTGTCGGTCATCCGGGCAATCTGCGGAATTCTGGAGATGCTGTCGGAAGAAAACAGCCAGACGCGCAGTCCCGAACGCAGAGTCACTCGCTCCAGATCCAGCTCGATTGTCTGGCCATTCACTTTAAATGTGTCGACGCGATCGACATTCGGCCGAAGGTTATCCGATGTGTCGCCTTCCGGATCGCGACTTAAATTCCCAACGTCGAACTGGGTGTCGCGATCCAGAATGGTTTGGAGCTCACGGACCAGTTCGGTGCCGTCAGTAAGCCGCCGGTCCTCCGGCATTTTGCGGAGGTCCAGATAGCGCCACGCCCTGCTGTAGTTTTGGACGTGCGCCGCTTCGAGAAAAGCGACGACGGTGCTTTGCGGGGAATCGCGGTCCAGAGGGTCCTTATTCCCAGGCGGGCTGGTTGGTTTGGAAGCAGATGGTAGGATTTGCGCGGCGGCGGCGAAGACGGAGAGCAGAAAGCAAAAGACAATCTTGGCGTTCTTCATCGCAGGTGCTACCTTTGCACGTTGCCTACCACTGCTGAGGCCGTGGTGAGGCGTCCACCGAGGGCCGTGAATTCGGAAAACATCTCGCGGGCCTTTTGTTCATCGAGCGCTTTCACGGCGTCGGTCACGATTTCCACCGGCTTGCCGGTTTTGAGCAGGCCGAACGCAGCGCAGCGCACGCAGATCTCGGTGACCACGCCGTAGACGACGTAGCGATCGGCGTTGAGATGGGCGAGCAAGGGGCCGAGATGCGGGCTGCTGAAACAATCGAACTGTTGCTTCTCAATTATCCACTGGCGGATCCCCGACCCTTCGGCTGGAGCAATAGCGCGCTGATCGAGCAGGGTAATAGCGGGTTTGTGCTGGCCGGTAGTTCCCACCACGCAATGGTGAGGATAGATCTGAAATTCGGGATCGTCTTCGGTGTGCGCATCCATGGTGGAGACCAGCACCGGGGCCGTTGAAGTGGACATGGAGGCGCGGCGATTGAGCTCGCCAATCACCGGAAGAATATGCTCGGCGCCCGGCACGTAAAGCGCGCCGGCGGGGTAAACGAAATCGATCTGCGTATCAATGTCGAAGAAGACCGTTTTCATGCAGGACCTTTTCGTACAGCGTCAGCAGCTCATGGCTCTGGTCCACCCGATATTCCTGGCCAATATCGAAGAGGCTGCGGACCGCGGTGGGCAATCGTTTGATGCACTCGGCGGCGTACTGGCGCGCCGCGCCGGCGGTGGGCAACGGTTCAATCAATTTCCCGCCCAGCATCACGGGACGAAGCAAGGCTTTGGCATCCGGCTCGCCAGGGCCGCAACCCAGGCATTCCCAGGAGCACGCAATGACATCGTGGGCAGCAAATCGAAACACCTGCTTCGCTCCCGGCAGCGTGTGTTTATCTTCGCTGAACTTCGCGGTGAAGCGTCCGTTGAGTTCCACCAGCTTGTAGACGACGCCGAGATGGGGCGAATCGGCGGACGTTGCAAGATCGGTACCCACTCCGAAAGCATCGATAGGCGCACCGGCGGCGGCGAACTCCAGAATCTTGTATTCGTTCAGATCGCTGGTGGCCATGATTTTCGCGTTCTTTAAACCAGCGTCGTCCAGGATTTTGCGAACCTCGCGCGAGAGCTCCACCAGATTGCCGCTGTCCAGCCGCACGCCCCACAAGGGCTGGCCGAGCGCGGCCGCGGATCGCGCGCCTTCCAGCGTGTCATAGGTATCGATCAAATACGCAGTAGCGTCTCCGAGCAGGTTCTGGAGCCGCTCGAAGGCTTCTATCTCGGTCGCAAAGGACTGCACCCAGGAGTGCGCGGCGGTTCCAAACACTGGAACGCCATAACGGAATCCGGTTTCGGTGTTGCTGGTGCCTATGCAGCCACCGATGTAGGACGCACGTCCGGCGAGTACACCCGCTTCGGCGGAATGCGCGCGGCGGGCGCCGAAATCCACCACGGCCCGGCCGCCGGCCACCTCCACGATCCTGGATGCCTTGGTGGCGATCAGCGACTGAAAACCGATGGTGGCGAGCAGGTACGTTTCGACGATCTGCGCCTCCATGAGCGGCGCGCGCACGGTTAGGAACGGTTCGTTGGCGAAGATGGGAGTGCCTTCCCGCATGGCGAAGACGTCGCCGGTGAAACGGAGCTGACGCAGCGCGTCGAAGAAACTGCTCGAGACGCGCTGGAACTGGGGCAGGCCGCGGAGGTAATCGATTTCTTCGTCGGAGAACTTCAGATTGACGAGATAATCGACGGCCTGAGCCAGACCAGCGGCTATGACATAGTTGCGATAACGCGGCAGACGGCGAAAAAACAGCTCGAAAGTGGCACTTTCGGCGGTCTTGCCGGCTTCGAAGTAACCGGCCGCCATGGTGAGCTGGTAAAGGTCGGTTAGGAGGCCGGTCATTAAGTTACTATTCTAACAATCGCTTCGTAACAGCCGCTTACTCACGTGCGCGGTTCAGAACCGTGCGCGGCCAGCCTTACTCACATGCGCGGTTCAGAATGGTGCGCGGTTTCGGTCACTTGCGGCCTTGAGTGCAAGTCCCATGGCCACTGACGTGAATTCATTGCCGGTTCTGATTCGTTCCTGCCCGAATCGCACATCGAAGATTCGCCGGACGGCGGGTACGAAGGAAGAACCCCCGGTGAGGAAGACCATGTCAACGTCGCGCGCGGCCACTTGGCACGCTTTGAGCAGGTCATCTACGCAGGTCTCGATCTGAATCAGCTCCTCTGAGATCCACGATTCGAAGTCGCGCCGCTGGACCACGGAGTTCAGGTCGATAGCGCCGTCGATGAAGGTGAACGCCGCACTCCGCTGGTTCGACAGATCGCACTTGGTTTTCTGGATGGCTCTGTGTAGCTGGTAGCCAAGGTCTTCTTCGACGAGATCGATGAGCGCGCCAATGCGGTCGGGATGGAAGGCTTGGGTCTTGACGCTTCGCAACATGTTCATGACTTCCTTGGTGCGAAGGAGGGATAAGTGATGCCAGCGTTCCAGCTTGAAATAAACCCAGTTGGGAACCGGGAGGATCTTGTTCATGGACCTTATCTGCGATCCGGCCCCAAGCGCCGGTGACACGATGTGACGAATCATCTTAGCGTCAAACGAGTCGCCGGCCACGCCAATCCCGGCGTTGCCTAGTAAGTCCTTCGGGGACCTGCCGCGACGCCGTATGCTGGGGCCAACCTGCAGCAGTGAAAAATCGCTCGTGCCGCCTCCGAAATCGCCGATCAGTATCAGTTCGTCGTGATCCAGAGTGGATTCATAATAGTGGGCTGCCGCCACGGGCTCCATCTCAAAGCTCACTGACTCGAATCCGGCGATGTGGAATGCCCTTTCCAGGCGCTCCTCGGCATACCGATCGTCTTCGTCCGACTCTGAGCCGACGAAATGGACCGGCCGGCCGACGACAGCCTGTTTGACGCTGGTTCGAAACTGAAGCTCGGCTTTTTTCCGGAGATCGCCAAGAATGCACGCGATGAGTTCCTCTAAGCTCCGGCGCTGACCAAACACCTCGGTAGTCTGGAGGCTGCGGCTGGTGAGAAACGATTTCATCGACTGGATCAGCCGGCCTTTGTGATCGGCCGCGAGGTAATGCTCGATGCCCTCCGGTCCGGTCCACGACTTGATCACGGATTTATTCTGTTGCTTGATTTGTTCCAGGTACAGAAGGGACCGGTAGGCATCTGTAATTTCACCCGCAAAAGGAAAGGTAGCCAGAGCGACGCCCGCAGCCGGGTCGGCCAGCGCAACAGAACTGTTGGTGGTTCCGAAATCGATGCCGATAGCGGCGTCCGTCATGTTTGAAACGCGCTCCGGCGGAGGATGATCGCGGGGAGGGTCTACTTCTTGGCCGGTGGCGGAGGCGCGGGCTTGACGTCGGAGGCCGCTTGCGAAAGGTCGTCCACGGTCTTCGCATCGAGTCCGTAGAGCGCCGGTTCGTTCTCGCGCTGGGCTACATAGTCCGAGCCTTGTTTGGCGATCAACAGCTTTTCGGATACTTTGCCGCTGCTCGAGACGACCCTAATGTCGATCGTGGGTGCGCCCAACGATCCGGAGTCGATGAACTTACTGGCCGACAAGTCGCGCAATTTGTCGAGGAGAGACTGCACGCTGGTACTATCCAATTTCTTGCCATTCGAGAACCAGTCATCGCCGCCCTTCTGGAAGTCATAAGCTTTTCCGTTGGCGTGCATTTCGATTCTGTTTGGATCGTTGAATCCGAAGCCGAAGAGCTTCTTGTTGCGGAAATCGTCGAGCGATTTGTCTACACCCATGCCTAGCTCGGCGGTGACCTTGAAGACGCCGGGCACGGTGCTCGACTTGGCGTAGTAATCGACGGTCTTATTAGCAGCGTCCGCTTTATTAGCGCCGTCGCTCTTGGCGGCGTCACCCTTATTACCAGCCACGGTAGTCTTGTGAATCTCTATTTGCTGGGTGCCGGAAGGATCGGTCAACTTAACCGTGGCAACGGGCGTGCCCGAAGCGAATGCGCCGGCAGCCTTCTTGGCATCCTCGTCGGAAAGCGTCAGGTCCATCTTCGCGTCCTTCAGCTTGCGCAGCATTTCGTCCACTTGCAGGCCGTCGGCGCGCAGCGGCTTCGGCTTGACGATTTGCCACTGATCTTTGTCGCGTCCAAATTCAATGTCCTGCTTGTTAGCGATCAGTTCGACGCGGCTGAGCTTGTCCTGATCGAAGGTCAGCAGCCGTTTATCGCGCAGGTCATTGGCGGACTTATCCAGGCCGGTTTTTACGTAACTCGCCACCGTAAATACGCGTGGATCGCCGGCAAGTATGGCGTAGGAACCGCTGTTGGTGGGAGTGTCGTCGCCAATTTCGAGCTTACTTACCTTGCCGCCCTTTCCGGTGATGTCCACTTCGAAGGCGGGCGCATTGAGTCCATAGGCCGACAGATTGGAGGCTTTGTCTTCCACCACGCGATCGGAGGTGACATTGGCCGCGGCTGCCACTAACTGACTTACTGCGTCTTGATCGGCGGGGTATGGCTTGGGGGCCGTGAGCTGCCATTTACCGTTGGTTCTATCGAGAACGGTTTCGTCGGCCCCCTTTTTCTTCAGCGCTATTTTCGTGATGTCGCTATCGGCGAGCGCGAGGATTTTCGGAGGAGCGTCGGAGGGTGGCTTGGCAGCCTCGGCGGCTTTCTGTTTGTTCGAGAAATAGACGCCGACACCCAACGCGGCTAACAGGACGACGGCGACCAACAGACCACGGAACTTCATGCGCGCCTATCTCCTCTTAAGCCAAACCATTACGCCGCCAAAAATCACGATCAGCGGCAGGAAGAACTGGCTGGTGATCTGCACCGTTCGGAACTGCGCGACGGTTAGGTTGATGCGGCGATCCTCGGGCTGTTTGGGGCGGATAGAAATGAGATCTTCATCCGACGACAGCCAGTTGACCATGTTCAGCAGGAGATTGCGATTACCACTAAAGCCCAGCGCCTGGTTGGAGGCCCAGCCCGAATTTCCGACCACCACGAAGCGTCCGGAATCGCCCGGCTTGGAGCCCATATAAGTGCCCGCTACGGCGAGAGTGAACGGCCCGTGTTTGTCCTTGTTTGGATCGATGCGAATCTGCGATGAAGCAAGATCGTTGGTCGCATAACTTTCAGCGGAGGTGGAGAACAGTTTGGTGACCGTGGTTTTATCGGTATTCTTGGTCTCGAGCGACCGGGACAAGGGGAACGCCGTTGAAACGTTGGTGAGATCGTTCACGATGGGGTGCGAATCGTATTGCAGCACCACCGGCGCTTCCGGTCCGCCGCCCAGCAACTGCGACGCGGCGCTTTCGTCCAGCAGCAGGTCCTTGTCGGGAGTGACGCCCCAGCTGGTGAGAAGGTCGGCGAGGGCCTGATTATCGCCGATCTGCTTACGTCCCAGCTTCAGCGGAGGATCCAGCATGAAGAGCGCGCGGCCGCCGCCTTCGACGTACTTCTTGACGGCGTCCACTTCGGGCTGGATATAATCGCCGGTCGGGCCGGCAACCACCAACACTGTGCAGTTCGCGGGTACCACCGCCTTCTCCTGCAAATTGACGCTTTGAACCTTGTAGTTGTCCTTCTCAACGACGCCTTGAAAACCGGAGAAGCCGTCACCCTGCGAAGAATCGTCCAGGCGATGCTCGCCGTGCCCGGATACCACGCAGACGGTGCGCTCGCCACCCTTCAGCGCCCGGATGAGAGCGCCGGTTACACCTTCCTCATCGAACGTCTTGGCGTCCTCGCGCCTGGATCCCACCGTGATCACCGCTTCGCCCTCGCGAGTGACATTTTCGGCGCGGGCGAGCGTTGGATCCTTCAGCAAATCGACATACTGGATCTTTACCTTGGACGACAGATTGTGATAACGGTCCAGAAGATCCTTGGCGCCCTGCATTCCGGTGGCGCGGTCGAAGTAACTGATGGTTACATCCTGTTTCAGTTCGCCCACCACCTTCTTGGTTTGGTCGGACAAGGTGAAGCGCTTATTCGCGGTCGCATCGTACGACTTGTTATAGCGATTGGCGAAAAAGTTCGCCAGCACCAGAACTGCCAGAATCACGAGAATGTAAACCGTCGCGTAGGCCGCGTACTTAGTTTGTCTTGTTTGCATCCATCCGTTACTCACCTTACAACCTCCACCGAGCCGTTACTCACTTACAACCTCCACGAGTCACTTAAGACCGCCACCGGAGCGATTCCATCGACCGAGATGTCAGGAAGAGCCCCAGGAATATCATAGAAACGTAAAATACCGCGTCCTTGGTGTCGAGAACGCCTTTGGAAAAGGAATCGTAATGCGTGATTACGGAAAAATAAGCGAGCACTTTGGCCCAGGTGGCCGTTTCGTATCCCGAGACCCACTCCAGAACCCAAAGTAGCAGGCACACTCCAAAGGTGGTCGCGCCGGCGATAATTTGATTCTTAGTCAGCGTGGAAATAAACGTTCCGATGGCCAGCAGCCCGCCGGCCTGCAGCAACAGGCCCAGGTATCCGATGGCCAGCGGCTTCCAATCCGGATTGCCGTAGCGGAACAGGAACGCGAAATTGATAGCGCTGAACAACAGCAACACGCCGTACAGCATCAGGGCCGATAGCCACTTGCCGACGATTACTTCGGTGTCGCGGATGGGCGAGGTAGCCAGCAGTTCGATGGTGCCGGTGCGCTTCTCTTCCGCAAATAGCCGCATGGTGATCATGGGAATGAAGAACAGCCCAACCACGCTGATATTGCTCAGCAGCGGGCGAATGACATATTCGTTCACACTCATGGGCATGGCTTGGCCGCTCATTTGCGATTGCAGGCTGGCGGCGTTGAAATATCCCACCGAGTTCCAAAAGAAGAACCCGAAAATGATCGCGAACATCGTCAGCAGCAGATAGGCGATCGGTGAAACGAAGTAGGTGTGCAGCTCTTTCTGGCAGATAACCCAAATATTCCTCATTGGCTCTCTCCTTGCGCTACCGTCTCGGCGGGGACGGGTTCCTCGATGGTTTCTCCGCTGGTTTTTTCTCCACCGGTCAGTTGCAGGAAAATCTCTTCCAGGCTGATCGCGGAGGGGCGAAGCTCGTTCAGATTCCAACCGGACTCAACGACGGCGCGCGCAAGATCGCCGCGGATGAAGCGGTCTTTCAAACTCTCCACTTCAAACACAGACCGGTTGTCGCGGAAATCCTTCAGTAGGACCCGGCTGACGCCGTTGACGGTCTCCAGCCGATGTTGTACAGTTTGCGCATCCAGCGCGCCGCCGCGGCCTTCCACTTCCAGCATCACTGCTTCAGCGCCGCGTGCCCGGGCCTGCAGATTGTGCACCGAGTCCGTCGCCACCAGCTTGCCTTTGTTGATGATCAGCACTTGCTCGCAGGTGGCCTCCACTTCCGGCAGGATATGCGTGCTCAGAAGGATGGTGTGATCGGGCGCCAGGCTGCGGATCAGATCGCGCGTTTCGTTAATCTGCTTGGGGTCCAGACCAGCGGTGGGTTCGTCCAGAATGAGAACGTCGGGATTGTGAATGATGGCCTGAGCCAATCCCACGCGCTGCCGGTAGCCTTTGGACAGTTTAGCGATGAGTTTATCCTGCACATCGGCGATGTTGCAGCGCTCGGCCACGTCGGTGACGCGGCTAGCCAGGCTGGCGCCCCACATGCCTTTCAGCTTTCCGACAAATGTGAGGTATTCTTTGACCTCCATTTCCGGATACAGCGGCGGAGTTTCCGGCAGATAACCGATCCGTTTCTTCACTTCCATGGGGTCTTCCAGCACGTCGAAGCCGGCCACGCTGGCGCTGCCTTCCGAAGGCGGAAGAAAACACGTCAGAATGCGCATGGTTGTGGTCTTGCCGGCGCCGTTCGGTCCCAGAAAGCCCACAATCTGGCCTTTCTTCACATCAAACGAAATGTGATCCACTGCAAGCGTGTGGGCGTATCTCTTCGTGAGGCCTTGAACTGTAATCATAATTAGACTCGGAGGAGCTGCGATGACTGGCCGGAAGCGCCTACGGAGAGGCCTGCTCCGGTCAGGCTGTTGCAATTACATGATAAAAATCGCTGGAGGCGAATGTCAATTTCAGCAAAGGCCCCGGTTTGGACAAGAGCCTCGGTTTGAATAAGGGGATCGGTTTGGCTTACGGCAATCGCTGCTCTCGATATGTTGGACGTAGATCCCATCATTCCGTCAGGGCAAAGCCCACAATTTGCATGCCTGCATCGACATAAATTATGTTGCCGGTGACGCCGCGGCCGAGATCGCTGGCCAGAAAAACTGCAGTGTCAGCCACTTCCGCGGGATCGGTATTGCGCCGGAGCGGCGCCAGCTTAGCGCCACCTTCCAGCATTTTAGAAAAATCGCGAATACCGCGCGCCGACGTAGTTTTGACGGCTCCCGCCGAGATTGCGTTTACGCGAATATTAGACGGACCCAGATCGGCCGCCAGGTACCTGACGGAAGCTTCGAGCGACGCTTTGGCCACGCCCATTACATTGTAATTCTCAACCACGCGCGTGGATCCCAGATAAGTGAGCGTCATGATGGAGCCGCCGCGCTGCTTGCCGCCTGAGTGGCCGTCACCTTCGTCCGCCGCTGACATAAGTGGCGCTGTGGCGCGCGCTACCGCCACCAGGGAATACGCGCTGACATCCTGGGCCAGGGCGAAGCCGGCCCGCGATGTCTCTACAAACGGGCGGCTTAAGTCCTCGCGGTTGGCGAACGCGATACTGTGGACCACGGCGTTGAGCACTCGGCCGCGACCCTTCAGGTCATTCGCCAGCATGTCCGCTAAGGCGTCCAATTGGGCGTCCTGGGTTACATCGCAAGGTACAACCTCCCGCGCCTTGAGCTCGGAGGCCAGTTCCTCCACGGTCTGTTTTTGGCGATCGCCCTGGTAAGTCAGAATCACTTCGGCGCCTTCGCGGATAAAGGCTTTGGCGATTGCGTGGGCGATGCTCCATCGGTTCGCGACTCCGAGGACAAGGGCAACCTTGTCCTCCAACAATTGGGGCATGGACCTATTTATTGTAACTCGCGTGTGTAACGTGCGGGACTATTTGTCGCGGATCTTCAAGATCTGGAACAAATTGCTGTAATCGTCGGTCCAGGGGCGCAGGTTCGGCCGCAGGCGCACGGGTTGCACGCTGGACGATTTGAAGGCCGGGTCGTGAAAGATGGCGCCGTCGTTGGTCACCAGCACCCAGTCGCTATTGGTGTAATAGTCCTGTTCCTCATCCTCGTCCTTGACATCGACGGCTGCCTTGCCGAAGTCATGCGCATTGCGCGCTACCACGGGGACCAGATCGAGATAACGATTCGAGACATGGACCGCGAGAATCCCGGTTGGATTCATGTGCCGGAAGTAGAGCGCGAACGCCTCGCGCGTGAGCAGGTGAACCGGAATGGCGTCGCTGGTAAAGGCGTCGATCGCCATCAGATCGTAATGCTGGTCAGGCTGCGCTTGGAGCGTAAGGCGCGCGTCGCCGAGCAGCACCTGATGGTCGGCCTTGCAATCGCGCAGAAACGTGAACCAGGTATTGGCCACCGAGAGCGCCAGGGGATTGATCTCGTAGAAGCGGAACAGGTCGCCAGCGCGGCAGAAGCCGGCGGTTACTCCGGCGCCGAGCCCGATGACGGCCACGCGGACAGGACCGCGCTTCTGTAAGTAACCCATGGCGCGCCCCATGCCGGAGTAGGGGCCATAATAACTGGTGGGCTCGTCGCGATAGGCGGCGTCCAGACGCTGCGTCCCATGATTGATGGTGCCGTGGATCAAGCGCCTTACCGGTGTGGTTTCCTCGTCGTCCGGTATGTCGCGTACGCGCAGAACTCCGTAGAAGTTGCGAACCGACATGAGGAAGCGTTGATCGCTCAAATGTTTTTCATAGCCAAGATGGATGGCGAGACCCACCGTGAACGCAAGCATCGCGATGCGAACCGCGGCCACTGGGATCTTACCTTTCCAATTTTTGGGCGAGATCCACAGCACGATAGCGGCCAGCGCGCTGCAGGCCACCATCGACAGCGGGAGCTCGAGATAGGTGTGAAAAACGTGCGGCGCGATGATGGCCACGAACACGCCGCCCAGCGTCCCGCCGAGCGAGATCATCATGTAGAACGTGGTAAGATGCCGCGGGTCCGGCTTGAGGCGCGCCAACTCGCCATGGCACACCATGCAGCAGATGAACAGCGTGACGACGAATGTCGGGATGGCCCAGGTGATGTTCGGATTGCCTTGGTTGGCGTAAATTGCATACGCCGCGCCATCGAGGGAGACCACCAGTAACGGCAGGAAGACGCCGCGATTGTAGACCTTGTCGCGTTCGAAGCATAGGATGAAGCTGAGCAGATAAACGGAGAGCGGCAGCACCCAGAGGAACGGAATGGGCGCCACGTTCTGGCTGAGATGATTGCTGATGGCCAGCAGCAACGTGGAGCTACACGCTGCCAAAGCGGTCCACAGGATTCGGATGGTCCAAGTAGGGGGCGGGGCCGGATCTAGAGCGATGGTTTCTTGAGAGTGCAGCGGAGCCGCGCGCATCGCCTTCCACGCCACGCCCGCGCAGATGATGGCGAACACGACGTAGACTCCCGACCATCCATAGGCTTGCCCATGGGTGGTGAACATCGGCTCTACAATCACCGGATAGCTGAGCAGCGCAAGCAGCGAACCGAAATTGGACAGCGCGAATAGTCGATACGGGACCGCGCCGGGTTTGGCGGCGACGTACCAAGCTTGCAGCAGCGGGCTGGTGGTAGAAAGCAGCAGGTAGGGAAGACCGATCGTAGCCGTAAGCAGCAGCAAAATGCGCAGAGACGGATCGCCGGCTTTGGTTGGCTCCCAACTCGGGGAGGGCAGGATGGGGAGCACCGCCAGACTGATCGCCATCAGAGCGACGTGCAGAGTGGCCTGCGGCTTGGGCTTCAGCCAGCGCGTGGTACGGTCGGCATAGAAGTAACCTGCGAGTAACGCGGCTTGGAAAAAGAGCAGGCAAGTGCTCCACACAGCGGCCGATCCACCGAACCACGGCAGAATGATTTTGCCGATCATCGGCTGTACGGCAAACAGCAGAAAAGCGCTCAGAAAAACGGTGCAGGCGTAGGCGAGCATGGCGAGAGTAAGCTGCAATGATCGCACACGCCCCGTGATTTGTGGCGCACGCAATCTTGCGTGCCGCATTCACACTCGTGTGAATACCAGGTCTTTGTTCACCGTGTTCACATGAGTGTGAATACGGCATGTTTGAGAACGTGCGCACAATTTCCACCAATCGGATGGGTATTCACAATACCTCCCCTGTGGACCTAGTGAGCCGCGCGCGTCAGCAAGCGGGATTTTTAGGGGCGGGAGAAGATTTCAATCCATTGGCCCCCGCGGGTCCAGCGTTGAACGGGCACCAGGCCGAAGCGCTGGCGGACTTCAGCCGGGGTCATTTCGCGCTCGTATTGGTAGAAGCGGCTCAGGAAGCCGCGAAGAGCCGGCCATTGCAAGACTCCCCAGGACGGTTCCCAGGTACGTGAATAGAGGACCAGCACGTCGACGGATCGCGGGTTCAGGGCGTTCAGAGTGGAAAAGTGAAGATCGGAAGTTTCGGCTGCGGACATCGCGCGGTCGACGTAGCCGAACGCGGGATTGCGAAGAGCCTGGGTAAGTGGCCAGGCGGTGTAAACGGTTTTGTCCGGATACGATTTTTCGAGGAACTGGGCGGCGGCGCGGTGAAGCTGGACGAAGTCGACCACAGCCAGATTGTTTTCGTAAGGAAAAGGGAAGGGCGGATTCAGGAAGACTCCAGCGAGAAGCCCGCAAGCCAGGGCCGCTTCGCCCAGATAGCGCCAACGCGGACGCACCAGTTGAAACGCCGCGCCCATCGCTATATACACCAGCGGAAGGATGGGCAGCAGGTAACGTTCCAGTTCCGCGCCGCCCAGCAGGCTGACCAGCAGGATGTGCGCGGCGATGAAGCCCCAAACGATCTTCCATGCCAGCGTAGTGTAAAGCTTGGCCCGCCTCCAGGCGAAAAGGATCGCAATCGAACCCACCCACCGAAAATCGTCGATAAAGAGATAGAAAATTCGGCGCAGGAGCGCAACCGAGGCCCGAACCGGATTGAGTGAATAAGCGATGTTATAGTGCGTGAAACCGGGATCGCCGAAGAGGTAGCCGGTGGTGTGCCAAAGCGCGAAGAACCAGATGGCGAGCGCGGCGAAGGGCGCCAGGTAGTACGCGGCATATTTGGAACGAGCCGGGTCGCGATACAAAACCACAATCAATATCAGCGGCAACAGCGCGCCGGTTTCTTTCGCGAGCACCAGCGCGGTGCAGGCGGCGGACGCGGCGGCGTGGCGGTCAGCCAGGAACAGCAGCAGGCCGAGCACCGTGAACAGCATGGCCGGCATGTCCAGTTGCGCCAGCATGGATTGCGTGTAAAATAGCGGGTCGAGCAGCAGAAATGCGGCGGCCAGAATGGCTGCAACGCGATCGCGCGATAATTCAAGGCCCAGGAAGAACGTGAAGACGACAGCCGCCGCGGCCAGCGCGAGCATCGACAATCGCGTTGCCGGGATCGAATAGCCGGCCATTCGCCACACCAGCGCCAGGTAAGCCATCACGCCGGGCGGATGTGCGTTGGGTACGGTGGAGTGGGGAATCCATGCGCCGTCGTGCAGGATGTCGAGCGCCGCCGGAACGAACTGGCCGAGTTCGTCCCAGAAGTACGGCAGTGCAAGGTAAGGAAGATGCGCTAGAAAAACGATAAGCGCAAAAGATACCGGAAACAGGAGTGTGCCGGAGCGGATGGCCCGCATCGCATTAGTTCAAACCCACTCAGTTGATGGCGCCGGGCCTGCCTGGGTGCGGTTCCAGCTTGATTTCGCCGAACGTGCCTTCGTATTGCGATATGTTTTGCGTCAGGACGTTCAGCAATGCCTTGGCCTGTTGAGGGCTCAAGTAGACGCCCTGGAAATTGTTGATGGTCACGGCGTCGGGAGCGGTCTGGTTTACGGTGCCGAACATTAGAAAAAAGTCCCAGAGATTCACGCGGATCTGCACGCTATTGGCGTAGTTTTCGCGGTACTCGGGGGTGTTGTTCAACTGAAATTTCGGCGCGGGTTGGGTGGGCGTCATAGACACAACTATAGTGACACAGCCCGTCCAAGCGTTCACACGAGTGTGAACGCGGCACGCAAGAGTGCGTGCGCCACAACGGCTTTAGTCCCCGACGACGTTGTAGTAGCGAGCCATCCAGTAGGGCAGGATGTAATCGATACCCGCGCTTTCGATCAGGCCGGAGCCGCCGCCCTGGAGCTGGAACGGGCTGCGCTGCCACAGAAAATCCGTCGGGATACGCTGGACCACCGGCAATGGATCGCAAGATTGATCGGAGCTGACGCAGGAGGGATATTGCCCTTCCAGATTCACGTTAAAGTCGCGGCGCGGGCGGAAGAGCCATTGGCGGAGGTAGGACACGGTTTCCAGATCGCGCCTGGAATTCGCCCCGTTGAGCGCGCGGTCAACCATGTTGAAGTGCGCGTTCCTGTGATCTTTGACGGTGCCGCGGAAAAGCTGGTAGGCGGATTGATAGCTCCCGAGGAGCCTGGAGTCTGTCTCCAGACGGATGAGGCTGAATAGATTGATGGCGTCGAGGTTGAACTTGAAGTAAGAGTCGCGCGCGTCCGCGCAATCGACGGCAACAGGAAGGCTGGCTAAAGTGGAGGCGGTGGCGGCGAAATTCTGGTACGTCGCTCCGAACTGCCCGGAGTTGACTTGACGTCCCACCTGCAGCAGCCCGAGCTGCTCGTCGGGACGAATAACAAATGTAGTGCTGGAGGAACCATCCGGCATGACGACGCTCCAGGCGTGCGCGGTCAGGAAATTCAGCAAGCGCGTGGCCAGTGCCTGGACGGCTGGCTGAACCGGAGCGCCGAGCAGATCGTAGGCGATGCTGAGGCCGAAGAAAACTCCGATGTATTCATCGCGCGAGGTGTTCCCCACCCAATAGTTGGCGCCGCTTTCGTGGATGCCGTTGGCGGACTCCTCGCTCGTGATACCCGCGGCATAGTTGGAGTTGATGGGAACGACGCAACGCGCCAGCACATCGGTGCCGGTAACATCTACCAGTGTTTTCAGATAAGCCAGCGCGGTTTGCGCGTTGGCGAGCGCGGCCGGATCGCCAGAGACCTTGTAGCGATAGGCCTCGGCGGCGAGATAGTGGCCGGTCCAAAGCGCGGAGTCGCCACAGCGGGTATAGCCGGTAATCGCTGGGCTGTCGGAACTTGAAAATATGGGATCGAGAATACCGCCGAAGGGCAGGTGCCGGGATTGGATGATGGCGTCGATCGATAGCGCGTCGGATTGGCGGCCGTAGCAGAACAGCACGTACAAAAAGCCCAGCGCCGCTACCCTCATACCCAAGGGACGCGAACCGTTGCCGGGCCGTTGCGCGCTAATCTATTTGATCGCCTTGGTCTTCGGGGTCGCCAACGGGAATGCGCAGCAGCGTTTCGGGATCCAGGAATTGGAGGAAGCCGGGGGGAAGAGTATCGGTGGGATCGTCGATGTTCGTAGGCCCGATGGCGCCGTGGGATCCAATGAGGCAGAGATCGGTGTGTGGCCATTGCGCCCTGGCACGGTCCAGCGCTTTGGTGAAAGCTTGGATATCGGGGCGTTCCAGGCGCGCGGCCGCGGCGGCGTTGGGTGGTTTGGGCGGGTATGCAGTCACCCCCAAGTGGTGATGGTGAACGGAGCGCAGAGTCTCGGCCACCTTGTGGAGCGATTCAGGTTTCATGCGATGCCTTTCAAGGCCAGAGTAAGGCCGCCCAGGAAGGAGCCTCAGACAGGGAACGGGCAAATAACTCGCGTGGAAGGAAAGAAAAGGCCTGAACGACGGTGACTGGTCAGCGGGCCGAAGAAGAGGCGGACGACAGCACGCCATTGTCGCCTGCCGCTCTATCCCTGGCAATTTCCAGGCGCGCCGTAAAATGAAACGAACTGCCCTTGCCGGTCTCGCTGTCCACCCAGATCCGGCCACCCAGCATCTCGGCCAGCCGGTGCGAGATGGTTAGGCCCAGGCCCGTGCCGCCGTACCGGCGGGTTGTCGAGTTGTCGCCCTGGGTGAAGGACGAAAAGATTTCCCTCTGTCTTTCCGGCGGAATGCCGATTCCGGTATCCTTGACAGTGAAGCGCAGCGTCATATGCTCGGCGCTTTGGAACTCTTCTTCTGGAACAGACTCTCTTTGAACGGTTACCGTCACTCCGCCGGAGCTGGTGAATTTGACCGCATTCCCTACCAGGTTCACGATAATCTGACGCAAACGAACCGGGTCGCCCGAGACCAGATCCACCACTTGCGGATCCACCTCCAAATTGAGACCTAAACCCTTTTGTTGCGCCCGAACCGTAAGCGGCTTCAGCGTCTGGGCCAGGCTTTCCCGGAGACTGAAGTTCACTGTCTCCAGATCCAGTTTGCCGGCTTCAATCTTTGAGAAGTCGAGGATGTCGTTGATCACCGTCATCAAGCCCTGTGCCGACTCTTGAGCGGTTTCCAGATAATCGCGCTGTTCGGCATCGAGCGTAGTCTCCAGCGCCAGTTCCACCATGCCGAGAATCCCATTCATCGGCGTGCGAATCTCGTGGCTCATGTTTGCCAGGAACTCGCTTTTGGCGCGATTCGCGGCGTAGGCCGCTTCCTCCGCCTGCCGGCGCTCCACCATCTCCGCTTCCAGTCTTCGATTCACCTGTCGCAAAGCGTCGCGCTGTAAACGGGTCTTCAAAGCCAGGTGGACAATCATCCCGAAGACGACCGCGCCCAGCAGCGCTCCCAAAAACGTCATGGCGGACGACAAACGCGGTTCGCTCCTGGGTGCGAAGGCCTGTAACAATCCGAACCTGACCGTTGCAACAAAGAGTCCCGCTCCCACCGGCGCCCATAGCTCGCTGAGCCCGGCTTGAATCATGTCCAAGGCCATGCCGGTGACACCGATGCCCAGCACTATGAGGCCGACGGCCGTGTGCAAACCTATGCGCGTAAGGTTGCCGACTGCAAAAGCGTGACCGCTACCCCAGAGCATGCTGATCACGCAGGCCGCACCAACCGCTGCCACCGCCAGGCCGGTAACGCCGAGCACCGGCGATCGGCCGGCAAGCGGGGTTATTAGGGCCAATACAAAGCCAGTGGCAAGCACCAGGAAGCAAATGGCGGTAAACGGCGACATGCGGCCCGGGGCCGAGGTAAGGGTGGCGACATACCCGGCGCCAAGCAGTTCGTCGATCCCAAAATTCGCATGGAACAGATACTCCAGGAGCGAGGCCACCGCCAAGCTTGCCGTGACGGCGGACGCGATGAATGTCAACCGAGGCCTGGCCAGTGCCATCCCCAGGAGCGCCAGCCCAACCAGGATAAAACCGGCGGCCGTGTTGCGCTGCATCGGGGGCAGATTGGGCGTAACTTGAATGAGAAACGCCGAGTGCACCGCCCATCCAACCAGGACCGTGGACCCGAGCAAGATGGCCAGGGCGCCCGATAACGCTCCGCTCCAGATGGACCAAGGCTTCGGTGTGGCCCAAGGCTTGCTGAGCGACGACGGGCTGAGCGAGGCTTCCACGTTCAGCTATCGACCTATATAAAACAATGCTTTAATGAAACGTTCGCTTTGACACCGAATTACGGGCGCGGCGATCAGGCAATCTCGCCCACCCAGATGGACTCCAGCCATTGCAGGCCGATCTGGCGTCGCCTCAGCCTCAGTCCGGGTGTTTCCTTCAACCAGTCCTGGACGTTGGTGTCGCTGATTTGGCGCCAGCCGTGCCGCGTGGCCAGCTCCGCGATTTCAGTGGGAGCGAAGGCGGAGCGCAATGGCTCGCCCATCAGAGCCAGGAATAAGCTGCGCGGAACGCGGCCGTTTCTCTTGCGCAGGTAGGTGAGGGCGATGCCGCTGCCTGGCGCGGACAAGGCGGCGAAAGCGCCCAGATTGGCGGAGACATCTTCCGGCCGCAGATACATTGTGACGCCTTCCCATAGCCAAAAGGAACGCTTGCCTGGATCGAACCCGGAGCTTTTGATGAGCGGGGCAAGCTGATCGCGCTCGAAATCCATGGCGACGAAACGGACGTCTTTGGCTTTGTACGGAACCGCGGCGGATCGAGCGCGCTTCCAGGCCTGGCTGCTGGGGTGGTCCACTTCGAAGACCACCGTGTTCTTGAGACAATCCAGACGCCAGGCGCGGCTATCGAGACCTGCGCCGAGGATGACCAGCTGTTCCGGCGGCTCACGAGACGCGATCGCACGATCCAGGATCACCGTTCGGAACTGATTGAAAATGCCCATGCCGCGCTGCCAGAAAGGATACGGCGACGTACGGGCGCCGCTTGAGAGCGAGGCACGCGCCTGCTCTACTTTCCTTTGCCATTTGTCCGGGAGGAAATGGGAGGCGAAGGGGTCGGTAAAGCCCGGCACCTGGGGCGCGAGTGTGCCGAGCGCGCGATGCAGCGCGACGAATTGGGCGGTCCGGCTTGGTTTTCCTTTGCGCATTGAGGGCGCCGCACTCAGGATATAGTACGGAGTTCACCGATTTTTGTTCGGCAGAAGCTTGGTATATGCGGCTTCAGCCGCGTTCTTGACTTGGCGCGGAAAAAACGCGGCTCAAGCCGCGTGTACCTTACCCGTGTTCGAGATCCTCCGTTTGCCTGGACCGCCGAAACTTGCCATGATCGGGTTATGGCTCCGGGCAAAATGGTCTTCACGTCCGGCGACCGGATTGGCGATTACGAAGTGTTGGCCGCTTTGGGAGCTGGCGGCATGGGATCGGTCTACAAGGTCCGGCATGCCATCTCGCAACGCATCGAGGCGCTTAAAGTTATTCAGCCGAATGCTTCGGCCGCGCCCGAGATGACGGAGCGCTTCCTGCGCGAAATCCGCTTGCAGGCCAGCTTGCAGCATCCGCACATCGCGTCGCTGCACAATGCGTTTCGGATGCACGACCAACTGGTGATGGTGATGGAGTTTGTGGAGGGTGTAAGCCTGCGCGACAAACTTCGTTCGCCTGGGATTACGCTGGGTCAGGCACTGGAATACGCGTCGCAGGTGCTGGCGGCGCTGGCCTACGCTCACGCACATGGGATAATTCATCGCGACATCAAACCTTCCAACGTGATGATCGCGTCGCACGGCGTGGTGAAGCTGCTGGATTTCGGACTGGCGGCGTCACTGAATCCCGGGACCACCCCCGGGCGCGACGATGCCGAGCTGACGCAGCCGGGCACCATGCTCGGATCGCCGTACTATATTTCGCCCGAGCAGGCGCTCGGAGATCGGGCGGACGCGCGATCGGATGTGTATTCTACCGGCGCGATGATCTACGAGATGGTGGCGGGACGTCCGCCGTTCGATGCCGGCGGCTCGGGTGGCGCCTATGCGATCATCGCGGCGCATTTGCGTACGCCGCCCAAGTCGCCCTCCGAGGTGAATCCGCAGGTGCCGCCCCAGCTGGCACGGATCATCCTGAAGGCGCTGGCGAAAAGTCCAGCCGACCGCTTTCCAAGCGCCCAGGAGTTCCTGGCTGCCCTGGATGCCATCCGTTTGGACGCAGTACATCTGAGTGAGACCAGAACCGTGGCGGTACCAAGCTTGCGTCCCGCTGTTCCGGATAGTGCGTCGCCCGGTTCACAACCAGCCGCGGAAGCGTCCATCCACAGCGCGGCCGATCTGGAGCGGGCCAGCAAAGATCTTGCAAGCTTTATCGGGCCGATCGCTCACATCCTGGTGCGGCGCGCCGCGCCCGAAAGCCGCACCTTGAGCGATCTTTATCAGACGCTCGCGCAGGAGATCAGCTCGGCCGCCAAGCGCGAGCAATTCCTCGGGAGCATGCCGCGGGCGCCTCTCAGCCGTTCAACAGGCGGAACGCCTTCTGCAGGCTCACAAACATCCGGTTGAACGACGCCGTGAGGCCGGCGATTTCGTCCTGGCCGTGGACCGGCAGTTCGGGAAGGCTCATATCGCCGGTGCTGATGCGATCGGCCATCTCCGACAGCTTTCGGACCGGACGGATTACCAGTAGCACTACGGCGGCGTCGATGGCCGCGAGCGAGATCATCAGGGCCACGATCAGGTAGATGACCAGCGTGCGGAAGGCATCGTGCGCGATTTGGATGGGCACCGCCATGGGCACTGAGACGATCTGGGCCGCCACTGTTTCGTTGGCTTTCCATCCAAAGCCGTTTACGCTGCCGTAGGTCTGCACGATGGCGGGTGGAGCTACGGAAGGCTCGCTGTGACACTGCAGGCAACTTTGTTCCGCGATGACGGGACGCGCGATGTACAGCACCCGGCCGGTGGGTGTGTCGCGTTCGCCGACCAGCTCTTTTTCGCCGGAGTGATTGCGGAAATGGCTGATCAGGTCCGCCTCCCAATCCACGGCGCGATCGCGCAGGTTCGACGGATTCAGCGCGGCTTCTTTGTAGGAATATTCCGGGTATTGCTTGCGAAGATAGTCGAAGGTGACAGTGGCCGCATAGAACGGAATGGTTTCGGGAAGGAAACGCGTCTTATGTTCGGGGAGGGTTTCCAGCAGCGGCGCCAATTCGATGGCGGTGTACTGGCGCGTGGAGAGGGCGCTCTGGATCATCAGCTCGGCCTGCTGGATTACCTGGCTGCGGGCATTGCGCATCAGAAATTGATAGGCGGTAAATGCGATCAGGATGGAGCCGGCGCCGAACAAGGCGATTAAAATCAGGTTGAACTTCGTGAGTAACTTCATCTCGGATTCTCGGTCAGACAGAGTATAGCGCGTGCGATAAAATCTAGGAGGGACAGCCATGCATTCGCACCGAACAGCGGCATTTTTGGTGGGTTGTTTAATCCTGGGCAGCCTGTTCATGATCTTCGTGGCCACCCAGAATTTCGGCACGGTGGATCGAGTGCTGGCGGCGCCCCCACAAGAAGCCGCGCAAATGTTTCAAACGCTTGGACCGGGAAACGCCCGAATCCTGCTGCGCTATCTGGCGGGCGAGGAGAACCGGCTGTTCTTCACCAGTTGGGAACTGGTACAGATCGCGTTGGGCGTCCTGCTGACCGCGATTCTGTTGCTTACCGTCAAAAACCGGCTGTTGGCGGGAATAACGGGTGCTATGTTGATCATTGTCCTGTTCCAGCATTTTCGAGTGACTCCGGAGATGACCGCACTCGGCCGCTTGATCGATTTCGGCGCGGGCTCCGGCTCGGCGGCGGACGGCCAATTCTGGCGGTTGCACGGGCTGTATGGAGTACTGGAAGTGGTGAAGTTGGTACTCTTATTTGTCGTGGCGGCCATTTTGCTTTTTGGCCGGCGAGCCAAAACGCCCCAGCCTGTGGAAGGCGCTCCGGTGGAAGTGGATTCGGTGGCGCCGACGTTCGTGGAGCCGTAGTCTAGTGCATCGCAAACGACCATGGAGAGATTCGTCCTGAGCCGCCATGCGTGAGCATGCGGTTTTTCTCGCTCCCCCCGGGATTACGCATGCTTACGCATGGCGGCTCGGATGCGCTGCACCGTAATGAAAATCAAACCTGAAAACCGATTTTGGATCTGGATCTACGGATTCACCGTGTTCATCCTGCTGGTGGCGGTGAGTGTTTTCGGATGGCTGGCCTGGACATCGCATGAGGAACCGGGTGTTGGGCGTGTAGCCGGGGCGCGCCCGCCGAGTGCGGCAAGTCAGATTCCCGACGAGCAATATGAGTTGTTGTCGGCGTTTGAAGCGCCTGCGTATGTGCCGGAGTTGCGGGCGCCCAAATCTTTTCAGGCCGCGATGGCGCTCTATGCGAAGCAGGACTATGCAGGCGCAGCTTCCGCTCTGCGAGCCATTGCGGACGCGCAACCGGCCTTCGTGCCCGCAAGATTCTACTTGGGAATTTCGCTGCTGCGATCGGGCGATCGTATCGCGGGTATCCAGGAACTGCTGGCATTGACGATGGCCGGCGATGGTCCTTACCTGGAACGCGCACGGTTCTATCTCGCAAAGGGACTTCTGGCCGAACACGATGTGCCGCGCGCCCAGGTGCAACTCGAAGATCTGGTTGCGCAGCACGGCGACCTCGAAAAACAGGCGGCCGTGCTGCTGGCCCAGATTCGCTCCTGAGCCGCCATGCGTGAGCATGCGGACACGCGCTACGATCTGTTCTGCCGCTCGCTTCCCGCGCCCACCGGTTGCGCCTCATGCGGATGCGCCTGGCTGAACACCTCGATAACCTTCTTATTGAAAGCGGGGATGTCATCGGGTTTGCGGCTGGTTACCAGGCCGTTGTCTTCCACCACTTCACGATCCACCCAGTGCGCCCCGGCGTTCTTGAGATCGGTGTGCAGGGATGGCCAGGAGGTCATGGTTTTGCCTCGCACCACGTCGGCTTCCACCAGCATCCAAGGAGCATGGCAAATCGCGGCTACCGGCTTCCCTGCGTCGAAAAAGCTCTTCACGAAACGGACCGCTTTCGGCATCATGCGAAGTTGGTCGGGATTGGCGACGCCGCCGGGCAGCAGCAGCGCATCGTAATTGTGCGGATCGGCGGTCTCCAGTTCCACGTCTACTGTGAACCTGTCGCCTTTTTCGTGATGCTGCCATGCTTGCAGCTTGCCCTTGGCGGGCGAGACCAGCTCGGTTTTTGCGCCCGCGGCATCCAAAGCCTTGCGGGGTTCTGTCAGTTCCACCTGTTCGACACCGTCGGTGGCGAGGAGGGCGATTCGTTTTCCATTCAGTTTGTTCGGCATGAAATAGTTACTCCGCAATGTTCGACGAGGCAGCGTATGTTTTTGAGGTGTGCGTAACCGTGACGGGTTCGCACGTCATAATACCGGGGCACTGCATAATAAGGTGATATGCCGGACATTCTGAGCACCATCGCGAAGTATGGCTATTCCAGCCTGTTCGTGGCGCTGCTGATGGAAGCCATCGGCTTGCCCGTACCTGGTGCGCTGGCGTTGCTGGCGGCGGGCGCGGCAGCCGCTTCCGGGGTCTTGCATCCGGCGTTGGCTTTCGGCGTGGCCATCGGCGCCATGCTGATCGGGGATACGACGCTATACTTCGCCGGCCGTTACTCAGGGTGGAGTTTGCTGGGCTTCCTGTGTGGACTGTCGTTGAGTCCGGAAGTTTGTATTTTGCGTTCCGCGAAATGGTTTTATAAACGCGGGCGCACAACGCTGCTGTTCTCGAAATTCCTCCCAGGGGTGAACACCATGGCGCCGCCGCTGGCTGGAAGTATGAACATGCGCGCCTCTCAGTTTTTCCGATTCGACTTCGGCGGGGTGCTCATCTATACGTTTGCCTATGGAGCGCTCGGCTACCTGTTTCGCGACGTCTTTCGCATGATCGCCGGCGGATTGCAGGCTTTCAGCCGGGTTGTGGCGTGGGTGGTCTTCGTGGGCGTGATCGGGTTTGTGTGCTATCGGGCGTGGCTGTTTGCCCGGTATCGGCTGACTCGATTTGTCCGCCGGGTTCCGGTGAGCGATGTTGAGGCCCGCCTGAAGCTGGAAGGCACGCCGGACATCATCATCGCCGACGTCCGCAGCCATGGTTATTACGATCAGGGCGAACAGCGCGTCCAGGGTTCCATCCGTATCGAGCCGAACAATCTGGACGCATTCATCGAGTCGCTACCCAAGGGGACGCCCATCTATCTGTACTGCACTTGACTACGCGAAGCCACCAGCGCCCGTGTGGCGCACATCTTGCGGGAAAAAGGATTCGACGCTTATGTGATCGCCGGTGGACTGCGCGCCTGGCGCAGGGCCGGGTATCCGATGGAATCGGTGCCCAAGGAAGATTTGGAGCTTCTGCCGCGCTTCAATTAAGCAACGCTTGCTGACGCGCGCGGTTCAGAATGTGTGCCGCCTACTGGGCCTCGACGATTCTGAACCACGACCGTGAGGGAGTGACTTGGGCTGGTGAACCACGACCGTAAGGGAGCCGGTTACTCTACAGCACCGGCGAATCGTCGCCCAGCAGCGCCTTCCTCACAATCTTGATGGGCGGCGTGCCTTCGCGCATAAAGCGGTCGTGAAATTCTTCCAGGGTGAAGGCGCTGCCGCGCTTCTTTTTATAATCCTCGCGCAGCTTCATGATTTCGAGTTTGCCGAGAGTGTAATAAAGATACGTTGGATTGCTGGTGCCCCGCTTCGTTTCACGCTCGCCGTTGGTGCGGCTCTGGTAGCCTTCGTTGACGAAAAAGTCGATGCCCTGTTGGTAGGTCATATGGCCGGTGTGCATCTGGATGCCCACCACGTAGCGGGCATCGCGCAGCAGCGCGTCCTGTAATTGGCCCAGGCGGAGTTTCAGATCGCCGTTGCCGTAGCCTTCATCCAGCATCATCTGCTCGCAGTAATGCGCCCAGCCCTCGGCATTCGAATTGGCGCCCAGCAGCTTGCGGACCTTCGACGGAATGGTCTGCATCCACAGGAACTGAACATAGTGTCCCGGATATGCTTCGTGGATAGCCGTGCTGATGATGGTTCCGCGGTTGAAGCCTTCCATGTGCTCTTCCACTTCCTTTGGCGTCCAGGAGGGCTCAGGCAAGGTCACGTTAAAGAATGCTTCCTTGGCTACCTTTTCGTACGGTCCCGGCGTGTCCATGGATGCGGTAGTGAGAGCGCGCATGAACGGTGGGGTTTCCTCCAGGATCGGCAGCACCGGCGAAGGAATGGTGATGATCTGCTTGGCGGTAATGTAGTCTTTCAATCCGCCTAATACATCGCGAAAGGATTGAAGCAAGTGGTCGGGCGCGGGGTGGTCGTGGGTTACTTCCTCGAGGATCTGCGGCGGCGTCTTGCTCGGGTCTATTTTAGCGGCGGTCTGTTTGAAAGCCTCCTGGTTCCTGCGCAGATCGGCCAGGCCGATTGCGAGCAGCTTGTCCAATGGCAGGTCGACCATTTCTTCGTACAGCAGCTTCTTGCGAAAGAGATCGGCGCCCAGCCGAAAGTCGCCGTGCGAACGTGGAAGGAGGTTGTCCTTCAAGAAGGCTTGGTAGCGCTTCAATTCGTCGATGGTCATTCCGTTCGATTGTTGGAACTCGGCCAGGAGCTTCGCGTCGGTCACCTGTTTGAAGGCGGTGGGCACGTCGTTTTGGAAGAAGCCGATGATGCCAGGCAATTGCTCGATGGCGATCTCGGTGTAGATACGGGGAGGATTCTTGAGATTGGCGCGGGCGGCTTCGAACACCGCGGGAATCTGGCGCTCGCGCGCAATAACGGATTGCAAGCGATCCGCCGGTGGCGCAAAGGTACGGCTCATGATGACGAAAACGCTAGTGGTCACCCCGCTCGAGTAGTTGTCCGGGTTTTTCTCCCAACCGCGGACATGTTCGAGTTCGAGGAGCGTGGCACGGATGTAACTCAGAATCAGATCCCGGTCGGGATCGGGGGGCAGGGCCGCAAACTGCTTTTCGGCGGCATGCAGGGCCTTGGTTTGTGTGATGACGGCAGACTGCGAATAGTCTTCCAGCAGGGCGTCGTACTGGTGAAACCCGCTGGAGGTACCTACGGTGGGATTGAACTTGAAGTAGACGTCGTCGAAGAAGCGGTCCACCTGTTCAGGGGACGGTTGGGCCCCAGTGGCGCGCCGATCGCGATTGAGAAGATAGTGGCTGCATAGAATGCGCGGAGCATCTTTTTATTATGGCGTCAGAGCAACGGCAGCAACGTTTGTGGCGCACGCGTCCACGCGTGCGGCGTTCACACTCGTGTGAACGCCAATGAAAATGCAGTAGAATTGTCCTACTAGTAGAGGAGTTAGACTCAAATGAAGGTGAAAGGCGCAGCGGCGGCTCTATTGCTGTTGGGCTTAATTACCGGACTTCAGTCCCGGGGCCAGCCTCCGGCCGCTCAGAATTCGCCTGGACAGAACACCCCAAATCAAAATGCGCCCGAAATGTCTTCGCGCGACGCGCCCGCTACTTTTAGCGCCAAAGTGAACCTGGTGATGGTTCCGGTGGTAGTCCGCAACGCCCAGGGCAAAGCCATCGGGACACTGCAAAAGGAAGACTTCCACTTATTCGACAAAGGCAAGCCGCAGGTGATCTCCAGGTTCTCGGTGGAAAAAGCCGGCGAGGCGGCGATTCCGGCGGAGGTGGCGACCAATGAAGCCGAAGCCGCGCTTGACAAGTCGGCCGTGTCTCCCGCTCCGCCCATCGCACAGCGGTTTGTGGCCTACCTGTTTGACGATGTTCACACCAGCACCCCGGATCTGATGCAGGCTCGGGACGCGGCCGAACGCCATTTGGCTGAAACTCTGGGCGCCACCACGCGCGCCGCCATTTTCACCACCTCCGGGCAGGGCAATGTGGATTTCACCGACGATCGCGAGAAGTTGCACGAGGCCCTTCTCAAACTGATGGCGCGGCCAACCATGGCGCAAGGGGTATCGGAGTGCCCGGACATCACCTACTACATGGCGGATCGGATTCAGAACCAGAACGATCAGACGGCTCTGCACGCCGCGGCCCAGGAGGTGCTGGCCACCTGCGACCCTCCGCCCCCCATCCCTCCAAGCGCTACAGCGGCAGCGGTGCAACAGTTGATGGAGCAAGCCGAACAAAATGCCGAGAACGTTTCGCGGGGTACGGCCGAACGCATCATTAGCTTCGGCGAGCGCGACACGCGCCTGGCATTTACGGTGCTGGAGGGCGCCATTCGCCGGCTTTCCGTGGCTCCCGGTGAACGGACGTTGATCCTGGTCTCCTCCGGCTTCTTCATCACCAACGATCTGCGCGACGAAGAGACGAACATTATGGATCGCGCGATTCGCGCCAATGTGCGGATCAGCTCTCTGAATGCGCGGGGCCTCTATGTGCTGATCCCGGGTGGCGACGCCAGCACCAAAACTGCGGTCGCGCTTCCCGGCGTGATGAACGTGAAGGCGCAATATCAGAGCGAGAACGCGATGGCCGAAGAAGGAATCATGGAGGAGCTGGCGGATGCCACGGGCGGCCGGTACTTTCACAATAATAATGACCTGAAAGCGGGCTTCGCGCAGGTGGCCGCGACGCCGGAGTTCGTTTATGTGCTGGGATTTTCTCCCCAGAACCTGAAGCTGGACGGCGCCTATCACGCGCTTAAGGTAACGCTGACGAATTCGCATGGACCCGGGGAACTTCATGGACTGGATCTGCAAGCGCGGCGCGGATATTATGCTCCCAAGCATCTTCCCGATCCCGAAGAAGACGCCAAGCGCGAAATCCAGGAGGCGCTGTTTTCGCGGGATGAAATACAGGACATTCCGGTCGATTTGCATATGCAATATTTCAAGTCCAGCGACGTCGCGGCCCGGATCGCCGTGCTGGCGCGCGTGAATGTGAAGAATCTGCGCTTTCGCAAAGCCGAAGGCCGCAACAACGACAATCTGACCATACTTTCTGGCGTCTTTGACCGCAACGGCAACTACATCACCGGCATGCAAAAGACAGTTGTGATGAAGTTGATGGATGCCACCTTGGAGAAGGTGTTGAATTCGGGCATTACCGTCAGGACCAATTTCGACGTGGCGCCCGGCAGTTACGTAATCCGGCTGGTGGTGCGGGATTCGGAAGGGCAGACCATGGCGGCGCGCAACGGCGTCGTCGAGATTCAGTAATTCGATGGAGGTGCGATCGTGAATTTTCAGCGCATGATTGGCTTCGCCGCGCTTCTCGCGCTGGCGGGTGTTTATCCCTCGGTTCGCGCGCAGGCGCCAGCGGACTCCGGAGCGGTCCTCCACACCGAGACCAAACTGGTGCTGGTAGACACCGTGGTCACCGACAAGAAGGGCGCCTATATCCACGACTTGGAAGCCAAGGATTTCAAGGTTTGGGAAGACAATAAAGAGCAACAGATCAAGAGTTTCTCGTTCGAAGCCGGCTCGGCATCGCCCTCCAACCCGCAGAAGCACTATCTGGTCCTGTTCTTCGACAACTCGACCATGGATTTTGGCGCGCAAGGGCGCGCGCGGCAGGCCGCGGCGAAATTCATCGACGCCAACGGCGGCCCGAATCGTCTCATGGCGATTGTCAATTTTGGCGGTGCGCTCCAAATCGCGCAGAACTTCACCGACGATGCACAGCGGCTGAAAAATGTCG
This sequence comes from Bryobacterales bacterium, assembly GCA_963747945.1. Taxonomy (GTDB): domain Bacteria; phylum Acidobacteriota; class Terriglobia; order Bryobacterales; family Bryobacteraceae; genus Palsa-89. The sequence continues at coordinate 231,953 of CAVVHB010000008.1, forward strand.
TCAATGGGGTCAAGTTTTCCGCCGTTGCACCGAATGCTTCGGATGCCAATGCGCCGCAGCTGAGCGCGCAAATGGCCAGTTTTGGCGCGCGCGATGTGCTCTACGCGTTAAAGGACCTGGCCAAGAACCTCAGCGCCATTCCCGCGCGCAAGACCGTGATCCTGATCACCGGCGGATTTCCGCTGACGCCGGAAGTGATGTCTGAGGCCACCGCCGCCATCAGCGCGTGCAACAAAGCGAATGTGGCTATTTATCCCATCGACGTGCGTGGTCTGGAGGCTGGAGTACCACAAGCGCGTTTGAACTCGCCAGGCGCATCACCCGGCGCACCCCAGACCGGCGTTCGCTTTATACCGGCGTCTTATGTCCCCGGCGGTGTGGCGTTCTTTATCCCGCAACACGGCGGTACGGGAGGCGGCGGCACTGGCGGAGCCGGCGGCGGGGGTGGTCATGGAGGTGGTGGCGCTCCGGGTGGCGGCGCTCCTGGCGGCGGTGCTCCGACCGGGGGCGGGGGTCGCGGTCCAACGGCGGGGCCCACGGGCGGCACGCCTAGCAGAGGGACCGGCAGCGGCGGAGGAGCTTCGCTGAACCCTTACGGAGCTAACTCGCCCTTCTCAAATCCCAGCGCTCAATCACGCATGATCATTCCGAAAATGCCCGAAAGCTCCACTACCAATCAGAACATCATGTTCCTGCTGGCTCAGGGCACGGGAGGCTTCGTCATTCATGAAACCAACGATTTGATTGGGGGCATGCAAAAAATCGGGAAGGAACAAGACGAATACTACGTTCTCGGGTACACGCCGCCGGATTCTGAAGAAGGAAGCTGTCACACGTTGCGCGTGAAAGTGGAGCGCAGCGGCACCGAGGTACGGGCTCGCACGGGTTATTGCAATTCGCGGCCTCAGGACTTGCTGGCCGGCAATGCCACCGAAAAGGATCTGGAGACTCGCGCGGCCGCGGCGCAGGCCGGGAACGTCAGCGCGACGATGGAGCTTCCGTACTTCTACACCGCCCCCAATGTGGCGCGCGTCAACGTGGCGATGGAAATCGAGACCAACAACGTGAAGTTCGAGAAGCAGAAGGGCAAGTACCACGCGACGATCAATGTTTTGGGGCTGGCATACCTTCCCGATGGCAGTGTAGGAGCGCGCTTCAGCGATACAGTGAAGCTCGATTTCGACGACAAGAAGCAGATGGAGGCGTTCAAGGAGCAGCCCATGCACTACGAGAACCAGTTCGATGTGGCGTCGGGCAAATACAATTTGAAAGTCGTGTTCGCCTCCGGCGGCGAGAGCTTCGGAAAGCTGGAGATGCCGCTCGGGGTGGATCCGTACGACTCAAAGCAGTTCAGCATGAGCGCTCTGGCGCTGAGCAAGGAGGTGCGCAAAGCTTCCGATCTCGGCACCGGCCTCGATGCTCTGCTGCTTGAAGATCGCGTGCCGCTGATCGCGGATGGAATGCAATTGGTGCCGTACGGCTCCAATCATTTTAAGAAGGGCGATTTTGTGGCTTTTTATACTGAACTTTACGAACCGCTGCTGGTGACCGGCAATCTGAAAACGCCGCCGGTGCTCGCATTTGAGATGCGCGTATTGGACGGAAAGACGGGCGAGCAGAAGGAAGACACGGGGTTGGTGCGCGTGGGACTACCCGCGCAAACCGGAAGCCCCACCGTTCCGATAGCGGCGAAGATCCCCACGGCATCTCTCAATCCCGGTTCCTATAAGGTTGAAATCAAGGCGCTGGACGACGCGGGCAAAGAGTTCAAGCGGACGGCCGATATTCAAATCGATTAATCGTGTTTCTCCGCGGCAGCGCTTAGCCCCGCGCCAAGAGTGACCGGATCAGTCCCAGGTCGTTCAGGATGCGCCGGCTCTTGCCGGTGTGGGTTTCGAGCTGCGAGATTTTGAACAGCGCCAGGCGCAGGGCTTCGCCGCGGCGCTCGTCTCTGGCGGTGTTCGCGTTGTCCAGCATGGTTTCGAGTTCGCCTTTAGCGTCGGTGATCACGTTTTCCAAAACGAGCATGAACTCGTGAGCGCTCTCGACGCTGTGGAACGGCTTTTCGGCAACATCAACCATACTTTCATTAACGCACAGGTGCCCGCTGCTATAATGAACCAATTTTTCATGCAGCTTACTGCTTTCCTGATGAGGGAGTGGTGTGAACGACAAGGTGGAAAAACTTTGCCTCTATCCTGGTGAGGGAGCCGTAGGTAAATGGGACATCACTTTTCGACCGACCTCGCCAGGAAACACCCGCAACTGGATTTGACCGACGTCTATGCTTTTGAGTCCGACCTGCCGGGCAAGACTTGCTTGGTATTGATCCTCAATCCGAAATCCGTAGCAGGCGATCCTAACAATTTTTCCGCTGACGCCATCTATAAATTTCACCTTGGTGCAGACAGACTGAACAGTGGTGGCCTTATCTATACGGTGCGCTTTCGTGCCGATGTGGGTACGGTGAGCTTGCTTGAACAATCCCGGGAAGACCTGGGCCTTATCGGCAATGACATTGCAGAGGTACGCCTCAACCAAATTACCGAATCGCCGGGCGGCCTGCGCTTTTGGGCCGGCACAGTGAGGGACCCGTTCTTTGGCAATCAGAATGGATTACGCGAATTTCGGGAAGCGTTTGCGAAGGGCGTGCTGGACCTGGACGCCTTCCAACGTCATGCTGGGGAGTCGCCATTTGCCGGTCTTGTGTCGTCGGCGATCGTGCTGGAAATTCCGAACAGCTTGTTGCCGCCCACAATTTACTACTTCGCGTCAGCCGACTGGCGCGATCAAGGGCACTGGCACCGGTCCAATCGAGTGGCTTATGTATTGGTTCCACACCTCTACCTCTTCTCGACTAACGACGAGCAAAGGTCGAGCCGCTACGAGCACCTTCCAGCGCTCGACGGGAAATACCAAACCCTTGCCGCGGCAACCATCGAAAAGTATGCTCGCCTGGCAGGCTTTCAGTCCGACCCGGCGGCGTATGCGAAGCGCGTTGCCGAGTCGATCCTGCCCGACGCCGTACCGTATCGGATTGGATCCAAGGCTCTCTACGGGGTGGATGGCGCCAATGGCCGAACGCTGTCGGACGACGCAATGGACGCCGCCCTTTCCTGGGTGGTTGGGGCGCCGGTGAACGATGGCGTCGATCGGCCTGAAGGGCGCGTATCACCGGTCTTCCCTTTTGTCGTTCCGGCCGCTTGAGGCGCGCGAATTCAGCGACCTTCACGCCAGATTCATTTTCGTGAGAAGAGAATGAAGGCGCGGGTCGGCGCGGTAGGGGTCGAAGAACGGTTCGTGTTTTATGTGGACAAGAAACCGATCGCGCCGACGGTAGGCCATATCGAGCGTATCGAACATGGCATCCACTTCACCGGTGGCGGCATAATAGGCCGCAGACCCGAAGCTGCCGGTGTGCGATTCAGTGAGCTTGCGTGCACATTGTTGGCCTCGCTCGCAGTCGCCAGCCTGGTGGTAGGCCGCGGCCAGATACCCAACCCCTTGATGCCACCAAGGCGCAAGGTCCACAACTCGTTCCAAGCTGGTAACCGCCTGCAGGGTACGGCCATTGTAAAGCTGAGAGAGCCCCATGGCGAACCACAAAAGATAGTAATTCGGATCCATTTCCAGGGCTTTGCGCGCGTATTCAACGGATTCCCGGTACTGCTTTGCATAGTACATCGACCGAGCCATGGCGTAGTGGAGAATCATGGAAAGCGGGTCGGTATCCAGGCCCAAACGGCATTGTTCCATGGCGTCAAAGACGTGCCCCAGCGGGAGCAGATAGAATGCGGCGTAGCGGAATCGCGTCACCGGTGGGAGGGGTTCGGCAGCCATGGCGGTGCGGTGATGTTTTTCGGCCGTTTTCCAGTCATAATCGCATATTGCCGCCATTATCGCTAACACACTGTGGGCCTCGCGACTTGAAGAATCGAGGGCCAGCGCTTTCCCTGCCGCCGATCTCGCCAAAGGAGCCACGTCGCGGGTGGGACTGATGTCGAACACTGCCAGAGCGTAAAAGTACCCGGCCAACCCGCCATAGGCCGGAGCGTAATTCGGGTCGATGGCTAAGGCCAGCTCAAAGCACTCCTTCGCTTTCGCGAAACCCTCCGGAGTGTTGTGCCAGGAGTAATACTGTCCTTTCAGGTAATCTTGGTAGGCTTCTGTGTTCACCGCCTGTACGCGGGGAGCCAGCCGCACTCGGAGCGCCTCTGAAATCGCCTGGCCGATTTCATCCTGAATGGCGAACACGTCGGTCATGTCGCGGTCGTACCGTTCCGACCAGAGGTGGGTGCCATCAGCGGCATGGATTAGCTGTGCGGTCACACGGATGCGGCTTCCGGCCCGGCGCACGCTGCCTTCCAGGATGTTCTGCACTCGCAGCGCCTCAGCGATTTTGGTGATGTCCTGCTCCTTTCCACGGAACGCAAAAGAGGAAGTGCGGGCAATCACTTTCAGACCCGGTATTTTGGCGAGCAGGTTCAGGATCTCTTCGGCCAAGCCGTCGCTGAAGTATTCGTTCTCTTTGTCCGCGCTCATATTGGCGAAGGGGAGGACCGCAATGGAGGGCTGCTGTTGTACCGGCGCTTCCGCCTGCGCCTTTCCCAACGCTTCGCGCAATTCCAGCATGGTTTGAAAGCGGCGTGCCGCTTGCTTCTCAAGACACCGCGCGACGACGCGTTCCAGCGCAGGCGGGGCCTCCAACCGGCGTGGTTCCTTATGCAGTACCGCGGCCATCGTCGAGATGGCACTCTCTCCCTCGAAGGCCCGGCGTCCGCTGAGCATCTCATAAAGCACCGCCCCGAACGAGAAAATATCTGAACGCGCGTCGGCCGGCTTGCCTTCGGCCTGTTCCGGCGACATATAAGCGGGGGTGCCGAGAATGGTTCCAGACAGGGTCTGGGTGACGGAGGGCTCTCGTTCGTCCGAGACCTTCGACAATCCAAAGTCGAGCAGTTTCACGCCCTCCCTGGTCACCAGAATATTAGCCGGCTTCAGATCCCGGTGGGTGATCCCTTTGGCGTGCGCGGCATCCAGCGCCGCGCAAATCTGGACGGCCCATTTCAAGGCCTGATCGACAGGCAACGGCCCCTTGAGTTGGGCGCCTTCGATGTACTCCATGACCAAGTAATTCGGGCCGACATCGTGCAGCGTACAAATGTTGGGATGATTCAGTGCCGCTACAGTACGAGCTTCGCGCTCGAACCGTTCGGTGAACTCTGTCCTGGAAACCTTGATGGCGACCGTGCGATCGAGCCGCGTATCGCGCGCCTTATAAACTTCACCCATTCCGCCCGCACCGATGGGCGCAAGTATTTCGTACGGTCCGAGTTGGTCGCCGGGAGAGAGCGGCATCTGGGTCAGAGCTAAGTTTAGCCGATGCGCGTCGGATTGAACTTTAAGGCTTGCGCCCGAAAAAGGCCAGCAGGGCCAAGGTCAGGGTGTCCTGGTGCTTGGAAGCGTTCGGCGTAACTCCGCGTTCGAAGAAGTCGACGTTGGACCAATCATGCCGGTACTCCAGCCGTGAGAGCAGGCCCTCCACCCACTTAAATTCATAAGTCAGCGTGAACTCCTTCACCGTTTGGGACCGGCCGGTGGCGAAAGCGTCGCGATCGTTGAGCCATTCGATGCGAGGGGTGAAAGCCATTTTACCGGTGATCTGGTACTTCGACGCCGCCGCGATACCAACCCAGGATTGCGACAGCCGGACACCGTTCGGATAGCTGTTGTTGTGAACGTAGTCGAGATTAATGTACGCGTTGATCTTGTCGTTCGGAGTCAGCACCAGCGAAGTATCGAACAGGTTTCGCAGCCCCTGGTTGGTGCCCGGGTTCTCGGGGCCAAAATAGTCATCGTTGTTCCAGGCGATCTTCTTCCATGTGAAGTTCCCCACCAGGCCAATACTCTTGCCGGTGTTGTTGTCTTCGGTGTCGTCCCAACCGTTGATGATCTGGATGCCGCCGGTGAAATACTTACCGATGGGATCGGTGATGCGCACGCCGGCATGGTAGTAGGGAGTGCTGGCGAACAGCAGCGACCGCGAGTAATTCCAGTTGCTGTTGGTTTCAAACACTTCGGCCCCTACGCTGCTGACGAACTGGCCAAAGTCCAACTCCAGCCCTTGATTCTTGACGGGCTTCCAGCTGACGTAGGCCTGTTCGATGTTCCGTAGAAAGGGGATGGTACGGTCGGGATCGGTGGCATGCACGATATCGAACGCCTGGCCGAAGCCGATGTCCAGCTGAAAGCCCACCGGATTCGCGTTGTGAGAGATGCTGAGCTTGGCCTGATTCAAGGCGAATTGATCCGCGAAAGCGTCGAAATTATAAAGCTGATTTCCGAACGCCGGGTGGTTGAAGTTCAAGCTGTAATAGCCGTCGATCAGACCGCCGAAATTAACTGGGCCGAGTGAGAACGCCGGAGGCCCGGGAGCAGGCGCCGGTGCGGGGACGGGCGCGGGAGTTTGATCGCCTGTGGCCTGTGCATTCTGCGCCAATGCGCCCCCGGACATTGCCAGCAGCCAAACCCACCCCAGCAGGATGCCGGCATGAGACTTCCTCAAGCGAAACCTTTGGAATCATGAATCCGAACTGAAATTGGCATGGGTTGCTTCTCGACCCTTACAACTCAATCCGCGGAAGCTAAGGGCAACTTGTATCTTAATCTAATAGATAATTTGGATCGAGCTCATCATGCGCCTCTCGTGCTGGTGCTCGCATGCGTGATACTGAAGCTTGAGCGTTCAGATGGAACCAATCGCGAATGCGGACGGCCGCAGCCTGTCGAAACTGCACTCGAGCGCGGAATGGCTTCGTGCGGAAGAGGAGTTTTTCAAAACCGGACGGGCCGCGGATGTGCATATCGCCCTGGCGCGCATGATCGACGCGATTGCCGTGGAGGCCTACCGGGCCACCATCGAACCGGTTCTACCGCAGGGTGCGGTGATGCTGGCCGCGGGCGGGTACGGAAAGCTGGAATTGTTTCCTTACGCCACCGTGGACATCCTGGTTCTGCTGGAAGGCGAGTCGCCGTGGGTGTCTCTGCGCGAGCCGTTGGCGGAGTGCGTGCGTCTGTTGTGGGACGCCGGGTTGCGGCTCAACCACACGGTGCGCACGATCTCTGAGTGTCTGGAGTTTCGCGAGCAAAACATCGATCTCGACATCAATCTCCTGGACCTGCGGTATCTGGCCGGCGACAAAGCGCTGTATTCGCGTCTCGAGCATAAATGGCCGGCCTTCCTGGAGAAGAACGGATCGAAGCTGAGCCAACATCTGGCGCGGCACACGCGCGTGCGTCACGCCAAGTTTCAGAACACGGTGCACCACCGTGAGCCCGATATCAAGGACGCTCCCGGCGGGCTGCGTGACTGGAATCTGATCGGATGTCTCTCGCGCCTGGGCGAGAAAGGCGTGCAATTCAACGATCAACTCAAGTTCAGTGATCAACTCAACTTCCGTGATCAACTCTACGGAGCCGGCGAGTTCCTCTCCGCGGTGCGGTGCTTTCTGCATTATCAATCCCGGAGCGACCGCAACCTGCTGGATGTGGAAGCACAGGAGCGAATCGTCGCCCAGCGGTTGAATACGCACGGAGCATCGGCGACAGCGGAATGGATGCGCGAATACTTCCGGCACGCCTGGGTAATCTTCAACGAAGCACGCCGGGGGCTGGGCGCCCTGGAGAAGCCCGAGAACACGCTAGTAGGGAATTTTCGCGACTGGCGGTCGCGCCTTTCCAACAGCGAATTCACGGTTTCTCGCGAACGAATATTTCTGCGGAATCCCGCGCAGCTGGAAAGCGATCCGGCAGTGGCGCTGCGGCTGCTGGAGTTCATCGCCCGGCACGGCATTGCGCCGGCGCCCGAAACCGAGCGGAGTTTGGAAGCGGCCCGGTCCGCGTTCGCGGCGTACTGCGCTCAGCCGCGCCCCCTGTGGTCCACGCTCGAAAGCATTCTTTCCTTGCCGCGCGCCGCAATGGCGATCCGAACTCTGCAGCGCGCGGGGCTGCTGGCGGCGTTGCTTCCCGAGTGGTCTTCGATGGTGGATCTGGTGGATGCCGAACCCGAGCATCGCTACACCGTCGACGAGCACACGTTGATGACGGTGGAGCGTGCCACCGAGCTCGCATCCAATACCGATCCCACGCTGCAGCGCTTCGCGGAGCTACTTTCAGAGGTGGAAAATCCCGCCGCGCTGGCGTTTGCGTTGTTATTTCACAACGCCGGCCGGGGCAGTGGAGGGGGTGATCCGGTGCCGGCCTCCACCTTGCTCGCCCGCCAGGCCATGGAGCGCATCCGCGTGCCCGGCGAAGACCAGAGCGAGGTGAATTTCCTGATTGAGCATCAGTTGGATCTTGCGGAGGTTATGAGCGGCCGCGATGTGGAAGATCCCGCCACGGCGCGTCACCTCGCCGAACGCGTGGGAACCATCGAGCGCCTGAAATTGCTCACCGTTATGACCTACGCCGATCTGGCGGCCGTTAGTTCCGATGCCATGACGCCCTGGCGGCTGGAACGGCTGTGGCGCGCTTACGAAGTGACGCAGCACGAGTTAACGCGTGAACTGGAAACGGGACGCATTCAAGACGTGCCCGACAACCTGCCGGGCCGTCCCGCGTTTCTGAAGGGCTTTCCGGTGCGCTACCTGCGCGCGCATTCGCCGGCCGAAATTGAAGAACACACGCGGCTGTATGAGGAGAGCCGTCCAACGGGAGTGGCCGTACAGCTGGATCGCATCGAAGGCGCGTACCGGCTGACCGTGATCGCGCGCGACATGCCGGCGCTGTTTGCTTCGTTCGCGGGCGCCATTTCGAGCTTCGGCATGGACATTCTAAAAGCTGAAGCGTTCTCCAACGCCAGGGGCACAATTCTGGACACGTTCGTCTTTGCCGACCCGCAGCGGACGCTGGAGCTGAATCCGTCCGAATCCGAGCGGCTGCTGGATTTGATCCGGAGAGTGGCGATGGGCAAGACGGACGGCCAGCGTCTGTTGCGAAGCCGGGCTCCGCTCGATCCCAAGAAACGCTCGGCGCCACCACAGGTGCATTTCGATTCCGACGCGTGCGATACCGCGACGCTGGTGGAAATTATCGCCGAGGACCGCCCGGGCTTGTTGTACAACCTGGCCACCGTGTTCTCTTCGACGTCCTGCAATATCGATGTGGTGCTGATCGACACCAAGGGGCATCGCGCCATCGACGTATTTTATGTCGCGCACGACGGACAGAAACTGTCGCCGGAGCTGCAGGCGGCCCTGAAGGAAAAGCTCCTGGCGGTTTGTTGAGGGCGGGGCACTGAGGGTTCACGGTGGCGGCTTAGTCCACGCGCACGGATCAGTTCTCGGTGATGTTAGGGGGCTGTGCGTTTGCAACTCGTCTCATTAGGCCAAGGGCATACCGCCGGGAACCGTTTGTACCAAAGTCCCGCAGCTGGAAGCGCTGCTATCCGGATACAGCCCTAGAGCACGAACGGTGGTTCGATGGCGTAGCCCGTCTTCCAGCCCCACACCTAAGCGAAGCCTCGGATTCTTTAGCGTCACCGGGGATCTTTAGCGACAAGGGCAGGATCGGCTGCTATTGCTGGTCCGGCGATGCGATGGGTGTGCCGTCTTCATTCACCGCCACGCGGCGGCGATGCACCGTGGAAGTGCCGGGGTCGGTAGAGTCCGGGGATGCTGCCGTTGAAGATCCGCCATTGATGGGTTCGCGGGTGACGGGTGCGCGGGTAACTTGGGTGGGCCCAGTGTCGCGATTGCCCGAGGGCGACTGGAAGCTCCGACGGTAGTGGACTTCGGCGTCGGAAAAACGCCGGCGGGCTTCCGGGGCGAGATCCACTTCGATATTGCGTTCCTGGCCGGGCTGCACGCCATCGGGCAGGCTGAAATACAACGTGTAGCGCCGGCGAAGCCGCTCCAGCGTATCAGCCAGCGCCGAGGCGTCGTTAACCGACATGCTATCGCCGCCGGAATCGCGTGCGATCTCCGACGTGCCGGCCGATTGAGTGTGCGATCCCCCCATTCGTCCTCCGCCCGGATATCCGTTTCCGCCGCCGCGCGGTCCGAAAATGACGCCACCCAGCCCTCCGCCCAGGCCTCCACCGCCCCACCCTCCCTGGCGTCCGCCGCCCCGATTGCCTCTATACTGCGTGGCATCGGGAGCGATGAGCGCGCACATCACGGTATTGGCGTGCGCCAGGGCGTTTCCAACGCCGATATCGTCGCGGTCGAATTCGGTTTGGTCGTCGGTCAGGATGACGATCGCGCGCCGGGCATCGCGCCGGCCATTTTCGCGCATATAATCGGCGGCGTCCAGCATGGCGCGGGTAATATCGGTTCCTCCATTGAAGCGCTCGTCGCGCAGCAGCCGGTCGAATTCGCGCTGCACCGCATCGCGGTTGCTGTTGAAGGCCAGCCGCACGCGCGTGTTGCGATCGAACACCATAATCCCCATACGGTCGTTATTGCCGAGTTCGGTGAGCGCCTGGCCGGACGCATCGGCGATGCGCTGCACATGCGGCCGCATGCTGCCACTCACGTCCAGCAAAAAGAGCACGTCGACGGGCATGTTTTCGCTGGCGAAATTGCGAATGGGCACTTCGCGGCCATTGGCGCGCAGGACGAAATCGCCGGCGTGCAGGTGAACGATGGCGCGATTGCTCGCATCCACCACTTGCGCGTCAACACGAACCAGGGACACATCGCTGCGAAACACCAGGTCGTCGTCGCCAGCCAACGTACCGATGGCCAGAGCACAAAGCAACGCGAGGAGATAAGCAGCTCGGAGCATGGTGGGCTTCCTTTTGGGGGCCGCTAAACGTCTACTTGAATATTAACGCACGGCGCGAGGGTGGGGTTTCAGGAGGTTTCAAGCGTGAGCGGCGCGGGTTGTTTGCCATCCAGATCCAGGACTCCCAGTTGCGAGGCGACCGAGGCGGCCACCAGCACCTGCCCTGAACGTTCGCGCAGTGCCGGATCGCGCCATAGCGCCGCGATCACGCGTCCGATAAACTCCGGGCTCTCGCTGTTCGACAAATCAAACCAGCCGGAACTGACCACCGCCTCGGTTCTTACGAGTCCGGGATAGAGCGAAATCACAGTGACGCCGTGAGGACGCAGCTCTTCCGCCATGTCCGATGTCATTTTATCGGTGGCGGCCTTGGAGACACCATAGATCGCGTTACCAATGTGTTTGCGCGCGGCCCAATAGCTGATGTTTACGATCAGCCCCCGGCGGCGCGGGACCATTAGTTTGGCGGCTAACGACGCAGCGACAAAGGCGGCGCGCACTCCGCCGTCCAACATGCTGGTCCAGCGATGCAAGGGCTGTTCCCAGAACGGCAGATTCCAAGTGAACTGCCCGTCTTCCAGCATGCGCTCGTAGCCGCCCCAGGCGGAGTTGACCAGAATGTCCAATCCGTCCGCATGGGCCGAAAGTTGCTCAAACGCAGATCGGGTTTGCGAATCGTCCAGGTGATCGCACGTGATTCTGTGGATGGCGGACGGAAGATCCGCGGAAGCGATGCTGCGCCCAGTTGCGAATACCTGGAATCCCGCGTCGGCTTCATTGAGCGCGATGGCAACGCCCCGGCCCACGCCTCGGCTTGCTCCGGTGACCATGGCGACCGGCATCAGTTTAGTTTAATGCGACACTGGAAGCGGATGCTGTCGCGAATCGTTCTGGTGATCCTTTGTGCCGCGCCCGCGCTGGTGGAAGGGCAGCAGAAGTCTAAGTTCGAGATCACCGAAGTGAGAGCCACCGGATGTGTCCGGCGCGTCGCGGAGAGCCCGTGCCTGCTGCTGGAGACGCTGGACGGCAGCACGATCTATAGCTTTATCGCCGCGCCCAAGCCGGAGCTCAACACGGTGATCACCATCCAGGGCAAGTCGCACCCCGGCAAGAACGCCTGCAAGCGGGGCATTCCGATCGATATCGTCGATTGGGAGCCGACCGGCGAAATGTGCGTGTCGCAGCCGAAGTCGAAATAAACGCGAACTATTTGCGCTCGAAGACCAGGGTGATCGGCGTGTGCTCCGGCCTTTCCACGCTGTCCAGCATGGTGCCATCCGGGCCCAGCGTATAGCTTTCGCGAGTAACGGCGCCGGATTGCTTGTTGGTGTTCGTTACCTTCAGGACGTCGTGATCCCACTTGGTTTTTGACTTGAGCTCCTTGCCGGTGTGAATGGTGGCGCTGTTCTCGCTGTCGGTGATGTCGCGGTAAAAGAAGCTGTCGGTGACGCCTTCATACTTGAAGTTGCGAGAGACAGTGATGTCGCCGTCCCGCTCATAGATGGTCACGGTGCCGGTTTGAATGACGGGCTGGCCGGCAAAATTGCTCTGAGCGGGCACCAGAGTCCAGGTGCCGTTCAAGGCGGTGTGCTGGTGCGCGAAGGCGGGGAACGCAAACAGGAGAGTCGTCAAGACCGCTCCCGTGATTGTAGTAGTTGAAGATGTCCTCATGATTTCCTTTCCAAAGGCTAGTGCACGCGGGCGATCACTTGGCTGGTTCGTATCCCTTAAGCGAATGATCGTGCGCGGCGTAATAGTCGCCGGCTGCGTTCAGCTCTGGCTTACCCGACGTCACATGGCAGAAGCCGCAGGCCTTTCCCTCGGCTTTCGCGTACTCCGGCTTAGCGTAGGACGGGGTTACGCTCACACACCACACGCCGGCGGCCAGCACCGCTGCGGGAATCACGGTCTTTAAGATTTTCGGCATCGCTGTTGGTATCCTCATTCCACCCACGTGGCAATTGCCGCGCCAGTACTGTATCTATAGCCCGCTGCGGAACCAGACCACGCTTCCCGCTCTTCGATGAGGCTCCCGCAGTGACCATGGCTGGTCACCTGACCGTATGACGTTACGGGTACACAGTGTGCCGCTGCCGCTAAGCCCTAGCGTTGGATGAGTGTCGGCCTGCTCCGGAGTCGGTTGAGGAAGTGCTCCCACCGTTGCGAGGTGAATTTATGCGCGGATTTACATTTATTGTGTTAACTGCTGTTGCTGGAATCGGGTTGACGGCTGCGGCCCCAAAAGCAGAGGCTCAAGTCAGCCTCAACATCGGGGTAGCGCCGGAATGTCCCTATGGTTATTATGACGTGGCTCCTTATAACTGTTCCCCCGTCGGCTACTACGGTCCGGAATGGTTTAGTGGAGACGTTTTCATTGGCGCCGGCCCGTGGTTTCATGGCGCTAATGAATTCCGCGGCCACGTAAATAACCGCTACCATCCGGAGCACGGCTACAAGGGCGCGATGCCGCAACGTGGCGAGAAAGCTGAGCCGGGCAGGCGTGAGAGTGCGCACTTCAAAGGAAACGAAATGCGCGATGGACGGGGCCACACATCTGGCAAACGTTAACGGTTTCTGATCCGTCTGGTGGTGCGTGCGCCGGGGTGTTTGCGGAATTGCCTCGCATATGAAGCAAATCCGATGAAATGCCGATTGGTAAGGGTGGGTTGGTACGCCCATTTTCGCGGTCGCGGCTGGAAGCCGTATACGCTCCTCGGGCTGGCCCTTGCGGTCTTCTTGGCCTGGGGAGGGTGGTGGCTGGTCTGGGTCCGCCTGGGAGATCCGGCGCGCGCGACAAAGCCGTTTCGCGTCGGTTACGTCGACACGCCTCCTTACAACACCATTGCGCCGGACGGTTCTCCGAAAGGTCCTTACATAGATATCTTCGCCGAGGCATGCCGGCGTCTGGGAATCCCGATTCAATGGGTTTACACGCCGGAAGGCCCGGAGCGGGCGCTGCAGAGCGGCAAGGTCGACCTCTGGACTTCGCTCGGAGACGTTCCGGAGAGGCGCAAAATTCTGTACATCTCGGCGCCCTGGTCTACGCTGAGCAGCTGGATGGTAACGCTCGGGTCCAGCAAGATTTACACCGCGGAGGACGCCGCGGGCCGTTCCGTCGCGCACTCCAATATCAGCTTATATGCGCGCCTGGCGAGTTCCAACTTTCCGCACTCCCGGCTGGTTACAACCGGCCCGTCGAACGCCAGCGTGCTGGAGGCGGTGTGCCGTGGCGCCGCCGACGCGGGGATCATGGTAGCGGGCAGCAGCGAAGTCGCGGATTTAGGGCATGTAGAGGCTTGCCAGAAGACTCCCTTGAGGTTTATCGCACTCACACATGGAGACATAGCGTTTGGGATCGGCGCTTCACGAAGGCGGTCCGGTGCGGAACGGGCGGCCGACGAGATCCGCTCGGCGATCGTCGAACTGGCAAAAGACGGAACTCTTTCGGCGATCAGTTTGCGTTGGTATCTATACCCGGACACGCAAGTCCTAACCACCTACTACCTGGGCGAAGCCGAGCGGATGAATGGATATCTGGCCGGCGGAATGTGTCTCCTGGTCAGTTTGCTGGCGCTGTTCGCATGGCAAACGCGCCTGCTACGTGCATCTCGCCGCGAAGCCGAAAGCGCCACTTTGGCCAAGAGTGAATTCCTGGCGAACATGAGCCACGAAATCCGAACTCCGATGAATGGCGTCATTGGCATGACCGACGTAATGCTGGACACCGACCTTTCGGCCGAGCAACGGGAATACGCCGAGACCATACGCAACTCGAGCGACGCCTTGCTCACCGTTATTAACGACATTCTGGATTTCTCGAAAATCGAAGCGGGAAAGTTATTGATTGAAGCCCACCCGCTGGATCTGTGCCTGTTGATCGAAGAAGTTGCCGCGATGCTGGCGCCCAAAGCGGAGGAGAAGGAGCTTGACCTTCTCGTTCAATATCCTCCCGGACTTCCCCGGCACTTCACCGGAGATGGCGGCCGAATTCGCCAGGTGATCACGAATCTAGTCGGCAATGCCGTCAAATTCACCGCCAGTGGAGAAGTCCTCATTGCGGTGCAGTGCGTGGCGGCAGATATTCAGAATGCGCAGATGCAGATTTCAGTGCGGGACACGGGCATTGGAATTCCGCGGGAAAAGATTGGATCGCTCTTTGCGAAATTCTCGCAGGCGGACAGCTCCACGACGCGAAGATACGGGGGCACGGGGCTAGGGCTGGCGATCTCCAAACAATTGGCTCAGCTGATGGGGGGTTCCATCCAGGTAGAGAGCGAGGTAGGCCGCGGATCGACTTTTTCGTTGACGCTTCCTCTGCCGCTTTATGCGGGGCCCTCCACGGATCCGGTGCCGGCCGCCGACTTGCGGGGCCTGAGAGTTTTGATTGTGGACGACAACGAGGTGAACCGCCTGGTGATTCACGAACAGATTTCCAGCTGGGGTATGCGGAACGGGAGCTTCGCTTCCGGTGAACAGGCGCTCGAAGCCATCAAGGAGGCGCAAGCCGGCGGAGATCCTTATCAGTTCGTGATTGCCGACTATCAGATGCCCGGCCTGGACGGAGCCGCACTGGCCATGGCGATCAACACCGATGCCGCGCTGGACAAACCGATCATCGTCATATTGACCTCCGTGGGGCAGCTCAGCGAAGCGAAAGGACTACAATCGAGCGCCGTGCATGCCTGTCTTCCCAAGCCGGTGCGGCCCTCGCAATTGTTGAATGCTCTCGCCACGGCCTGGTCCCGAAAGAAGGCGGCGGTTCTGGCCAGTCCGCAGGGAGCGCCCGCCAAAAACTCAAACGGGAGCGCCGTGGCCAGCGTGGCTGGACGATTTGCGGGGTCCGAGCTGCGAGTGCTGGTGGTGGAGGACAACGTCGTCAACCAAAGGGTTGCGTTTCGAATGCTGGAAAGACTCGGATTGCGCGCCGAGCTGGCTGGAAACGGTCTGGAAGCACTCGAAAAGTTGGACAGCCTGCCCTACGACCTGGTCTTCATGGACTGTCAAATGCCCGAAATGGACGGCTACGAAGCTACCGCCGAGATCCGGCGCCGCGAGGGGCCGAACAGGAACGTGACGATCATTGCTATGACGGCGGATGTTCTGAAGGGATCCCGCGAACGTTGCCTGGACGTCGGCATGAACTCTTTTATCTCGAAGCCCGTCAAACTGGACGACCTGATTAAGGTGCTGCAAAAGAAAATGAGTTCCATGGAAGTGCAGGCCAGCTGATACCCTGGTACACGCGGCTTCAGCCGCGTTATTACCATATCTTCTCGATCAGGGCAAAAACGCGGCTGAAGCCGCGTCTACCGATTGGATAAACTGAGTCTGCTGATCCAACGTGGAGCACACTTCAAAGATCGGAACGGTGGTCCGCGTCTCTGCTGGAAATTTCCTGGAGATGTACGACTTCATGGTCTTCGGCTACTACGCCGCAGGCATCGGCCGCACATTTTTTCCCAATAGCAGCGAGTATGCATCGCTGATGCTGTCGCTCGCCACGTTCGGATCCGGGTTCCTGATGCGTCCGCTGGGGGCCTTGGTGCTGGGCGCTTACATCGATCATGAAGGGCGCCGCAAAGGCTTGATCCTCACGCTGGCTCTGATGGCGGTGGGAACCTTGTCGATCGGCTGCTTGCCGGGATACCAGACGTTGGGATTGCTGGCGCCGCTGCTGGTGGTGGCGGGACGTTTGGTGCAAGGGCTGTCCGCGGGAGTTGAGATTGGCGGGGTGAGCGTCTACCTGGCGGAAATAGCCACGCCTGGGAATAAGGGATTCTACGTCAGCTGGCAATCCGGCAGCCAGCAGATTGCGGTGGTCTTCGCGGCACTGATCGGATTGGTGCTGGCATCGTGGTTGCCGCCCAGCGAGATGCTGGGATGGGGATGGCGCATTCCCATCCTGCTGGGCTCCATGCTGATCCCATTTATTCTGCTGTTGCGGCGCTCGCTACCGGAAACCGACGAGTTTCTTGCGCGCAGGCATCGGCCTAACACCGCGGAGATCTGGCGAACCGTGGCCGCCAACTGGCGCCTGGTGATCCTGGGAATGATGATCACCATCATGACCACCGTGACCTTTTACCTGATCACGGCTTACATGCCAACCTTCGGCAGCACAATTCTGCATCTTTCCACCAGGCAAAGCATGATTGTGACTCTGTGCGTAGGCGTTTCCAATTTTATTCTCTTGCCCGTGATGGGCATGTTATCGGACAAGGTGGGCCGGCGTTGGCCGATGATCGCGTTCTCACTGCTTTCGTTGCTCACGGCATATCCGGCGCTGGCGTGGCTGGTGAGCGCGCCATCCCTCGCGCGCTTACTGGCGGTGGCGCTGTGGCTCTCCCTGATATTTGCCGGCTACAACGGCTCCATGGTCGTATTCCTGACCGAGATCATGCCGGTGGAAGTACGGGCTTCCGGATTCTCGCTGGCCTATAGCCTGGCCACTGGAGTTTTCGGAGGCTTCACGCCGGCCGTGTCCACCTACCTGATCCATGTCACAGGCAATCGAGCCATGCCCGGAGTCTGGCTATCGCTGGCGGCGCTGATGGGACTGGTCGCGACCCTGCTGCTCTCCACTCAACGGCGCTCTTCGTTCGAGGCGCGCCCGGTGGTTTCGAGCGCATAACGGACCAGCGCGGCCAGGCGATACAAGCCGTGCACGAATTTCCCATAAGGCATCGTCACAAAGAGAGCCAGCACTGTGGCGAGGTGGACGCCGAGAAGCAGGTTCATTTCCGGACTCTCGCGCAGAGCCAGCAGCAGCAATCCCGTGAAGCTGGCGAAGAACAGCAGTCCGAGAAAGGCCGTGTCCATGACGCTTTGCCCGGCGTACTTTACTGCCGGATCGCGGCGGCGAAGCAGCGTGTACAATCCGGCGGGCCCGATCAGCAATCCGATTCCGCCCAGCGTCCCGAGCGCCACGGGCAAACTGAAATAGCCGTAAGGCGCTCGCAAGCCCAGCGCGTAATGATAGAACGCGGCCACGGAAGTCGCTACAAAGCACAGCACGAATCCGTAGAACGTGCAGTGGTGAAACCAGCGGCGCGCCTGCGAATGACGCTCGTCCTCTGAGGAGCACCCAAACCCGCCGTTGCTCAGGTATTTGAGGCTTGCGGCATCGCGGATCGCCGCTGCCAACGCCCTGGGATCCGCGATCCGGGAGAAGGGCCGGCCGGATTCCTTCCAGAATTCGAAAAGCCCGGCCGCCAGCGCCACGACGATCAAAACAGCCGCCGCGCCGAATATCGCGACCATCGTCTGGTGCGAAATCACGCCGTAGAAGTCGCCGCCCGCGGCACGCCGCCAGGCAACCGGTGCAAAAGCGGCCAGGCACAGGGTGAAGATGAGCAAAGCCGGCGCGCCGAACCATCGCGGCCGCGCATATTGCCGGTACGATTCCACCCGGATTTCCGCTAGAGCTTTCGGGACATTGACCGCGAATTCGTGCGGCGGCGCGTATTGGCAGGCGTAATAGCACTCGCCGCAGTTGTGGCAAAGGTTCGCGAGATAGTGCAAGTCGGCCTGGGAAAAAGTCCGGCGCTTTTCCATCGCGGGAAACACCGCGCAGAAACCTTCACAGTACCGGCAAGCGTTGCAGATGGTCATCAGGCGCCGGCCTTCCAGTATGGCTTGATCGGACCCGTGGGCTTGATCAGACATTTGCCGCCTCTCTTCCCGCGATGCGTCCGAACACGGTGCCGATGGTCATTCCGATCCCAGCCAGATAACCTTTGCCAAGAATGTTCCCGGCCATGAGCTCGCCCGCAGCGAAGATGTTCTTGCTGAGACCCCCGTCTTTCATCCGCACCGCGGCATTCTCGCCGACGCGCACTCCCAGATACGTGAACGTAATTCCAGGACGCAGCGGATAGCCGAAGAACGGCGGCGTATCCACACGCTGGGCCCAGTGCGACTTCGCGGGCTGCAGCCCGTCGGTGCGGCAATCATCCAGGACCGTGGGATTGAAGCGGCCAGGCACCACAGACTGATTGAACTGTTCCACTGAGCATACGGTGCGGTCCACGGGCAATCCCAAAGCCTCTGCAAGTTCGGCAACGCTTGCGCCCTGAATCGGCGGAAACACCGACGGCATAAAGTTGCCCAGCACCTTGGAATCGATGATCGAATACGCGATCTGATCCGGTTGCTGCGCCACCAGCCGTCCCCAGATGGCGTAGCGCTTGGGCCATAAATCCTCGCCCTCATCGTAAAAGCGCTCCACGTTCCGGTTGACCACAATGCCGAGCGGGACGCAATCCAGGCGCGTTACGATGCCGCCGTCGAATTTCGGGGCGCGTGCATCGATGGCCACCGCGTGGCACTGGGTAGGGTCGCCAACGGATTCGATGCCGCTGTCCAGCAGAAGCCGGAGCGGCTTGCCCAGATTATAGGGCGTGCCGCGGATCAGAAAATTCTGCGCGGTGGGACCCCAGGCATCTTTCAGCCATTCGAGATTGGACTCAAAACCGCCCGCTGCCGCCACCAGCGCCTTCGCGCGGAATGCCACCGGCTGGCCGTCTATCATGACGGTCCCGCCCTCGAAAACCCCCTGCGAAATATTCAACCCGACTACTTCCGCGGAATATAAGATCCGAACGCCCCTGTTCTCAGCGGACCCATAATAGGCGTTCAGCAGAGCCTTGCCGCCGCCGAGAAAGAACGCGTTGGTCCGGTCCAGGTGAAGCGTTCCGCTAAGCGAGGGCTGGAAGCGGACGCCGCAATCTCTCATCCAGACGGTCGATTTCAGCGATTCCCGTATTGCGATCCGCGCGAGGAGCTGGTCGGTTTCCCCGCCTGTGACCCGCAGCAGGTCCGCGAAATATTCTTCTTCCGTGTACGCGCCGGTCAAGATGTCCGTGGGTGCGTCGTGCATGCACCGCATGTTGCGTGTGTGGCGGCTATTTCCGCCGCGGAATTCGCGGGGAGCGCTCTCCAGCACCAGGACCCGCGCTCCACCCTCGCTTGCGGTGAGCGCCGCACACAGCGCGGCATTGCCTCCGCCAACCACGACGACATCCGATTCGAGGAACCTTTCCGACACTCAGTAGTTGATTCTACGGTGAGACTGGCGGGGACGGCTAGCGAACGGCGAACGGCAGTGAAATGGTATTCGCGGCGATGTGTTCTGTGACGCGCTGGAACACGTCTATATCGAAAGCCTGGCCGATGTGATTTCCGGCGAGGTCTTCGAGCGCGGTGTCAACCACCAGTTGGTAATCGCCCGCTTGCCAGGGCTGGCGAGGTGTCAAGCGCCATTCGGTTTCATCCTTAACGATGCTCACCGTTCCTGCCACGCTGCCGTGCGTGCCTGAAACTTGAAGCATCCTCTGCAGAAGCGGATAGTTCATCGGCGCGGGGACGTTCACCACCAGGGCTTCCGACGTACCTGCCTTGGGCGCGGCGACTCTCCACTGCCTGGGATTCGGAGGATTTCGGGCGGGGGGACCTCCACGGAAAGCCTTGCGGAAACCTTGCGCCATTCTCACGCCATGAGCGTCCGGCCAGTCCCGATCAATCAACAGCGTGTAGCGCTTTCCCTCCACGATGGGCGGCCCCATGGCTTCGTTGGACGTGAGCCCGCGCTTGATGCGCCCCGGATCGAACGTCATGGTCAGCCGGCGGAAATTTGGATCCCACAGTTCTTCGCCGGGAAGAAACACACCCGGCAGAACTTTGCCGTTCGCGTCCAGCAAATGGATGCGCTGGCCAGCCTCGCCCCGGCTCATGGCCGCGGAAAAATAAATGTACAACCTGAGTTGATTGCTGGGCAAAACGCCGGCCGATGGATACACGCGGTCCACCCGCGCCGAAGGTGTGATCTCGCGCGGAGGTCCATCGAAAATTTTCTCCAGCGGAGCGCCGCCCGGTGGACGCATCACAGCCCGGTAACGAACGCCCTCTGCCAGCGGAAAACTGGGGCGAAAGACGAGCGAGCCAGCTTCGACGGCGTAGCTGCCGAGCAACGGGGGCACGTCGGCGGTGCCGGCGTAAACCGCGAAAATAGAGCGCCAACCCTGGGCTGGTTCGGTGCGCGGCGGGTTCCAGCCAGCGACTTTGAATGCGCCCCCTTCGAGTTGAATAGAGACCGATCCCGCGACTGCGGTGATCCCTGTAATGAGGATTCCCACAATGGCTGAAAATCCCGCTTGCTTACGCGCGCGGCTCAGTAGGTTCGCGGCGTTACTGAGCCGCGATCGTGAGGGAGCCGGTTTTGCCACAGGCAGTTAAGGAAGCGCGATGGTCTGCAGGTTCAGCGGCCCGGGTTTGCCGCTCAGGATCACGGCATCCGAATCATCCAGTCTGCGCCAGTTGCCGGACATCCTTCAAGTTACTCAGCTTGTCATAAGGGACGCCGGCCACGTCGGTGACTGTCGGCGAATCGATCGGTTTGTAGGCTTCCAGGTTATCGGCCCGGAGCTTCACCATGCCCAGCGAGCTGTTCGCGATCAGGATGTAGTCGTGGCCATCTTTCTTATAAGGCACCATGTCCAGGGGTTGGTTTCCCGAGCCCAGATCGGCGATAGTCACGCCCTTTACCTTGGCCCCGGGCTGCAACTCGCTGACTGGAATCTTCACCAGCGGCGTGCAGGTGTAAGCAGCCAGGATATATTGCTGGCCCGAAATCGTGTACGGGACGAAGCTTCGCACCGGAGACTGCGTCTCATAGCGCCCGTGCGACGAATGCCAGATCTGGAGCGTGGCGCCTTCGGCCGCGGTCTTGAAGGGGAACGGTATGGAGCGCAACGCGGAAGACCATTCTTCGTTCGACAGGCCGGCGACCACCAGGTTGCCATTCACATAGGACATATCGGTGATGGTCATCATGCGCGGATTCCGCTGGGCCGTGGGATTGGACGCGGGAGCGTCCGTCAGGCTCACAGATTCGTGCCCGATGTTGTCGAGCGAAAGCAGAGACACCTCGCCCGAACCGCTGACGCGCGCAATGAGCGGCATGGCATCCGGCCCGCGGCCACGGGAGGCGGACAGATAGACGTTCTTCGAGATCGGGTCAACCTTGAGATCATTGATCATGATCTGATCGGGCATCACGCCAACCAAGGCCGCGATCTTGACATCCACTCCCTCAACCTCGATCTTAACGGCCGAACGGGGAGCGGTATGGTCGTTGGTAGCCAGGGCGAAGATCTCGCCGCCGATGGAATCACCCACGAAGAGCACGCCATCCGGGCCGAATGCGAGAGGCCCAGCCGACTTGAGCTGCGCTTTGCCGGATGGGAGATCGGCAGACACGCTGGCGGGCTTGCGGGCAGCCCCGATAGTAAAGGCCAGAGTGGCGGCGAGAGACAAACCCACCGCAACACGAACGATAGTTATTCGACGCATTGGATCTCCTTGTGACAGTAGACTGTTGATCACGTATAGCACTGTTGAGAAAGTGGGTCAACCCTACCTCGGCGTCTGCGATGCGTGAAGCTACTTTGCGAACGGATCTTCCAGCGAGTTGCTCTGCGGAGTGAACCACCGCGCGCCGTCCGGCGTGATGTACATGTCGTCTTCCAGGCGCACGCCGAATTCTCCGCGCAGGTAGATGCCGGGTTCGTCGGATGTTGTCATGTTCGGCTGCAGGGGCTGCGTATTGCCCTTTACTAGATAGGGCCATTCGTGGCCGTCCATGCCGATGCCGTGGCCCACGCGATGCGTGAAGTGAGTGTAGAGGGGGCCGAAGCCCGCGTCGTCCACCACTTTGCGCGCGGCGGCATCCACCGCCTGGCAGGGAACGCCCGGTTTGGCTGCGCTGCGTGCGGCCGTCTGGGCTTTGTGAACCGTATCGAAGACGCGCTTCATTTTGTCAGTGGGTTTGCCGATGACGAACGTGCGGCTGATATCGGACTGGTAGCCTTCCACAACGCAGCCGTCGTCAATGAGAACGATGCTGCCTTCGCGGATGACTTGAGGCTGGAGCGATCCGTGGGGCAATGCGGACCAGGCGTCCACCTGGCAGCTGGCGTCGCCGGGGAAGCCGGTTTGACGATAGGCGGCAGAGATCAGGTCGCTGAACGCGGCGTTGGTCATCCCGGGCTGGAGGGATTTCCACGCGGCCTCGTACACCTGCAGCGTGATGTCGTTGGCGAGCTGCATGAGCTTGAGCTCCGCCGGACTTTTGATGCTGCGGCAGCCCGCGGTGACAGACGTGGCGCTGATGAGTTCGATATTGCGGGCCGCTTGCCGTATGCCTTCAGAGAAGACGAAAGGGACTCGCTCCTCGATACCCAGCCTCCCAGTGGTGACGCCCGCTTCACGCAGCGCCCTGGCGATCAATGCGTAGGGGTCATCATCTTCCTGCCAGGTGAAAACTCGCGATTCGCGGCCCGCCGGGGCCTGGGTCATGCGTTCGCGTACGCGCTCCTCTTCGAACGCTGGGCAGACGTAGAACGGGTTGCCGTTCTGCGGGAGCAGGAAAGTGAAAAGGCGTTCGCTGTTGCCCCAGCGCATGCCGGTGAAGTAGTCGAGCGAGGTTCCGCCGGCCAGCGCTATGGCGTCCATCTGGTTGGCGCGCATCAGGGAGCGCGCGCGGTCAAAACGGGATTCGCGTTCGGCAAGCGTGATGGGATGGGCTTCGGAGCGCCGGTTGCCGAGGGTGGCAATGGCCGGGGGCAGGGTGGTAGCGGCGGTGGCGTGCCGGGTGGCGTTCAGTGCGGTTGCGGCCGAGGCTGTCAGGAGGAAGCGGCGGCGGTTCAGCATAAGATTGTTATCGCATGGATTTTGTGGCGTATGCACTCCTGCGTGCCGTGTTGGCACTCGTGCCGACACTTGTGAAAAATTACCTAAACGTGTTCACACGAGTGTGAACACGGCACGCAGGAGTGCGTGCGCCACAAATGCGTGCGCCACAAATCTATCGTCCCGTATAAT
Organism: Bryobacterales bacterium; assembly: GCA_963747945.1. GTDB lineage: Bacteria > Acidobacteriota > Terriglobia > Bryobacterales > Bryobacteraceae > Palsa-89. Next base: position 255,617 of record CAVVHB010000008.1, read on the forward strand.
TCCACTATGATGCGCCCAATTGCCCTCCTTTTTGTATCAACGCTACTGCTCGCCGCCAACCTTGCCCAGGATGGTGCGCGCTGGTGGTCACACATCCAGGTTCTGGCCGACGACAATATGGAGGGGCGCAATACCGGTAGCAAGGGACATCGCCGCGCGGCCCAGTTTGTGGCGGGTGAGTTCGAGCGCGCGGGACTGAAGCCGGCGGGCACATCCGGCTACTTCCAATCTGTGAAGCTGGACGTGCGCTCCATCGACGAACCGGCGTCCCATCTCGATCTGGTTCGCGATGGAAAGGCTACGCCACTGACGCTGGGCGAGGATGCGTCGTTCAGCTTGCGAGCCGACCTGGCGCCGCATGTGGATGCTCCCGCGGTGTTCGTCGGTCATGGGCTGGTCATACCCGAGATGCATATCGACGAGCTGGCCGGCCTGGATCTGAAAGGCAAGATCGCCGTTTTTCTGAATGGCGGCCCCAGCTCGATTCCGAGCGCGCTGAAGGCGCACTATTCCTCAGCGGGCGAGCGCTGGAAAGCGTTTCAAAAGGCCGGCGTCATCGGTATGGCGACGATTCCCAATCCGAAATCGATGGACATTCCCTGGGATCGCGCGAAATTAGCGCGGCTGAACCCAACCATGAGCCTGGACGACCAGAACCTGGTTGAATCGCAGGGCGTGCAATTTTCCATCACCGTGAATCCGGCGAACGCGGAGAAGATTTTTGCGGCGTCCGGACACACGTTCGCCGAGATGTTGGAACTTGCTAACTCCGATCGGCCTCTTCCGGGTTTCCCGCTGAATGTGGGCTTTCGCTCCATCGTCAAGCTGGGTCATTCCCAGGTGGAATCGCCAAACGTCGTGGCCATGCGCCCCGGCAGCGATCCCAAACTCCAGAGCGAATATGTGATCTTCAGCGCTCATTTGGACCATTTGGGAATCGGGCAGCCGATCAATGGCGACCGTATCTACAACGGGGCCATGGACGACGCTTCCGGCGTCGCGTCGCTCATCGAGATCGCGACCATGATGAAAGAACAGAATCTGCATCTGAAGCGCAGCGTAATCTTCATCGCCGTTACCGGAGAAGAGAAAGGCGAATTGGGCTCCACTTATTTCGCGCATCATCCTACCGTGCCGAAGAAGAGCATCGTGGCCGACATCAACATGGATATGTTTCTGCCGCTCTTCCCGTTGAAGTACCTGGAGGTGCAGGGGCTGGCGGAATCGACGCTCGGGAACGACATTCGCGCGGCTTGTGAAAAGGCGGGCGTGCAGGTGCAAGCGGACAAGGAACCGGATCGCAATCTTTTCATCCGCAGCGATCAGTACAGTTTCATCAAAGAGGGGGTGCCGGCACTGGCGTTCAAGTTCGGGTACCTGCCGGGGTCGCCCGAAGAGGCGCAAGCAAAGGATTGGTTGAAGAATCGCTATCATGCGCCATCGGACGATCTGAACCAGCCCGTGGACAAAGCCGCTGCGGCTGAGTTCAACCGCATCCTGCTGGATCTGGGCGAGCGCGTGGCGGATGCGCCGGATCGTCCGCACTGGAACCAGAACAGCTTCTTCAGGCGCTTCGCGACCGGCGAATAGCCAAGCGTACTCTTTGCGGCCACACTGAATAACTGGCGTTCACACGAGCGGGAACGCGGCACGAGTGGGCGCGTGCGCCACGTCAAGCGTTTTTCAATTCTTTCTCTATCGCGTCGGCGAAGATGTCGATGTCGCTCACCGTGCTGTAGATGTGCGGCGTGATCCGCAGGCCGTCGTATTCTTCGTGAGCCACGTGCGCGGTAATAATGTTGTACTTGCTGAACAGCGCGTCGTGAATCTTGCCGGGATCGGCATTCTTGAACGCCAGAAATCCGATGCCGCAGGACATGGTCGTCCGGCCCGGGCTCGGGAGACGAATCGAGGGGCGGACGGGAAAATAAGGCGGGTGGATCTTCAGAACTTGGCTCGCAGAATTCCCAGGAGTTGGCCGCGCGTCGCCGTCGACAGGGTGGTGCAACGACACGCCGTTCTTGGGAATCACGGCGGTGTCGCTCAGACCCGTATAGATGTTCAGGTGATTGAGTTCCGGGCGAAGTACTGACAGGTCGGCCCGGTCAGGCCCAGCTTTATGACATGAATCAGAGCGTGAGTACATTCATGCAGCAAGAGCCCGAGCGCATCCAGGTCCGCGGGAGGACTCGCGTTCTGAGTGATCAGCGTGCTATTGCTCGAGGAATACTTTGCAATGGACTCCGTCCCCTCGACCACCTGAATCGCATCGTCCACGATCAGGTCTCTCACCCGCCCGTAACCCAGGCTATTCACATGTAGGACTCCGACCCAAAAGTCCATTTGCGCAATCACGGCGTCGTTCAGTGTATCAAAGACATCCTGCTTCTTCAGCGGCATCGAGTTCCTCCAAACAGAACGCTCGCGCGGAAACGTGCTCTTCATATGTTACTTAAGTCCCGACAGAAAACAACGGCCGTCCTATCGGCACTTTCGGTGCGCGCAAAACCGGCTTCCGGCGTCTGCCTGGATTGGAGCTTCTGCTGCTGAAAGGCGTGTTTTCGCTCCGGTTCGATCACTACCGCAAATTTCTGAAACTAATTCTGGAATCAACCGTATTTGATTCATGATCTCCGATCTGCGCCTGGCGTGCCGCACGTTGGCCAAGAGTCCCGCTTTCGCTGTCACCGCCGTCGCCGCGCTGGCTCTGGGCATTGGCGCGAACACCACCATCTTCAGCGTCGTCAACCAGGTGCTGCTCAACCCCGCGGGAGTGGATCGTCCGTCGAGCGTAGTGGCGACGCGCGTTCGTTACGACAAACTTGCGTTGCACAGCATTGGCGTATCTGCCCCCGATTTTAAGGACGCACAGAACAGCAGGCAGGTATTCGAAGCAGCAGCGATTCTGACTGGCGGCAATTTTAACTACGACGCGTCGGGCGGTCCGGAAAAACTGGATGGCGCCAGTGTGTCGGCCGACTGGTTCCGCGTGTTCGGCGCCAGGGCGAAGCTGGGACGGGTGTTCTCGCCCCAGGAGGATCAGCCGAACGCCAATCAGGTAGCAGTGCTGTCCTTCGCGGCGTGGAAACGATTGTTTGGCGAGGACGCGGGCGTGGTGGGCAGGACCATCCAACTGAACGACACGCCCTATCGGGTGGTGGGCGTCATGGGTCCTCAATTTCGGTTTCCGGCCGGCGTCGACCTCTGGGTTCCGCTAGGCCTTCCCGCGAGTGGCTTCAACGAGCAGAATCGATTTAACGAAAGTTACCAGGGCGTCGCGCGTCTTAAGCCGGGAGTTTCTTTCCAGCAGGCCAGTGTTTTGATGAATCTGCTCACCGGCCGCCTCAAAGCAAGTAAGACGGAGAACGCGGAATTCGGCAGGGATGCGGCGTGGGGAATGTTCATCGTGCCGATCACCGATTTCATCGCGGGCCCTGCCAAAACTCCGCTGTTGGTCTTACTGGGCGCAGTCGGGTTTGTGTTGTTGATTGCTTGTTCGAATATCGCGGGACTGATGCTGGCGAGGTCGTCGGGACGCGCCCGTGAAGTGGCAGTTCGCGCCGCGTTGGGAGCAACTCGCTGGCATCTGGTCCGGCTGATGATGGCCGAGAGCCTTATGCTCGCCCTGGGAGGAGCGATTGCCGGGCTCGCTCTTGCGTACGCGGGGGTCCAGGGAATCGTCGCGCTCACTCCGGCCACGTTGCCGATCGCGCTCGACGCGCGGCTGGATCCAACCGTTTTATTGTTCACGGCCGGCGCAGCCATCGTCGCCGGTCTTTTATTCGGGATCGCTCCTGCGTGGCAGATGTCGCGGCTGGACCGGTATGAGGCGTTGAAAGAGGGTGGCCGCGCCGGTACTGCGGGTCGTGCTCGTCAGCGCATGCGCGCAGCATTGGTGATGGGAGAAGTAGCGATGGCGCTGGTGCTGCTGACCGGAGCGGGACTACTTTTGAGAAGCCTCGCGAGTCTCGAAAACGTGAACCCAGGCTTTGAAGCAAGGGGCGTCATCACCGGAAGCATCTCCCTGCCACGCGCGCGTTACTCCGAAGATGCGCGGCAGGTTGCATTCTATCGCGCCGTGCTGGACCGCCTGGCGACGATCCCCGGGGTAATCAATGTCGCCGCCGCGCTGCCGGTCCCATTCAGTAACGACGGTGGATCTTCTTCGTTTCAGATTGAAGGCCGGCCCTCGCCCGCGGGCGACCCGGGCCCGCACGGAGACGTCGCGCGCGTCTCGCCCGGATATTTCGGCGCGCTGAAAATCGCGCTGCGCCGTGGGCGCGTCTTTTCCGACCAGGATGTTGCCGGGACGCAAAGGGTGGCGCTGGTAGATGAAACGCTTGCAAAACAATATTGGCCGAATGAAGATGCCGTCGGCCAGCACATCCGCAACGGATCGGATTCGCCATGGGCGACTGTGGTTGGCGTCGTCGAGCATGTCAAGAATTCCGACTTGGCGGGCGATCAGATCAAAGGCCGATACTATTACCCGATGTACCAGCAGCCGTCCAGGAACGCTACTCTGGTGGTCCGTACCCAGGGCGATCCGGGCGCGGCCGCCGGAGCAATTCGAGCCGCCCTCAGCGCCGTGGACCCGAGTGAGCCGATTTCGCAGTTACGCACGCTGTCCAGCATGCTGGGCGCATCGCTTGCGCCACGCCGCTTCGTAGTCGCCATGCTCGGGATCTTCGCCGCGCTGGCGCTCCTGATGGCCATCATCGGATTGTACGGCGTGACCAGTTATTCGGTGGCTCAAAGAACACAGGAGATCGGCATCCGCATGGCGCTGGGTGCGCGGCGGAGCGAGATTCTTGGCATGGTGATCCGGCAAGGCATGTGGCTCACGGGCGGGGGCGTACTGGCCGGACTGGCGGTGGCACTGGCCTTGAGCCGCTTATTGCGCAGCCAGTTGTTTCAGGTGAGTCCATTCGATCCGCTCACTTTCGGGCTGACGGCTCTGGCGCTGACCGCGGCTGAATTCCTGGCCTGCTCCATTCCGGCGCAGCGCGCCACCCGCGTGGATCCGATGGAGGCCTTGCGGCATGAATGACATTGTCAAAGTACATAATGCAACTTGACTCTCTTCCCGTTCAGAATAGGACTATGAAAGTCATTGCAGATCTGTGCGTCGTTCCGATCGGTGTCGGAGTCTCGGTTTCCAACGAAGTCGCGATTTGCGAGCGTGTCCTCGCGGCGGCAGGGCTCAAAACGCACCTGCACGCGTACGGCACCAACATCGAAGGCGACTGGGACCAGGTCTTCGCCGCCGTGAAGCAGTGCCATGAAGCCTTACATACAGCGGGCGTGCCGCGCATTTCCACCAGTATGCGATTCGGAACTCGTGTGGACCGCGAACAGACGATGGACGACAAAGTTCGCAGCGTGGAAGAGAAACTGATCTCTCGTCCAGCGAGCTAGATAGACACAGGAGGTTTCGAGCTCTCCTCCAGTTGTTTGAGCAACGCGCGTAACGCCCGTAGTTGCTCGCCGCTGAGCGGGTTCATCATGGACTTTACCAATCGCCGATGATCCGGCAGCGCTGTCACCACCAAGTTCCACCCGGCATCGGTGAGGCGAATGAGATTCGCGCGCCGGCCTATTTGCGCCGGAACGCGTTCAACGAAACCGCGCCGGCTGAGGCGATTCACCAGGCCCACCATGTTCCCCTTGGTAACAGCCAGCTGATTTGCCAGTTCCTGCTGATTCAATTTATCTCCCAAAACCAGCAGCATCGCGAGCAAGTCGAATTGCGCAAGCGTGAGCTCGTGTTTCTTGAGAGACTCTTCGACTTTGGATTGCAGCGTCCAAAACGTGCGTATCATCTGCAACCACGTCTCCAGTTCCGCGGGTATCGGTGCGAGCTTTCGGAATCGTTTGCGAGTTTGCACTAGCCTATTTATAGCGCAGCGAACCGCGCGCAACGTCTGGCATGCGTCGAGACCGTCTCCCTAACGGTCGCGGTTCTGTAACGCGAAGAGTCCACTGAGCCGCGCGCGTGAGCAAGCGGATTTTCGCCTTCTTCAGGATACTGCCGGGTTATCTCGCGCTGCAGGGCTGCGGATCCCAGCCTGACGCGTCGGGAAGTTTCTTGAAATGACTGGTCGTCACGAATGGAATTGCCAAGTATGTGGGATCCTCCACCACGGTCATCACCATGAGCCAGGTGTCGGCATTCGGCTCGCTGAACATGTCGTAGTATTCCTTGAGAACAACCTTGTCGCTGTAAGGCACGCCGTTCTTGCGTAAGTACCCAGGGCGCAATTGCGTGGTGGTAACTTCCAATGAGCGCGATCGCGAGCCCAGCCGCGCAGCCAAACCCAGACCGAACACAACCGGCGGATTCACCACTGGCAATGCGCCCTCCCACTTTGCGGCCGAGTATCCTTGCCAGGATGGGGCGGCTCCGCGAGGCGCCTCGCCTGAAAAATGAAGCAAGCGAGTCTGCTGGCCGGCGTCGGTCTCTATCTTGAGAGTTGTGTCGTCTTGCCAGGTGATGTGCAGGCGTCCAGGAATTCGCATGATCGCCGGTGCGCCGTACGCCTTACACTGCAGGCCCGCGGCTTCATCTTTGGATGGATCCCACTGAGCGAGCACCTTACGGCCTTCGGCATTGGTGGGAACGCTAGCCGCGTCTCCTTTGAGCGGAGTCACCATGCGCCAGCGCCAGTCCTCGGTAACATACGCCACCCAGTATCCAGTGAGATCGACGGGCGCGCCCGGCTTTCCGGGTGCGGGGGGAAGCGGGGCGGGTGGACCGAACTGGGCGCAGAGCCCGCCCGCGGCAGCCAATATCAGGCCGATCAGTATCAGGATGGAGAATTTGCTCTTCATTTTGACAGGCTCTTATAAACCGCTTCGACAAACCGGTCCGCGGTGACGAAGCTGCTGCTGGTTACATACTCGGTGTCATAATCCCGCGTCGGCCTGGCGGCCTTCACTTGATCGAACGTCATATTTTTTTGGATCATGTTTCGAATGCGGTCGCGAACGATGACCACCATGTCGCGAAACTCCACCACGTCGGCGTCGTCGCAGATTCGTCCGTGGCCGGGAATCACATACGTGCCGCCTTCCTGCGTTTTCGCCGGGACCGTTAATTGCAGGATGTGGTTCAACGCCGCAATCTCTCCTTGCACGCTGCCGCCGTGTTCAATGTCAAGGAAGGGATATCCGTCCGGAGTGAATATGTCGCCCGTGCTGATCACGTCCGAGCCCCGGAACAGAACCAGGCTGTCGCCATCGGTATGCGCGTTCGGCTCGTGATAGATGATGACGGCTTCGCCGTTGAAGTGCAGGTTTTTGGTCGGCGTCCCGTATTCGTCGATCGGCAGGCCCGCCTCGGGAAAGCGCGGTTGCCCGGGAGCCGCGGCCGTTAGTCGATTGAGCACGTTTTCCTGCGCGATGATCTTCAGGGGCAGCGCCGGATCGGATCCAGCGAGTTTCGCAATAGCCGCATTGCCGCCGACATGATCGGGATGCATGTGGGTGTTGATGATGTAGCGCACTGGCCCCGGGGACAATTTGCGAATCGCGGCCATCAGTTTCGGCGCCAGCGGAGCAAACTGCGTGTCCACTATCAGGACGCCCTCGCTGCCCACCTGCACCGTGGTATTGCCGCCCGCGCCCACCAGCATATAGATGTTGTGCTGCACGGGCTCTACATGGACTTGGACTTTGTCGAAATCCTGCGGTTGGCTGTTGGCAAGGACGGCGCCAACAACCAGAAGAGATGCATACAGGACAGTACGCGTCATTGTCTGAATCATGGCCGTCTGAATCATGGCCGTTTCCCTGGCGGGGCCGCGGTGGGACTTAGACAAACCTGGCCCTCCGCGCCGCAGGAGCAGTAGCGCTCGCAACGGTCGCGTGGATGCTCGGGTTTACCCATCTTTTTCCGATACTCGGGATACAACGTTTCCGCGCCGCCCCGTGTCGCATCATAAGGCAGGCCGTACCAATCGGCCACCTCATGCAGAAAGGGATTTGTTCCAGGCAAATGATTGGGAACGTAGTCGGCGGCTTTGGGGACTTCGGCAACGGTTTCACAGATGTCTCGCGCGATCACTTGCCCCGGATCCAAGACCCAGGTTTGAGTACGCACCAAAGGCTCTGTCATGAAAACCGGATCTGTCACTACCGTCGCAACCGTCAGATAGTTCCCGTGCCGCACCCAATGCTCCGTGAACGTGGCCTTGTCGCTCCGCGGAACGCCATTGCGCTTGAGGTAACTTTCCTTGAGGTGCGTGGTGTAGATGTCGAGCATATTGTCGTCCCACGTCGCGGTGGAAAAACCTTGCCAGGTGTGCGGCGCATATTCGGAAGGATGCGGCCGGCCGTCCAGCCAGATGGTCCGCTCCATCTCCTGAAAGTTCATGCGTGTGTGGAACGCGATGGCGCGCTGCGTCACCGGATCGCGAATCACATCCACGCGCATGTTGGAGAGGCCGCGCATGGAATAGTCGGCTGAGTGCGGCCGGCATTGATACTCGGGAACTACCGAGATGCGATCCGCATCGTAGCTGTCGGCGCGCAGCCGCGCAGCATCGTTGAGTGGGAGCCCCAGGTAATCGCCCAGCTCGGGACCGGGAATGCGATCCGGCAGATCCTCGTGATATAAGGGCGCCCAGCTGCCCGAGAAGTCGATCTGAGCGAATACGGGCGCGGATAGGAGCAGAGCCGCCGTGAGAAATCGAATCATGATTTAATGCGTTCCCTTCTCGCCAAGGCTTTTATACACGGCCTCGACGAACGTGGCGGTAGAGCCGGCAATGGCGCCCCAACGGGGATCGTAATCCCGCGCCGGTCTGGCGGCCTCCACCTGACTGAGCGTCATACCCTTCTTCTTCATGTCGAAAATTCTGTCGCGAATGATCGTCACCATGTCGCGGTAGTAAGCCACGTCCGCCGCGTCGCACAGACGCCCGTGGCCAGGAATGATATATGTTCCCGCTTCTTCATTTCGGCCGGTGATTACCATTTCAAGAACCTGGTTCAAGGCATCGAGTTCCCCTTGAATGCTGCCTCCGTGAACCAGGTCGATGACCGGATACCCGATGGTATTGAAAATATCGCCGGTGCTGATGACATCGGAGCGGCGAAAGAAAACCATGCTGTCACCGTCGGTATGCGCATTTTTCGGATGCACGATGCGAATCCCTTCGTCATTGAAGAACAAGTCCTTGCGCGATCCAAAATAAGTGTCGGTGGGCAGCATGCCGAAGGGCGACGCAGGTTTGGCGCCATCTGGCGCCGTCATTCGATTGAGAACATTTTGCTGCGCGATCACCTTCGCGCCTTCCCGGGCATCGTCGGTGAGATTCGTGACGTCGCCACCGGCAATGGTCTGGCCCAGTTTCGCGATCTTCTCGTTTCCGCCGGTATGGTCCGCGTCGAGATGCGTATCGATGATGTAGCGGACCGGCTTGGTTGATATTTTCGCAATTTCGGCCAGCACTCCATCGGTTGCGTCCGCCGCGCCCGTATCCACCAGAAGCACTCCTTCGCTTCCCACGTCAATGGCGACGTTGCCGCCGGCTCCGGACAGCATGAAAATATTTCCGCGCACCCGCTGCACATGGATCGCGCTCTGCGGCGGGGGTTGTGGCAGTCCTTCGGGCTCGGGCGAAGCCTCCCCGGCCGGCCCCCGCATCGCAAATCGATATTCCGGATACATGGTTTCCGCGCCACCGCGAGTTGCCCGCTCCGGCAGACCGTACTTTTGAGGAAACTCCCGAAGAAACTTATTGGCGCCCGGCAAGTGATGAGGCACCGCGCCCTCCGGCCGTTCTACTTCTTCGGCCACTTCGCATGGATAAGGATCGATGGCCTGCTGCGGCGCAAGCTCCCAATTGGTGGTGCGGATGAACGGCTCGGTTAGATAGACCGGATCGGTGATGATACTGACCAACGTCAGAAAATCGCCGTGCCGGATCCAGTGCTCCACCAGGGTAGCTCCGTCGCTACGCGGAACGCCGTTGCGGCGGATGTAGCCCTCTTTGAGATGCGTGGTGGTGACGGTAAGTTCGTTACCGTCCCATTTTCCGGTCGAGAATCCCTGCCAGGTATGAGCCGCGTCATCGGACGGATGCGGGCGGCCATCCATCCAAATGGTTCTCTCCTGGGCTTGCCACTGCACATGCGTGTGATAGCCGATCACCTGCTGGGTCTGGGTATCCACGTCCTTCCAGATGCGCAGATCGGCCGGGCCGCGCGATCCGTAGTCAGCCGGATGGGGACGGCACTGCCACTCCGGCAGCGTGGCGATGGATGCATCCCAACTGTCCGCACGCAGACGGGCTGCATCCGTGATGGGCAAGCCTAAGTAGTCGCCAAGTTCCGGCCCTGGGATTCGCTCGGCAAAGTCTTCGTGATACCGCGCTCCCCACTCGCCGGTGAGATCGTACTGGGCAAATAGTGGAACACTCACCAGGGCCGCTGCGATGAAAAATCGATATGGGTTCATGGCTTCCGCGCGGCTCCGGCGGCTTTCTTCTCCGCGGCGCGCGCTCCGGAAAGAATGCCGACCATGCCATAGTTGCCTTCGTGGCAGGCGTATTCGAAAATCCGATCGGTACGTTTGGCCATCGAGATCTCAACCGTCCAGGGCTTGCTATAGACCGTGGGATCGTCCACGGTGGCCTGGTAGATGATGGTGCCGGGATCCGTGCGGCGGAAGCGTTCCACCACGTGCAGATTCTCGTCCGTCATCCCGTCCAGGTAACCCACTCCGAAGCGGCTTTGGTTGTTGAATTTGAAATTCGTCGTATCCACAACCAATGTGTCGCCTTCCCAATGGCCGCGAGAGTCCCCGGTCCATTGGCGGATTTGCGGCGGCAGATGCGGGCTTCCATCCAGCGGAACGATCCGAGTCTCGTGGTTCATTTCCACCGCGATGGCCACAAATCCGCGGCTTTGCACGATCTGATAGTTGTTGTTGTACGGCTCGGGCAGCATGGGCGGACCGGCGGCGCCAAACAGAATGCAGCGCTCGCTCAAATACCGGTCTTCGGGACTGTCGGCGGGATGCTGCGCCAGGTACGCGCGAACCGCGTCAAATCTCTTCTGCGCTTCAGGCGTGAAGGGTGGAACCTTGCCGTCCGGCGGATCCACAACCAGCGACGTGTGCATGGTCTTTGCGACGTGAGTTCCACGATCTGTCCAGAAGTTGTTGTAGGCACGGCGCGCCAGATCGGATGCGCCACGTTCCCCTTCAATGCGGTCGACATTCCCCTGTTCCACTCGCTGCTTTTCAAATGCCGCCGCCTCTTCCGGCGTAAAAAACTGCTTGGCGCCCAATTGAGCGGGGCGCTGGAACGGCGTTACGGTGGCGTTCGTCCACGTTCCCTGCAGATCGGGCTGGCCATCGGGAGTTCGTGGCATTGCTTGAGCTCCCGCGTTCCGGCATATCAGTAACATCGATAGCAGCACGCAGCTGGGTAAAACCAAACTTTCGATGGGTCGTGACGGCACGTGGTCCTCCAACGAGTGAGTTTAGATATAAACCAACATCGTTGTCGAAGTCAAGCGCCATCAGTTCGCCGTCGCCGGTTCCTCCGTCCCTCTTGTGGCGAGTAAACGCGGCAATCACCCTGGCCACGGGACCCTGGAATATTAGAGATACAATCGACAGAAAGTCCGGACATGGAAATTTCTGAAGCCAGCCGTGCCGCACCGCCGGTGTCCAACACGAATTCCACGCCCCTGGTAACGCTAAACGATCTGCTCTGGCTCCTGTATCTGTATCCGCTTCGCCTGCTGGCAAGAGTACTGCCGCGCTGGTGCCTATACGCTATCGGGAGGTTATCGGATCCGATCATCCAGTTCGAGGCCCGCCGTTCGAAAGCCCGGGCGGTCCCGTGGATCGCACAGGCCTGCCGCACCACGCCTGCACACGCGAGCCGAATCGCCAGCCAGTCGGTCTCAAACGTTATGGTCCGTACTTTGGATGGGGCACTGCTGCTCCGCCCGTCTTGGGACAGCCTGCTGCGTTGTACCGGCATCGATGGCGCCCAGCACCTGGAAGACGCCATGGCCCGCGGCAAGGGCGTGATCCTGCTCGCCGGCCACTTCTGTGCAAATCAAGTCGCCCTACGGTATCTCGCGGCCCAGGATCACGCTGCGCTTTGCGTTCACAACCAGCGGCGGAGGAACGAGGCGGAGGGCCGGCTTGGCATGCGTTTCCTGCGGTCGCGTTCGGCCCAGATGCAGAAACGCGTCAATCCCGATCAGGTCTATCTTCAGGACCCCGACTGCAGTCTCAGAATCATGCGAAGACTGCGCGCGGGCGGACTGGTGGCCCTCCAGATTGATGGACGCGGAGGGTCGGAGATCGGGCAGGTATTCCTGGGAGTTCCCTGGCGCGTCCGGTGCGGGATTTTTGAGATTGTCCGATTGTCGGAGTGCGCCGTGGTTCCGATGTTGTGCCTGGGACGGAGCAGCGGGTTTCGTATCCGCTTTGACCCCATGCTGGAAATCGACCGCGACGCTTCCCGGGAAACCTTTGTGTCGACAAACTTGCCGCGTTTCCTAGCCGTTGTGGAACGACAGATCACTGAAAATCCAGAGGAGTGGCGGCTATGGAACCATTGGTAAACGGCGCCCGCCCCGCGCCGCCGGATACTATCCACCGTATACGGCGCATCTTCATCGAGTCCCTGCACGTAAACCTGCCTGAAGATGACTTTTCTTACGAAACGAAGCTGGATGAAGCCGTCGGGTTAGATTCAGTGGCGGTGCTTGAATTCGTTAGCGCAATCGAGAAGCAGTTCGGAATCACATTCGAACCGGAAATGTTAAATATCACCTTGGTGCGCAATCTGAAGCAGCTGGCGGTTTACGTGGACCATCGGACAGCGCGGCGCGGTACCGTTTCGGAAGGGCCGGAATGATTTCGGAATACCTGCGCGATAGCGTGCGCCGGCATCCCGATGCGCCGGCCATCGTCGACGGCGATCAAAGAATTTCTTATGCCGAACTGACGGAGCGCGTGCAGGCTGTTCGTGCGTGGCTGAGGCAAACCCTCGATCCTAAACCTGGCGAGGTTGTAGCGGTGTCGCTCGACAACTCCTGGCAGTTTGTGGCTTGCTTCTTTGCAGTCTGCGAACTGGGTTGCGCGCTGATGCCGTGCAATCCGCAATGGCGGGCGGCGGAATTGCGGGCGCTGGCTGGACGATTGGGATTCCGAGGCGCTGTTATCGAGCCACGCTTCAGCCCTGAGTGGCATGACATTCTCGACGTGATCCCGATTAACCGTGTCCTCACCGCTGACCGCATGCCGGCCCAACGCGATCCTGCCGGCACCCCCATCCTCCCGCCGGTCGATTCAATATCCGAAGACACACCGGCGCTCTATGTGGCCACTTCAGGGTCCACCGGCGCGCCCCACCTGGTTCCCCGCACCCATCGCAATGCAATTGCGGCGGCCGAAAACATATCCGGAACGCTGGGCCTGGGGCCAGGCCGCCGAATACTGGCCGTGGTGCCGTTTCACTACGGTAACGGGTTCAACAAGAGCCTGCTCGCGCCGCTGTTGAGCGGCGCAACCTTGGTGATGATGCGACACTTTGTTCCCAGCGCTTGCGCCGAACTGGTGCGCCGCGAGCAAGTAGACATGCTGTTCGGCTCACCTTTCATTTACGGATCCCTGGCCGACCGAGTCACCGACCCCGCACTGCTTTCCAGCTTGCAATGGTGCTTCAGCGGCGGCGGCCGCATTCCCTCCGGCGTAGTTGAGAGTTGGCGGTCCAGGTTCGGTTTAAATGTCCGGTCATCGTACGGGATGTCGGAGGCGGGCGTCATCGCGCTCGGACGCGCTGCTCAGGCGCCGGAACCTTCCCTGGGCTCGTGCATCGGTGAGCCTATTCATGGCGTCGAAGTTATCATCCTCGGGCCTGACGGCAAGAGATTGGAACGCGGCGAAGTTGGCGAACTGGCTGTGCGCTCGGCGTCGGTAATGTCGGCGTACTGGGGAGAGCCGGAACTAAGCCGCACGCTGTTTCACGACGGATTCTTGCGTACTGGCGATCTCGGCTATCTTGATGCCGCTGGAAATCTCTATCTCACAAGCAGGCTGGGCCGGGTGATGAACATCGCCGGAGTCAAGGTGGATCCGGTGGAGGTGGAGCGGGTGGTCGAGATGCTTCCCAAGGTGGCGTCCTGCCACGTGGATGTAATTTCGAACGGAGGCGACGGCACGGTCATTCGCGCCAGAGTGGTGCCGCGCGAAGGGCAGACGGTTACGCGGAGCGAGGTAATTAAACAATGCCGCCGCCAGCTGGCCGAGTACAAATTTCCGCGCATAATTGAATTTCTGGAAGCCATGCCGGTCACCCTCGGCGGAAAGATTCCGCGCGCTGCCGGGGCGGCCGCTGCCGATGCCGCAGGGTCTTCTTGACCCGGCGCAAACCAATCAGGCCCGAGTTGCGTCAGGTAAAGAGCAATAGCTCGCACCTCGATCAGCGGACCGCACTCGGAACTACTTGATCGGCCGCGAACCGGTGACAAGGATATCCACCAGCCTCCTGGCACTCTGCCGCCAGTCAGGGCCGGTTGCTACGTTGGCGACGCCGACCAGGGCCCGTAGCAGGTCGATGGGGTCAAGATCCTTGCGTATGTCGCCGCTCTTGATCGCGCGCTTCACGAGTGCGCGAAGCGCTTCATGGATCTGGGCGTGGGAGGTCTCGAACACCTTCTTGGGATCGCCGACGAGCGTATTCAGCACCGGCGCGATGATCTGCTTCGTTTCGACGGCATCAACGAACAATAACAACCACGCTCGCAAAGCCTCTACCGGTGGCAAGGTGTCCGCGAACGTTCGTTCCGCAGCGGCCAGCTTTTCCATCTCGGACCGGTAAACCGCCACAAGAAGCTCCTCACGCGTTGGAAAGTGACGGTACAAAGTTCCCGGACCGACACCAGCTTTCTTGGCGATCTCCTCCAGGCTTGCGTTTGCGCCTGACCGGGTGAACTCTTTCTTCGCCACTTCGAGAATGCGTTCGCGATTCCGCTGCGCATCCGCGCGCGGCTTTCTGTCTGTAAATTCAGGAGCTTTCGCAGCCATCTAAAAAAAGTTGCAACCGGAGGCATCCTCCGCTAATCTAGGGACTATACGGAGGCCTCCTCCGTTTGTAGCAAGTTCAGGGACGGCTCGTCAATCTGAAGGAGAAGAGAATATGCGTATCTTTGTCACCGGAGCTACCGGCTTTATCGGTTCCGCCATCGTTCCAGAGCTTCTCAGCGCGGGCCATCAGGTATTGGGTCTGACGCGCTCAGAGGCCGGCGCCAAGTCGCTTATGGCCGCGGGCGCTCAGGTGCATCACGGCGATCTCAACGACCTTGATAGTCTCCGCAAGGGCGCGGCCATGTCGGACGGCGTGATCCACACAGCCTTCATTCACGATTTTTCGAAGTTCCAGGAAGTTTGCGAGGTGGACAGGCGCGTCATTGAGGCCTTGGGCACGGCGCTCGCCGGCTCCGACCGGCCGCTGCTCATCACCTCCGGGACGGGCATAGCGAACAGTGCACCGGGCCGCCCCGCGACAGAGGAGGATGCGCCGGAGATCTCCCACTCGATACCGCGCGTGGCCTCCGAGGAGGCAGCTGCTTCGCTCGCGGCAAAGGGCGTGCGCGTGGGGGTGATGCGCCTGCCCCAGGTTCACAACACCGTCAAGCAAGGACTCGTCACTTACGCAATCGAGGTGGCGCGCAAGAAGGGCGTGTCCGCTTACATTGGCGACGGAAGCAACCGCTGGCCGGCGGTGCACGTCCTGGATGCGGCCCGTCTCTACAGGCTGGCGCTCGAAAAACTGGAAAAGGAGAAGCTGGAAACGGGCGCGAGGTATCACGCAGTGGCCGAAGAGGGAGTGCCAATGCGCGACATTGCTGAAGTTATCGGCCGAGGCCAGAAGGTGCCAGTTGTTTCCGTATCTCCGGAGGGGGCCGCGGCACATTTCGGATGGCTCGCTGCATTCGCCGGTCGAGACCTTCCGGCCTCAGGCGCGCTCACCCAGGAACGACTGGGATGGCGCCCTAACGGGCCTGGATTGATCGCCGATCTCGAACACATGCGTTACCACGAACCTGAGAGCGATGTCGCATCCGCGGCCCCGGCGAGCGCAGCCCGTTGATCGATGAATAGGAGGATCGAATGACGCAAATCAAGGATGGCGTTTTCATTGTCACGGGCGCTTCGTCGGGGATCGGCCTCGCGACGGCTGTTGCCCTAGCCGATCGCGGCGCGAAAGTCGCGATGCTCGCTCGCAGTGGCGATGCGCTGCAGGAATTGGCGCGAAAGCTTCCAGGCAGCTTGCCTGTCACGGCGGACATGACACAGTTTGATCGAGTACGGGAAGCCGTACGCGACGTGCACCGGCATTACGGTCGCCTCGATGGCCTGGTAAACAATGCGGGGCGCAGCTATGCTGCCTCCGTCGAGGAAATCGATCCCGCGCTCTTTGACGAAATCTTCCATCTCAACGTGTTGGGGCCGATTGTCGCGATGCAGGCTGCGATTCCGCTGATGCGCGCGCAAGGCGGCGGAAGCATCGTGAATATCAATTCGGGAACGGCGTTCATGACTGTTCCGCAATACAGCGTGTATTCGTCTTCGAAGCGTGCGCTGCTTGGATTCAGCCTCACGGCACGCGCCGAGCTGGAAAAGGACTACATCGTCGTGAGTGAAATCTACCCGTTCATCACGGCGACGAACTTTGGCAACAACCGGATGGGGAATCCGGCCGGCGGGGGACCGTCGGCCAACTATGCCGAAGGCGACACGCCCGAATTCGTCGCCGGGCTCGTTCTGCAAGCCATCGAAGAAGGGCACGCTCAGTATTTCGCGAATGATCGCCTTCGAAAAATGGCCGGAGCCGCGGCCTAGTAGTGCGCCGCGCAGGCGCGGGATCTCCGTGAGCCTGGGCACTGAGGATACAAAAAAAGAGATTGCTATGCAGGACAAACCCGTAGCCCTTGTCACCGGGGCTAATCAAGGAATCGGTCTTCAAATCGCAAAGGATCTCGTGGCGCACGGCTTCACTGTGCTGGTTGGGTCGCGCAGTTTCGAGCGCGGTGAGGCTGCTGCCAAGGAGGTTGGGCCGGACGCGCGCGCGCTCCAGCTCGACGTCACGGATCGGGTTTCGATCGCCGCGGCGGCGGAGCGCATCCGCAAGGAGCTTGGCCGCCTGGACGTGCTTGTCAACAACGCAGCTATCTCGAATACAAGTAAGCTGCCGGGCATGTCCATCGCGGAGTACGCTAAATTGACCCGCCCGAGCAACGTGTCCATGGATGAAGTGCGCGCGGTTTGGGAGACCAACGTGTTCGGCGTCCTCGCCGTTTACCAGGCGATGCTGCCGCTCCTGCGCGAAGCGCCGGCAGCCCGCATCGTCAACGTGTCGAGCGGCGTTGGCTCGCTGACGATGAACTCTGACCCGGCCTACGCCCACCGCTCGATCTTCGGCCCCGTCTATCCTGCGTCCAAGACGGCTCTCAACGCTATGACGCTGGCCATGGCGATAGAGCTGGAGTCGACCGGGATCAAGGTCAACGCCGCTTCCCCAGGCTTCACCAAGACGAACCTCAACAAACTATGCGGGTACGGAGACTCTCGAGGAGGGCGCCCACGAGGCGGTGCGCCTGGCGCTGCTCAGCCCGGACGGCCCGACAGGTACGTTCTCGCACGCGAAGCTCGGACGGCTCCCGTGGTGATCCAGGCTCCGAGGCGTGGCCGCCTGAGTGTCGCCGCCGAACCAGCATATAGATCTGAGAGTACATCCCCTCCAATGCGTCGTAGTCCTGGACGAGCGTCGTTCGATTCCATTAACTCGCCCCTCCCGCTGGCGCCGCTGAGCGCGAGATCCGTCACCGGCGATAGCGTAACCGCTCCAACCGGGAGTACACCACCCGAGACACTTTTCGCAGTGGCGATGGAGAGAAGCACAAGTGCCAGATTGCCTCCGGCCGAGTCGCCGCTCAGAGCGATGTTGCGTATTCCCCGGTCCGCCAGCCCGCGGTAGCAGGCCTCGGCGTCCTTGACGGCCGCGGGAAACGGATGTTCCGGTGCGAGCCGGTAGTCGGGTATGAATGTCGCTGCTCCGGCTCTCATGGCGATGTGGCCCACCAGGTTGCAAAATGCCTGGGCCGTTCCCCAGTTGAACCAGCCGCCGTGCAGGTGAAGGATTGCCTTTCCTTCGCGGGTCTGCGCCGGCTTGGCCCACCAGCCGGATATCCCTCCTACGGTGTCTTCCTCAAAAGTAACGACTTCCGGGGCTTCCACCCGCTGGATGATGCCATTGAACGGCGCGCGGGCGGCTGTACCTTCGAGCTTGCCCTTCATGCCCACCACGGCGGATCGCAAGGCGGTCATGGCGGCGTCGTCTTCAGAGGTGAGGGGATGGACGAACGACCAGGGATCGTTCGCCGGTGTGCTCTTGTGTTCAGCGGATTGCATTTTTTTCTCCTTTCAACATTCAGCTTCGATAAGGACGCGGCCCTAGAGGCGCCACCCGGTATCTCTCTTCGATTCTTGCGGGTCTATGCATCCAGGCCGCGAATGGTTCAACCAAGGCGGAACTCAAGCGGGCTTTATGCAGCGACAGCTTCAGCCGCGTGTCAGGACTGCGGACAGCACCCCCAGGCGGTTCTCGCGGAGGTTGCGAGCAAGATTGCCGGTCATGACCGAAAAGTCCGGGCCCATCACCAAGCCCAGGTTTGGTCCGCTCTGCGGCTGGGCGCCCATGACAGTCTTGAACCAATCGAGCGCCACTTGGGTGTCATCGCGCCAGAGGACCACCTTGTACCCGGCTTCTTCAATGGCGGTGCGAGTGTCGCTCTCGCTCAGCAGGAAGCTCGCCGAGGCATCGCGCGCCCAAGGTGCGGGATACACGACATCGCCATCGCGAAGCACCGGGTCGTAGATGGCCAACCGGCCGCCTGGCGCCAGGATTCGGTGGACCCCGGCGTAAAGGGCCGTGCGGTCCTCAATGTTCATCGCCACATGCTGCAGAAACACGGTGTCGAATGAAGCGTCGTCGAAAGGTAGATTCAGGGCGTCGCCGACCTGGAACGATACGCGATCGGACAGGCCGCAGCGGGCCGTTAGGTAGGTGGCCGCGTCGATGAACGCAGGGCTCAGGTCGATGCCTGTAACCTTGCATCCGAAAGTCGCGGCGAGATAGCGCGCCGGACCGCCGAGGCCGCAGCCGAGATCCAGCGCGCGGGTGGATGGATGGAGCCCGGCGGCGCCAGCCAATTCGGAGGTGGCGAGAATACCTCGCGTATGGAACTGATCGAGTGGAGCGAGCTGAGCGATCGTCAGCGGCTGACTTTCCGGCGCGATCGTCGCGAGTGCCGACTTGATGCGGTCCGTGAGGCCAATGGCGCCGTAGTGTTGGCGTACTTTGGTGATGGTGTCGGTCATAGTTGTTCTCCTTGAAAAAGCCGTTTATTGGGACACTCGGCGAAGCAAGAAATAAAATGCGACGACGTGCGTGATCATCAGCAACGGCACGTAGATAATCGGGATCGCATAGGCGGCGCCGAGTTGTCCCGGCATCGCAGGAAGGCCAACCTGAATGGCGTGGTAGTAATCGACGATGATGTCGGTTGCCCCGACGAAATTGAAGGCGACGACGAAAGACCAAAACACCGGACGTACCCTTACGGTGAGGAGCGCCAGAATAGCCAGCAATCCGGTCGCGAAGTCTCCATAGGCGGCGAAGGTGGCGAATCCGGCGGGCAGATTCGGCCCTACAACGCCCGGAAGAATAAAGACGAGCCCGAAGAATCGAAAGCTGTGCAGCGTGGCGATTGCGCGTTGGGCATCGAATCGGTTCGCCGCCTTGAGCCACGGCCAAAAGTAGACGCTGAAGCAAAGCAGCCACGCGACATAACCAAAAACGAGCTGAATTGGGAACAGGGCTTCTGATGACATTTCAGGCCTCCTGAGTGCTGGCGGCGAGGAATCCGGCATTTTCGCGGAAGAACTCCTCGTGCGTCTGTGGGTTCTTCGCCGCATTGGCCCACTGTCCGGTCGAGCCTTGCGTTCCACCAGCTGCGCCGGTAACCAAAATTGGATGGGACATGATTGGGTGAGACATGAAATTCTCCTTTCGCTCGATAGGATGACGCACATAATCCCATGGATTCGGATTTTCTTCATCCGGTCAGAGTGGCCCGGAGATTGCACCTTCGGATGATTCGCAGCATCCTATAAACGTGCGTTACCGGCCCGAACATAAACTCGAGACCCGTCAGAAGATCGTGAAAGACGCCTCGCGCCGCGTCCGTGCCGAAGGCTTAAACGGCGCCGCGGTTTCGGCCATTATGAAGGACGCCGGCTTGACCCACGGTGGTTTTTACAAGCATTTCGGGAGCAAGGACGACCTGCTTCTGGAGTCGCTCCGCGAGGGCTTCCGGGAGATCGAAGATACCCTTGTTCTTGCCGCCGGACAGTCGCCGCCTGGAGAGGCATGGAAGACCATTGTAAGAACCTACTTGAGCCTGGAACTCTGTGAACATCCCGAGCGAGGGTGCCCCCTGGCCGCGCTTTCGCCGGAACTGGCGCGGGCAGATAAGAGAATGAAGCCGCAGATTGTGGCAGAGTTGGTGAACTACAAGAGCCGGATGTTGCCGTTCATGCCTGGCCAGCGAACCGCGGACAAAGAACGTGCTTTCTTCGCGATTTTTTCAACCATGATCGGGGCAGTTGAAATTGCTCGAATGCTGCCGGATCGCGCGATGCGAGAGAAAGTGCTGACGGGCACAAGAGATTTTCTCTTGCGTAGTTTCTGACCCCATGGCGCCCACGAAAAAGACGCTTTCAATTCCATCGGCGCGCCCTGCTCCAACAGGACCGTTTAATCAGGGCCCACCGATGGATTCGGCGCCTTTTCGCAGCTTGGCATCGACGGTCAAGACTAAGGCGGTTGGCGCCCCCGCGACGGGAGATCAGCATAGCGGGACGATACGCGAGTTGGCCGGTCGTTTCTTGAGCAGAGATATCCAGTTCAGTATCCCGACCGGGGACGTAATACAATGGCCAAACGCGCAAGCAATAAGGAGAGTGTCCGTATGGCAAGGTTTATGATCGCGCCGCACATGCGGCTGCAGGAGTGGGTGGCCGAAGAGAAGGGTTATTTCTCGGCGGAAGGGCTGGAGTACGAATTCCGCGAGGAGATCCTATCAAAGGACGGTAAAAAGCACGATCTCGGTGACAAGATCGGCGCCTACCAAACCTTCGAGAAAGGCCGCTCGACGGATGTGAGTTGCGCCTGCCACTGGACGGTGAACGTGGCCGCCTCCAATGGGCACGGCAAACTCTATGCGGACGCCTACTCGGTTTCCCCAGCGGGCATTTTCGTCCCTCCCGATTCTCCCGTTCGCGAGCCGGCCGATCTGGCGGGTGTGCCGATTTCGGTCGGCTATCAGTCCGGAAGCCACTACTCGACCATCCAGGCTTTGGAGCAGTATCTGAAGCCGGAGCAGATCAAGCTATCATTCTCCGATGGCCTTCTGTTCAAACGGATGGAACTGTTGGTTGACCGGAAGAGTACCTGCCGCGTCCCTGTTCAGCGGTCCTTACTACTTCATGGAGCAACTGGGCTTTCGCAAGATCCTCGACCAGACCTTTATGATCGCTGCGATGATTACTGGCGATCCGGAGCCGGAGGACATCAGAAAGTACTTTCGGGCGCTGCGTCGCGCGCAGCGCGATATCGACTTGCGTCCCGAATTGTACACACACTATTACAAGAAGGAATTCCCCGAGCGCTTCCTTGGTCATATGGACACCCGCCGGTGGGGGCCGGGCGAGAGGATCGTCTTTGAACCCTACACGAAAGAGGCATATGAGGAATCGTTCGAGTGGATCGCGCAACACGGAATCTTCCCAGAGGGGCAGATGCGCGTCGGTCAGTACGAAGCAGCCGTAGTCTCGCTGGGTTCGGGTGTTTAGGTTCCGTTTTGGGGTTTTGCGGGTCCCGCGCCCGTTGGTTTTGGCTGCTGCGCAGGCGCCGGGCAGCCGCAAGCGGCAAAGAACGCCATTCGAAAAGTCTGCGTTGTCGAGCGACCAGTTTTGGGAAAGTCGACCTCAGCGCGCCAATAGCCTTGTAGATCCGGCTTGGTGTCGCGAAGAGTTTCGACTATGGCGCGCCGATCCTGCATCAACCGGACATTGGGCTCCGCACGGAGCTAGCAGAATAAGGCGATGCTCGCATCGGTACACTCAAAAGAGACGACGGGGATATGATATTCAAAGATTCGATGAGGCCCGCCGTTCCCGACGAGGTGCAGCACATGAGGCAATGCAGCCGCCGAATATTTCGGAAATCCGCAAGCGCGTTGATCCCCCCGCTCTCCTCTCGCCCCGTCATGCCGTACTGTAAGGCGGTCTTCGACGAGCGCTTCGAAGAAGCTCATGCGTCTGCCACCCAGGCAACTGCGCTCGCCACATCACTGATCTGCCTCCACCTGCTTGCACGCGACCGAATGAGGATGCACTCACCATCGAGCGCCCCCTCCGATCCCGTCTTATGGATCATTGCGCCGAGTGACCGCGCCTCAGCAAAGAAGATCGCGAATGCCTAGTCTTCCGCCAGGAGTAAACCGCAAGGACTTTCAGGACGCGATCGCCCAGTTTCAAGCGGCTGTCGGCAAGGAATGGGTCTTTACCAGCGACGAGGATGTCGAACTCTATCGCGACTCATATTCGCCATTCTGGAACGAGCCGGAAGATCCGGTGCCTTCGGCGGCGTTGGCGCCGGATGGCGTCGAACAGGTCCAGCAGATTGTCCGGATTGCGAACAAATACAAGATCCCGCTGTGGACGGTCTCAACCGGCAAGAATCTGGCTTATGGCGGCTCCGCGCCGCGCCTTTCGGGATCGGTGGTACTCGACTTGAAGCGCATGAACCGCATTCTGGAGGTGAATGACCGCAACCACTACGCGCTCGTCGAACCCGGCGTGAGTTACTTCGACCTGTACCGGTACACGCAGGAAAAAGGGCTCAATGTGTTCATCGATGCCCCCGATCCGGGCTGGGGGAGCCCCGTGGGGAATACGCTCGACCGCGGGGGTGGGCACACCCCGCTGCGCGATCACTTCTCCACGCTGTGCGGCATGGAAGTTGTGCTGGCCAATGGCGACGTGGTGCGGACCGGAATGGGCGCGCTTCCCAACTCGCGCACCTGGCAGCAGTACAAGTATGGCTTCGGGCCGTACGTGGATGGGATTTTCACGCAGTCCAACTACGGAATCGTCACCAAAATGGGCGTGTGGCTTTACCCTATGCCGGAGATGCGCTTCACCGGCACCGTCAGCGTGCCAAAACATGACGATCTGATTCCCATGGTGGATACGCTGTCGTACCTGATGAATTCGAACATCGTGCTAGGTACGACGAGCATCGCAAGTTCACTCAGAGCGCGTGCGCGCGACCCGGAACTGATCGCGCTCCGGTCGAAAGCGGGCGGAGCCAGCATACCGGAGCTGGAAGAATATCTGCGGGGCAAGAACCTTCCTTACTGGAGCATCGATCTGCCGTTTTACGGTCCCACCGAAGTAGTTCCCTCGCAGTGGGCGTTTGCGAAGAGGAAGTTTTCCGCGATTCCGGGCGTGCAGTTTCGCGATGGCGCGTCGAACAAGCTGCCGCCTGGTCCAGAAGACCTGGCGAAGGTGGCGAATCCGGTTCCGCTGGGCGTGCCTAGCCTGGCTATCTTTTCGGCTCTCGGGACGAACGGCCAGGGCCATATCGACCTGTCGCCCATAACGCCGATGACCGGTGAAGCCGTCTTCGAAGTGATGGACGTATTCGAGAAGGTTTTGAACGAAATGGGCGTCGAGAATGCACTCTCGGTTATCGCCGGCACCTACTATCCGCGCTCGTTCTTCTTCCTGTTCACGTTCCCGATCGTGCACGACGTGGAAAAGAACCGCAAGACGCGCGCTGCGTTCCAGCGCCTGGTGGAGGTGGGGGCCGAGCATGGCTGGGGCGAATATCGCACCCACCTGGCGTTCATGGACGACGTGGCCAGCGCCTATTCATTCAACAATCACGCGCTGCTGCGGCTGCACGAAACACTGAAAGACGCGCTCGATCCCAACGGCATTCTGGCGCCGGGCAAGAGCGGCATATGGCCGAAACATATGAGAAAGCGGCGCGTATGACCAGAACGTGCCTGCTGATCGCTCTTCTGTTGCCGATATCCGGCCGTGCATTTGCTGCGGAGTCGCAGGCGGACCGGGGTCGTGAGGTTTATCAAAAGTGGTGCACTCCCTGCCATGGAACCGGGCTGGGAAAGCCGGGCACGAGCGCCGCCGCCGCTCATGGGGTGAAGCCCGCGGTGCTGGAACAGCGCACGGATCTGACCCCCAAGATGATTGAAACGGCCGTCCGCAAAGGAGTGTATTTCATGCCGCGATTCCGCAAGACCGAAATCTCGAACGCGGACCTTGCCGCGATCATCGACTATCTGGTGCACAAGTAATTCAACAACAAGGAAGAACCAATGGAGATTCAATTTCCGGACATTCCGCTCTACAAAGGCTGGGGCCACCCTTACCGCGTTGAGGCCACCATTCGCGGCCTGGAACTGGTGGAGGGCCATCTGCCTCCGGAGATCGAAGGAACGCTGTTGCGCTGCGGGCCGGACCGCCAGTATCCGCCGCGCAACGGTTCTGACGTTTTCATCGATGGCGAAGGCATGGTGCATACCTTTCGCTTCTCGGGCGGACAGGTGGATTACATGAGCCGATGGGTGCGGACCGAGCGGTTCGTGCTCCAGGACGAGGCCAGGCGCGCGCTTTTTGGACGGTATCGGAATCGCTTCACCAATGCCCCCGAGGCAGGCGGCGCTCGCATGGGCACCGCCAACACCAACCTGGTGTTTCATGCGGGCAAGCTATTGGCTCTCAAAGAGGACGACTTGCCGTACGAGCTGGATCCGCAGACCCTGGAAACGCGGGGACATTGCGACTTCGCCGGAGCAATCACTAGCGTGAGCTTGAGCGCCCACCCCAAACTCGACCTGGTTCATGACGAAATGCTCACCTTCTCGTATCAGGCAAAAGGCGATGGCACGAAGGACATCGTCTTCTACGCGCTCAATCGCGACGGTCGGGTGGTGGATGAAATCTGGTTCGAAATGCCTTGGCCGGCAATGGTCCACGATTTTGCTGTGACGCCAAATTACGCGGTGTTCCCGTTCTTCCCCTTCATCACCGATATGGAAGTGGTCAAGCGTGGCGGCCCGTTCTATCAGTGGCATCCGGACGAGGAAACCCGGGTCGCCATTGTCCCCCGACACGGCACGGCGCGAGACGTCCGCTGGTTCCGCGGTCCCACTATGAGCGCTGGCCACATGATGAATGCGTATGAGGATGGCTCGAAGCTTCATCTCGACGTGTGTCTCTATGACGGTCCGTGTTTCGACTTTTTCCCCACCCCTTCCGGCGAGTCTTTTCCGACGCCTCCGCCCATCCTCACGCAATTCACCTTCGACCTCTCGGATGGCGACGGATACAAGTTGCGGCCGCTGGCGCGCATTCCCGGAGAACTGCCGCGAACAGACGATCGCTACCAGGGACATGGCTATCAGCACGGCTACATGGTGGCGGGGCGAGGCGCCGACGGCAGTTCGTCCGTCGGCCACGTAGATCACAACACAGGAAAGATGGAGTGTTGGAGCCCCGGACCGGCGAGCGCCGTTCAGGAATCGCAGTTTGTTCCGCGCCGGCCGGATTCCAAAGAAGGCGACGGCTACCTGCTGACCGTTGTCAATCGCCTTGCGGAGAATCATAGCGACCTTGCCGTGCTGGATGCGCGCAACGTGAGCGCCGGCCCGGTGGCGCTCTTCCGCATGCCCGTTCGCGTCCGGATGGCCTTCCATGGAACTTGGGTTCCCGCCGAGACGTTCCGTACCCGCAGCTACGCCATGGAGATCGCCCCCACGGAGGTCGGCCGATGAGCGCCCCGGCGCTGAACGATCCATGGCCGCAGCTTCGGAGCCTCGGATTCGAGCTGACGCCCGATCAAATCCAAGCCACGATCGCGCTGATGGCGCCGCACGCTGCCCGGCCCGGTCCCGACGTCGAAGTGCATCGGGATGTGGCCTACGGACCGGATCCACGGCATCGTCTGGACGTATTCGTCCCGGCCGCCGGAGCCGATCGCGCCCCCGTACTCGTCTTTGTTCACGGTGGTGGATTCGTTATGGGCGACAAGGGCGCCCCCGACGCGCCGTTCTATAACAATGTCGGGCTGTGGGCAGCCCGCTCAGGCTGTATTGGCGTCACCATGACGTACCGCTTGGCCCCCGCGGCGCCATGGCCCGCCGGCAGTGAGGATGTAGGCGCCGACGTGCAGTTTCTTCATGGGAATGTTGAGCGGTGGGGTGGCGACCCGAAAGGCGTTTTTCTGATGGGCCAGTCCGCAGGTGCAGCCCACGTGGCAGGATATGTTGCGGAACCGCGGTTGCATGTGGTCCCCCATGGTGGCATTGCGGGAGCCATAATGATTTCGGGCCTTTTCGATGTGGCTCGTGCCGACCGTAACCCATTTCAGGCGGCGTACTACGGCGAAGATCCAACACGCTGGCCCGAGCAGTCCACATTGGCAAGACTGGCGGAGACTTCGATTCGCTGCTTCTACAGCGTTTCCGAATTCGACCCGCCCGACTTTCAACGCCAGGCCGCATGGCTGGTGGAAGCCTATGCCGCCCGCCAGGGACGGTGGCCGCGACTGGTACAGTTGGCCGGCCATAACCATCTTTCGAGCGTGCTCCAAATCGGAAGCGGCATGGACACGCTGGGCCCAGAATTGCTTCGCTTTATCCACAGAGCTTGAAACAGACGCGGCGCACAATGCCACTCGAGAGTTGGGCGTATCCCGTCGCCCTGACCGTTATGGGACATTATCGGCGCTCCGTCTGGAAGGAACACATCCGCGACTAGGCCGTTTCTCGTCAAATTGACATAACCGAAATCTCCATGCTGCCCCGAGAGCAATGACGAGACGCGATACCTCGCACCGTTGCTAGGTTTTCTAACCTTCTTGTGGTTCTTGGTAGCCACTCTGTTGGAAGGCAGGCGCCTTCGGGACTGGCGACACAGGGCCCAAGCTTTGTTAGGACTATCGGGCATGCGTGAAGATCGACCTGGACGAGGATGAGATCCGGCGGCTGATCGACATCGTTGACTATTACGAGGCTTATGTGCACTCGCAGCAGCGGGACGAGAAGAAGTTCCGCGAACTGCTCCTAGGGCCTGCTTGTGGCAAAAAATCGCGTTCAAGGGAGCGAAATTCTGTACAAATTGCGACGCACCGTGGTATTGACGTAAGCGAAATGTAAGAGATCGTTGCCGGGCACCAATTCGGCCCGCTCAATCCCTTGGGCTCCTGGAATAACGTTCGAGTCGGACTCTGGTCCAACTCCGTCCGGCGGCAATTCCGGCAGTGTTTCGCCTGGCCCAACCGGGATTGCTAAACTACGCCCGGGCGTTTGCCGCGATTGCGCCTCGACGGAAATATAAAGAAACTTTCCATTTGGCGACCATTTCGGCAAACAGAAGCTCGCGCAGAGAACGCGGATCGGCCCACCTTCCGTCGGAATCGCCGCTTCCTCGGCTCCCTTGCCGTCCTTGCGCGAAAGCATTGCCATCACCCATCGGCGCATTGGAGAGATGGCTTGAACCTGATTGATCGGGTAATTTAACACTCTCGAACGGCCTGAACCATCGGGATTCATCCGCTCCAGATAATTGACATTCCCCTCGGAGAAACTAAACAGAATCTTCCCGTCCAGACCAAAATACGGCGACATCCCTCCGGAATCACCGATTCGTTTCGGTGTGGCTTCTCCGTCGACGGAGGCGATCCACAATTGCGAAGCCTTGCTACCCTTCCCTGTAGAATAGACTACGTGTTTCCCGTCTGGCGATACATCGTATCCCGTGATAAAGACGCCGGGAAACACTACTTCACTCGCGCCCGAGCCCACATTCATGCGCCAAAGCTCGGCACCGGGGCTCGCGATTGTGCGGCGCAACAGATAGTAGAGAGTCTTGCCGTCCGCGCTGAAGGCAGGCGGAGGGTGGGCGATCACTTCGCCTTCCGACGACATCGGTCGCTCCCCGTGTTCATCGTGAATCCAGATGGTGCTCTCCCGGACTCCGAGCGACGTGATAATCGAACGCCCGTCGCGCTCCACCGCGATGCCCTCTTCTTCGGTTGGACCGAATGTGATTTGCTCCGGCTGGCTGTTTCCGTTTGGAAAGCGCTGACGCCACAGATGGCTCTGCGCGTCTGTGGCGGCTGTAAAATACATCCAGGAGCCGTCGGGCGACCAACCCGCGGACGTACACGTGCCATCGGGCCCAATCGCTCTTGGCTGAGACTTGCCGTCCATGGAGATGAGCCGGCACGCCGCCCAACCCCCTTTTTCATTCATTTCTACTACCAACGCCCAACGATGATCGGGTGAAGGATACGAATAATGCGCCATGCCCCGTTGGTGAGCGGGGAAATAGATTTCGCGAATACCCTCCTGCGTCTCGGTTCCGGTGAAGACGCCCAGATGCTGACCGGAGCGGATTTTGGAAAACAGGAGATGGTGCTGATCGAGCCAGCTCAGGCCGGCTGCATGATCCATGAAGAGCCGAGTCTCGCCTCCCAGCACCGGAACAATGTAGGTTGCCCAATCGGGAGATCGCAGAACCGTGTAGGCGATTTGAGATCCATCCGAAGAAAATGCCGGGTTGTATTTCAGTCGAGGATCGTCTGTCAGGCGCTGGGGCTGGCCGTTCGGGAGCATTTTCACGTAGATCTGGTCGGCGGAAAGGAAAGGTCCGCTGCCGCGGATGAAAGCGAGCATGCGACCATCGGGCGACAAAGCCGGAGCCATCGCTGAATCGGTGAAATTAGTGAGCTGGGTGAACCGCACCGGCGCTGGACGGGCACGGAAAAATGCATAAAAGGAAAGCGCGGCGATTGTCAGAATAGCGCCGGCCAGCGTCGCGAAAATCCACCTCCGCTCTGGCACCGCGGGAGGCGGCGAATCGCGCGTCGGCGGCTCCGCCGCTGGCCTGCCAGTTACCTGCGCGATGAACCGGTAGCCCTGCTTTGGCAAGGTTTCGATGTACAAAGGCTTGGCGGCATCGTCCTGCAGCGCAAGACGAATCTGACGAATGCAATAGTTCAGCCCTTGGTCGAATTCGACAAACGTCGCCTCGCCCCAGATGCTCTCGCGCAATTGTTTGCGTGAGACAATCTCGCCAGCTTGCTGGGCCAGGATGCCCAAGACTCGTAGGGGTTGCGGTTGAATTTTGACAGGATTACCGTTGCGCGTAAGCCTTCCCCAGTGCGAATCGAGTTCGTACTCGGCGAACCGTAGCCGGCCGTTTGCATGCGCCTCCAAAACAATGTCCTTTTAAGAAGGAGTTTACACCCTCAGGCGAGGTGAGCAAAACCCTCATGGAGAACTCATGCCGCTTTGGGCCAGGCTGCTGCTAGTTTCGGTGGAGTCCGGCAGCAGCCGGTAAAAAAGCCAGCAGGAGGATAAAATGACGTTGAAACAGTTCGTTAAACCCGCCACTGCCGCGACCGCATTAGCCGCGGTAGCTCTCGTGGGAATTGTGTTCCATGGCACGCGCGTGCGCGCCGATGATATTGGAGGCGATGTCTCGAGAATCCAGCAGGGTTTCGCAATCGCGCCGGTTCCGCTGAACCTGAAAGGGAAAGACCCGGCTTTAGTCGGGCTTGGGAGCTACATCGTCAATGCCCAAGCCAGTTGCAACGATTGCCACACGCTCAGCCCGCAGGCGGAATACTCGCCCGGCGGGATTCCTTATTTCGGCCAACATCCAACCATCGTCAATCCGGCCGTGTACCTCGGCGGCGGCCGCGATTTCGGGCCGGTAGGCGGCCCGGGGACCCCGGACATCGTCTCGCGCAATCTGACGCCCGACAAGACCGGTCTGCCGGAGGGCGGTCACACCTTCGCGCAGTTTGTCGACATTATGCGGAACGGTACGGACTACGACCACCTCCATCCCACCTGTGTCAACGGCGTACTCACCGGTACCTGCCTGCCCACTCCGTTTGACGGAGCGTTGCTTCAGATCATGCCTTGGCCCATTCTTCAGAATCTGACCGAACACGATCTCCTGGCCATTTATGAGTACCTAAGCGCCGTGCCATGCATTGCGGGCCCCCCCGCCCCCAGCATTTTGCACAACGATTGCAAGTAGCCCACGGTCCGGGCAAGGCGGGCACGATGAGTGATTTGATCGCCCCCTTGAACCGAACCGGGCCAACGGTGCATGCCAATGTTGGCCTTCTACGCCCGTTCCGTGACTGACAACAGCGGTCAGGATAAGATCAAGGCGAAGGCCACCGAGACGCCGGTAGGCACGCACATCGGACAGGCTCATCCAAATGACCCAATCCAGACTACCGCGTACCCATTGGCATTTCCGCGGTGAGGCTTCCATCACGAGAGCGAGGTCGCACCAAATCGCCAAAACAGTGGACGCCACAAATAGGGAAGATATCGCAACCGTCTCGATGCCGTGGTCCGTGCGCGGCATCCGCGCCCTTTCAAACACACCCGCTGGGCCAAATGGAACCACGATGAGGCTCAACAATAGAGCCCCGATCCACATGAGCCATCTGCCCGATGTCGGTGCGCGTGGCTGAACGAGGGCACCCGGTATCAGGAAGCACAAGCCGAAGCCCGGTGGCCCCCAAATCGCGGGGCAAAGCGCGGCAGCGACAACCAGCCATCGCAACTTGGCGGAGATGACGCCGGTGCTCAAGCCTACTTTTCGATTCGTGTCTAAAGTGTCTTTCCGATGGCGTTACGGTAATGATTTGTACTGACGATTTCAACCCGTCAAACGAAATTCGTCTCCCTATTTATGTTAGGGTCGACGGACACGGCGTCGATGGATAGTGCACTAAATCTAGCGCTCGCCAGCGGCACTTGGACCTAAAGTCGGCCATCGGTAGATTGGCCCGTTAATTCACATTATCGGAACTCTTCTACACGCGCAGACGCCCGACCGGGACCCTTTTTTCCGCTAAGCGACTCCGCACTTTGGCAATGCGCAAACCGGCGAAATAACTC
Organism: Bryobacterales bacterium; assembly: GCA_963747945.1. Taxonomy (GTDB): domain Bacteria; phylum Acidobacteriota; class Terriglobia; order Bryobacterales; family Bryobacteraceae; genus Palsa-89. Next base: position 286,733 of record CAVVHB010000008.1, read on the forward strand.
CGATCAAGGCAGTTGGAATACCCACACGGCGGGAGCGCGGTCGACGTTCTGGATCTCCGGCACCAGGGGCGTGAACCCGGTCGCCTGGGCACCGCCGTTGCCCACGCCGATAGCGATGTACTCCTTGCCGTTGACCGTGTACGAAATCGGCGCGTTGCTTGGCACATCGCTCAGCCGCGTTTCCCATAGCAGTTTGCCAGTCTGGTCATCGTAGGCGCGAAAGAACCGGTCGATCGAGCCGTTGAAGATCACCCCGCCGGCCGTATCCAACGCGCCGCTCGACACGGGCGCGCGATGGCGCTCAGTCCACATCACTTCGCGTGTCACCATGTTGACGGCTTCCACCCGGCCGTACTTGCCGTCCGAATCCGGACGAGGCCGCACGGTGGGGCGAACGCCTGTGGACAACAAGGTCCGGCCGCCGTCGGTAACCGGCACCAGATCCATACACGCCTCAACCAGCGGGATATACAGAATCTTCGTTTCGGAATTGTACGAGCTCGGAAGCCAACTCTTGGCGCCGTCCGCATGGGGGCAGACCATGTGCGTTTGCCCGTCGCCTGGCAGCGTTTGCGGATTGATGGTTTTTTTGCCAGTGACGGGATCGATTGAGGAAACGATGTTTTGCAGGCCGAGGTCCTTCGAGTAGATCCACTTTCCCGTTTCCGCGTCGAGAATGTCATAGGTCGCCTGCTTCCCCGAAGTCATGATCACCGGGCGAACCACGCCGTTCACAGGCATGCGCACCACCTGACGTTCAAAAACCCAGTCCAGGTCCCACTGATCGTTGGGCAGGTGCTGGTAATACCAGACGAGCTTGCCTGTATCGGGATTGATGGCCAGCGTGCAGTCCGTATACAGGCCGTCGGTGTTGGCCCCCGGCCTCACGGGCTTCGCCAGCAACGCAGTGTCATAGGTTTGTGCCACGCCGAAGAACGCGAGGTTGAGCGCGGAGTCGTAACTGCCTGCGATCCAGACGGAGCCGCCGTTGCGCTGCTCGGCTGTGTGATCGTTCCAGGTATCGCCGCCCGGCTCGCCAGGCTGCGCGATGGTGTTGAATCGCCAGGCGAGGTTGCCGGTTTCGGCGTCGAGAGCGACGATGTAGTTCTTCCCGCCGACGTGGCCGCTGGTTCCGATCATCACCTTGCCTTTGGCCACCAGCGGACCGCCTGAGAGGCCGAAGCCCCGCTCCTCAGTCAGCGGTTGATCCCAGACCACCCTGCCGGTCTTTACATCAAGTGCCACTACGTGGACGTCGGAAGTCCCCATATAGACCTTGTTCCCGTAAATGGCGATGGCGCGTTTGTTTCCGGCGTTAACGCCTGGGGGCAACAGCCGCGCATACTGCCAGAGCAGGTCGCCGGTGGCGGCGTCCAGCGCTTCCAGTTTGTCGCCGGGGCTGTGCAGGAACATCACGCCGTCATGGACCAGGGGAGTGGCTTCATTGGCGCCCGGCGAAAGCGTCCATGTCCATGCGACGCGCAGGTTGTTCACATTCGATTTCGTAATCTGCTTCAGAGGGCTGAATCCCTGATAATCGAAGCCGCGGCGCCACGTGAGCCACTCGCCCGTTGGCGGGTTCTGCAACAGCGCGTCGGTGACAGGAGTGATTTTATCGAGCGGGTTCGCCTTCTTCGGCGCCGGAGGGAGCGTCACGCCGGCCGATAACCCGCCGCCCAGGCCGCGGCCGCGTCCTCCCGGCGGAGCAGGGATCGTCACGGAAGCGAGCGCTGCCGCGTCCGAGGCAAACTCTTTCCGTCCGGTCGCAAAACCATTTTGTTGGAGCACATAAGCGATGATCCGCGCATATTCGGCGCCGTCGAGGCTTCCTGGATTTCCCTGTGGCATCTTCGTGCTTACGTAAGTGAACAAATCGGCCGCAGATTTCCCCGCGTATTTGCCCAGAAAAGCCACGCCGCGGAGCGGAGGAGCAGAGTTGCCGTCATCCACGCTCGGGCCGTGGCAGCTGGCGCAGTTCCGCTCGTAGTCCGCTTTCCCAGCGACCGCTTGTGCCGATGTGAATAGCGCCTCGCTCGGTGGAACCGCCCCGCGCCCCTGACCCGCAGGCGCCTGAGCATGCAGCTTTGCGGGCGATTCAACGATGATCAGGGCCGCGATTACTCCGCACAAGGCTGCAGAGAGCGCCACTCGCCATCTGTTTTTAGGATTTGTGGGTGTCACGGTGCTTCCCTCCTAGCGGACCGCTGCCAATTGTACTACCGAATCTTCCCGACGACGACGTCAGAGCCAGGGTGCGGAGCCTGACCGTGCCGTTCCCGCCGTGGTTGACGACCAGCCTGGATGACGGCGGTGAAACGTAGGGGGAGCGATCTGCGCGTCGGAGTGCGCCCGGGGATTCGTGGCCACGGGATCGACTTTTCGATCACCCACGGCTCGATCTGCTTCGCAATCGAGTGTATGTTCGACTCGTTCGAAATTCTTACAGCCATGTCGTGCAAGCTCGATCATAGGAGCGAGTCGATTGTCTGTAAAGTGCTGGAATGTTGCTAAAGAGTGGTCGCCATTGCTACAAAACCAGAGTGGGCGCTTGATGTGAACATTTGTCGGCAGAGAGCGTGGCCGGTTTTTGTTCCCACGGTTCCATCTGGCGCGTTGGCGATTGGGAACACGTCTTGCTTGACCTACAAGGGCTCATTTCGCTCGCCTCGACAGATCCGTATAGACCAGCGTCACAAACCTGTCGTTGGTAATGGCGCCACCCATGCGGCTCTGGTCGAAATCCGCCGTTGGTTTCGACGCCACCACTTCTTCCAGAGTCTTTCCCGCGCGGATCGCGCTCATCACGCGATCCCGCACTGCCCGAAACATCGCTAGCTGCTGCTGAATCTCTTGGAACCCAATCACCGGCCCCAGATGACCTGGAATGATCTTTGTGTTCTCGTTGGCGATCTTCATTACCTGTTCACCGGCTGCAATCATCCCGTCCACAGACCCACCCTCATTAACGCCGATGTTGTTATACCGCAGCGATGCAGGCACATCGCCCACTTGCATCACATTGGCGTGGCGGAAATAGACGATGGAATCTCCGTCGGTGTGCGCCGGCTCCGGGTGGTAGATATATATCTCTTCGCCGTTGAAGTGCAGCGTCATGCTGTCCGTATAGGTCAACACCGGTAGCCCCGCCGCTGGCTGCGCGGGCATCCGCTTCAGCATATTGTTGTGGGCAATAATCACGGCGCCCAACTTTGCCATCGCTTCATTGCCGGCCGTGTGGTCGGCATGGACGTGAGTGTTCACCACATAGCGGATCGGCTTGTCGCTGATCTTCGCCAGCGCCGACATGATTTTGTCGTGCATCGGGGCGTACATAGTGTCGACCAGTAAGATGCCGTCGCTCCCTGAAGACACCAGAATGTTGCCCTGCGCCGGGCCACCCATCAGCACGAAAACTCCGTCGGCGATCTTTACCGTCTCGATCTGCTGTTTGCCGAAATCCACACGCTGCCCGCGCGCGCCTGAGAGCAACGCCAGCATCAGCGCCCCAACGGCCACTAAATGTCTTGTCACGGGAATCGACCTCATAGCACCGACTAATATGTCACAATTTTCCGCTGCGAATAGCCTATTACCTGGGCCGGATGTCACTAAGCTTGGGAACGCTGGAAGGCACACTGAAGCACGACCGCTCACATGTCCACGCCCTCGAAGGCTTGGGCTTGCTGGCAACCTGCAACCCGATGAGCGCGGGCAAATCGCGATCGGCAACAACAAACTGGCGCGCATCAGCGCCCTTCCCGTTTTACACGTTTCGCCACACCTGCCTAACGCGCTGGGCTGGATTCATGGACCCATATACGCTGGCCTATCTGGCCTGCCACAGCGATTTTTCCACCACGCGCCGCTACGTTCACCCGCAAGTGCAAACCATACGAGATGCCATTGAACGAGCACGAGCGGGACAGGGTGGGCACAGTTCTGCCGCGTCGATCGAAGGCCCTAAAACTTCATCGGCAGTATTTCAATGAAAACAGGAAGGATAGTTGGTCGGGGCGAGTGGATTCGAACCACCGACCTCCTGGTCCCGAACCAGGCGCTCTAGCCAGGCTGAGCCACGCCCCGAGGAATCAATGGCTTAGCGTAGGGACCAGAGATTTGAGCCTCTGGTCAAATGGAAAACTAAGCCGTTCGACCTCAAGTATACCATCGTTCGCAGCATACGTTGAGGATCAGCAAGATATCTTGAAGAATGTGTCTCGCTGAAGACGCTTGCTGTGGTATCGCCGATGTCTGGAAGTCATTGGGGCCGCACCTGGAGCCATTATAGCTCGCTGGAGGGCTCATGTGAAGGAATCCTTGAGGCAGTGCGATCACGGCGCTGCTCTGGGAAAGGGTGTTCGACCTGGTTTCGATAAATAGCTATCTGACATGGTGTCCGCGCATATCTGAACTGGCTCTACGCGGAAGGATGTCTGAAAGAGAAGCCGAGGGTTCAACTGCTCAAGTTCGAGCAGAAGGTGATCGCGACGTTCGCAGCGGAGCAGGTTAGACAGGTTGCTGAACTTTAGACCAAGAGGCACGAATCAAACCCGTGCTCATATCGCTACATGCTTAATGCTTGATAGTGGGCTGCGATTGTCCGAGGTCATGGGGCTTAAAATCTCGGATATGGATTTCGACAATCTTTTTCTGAAGGTGAAAGGAAAAGGCAACAAGCAACGGCTCGTTCCGATGTCGAATGAACTCCGCCGAATCTTGTACCGACATTCAATTCGACAGAAAGACGTTACTTTGTTGTTTGGCACCCGGTGTGGGACAAGGGCCACAAATCGAAACTTTCTCCGCGATTTCAAAGACCTTTGCACTCGCTTAAGGATCACGGGGGTCCGTGCGTCCCCACACACGCTCCGACACACGTTCGCAGTGGGTTATCTACGGGCGGGTGGGAACACTGTTCTACCTGTCGAGGATTCTTGGACAAGCACGAGTGTCAAGACGACTGAACGATATCTCCAGAATGTGCAGGTGGGTGACCTCCAAGCCGTCCACAGCAAGCTTTCGCTGTTGTCGGGGAGGGGGTAGGGATCACACGCGGATTCGACGGGTTGAGAGTCACCGTGAATCGAGCAAGTGGAGTAAAGTGTCGGGTGATTTTGTGGCTTCCATAAGGGCATCGAATCCCACCAAACACAGCGATTTGTCCTTGGAGAACTGGTGGGCTTGGGCTGTGAATGTTCCAGTCGTGACTAAACAACCTGAGTGAGCTTTCGCGGCTGTCATAGCCCCATACAAATCTCTAAGCACGGGTTCTCCAACCATCCCGTCCCATCGCTTACATTGCACGGCCACCACGTGGTTTCCGAAGGATGCCCATAGATCCACGCCATGGTCACCACTTGCCTGTGTGATTTCGACCTGGAAGCCTGCTCTTCTGAAAAGGCTGAGCGATCCAGTGTTCAAATTCCAAACCGTCCATCGCACGGATTTGGTCCGCAACAACCAGTAGCGTGGGGGAGAGGTCACCGTACTGAGGAACTGCTTAATTTCACGCAGTCTCGCAAGATCTATCCGTTCCGTTCCGGTAAAGGTGAAATGGGTAGCCACCCTTTGGAGGAACACTACAGCCTCACCCGGCTTGAGCTTGCACTGGATTGCAACATCGGAAGCAGCATCCAATTCCAGCGGGATACGTTTGGCCCGAGCAATTCGCATTACGATTTGAGTGGCTTCTTCCGGGGTATACGAAGCAAACTGGCAGGCTATGCACCAGCGACGTATTTTTTCATTCACCAGCCAGGGTTTGGTCGTGGTGGCGATGAGAGTGAATTGGGTAAAACCTGATGTGTTTTTCTCTGGCACCGGGACCGCTACCGATCTGGATCTTGATTTGAAAGCTAGAAATCGACTGGACAAGGAGTTCCAACACTGGCGGAGACGGAATCCCCTCACTTTCCTCGATGACAAGAATCTCGCGGGGCCTCATGTTTGACAGTAGGCCTGAAAGATCGACAAATTTTACTAACGTCTGGCCTGAAACAGGAGTGAAAGTTACACCCAATTCCTGTGCGATTGCCGTGGCAAAAGTCATCTTGCCGGTTTCGTTATCGCCAGACAGCAGCAGGTGTGGGAGCGTAAGTCCACCGGATCTTGCAAGCTGAATTTTCGACCGGATCAGATCCTTTAGAGCCGTTTGGCCAACGATATCATTCAGTCCCGGCATCGGAGAATCTGCATTATAGCCGGTGGGTCGCGTCGAATGTTTGTCGGCGGTATAGAATCTCACCATGATTCTGGACCGCTTTCTCTATTTCCTCTTCCATCCGTCCGAATACCTCGGTCTGTGGACGTTGGATGCCACGGTTTTGTTCTCGGTCCTCACTCTCCTGGTGGTCCTGAGGAACTGGCATCGACTTAACGGCAGAGACCAGTCTGATGAAGCACCAAGACAACCTGATGCAGCGTCAGACTGAGATTGTCGTCCGGCAGGATGAACTTCTATCCCGCCGAGCGAGGTTGCGAATGTACAAGGATCACTCGACACGCGGACAGGTCGTAATTCTTTGCCGGAACGATGGGAACAAAACCGCTCAGAACTTCTATTGGCATCTTTCAGTGCCAGTGACGGTGGGCGGCGGTGAAGTTTGGGATGGATTGGGAAATCAGGTTCAACGTAGTGTGAGCATGGTCTCCCACGAGGAGCGGATTACCGTCATTACACCGGCCTGGTCCACGACCCCCTTTATCCGACTAGGGATGCACCTGTTGTCGAGAACGACGAAGACCCTACTATCCAGCTGTGGTGGTCCACACCGTTTCGGAAGACGGGGCAGAACCGCTTCCGGGATGGTAATATACAGCGAATTAAACGTGAGGAGTCAAAGTCGCGATGGCTTAGAACTCCCTGATGTCGCAATTGGTGGCAACACGGAAGCCGACAAAACGGGGAGATGCTCTATTGTTTGCTCGAAAGTAAGGTGTTGTCCTTTGGCTCATAACGGATAAGTACTGGTGCTAGACGCTTCGCTTCTTCTTTGCTACATATTTTCGGACAGCATCGAGGGTAAGCTTCTTGTGCTTGAAATGTGATGAGATTACTTGGTTGACTGAACGTAAATATCTGTCAAAGTCATCTGGCTCTGTTGGTACATTGCGTAGATTCTGTTAGCAGGAATCTGTTCGGGAATGCTGAAGAAAATTTCCGGGTTTGCTTTTTATGTAGTTCTCTGACAAGCGTGGTGCGACTAGTTTGAAATGTGCTCGACGTTCGTTCTGTGCTTCTTCGGAAGATAGATCAGATGAAGACTCCGGATACTGAAGCAGAGTATCAACGATAGCAACTAAGCTCATGATGTCGTTGTACACTATTTTTTTCATCGCTCGTCTCTTGGTGGATGCGGTAAAACGAAGCAAAAGAATCTGGCTTACAAAGCTGCTGATGACTCTCAACGTAGCTGACACACTGGCTAACAGCACGGGTGTTGCTACTAGGGTGGGGTCTGACTAAGGGCGTCTGCTATTCTTTGTAGCTCGGTTATGTAATTTACTTGCATTAGAAATCCTTTGTATCTTGTCTATTCGCTCCGAGCAAGGGGATTATTTGTTCGTCTCACGACCCGAGCTACTCGACACATTACTCCACCGCTCTCCGCAGCTGTCCACATCGCCCGGAACTCTCGCAGGCCGGTACGGCAGCTGGCACACACGGACCCTTGCACCTTCCCATCCGGGTACGATCTACGCGGATGCCGTGGGTGCTGCGGTGGGAACCTGTGTCGAGCGGGACCTGGCAAATCGCACACCGGCCACCCTGACGCTGCAAGATTCGCTCAAACTCCTCCTGTCCAACTGCAACACCCGTTCCCGCCACGCTGCACGGGAGCAGGGTTTGCACCAGCAGGCCCGTCCATCGGGCGTCGGTAGTCAGCGGAGAACCAGGTGGGGTCGCGGTGGGTCCGGCACCGGGGACAGTGTTTGGTGGGGGTGGATTTGGCGGTTATTGTCATAGGTGGTTACTCCTTCAAGGGGTGAATTGTCAGTTAGTGTTAGTAACTGCTTTCGTAGGTGGGTCAGGCAGTTATAGAAAATGGCTGTTTGTCGCATCTGTATTCTCAATGACTTACAGACGTGGGATTTTGTGAATTTATTTTTTCCGACTCGCGGGAGGCGGGTATGTGCCATCTCGAGCCGAAGTATTTCGACTTTGCGGGGTGTGAGTTTGTGAGTTTCGGGAGTTGAATCCGGCCCCTTATAAAATTAAAAACTCCTTTTGATTTCTGCAAGAGATGAAAACAAACTAACCAAACTCACAAACTCACCGGTCCCGTAGGGAGGCTCGGCAACCCGTTGCGGATCGTTTTACGCGACTATCTCATCCCGCCGCATCTGGAGAGACGCTGACCACTCGCCAGACTTGTGCGGACCGTTCCTTGCGGAGACGTTCGAGACGGTGTTGGTCGGCACCGTACCGCCGGTCGCACCGGGAGGAAAGGGCTTTGCCGAGCCGTTTGTTGAATCCCGTTCGTTTCTCGGCATCGTGCCACGTCTCGGATAGTTCGTCGGGAAGTGCGTCCAGAACCGGAGACGTGCCGGGTGCGAGGTCGGACACTACCTCCGCCGTGGTGAATCCCGCCCCGCCGTATCTCCTTCCAAGGCTCGAAGGAGCAATTCCCATTCCGCCGATTCCTCGTCGGCCATGCTGTACAGCTCGGAGAGGTTTTCGAGAAATCCCGGAACCCCGGCTACGGCCAGCACGCCGCCAATTGTTTCGCACCATTCCTCATAGCTACCCAAGATGGTTGTCTTCGCGGAAGGCCGTCCTTCGGCCCACCATGCTCGTACCAGTGTCAGCAGAGCCGCAACAAGCTCACCACGATGTTCCGCAACCCACTGGGCGAGATTTGGATGGCGGCGATACGTTCTGCCAGTCCACGGTGTTGCCGATTTCGCGTCTAGCCGTATCCAGTAACACCTTCGCTGCAGGTCACCACCGAGGCGGATGTTGTTGCCGGTGGCAAGCCATGTAGCCCGATTGGGGATGTCCAGAATCTTGGTGGCACCCAAGATTCGGTCACGCCAGATATCGGCGGTAAGGACCCCGGCGAGGCTAGAGGCTGCGCGGCCGTTCCTTCAATGTTATCGATGGTAATAACCTGTGGCACCGGAATATAACGTTGCGGTGATTCGCTTACGCCATTCCTCATCGGAATCCGGAGCGGCCATCATTGCAGCTTCGCGCCAGATCGCAAGGATTGAGACCACCTTCCCAAGGAGCGACTTTCCTGTTCCCTGTTGCGGAGCGTCGAGCAACGCGATGGGAACCTGGCCTGTAATGGCGTGTCGAATCAGAGGAGTTAGCAATAGGGCTATCGCATTTGCTCGGCTTGGGGTGTCCGTGTATGGAAACTCGCCAATCGCCTCGTCAATGAGTGCCAACGACTGTTTGATTTGCTGGGACGATGGGTGCGTCGGAATTGGGGGAACTATCAAGCTAGTTTTTCGGCGAGTAGTACAGACCGGTTGCTTGTCGTAACCCCGCGTGTCAACCACAGAGCCATCGGACCGGAGCACCGGAATTTCGACTACGCTGCAAAAGCGTGGAAAGTCCCAGGTGCGAGAGGCAAGTATGTCCTTCGAGATAAACATCGGAGCTACCGCAGGGGCAACCGATGTTCCCTCGCACGAACGAAATTCGCCGCTCGGGACATGTAATTGCGAAGAATCGCATCGTTCACAGCCTCCGTTATCGGACGCCCAATCTCGTCCTCCCTAATGCGAATCACTTCGCCCGAACGGACGAACAACGCCGGTGGATTGTTGGCCGTCTCAAGAGCCTGAATCGTTACTGAAGTTAGGTCTCGAAGCTGTCGGTCCGAGACAAGTATTGTCGGTCTACAGGGACGTTTAGCGGCTACGCCAAGACTGGAAGAGACTCGACAGGCGGGTCTTCCGATGGGGGCAACGGGTTTACTGGCGGGGGTTGACATTAGGAGTTCCTTTGGAAATTCCAACTGGAATATCGGACGGTTTGTAAGATTGGTCAGTCCGGAGGATCACAAGCTGACCGGATTGGAAAGAGAGTTGAATCTGACCGAAATACTTCTCCGACGAGAGTCGTCGGATGAATGAGAACACGACTGCGAGTGGATCTGCGGTGCTGGTGTCAACTCGGCAGACAAGGGTGTTCATATGATTTCCTTTCACGTTTTGAAATAAGTTCTGCCCGTAGAACAACGTCTCGACGCACCCGGGCAGGAGTGTGGCAAGACGGAAGATCAGGCGATACGGGGCTGTGAAGCCATTCGGTGGCTAAAGCCGGGGATTACGCGAATAGATTGGAATAACGGATAATTTGCTTCGTGGAAATCTTACCATTGTAACAAAGTATGTGGCCGTTGTCAATGTCTGTTGACATCAAAGGGGTTACATCAGTAAGGTAAGTCAAGAAAAATAAAATACCCTCTGCACTTGACAACAATCCCAAGACAGCCAAATTGATGTCAAGGTGTTCATGCCGTTTTAATCTTTCCCGCCACCTCAACAAGTCCATGAACTTCCTTCATCTTCCCACCTGCACGTTGCTCTGGGAGATGAAATGTTTGATGTCCGCTGGGCGGTAGCGGATGGTCCGTCGTCCGATGCGGATGTACTTTGGGCCAGTCCCAACGACACGCCATCTCTTGAGCGTGGCGGGTTGGAGTCCGAGAAGGTCACTGGCTTGGTGGGTGGTGAGTAGGGAAGAGCTGAGTAACTGCATGAAATATCCTTACAGGAATGAGTTAGTGGGATGTGCCGAATGGCATCCCGGGAAAGAGTAAGTGGGCCTAATCTTCTATTACTATATTAACACATTCAATAACTCGGTGCTTGAGTGGGATTGTGGATCTTTGGAGGTGCTGAAAGTGTAAAGTAGTAACTACCGTAAACCCCAGGCACTTAAAAGCCGCGTCACTTATCGCTGTGTCTTATATTATTTCCCGACCACTTTGACAAGTTGCCGCTCTTGGCACGAATGGTCAAAGGAACGGTCACTACTGACGCAGCTGTGACCGCCATGGCGTCGGCGAGCAGTGACCGGCCACAACCCCACCACGGTCCGGCGATTCAATAAAGCGCCTGGAAATGGCCTTACAAAGGTTGTTTTTTAAGACAATCAGCGCATTCGGCTGAGAAGCGGGCAGAGCGAATATCTCGCCGGAGGTGACAAATGCGTCAAACCTGCTGTCCCGTGGGTTCTCTCCTTACCATGCATCTCCACACCGTACAGGATAGACGTGATCCGAGAAGAGGAACATTGTACATTTCCCAGTTTCAGATTGCGAATTATAAGAGTTTCCGCGATACGGAGATGGTGTCGCTATCTCGGGGCATCAACATTGTCACTGGGCAGAACAACGTTGGGAAAACAGCACTACTTCAGGTGCTCGGATTAGAGAGCACTGGCAGGCCACACAGAAGTATTAAGACCAAGCCTACTGAAACTACACCGCTCGTGGCTCCTTCTAGCGTGGACGTTCAAGTCACTCTTTCAAATATCGAGTTGCTCAGAGCACTTCGTGACGAGACTGTATACATACCGTTGCCGAAGATTGGGGTGAACTTTACAAACGTGCCCTTTATGCTTACCATCGACGGTACCTATCTGGAGGGGTTCAAGGAGTGGTTCTTTTCCTTGGCGGACTACACATTCAGATTGCGTGGTGAAGCCTTCGGTGACCAACCACTCTTGTGGCAGACTCCTGTCGTTCCTTCGTTTGCGCTTTATCAGACTAATGGGGAGCATATCGGTGCCAGAGTGGATCGAGGACTGACTGCATGGTTACTTGCTGGACTTTATGGAGCGCAAAGCAACGAAGTAGGGGCGGTAATTGGGAAACATCTAAAAGAGTTAATCTATCGCTTCGAAGCGGAGCGGTTTAACAAGGGCACTTGTCACTCCGGAAGTAATCCAATCCTCGCCTCGCAAGCTTCAAACCTGCCTGAGGTCTTGAGCATTCTCCAAGGGAACCCCGTAGCGTTCAGCCGTTACAACGAGCGAGTGCACGAAATACTGCCGCAAGTGGCACACGTGAGCGTTGTGCCCGAAAAAGATCAACAGACGATTCTCGTTTGGATGGGTGCTCCTGCCACCGAAGGAAGACGGGACCTCGCATTCGAGCTTAACGAATGTGGTACTGGCATCGGGCAAGTGCTGGCAATCTTGTACGTCGTTCTAACATCGCACACGCCACAGGTCATCCTCATCGACGAACCGCAGAGTTTCCTGCATCCCGGTGCGGCACGAAAGTTGATCGAAGTTCTCAAGCAGTATCCCCAGCACCAGTACGTCATCGCCACCCACTCACCCACGATCATTACCGCTGCGAAACCAGGAACAATACTGCTAATCACACACGACGGGACTGAATCCACTATCACGCGACTCGATGCTAGTGATGCAGATTAACTCCGCAGGTACCTAGACGAAATCGGAGCATCCCTGGCGGATGTGTTCGGGGCGGATGGAATCATCTGGGTGGAAAGGGCCACCGAGGAGAAATGCTACCCACTGATCGTCGAAGCAGATTGTGAAGCAATCCCTTATGGGCAAGGTCATCAAGGCTGTCATCGCCACAGGGGACTTTGAAGGGAAACACGCTGAACGGTTCTTTGAGATATACAACCGGCTCAGTGGTGCTCAGAGTTTGATACCCCCCGCCGTGGCGTTTCTCTTCGATGATGAAGGGCGGTCGGACATCGAGAAGAACGAGCTAAAGAAGCCTCGGGCACCAGAAGGTCCACTTCACTCCCCGGCGGATGTACGAGAACTACCTGCTCGACGCCAAGGCGATTACGGATGTCCTCAATACGACGGACGGAACCACGAAGACTGTGACTGAACCGCAGGTTCAAGACTTCATCGACAAGTGTGTGGCAGATCCGAGTTACTTCAGACCGCTAGAAAAAGATCGTGGCATCGAGTGGATTCGGGCTGACGAAGTGCTCAAGCGGTTATTTTGGGATGTGGCAGGACTTGATTACCGCAAGACCACCCACTCCGTCGAACTGACGAAGTGGTTCATTCAGAATGATCCTGAGAGACTGAAAGACGTTGCGGAGATGCTTCGAGATGTACTGTGAATCTTGGCTTACGAAACTTACTTCGCACCCTTCCTCTTCTTCGCCCAATACCGCTTCATTCTCGCAGCCTGAGCTTTCCGCTGGGCGGGGTGAAGGTATAGTTACGTTTCGTGGCAGCGGTGGGAATAGCGCTTATTCCGTTCTTCGACCCGGAGAACGACCACGACGTTTACGTGGTGGTCCCGCCTGCAAGATTTCGATTCCCTTGGAGCCGTTTTTGGCAAGATCAAGGGTGTTAGATCGACAGCAAGTTCCATTCCTATTGTCCGGGCACGTCGTAACATTATGCACTGCATATAGTTATGTGGTCCATCGGTAACACTACAACTTATTGTACTATCGACCTATGAGCAAAAAACTCTGTATCACGCTGTTCGCAGCCGGAGCGATGATTCCGGTATTCGTTCAAAACGTTAGTATCGAGCGGGCTCCCGGCGACGGTCTCGTTCATCCCAATGAGCCAGTCTGTTTTTTGGCCACGATGGCTCATCCTGATGATCGAGTGCAGACGGGTGACTTTACCGTCCAGCACAAAGGAGCTAGTGATGGCTATGTAACCTGTATTGGCGGCGGCTCTGTTGTACGGCTTCGTTCTTCCTCGGCGGTCAAAATTTGCAGTTCTTTGAACGATAATGCTCCCTCCGGGAGTTATGAAGTCAAGAGCGTAGACTTGGTTACCCGTGGTTGTAAGACACGCAACTCTGTTTATCCAATTATTTCCGCGAGCTAGTTAGTTTTGAATTTGTCAATGAAGTTAAAGATGTTCCGACTGTTACCGATGTAAAGCGGGTTCCCGCTCAATGATGGTGACTTTTTGACCTAACCCGACAGAATTTAATTCCGGCTTCTGGGTTAGGTTCTTTTTTCTTAAGAGGGACATCCTTTGTAATAGCCTCTTGCCTATTTCGTTTTCGTCGCTTCCTTCCTCTTCTTGGCCCAGTACGCTTTCATCCGTTTAGATTGAGCTTTCCGTGCGGCGAGTGTAATGCCACCGTTGCGACCGTTCGGGACCAAGGTTAGTGATGCGATGGATAGATTCTTCGGTGGCCTACCCCCTCCGGCGGGTCGGTCCTTGCAGGGCGTCGATACTCGGGTGAGGCGGTCACGTTCGGCGGTTAAGAGACTAACGATTTCTGGGGTATATCAAGAACGAGATAGTATCATGTAAATGATCCGGCAATGATAAGAGACGCAACCCTCAAGAACACTGAGAAAGCGGACGTTTTCAAATGGATCACCGCATCGGGTTTTGATCCCAGCGATTTTGAGTGGACCCAGGAAACAAGCTCAGAAAGCGAGTACGCTGGCTCCCCTCAGTATCGAGTGTCTGCGATTAGACACCGTCATAGTGACGCTTACTTCATCTTCGGTGCGATGTATCTAGGATATTCTCCTGCGACCGGTCGAAAAAGTGTGGACGTAAGGCACGCAAACTCTTGGACAGGTAGGGAAGACACTTTCGTTCCTGGCTAACCGAATTGCGGAAGGAACTAAACACTCCTGACCCGTGGGCAACGATTGGACAAGAAAAGGTTTTGATGGCAGCGGCATCATCGACGAACCTTAACAATTCAAATTTCACCGACGACGAACAGGGCTTGATAGCGAAGCAACTAGACGGGATCAAACGATACCTGCTTGAAGGCCAACAGTTCGACGCAGACCAAGCGGAGTCCATCGACCGAGAGTTTACCTACCTTCGGGAAGCGGCAACTAGAATGGGTCGCAAGGATTGGCTGAACATTCTCTTGGGTGGACTGATGGGTTTGGCCTTCAGTCTGGTCCTCGAACCTGAAAAAGCTCGGGGGCTATTGGCATTAGCTGGTACGACGTTTCAGTCCTTGTGGGGCGTGGCACAGGCGTATTTGCGATAGTCGTGGGAAACTGCACGCCTGCGATCAGGCGAGAGGGGAACCGAGTGTTCTGTTTCGTTTTTCCTTTTTTTCTATTTTTTCCGACACCCCCCGCTACCGCCCACTCCCGCGTACCAGGAATCCTGTTTGGGATCGACCCACCCCCCGGTCAAAACTTAAAGGTACCTGAAAGGAAAATCTTCCTAACGAAGTTTCTTCTGCTTGGCCTCACGTGCCAGACGTTCCGCCGTTCGTTTCTTCGCCGCTGCCGTGGCTGCTTTCTTCGCCCTTGCGGATCGCTCCTCGGGTGTCATCGTCTCCAGGCTACGCTTACCGCCGATCTTGCCGCCATTCCGTCCCAGCTCCCGCATCACTTCCGGAAATCGAGTTTCTTGCTGAACACGCAACTAGCTTATCCGGTTTAGATGGGCTATGGATACTAGGTGAAGATTAGTTTGAAAATGGTTCTTGCACCTAAAGCGGTATAGATGTATTCTGTGGCTGGTTCTGATGTTCGATTATTCAAAGGAATCGCACACTAGAACGAAACGGGACCGCATCGGATCGGCGAATCCGGTACGGCCCCTAAACAACGCCAAAGTTGGATGTAACTTCGATGTCTACCTCTGACATTACCGCAACCGAAAAACGCGACGTGTACCGCAAGGTGACGGACGCAAATTATCAACTCAATCGAGAATGGCGTAGGAACGTGGCGTATGCCGTGGCATACGTCCGGACGTTATGCATTCTCGCCGATCAACGCAGTGAGCAAGAAAGCGTATCGCGGTATCAACACCGTGTGTTTATGGGCCACTGCTCAAGCGAAGGGTTATGAGCGTGGGCGAATGGGCTACGTACCAGCAATGGCAGGACAAAGGCGCACAGGTCCGGAAGGGCGAGAAAGCCACGCTGGTAGTGTTTTGGAAGTTCGCCAACGATTCCAGCGAATCGCAAGAAGGGGAAACCAGCCATTCATCTCGGTTGCTCTTCACCCGTGGGTATTCGGTGTTCAATGCCGCCCAGGTGGACGGCTACACACCCACCGCGGATTCTGAAACACCCGATGCCGGAACGAATCGCACACGCTGAGACGTTCTTTCAGACCATCGGGGCCGATGTTCGCCACGGTGGAAACCGAGCGTACTATGCACCTGGGACGGATCACATTCAGATGCCGCCGTTTCCAAGCCTTCGCCGAAAACCTGGGCTACTACTCGACGCTTGCGCATGAGCATACACACTGGACCGCACACACGGCCCGGTGTGATCGTCAGCTTGGGAAACGCTTTGGCGATTCAGCTTATGCCGCTGAGGAACTAATCGCGGAACTCGGGGCCGCGTTCACGTGTGCGCACCTGGGTCTCAGCACGGAACCTCGGGAGGATCACGCACAGTATTTCGCTTCGTGGCTGAAGGTTCTCAAGGCTGACTCACGGGCCATCTTTACGGCGGCATCGAAAGCACAGCAAGCAACGGATTGGATGATCGCACGGGCTGGAGAATCGGCGCGTACTGCGGAGGTGGCGGCATGAATACCGGACGTGCAGTCATACTCAACCCATCGCGGCCCGATAGCGTCAAACGCCGTGAGTTTCTGCTCGATTCGCTCCGCAAGTCCGGTTTGGAATGGTTCCGAGGAAATCGAGGATTCTCGGATCACGATCACGTGGCAGGGCGTACCGAAACCATCCCGCACGCTCGCACGTTTCCCGGAAGGTTGCCTTACCACCACCCGTCACACTTGAGAAGGCTTTGAAGTCTCGATTCACCTGCGGGCCGGACGAAATCGAGTACTGGGACGAAATGATCCGGCTGACGGCGGAGCGTGAGTCCCTCCACGGTCCAAGAATCCAAATCCGCACAAAGTGGGAAACCGACCAATGGGCCGAAACGTGGGCTGTATCGGTGTCCGAACATCTCGCCGTCAATCGAGCAGACGGTTATTGGGTCAGTCACCCACGTTCTGACTGGCCTTGCCGCTGGTTCCGCATCGACCATGAAGGACGCTATACGGACCGCTCAGAAGGTTGCTCCGTGGCCGGAATGGGCATCGGTCCGCACGAAGGACGATATAACCCCGGAGTTCAAACGCAAGGCCAATGAAGTTTTCCAGGCGGTGGCGGCATGATGGAGCGTATACCGAATCCAATTCGACTATCCACGGCCTCCGGCAACGCAGACCGTCCCCGAATCACCGACAAAGCTTTGTACCGCGTGTGCGGCGGGCCACCACGAGCAACCCATACTTGGTGACGAATCCTGCGATTGTCCTTGCCACGGCACTCCGCTGGAGTCCGCCGGTTACCGGGTGGCGGCATGACAGAAATCATCGGTCCGATGAAAGAAACGGGGGCGGACGTGGTTCCGTCCCCTTCCCAGCAAGTCCGGGATTTCATCCGTGCATCGAAGGCGGAATCCACTATCCGGGGTTACCGGGCGGACTGGCGGAGCTTTTGTGAGTGGTGCGAGTCGCACAGCCTGTGTCCACTGCCAGCGTCACCTGAAACCGTGGCGTCCTTCATCGCCGAATGTGCTGGACGGCTGAAGGTGGGAAGCATTCAACGGCGGTTGAACGCGATTGCTGAGGCTCACAAAGCCGTGGGAGTGGAATCACCAACACATCACGCGATGGTCACCAACACCATGAAGGGTATCCGACGGACGAAGGGCACGGCACCCGTACAGAAGGCACCGACGCTCACGGATGACATTCGGGCAATGGTGGACGCCACGGACACCGGCATCATTGGCATTCGTGATCGGGCGATGGTCCTTCTCGGTTTCGCCGGAGCATTCCGCCGTTCCGAATTGGTGGGGCTGGATGTTGAGGATTGCGCCTTCGGCAAGGACGGTCTGACAGTCACGCTACGACGTAGCAAAACGGATCAGGACGGCGTGGGCCGGAAGATCGGTATCCCGTATGGCTCCAATCCCGAGACGTGCCCGGTTCGCACGGTTCAGGCGTGGCTGGAAATGGCGGGCATCACCTCGGGCCGCTGTTTCGGTCGATCACTCGGCACGGCCGGGTGCGGGCGGGGCGGTTGTCAGGCATCGACGTTGCCCGTGTGGTGAAGAAGCTGGCCGGAGCGTGCGGGCCTTGATCCAGCGAAGTACGCGGGCCATTCGCTTCGGGCCGGTCATGCGACGGGTGCCGCGATTGCTGGGGCATCGGAACGCTCGATCATGAACCAGACCGGCCATCGGTCGGTTCAGATGGTGCGGCGCTACATCCGGGATGGGAGTTTGTTCCGGGAGAATGTGCCGGGAAGTTGGGGTTGTAGCGGTGCCTCTGTGATATTTGTCCCCAAAGCCCACCGCTCCAGCCCGCACCGAATCGGCTCGAGAACCCACGGGACGGGTGGCTGAAATAGGCCGTCCCTAATTCTTCATTTTGTGGGACGCCACGCCGCATACAATTCTATCCGCAAGTGAGCCGGAGTGGGAGAAGCGGGTCGTGTCCTGAAGGTGCGTGAAGGATTGACGAGTCTTAGGATTGCGGCGTCTTGTTCCCCATCACTCATGGTTTTCTCTTCTCCAAGATCCCGGCGCAGTACGGAAATCATGTACCTCAGGTTCTCTTCCACATCTTTCGTGTTCAAGGTAGTCGGGTTCTTCGCGAGAGTCGAGAATAGTTGCCCAGCGCTCCCACACAATAATCTGAAATCGAGTGAGACTCTGAACATCGGCTTTACGGCTCAGGTCTCCTGTCTGCTTCGCGAAGGCTGCTGTGCGTTTCACGTTATTCATCACTGTCGAGAATGTCGGGTCATCTCGATGCTCATAGGCATTATCGATAGCTTTCAGAGCTTCATCAGCCGCGGAGCTTCTTCACCTCCACTCAGTGAGTCCTGGCTTGGGGCACACGAACAGAGACATTGAACGGACAGCAGAGAGTACGAAATAACCGTGCGTGATCCGCCGTGATAGGGTTGGACCTCAAAGTGCCCGCAGGACGAACGTCAAAGAAGAGGCGTTCCAAGGCCCTTCTCCGAAATTGCCAAGTCCGAAGTTCGGTCGTTGTCGATTGCTCTTTGGTGGCGCCTTTCAGTGCTCAAGGAGACAATCCCCGAAGTCATCCAGAGCTTAACGTGGCCACCATGAACGGCTGATTCTCAGAATTGCGCACAACGATTGAGCTATCGTCTAAACGAAACATGATTCCAGATGCCAAGACCGCGATGCCTTCGCGGAAAACGGAGAAGGTCGTTTCGTCGTGTACTTTGAAAGTCGAACCGCAAGCTTTAGCGAACGATTCGTGGTGATTTGCGAATTCGCGTCTCGACATCTTTCTCGACTTCGATTTGCAGTTGTTTGAATACCTGATACGCCGTGCAGTTTGCCCGTTCTTTTACCCAATCGAGTTCTCTTTGGAATCTGCACTCTCATCTTGTTTGCAGTCTATTTTAACGCTAGTGCGCCGTGTAGTCTAACGCTTTCAGGAGAAAAGTTCCGCGAGATTCCACACGTGATCGGTGATCCCCGCTTCCATCGCAGGCACTCACAGCGTGGGAGGAAGGTGTGAATGTTCAGCGACCAGCATCCCGCCACATCGCGGGGGTGGCGATTTCGGGTGGTGGGCTACTTTAAACTTGCAGAGTCTCTGTTCATCGGTATGGGACAGCTGGAAGTTATTCTCAAACTCCCGAAATATCTTCGCTACTTTGTCGAGCCTGCAATACTTGTCGTTCGGGTCTTTGCCTTTAGGGTGGTGCAATCGATGCATCTGCGACGGCCTTGGGTACGATGAAAAATCTCCGATCCACCTGTCCGGGACCTGGAAGCAGAACGATTGCGAGCCAATCAAATTCGTAGTTGGCGTAGTAATCAAGAAAAGCACCTTCACCGGCTCTAAAGGTCGGGCTTTTACCGAGATACGTTGGGGGCCACGATTGTCGAGTTGGCTGGGCGATAACGTCGTAACCGGGCCAGTTGTCGGGCATCTTTAGTGCCGGAACTCCAGCAAGCGTTATTTCGGATGCAACCAACATTTCGCAGGCATCGCCCATTTGCTTTGGAGTGTAGAGGCGGGGATTCATTGCCACAGGCTACCATCGATACTACGCCGCTCTTTCTAACCCCGCTCCGAGTCTTCCAGCATTGTGTCATGCCTTTTAGCGGAGGCCGAATCAAAATAGTCCACTACCTGGCCGGGTAGTGTCTGAAATCTGCGTTGAGGGATTTGATAGCATTTGTGCATGCCTAAAATCTCTGAATACAGAGTGGTATCGGTCACTAGCGTCAGGGAACTTCAGGAGGCAGTTGAGCGCCACATGAAAGAAGGGTGGCAACCGCTCGGTGGGGTGTCTATAGCAGTGGGGGGATACGCTCAGGCGCTCGTCAAATATGAAGGTGCCTAAGAGAGTTCCGAGATTTCCCACACGTGATCGGTGATCCGCAGAGGCCGATGGAACGATACCAGCCCACGCCACGCACACCGGCACGGGTCACCGAATCGCCGGGTGTGGCGATTTCTGAGGTAGTGGGCTACTTTGAAAATCGTGTCCCATAAGCAGCCTCAGGCGTACCCCGAGCCGTGATCGCGTTGGGAGGGGTATATTGTTTGTAGGAGACTGCACATGCCGAAAACCGCCGTACTGATAATCGGTAAGGGAGCGGCCATACTTGTAACCATTGCAGCCGGTTTCCTTACGTTAATTCTGGCTATGAGACTGCACATGGGAGCGGCCATATTTGTAGCTATTTTCCTTCCGTTCATTCTGATTTTCCTTCCGTTAATTCTGTCGGGAGAGCGATGGAGAGCAGCGCAGGATAGGGCGGGAGCACGCCGTATGGCTGAGCATAGGATGAATGCAAGACTCCTGCGACTCAACATTTGATGCGTTCCTAAAGGTGCTCATCAGCGTCTCAGGGACGGTCTTAATTTCGTCTTTTTAGGCCGCTCTTTCTAACCCCGCTCCGAGTCTTCCGAGCAAGGATACCCCGAAGACGGGAAATCGGTAGCAAGTAACTGCTATGCAGACGTGCAACGTACTACCCGTTTGAGCCTTTGATGCCTCGCTTTTGTGTCTTGACCTGTTGGTGAAGTGGCTTTAGAATCAGGCCAGAAAGGATGAAGGGTCAGATCAGGGTCCCGAACCAGGCGCTCTAGCCAGGCTGAGCCACGCCCCGAACTGCTTACGCCACTTTAGTGTAGCATCTACGGTTTGGCGGCCGCGAGCTGGAAGTTCACAATCACGTGCTTGCGCGTATCATACACGCTGACCTTCTTCACCGGCGTTGTGACATCGCCGTGTTTGGCCAACAACTCGTAATTGATATCCATGGGAAGGTCGCGAAAGACGAATTTGCCATCGTCCTTGGTCGCAAAGTCTACGATATTCGACGTCTTGGTGTCCTTCAACTGCACGATGGCATCGCGCAGCGGATTGTCGGACGCATCCTTCACCGTTCCGTCGATGGTACGGGTGTTGGAGTCCTTCACCGTCTTCGTGCGGTCGTTTTGCAGGAAAACGCTGGGCTTCTGGTCGGGCCCCTCCTGGGCGGGAGCAAGACCGGCCAGCAACAGAAAAGATGCCAGTAAAATCTTGACGGGCTTCATGGCTTAGAACTTGTTCAGCTCGGCGATCAGGGCCTTCATGCCCTTTTTGCGGTAGATCTGCGCCAGGCGTTGTTCTTCATCGGAAGGCGCGACCACGCGCTGCAGCTGCGGGGCCTCCAAATCGGCGCGAGTTGGAATCCAGAGACTACCATCGGAGAATTCGACGCTACTGACAAATCCCGTCATGCCTTCGATGCCCAGCGGCTGACCGCCAAGCTGAGGAAATTTTAGAGTAGCATCTCCCAGGATCTGGCTCTTCTGGCCCGGCGCGAGATTCAACTCAGCGGGTACGGAGCCTGCCAGAAACTCGCGGCCGGAACGATCGTGCAATATCCAGCCGACTTCCAGATATCGAATGCCGCGCTCGGACCGGTTCTTTACTTCCAGGCGCGGCGCTCGCGCTTCATTGCCCGCGATGCGTGCCATGCCGCCCATCGGCTCCACCGGTGAATCCGGCAGGCTCAGAAAGGCGAACTGTACCTGCTTCTCCGGCTCAAAGTTGGTGGCACGCGCCCCGCGAACCACTTCCACGTCCAGGCTGGGACGATCGGCTTCATGGGTCAAGCTCTCGAGCATTTCCCGCCGCAACTTCTCCTGGCCGCCCGAAGCCAGGACCGACTTGAAATAGCCCCGGTCCCGCCGTGCTTCCCATTCCGAGCGCGTCAAGGTACGCCGCGAACTCAGCTTGTCCGGGCCATAGAAACTCAAATCGTCAAACAGCACGCCATCCAGGGAAATCTGGACGGGCACGCCGGATGAGGCTTGCAGCGGCCGCAACAACCGCAAATCAATTCGAACCGGAAACGTCTCTTGTGGACCGACGTCCAGGCTGGTGATGGTGACCGAGCCTTTGCCTCCCGGCGTAACGGCTTGCGCGGTGACAAGTAACGTGATGCCGCGGATTTTGCGCTGGCTCGCATTGCGTAACGAAAGCGCCGCGTGAACATCCAGCAGCATGGCGCTCCCTCGGGGCATCTCGTTCGACTCGCCGTAGTCGGCCGAGAGCAGGACCACCGGTGAATCGGGCGGCAGATCGATCCTGGGCAGGGCCGCGCCGAACACAACGCCGTTGCACGGGATCAGAAAAAGCGCGGATGCTATTAGAGCGCTACTGCTCCGCATAATATACCTTGTTGGTGGTCACCTGGCCGGTATCGGCATCCACGAAACGGACGCCCGCCGAGCCATGCATGCTCACCGAAACCGTGGCCCCGTCCGCGTGCGGGATCAGAGACATCGCGCGGCCGTTTTCTCTGACCTGGATGCCGGAGGAGGACGCTTCCAGCACGACGTCATCTTGACCGGCGCCCGGAGACGCGGCGGCGGAATGCACCAGAGTTCCCATACGTTCGATGCGGATGCGCTCTAAGGAGGTCAACAAGTGCTCGGCCTGCTGCGGCGGAAGACTGGTCCAGAATGCGATGGCAAAGATCACAGCGGCCCCCAGCACCACCAGCGCGGCATTCAAACTAAAGGGGGGCCAACTCAGGCCTGGCCGACCGAACCGGGGCTTGGTGCGCAAAGGCCGGTCGAAGAGAGCAATGGCTTCGCCCGCCTCCAGACCCACGCGGATGTTTCCTTTGATCTCTTCGGCCAGCCGGTTCCAAGTCAAACCGTTCGGCAATTCCGGCATTTGGTCCGCCAGTTGGCGAAGTTCCATGCAGGCATCCCGCAGAGCCTGGGTTTCATGCCGGCAATCGCTGCAACGGGAAACATGCCGCGCGATGAGCCAGCGCTCCCAGCGTCCCAGATCGCCGCCGGCAAACAGCGCGATTTGCGCTGGCGAAGGATGCTTCATAACGGCTTTCTTTTAGGATCGCTACTGGCAGCCCGGCCGGTTGCGCGGCGGCTCCGTTCCATGTAGCGCTTCATCTTGATGCGGGCGTTGGCGATGTGCGATCGCACGGTGGCCTTGGAGCAGCACATTTGCTCCGCCACCAGTTCCGCGGGCACTCCCTCCACATCGCGGAGCAGCAGCGCCGTCCGTTCGCGGTCGGTGAGCACCGTCAAGCCTTCTTCCAGATACGCGCGATGCTCCGATCGCAGCACGGCTTGCTCGGGGGTTTCGGAAGGCTCACTCAGGGGTTCGATCAGACTGTCGATCTCGCAGAAGTTGACCTTGCCGTTGCGCCGCAGGAAATCGATCGCAGTGTTGCTGGCAATCCGCGACAACCAGTTTGGCGCCTTGTCCAGCTCTTTTAGCTGATCCTGGCGCTGGAGGGCCTTGATGAAAGCCTCCTGGGTGAGATCCTGGGCGTCGTCGACGTTACGGACGATCCGGTAAATGAGCAGGAATACCCGGCGGAAGTGCTCGGAAATAAAGCGGTTCTGCAGTTCTTGCGCCGCGAGTTGGGAAGCGTCGATGGCTGACGGAGTTCCGCGGTCGCTCATGAATACCTCAAAAGTGCGGACTGCTGACGCCATACCTATAACAGGCTGACGTTAGATCGAGCCAAACGTGCAAGGTTATTCGGGGCACTAGGGACTTATCGGCTCCTCATCCTCAATTGTATACGGTCGTGCTAGGACGCACGGCCGGGGAATTCATGGCCGCCAGGCAGCGGCCGGAATTTAGAATTCTAGGAATACGAGGCGGGAAAAGGCGTCGGGAGGAAGGTCGCTAAGGGAGGCAACGGCCAGGTCGGCGGCCAGGGGCGATCCATTGCGGCGGACTCCGATGCTGGGCATGCCGGCACGGCGTGCGGCCTCGATGCCGGCGGGGGCGTCCTCCACCACTACGGACTGGGCCGGGGCGGAGCCGAGGCGCGCGGCGGCGGCCAGGAACACCTGCGGATCGGGTTTGCCGAGCGTCACGTCTTCAGCGGAAACGATGGCCTGGAAGCAGGGCGCAAGGCCGATGACGGCGAGCACCACGTCGACGTTCTCGCGCGGAGCGGACGAAGCGATAGCCTGACGCCAGCCGTCCAGAGCGAGACGCTCGATCCAGTGGCGGGCGCCGGGCAAAGGTTCCAGCCCGCCTTCACGGACCAGGCGGCGGTAGAGCTGCTCTTTGGCGACCGCGATTTGGTCGATACGTTCGGGCGTGGCGCCGGGGAGCCACTGCGGGACGATGGCGTCGTTGCGCAGGCCGAAGGTTTTCAGGAATTCGTCGTGCGTGAGCGGCACGCCTTCGGTAGCCATGGTGTCGCGCCAAGCCAGCCAATGGTACTGCTCGGAATCGACCAGCGTGCCGTCCAGGTCCCAGAGGACCGCTTTCGTCATAGCGGCGTCGTCCCTAGGGGGAGGGCCATGGTGAGGTTGAGCCGAAAGGCTGAAATGGCGTGCAATGGGAGTTCGTGACGCATTCAGGTTCAGAATATCGTGCCAAGGGAGCGATTGCGCGGGCGTAAAGGCTCGAGCGAAAAGCAAGCAAGAGAAGGAACGCGGTTCAACGGAGTCGTCGGACGGAGGACGGCTCGGGCGACCTTTAATCGCGGATGTCCCGTGTGTCGCCCGGTCCCACGACCTCCACGCAAAGTATACTCTTCAAAGGACACCATGACGACGCTCGGCCTAGATGCTGACAGCGGCCACACCACCGACGAGGTCTTTGGTATTAACCGTGACCTTCCCCTCAATTACGTTGATCGGAAGAACGTTGACGAGAAACTGATTGACAACCTCACTCGAGAGAGGCACATCGTAATATACGGTAGTTCGAAGCAGGGTAAGACCAGCTTGCGCAAGCATTGCCTACAGGAGTCTGATTACATCGTTGTGCAATGTAGTAATCGCTGGAGCATCGAGGATATTCTCTCAAATATTCTCAAGCGAGCTGGCTTCAAGGTAACGTTATCGGAGAAAAAGACAGTATCCGGAAAGAACAAGATTTTGGCGTCGCTGTCCGCCGGCCTCTTTGGAATCGGATCCAAAATCGAGGGCGAAAAAGAAGGCTCGCATAGTGCCGAGACGACCCAGCAAGAGCTTGAGCTTGATCCGTCCGATGTTAACGATGTAATTGCCGCGCTCGGAACAATCGACTTCAAGCGCTATGTTGTGCTGGAGGATTTTCACTACCTTCCGACGGAGGCGCAGAAGGATTTCGCCGTTGCGCTGAAAGCATTTCACGAAGCGTCCAAGATCTGCTTCATTATTGTCGGCGTGTGGCTTGAGGAAAATCGGCTAGTCGTCTTCAATGGTGATTTGACAGGTCGATTGATCGCAATCGATGCTGACCGCTGGACGGAGCCCGAGCTACGCCAAGTAATCGAACAGGGAGAGCAGTTGTTGAACATCAGGTTCGACGGCGGCTTTAAGAGCGAACTGATTAAGGAATCGTACGGAAGCGTGTATATAGTTCAAGAGGTGTGCCGTCAGGCCTGCGTTAGAGCGGGTGTTCACCACACGCAAGCGTCGACGGCCCAGTTGGGCGGGGGCCTTGTCACTAGAGAAATCGTAAAAGAGGTAGTGGACCAGCAAGGGGGCAGGTACAAATCCTTCCTTTCACAATTCGCCTTAGGTTTTCAGGAGACGCGACTCGAGATGTACAAGTGGCTCCTTTATCCCATACTCGCCGCGACGCCCGAGAAGCTAGAGGAGGGCTTCAAGTACGCCGATCTTCGCCGAGCCATGAAAGAGCACCATCCTCTTAAAGATGCTCTCAACCTGGGCAATCTAACCCAGGCGCTTCAATCTACGGCATCCCTTTAAGTTGCGAAGGATATCAAGCCGATCATTCTGGACTACGATCAGACGAATTCGACGCTTAACGTGGTAGACCGCGGATTCGTAATCTGGCTCCAGAACCAGGACAAGCATGAGCTGTTCGAGGAACTCGAGTTACCTCCGCAGCCAGACTCAAAGCAGCTTCCCTTGGAAGTCGGCGACGAGATCCTGGAATAAGGCAGATTCGTATCTGGCGGGAGCGGGTGCTCGTCACGGTTAGCTGGCGCGGCGAATTTCTTCGCGGATCACTCGCCGCAGAGTTGCTTCCAGCGGCTCCCGGGAACGGCCAATGTGTTCGTGCAGGGCATCGTTGATCAGACTTTGGTAGTTGCCGCCGCCGGATTTGTCGACCTGATCGCGGAACCAAGCGATGACGTCGTCATCCAGGCGAATGGTGATGCGTGTCTTTCCTTTCGGGATGGGCATAACCGGCCCACGCTTCGCTTTTGAAAAGTCGTATTCACGTTTCAAGTGTTTACTCCTCATATAACCGTCGTTCGCGCGGCGTGGCACTGCGTGCCGAGATCAATCGCGCTCGATCGCCTCGCCAAGTGTAGACGACGACAATCACGCGACCAAATGGGTCCCGGCCGATTGTCACCCATCGTTCTTCCTCGTTCGAAGACGAATCAACCATGGTTAGCGCTTCGTCGTCTTCAAGGACGGCCACGGCGTCGGCAAACTGGATTCCGTGCTTGCGAGCATTCAGCCTCGCCTTGCGCGGATCCCATTCGACCAGCACGTGTACAATTGTACACTGAATCGGCTAGTGCCAAAAACGGCTTGCGGGTGGGAGCCCGAAGTGGAGACGGCCGGCGTTGGTTGCGGTGTGATCCAACTGGAGCCTGACGTGAGTGCGAATCACGGCTGGATTGCGGAGCGCGCGCCGAGGGGTGAGGACCTAGCGGCGGCGGTGAGGCCGGAGGCTCTTATTTACCGGCGTAACTCACGCGCCAAATAGCGCCGCTGCCGTCGTCTGTGACGTACAGGGCGCCGTCAGGGCCAACCGCGACACCGACGGGACGGCCCCAGGCTTGCCCATCTGGCCCCAGGAACGTCAGGAAATCTTCGTAGGCCCCGCTGGCGTGGCCCTTATCGAGAGGCACCCGGACCACTTCGTGTCCCGATTGATTGGCGCGATTCCAGGACCCGTGCTCGGCGGCAAACAGGTCGCCCCGATACGCCAGCGGAAACTGCGTGCCTTCATAAAAGGTCAGCCCGAGCGAAGCGTTGTGCGGTTGCATTAGCACATCGGGAACCAGAACCTTGCTCATCAATTCCGGGTGCTTGCCTTCATGTCGAGGATCTTGATGGCCGCCAATGTAGAACCACGGCCAGCCGTAGAAGCCTCCGGGTTCCACGTGGGTGATGTAATCCGGCACCAGATTGTCGCCCAGCGCGTCCCGCTCATTCACCGAGCACCATACTTCGCCCGTCTCGGGATTCACTCCCAGGCCCACGGGGTTGCGAATACCGGAGGCGTAGACGCGCACAAATTTGCCGTCGGGCGTATATTCCAAAATGTTGGCGCGATGGAATTCCTTGGGATGAGTATCAGGATCGTCCACGTTGCTGCCGGAACCGACCGCGACCAGCATCTGCTTGCCGTCGCGGGAGAACACCACGTCGCGAGTGGAGTGACCGCCGGACGGAAGTTCGGGAATGATCACCTGCGCGGGGCCGGTGGCTTTCATGTCTCCGTTCTTGTACGGAAATCGAACCACCGAAGTGGTGTTGCCCACGTACACCCATTGCGGGTTCGGACCGGGCGGGTAAAAGTTGAGACCGAATGCTCCTTGCTGGCCGGTAGCGAAAGTTTCCATTTGTTGCGGTTTGCCGTCGGCGGTACGGCCGCGAAGAACGACGATCTCACCGGCGCGGGTCTCGGTGTAAAACAGATCGCCATTGGGAGCGACGCGAATCTGGCGCGGATTCTTCAAACCATCCAGAAACAGTTCCACCTTGAATCCGTTGGGTGCGGAGGGTAGCGCGCCGGGCGGACGCGGAGAAGCCGCCGTGTTCCGGTTGGATTCGGTGGCGTAGGGTTTAGGAAGATCGCCCGCCGTGATCTTGCGGAAGGTTCCTGGCTTTAGATCCTTGGCGTCGACAAAAGCGCTCTTACCCGTAATCAGGTTCGCGATGTCGCCGCCGGCGCCCTTCAGCAGCACACCGAAGACCAGCGGTATCGCTAATGCTAATGCGGTCCCTTGCAACTTGTTCATCCCGCCTCCCATTGGTTCAGTCTACTCCGAGTGGAGGGCCGATCGAGACTAAAAACGGCTTGCGGGTGGGAGCCCGAAGTGGAGACGGCCGGCGTTGGTTGCGGTGTGATCCAGCTGGAGCGTGACGTGGGTTCGAATCACGGCGAGATTGCGGAGCGCGCGCCCGAGGGGCGAGGATTTAGCGGCGGCGGAAGTACCGCTGGTGCGAAACATCAACTCCACGGCGTCCCATGCCAGGCGAATAACGTGCTGCTCAATCAGGATCAGGCGGCGCTCCATCTCTTCATCGAGCGGCGTGCCGCTTTGGACGTGATGGCGGGCGAGATCCATGTAATCGGCGGTTATCTTTAGCAACGCGGCTTCGGCCGTATCGATGAGAGCCTGCGCTTCGCCAAAATGCTGTTGAAACTCCGCCTCTCGCGAACGGGCGTGGAACGGCGGGAAATTCGTCTTCTTATTGTTGAGGATTTCCTCGTAGATATCGAGCGCGCCGCGCGCCGCGCCTACCGAGACGGCCGCGACTTCCGAGATAAGCAAGGGCGCGAGCCAGCCGTGGTACATCGGGTTGGGGTGCAGCTCATGGCCCGGTTGATCGCGGACCGGCCGGCCCTGGCCATCCAGAAACCAAAGCGCGCGATCGGCGGAGACGAACGCGTCTTCGATGACGACGCGGCGCGAGCCGGTGCCCTGCATCCCAATGACATTCCAGTTGTCGACGATTTTAAACTGATCGCGATCGAAGAGTATCCAGGCGTTGCCGAGCGAGGCCTTGGTTTCGGGATCGCGCACCATGGTTGAGCCGAAGAAATGCGTGGCGAGATCGCAGCCGGAAGCGTAATCCCAGGCGCCGTTGACGCGATAACCACCGCTGGCGGGAACTCCGACGCCGCCGGGCATGCCGACGCCGGGAGCGCGGAAATCGCCCGTGGCGCCGAACGCTTCGCGCTGCGCCGCTTCGGAGAGCTGCGCCGCGAGGACGGTGTGGCCGGAAGTGAGCGCGAGAACCCAGGCGCTTTCCGAGCAGCCGCGGGCGACGGCGATCATGACGCGAATGAAATCGGGGAGGGCGAATTCGTAGCCACCGAAGAGGCGCGGCTGGAGGATGCGATAGAAGCCGGCGGCCAGGAATCGATCATTGGTGTCCGCGGAGAGCTCGCCCGCCGCTTCGCAGTCGGCTTGGCGCTCGCGCAGCAGAGGGCGCATCGAATCGGCGCGGTGGAGCAGTTCGTCGACGGTGAGATTGAACTCGGGAGGTGGAATTTCGTGCGATTGTTGCTGCGCGGGAGAGACGTCGGTCGCCATCGGTATTAGTATATGTGGAACTTACGGCGGTCCTCCTGCGCCAGCGCTGCGTGGTTTTTGAGTTTGAGCGCGTGACGGAGGACAAATTTGTACTCGGAGCGCGGGTCGGTTAGCGATTCCCATTCTTCGCGTAATTCGGCATTGAGGCCATGTGACGCGAGCAGTTGCAACCAGCGGTTTACTCGCCGGAGCATGTCGATTCTCTTCGTGCAAAGGGCGGCGCGCTGAAGATTGCAAAGGCGGATGGTTTCGTTCGCGCGGCGTTGTGTTGTTGCGTCAAGGGATGGGTGCGGTTCGAGTTTGCCCGTATCGGGATGAATCCAGAAGAAAGGCTCGGGGTCTTCAATGTCTGGCTTCAAAAGCGCATTAGCGTGATCATGGTTCAGTTTGGGGCGATTGCACAGCCGGCAGGAAGGGAGCAGGTTGGTCCACTCGAAGGCCAACGCAGGGCTCACCGTTTTCGCGATGTAATGGTCCACCTCCATGTCAACGGTTAGATCGAGTGCGCTTTCGCAGTATACGCATTTCCCGTGAGCCAACTCGCGCAACGCGGGGCCGAGAGCCTTCTTTGCCGACAGCGTGGCCCAGTCGCCTTTTTGAGTGCCCTTCAGAATCGCTTCGAAGCGGGTTGTCCACCGAGCGGCATTTGTCAGCAGTGGGCCAGGCGGTCCAGGGCGAGTACGTGTCCGTACCATTCAACGGCGAGCGGTGGTGCGCCTCTTGCCCTTTGTCTTACTCGATTTGTTCCCGTTGGTTTCCAGGAGCGAGTTGAGCACCGAGTCGGGCATAGTGAGGGGCGATGCAACGATGGAGCGAAGTTCTTCGCTGCGTTCACTCAGGATGCTAGTCAGATCCTTGAGGCGCTGTTTTTCCGTCTTGGAGAGCGCGCCGACCGTCTCTTGCTTCTTGAGATCGTTCCATTCGTTCAGCTCTCGCTCGGTCTTCACGTCGAACCGGCTATCGACACCGAAGATTTCTTTCAGGGTGGTGGTGACCGATTCACCGATTGGCGAATCGACCGGAGGCTCAGCGTACGCATGGCCCTGCGTATTCAGCTTGAGGACGTGGACGCGCGAATTGGGGCACGAAGAAATGACAAAAGGGGAATGCGACGTGACGATGATCTGTACGTCTGGAAGGGCCTCGCGCATCGCCGGCAGGAGCAGACGTTGCCAAAGCGGATGGAGATGAGCGTCGATTTCGTCGAGTAATAGCAGTCCAGGCCGCTTACCTTCTAGCCGAGGAGCCCACGCAGACCTGATCCTCTCGCATCATGAAATCCGCTATCCAGGCCACGGTGCTCCGCACGCCGTCGGGAAGCTGTGAAAAGTTGAGACTCTTCCCGCGAACTTTAAGGCGTGGCTGGAAATCGGGCTCGAATCTCGACCTCAAAGGAAACATCCTTACCGTAGATTAGGCGCAAGGCCGCTTCGAAGCGGCCGAGCGATCTGATCGTAGACTTCGCCTGACTGGCGGCGCTCGCGAGCGATCGCTCGCTTGCTGTACAAACTAAGCAGCCAAGCTTGGATCGATTCGTTTTGAACTGTTTCATCAAAGGCAAGGCAATTCTGGAAGGGGCTCGAAAGACTCTCGGTCAGATCAGGACTCGAAAGATGTTCCAAGGCTTTTGACGGCGAGTACGCGGCAACGTTAAAGAGGGTGCTGGATCGATTCGCCTCGGCATTTGAAGAAAGCCAAGTTGTAATAAAGGGCTCGCGAACTAAAGGGAAGAAGAGATCGACTTGTGCTCCAACTTTCATTCACATAGGGGAGACACTCCTCCATCCGCATCGGCGGAGCGACACTCCGCGGCCAATCAACCAGCTTCTTCTCAATTTCTCCACCAGCCCCGACCGTGCAGGCGAGGCAATAAGGATCAGCTCGTTTCGGTCGAAAGACGGCCACAGCCCTCGAATGTGGGTGGCCCATTAACATGTGCCACCATTCGACGTATTGGAATCCGCGCTCGCCTCTGTCCAATAACCAGGCGATGGTGCGAAGAACGGTCGACTTTCCGGAGCCGTTAACCCCTGCCAGAATGTGCGGGCCCAAGTGCGGCTTGCCGTTGCCGTCGGAGAAGTCGAGGTCCAGCTTCTCGAAAGGACCAACGCCTTCCGCGATCAGGCGCACCAGGGGCATGACCTAATGGTAACGGTTCAGATGGTCAGCATACCAGTACTGTCGCCGAGCGAGCCGCGGTCCACTCCGGCTTTTTCGAGCAGGCCGAGCAGCAGATTGGACATCGGGGTGCGCTCGGGGAACTTGAGGTGACGGCCGCCTTCCAGCTTGCCACAGGCGCCGCCGGCCACCAGCAACGGTAGCGGGAAATGATTGTGCTCGTTCGGATTGCTCATCGAGCTGCCGTACAGGATCATGGAATGATCCAACAGGTTGCCGTCGCCATCGGGTGTCGACCGCAGTTTTTCGAGGAAGAAGGCCAGCAGCGTGGCGTGATAGTTGTTGATCTTTTCGAGCTTCGCGATCATGATGGGATTGTTGCCGTGATGGGAGACCGAGTGGTGCGGCTCGGGCACGCCGATTTGCGGGAAGGTGCGCTGGCTGAGGTCGCGGGCCACCATGAACGTCGAGACGCGAGTGATTTCGGCTTGAAACGCCAGGACCTGCAGCTCGTACATCAGCTTGGCGTGTTCGTCGAACGAATCGGGGACGCCGATGGGTGTTTCGGGCACGCTTACGTTCAAATTGGCGCGCTTTTCGGCCATTTGAATCCGGCGCTCGATTTCACGGATGTTATCCAGATAATCGCTGATCTTGCCGCGGTCGCCCGTGCCGAGGCCGGTTTCCAGGTGTGATACCTCACCAGTGATGGAGTCAAGAATGCTGCGGTCTTCCTGCTTGCGGGCCAGCCGATCGGCGGTGTTGCTCCCGTCGCCAAAGAGGCGCTCGAAGACGACGCGCGGGTTAATTTCCATGGGCAGCGGCTGGGTGGGAGTACGCCAGGCGATCGAATTCATGTAGGCGCAGCTATAGCCGACGTCGCAGACGCCGACCAGTCCCGTGTCTTCGGTGCCGAGTTCGAGCGAGGGCAGCGGCGTGTCCTGGCTGATTTTCTGCGCGGCGATTTGATCGATGGTGGTGCCGGCGCGAACATCCTCGCCTTCGGTGCGCAGCGGGTGGATGCCGCTCAGGTAAGATGGCGCACTGCGAGCGTGATCGCCGCCGCCGTCCCCTTGCGATTCCGCGGCCTTGTTGGCGAGGCCAGTGACAATCAGCAGCCGCTCGCGAAACGGTTCCAAGGGCTTCAGGATGGGCATGAACTCGAAGCCCGCGCCTTCGGTGGCCGGCGTCCATTTGTCCATTACCGCGCCGTGGGGAACATAAACGAAGCCGAGGCGCGTTTTCGGACTGGCCGCCGTCTTGGTGGCAGCGGTTAGCGCCGGAACCATGGAGTCGAGCAGCGGGAGCGCGATGGTGGTGCCCATCAGTCCGCGCAAGAACGTGCGGCGGGGCAAATATTTCTTAGTAACGATCATGGCTGGTTCGGCCTCCTTATGGTAGCCACCGAAGTGGCGGATTCACCGTCGCGATCCTGCGAACGGCGCATCTGGAAAGGCGTACTTTCGACGATTCCAAGAATTAACGATGAGAAACGGTAGTTATTCTGCGCGGCCTGGTGCGAGACGGCGCGCACAGCGGGCATGTCGTAATACTCGACGCCGCGGCCCAGAGCGTAAGTCAACAATTTTTCGGTCATGGTGCCGGCGAAGACGTTGGGACGGCTGAGCAGTGCCGCGCGCAGGTCGGCGACACCGGAAACCTTGGTTCCATCGGCCAGCACACCCGACGCGTCGATCTTTTCGCCCGACTCGCTGACAGTTCGCCACTGGCCCACCGCGTCAAAGTTTTCGAGCGCGAAACCGAGCGGGTCGAGAACCTTATGGCAGCCGGCGCAGGGCGGATTTTTCCGGTGCGCTTCCATGCGCTCCCGCACCGAAAGCTGCTTATCGCCGGTCTTGTTCTCTTTGAGTGCGGGCACATTGGCCGGCGGCGGATTGGGCGGCGTTCCCAGCACATTTTCGAGCAGCCACTTGCCGCGCTGCACGGGCGAGGTACGCGTCGCGATGGACGTCACGGACAGAATACTTCCTTGGCCCAGGAGGCCGCGGCGCGGGCTGTCTTCGGGCCACGAGATGCGGCGGAACTGGCTGCCGTAGACGTTGGGAACTCCGTAGTGCCGGGCCAGGCGCTCATTGACGAAGGTGTAGTCGGCGTTCAGAAGATCGATCACGCTGCGGTCTTCATGAATGATGCTTCCGAAGAACAGTTCGGTCTCGCGCTTGAACGCCTGCCGCAGGTTGTCGTCGAAATTGGGAAAGG
The DNA here is from genome assembly GCA_963747945.1 of Bryobacterales bacterium. GTDB lineage: Bacteria > Acidobacteriota > Terriglobia > Bryobacterales > Bryobacteraceae > Palsa-89. The sequence continues at coordinate 320,752 of CAVVHB010000008.1, forward strand.
TTTCCAGGTCCGGGTTCACGCCGCGCAAATTGCGCAGGTAGAGCCACTGATCGGCGAAGTTGCTGACCAGCGAATCGGCGCGAGGGTCTGCCAGCATGCGGCGGACCTGGTGCTCGAGCACGTCGTGCTGGTGCAGTTTGCCTTGCGCGGCCACGTCCAACAGTTCGTCGTCGGGAATGCTGCTCCACAAGAAGAACGAGAGGCGCGAAGCAAGTTCAAGATCGCTAATGCGGTAGGGCGCGTCTGGCGGGGCGTTGGCGGGATCGCGCTCGAAGCGGTAGACGAACTGCGGGTCGGAGAGAATGCGGCGTAGCGCCATCTCGATGCCGGTTTCGAAGTTGCCCTTATTGCGCCCGGATTGATAGAAGCCCAGCAGGGTTTCGAGATCGGTATCAGAGACGGGTCTGCGATACGCGTGGCGGGCCAGTGTCGAAATGATTTTCTTGGCGCAGGGAATCTCGTCGCTTGGGCCGGAGGGATGGCACACGAAAATCTTGCGGCGGCTGGGCGTGTCGCCGGAACCCTGGGCGTTGAACGGTCCGCCGATGGACACGCTGAGCACGTGTGGCAGACCTTTAGGATCGCTCGGATCGAAAGTGCTGCGGTCGATCGGCTCCATCAAATCCTGCGCCGGGCCGTAGCTGCGCTGAACGAACGCGACGGTGACCGTTTGCGGACCGGCGCTCACGTGAATGCGCGCCTCCACATTGTCCTTGGGCTGCGACATGCTGAGCTTGGTAGCGGCGGCGGGATCGAAACCTTCTTTGGGCTTTGGCGATGCGCCGGGTGCGGGCGGCGTTGGCGCCGGCATTTTCGCGTTAATACTGAGCGTTTGGACGCGCTTGCCGTTCAACGCAATTTCGAGCAACTGATCCTGGGCGTTGTTGCCGAACAGCAGGTCGACTGTGGACTTCAACAGCTTCACCTTAATGACGTAGTCGCCTTCGAGCGGGAAGTCGTGATGGATCAGGACGCCGCCGCGCGTGCCCAGAGGCAGGCCTTCGATGTGCTCATTCTGCGTAAGGTCGGCACGGACGCGGTAGGTGTCGACGATGGGATCGATCTTGGGGTCGCCCACGGCCAGACGGCTCACCTTGCCGGAAGCGAGCAGGTAGCGCTCGATCAGGGCGGGCGAGACGCCCAGGACGCTCGCGATGTTGTCGAAGCCGAAGCTGGAATCGTCAGTGGGCAGCAGGTCCGATGCGTCGACGTCCAGGTCCAAAAGATCGCGGATCGCGTTCGTGTATTCGGTGCGATTCAGGCGGTGCAGAACGGGCTGGCCGGGATTGGGCGCGGCAGCGGCTGCGCGATCGAGCGAGGTCTCGATGGAGGCGGCGAGTGAATCCATGGTGGCGCGGTCCGGGCGCGGCATACCCTGCGGCGGCATGGCGCCAACGCGCAACTTACGCACCACTTTTTCCCAGGTTTCGGCGTGCGGACCGACGTTTGCGTTATCCAGATCGGCGGCCAGCTTGTCGAGCATCAGGCCGGCGGTCTTGGCTTTTTCGTTGTGGCAGGTGACGCAATACTGATTGATTAGCGCGTGGGGCTGAACGGGAGCTGCATGCAGGAGGGCAAGGGGTGCAGTGGAAATTGCGAAACGAACCCACCGCCACCACTTCGCCAGAATCACGCTTTTATTGTATTGCCAAGAGGCCGGAAAGTGCAATACGATAGATCTATGTCGATGCGCTGGAACGGATTTTTCATAACTGCGCTGCTGGCCGCTACCTGCTTTGCAGCCACCGATAACGACACTCGGTTGGCGGACTCCGCGATGAATCGCGATACCCCAGCGGTGCGTTCTTTGTTGAAGCTGCATGCAGACGTGAACGCGTCGCAACCTGACGGCACCACAGCGCTGCACTGGGCGGCGCGCTGGGACGATGCCGCAATGGCGGATCTGCTGATTGCGGAAGGCGCAAACGTAAAGGCTCGAAACCGTTTTGGGGCCACGCCGCTATCTTTGGCGTGTACCAACGGGGGCGCGGCCATTATCGGGAGGCTGCTGAAGGCGGGCGAGGATCCAAACGCGGTGGTATCGGAGGTGGGCGATACGGCGTTGATGCTGGCGGCGCGAACGGGCAAGCCGAATGCTTTACAGGTTCTTTTGGATGCCAAAGCGGATCCCAACAAGACCAATGCCGAGGGTCAGACCGCGCTGATGTGGGCGGTAGCGGAGAAGAATGCCGCGGCCGCGAAGGTTCTGATCGAGCATGGCGCCAATGTGAACGCGCAAACGCACAAGCTGCCTCCGCCGACAATGTTCCAGACGATCTTCTCGGCTCCTTTTCCCGCGGGCGGCATGACGGCGATGCTTTATGCGGCGCGGCAGAACGATCTGGAGTCGGCAAAGATTTTGGTCGCGGCTGGCGCCAACGTCAAAGAGAATGCCGCCGACGGGAGCAGTCCGTTGCTGGTGGCCGCCATCAACGAGCATTACGCGCTGGCGAAGTATTTGCTGGAGCAGGGCGCGGATCCGAACGCCACCGACGATAAAGGGCGCGGGCCGTTGTACGCGGCCATCGATATGCGCAATCTGGAATGGTCCACGCGGCCGGCGCCGCCGGAGAAGGACACGCTGAGCGATTTGGATTTTATCACGGCACTGCTGGATCACGGCGCGGACCCGAATGCGCGGCTCACAAAGAAGATTCCGCTGCGCGGGCAGCCGTCCTTCGATGGCCGCTGGGCCAATGCAATTGGAGCAACACCGTTCTGGCGCGCGGCGCAATCGGACGATGTTACGGTGATGAAGCTGTTGAAGGAGCGCGGGGCCGACCCGTTGATCGCGACCAAGGATCACACGACAGCGCTGATGGTTGCGGCCGGTGTGGGATGGTCCGATGGGCAGAGCCATGGATCGCAGGCCGACGCTCCCGAAGCGCTGAAGCTTTGTCTGGAATGGGGCGGCGATGTGAACGCGGTGAACGACGAAGGCTACACGGCGCTGCATGGCGCGTCGTTCCGGGGAGCCAATGAAGTGGTCAAGTTTCTGGTGGACCACGGCGCCAGGATAAACGTAAAGAACAAAGAGGGGCGCATGCCGGTGAACATGGCTGAGGGCATGCACATCGGTCCAGGCGGATGGGTGGAGCATGACGACACGGTGGCGCTGTTCCACAAGTTGATGGCGTCGAAGCAGTAGTCGCTCGCTTAACGGCGGTTCGCGTTTACTTTTGACGTACCCTGTAAACAGGAGGCCCGACTATGGCCGCTCTCGATTGGTCACAATGCCCCGCCGTGGAAAGCATCCCAGGCAAGGTCAGCGGTGCCTGGGTGCTGCGCGGAACCCGAACGCCGGTGAAGGTTTTGTTTGAGAACCTTGAAGCTGGTATGAGCATTGAGGAAGTGATCGAACAGTTTCCCGTTACCCGTGAGCAGCTAGACAGCCTCATGGCGTTTGTGGCGCGTTCTCTTGAGAAGGCCCCAAGCTACGAGTAGCTCGGCGCCGGGATGCTGATTCTCTTCGATAACGGCACCCCACGAGGTCTTGCCCGTTTCCTTTTCGGCCATTCTGTGGAAGAAGCGCGGACGCGGGGGTGGGAGGAACTCGCGAACGGCGAGCTAATCGACTTGGCCGAACAAGCAGGTTTCGAGGTTCTAGTGACGACGGACAAAAACATCCAGTACCCGCAGAACCTAAAGGCTCGTAAAATCGCGCTTGTTGTACTTGAGCATTCACAATGGCCTATGGTGAAGCTCGTTGCTGAAAATATCGTTGCAGCCGTAAACGCCGCGCAACCCGGCAGCTATGTCCAGGTAGAAGTGCCGTTCAAGCAATAGACCCTCCGGATCCTCCTTCCATGGCGTGACCGAAATGGTACAGCTTTGTCGGACCCTTGCGGAAAAGCATAGCGTCGCCTTCGTTGTCGGGGTGATCGAAAACCAGCTCGCCGGTCCGGCGCCACCGCATAGCTCTGCATATATGGTTACCCGCTTCTTGCACGATTCTCTGCGTGCCAGCCAACATGATCAACTTTAGTACCGAAGGAATCGCGACCGAGTGGCCGAACGTACATTTTCTTCTAGCCAAGTCTTGCCCAAAGGATTACTCTAGAAAATTTCCAAGCGTTATCAGGATTGGAGACCGGCCCCCAGTCACCTTTCGGACGGAGGAAAACGCGGTCGTGGTCGAGCCACTGAAGCCGTGAAACGTTCCTGGCGTCATTCTCATTCTGGGCGCGCACAAGCTATCCTGAAAGTATGAGACCAGTAGCCGTTGTCGGCATCGGGAAGACTGCGTTTGGCGCGTTTCCGGATCGCGATCTCCGTTCGCTCGCGGTAGAGGCCGGCCAAAAAGCATTAGAGAACGGACACGCCAGCGCGTCTCAAGTGGAGGCGTTCTATCTCGGCAATTTCGCGGGGCCGTCTTTTGTCGGACAGAATCACCTGGCTCCGTACATTTCGTCCGCGATCGGTATCAACGGCGTTGCGGCGACGCGTTTTGAAGCGGCCTGCGCGTCTAGCGGATCGGCATTTTTTCACGCTGCGTCGGCGGTTGCGGCGGGGTTGTACGACGTCGTGCTGGTGGCTGGCGTGGAGAAGATGACTTCGCAGCCAACGCCGAAGGTGACGGAAATTCTTGCCGGGGCAGGCGATCTGTGCGGCGAAGTTCGCGCCGGGGCGACGTTCCCCGCATTGTTCGCGATGATCGCGCGGCGGCACATGTATCAGTACGGAACCACGCGCGAACAGATGGCGGCGGTGGCGGTGAAGAACCATCAGAACGGCGCGAAGAATCCGCTGGCGCACATGCGCAAAGTGATCACGATGGAGCAGGCGCTGGCGGGAAAGCCGATCGCCGAGCCGCTCACGGTTTACGATTGTTCGCTCATTAGCGATGGCGCGGCTGCGGTGTTGATCATGCCGCTGGAGCGGGCGCGAGAGTTCACCGACAAGCCGGTGCGGGTGCTGGGCATGTCGCAGACGTCGGACAACGTGGCGCTCGACGAGAAGGGCGACATCACAACGTTTCGCGCGGTGCAAACATCGGCGGAGAAGGCCTACAAGATGGCGGGCGTTCAGGCGAGCGATATTCAGTTCGCCGAGGTGCACGACTGTTTTACGATCGCCGAGATCATCGCGATTGAAGACCTGGGGTTTGTGAAGAAGGGCCAGGGCGGTCCTTACAGCCTGGCGGGCGGCACGTGCCTGAATGGCGAGCGGCCGGTGAACGCGAGCGGCGGGTTGAAGTCCAAGGGACATCCGGTGGGCGCGACGGGCGTGGGACAGATTTGCGACGTAGTGGAACAGATTCGGGGACAAGCGGGCGAGCGGCAGGTGAAGCGGAACACGCTGGGGCTGGCGCAGAATCTGGGCGGATCGGGCGCAACCAGCGTGATCACGATTCTGGGGGCCGCATGAACGATTTAGGCGCCGGCACCATTTATACTGAAACGGTGGTTTACTCACCGCCCGAGGCCTACGTCAACGACGTGCCGTATCAACTGGCGATTGTCGAATTGGCGGCCGGCCGGCGAGTGACGGGCCGGGTGATTGCAAGTTCTGAAGGCGAGCGAGCGCACATCGGAGATCGCGTGCAGTTCGCCGAGTTCCGCAACAACGTTCCCTTTTTTCGAAAAACAAAATCATGAAACTAGCTGAGCGGATGAACCGCATAGGCGTGGAAAGCGCCTTCGACGTACTGGTGCGCGCGCGGGCGCTGGAAGCGCAGGGCCGCGACATCATTCATTTGGAAGTGGGAGAGCCTGATTTCGACACGCCGCGCCATATTATCGATGCGGGCAAGCAGGCGCTGGATGAAGGCTGGACGCATTACGGGCCACCGCAAGGTCTGCCGGAGCTGCGCGAGGCGATTGCATCCTACATCTGCCGTACGCGCGGAATTCGCGTGGGCGCCGAGCACGTGTGTGTGGTGCCGGGCGCCAAGCCGATCATGTTTTTCGCCTTGATGGCGTTGGTGGAGCCGGGCGATGAGGTGATTTATCCGAACCCGGGCTTTCCGATTTATGAATCGATGATCAACTTTCTGGGCGCCAAGCCGGTGCCGATTCCGCTGGTGGAGGATCGCGGGTTTTCATTCGATTTGAACGTGCTGAAGGATAGCCTCTCGCCCAAGACGAAGATGCTGATCCTGAATTCGCCGCACAATCCCACGGGCGGCGTGATTCCTCCTGCCGATGTGATGGCGATTGCCGATATGGTGCGCGATCGCGACCTGGTAATTCTGTCCGACGAGATTTACACGCGCATCTACTATGACCAGGAGGCGCCGCTATCGATTACTACGCTTCCAGGCATGCTGGAGAAAACGATTATCCTGGATGGCTTTTCGAAGACCTATGCCATGACGGGCTGGCGCATGGGCTATGGCGTGATGCCGGCGTGGCTGGTGGATCCGGTGAACAAGCTGATGGTGAATTCGAACTCGTGCACGGCGAGTTTTACGCAGCGCGCTGGAATCGCCGCGTTGAACGGGCCGCAGGACGACGTGACGAAAATGGTGCAGGAGTTTCGACGGCGTCGCGATGCGTTCTGCGCGGCGCTGAATACGCTGCCGGGGTTCCGCTGCACGATTCCGGGCGGGGCGTTTTATGCGTTTCCGAATGTTGAGGGGACCGGGTGGAAATCGAAAGATCTAGCGGACGCGCTGCTGCAAAAGGCGGGCGTGGCGTGCTTGAGCGGGACGGCGTTTGGGGCGTACGGCGACGATTATCTGCGGTTCAGCATCGCGAATTCGTATGAGAAGCTGATGGACGCGGTGGAGCGGATCCGGAAATTTCTGACCGCCTAAGCATGCGTCGTCACGATTGACGACGCGGCACGCAAGAGTGCGCGCGCCACGGTGCCACAACTTGCCAAAATGAAAAACCCGACCCGGGGACTCCGGATCGGGTCTCTTTGCTGCTTCAACTTCTAACGCACCTGACGTTCAGACGTGTTGGGTCCGATAACGACTCATGATTTCATTCATCTGGTCCTTCAGCTGAAGCTTGATTTTCTTCAGCCGATGCTCCTCCACTTCCTCTTCGGGAGTGAGGAACGACTTGGCTTCCAACGCCTCCAACTGCTCGTGGTAACGGTGGTGCTGCTCAACCAGGTGACGAAACTCGTCGTCCGACTGCATCAGGTGCGTCTTCAATTCTTCTTGCGTGTTCTCCATCAGGCTTCTATCTCCTTTGTGAGGTTGCCACGCCGAGTGTGTAAGATTGATTTGCTCGGTGGGTAGTGAATGAATGGTTGCATTCGTCCGCGCGGCGGTCACCGATGGCCCCCGCATATGTGACAGTATCATGAAAGAATTCTCATGACAATCCCCGTTTCGACGGGATTGTCATAGTACGCTGGGCGCTCGCCGACAGCTTGAAAACCCAGACCTTCGTAGAGGCGCCGGGCCGCGGAGTTGGACTCGCGCACCTCCAGAAAATGAGCGCCAGGCCAGTGCGCAAGCTCGGCTCGGAGCAGCTCGGTGGCAATGTGGAGCCGCCGGAAATCCGGGTGAATAGCGATATTCAGGATCTCACGTTCCTTATCGGCCACCGAACGGGAAACCAAGAATCCGGCGAGATGTTCGCCTGAGGTCCCGTCGTAGACCAGGGCCACCTGACAGTCAAAAGCCAGGTAGTCGTGGGGCTGCCATTGCGACGATTCCGGCGCGGTGTGCTGGATCTCGGCAATTTCAGCCAGATCGCGGTCCTGCGCCGGCCGAATCCGAACGCGCGGGGGCATCAGGTCTCGCAGCAGCGAACGCTCCAGCGCGCCGATCTGACGCCAGCCGTAGTTCCGTTCCACATGGAGGCGGCCGGCCTCGGCGATGCGGCGGCGAAGGGCGTGGTCTACGAGTAAGGTCTCAATGGCGCGAGCGAAATCCTCCGGCCGATCCGCGATCCAGACGTTGACCGAGTGATCGAGCCCCAGCCCCGCGCAGCCTGATGGTGTAGAGACTACCGCGCGATCCATCGCCATAGCCTCCAAAACTTTAAGATTCGTCCCCGCCGAGACCAGCGTGGGAACGATGGCGAGGTTCGCTTCGACATACAGCGGGCGGACATCGGCGACGAATTCGAGCAGCCGGATACGATCGTCCCGAGGGTTGGACGAAAGTGGAGGGATGGACGAGAGACCAGTGTGCTCGCGCCAGGAAAGCAGTGGATCGGGCCCCGCGACCACCGTAAGGGTGATGTGTGAAGAATGTTCACGCAAGATAGGCCAAACTTGTTCGACAAAGAATCGATAGGCGATTATATTTGGAAAATGCCGGAAAGACCCGATGAACAGCAGGCGATCGCCCGGACGCTCCATCTCGGGAGTGAATCGCGAAAGATCCACGCCGTTGGGGATGACCGCGGCGTTCGGCCGGTTGCGCAGAGTGTTGAGCAGCCCGCGATCCTGCTCCGACATGACCACCACTTTGCGATAACGCGCGATCCACTTCTGTTCGAATCTGCGCCAGCGGAAGTAATCCCAGCGCTGGCTGATGCCGGGCGTGCGATCGCGGATCTGCCGATACAACGCAAAGGTGATGTCGTGTTCCACTAGAATGTCGCCAGCGTAAGGCGCGAGCATGGTGTATTCTACTTGCAGCGTTTCGATCTTATGTTGACCGCGGACCCGGGCCAGTGCTCCGAGCATTGCGGGCGAGCGAAATTCGTGCACTTCCGGCGGCGCGAGCGTGGACCAGCGCGGCTCGCGATAGCGGGGCTTGTCGACCAGGATCACGCGCGCGCAAAGATCCAGCACGTGACGCAGGTCAGCGGTAGTTTCCCGATCGCTGAAAGCGAACAGAAATATGTCGAACTCGCCGGACATTTCGAGTAGCAGGTTGAAGATCCGTACCGCGCCGCCGTGGGCGAGAGGAAACGGGAAATAGGGAGTGATCAACGCGATGCGGCGACGACGTGGCGACATGGGCCGCCCTTCGATTTCCTGGACCTTGGCGGGATAAACCGACCGATCTTTTTTCCAGGGGACCAGCCACTTCGGCCGAAGAAAGACGCGGTCCAGCGGTAGGCCTTTCACGAACAGAAAGGACGCGATGGCCGTTCCGACGCTCAATTGATGCCGCTCCAGGCGCGCGTTGTAGGCGAGAATTTTCGATGGCGCATAGAGAAAGGCCGCGCGGCGCAGCGCACGGTATCGCGGGTTCCGATCCAGCAGCAGCGGCGCCTGGCCGATCCGATAGGCGCGAAATCGAAGGCGCAGCTGGCGGTAGATTTGAAACGTCGATGTTGCGCTGAAATCGGCAGGTTTTATGAGAACGTGCCGCCGGTCCGGCACCAGACGCTGGATCTCGGCGAACATTTGCTGCGAGAGTTCCGGATCGCCAGAGGCGAAGGTGACGACGATGGCCTCTGGATCTTTACCGAGGAGTCGGAAGATGAATTTCTTCAGCGCAGATCGCACTTAATGAAATTCGATCGCAATTACTTCGCCGGAGGTGTGCAGCTTAGCATCGGGCTTCGCATTGTAGTGGACCGTAACCTGGCGAAGCTGCTTCTGAGCGCCGCAACTGAACGTTTTTTCGCCTCCGCCACCGAGGGAAACTTGCGAAGGATCGGCCATCAGAAGCTGCATGGTCTTTCCATCCGGAGTTTGAATCACGATTCGGGCGCGCTGGTCGAGACAATCCAGCTTTTGGAAAACGCCGTCCACGCTGGAGCCCGCTTTCGGGGCTTCGTACCAACCTTCCGGTTTGGGTGGCGCGGCGCCGTTCGGATTCATCTTCTTGCGGGCCGCATCTTCGGCGGCGTGGATGGCCGCATCGCTCTGGTTCTTCACCCGCTGCAGATCCGCGGCCTCTTCGTCCTTGATTCGTTTGCGCTCGGCGGCTTCGTCGTCGAAACGCGTGGCCTGTACGTCCAAACGAATTTTGCGGATGCGCTCGCGTTCTTCGTCGCTGCCGGCGGCACGCTCCGCGCCCGACCAAGCCTTCTCCGACGCGGCGAAATCCTTGGCGGCGATATCGGTCTTGGCCAGCGCTGTCCAGTAATCGCTGCTGCGCGGGTCCAGGGCGGCGGCCTTCTTGAGAAGCTCGGCCCGTTTTTCGAGCTGCTCTTTGTCGATGGCAGCGTCGAGTTCCGCCAACTGGAAGTACGGCTCACCCCAGCGCGGATTCAGGTCGCTGGCCTTCTTCAGTTCGTCCGCATCGGATTGCAGGCGCCCCAATTCGAGCCACGCCCGCGCGCTCTTGCTGCCCGCATCAATCGCACCCTGCAGAGCGGTCCGCGCGTCCCTGTCTTTTTGGCCGTCCAGATCCATCAGCGCGATTCCTTCCAAGCCTTCAGGGCCCTTCAACGCCTTGTACGCGGTGGTCGCTTCGGAAGTATGGCCGCTGGCGTATAAAAGATCGGCCATTGCCACGGGCACGTCTTCCGATGCCAGTTGAACGGGCTTGAAGTCGCGCGTCATGCTCAGGGCGCGTCCTGAAATGGCGGCTGTGGGGAAGTTGCCCGCCTTCAGATACGCGTCGGCTTGCTGCTGGATTTGCGCGCCGGTCTTTTCGAAAGCATTGTGGCAGGCGGCTTCAAAGTCGACGCTTTGCTCCAGATTCGAAATCATGACGCTCTCGCGGCCGGCGTATTCCGGGTTCACCGTCACCAGGTGCATCAGAGCCCAGCCCGGCGAACGTTCCGCTTCCGGAACCGGGGCGCCAAGCGTGATGCGCGTGCCATCGATCTGAACAGTGGAAACCAGTTCGATGATGCCTTTCTCTATCGCCGCCGGAAGCCGATTGGTGTTTTCGTAGATCAGCAGCCGTGCGAGTTCCTTGAGGTTGTCCGTTGAAAATCCGCCCGCTTCCGCGATAGCGGCCATGCGCGCATCGCGCCCCAATGCGAACTGCTTGGGAGCGGTGGGGATTTGAGCCGCGTTCTTGAAAATAATGACGTGAACCGGCCAGACCATGCGCATGTCCTGTTTTCCCGTGATCACCCGCAGGGTCTCACGGAATTGTTCCAAATACATGAGCTTTTCGCGCGCCGGCTTCTCGCCTACGCTGCTGAACACTTCAAACGGGCCGGATTTCAGAGCGATCCAATGGTCTTCAGCCGGCATCGCCTGGGGGGGCACTTGCAGCAACAAGGCTGGCAACAGAAGTACAAGGGACAGCCGGGACGCCACCATTAAATGGTAGCTCGACTGTTAGCCCTGGCGGGCGTTCCCTGTTATGATCCGAAAAGCAATGGGCAAAATCATCGCTGTCTTAATGTTGGTTGCGTTAGTCGCCACTCCGGTTGGAACGCTCTTCTTCCTGTCAGCTCATACCAGGCTGTCGTTTGCGCCGCAGCCCCGTGACATCGGCGTGAGCACCTGGGTGGCGGTTCGGGTTTCGAACCCCCATGGAACCCGCGATGTCACGGCGTGGATTGAACAGAACGGCATGAGGAAGATGTTGATGGAGACCAAAGCCCCGGCCGACCGTTTGAAATTCTGGCTGGCGCAAGTTCCCGATCAGGACCTGCACTTCATGGCCGGGAGCAAGGAAGATCCTAGCTTGAAGGAAGGGCCAGCGCGGCTGGTGGTGGAAGCGCAATCGAACGATTTCCGCGGAGCCACTGACACCATCTCAACCGACGTCAACGTTGCGCTACGCCCGCCCGCAGTCTCGGCCGACGGCTTTCAGCACTACATCAATCAAGGCGGATCGGAGATGGTGCTCTTGACGCCCTCGGGCGCCTGGAGCGAAGCCGGCGTGCGCGTGGGCAAGGACATGTACCGCAGCTTCCCCATTGCTGGAAGTACGCAGCGGCTGGCGTTGTTCGCCTATCCGTGGGACACGCCGATTGACACGGCGCCCGTTGTCTTCGCGAGAAATTCAGCAGGCACGGAAGCGACGGCGCGATTCTCGTTCAAGATCTTTCCGAAGAAATTTCGGATGCGCGACCTGACCATCGACGACAAGTTTCTCGACAAAGTTGTGAATCAGATCGATCCCGGCGGGTCGGGCGATCTATTGACGCGCTTCCTCAAGATCAACGGGGAAATGCGCCGGCAAAACAACAAAACGCTCGCGGATCTGCGTTTCAAAACGGCCGATAAATTTCTGTGGACCGATACGTTTCTGCAACTGGCCAATTCGAAGGTGGAGTCCGAATTCGCCGACGTTCGCAGCTACATCTACAAAGGCAAGAAGGTGGATCAGCAAGTGCATCTGGGGTTCGACCTGGCGGTGACGGCGCACACGCCGGTGCTGTCATCGAACGACGGCCGGGTGGTTTGGGCCGCGCCACTCGGAATCTACGGCAACTGTATCGTGATAGATCACGGCTACGGGTTGCAATCGATCTACGGGCACTTGAGCTCCATCGCGGTAAAGGAAGGCGACATGGTGAAACGCGGCCAGGAAATGGGCAAGAGCGGATCCACGGGCCTGGCGGGCGGCGATCATTTGCACTACTCGATGCAGGTGGAGGGCGTGGAAGTGAATCCGGTGGAATGGTGGGACGCGCACTGGATCAAGGATCATGTACAGGACAGGCTGAAAAAGCAGTAGAGGTAGTTTCGGCGCTAGCGAAACACGTACCCCGGCTTGAGCTCGCAACGATAGAGCTTGGTTTGATCCGCGCCAACCTGGAGCGTGCAGTCTGCCCATGATAGATCGAGCGCGGGCCCTAAAGGAAATACAACGTCGACGCCGTCGAGTTCGGTTTCCAGGCTGGGCCCTTCCGCCGTGGAAGGCAGGGTGAAGCTCATGGAGCGGCCATAGATGGCTGGATACGCCTCGCGAATGGCGTCGCTCGGCATGTCTCGAGTCACCTCCGCCTCCACCAGAAACGTAACCGTGTCGGACCAATTGCGCACCGTCACAGTAATCATGCGGCCCGGGCGAGGAATGGCGCCCGTTTCAATTTTCGTAAACGGGCAGGGCCCAGCGATGCAGGATACGCGCGCGTTGTTGAACTGTTGCCCCGCTCCGGCGTCCATCGTAACGCTTCCCATGGATGCTTTCCATTTGCCGTCGGGCGAGCACGGAGGTTTGCTTCCACAAGGAACATTGCCGAGGTTCGGCACGGTAAACGTCTTAGCGGCGCTGCCCACATTGACGGTGCTCGAGGTTCGTTCCGCATACCGGACGCGTACGTCCTTGATCGAAATTTCACGGGCCGGAGTTTCAGGCACGCTCGCCGCGGCAGCAGCCGGGGCTGGAACAGGCATCATTCGTACCACGTACAACTCGTCCTGGACGGCCGGCGTAATCTCAGCGGGCTGATAGCCGGGACGCCGGAACTCCAGCGCTACTGGCCGTTCGCGCCAACCTCCGCTGGGCAGCTCGATCCGGAAAAGCCCGGCTGGATCCGACTCACCTTGGGCGCTTCGTTCGCCCTGGGTCGCGGTAATCTTCACGTTGGGGATCGGCAGTTGTTTTCGCGGGTCCGAATCTTGTCTGAGGACTACGCCGACCAGAGCCACACTGGCATGCCGCATGCGAATTATCAGTGCTACGGCAACAATACCCAGAGCTACAGCGACCGCGATCCAAATCACCACCCTGCGCGTTCTTGTTCCCATTCCCCGATTTCAGGATACTGAAAGCAGTGCCCCCGAGCCGTCCCACGCGCCGAAAGCTTCTGCAAGCGATAGCTGCCGCGGGCGCGTCCTTGGAATCCGTCGCAGCAGCCGCCCCCATCGCCGGATCGAGCGCGGCTGTTTCGCCGCAGGACGACGTTCTATTGGACGAGATCGAGAAGGCCTGTTTTCTTTATTTCTGGGAGCAGGCCCATCCCGACACGGGCCTGGTGAAAGACCGGTCGAAGGCCAACAGCTCCGATAACTCCGTTGTGGCCAGCATTGCGGCCACCGGCTTCGGCCTCACGGCGCTTTGTATCGGCGAAAAGCGCGGATGGGCCTCGTACCCCGACGCGCGCGACCGCGTTGTCACCACGCTCAACTTCCTGGCTCATAAGATGCCCACGCACCGCGGGTTCTTTTTCCATTGGGCCAACATCACCACCGGCGAAAGAATCTGGGACGCCGAAGTGTCTTCGGTGGACACCGCGATTTTATTGTGCGGCGTGCTCACCGCGCGGCAGCATTTCCGATATGCCGAAATCACGCGTCTGGCCAATGAGATCTTCGCAAAGGTGGATTGGACCTGGCTCTCGGAAGACACCATCTTGCTGTCGCACGGCTGGACGCCCGAATTTGGATTCATACCCTATCGCTGGGATTATTACAGCGAGCTCATGATGATATACCTGCTGGGCCTGGGATCGGAAGCGCATCCCCTGCCGGCGGACGCCTGGAGCGCCTGGAAGCGCACCACCTTTGAGTTCGACGGGCTGCGTTATATCGGCTCCTACGCGCCTCTTTTCGTGCATCAATATTCGCAAGCCTGGTTCGATTTTCGCAATAAGCGCGATCGTTATACGGATTATTTCAAGAACTCCGCGATCGCCACCCAGGCTCATCGCCTCTTCTGCCTGGAATTGAGCAAACAGTTTCCGGATTACAGCGACGATCTGTGGGGCATCACTGCGTCGGACTCCCAGAACGGCTACGTGGTGTGGGGCGGTCCGCCGCAGATTGGCCCGATTGACGGTACCGTGGTACCCAGCGCCACCGGGGGCTCGCTGCCATTTGTGCCAGAAGCCACGCTGCGCGTGTTGAGGAATATCCGGACGCGTTATGGCGCCCATGCGTGGAGCCGCTATGGATTCGTCAACGCGTTCAATCCGTTGAAAAACTGGTTTGATAGCGACGTCATCGGAATCGATACCGGCATCACGATGCTGATGGCGGAGAATCTGCGAACGGGATTTGTGTGGGAGACCTTCATGAAAAATCCCGAGGCGCAGCGCGGACTTGAGCGGGCCGGATTTATGAAGTATTGAGGAACTGCGGTTCAGCCGGCGCCTTCAGCCAACAGCGCCACAAACCATCGCCCGGCGTGCAGCGTTCGGGCGGCCCCGATCTCGGCGCTCAGGCGTTCCGGTGTGAAATAACGCTTATAGACCACGTGCCGCGATCCATCGTTGAGTACGCGGGCTTGAACTTCTTCGGGCGGGACGTCGTCGCGTTGGGCCGCATCGATCATGAGTATCGATTTTGAAACGCGCCGCGCCTCGGCCAGAAACAGCGTCCGAGCGGTCTGGTCAAGATGCCCATAGAAATGGGCTGTCATCAAGCAATCGAAGCTCTGCGCCTGGAAGGGCAGGCGGAGCGCGTCGCCCTGAACGAACGCGCCACTCGGAACCCGGCCGCGCGCGATCCCTAGCATGGACGCGCTTTGATCCAACCCGACCACATTTCCGCTTAGACGGGCAGTCAGAAACCCGGTGCCGCACGCGATGTCCAAGACCGAGCGATACCGAAGTGAGGCTACTACACCGCGCAGGACTTCGAGTTCCTCCGCCCAGCCTGGTCGAACGCGCTGCTCGAAGAGGCCGGTCCCAAGGTACCAATCATCATATTCGGGAGCCCGCCGGTCATAGTAGAGACGCTCCTCTTTCGTCATTACGACAGCCGGGCCCTCACCTTTTCGCTCAGCGCCTTCCCGTCCACCCGCTTGCCTGCCAGCTTGGTTTGCGCGGCCTTCATCACGACGCCCATCTGCTTGATCGACGTCACGCCTGTCTCCGACATCGCGGCCGCAATGGCATCGTCAATCTCCCGGTCGCTTGGCGCCGCAGGCATGTAGGACTCGATCAGCTTCAGCTCGGCTTCCTCTTTGTCGGCCAGCTCCGCGCGGTCGCCTTTGCGAAACATGTCCGCCGCTTCCCTCCGCTGCTTGATCAGCGTGCCTAATATTTGCAGTTCGGTGGCTTCGTCCAGCGGCTTCATGGAATCCACTTCGTGCTTCTTGAGCGCGGTCTTGATCATGCGGATCGCATTGAGTTTCATCTCTTCTTTAGCGCGCATCGCCGCCACCATGTCAATCTGAATACGGTCAAGTAGGGCCATCGTTTGTTATCCTGAATGTTAATCGTTACAGCTTCATACTTACACACAACATGCGAATCCTGATTGCCGAGGCGCTGGCTCCAGCAGCCGTAAAATTGCTGCAGGAACAGCCGGGATGGGAAGTTGTTGTTTCCAATCCAAAAGAATATATGCAGCACCTGGCCGGCGCCGATGCGCTGATCGTGCGCAGCGCCGTTACGGTGGATAAAGCCGTGCTGGCCGCGGCGCCGAATCTGCGCGTAATCGGACGTGCGGGCGTGGGTGTTGACAACGTCGATCTGCCTTCCGCCACGGCTGCCGGCGTGCTGGTGATGAACACGCCCGGTGGCAATGCGGTGTCGGTGGCCGAGCATACGGTGGCGCTGATGCTGTCGCTGGCCCGCTCCATTCCCAACGCCAGCGCTTCGGTGAAATCGGGCAAATGGGAAAAACGTAAGTTCCTGGGGAACGAACTGCGTGCGAAAACGCTGGGCATTATTGGCCTGGGGAGCATCGGGCGGGAGGTGGTGAAGCGCGCGGCCGCCTTTGAGATGAACATCATCGCGCACGATCCCTACGTCCATTCGCAAACCGCCAAGGATGTTGGAGTGGCTCTGGTGGATCTGCCAGTGCTTTTCGCCCAGAGCGACTACATCACCCTGCACACGGCGCTCACGCCTGAATCTTTTCGGCTGCTTTCGCGCGACGCCTTCGCCACGATGAAGAAGGGCGTGCGTATCGTAAATTGCGCCCGCGGCGAGCTGATCGATCAGGAAGCATTGCGGGAGGCGCTGGCCTCAGGCCAGGTGGGCGGCGCGGCGCTGGATGTTTTCGAAAGCGAACCGCCGGCGCCCAAGGATCCGCTCTTCGCCATCGAGACTTTAGTGGCCACGCCGCACATCGGCGGCTCCACGGAAGAAGCGCAGGAGACGGTGGGCGTACGCATTGCGCAACAGATTGTAGAGTATCTACAAAACGGGGCGGCGCTGCACGCCGTGAATCTGCCCGCGCTCACGCCGGAACAATACAAAACGCTGGGGCCGTACGGCAGGCTGGCGGAGCGGCTTGGCAGTTTCGCGTCTTACATCTCAACCGGCAATCCGAAGGCCGTGCGCCTGGTCTATTTCGGCAAGATCGCGGAGTTCAACACTCACCTGGTGCGCAACGCAGGACTGGCTGGTGTTTTGCAACGATCGCTGGCGCGAAAAGCGAATTCGATCAACGCCATGCAAATCGCCGGCGACCGCGGCCTCACGGTTGCCGAGCGCCACGAGAAACGCGCCGCGCACATCGACTCGGTTCGCCTGGATCTGGAAACCGATACCGGTATCACGTCGGTGGAAGGCGCGGTGGTCATGGATCAGCCCAGGCTGGTGCAGATCGACGGCACGCATTGCGAGGCCACGCTCGAAGGCAATCTTACGTTTGTCGAGAGTGCGGATGTGCCGGGCGTGATTGGGTATATCGGCGACGTTTTCGGCAAGAACGGCGTGAATATCGCCACGTTTTCGCTCGGCCGCAAGGACAGCGGGACCGAGGCGGTCTCGGTGATCCAGACCGATCAGCCGATTCCCGACAACGTATTGACGGAGTTATTGCAGAACCCGGCAGTGAGGACAGCGCGGCCGGTGAAATTCAACGGTGAACACTAGGCTCGGCGCCGTGGGTGAATTCGGCGGACATGCAACTCTTTCGGCAAATTCGGCCGCAGCGCTGGAATTCCGCAGCACGGCCTGGAGCAAGGCGCGCGTGTCCTCGGTGCGAGGATCGCGAAACATTTGTTCCGTGGAACCTGTTTCGACGATCTGGCCGCGCTGCAGAATCGCGATTCGCGAGCAGAGTGAAGCCACCGCCAGCAGATCGTGTGAAACAAACAGCATCGCCATGTTGAGCTCGCGATTCAAGCTTCGGAACAATTCCAGGATTTCGCTTTGCGTGATCGCGTCCAGCGCGCTGGTTGGCTCGTCGGCGATCAACAACCGGGGCTTGTGTATCACAGCCATGGCGATGAGGACACGCTGCGCCTGCCCTACGCTCAACTGCCGCGGGTAACGGTCCAGAAACGATTCGTCCGCCGGCAGGCTTACCCTTTCGAATAGCTCCAATGCCCGCGGCTTCCATAGCTTTGTCTCAGGCTGGTGTGCGCGCCAGGTCTCCGCCATTTGCGTCCCGATGCGCAGTGCCGGGTTAAGAGACGCCAACGGGCTTTGCAGTACCAGGGCAATGTCGCGCCCACGAATTTGCCGCATCTCGCTGCCGCGCAAGCGCAGCAGATCCCGGCCGGCGAAGAGAATCTCTCCCGCGATGGATGCGCCTTTGTGTTCAAGCAGCCGCAGCAACGCCAGCGCGATGGTGCTCTTGCCCGATCCGCTCTCACCGACCAAGCCCAGAATCTCACCTTCACCAATTTCAATGTGTACGTCGCGCAGCACGCCCGGTTTGTTGGGATAGTCGACAGAGATGCGCGCTTGAAGAATCATCGCTGGCTCACCAGCGTCCCACCGATTTGCAGGCGATCGGCATCCCAGTAAATCTGCGGGCTCAGGACCGCGGGCGTCACGTTTTTCACACCCGGCGATACAGCCGAAAGGGCATTCGGGTTCACCAGGAACAGGATGGGTTGGTGGTCCGCCACGATTTGCTGCACCTGGTCGAAATCGGCCTTGCGCTTATTCGGATCTTGCGACGCACTCTGCGCCTGCATCAATTTATCGATCTGGGCTTCCCAAGCGGTCTGCGGCGCCTTCTCGTTGGGATTCCACTGATGATTGGCGGCCGAACTCAACCAGATGTTCATCTGGGCGCTGGGATCGAGATCGATGTTGGTCCAGGCCATGAGCACCGACTCGTAATTGTAGGTGCGGCTGATCCGTTCGACCAGCGAGGGGAAATCCAGAACGACGACATTGAGTTGGATCCCGAGGCGCGCCAGATCCTGCTGGATCAGTGCGAGCATCCGCTCGTGCAGCTTGTTGCCCGCGTTCGAGATCATCGAGAACTCCACTTTGTTGCCGGCGCTATCGAGCAAAGAGCTTCCAGAGCGCCGGAAACCAGCATGCTGCAGCAGCGCCATGGCAGCGGCTTCAGAGCCCGAGCCGGTTTTCAACGCGGGATTTCGCCAAAAGCGATTGGCCACCGAGACCGGACCCGCAGCCGCGCGCGCGTGCCCGTGATAAACGATGCGGACGATATCGTCGCGGCGGATGCCTTCGGAAATCGCGCGCCGGAAATCGTCGGACTGAAACCAGCGCTTCTTGTATTCAGGCAACGGCGCATTCTGAACCTGGTTGAAGAAAACCGTCTCCCAATCGAGCGACGGCCCCGCGTCCAGCACCGCGTGTGGCATCTCGGCCGACAGCCGGTCATACATGTCCGGATCGAGCTTGTTGATGAGATCGAGCTCGCCGCGCCGGAAGCGCAGCAACTCCAGTTCGCGATTCTGCTGGATCTCAAGACGGATGGAATCGAGATACGGCAGCGTATGCCCGTTCGCGTCGCGCTTCCAATAGTTCGGATTGCGGCGCAATAGGACGTATTCGCCTGGTTTATACTCGCCCATTTCGAAGGGACCGAGCACGGCCGATTCTTTCCGGGGCGAGGCGGCGGACAGGATGGCGACATCGTCGAACTGCGACGCTAGAGCCGCCACCGGCCCAGGGAAGCGCATGGTTGCCGCGAATGGCGTGGCGCACCTGGTCTCCACTTCACCGGGGGCCGAGCGGAACGCATCGCCACCTGGCGAATGCAAGGCCGGGTCCATCAACTGGCGCATGGTGTACGCCACGTCCTGGCACGTGAACGGCGTGCCGTCGGAGAACCGCACTCCCTGCCGGAGCTCAAAATCGATACGCCGGCCGTTTTCCGACACCTTCCACCTGGTGGCCAGCTCGCCTTCCAGCTCCTGGGTGTAACGATTCAGGCGGATCAGCACGCCGCCGGTCAGATAACGAACGGTGGCCGAAGATTCATCCTCCACCAGCAGCGGATTGAAGGTTTTGGGATCGGTGCGCAAGCAGAATCGCAGCTCGTTGGCGCCGCTCGCGGCCAACGCTCCACCCAACAGGGCTATTATGGCGCTCCTTATCAGCATGCTACGCTCTCCTCCGTGCGCAGTAACAGCTGCAGGCAACTGACCACGACCACCAGCAACACGGCCGGCGCGAGCATCCAGGGATTCTTTAGCACGGCCGAGTAGTTCTCGAGTTCCCGCAGCATTGCGCCCCAGGACGGCAGCGGCTCCGACACGCCCAGGCCCAGCAGGCCGAGATTGGCCTCACTCAAGATGAACAGAGGCACCGAAATCCAGAATTGCGCCAACAGAATCGGCCGCAGATTGGGCAGCAAGTGGCGCCAGAACAAACGCCAGCGCGAAATGCCGCTGGCCGCTGCCTGCACCAGATAGTCCGAGTTCACCAGCGTCCGGGTGCCAGCGCGGATGATGCGCGCAGGCGCGGCCCATCCCAAGCACCCCAGCAGCAGAAAGGTGATCATCACCGACGTCACGGGGGACGTATTGAGCGGCAGCAATGCCCGCACGGCCAGCAGCAGGAACAGCCACGGCAGCGACAGAAACAGATCCACGCCGGCGGTGACCAAGCGCTCCCAACGGCCACCCAGGTACCCGGCCGCACCGCCGATCAGCCCGGCAATCAGAGTGGAAAGCAGCGCGGCGGCGGGCGCCAGCAGTAGCGAAACACGCGTGCCATAGAGCAGGCGCGCGAAGCGATCGCGACCCAGTTCGTCCGTACCCAGCCAAAATCGGGCCGATGGAGGCGCGCTGATGGCGTCGCGAAACTGTTCGGAATAAGAGGAACGCGCGATGAAAGTGGCCCCCAGCGACGCGACCACTGCCATTGCCAATATCGCAAGAGCGAATTTCTGTTTCCCGGTCACGCGGCCGGGCTCCCAGCAGGCGAATTCCAGGCGGCCAGCGCAACGTCGGCCAGGCTGTTCACTACCATCGTCATCAGCGCCACCAGAACCGTGATGGTGACCAGCAGCGGCAGGTCGCGATCGAGAGCGGCGCGCCAAGCCAGCTGCCCCACGCCCGGGGTATCGCAAATCACTTCGATGGGGATGGAGGCGCCAAAGGCCAGACTCACCGAGATCCCGGCCAGGGCCGCCAGTTGCGGCGCCGCCGGAGTAAAAACATGTGCCCACAGCACTCGCCAGCCGCTCAATCCTTTGGCCTGCGCCGCCAGCACGTGGGGGGATTGCGAAGTAGCGACCAGTTGATTCTTGGCGTAGCGATAGACATGCGGAAACACCACCAGTGCGATGGCCCAGCGGCTGGGCGCTCCCAGCCACAGAAATACCAGGGCGACCACCGCAGCAGGAGCCGCCAGGCATAGTCCGCTCAGCACCGCAGGCACGACATCGGCGCCCGGAGCGCGCCACCAAACCGTGAGCAGAGCCAACGCCAGGCCGATGGACATGCCGCCGAACACGCCGTAGGCGAGCGATGCCAAGGTCAGGGGCAGGCGCTCCTTCAGAAGCTCCGACACCGGGCGATTGAGCGATCGCGAAAAGCCCAGGTCGCCGTGGAGGAAACCGGCCAGATAGCGGAGATAAAACGCAGCGATGTTGTTGTCGCGCGCCCGTTCGGCGCGAATGGCCTGCTGGCTGTCGGAGTTCAGGCGGCTGTCGAGTTCCCTTTCATCGACGCCGAAGCCCGGGCCCATCCGCACCAGCGTCGCGCCCAGCAGTCCGCCCAGCAAGAACCGTCACTAAGATTCGACGCGCTTGACGCAAAACTTGACGGAGACATTGACGCAAAGCTGGGGACGACCACATCCGACGCCTACCAGGTGCCCGTAGGCTCAAATGCGAAGCCCCGCGGCACCACGCTCAGCTTTTCCTTTTGTTTGGCGATATACATGCGCCGGTCCGCTTCACTCAGCAACCGATCGGCATCCACGCCGTCTTCGGGAAACATCGAATGGCCGATGCTGAGGGAAAGCGTCTCTTGGGCGAAGATTTCGCGGCCGGCATCCTCGGTAATGGCTTTCAAGCGCTCGATTTTTTGCGCCAGCTGGTCCGGTTGCAAACCTGGCAGCACCAGCACGAATTCGTCGCCGCCCATGCGCGCCACATAGTCGTACTCGCGGCAGGACTCCTTCAGCTTTTTCGCCACCGAATGCAGCAGGCGGTTGCCTTCCAGGTGCCCGTACTTGTCGTTCACCCGTTTGAAGCCGTTCATGTCGCACACCAGAACCACCAGCGGTGAATTCAAGCGGCGGCAACGCGCCAATTCCCCGTCCAGGTGCAGGAACAGCGAACGGGCATTGGGCAGACCGGTCATATAATCGGTGGACGCGGAGCTTTCCGCTTGCTGGAACCGCAAGGCGTTCTCGATGGACAGCGCCAGCTTGGGAACGATCGCGAGCAAAATGCGCAGATGATCGTTCGTGAAAGCGTCGCGCTCGGTTTGATACAGCGTCAGGACGCTCACCGTGCCGTTCAGGCCAATGAGAGGAACCGCCAGCGCGCTGCGCATGGTGGTGAACTTAGTCTCGTCGTCCAGATACCCCGGTTCCACCGATGGATTGCCGTTGAGGATCGGCTTGCGCTTCTCCGCCACCCATCCCGACAAGCCCTGGCCCATCGGAATCTCGAGCGAGGAGAACAGACGGAAGTTCTCGCCGTTCACATACTCGGCCCGCAGCCGGTCGTCCCGCAAAACATAGATGGCGAGAGAATCGTACGGGATCATGCGCTTCAAGCGCAGCGCCAATAGCGACAGCGTTTCGTTGAGGCTGAGAGAATTGCCCAGATCCTGCGCCAGTTCGAAAAGATTCTGCACTTCCTGGCGCGCCGCGGCGATAGATGTGAGGAAATGCTCGGCCGGTTCGGCGGCAGCGGGCAGCCGGGCTGTCTCAAAACCAGCTCCTGGCTCCAGGCCGCGCTCGATCTTGATGCCGGTAGACAGCTTGGCCGCATCCACTTCGTGCGATGTCGCCATGGCTTCCAGCTCGATATAGCGGCGCTGCAGCACCTCCACCACCTGTGGATCGAATGCCGTCCCGGCTTCGGAAGCCACCTTTTCCATGGCTTCGTCGAGAGGCAGCGCCCGGCGGTATTGGCGATGCGAAGCGAGCGCATCCAGGCAGTCCACCGCCGCCAGGATTCGAGCGCCAATGGGGATGCTTTGGCCGCGCAGCCCGTCCGGATAGCCGGCGCCATCCCAGCGCTCATGATGCGAACGTACGATGGGAGTCACGGGATGGGGAAAGCGCACGCGCTCCAGAATTTCGGCGCCCACCACCGGGTGAATCTTCATCTTCTCGAACTCTTCGCGGGTTAGCTTTCCAGGTTTCGAGATGATGTGCTCCGGCACTGCCAGCTTTCCGATGTCGTGCAGCACCGCGGCCGCGCGCAGGGCCTCCAGTTGGGGGTCGTCCAGGCCCAAATCCTTGCCCACCTCCACCGCGTAGATCTGCACCCGCTGCAGGTGATCGTGCGTGGTGTTGTCCTTGGCCTCAATGGCCAGCGCGAGAGCTTCAATGGTTCGCAGGTGTAGCGCGGCCATCTCTTCGGCGTGCTTCTTCTCGTCTTCGATGCGGCCCAGATAGAGGTAGTAGGAGCGATAGATCAGATACACGACGGGGATGGCCAGCAAGGCGGTCTGCCAGCCGAAATGGCGATTCACGGCGCTGGCCGCGCCCGCGATCACGGCGCCCAACAAATAGTAGGGGAACGACCAGATGTAGCATTCGCGCCAGACGTGCCGCAGAGACCGGTGCTCGGTGAGCGCGATGGCGCCCGCCACCGGAAACGTGTTCATGGCAAAGAACACCGTGGCCGTCAACAACAGGCGCAGCGCGGGCTCCAGATGCCCCCGGATCAGCAGGCCGGAATGAAAAACCGCACCGGCAGTGGCCACCGTAATCGCCATGCTGCCCAGATTGAAGAGCACTTGATGCCACTTGGGCCGCTGCCGATAGTTCCACAGGCACTGCGTCAAGATGGCCGTGCATCCGAGGAACAAGGCTTCCGGCGGCGACAGCTCCACAATGGCAAACAGAATGAAAATGAACAGCACCGACAGCGCGCCGCTAATGCCGGGCAGCGACACCTTCAGGCGCGAAGCGACGACAGCCAATGCCAGGTAGCAGAAAAAGCGGATAAGATCCTGGGATTGCCAGCGGGCTAACTCGGAGACCGTGACCGCAGCCCCGATCACGACGATCGCTGAAATATAAAATTTGGCGATGGAGGGCATTCTCGTTCTGTTCGTAGACACCTTAGGCAACCCGGGCATGCGTATCGGTGGGGTTGCAGATCCACTGCCAAAGGCCTACGTCTCTATCCGCTAGATACATCGGCGTAAGCCAGGCGTACCGATAGGAGCGGCGGCCAAATTGTCGCGCCATATTCGGTCACTTTGAGACATTTTGTCCGTGGGAGGGCGGTGGTTTTGCGTAAGTGCCATGAGTGATTTTTCCGAGGCACCGCAGAACCGAAGTACCATGCTGCCGGCAGCCAAAGGAGCCGAACTGCAAAACAGTGCCTCTATCTCCCCAGGCGAAGAATTATCTAGGCATGCCGGCAATCATTTCAAGCCTGGGGATGCGGCAGCTCATCGAGCTTGCAGAGCGAATCGCGCAAAGCAATGCAGCCGTTCTAATTACAGGCGAAAGCGGCTCCGGCAAAGAGCTCATTGCCCGGGCCGTGCATCATTACTCGCTACGCTGCTCCAAGCCCTGGGTAGACGTCAGTTGCGCCGCGCTGCCGGAGCATCTGGTGGAAAGCGAGTTGTTTGGCTACGAAAAAGGCGCCTTCAGCGGCGCGGACTCCCCCAAACCGGGCCTGTTCGAGCTGGCGCATCTGGGGACGCTATTCCTGGATGAGGTGGGCGAATTGGAGCCTCGCATGCAAGTCAAGCTGCTGCGTGTACTGGATGGCGTCGCATATTACCGGTTGGGAGGGACACGGAAAGTAACCGTGGACGTGCGCATCGTGGCAGCCACTAATCAGGACCTGGAAAGAATGGTGGAGACCGGCGGCTTCCGCGGCGACTTATACCATCGGCTGGGCCAGATTTGCCTGCGCGTGCCGCCGCTGCGCGAGCGTCCGGAAGACATCGTACCCCTGGCGGAGCATTTCCTGAAGCAGACCAATTCTCTGCTGAACTTCTCCGCTGAAGCGCTCCGGATACTGACCGGACATCTGTGGCCTGGGAACGTGCGCGAGTTGCGCAATGTGGTTACGAAAGCCGCCGTGCTGGCGCGCACCACCGAGATTGGGGCGGGCGATCTTCTGCTCGCGCCCCAGCGTGCGCCCGTTCTGCCCACCCCCACCACGGTGCTGACCGTCCCTTCGGAAAATCTGGACGGTATGGAAAAGAGCACCATCCTGCGGGTGCTGGCTCAAACCAACGGCCATCAGCAGAAGGCGGCGGAGTTGCTGGGCATCTCCCGTCGCACGCTGAGCCGTAAGTTGAAACTTTACGGAAGGGAGGCCACGCGGCAGTCCTACGCTTCCTAAGCCAGCGCTTTTAGCGCGCGTGTTTGTTTGCGCCCAACTGCCCGCCTGATTCATATGTCAGCCGCCGATCGCCGCACTGAGCGCCGTTACCGCGGACAAGGGCCGCTCAGACTTTCGTTCGACGATCCCTCGCCGCAGGAGATCGTTGGCCGCCTGCTGGATTACAGCAAGAGCGGATTCCGCGCCGTGCACGAGTATGCCGCTCTGCATACCGGGCAAGTGGTCGCGTTCCAGCACGCCATCGCTGGGGGAAAAGCACGCGTCATGTGGAACCGTATCGCCGACGATTGCGTGGAGACGGGCTTTTTCGTTATTCAGTAACGCCCTGGCTGGAAGAGGTCAGAATTCGGATGCCAGAATCCGGACAACGTGTGTCCGGTAATATAGAGACGAATGAGCCGGGCATTCGACACCTTCGAATTGATTCGCGCGAAACGCGAGGAGATCCGGCGCATCGCGGGCAAGCGTGGCGCCAGGAACATTCGGGTGTTCGGGTCGGTGGCGCGCGGCGATGCACGGCCGGATAGCGATGTCGATTTTCTGATCGACACGGAACCAGTGACAAGTTCGTGGTTTCCAGCCGGCCTTGTTCAGGATCTGGAGAGCCTGCTGGGAAGACATGTGGAAGTGGTGACTGAACGCGGGTTAAACCATCTGATTCGCGACGAGGTCTTGCGCGAGGCCGTTCCGGTTTGAAGGACGACGGATTTTATCTTCGCCATATCTAGAGTGCATTCGAAGGATTGAAGAAGACACCGCTGCTAGCCTAACAGCCTTTCGGGCATCAAGAACGACCCAAGCGAGTTGTACTCAACCTGCAGGTTCTAGCGGGAAAGCACCCAAAGGCTTTCAGACAATCTGAAAACACGATGGCCGCAAGTGGAATGGGGTCGCATTGCCGCTTTTCGAAACGTCCTGGTTCACGACTATCTGGGTTGGACATGGAGCGCATCTGGGAGGTCACTCAGCGGGACGTGCCGGAACTCAAGAAAGCGATGGAACTGATGCTCGGCGAGTTGACCTAAAAGCGCGCGTGGAAAAGGCGGCTCGAACGAACCGCCCCAAGGAAAAGGAGGAATACGCCTCCCACCAAAATCGCGACGAACTTTAGATCTAGCTAATTTTTCGCCCGAGCGCCCCTTTGTATCTGGCTTCCCCCTTCATGTCAAGTAGAAATCTGCCCACTGGAAGTGGCATCGGCTTACCCCAAACCAATTTTCCTCCTGGAATCTTTTCCTGGAATGGTCCGCGCAAGAGTCCATTGGGTGCTGTGCCTTCCGACCAATGTTCTAGAGGAAGGCCGTACTTCGGAACACCGAAGTGCGAAACAAGCCATGGGCCAGAGTACGATCCCAGGATGTGAAGGCCGGCATCATCTCCGAGCGGACCGACTAGGATGACAGCTCGATCCACTGGCGGTCCTAGCACCTCCTGAACTCGACGAAGCATTACGTCTATGGAGACTTCAAACTTTGTGGCCAGGCGCAGCGCCTCCCTGGCCGTGGCCCTCCCCCGAGGGATTGGACCTCCCGTCTCAAAAGAGGTGTAGGGACAAGCAGAAATCCGGCTCCCCGATGGCATAGTGCCTCCACATCGTCCCCCTTGCAACGGAGCGCCCCTAATGCGCGTCGGAACCTCGGATGTCGGGTCATAAAAAAGGGTATGACAGAACTCGTGTGCGAGTGTGAACCTGCGTCTTGAAGACATGCCTGAGAGCTCAGAGAAGTTGTTCTGAAGATAGACTTTGAAGCCACCGAGGGTAGGCTCCGTGGCCGCTTCTGGTACCATCTGACGTTCTTCGACGGCTATAACCTGAAAATTAACGCGTAAACGGTCCAAATCTACAGGCGGACAGGGGCGGTCGCTTCCGTTCGAGACACTGGTCAATATTTGGTTTATCTTATGCTCGATGATTCGTTCCCAATCTGAGTTCTTCTTCGTTCCCATTACAAGGGTCGATGCTTTCCGGGCGAGCGGCGTGAGGAAGGCGCGGAGCTTCGTGGCCTTATCGTTGGAAGCGTCTGATGCTCTTCTCTGTTCACCACGCGGCGTGTTTTGGACGCTGACCTCTAGCTCTTCGATTAGACGTTCGATATTGTCTTCCGGCCACGATGATAAGTTGTCTCGATACCAAAGCGTGAACTTGTCCACTCCCGTTGCGTAGTCCTTCCCAACAAAGGCCTTGCATACCAGAAGGAAGCGATTTCTGCGAGTTTCCTCTCTTAGCACGAGTTGACGGGAGGGCGACGCGCCAAGCTGCTCCTTTCCTGCTGGGTGAAGAACCTCCGCCGTAGGAACTCTCGTTGCAGCTGCGCGGCAGTGGTCTTCACGATCATCGAAAAAGATGTGTGGTCGGAAGACCTCGAGGACACGGTCTTTGGGAATCTGCCCGAGGAAGTGTGCTTCGTCCAGACGCACTTCCCACGCTTCCAGGGTCCGAAGCGCCCGTTCGCGGGCTTGAACGTTACGGGCCGTCACCAACGCAACGCGGATTCGGATCTTTGGTTGGTCAGCTTCCTGTAGTGTCCGAATCAATCTGAGCACCGGGGCGAAGGGGCCATCTGGCAACGGCCGTTTGGCATTCTCGCGTTCGTATTCAAAATACCGCTCGGGGCCTTGTTCCTTGTAAATGCGATCGGCCTCGTGTGAGAAAAGGACCCCGTCTCCGTCAAAGGCGAGGCGGATCTCGTCCAGACCTAAGTCAAGGTCGTGCGGCAAATCGTAAATTAGTCCCGAAGCTACACCTGCACCAATCGCATTTTGTACGTCCAATCGATCTCTAGTAAGGAAGAGGTTGACGCCGTAAGCTTCAAGGTAAGGAGCCAGGGGTTGACCGCCAGTCAGCGCAGCTGTCCTTACCGAGAGCCCATAGTGTTCAATTGAATTGAAGATTCGATGGGAAATGTCCGGATGGTTCCGCGACATTAGAACTATGTCGACAAGGCGCTCGGCTTCGCCGTCGTTGAGTCCCAGCAAAGCCCGAACCATCGGGAACGCGCCGCCGGGTAAGAGCACCTGCTGTTCGTGATCGCGCTGGTAAGTGCGGAACGCCTCGATCTTTTGAGACTCAAGCTTCTGCGACTCGTAAACGTCATTCTCAACGGTTAAGTCGAAGAGGGCCCGAGAGGAGATACCAACGACCAATCGGGCCGGTCTGCTTCCCTGCATATATTTCCGCTTAACTACAGCCGCTCGTCCCGCCGCAGTTCTCGCACTTGTAGCAACTGCCGTTGCGGGTCATGAAGCCGCCGCATTCCGAGCACATCGGCGCGTCGCTCACCACCGGGGCGAACGGTAGGGCCTGCTGCGGCTCGGGCTCGGTGGCGCGCAGAATGGGCGCGTCGCCGGCTTCGTTGACGGCGTACTCCGGGCCCAGGAACTTCGCGCCCAGCCAGCGGAAAATGTAATCCATGATCGACTTGGCGTACGGAACCTGCGGGTTGCCGGTCCAGCCGCTCGGCTCGAAACGAACGTGGCTGAATTTGTCGACGAAGAACTTCAGCGGCACACCGTATTGCAGCGCGTAGCTGATGCTGGTTGCAAAGCTATCCATCAGCCCGCTGATCGTTGAGCCTTCCTTGGCCATCGAGATGAAAACTTCGCCGGGCGTTCCATCCTCGTACATGCCCACCGTGATGTAGCCTTCGTGGCCGCCGATGGAAAACTTGTGCGTGATGGATTGCCGTTCGTCGGGCAGCTTGCGGCGGATGGGACGATAAACGATTTTCTCGGTGACCACCGGCGCCACCGCCATTGCTCCGGACGACGCCGTGGCTTTCTTCTCGCCCTTGCCGGTCGAGGAGCTCAACGGCTGCGAGCGCTTGGAATTATCGCGATAGATGGCGACCGCCTTCAGCCCCAGGCGCCAGCTTTCCATGTAGGCGTCCATCACGTCTTCCACAGTGCACTCTTCCGGCATGTTGATGGTCTTCGATATCGCGCCGGATATAAAAGGCTGGGTCGCGGCCATCATCCGCACGTGGCCCATATAGTGGATGGAGCGCTTGCCGTTTTGCGGCCGGAAGCTGCAATCGAACACCGGCAGGTGCTCGTCCTTCAGCGCCGGCGCGCCTTCGATGGTGCCGGTGGAGTCGATATGGGTGACGATCAGCTCCACTTGCTCGGGCGTATAGCCCAGCTTGATCAGCGCCTGCGGCACGGTGTTGTTGACGATCTTGATAATCCCGCCGCCCACCAGCTTCTTGTATTTCACCAGCGCCAGGTCGGGCTCGATGCCGGTGGTGTCGCAATCCATCATGAAGCCGATGGTGCCGGTAGGCGCGATCACCGTAGTCTGCGCGTTGCGGAAGCCGACGCGCTCGCCCAGGGCATAGGCATCGTTCCAGCAATTTACGGCAGCCGCAAACAGATCGTCCGGCACGCGCTTGCTGTCGATGCCGCTCACCGCTTTGCCGTGCATCAGGATGACATCCAGGAACGAATCTTCGTTGACGGCGTAGCCGGGGCAGGGGCCCACGGCTTCGGCGATGCGTGCGCTAGTGAGATACGCCTGGCCGCACATGACGGCAGTAATGGCGGCGGCCCAATCGCGCCCAGCCGGGCTGTCATAAGGAATGCCCATCGACATCAGCAGCGCGCCCAGGTTGGCGTAGCCCAAGCCGAGCGGGCGGAAATCGTGCGAATTCTTGGCGATTCTCTCGGTGGGATAGCTGGCGCTGTCGACGATGATCTCCTGCGCGAGCGTGATGGTGTCGCAGGCATGCCGGAAAGCCTCGACATCGAATTCGCCGCCCGGTCCAACGAACTTCATCAGGTTCAACGACGCCAGGTTGCAGGCCGAATCGTCCAGGAACATATATTCCGAGCACGGATTCGACGCGTTGATGCGCGCCGTGGCCTTCGACGTATGCCAGCGATTGATGGTGGTGTCGAACTGCATGCCCGGATCGCCGCATTGATGCGTCGCCTGCGCGATCTCACGGAGCAGCTCCTTGGCGCTGTAGCGCTGCTTGGGCTGGCCGTTGGCCACCGAACGGGTCCACCAGTCGCCGTCGGCCGCCGCCGCTTCCATGAACTCGTCGGTGACGCGCACCGAGTTGTTGGCGTTCTGGAAGAAGATGGAGCCGTAGGCGTCGCCATCAATGGCGGCATCGTAACCCGCGTCGATCAGCGTGTGCGCCTTCTTCTCTTCCTTGGCCTTGCACCAGATGAACGATTTGATGTCCGGGTGATCGACATTCAGGATCACCATTTTCGCGGCGCGGCGCGTTTTGCCGCCCGATTTGATGACGCCCGCGAACGCATCGAAGCCCTTCATGAAGCTGAGAGGACCGGAAGCCGAGCCGCCGCCTCCGAGTCCGCCGCCCTCTTCGCGCAAGGGCGAAAGATTGGTGCCGGAGCCCGAGCCCCACTTGAACAACATGCCTTCGGTTTTGGCGAGATCGAGAATCGACTCGAGCGAATCCTTCACCGAGTTGATGAAGCAGGCCGAGCACTGCGGGTGCGAATCGCCCTTCTTCAGCTTCACAATATTGTCGGTGGCTTCGTCGTAGTAGTACCCGTAGCCGCGCGGCTCCGAAACGCCGACATTGAACCAGACCGGCGAGTTGAAGCAGGCCTTCTGGGTGAGCATCAGGTGCGCCAGCTCGTTGCGAAAGTTCTCGGAGTCTTCGCGAGTCTTGAAGTAGCGCCCGTAGGCGCCCCAATCGGCGATGGTATCCACCACGCGGTGCACCAGCTGGCGGACGCTGCGCTCGCGCTCGGGCGACCCCATTTTCCCGTAGAAATACTTGCTGACCACGATGTTGGTGGCCGTCTGGGACCATTCGGCCGGCACCTCCACGTCGTCCTGTTCGAATATGATGGCGCCTTTGTCGCTGGCGATGGCGGCGGTGCGGAGCTCCCAGGCGATCTCGTCGTACGGAGTCTTTCCGGCTTCGAGCTTCTGGGTGAAGTACTTAGGAAAGCTGACGCCCTTGCGCTGGTTGGCCGGAAGAGCTTTCTTGGTTGTCGGTTGCAAATCCGAAATCCTGTTCGTTAGATCGACTGCGAGTAGTCCCACTTCTTATTTTCCTCCAAAGCTAGCCCCATACATTGGATGCGGGGCACGTCTGCAATGATGCCCCAATAGGTAGTGGTGCGTCAAGGATTTTATCTATATGCCGTGCAGTACGTTACGAACGGACTACGATATTTGTCTGAAAGAGGCGCCGAGGGCCGATGTGAAGCTGGAGCGTATGAGAGCCTGGCGACAGGCCACGGGGCAATTCCAGGTTCAACTCGTACCGCGGGGTGCGTGGGTCCGTCCGGAGAATTCGAGGTTGGACACCGGCTGATCATCCACGCTCGCGCGGATAGATTCCGGAGCCATCACTTCCTCGATCTGAACTTTGAGATGGCCACTGCTGGTTTCGTTCGCCAGCACCAGGTTGACCCCGTCGGTGATGGAGACGATGCGCGGAACGAGCGGGCCCGGAGGCACGATGCGGGCCATCGCCGGCGGGCAGAGCGGCTTTCCATTGGAGTGAATCTCGACGGGTACCAGGCCGGTGCGTATCCGGTCGGGTAGCCAGGCATTCACCTGCTGAAGACCAGCGGAATCGGCCGGCCCGACGTAGACCGGTACGCCCGGCTCACCATCGGCCAGCACCTCCAGATTGTTGAGATCGCACTCGGAGGGGAGATGCTTCACCAGAATGGATAGCGCGGCCAGGCGTCCGCGTTGCGGGATGAGAGGTTCGCTGGTATACGCGTTGGTTATGCGGTGAATGGAAGCTGGCTCATTGCTGGGTGCCGCATGGAAAGAGGCGAGCCTCCAGGTGGTCCACATATATTGCGTGTGCTCCCCGTCCAGGTTCAAGAGCTGGAGCCCGTTCTCGCGCGTGAAGGCGCGGATATCGGCGGCGGAGAAGACTACGCCGCTCCAGGTGTTGGTATCGCCGGGATGCGACAGGCCGTTGAATTGTCCGTGGAAGACGCCGCCGGGCTTCAGCACCCGGGCAGTCTCGCGCATGTATTCGAGCACCACGTCGCGGCTGGGGATGTGCTGGAAGACGGCGTAGGAATAGATGAAGTCGAAAGAGTCGTCCGCAAACAGCGCCAGGCTGGCGCCGTCGGTGGCGTGGAAATGGGCGTGGGGGATATCGGCCAGCCGTTCTCGCGCCAGGCGAATCATTTCGTCGGAGACATCCACGCCATGGATTTCGCCAAAGTGGCGGCTGAGCGGTTTCACCAGCCGGCCCGGGCCGCAACCGATTTCGAGCGCCCGCCAAGCCCGGCGGTTGGCCTTCGCCGGCAGCCGCTTGAGTTGCGCTTCTAGGGAGCGTAGAACGTCGCCGGCAGTGGCCAGGAACTCAGCTTCGTCTTGGTCGCGTCCGCCGAACGCGACGTAATAATGTGCGTCTTCCCTAGCGCGCTGGTTCCAATCGGCGCGCATGCGCTCACTGATGGATTCTTCCGGGTCGGCCATGGTTACTGAACCGCGCGCGTGAGCAAGCGGCCCCCTTAGTTACTGTCTCATGGCGCGAAGCCAATCGCGGATACGGCGATGCTCAGGTCGCGCTCGTCCAGGCTTTCCGGAAAAATGTCGCGGGCGTGCCAGACCAAGTCGCTGGCGAGTGTGATGTTCACGGTGCTTCCAGGCGTAAGAACCGGCATCTTCAACCGATAATCGTGCGTGCCTGAGTCGCTCATGGTAAAGCTGCCAGCCGCTTCCCCGTTTACCGTGACACTGACCTGGATGTTACGATGCAACTCCCCGACCGGCGCATAGGCGGAAATGACCAGGTCGCCTGGAGCAGCGATTAAATGCAGCGACGCCCGCTTGCCAATCCAGCGGAAGGGCGGTTCCCACCAGGAGAATCCGGATGTGAGGTCTTCCTGGTAGGAACCTTGTTTGAAATTGATGCCAGACGATGCGGCCCTGTCCCATGGCTTCAGCAGGGAGTTTTCGATCGCCGCCTGTTGAGCATCCAGAGGCCCGCGCACAAAACGCACGCCGGGGATGCCGTGTGGATATTCGGAGTACACAAGGAAGGCCAGGGTGAGCGCGTTCATGTGGGCGCCGTCCATCGGGATGGAAGCATCGGTAAGCAACAATGGGCGTGTCGTAGAGTTGCGGATGGTCTCGACAAGTACCCGTCCTTGCTCGAGCGCGTGACCGGCAAGTTCGAAGTTGAGGCGAGGAACATTGGCCAGGTAATGCGCCCGGCTCCCGATGAGGGCGGCTGCCAGGATGACGAACACAGCCAGCGTTCCCCAACGATTCAGCTTCAGCGTGCCCAGGAACAAAACGCATTGCGTGACTAGCGGGAAAAGAAAGAAGTAGTAATAACGATCGGCGATATAGAGGACGCCCGGACCATAGCGATCGGGATAGTAGTTGGCGCGCGCCAGGCCAACCAGCACGGCCAGCAAGATCGCCGGCGCCCAAACGGCCAGCAAAATCCGGCGCTGGCGTGCGTTCATGAACCACGCGGACACAATCAGGGGCAGCCAGGCAACGGGCGACCATTCCAGGATGGTTCGAAAACCGGGAAGTGCGAAGGTGGTGAATCCGCTGAAGAAGCGAAAGGGCGCAGTTCCGATCAGCCATGCGCCGAGTTCGAAGCCGCGCAGCGAGAGCGAGATCTGCTCCCGATCGTGATGGATTGTTTGCTGCCAGTACGCCAAAGCCAGCAGAGCTAGAATGACGCCCAGCAAAACACCCGCGGCTCGCCGGCGTCCGGACAACCAGCAGTAAACGGGAAGTACAAGCGCCGGGATAAGCACGCCATTCAGACCCAGAAAGGCAACGAAAAGCATCCCCACCGCCCAACTAAGCGAGTCGTACTCGATCGCCACCATCGACAGAATAAGAAATGCCGCGCCCAGGCAAAAAATGGCGCTGGATGGCCACCAGATCTGTTCGTTGATGAACCCCAGCGCGCCGGCGTACAGAGTGCCGGCGATGAAACCCATGAGCCTGGAACCAGTCCAGCGCGTGCATAGGACGGCGCAACCCGCAGCGCCCGCAATGTGCGCCGCGCAAATGGCCAGGCGCACCCACGTGAGATTCATGCCGCCGGCCAAGGTTCCGAACCAGAAGATCAGACGGAGCAGCACCAGCGTTTGGCCGTGAAAGGGCAACTCGATCAGGTCCCGGCCGGGCTCCAGGCCGGCGCGGATCTGGGCCACCAGCCGGACGTGTTCGAAGTCATCGGAAAGATACGGGAGCCCGAGCGTGGTACGGGCCATCCCCAGTACCAGCAGCGCGAGCCATGCAACGAGCAATACCAATCCTACGCGCGAGAACCGGTTACTCATTCGTGCAGGTATTGTCGCGGATGCTGTTGTCGGACAGCTTTACGCCCGGCGCTGCCTGGATGCACCGCAGCTTCATTTTCCAGCCGGAAATGCTGTTGTCCTCAATCAGATTGCCGCGCGCGGGAGCGGGATGCTCCGCGTGGCTCCCCAGATAAATGCCGCGTTTCCAAAACCTCCGGTTCTCCCAGCACCGAGCAGCCGAACTTGGCGCGGTTCTCATTGCAATGCGCCGTGTTGATGTTGCGCATGCGATTATGCAGGATTTTGTGCCCGGTTCCGATGACGAAAATGCCGCCAAATTTCATTCCTTCCAGTTGGTTGTCTTCCACCACAATATTCTCGGAACGCATCTCGATGCTGGCATTATTGAACACAATGCCGAAGTGTCCGAAGGGATAATCCGCGGGCGAGCGGCGGTTGATGCAGGTGTTGCCGCGCACCGCGCCGTCGTGGAAGCCGTCCAGGTCGAAACATTTTCCGTCGATTTCCTCGAAGTTGTTGTACTCATAAACGGATCGATCGACGTTGCCGGCCGTATCGACGCCCACCGGCGTGCCACCGTTTTCGACATCCACCAGGTTGACGGGCCATCCGATACGCGTTCCGTTATTGCCGATCACCTGCACGCCAGTGGCATGGCCCACTTGAATGGCGTCGCGTCCAATATCGAAGAATTTGTTGTTTGCGATCTTGCCTACGCTGTTACGCGGCGACATGTAGCGGGAGTGGGTCCAGACGCCGTTGCCGCGAATATTTTCGAATACCGAATCGGCCACGGTGAACTGATCGGTGCCCTCTTCGAGCAGAATGCCGCCGGTAGTATTGTTTCGCCCCTTGGCGTTCAGCGATCCGCTGTCTTTCACGGAAATATGGTCGAGAAGGATGTTGTTCGAATGGTTGACGAGGATCGCGAAGCTGGAAATATTCACGAAATCCAAGTGATCGACGGACAGCCCGTCCGAACCCTCGATCAAAATGCCGTTGTTGGGGAAGAAACTTGCGAAGCTCTTGATCCGTCGGCGGGAGAGGCAGCGGCTTTTCCAGCGCCTGGCGATTTCCGTCAATGGCGAAGTTGCGAAAACGTAATCCGGCGGCAGCCGTGGCAACTCAAGATGGCCCGGCCCTGAAAATTCGGCGCTGCCCGAAGCGTGCTGTTCCCGCCCGTTTGATATCCATCGATGGTAAGGTCGTGCGCGCCGTCCGGGAGTTTCAGTTCCGAGGATATTTCGGTGATGCCGGGAGGCAACTGGACCATACCCGTTAGCGGAAGCGCGATCAGGAAAGCGAGGATCAAGGGTTATTCTATCTAGCATGGCCATCGAGTTTCGCGGCGTGCGGTTTCCGCCGCTGCGCGATCTTACGGTTTCCGCTCCCAGTGGCGCGGTGATCGGTGTTGTCGGTGAGAAAGGTGCGGGCAAAGGGGCGCTGCTGCGTCTGGCATCGGGAGCCGTGAAGCCCGAGGCCGGGGAGGTGATCGCTGAAGGCGAGCGCCGCTATCTGGGGCCGCTGGACGCGCTACAACTCTCTCCGGTGGATGTTTTGCTGCTGGAACATTCACTCGCTCAGCACGATGCTCTGGTCCGGGCGCGGGCGCTGGCGGGCATCGGACGTTTGCGAAGCGGCGGCACCAGCGTGCTGATTGTCTCTCACGAGCTGGATTTGCTGCAGTCGGTGTGCGATGAAATCTGGTGGCTGGATATGGGGGTGCTGGAAAAACGCGGCGATCCGCGCGAGGTGCTGGACGCGTATCGCGAGAGCATCGCGGAAAAGGTGCGGGAGTGGGGCGCGACGCTCTCCAGTCCGCTGCGGCCCGCCATGCGCCGGGGCGACGGCAGGGCCGAGATTCTGTCGCTCGAAACGCTGGGCGCCGATGGCAATCCAACCGCGGTCTGGAAGAGCGGCGAGAACGCCACGGTGCGCGTGACGGTGCGCTATCACGACACCGTGGAAGAGCCGGTAATCGGCATCATGATCCGCACGCGTATCGGGTTGGAAGTGTACGGCACGAATACGGAGCTGGAGAAGGTGAGCACGGGAAGTTGCGCGGCGGGCTGCCGGATGCGGATCGAGTTCGCGTTCCGTTGCGAGCTGTGCCCGGGCGACTACACCATTACGGCGGCTTCGCACGACGCCGACGGCACGGCGCACGATTGGCTGGACGATGCCGTGGCGTTCGCGGTGGCGGATGCGCGCTACACGGCGGGCGTGGCGAATCTGCGGGCCAAAGTGAAGATCGTTACAGAACCGCGACCGTGAGGGAGCGGATTTCCGGGGAGACACTCCCTGGTGGCGCACGTTCTCAACGTGCAGTGTTCGCACTCGTGCGAACATCTTCAACAAAGACCCAGGCATTCACACGAGTGTGAATGCGGCACGCACGAGTGCGTGCGCCACAAGTGCCCTGGCGCGCGGGTTTATTTTTGTTCCAGGATAAACGTCGGCGCGATTCCGGATAAGGTGGAAAAGCCCGACGGACCCACCGCGGTAAGCCAACTGGAGCAGCCCTGCACCTTGCCGAGGTAGGAGTGCGGATGGACGTCCACGCGCATCTTCTGCATCTCGAGATGGCCGTACTGCAGAACCGGAAAAACATCCACCACCGGCTCCAGAGCTTCTTGCACCACGTACGGATTGCGCAGAGCGGAGCGCACTGCTTTTTCCCAGGCGGCCTCGTCTACTTCCGAGCCGCGGAAGGATTGCTGATCGGCGCCGTCGTCGTTGGGACGCAGCACCAGCTTGTTGCGATTGTGCAGGATGAAGTCGGGAAGATCGACGGTGCGGTTGTGGTATTTGGTTTTCGTTTCCTGCACCACGCGCGTCCAAGGAACGAATTCCTTGATGGCCTTGCGCTCCGCGGCCGGAAAATCCGCGGTAATCTCTTCGTCGGTCAGCAGATCGAAGATGGCCTTCTTTTGGGACAGCTCCGAACGAAAGCTGTTGACCATGCACACCGCGTGATCTCGATAGGCGCGCAGCAGTGGGTGCGAAAGATCGAACCGCACCAGGAATTCCTGCACCTTGACGCGGCGGAAAATCAAGTCGATGGCGAAAATCGCCGCGGCGTAAAACATTATCGCGATATTCGAGCTGCTCGGGAGTAACAACTTCCACCGCCAAACCTTCGCGGCGGAACATTTCCGCGATGATAGCGCTCTCGCCCGATTCACCGGCCTGGAAAGGCTGGCGGAATTCGAGAATTGCGATGTTCGGCTTTTTGCTCTTGCCGCCCCACTCTTTGTACGCCTTCAGAATGGCCTGCAGCAGAAACTTCGCGCCCGGCAATTTTTCCAAACGGTAGCGCTTGCGGAATTCCTTCACCGGCGCTGCGTCGTAAAACAAATCGGCCAGCGTCTCGCCATACGCCACACCGGTGGGAGTGTCGGGAATGTAGCGCGAGAAGCGCAGCGTTCCGTTATTGATGTTGGTATCCAGTAGCGAAGTGACCGCCGGGAACGAATATCCCGGATCAACCGCCGCCAGCATCTTCTCAGCGGGCAGCAATTCCATGCGAGCCAGCAATGCGGGACTGCTGAGAGCCTTCGCTTGCACCCGTTGCAGCGACATCGAAAACGACTCCACAGCTTTGACCAATCCCGAGTATTGTCTGTGCGTGATAAAATGCGGACGCAGCACCGGAGACACCGGCTTTCCACCGGCGACCAAATTGTGCGCCTTCATGCGTTCCTGGAGATCGTGTGCCCAGGACAGATTTTTGTACTGGTCGCTTTCCAGGATTTTGTGATAGCGAGTAACGGCCTCGCTTAACTGGTTCATTTGCTCTCGCGGCTCTCTGGACCCAGTATCGCACGGCGAAGTGGAAAATGGGAAGCAAGCGTGATATTTCGCGACGAATTAGTACTTTAGTTTCTGTGGCTTACGGGAGATTTTGGCGGTTGCTCGGAGATCCGCCTTAGGGGTCCTGGTACCACGAAACGGGCCGAAATCGGGCGTCGCCTGAAACCTTCACTTCGCCGAGCGCGATTCCCTTTTTGGTAACGTGGCTTCGAGCGCCAGCAGTTTTTTCTTCCGCTCTACGCCCCAACGATATCCACCCATTTCGCCATCCTCACGCACCACGCGATGGCACGGGATAGCGACGGCCACTGGATTGGTGGCGCAAGCGCGCGCGACGGCGCGAGCAGCTTTGGGATGTCCGATGTCGGCGGCGACCTTGCTATAAGATTTCGTTGCGCCGCGCGGGATCGATTGCAGCTCCTGCCAAACACGCCGCTGGAACGCGGTGGCCTGAATGTCCAGCGGAAGCGAGGCGATGGATTCTCCCTGGATTACCGCGCGAAGAGCTTTCACTTGCTCGCCCAGTTTGCGGTCGGCAGCGAACAATTTCCGCCTTGGGAAACTCCACGCGCAGATCCTGCTCTAACGTCGCGTCCGAGTCTCCGAAATTTATCGAGCAGATCCCTTGCGCGGTGGCCGCAATCAACATTTGGCCGATCGCGGTGTTTGCGACCGTGTAGCGAATCGTCACGCCGGAGCCTTGCTTACGATAGCGGGACGGCGTCATGCCCAGTTGCGACGATGCCCTTTCGTACAGCCTGCTGCTGGACCCGTAGCCGGCATCGTAGAGCGAGCGGGTAACCGAGTGTCCTTCGCGCAGCCCGGCTTTGAGCGATTGCAAGCGGCGGGAATCGGCGTAGGCGCGCGGCGAAATTCCAGTGATGGCCTTGAAGGTCCGCTGCAAATAGAACGGACTGATGCCGAGCGCGCGGCTGAGCGCGTCCAGCGTGACGGGATCGTCTGGATGTGTATCGATAAAGCGGCAGACGTTTTCCACCAGTTGCGCGTTGGCATCCCGTGGATTGTTGGACTCCGGCTTGCAACGTTTGCAGGCCCGGAATCCCGCGCGTTCGGCCGCTTCCCGCGCCCGGAAGAAGACCACGTTTTCGCGCTGGGGCCGCTTGGAGGGGCAAGAGGGCCGGCAGTAGATGCCGGTGGACATAACAGCGTAGAAGAACACCCCGTCCATGGAGCGATCGCGCGCGGCCACGGCGTCCCAGTAGCGGGCGCGCCAGAATTCACCTTCCTCGCGATTGGGCATGACGATCTCGGTATCCACCATTGTGAACGGTTGCATGAGTTCATGCTACGCGGAAGCGCGTATGGGAACTATCCGATTCTTGCGGTCAAACATCGGGATGCGCCAGTTTGTGGAACGAATCGATCGTCCATAATGAGGTTGGATGAAGCGAGTCCAGGCAGCGGTTCTGATAGGGCTAACCGCCGAACTCCTGTCAGGATCGGGCGGGCGGAGAAAACTTTGGGATTTGGACCTATCGGGATTTGTCAATCACCAGACGGAACTTACCGCGCAAGTTTGGGGTATACGTTTTTCCCCTGACGAAACAAGGGTGGCCATCGGTTTCGGACCACGTTGGAATTTCGACCCTCGGCCTCGCCATGTGATCGTTGTTGCGGTCGATCAACCTCAAATCGCGCTGCGCGAATTTGAACTGAATGCCAGGGCTCACCCTTGGCCGTCTGAGAAAAGCTTGGTGTGGTCGCCGTCCGGCGCGATTTTAGTGACGAGAAGCATTGCGCCGGTCATGTTGCGGCTTGACGGCGCGGCACCGTGTGTGTTCCCCAAGGAGTCGGAGTTCGGGGGCTTTCTTAAAGGGGATCGCATGGTGATTTCGTTTAGGCATGAGGCGGAGATCCGTATTCTTGGGCCTGACTGCTCACTAATTGACAGCTGGACGATAAAGGGTCCAGCAGATGTGCTCGACACATCGCCGGAGCAGGACACGCTCGCGATTCAGACATACTTAAAGCCCCCTGAACGTTCAGCCATTGAGTTGGTGGCGCCCGGCACTCATGAGGTCAAGCAGCGCTGGATTTGGGATACGCTGTCTACCTTTCACGGAGGTCTCGTTTTTTCCAATCAGGGGAGGCTAGTGTGCAGCGCCAACTCGCGCCAAGGACAACAGGGTCCCGACGTGGCCTGCTGGGACACCAGCACCGGGGCAAAGATTGTAGAGAATGACAAAGTAGCTGTCGACTCGCAAGGGATAGCCGGCGCCGGGGGCGACCTGTTGGCGATTACGGACTCGAAATACGTATCGCACCAGGGAAAACTCTGGGTATTTCTCGACATGAATAACGACTACAGTGTGCCGCAGCGACGGCTCCTCTGGAACACTCGTACCGGGAAAGAACTTGCATCCTGGGGGGAGTTGACCATGCCGTGGGGCGGATTTCAACAAAAAGAGCTGTGGGGGAGAGATTTGAAAGACGCGATAACGAGAACGACCCCATTTGTGCTTTCGCTCTCCCCAAACGGGAAATACGTCGCGGAGGGCGGTTCTGGATCAGTATCGGTCTATTCTGTTCAACCGTGATCGAAATCACGTGCTTTAGCGATTGGTCTTACGGATGCTCGTCCTTCGTCAGCTCAAACGTGATTGTCCCCACCGGGAAACTCATGCGCGCCCGAATCTGGACGGGCAGCCGGTGCGCATCGTCCGTCAGCCATACAAAAAGATCGGCTTTGCGCGAGTACAGCACCCCGTTGAACACGAACACCTCATAACGGATGGTGTTAAAGGTTCCGGCTTTAATCTTCACCGTTTCGCGGCCTTGGGCTTCCACGCGCACAGAGGCGGCTTTCTTCCCGTCGCTCATCGGCACCTGCCTGCTTTGGCCGGGCTCCAGCTTGTCCAAGCGGAGCTTGTAAAGTCCCGCCACGGCATCGATGGCGCAGGCCGGAATTTCCACCTCCGAACTCTTGATTACCGCGTTCTTGATCAGATCGCGCTCCACCGAACTGGCCTTGCCCCGCGTATGATCGTAGACTACTTGAGTCTCGCGGTGGCGCTTCCCCTCAATTGCATCCAGATGCGTAATCGCGGTGCAGAAACCATCGTCCATCCCGACCTTGTAGGTATCCTCGAGCCTGTAGAGTTTGGAGACCAGACCGGCCGATTCGACGCGCAGTTGCGAATCCCACTTGCGCTCGCCAGGCTTGGGGGCGAGGCTCAAACGCGCGCTCCCGGCGTAGATCAAGCGCCATTCGATGTCGTAGGACAGATTTTCGGCCGAGGGAAACGGCGCTAAGGCGCCTTCGAAGGCCTTAGACGAAATGCCGTCCGCCATCAGTACCGATTGCGGGTGAGAATCGGCGGGTATCAGCAAAAGCGCCAAACACACGCCGACCAGACGTGGGGGAAGACGTCCTGGCATCAAGCTAGAGTGTGACAGAGTTCAGGGTAGGGCGCAAACGGGGGCCTGGCGGACCGTGGTGTTGGTCGCTCCCTCACGGTCGGGGTTCTGTAACACGCCGAATCTACTGAACCGCGCACGTCAGTAAGGGGCATTTTGCCCCACCGCGCTGCTAGCGCTTTCGCAACCATATGTAACAGTGGTTGCCGATGATCCCGGCCTGAGGCGATCGAAAAAACAACAGGTCAAGATAGCGGAACGGAAACAGGAGCCAGCCCAGCACTCCGTGCACCAGCACGCGCCATATCCGCCAAGGAAACCAAAGCTTGACGTATTCGAGCGGAACACCAGCATCGTCGCGGTGGGCCCGGTTCGCCAGCCTTCGGCCACCACCTCCAGTTCCGTGCCGGCGAGTTGCCGGAGCCCATCCGGAGTAAAGCGGCGGTAATCGCGCGGGTACTCGTGAAACGGGTGACAGAACGGTGTCACCAGGTGCAGATGCCCGCCCTTTGCCAGGACGCGGCTCAGTTCCCGCATCACTTGATCTGGATTTCGCACATGTTCCAGGACGGCGTCACATTCGATGCACTGAAACAGGGCGGAAGGAAACGGCAAATGTTCCGCGTCGGCGGCGATATCCACCCCTGGCAGGGGAAACAGATCGATGTTGACATATCCTTCCGGCTTCGCGCCGGCTCCGCCCACGTAGAGATTCCATCGACCTAGAGGAAAGTTGAGTGGCGTCGCGAGGGTTGTGGACAAAAGGAGCGGGCGGTTGCAGTGCACGGTACAGGTAGCTCGACCAGTTGCGGGCGGACCTGCGCGCATATACATCCTGCATCGACCTCTTATTCATTCCCGCCGCAGCGCAAGCACCGGATCGATCCGCGCCGCCACCAGTGCGGGCAGCCACGCGGCGAGCAGCGCTACTGCGCCGAGCAGGGCGGCCACAGTGCAAAAGGTCGCCGGATCCTGTGGGCCGATGCCGAATAACAGACCCGAGATGAGCCGCGAAAGCCCCAGGCCCGCCGCAATGCCAAACGCGATTCCGGCCAGCGCCAGCCGTGCCCCCTGTCCCACAACCAGCCGGACGACGTGCCCGGGCCGCGCGCCAAGCGCCATGCGGATGCCGATTTCATTGCTTCGCTGCGCCACCATGTAAGCCATCACGCCGTAAATTCCCAGGGCCGCGAGGGCTAATCCGAGTAAGCCGAAAACACCGAACAACGCCGCGCCCGCCCGGGGCGCCCATAGACCTTGCGAAATCATTTCCGGCATGGTGAGTGCGCCTTCGAGCGCCAGATCGGGGTCCAGCCGCTGCACTTTCGCCATCACCGGCTTCATCAGCGATGCGGGGTCTGCCGCGGTCCGCGCCACCAGCGTGACGGTGGATTGATAGCTTTGCTCGAGCGGCAGGTAGGCGGTTGGCAAGGGCGGCAATCCGGACCCGATGGAGGCAACATCGCCCACCACGCCCACCACCTCCCAATATGTGCTGTCGGCGGAGCTACGGAACCTGCGGCCGATCGCGTTCTGTCCGGGCCAGAACAGGCGCGCCATCGATTCGCTTATCAACGCCACAGGCCGCGTACCGTCGCGATCGAAGGAATTCAATATCCGGCCCTGATGCAGCGGAATGCGTACGGCATCGAAATAACCCGGAGAAATCGGGTTGTACGCGATCAGTATCCCGCCCGCTTTCGATGGATCGTCCTGGCCCTCCGGAAAGGTTGTGCCGAGAAAACCCTGGAACACCGGCGACGACGATGCTACGGCCGCGGCAGCGACGCCCGGCGTGCTGCGCGCCTCAACCACCACGCGGCGCAGGAATTCTCGGCCTCGCTCCGGCGTATAGTGCCGCGAGGCGA
Source organism: Bryobacterales bacterium (assembly GCA_963747945.1). Taxonomy (GTDB): domain Bacteria; phylum Acidobacteriota; class Terriglobia; order Bryobacterales; family Bryobacteraceae; genus Palsa-89. Next base: position 364,383 of record CAVVHB010000008.1, read on the forward strand.
GATCGAAGCGGAACACAAACAGTTTTTTCGTCTCAAAGCCGGCATCCACGCTCTCCGCCTGACGCATGCTGCGGATGAACAAGCCGGCGCCCATGAGCGCCACCATGGCCAGCGCGATCTCGGAAACAACCAGCAGCCCGCGCAAGCGATAGCCTCCCCAACTTTCGGTTCCCCCGCGCCCCCCGGATTTGAGAATGGAGTTCAGATCGGGTGCCGAAGCCTGGATCGCCGGAACCAATCCGAATAGCAGCCCGGTGAGCAGAGCCGCGGCGGCAGTGAACAAGAAAACGCGCACGTCCATGTGCAGGGAAATCGAGTTCGCATCCAAGTCCACCGGGCGGAAGGACCACAGCAATCGCGATCCCAACCAGCCGGCCAGCAATCCTGCCGCGCCGCCGGCCAAGGCCAAAACCAGGCTCTCCGTCAGAAGCTGGCGGATCAAACGCCCACGGCCCGCGCCCAGGGCGCTGCGGATACCGATTTCCCGCGCGCGCTTTGCCGACCGCGCCAGCAACAGATTCGCCAGGTTCACGCACGCAATCAGCAGCACCAGGCCCACCACCACGGACAGCGCGAAAGTAACGCGAACGGCCTGATCGCGAATGCCGCCCAGCGCCGATTCGGAGAGCGGCGACACGTCAAATGTCCGGCCGAGGTTGTCTTTCGGATATTCGCGCTCGAGTGCGGAGGCGATGGTTTGAAGATTCGCGAGCGCCTGGCGCTCACCCACCCCCGGCTTCAGGCGTCCGAAGATTTCCATCACCCGGAATCGGCGATTTTGAAAAAGCGATTCCACCAACCCGCTGAGCGCCTGGGTGTGCATGCTGATGGGAATCCAGAATACGTCCGGATTCCCCAGCGAAAACGTGCCTTTAAAACCGCTGGGCGCGACACCGACAATCGTGTAGGCGGTGGAGTTCAGCTCCGCGGTCTGATTGATGATGTTAGGGTCGCCGCCGAATTGATTTTGCCACAGGCTGTAACTGAGCACAGCTACTGGCGTTGCCTTTCGATCTTCTTCCGGGAAAAATGCGCGGCCCAGGAATGGTTTAACGCCGAGCACATCGAAATAATTTGCGGTGACCAGTTGCGCGGTCTCAGGCTTCGGTTCGCCGCGCCCGGTGATGGAAACGTTCGCAAACGTGTACGCGGCCATCCCGCTGAATGCCTGGTTCTGATCGCGAACGTCCATGAAATTGGCCCACGAGCTGCCGGTGCGCCCCAGATTGCTGGTGTCCTTCGTCAGATGATCGACGGTGTAAACTTCCAGGACGCGCGAAGGCTCCTGGACCGGCAGCGGATTGAGAAACACCGCGTCGGTGAGAGTGAAAATCGCGGTATTCGCACCGATCCCGAGCGCAAGCGAGAGAACAGCGGCTGCCACGAACCCAGGGCTAGCCGCTAAGGTGCGAAGAGCGTACTTCACATCCTGCGCCAGGGTTTGCACGCTTATACGGTACCTAATCCTCAATCCCTATCCTAGGGCGGTAATGTGGTCTTAAGACCACACTACCAGGGCGAAGCCTTGCCCCGGATGTTACGCTGGAATTACACGCATGCCGCTTTCCGATTCCTTCTTTGGCCAGAGGTTTGGCATCACGGAGCATGATCTTGAGTCGTATCTATCGGAAGCGCTCGGGGCCGGTGGCGACTACGCGGACTTGTATTTCGAATACCTGGCAACCAGCCAGTTGAGCATCGACGAATCCATTGTGAAGAGCGCCGTGCAAGGAGTTTCGCTGGGCGTGGGTGTACGCGTAATATCGGGCGAGCGCACCGGTTACGCATACAGCGGCGACTTGAGTCCGGAGAAGATCCGGAAGGCGGCTCGAGTGGCGGCGTGCATCGCCAATGGGCCTTCCAAAGTCGAAAAAACCGGATTCGAAGAAGTCCGGCGGCGCGACCTTTATCCCGTAGTCACGGCGCCTGGCGAGACCAGCCTGGCCGAGCGCGTGGAACTGGTAAAACGGGCGGACCGGGCGGCGCGCGCGGCGGATCGGCGCGTTTTTCAAGTGCAGGCCAGCTATGTCGACAATCTGCGCTATGTGCTGGTGGCCACGAGCGACGGCGTTCTAAGCACAGATCGACAGCCGCTGGCTCGCCTGGGCGTGTCGGTGCTGGCGCGTGAAGGCGATGGCGCGGGCGATGGTGTTGCACAGCGCGGTTATTCGGGTGGCGGCGGGCGCGTGAGCCTGGACTTTTTCGAGACCGAAAAGACGCCGGAACATTTTGCGCGCGAAGCGGTTCGGCAGGCCATCGTGCAGTTGGCCGCGGCGCCGGCGCCGGCCGGTGAGATGACCGTGGTGCTGGGGCCCGGATGGCCGGGAGTCCTGCTGCACGAAGCGGTGGGCCACGGGCTGGAGGCGGATTTTAACCGCAAAGGGGTTTCAGCGTTCAGCGACCGGATCGGCCAGCAGGTGGCGAGTCCGCTGTGTACCGTGATCGACGATGGAACCATCCAGAACCGCCGCGGATCGCTCAACGTGGACGACGAGGGCGCCACCACTCAGGAAAACGTGCTCATCGAGAAGGGCGTGCTGCGCGGTTATCTCTTTGATAAACTTTCGAGCAGGTTATTGCGGTCGCACACCACGGGCAGCGGCCGCCGGGAAAGCTATCAGCACATTCCGATGCCGCGCATGACGAACACGTTCATGCTGGCGGGGGATAGCGATCCCGAGGACATCATTCGTTCCACCTCGCGCGGCCTCTATTGCGCCAACTTCGGCGGCGGCCAGGTGGATATCACCAGCGGCAATTTTGTGTTTAGCGCGTCGGAGAGCTACTTGATCGAAGACGGCCACATCACGCGGCCGGTGCGCGGCGCGATGCTGACGGGCAATGGGCCGGAGGCGCTCAAGCACGTGAGCATGGTAGGGCACGACTTGAAGCTCGACGAAGGCATGGGCATCTGCGGCAAAGAGGGGCAGAGCGTGCCCGTGGGCGTCGGGATTCCGACCATCAAAATCGACCGCATGACCGTGGGCGGTACGGCCGGCTAACATGATCGACCCGGAACTGGCCGGCGACGTCATTCGCCTGGCGCTCGAGCGCGGCGCCACCGATGCCGAGTGCACCCTGGCCGAAGGCGAAGAATTTTCGGCGCAGGTGCGCATGCGGGCGCTCGAAACATTGAAGGACGCGGGCTCCCGGCGGGTCGGGCTGCGCGTTTTGGTTGGCAAGCGCGTGGGATCGGCCCATACTTCCGACCTTTCGGCCGCGGGTGTGCGGCAAATGGTGGAATCGGCCCTGGCCGTCGCGGCCATTTCCACCGAAGATCCCCACGCGGACCTGCCGGACGCCGCAGAACTAGGGTCGCTCGCGGGCGATTTGCAGCTCTACTCCGACGATATCAACGGCATCGACACGCCAGCGCGTATTCAAGCCGCGTTTGAAACCGAGGAGGCCGCGCTTTCCTGGGACCCGCGCATCACCAACTCCGAAGGTGCGTCGTTTGGGGCGTACTCCGGCCAACGCGTGTTCGCTAACTCGCGCGGATTCCTGGGCACTTATCGAACCAGCAGTTGTTCCTTAAGCACGACGCCGGTGGCGCGTGAGGGCGATGCCATGGAGCGCGACTTTTGGTATTCATCCGCGCGCTGCCATTCGAAGCTGGAGAGCCCCGCCGCGGTGGGCCGCCGCGCCGCCGAGCGAACGGTGCGCCGCCTGGGATCGCGTAAAGTGCCAACGCAGAAAGTGCCGGTGATTTTCGATTCCGTCACCGCTCGCTCGCTGATCGGTAACATCTTCGAGGCGGTGGAAGGCGATTCCATTTATCGCAAAGCGTCGTTCCTGGCGGGGAAACTGGGCGAGCGCGTGGCGTCCGCGCACGTGACGGTTATAGACGACGGAACGCTGCCCGGGCTTTTCGGTACAGCGCCGTTTGATGACGAAGGCGTACCATCGCGGCGCACCGTGGTGATCGATCGCGGTGTGTTCCAGAGCTACCTGCTGAACAGCTACACGGCGCGCAAACTCGGGCTCCGCACCACCGGCAACGCGGCGCGCGGCATCACCGGAAACGCGGGTGTGGGGCACGGTAATTTCTTTTTGCAAAAGGGCGAGCGCTCGCCCGAAGAGATGATTCGCGGAATTCGCCAGGGCCTGTACGTGACGGAGTTGATCGGCCATGGCGTCAACGTCGTGACCGGCGATTATTCGCGCGGCGCGGCGGGCTTGTGGATTGAAAACGGCGAGTTCGCGTATCCTGTTTCTGAGATCACCATCGCGGCGAATCTGCGCCAGATGCTGATGGACGTGGAGGCTGCCGGCTCCGACCTGGAATTTCGGGGCTCGGTGGCATCGCCGACGCTGCTGATCCGGGAGATGACCGTCAGTGGGCAGTAGAATTGGCATCGTTACACTGGCAATCGCCCTGGCTTTAGCCGGCGGCCTGCTATGGTTCTTCAATCGGCCGCACGCCACCGTGGAAGCTGCGCCTTTATCGCCGGACGCCAAAGCTTACGTTCGAAATTTGAAGCTGAGCGATGTCACGATGAAGGCCACCGAAAGCTATGTCGGGCAAACGGTGACCGAAATTGAAGGCAAGATCGCCAATGCCGGCGCCCGCACCGTGGAGCATGCCGATGTGTACTGCATCTTCTACAACGCCTACGGCGAGGTGATCCTGCGCGAGCGCGTTCCCATTGTCGTTACGGGGCTGAAGCCGGGCGAGACGCGAACGTTCCGCCTGCCCTTCGACGATATTCCGGGAGGCTGGAACAATCAGATGCCCCAATTAGTGATCGCCCGCATCGAGTTTATCTGATGGCTCGAATTCTGGTGGTGGAAGACGACACCAGCCAGCTCGAAATTCGCAAGCAGATTCTGGAACACGCCGGGCACGAAGTGGTTACGGCGCAAGATGCGTCCGAAGCGCTGGAGCGTTTGGCCGCCGGCCCCGAAGTGCCGCCCGTAGTAGTGATGGATCTGCGCATTCCGGAGCCGGAAGATGGGCTCCGCTTGATCCAGGCGATTGCCGGCCGGGCGCGGATTATCGTACTATCCGGCGGGCAAGCGGATCCTGAGCTGCCGATTGATGAGTTCCTCACCAAGCCCTGTCCGTCGCGAAGGCTGCTCGAGAGCATCGCCAGATGGACCACCGAATCGAGCTAGACGGCCGTGGCAGTAGCGCCAAAATGCCGCTTACTGACGTGCGCGGTTCAGAACCGCGACCGTTAGGGAGCGACTAGCTCCACAAAATGTATTCACGTGGAAGAGTGAACGGGCTTGCCGCCGAAGGCGAGCTTGGGCGCGCCGCGCCGTACGATTAGCAACGCGACTCCGGCAGCCAGGGTGGCGAGCGAAATCCACTGCGTGTAAGAAAGCCCGAAATGCAGGCCCTGCTCGTGGAAGCGGAAAAACTCGATGATGAAGCGCGCGGAAGAGTAAAGCGCCAGGTACCAGCCAAGGATGGCGCCCGCGGTGTGCGTCTTGCCGATCCGAAAATACAGGAACAGGAAGATGAGCGCATCCGCGACACTCTCGTAGAGTTGGGTGGGATGCAGCGGAACACCGAGCGGCACGCCGGTTAACTCCGCGGCCTGCGGGTTGCGAAACGTGATCGCCCACGGCACATGCGTGGCAACGCCCCAGCAGCAGCCCGCCGAGAAGCAACCGATTCGGCCGATGGCCTGGCCCAGCGCGATGCCAGGCGCGAAAACGTCGCAGGTAGCGAGGATCGGCAGGTGCTGGCGCCGCATGTACAGGATGGCCGTCACGAATGCGACCAGGAAGCCGCCCTGGTACACGCCGGCGGCCTGCAGCGTGCTCAGCGAAAACAGCGAACGCGGATCGTTCCAATAGGATTGGAAATCGAACAGGATCATGAACAGCTTGGCGCCGGCCAGGCCAGCCAGCGCGCAATAGATGGCCAGATTGGTAACTGGCTCGGCAGCCAGTTTGGCGCGTCTGGCCAGATGGATGATAATCCACAGCGCGGCCAGAAATCCTATGGCCACCAGCGTTCCGTAGGTGGGAATAAAGAAACTACCGCTCGATATTAACTTCGGAAACATGGCTGACTTTCTGCTCCTTGGCCCACCACATGTCCAGCAGCAGCAGGCAAGCGCCAACGGTGATGGCGCTGTCGGCCACGTTGAAGGCTGGAAAATAGTGCTGGCCGGCGTGCACTTCGACGAAATCGGTCACGGTACCGTTGACAATTCGATCATACAGGTTTCCGAACGCCCCGCCCAGGATGAACCCTAGCGCGGTTCGAAGCAGCGAGTTGCGCAGGGCGCCGGAGCGCAGCAGCATGACGGAGATGGCGACCAGCACGACGGCGGAAAAACCGATGAGCAAAACGTCGCGCCAGGCACCCGAGGCATTCGCGAGCATGCCGAACGCGATGCCTGGGTTCTCGGTGTGGACGATGTTGAATAGCCCGGGAATTACGGTGATCGTATCGTAAGCGGAGAGATGCGCTTTGATCAGGCCCTTGGTGAGCCGATCCAGCAGCACTACTGCCGCGGCAATAAGAAACGGGGACAGCCGTCTATTTAATGGCATCACCACAAGCCGCGCAAAGTGTCGGAAATTCAGGATCGCTTCCAACATCGAGCGTATATTTCCAGCAGCGCTCGCACCTGGCGCCTTCGGCGCGCTGGATCTGGATGGAGGCGCCATTCTCAGTGCCTTGCGCCAGTTGCACCTGCGAAACGATGAACAGCGCCGGGAGGTCGGCGGCGTATTGACTGAGCAGAGGATGGAGATCGAAACCGGCCTTCAACACTACCTTCGCTTCGAGCGATTTGCCAATCAGTTTTTCCTCCCGCGCAACCTCGAGCGCTTTTAGAACCTGATCGCGGATCAGCATCAGGTTGTCCCAGTGGGCCAGGCGTTCGCGCTCCAGCACGTTGATCCCTTGGGTCAATTCGGCTGGTTCAGGCAGCAATGCCAGGTGTATGCTGTCCGGACTGCCGGCCGGCTTGCATAAATAGCCCCAGACCTCTTCGGTGGTGAAAGACAGCAAGGGCGCAAGCAGGCGAACCAGAGCATAGGCGATGCGGTACACCGCGGTTTGCGCGGAGCGGCGGGCATGCGATTTCGCCGCCGCGGTGTAAAGACGATCCTTGACGATGTCCACCCAGATAGCGCTCAGGTCGGTGGTGGCGAAGTCGTAGACCGCGCGATAGACCTTGTGGAATGCGTACTCGTCGTAGCGGGCGCGGCATTCGGCAACCAGTTCTTCGGCCTTCCAAAGAATCCACTGATCGATTTCCGGAAGCTCGCCAAAGGGTACGGCGTCGGAATCCGGATGAAAGTCGTAGAGGTTGCCAAGCAGGTTCTTGAAAACCTTATTGCGGAAAATTTTGTAGGCTTCGCTGAGACGTTCAAGGATGGTGTCGGAGAGACGAACGTCCTCGACGAAGTCGACCGAGGAAACCCACAAGCGCAGCACATCGGCGCCAAATTTCTTAATCACTTCCTCTGGATCGACGCCGATTCCGAGCGATTTCGACATCGCCCGGCCCTTGTCGTCGAGAGTCCAACCATTGGTGGCGCACTCGCGATAAGGCGCGGCGCCTTTGAGAGCCACACCGATCAGCAAGGAACTATGGAACCAGCCGCGATACTGATCGCCGCCTTCGAGATACATATTGGCCGGCCAGGGCAGTCCGTTTTGAGGCGTGAGAACCGCCAGATGGCTGGAGCCGGAATCGAACCAGACGTCGAGAATGTCGCTTTCTTTTCGAAATTCGGTTGAGCCGCAGCGCGCGCAAGCGACACCTGGGCCAATCAGATCGGCGGCTGAGCGTTCATACCAGACATCGGCGGTGTGTTCACGGAAAAGCTCTACAACATGATCCAGAACTTTGCGCTCAGTCATCGGCTCCTGGCAGTTCTCGCAATAGAAGGCGATGATGGGCACGCCCCAGACGCGCTGGCGCGAAATGCACCAATCGGGACGCGTGGCGATCATGTTGGACATGCGCTCATCGCCCCACTCGGGCTTCCACTTCACGTCTTTGATCGCTTTGAGAGTGCGCGCGCGCAGGTCGTTGCGCTCCATGCCGACGAACCATTGTTCGGTGGCGCGGAAAATTGTCGCATTGTGGCAGCGCCAGCAATGCGGGTAGCTGTGCTTGATCTTTTCTTCGCCCAGTAACGCGCCATGCGATTTCAAAATGTCGATGACGACGGGGTTCGCTTCCCAGACAGTTTTTCCGATGATGGATTCCGGCAGCCGGCCGGCTGCGCCTTCGGCGTGAAAAAACTTGCCGGCGGGATCCACCGGGCAATAGATTGGAAGACCATATTTCACGCCGATATCGAAATCTTCCTGGCCGTGGCCAGGAGCGGTATGAACCGCGCCGGTGCCCTGTTCGAGCGTGACGTGATCGGCAAGAATGCCAAGCGAATCGCGATCGAGAAACGGATGGCGGAAGACGGCGCCTTCGAGTTTTGCTCCGGGAAAAGCCGCGAGCGCCTTCGGATTTGGCGGCCAGCCTAGCTTTTCCGCCGTCACGTTGAGCAATTCCAGCGCGACGATATACACCGCGTCGCCTACTTCAACCGCGACATATTCAAACTTGGGATTGTACGCGATGGCGACGTTTGCCGGGATGGTCCAAGGCGTGGTGGTCCAGATGAGCCCGTAGACCTTGCGGCCGGCGAGCGCGGGATCGATCGCGGCGGGATCGGAAGTGAGCGCGAAGCGTACCCAGATGGACGGGCTGGTATGATCCTCGTATTCGATTTCGGCTTCGGCCAGCGCGGTGCGATCGTGGATGCACCAGTTGACCGTTTTCAAGCCCTTGTAAACGTAGCCGCGATCGAGGACTTCGACGAACGTGCCCGCGATCACGGATTCGTATTCGGCGCTCATCGTGAGATAGGGGTCCTGCCAACGGCCGAGGACGCCGAGGCGGACGAAGTCGGCGCGCTGCAGATCGACGTACTTCGCGGCGTACTTGCGGCAGACACCGCGGATCTGCGCGGCGGTCATTTGAGCTTTCTTCGGGCCCAGCTCGTTGTCGACCTTGTTTTCGATGGGCAGGCCGTGGCAATCCCAGCCGGGGATGTAGGGCGAATCGTAGCCCTCCATGGTCTTGAGTTTGACGATGAAATCCTTGAGGATTTTGTTGAGCGCGGTGCCCAGGTGGATGTTGCCGTTGGCGTAGGGGGGGCCGTCGTGGAGCACGTACATGGGGCGGCCGGCGCGTGCGGCGCGGATCTTCCCGTACAGGTCCTCGGATTGCCAGCGCTGGAGCATTTTCGGCTCCATCTGGCCGAGGTTGGCCTTCATCGGGAAGTCGGTTTTGGGGAGATTGACAGTTTTCTTCACGTCTACGGAGGCAGCGCCCATGGGGATACTTTTATCGTAACCGATGGGGGGGCTGGGGATTGGGTTTGGGGATTAGGGATTCGCGGTTCGGGATTGGAAAAAGCAGGAAGGAACGGGGACGCTCGCGTCTCATGGTAGTAGCGGAGAACTGCCCATATAATGGGGAAAGGAGCCTGGGGCGTGGCAAAAGACTACGTTGAGGAACATTCCGGGGGGTACTTTATCGCTGGAACCAGGGTATCCCTGGACTCAGTGATTTACGCGTTCCTGCGCGGCGAGTCCCCGGAGGCGATTGCGGAATCCTTCCCGGCGCTCACGCTCGAGCAGGTCCTTGGGTCGTTGGCCTTTTATCTGGCAAATCGCGACAAGATCGACCAATATCTCAGGCAAGGCAAGGAGGATTTTGAGCGCCTTCGTCAACAGGCCCGTCAAAATAATCCAGCGCTCTACGCACGTTTAGCGGATGCCCGCCAGAAGGCCAATCATCCGGTCGAATGACACCGCGCTTTCAGGCGGACGCAGATTTAAATCACAAAATTGTTGTTGGCCTGCGCCGAAGGGAGCCGGCGGTTGATTTCCGCGACGCACGCGCTGGTGGTCTCACTGGCGTCGCAGATTCGACCGTGTTGCGCATCGCAGCCGACTCCGGACGAATACTGATCTCGCATGACCGAAAGACCATCCCTGGCCATCTGGCGCGTTTCCTTGAGAACTACTCCAGCCCCGGTGTGATCATCGTTTCGCAGGATCTCGACATCGGCGCCGCCATCGAAGACCTGCTGATTATTTGGGCCGCGTCGGATGCGGACGAATGGCGCAACCAACTTGGTTTTGTGCCGTTGTAAAGGGCGTACGATCCACCGCTACTTGCCACGCCCCTTCGGCCCTTGCGCAATCATCTGGATGGCGATGATCCAGTCCTTGTTCTGCGCGTTGTCCCTGGACACGGCGTAGAGCGTCTTTCGATCGGGCCCACTGAAGACCACGCTGATAACGTCGCGCGGCGTCGGAATCAGGCCCAGATTCTTGCCGTCAGTTCCGATCACGTTCACGCCGCCGTTGCTGGTGACGTAGAGCCTTCCGGTGGAGTCAAACGTGCTTCCATCGCCGCCGAACCCGCCGCCCTCTAGCTTCGCAAACTCGTGCTGATTGCTGAGCGAGCCATCTTTATGGACGTCAAATTCCGCGACCGTCGGGCCGTTGGTGACATACAGATGCTTCTCGTCCTCGCTCAGGACGATCCCGTTGGTGAAAAGATTTTCGCCGTACCTGGTGACCTTGCCTTGCGGGTCCGAGTAAAACACCCCGCCCATGGTGAAGTACACGCCACCCTTGCTGTTGGCCGTCAGATCGTTGAGAACGCCGCCGATGCAATCGAATGAATCGCCATTGTATTTGTTGGCCACCGTATGGCGGTGCGGAGCCAGCTCCTCAACCGATGCGTTTAACCCCCGATTGTCGATGAACAGCGCGCCCTTCGAGTTCATTGCCAGCGCGCCGCCGGTATTGGTGTCGATAAACTCGGTCGAGGTTTTGCCGTTCTTATCCAGCTTCACCACATCGCTCTTGTCATTCTGGGCGAGCAGAATACCGCCGTCCTTGGTGGCGATAATTCCGTCGGCATTGTTGCCGTCCACTTCCCAGATCTCTTTCCATTTCTCTCCAGCCGCCACTACGCCGGGGATTTCCGTAACCGTGTAGTCTTTGGGACCAGGCGGAGGTGGGGCAGGACGAGGACCCGGCGGACGGCCACCTCGGGCCGTAGGCGGAACCTTACATGTCTTTAGCACCTCTGGTTCCTTGGAGTCGTTTGCGGCCTGCACTCCCGGCCCCGATTTCAGCCCGGCCGGAGACGGAATCTGACCCCATGCGGCCATGACCCCGATCCCTCCTAACACGACCGTAAGCATTCCCATCGATTTCATAAAGCCCACCCGCTTCCGCGTTCCAGAATATCAAGTATACTGGCCCAACCGGGAGACCTAATGCGCAACTCAAACCGATTCGTAATATCGATCGCCGCGGGACTATTGCTGGCCCAGTTTTCTTTCGCCGATGACAGCGCGCGTCTTCTGCGCGTCGACCATTATGTCCGTGTGCATTCCACAGTCCCCGCGATAGCCGGCCAAACATCGCAGGTCTACGTGCGCGAAGTTGTGCAGGCCGGGATTGCGCTGCGTGGACCAGCCACAGACCGTGTGGCCTTGTTCGTTCATGGCGCGGGCACGCCGGCCGAAGTCGCTTTCGACGCTCCCTACCAGGATTACAGTTGGATGGCGTACCTGGCGCACGCCGGCTTCGACGCGTTTTCCATGGACATGACGGGGTACGGGCGATCCACTCGGCCCACGCCGATGAATGATCCATGCAATGTTTCGCGCGAGCAACAGGCCGGCTTCATCCCCGCGCTGATTCCCGCGCCTTGTTCGCCCAGCTATCCGCATCCCTTGACGACAATTGCTTCCGATTGGAACGATCTGGGCGCCGTGGTGGATTATTTGCGGTCGCTGCGTCACGTGGAGAAGGTCAGTATGGTGGCATGGTCGCTGGGCGGACCACGCGCCGCGGGCTACACCGCCCGGCACCCGGAACAAGTGAGCCAGTTGGTGCTGCTGGCTCCAGCGTACAATCGTGTGGGCGCAGCCGATCCGCCGTCGCAGCTGCCGGCAGATGGAACCACGATGACTACGCAGTCCCACGACGAATTCAGCGCGAATTGGGCGCGCCAAACCGGTTGCGCCGAGCAAGTGGATCCGGCGGCGAGCGCTTCGGTGTGGGAGCAGATGCTGGCTTCAGATCCCGTGGGAGCGACGTGGGGAACGGGCGTGCGGCGTGCCCCACAGGTGACCGCTTGGGGCTGGAACGCGGCCGTCGTCGCCAAGACGAAAACGCCGACGCTGATGGTCACCGGCGAGTACGACAAGCAGGTTCCGTCGGACCGGGTGCGTGACCTGTTCGCCGATCTGGGCGCCGAACGAAAAGTCTTCATCGATCTGGCTTGCTCCTCCCATAACGCCATGTGGGAGAAAAATCACTTGCTTCTGTTCAAGGCGTCGGCGGAATGGCTGACCAGAGGCTCCGTCAACGGCCTGCAGGAGGGCATGCAAAAACTGGGATACTGATAGATTCTCGATTTTTATGCATCCCACCATGTTTATGCACCCCACCAAGCCTCGCTCAAAATTCTTGACGGCGCTACTCTGCGTCGTTATTTCTGTGCAGCCCATGGGGCTTCTGGCGGCGCCGGCGGCCGACGGGTCCGCGCTGGCAGGCTTTTCCGTGGAATCCACACGCACCGAGCGCGATGTGGAGAACAAGTTCACCGCGGTTCCCGATCGCGCCAATCTGCGGCAATACATGCAGCGCCTTTCCGCGCGCCCGCATCACGTCGGTTCGCCCTACGACAAGGATAATGCCGAATGGATGCTTGGGAAGTTCAAGGAGTGGGGCTGGGACGCAAAAATCGAGAATTACTACGTTTTATTTCCGACGCCTAAGGAGCGGATGCTGGAGTTGACTGCGCCCACTCACTTCACGGCCAAGCTGCAGGAGCCACCGGTGACGGGCGATCCCACTTCTTCGCAGCAGGCCGAGCAGTTACCTTCTTATAACGCCTACTCCATCGACGGCGACGTGACCGCGCCGTTGGTCTACGTGAATTACGGCTCTCAGGACGACTACAAGGAACTGGAACGGCTCGGAATTTCGGTGAAGGGCGCTATCGCTATCGCACGCTATGGAGCTACCTGGCGCGGCATCAAGCCGAAGTTAGCGGCCGAGCACGGGGCTGTGGGTTGCATCATTTATTCGGACCCGCGCGACGACGGCTACGCGCAAGGCGAGACGTATCCAGCCGGTCCGTTTCGTCCCGCCGACGGTGTACAGCGCGGCAGCGTGATGGATATGCCGGTCTACGCAGGTGATCCGTTGACACCCGGAGTTGGAGCAACTAAGGATGCCAAGCGCCTGAAGCTGAGTGAAGTGACGACGCTCACCAAGATTCCGACGCTGCCCATTTCCTATGCCGATGCACAGCCTCTTCTGTCAGCTCTCACCGGGCCGGTGGCGCCGGAGAACTGGCGCGGCGGCCTGCCGATTACTTATCGCGTGGGTCCGGGCGCTGCCAAGGTGCACCTGAAAGTCAGCTTCAATTGGGACACCAAGACGCTCTATGACGTGATCGCGCATATCCCGGGCTCGACATATCCGGACGAATGGATCGTCCGCGGTAACCATCATGACGCGTGGGTCAACGGCGCCGAAGATCCGGTGGCGGGAACGGTGGCCCTTCTCGAGGAGGCGCGCGGCCTGGGTACGCTGCTGGGCCAGGGCTGGCGGCCCAAGCGCACCATTATCTATTGCGTCTGGGACGGCGAGGAGGAAGGGCTGCTCGGCTCCACAGAGTGGGCCGAAGATCATGCCCAGGAATTGGAGCGCAAGGGCGCCGTTTACATCAATTCCGATGGAAACGGGCGAGGGTTCCTGAACATGTCGGGTTCCCATACGCTCGAGAAATTCATCAACGGCGTGGCTCGCGATGTAAAGGATCCGGAGACAGGTCTTACGGTTTGGAAGCGGCTGCAGATGCGCCGGATTGAGCGCGCGGCGGCCTCCGCCGCAACCTCGCTCCAGCAGGATCGCCAGGAATTGCGACAGCGCCCCGATCTGCGCATCGCCGCGCTGGGTTCCGGATCGGATTACTCGCCTTTCATAGACCACCTGGGCGTGGCGTCGCTGAACCTGGGCTTTGGCGGAGAGGACGAAGGCGGAATCTATCATTCGGTCTACGACGATTTCAATTGGTACACGCATTTTTCGGACACCGATTTCAGCTATGGGAGGGCGCTTTCTCAAACCGTGGGGCTGGCTGTGCTGCGCCTGGCCGACGCGGAAATTATTCCTTTCGATTTCACCGATTTCACCGATACCATCCGACGCTACGTGGAAGAAATCGAACATCTGGCTCAAACCCAGCGATCCGATATTCTGGAACGCAATCGAGAGATCGACGATGGCGTTTTCAGCGCCACCAACGATCCCCGGCGTCCCCTCGTTGCGCCGCCCAAGGATCCCGTGCCTCCGTTCTTGAATCTCGCGCCGCTGCGCAACGGACTCGCCGTGTTGGAGCGCTCCAGTGATCAATATGAAAAGACGCTGGGGCGTGCCATGCAAGGCGACGGGGTAGCGCGCGCGTCGTTACCCGGGATCAATGCTCAGTTGATCGGCGTGGAGCGCTCGCTCACACTGCCCGACGGGCTTCCCGGCCGCCCGTGGTATCGGAACCAGATTTACGCGCCCGGCCTCTACACCGGTTACGGCGTGAAGACGTTGCCCGGTGTTCGCGAGAGCATCGAAGAAAAGCAGTGGAAAATGGCGGAGGAGCAGGCTGTGCGCGTGGGCAAAGTGCTCGAAAACGCTGGGGAAAAAATCCAATCGGCCGCGGTGGCGATTGGGCAGGCCACGCCGTAAGGGCGGCGGGATATTTCCAAAGACGCGCGTCGGCATGCAAGAAGAGGCGTTGAACCTCCGAAGCGCAGTTCTTTTGACGTTTTTGGGCCAGTACTGAGGCCTCTCCAGGCACCCTTGCATGCAGGATTAATTTAGTATAAGATGCATACGGGCGTGGTGTGCGAATAAACAGGAAGACTATTGGTTTTGCTATAGCTTGCGCGGCCATGGCGGCTCCAATGGCGCTCGGGCAGACCGCGGCTGCTTCTCACACAAACTCTCTTGGGCCACAGCGCGTCCTACTCGACAAGTATTGCGTCGCTTGCCATAACGATCGCGCTAAGACCGGTGGTTTAACGCTCGAAAAGATCGACGTCGCGAACATACCCGCGAATGCCGAGACTTGGGAAAAGGTGATTCGTAAGCTGCGAGTCGGCGCGATGCCGCCCGCAGGCATGCCGAAACCGAGCGCGCCGGATGTCAACGCGCTTCTATCATCTTTAGAGACGTCGCTCGACAAAGCCTACGCCGCGAATCCGAATCCCGGCCGCGCGACGCTGCACCGGCTGAATCGAACGGAGTATGCCAACTCGGTTCGCGATTTGCTGGCGCTCGACGTGGACGCATCCACGCTGCTGCCGCCCGATGACGAAAGCTACGGGTTCGATAACAATGCCGACGTGCTGGGCGTGTCGCCGTCGTTGCTGGAGCGCTATGTTTCGGCGTCGCGCAAGGTGAGCCGCCTGGCCGTTGGCGATCCCACGCAAGGCGCGGTGGCGCAAACATTTCGAGCGCGCCCCGATCTTTCGCAGGACAAGCGAGTGGAAGGGCTTCCGCTTGGCACGCGCGGCGGTCTGCTGATGCACTACAACTTCCCGTTGGACGGCAAGTACACCATCAAGGTGGTACTGGCGCGCAATACGGTGGATGTGATTCGAGGGCTGGAGGAAGCGCATCAACTCGAAATACTGGTGGATGGCGCGCGTGTGTTTCTGGCGTCGGTGGGCGGCACGTCCGATACCGAAGCGCTGGTGAAGAATCCGGCTGAGGCGCGCATGCTGATTGAGGGTCGACTGCAGGCGCGCGTTCCGGTGAAGGCCGGTCCGCGAACCGTGGCCGTCACGTTCCGGCAGCACGACGCGGCGGAAGACGACTATATTCTCGAGCCCTTTCTGCGGACCACGCTGGACCCCGTAAATGAGGCTGGCCTCCCGCACATCGATCAGGTGGTGGTCTCGGGTCCGTACAACGCAACCGGCGCTGGCGACACGCCCAGCCGCCGCAAGATTTTCGTCTGCCGTCCGGCGAACGCGAGTGAAGAAGTCGGTTGTGCCAAGAAGATTCTCACCGGGCTGGCGCGCGACGCCTATCGCCGTCCCATCACTCCGGCGGACACGGAGACTCTGCTCAGCTTCTACCAGGCCGGGCGGAATAAGGACGGCACGTTTGATGCGGGCATTGAGCGCGCATTGCGGCTGATTTTATCGAGTCCCGAATTTGTTTTCCGTTTCGAGCGCGATCCGTCGACGGTCGCCGCGGGTGCATCTTATCGTATCGACGATCTGGAGCTCGCGTCGCGGCTTTCGTTCTTCCTGTGGAGCAGCATTCCCGACGACGAGTTGCTCAATCTGGCCGTGGCCAACAAACTCAGCGATCCGGCGACGCTCGCGAGCCAGGTGCGCCGCATGCTGGCCGATCCGCGCGCGCAGGCGCTGGCCACCAACTTCGCCGCACAATGGTTGTATCTGCGCAACTTGAAAAACTTCGCGCCGGACCCCAACGAGTTTCCCGATTTCGACGACAACCTGCGGCAGTCTATGCTGACCGAAACGGAGATGTTCTTCGAAAGCGTGGTCAACGAAGACCACAATGTTCTGGACTTGCTGAACGCCAACTATACGTTCGTCAACGAACGGCTGGCGCACCACTACGGCATTCCGAATGTCTATGGGCCGCGCTTCCGCCGCGTCACGTTGAATGACGATGCCCGCCGTGGATTGCTGGGGCAGGGAAGCGTCCTGACTGTCACGTCGTATGCCACGCGCACTTCGCCGGTGTTGCGCGGCAAGTGGATACTCACGAACATTCTGGGGACTCCGCCGCCTGCGCCGCCGCCCAACGTTCCGGCGCTGAAGGAAAACAATGAAGGCGGGAAAGTGCTCTCGGTTCGAGAGCGGTTGGAAGAGCATCGCAAGAGCCCGGCCTGCGCCAGCTGCCACAAGATTATGGACCCGCTCGGTTTCTCGCTCGAGAATTTCGACGCCATCGGCCAGTGGCGCGCCAATAGCGAGGATGGCGCTCCGATTGACGCTTCGGGCGTGCTGCTGGACGGTTCCAAAGTGAATGGACCCGGCACGTTGCGTGCGGCCCTGATGAGCCGCCCCGAGGTTTTCGTTACTACCCTGACTGAGAAGCTGATGACCTATGCCCTGGGGCGAGGCGTCGACTATAACGACGAGCCGGCGATTCGCGCTATTGTCGCGCGCGCCGCTTCGGACCATTACCATTTTTCGGATCTGGTGGCTGGCATTGTGCTGAGCCCGCCGTTCCGCATGAAGATCAAGACCGCGCCGGAGCTGACAAGTCCGGTGGTAAAGACCGCGTCCTTAATCGACGGCGGCCGGAATCATAATTAAGAGGAGACGTTGACCATGACGATTGTGACCAAGAAGCACCTGTCCCGCCGCACCATACTGCGGGGCGTCGGCGCGGCTATTTCGCTGCCGCTGCTGGATTCCATGATCCCGGCGCTGACGGCGCAATCGAAGACGGCGGCCAACGTGGTGCCTCGCCTGGGCTGCATCTACGTGCCGCACGGCGCGGTGATGGACAAATGGACGCCCATCGGCACGGGTACGGATTTTGAGTTTGGTCCCATCCTGAGCGCGCTCACAAAGCACAAGGACAACGTAATCGTGCTGAGCAATCTGTGCCATCACATGGCCGAAGCGCTGGGCGATGGCGGCGCGGACCACTCGCGCGCCACTGCCACATGGTTGAATGGTACGCACGCCAAGAAGACCGAGGGTGAGGATGTTCGCGCGGGCACCACTATCGATCAGATGGCGGCTGCAAAAATCGGGCAGAGCACGCGCTTCCCGTCGCTGGAACTTGCGACGGAAGACATGACCGGGCTGATCGGCGCCTGCGATGTCGGTTATAGCTGCGCCTACATGAACACGATTTCCTGGAGCACGCCCACCACGCCGCTGCCGATGGAGATCAACCCGCGTGTAGTGTTCGAGCGGCTGTTTGGCGAAGGCGGCAGCGCGCAAGAGCGCCTGGCGCGCATGGCTGAAGACAAGAGCATCCTGGATCAGATCACCGGATCCGTGCCGCGCTTGCAAAAGGGTTTGGGCGCGCGCGATCGCGTTCGCATGAATGAGTACCTGGAGAACATCCGCGAGATCGAGCGGCGTCTGCAAATAGCCGAGAAGAGCGCTGGGTCCGACGTATCCATGCCGAATGCGCCGGTGGGTGTGCCGGATTCTTATGAAGAACACGTCGGTTTGATGTACGACATGATGGCGCTGGCCTTTCAATCCGACGCCACGCGCGTGTTCACCTTCATGATGGCGCGGGAGCTCAGCCAACGCAGCTACCCGCAGGTGGGCGTGCCCGACCCGCATCACGCCACATCGCATCACCAGGACAATCCGGAAAAACTGGCGAAGCTGGTCAAGATCCAGAATTATCACCTGACTCTCTTCGCGAAGTTCCTCGACAAGTTGAAGGCCACGCCGGATGGCGATGGAAACCTGCTGGATCACACCACCCTGGTCTACGGAAGCTGCTTGAGCAATAGCAACATCCACAATCACAATCCGCTGCCTACGCTGCTGGCGGGCGGTGGAGCGGGTACGCTGAAGGGCGGACGCCATTTGAAATACCCGGAGAACACGCCGATGTCCAACCTTCTGCTGTCGGTGTTGAACAAGATCGGCGTCCCTACCGACAAGGTGGGCGACAGCACTAGCGGGCTTTCAGACGTTTAGCCTGGAGGAAACCAGCATGCGTTTTCTACTGGCAGGAGCTTTCTTCGCCATTACGGCTTGGGGCGCGGCTTATGGAGCTACGCCGCCTATCGCCGACGTCGCCATGAAGGGCGACATGGATGCAGTCCGCTCGCTTGTCAAGCAACATCCCGGTGATGTGAACGCGTCGCAGCCCGATGGTTCGACGGCGCTGCTGTGGGCGGCCTACTGGAACGACGAGCAGGCCGTGGATGCGCTTTTGACCGCCGGTGCGAATATCAACGCGTCCAATCGCGAGGGATTCACGGCCCTATCGCAGGCCTGCACCAATGGCAACGCCCGGATGGTGGAAGCTCTGCTGAAAGCCGGAGCCGACGCGAATTCCTTCCAGGCGGAGGGGCAGACGGCATTGATGACGGCGGCGCGTGCCGGTAACGCCGAGGTTGTCAAGTTGCTGCTGGATCATGGCGCCGAGGTGAACGCCAAGGAGAGCTGGCGCGGGCAGACGGCTCTGATGTGGGCCACGGCCGAAAATCACCCCGACGTGGTACTGGTGCTGGTGGATCATGGCGCCGAGGTGAATGCGGTTTCGTCGATCTTCGATTTCAGCGGTATGAAGGTCAAGCCGGGCGATGTGCCGATGCACTTCCCGCGCGGTGGCTTTACGGCGCTACTGTTTGCGGCGCGCGGAGGATTTACCGAGTGCGCGCGCATTCTGATGGACCACGGCGCCGATGTGAAGATCGCGGATCCGGATTCGACCAGCGCTTTGGTGCTGGCGATCATTAATGGCCACTACGACACGGCCGCGTTTTTGCTCGACCGAAAAGCCGACCCGAACGTGGCCGATTCCAATGGCCGGGCGGCGCTGTTCGCCGCCGTCGACATGCGCGACATTTATTCGAGCAACCGGCCCGCGCCCAAAGATTCCGGCAAAGTGGAACCGATGGACCTGATCAAAATGCTGCTCGATCATGGCGCCGATCCCAACGCGAAGCTTACCAAGATGATCACGGCCCGCGCGGTGCTCGATTTTCCGGACGTGATGATCGGTGAGGGCGCAACGCCGTTCCTGCGCGCCGCCAAGTCCGCCGATGTTCCTTTGATGCAACTTTTGCTGGATAAAGGCGCGGACCCCAAGGTGGTCACGAAAGCCGGCGTCACGGCGCTGATGGTGGCTGCTGGGATGGGCCATGCGAACACGATCCGGCGCGGAGAGCAGCCGATTGAAGCGATGAAGATCTGCCTGGACAAAGGCGTGGATATCAACGCGGCCACCGATAAGACCTTGAATACGGCGCTGCACGCCGCGGCCGGCCAGGGAACCGACGACATCGTGCAGTTCCTGGCCGATCATGGCGCCAAGCTGGATCTCAAGGACAATAAGGGCCGCACTCCGCGCGATGTCGCGCTGGGTCTGAAGGCCGATGCCGTGGGCGTGGAAGTTCACCAAAGTACGGCGGATCTGCTAGGTAAGCTGATGGGGCCGCCCGCTGCGACAACGGCCGCCGTGACATCGCCGGCAACGGCCACGCCAGCGCGGTAAGCGCTCTCCAATAGGCCCGCAGGCCGCGCGCTCAAATCGTTCACTTAGTATGGTCGTGCCGAGGGTACACGCGGCTTCAAGCCGCGTTTTGTTCGGCATGGGAGAGACGCGACTAAAGTCGCGTGTACCCGCATCTGATGTGTACCAGCTTCTGATGTGTACCAGCGTCTCGTAGAGTAGTATTGGGATTAACCCATGCCCTTTTCCGCGGGCGACAAACTCGGTCCCTACGAGATCGTGGCGATGATCGGATCGGGCGGGATGGGCGAAGTGTGGAAGGCACGCGATACGCGGCTGGGGCGCATGGTCGCCATCAAGCGATTAAACGGCCAGCCTGGCGAGCGATTTGAGCAAGAGGCGCGGGCGGTTGCGGCGCTGAACCATCCGAATATTTGTCAGATTTTCGATGTCGGGCCAGATTACCTGGTGCTGGAGTATATCGACGGCAAGCCGCTCGCGGGGCCGCTGCCTGTGGAAGAAGCCGTGCGGCTGGCGATCCAGATTGCGAGCGCGCTCGGAGAGGCGCATCAGCGTGGGATTATCCATCGGGATCTGAAGCCTGCCAATATCCTGGTGACCGCGAAGGGATCGGCGAAACTTCTCGATTTCGGGCTGGCGAAGCAGACTGTGGTTCCCGACGCCACTCGCACCATTGAGGGAACCATCTCCGGGACGCCGGCCTATATGGCGCCTGAACAGATCGAAGGGCAGCCTTGCGACGCCCGCTCCGACGTGTTCAGCTTCGGCGCCGTGCTGTACGAAATGCTGGCCGGAAGCCGCGCCTTCGACGGTATGGCATCGGTGCTGCGCGACGATCCGAAACCGCCGCCGGCGTTAAGTAGCGTGGTGCTGCGATGCCTGGCCAAGCAGCCAGGGCAACGTTTCCAGACTATGGCCGAGGTGATGGCTGCGCTCGAATTGGCGATCGCGAACCCGGTAGAAAAGACGCCTTCCATCGCGGTCCTGCCCTTCGCCAACATGAGCCGCGACGCCGATGATGAATATTTCTCCGACGGCTTAGCCGAAGAAATCATCAACGCGCTGACCCAAATCGCCGGACTGAAAGTGATCGCCCGCACATCGGCCTTCGCCTTCAAAGGCAAGAACGAGGATATTCGCAGGATAGCGGAGACACTCGGGGTGACGAATGTTTTGGAGGGGAGCGTTCGCCGGGCCGGGAACCGGCTGCGCGTGACAGCTCAGTTGATCCATGCCGCCGACGGCACGCATCTCTGGTCCCATCGATACGATCGGGAAATGACTGATGTGTTCGCGGTGCAGGACGAGATCGCGGCCGCTATCGCCACGGCGTTAAGCGTGAAGCTTACCGGCCAGCCAGTCACGGCGCGGCCGCATGAGCCGAATCTTCCCGCCTACGAAGCCTTTCTGAAGGGCCGGCATCAGTCGTACAAGTATTCACCCGAGGCGTTTGCGGGCGCTGAAGATTACCTCAAACAGGCGATTGCACTGGACCCGCGATGGGCCGATCCTCATTCCGCTTTGGGCTATCAATATTTTCTGCTCGGGGGCTTGGGCTTGCGGCCAATGACCGAAATGGCGCCTTTAGCGCGCGCCGAAGCCCGAAAGGCGCTCGAGCTGCTCCCATCCGAGGCGATGGCGCATGTTGTGCTTGGAGCCATCGCGGCCTTGCATGACTACGATTGGAAAGAGGCTGAGCGGCACTTCAAACTTGTCAAAACGTCCGAGTTTCTCGCGCCGGAGATCCGCGATTTCTATGCGTTGTTCTATCTGGCGCCATTGGGACGATTCGAAGAAGCCCTCCAGGAGCGAGAAAAAGCCATCGCACACGACCCGTTGAACGCCAGGTGGCGAGCGCGCCAGGCGTTTACGCTGCTATGCGCTGAAATGTACGAACCTGCCATCGCCGAAGCACGAAAGGCCTTGGATCTCGATGACAGGAGCTTTTGGCCTCACTACGTGATTGCACTGAGCTATTACCTGCAGGGAAAGTTCGCTGAAGCGCGGAAGCCCGCGGAAGAGGCTGTCCGTATAGCGCCATGGCAGCAAGGGGCGGTTGGACTTCTGGCTGGTCTTCTAGCGTCCGCGGGTGAAAAAGAGAGCGCGGAGAAATTGCTCGAGACCGTCCCCAATGCGATTCCTGGCGGCATGATCCTGTATCACCTGGTTTGTTGCCAGATCGATGCCGCCATCGATTGGTATCAGCGCGACATTGAACTGCGCCAGCCATTTGCGGCGCTGCTGGCTTCCGCCGGATTCATCAAACCCATCCGCGCTCATCCACGCTGGCCCAAATTGGCGGAAATTATGCATTTGCCCGGCAGTTGACGTTACTTCCCCTGCCGTTCTTCCTTATCCGCTTGAGCGCTCTCTTCCTTCGTCATTCCGAAATCGCACTTCGGCCCATCGGCGCACTCACAGCGATGTTTCTTGCATGCCATGGTACACATCGGCCCCATCCCGGAGTGCATATCGTAATCGCCGTCGCCTCGGCTCTTCGCGGATGCCTCCGTGTCCCATTTGGTAAATCTCTCGGCCATGTCGCAATGCTGGATCATCTCCCGGCGCAGGCAGGCGTCGCGCTCTTTGGCAGTTTTCGCTTCCGCTTCACAGGACGCGATGATCTTGTTATGAATCGCATCCGTGCGCTCCAGACAGTGGCACTCATGCTTCGACCCGAGACCGCAGCGCTCGATTTTCGAAGAACTCTGCTGGGCTATCGCCGCGATGACAATCAAAGGAAACAGAATTAGCTTCTTCATTCAACGCGCCCCCCCGAGGAAAGCTGCCGAAAGTCGCCGAAGCCGCGCCCACCGACAGCCCTGCGCTATGGACGCCGGCCTGCCGCAACAGGTTCCCGCTCCTTCACCTTCTGAGTAAGCTTATCGGCACGGCGCAGTGGTCTTCGCATCTTTCGAACCAGCGTGTGAGAAAGTCGATGAACAGCCCGGTAGTAGCGCGCTTTGGCGGCCGGGACGGAAATGGAAAGCCGCCGGGCCGTATCGGCGATATTCAACCCGTCGATCGCGCGCAGCCGGATCATTTCCTTGTAGGTGGGATGCAGCGATACCATGGCGCTCTGAACCAGCCGGGTTGTCTCGTTCTCCTGATATTGGCGTAAGGGCGAATCGTTGGAGGTGGCGCTCGGAAAATGCTCCAGCTGATCGAAGTCGAAGTACGAGATGCGCGAGCGATATTCAGACCTGCGCCTGGTGCGCACTTCGTTTACCGCGATGCTCATCAACCAAGTCTTGAATTTGGACTCGGCGCGGAAGTCGGCAAAATGAATGAATGCTTTTACGACCGTCTCCTGAACGATATCTTCGGCGTCAAATTGGTTGCCGACCATTCCGAAGACGAAGCGGTTCAGCGGGAGTAAGTTGGGTTGCAGTAGTTCGGTAAATTCGTGTTGACTGGGCATGTCGCTCCTGTTCCGGAGCGGCTAGTGCATGTTTGTTACCACGACGTAACGGCTTGATAATGCGAGCCGGTGGCGGAAACGTGTGTCGAATGACCGACCTTTACTGTTCGGCTGACTCGTCCCGCACCTGGAGCACGATCTTGCCTCGCGTGTGGCCCCTGGGCGCCCGCTTCGAACGCCTCGAGTGCGCGGGGCTAGCGGAAAAACGCTCGCAACGAAGCTCTTCATTGACCCGGCATCGATCAGTTCCGCCATCTCTTCCAGTTGATCGCGGCTAGGTTCAACAATGAAGAACGGGCCGCGAGTGTTGTGTTCCCGAAGCTCACTCTCAGGTATGAATTTTGCGACCGATAGCATCACGCCGCCCCCGCGCAGAAAGTCCAGATTCGCCCCTGAGCTGGTAGTGATTACGTGCGCGCCCCTCAGGTGTGCCAACTGTACGGCAAATGTGCCGACGCCGCCCGCTCCGCCGTGGATCAGCACTTTTTGTTCCCGCCGCAGACCGCCATGCGTGAACAGCGCCTGCCAGGCCGTCAGACCGGACAGGGTGACGGCGGCGCTATGAACGTGATCGATAGAGTGTGTGTGAACCCCCGGCATCGACCGCTCCCTCTGGTCGCGGCTCAGAACGCTGTGATTTGGCTAGAACGTTGACATGTCCGGCCGGGACCGAAGGGAGCGGTTGATCGTAGTTTTCACACAGATGGCTGGAGCTCACCGCGATATACTTCGCCGGGACCTCCCCGCGCGTGCAGTCGAAGGGCTTTCATTGGTGGTTGGTCCCAAATCCCGCGGCGGTGAGACCGCTGAGAATAAATTGCACCGCGATGGCCATGAGCAGTAAGCCCATGAACCGCGTCAGGATGTGGATGCCGGTGTTACCCATTCGACGGCCCAGGCGATCCGCGGCCGCCAGCGTCCAGTAGGAAAGAAAAGCCGTGAGAGCCACCGCGGCAATGATCAAAATGCTGTGCTGCCAGTTGGACGATTGAGCCATCAAAGCTATGACGGTGGAAATGGATCCCGGTCCCGCGAGCATGGGAACGCCGAGCGGGATGATTCCGACGTCCTCCTTTTCCATGGCCTGCTGGGTTTCCGCCGGCGTCTCCTTGGTTGGGGACCGCCGCGCCTGAACCATGTCGAAGCCGATGAGGATCATAATCAATCCGCCGGCGATGCGAAAGGCCGGAAGCGTGATTCCGAACATCTTGAAGATCAGGGTGCCGGCCAACGCGAAGCCGGATAAGACCGCGAAACAGGTCCAGGCGGCTCGTTTCGCCATGTGACGGCGCTCACCTGGTTCAGCGTCGGCAGTTAGCACCAGGAAGGTTGGTATGGTTGCAATGGGGTCGACAATAAAAATGAGCGAGCTGAAGGCCAGCAGCAGAAACTGAACATGTTCTTGGATAAAACCCAGCATGGAAGACTTGAGCGCCGCCGAAGCGTCGGCTCTTCTAGTGTCGCATCGTCTTGAATTGTCCAAATATCGACATTTGTAACTGGCACGCAATGAACCAGCGCCATACTGTTGGCACAGTGGCTTAATAAATATAGTGGCGTGACAAATAGCGGCGTGGCCGTTGTCATGCACTCAATTTTGTCCCTAGGAGGAACATGCCCGATAATCCCCAATACGATGGACTAGTAGAACTGGCACTGAACCTGCGATGGAGCTGGCATCATTCGAGCGACGAGCTGTGGGGGAAGCTGAACCCGGAGCTCTGGGAGCTGACCCAAAATCCCTGGGCCGTTCTTCAAACCGTTTCCCAGAAGCGGCTTGGTGAGGTCTGGGCGGATCCCAACTTCGCCCGAAGAGTGGACGAACTGCTGCGCGAGAAGCGGGAAGCAATGCAGAAGCCTACCTGGTTTCAAAGCGCGCATGCCGGATCGCCGTTGGGGCTGGTGGCATATTTCAGCATGGAGTACATGCTCAGCGAATCCTTGCCTATTTATTCGGGAGGTCTTGGAAACGTAGCGGGAGATCAACTGAAATCGGCTAGCGACCTGGGCGTGCCGGTGACTGCGATTGGATTGCTGTATCAGCAGGGCTACTTCCGCCAGGAAATCGATTCCAACGGCGTCCAGCACGCGCTTTATCCATATAATGACCCGAGCCAGCTGCCCATCACTCCACTCCGGCGCCCGGACGGCGAATGGCTGCGGATTCCGCTGAATATGCCGGGCTTCAAACTCTGGCTGCGTTGCTGGAAAGTGGACGTGGGACGAACGAACCTGTACTTGCTGGACTCCAACGACCTTGGCAACACTCCGGCATTCCGGGGTGTCACCAGCGAACTCTACGGAGGCGATGCGGACCTTCGCCTGAAGCAGGAGCTAATCCTCGGCATCGGGGGATGGCGGTTGCTGCGTGCGATGGGTCTGCGCCCCGAGATCTGCCATCTTAACGAAGGGCACGCCGCCTTCGCGATCCTGGAGCGGGCCCGCAGCTTCATGGCGGACAATAGCGTTCCGTTCCAGGTGGCGCTGGCCGCAACGCGCGCCGGCAATCTGTTTACCACGCACACAGCCGTGGAGGCGGGTTTTGACCGTTTTGCACCGGACCTGGCCGGCAAGTATCTCAGGGTGATAGCCAAGGAGTTGGGCATCGATCTGGAAACTCTTCTGGCTCTGGGACGGCAAAATCCGAGCGACACCGCGGAGCCGTTCAACATGGCCTATCTGGCGATGCGCGGGAGCGGCGCTGTTAATGGCGTCAGCCGTCTGCATGGCGAGGTGAGCCGCCGGCTCTTCAGTAGGTTATTTCCGCGCTGGCCGGAAAGGGAAGTACCGGTAGGTCACGTCACCAACGGAATTCACGTGGGTACCTGGGAATCTCCGCAGACGGACGCGCTTTGGGAACGCGCCTGCGGACCGGATCGTTCGGTCGGAGACCCGGCCAAACTCGCGCAGGACCTTCGCGCCGTTCCGGATACCGATCTCTGGAAGTTGCGCACCGATGCGTCTAAGGAATTGATCGAGTACACGCGCGCGCGCCTGGCGCGGGAATGTGCAACCCAGGGAGCTCCGCCCGAAGAGGTGGAGGCCGCCGGACGGATCTTCAACTTTGACACGCTCACATTGGGATTTGCGCGGCGCTTCGCCACTTATAAGCGGCCGAATCTTCTGTTGCACGATCCCGAACGCCTGGCTCGCATCTTGACGAATCGGGAGCATCCGGTCCAGCTGGTATTGGCGGGTAAAGCGCACCCGGCGGACTTGGCCGGCCAAGCCATGATCCAGCAATGGCACCAGTTCCTGAATCGAGCGGACGTTCAATCGCATATCGCTTTCCTGGCCGACTACGATATGCTGCTGAGCCAGCAAATGGTGCAGGGCGTGGATCTATGGATCAATACGCCGCGCCGTCCGTGGGAGGCCAGCGGAACCAGCGGGATGAAAATTCTCGCCAATGGCGGAATGAATCTGTCGGAGCTGGATGGGTGGTGGGCGGAAGCTTACTCGCCGGAAGTTGGCTGGGCGATCGGCGATGGCAAGGAGCATGGCGACGATCCGAACATGGACGCCGCCGAAGCCGAGGCTTTGTACGGGCTGCTGGAGCGCGAAATCGTCCCGAAGTTTTACCAGCGCGACGATCAAGGCATCCCCACCCAGTGGATCGCGATGATGCGTGAAAGCATGGCGCGGCTTACGCCGGTGTTCTCGGCGAATCGGGTGGTTCGCGAATATACGGAGAAACACTATCTGCCGGGGGCCTTGGCCTACTGCAAGCGAGCCGCGGAACACGGCAAGGCGGCTGCGGAGTTGGTGGAGTGGGAGCACGCTTTAAGCACGAATTGGGCGCACATTCGATTTGGACAATTGCAGGTTGAGACGCGGGACGGTCGGCATGTTTTTGAAGTTCAGGTCTATTTGGATGATGTGAGCGCCGATGCCGTGCGCGTGGAGCTCTACGCGGAGCCAATCGACGGCGATCAGCCCGCCAGGCAAGAGATGCAGCGCGGGCACGCTCTGCTCGGTTCGCAAGGCGGCTACTCCTATTCGGCCGCGGTGCCCGCCACTCGCCCGGCCAGCGACTACACGGCTCGTGTGGTTCCTTTCAAAGCCGGCGCATTGGTGCCGCTGGAGGCGGACCAGATCCTGTGGCAGCGATGAAATACAACTTTCTGGTCGATAGCTACGCCACCGAGCGCGTCAAGGTGGTCAGCGCGTGGAGCATGTTTCGCGATGAGGATTTGCCGGTGCGCCCGAATCCCAGGGATCCGCGCGGCCGCAGCGTGCACGAGCAGATGGTGCACCAATGCGTAAGCGAGGATTTCTGGTTCCTCAGGATACTGGGCATCGATGTCAGCGCGCCTCCGCTGCCGGCGCGGGAGGTCCGCTGGGAATTCATGGCGCGATATGCCGAAGATAGCGGAAAACGCCTGGCCGTGCTGCGGGCGCAAGCCGAGCCCTGGTGGGAAGAGACCGTGTCCTTTTTCGATGTCCCGCGGTCCCGCGCCTGGGTAATGACGCGCCGCATGACGCATACCTCGCAACATCGGGGACAGCTGTTGGCGATGCTTCGCATGCTGGGGCACGACCTGCATAGCACCTATGGACCCACCGCCGATACGGGCGGCTTAATGCAAAATCACGCGCCAACGATTTATGCGTATAAGTCGCTGGACGCCGTGCTGGAGGACGGCCCCAAGTCTGTCTTGCCTCGGCAAGCGAGCGATAAGCCAGTCACAGAGCGCCCCGACGCTTAACGCTCCCTTACGGTCGCGGTTCTGAACCATGACCGTAAGGGAGTGGACTGCTGGCCTAAGCGTGGACCAAAGTCGCGTCGGCGGTGTATTCGCGATCCGCGTCGGCCGTCCTGCCCAATACGCGAAGCGCCGCCGATGTGACGTGCTCCGTCGTGAAGCCAAGATGTTGCAGCACTTGCTCGCCAAGGGCGGACGCACCGAAGCGCTCCAGGCCGATGATCGCGCCCTCATCGCCGGTCCAGCGATGCCATCCCAGCGGCGACGCAGCCTCGACGCCGACACGCGCCTTGATTCGTTTGGGCAATACGCTTTCCCGATAGGATTCGTCCTGCGCCGCGAACAGCTCCCAACTCGGCATGCTGACCACGCGCGCCTGCACCCCGTAGCTCTTTAGCTTTTCCCGCGCGGTCACACAGAGCTGCACTTCCGATCCGGTTCCCATCAGGATCACGTCCGGAGCGCCGCCGTCTGCATCGGCGAGAATGTAGGCGCCGCGCGCAACGCCGGGCTCTTTGGCGCCGCTTCGATCCAGATGAGGCACCGCTTGCCGCGTCAGCACCAGCACCGTGGGCCCATCATGTTGCACTGCGAAGGCCCAAGCTTCGGAAGTCTCGTTTGGATCGGCGGGCCGGATCGTGGTCAATTTAGGGACCGCGCGCAGCGCAGCCAGTTGCTCCACCGGCTCGTGTGTCGGGCCATCTTCGCCCAGCCCGATGCTGTCGTGCGTGAACACGTAAACCGCTTTCAGACTGCTCAACGCGCCGAGCCGAATGGCGGGCTTCATGTAATCCGAAAATGTGAAAAACGTGGCGCTAAACGGCAGTATGCCGCCATGCGCGGCCATTCCATTTACGGCGGCGCCCATGGCGTGTTCTCGAATGCCAAACGCGATATTACGCCCGGCGTAGCTCCATACGCCGCCGACGGCGCCCAGCGTTCCCGGACCACCCGCTTCGGGATTCTGGAAATCGCCCCAAGTTTTCAATGCTGTATCGGTCGAAGGATTCAGGTCCGCCGATCCGCCGATGATGTTGGGGATGTGTTTCGCCAGCGCGTTCAACGCCGCGCCTCCAGCCGCGCGCGTGGCTATGGCTTTATCGCCCGGTTTCCATTTCGGAAGGTCCGCCGCCCAGTTGCCGGGCAGCGCACCGCTCACCAACAATTCAAACTCGGCGGCCTCTTTGGCGAACTCTCTTCGATACGCTTCCAGCTTCTTCTTCCACTCGTCTTCCATGCGCGCGCCGTTAGGAACGGCCTGGCGATAGTAATCGACGGCCTCTTGCGGAACGTAGAACTTCTCCATCGTGGGCCACCCTAGCGCGGTTTTAGTCGCTGCCAGTTCTTCTTCTCCCAGCGCACTGCCATGCGAAGAGAAGTTGTCCTGCTTGTGCGGGCTTCCATACCCGATGTGCGTTCGGACCAGAATCAGCGACGGCCGCTCTGTTTCGGTCTGCGATTCGGCGATCGCCTGGGCGACGTCCGCTGTGTCGTTTCCGTCCAAAACCGTCCGGGTGTGCCATCCATAGGCCTCAAAACGCTTGCCCACGTCCTCAGTGAAATCGATCGCTGTGCCTCCGGCGAGAGTAATGTGATTCTGATCGTATAGATAGATCATCTTGCCGAGCTGCAGGTGCCCGGCCAGCGACGCCGCCTCCTGGGCCACACCTTCCATCACATCGCCGTCGCTGCAAAGTGCGTACGTATAATGATCGATGATCTTGTGCCCGGGACGGTTGTAGCGCGCCGCGAGCCACGCTTCGGCGATCGCAAAACCAACGCCGTTTGCGAAGCCCTGGCCCAGGGGCCCGGTGGTAACTTCTATGCCCGGCGCGTCCAGCCGCTCCGGATGGCCTGGCGTCTTGCTGCCCCATTGCCGGAACCGCTTGATTTCATCGAGCGACAGATCGTATCCAGTCAGAAAGAGTAAGCTGTACAAAAGCATGGAGCCGTGTCCGGCCGAAAGAATGAAACGATCGCGATCGAACCAGTGCGGGTTCCGCGGGTTAAATTTCAGAAAGCGCGTCCAAAGCGTGTAAGCCATGGCCGCCGCGCCCATCGGCAGGCCGGGATGGCCGGAGTTGGCGTTTTGCACCGCGTCCGCCGACAAGATACGGATGGTGTTGATGCACAGATTCTCTAGTTCTTTGTCCAGCTTTTGACTCACAGGTCCTCCCAATCCAGTATGACGCTCCCTGAGGCAAGAATTTGCATGGAGATTATCTGAAAGAGCCATTACAATCGCATATACTGGCTGGTGCCGGGAGGTTCACACATGCTACGTGCCTTGAGTCTTGCGGGCATTCTCCTCATCGCACCTCACGCTTTCGCCCATCATTCCTTCGGCGCGGAATACGATAGCGCTAAGCCGGCCACACTGACGGGTGTGGTTACGAAGATCGATTCGTCCAACCCGCACGTGTACATTTACATCGATGTAAAAGGCGAGAATGGTCAGGCGACCAACTGGGCGCTCGAAGGCCACCCGCCCAATACATTGCGCCGCACCGGCTGGACGCGAAGCGCGCTGAAAGAGAACGACACCATCACGGTTACCGGTTGGATGTCCAAAGATGGGAGCAACCGGATCGCCGGACGCGAGGTGACACTCCCGGACGGCAAGAAGCTGTTCCTCGGGCCGCCGGCGCGATAGGGACGTGACATGAAGATCGCCCGGCTTTTTCTTCTCGCTTCATTCTGCGTTTGCGCTTTCGCGCAAAGTAAAGGCGCCAACGCCAGCGGCAAGGTGCGTCGCGATGCCCTGGGCAGGCCCGACCTGTCAGGAATCTGGCAGGGCATTGGCGTAAGCCTGTTCGGTGAAACCGGCGAGGTGCGTCCGGGCGAAGGCCGCGCCAGCACCTGGGGAGCTCCTGCGGGACCGCCTCCTTATCAGGACTGGGCCTTGAGTAAAGTGAAGCAACTGGCGTCGGATGACCGCAATGATCCCAACGTCCATTGCAGGATGGCGGGCACGCCGCGCATCACCGGCGTCCCGGTTCCGTTCGAGATCGCGCAGACCGCGAAGAAAACATACATTCTGTACGAATCGAACCACATCTATCGCATCATTCCCACGGATGGCCGCCCGCACCCGGAGGATCCGGACCCCGCCTACATGGGCGATTCAGTTGGCCACTGGGAGGGCGATACGTTCATCGTGGATGTCACTGGTTTCAATGACAAGACCTGGCTGCCGGGCGCGGGACATTTTCACAGCGATCAACTGCACGTAGTGGAGCGCTACACACTGCAGCCGGACAACACAATCTTTTATGAGGCAACCATGGAAGATCCCAAGGTGTTCACCAGGCCGTGGCAGTACCGGCTGATTCTCCGTCATCCGCCGCGCGATGAACGCATTATGGAGGCGGAGTGCCAGGAGAACAATCAGGACCTGGAGCACATCGTGCCGGACAAGTGAAATGCGCGAACGATTGTCGCGCGATCAGTTGCCGCTAGCCGTGTCCCAGCCGGAGGGTGTGCCCATCGGCATGTTTTTCATGAATGCTTCCACCGCGTGGATCTGGCCGCCATAAACTTTGAAGGCTTCCCAAACGATCAGCGAGTCGCCCGCCACGCGCGTGGACCCGGCGCCGAAGTCCATACGAAGTAGCACGATGCCGAGGTCTTCGTCCACCGCCGCGACGCGGGTAACGATTCCTGAAAGCGTCGGTATCTTCTGCGATTTGATGTCGACGCAGTCTGGACGGAACGTGCAGCCCGGCCCGGCCATCCGTTGTCCGTTCTCGAAACGGTACGCATCGGCTGCAAAAGGCGTGTCGACAGTGACAAAGCTGCCGGCTTTGAGGCCCGCCGGGTAAAGCTCGGCGATCTTGATGGCTTCTTCCCGCGAATTGCGTTGCGCATCGGGGGGCACCCACAGCATAGCCCCGCTCGGAGCCTTGAGGGCATCGGTGTTAAAGAGGGATCCCTCGGCCTTGCTTCTGGTTACCTGGGTCTCCACCTCAGCGATCTTTCGGCCGCTAATCTTAAGCCGCAGCATCAACATCACCGGCGCGCCGGATTCCTCAACGATGGCCTGAGACGCGGCCACTCCTTGCGAGACATCCAAAATATCGAGCCGGTAAGGGCGAAGCCCCGATGCGTTTCGCCACAACGGGCTCTCGCCCAGTTTCATCACTACGGTGTCTTCGGTGAAGCGGACGTTGGCGGCGAGTGGAAGATCGGCGGGCTTATGCGAAACCATCGCATTCAGATATTGCGTGACGAAGCCACCGAGACAGTCGCGATCACAGTCGGCGGCGACGGCCTGACTCGCAAGGAACGCGCCTGCCAGCAGGAGCAGACCGGAACGGACTCGTAGTCTCATTTTGCAGTCGGCGGCGGCGCAGCACCCAGCGGCCGGTCCGTAAGAGTTTCGCCGCTGGCGGTTGTCACCGAGACGAACAGAGCCCCAGGCTCTCCAGTCTTTTGCGGATGGCCAACCACGGTGACCTTGTCGCCCGCCTTCAGTGAGGTCGACTTCCAGCCCGCGCGAACCAGTACGAACGGGGCCGTCATCTCGATGTTCCAGGTGTCCACTCCGCCCTTATCGTTGGGGACTTCCATCTCGATCCAGGAGTGGGGATTGGCCCACTTGAATTGCTTGACGGTGCCCACCAGCGTCACATTCTTGGCGCGATCAAAACCTTCCATGGAATGGTGGGCGTAGGCCATTCCGATTGCACAAAAACAGGCGATCAAAAGCTTTCTCATAGAGCCTCTCTTAATGAATGTTCGTGACTGTCGACGTCACGCTCGGCATATGGGCGTTGAGATCCGGCAAGCACGAGGCTTCCGTGATGTCGGTGTCATCCACGCGTTTCCAGCGCTTCGTCCAGCTCCAATCGCCCACCCAATCCTTGGGATCCGATATGGTGTAGGCGATCTCGAGCGTGGCTCCGTCGTTGAGCAGGCGCATGCGTTCCACCATATGCGTCTTGTCGCTGAGCGGGATGCCGCTATCGAGCCAGTGATGATCGTCCACGAAGCCGATGGTATCCACCACCAGCGAGTCGCCTTCCCAATGCCCGACGGATTCGCCGTTGAAGCTGGGGATCACCAGATCCGGGTCGGTATGCTTGCGGCCGTCCAGGTAAATGATGCGCACGCTGTTCATAAACCCGCTGACCATGTAAATCACCGTGGGTTTCTGGATCATCGCGATGGGCCAGACGCGCGTCATGATCAAAGGCAAACCGGCCGGCCAGCATTGGCCGATGTCGTCATGATAGGCCTTGCCTTCCGCCCGGGCCTTCTTGGCCGCGTCGTATTGCACCTGCGCCTCGGGAGTTAGCTTGAAACCGGCCGGAGGCGCGAAAGTGAACGGATTGTCGCGGCTAAAGGCGTGGAGCCAGGTTCCAGTAAGGTCGAAGGCAGGTTTGGGACGGGTCTTCTCTATATTGGACGGGGCCAGGGCGCCAAGCTGAGGCGGCGGCGCGGTTGGCACTGGCGGGGCTGTTGTCGACGATGCCGATTGAGCCATCACACTGAATGCCGACATGACGAACAGGCTTGCCGTCAGAGTTACCTTGGCCATTGGAAATTGTTGTTGCACTTGTCGATCCTCTTTCGTCGGGAAACTCGGCGGCTCATGGTTATGAAGCTCATTGGTTATGAAGCTCATTGGTTATGTGGCTCATTGATTATGTGGCTCATTGATTATGAAGCTTGAGGCGCACGATACCTTTTTCGTCGACATATTCCCGATTGTTGTCGCACACAAATTCGACCATCTCGTAGTCGCTGGGCATGCGTTTGTAAGCCGTGGTGTACGTATAGGGCTTTTCCAGCACCACCGGGTCCTCGATGGTGATCTGGTCGTGTAGAATATCGGCCGAAAGCATCCTGATCCGCTCCGTCACGCGCATCTGTGGGCTGTGCGGCATTCCGCGAAGGGTTACGGTTGGCTTAATGCCCACTGTGTCCACCACCAGCGTGTCGCCTTCCCAATGGCCAACCGAGCGGCCATAAAAGCCGGGCGCCACGTCCTCAATCTTGGCCTGCGGCCGGTCCAGGTACACGCGGCGCACTTCGCTGAACGCCTCCGAAATAATAGTCACTTGTTTCGGAGTTTGAATAAATTCTACCGGATAAATAGCCACCGACATCATGGTCGGCACGCCATAGGGGATGCACTCGGCGCCGGCATTGGCGAGTTGCTCGCCCCGTTTTGCAGCGGCGGCCTCCTCGGCACGGCGGGCTTGATACGGTTTGTCGTATTCCGGCTTTAACGTCAAAGGCGTGGGCGCGGGGGGCCGGAACTTGGGGTCCGAACCGGGCCCACCTCTATAGATGCCCCATACTCCCGTGAAATCGGGCGGCGTGGGGGCCGATTGGGCATGGACCATGACCGGCGCCATGGGTAGCAGCGCGGCGTAGCAAAGGATCTTCGACTTCATTCCAAGGTTCATTTCTGCGTGGGGGCAGGCGGGGGCGGCCCCTGCCGCGGACCGTTACTCAGCACTCGCCCGTCGGGCAAGGTGGCGGTAGACAAAAATCCACCTGCCTGACCGCTTTTCATGGGGTTGATGATGAGAGTGACTTTCTCACCGGCCTTAATGCTATGGAACTTCCAGCCGCTTTGCATGAGGATGCTGGGGCTGCCCATTTCGATGCTCCAATGCTTCACCGCTCCTTTTTCGTCCGGAACGTCGATTTCAATGTAGGAGTGCGGGTTGGTCCATTCAAATGAGCTTACCGTTCCGACTAGCGTCAATTGCTTGGTCATGTCGAACATGGTGAAGGAATGGTGGGCCAGAACCGGACTAGCGGCGCCGAAAATGCCCGCGGCCACCAGAACGGAGCAATACACTTTGGCGCGGACGGCCTGCAATATCTTCATTTGAAGCCCTCTCTATCGAGTCCATACTATTCCTATTGTCCCGTTGTATGCAAGCGGGCTGAACAGGGCACAAAAGGCAATTTCGCCGCGGATAAACACGGATCAACACGGATAAGACAAACCCAAGTTTATTGTTCTTCAATCTGCGTTGATCAGCGTTTATCCGCGGCCACCTACGGTTTGGACTTTTTCATGGGACTCTCCGTGGAGTGGCAGGGGCTTCGGGACTCGAATTCCGTGCTTACACGCCGCTATGGAAGCCTGGATCCCTTCTCCATCTCGCTGGCTTCCATCGCCGACATTTCATGGAGCATCACCTTGTAGATCGCTGCGATGGCTGCGGGTGTCAGCGGCGCCCGGGCTTCGCCGGCCGCGCGGCGCACCACCTGCTCTTCACGGCCCGGCGCGCTCGCGGGGGCATGGAACTGCTTCTTAATCAGCCCCACTTCGCGAACCACCTGCGCCCGCTCGTTGAGCAGCTTTACGATTTGGTCGTCAATGGAATCGATGCGCTGGCGCGACGAGGTGAGCGCCTGTGTCAGGTCGGTGCTTGGTTGGGCAAATAGAGCTAGAGCCGAGCAAAACAGGAGCAGAGATCGCATGAACATGAATTGTATCAGGCGTGCTTCCCTCCCTCCGCCGGGTGCAAGCTGCCGCTGGCCGTCACGTGTGTCCCCAGCAGATTCGCCGAATACGCCCGGCCCGAACTGCCAGCCTTATCGAGGTGAGCGCACGCATACTAGATTATCTCTACTGGTTTACAGCAGAATGTCGAAGGACCAGCGGATTAGACACCCAGGCAGCTCACGCCAAGCGCAAGTAGGTCGATATGACTGGCGAGCGATGGAGACAGAAAAAATCTCAGTTCCAGCCCCGCGCGGCATTCCCGTGAGCATGGTCAAGGAGTACGTCCAGCGCTGTCGCGCAGCTCTGCCGGCTGCCCAGGCGGCGATTGAAAACCTGGATCACAAATATTTGCGGGTTTATGGCCATGGCCTAAAAGGAAGCGGAGGCGGCTACGGGGTTCCGAGATTGACAGAAGTGGGCGCTGTCATTGAAGAGGCGGCGAAGCGGGGCGATACGGGCGAACTGCGCGAACAATTGGCGAAACTGGAAACTTACTTGAGCCGAATAGAAATCGAAACCGTGTAACGCTCAAAGCGTCCTCTTTTTAAATGGTGGATCGAATCATCGTGATCGCGCTGACGGTTTTCCCCCTCTTGCTGGCGCAGCGACCTGTGCAGCAACCGGGGCAACTGCCGGGACAATCAACGAGTCCGGATAACGCTGGGGATACCGCGACGCCGGGCGATACGAAGGACACTTCCGGGCCTAAGTCGCCGCAATGGAAAGGTCTCACGGTAAAAGAGAAGCTGCATTACGATTGGGTGCATCTTTTTGATGTAGAGAACGTCATCTTTGCCGGAGTGGGCGCAGGATTCGATCAGTGGCGCGACCGGCCGGGAGAGTGGGGCCAGGGCTGGGGCCCGTTTGCCGGACGCTATGCCTCGCACCTGGGCCAGTATGCAGTTCAACGCAGCATCATGTTCCCGGTCCAAGCCATCGATCACGAAGACACGCGCTATTTTCCATCTACCAGGACGTCTTACAAGGGACGCCTTGCCGACGCGTTTCTACATACCATCTGGCGGCATAACGACCACGGCGGAATGATGCCGGCCTACAGCGAATTTCTGGGCGATTACGGAGCCGCCGCCGTGTCTCGCATGTGGTGGCCGGACAAATATCATACCGGGTCGGCGATATTCATCGCCGGATCGGACACCGTCTTGGTGGATGCGGGCATCAACGTCTTCAATGAATTCAAGCCCGATATCAGGCGATGGTTGCATCTTCGGCACTAAGAGGGGCATTGGTTTCACCGGCGACCGTGCTCAGGCTGCGAGAGCCATTCTCCTACCTCTTGCCTGCACCAGTTGCTGCTGCATAGATCGAGCAACCGGTTTAACCCGTCCTCTTGTAGAGTCCATCCGCTGGCCTGGGCTAGTGCGATCCGCAAGGTGCGTTCGAACTGCATACTCTCCTGGCCATTCGCTTCGTCTAGCTCCTGTTCGCGGCCGCTTCCACCAGGAATGAAAATATTCGAGAGTGTCCCACAGAGGTTTTTCCGCGGCTGGTGATCCATACTTGCCCAGCACTTCAGCGGCGCCGCGCTTGACCGGCACTTTATTGCTGGTCAGAAATTCGATCGCCAGCCGTTCCAGCGCCGGACTGTACGCATTGCGGTCCAGCGATTGGAACTGGAACCCGATGTCGTAGCAAGCCGGAAATGCACCCGGTTTATCCATATCGCCCCGCAGCTCCCGCTCCCCAAACGACGGGTCATGCTTCAGGAAATAGTAAATGAGAGCCCCTCCGCAATGCGGGAGTTTCTGGCGGTCGAAGTCAGCGTTACGCTTGAGGTACGCTTGTTCCACTCGCCGCACGATATCGCCGGTGGCGTATCGCAGAATGAGCGCGTCTTCAATTTGACCAGCTTCGGCGCGGCTTGCCAGCATGTCGTTCAATTCCGGGAGACTGCGATCGGGCAGCAATTCGAGGGTGGAGAGCGAAAGACTCGAGTAAGGTTGGGCAAGCTGCGTCAGTATGATGCGCCGGCCTTCATCCGGAGCGAGTTCGTAGATGCGGCGCACGGCCATGTCTCGGGCGGCCTGCGGCTCCAAAGGATTCGCATAGATCTCGCGAAGAATCGGCAGCATGCCGGGCTCCCGACGATGTTCCAGCGGCTTACCAGGAGATTAGTCTGCATACTGGTTGGCAGGCCGCGAAAGTCGGCGACGATCGAAGCTGCCAAAGGGGGAAGCCACGGGGCGTTAGCGTCGCTGCCGCCGTCGCGGCTGGCGGAGTCGAGCAGCGTGTTCATCGAAATTACGCGGGCGTTCGGATCTTTGGAGGGCAGGAAAGCGATCAAACGCGCAACATAATCGTTTCGCGTCTTGCCTGACCCCACCAGGTCGGATAAGCGTGCGAGCGTGTCAAGATACCGGCTCCACACCGGTTGATCGGGAGCGATCAGTCGCGCCTCCATCACCGGCAGCAGCTGTTTTCGATACGGCGATCCGAGCACTCCCATATGCAGCGACCAGGAATCGATGTCCTCGCCCGGGCCCAAATGCCGCGCAAGCTCAATTGCCGCTACGGGACTGTCCAGAAAACGGAGCGTGCTCCCCGCGCGCAGACGCCGCTGCCGCGTCTCGTCGCCGGAATCTGTCGGATCGTCCAGCACCTTCACTGCATCCGCGATTTGTTGTTTTACCCAAGCCGCCGGAGCTGGAACAATGTTGATAGTGAGAATGTTCGAGACCAGCTCCAGCGGGCGCCCTCGCCAGGGTGAGTCTGCAGATAATAATCCGACTTCGTTGGGTCCACTTCGATGACTCTTCGACTGAGGATCGCGATCCGGTATCTGCCTGGTTTACGAAAGCGGACCCACTCGTTCAGTACCCGCTCGAAAGAAAACGGTTTTTCCGAAAGCACGCATGGACCGCCGGAGAGCCCGCCCATGCCTCCGCCCTCGCCGGGAAGTCCGCGCAAGGGATCTTCGGTAAGCGCAGCGGGGTCGACCAGGAATTCTTCAACGCCATTCATCCGACCGGCACGATCCTGCAACCGCGTGTCCGCCAGATAACTTTTGGCCTGCGTGGAAGTGAATGAGAGCTGCAGCGGGATCAGCTCGCCCAAATAGAACTGGATCTTTGCCGCGGAGATCTGGAAGCTCACCGCTCGCGCTGTCGCCCATGCAGCGCCTCCAGTGCGCCAGATACGCCTCTTGCGCCCATGCACGTCTACCAGCAATGACAGGATCGCCGCCAGCAACACCTGTGACTGCAAGGCCCGGTGGTTCACTTCGGCAACGTCCTTCCTCTTGTTCAGACACCGTGGGCTGCTCAGGGTTCCGCAAGAATGGAAGCAATGCGCGGGCCAACTCGGGATTGGGGATTAGGGATTGGGGGCCAGGCACGGGCTGCGTTTGGTTGGCTTGTCGAAATACCCATAGATCGCCAACGGACCATAACGGGCTGTGCCCGGCCCCTGTCCCAACGCTTGTAAGCCAAGCAACGCGACGAAGCATCAACGCAGGGCCCGATTTTGCGGCGTCCGCGTGAACTGCGGCGGCGGTGGTGGTGGACACCGGAAGTAGCGCCTGAAATGTATCCGAATCCTGTCCAATGATCTCGAGATACGCGTTACCAGCAACAAGTCCGGCGGGGACCGTGAAGTTGAGTTGATACAGGCCGGCGAATCCGGGAGCGAGGCCAGAGAAGGCGACCGTGCATTGTAAGTAATGGCCCGAGCCATCGAGCAGGAAGACCAGGGGCGTCGCTGTTGTCGTGCTCGGTGGATTCGGCGCGGCCGTTCCATCCTTCACCGCTGGTCTTACCACTCCCATGCCTGCCAGAAACACAGCCACAGTCTCGCCAATTTGGGCGGGGCTCGATTTGGATATCACCGAATAGTCGGGATGCAGCGCGGCAGCATAGCCTAGACCGCCCTCCGGATTGTTGGTGAAGACCCCAACCGAACTTGATCCGGTGAACTCTGTGACGATGTTGGAATTCGCTCCGTTATTGATCACCTGAATCTGGGCTACTGAGTTCGCAGCCGTGAGATAGGGAACGACGACCGAGATTTGAGTCGGGCTCACGTAGTAAACGGGCGCGGCGACCTGGTTAATCAGCACCTGTACTCCGCTGAGATGGTTGGGGAAGGGCACGCTGGCGCTGGCCGTGGTATTCGCCAGCCCTGAGCCGTATAAGGTGAGAAATTCTCCAGGAGACACCTGCGCGGTAAAGGGCGCGGAGTTGGCGGCGTTCACTACGCCTACCGGACTCAGATATACACCTGGACCGCTGAAAGCCGGCGCCTGAAAAGCTACGTTGAGCGAGAGGAACGGGCCGATGCCATATCCGACGCGAATGGTCCCATCGCTACTGCTCACGTAGTGCTGGCCGAAATCGATGTCATCGGAGCTGCCGTCGCTGTTCAAGGCATAGGAATCGTAGTACGTGAAGTCGCTCGATCCGCCATAGATCAAAAGCGAACTCACACTCTGGAACTTGGTCGGGGATACACTGCTCAATCTCTGGTGTCCGATAATCTTCCCTGAAAATGCCTGGAACGACCCGTAGTAGCTATTGAACGGGGAGTAACCGCTGTTGGTGGCCGATGCATCCAGGTCCAAACCAGCCTGGTAGTAGAGTCCGGCGTAATTGGAGGGCGCGCTGGTGGCGGCGCGAACCCCGACGAACATATCCCAACCTGTGTAGGAACCGCCAAAGATGAAATTGCCGTCTGGCGAGATGTACAGCAGTTCCCCGCCGGCCACCATGGTGGAACCGCTGCGCTTGCCTCCAAAATTGACCTGCGCGGCGCCGTTGTTGAAGGAATAGGTCACACCAGTAAGGCTTTCCGTGTTCGCCGTCGTGCTGTTTCCCAGATAGCTGGTTACGTTGACGCTCCCGATGTTGCCGTTGCCCGTCGGCGGTCATGGTGAACAGTGCATCGCCGCCCGGAACCGCGTGTGCTGCTGGGAAGGTAGGTGGGGTCCATGTACGCGACAGTGTAAGTGCCACTCAGGGTGGCATTGGTGGCTGAGGTGCCCGGCGTGGCGATGAACAGATCGTTATAGCCTTCGGCGTTGTCGGTGCTGCTCCCAATGAAAACGCCATGCGATACCAATCCGCTGATCCTATCGCTGGGAAATTCCTGATCGATGGCGCTGATGTAGCCTTCGCCGCTGGCGGCAATCACGTAAGTGCCGCTGGTGTTGAAGAGCTCCGCTTTGGAACTGACGGCGGTGTCGAGGACCGAGCCACTAAAAGTGTAGCCCCCGCTTCCATTGAAGGTAATGGTGCCCTGGACGTTGATGGTGTCGCCCAGGTCGTTCGTTTGGCCAGGTACGTAATAGTAGAAAACCTGCCGCATATAATAGGGGCCGTTCAGCAGCCCGTCTCCGCTGTTATCAAAAGTGGGCTGAGCGGAGGAGTGCCAGGCGCACGTCCCAAGGAGAAGCACAAGAAGAGCGAATTTTGTATTCATGAGTCGCATATGAGGCCAATTGTGGCCCTCTGAAAGGTAACGCGGACGCAGCAAATCTGTCTAACCTGGCAGATTCCTCTGCCATAGCTTAGCTCTGCGGAATCAATTCTGCGGGATCAACCTCTACAGATTACAACACGAAATGCGGCAGTGGCGTCTTGGTG
Source organism: Bryobacterales bacterium (assembly GCA_963747945.1). Classification (GTDB taxonomy): domain Bacteria; phylum Acidobacteriota; class Terriglobia; order Bryobacterales; family Bryobacteraceae; genus Palsa-89. The sequence goes on from CAVVHB010000008.1 coordinate 405,814, forward strand.
TGGCTGTAAAAGTTTGTGTTGTCGCTTGTCTTGGGGTTGCCGCTTTCGAGAGAGTCTGCCATTATAGGCGGCAAATATGCAGGCAAGCTCCGTGGGGATGAACTGGTGAGCCGGATCTCGGCGTTACTCATTTTTGCGGCTGCATCACTGGCGCCGGCGCAGACCATGAACATGGAAGAAATCGGCAAGGCGCTCGGGGTGCGCTGCGATTACTGTCATTCCGCGCCGCGCGGCAGCGGCCAGAAGGAGCCGAAGAAGGACATTGCGCTTGCAATGATGGCCATGACTCGCGATCTGAACACGAAAGTTCAGGAAGCAACCGGCAAACCGGCACGTGAAGCGGCGCGGGTGGAATGCGTGACTTGCCATCGCGGCGTCCCGATTCCCCAGCCGCTGTCCGCGATCATCCTCGGAACCATCGCCGAGAAGGGCGGAGCGGCTGCCGTGGAGCAGTACCGCGAACTGCGGAAGCAGTTTTACGGCAAGGCCACCTATGATTTTAGCGAGGAGGCGCTGCTTCAAATCGTCCAGCGCGTGGTTCAGGGTAAGCCCGATGATGCCATCGCGCTACTTCGTATGAATCTGGAATTTGATCCGCAGTCGGCGAAGACGTATGCGCTGCTCGGTTTCGCTTACACTCGCAAGGTGGATGACGCCTCGGCCATAACGAATCTGGAAAAATCGCTGGAACTGGATCCCACCGACGCCATGGTGCGCGGCCGGCTGGAACAATTGCAGGAATACCGGCGCAGAAGGCAGCAGTAATAAAAGGGGACGTTACCGAGCCGCGTGAGAATTCAACCTGCCATGTTCTCGCGTGCCCTTTGCGAAGCGCTTTCTTGCTTCCTTGGCATTTTTGAGTGCCGAAAAACTGCTTCCTCGGCTCGCAATGGGGGAGACTCTAGAGCCCGCAGGAACGTCCAAAGTAACGTAGGTCGAAAAAGATAGAACCGGCGGCGGCAGGAAAGGCAGCGTTGAGGAGTGGCCCCGATTTTCCGTAAGATGAAATCCTTGATGTTCCACTGCGAGGAAGGACGAAAAGATCTTGATCCGCAGCGCGAGCATTCGAATATGACCCGTATAGTCATCGCTAGAATCTACCGTGTCAACAGTTTCCCAAACCAACCTAAGCTTCTACGTGAACCATTCACACAGTGCCGAGTACTCTCCAAGAGTACCAACAGACATAGTACGAAAGTGGCAGTTAGCCTATTACTAAAACCTGAGGTTTAATAATAGCAGGTGGCCTTACAGTTGGGAGTTACAGCACAGTCACAGGCGGATTTCGATCCCCTGGTCGCAGAATGGTTCAGCACCCGGTTCGGCACACCCACCGAACCGCAGATTCTGGGCTGGCCCGAGATTCGCTCCGGGCACGATGTGCTAATCTCCGCACCCACCGGGTCCGGCAAAACGTTGGCCGCTTTTCTGATCTGTATTGATCAGTTGGTACGTGCGGCGCGCTCCGGAGAACTCTCTAACCAAACCGAAGTAGTTTATGTTTCTCCGCTCAAAGCGCTGAGCAACGACGTCCATAAGAACCTTGAAATCCCGCTAGCCGAGATTTCGGAACTGGCGGCCCGCCACGGCATTCCCTTCGCGCCGATTCGAACAGCGGTCCGGACCGGGGACACCCCGGCTTCCGAGCGCCAGCAGATGGGCAAGCATCGGCCGCACATCCTGGTCACCACTCCAGAATCGCTTTACATCCTGCTGACGGCGGAAAAGTCGCGCCAGATGCTGAAGACCACGCGCACCGTGATCGTCGACGAGATTCACGCGGTGGCCGATGACAAGCGCGGATCTCATCTGGCGCTCTCGCTGGCCAGATTGGATGCTCTTGCCGACACCAGGCCGCAGCGCATCGGTCTATCGGCGACCGTGAAGCCCATCGAACAAGTCGCGGAATTCCTCTCGCCGAATGCCCACATCATCGACATCGGGCATCGCCGCGAGATGGAACTATCGGTGGAAGTGCCGCGAGACGAGTTGGGACCAGTGGCCAGCAACGAAATGTGGGCCGAGATTTACGATCGTTTAGCCCAGCTGATCCTGACCCATCGGACCACCCTGGTTTTTGTGAACACTCGCCGCTTATCGGAGCGGGTGACGCACGCCCTGGCCGAGCGGCTGGGCGAGAATATGGTTCTTCCCCATCACGGCAGCCTGGCGCGAGCCCTGCGCCTGAACGCCGAGGCGCGGCTGAAGAGCGGCGAGCTGCGGGCGGTAGTGGCGACGGCATCGCTTGAACTGGGCATCGACATCGGCTCGGTGGATCTGGTGTGCCAGATTGGATCGCCGCGGTCCATCGCGGTTGCGCTGCAGCGCGTGGGCCGGTCCGGGCACTGGGTGGGCGCCAAACCGAAAGGCCATTTCTTTACCACCACGCGTGACGAGTTGATCGAATGCGCGGCCTTGGTTCGATCGATCCGTTCCGGACAGCTGGATCGGTTGGAGATCCCTAAGGCGCCTCTAGACATACTGGCGCAGCAGATTGTGGCCGAAACGGCCGCACGGGACTGGCAGGAGGAAGATCTTTACGCCCTGATTCGAAGTACGTATCCCTACCGCGATCTGGATCGCCAACATTTCAACGCGATCATCGAAATGCTGTCCGAAGGCATCTCAACGCAGCGCGGTCGCAGCGGTGCTTACCTGCATCGCGATCAGGTGAACGGCCGGATAAGAGGCCGGCGCGGCGCCCGGCTGGCTGCCATCACTTCCGGCGGCGCCATCCCCGATACCGCGAACTATTCGGTGGTTGCGGAGCCCGATGGGAAACAGGTGGGGACGGTGGACGAGGATTTCGCGGTGGAGAGCCTGGCGGGCGATGTGTTTCTGCTGGGCACGGGATCGTGGCGAATCAAGCGCGTGGAGCCGGGTCGCGTGCGCGTGGAGGATGCGCGGGGCGCGCCGCCGTCGGTTCCGTTCTGGAATGGTGAGGCGCCCGGCCGAACGTTGGAGCTGTCGGAAGCGGTGGGCAGCGTGCGGGAAGAGATCGCAGAGCATCCCGACTGCGCAATGCGATTCCTGATCGAAGATTGTGGACTCGACGAGGGCGGCGCGAAGCAAGCTGTCGCTTATGTGCTGGCGGGCGCGGCTTCGCTCAATGCACTGCCCACCCAGAAGACCGTGGTGGCCGAGCGCTTCTTCGATGAAGGGGGCGGGATGCAGCTGGTGATCCACGCGCCCTTCGGATCGCGCATCAATCGGGCTTGGGGCCTGGCGCTGCGCAAGCGCTTCTGCCGGTCCTTCAATTTCGAGCTGCAGGCGGCGGCCACCGACAACGGCATCAACATTTCTCTCACCGAGCAGCACGCCTTCCCTCTGGAACTGGTGTTCGAGTTCCTGAAACCGGAGACCGTGGAACATGTGCTCACGCAGGCCATGCTGGATGCTCCCATGTTCACGGCGCGCTGGCGCTGGAACGCTTCCCGTGCGCTGGCCATCCCGCGCTTTCGGGGCGGCCGCAGGGTTCCCCCGCCCATCCAACGCATGCGCGCCGAGGATTTGCTGGCGTCCGTGTTTCCCGATCAGGTAGCTTGTGCGGAAAACTTGACCGGCGAGATTCGCATCCCCGATCATCCGCTGGTGGAAGAGACCATCGACAATTGCCTGCACGAAGCCATGGATTTGGACGGCCTCACGCGGGTTCTCGAAGGCCTGGAGACCGGGGCCATCCGCAAGGTCGCCGTCGACAACGCCGAGCCGTCTCCTTTTTCGCATGAAATCCTGAACGCCAACCCGTACGCCTACCTGGACGACGCGCCATTGGAAGAACGGCGCGCGCGAGCAGTGCAGTTGCGGCGCACGTTACGCACGGACGCTTCTGGAGGCGCGGGCATCCTGGATGCCGCGGCGATCGCGACCGTGGCCGCCGAGAGCTGGCCCGATGTTCGCGACCCCGATGAGTTGCACGACGCGCTGCTCAGTTTGATCACCCTGCCGCCGGGGGGTGTCTGGGGTGACGAATGGCGGGAATTTTTCATGCAGCTGACGGCCACGGGCCGCGCCAGCGTCGTTGAACGAGTCTTCGAAGAGAGAGCCAAACGCTTCTGGGTTGCTACGGAACGCCTGCATCTGATTGGCGATGTGCTACTGACGGTGCGCGGCTGGATGGAATCGCTCGGGCCGGTGACGGCGGCGTCGTTGGCCGCAACGCTCGCGTTTCCACTCGATGAAATCGAAGCGGCGCTCTTGAAGCTTGAATCCGAAGGGCAAGTAATGCGCGGCCGTTTTACGCCTGGCTTAGCCGAGGGCGAGATCGAATGGTGCAACCGGCGCGTTCTGGCGCGCATTCATCGGCTGACGCTGGGCCAGCTTCGCCGCGAAATTGAGCCGGTTACCGCCGCACAATTTGAGCGCTTTCTGTTTCAATGGCAGCATCTGAATCCTCGCAGCCGCCTGCACGGCGTGGATGGCACGCTGCAGATCATCAAGCAATTACAGGGTTACGAAATATCGGCGGCCGCCTGGGAAGCAGAGGTGCTGGCGCGCCGCGTGGCTCGCTACGAACCCGAGTTTCTGGATCAACTCTGCCTTTCAGGCGAAGTGATGTGGGCGCGCTTGTCGCCGCATCCGGCCTTTGAAGCGGCGGAACCGCGGCGCGTAAGGCCCACTCGCACCGCACCCATCGCCATCTTTCTGCGCGAGAGTACGGATTGGCTGGCGGCTCTTGATCCGGATGCGAAAGCGCCTATGCTCTCGCACGCCGCACGCGAAGTGCTGGCGCAGATTGAGCAGTGCGGGGCATCTTTCTTTGCCGACTTGGTCCGCGCCACCGGCCGGTTGGCCAGCGAAGTGGAAGACGGACTCTGGGAGCTGGTAGCAGCGGGCCTGGTAACCGCGGACGGTTTCGAAAATCTGCGCTCACTGGTGGATCCCAAACGCCGGCGCGGGGAAGGGCGGGGAAGATTTTCCCGGCCCAGGCATGCCGCGGGACGCTGGGCACTGGTTCGACATTCGGCCAGCCTGGTCACAAACGACGCGCGCGCCCTGGCGTTTGCCGATCAACTGCTGGCGCGTTGGGGTGTGCTCTTTCGCGATCTTCTCGCGCGCGAGAGTCTGGCGCCGCCCTGGCGCGATCTTCTGCCGGTGCTGCGCCGCAAGGAAGCGCAAGGCGAGATACGCGGTGGCCGGTTTGTCTCGGGATTCAGCGGCGAGCAGTTCGCGCGCCCCGAAGCCTTGGACCTGCTGCGCGCCATCCGCCGCGCGTCACAAAAGCCGGATGCGGAACCGAACGAGCACGTCGACGTGGCCAATTCCGATCCGCTGAATCTGGCAGGCATCATTCTGCCGGGCCCGCGCGTGAGCACGCTCTCGCGTAGTTCCCCGGGCGTTGCGTCTAGTGTTATCATGGAGGCGTAAGGTGATAACATGATTCGAACCCAGGTGAGCCTGCAAAAACACGAATACGCTCTCGCGAAGAGAGAAGCGAAAGCGCTTGGCATCTCCGTGGCGGAGTTCGTGCGACGGGCGGTTCGCGAGAGGTTGCCAATTTCCCAAGGACCCTCGTGGATGCGATTCGCGGGCATGGTGGAGTCCGGCGATCCAAATTCGAGCGCGTCCATCGACGAAATTGTCTATGGCTCAAAAGACTGAGAGCTATGTTGACACGTCTGCGTTTATCGCATTCCTAGATCGATCCGATAGTTACAACTCCCTATTCAAGCGGTTGTTCTCTGATCCACCTACCCTTTCCACGTCCGCGCTCGTCATCGCCGAGGGACACGGCTGGTTTCTGCGGCGATACGATCAACGTAAGGCAGTCTCATTCCTCAATTTCATCCAGGAACTCCCGATTCGCATCAGTGGCTTTGACGTGTTAGAGCTGGAGAAAGCGAAAGCATTCGTGAAGAAATTTGCCGATCAAAAGCTAACTCTCGCGGACGCTCACGGGCTGGCCGTAATGAAAGCTCAACGCATTGCGACTTGCTGGTCCACCGATCGGCACCTCGGTTTAACTGGCGCGACCCTGGTCTGTTGATTTACAGCAACGTGAGCGGATCAACATCGATGACCAGCGCGGTGGCCGGCCATTTCTGTTCCCTCGCGAAGCGCTGCAAATCCCGCAGCGTCTCATTGAGCACTCTCCGATCGGCCGCCTTCAACAGAAGTTGATATCGAAATTCGCTCTTGAGCTTCGGCACCGGCGCCTCCGCCGGCCCCAGGACCTTGATTCCTTCGGGCGCCGGATCCAGCGCGCGGCCAAGCTCGGCGCTCATGGCGAGCGCATCCTCCTGTTTCTGGCTACGCACCAGCACATTCGCAAGCGCCGCGAATGGCGGATATCGCATCAGTTTCCGGAACTGGATCTCCTTCTGATAAAAGCCCTCGTAATTTTGCTCCGAAGCCAGGCGCACCGCGTAGTGCTCCGGATTGATGGTCTGAATGAGTACGATGCCGGGCAAGTTGCCGCGCCCGGCCCGCCCCGCCGCCTGCGTCAGTAACTGAAACGTTCGCTCCGCCGCGCGAAAATCCGGCAGCCCCAGCCCGACGTCGGCCGAGACGATTCCCACCAGCGTCACGTTCGGAATATCGTGCCCCTTCGCGATCATCTGCGTACCCACCAGAATGTCGAAATTGCCGTCGCGAAAGCCATGCAGGATACTCTCGAAGTGCCGCTTGCCGCTCACCGTGTCGCGATCCATGCGCGCAATCCGCGCCTCGGGAAAATCGCGATGCAGCTCTTCCTCTACCTTTTCGGAACCCGTGCCGATGAAATTCAGATACTCGCTCCCGCATTTCGGGCACACTGACGGGACCTTGGCCGCGTAATTGCAGTAGTGGCAAAGCATGCGGCGGTCGCGCCGGTGATAGGTCAGGGTGACGGCGCAATTGACGCACTCCAGGCGCTCGCCGCACGCGCGGCACGCCACGAAGCTCGAGAATCCGCGCCGGTTGAGCAGCAGCATGGTTTGCTCGTGGCTCTTCAAACGCTCGTCGATGGTCTCCACCAGCCGCCGCGAGAACGTCGCCAGCTTGCGGGTCTCCAGGAACTCCTGCCGCATGTCGATCACTTCCACGTCCGGCATGGGCCGCTGCTCGATGCGCTCGGGCAGCTTGATCAGGGTGTACTTGCCGCGCTCGGCGTTGTAACGGCTCTCGAGACTGGGAGTCGCCGATCCCAGCACCGCTACGGCGCCCGCTTCGCGCGCTCGGACGATAGCGACATCGCGGCCGTTGTAGCGCGGCGTCTCCCCCTGCTTATAGCTCGCGTCGTGCTCCTCGTCGATCACCACCAGCCCCAGGTTTTGCACCGGCGCGAATACGCCCGAGCGCGTGCCCACTACCACGGTGGCGCTGCCGCCACGAATTCGCCGCCACTGCTCGGCGCGCTCGGCGTCATGGAACGCGGAGTGCAGGATGGCAACACGATCTCCAAAGCGCCGGAAAAATTGGCCGGCCACCGCGGGCGTCAGCGCGATTTCGGGCACCAGGAGCAAGGCGCTGCGGCCCAGGGCTATGGTGGCATCAATCGACTTCAGGTAAACCTCGGTCTTCCCCGAACCGGTGACGCCCTCCAGCAGAAACGTATGAAACTTACCGCCGCGCAGCGTGGCTTCAATCTGCTGGTATGCGTCCAACTGATGCGGATTGAGCGTTCGGGGCGGAACATCGGTGCTGAAGACGCCGGTGGGCGCCTCCGGTTCGAGCGTAATGAGGTTGCGGCGCGCCAGCGAACGCGCGGCCTGGCTTGCGCCCTTGACCGATGTCTCCAACTGCTCCAGGTTGTGCGTGCCGGGATGCAGTTCCAGGAACGCGTGGAGTTCGCGCTCGCGCTTGGTGAGTTTCAGGCCGCTGGCCGAACTGACGCCGGGAGCCGAATTGAGGAATGACGCGCGCAGCCGGGTGGCCGATGCTCGCAACGGATCGCGCGCCGCTTCCAAATCTTCCATCGCGACGAAGCCCTTCTTCTCGAGCGATCGAATCACACTCAAAGCGTTCGGCGATTTCTTCTGCAGGTAGGACGCCGAAAGCGGCCGGGCTTCGAGCAACCTCAGGATTTGAAGTGTGGGATCTTCCTCCCCCGCTCCAAACAACAATTGCCGCGCCGTATCGCGCCCCGCGTCGGTGAGCGAATACAGCTTGGTTTTACGAACTTCGCCACTGAGCGGCGTCATGCTGCGCAGCACTTCGCCTAAGGGTGCACAGTAGTACTGCGCGATCCAGCGCCCCAGCGAGAGCAAGCCGGCGTCGAGAACGGGCTCCTCATCTACCAGCCGCAAGGCCTCCCTGACGGGTCCTTCGGGCGCATCCGGTCGAAGAGCGAGTACCATGCCGGTGAGCTTTCTCGGTCCAAACGGAACCAGAAGGCGGCAGCCGGGCTGGACTCGGGGCTGCATCGTCTCGGGCAAGCGGTAGGTAAACGCCTGATCCAGCGGCACCGGCAGGCTGACGTCGCAGTAGATCATGAACATCTGTACATGAAGCCGAATTGTAGCGCAGGAATCCAAGGTACCTTCAGTACCCTCTTTACAACCGTCAACAAATCTTGCAGAATTGTTCTTACTTGCAACGCAGTTTCTGTCTCGCCGGCCCCACGTAACGGGCTAGTCACAATTGGCGTCAATTAAAGTGGAAAGCCTGCGACCTGGTTGTCGATAAGGAGATTAGGTCGTCACCATGGATATTGTTGGAGACCGAAAGTTCGTAGAGGTGCCCGGGGAAAAGACCCACGAACTGCCCCCGCTCTTGGTTCGCACCAGCCCCAACGTCCGACGCTTGGATCGCGTGGTTGGCATGGCGAACAGCCTGATCGACTCAGAAGATATGATGGCGCCCCCCGCCTTCGATGGCCCGGTTCCGGACTTCGAAGTGGATCGCCGCAAGATGGATCTGGCTATCAACCTGGCCGACCAGTATCTGCGCTTCGTGACGCAATGGCAATGGGGCGACAGCATTCTCGAATGGATCCGGCAGTGCGAGATCACCTTTGGCGCTCGCCTGGAACTGCGTAACCTCCTGCGGCCGGACGTGTGGCCCCACGCCGGGCGCTCCAGTTTTGTGATGCTGCTCGAAGACAAGGCAGTCCCAACCGAAGGCGTCGAGTTCGAAAAAGCCGTCGGAATGCGGCTCACCTTTCGCCAGCCGCCGCCGATTTCCTGCTTCTCCAACCAGTTTTTGTTCTACCTGAACTCGAGCGTGGCCACCACCGCATTTGACACCTGGTCGCACCTCACGCCCGCGCCGCTTTCGTGCCTGCCGCCCGAGCGCTTCACCTTCGACATCATCGACATGTCGTAGAGTATTAGTCGCCTCTCCCTTGCTGGCGAGGATGCTGACGAAGCCACGCAGGGTGTGGGCCTGCTCAGCCCGAGGCCGTCATCCCCGGCGGCTGGAATCGGTGGCGCGGGTTCGTCAGTGTGAGCCGGTCGCCGCTCACCAGGATCTGCGAGCGTCCGGCCTATTTTTCCCGGAGCTGAGTTTCGTAGCCGCCAAGGTCCCTTATCGCGACATCCTTGCCGTTGGGTCCTGCATAGCGCTCCACGAACCTCGTTCCGATCGTAGGTCCCATTTCCTTTACCATCCGAACGGCGGCATTTCTCCCTCGAAATTGCATCTGGCCCTCAATCGTTGCAGTGGAATCGCCCCCAGACCAGTCCCCACCGTTCGCCATTGCGTGAAGAGTGGCCGCGAACCCGTACCTGAAGCAATTTCTTTCACTCACATTCCTGCCGCTGACGTGCTTCTGGCCGATTTCTGCCATGCTGGCCAACAGAGCGACAGCCCCGCTCGCAGCGGTGCCAAGCGCTGCTGCGAATTCAACAGATGCCTCAGAAACTATGACCTCCCAAAGCCCTACTTCGCCCAAAGTATCCAGAGCCTCGACCGCAATGTGAGCGACTTGGAGCCCTATGAAACCCTTCGATTCGGGCTCCACCCTTGGCAGCCCCGCTTCTTCGGCCGCCACTTGCAGGTGACTCTGGAAGTATGCGACAGCGTCGGAGATGTACTTCTCGTGCGCGATGCGGCACTCGGCACGGCGCATTTTCTGTCGCGAAAGATAGAGGCGCAACACGGCAAAATCCCTCATTTTTAGCCAACGGCGCGCCTCTGGCCGGTCTTTTTCACGGTTCCAGTCGAGCTTGGTCGTTCTGCCTGTCTCCTTGCGAAATTCCTCGTCGACTTGACGGTCGATCGACGACCGGTCCGCAGGTGACATGTTTTGATAAAAGAACGAGAGCATGCCCGGATGGTAGCGATACTTTGCGCTTTTTGCGTGAGATACGTGAACGTGGTGTGACTCGGCTGAGTGGCCGGCGTGGGACGCTTGTGACATTTTGATTTACCTCCTTGGCGGCGAAACCTTCTGTTCTCTGCCTTCACTCCAGAAAGCGCAAAACGTCCGTCGAAACTGGCAACGCGAGATAAGTTTTTGTGGAGGCGATGCCTCCGTGAGTGGAATCAGCTCAACCATAGCGCGGCGGCGATCCTTTGAAATCCTCATACTCGGCCCGCACCCGAAAACCAGTCAGCTCGAGCAAGTAGCTTTGCGACAAGTTGGTGCCGGCAGCGACGTCGCGGAGAGGGTCAACGCCGACCCAAGCTGCCGCCATCGTTGAGGCCGTTCGCAAGGCGAGATTAACCGGCGCTTTTGCGTCGGGGCGGACGGTAACTGGCGGGTTGGGTTCTTTTTTTATCTGCCCGAGAAAATGATGAGGGAGGCCTAGCCTTAGAATCCGTTCACCGCGCGTGGACGCCGCGCCAGCAAATCGATCTGCTCGGGTGCTTGCGGCTCTTCGCCGTTCGACACTCCTAGCTCGCGCATCTTGCGCAACGACGGCACCAGACGTGAATCCCACGATCCAACCGAACTGTTGTAAGCCGCAACAGTCTTTTCTAACAGCCTTCCTGTTGCCGAATAATGCTCGTGCACCGATTGCACGCGATCGTACATCTCAGAAGCCACGCGCCGGATCTCCTCTGCGTTCTCCGCGAGTTGCTCCTGATTCCAGCCATATGCGATGCCCTTTAGCACTGAGATCAAGGTCACTGGCGTCGCAATGACGACCTTCTTCGCCAGCGCCTCTTCGATGAGATCCGGCCTGCATTCCAGCGCCGCGCTGAAGAAGTGGTCGCCAGGCAGGAACAGCACCACCAACTCCGGCGCGGGCTGAAACTGGCTCCAATATTGTTTGCTCGATAGCTGCCGGACGTGCTCGAAGACTTGCTGTCCGTGCCGTTGCAGAGCGGCCTTGCGCGATGCCGCATCGGGTGCGCCCATGGCGTCCAGATATGCAGTGAGCGGAACCTTGGCGTCAACAACCAAGGAGCGGCCTCCCGGCAGGCGCACAATCATGTCCGGGCGAATGCGCACGCCATCGCCCTCGCGCGTTTCCTGTTCCTGAAAATCGCAGTTGAGGACCATGCCGGCCAGCTCCGCCACCCGCCGTAGCGTCACTTCGCCCCAGCGGCCGCGAGTTTGTGGCGATCGCAAAGCGGTGGAAAGAGTCGCGGTCTCGCGCGCCAGCGATTGCACCTGCTCGCCCAGGCTGCCGTAAGCCTTCTCCCGCGCCCGCTCCAGTTCGCGCACATGAACTTCCAACCGGCCCAGTGAATCGGCCAGTGGCTGGATCACACCTTCAATCGCGGTCTGTTTTTGCGCCAGGTCGCCCGACATCTCAGCGCGCGTGGTCTGGAGCGTGGTACGCGCGGCGTCCAGGAACGCGCTCTGGTTCGATCGCAAGGCGGCGTCGGCAAGCGCCTGGAAAGTCTCCTGGAGCTTGGTGGCGCCGGACTCGGCGAACTGTTTGGCCGCTTCCAGGCGAGCCAGCTTGGCACGCATCCAGAGACCCGCGATCAGGCCTCCGAACAGCACTCCAACGATAAACGACAACCAGGGCATCACGCCACCAGGATAGATCATTTCTAAGCGGAAATGTTTAGCAACGCGCAGGTTCAGTAGCCGCGCCAGGCAATCCAGGCGGCGCCCAGCAGGATGGTGACAATTCCCAGTGGCGCGCCCACTCGGAAATACTCCCAGAAGCCGATCCGGACTTTTTCGCGCGCTTGCTGAATCACGATCAGATTCGCCACCGAACCAACCACGGTTAAGTTTCCGGCCAGCGTGGACGCCATCGCCAGCACCAGCCAGGCCCGCTTCGGATCGACCAATTGTCCAATGAATGGCTTAAACACCAGCACCGCCGGCACGTTGCTCACCAGGTTCGAGAGCACCGCCGCAAATCCGCTGAGCAGGAACACATTGTCCAGATGCAAGCGCCCTGCCAGCGCCGACAGCTCCTTTTCAAGCGCGGTCTTCTCTATCCCCGCGATCACGATGAACAGCCCGGCGAACATCACCAGCAGCGGCCAATCGATCCGCTCATAAACCTTCCCGGGCTGGACACGGCGCGTGATGAGGAGCACGGCGCCGGCCACAATCGCGACTTTGGGCACGGGCCAACCCATGAAAAACATCACGATCATCGCCAGCGCAATGACAATCGATTTCCACATCAACCCGCGATCCACGCGCACCGCGGGTGCTGCGACAGTCACCTCTCCGGGCGTCGTAAATTCGCGGCGATAACTTAAGAAGATAGCCGCTACCGCCAGCACCAACCCGGCGGCAGCCACCGGCCCGAGCGCCGCCACAAAATGCCGGTAGGGAATTCCGGAAAAACTTCCGATCATCATGTTTTGGGGATTTCCGGTGATGGTGGCCACGCTTCCGATGTTGGCCGCCATCGCCACAGCCAGCAGGTACGGCACGGGATTCCGGCGCAGCGCCCCCGCGATTTCGAGCACCATTGGCGTCAGCACCAGGCACATGGTGTCATTGACGAAGAACGCCGAGAAGACTCCCGATACCGCCACGATTGCGATTAACAGCGGCACTGGATGATGTGCGCGCTCCACCACGCGCTCCGCCACCAGGGCGAAGAAGCCCGAGAGTTGCAGGTTCGCAACCACGATCATCATCCCGAACAGCAGGATGATGGTGTCGAAATTGATAGCGCGGTAAGCCTGGTCGAGCGAGAGCGCGTTCACACCCACCATGAAGCTTGCGCCAATGATGGCCGCGCCGGTGCGGTCTATGCGGAGGCCTGGCAATCGGCCGATGGCGAGCACCAGGTAGGTGAGCGCAAAGATGAGAATGGCCGGCAAGGCTAGGCGCCCAGCCGGTGGGACCAGTTGAAAATCACGTCGAAGAAACCAACGCCCAGGGCGGCCACGCCCAGAAAACTTCCGAAGGGCAGCTCGTATGTGGACGCGTCCTTGCCGGTGAACCAGATGTAACAGAGGCCGACAATGGCGCCCAGCAGAGATCCCACCAGGAACGCGAGCAGCGCACTTTGCATCCCCAGGAATGCCCCGATCATGGCGGCCATCTTCACGTCGCCCAATCCCATTCCTTCGCGGTGACGGAGCTTCTCGTAGAGCGCGCGGAAGACCCATAACGCGCCGGAATAAACCCCCGCGGCCAGCAGCGAGTCGCTCACCGAGACCAACCACTGGTGCTTGGCGGACATGAAGATGATGAACAGGATTCCGCCGCTCACCGGTACGAACGCGGCGAAGATTACTCCCACCACCGTGCCGCCCAGCGTGAATTCATCGGGCAAAATGTGCTCTTCAAGATCGGAGAATATCAGCGCGATCATGATGGCGGAGAAAACGCAGAATTTGGCCGCGGCCAGCGTAGGACCCAGGAACCAGAACCCGCAGAAGAACATCGTCGCGGTGAGCAGCTCCACTACCGGATACCGCACCGATATGCGATGCCCGCACCGGCGGCAGCGCCCAGCCAGCATGGCGTAACTCAGCAATGGGATGTTATCGAACCACGCCACGGTCTGATTGCACTCCGGACAAAACGAGCGCGGGGTCACCACCGAAAGATCGCGTGGCATGCGATAGATACAGACGTTCAGGAAACTGCCGATGAGCAGGCCGAACAGCGCGGCCAAAATGGCTTCGATCAAGCGGGGGTCCTCATCTTCGGGGGCTCATGTTCCTGGCTTTGGCGTATTTCAGGAAATTGTACAGCGCCGCCATGTGCGCGATAGCGAGACCTTCCATGCCGTCCAGAAATCCACGTCGAAGAACGTACGATTTGAAGAACGTCCAGGCCGGGTTGAGCGCCAGCTGTGTCCAGCCCACCGGGGTCTTTTGATCCACCAACTGCTCGGCCGCGAGGGTGGTGTAGCGATCCATGGTCCTCAAATGCTCGGACAGCGAATTGCACGTGAAGTGGAGAATGTTCGATTTCAGATGGCCGATGTTGCCCTGCACCACAACCGACTCGTGAACGTAGCCGCCCACCCACTCGGCTTGCCTGCGGTCAAAGAGCCGAACCTTGCGATCGGGATACCAGCCTGAGTGCAAAATCCAGCGGCCCAGATACTGCGCCAGGCGAGGCATGGTGTAGGCGTCGAACTCCGGGCCGTTTTTCTTGATCTGCCAGATCTCGCCTTCCAAGGCTTCACTCAGCGCCTCGTCGGCGTCCAGCGACAATACCCAATCGTGCTCGCATTGGCTGGAGGCATAATTCTTTTGTCCCGCGTAGCCGCGCCAGTTGCTGTCGATCACCCGCGCGCCCAGTTTGGTGGCGAGTTCCACCGTGCGATCGGTGGATCCGCTGTCCACCACCACCACTTCATCGCAGCATCGCAAGCTTTCGAGCGCCCGTGAGATGTTGCGCTCTTCATTGTAGGTGATGATCGCAGCCGAAATCTTCATCCAGGGTGCTGATGCTAGTGTAGCGTGGGATCGGCGATCAGCCGGGGTGGGCCGCTGGCGTGTGGAGTTGGGTGTCTGGCCAAACTGGTACGCGTGGCTTCAGCCACGCTTCGCCTCCTGGGCGATCGGGATTTCGCCTGGACGGTCAGAAGCATTCCGGGTATGAGCGCAAGGTGCGGCGTGCATCGGAAAACGCGGCTGAAGAGTCTGTGTGAAAACGGCGCACATTGACCGCTCCCTCTGGTCGCGGCTCAGTATCGACAGTCGAGCAAAATTACAGGTTACAGAGCCGCCACCAGAGGGAACGGTCGATGCGGAAGGTTCTCACACAGACTCTGAAGCCGCATGTACCAGCTTTCATGTCGCATACCCTTTGGCTAGCGGCGCTAAGCGCCAGCGTCCGAACGCAACGAAAACCAAAAGCAGACCCACCACGAACGGAATAAGCGCGGTCGCGATACCACCAGTCATCAGCGTGATCACCACCGCACCGATCATGATGATCACCAACCCGGCGGCCGCCAGCGGAGTCAGGCCTGGCTGAACGCGCAAGAGTGACGGAAGAATCAAACCGATGGCTCCCAGCACCTCGCACACCCCGACGAATCGCAGAAAGGCCGCCGATAGCATCGGCGCCTGTTTCACTAACTCGGCAGCCGGAATCACCAGCTTCACAACACCGGCGAACAGGAAGAGGAGCGCGAGCAGTCCCTGAATAATCCACAACGTCCAGTTCTTCGTCATGCTTTCACCTCTTCGGCCAGCCGATCCAGCGACAGAGCCCATCCCTCTTCCATTCCCGCCAGGTGCGGCGCCGCCTCAGCCTTCACCTTCGAGACGCTGGCGTGCAGTGTCAGTTTCGTCTTGCCGCCCTCTTCGGCGAACGTCACCGTGTTCAATATTTCAAAAAGCGGCTCGCCATTTTTGTCCAGGGCGGAGCTGGTGAAGACCAGCCGCTCCGGCACCACGATTTCATGAAAAACGCCGGTCATCGGATAAACAACGCCGTCCGGAGCACGCATATGAATCCGGATCGCGCCGCCCGGCCGCACATCCACTTCGCATACTGGATTGGTGAAACCTTTTGGCCCCCACCAGCGCCTCAGCCGCTCGGGATCCGTCCACGCCTGAAAGACCACTTCACGCGGCGCGTCGAAAATACGCGTGGTGATCAGCTGCAGCATCTTCCCCAACTGCTCGCCAAGCCGATCCAGTGTCTGGTTCGCGCCCTCGATCGCGTTGTAGCTCTTGACCACCGTTTCCCGCTCCGCCGCCGACTGGAACCGCAGTTGCATCGTTAGCTTAGTCTTGCCGCCATCCTCGGCGAAGGTCACAGTGGTCCGAAAATATCCAGGCGCTCCCTCGTCGCCATGATCGTAAATCAGGCGCTCCGGTTTCACAATCTCGATGTAGGTGATTTTGTTTGGATAATCGACGCCATCCGGCCCGTGCATATCGAACCGCCAAACTCCGCCCGGGCGGACGTCCATCGCGTAGGTGGTGATGGTAAATCCTTTGGGTCCATACCAGCGCCCGATGTGCCGGGAATCCGTCCACGCATCGAACACCAGATTTCGCGGCGCATCGAACACGCGCGTGACAACGATCGAGCGTCTCGCATCTTCGATATAGTCCGCCAGAACGTCCAGCGCGCTGCTCCAGCCGTACTGGTGCCCGTCGCGCGATTCCACCGACGGGAAGCCGCTCTGCCTCAAAGTAAGTTCGGTTTTGCCATCGCGTTCGGCCAGCGTGATGGTCACCAGCGTCTTTTTGCCAGGCTTTTTGTCGGCGTCCAGCCACACGTGGGTGAACACCAGCCGCTCCGGCTTCACCATCTCTCGATAGTGGCCCTCCAGCCAGCGGTCGACACCCTCGGGCGAGCGCATACTGATCCGAAAGAAGCCACCCGGCCGTATGTCGGACTCGCTCTGAGTAACGGTGAACCCGCGCGGCGCTCCTTGCCAGTGCTGCAGGTGCTCGGGCTCGGTCCAGCATTGGAACAGCAGTTCTCGCGGCGCATCGAAGAGACGGGTGATTATCAACTCCGGATCGGCCGATTGCGCGCCCGCCATGCTAGCGAGATGCTCCGACAGCCGGTCATAAGTTTCGCCGGCTCCAGTCTCCATTCCGGAACGCAGTACCGCGTCGCGAGTCTCCCTCGACGGGTAGAGCACTCTTGTGGTGAGCGTCGTTTTTCCGTCCTTCTCGGAAAAGGTGATGGTATTGAGCGTTTCGCCCGGATAGTCGTCAAAGCTTTCCGTCGACACCAGCCTTTCATACGGCGTGATCTCCTGATATACGCCTCGCATACCCATGTCTTTGCCGCCCGGCCCACGGAGAATATAGCGCCATGCGCCGCCGACGCGGAGATCGACCTTGCATTCGACAATCGGGCAACTGTGCGGGCCAAACCAGTGCAACAGGTGTTCGGGCTTCGTAATGGCTTCAAACACCAGCCGGCGGGGCGCATCGAAAACACGCGTCATCAAAATCTCCCGATCGGACGGCAGCGTTACGGTAAGAGCGGAGCTAGGTTTTGCGGTGCTTGCCGGCATGTTTTTTCTTCTCCTTGATCTGTTTGCTTTTTAGTTCGACGAGATAAGCGTCCAAGCGATCGAAGCTTTCCTCCCAGAAGCGGCGGTAGTGCTCCAGCCAGTCCGACACATCCTTGAGCGGACCCGCTTCCAGACGGCACGGCCTCCACTGGGCTTCGCGGCCGCGCGCGATCAGCCCCGCCCGCTCCAGCACTTTCAGGTGCTTGGATATGGCGGGCATGCTCATCGCAAACGGCTCGGCCAGTTTCGTAACTGAAACCTCACCCGACGCCAGGCGTGCCAGAATCGCGCGCCGCGTAGGGTCGGCCAAGGCCGAGAAAGTTGCATTCAATGCATCGGACGGCGCTGATTGTAAATCCATGCTTAATAAACCTGATAGTTAAATAACCATCGAGTTAAATATACTGCCCATTCAATGGCCTGTCAAGAGTTATCACCGACAGAGTTATCGCCGTAATTGGCTAGCATCCATCGCAGGCTTCTACAGAGCTGGATCGCCAGGAGTTCCTGTTTCTGCAAGACTATGAGCTGGCAGGCGGCGATCTTGACTTTCCAGGGGTGCACGATGAAGTTGACTACTCATCTGGCTTTTGGCGGACAATGCGAAGCGGCATTTCAGTTCTACACACAATGCCTGGGCGCCAAAATTCAATTTATGCTTACTTACGGCGGTTCTCCCATGGCCGAACAAGTGCCACCAGAGTGGCGTGGGAAGATCGTCCATGCCACTCTTACCGTCGGCGACAGCACTCTGGTGGGCGCCGACGTGCTTCCAGAGCAGTATGAACAGCCTAAGGGATTTTACGTGCTGCTTCATGTCGACGACCAACTGGAGACCGAGCGCATGTTTCAGGTGCTGTCCGAAAACGGAACGGTGCAGATGCCGCTCCAGAAGACCTTCTGGTCCGTTTGTTTTGGCGTGCTGGTGGATCAATTCGGCATACCCTGGGAGATCCACTGCACCCAAGCGCCGTAACGCGATTCGGAGTAACCTCAATACGGTTTTTCGCTACTCTAGCAATAGGAGCAATTCCACTAGTGCTGTGTTTCACACGGGCCCCTATTGCGACCCTATTGTTGATCTGTCTGCTGGTGTGTCTGATTGGCTGCGCGCAGTCTGACGGCAAGGCCAACAAAACAAGGGGTGTTTTGCCTCCTACACCGGTCACCGTCGCCCAAGCGCAGGCCCGCGACATCCCGATTCAGATCCGCCAGATCGGCTCGGTTGAGCCGGTGGCGGTGATTGCCGTGAAGTCGCAGATCAACGGCGAACTAAACAAAGTATTCTTCCAAGAAGGTCAGGAAGTGAAAAAGGGCGACCAACTCTTTGAGATCGACCCGCGCCCCTACCAACAAGCTTTGGATCAGGCCCAGGCTGCTGTTCAGAAGGATGTCGCCCTGGTATCGCAGGCCGAGGCCAATCTGGCGCGCGACCGGGCTCAGGCGGCCAACGCCAAGCTACAGGCCAAGCGCTACGCAGGATTGGAAGCCGAGGGCGTGGTCTCGAAGGATCAGAACGATTCCTACCAGACTACATCTCAGGTGCAGGACGAAGCCGTTCGAGCCGATCAGGCCGCTATTACCAGCGCCCAGGCATCGGTGGTGTCAGACCGCAGCGCCATTGAAACCGCGAAGCTCAATCTTTCTTATTGCTATATCCGCTCGCCCATCGACGGCCGCGCCGGCAGTCTCCTGGTGCAAGCCGGAAATCTGGTCAAAGCGAACGACACCACTGCGCTGGTGAACATCAACCAACTGCAGCCGGTCTACGTAACATTCAGCGCACCCGAGCAGCTATTGCCCGAAATCCGCCGTTACGACGCGGGACATCGGCTTTCTGTAAACGCCACCGGCCTTGCCGATGGCTCCAACCATCCGGTCACAGCTACGGGCCAGCTAAGCTTTATCGACAACACGGTGGACAGCACCACGGGCACCATCAAGCTGAAGGGGACCTTTCCCAACACCGATCATGCGCTTTGGCCGGGCCAGTTCATAACGGTGGTCATGACGCTGCGGACGCTGGATCACGCCACCGTGGTCCCGTCGGAAGCGATTCAATCGGGACAAAAGGGGCAATTTGCTTTCGTGGTGAAATCAGACCAGACCGTGGAGACGCGGATTGTTACCGTCGGCCAGACGATCGATAATCAGATTGTCGTCCAAAGCGGAATCTCACCGGGTGAAACCGTGGTGACGGACGGACAACTCCGACTCTTTCCGGGTGCGCGCGTTCGCGTGGTTGCGCCGGCGAAGGGCGATGCGGGGGCCTGATGAATCTTTCGGACTTCTTCATTAGACGGCCCATTTTTACAACGCTAACGGCGTTCGGCATTCTGCTGTTCGGCATTGTGGGCTACCGCGCTCTGCCGGTGGCTGCGCTTCCCAGCGTGGATTACCCCACCATACAGGTACAAGCGGCGCTGCCCGGAGCCAGCCCGGACACCATGGCCGCCTCCGTTGCCACGCCTCTGGAGCGGCAGTTTTCGACCATTGCGGGGATCGACTCGATGAACTCGTCGAGTTCGCTCGGCAGCACCAATATAACCATCCAATTCAGCCTGGATCGCAATATCGACGCAGCCGCGGAGGATGTCCAATCCGCCATCGCAAAGGCCGGAGGTCTGTTGCCGCCCACCATGCCGCGGCCGCCGACTTTCAACAAGGTGAATCCGTCCGATCAGCCGGTCATCTTCCTGGGCATCAGTTCGTCCACGCTGCCCATCTACACGGTGGATGAGTATGCCGAGACTGTGATGGCCCAGCGCATTTCCACCATCAGCGGCGTATCGCAAGTGCAGGTTTTCGGCGGGCAGAAATACGCAGTCCGTATCCAGTTGGACCCCGACAGCCTGGCGACCCGCGGCATCGGCGTCGACGATCTACAACTCGCCATCCAGGCCAACAACAGCAATCTTCCCACCGGCAAACTGTACGGCTCCAAGCAAGCCTTCACTATCGAATCCACGGGTCAATTGACGAACGCGGCCGGGTACCGGCACATGATTGTCGCTTACCGGAATGGCAATCCAGTGCGGATGGAAGAACTGGGCAAGGTTCTGGACGGCGTGGAAAACGACAAGATTCGGGCCTGGGTGAATGACGACCGTACCATCCTGCTGGCGGTGCAACGCCAGCCCGGCACCAACACGGTTGAGGTGGTGGACAGCATCCGGCGTCTCTTGCCGATCTTCCGTACCGAAATTCCGCCCTCCGTGAAACTGGAAGTGGTTCACGATAATTCCACCTCTATCCGCGACTCCATCCAGGACGTGAAGTTTACCCTGTTGCTGACCATCTTCCTGGTGGTGATGGTGATTTTCATTTTCCTGCGGAACATCTCGGCAACCTTGATTCCCGGCGTGGCCGTGCCGCTTTCGATCGTCGGCACGTTCGCGATTATGTACCTGCTGGGCTACAGCCTCAACAATCTTTCCTTGATGGCGCTGACTCTGTCCGTGGGCTTTGTAGTGGACGACGCCATTGTGATGCTGGAAAATATCGTGCGCCACATGGAGTTGGGTGAAGGCAGGAAGGAAGCTGCATTTCGCGGGTCGCGTGAAATCGGATTCACCATTCTTTCGATGACCATTTCGCTGGTCAGCGTCTTCATTCCGGTGCTGTTCATGGGCGGCATTGTGGGACGCTTGCTGCATGAGTTTTCGGTGACCATCGCCGTGGCGATTCTGGTGTCCGGATTTGTTTCCCTCACGCTGACGCCCATGCTGGCCAGCCGGTTTCTAAAGCTGAACCACGATCGCCGCCACAGTTTTCTCTACAACGGGCTGGAGCGCTTTTTCCAGGGGCTGACCCACGCTTACGAGCGTTCGTTGCTGGTGGTTCTGCGCCACCGGCTGGCCACGCTCATGGTCTTGTTTGGTCTTCTGGGAGGCACCGTCTGGCTGTTTTTCGACATGCCGAAGGGCTTTCTTCCGAGCACGGACAGCGGCGTGCTCAACGGAATCGCGGTGGCCGGACAGGACATCTCGTTCGATTCGATGGTGAATCACGTGTGGGCCGTAAAGAACATCCTGGAGCACGATCCCAACGTGCAGGGAACCTTCGCGAACGTGAGCAGCGGCAATCAGGGGCAGATCTTCATGATGCTCAAGCCCCGCGATCAACGGACGCTCTCCGCCGATCAGATCCTGCAAGAGCTGCAGCCCAAGATTCTAACCATCCCCGGTATTCAGGTGTTTTTGCAAAATCCGCCGCCGATCAACATCGGCAGCAACAATACGCAGAGTCCGTATCAATTGACGCTGCAAGGCTCCGATCAACGCGAGATCTACCGTTGGGTGCCGATCCTGCTGGACAGAATTCGCACCTTGCACGGCTTCATCAACGTGACCAGCGATCTGCAGATCGCCAGTCCCCAGGTGACGCTCGATATCAATCGCGACCGCGCCGAAACTCTGGGCGTGACGCCGGATCAAATCCAGAATGCTCTGTTCACCGCTTACGGCACCAGGCAGGTATCCACCATCTATACGCCGTCCAATGAATACCAGGTGATTTTGGAAGTGGAGCCGCAGTACCAGCGCAACCCCGACGCTCTTTCGAAACTGTACATCCATTCCGCCAAGGGAACGCTGGTTCCACTCGATACCGTAGTGACGGTCCACCGCAGCGTTGGTCCGCTCTCGGTGAATCACTTCGGTCAACTGCCGGCCGCGACCATCTCGTTCAATTTGCAGCCGGGCTTCGCGCTGGGCGATGCAGCCGCGGCTATCGATGACGTGATCCGGGACCTTCGTATTCCTCCCACCATTGCGCCGCTCTATCAAGGTACGGTGCAAGCCTTCCAGCAATCCTTCCGTGGTTTGTCGATCCTGCTGATCGTGGCTATTCTTGTGATCTATATGGTGCTGGGAATGCTTTATGAAAGCTTCATTCATCCGCTCACCATTCTGTCGGGGTTGCCATCCGCGGTATTCGGCGCGCTGCTCACCCTCAAGATTTTTCACCGGGATTTGGATCTATACGCGTTCGTCGGCCTCATCATGCTCTTCGGAGTGGTGAAAAAGAACGCGATCATGATGATCGATTTCGCGATAGAAGCGCAGCGCGTGGAAGGCCGCCCGCCCTTTGATGCGATCTTTCAGGGGTGTATCCTGCGCTTCCGGCCCATTATGATGACTACTCTGGCCGCGCTGTTTGGCACTTTTCCGATTGCGCTCGGAGTAGGCGCCGGCGCCGACGCCCGTCAACCGCTGGGACTGGCGGTGGTAGGCGGACTGCTGTTTTCGCAGTTCATCACGCTCTACATTACGCCGGTGGTTTACCTTTACCTGGAAGCCGTAGCGCAAAGATTTGGAAGCATCCGCATCTGGAGCCGCCGGGTTCCGCCAGTCCGCGTTCCAGACCCGGTGGCCAATTAGGGTTTCCGTTTCGACGGTCCAGCAATTGGGTACCCGCGGCCTTCAGAGTGTGCGTCGGTATACCCGGCTTCAGCCGGGTTCCGGCCGGCGATGGAAATCCCAAACCCGCCTGAAGCCGGGTGTACCGACACAGACTCTGAAAGCCGCGTGTACCTCATTTACTTCAGAACGCTGCGCCAGTTGAGCAGTATGGTAACAGGCGACGCGGCCGTCTCATCGAGCGTGGTGTTCATGAGGAAACGCTGGCCATCGGGAGAAATGTCCCAACGCCACGCTGTACCCGGTCCGCCGCCCGAGCCGCCAAGAATAGGCGCGCGGAACAGCGCCTTCGGGACGCCGGGCTGGAATGTCCCGCCGGTGGTGGTGACGCTCACCGCCATCAGCGTATCGTCCGGCGTGAAATAAAACAATTCTTTGCCGTCGCGGCTCCAGCGCGGCTGGCTTCCGCCGCCATTCGAGACCGGCCATTTCCCTCCGGTGGAGACTGGAAACGGCTGTACGTACACTTCCCTGGTCCCCGATTCGTTGGAGGTGTAAACCACCCAGTGCCCGTCTGGGGAAAACTGGCCCTGCGCTTCGGCAAAAGGCGTCATCAGATACGGGAACGGCTTGTGCTCCCCCTGCATGGGCAGCACCCATAAGTCAGCGCCCGTAGTTTTTCCGCGTTGCATGAACAGCAGGAAGCGGCCATCGCGCGACCAGTCGTTGGGGGTCTTGATTCCGTCGGAGTGAAGCAGCAGTTCGCCCTGCCCCGCGCCATCGGCTGGCTTGCGATACAGGTCCGTCGATTGACCTCCGCCCGGTGCGAAGGCAACCTGCGTACCATCCGGCGACCAGGTTCCGCTACCGCCGCCGCCCTCGAAGCTCAGGCGCGTATTGGTGCCGCGCGCCAGATCCAGCATCCACACGCCCCACGTCCCTTGTGCGTCCGTTCGGCCTTCCACCACTCGCGTTCCGTCCGGCGAGAGCGCCAGCTCGTCGCGCGCTGTGGCTTCGCCTGGGTGCCCCAAGATCTTGCCCTGCCGGTCGTACCAGGTCAATTGTCGCTTGTCGCCTCCCGTGACCGCGTAGGCCAGCATGCCGGTGTTCGAGGCCGAAAACAAACCGTCAAAAATATTGGTGCTCACGCGGTCCACCAGCTGAACCGCACGCCCGGTCAATTCCATGCGCCTGGCGTCGAACGGCTGCGCCATCAGCGCCTCTCCCCGCAGAAAAAACAAGGTGCCCCCACCATCCGGGCCCGCACCAGACGAAGGTACGTATACCGCCCCCGCGGTGCTATCGAAAAAGCTCTTTCGCCTCTGCTCGGCGGGCTTGACGTCGAGCGAACCGGCGTAAACGGCACTTTTGTTCTCCATTACCCGGACATACAAGAAGTTCTTTCCATCGGGAAGGACGAATGGCCGGCCTTGCCCCTGTTCACCGTGCTGGGTATCCTGCGCCGTGACGGCGGAAACCTCTCCGCCGGAAGCCGGAACACGATTGATGACGCCGGAGCTCCCAAACAGAATCACATCCTGGCGGCTCCAGGAGATTCCGGTCGCCGGGTTGCTGTACTGCGCCAAGGTTTGCGGGCTCCCACCGGAAATATCGATCTTTTTGAGATTGCCTTCCGCCATAAACGCGATGGATTGGCTATCTGGAGACCATGCCGGGTCCAGGTTCGCGCCTTGGGTTCCCGGTAATTCGTGTGCATCAAGGGAATCCATCAGGCGGAGCCACAAAGAGTTTCGTCCGTCTGAGCCGCGCGCATTGAAAACCAATTTGCCGCCGTCCGGTGAAAGAGCGAACGTGTTGAGCGAGGTCTTGGGCGGCACGGCAATTTCAAATCGCATGGGAGCCAGTACCGGCGCCTTCTCACGAAAATGCACGAATGCGAGGGTGCCGGTGCTCAGCAGGAAGAGCGCCGCTATTGCCGGCCACAGCCACTGGCCTTTGCGAGATGGTAGGGCTCCCTGCGCGCCATTCACAGGCGCGGACGCTCCGCCCGGAGGCACTCCGTCCAGCAGCCTCCAAACATCTCCGATATCGCGCAGCCGTTTGCGCGGATCTTTCTTTAAGCACTCCTCGAGCAGCCGATGGATACTGGGCGGCGCATCGCTGAGATCGGGTTCATCGCGAATCACTTTGGCGAGCATCTCGCCGGCGTCCTCGCCGCCGAACAGACGATGGCCGGTAGTCAGTTCGTGGAGCACAACGCCAAAGGCAAAGATATCGGCGCGCTTGTCGATGGCCTTGCCGCGGGCCTGCTCGGGAGCCATGTAGGACGCGGTGCCGAGGATCATCCCGGCCTCGGTCATGCCGATGGTGAACGTGGGCGAGCGTTCGCTGCTGCCGCCACTGGTAGTGGCCGCAACTTTGGCGAGTCCGAAGTCCAGCACCTTCACCGTGCCGTCGGGCTTGATCTTGATGTTCGCGGGCTTCAGGTCGCGGTGTGTGATGCCTCTTTCGTGCGCCGCTTCGAGCGCTTCGGCGATCTGGCGGCCGATGCGGAGAGCTTCCTCCAGCGGCATCGGCCCTTTCGGCGATTCGCCCTCGATGTACTCCATCACCAGGTAATTCGGACCCACGTCGTGCAGCGTGCAAATGTTGGGATGATTCAGGGCGGCAACGGCCCGCGCCTCCAGCTCGAAGCGCTCGGTGAACTGTTCGTTGGAGATTTTGATCGCTACAATGCGGTCCAGCCGCGTGTCGCGAGCCTTGAAGACCACTCCCATCCCACCCGCGCCGAGGGGTTCGATGATCTCGTATGGTCCCAGGCGGTCACCGGCAGAAAGAGGCATAAGGTCGATTTGTTAGTTTAACCGATCAGAAGCAGAACCCCTTCCGAGGCGCCTCGTGAAGAAGTGCGTTATGGCTAGCCGATAAACGGATTCACCACGCGGACGGTGCCATATAGCCGATCGTGTTACAGATCTTCAGTGAGAAGGCACGTGCCCTGAATCCTCTTCTCTGGTCCAACCTCGGCCGCGGGGCCGCTGTGCTGGCCGAATATCGTACCGGACTGAAATTGCCCGAGGAACGGTAACTTGATATTTAGACGTCACTTTAGCCATGGGGGCTCTACCCATCCGCTACACTCGACCCATGCTCGTGTGTCCGGTACGCAATTGCCATTTGCCTCTCACGCGCCACGACGGGCGGCTGTTTTGTGAACGCGGGCATTCATTCGACGTCGCGCGCAGCGGGTATATCAATCTGCTCCAGCCACAGGACCGGCGATCGAGCCAGCCGGGTGACACCGTCGCGGCCGTCGCGGCGCGGCGCCGATTGCACGATCGCGGAGTGACAGGGCCCCTGCTAAACGCAATAGCCGAGATCCTGGCCGCATCGCAAAATGACGTCGTTCTGGATGCCGGCTGCGGTGACGGTTTCTACCTAGGCGCCCTCGCCCGCCAGGCCGGATTCAGCGCGCATGGCGTAGACATCGCGGTTCCAGCGATTGAAGCCGCGGCGCGCCGCTATCCCGATGACGAATGGATCGTGGCCAATGCCGACCGGTTCGTGCCCTACGCCGACCGCTCCTTCTCCATCGTCATGTCCATCACGGCTCGGATGAACTCGAGCGAATTCCGGCGTGTCCTCCGCGACGATGGACGTTTGCTCATTGCCCTTCCGGCGGCTGACGATCTTATTGAGTTGCGCGGTTCCGGTCACGATCGCACGGCCCGCACTGCAGAGACTTTCGCAGATGATTTCGCGCTCCTCGATCGTCAACGCGTGACCACTACCGCAGACCTGGACGCGGCCGCCGTTCACGACGTCTTGCTTTCCATCTACCGGCCGATGCGATCGCGTCCGGTTGAAGCCATGCGAGTCACATTCAGTCTGGATCTGCTGCTCTTTCGCCCCGCGTAGCCCCAGCGTCTTCGACCCATCCATCTCTTGATCCCTACGCCCCATCCGGTTTTTCGACCCCTTATCCGAACCTCGCTCGGAATCCGCCGGTTCCGGCCTATTCTGTATTCGCAAGGAGTTCCCAATGAAACTACAAAAAACAACCATCGCCGCCGTGATGATCCTCACTAGCGGTCTTCTTCTCAGCCAGGACCGTTTCGACATGAAGGTCCGCAACTACTTCTTTGCCGGTCTGGCCGGCGACACGGCTTCACTTCAGAAGGGGATGAAAATCTGCGAAGACATTCTCGCGAGCGATCCTAAGCAGCCCGAAGCCCTGGTCTGGCACGGAATGGGCCTGGTCAGCGAGTCTCGCGCAGCGTTCCAAAAGGGCGACCAGCAAAACGGGGCGGCCATGTGGCAGCGGGGGCTGGATGAAATGGATCAAGCCGAGGCGATGGCCCCCAACGATCTCGGCGTCCGCATCGTTCGCGGGGCAGTGCTCCTGATCGCCTCACAATATTTGCCCAGCGAGGCCGCTCACCCTTTAATCGAGAAGGGCCTGAGTGACTATGAGAAAGCGTACTCCGTCCAAGGCCCGGACCTCAGCCACCTCGGCACGCACAAGAGCGGCGAACTGATGATCGGCATCGCCGACGCTTACGCCAGGCTTGGCCAGCCGGACAAGGCGCAGCAGTGGTTCGAACGGATCCAAAAGGAAATGCCCGGCACGCCCTACGCCAACTCCGCCGCCACCTGGTTGGATACTAAGACGCTCACACCGCGCCAGGCCGGCTGCTTGAGCTGCCATTCAGCTTCGACAGACCAGAGCAAGTAAGATGACCGGAGCAGGTAACATTAAAGAACAGGCCGTACTCATGAGCACGCCAACGTATCGGACAACCATTCTGAAAGCCGTGCTCTGGGATTCGGCCTTTGCGCTCATTCCAACGATCCTGCTTTTCACGATGAGTACGAATACAACGTGGAATGCGCTGTTCACAGAGTTTCGTTTTTCTTGGATCTATTCCAACTGCATCGGCGGTATTGCGTTCTTCGTGGTTCCCAAGGTGTGGATCGCAACCTGCCAGCAGCCGCAATGGCTTCGTTGGAGCGCTCGCGTGCTTGTGATGTTTGCCGCGTGCGTGGCCGGCGCATTGATCGCCGGTTTGCTTTTCGTCGGCTTGCACTGGCAGTCCATGAACGCCTATTGGCCGCAGTTTCTGGGCTCGCTGAAGTTCGCCGCCTTTTTGACGATCGCCGCCGGGCTCACTATCGGTATCTACAGCACGCTACGCGAGCGCCTGGACGAAACCACTCTGCAACTGCGCACCAAGGAACTGGAACGCGAGCGCGCTCTCAAGCTGGCGACGGAAGCACAGTTGGCGTCGCTTGAATCGCGGATTCATCCGCACTTTCTGTTCAACACGCTCAACTCCATCTCGGCCCTGATTCCTGAAGATCCCGCGCGCGCCGAACGCCTGGTGGAGCAGATGGCCGCGCTGCTGCGCTTCTCCCTCGACGCCAATCAATCCGGCCTGGTGCCGTTATCGAGTGAGCTCAAGATCGTCGCCGATTATCTGGAAATCGAGCGCGCCCGTTTTGGCGAGCGCCTGCGTTATCAAATCGACGTTCCCGCCGACTTGAACGAATCCCGCATACCCCCGTTATCGCTCCAGACGTTGGTGGAGAACAGCGTCAAGTACGCCATTGCACCCCAGCGCGCGGGCGGTGAGATTCGCATCACCGGCGCTCGATCGGGCGGCGCTTTCCGCGTCGAAGTCTCGGACTCCGGCCCCGCATTCCAGCTGGAATCCGCGCCCGCCGGCCATGGCCTCGACAATCTCAGGGGTCGGCTGTCGACTCTGTTCGGAGATCGTGCGGCGCTCCTTCTGCAGCGTGTGGCCGGCCGCAATAATTTGATTTTGTCGGTTCCTCTAATCGTCAACGGACATGCGGGCATTCCTGGTTGATGATGAAGCGCTCGCGCTGAAGCGCCTGCAGCGCATGCTAGCTGCTACCAAACGGGTGCAAATAGTCGGCGCCAGCACGGACCCGGTGGAGGCTGTGTCCGCGATCCCGGAAGCGAAACCCGACATCCTATTTCTCGATATCGAAATGCCCGGCATGACCGGTTTTGAGATGCTGGCTCATCTGAAGCCTCAGCCCTGGGTGGTGTTCACCACTGCCTATGATCGCTACGCGCTGGAGGCGTTCGGCGTCAACTCAGTGGACTACCTGCTCAAGCCCATCGAAGCCACGCATCTGGATCGCGCTCTCGACAAGATCGAGCGTCTGCGTGGAAGCGCCGCCGCTCCTCCAGCCATGACCGAATTGATTGAGCGCCTGACAGCGGCCGCCGGCGCCGTTCGATCGCCCGCCTATCCGGACCGCGTTGCGTCCAAGGTGGGCGAACGCATCGAGTTTGTCGATCTCGGACAAGTGACGCATTTTTTCGCCGCCGACAAACTCACATTCGCGGCCACGGCGACTAAGAATTACGCCGTCGACTACACCATCCAAGAGCTGGAAGACAAACTCGACCCGGGCAGATTCGTGCGCGTACACCGGTCCACTTTGGTCAACGTGGCTCACGTCCATGAGCTGCACGCCTGGTTCGCCGGCGGGATGATGGTCCGCTTGAAGGACCCGAAACACACCGAGCTCAAGGTATCGCGAGACCGCTTGCGTGTGCTCAAAGAGCGCCTGGGGATCTAGCGCTGCCTTCCAAGGCAGGCAACCGCGGGCCAGACCGGTTATTCTAGTAGTTAGTCCTTGGGGAACCATGCAATCCACTGTTAGCCCGGTGCAGGCCGAGGCGCCGAAACATGTCCCGGAGAAACTGGTTTTCTCCATTCTGCTGGCTGCCGCCTTCTGCCACTTCCTGAACGACATGGTTCAATCGCTGATCCCGGCGATTTATCCTCTGCTGAAGGCTTCCTTCCATCTCGATTTCGGGCAGATCGGGCTGATCACGCTCACCTATCAAATCACCGCGTCGCTGCTGCAGCCCCTCATCGGCCACTTTAACGACCGTCATCCACGGCCTTATTCCCTCGCCATCGGTATGGGCTTCACGCTCATCGGCCTGGTGACGCTTTCGCGCGTGTCCACATATCCCATGCTCCTCGTCGGCGCGGCGCTGGTGGGCGTCGGATCGGCGGTATTTCATCCCGAGTCCTCTCGCGTGGTGCGCATGGTCTCGGGTGGACAGCATGGTTTCGCCCAAGCATTCTTTCAGGTGGGAGGTAACGCCGGATCGTCGTTGGGCCCGCTGCTGGCGGCGTTCATCGTCCTGCCCAACGGCCGGTCCAGCCTGGCATGGTTTTCGGCGGTGGCTCTGCTTGGTATCGTGGTGCTGGCCCGAGTGGGTGCCTGGTCGAAGAAAAACCGGCCGCCCGCGCCGAAATCCCGCTCGCCGAAGACTGAATATCATCCCCAGTTATCGCCGCGCAAGGTCTACCTGTCGCTCTCCGTTTTAATCGCTCTAATGTTCTCGAAGTTCTTCTATTTGTCGAGCCTGACCAGTTACTACACGTTTTTTCTCATGAGTAAGTTCCATGTGTCCATCCAAAGCGCTCAAGTTCACTTATTCATGTTCGCGGGCGCTATCGCGGCAGGCACCATCATTGGCGGACCCATTGGCGATCGCATCGGGCGCAAATACGTCATCTGGTGTTCCATCCTCGGCGTGCTGCCGTTCACCTTGGTGCTCCCCTATGCGAACCTGTTCTGGACCGGCATCCTCAGCGTCGTGATTGGCGTGATTCTAGCCTCCGCCTTCTCCGCCATTTTGGTCTACGCTCAGGAATTGATGCCGGGCAAAATCGGCATGGTCTCCGGCCTGTTCTTCGGTTTGGCTTTTGGCATGGGTGGACTGGGCGCGGCCTTGCTCGGCAATTTGGCCGACCACACCAGTATCGGGTTCGTATATAAGTTGTGCTCTTTCTTGCCGGCCATCGGGTTACTCACCGGATTTCTGCCCAATCTGGAGACGAAAAGGCAGCGCACAATGAAGACGACACCTGCGACCACTTAGTAACTACCGGCCGACCACCGCGCTTCTGCGCTCCATCAAAACCACATCGCGCCAGCGCCCGTTCCTCTGCCCCAGCCGCTCTCGCTTGCCCACGATGCGAAATCCCGCGTGCTGGTGCAGGGCGATGCTCGCGATGTTCTCCGGGAAGATGCCGGCCTGCAGCGTCCAGACGCCTTCAGCTTCCGAATCGGCGATCAGGCGCGCCATCAGCTTCTGTCCAACTCCGCGTCCTCTAGCGGTTGCCGCCACGTAAATGCTCACTTCAGCCACGCCCGCGTACACGCACCGGCTGGATACGCCGCTCAGAGCAGCCCATCCCAAAACATCTTCGCCTGAACGCGCCACAATTCTGGCCGCGCGTAAATGGCCTGCCTCCCACTTTTCCCACTCGGGCGCGGTCTGTTCGAAGGTCGCATTTTCGGTGGCAATGCCCTCCAGGTAAATCGCGCGCACCGCCGGCCAATCTTCGGGCCGCATTGGTTCAATGGATAACGCGAGCTCCATTTGCCGATTGTAGCCCTTCCACTTCCGCCAAACGGCGGCTCAGATATCGCCGCTCGGTATCGTTCGCAACCAGAGCCAAGGCCTGCCGGTAAGCTTCCGCCGCCTCTGGCCATCGACCCTCGCGCCGCAGCAGATCCGCTCGCGCGGCCGGCAGCAAGTGATACCCGGCCAGCTCACCCTTCGCCTCCAACGCGTCGATTAACGCCAACCCCATCGATGGACCCTCGGCCATCGCAATCGCCGCCGCCCGATTTAGTTCCACCACCGGCGATGGCTGCAACTGAAGTAATGCGTCGTATAAGCGCGCGATCTGCGCCCAATCGGTATCGTCCGCGCGCCGCGCCCGAGCGTGCAGCGCCGCGATGGCCGCCTGCAAAGCGTATTCACCGCGCGCGCCTTCGCGCAGAGCGGCTTCGAGCAGCGGCACACCTTCGGCGATCTCTCGCCGATCCCACAAGTCACGATTCTGCTCTTCCAGCGTGACGATTTCCTCGTCTGGCGACGCGCGCGCCATGCGCCGCGAATCGTGCAGCAGCATCAGCGCCAGCAAAGCGCGCAGTTCCGGATTCCGTGGAATCAGTTCGCACAGCAATCGCCCCAGCCGGATCGCCTCCTCGCACAGCTGCCGGCGTATCCAGAGCCTGCCCGATGTCGCGGCGTAGCCTTCGGTGAACACCAGGTAAACCACCAGCATTACGCCGTCCAACCGTTCCGCCAGCCGGTCTTTCGACGGCAATGCGAACGGCAGGCGCGCATCCCGGATCTTGCGCTTCACGCGCACCAGCCGCTGCGCCATGGTGGCCACCGGCAGCAAGAATCCGCGCGCAATCTCTTCGGTGGTAAGTCCGCATACCGTGCGTAGCGTCAGCGCTACTTGCGCCTCCACCGCCAGGGCTGGGTGGCAGCAAGTGAAAATCAATCGCAATTGATCGTCAACCATGGCGGCCTCCGACAGATCGATCTCGGGACTTTCCAATTCGGCAAGCTGCTCGATCTCCCGTTGTTTTTCTCGAAAGCGTGCACGCCGTCGAAGCTGATCCACCACGCGATTGCGCGCCGTGGACACCAGCCACGCGTACGGACTGGCCGGGGCTCCATCGCGCGCCCATTGTTCCAGCGCGGCCACGAACGCATCCTGCACCGCTTCCTCGGACAAATCGAAATCGCCCGTCAGGCGCACCGTGGTGGCCAGCACGCGCCGCCATTCTTCGCGATAGAGCGATTCCAGATTCATCCGCCGAATGGGCCTTTCAGCCTCCGTCGCGCATCACGATCGGCCTTACTTCGATCGATCCGAAGCGTGCCGATGGTATCTGTTCCGCGATGGCCAGCGCCTCATCCAGATCCTTGGCCTCGATCATATAGAATCCACCCAGTTGCTCCCGCGTCTCCGCGAACGGACCATCCGTCACCTGCCGCTTACCATCGCGGACGCGCACCGTGGTCGCGGTTGACACCGGCTGTAACTGCTTTCCGGCGCGAAACTTTCCGGATTGCTGGATGCTCTGGCTAAAACGGCCATAATCCTGGTACATCGCCGCCTGCTCGGCTTCGCTCATGTTGCCGAAGTCCGCCTCTCTGTCATAGATCAGTAATAGATACTCCATATGCCTCCTTGGCACCTCCGTCCAATAGTCGAACGGCCGCGCCGGGAATCGACACTACCGGGAAAATCTTTTTGAGCGCGACCGCACGCGCGCCACCAGGTACCAGACAATCAGCACGTTGATCACGGTGACGGCGAGCTTTACTGCCGTGAAGTGCCGCGCCAATTCGTAGACCTCGAGCGGGATGAACAGGCCGGTTGTAATGATGGTGAAATATTCCGCCCAGTGTTTTCGCAGCAACAGGCCCGTGCCTTCCATCAAGAACAGCCCGGCGTAGAGGAACGTGCCCACGCTCAGCTCCTTCAACTGCTTTGGCGTTACACGGAATATCCTCACCAGAATTCCGTGAAGATATCGATTGTCGGGATCCACGCGCAGCACTTGCACCCAGTGCAGGACAGCGCTGGAAAGATCCTTATGCAGGAACCGAATGGCGCCGATTCCGACGGCAATCAGCAGCAGGGCTTTGACCAGCTTGAACAGTCCAATGAGAAATAGAACGAACGAGAAGGGTTCTTTCGATGACTGCTTCTTCGATGTTTTACGAGGTGCTGTCGCGCGCGCCACCATCCTATGGTACCTGTCTCGCCCGTTTCTTCTTCACAGTCTTTTTGGTGGTTTTTACGTTCTTTGCATTCTTATCCACCCGCAGTTTCCACGCCGCGCGCAGCGCGCCCGCCAGCAGATCCTGGTTCGACTGGGCCAGCCGGATATGCGTCGCTCCGTTTCTCCCCCAGCCGCCCGCGACGGGCAAAAATACATCCGGCTGCTCGGCGACGAAATCCGCCTGCAATTCCGGCGTGAGCATCAGGTTCCCGTAGCCTTTGCTTTGCGAAGCGAGCGTGGCGAATATCCTGCCGCCCACACGGAAGTCAGCCGATCCCATGTGCGAGCCTTCCTCCGCGCCCGGCAGGCTGAGCGCTAACCTGCGAAAGTCCGCTACAGTCATGGCAGCGAGTATCCCACATGTCACGGCAGGACTGGCTGACCGCGTTGCGTTCCATCGGCATCGGATTGCTCGCCCTCTTCGCAGTCATGTTCCTGATTGAACGTCCACTGCTGCGTTTCGCCGCGCCGATTCTTGGCGCAAGCTGGCTCCCCACCGCGCAACTCGCGCTGGAATGTGCGGGCTTAGCCGCGGTCGGCTGGTTGATTGGCCGCTGGGGCCGCCTAGGCGTTGTGCTTTTTGCAGGGATCATCGCGATCCCGAATTTCAGCCGCGTCCCGAGCATCGACTTTATCTGGCTCTTTCATCTCTTGCTGGACTGCTTTCAAAACACGCGCTACCTGGCACCCTTCGTTACATCGCTCGCCACGCACGGTTTAATATTCGCCAGCCTCTTCATCGGCTCCCATCTGAGCCACGCCAAACAGAACCGCGCGCGTGAGCAAGCGGCGTTGCATATAAAATAAATGGCTGTGTTAACCTTGCGCGCGCTTCCATTGCTCGCCCTTTTCGCTGCACTCGTCTGGGGTCAAGCGAATACGGTTCCCGGCGAGTTCATAATCGATCCGCCCACTCTGGTCTCTCTCGGCTTCGCGTGGAAAATCGCGGGTGACGACAATCGCAACGCGCGCGTCGACGTTACCTATCGTAAGAAAGGCGAGCAGCAGTGGCGCCACGGCCTCTCGCTGCTCCGGCTCCAGCACGAACAAGTGCTGGGGGGCAATCCGCGCAACGGCGGCCGACATTACTACAGCTACGTCGCGCCCAATATGTTCGCCGGCAGCCTGCTCAATCTCGATCCTGGCACCGAGTACGAATGCCGCTTCATCCTCTCCGACCCCGATGGAGTCAAAGGCAAGGCTGAAAAAACCGTTACCGCTCGCACGCGCCAGGAGCCTCAGCCCGCCGCCGGCGGCCGCGTGTATCATGTCTACCCCTTGAGCTACAAAGGAACCAAGCAAGAGCCGGCATTTACCGGACTGCTGGCAGCGTATTACATGGGCTCCGATCAGTCCGATCATTCGAACACTTTCCCTCCGCGCGTTCAGCCGGGAGACATCATCCTGGTGCATGCCGGCGTCTATAAAGACAGCCGCTTCACATACGGAGGCTTCGATCCCGCGATTCCCGCTTACGGTACGCCTTTCGATGGCACTTACTATCTCACTCAGAGCGGAACGCCCGACAAACCGATCGTCATTAAAGGCGCGGGCGACGGCGAAGTGGTCTTCGATGGCGACGGCTGCCAAAATCTATTTAACTTGATGGCCGGGAATTACAACTACTTTGAAGGCATCACCGCCCGAAATACCAACGTCGCCTTCCTGCTTGGGTTAAAGAACATCGCCGGATCCAATGGATTCACCTTGAAGCATTCCCGCCTCGAAAATATTGGCCGC
This sequence comes from Bryobacterales bacterium, assembly GCA_963747945.1. GTDB lineage: Bacteria > Acidobacteriota > Terriglobia > Bryobacterales > Bryobacteraceae > Palsa-89. Next base: position 440,771 of record CAVVHB010000008.1, read on the forward strand.
GGCGTGGAAGACGATTGGTCGGGCTCGAAGAATTTCTACATCGCGGACAACATATTCATCGGCCGCCACGATCCCGACAAGCTGCAGAGCTGGTGGACCCCTGCGGTCTGGGCGAAGTTCCCCGGTTATCCGGCGCCCATCACCTCCGAGTACGCGGTGAAGATCTACGGTCAGGGCCACGTTGTTGCTTACAACTATGCCGCCAATTGGCACGATGGTATCGACATCGCCACTTATGGCGATCCCGACGGCACGCCGAACCCGATCGAAGACCGGCTGCCGGTTTCCATCGATTTCTACAACAATGACTTTTCCAATATGGCGGACAACTGCATCGAAGCGGATGGTGGAGCGCGCAACATCCGCGTGTTTGAGAATCGCTGCTTCAACTCGGCCGGCGCGGCACTCAGCGCGCAGCCGACGTTCGGCGGCCCGTTGTATTTCTATCGCAATCTTGTTTACGACGCCACCACCGGCGGACCGTTGAAGTTCGTCGACACACCCGCGGGGGTCCTCGTCTATCAGAATACGTTCATCGGTCAAGGCCGCCTGATGGGCCCCGCATCCAACGTTCACTTCTTGAATAATCTGATGCTGGGCGACGGGTACGCCGATCCAGTCATGAACTTACGCACTTACACCAATTACTCCACATCCGATTACAACGGCTTTCGGCCAAATCCAAACGTGGAGGATGCCTTTGAGTGGGACTCGCCCCCCTTCGAAGTCGCGGCCGACTATCAGGGGCAGCAGGTAACGCGCCACTTCAAATCGCTCGAAGAGTATAGCCACGCGACGCAACAGGATCAGCACAGCATTCTGATCGATTTCGATACTTTTGTGAATGTCCGCATTCCCGACAAATCCGACCCGCAGCATCTCTACAAGCCCGAAGACTTCGATTTCCGCTTGAAGCCCGGTTCGCGCGCCATCGATGCCGGCACGGCGCTTCCTTCTATTACGGACGATTTCACCGGTCGCGCGCCCGACCTGGGCGCCTACGAATTAGACCGGCCCCTCCCGCATTATGGTCCCAGGAACTAGTAAGCCGCCCGAATCTTGTCCCAATCCTCCGCGCCCATTCTACGGAAAAACTCTTTCGGCGCGACGTCCGCCCCTGGTATCGGATGGCGCCGCTTCTGCTTCAACTCATCCAGCATCTTGTCGCAAACGCCTACCACCGCAGTTGAATAACAGCACCGGCAGGATAGCGAGCTTGTATCCCATCGTCTGCGCATCGTCGATCGACACATCCGGCGTCTTCCCGCGCCACACCATGTTGAGCAGGCACGGACCATGCACCAGTTGCGGCACCGCCGACACTTCCTCCAGCGATTCGGGAGCCTCCACAAACGCCATATCCGCGCCTGCGTCGAGCGAGGCATTGGCCCGGCGGATCGCCTCCTCGAAGCCCAGCACCGCTCGCGAGTCCGTGCGCGCAATGATCAGAAACTCCGGGTCCCGTTTGGCCGACACCGCCGCGCGAATCTTCGCCAGGTAATCTTCCAGTGGGACGATCGTTTTGTTCTCCAGGTGCCCGCACTTCTTCGGGAAACCCTGATCTTCGATATGAATTCCCGCCACGCCTCGCTGTTCGTACTCGCGCACCGTCCGGACCACGTTCAATTCGTTGCCGTATCCAGTATCGGCGTCCGCGATGATCGGCACACCCACCGCCGCCGCGATCCGGCCTGCGTTCGCCACCATCTCCGACATTGTCACCAGCCCGTAATCGGGATAGCCGAGTGCCGCCGCCGTTCCCGCGCCCGTCATGTAAACCGCGCCGAATCCCGCGTGCTCAATCATCCGCGCCGTGATGCAGTCGTACGCGCCTGGCGCCGTCAGCATGCCATCCTGGCGCAACAGTCGCCGAAGCTCGCTGGCCCGCGAAGGGCGCGGTGGCACCCATAGTTTGTCCGAGCGACGAGGCCTCCGCGCTCCGTTTTGCGGGCCCTTACTTAGAGACTTGCTCATTCCCACATTGTCGCGCTCCCGGATCCCGCCGGACTGCGATAAAGTAACCAAGGAGTGTTCACCCGGGTATTAGCAATCGCGATCTTTCCGGCGGCGCTCTTCTTTCCGGCGACGATCTTCGGGCAGTGGCCCGCCTACAAGGCCGCGTCATGCGCCCCGATTGCCCAATGGAAAAGTAAACATGGACGCGCCCGCACCCAGGGCCACCGATGGCCACCCCGATCTTTCCGGAGTCTGGGATCGGGGCATGGTTCCCGGAGCGCCGCCGCCCGCGCCGGCGAATACGCTGGGCACCAGCCCACCCAAAGGGCCGCGCCCGTTCCAGGATCTTCCCTCGCTGTTTCCAGACGGCCTGCCGTTCCAGCCCTGGGCCGCCGAGCTCCGCGCGCAGCGGCTTGCGAACCATAGCAAGGACCATCCGGACGCGCACTGTTTGCCGCTCAATCCGGTGCAGCTTCACAGCCATCCCCAGGCTCGCAAGATCATCCAGACACCCCGCCTGGTTCTGATCCTGTACGAAGCCAACGACGGCATAAGACAGATTTTCACGGACGGCCGGACGTTGCCCAATAACGATCCCGATCCCTGGTGGTACGGCTATTCGATCGGCCACTGGGAGGGCGACACGCTGGTGGCGGAAACCACCGGATTCAAGGAACCAGGTTGGATCGACGAGGAAGGCACACCCATCAGCAGCGCTGCCAAGGTGACCGAGCGATTCCGGCGCTTGAATTACGGGACGCTTGAGATCCAGATTACGGTGGACGATCCAAAAACTTTTACCAGGCCGTGGAGCTACAAACTGGACCAGCGCTTGATGCCCGATACGGAATTGATCGAGTTCGTCTGTCTTGAGAACAACACCAGCCTGAAGCACCTGGTTGGCAAGTAACTGAACCGCGCGTTAGTAAGCGCAAGTAACTGAACCGCGCACGTTAGTAAGCGTCTTCAAAGGAGGCCTTTATGCGCCGCATGATCGCTTGTTTCACATTCTTTGCCGCCGGCATCGGAGTGGGAGCTTTTCTGATGCAGCCCGGCCGTGCTCAGACCAATCCAGTCTCAGGTCTGCGCCTCAATCACGTCGGAATTTTTGTGAAGGATTTCGACCAGTCCATGCGCTTCTACACTCAGACTATGGGCTTTCACGAAGCCTTCACCATCAAGAATGCCGATGGTAAACCCGTCCTCGCGTATCTCCAGATCACTCGCGATACGTTCCTGGAGCTCGCGCCGTCTACTGCCGAGCGCCCGGTCGGTTTGAGCCACATCGGCCTCTGGCCTGAGGATATGAGCGCAACTGTCGCTACGCTGCGCGAGCGCGGCGTCACTGTGGCTGATCCCCGCACCGGCTCGACGAAAACCAGCATCACCAACGTCACCGATCCCAACGGCGTCCGGTTGGAGCTGGTCGATTTTCTCGCCGGCTCCCTTCCTAAGAAAGCAATCGATGATTGGAAACAATAAGACGATTGGAAACAATAAGACGATTGGAAGCAATAAGACGATTGGAAGCAATAATTAGTAGTGCGCACCACCGCAATCTTGGTGGCCTCCGTCGCCATCGTTGTCGCCTCCGGCTTCGCGGAGCTCGGCTTTGCTGAGCTCAACGACAAACTGTCGCCGGCGCTCGATCACCCCGCTATCGAATATTTCAATTACTTGAAGCACCCGGGGAACGATGTCGTCGGGGACTTGAAGCGCAAGCTCGAGGACGGCAAGATCCAGCTCAAATTCGACGGTGAAAAAGGATACCTGCCGGCCGTGCTCCAGGCGCTCAACATCCCCGTTGAATCGCAAATGGCCGTCTTTTCGAAAACCAGTTTGCAATCGCAGCGCATTGAACCGGCCAACCCGCGCACTATCTTCTTTAATGACTCTGTGTCGGTGGCCTGGGTTCACGGCGGGTTCATCGAGCTGGCTGCTCAGGATCCCGAGCAAGGCGTGATTTTTTACACGTTGGAGCAGCAGTTCGTTCCCCAGCCGAGCTTCGTTCGCCGGGACGACTGCTTGAGTTGCCACCGGTCCGACGTCAGTCTCGGCGTTCCCGGCATGATCCTGCGTAGCTTCTACACCTTGCCGGACGGCCGCCCGAAACTCATTCTCGGCGGATTCACGACGGATCAGCGCAGCGCTTTCGAAGAGCGCTGGGGCGGATGGTATGTCACCGGATGGATGGCGCATGCCCGGCACATGGGAAATGCCATGCTCGCCGACCCGGACCACCCCGAATCCATGATTACCAACCAGACGCTGCACGTGGCGTCGCTCAAAGACAAGTTCGACACCGGCCATTATCTTTCCACTTACAGCGATATCGTTGCGCTACTGGTCTTCGATCATCAGATGTACATGACGAACTTGATCACGCGGGTTGGATGGGAAGTCCGCTGCGCCTTGTACGACCACGCCACCAGCCGCGCGCTCGCCGAATTGCTGCATGAATCCGCAAGCGAACTCGTGGACTATCTGCTGTTCATCGACGAGGCGCCGCTGCCCGGCCCCGTCCACGGCACGTCCGGTTTCTCTGAGAAGTTCGCTACCCGCGGGCCGTTCGACCGCCGCGGCCGGTCCTTGCGTCAACTCGATCTGCGCAGCCGTCTGCTGCGCTATCCCTGCAGCTACATGCTTTACAGCCAGGCTTTCGACAGCCTGCCCGAGCAAGCTCGCGGCGCCATCTACCAACGCCTGTGGCAGATCCTCTCCGGCGCGGAAAAGGGGAAACGGTACGCTCGCCTTTCTCTCATCGATCGCCAGGCCATCGTCGAAATCCTGCGCGAGACCAAGCCTAGCCTGCCTCGATATTTCCAGCCAGTTGCGCGATAGCCGCTCCTACTGTTTCAATCATGTTACATTTGTTGTGATACGGCACAGTAGGCTGCTTGTTTTAGCAATTCAGCGTGGGATTCCCCGTCTCATCCCCCTGGGCCGATAACCTTTGGACAGGAACGGGTGTCGAAACACTACCTCGGCCATCTTTCGTCGCGCGACCCCTTGCACCCTTACCTGGTGCACGATGTCCTGCCGCAAATAGGCGTTCACAACGGGTCCGCCGAGTTCCGCGTCTTTAGCATGAAGGACAGCAAGGTCTACCTTTACGAGGAGCGCCATAGCTCCGCGCAAGTGGTCGGCAAGTTCTTCGTCGGCAACGGTCACAATTCCGGCGACGCCACCCATCGCATGCATCAGGAGTTCGACAACCTGAGCCTGCTGCGCGGCTATGGCCTGGCCAATTACCCGCATCACATTGTCCGCCCGCTCGGCACGAATGCCTGCCTCAACAGCGTTTTGGTGGAAGAATATGCGCAAGGCGTCCCGCTCAGCGCCTTCGTCGAGCAGGCCATCCACCAACGTCAATCCCGGCCGCTTTTCTCAAAATTGACTGCGCTTGCTTACTTCCTGGCCACCCTCCACAACCGCACAGCCAATGGGCACAGCGTGGATTTTCATCAGGACTGCGCTTATCTGGATCGCCTGGTCCGCAAGCTCCAGTCCAAGCAAACCATCGGGGCATGGGACGCCGACGAGTTTTACTGGCTGCGCGATCGCTGGCGCGAAAAGCCGCGTATGTGGGAGGATCGTCAAGTGCTCGTGCATGGCGACGCCACGCCCAGTAATTTGCTGTTCGGCCGCGGACTCAGCGTCATTGCGATCGACCTGGAGCGAATGAAGCGGGCCGATCGCGTCTTCGATCTGGGACGCATCGCCGGCGAACTGCAGCACTATTTCTTGCAGGCCACTGGGAATAAAGCCGGCGCCGAGCCCTTCATCGGCCACTTTCTTTGGGAATACGCCTGCCACTTTCCCGATCGGCACCGCGCGTTCCGCTCGATAACCGGCCGGTTGCCGTTCCAGATGGCACTCACGCTTCTGCGCATCGCCCGCAATTCCTGGGTCAACGCGCACCATCGCCGCCGGCTGGTGGAAGAAGCCAAAATCATTTTGCGGACGCCCTAATGGATGTCCGCGCGTTGCTCTTCGATGTCAACGGAACCCTGATCGACATTGAAACCGATGAGTGGATGGACCAGTGCTATCGCGCCATCGCACACTATCTCACCTACCAGGGCATCGCATTGCACCGTGGCGAGGTGCGCGATCTGTACTTCCAGATCATGAAGGAGCAGTTCGCCGCCAGCGCCGAAAAGTATCCCGAGTTCGACGTGGTTGCGGTATGGCGCGAAGTGTTGCACCGGTGCGGCACGGATTACACGCGGTCCCTCCCGCCGGAAACGCTCCGGCAAATGCCTTTGTTCCTGGCCCAAATGCAGCGCGGAATTTCCCGCAAAAGGCTAGTCGCATTTCCTCAAACACAGGAAATTCTCGGTCAATTGAAAACGCGCTTTCGCCTGGCGGCGGTCTCCGATGCGCAAAGCGCCTATGGTTTACCAGAACTGCGCGCCGCCGGCCTGGCAGAGTATTTCGAGTCCGTCATCATATCGGGCGACTACGGTTTTCGCAAACCCGACCTGCGCATGTTTCAAAACGCGCTCGCGGCGCTGCAGGTCCGTCCCGAACAAGCCATTTTCGTAGGGAACGACCGTTATCGCGATGTCCTGGGCGCGCGCCAAGCCGGGATGAAAACCATCCTGTTTTGTCCCAGCGGCGCCACTGGCGGTTCTCCCGAAACCGAGCCGGACTATCTTCTCTACCATTACTCCGATCTCCCCCGCGCCATCGAATTCTTCGCCGGCCAATAGCTTTCAGCTACGCTCTGGCCCCGCGGCCGCGGCAATCGGTCCGCCTATCCTTTCAGTGCCCGCACCTGTGATAAGGTCGGATTCGGACAAACATCTTGAAAGCGAGGGCACTAACGATGACCCGCCATGCGTACGTTTCTTGTTTCCTCGTACTTGTTCTTGCCGGTTTGACCGGCTGTTCCAGCCAGCCCCCCGCCAAGCAGGCTGCCGCGCCAGACAAGATCCAGGGGAAGGCCCAGGTGCTTCTCACGGAAACAACCCAGCTGGACGCCTCCATGAACGGGGGTGGACCTTCCGTCTACCTTGTGGATGGCTTGAATCGCTACCGCCTCTTCTTCGACAAGGCCTCTCCGGTTGATCCGGGGAAGGAGTATATTGCCGAGGGTGTTTATGCCCAAAAGGCCATCGACGCGATTGGCGATCCCGACCAGGGCAAGAACGGCTATCCGCTTCAATCCAGCTGTGACAGTGTCGTTCGAATGGCCTGGCCGGCGCTGGCTTTTGATGTCGTGGATTCCTACTCCACCAGTTTGCGCGACAAGGTGAAACGCTATCCCGCCAGACCCGTATTCCTGGTAGCCCGGATCCAACCCGTAACCGGCGCCGCCGCCTCCGCGAAAGCGAAAGAGGATGCCGGGGCACACGAGAAGGAAGGGCCTCCGGTCGCCGTTCCGGCGGACAAACAACGTGCTTTGCTGGTGAAGGGGCCCACCGTCCTGACCGCGCCCCTTTGGGATCCCTCGGGCGAAACGGCTCACTGCAAAGTGACCATCGACGAAGAAGGCAAGATTGCGGAGCTCGAAAGCGGCTCCGAACTCTGCGAGTCCGTGCCGTGGAATCAGTTCAGCTATCAGCCAACAGTCAAAAGCGGCCACCCAGTGAAAGTGAATACCGAGGTGGAAGTGCGCTTCGACCCGCGAAAGTAGCCGCTCCCTTACGGTTTATCTACTGAACCGCGCACGTCAGTAAGCGGCATTTTGGACTGCCACACGCGCTAGGGTCGCGCAGCCCCTCTGTCTTTCATAATTGCCGCCAACGCGCGCATGCGCCCGGCATCTGCGGGTATCTTGGCGTCGGCAGCGTCCTTGTCGAGGACTAGGGCAAGGGCCATGAGGTCGGCGCCTCCCTTACTATCAGCGCCTCCTTTTTCAGAGATGGCTGCGTTCACCGCGGCAATTTCCGGAGCTGCGAGAGCGTGGCTGCGGGTTAGCTGGTCGACATAAGCGCGGGCCACAATGAAATTGGACGGCCAGGTGATTTTCGGCTGGTTCTGGACGTTCAGTTCGTCATAATGCACCTGATTGGCGGCGTTGATCTCGTTTTGCGTTAGGAACTTGCTCGGCGCCAGCTTGAACACGTCCACTCCGCGCGCGATCTCCGAACCGTAGATGTACCCGTTGTACCAGTAAGCGGACCAGTAGCCGCCCAGCCCGGCCTTTTTTGGGTCCAAAGGTCCGCGATCGAAATAGGCAATCTCGATGGGATGCGCGGCATCGGTGAAATCCATCACCGAGACGCCACCCTGGTACCACGCCTGAACGAAAATGTCGCGGCCTGGGATGGGGATCAGCGATCCGTTGTGGGCCACGCAGTTCTCGAGTTCGGTCTGCGCAGCCGGCATTTTGTAGTACGAGGCGAGCGTCAGCTTTCCCTTGGAGAGCTCGAAGATGGCATCGGCTCCCCAGTTCATCGGATCGGTTGCGCGGCAACGCGGCTGCCCGCCGCCACCCCACTCGTCCGTGAACAATACCTTGGTGCCGGCATTATTAAAAGTGGCGGAATGCCAAAACGAATAGTTCGGGTCGCTGACAGCATCGATGCGGACTGGGTGCAGCGGGTCGTGTATATCGAGCAGGATTCCATTACCGGAACACGCCCCAGCGGCCAGCCCGACGGCGGCGTACACCGTGATGTCGTGACACTTGTCGGTGCCCTCGGTGGTTTGCGTTCCTTTGCCGTGGTTGCCGCGTTTCCAGAGGCCATTGATGGCTCCCGTTTGTTCGTCGGTAAAGATACGGGGATGGGCTACGATCTTGGCCAACTCCGGGTGTGCCAGCGGCACCTGGATGATATCGATGCTGAATCGGGACGTGTCGGGGTTAGCCGACGGATCGTTCCCTTCCGAACATCCTGCTAGTTCTTGTGTCTGCCGGACAAGTCCGGTGCCGGAGATGTAAATATAGACGTTGTCCTTGTCATTGGGGTCGACCACGAGCGTATGCGTGTGGGAACCGCGGCAGCTCTGCACGGCGGCAACCTGTTTCGGATTCGCAATGTTGCTGATATCGAAGATACGCACGCCGCGGAACCGCTCCGGATTGGCAGGCGGAAGCGGACGTTGCCTATGCTCCGGCTCTACTCCGGGGACGACCGGCGCCGCGGGTGGAAGCGGGGGCATGACATAGCCGGCCGGTACGGGCACCCCCTGGGTTCCGCAGTCCAGGCGTCCGTTGAGCGCTTCCGCCGACATGAAGAGGAGATGGCCGTACACCGAAACATCTCCCTGGCCGCCGGGGCACAGTAGCGACGCGCCCAGCTTGACCTGCGCCGGGCTGTCGATGTCGTAAAAATTAATCCCGTTATAATTGCCTACAAAAAGATGGTTGCCGCTGAAAGCCAGATCCGAGTTGGTGGATCCGTATGCAACCAAGGGAGGTTTTGCCGGCTTACCCGGCTCCGGCGGCTCGGGCGGCTCCGCCGGGGGCGCAACGTTGGGAACATAGCTGCTCGGCGCGAATCCGGGTGGCTTGGGAAGGGAGGCCACCTTCACTAGTCCGGAGATCGCTTCGCCGGCGTCGTACAATCCTGCCTTGAGCCCCACTCGGGGATCGGTGGAAGCTGCGCGAGGATTGGACGAAACGGTGGACGGAGCGGGAATTTTGTCTTGCCCGGATCCAAGCGTTGGGAGGAACGCTGATACTGCCAGCGCGAGAGTGAGGACACAACGCGACCGCATGGAAGCTCGTTCGTCAATCATTTTTTCTCCTTGAGGAGCATGTTCTGCATAATTTTAATTTCCGCGCGCTGTGTGTTGTCCACATCTGTGGCAAAGTCGAACAGGACGGCATCCTGGCCGGCCCCCGGCGTATCGAAGAGATCCTGCACCATAACCAGGGCGCCCGTGTGGTGCTGAATCATGCCGGTCAAGAACAGGTGATCGAAGGCCGGGCCGGTGGCCTGCTCCAGGGCTTTCATCTGCGCTGGAGTAAGCATGCCCGGCATGAGCGGCATAGAGTCCATGTTGTGATCCATGTGGCCCATGGTGGGATGGCCGCGATCTTCCAGCCATTGCTTCATATATTTCATCTCGTCGGTCTGCGAGATGCTGATACGCCTCCCCAACTCCTGGAGGTCTTTCTTGCGGGTGCGGGTGAGGAGTAGTTTGGTCATCTCCACGGCCTGTGAATGATGCATGATCATCCCTTGCATGAAGCTGACATCAGCCGCCGAGGGCGCTCGGGTATGGATGGCGGCACTCTCGGGTGAAAGGATCTTGCTGCTTTGCCCGGGTGCACCCGGTTGTACGATGGGAGCCGCGCTTTCCGATTGAGCCCAAGCTGTTACCGCGCCGACGAAAAGCACGATGACGGAAGTCATGGTTGTCTCCTGACTGAACACAAAGCCCACTTACCTGTTCAGGACCGGATGATTCGCTTGGCGACTCGGCCGGGAAACAATGCCCTGGAAACGCGCGCATCAAAGCAGCACGTTCCAGAAGGTTACAATTAACAGGCAGATTCAGTCAAGTGCGCGCCTGCTTTCGTTGGCCGGCCGTGATCCGCCCGTAGGGTCTCAATGCACTTTGTGGCGCACGCACTCCTTGCGTGCCGCGTTCACAATCGTGTGAACGCTTCGTCTTAGCGAGTTTCGGTCACCCTGCACTCCGCGCAGAACCGGCCGGGGTGTCGAGGCATGGCAACATTCACCCGCCCCGGCCCGGTAGAAAAATTCGTTGACATCCGGCCCGTGATTCGTCCGTAAGATCAGGGGAGCGGACAAATTCGTCGCCCTTTCTTGGCACCCCGCTAGACGCTTCGCAAAAACCCGAGCAGATGCTGAAAGTAGACAGCCTGATCGTCCCACATATCCAGATGACTGCCGTTCGGGCAGATTACGCTAGTTGCATTGGCCATTAGCGTGGCCATTCGGCGCATGTCGGCAGGGTCCATTTCGTCGTAGGTGGACCCAATGGTAAGCGCTTTCACCTTGATCTCGTGAAGGCGATCCCATCGCTCCCAATCCTTCAGATTGCCTGTGACTTCGAACTCGCTCTTGCCTTGCATCTGGTTGTATATCTTGTCGTTCGCGATGCGGAACGCACGGCTCACAGGCTCTGGCCACGGAGTTAAACGACATATCATCCGTGGATAAAGGTTCTCCATGACGATCCGCTGGTAGGCGGGGTTGTCGTAGTCCTTAGCGGCCTCCAGCGCATTGAATTGCTTCAGCAAGGCAGGTGACAGCAGTTGCGTTTTCAGTGCGGCTGTTCGCTTGAGGTAAGCCTGCGTGCCGGCCGTCATGTTGGAGATCACCAGGCCGCGAAGGTGCTGCTGATAGTTCAATGCATACTCCATCCCAAGGATGCCGCCCCACGAGTGGCCAAACAGTACAAAGTGATCCAGCCCCAGCCCTTGGCGAACCTCCTCCACCTCGCGCACGTACCGTGGAAGGGTCCACAGCGCCGGATCGTTGGGGATATCGGAGTTTCCGACTCCGAGCTGATCGTAGTAGTACATCTCAATGCCTGCTTGGGGCAGGAAGGACTCCATGGCTTCCAGGTAGTCATGCGTAAAGCCGGGTCCGCCATGCAGCAGGAGAACCTTGACCGCACCGGAGCCCACCCGTTTGGTCCACACCTTGTACTTGCCGCCCACCACGGGCAGCATGCGAATGCCGGCGACACGAATTCCGTTCGGGTTCAAAGCATCCGAATTGGGTGAGTGCTCAGCGGCAGAGCCGGCCGACACCGTTGTGGCCAAAGCAGCCGAGTACTTCACGAATTGTCGACGATTCATATTCGAATATGATAGCCGGTCCGGATCGGCGGACGCTGTTGCTCTATCCTCGAATAATATGCGCATCCGTCTGGCAGCTCTCGGCGTGGCCGCCGTATGCCTTTGCTCCTCCGCCTGCCGGTCGACAGGCCGCAAAAACGGTGCACCCTCGATTGTAGGGACCTGGCGGGTAAGAATCCCAGAGGCGCCATTTCCATACCATGTGTTCGTTTTTCATTCAGACGGAACTATGGAGCAATCCAATCCAGACGCGGGAGATCCGAACACCAGCGACAGCAATGGCATGGGCGTTTGGTTGCCAGATGACGGTCGGATCAAAGGTAAGTTCGTGGAGATGACGGCGGATCGAAGCACGCGGCGGTTCGTCAGCCGGGGCGAGATCTCTTTCTTGATCAACGTGAAGGGCGACGTTTTCAGCGGCACTGCAAGCGCGGTTTTCTTCGACGCAGAAGGACGACAAATCAGAGCACCTCTGGCCGCAACCCTGGACGGCCAACGCGTTGTTCCCTAATAGCATCCGCGAGCTCGAAAGCATCCACCCACGACGTTGTGTAATGTGCACTGTCTCAATCAACTGGAAATGGTTTTTATGCCCGAGAGTCTAACGGGTTGAGATGATCATCGTACGCGTCACGCCGGCGAAGGAGTCGGAGAAATTGAAGGACGGAAACTGAAGATGCAGATCCATGTCGGGTCCGAAATCATTTGCCAGTGTTCCCAGCAAACTCCTATGATTCTGATGGTCCAAGTTCATTCTTCGCGCGCGGCAGACGTCATCGCATCCGATTATCTGACCACCCACCCGCTGGTTCCGGTGAATACCTATTGCGATAAATTCGGGAATTGGTGCAGCCGAATCACGGCGCCGGCCGGTCAGATTCGATTGAGCGCCAGCGCTGTAATAAGAGACACGGGCCTGCCGGACCTGATGGATTGCAATGCCGACCAGCACCAGGTGGCGGATCTGCCTGAAGACACTCTTGTCTTCCTATTAGGCAGCCGCTACTGCGAGACAGATTTGCTCTCTCAGGCGGCCTGGGATCTTTTCTGCGGGACACGGCCCGGATGGAATCGCGTGCGGTCGATTTGCGATTACGTCCATAACCATATAGCGTTTAACTATCAGGCGGCGCGTCCGACAAGGACAGCCTGGGAAGCGTTTAATGAGCGGACGGGCGTGTGCCGGGACTATGCGCATCTTGCCATCGCGTTCTGCCGATGCATGAATATTCCCGCTCGTTACTGCACCGGCTACTTGGGCGATATTGGCATGCCACCACCCTATGACGTTATGGACTTCGCCGCATGGTTTGAAGTTTACCTTGGGGGCAAGTGGTACATGTTCGACCCTCGCAACAATGTTCCTCGAATTGGGCGAGTACTGATCGCCCGTGGCCGTGACGCCACCGATGTGGCCATCGCGACAACATTCGGCCCCACTTCACTGCTGGGGTTTAAGGTCTACACAAACGAAGTCGATGAAAGCGTCGGCGCGGGCACGCTCGTTGGCGGCAGGCGGCCCGAGCAGCTACTTACCCGCTAGCCGATTTCTCCTGATGCCGCGTGTTATCGTAGCCGTCGCCGGTGGGTCCTGGAACTGAATGCGGTGGGACTTTGCGAAGGAATCCGGCGGCCGCGCTTTGACTGAACGCGACAGACAGCAGTCCGCTCGTTCGGTACCGCGAGCTCTTGGGCGGGTTCGATTGCTACATCCAGCGCGCAGGCGATCAAGCTCCTGCTGCTTGACGGAAATTCGACCGGCCCGGTGAACGCCTCGGCTTCCGGCAACACAACGCTAGCTGCAAGAGGGGTGGCAACAGGTTTAGGGCGGCCCCAGGTGAGGACCAGGTTGCACAGCTGCGGAACGGCAACCGTCCAAAGCATGGGCATCCTGGACTCGCGTTCCCTCTGGGACCGTTTCTGATCGCCGGTTGCGGGACCGTTCGGCGGCTCCGCGGGAACCGTGAACTCCATCAGGCGGTTCATCGCCGAAAGCCCGTCCTGGTATGCGGCCTCGTGCAATTTCGAGCAGAACAGCCGCTCCTTGGAGAAAAGCGTCCAGAGTCGTTTCTTGCAATACAAGCAGTACATCTTGTGTCCCAGTCCTAATTTGCAGTTTTTCTTTGTGAGCAACAAGAGTCTGAAGTACTGTCCCCAGGGTACTGTCCGTATACGGTGCAACACCTTAGGCGGATGCTCAGGCGCGTGAGCGTTCGGCCCAATCCCCACGCCCCAATCCCTAATCCCTACTCCCCAACCCCGCCTGCCGTTTGGTACAACGGAAGGCACTCGTTGGTACAACGGTAGGAGCCATGATCTCCCTCGACGGTTCCCACCTCACCTTCGACGAGTTCCAACGCGTCAGTCTTTTTGACGAGGCGGTGCAAATCGATCCCGCCGCTCTCCCCGCCATGCTCCGATCGCGCGCCGTGGTGGAAACGCTCGCGCTTGGCGACGCCCCGGTCTACGCCGTCAATACCGGCGTCGGATTGCTCGCCGACGTTCGCGTCCCGCCCTCCGAACTCGAGCAGCTCCAGCGCAACGTGGTCCGCTCCCACGCCTGTGGAGTGGGGCCGCCGCTGGCTCGCGACGAAGTCCGCGGCATGATGCTCATCCGCGCCAACGTGCTGGCCAAAGGTTTTTCCGGCATCCGCCCTCTCGTCGCTGAACGCCTGTGCGATTTGTTGAATCGCGACGTCACACCGGTTGTCCCTTCGCAGGGCAGCGTCGGCGCCAGTGGCGATCTCGCGCCCCTCGCCCACATCGCGCTGGTGCTCATTGGCGAAGGCCTCGCGCAACTCAAGGGAGCCGGGTTGAACGGCGCACCACTTCCCGGCGCCGAAGCTCTGCCCGGAGGAGAAGCTCTGCGCCGCGCCGAAATCCAGCCCATCGTGCTGGCATCGAAAGAGGGCATCTCGCTGGTGAATGGCACGCAAGCGATGCTCTCCGTCGGCGGCCTGCAACTCCTCGACGCCGAAGCGCTGGCCGAATCGGCCGACCTCATTTGCGCCATGACCGTCGACGGTCTGCGGGGCACCCCGCGCGCCTTCGATCCGCGCATTCACCAGACCCGCCCCTTCCCCGGCCAAATCCAAAGCGCCGCGAATCTCACCCGCTACCTCGAAGGCAGCGAGATTCGCCAATCGCACATCACTTGCCGCCGTGTGCAGGACGCCTATTCGTTGCGTTGCGCCCCACAGGTACATGGAGCCGTTCGCGATGCCCTCGCATCCGCGCGCCGCGCGTTCGAAATCGAGTTGAACTCAGTCACGGATAACCCGCTCGTGATCGACGGCGAAATTTTCTCCGGCGGCAATTTTCACGGCGAGCCTTTGGCCCTTCAGTTGGATGCCATGGCCGTCGCTCTCACGGTCCTGGCCGGTGTCTCGGAACGTCGCATCGATCGGCTGGTGAATCCCTCGCTCAACGAGGAGCTCCCCCCGTTTCTCGCCAATCACGCCGGCCTGGAATCCGGATTCATGATGGTGCAAGTGACCGCGGCCGCGCTGGTGGCCGAAAACCGCGTGCTCGCCCATCCGGCTTCCACTGGCTCTATCACCACCAGCGGCAACAAAGAGGACTTCGTCAGCATGGGGATGACTTCGGCCATGAAGTTGAAACAGGTGGTACGCAACACGCGCACCGTTCTCGCAATTGAACTGCTAACCGCCACGCGCGCGCTCGATTGCTTGCGGCCTCTCGCGTCGAGTCCGGTCATCGAGCGGGTGCGGGCGGCGCTCGCGCAGATCAGCGCTCCCTGGACTGCCGATCGCCCGCTCGGCGCCGACATCGAAAATACCAGTGCCTGGATCGCGTCCGGCGCGTTGTCCGTCCTTACCGAACCGCGCGTTTCTGAACCGCGACCGTGAGGGAGCGCTGCCTGTTCTTTCTGAACCGCGACCGTGAGGGAGCGTTTCGCCTGCTGACTGTTCTGAACCGCGACCGTGAGGGAGCGTCGCTCAATCGCTAATAAACACATTAAAACTCGTCACCGTCCGGTACCCCATGGCTTCATATAAGGACAGTCCGGAGGAGGTTGCCTGCAGCACCGTCCGTGATACGCCGCGCGTTTGTTGCGCCTCCTGGATCACGCGGCGCATAATGGCTTCCGCGAATCCCAGCCGCCGGTGTTGCGGCAGCGTGGCCACCGAATACAGTCCAATGACATCGCCGGTGATTACGGCGGCCGTGGTTGTTACCGCGCGGCCGTTGGAATAGCCCACGTAGCCTTGAAACGTTCCCTTCCAGGCTCGCTCCGCGCCGTACACCGACATGCTCACCGAGTGGGGAATCTCGAATGCCGTGGACATTACTTCAGCGAATGCGCCGCGGGTTGGTTCGTCGGCCACGGGCCGCACCTCCAGCGACGGCAGATTTCGCATCGCGGGAGCCAGGTGCTCGGCGTACATCCCCGGCGCTTCGGTTAGTTGGCGAAGCCCATGCCGCTTGAAGACTCGGGGCGCTTCCCGGCGCAGCGGCTGCTTCAAAAAGTCCTCGCACAGCCAATAGGTCCAGCGCAGGCTCCGCGCGTCGAAATGCTGGGCCGACACGTCAATCAGCCGGCCCAACTCCTGAGCGTCTGCCTCAATCGGTTGCGCCTGCAGGGCCGCATTGAACGCGGCATAGTTCAGCCCGCAAAAGATCAACGACACGCCCGGCAGGTCCCGTATCTCGGCGTCGGCGCGTGCTTGCCCGAAGAATCGCAGGGCTTCTAACAGGTTTTCAGCCACCGCGCGCACTTCATTTTCGAGCATTTGGCGATTAGAACAGACTTCAGAGCTCTTCGTCAATCGTGCCGCCTTTCGTGCCGCTCTTCGTCTATCGTTGCCAGCCATCGCCGATTGCCCGCAAGGCCACCCCATCAGGCGCCGGCGTCAAAATCTCAACGCTATGGCGGGAAAATGACACCGCCTCACAAAAGTGCTTCAATTTGTTTTCAGTAGTTTCCCGGAGTTTCTCACTCTCTTCCCGCTGGCCCCTAGATTGCTCCTTATCGCGCGGTACCGGATAGCACCGGTCCAAATGGAGTTCACTTTCAAATGCTGACGGCACTGATTTTCGGCACGGATCGCGAAACCACTTCGCAACTTCAGCAACTGTGCTCATTAACGCAAGATGTCTGTGTGTTTCGCGCATTGGAGCGTTATCCACAGGCCCACGAAAGCATGCGACTGCTGAATTCATTCGCGCCGCAACTGGTGTTCCTGGGCGCCGATGATGAAGCGGCCGCGCATGCCGTCGAACACGATATCCGCAGCATTCAACCTTCCACCGCAATCCTGGGTGTATCGGCCCGTTGCAAGCGTGCCGACATCTTTGAAACCGCTTTCGGCGGGTTTACGGTGTGTCCCATTCCTTGCAATCCGGAAGAATTTCGCGCGGCAATCTTCCAGGCGCTGGAATCCGGCAGCGGCAAGAAGAACGCCCCGGTATTTGCCTTCCAGCCCGCGAAACCCGGTAGCGGAGCCACCACTACGGCCCTCTTTGTAGCGCATATTCTCGCCACGCTCGCCGAAAAAAGGGTCCTGATGCTGGAATGCGACTTGCACGCCGGGCCCATCTCCATGTTGTTCAACCTTCGGCCTACGTATTCGATCATGGACGCTCTTGAAGACTCCCACCGGCTTACTGATGAGAGTTGGAACGACATGGTCACGCACATAGGCGGCATCGACGTCCTCTCCTCCGTCAGCCGCCTAGGGGTGCGGCGGGTTTCGCCCTGGGGTTATCAACGGCTGTTGTCGTTTGTTCGCGGCCGCTACGATGTCATCATTGGCGATTTGCCCGAAGTGGTGAACGACGCCACCGAAGTGGTTACGCGCGCGGCTCAGGCGGTCTTTGTCGTCACGGCGCCGTCTGCTCCTTCGCTTTACTTGGCCGCCCGCCGCCGCTATGATTTGGAAGCCCGTGGCGTGGCCGCCACCAAGATAAAATACATCGTCAATCGCAAGGCCTTCGATCGCGCCATTCCACGCGAAGCGGGCTGGGCCATTGACGCCGAGAAGATAGCGGCCATTCCGGCGGATCCTAGTTTAGTCGACGCTTCCGAGTTCCGGGCGGACTTGGCCGATTCGGCCACACTGGCCGAATATACGAAGGTCGCCGAATTCTGCTGCGGGCGGACGTTGCTCCCGAAGCGGTCCGGCTTTCGCCGGTTCTGGCTCGAGACTTGGCTGCGCGGCTCCTCGCGCTCGCCCGAACTCTATTCCACAGCCGCCCGCTAATACGGCTCTCAAACCGCCTTACCCGCGAAGTCTGGTGAATCTCTATGAACGTCAATTCAGTTACGTCGCTGCTTCCCAGCTACCTATTACCGTTCAATGGCACAGCGAACACTGCAAACGCCAATTCAGCTTCCTCTGTCCAGCAGCAAGCTGATGTGCTTAGTCCTTCCACGGCCGACCAGTTTCTTACTCAACTGCAGCAGGTGCAAAGCCCGCAGCAGTTCCAGGCGATGATTTCGCAGGCCACCGGTCAACCAGTGCAAGCCCCGGCTAGTGGCGGCACGCCTCCAACCGCGAAGCATTGCCAGGGGGGCGCCGCGCGTCACGCCTCAAGCTCGTCCCAGGCCAGCACCGCCAATTTGCAGCATCAAAGTCTGCTCGCGAACATCTTCGGCTCAATCAACCCGCCGCAGAGCGCCGTTCTCTGAGGGCGCCCCTGCGCGCTTCCTTAGCGTCGCGCGGGACTCCGGCTCCTAGCCGTGATATACTTCCGCCAAAGCAGGAAAGGGGAAACCCGCTTGGCACAAACAAAGACCATCTCCCGCGTTGCGCTGGCCGCCGCCGTCGTCTGGGCCTTCACCATATCTTCCGGATGGCCCGGCGCGTCTCTTTGGGCACACCACTCGCCCTCGGCGATTTTTGACATGTCCAAGAGGTTCACCCTCACCGGCACCTTGTCCAAAATCGACTGGATCAATCCACACATTGTCGTTTTCATCGACGCCAAAGGCGCCAGCGGCCAAGCGGAGTCCTGGAAGTTCGAGAGCAATCCCCCGGCTTGGTTCAAGCGCGTAACGGTTGGCCGCGCCGACTTCGCCAAGGCCATCGGGCAGTCCGTCACGATAGAGGGCGTTCGCGCTCGCGACGGTTCCTTGTACGGCTACCTGCAAAAGATCACGTTCTCAGACGGAGCTTCGCTTGAGCTCGTGAATCCGTCCGACAACCCGCATTGACGGGGGAGCGCCACAGCGCGGGAAGCGCTCGCTTAGTGAAGAAAACCATCGCGGCCCGCTGCGTTGTGCGCGATGTTTACTGGAGGAGGGGCCCAAATGAAACACGGTTTCTTGTGCGTCTTATTTGCAGCAGCGATGTTTCCGGCGCTCGCTGCCGGCCAGAATCGGGAAGTGGCGGCCGCCGGCAACATCCCGCGCCCTGCCGATCACCATCCCGACCTCAGCGGTATCTGGCTGTTTGCCATCGACCTGCCGCCCGTGGCTCTCAAGGAAAAGCAGCCCGACGGGAAAGTCGTGATCAAGCAAATCGATACCAGCGCCCGCCTTCCCGCCAAGGTGCCTATCGCCGGCGCGTTGCCTTTCACCGACGAGCCCTCGTATAAGCCGCAATTTCAGGCCAAGGTCAAGAACCTGCTCGACAACGAGAGCAAAACCGATCAGGTTTTCTATTGCGGCAAGCCCGGTATCCCGCGCATCGGTCCGCCGCGCAAAATCGTTCAGCTTCCGAAAGAAATGATCTTCTTATACGAAGACATTTCGGGCGATCCTTATCGCATCATTCCCACCGACGGCCGGGCGCATCGCGCCGATGCGAACCCGTCGTATTATGGCGACTCCGTGGCTCACTGGGAGGGCGGCACCCTGGTGGTGGACGTCACCAACTTTGTGGAAGACACCTGGTTTGGCGAGAACGGCTATTTTCACACCGCCGCGATGCATGTCACCGAGCGCCTATGGCGCCAGGGCGCCGACTTGGTTTATCAGGCCACCGTGGAAGATCCGAACGTGCTCACCGCACCTTGGACCATGGCGCCGCGCCTGGTTAAGCCTTCCACCGAGCCGCTGGAGGAATCGCCCCGTTGCGTCGAAAGCGACGCCAAACTGTTGCTGAACTCGGACCATCACGGCCAGCGCTAAGTTCCGATTTCGGTGTTCAGCAAGTCCAGCGCTTCTTTCACCACGCGATCGGCGCTGACGCCGGTCATGCAGCGATGATCGATGGGGCATTCGCGCAGCAGGCACGGGCTGCAATCGACGGGCTGCCGAACCACGCGCGCATTCAACCCGGTCGGGCCGGTGGTGGTGTCGTCGGTGGCTCCAAAAATCGCGACGGTCGGTACTCCCAGCGCCGAGGCGATATGCATGGAGCCGGAGTCGTTGGTCAGGAATAGCTCGCAGCCGGCGGCGAGATCGATAAATTGGGCCAGTGTCGTTTGGCCGGCGTAGTTGATGACTTGGTGCCCTTTCAGAAGCTGGGCCACCGCATCGCAAAGCGCGCGCTCCCCCTGGGTGCCAAACAGGGCAATCGACGCACCTCGGACTGTCGCCAGGGTGCCGGCGGTTTCGGCAAATCGCTCGGGTAACCAGCGCTTGGCCGTACCGTACGCGGCGCCGGGGCTGATTCCGATGATCCGCTTTCCGTTCAGCGCCGGGCCGCGCCGGAGCCGGATAGCTTCGCCTGCCGGCAATGAATCGATCAAACCGCCCCGCCGCAGCAGCTCTAAATAATAGAAGCTCTCGTGCCGCGGGATCTCGCCGGGCTTAGGGACATCCACCGCACGGGTCAGCAACAACTGCCGTCCGTCGCGCTTATATCCGATACGGGTCGGGATTCTGGCCAGCCAGGCGATCCACGCCGCTTCGAAGGCGTTTTGCAGCAGGATGGCGCAATCAAATCGCCGGGTGCGCAACTCATGGCCGGTGCGCCAGGGCGATTTTCCGCTATAAAGGATGATTTCGTCGATAAACGATTCTCGCCCGTACAAGTCCGCTACCCACGGCTTCGCCAGGATCGAAATCCGGGCCATGGGAAACCGTTCGCGAATAGCCCCAAGAGCCGGCAGCGACATCACAGCGTCGCCCACCCAGTTAGTGGCGCGGACCAGAATATTCGAAAAGTCCAAGTGGCGTTCTCGTTTAGGATTCTACCCGGATTTAAGGTCGTAGTGCCATTCCGAACGGCTTCTAAGAGTAAGCGTGCATACAGAAATGGCTAAACGCACGTGCGCGTACCCTGAATACCCTCAAAAGAGCCCGGATAACCACTCATGGGTACTATAGGAAAAACAAACCTCAAGCTTAATAATTACATTTACCTAGTACGAAGGGTGGGGAACGATTCAATGGATCTCGTTACTGAAAACCAGCCAGAGACCTGTTCCAGCTTAGGACTCGACTGCGGCACTTGCATACAGCGCTGCGCTTCAACCACGGCTGCCATTTGCCCAGGCTTGCAACCTGCCGGCGTGCATCGCATGTTCTTCCAGCTTTACGTCTCGCCCGGATGCCACCCTATGGCTCACGCGTTCATGCGGGCTTATGACGAAGCCGCCACGCCCTCCAAGCCAATGATGGTGGCCGCTTGTGCCGGAGCTGCCGCGGCAGCGTAAACGCTTCCTGACGGTCGCGGCTCACAAACCCTAATCCCAATCCTCTGTCCCCGAACAGCTAGAATAGCTACGTATGCTGGTGGAGATCGACGGAGTTACCCTTCATCTCGCTCATCCCGACGAACTTACTGTTACGTGGGTGGGCCAGGAAGAGGTCATGCGCCAATTACTGGCCGCGTGGCTGGTGGTGGATTCCGCCGACGTTCCCATGAATCCGCGCCTGCTGGGCAAGCCCGGTGTTGGGAAAACCACGCTCGCTTATGCGGCTGCAAAGCGCCTGAACCGCGAAGTCTACATCATGCAAGCCACGGTGGATACCCGTCCGGAAGACTTGCTGGTGACGCCGGTGATCGAAGGCCAATCCAAGCTCCGTTATGTAGCCTCTCCGCTGGTGACGGCCATGCTGCGCGGCGGCGTGGTAATTCTGGACGAAGGCAATCGGATGAGCGAAAAGAGCTGGGCGTCTTTGGCTCCCCTTCTCGATAACCGTAGATATGTAGAATCCATCGTTACCGGAATCAAGATCAAGGCGCACCCCCTGTTCCGCCTGGTGGCTACCATGAACGACGACGCATCCACCTTCGATCTGCCCGAGTACATCCATTCCCGCCTGCAGCCGCAGCTCACCATCGACTTTCCGGAGCGTCACGAAGAATACGCGATTTTGAAGGAAAACGTGCCCTTCGGTGAAGAACAAATCCTGACTTACGTCACCGAGTTCCTGCAGCAGGCCCACGCTGCGGATGAACGGTACACAGTGCGCGATGGCATCAACATCGCCCGCTTTGTGATGAAACTGAAAAGCCTGGACAACGGGCTCAAGCTGTCCAGCCAAAGCGACGAGCGTTTTCTGATGCGCACGGCCATTCTCGAAACGCTCGGGGACGAGGCGTTGAGGTATGTCCCCCGGCCCTGAACCAGATCCGAAAGCCATTGAAGACCCCGCCAGCCTGCGCCGGGGCAATTTCACCTATTTCCCGGTAATACCAGGCCGTCTCGAATTCGCCATCGAAGTGCGGCGCGCCATTTTGCGCGACCGGCCCCCCATTGTGGCTGTTGAGCTGCCGGGTTCGCTCGAAGACGTCTACCTGCAAACGCTGGCCCGCTTGCCCGAGATGACGGTAATCCTTTATCCGGATCCAAAAGACGACGAGCGCGCCATCTATGTGCCTGTGGAGCCCTGCGATCCTTTTACTGAAGCCGTCCGCACCGCGCTCGAGACCGACGCCGAGGTGATTTTCATCGAGCCGGATTCGGGCGACCGGCCGCATCTTCCCGATACCTATCCGGATCCATACTCCATCCGCCACATCGGTCTGAACAGATACATCGAGGCTTATCGCGTCTATCCGCAGCCCCGCAATGAGGAGACCGCGGCACATGCCGCGGGCATGGCATGGAAGCTGCAAGGAGCCGATCCGCTGGCGCAGGTGTTTGTGGTGGTCTCGCTCAACCTGCTGGACCCGCTGTTGGACGCGATGGAAACGCCCCAAGAAGCCGCGCCGCGAGAGGCTGCGCCGTCCGACATTCGGCTGCTGAATCCGCACCCGGATTGCCTGGCAGAGATCACCATCGAATATCCGTATTTACAGGATCGGTACGAATTGTTTCGGCCCCAGTTGACGCCCGATTGGTCCGTGGATCGGCCCAAGGTCCAGTTCGATTTGTTGCGTGAAGCTGAGAAGGAATACATCAAGAACACTGGCGACAAAGTGGAATACTGGCAGCGCCGGATGATGGCCCGCTTCACCCGCAATCTGGCGTCCATCAACGGCGATCTGGTGGCGGGCGTTTTCGATTTGACCGTGGCCGCGCGTTCGGTGGTTGACGACAACTACGCTTATGAAGTATGGCAGATGGCCAATCGCTATCCCGCGCAGAAGCCGGGCAGCGATTTGATGGAGACCGTGAATCTGTCGAGCCAGGAAATTTGGTTCAACACCAAAAAGCTGCGGCTCCGCCGACGTCTTCCGCGCCCCAAGCAACGCCTGGTGCCGCGCGGGCTGAAGGAACGGAAGAAGGAAAAGTTCGAAGGCGAGTGGGCGCGGCAGACCGACGGATCGGCCATTTGCTCCTATCCGCCGGAAGATCTGGTAATTGAAGATTACGGCCGCTTCCTGAAACGCAGGGCCAAGAGCATGCTGTCGGAAGAGCGTTCGCGGACCGAGCCGTTCACCACATCCATCCTCGACGGAATCGATTTGCGCGAGACCATTCGCAATTGGCACGACGGCAAAATCTATGTGCGGCAGCTGGACCGCATCGCCGGCGAAGTGGGCGCAACGGTGGTCATCTTCGACGAAGACCCCCAGGATCGTTATCAATACCTGACCACCTGGCTGGGCGAACATCAGAACGAATCGGATATGGCGTTCTATTCCACCCATCCGTTCCAACATTTGGTGGGGCCCGGGATCGGCCGCGCCGAATATGGCGGATTCCTGATGGCGCTTCCGCCGCGCCGCATGCTGGATGTGTGGACCGATCCCGATTATGAGTTCGCGCAAAACAAGCCGGAACGTTTATTGATGGCGGCTTTGGATTATTCCAAGCAGCGTTTTGTCGTGTACGTCGCAGCCAAGCCCCCGCGCTCGATTTTCCGTTCCATTGCCGCGCATCTGAACCG
Organism: Bryobacterales bacterium; assembly: GCA_963747945.1. Lineage (GTDB taxonomy): Bacteria > Acidobacteriota > Terriglobia > Bryobacterales > Bryobacteraceae > Palsa-89. The sequence goes on from CAVVHB010000008.1 coordinate 464,650, forward strand.
GCGCATTATTTATATTCCGATTGGCGCGCTGAATCCCACCCGGTTGAAAAAGCTTCGCGTGGTGCACGTGCTGGACAGCTATGAGCGCCGCGATGAGGCCAAGGATTATATCTGGTGAAGCGGCGGGTACACGCGGCTTTTCAGCCGCGTTTGGTCTGGTGAAACGGGCGGGTACACGCGGCTTTTCAGCCGCGTTTGGTCTGGTGAAACGCCAGAATCGCCTCAATCACCCCGTCGAGCGTGAATTGCGTGGCCTCCGCGTCAACTTTGAGTCCGTGCGCGCAGACAGTTGAGCTGGTGACGGGACCGATAGTAGCGATGTGAACGCCTTCGATCGCCTCTCGGCCGGTAATTGCGAGCAGGTTCTTGACAGCGGAGGAACTGGCGAAGGTGATCCAATCCGGCTTTTTCCCTGACGAGAAAATCTCGCGCGCACGAACTGTCGCGTTCGCGGGAACAACATTGCGGTAGGCTTCCACCACGTCTACGTTTGCACCTAGCTTCGCCAATTCAACAGGAATTACGTCGCGAGCCACGGCGGCGCGCGGCAACAACACCTTCTTGGCCGCGAGATCTTCTGAGGCAAAAGCTTTGATGAGGCTCTCGGCGACGTATTCTTCGGGCATCAGATCCACTTTCAGATGCAGACCTTCGATGGCCTGGCGGGTGGCGGGGCCGATGGCGCAGATGCGTGCTTTGAGCGAGCGCAGGTCATGGCGCGATTGATCCAATCTGTCGAGAAAGAATCGAACGCCGTTGACGCTGGTGAAAATCAGCCAGTCGTAGCTTTGCAAGTTTTCGATGGCCCGGTCGAGCGGGGCTGGATCCCACGGTGGTTCGAGCGCGATCATCGGCAATTCCTGCGGCTCGGCGCCCAGGGCCCGCAGCCGATCGGAAAATTCTCCGGCCTGATCCGCGGCGCGTGTTACGACAATCTTGCGTCCGAATAAGGGTAGCTTTTCGAACCAGTCTATTTTATCCCGCAGGGCGACAACTTCCCCGATAATCACGGTTGCGGGTGGCTTCAGGCCGGATTGTTCGATGCGATCCGCGATGGTGGCAAGCGTTCCCATCACCGTTTCCTGGTCGGGCCTGGTTCCCCATCGAACGGCCACCGCTGGCGTGTCGCCGGAACGTCCATACCGCATGATTTCGGCGCTGATTTCCCGAATCGAGAAAATGCCCATGAAAATCACCAGCGTTTCCGCTTGCCCGATCTTGCTCCAATCGATGGAGTGGACATCGTGACCGGTTACAAAGGTCACCACCTTGTTGTGCGAGCGGTGCGTCAACGGAATACCGCTGTAGGCCGCGATTCCCAGCGGCGAAGTGACTCCGGGCACTACTTCGAACGGAATTCCGGCGTCCGCCAACGCTTCCAGCTCTTCGCCGCCGCGTCCAAAGATGAAAGGGTCGCCGCCTTTGAGGCGCACCACGTTGAGACCTCGCCGCGCGCGGTCAATCATCATGGCGCAAATCTCTTCCTGCGGGAAAGCGTGCACCGATTTCTTTTTGCCGACGTAAATTCGCTCGCAGGTTTTGGGCGCCAGATCGAGCAGATGCTCATTAGCCAGGTTGTCGTAGAGGATGGAGTCGGCGATGGCCAGGAGTTTGCGGCCTTTCCAGGTGATGAGACCGGGATCGCCCGGCCCGGCGCCGACCAGATAAACTTTGTTCGATGATTTCGGCTCGGAGAGGCGTAGACAGCGTCGAGAATTTCCTTGGCCCCGGCTTCCAGGAGTTGACCTGCGAGCGCCTGTCCAACTCCGACAGGATCGTCAATCGCTCCGTGCTTGCCCTGCCGAATAATCTGTGTGCCGTCCGGCGAAACTACCACGCCGACAATGATCAACGTCCTGACCATCCACGTACGCGTGAGATCCCATCGGGGCTTGACATCCACCGCCCAGAGCCGCCAGCACCGCTCGCTCCGCGGTCACCCTGGTACGGGATTCTGCATGATCCAATCGGCTGGCGATTTGAAACGCGTTGCCTTTGTCATCGCGGGTCTGTACCGCTAGCGCGCCTTGTCCCACCGCGGGACACATGATCCCGCGGATTGAAAAGCTCTGTGATTCTGTTCTCCCAGCCCAAGACGCCGCAATCCAGCCACGGCCAGGACAATCGCGTCGTAGCGGCCTTCATCCAATTTGCGCAAACGCGTGTCCACGTTGCCGCGGATGTCTTCGATCTGCAGATCGCGGACGAAGCGCGCGCAGTTGCGCGGCCCGGCGCAACGATCCGGTGCCCACGCGAGCGCCTGTGGGGAGGTCCTCCACGGCGCGGCCAATCAAGGCATCGCGCGGATCTTCACGCTCGGGGATCGCGGCCAGCGTAAGGCCTGCGGCAGATCGGTGGGCATGTCTTTCAGGCTGTGAACGGCCAGATCAATCGCGCCGGCCAGCAGCGCCTCCTCGATCTCCTTGGTGAAAAGGCCCTTCGATCCCACTTGCGATAGCGCTACGTCGGTGATCTTATCGCCGGTGGTTTTAATGATTTCGATGCGGGACTCCTGCCCCAGATTCTGCAGCTGGGCTTGAATCCAGTGCGCCTGCCAAAGAGCAAGCTGGGAACCTCGCGAACCAATGATCAACATGGCAGCCAGCGAAGGATATCGCTTGCTCACGCGCGCGGCTCGGTAGCGTGTCGAGTTTAGTGAACCGCGCACGTCAGTAAGCGGCGCTGTGGAATACTCAGTCAAGCCGGAAAACCTTTCGGACGGCGCTGATGATATGGTGCCCATCCGGTTGCGAGGCTTGCCGGCGGATTTCGGAAATTGGACCGTGGGCCACCTTGTTCATCATGCTTTTCGTGAACGCCTCAATGGCCATTTCCTGTTCCGGGGTCAGCGTCCCGAGCTTGGCTCGCCAGCGTGCTATTTCAGTGGCGCGCAGCCGCTCCAGTTCCTCTTGCAGCCGCACGATGGTGGGCGCCACTTCGCGAGCCTTCAGGCGCGCAACCATGCGCTCCACTTCCTCATGAATGATGGCCTCGGCATCTTCGGCCGAGTTCCTGCGGCCCTGCAGATTGGTCTCGATCACCTTCTGCAGGTCGTCGATATCGTAGAGGAACACGTTGTCCAGCTCATTGACGGTAGGCTCGATGTTGCGCGGCACCGCGATGTCGATCAGGAACATCGGCTTATTGCGGCGCGCTTCCAGCACCTTTTTCATGTCGTCGCGAACGATGATGTAGTGCGGAGCGCCGCTGGATGCAATGACGATATCCACTTCGGGCAGGGCAGAGAGGAAGCGTGTGTAATCCACCAGCTTGCCATCGAACAGCTCCACCATTTCGAGCGCGCGTTCGTGCGTGCGGTTGGTGACCAGAATTTGTCCCGCGCCGCTCCGCCGTAAATGCCGGGCCGCGAGCTCGCTCATCTTACCCGCGCCGACGATCATCACTTTCTTGCCGGCCAGCGAACCGAAAATTTCGCGCGCCAGTTCCACCGCCGCATAGCTGATGGAAACCGCATTCTCGCCGATGTCGGTTTCCGAGCGCACGCGCTTGGCTACATTGAACGCGCGGGTGAGCAGCGTGTCCATGAATCCAGTGACGGCGCCGTGTTCCTTGGCGAGCGAATAAGCCGACTTGAGCTGCCCGAGAATCTGCGGCTCGCCAACAACCATGGAATCCAGGCTCGAAGCTACGCGAAAAAGATGACGAATGGCCTCGCTGTCTTCAAAGGTGTAGAGATAGGGCGTCACCCACTCCCGCTGCGACGTGCCGGGTGTCGGCCAGAAACTGGTCTACGGCGAGGGGCGAATGGGAATTATCTTCGCACGTGAGCGCCACTTCCACGCGATTGCAGGTGGAAAGAATCATGCCCTCGCAAAACCCCGGGCTTCCTTTGAGCGAAATCAGAGCTTGCGACAACGCATTTTCATCGAACGCCAGGCGCTCACGCACCTCCACCGGTGCGCTTTTGTGATTCACGCCTGTGATGGAGAATCTCATTTGGAGATCAGGTTGCGCAGTCCCACGTGCGCGGCCCAGGTGAGTCCGGAGCAACATAGCACGGCCACCGCCATCAGCGCGGCTTTGCGCCCCCTCCATCCGGCGGTCTGGCGGAGGAAGACCATGGTGAGATAAAAGCCCCAGGTGATGAACGCCAGCGCGATGCGGGGATCGCGAATCCAGGCGGTGCCCGCGTCGATAAACGCCCAGGTGCTGCCCGCGATGACGCCCAGCGTGATGAACACGAAGCCGAAGCTCATGGCGTTGGTGATCAGGTTGTCGAGCGTGGCGAGCGGCGGCAGGCGTTTGAAGAGCTGTGCAACGAACTCGGGGAGGTCGAGCGGCTTCTTGCGCTTGAGCTGGCGTTCCTGAATCAAATAGAAGATGGAAGCGACGGCAGTGAGCAGTAGCGATGCGTAGCCCAGCAGCACCATCATGACGTGCACCAGTAGCAGCGCGCGCACGTTCGTGCTGGGCCAGGAGCCGATGGGCGTTTCCATGGCGCCCACTTGCGTGAGCACGAAGACCAGCGGAAAGATACACACGCTGAGGCTGGCGGCGTCGTAGCGCCAATAGACGAAGAGAAACAGGACGGCGATCAGGAAGGCGCAGACCGTGGCGGATTCAAAGAACGTATCGACGGGCAAGTGGCCGAGCGCGACAGTCATTTCCACGATCGCGACGAAATGCAACGTCGCCGCGATGAGAAACGCGAAAAGCGCGGGTTTCAGGAAGCCTTCGCGCCGGCGAAGGAGAACCGCCATGACGTGCAGGAGCCCAACCCCGTAGAGCGCCGTGGCCATACGGAGCCAGAAAACGGCCATTTCGTGCATCTAAGTCAAGTATAGCGGGGTGCCGCAGCGGACGCCGCGTTACACTGCGGTTATGGCTCGGAAGGCTAGCGTGATCATTGAGAAGGACGGGCACGGCTTCTATGCCTGGTGCCCGGAGCTCAAGGGTTGCCAGTCCCAGGGCGACAGTCTCGAAGAAGCGATCGGCAATATCAAAGAGGCAATCGAACTCTATCTCGAGACCTTGCCGGAAGATGAACGCGACGCGCTTCTCAGCCGCGAGATCCTTACCACCTCAGTCGAGGTGAATGCCTAAAGCCCCTCGTTGGACTGCCGCCGATGCGGAGTCCGCACCGCTTGCCGGCGGCTTCGAATACCTGCGCTCAAAAGGCAGTCACAGGATCTACGGTCATGGTTCTCTGCGGGTCACGATCCCTTTTCATGGCCTGCGATTCTACATCCAAAGATTGTAAAGCAGGTTTTGGAACGCCTTCAGGAGGCAGCGAGCATCAACTCGGAAGAATAACGGTTCTAGGGCAATGTTCGCGGCAATAGCCCCGAAGGACTCCGGGGGGGCGGCTCCCTCTGCCCTTGTACGGGGTGCACGGTCACGGTTCCGGACGGGGCGAGCCTTGCAAGCAGTGTGCGCTACATCTTGGTTTTGATGACGTCCACCAGTTCCTGCACGGCGGCGGCGCTCTTCTGTAGTGCGGCCTGCTCGCCCGGTTCCAGCTTGATTTCGTAAATCTTCTCGATGCCTTTGGCGCCCAGCTTCACCGGCACACCGACATAAAGTCCGTTGATACCGTATTCACCCTCCAGGTACGCCGCGCACGGCAGCACCTTTTTCTTATCCTTCAGGATGGATTCCACCATCTCCACCGCGGCGGCCGAGGGCGCGTAGTAGGCGCTTCCCGTCTTGAGGTATTTCACGATCTCGGCGCCGCCATCGCGGGCGCGCTGCACCAGCCGGTCGATCGTGGCTTGGTCAAGAAGCTCGCTGAGTGGAATACCGGACACGTTGGTCAGACGTGAAATGGGAACCATGGTGTCGCCGTGGCCGCCTAGCACCAGGGCGGTGACGTTGGTCACCGACACGTGCAACTCGTCGGCGATGAAGGTACGGAAACGCGCGGTGTCCAAGACGCCGGCCATGCCAATGACGCGAGCCTTAGGCAATTTTGACACATGGAACGCTGTCCAGCACATGGCATCCAGGGGATTCGTCACCAGGATCAGGATCGCGTTGGGCGAAGCCTTTACCACCTGTTCGGTCGCGCTTTTGACGACTTCGTAGTTGGCGATCAGCAGATCGTCGCGGCTCATTCCCGGCTTGCGCGGAAAACCGGCCGTGATGACGACGATGTCGGAGTTCGCCGTAGGGCCGTAATCATTGGCTCCCGTGATACTGACGTCGTATCCTTCCACGGGGCCAGACTCGAGCAGGTCGAGTCCCTTGCCTTGCGGAACACCTTCCACGACGTCCACCAGCACGACGTCCGCTAATTCTTTGCCGGCGATGCGGAGCGCGCAATTCGCGCCTACGTTCCCGGCTCCTACTACGGTGACTTTTTTTCGCATGAAGTTTCAAGGTAGGGCCACACGTGTGGCTCTGTCAAGCGAAGCACGTCGGGCGACGCTATTGCGATTTGAGCGGAATCATGTTGGCTTGCAGGCGGCGCATCCCGGCCAGCCAGCGGTCGTAGTCGCCGGACTTGCGGCTCATGTGCTCCAAAACCTTGGGATGCGGAGCGATCAGGAACCGTTCGGCTTCCAGCCCTTGAATCACGGCTTCGGCCACTTCATCCGGTTGGATCGCGTCGTCGAGCAAGAACGTTCCGCCGCCGAATTCGGCGCGTTCCAGCATGCGGGTCTTCACGCCCATGGGACAGAGCGCGGACACCTTGATCCCTTGGTCGCCGTAAGTGATGCTGAGCCATTCGGCCAGGCCGAGCGCGGCGTGTTTGGTAACGGCATAGGGCGCCGAGCCCAGCATGGTCAGAAGCCCCGCGGCCGAAACGGTCTGCAACAGATAGCCTTCCTGTCGCGACAGCATCCCGGGCAAAACCGCTCGCGCCCCATAGACATGGCCCATGACGTTCACTTCCCAGGAGCGAAGCCATTCGCGATCCGGCGTGCAACAATCGCCCTCCACGCCGATACCGGCGTTGGAACAAAAGAGATCGATTTGCCCGTAGCGCTTCAGGACTTCGTCCACCAGCATCTGCATGTCGGATTCGCTGGCGACGTTGGCGTCGATGTCCCAACCGCCGATCTCGGCCGCCACTCTGCGCGCCGCTTCGTGCTCGATGTCGGCGACCACAACCGCTTTCGCGCCCTCCGCCGCAAACCGCCGGCACAGGGCCCGCCCAATGCCATTGGCGCCGCCGGTGACGACCACAACTTTGTTTTGGACCCGCACGCTCCAAGCATAGCAACGGGGTTTCGCGGTGCATCGGCGCCGGGAGCGATAATATGGCATGCGCGGCCTCACGCTGGAATCGCAAAAGGGACCGGTGGAGATCTTCGTCATCGACCGCGTGGAAAAGCCGTCGGAGAATTGAAGCTCTTTGGGAATCGATAGGTGTTTAGTCTTCGACGAACTTGCGGAGACGTCCGAGAGCTTCGTCCCAGTGCTTCGAAATCAGGTCGAGATATTGGCCCGCCTCTCGCAGGCGGCGTTGCTCCAATTGCCAAACGCTCTCGCGTCCCAGCCGCCTGCTGTGCACCAGGCCGGCTTCTTCCATCACGCGCAAGTGTTTGGCGATCGCTTGACGAGTGATCTTGGAGCCGGCCGTGAGCCGGGTGATCGACATCGGCCCGTCGTCACAGAGTCGGAAAACGATCCGTAGACGGCTTTCGTCACCGAGCGCCGCAAAGAGGGACGCGGAGTCCTTCGCTTGGAGCGCGCTCGAACTACGGCGCTTGGACAAGGTAATCCCCGACCAGCTTCACCACCATGCCCCAACCTTGATCGTTCGCCTGAAAGGCCTGGGCGCGGCGTGCGAGCGGAATTTGATCAAAACCCGATTCGGTGACGGTGAGCATCACCCCATCGGGCGTTTGTTCCAGAGCAAAAACAATCAGCGTGGTGGGTTCGCTCGAATAGTCCACTCCGGGTTCCACCGCGTGGGGATGCCAGCGAAAGGAGATGAGCCGTTCGGGTTCCATCTGCTCGATGGTGATCTCGATTTTCTTGCCTTCATACTGCTTCTGCGCGGCAGCGACTTCGGCGTTCACCTTGGTGGGGACGATCACGCCGCGCATTGTCGCGCCCGGGGCGAACGGCCCTTCCAGCTTCATACCGAACCAGGTTCCAAACTCTTTGGAATCCGATATCGCGCGCCAAACCCTGGCCAATGGCGCTTTCAAAAGGATCTTTTTCTCGATACGGTCCGTACTCATATGCAACCTCCAGGTTGCAGATTAACAGAAGCCGGCGAGAAATGCAACCATCAGGTTGCTCAAGGTGCTAGCCATCATCGGGGTCAGGGACGGGGGCGCGAGGCGAACCCGACATGTGGCGTGAGTGCGTTAGCGCGGAATCATTGGCGTCGCGATTCGCGCCGCAGCCCTTCATGGACTAGCATCTTCAAGAGCGTCTGGTATCCGATGCCTTTGCGGCCTGCGATCTCGCGCGCTTTTGCAATATCGGGCGCCGGCAAGCGAAGAGCGATTTGCACGCTCCTTGGCCGACTTCACCCTAACCCGGTGCGCCCGAAGTTTCTTCTTTAGGTTGTTCTGATCCCAATCGAACACGACCATTTTGATTGTATATGCAATGCATCGACAGGACCAAGAGGCTCGCCCGGAAGTGGCGCGCAGTTAGGGCGTACAAAGTCTAAAAAACGTGCTAGCGCTGCTTAATGTCGAAAGGCCCACGCGGGAGAGTTGGATTCCAAAAAAAAGCGCGGAGAACATGGTCTGAACATGTCCCCCGCGCTCTGTCGTCTACAGCCCGGCTGAGCGGTGTTTGTGCCGCGCCGTTATGCTGCGTGGATGATCGGCCGGGTTTTGCTGGTGTCCATCCGCTCAGCCAGCTGTGGAATCGCCGTTTGAAGGACGTCTTCCACCCGGCTGGCGAAGATGAACTCCATCTCTTTGCGAACTTCCTCGGGAAGATCGCGCAGATCCTTCTGGTTCGCCTTGGGCATGATCACGGTATGGATTCCAGCCCGCCGCGCTGCCAGTACTTTCTCCTTGATGCCGCCGATGGGCAGCACCAATCCAGTGAGCGTAATTTCGCCGGTCATCGCAACGTCGCTGCGCGCCGGCAGCTTGGTGTAGAGCGAGGTCAACGCCGTCGCCATGGTGACGCCGGCCGACGGTCCGTCCTTCGGGATCGCGCCCGCCGGAACGTGCACGTGCACACCCGAGCTCCTGAACAACGCCGGGTCGATGTCGAAATCCGACGCATGCGACCAGATGTAGCTCTGGGCCGCTTTGACAGACTCCTGCATCACCTCACCCAGCTGGCCGGTGAGCGTTAAGCCCTTGCCGTCCGGCAACAGCGTGCCTTCGATATACAGCACATCGCCGCCGCTTTCGGTCCAAGCCAGGCCGGTGGCGACGCCAGGCGGCAGATCGCGCCGCGCTTCTTCCTGATTGAACGGCTCAGGACCCAGCATTTCCACCAGATCCTCCACACTTACCGTGAAAGGTCCAGTTGCGCCTTCGGCAAACTTCAGCGCCACCTTGCGAGTGGCGCGTCCGATGGCGCGCGACAGGATTCTAAGGCCGGCTTCGCGAGTGTAGCCCGAGATGATCTTCCGCACGGTCTCGTCCGGGAGGGTGCACTGCTCGACGGTCAGCCCAGTTTCCTTGAGCTGTTTCGGAATCAAATAACGCTTTGCGATTTCGAGTTTCTCTTCTTCGCTGTAACCGGCCAGGCGCAGGATCTCCATACGGTCGAGCAAGGGCCGCGGGATCGTGTCCAACGCGTTGGCCGTGGTGACGAACAGCACCTTCGACAAGTCGAAAGGCAGATCGAGGTAGTTATCGCGGAACGTTTTGTTCTGTTCCGGATCCAGGATTTCGAGCAAAGCGTGCGCCGGATCGCCGCGGAAATCGTGACCCAGCTTGTCCACTTCGTCGAGCATCAGCACCGGATTGTTGGCGCCCGCGCGCCGCATGGCTTGAATCACCCGGCCCGGCAACGCGCCGATGTAGGTCCGGCGATGGCCGCGCAGTTCGGCTTCGTCATGCAAGCCGCCCAGGCTCATGCGCTCGAACTTGCGGTTCAAGGCACGCGCGATGGATTGACCCAGCGAAGTTTTACCAACTCCGGGAGGGCCGACGAAGCAAAGGATGGGCGCCTTGGCATTCGGGTTGAGTTTCAATACGCCCAGGTGTTCGAGAATGCGTTCCTTCACATCCTTCAAGCCGAAGTGATCTTCGTCCAGCACCTGGCGAGCCTTCGCGATGTCGAGCGAATCCTCGGTGCTCTTGGTCCACGGCAGCTCGAGTACGATGTCGAGATAGGTCCGGATGACGTTGTAGTCCGGGGCGCCGGGGGGCAGCTTTTCCAAGCGGTCCAGCTCGCGGCTGGCTTCCTTCAGGATGTCTTCAGGCAGACCGGCTTTTTCCAGACGTTCGCGCAACTGCTGCGCTTCGGCCTGTTCGCCGCCTTTTTCGCCCAGCTCCTGCTGGATGGCCCGCATCTGTTGGCGCAGCAAATAATCGCGCTGCTCCTTGCCCATTTCGCTGCGAGCTTCGGTGGTGATCTTATTGCGCAGTTCCAGCACCTGCACTTCATGCATCAGGTAGCGATGCAGCATACGCAGAGCTTCGGCGCGCGTAGGCGCTTCCAGCAGCGACTGGCACTTCTCGGCGTCCAGGCTGAACATGGCGGCGAGAACAAACGTCAGACGCAGCGGATCTTCGTTCGACGCCAGCAATCCGCGCAGTTCTTGCGGCGTATTGGGTTGCGCCAGCGCCAGGGCCTCACCCGCGAGTTCCACCAGAGCGCCCTGCAGCGCTTCAATCTCCGGACCCTTGTCATCGGGCAACGGCAGCGATATGGCGCGGCCTTTGAGATAGGGCTCCGAGGCGTCGACTTTCAATAACGTGACGCGCTCCATGCCCATAACCATCAGTTCGAGATGACCCTCGCCGGAACGGTTCATTTTGCGAATGACGGCTTTGGTCCCGATGGTGTAAAGATCGTCCTTGGTGGGCGAGTCGACATCGGCATCGCGTTGCGTAAAGACCAAAATTTCCTTGGATTCGGTGGCGAGAGCAGCTTCAACGGCGGCGATGGACGCCGGCCGGCCTGCCGACAATGGCATCAGCAGGTAAGGGAACAGCACCGCGCTTTTCAGCGGCAGCACTGGCAGTGTGTAGACAACAGGTTGTTCAGACATTTTCATTTCCTTCCGTGATCATCCTCACCAGCAACAAACCTTCGCGCGCCACGATGGTCACCCGGGCGTTTTCGAGATTCGCCGGCATCATCAGGGAGCGCTCGAAGCGGTTATACGAGATCTCCATTGAGTAGTAGCTGGAGCCCTCTTCGAGGAACGAGTCGCGACGAACGCCGCTGATAACCAGGCGCCGGCCGCGAATGCTGACCGTGACGTCCCCAATCTGAACGCCGGCCAAGTCGAATTTCACCAGCCAGCCATCTTTGGTGCGATGGACATCGGCCGGGGGCTGCCATGGCTCGGGCCATGTTTGGGTTCGTTTGGTAATTCGGCTCATATCGTTCTAACAGTTGGATGCACTCGGAGACAAAAAGAAGCAGGCTTCACTCAAGAAACCTGCTTCTCCAACACTAAACTTCAGCCGCTTCTAGAGTGGTTATCTGTTCGGAACTACAACAAAATGAGTCCCTTGCTGGCTCCTGACGAGCAGCAAAGTGGAGTCGTGAGAAGCACCCGCTTTCACGGCAGCGTTGAACTCCGGCACGGTTGCGACGGGTTTGCGGTCCACCTGGACGATGATATCGCCCTGCTGGAGACCGGCCGCCGACGCTTTCGAGTCGGGATCGATATCCGTAATAACGACACCCTGGGTGCCGTCGGGAACCTGCAGTTGCTGGCGGAGATCGGAGGTCAGAGCCTGAACCGATACGCCGTTCAGGGCGCCCTTCTCGCCGCCACCGGGGATATTGCCTTGGCTATCGCCCTTGTTCTCGGCTTCGAGATTGAACTCGCCGAGAGTCACCGGGACGTCCATGTTCTGGCCGTTGCGGTCCACTTTCAGACGCACCGTGGTCTTAGGAGCGAAGCCGGCGATCTGCAGCCGGAACGAGTTCACGTCATCCACGGGGTTGCCGTTGACGGCGGTAATAACATCGCCCACCTTGAGCCCAGCCTCTTGAGCGGGACTCTTCGGTTCCACTTGCGCTACGGCGACCCCATGAGTGTTCGGAACACCGAAGGCTTTCGCCATATCCGGCGTCAGCTCTTGCGGCAGGATGCCCATATATCCGCGAGTGACCTTGCCGCTCTTCATGATCTGGTCCATGATGTTGCGGGCCAAGTTGGCAGGGATGGCAAAACCGATGCCCTGGTTACCGCCGGTTTCACCGGACAGGATGGCGGTGTTGATACCCACCAGGTCGCCATGGGTGTCGATCAGCGCGCCGCCGGAGTTGCCGCGGTTAATGGCTGCGTCGGTCTGGATGAAGTCCTCAAACCGCTCGATGCCGAGGCCCGCGCGACCCTTGGCGCTGATAATGCCCATGGTCACGGTCTGGCCCAAGCCGAACGGCTCGCCGATGGCCAACACTACATCGCCCACCTGCGCGCGAGCCGAGTCCGCGAAGGGCAGCGTGGTAAGGCCGGATTTGTTGATCTTCAGCACGGCGATATCGGTGTACTTGTCGGTTCCGATCACCTTGGCCGGATATTCTTCTTTGTCGGCGAAGGATACTTTCACGTCCGTTGCGCCGTCCACGACATGGTTATTGGTCAGGATGTAGCCATCCGGACTCACCACCACTCCCGACCCCAGGCTGGTGGCGCGCTCCGAGCGCGGCTGTTGCTGCTGCGGCGTGCGGCCGCCGAAGAACTGCCGGAAAAATGGATCGTTGAAAAGACCCTGGCCCCCGTCGCCCTGGTCCTTAACCACCTTGGAAGACGAGATGTTCACCACCGCCGGCATGGTGCGTTTCACAACGGGAGCAAAAGTGGTGAATGGAAGCTCGGCCGTCGAAGTGGCGGCGTGAGCGGTGTCCAGAAAAATGGGAATTCGATGAGTAGTTGCGGTGGTGACGACCAATGCGCCCACCAACATGGCAATGACGGCCAGTAAGGCTGCCGTGGATTTACTGATGTAACCCTTCATAAGTTAGGTTTCCTCCAGCTTGAGCTATTTAACTTCAGCTTGTTTGCTTAACTTCCTCGAGAGCCGCTTCACGCCCGCGGCTCGCGACTTTAGATTCGAAAACCAAGCGACCGGCAGGGTCGACGTCCACCACCAGGTGATGGCCATCCCTGACCTCGCCTCCGAGAATCCGGCGCGCCAATGGCGTTTCAATTTCGCGCTGGATGGCCCGCTTCAACGGCCGGGCGCCATAGCTTGGATCGTAGCCCGAGCGGACCAAATGCCCGCGAGCCCGATCCGTCAATTCCAGGTCAATGTGACGGTCAGCCAGCCGCTTGCGGAGGCTACCCAACTGAATCTCCACGATTTGCTTCAGGTGCTCTTCGGTGAGAGCATGGAACACGATGATCTCGTCCACGCGATTCAGGAACTCGGGACGAAAATGACCCCGCAACTCCCCAAGCACCGTTTCCTTCATGCGTTCGAACCCTGCACCCGAAAATGCGCCCCTATACTCTAGGATGCGTGGGCTCCCAATATTGGACGTCATTATTACGATAGTGTTCTTGAAGTCCACGGTGCGGCCCTGGCCGTCAGTGAGGCGGCCATCGTCCAGGATCTGCAGCAACACGTTGAACACGTCGGAATGCGCCTTTTCAATCTCGTCGAAAAGGACTACACAATATGGACGACGCCGGACCGATTCCGTTAGCTGCCCACCCTCTTCGTAACCTATGTAACCGGGGGGTGCGCCCAGCAGCCGTGCAACCGTATGTTTCTCTTGATACTCGGACATGTCGATCCGGATCATGGCTTTTTCGTCGTCGAACAAATACTCAGCCAAGGCCCGGGCCAGCTCGGTTTTGCCGACGCCGGTAGGTCCCAGGAAGATAAAGCTTCCGATGGGGCGGTTAGGGTCCTTCAGCCCCGACCGGGCGCGCATTACCGCTTCGGCCACCGCTTGCACGGCCTCATCCTGCCCGATCACCCGTTCATGCAGCTCGTCTTCCAGATGCAGCAGCTTCTGCATCTCGCCCTCCAGGAGCTTGGAAACCGGTACGCCGGTCCAGCGGCTAACCACCTGGGCGATGTCTTCTTCGTCCACTTCTTCCTTCAATAGCCTCTTGCCGGATTGCTTTTCAGCCAGGCGCGTTTCCTCGGTCCGAAGCTTGCTTTCCAGTTCGGTTAGTCTGCCGTATTTCAGCTCGGCGGCCCTGTTCAGATCATATTGCCGCTCGGCCTTATCGATATCGATCCTAACCTGCTCAATCTGCTCGCGCAGCGTGCGCAGACGTTGCACGCCTTCTTTTTCGGCCTGCCATTGCGCCTTGAGCGCATCCGACTCCGATTTCAGGTCGGCGATCTCCTTTTCGATCTTCTTCAGCCGATCCTTAGAGGCGCTATCGGACTCTTTCTTCAGGGCTTCGCGCTCGATTTCGAGCTGCATGATGCGGCGTAGGATCTCGTCGAGATCCGCCGGCATAGAATCGATCTCGGTGCGCAATTTAGCCGCTGCTTCATCTACCAGATCAATGGCTTTGTCGGGCAGGAAGCGGTCGCTGATATAGCGGTTCGAGAGAATGGCCGCAGCCACCAGCGCGGAGTCTTTGATTCTGACGCCGTGGTGAATTTCATAACGTTCGCGCAGGCCGCGCAGGATGGAAATGGTGTCTTCGACGCTCGGCTGGTCGACAAATACGGTCTGGAAGCGGCGTTCGAGGGCCGCGTCCTTTTCGATGTACTTGCGGTACTCGTCGAGCGTGGTGGCGCCGATGCAGTGCAGCTCCCCGCGCGCCAGCATGGGCTTCAGAAGATTGCCCGCGTCCATCGCGCCTTCGGCTTTGCCCGCGCCGACCACGGTGTGCAGCTCGTCGATAAAGAGAACGACCTGGCCCTCGGAAGTCTGCACTTCCTTGAGCACGGCCTTCAGGCGCTCTTCAAATTCGCCACGGAACTTGGCGCCGGCGATCAACGCTCCCATGTCGAGTGCGACCACGCGCTTGTCCTTCAGGCCCTCAGGCACGTCGCCGCGCATGATGCGTTGGGCCAGACCTTCCACGATGGCGGTCTTGCCGACGCCGGGCTCGCCGATCAGCACGGGGTTGTTCTTGGTGCGGCGCGAGAGCACCTGGATAACTCGCCGAATCTCTTCGTCCCGGCCGATTACCGGGTCCAGCTTACCCTGGGAAGCGAACTGCGTAAGGTCGCGGCCGTATTTTTCGAGCGCTTCGTAGGTCGCTTCGGGATTTTGCGTAGTGACGCGCTGGCTGCCCCGCACCTCTTGCAAGGCGCGCATCAGGCGCTCGCGTGTAATACCGAACTCACGGAACAGCTTGCCCGTCGCGCCCCCGGAGTCTTCCGTCGCGGCCAGGAGCACGTGTTCCACGGACACGTAGTCGTCCTTGAGGCGCTTGGCCTCGTCTTCGGCCTGCGAGAGCAGCTTTGTGATGCGGTTGGTGACGTAGACCTGGTCTGGACTGCCTCCGGACCCGGATACCTTGGGCATCCGGTCCACTTCCTGTTGGAGGCGGGTTCTGAGCGCGTCCACCCGGATATCGGCCTTGTTCAGGATGGAGGGCGCCAGGCCGCCTTCCTGGTCGAGGAGGGCAAGCATCAGGTGTTCGGTGTCGATCTGCTGGTTTCCGTGCTGAACGGCGATGGTTTGGGCCGCGCGTACGGCTTCTTGGAGTTTCTCGGTGAATCGATTAAAGTCCATTGGGTGACTCTTCCCTCGATAACAATCTTAGTGCGTTGTTATCAACTAATATCAGCATATCACCATGACAGGGATATGGCAACATCTTACATGCAATTCCATTGCAAAACGCAACTTGTTTTTTATTAATGGCTTGGTAACAGTTGGGGTCGATTATTCGACAGTCCGCCGAATTAGCTTCAGCCCGTCGGCTTCCATCAGGTAATAATGAATGCCACAGCGCTTAGGCTGACCCTCACCGAACTCCTCCGGCACGATGACAGGTGGCCCATAGGTGAGGACGTGTTCCTCGCAAATATCGGCCATGAACAAGCGGCTATTTAGCCGATACGCAAGGGGCGATCTCAGCGGGAATTTGTGAAGCGAGAATGGCGGATGCGGGGCCAGTGATCCGGTGGCGATCACGCCAAAATATGTGTGCCATGCTCCGCCAAACTCTGGAACAGGCGGCCTGTAAACGCGACCGGTCTGGGCGTCTAGAATGGCTGCCCCTAAACAATGGCCGGCCGTTTGACCGCACCCGAAATTCGCAATCACATAGTGCCCCGCAAAATTCGGCCCGGGAGTCTGGAATTCCTTTCCCGTGACGCCGTTGAAGACTCCCCAGCCCTTGTTTACGGCATCGCGAAATACGTCATCGAGTACCCGTTCCTCGGGGATTTCCAAGACGAGCGGGGCCGGCGTTCCGCTGAACACCTCTTTCACCGGGTAGTCCTCGAACCGAGGGGGTTGCCCAGGTGGACTTTGCGCCTCTAGTATGCCGGCAAGTATCAGAGGCAGCAGGCTTTTCATCATTTCAGCGCTAAATCTGCAAAAACGAACCCATCCCGCTCCACGATGTCGCCAACTGCCACATCGATGGCTTTTTCAAATCCAAAGCCATCATACACGAAGGAATGGAACTCGCCGTTCTCCCCGCACGGGTCGACGCCTGGCGGCAGATCGGCCAGGAATTGGGAATCGAACTCACGGCCGGCAAACTCCTTGGGGAGCACCTTGGGATCCACGCACGTGATCTTGGCGCGGAGACCGGAAGCGATCATCGTCCGGGCCAGATCGGCTGTCGGGATTTTCCAGACCGGGAACAGAGGCTCAAGGCCGGTGCCGGCCAGCTGCTTCTCGCGGTAGGCGCGGATATCGGCGAGGAATAGATCGCCAAAAGCCATCGCTTCGACGCCTTCATCGATTGCGCGGGTGCACAGGTTGCGCATGCGGGCTTCGTATTCTTCGTTGGAACAGGGCCAGGGCAGGGGAACAGTCCACAGCGGGACGCCGATGGACTCGGCCTGCAGCTCCAGCAACTCGCGGCGGACGGCGTGCATGGCGACGCGATCAAACTGCTCGTTGAGGGTGGTGACGAGCGCAACAACTTCAATTTTGGGATCTTGCCGGAGAAGATGCAGCGACCAGGCGCTGTCTTTGCCGGTGGACCAACTTACTGCAACCCGCACGCGGCCTTAAGCCACGGCGGTTAGCCGTTCGCTCGGGGCTACCGTGCGGCTGAGCCAGGCGTAGAGTCCGAACAGAACGGCGGTATAGAAGACGTCGCTAGCCAGAGTCCAGCCGAAGAACGGGATGGCCGCCACGTAGCAGCTTGCCAAGCCGGCCGCCGTGCGAGGATACGCCTGGAACCACAGCCAGCTTCCGAAGTTGGTAATGAGGAAGAACTGGATGCTGTTCAATACCGTGACTGCGGCTATGCGGGAAATGTTTTCGGTGTTGCGGAGAAACCGGCCCAGCCACACGCTGATCAGGAAGCTCACATAGGTGAAAAGCAGGTACTTTGTGTAGGGCTTGAAGCCATACAACGGGGAGAGGATCGGGTCCGTGACGGCCATCAGCGCCAAGGGAATCAGGTAGGCTTGCCAGCGCGGCAATCGGGCGCCGGCGAACAGGCTGGTGGCCCCAACGGGCGCGAAGTTCGGCGGGTGCGGCAGCAGGCGCGCGACGGCTCCGAGCACCGTGAGTGAAAGAGCGACGGGACGCCAGTTGGCCTTAGTCATTCCCCTAGATTATAACTCTTATGGATATAACTCTTGGCGCCGTCACGGGTGTTTCAGTCCAAGAGACGCGCTCACCTTCGCGGCATATTCCTTGGCTTTGGCGAGAATGGGCGCCGGATCGAGCGTGAGTGAACGGCCATCGCGCACGATGGGCTTTCCGTTTACCGCGACATCCTGGACATCGGAACCCTTCAGCGCATAGACGATCTGCGAATAGACGCCGTAGAGCGGCACGGCATGCGGACGGTCCAGGCGCAGGGTGATCAGGTCGGCGCGTTTGCCGGTTTCAAGCGAGCCAATTTCTTTCTCGAGGCCCGCGGCGCGTGCGCCCAGGATGGTGGCCATGGCGACCGCCTGTTCGGCCGGAAGAACAGTGGGATCGCCGGTGGAGACCTTTTGCAAGTCGGCCGCCAGGTTCATTTCTTCCATCATGTCGAAATCGTTGTTGCTGCCGGCCGGGCCGTCGGTGCCGATGCCGACGGGGATACCGAGGGCGAGCATCCTCACCACCGGCGCGATGCCGCTGGCCAGTTTCATGTTGCTGGAGGGACAATGCGCCACTCCGGTTCCATGCGCCTTCAGGATCTTGGCGTCTGAGGCGTCCACGTAAATGGCGTGCGCCACGATGGTCCAACCATCCAGCACGCCGAGCGATTCCACTAGGCGCGTGGGCGTCATGTGGCGTGTTTTCAGCGTGTCTTCATATTCGAATTTGGCTTCCGCGAGATGCATCACCAGCGGCGCATGGAATTTGTTCGCGAGCGCGCGGGCGGCTTTCAGATCGTCGTCGTTGTTGGTGTAGATGGCGTGCGGGGCCACGGCGGGTGTGATCAGCGGGTCGCCCTGGTATTGGTCGAGAAACTTCGCGGTGTACGCCAGCATGTCTTTGGGCGTGGCGAAATCGGGCGACTTGAAGCGGATCATGGTTTCGCCCAGGATGCCCCGCATTCCCGCTTCTTTGGTGGCTTTGGCGACGCTGTCTTCGAAATAGTACATGTCGACGAAGGTGGTGGTGCCGGAGAGCATCATTTCGAGGCACGCCAGGCGCGTTCCCCACAGGACGAAATCGGCCGTTACGTTCTTGGCCTCGGCCGGAAATATGAACTTGTTCAGCCAGTCCTGCACCACCATGTCGTCGGCGATCCCGCGGAACAGCGACATGGCGGCGTGGGTATGGGTGTTGATCAGGCCGGGCATCAGGATGTCATCCGGGCGGTTGATATGCTGGCGGGCTTGAAACTGTTTTTCGATATCGGCGCGCTTGCCGACGCCAACGATGCGCTCGCCGCGAATGGCGACGGCGCCGTCGTCGATCAAGTCGTGCCGAGCGTTCATGGTGACCACGTAGCGGGCGGTGTAGATGGAGTCGGCCGGCTCGGCATGGAGGGCTAGTACGGCAAGGAGGGCAAGCAAAACTAACCTGCGTTCACACGAGTGTGAACGCGGCACGCACGAGTGCGTGCGCCACAAAGAAGGCTTAAATGAACGTGTCATCGAAAGGCCTCGGGAAAAGATCTTTCAAGCGGAGCGTTTCGGTTTTACCGTGCAGGTTGGTGAGCGTCACCTCGATATCCCCGCAAAACTCCCACAGGATCTGGCGGCACGCGCCGCAGGGAGGTGTTAAAACGTCGGTGTCGGCTGCCACCGCGATGCGTTGGAATTTCCGCGCGCCTTCAGAAATCGCTTTGAAGACGGCCACGCGCTCGGCGCATACCGATAGCCCATACGTTGCGTTTTCAACGTTGCAACCTCGGAACACGGTCCCGTCCGCGCCTTCCAACGCCGCGCCCACCAGAAAGTGCGAATAAGGCGCGTGGGCATTTTTTCGAGCTTCAATGGATGCTTCGATCAGATTCATAACTTCGGTATTAACACTTTGAGGAATTGGACCAGCGTATCTCGCACCTTGCGGCCCACCTCCAGTACCTCTTCGTGGTTGATCTTTTGCGGCAGAATGCCGGCCGCCATGTTGGTGACGCAAGAAATCGCCAGCACCCGCATGCCCAGGTAGTTCGCCACGATTACTTCGGGGACTGTCGACATCCCGACCAGATCCGCGCCGATGGTTCGAAGAAAGCGGATTTCGGCGGGCGTCTCGTAGCTGGGGCCGGTGAGCGCCGCGTAAACGCCTTCGTCCAGCTGGATCTTGAGCTCGCGAGCCACCTGTTGCGCCTTGGCGCGGTGCGCCAATGAGTAAGCCTCCGTCATATCCGGAAAGCGCGGCCCTTCGTTATCGTCGTTCGGGCCGATCAGCGGATGCGAGCCTTGCAAATTGATGTGATCGGAAATCAGGACCAGCGCGCCCTGGCTGTAAGAAAGATTGATGCCACCGGCGGCGTTGGTAAAGATCACCGAACTCACTCCCAGGCGATGCAGCACTCGGACGCCCATGGTCACTTGAGCCGGCGTGTAGCCTTCGTAGAGATGAGCGCGACCGGCCATCACCACAACGTCGAGAGCCCCAAGTTTTCCGAATACCAGCTTTCCAAAATGTCCGGCGGCGGTAGATGCCGGCCAGCCAGGAATCGCCGAATAGGGGATGCCGACCGGGTCCTCCAGTTCGTCGGCGAAAGCGCCCAATCCGCTGCCGAGTACGACGGCCACAGGTGGCTCGCGCACCGTGATGCTACGAATATAAGCAACCGCGCCTTCCATTTATAAGAGCATGCCGGCGATGCAGGCCGACATAAAATTGGCCATGGTCCCGGCGGCTACGGCTTTCAAACCCATGCGTGCCAGATCGGATTTGCGGCTGGGCGCCAGCGCACCGATACCACCAATCTGAATCGCGATGGAGCTGAGGTTGGCAAAACCGCACAGTGCGTATGTCGCGATGGTGAACGAGTGCGGATCAAGGGTCGGCTTCATCGGCCCGAGCTCCTGAAATGCGACGAATTCGTTCAGCACCAGGCGCGTGCCCAGCAGATTTCCGATGGTCCGGCAGTCGTGAAACTTGATGCCGAGCAGCCAGGCAATCGGTGAAAACACAATCCCGAGAATCTGTTCGAGCGAGGTGTGGAAATAGCCAAGAATCCCATTGCACAAAGCGATCAGGGCCAGAAAAGCGATCAACATCGCCGCGATGTTCAGCGCCAGGTGCAATCCGTCTCCCGCGCCGCGCGCCGCTGCATCGATGAGGTTGACGCCGGGCTTTTCCACGGTTACTTTCACCCGGCCCGCGGTAGCCGGCTTGCCTACTTCCGGCATCAGGATCTTGGCCAGCATGATGGTGGCCGGCGCGGTCATGATTACCGCCGTCAGCAGATGGCGAGCCTCAACGTGCGCCATTAACACATAAGCCGCCATGGTGGCCCCGGATACGTGCGCCATGCCGCTCACCATGATGGTGAACAGCTCCGACTCCGTGAGGCCCTCCAGGAAGGGCCGGATGGTGATGGGAGCTTCGGTCTGTCCCATGAAGATGCTGGCGGCCACGTTAGTAGCCTCGGCGCCGCTGGCGCCCATGACGCGCTGCATTACTACCGCCATGGCGTTCACCAGAACCTGCATCACGCCCAGGTAATAAAGGATCGCGAACAGGCTGCAGATGAAGATGATGATCGGCAGGACCTGAAACGCGAAAACCGCCGTAGGGCCGCCTCCCAGCTGATCGCCAAAAACAAACTTGCTTCCCGCCTGGGAGTAAGCGATGATGGCGTTCACTTTGTCGCTGAGGGCTTCAAACACCCGCGCGGCCGGCGTCCGCAGCACTACAAAGGCGAAGGCGAGCTGCAGGCCCAAGCCCCAGAAGATCAGCGACGGGCGTATGGATCGCTTATGTTTGGAGAACAGAACGCAAACCAGGAGAATCGTTAGGATTCCCAGTATGCCAGTGAAGCGCTCCATCTCTTAGCGCATGCCTGTTCTAGTGTGGCGCACGCACTCCTGCGTGCCGTGTCGAGACTCCTCTCGACACCTTCTTAAACGGAGACAGCCGTGCGTCGGCACGAGTGCCGACGCGGCACGCAGGAGTGCGTGCGCCACGTTGAATGAATTCCCTCATGCAATTAGCTAGCTGACGACTTCAAGGATCAGTTCTCTCTCCTCAGGAGGTTGAGCGGAAATGCGGAAAGCGTCTTCGATCTCTTCGGAGGCTTCGTCGACGTGTTCTTCGCGTGTGTAGTAGACGCGGCAGAGCACCGCGCCGGCTTCCACCTTTTGTCCGACTTTGACTTCCAGAATCACGCCCACCGCCGGGTCGATGTCATCCTCCTTGGTGTTGCGGCCCGCGCCGATGCGCGAGGAGGCCAGGCCGATATCCTCGGCGGCGATGGCGCTGACATAACCCGCGCGCGGCGACGCGATTTCCCGCACGCCGGTGGCGTTGGGCAGAAGCTCGAACCGATCCAGAACCTGCGAGTTGCCGCCCTGAGCTTCGATCACGTCTTTGAACTTGCGATAGCCGGAGCCGTCCAATAATTT
The DNA here is from genome assembly GCA_963747945.1 of Bryobacterales bacterium. Classification (GTDB taxonomy): domain Bacteria; phylum Acidobacteriota; class Terriglobia; order Bryobacterales; family Bryobacteraceae; genus Palsa-89. Next base: position 486,807 of record CAVVHB010000008.1, read on the forward strand.
CTGTTGCGCCACCTCGCGCGCTTCGTCCAGAGTGGTGGTGATCTTGGCCAGGAAGATCATGCGCGCGGCCAGCTCCAGCGCTAGGCGAGTGAGATCGGTAGGCCCCGCGTTTTGTAAGGTCTGAGAAACCTCCATCACTTCGAGCGCATTGCCCACCGCATAGCCCAAAGGCTGATTCATGTCGGTGATCAGCGCCTGCACGCGCTTGTCGGCGCGCCTGCCGATGCCCACCATCATCTGCGCCAGCCGCCGCGCATCCACTTGCTTCTTCATGAACGCGCCGTTGCCGACCTTCACGTCCAGCACCAGGGCGTCCACGCCTTCGGCCAGCTTCTTCGACATGATGGAGGTGGCAATCAGAGGTATGGATTCTACAGTGGCGGTAGCGTCCCTGAGCGCGTACAACTTGCCGTCGGCGGGCGCAACCTCGGCGGTTTGCCCGATAAAGGCCAGCCCGTGTTTGGCCAATTGCGCTTTGAACTCTTCGATGGTGAGGTCGGTTCGAAATCCGGGAATGGACTCCAACTTATCGAGCGTGCCGCCGGTGTGGCCGAGTCCGCGCCCGGACATCATGGGAACGATGACGCCCGCGGCCGCAGCCAAAGGGGCCGAGATTAAACTGGTTTTGTCGCCCACCCCGCCGGTAGAGTGCTTATCTACCTTGACGCCGGGAATGGAGCTGAGGTCTATCGTCTCACCGGAGCGGAGCATGCACTCCGTTGCCGCGCTCACTTCCCTGTCCGTCATACCGGAATAGAAAACGGCCATGAGAAAGGCGGACATTTGATAGTCCGGAATTTCATTCCGGTTGTAGCCATCCACTACCGCGCCAATTTCCTCTGGCGATAGTTCTTCACCATCTCGTTTTCGGTGGATCAAATCGACAGTTCGCATTATGAGTTCTTCAGCGTACCATCTTATGTATTTGAAAGTAAAGGACTGTGTGACCCGATTTGTGTGACCTGGATTTGTGTGACCCAGCTTGCCGGCCGAGCCGGCCCCACATACCCGCTTGACAGCGCAATGATGACAGCGACACTATATAATCCACGAAAAGCACCGTAAGGTCCATGTTGACGACCTATTTCGGCTCCAAGGAGAAGAGCAGGCCATGGCAAAATTTTGCGCGAACGGGCACCAGATTGAAGATAGCTGGGAGGTTTGTCCTTATTGCCAAAGGACAGGATATCAACCGGGCCCCCCGGCTGTAACTGTGAAAACACGCCTGGAAACGGAAGGGCCGCATGAAGCTGCGACGCAGGGCGCCGGCCGCCGGACTGTGTTGTTAGCCGATAAGCGAAAACCGCCGGTGGTGGGGTGGTTCGTTGCATTGACGGGCCAGCAGAAGGGCGAAGACTTCCGCATTCGCGAAGGGCCGAACATCATCGGATCTGCTTCGGACGCCGATATTGTTTTGCGCGATACCGCTATTTCGCCAAAGCACGCCAGCTTGCGGTTCAAGGACCAGAAGTATACGATCACAGACCTGGACTCCACCAACGGAACGTTTCTCAACGACCGCACCGACCCGATCGCCCGCGAGGAACTGAGGGACAACGACGTGATTCGGATCGGCGAAGTTACGCTTAAATTTAAGAGCCTCTGACCGTCTCCCTCACGGTCGCGGTTCAGAATCGGTGGGCGCGGCTTACAATCTGCGGTTCAGAACCGCGACCGTAAGGGAGGCGGCCTAGCGCGATAATAAGGGCGTGAGTTGGGCGCGGTTGTTGTTAGCTTTCCCGCTTTTTCTGGTCACGGTGCCCTTCGCACACTTGACCCCCGAAGCCACCGCGGCCTTCGACCGCTACGTAGTACGAGCGGAAGAAATGATGAACGCGGATCCTATTCGCGATCCGAAGCTCGGCACAGGGCAAACCCGCATTGAGGCCAGGGTTGAGGCAAGAGACGAGGCCCGCAACGTCAACGCGCCTGGCGCCATGATCCAGGATTGGGTGGGCACGATGTTCATGCCCGGCGCGACACTTGCGCAGGTTCAGAGCGTGCTCCGGGATTACGCCAACTATAAGAATTTCTACCGGCCTAAGGTGATTGAATCCCGTGAACTGGTTCATAACGGCGATGAATATGACGTGCTGCTGCGTCTTTACGAAAAGCACATCCTCACCATCGTTCTGAACAGCACGTATCACATCCGCTATGAAATGCCGGACTCGAAACACCTGATCGTGACGTCGCGCTCCACCCATATCGGTGAGATAAAGGACCCCGGCAAGTCATATACAGAAGAAGTGGCGCAGGGCAGCGATTCAGGCTTTCTGTGGCGCCTGAATTCCTATTGGCGCTTCGAGGCCGCGGATGGTGGAGTCTACGCGCGGTGCGAAGCCATCTCGCTTTCACGCGACGTTCCGCCCGGGCTGGGATGGATGCTCAAGGGGTTCCTGGAAAGCTTCCCGAAGGAATCCATGGTGAACACGCTGCGCGGCACCAGAGCCGCCTTTTCCGGATTACACTAAAGTTATTCCTAATCAGGCTTCCCATCGCGGTGTTCGAGCCGCAGCACTAAGGAGCGTTGGAGCGGCGATGCCCTCCAGCACGCGGCCGTCCGGCACGGGTTGTCCGAAAGATTGAATCACAGGAACCACGCCTCCCCAAATCGGCAGCGCGTAATCTTCTTCGTCGTCAATGGGCGGGCCGGTCCGCACCTTCGCCGAAACCTCATCGAGCGGCAATGACAAAACGCTGGTGGATTTCAACTCCTTCTCGTTCGGGGGCTTGGCCTGTTCCCAGCGGCCGGTGATGACGTGATTGGTGAAGCAGCGCAGCGCTTGTCCCTTCTCTATAAGATCGGTGACGAGGCGCGCCCGTCCGAGCACCACCACCGAACGATAGTTGATGGAAGTGTGGAATGCCGAGCGTGCCAGAACCAATCCGTCCACCAAGGTCACGGTGAGGCACACGTCCACTTCTTTGCTTTTCATGAGGCGGCTGGCGGGCGCTCCGTGAATATAGATCTGCTCGCCTGAACGCGCATAAGCGGTGGGGATGACGAACGGCTGGCCGTCGAGCACGAATCCGACATGGCAGACAAAGCCCTCGTCCAGGATGGCGTGCACCTGGACTTTGTCGTAGACGCCGCGTTTGGCCAGACGTTTCACTTGGGTTCGTTCGGTGGGTGAATAGGACGGCGTGGAGGTTTCCATTGTGCTTCGAGTTTAGAGCAAAGGCTGGACCGGCGAAAGATCCACTTTTGCTAATATGGACCAGTCCACTGGAGGAGGCCGTCCAACCATGCTTGCCGCCATCGCGCTTGACCGGGCGTGCGCCGCGCCGTTGCATCGCCAGATCTACGATCAGTGGCGGCAAGGGATATTGACAGGCCGCTTCCGGCGCGCCGAGCGGGTTCCCTCCACGCGGGAACTCTCGACAGCCCTGGCTGTGTCGCGCAGCACGGTGACTCAGGCTTATGACCAGCTGGTCGCGGAAGGATATCTGGAGTCCTCAGCCGGGTCCGGGACCTTCGTCTGCCACGAGCTGCCGGATGAGTTGTTGCGGACCAACCACAAGCAGGTCCATCGAACCGAGGAGGCTCCCGCCATTCGACTGTCGCGCTATGGCGCGGGCCTGAACCACGACTTCGCCCTTCCCAAGCCGCTGACCGGTTTCATTGGCTTCACGCAATGGCGGCCCGATCTGTCGCTCTTTCCCATCGCCATCTGGCGCAAGCTGATGATGCGGCGCCTGCGATCGGCCACGCCGGAGCTGTTCGACTATTCCGATGAATCCGCGGGCTACGGACCGCTGAGGAACGAAATCGCGGCGTATGTGTCGCGATCGCGAGCGGTGCGATGCACTCCGGAACAAGTAATCGTCGTGAATGGCTCGGCGCAGGGGATCGACCTGTGCGTGCGGCTGTTGCTCGAACCGGGCGACGAGGTGGCCATCGAGAATCCGGGTTATCATGGCGCCCGCCGCATTTTCACGGGCTATGGCGCGCGGCTGAGGCCCGCTCGGATCGACGACAACGGAATCGTAATTGGCGATCTGGGCAAAAGTCTTCGCAAGGGTGTCCGCGTGGTGTATGTCACGCCATCGCATCAATTCCCAACCGGAGCCGCGATGTCGCTGGCGCGCCGCCTGGAGCTGATTGAATGGTCCCGCCAACACAATGCGGTGCTCATGGAGGACGATTACGATAGCGAGTATCGATTCAGCGGGCCGCCTTTGCCGTCGCTGCAGGGATTGGCAACCGGCGTGGCGGTGATCTACATCGGCACCTTCTCCAAAGTAATGTTTCCGGCTTTGCGCATCGGTTACGTGATCGCGCCTCAGAGTCTGGTGGCGCGGCTGCGGCGCGCCAAGTGGCTGGCGGACCGGCAGACTCCGGTTCCCGAACAAGCGGCTTTATCGGATTTTATTTCCGAAGGTCATTTGGAGCGCCACATCCGGCGTATGCGGCGCATTTACGGCGAGCGGCGGGATGCTTTGGTGGAAGCGCTGGAACGCCATTTCGGCGATCGCGTGCATATTCGCGGCGACGCGGCGGGCATGCATCTTCTCGTACGGTTCCAGGACCAAAAGATCACGGAGAGGGCCGCCGCGGTGAAGGTCCAACTAGTCAGCTCCGCAAGTTGTTACCTGACCGAAGCGCCAGCCGGCGAATTCATTCTTGGATTTTCTTCGATCGGCGAGCGATCGATTCGCGAAGGGATCCGGCGGTTGGCGGAAGCCCGCTTGCTCACGCGCGTGGTTCCGTAAGAGCGCTATTCAATGACCGGCATCGGGTATCGATATTCGCGGCGAAATACTTCGCCGAAAACGCCGAGCATCTCGTCGTGAACCGAGCGGTTGTCCGCCAGCAAATGCGGGCCTCGCAAACGCGCCGGCGCTCCATGCATGTCCGAACATTTCCCGCCGGCTTCGGTAACCAACAAAGTGCCGGCGGCCATGTCCCACGGATTGAGGCCAAACTCCCAAAAGGCGTCCAGACGGCCGCTCGCGACGTAGGCCAGATCCAGCGCCGCGGCCCCGGCGCGCCGCACCCCGTGCGTGATCATGGCTAGCTGATAGTAGAAGTGCACGTTGACGTTCTGATGCCGTTTGCGGCTCGGGAATCCAGTGGCCACCAGCGCATCGTCGATGTGCTGGACGCGGGAGACGTGAATGGGCTGGCCGTTCAAGTGTGAGCCCGACCCCCGCTCGCAGGTGAACATTTCGTTGCGCTCGGGATCGAAGATTACTCCCGCCACGATCTCCCCGGCCTTTTCGAGCGCCAGCGTGACGTTGTACATCGGAAAGCCGTGCGCAAAGTTCGTGGTTCCATCCAAAGGATCGACGTACCAGCAATATTCCGCGGACTCACCCGCGTGCCCGCCGCTTTCTTCGGCGACGATGGAGTGGGTTGGGAAATGCCGGTGCAGCCGCTCGATGACCAGCCGCTCTGAGGCGCGGTCGGCCTCGGTTACCAGATCGAATTCGCCCTTCAGCTCGAAGCCGATGTGGCGCTCGAAATATCCATGCAGCAGGGCGCCGGCCTCGCGGGCGATTTCCTGGCTAATTTCCAAGTAAGAAGGCATTATCTAATATCCGAATCTAGTGTCCGATGTGGCGCACGCTTTAGCGCGACGCACTCCTGCGTGCCGTGTTGGCACTCGTGCCAACACTTGTGAAAAATTGCCGAAACGTTCACACGAGTGTGAACGCTGCACGCAGAGTGCGTGCGCGCACGAGCTCTCAGGACTCGGGCTCTTCGTACAAATATTTGATGTCGTGCTTGTACAAAAACAGGTTGGGAGCGCCGTTCCGCGTGACGCGGATGAAGTTCGAATCGTAGAACTCGATTACGCCCGACACCTCTTCATTGCTGCTCAACCGAATGCGTACCGGGATGGCTTTCTCGATCAGGTAGCGAAGGTATTTGACTTCCTCGAAGGTCTGCTCAGGAGCCTTCGTTTTTGCTTTGCTCACGGCCCCCTCCGCGTCAGTGTCCAAATCCCGATCGACCCTCATTGGCCTCCCCATAATATCCGCTGCGCGTGCTGACTCGCAAATTCCGGCCCTGTACGGTGACTTTCAAGGTATGGAAGCGATCTTTGGAGGGCGGGACGTCCTTGGGATAAAACCCGATCAGGTATTGCGTTCGCAGCTCGCGCAGGATGTCGTCGAATGCGCGGTCCAGTTGCGCGCCCAGGTTGGGAGTGAAGACGTGTCCGCCCGTGCCGGCGGCGAGCGTGGTGAGTGCATTTTCACCGCCAACGTTGCGGCCGGCATCGTTGGTGATGGGGACCACCAGCACTGGATACATGATGGTGTCGGCCAGTTGCGCGGACTCCAGCGCCTGGTGATAATCTTTCGAACTGGTGGTATCCCCGCCGTCCGTAACCAGCACCATGACGTGCCGGCCATTGCGGTACTCCAGCTCGCGCGAGGCCAGGAAGATGGCGTCATAGAGCGACGTGCCGCCTTCGGACTTGAGCTGCTTCAGTATCTGATCCACACGAGCGAAGCGCCGCGTGTAACTGCTTTGAAGGGTCACTTGCCAGTTGAAGCTGTAGAGCGCCACGGTGTCGTCGGGGTTGCCTTCGCCCAACAGCACGCGGAGAAAGCGGCTCACCGAATCCAGTTCGTAGCGCAGCTCGATGCCGGTGGACGCGCTGGTGTCCACCATCATGGCTACCGACAATGGTTGCTCGGTCTGGCGGTCAAATACGGCGATGTCCTGCTTCACGCCATTGTCGTAGACCGTGAAGTCGCTTTTATTGAGCGAGCCGATCAGTTGGCCCGCGGCATCCTTCACCGTCACCAGCATGCGTACCAGGCGGACGTTGACTTTGATGACACTGTCGCTCTGGCCCGCGGCGCCTGGCTGGCCCGCGGCGGCCGGCTGATGCGCCAAGAGCCCGAGAACGGCCACGAAAAGAGCAACTGCTGGGCGGATCACTTTTTCAGGACGGACTCGTCCCATTCCCCTTCAACCCAAACCTCTCCGTCCGCGAAATGTTCTTTCTTCCAGATGGGCACCATGCGCTTCAGCCGGTTGATGCCTTCGAGCGCCGCTTCGAACGCGGGCTTGCGATGCGGCGCGGTGACGACCACGGCGACGCTGGCCTCACCGATTTCGAGACGGCCCAAGCGATGCACCATAGCAATGCGGCCGATGGCATATGTGGCGGCGATCTCGCGTCCGATCTCAGCCATCATTTTTACAGCCATCGGTTCGTAGCATTCATAGTCCAGAAACTTCGTGGCCCGGCCTTTGGTGTTGTTTCTAACCACGCCTTCGAAATCCACCAGCGCACCGTCTTCGCCACGCAGCAATTGCCGCCCGATTGCGGGCGTGTCGATGGTCTCGCGAGTGAGAGCAAAAAAGCAGCCGGTATCGTCGTGGATGTGATGGGTAAAGCGGCCCGACCCTCCGCTGACCGGCGGCAGGAACGCGATCTCGTCTCCTTCACGGATGGCGGCGGATCGATCGCAGAACTCCTGATTGCAAGCCAGAACGATGCTTCCCTCTAAATCCGTCAGCCGGGGAAACTGGCGGGCGTAGCGTGTGAAAACGGACTCCAGGCGCGAGTCGTCAGCCACTTCGATGTGGTCTTCCGCGCGGCCGACGATATCCCTTAACATGCCGAAAAACAGCACCTTTACGCGCACGATTGTCATAGTAACAGACGGTCCGGGCCCGCTCTGGTTTCAGTCTTTCAGCATGCTACAATCCGCGCATGTGCCGGTTGATAGCATTGTCTGTTGTGTCAGGGACGCTCGCTCTGGGATCGGCTTTCGCCGCGATGCCGCCCGACGCCGATCGGCAACTTGCGCGCGAGATATTCAAGGAAATGATCGAGGTCCGGTCCGGATACACCACCGGATCCACCACCCCGATAGCCGAAATGATTGCCGCGCGATTGCGCTCCGCCGGTTTCCCCGATTCCGACATTTTCGTAGGCGGGGCAGGTCCGAAAAAGGCAAACCTGGTGGTCCGGTATCACGCTGGGAAAGCGGGTTCAGGGCCGGCGAAACCGATCCTGCTGCTGGCGCACACCGACGTTGTAGAGGCGAACCGCGAGGACTGGAGCACCGATCCGTTCCAATTCCTCGAAAAAGACGGCTATTACTATGGCCGCGGAACCTCCGACGACAAAGCGCAGGCCGCCGTCTGGATAGCGAACCTGATTCGCTACAAGCGCGAGGGATTCAAGCCGGCGCGCGATATCATCGTCGCCCTTACCGCGGATGAAGAAGGCGGCGGTCCTTATAACGGCGTCATCTGGCTGCTCAAGAACAAGCGCGAGCTGATCGACGCCGAGCTGGCCTTGAACGAGGGCGGCGGGGGCGTGACAGTGGGCGGAAGGAAGATGGCGAACAACATTCAGGTGAGTGAAAAATCGTACGCCGATTTCAAATTCGAAGTCCATAATAAGGGCGGCCACAGCTCCGTGCCGGTGCCCGACAACGCCATCTATCGCCTGGCCACCGCGCTCGAAAGGCTTTCCCGCTTCGGCTTCCCGTTGAAGACGGACGAAGTGACGCGCGCTTATTTTCGAGAAATGGCGAAGATGGAGGATGGATCGTTAGGAAACGATCTGATGAAAATTGCCGACGGGCCGTCCGACGCGGCCAGGGAGGCGATGGAGCGCGTGGCATCGGTTTCTCCGCGCTGGAATTCGATGCTGCGCACCACGTGCGTCGCCACCGAACTGGCCGGTGGTCACGCGTTGAACGCGCTCCCGCAGCTTGCCACCGCCAACGTCAACTGCCGGATCTTCCCCGGAGATTCGATCGAATCGGTGCAAAAGGCCTTGCGGCTGGCGATTGGGGACGATCAGGTTGCTATCCACGTGCAAGGCGACGTCGAGGTTGGTCCGGCGTCTCCCTTACGCAAGGACGTGTTCAACGCCGTCGCCCGTTTGAGCGATAGCATGTGGCCCGGCGTGCTGACAATTCCGGTAATGAGCACGGGCGCTACCGATGGCCGCTACTTGCGTGTCGCGGGCATTCCCACTTACGGCGTGTCGGGCTTCTTCGGCGACCGCGACGATGTGCGCGCACATGGGCGGGACGAGCGCATGAACATCAACTCGTTTTATGAGGGGCAGGCGTTCCTGTTTCAATTAGTGAAGGAACTGTCGGCCGGCCAGTGACGCCTGGATTTTAGTTCTGGAGCGCTACGCCAGGACGCTTTAGCGCGCCTATTGCAAAACGACGCTCAGGCGCTCGTCAAACGGGCTGCCCAGCATTGGCTGCAGCTTTTCACGCATTTGTTTGGTGTGATTGGCCTCCAGGTGCGCGTCGAACGCAGCCTGATTGTCCCAGACGGAAACGATCGTGAAATGGTTCTTGCGCGAGACATCCACCAGCATTTCGAACCGCACCACGCCGGGGTCCTTGCGGCTGTCCAGCGCGAACTTCTTCAAGAGCGGGGTGCCGTCGGCGATGTAATTGGGCGTGAGATCCACGTGCGTGACAACGTACAGCTTGGTATCTTGAGCTGAAGCTTCAAAACTGACAGCCAAGAGCAAAACTATCAGCGCTGTGAGGGTAGATCGCATGGCTTCTGATAGTCTACTCCCGATGGATCTGGATCGCCTCGAAGCGTTCAAGCGCGCGTTTGGCTCGAAAGAGCAAGCTGGTCTGCCGCCACTCCTCCTGAAGTTGGGCCGCGCGCGTTTTCAGGATGCCGCGTCGCTCATTCGCTTTCACGAAGCGCTGCTTTTTTTCCGCGCGTATCCGCCGAATCGGGAAGTGCTCCAGTTGTGTGACGAGTTGCTCCAGTTGATACCGAAGAAGATTGCGCAACTGCGCCGGGCGGGCGTCGATCTTGTTCCGTTTGAGGAACCCGATGTTTCCGGCATTGCAGGGAGTGCGCTTTCGGCAATGTTCACGTACGACATCACGCGCTGGCTGGCCGAACATCATCCCCAGGCGGTGGACATCGATTGGGATGGCTATGATGCAGCGCTGCTGGGGCCGCTGTTGCGCCGTCTGCATCCATTCGCGAACGAAGATCTGCTGGTTGAGGCAAACATTCCCTACATGGATTGGTTCCGCGCGGCCAAACGCGCCCCGGGTTCGGATTTGCGCTGGTTGCTGTCACAAATCGACAACGCCGAACTGTTCGAGCAGGCTAAAATCTTCGTCCGCTGGCAGCTCGGTGATTCGCGCAGCACACGAACGAATGGACGTCTTCCTGGCCGAAGCAAGTATTTCTACCACCACGGCCCACTGATTCGCCGCGCCGATGTGTCGCTGGACACCGTGCTTGAATCGCCCGCGTTCGCGATCGAAAAGCTCAGCCGCGCGGAGGGTGCAAGGATGCTCGATTTCGCGCGCGAGACGTCCGCCATGCGCTATCGCGAGCTGCACGGGTTCACTTACGGCGATCCGGCTCACGTGGTGCGTGCCGATCTAGGCCGCGGCGTCGAGGTTTTCGTCTCGGGCGTGCCTTCCCAGCATCGCCTGCCCCTGCGAGCGTATCACGCGGGGATGTTCTTCAAGAACGGCGTTCCTATCGGCTACATCGAGTGCCTCACGCTGTTCGAGCACATGGAGGTGGGCTTCAACCTGTATTACACGTTTCGCGAAGGCGAAACCGCCTGGCTGTACGCGCGCCTTCTGCGATTGTTCCGCCAATTGCTCGGGGTTACTTGCTTTGCCGTGGATCCGTATCAGCTTGGTCATCACAATGAAGAAGCCATTGAATCCGGGGCGTTCTGGTTTTATCGCAAGCTCGGATTCCGGCCGGCGAACTCGCAAGTGGCCAAGCTTTTGCAGAGCGAGGAATCGAAGCTGCGGGTAGATCCCGCGCATCGGACTGGGGCCGGCATGTTGCGACGGCTGGCAGCGGGTTGGATGATCTACGAGCCTCCCGGCTCCCACGCGGGTGATTGGGACCACTTCGAAACGCGCAGGGCCGCGATGGCGCTAAGGGAATCACCGTTTCCGGCCGCGATTCGACGCGCGAAGAATGCGCCTGAGGAATCCGCCTACGTTCGCGCCTTGCAGCGGGACCCGGCCTTGCGCCGCCGCATCCTGAAGCTGGGCTCGTGGCCGCTCTCTAGAGGTCCCAAGGCCGCTTACTAACGTGCGCGGTTCGGAATCGGGACCCTGCTAGGATGAAAGCCGTGGAGCGACACGATCCGCCGCCCGGCGCGCCAGAAAACCCGGCCCCTGTGGCCGTACCCTGGCCGGCCCTGAAGGATGACGAGCTGCTCCAAAAGCGCATCTGCGATCTGGGCGTGCGCATTCCCGGAAGCGAACTGGAAGGCCGCATCGCGCAGCTTTACGACGAACTGGGCGCGCATGGCCTGGCGTTTCGTCCGGCCTGCTATCTGGGCGACGAATGGTTCTCACCGGCCGGGTCTCCGGCTATCGCCATTCCGTTTTATCTCGCCCATCCCCGGCTGAAGACGCTGGAGATGCACCAGATGCTGCAGGTGGAAGGCGGAACACCCGAGTGGTGCCAGCAGCTGTTGCGGCACGAAAGCGGACACGCCATCGATCATGCGTACCGCTTGTCTTCGCGCGACGATTGGCACGCCGTCTTCGGCAGCCCCGAGACCGAATACTCCCCGGAAACTTACCAGCCGCGCCCTTACAGCAAGGGCTTCGTGCGCAATCTGCCGAACTGGTACGCGCAGGCTCATCCCGACGAAGATTTCGCCGAGACATTCGCAGTCTGGCTTTCCATGACACCCGAGCAGTGGCGCGAACAGTATCGCGGCTGGAAGGCGCTGGACAAACTGGAATTCGTGCACTGCCTGATGGAAGAGGCCAAGAACACGCCGCCCAAAGTAAAGCGGGGCAAGCACATCTATGAGGCCAGCCGGCTTCGAAAAACGCTCGCGCGCTACTACACCGAGCGGCGCAAACTCTACGCCGAAGACTTCCCGGACTTTTACGATGCCGATCTGCGCGTTATATTCGGGAATAGTGAGCCTAACGGAGAGTCCGCTGCAAAAGTTATGCGACGCAATCGGCCGGCGCTGGTGGGATCCATTGTTCGTTGGACCGGACAACACAAATACACGGTGGACATGCTGGTGCGCAAAATGATTGAGCGCTGCCAAAAACTGAAGCTGACTTTTCCGCCATCGCCGGAGCGCGCGCGCGTTTCGTTCGAACTGGCCGCGTATCTGTCGGCCATGGTCACCAATCATCTGCACACCGGCCGCTTCAAGAGGTCTGTCTAACCGTGAAGGTCCTGGTTTTATTCGACGTGGCTTATCATGTCGCTTCGGCCGCGTCTGGAACCTTTTCTCCACAAGAGTTGAAGGAAGAAGAAGACAAGCCGACCGAAGCCGACGTGCTGGCCTGCCTGCAGCGCCTGGGGCACGAAGTAGACACGCTGGCGGTTTTCGACGATGTGGTGTGCATTGTGGAAAAGCTGAAGCACTTCGCGCCGGAAGTGGTCTTCAATCTCACCGAATCTTTTCATTCCAGCCGCGCGCATGAGCCCAACATCCCCGCGCTGCTCGAGTTGATGCGCGTGAAATACACGGGTGCCCGGCCTGACGGGTTGATGCTCTGCAAAGACAAGGCGCTCGCCAAGAAGGTGCTGGCGTACCATCGCGTGCGCGTGCCCCATTTCGTGATCTCCACCGAGCAGCGGCCGTTGAAACGTTTGCGGCGGTTTGTCTATCCCGCCTTCGTGAAACCGGTGGGCGAGGAATCTTCGGATGGAATCGCCAAGGCGTCGTTTGCAAAGAGCGAGGAGGAGGCGCTGGAGCGCGCGCGCTTCATCCAGGAAAAGTTTCATTGCGACGCTCTGATCGAGGAATATATCGACGGCCGCGAGCTCTATCTGAGCGTGCTGGGCAATCGAAAGCTGACGGTGTTGCCGCCGCGCGAAATCTTCTTTCATGACGTCCCGGAGGACACGCCCAAGTTCGCCACCTTCAAGGCCAAGTGGGACGACACGTACCGCAAGAAGTGGGGCATCCAGAATGGACCGGCCACAGAGCTTCCCGCTGGCGTCGACGAAAAGCTGGCCCGGCTGGCGCGCAAGGTTTATCGCGTGCTTAAAATCCGCGGCTTCGGCAGAGTAGACGTGCGTCTCACGGCGGCCGGCGAAGTGGTGGTGATCGAGGCCAACCCGAATCCGTCGCTGGCTTGTGAAGACGACTTCGCGCAATCGGCCGCCACCGCGGGTTTGCCGTACGATGTGCTGATACAGAAAATCTTGGACACCGCCAGCGCGTAAGTCCACGACCGTTTCGCCGTTTCGCTACTTCAGGCCCGGTTCTTGAAGGACCGTTTGTTCGTTCCAGCGGCGGCTGTTCCGCTCCGGTGGGTTTTCGCCGCCTCTTTGGACTTGGAGCCCGTTGTATCCGGAGGTGCGAGCTGTCTTACCTTTCGAGCGCCTGCAGGAGCCATGGCGATTCGCGATAGGCGGCAGTGAGATAGAGGGCTGCGTATTCGGGTCGCACAGATCCGCGAGAAGATCTTCTTGGTAGTCACTCATGTGCGTGCTTTGTAGTCGTTCCAGGGTCCAAGATCGATCTTGGACTCAGATGCACCTCCGCCAAGAGCGACACCTACTTAGTACCAAGTTCTCACTATTCCTTCCACCCAGCGTGCCGATTCCTATTGGCTAGAGGAGCAGCCTCTGATGTGACGCGGCTATGTGGTAGTCGCGTCCACGCTGTCAGGGGCGGCTCCATGGCGTCTTGTGTCCATGATTTGAGGGGCACGGTTCCTTGTCCGTCCCCTCATTTTTTTCACGCCGGTAAGGCCGCCTCAGAATTCTACACGGGCTTGAAACGCGATCATCCGGGGAGAACTGTCCCCGCCCAATCCAACTCCCAACAGTCCGGTGGGCGGCGACGTGGCATAGCTGAATGCGCCGAATCCAGTCTGGGTGGACGGCTTGCGAGGAATACCCGCATAAACGACGTTGGGAAGGCCAAAATTCGGATGGTTGAACACGTTGAAGAATTGCCCCTCGATGCGCAGCTTCACATGTTCCGCCAGCTGGAACCACTTGGTGAGATAAAAGTCGCTCCAGACGAAATCGGGACCACGCAGCGCGTTTCGGCCGAGATTGCCGAATTGACAATTCGCAGGGCTGTTGCCGCCGGCACAGGCGCCGGTGCTTGGATCGACACTGGAAACGAACGCGTCGGGGTTGAGCCACTGGACGGTTCCCGGTTGAGTGACGCCAGGGATGGGCGCGTGTTCGTACAGTGGCACGCCTGGAATAACGCTGGCATACTGCGGGCCACTACCCTGCACGATGCCGTTTCCGTTCGCCGAGTAAGGCGCGCTCAAGACGGAAAATGGCAATCCGCTGTGCCAAAAGGCCGTGCCGGAGACCTGCCAGCCGTTCAGCGCTCGCGCCAGCATGGGATCGCGGGCCTTGATCGGCAATTGATAAACGTACTGCGCCGTGAAATTGTCCCGCACGTCGTAATCGCATGGGCCGTATTGGCGGCCCAACTCACCAGGCAGCGGCGAAAGAAGAGCTCCGGCGGCGAACGGAAGGAATCCGCCGTTGGAAACGGTGTCCATGCAACGGCTCCAGGTGTAATTGACCAAGACCTGAATTCCGTGCGATATCCTCTTATCCGCCGTTAGCTGCAGGCCGTTATAGTGGCTGTTCGCGCCCGTGTTCAACTGCGTTACAGCGCCAAAGCGCGGGTCCATGGGCTGGCCATAAGGAAACGGCGCGAAGCACCCCTGACAGACTGTTTGATACCCATTCACTTGCGTCTCATACGGCTGGTTCACGGCACGCGTGCCCACATACTGCGCTCGCAAATTGAGTGCATTGCCGATTTGGTGTTCCAAGGCAAGACTCCACTGCATGAAGTAAGGCGCACGGAGCTTGCCGTCCGGAACTGCGGTGATCGAAATCGGCGGAAGGCAGGACTTCGGATTCGCCAGAGGCGAGGCGCAGGAAAGCTGTCCGTTCGCAAAGCCGGAGCTGAAGAGTTGATTTGCCGCCGCGGTGGCGTCGATAGCGCTGTTCGGAACTCCTGGGGCGATGGCGGTTCCACCGACGGTACCCAGTAGGCCGCCCTGAAATGTCTTCGAATACGGTGGGTTCACGCCGACGAGGTCGACAACACTGCCCGGCAAGAGATCGCTGAAAAGGCCAAACCCGCTGCGCAGTACCGTGTGTGGCGCGATCTGCCACGCGATCGCAGTCCGGGGTTGAAGAATAGCCAGCGGCGTGGAAGCGAACACGTTCCCGAGATGCGTCTGAATCACCGCATCGAGCGGCTGATTCACATCGTGCGAGATGGAAGCGAACGAGCCGGCCAACCGAGCGACGGCGTCATGTGGATTCAGCGGATTTGAATTGTAGGTGTCGCGGATCCCGAAAGTCCAGGTGAATTTGCGCGTCAGCTTCCACGTGTCTTGCGCATAGAAATCGAGATTGAGGAAGTTGTAGGGCTGCGAATCGGCCAACGGGAAGGTCTGAGAAGCCGTGGACGCAACACCGTAAATGTACTGCGGCAGCGTGGTATAGGTGACCGTGGGAACTACGCCTTCGCCGAAGTCATAGTCGTTCAGGCGGAAGATCCGGGTGTTGGTTCCGAAGCGGAATTCGTGCGAACCCACCGTCCAGGCGAGATTGTCGTTGATGAAGAAGCGGCTGGCGCGCCGGCCCTGCACCCAGGTATTGTCCAGCCCACCGAGCGGTGTGAACGGTGCATTCGCGCCGCTGCCTTCCAGCACGATTGGAAATGCCGCCAATGTTTTTTCGAAATCGGCCGGCCCGAACAGGCTTTCATACCAGGAGAAGGCGGGATTGAAGTAGTTCACCAGATGTCCCGAGAAGACGTGCGTGTAGCCGGATGCGAAGGAGTAAAGCGGCTGCGGAGAGATGGCGTTGAAGATGGGATTGATGGGGTCGGTATAGGCGGCCTGCAGGCCGGTGTCAGACTGAAAGCGGAACCAGGCCATGTTGTTCGTGTCGATGTTGTAGTCGATGCGAGCGGTTTGCACCTGCTCGCGATCGTCACTGGAATGCGAAATGCTTTGGCGGTTTGCGCAACCGTTTCCATTGGGAGGAGCGCCAGGATTGCCGCCTGCCGCGGCCCCGTCGCTATTGAAAGGACACCCGAGAATCGCGAGCGGGGTTCCGGCGGTATTGCCGTAGAGCGAAAAAAGTCTCTGATAGAACGGCACCAGCTCGGGCGCGGGCTGATAGGTGGATCCGGTGATAGCGTCCACGCCGCCCCGCGGCAATTGCTGGAGGACATAATTCTGAAAAGCCGGCGTTGGGACCGTTGTGGCCGTGACAATCGGGAGTGCAATCCGAACCCATTCGGAATCAAAGAAGAAAAATAGCTTGTCGTGGACGATGGGGCCTCCTAAACTTCCCCCGAAGTGATTCACCGTGGAGCGCGGCTTATGATTTCCGGGCGTGGCGTTGGTAAAGAAATCCGCCGCATTTAGCTTTGAGCCGTTCCACAGCTCGTACAAATTTCCGTGCAAGCGATTGGTGCCGGATTTAGTGACATAGTTGACCTGGGAAGCGCCGTAGCGGCCCTGATCCACCGCGTAAGAAACCGTGTTGACCGTGACTTCCGCGATCGAATTCAATCCCAGCACCAGGTTGGTGGAAAGGCCGCTATTCAGGTTGGTCAGGGGATCGTTGGTTTCCAGGCCATCGACGATGTAGCCGTTCGAAAGCGACGGCAAGCCATTGAACTGCACGTTGCCATAGCCGTTGGTGCCGCCCACAAAGTCGTTTCCGCTCCCGGCCGTATTGATGAGCGCGCCGGCTGCGAACTGCAGCGGATAGGTGAGGTCGCCACCCGGATTCGGAAGATCTTCGAGCGCCTTGGCCGTCAGGGTGGTGGAGGTATTGGGATTGTCCGGGTTGATCAGAGGCGCCTGCTCCTGGACCTGAACAGTGGTGCTTGCCGAAGCGATGTTCAGCCTGAAATCAACCGTTTGCTTCTGGCCCAGCTGCGCCGATACGGAGGAATTTCGTTGTGGCTCAAAGCGGTCGGCCTCCGCGGTGACCGAGTAGGCACCGGGCTTGAGTTGTGGAAAGCTAAACCGCCCGGCGTCGTCCGTTTTGACGGTTCGTTTCAGGCCATTCTCTACATTCGTGACGGTTACCGTGGCGCCAGGGATGGCCGCGCCGGTTGGATCGGCCACCGAACCGACGATGGCGCTGGTGGTCTCGCCTTGTCCCATCGCCAGCAACGCAATGAGATACAGCGGAGGCAAGAGTTTAGGCATGCCTAAATCATACAACGCATGCCTAAATCATACAATAGAAGACGTGCCACATTCCGAACCGAGCCGGAACCGGGGGGAGCGGTTCCGAGAGGCCCCTATAGCACCGAGTCAATCGACGATTATCTGAAGGCGATCCTGGAACTGGGCGGCGTGGGTGAAGAGCGCGTCACCGGCAATGCTCTCGCCCAGCATCTCGGGATTCGTGCCGCTTCCGTCACCGGCATGCTTCAAAAGCTCGCGGCGCAGCAGCCTCCGTTTGTGAAATATGAGAAGCATCACGGCGTCCGTTTGACCGCCTCAGGCAAGAAACGCGCGCTGGAGGTGATTCGCCATCATCGTTTATTGGAGCGCTTCCTGCACGATGTCCTCGAGTATTCATGGGACGAGGTTCACGACGAAGCGGAAAGGCTGGAGCACTTCATCTCGGAGCGGTTGGAAGACCGCATTGCCGCGAAATTGGGCGATCCGGAAACCGATCCCCATGGACACCTGATCCCCGAGCGAAACGGCGCTCTTCCGGCGCGCGAAGAAGTCCTGTTATCGAAATGGGCCTGCGGGGTCCCGGCCGTGATTAGCAGCGTCTCGGACCGTGATGCCGCGGTGTTGCGCGAGATGACTCGTCTGGGATTAAAACCTGGCGTCGCTATCACGGTGGAAGCGGGCACGCGCAACGCTTCGCTCAGGGTCCGGATCGGCGATCATTCGGACTCAATTCGCTTAAGCCAGGCTCTTGCCACGGGAATCCGGGTAATCGGGGCCGCGTCCCACGCACCGTTGCTCTGATAAGTTACGGGCTGGATCAGCGGGCCTTTTTTATTTGACCTGACTTGATCAAGGCCAGAATCTTGGCGATCTTGGCGTCAACGAGCGCCTGCACGGCGTCGATGGGAGTATTGCTGCCTTCGGCCCAAGCGTCCCCGACCACGGGCATAATGTTAGGGAACGAACCATCTATCAGGACCGTAAAGGTCACCTGGACGTGCATGCCATTGGGTTCCTTGGCAAGCTTCGTGAGTTTACCCGAGATGGTGAATCCGCTCGGGGCTGGCTTTCCATCCGTTCCTACCTTTTGGGGTGTGAATCCGGCCGTGCCCTTCACAGCCGTGAATGCCTCATCGCCTGCGGCGTCAGCGATCGGCTGGCCCTTTGTTTTGTCGATGCTCAAATCAACCGTCCAAGGTCCCAAGGTTATGTCCATTTAGATCCTCCGTTGTAAGTCTCCGACTCGGCTCGTCCCGTTAGCCACAGCTACGGACCGGATAGTAGGATAGGATACTGGTCTTTGACCCGTCAAGGCTTCGCTTCAGATACTAGTACCAGGGCGCGCCGAACTCCTTGCCCTTCTACAATGGTCTGTTGCGGCCGTTCGTCCCATTTTTTCGGAATCCTCACCTCCTTACCATCGCGGGCAATTACTGGCGCCGCAACCTGGACGAGCGGCGCTTCCCGGTGGAGGCCAGACTTTATGACGCCGAGCCGGGCGTCCAAGTGCTGGTCCATTCGCAAGCGCCGGCCCAAGACCCTGTCGCCCAATTGGTTCTGGTTCACGGATTAGAGGGGTCCAGCGCCGCGGGCTACGCGCGTAGCTTGGCCCAGGCCGCGCTCCAGGCCGGTTGCGCCACTCATCGCTTCAACATGCGAAGCTGCGGCGGAACGGAACACTTGAGCGGCCGGTCGCTCTACCATTCGGGCCAGACCTCGGACCTGCTGGCAGTCATCCAACAGATTTCGAAGCAGCAATTTTCCCGTAGCGCGCCGATTTTCCTGGCCGGCTTCTCGCTGGGCGGCAACGTAGTGCTGAAGCTGGCCGGAGAGCTGGGGGCGTCTGCCTCGGACCTGATTGCCGGCGTGATGGCCATTTCGACGCCCATCGACCTGGCGGCCTGCGTCCGGCAGCTCGACAAACCCTCCAACGTCATCTATGCGCGCAGATTTGTCACGCGCCTGAAAGAGCGCGTCCGCGCCAAGGAGCGGCTCACTCCGGGGTTGTTCGATTTAACCGGAATCGATCTGGTGCGCAATGTTTATGAATTTGACGACCGGTTTACGGCCCAGGCGTTTGCCTTTGGCAGCGCCGACAATTACTACGCCACGCAATCGTCGAATCAGTTCCTGGACCGCATCCGTATTCCCACGCTCCTGGTGCAGGCCAAAGACGATCCGCTCATCCCCTTCGAGGTCTACAATCACCCGGCGTTCTCCACCAATCCCCATTTGCGGCTGCTGGCGGTGGAGCATGGAGGCCACCTCGGTTTCATCTCGAAAACCAGGCCGCGCTTCTGGCTGGATCAGGTTCTCGTAAACTGGGTATTAGAAGTAAGGAACAAGGTGTCAGCGGGTTCCGTCCTCTAATCTAAGTGGAGAACAGTACAAAACAAGCGGGTGCGGGACAAACCGCGTCATTTGGCGAGGCGGTAGCCATAGCGGCGGATTCACTGCGCTCCAGCAAATTGCGCAGCTTCCTGACGTTGCTCGGCATTATCCTTGCCACCACTACGCTGATCGCGGTGATGTCCATCATTCACGGCATGGATGTCTATATCGCCAATACGGTTACCAGCATGGGTTCGGATGGGTTTCGAGTGGTCAAGTTCGCTTTCCTCGGCAATTTCGATCCGAAGAAATATGTGCAAATGCAGAAAAGGAATCCGGAGCTGAGCCCTGACGAATTCCAATATCTCAAGGACCATGCCACGCTGGTAAGCGACTTAGGGATGACCGCCAGCCGCAGCGTGAGCGTTTCCCTGGGATCGCAGACTCTGACTCAGATCAACCTGAATGGAGGCACCTCCAACAGCGCGGAACTGGGCGACACAGAAATCGCGACCGGCCGCTTCTATACCGACAGCGAAGACCGGCACCACTCCACGGTGGCCGTGATCGGCGCGGATGTGAACGAAAACCTGTTTGCGGGCTCGGACCCGATCGGCAAGGAGATCAAGGTTGAGGGCCGGCCGTTCACCGTCATTGGCGTGGCAAAAGCCAAGGGCAGCGTATTCGGCCAGTCGCAGGACGGGTTCGTCGATATTCCCATCGAAAGTTACTTTCAGATTTACGGGTCGCGAACCGGCATCAGTTATTCAGCCAAAGCGGCTGACCAGAAAGTACTGGAGCAAGCCAAGGACCAAATGCGCATGCTGATTCGCTCCCGCAGGCACGAATCACCTGGGCAGGACGACACTTTTTCCATTCTCTCCTCCGATGCGCTGGTCAGCGCCTTTGACCAGCTCACTGACGCCATCGCCGCAACCGCCGTCGCCATCGTGTCCATCTTTATGGTGGTGGGCGGCGTGGTTATCATGAACATCATGCTGGCCGTGGTGAGCGAACGCACGCATGAGATCGGCATTCGCAAATCGGTGGGCGCGCGCCGCCAGGATATCCTCAACCAGTTCCTGATGGAATCGTCGATGCTGGCAGGCATGGGAGGATTGGTCGGAGTGGCGCTGGCCTGGATTATCGCCACCGCGGTGCGAAACCTCACGGCGGTTCCCATGGCCGTGCCTGTTTCAGCGGTGCTGCTCGGCGTGTCTTTGTCCACCGCGGTGGGGCTGTTCTTTGGAATCTACCCGGCGCAGCGCGCTTCCAAACTGGATCCGATCGAAGCTTTGAGGGTTGAAAGATGACGCTGCGTACCACGAACCGCTTGCTTAGGCGCGCGGCTCAGAATGGCGAGTTCGGGGTTGCAAGTGCTTACCGGGCCGCGACCGTCAGGAAGCCGGTTCCTGTGCAGGTGCAATCATGACTCGGGTAGAACTCGGATCGGCGATCGGTTTGGCGCTAGCCACCGTGCGTGAGCACAAGCTGCGCTCATTCCTTACAGTGCTGGGCGTGATCATCGGCACCGGGACTATCATCGGCGTAGGCTCCATCATCGCGGGCCTGGATGGCGCCGTCACCGGCGTGATGCGCAGCTTCGGGACCAATACCGCGATCATCTTCAAAGCTCCGATCGCCTTTCACCGGATGACTGCCGAAGAGATTCGGCGCAAGCCGCTCACGTTTGAGGATGGCATCGCCATAGCGGCTCGCGCTCCCGCGGTGCAGTCTGTCAGCCCATATTTGCTTCCGAACACGCCCGGCAGCGGCCCGCAGATCAACATCGCCCGCTACAAAGGGAATGAGCTCTATAACGCGAGCATCTCCGGGACCGACGAAGCCTACGTGCGGAGCGGCCAGGTGGACATCTCGGAAGGGCGTTTTTTCACCGAGACCGAAAATGAGCACCGTATGCCGGTGGCCGTGATCGGCGCCGACGTCCCGCGCGCGCTGTTCAACGGCGAAGACCCCATTGGCAGGTGGATCGATGTCAACGGCCACAAATTCGAGATCGTCGGAGTGACCAAGCGTCCGGGAAATTCGTTCCCCGGCCAGGACGACGTCAACATTTATCTGCCCTACTTCAGCATGCACAAGCTGTTCCCGGCTTCCCGGGAAAATCTTCTGTTCGTTACGGCCAAGCCGGGGCAGCTGCCGGCCGCTATCGATCAAGCAACCGCGGTGTTGCGGATCCTGCGGCACGTTCCACCCAACAAGCCGGACGACTTCTCAATCTCCACGTCCGATCAGATGGTGGAACAATTCCACAGCGTCACCGCGATTGTCGCGTTGGTGATGGTGGTGATGAGTTCCGTGGGACTGCTGGTGGGGGGCATCGGCGTGATGAACATCATGCTGGTCTCGGTGACGGAGCGCACGCGCGAAATTGGCATTCGCAAAGCCATCGGAGCCCGCCGGGCCGACATCGTGCTGCAGTTCCTTACCGAAGCTGTGGTCCTGACCGGTTTGGGCGGGCTGATCGGGATGACGTTTGGATGGGCGGTTTCCCTTGCCTGCCGGCTCATCTACCCTGCCTTACCGACGGCCGTTCCGTTGTGGGCGGCGGTGTTGGGCGTGGTGGTGTCGGTGGCGATCGGGCTGTTTTTTGGGATTTGGCCGGCCAACAAGGCCGCACGCCTGGATCCGGTGGTGGCCCTGCGCTACGAGTAACCTATCTCGTGCACATTTTCAACGTCCAGCCTATGCACTCTTGCGGACCCGTTTTCCGGCCGGCCGGCCGGGCGTTCCCAGTAGCGGCGCCGCGGTTCGCAGAAGTGCGTGCGTAATGGGTTTGCTCTTGCGAGCTGTACGTTTGGGGGCCGCGGGCGCCGTATTCAACGGCCGGTTGCAATGCAGACAGCGCACCACGTCCGAGCGGGTGGATAGGTGGCATGAGCGGCAGTAGATCTGCGGCAGCGAAACGGTTGTGAGACCTTGTAACATTTTTGACTTGATATGTTTATCGGCGGATTGCAGGCTTTCTTTAGGATAAATTTGGTTGGTTGCGGGGTCTTAAGCCCCCGCTACCGGCTGTGGTATTATAAACCGCTATGATGTGCCAGGAACGTATTCGTCTGGTCGCCGATTACCGGGAAACCACGCGCACTTACGCCGATTTTGTGCGCAAGATGACAGACCTCATCGGTCTGGGAATTGAATCTGAAGTCGATTTGCTGCAGCGTTCGTGCCGGCTGGCGTGGGACGCCGCCGAAAAGGCCCGTCTCTCGCTGTGCAGGCATGAAGCCAACCACTGTTGCAATCGGTCGGATTTCCGAGCGTCCCCCGCTGCCGCGGGGCCGCCGCACGGATAGGTCAGCCTTAATTCTCAAGTCTGCCCGGTGACCGGTGCCAATGCTCTATACTGGTCTTTTCGAAGATTGAATTCACGACAATCCATGAAGTCACCGGGCTTACATATTTCTGCCAGCCGCGCGGATTTGGCTGAACGGGTAGCCAGTGTCATGCAGGCTGCGCGGGTTATCCGCTCTGAAGTTGCTCTTACCATTTGCGAGAGCAGCGAGATGAGAATAGCGTCGCGGCAGCTGCGAATGGACAGTGCGCGAACCGCCCAGGGGAGTGCCGCTTGCAGGGAATGTCTGGTCGCGCGCGAAGCCCAACGGCGCCGGTGGATTGCCCATGCAATCGTTCAGGTCCTGTCCAGCCGGGGCTATTCTGCCTTTGTGGCGGCGCCGTTTCGCGATACTGCCTCAATTCAGTAAATAATCCCGCAATATTCTTCCCCGTGTGCCAGGAAACTCTGGTACTGTAGCCTAAGCCAACTTACTCTTTCAGCAGATGCCGAAGAAGACCCCAAAGGGGAAGCCGGCCCAGAGCGCGGCGAAAACTCGAGCAGGGAAGAAGACCGTCCCGTCCGCCCGCCCCGCGGACCAGGGCCGCCCGTGGCCTTGCCGGTGGCTGTCCCGGTGGTCGGCATCGGCGCTTCGGCTGGAGGACTGGAAGCATTCCGCGAATTCCTGGAAGCGCTTCCCGACGACACGGGCATGGCTTTCGTGCTGGTTTCCCATCTCAGCAAGACATACAAAAGCATGCTGAGCGAGTTGCTCTCCAAAGTGACCAAAATGCCCGTGGCGGAAGCGCGTGATAATACGCCGCTGCTGCCCAATCACATCTACGTGATCCCGCCCAATACCACTCTGGCGATGGAGGATGGGGTTCTCGCCGCGCGGCCGATCCAGGACGTTAATCGCCACGGGCTGGTGATCGACATTTTTTTCCGCTCCCTGGCGGAGCACCGGAAAAGCCAGGCCATCGGGGTGGTTCTTTCCGGCACCGGCACGGACGGGACGCTGGGCCTGGCGGCCATCAAGGCCGAGGGCGGCATCGCGTTCGCGCAGGATCAGAAAAGCGCCAAGTATCCCGACATGCCGCGCAGCGCCAGCGCTCAGTTCGGCTCGGCTGATTTTGTGCTGCCGCCGGCTCAAATCGCCAAGGAACTGGCACGCATCGCCGGCCATCCCTATCTGCGGCAGGCGCACCCGGTTGAAGAACCAGAACTGGCGGCGCATGAATCGCAGTTCGACGGCATCTTCCGTTGGGTGCAGGCGCTCCACCGGAGTGGATTTCTCGCAGTACAAGCCCAGCACGCTCCGCAGGCGCATATTGCGCCGCATGGTTCTCAACAAAATGGAGACCGTGGGATCCTACCTGAAGCGCCTGGAATCCGATCCCTCCGAAGTGGATGCGCTGTATCGCGATTTGCTCATCAGCGTGACGTCCTTCTTCCGGGACCAGGAGACTTTCGAGTATCTCAAGGGCGATGTCATCCCGGACATCTTGAACCATCGCCACGGCGATTTGCCTATTCGCGTGTGGGTTCCGGGGTGTGCTACGGGCGAAGAAGCGTATTCGATCGCCATACTATTGCTCGAGAGCCTGCAATCGTCCGGAGGGACGCCACCCGTTCAGATTTTCGCCTCCGACATCAGCAAGCAAGCCATTCAGGTGGCGCGTGACGGCCAGTACCCCGAGAATATCGCCGCGGATGTTTCCGCCGGAGCGCCTGCAGAAATTTTTCGCCAAATCCGGTAACGGCTATCAAATCAGCAAGCAGGTGCGCGACCTTTGTATTTTTGCGGTTCAGGACGTCACCCGGGATCCGCCTTCTCCCGGATGGACCTCATCAGTTGCCGCAATCTTCTGATCTATCTGGGCGTCCCGCTCCAAAAGAAGGTGCTGGCCGCATTCCATTATGCCCTGAACCAGGACGGCTATCTTCTGCTGGGAACTTCGGAGAGCGTAGAAGCCGGTTCAGAAGCGTTCCGGCAGATTGACAAAAAGCACAAACTCTACTCCAGGCTCCTGACTTCGGCGCGCCCACAGTTGGAATTTAGTCCGGCCGAACTGGTGGACGAGCCGGTTCGGGCCCGCAGGCGAAGCCTGATCTCACAGCCCGAACTGGACCTGGGCCGGGAAGTGGACCGTATCGTTTTGTCGCGTTATTCTCCGCCCGGAGTTCTGATCAATTCTTCGTTTGAGATTCTTCAATTCCGCGGCCGCACGGCTCCTTTTCTTGAACAGCCACCGGGCCACGCGACCCTCAATTTGCTCAAGATGGCGAGGGAGGGATTGGCCATCGACCTCCGGGCCGCCATCCATCAAGCCAAGAAATCGGCTGGTCCGATTCGCAAGACCGGTGTGCGGGTACGAGGCGATTCCGGCGCGATAGACGTGACTCTGGAAGTAACCCCGGTGATCGATAAATCCGCCCCCAACGCCGGGAGGGATCCCTACTACCTGCTGTTGTTCGACACCGCATCGGCCCGCATCGCCGCCGGCGCGTCGCGCAAAGCCAAAGACAAGGCCAAGCCAAGCTCGGGCCCCGAGCGCGAACTCGCGGCCCTGCGCAGGGAATTGACCGGGACGCAAAACGATCTGCGCTCCATCATCGAAGAGCAGGAAGCCACCAACGAGGAGCTGCAGTCCGCCAACGAAGAGATCCTCTCCAGTAACGAAGAGCTGCAAAGCACCAACGAAGAGCTGGAAACCGCGAAAGAGGAGTTGCAGGCTACCAACGAGGAACTGATCACCGTCAATGAAGAGCTGCAAAACCGCAATGCGGACTTAGCCAAGGCGAACAGCGACCTCACCAATTCCATCGAGTCCATGGACGTGGTCTTTGTCATGCTCGATCGCGATCTGCGGATACGGCGATTCACTTCCGCCGCGCTAAAGGTGTTGAACCTGATCCCTACCGATGTGGGCCGGCCGATTGGAGACATCAAGCCCAACATTCAGGTGGCCGATCTTCCCGGGTTAATCCGAGACGCGATCGCCACCTTGGAGCCTCGCGAGCAGAACGTGCAGGATTCTACCGGACGTACGTATGCCATGAAAATCCGGCCCTCCAAGGCCCAGGACGGCAAAGTGGAAGGCGCCATTCTCTCGCTAACGGATATCGATGCGCTGCTGCGCAGCCAGGAGAATCGCCAGAGCCTGGAGACTAGCTTGCGCTCGCTGCTCAGGCAGCCGCCGGATTTGTTGCTGTCCGTGTCGCCCGAGGGACATCCCCTGTTCGTGGGCCGATCCGTCCTGACGGCCGTGCGCTCCGCCGATCGGCCGATTTTCGAATACGTGGCGCCTGAAGACCGGGAACCGCTGCGGCGATGTTTGCGTCAGACGCTGGATACGCGCGTGCCCGTGGAAATTGAAGTTCGAAGGTTTGCGCTGACGCAGACCAAGGGGGCCGTCATCCTGACTATTGAACCCATTCTCAGCGCCGAAGGCGTTCTCGCTCTGGGCGTGAGGGCGCGCGCCAAGGAAACTGACGCGTCTGCGCCCCGCGGCTCGGCGTCGCGCTCCGCCGGCACCCAATGATCGACACCCACCCAATGATCGAACACCCACCCGATGATCCACACCCAAGTGAGATGATGGTTTAGTCAACCCTATGGAAGTAAACGCACCGGCCTCACTGTGGATCGAGGCTGCTAAAAAAGCCATGCGGATCGAGGCGGACGCGGTGGCGCGGGCTTCTCAGCGTCTGGATGGAAACCTGAGCTGCGCGCTTGAACTGATTCTGGCACACCCGGGTAAATTGGTGGTCACTGGCCTCGGCAAATCCGGCCACATCGCGCGCAAGATCGTCGCCACGCTCTGCAGCACTGGAACGCCGGCCGTCTTCCTGCACGCCGCCGAAGCGTCGCACGGCGATCTGGGCTTGTACTCACCGGGCGATCCCACTTTGATGGTTTCGAAAAGCGGCAACACCTTCGAACTGTTGCAGCTGATTCCGTTCCTGCGTGAATTGCCGTCGCGACGCATCGGTATCCTGGGCAATCCCTTGGCGCCGCTGGCGTCGGAACTGGACGTGGTGTTGGACGCATCGGTTGAACGCGAGTCCGATCCGGACAACCTGGCGCCCACCGCGAGCGCGACCGTGGCTCTCTCGCTGGGCCATGCGCTGGCTGTGGCATTAATGCGCGCGCGCAACTTCAGCGTTGAAGATTTCGAGCGCGTTCATCCCGGCGGACACCTGGGGCGCAGCTTGCGGCTAACGGTTCGGGAAGTGATGCACGGCCGGGACGAGATCGCCCGGGCGCATCCGGAAGATTCGCTGAAGCAGGTAGTGATCGCGATGACGCACTATCCGCACGGCGCCGCCTGCGTGGTGGACGCCTCTGAGCGCCTGATTGGCCTGGTTACCGACGGTGATGTGCGGCGCGCGCTGCAGGCTCACGACGATATTCGCGGCCTCCGCGCGTCGGCGGTGATGACTGCCAATCCGTCGACCATTGCGCCCGATGCGCGCTTGCAGGAAGCCCTGCGATTGATGGAAGACCGGCCATCGCAAATTTCCGTGCTGCCGGTGGTCGATCCAGCCAGCGGCGTATGTGTGGGTCTGCTGCGGCTGCACGACATTTATCGATCGGGCCTCGATTATCGATCAAGCTTGGACGTCCGCTAACCAAATTGACCGGGTTCGCCGCCGTTCCGTACAATGGTTCCGGTAGCCGTTCGATTTTCAGGTACCCGCGGCTTTAGCCGCGGCCGGATGGGTATGCGCGGGGTTGGCCTAGCGGTTGGGCGTCAGCCTTCCAAGCTGATTTACACGGGTTCGATTCCCGTACCCCGCTCCACGCATTTGCGATCGTTTCAGCTGGCGTAGCTCAGTTGGTAGAGCATCTGATTTGTAATCAGAGGGTCGGGGGTTCAAGCCCCTCCGCCAGCTCCACAAATTTCCGCTCGCTTGAACCAAACCCCGCTTGCCGCTAGAACTTGCCGCTAAAAATTGATGCGCGCGGTCAATTGGATATCCCTGGGCCCCGCGCCTTCCGCGCTCTGCAGACTGGTGATCTGCCCGAATCCCGCGACTCCCACGATGAGACTGCCGGGAACCGCGAAATTGGGGTGGTTGAAGACGTTGCCCGCCTGTGCGCCGATCCGCACGCGAATCCGCTCCGTAAAGTTGATGCTCTTGATCAGAGATAGCGATACAGCCTGTGTCCCCGGTCCGACGATATCGCCGGCGCTGGCATTTCCGAATCTTCCAATGGCGTTGCCCGGGTCGACAAATGCAGCGGGATTGATCCATTGGTTGATGGACTGGCCGGCATATGGACTGACGCCGGAGACAGTATCGGCGCGGCCGCCGGTGGCGTTGAACACGTTATAACCGCAACCACACGGGTCGTCGAGCGTAGCTACGCTCATGAAAGGCCCGCTCTGGAAGAGCAGCACACCGCTCAACTCCCAACCGTTCACGATCCGGTCCAAAAATCCATTGGCGCCGTTCAGGAATGTTTGCCCCTTGCCGAACGGCAGCTCGTACAGAAAAGTGGTCAAAAACCGGTTACGGCGCGAGTACGCGACATTTCCGTAATCCAGGCCGGGAGCGTGTTGATCCGAAATAAAGCCTCCAAATTCGCCTGCATATGCATCCGCCGAGCCGGTGGCAGCGCCGTCCACGTTGGATAAGTTACGGGTGAAGATATAACTGGACTGGAATTGCAGCCCCTTGGAAAACCGCTTCTTCACCGCCACCGTGGCTGCGTTGTAGTTGGAGAAACCGAGGTTTGTGTTGTAGGCCATGTACTGCCACAGTGGGAGTGGAAGGCCCGAAGCGGGAATGTTATCGTAGCCTATCGTATTGGGCGCGGGCTGGTTGTAGTTGGTGTGCATCCCAAGATTCGATGCATGATTGCCATCGTAGGATACCCGCAGGCCCACGCCATATCCGAGGTCACGCTCCAGGGTAAGGTTCCATTCTTGTACGTAGGGGTCCTTGTAGTGAATATCGGTGGCTTGATAAAAACTGATGGATCCGGTGGAGGCGAGGTTTGCCGGCCATGCATAAGGCAGCGTGTAAGTGGGAGTTCCAGTAGACCCGATGGAGTTGTTGAAGAAACCAACGTCGGCCGCCTGGACGGCCCACGCGCTGATGGCAGCGGAACCCAGGAGGGCCTGAATGAATTTTCCGTATCCTCCCCGTAGGACCGTCTTATCGTTGCCGAAAACGCGCCATGCGAAGCCAACCCGTGGCGCAAAGTCGGTCTTGGGGGAAAATCGCAATGCGCCTGGAACACCGTCTTGCGACGCCAGAATGATCGGAGTCGGGTAGATGGACTTGGCGAAACCCGGATCAACGATGCTGTATGTGCCCTGGCCGGGAAGAATGACAGCGCCTTGCACCGTTTGACCGTTCACGGTGCTGGTGTAATTGGGGTCAAAATTCGCCAGGTTGTTGTACCGATCGCGGAACATGGGGTGATATTCCCAGCGCAGACCGAAATTGAGGGTCAGGTTCTTGGTCACCTTCCAATCGTCTTGCGCGAATGTGGCATAGTGCTTCGCCATGGCGTCCACATTCGGGGCCGTGACGTGCGCTACCGAGGCATTATCTGGATAACCCAACAGGAAGGACGCGTACGGTGTTGCCGCTCCATTGCCGAGCAACTGGCCCATCACGGAGCCGTTGAAATTATATGCCCCTTGCAAGATGTTGAAAAAAGCGTTGGTGCCGTAGAAGATCAGGGTGCGGTAATCGGCCCCAAACTTCAGCGTATGCCGGCCGAAAGTCTTCGTGAGCGTCTCCAGGATCTGCTTCGTGCTCTGATTAGCAATGGAGGACTGCCCCCAGGTGGGAACAAATCCCGCTATGGCTATATTCGGAACATTATCCACTCCGGCCGGTGGCGGCGTAGGGAGGTTTGTTAAGCCCAGAGCATCGGCCGAGCCCTGCGCGGTGATTCCGAAACTGCTCGCCTCGTGATTTTGACTATAGCCGACGCGCAACTCGTTGATGAGGGTGGGCGTGATGGTGTAGTTCCAGGCTACTGTTAGCGCCTGATCCACTTCGGGAATGGCGTTCGCTCCCTGATTGACAGTCACGGGGGGCCCACCACCAAAGTTGCTAAACGGTTCCGAAAACTGCCGCTTGTTCTTGTACGTGTAGCGCGCATAGAACTGCTGCTTGCTGCCAACGTACTGATCCAGGCGGACATCGCCTTGGTTACTCTTGATCGGAATGTTGAACCCCCCAAGGTAATTGTTGGCAACGGCGTTCGCGGGCCCGTAGTTGGGCAGCGGGAAAAAGAAATTCTCCGCTTTTTGCGAATAAGAATTGATCATGCTGGCGGGAATTTGATTATTGGGATACCCGGTCAGCTGGTTGCCGGCGCCGCCATTGGCGGCATCGAGATAGACGGAAAGATCGCCGGTGCGCATCGCTGCCGTGGGAACACTCTCCACGATCGGCAACGACTTGGGAAGCCGCAGGGCCTCGAAGCTGGCAAAGAAAAAGGTCTTGTCGCGCCCGTTGTAAAGCTTCGGCAGGACCACCGGACCTCCCATGAAGATTCCGAAGTTATTCATCTTCAGCTCCGGGGCGGCGTGGCTGAAGAAATCCGACGCGTTAAAGTCGTTGTTCTGTACATTCTCGAACGCACCGCCATGCAACGAATTCGTGCCGGACTTGGAGATGGTGGTGATATCGGAAACACCGCCGAATTCCGCGGCGTTGATGTTTTCGCTGATGCGAATCTCGGCGATCGCGTTGAAGGAGGGGAATAACTCGCCTATCGCGCCCGCTCCGCCTTGGCCGTTCAGACTACCCGGCCCCATGGTGCTGATTCCGTCAATGCTCATCGATAGCTGCGCCGGCAAGGTGCCGGCGACGGAAATGTTGCCATTCGGATCTGTTTGAACACCCGGCTGGGCTGTCAGCGTCGACATCGCGCTGGTTGATCCTTGCGCACGGGTGGTAATGGCTACCGGCAGGTCCACCAACTCCCGCGAGCCTTTTGTCTCCGCGATGTTGGATGTATCAGTTTGAAGCGCGGCCCCGGCGGTGGATTCAACGTCTACGGTCGTGGTCTGGCTGGCAATTTTCAAATCTGCGTCTACGCGCCGGGTTTCGCGCGCGCCTAAATCGAACGGAGCAAACTGAACTTCCTCAAAACCGACCGCGGTGATCACGAGTTGATAATTGCCCGAGTCGAGGTTGGGGAACTGGAACGCACCCGAGTCGCTCGCCATCGTTGAGCGGGCGGCGTTGGTTCCTGTGTTGCGTAGTTTCACAACCGCCGAAGGCACGGCAGAGCCGCTGGCGTCCTTAACCGTACCCACCACAGTACCCGTGGTAGATTGCGCGGAAGCCAGACCGCAGCCAAGAAGAAGCGCTATCGCGACGGCGGCAAAGCGCCCAGACGTCCGATGCCCGGAAGATCGTTGTGACATTTAGCATCCCTCCAAATTGAGAATGAAACTGATCAATGCGGACGGGGCACCAGCGCGCGAAACTAGATCGACCGTTGAGCGCTTAATAAAACAGCGCAGCAAAAAGTGCAACCAAACAAGTACGTGGAACTTGATTTTGCCAACCCTGCTGACGGAGCAGCATTCGAGAGCACAAGGGGTGCCCTTGCAGACGTGAGAACTCGTTGCGCCACCCTACAGCGCTTAGTGACGGTGTTCGCCTGCGACAGTACGGAGAGTACACAACTCTAATGCCTCAGGCGAAATGTAGACGTTAGTATAATCGGGAAACTAACAGGCGTCAATGACAAATCTGGCGACCCGGTGACGAACATGCCTAAAGAAATACTTAAGAAACAGGAGTCGCTGGCCAAGGCGCCCTGCGGCAATCAGGTCTTTGTCGAAGGGTAAAACGATGGCAGCGAAAGGCTTGCCTTTCGACGCATACGGCTCAGCGATCGCCGTTCGTTGCTATTCCGAAAGAAATCTGACACAGGCGCTTTTGATTCGGTTCGGATACGCTGCGAGCACCGCGGACTTTTCTGCAATCCATCGTTCTGTTTCGGCCAGGTCCGCTTCCGCGAGATCGAGAGCGGGACGAATCGCTTCCGGAGCCGGCCCTCCCGGCGCGCGGCGGACAGCGACAAA
This sequence comes from Bryobacterales bacterium, assembly GCA_963747945.1. Lineage (GTDB taxonomy): Bacteria > Acidobacteriota > Terriglobia > Bryobacterales > Bryobacteraceae > Palsa-89. Next base: position 518,640 of record CAVVHB010000008.1, read on the forward strand.
ATTCCACGGATCGAGTGCTTCCAGCAGTTCCCCGCGCGAGGCCCGGAGGTCGCGGCCAAAGTGCAATGGCGCGAGCGCCTCCACCGCCTGGACAATCGCCTGCGCGGAATAATTTCCGCGAAGTTCCCCGCGCAGTTCTTTGACGCCGGCCGACACCAGCCGATGCGCTTCTCTGAAACTAGCGCCTTCGCGCCGAACCAACGTATCGGCGAGTTCGGTAACAGAAAGAAAGTCCGCAGCGGCGCGCTCCGCCATGCGAACTGTATTTACTTCGCATCCGCCCATCACACCTCGAAACAACTCCAGGGCGCGCACTGCGTCCGTGGTGGCGCCGAATACCAGCGGCTGGAGATCGTCCTCGGCATCGTTGATATCTCCGAACGGTGTATTGTGCAGGCAGGTAAAGATTCCCTGCGCCTGACTCAGCGCCTTGCTGGCGAGCACGCGGACATGCTCGAACGCTACAGGATTTCGTTTCTGCGGCATAATGCTGCTGATTTGCACCCAGGCGTCCGAGAGCCGCAGGTAGCCCATTTCGGCCGTGCACCACAGCAGGAAGTCCTGTGTCACGCGGCCAAGATTCAGCATCGCGGTCATGATTGCGCCCGCCGTCTCGGTCAGGTAATCCGTGGCGGCGATGGCCCCGTAGGAGTTCAACTGTAATCCCTCGAATCCGAGCAGGGTCGCCGTGAATTCCCGGTCGATGGGGAAACCCGTGGTCGAAATAGCGCAGGCGCCCATGGGGCAACGGTTCACGGTGGAATACGCTGCCCGAAGGCGCCCTGTATCGCGGCCCATCAACTCCACCACCGCTAACAGGTAGTGTGCCAAGGTGATGGGCTGAGCCGGCTGAGTATGCGTATAGGCGGGCATCAGAGTTGAAACATGTTCCCGCGCCAGGCCGATGAGCGCTCGCTTCGCCGCGTTCGCGCTTTGGGTTATAGCGAGTATCCCGGAGCGCAGGCACATGCGGTATTGGGTGATGGCGATGTCGTTTCGGCTTCGCGCCGTGTGCATCCATCCCGCAACAGACTTGCCGCACAAACCTTCGAGAGCCGCTTCCACATGAAAGAAAAGATCCTCGGTTTGGCCATCGTAGGGAACACTTGCGAGCTCCGCCCGATCCAATGAGTTGAGGCCGAGAACGCATCCGCGAGCGATTTCTTCGGAGATTATTCCCTGGCGCTCCAGCATCAACGTGTGCGCGTATTGGATCTCGATCAACGAGTCTAGAAAGCGCCGTTGGGCGTCGCGAAAGTTTATGGATAGTACAGTGTCGGCATAAATGGAGGCGGGAAAATGGGTATTGTCAGGTTCTTTCATTGCGCTAAAAAATGCCTTAGGAATCTGATGGCTACCCAACCACGTGGACCGCTTCCAATGTGGGCAGGAGAACTAATCAGTCTAGATGAAATGGGTTTTGGAGGGCTCTGAATCCCATGCCCACAAAGCGGAAAAAATCTAGGACAGTTCCGATAGGTCCCTGAACTCTCCATTACTATCGCCCAGCTTTTCTACCGGCACACCCAACTTATCCAGCAACGTCAGCTGCAGGTTCGTCAGGGGCGTGTGTTCCGGATAAACCAGGTGACGGCCGCCCTTCAGCGTCCCGCCGCCCCCGCCCACCAGAAATGTCGGCAGCGGACCGTGCGTGTGCCGATCGCTATTGCTGATGCCTGAACCAAAGAGGAGGATGACATGATCCAGCAGCGAGCCATCGCCATCCGGCGTGTCGCGTAACTTTCCGAGATACTCGGCGAACAGCCCGATGTGATAGCGCTGAATTTTGGCGCATTTCGCCATCTTTTCCGGATTGCCCTGGTGGTGTGTGAGCGGATGGTGCGGCTCCGGCACGCCGATCTGCGGATAGGGCCGGCCGGTCTGCTCGCGGCCGTACATAAATGTGGTCACCCGTGTGAGGTCGGATTGGTACGCGAGCAGTTGCAGGTCATACAGCAAGCGGACCTGGTCCTCGAATTTCTCCGGAATGCCGGCGGGCCGGGGGACGTCGGGCACCTGTTTGGAGCTTTGTTCTTCCGCCTTCTGAATGCGCCTCTCCACATCACGCAGCGACGCCAGATAATCGTTCATCTTGCGATTGTCGGAAGCCCCTAGCCGGCGCTGCAATTGATTCACGCGATCACTGACGGAATCGAGCAGGCTCTTATCCTGGCTGAGGCGCGCCGCGCGCACGCGAGGGTCGGTGCTGTCGCTTGAACCGAACATCCGCTCGAAAAGCACGCGGGGATTGTTCTCGGCCATCAGCGGCAAGGTCGGCGTCAGCCAGGAGATGGTGCTGCTATAGGCGCAGCTATAGCCCAGATCGCAGGACCCCAGCAGACTGTTTTCGTCGGCGGTCATCTGCAGGGAGGAGAGCTGCGTGTCGCGCTCGAATGCCTTCGCGACAATCTGATCCATGGAGACGGCATTCTCGACATTGCTGTCGGACTTCTTCACGTGCACGCCCGTCAGGTACGAGCCACAGGCGCGGGAATGGTCCCCGCCGCCGTCACCGTTCGCCTCTGCGTTATCGCTGAACAGGCCCGTGACGACGATCGTTTTGTCTTTGAACGGTTCCAGTCCTTTCAACGTCGGTGAGAGCTCGAATTCGGAGCCGACACCTTTGGGCAGCCATTCATCGTAGATGACACCGTTCGGATGATAGACCACGCCGAAGCGCCGCACGGGCTTGGTGCTAGCGGCCGTGGCGAAGGCCGGAACCATGGCGTCGAGCAACGGCAGCGCCACCGCCGTGCCCACCCCACGGAGTATCGTACGGCGCGAGATAGATCTCTTCGTCACGAACATAGTGTCCTCATTACCTCCTGGCAGTGGTCAGCGGCCGGGGTCCGGGGCCGGCGGTTCTCATTTGAAACGGCGCGCTCTTCACAATACTCAGGACCAGGGACGACCAGCGGTAGTCATCGGCTTCGGCAGCGTGGTCGATCGCGCGGACCGTGGAAGCATCGTAGTACTGCAGACCGCGACCCAGAGCGTACGTCAGCAGCTTGTCGGTTACCGTTTTGACAAATTGCATTTTCTGCGCCACTAAGGCCTGCCGCAATTCCTCCGGTCCGTTGACCTTGGTGCCATCCAGCAATACGCCGGATGCGTCGATGGGGTGGCCTGCGTCCGTTGTGCGCCAACGCCCGATGGCATCGAAATTTTCCAGGCTCAACCCCAGCGGGTCCATGCGCGCGTGGCAACTTGCGCAAGCCGGATTGGCGCGGTGCATCTCCAGCATTTGCCGAACCGATAACGGCTTGCCGTCTTTGTTGCTCGATTCGAGCGAAGGAACATTGGGCGGAGGCGCGGGAGGGGGCGCGGAAAGAATATTTTCCAGCACCCATTTGCCACGAATAGTGGGCGAAGTACGCGTGGTGTATGAGGTGACGGCGAGCACGCTGGCCTTGCCCAGCAGCCCGAAGCGGTTCTCATCGGTGAGGATTACGCGCCGGAAATGGCTTCCATACACATCGGGAATTCCATAATGTTGCGCCAGTTGCTGGTTGAGAAAAGTCTCCCTGGACGTCAATAGGTCCGCGACGCTGTTGTTCTCTTTTAATTGAGCGTTCAAAAACAGCTCCGTCTCGGTGACGAACGCGGAACGCAGATTGTCGTCGAAGAACGGAAACTTGGTGCCGTCCGGATTGAGCAGCCAGACATTACGAGTCTCGAGCCAGTCCGAGAAGAAATTATCGACCAGCGATTTACGCGCGCGCGGATCGGCGAACATGCGCGCGACTTGCTGCTCCAGTACGGCCGGCTCATGCAATTTTCTTTGGATTGCCAGATCCAGCAGGGTGTCGTCCGGAATGCTGCTCCACAAAAAGAACGACAATCGGGACGCCAGCTCGACATCGGAAATGCGATACACGGCGCCGGGCACTGCACCCGAGGGATCGGTCTCGATGCGGAACAGAAAATCGGGGCTCACCAGCACGCGCTCCAGCGCGGCGCGAATCCCATCGTCGAAACTTCCGCTGCCTTGAGCATAAGAGCCGCGGGCGCGTTTGTAGAAGCTCAGCAGCGTCTCGACATCGTCGCCGGTGGCCTCGCGACGATAGGCACGCCTGGCCAGCCGCGACAGGATTTTGGTCGCGCAGGAAGTTTCCTCGGCGCCGCCGGCAGGGTGGCATACGAACAGGAGCTGGCGGCTGGGCGAGTCGGCCGGCACCTGAGCGTCATATGGACCGCCGATCAACAAGGACGCAATGGCGATCGGCGACGAGGCATTGTCGGATGCGCGGCTGAACAGCGGAAGACGGTCCGGGCCCGGGCCTTCCGGCTCAGCATCGTCGGTCTTGAGCATGGTGGCCATTACGTGGTGCAGACCCGCTTTCACCGGAACGCGCACTTGTAGCCCTTCGTCACCGTCGAAGAGATAAGTCTTGGGACGCGATTTCTCTCCGCCCAGAGTGGTTTGCCAAATGCGCTTGCCGTCCACGCGGATTTCAAATTGCGTCGGCACGTTCAGGCCGCGAATTTCGCTGTCCCACGCCCGCTGCAGACGAATCTTCAAAACGTAATCGCCGTCCACGGGGAAATAGTGGCGCGCGGCCACGCCGCCTTTGGATCCCAACGGAAAGTCTTCCCCCAGACGGTCCACCTGGCGAAGATAAGTTTGGTCGTTGGCGTTGTCTTTTAACGCGCCGTAGCGCACGAATGTGGACGGAATGGTGGTATCGCCCACGGCCCGGCGCGCAATCGCGGTTGCAGCCGATACATATCGATCGAGCAAAGCCGGCTGGATGGAAAGCGCCTCGGCGTTGTTCTCAAACCCGAACGCCTGTTGATCGGGCGGCAACATCGCCTGAGGGTCAACGTCAACCGCAATCAGATCGCGGACCGCATTCGCGTATTCGGCACGATTCAAACGATGCAAGTTGGCTTCCCGGCCCGGATTCACATGACCAACGGCCGCGCGGTCGATCTCCGATTCCAGCCAGGAGGCAACTTTATCGTAGGTGGCGTTATCGGGGCGCGGAAGCTTGGGGGGCGGCATAGCGCGGCTTCGCAGCTTCTCGATGACGTTTTCCCAAACCTGTTCCGAACTGGCGTCCATGCGATCCAAAGCGGGACGATCCAAAGCCAGGCCCGCAGTCTTCAATTTCTCGTTGTGACAGGTGACGCAGTACTTGTTCACCATTTCGCGAGCGGGATTGTCGGTGGCAGCGTTGGCCGCCAGCGCCGAGATCGCCAACCAAGCCAGGGTGAGACTGCCAATGTTTTTCATTGCTCGGCCCTGCACTTATTCTGGGCCTCGCAGGGATGGCCCAACTTGGGATCCGCACCATGCTTCAGGAGCAACTCCGCACCTTCCTTGTTATAGAGCACGCCGCCCAACCGGTCCCCATCGCCGTGCGCGGCAAGGTAGGGAGTTACGCCGGCCTTGCTGACCGCATTCACATTGACGCCGAGATTGACCAATTGGGCCAGCAGCTTGTTCCACCCTCGGTACGCCGGGCCAAACAAGGCGTTTTCACCGAACGTTGTCTCGCCCTTCGGGTCGACGCCCAGATCCAGGAGCAGCTTTACCGTCTCCATCGCCTGGGCCTCTGTGACGGTGTCCTCTCCGATGGAATGGTTCAGACCCGCCGCAGCCATAATCGCGGATGCATTGGTCGCAGTGAGGATTTTGGGATCGGCGCCGGCATCCAGCAGAATGTGCATCATCTCCAGGTCGTTGGCAGAGGCGGCGAGAAGCAAAGGCGTCGCTCCATTGGCGTCCAGGTATCCTCCCGCGAAACTCGGCTGCGGCCTCGTAGTGCGCAGGTTGATGTTCGCGCCGTGAGCCAGCAGGGCTTTCACCAGCCGCAGCTTTGCCTGGCGATCCGGAATGCCGGACATGGCGTCCTCAAAGCCGTACACGGGATTCGCGGTGAAGCTTTCCCACTGGCTAGAGGCCCAATGCAGGGGCGTGAAGCCCGCAGCCTCGTTGTTGGGATCGGCCCCAAGATCCAGCAACCACAGCGCGAGTTCCACCTGCCCGCGGACCACCGCCACCAGAAGCGGAGTGTAGCCGAAGGCTCCAGTGGTCTTAGAAATCCCCAGGAAATTGGTAACCCGGTTGGCTCCTCCTTCCGCCTGCGTCAGGATGTTCACGTCCACTCCGGCGGCCAGCAACGCTTTTACGCTTTCCAAGTCGCCTTCGCGGGCCGCAAAATGAATCGCGGTGAAACCCTGTTTGGTATTGGCTTTCAGATCCGCATGCGCTTCGATGAGCGCCTGTACCACGACCGGGTGATGTTCCGCGGCGGCCCACATCAACGCCGTCTGATTCCCGGCTGGCTCCTTCGCGTTCACCGAGGCGCCGTACTCGATCAGGATGCGAACCGCGTCCACACTACCGGTTTTTGCGCAGGTCATCAGCGGAGTTACGCCGGTGGCGATCGGGGTGTTGGGTTTGGCGCCCGATTTCAGGAGTGAGCGTACGAACGCGCCATTTCCGTTGGTACAGGCTTCCGAAAGCGGCGTCATGCGGAAGTCATTTGCGGCGTTCGGGTCCGCACCGGCGCTGAGCAGCAGAGCCGCCGTGTCCAGATCGTTCCAGTGCGCCAGCCAGAGCAGCGCCGTTGAGCCGTCGCTGGACCGGGCATTGACGTCAACCTTTTGATCCAGGAGCGTGCGAACGGCCTTTTGATCTTGTTTTCTGGCAGCGTCTATCAGTCGCAAATCGCTGGTGTCGGCGGCGTGGGACAAGCCCGACGCCAGGAGCAGCGTGAACGCCACCCTGACAACCCAGCCGTGCCTATTGGCTCGATCCAACATTCCGCTTTTCAATCGATCAAGAACCGGATGCCAGCCTGCGTTATTAGGGTCGTGGCGGCATGCCGGCCCGCGGCCATTATACGTGATTTGAAGGACCAACGGAGGTCAGTGGCCTCGTTGGGGTGTGCGACCGGGGGTTCGGGATTTACCCATGCCGATCCGTTGTGGGGCGGACCCTTGGTCCGCAAGCGACCCCCAGGTCGCTCGGCCGGAGCTCGACCATCTATACTCGGACGCCTCCTTGACCAGCCCTGCTCTTACTGGGTTCTGTTCGATATAGTTCGAGATTTTCTCGAACTCTTTTGCGTCTCGTACCACGCGATCATGACTTTCCTCCTGCCAAAACGGCTGGCCGGTTAAGCCCAAAATTGCGTTCGCCTTCTTGGCCGTGATGCCTTTCAATGACTTGGTCAGCTTGGGTAACGATACCGCCGCCGTCAGCAGCGTATGGACATGATTCGGCATCACAGCAAACGCGTGCAGTTCATAGTGTCCGAGGATGCGCGCGTTGTACCGTAACGCCTCTATGACCAGATGGGCGATCACCGGCTGGCGAAGGTAGAAGGTGCCTGTGCGAGCCTCATCCAGCTTCAAACGAGGGTCCGGACGGCAGTGGCCCTCCGTGGAAGCGTTATTTCTTCTCAGGCAGCGCAAATACGTACAGTGCATTCCCGTAAGACGGGTAATGGACCTCAGGCGCAAGGACGGTTGGGACCATGCGGGGACTGCCGCCACCCAATCCGCTCGAGACCGCGATGTACTGCCTACCCGCGATGCTGAAGGTGATCGGGAAACCTTGTACCGATGTTGCCAGGCGCGTATCCCACAGCACCTTGCCGGTTTTCACGTCGATGGCCCGGAAGGTTCGGTCCATATCGCCCACAAAGGCGATTCCTCCGGCGGTTGAGAGCACTGCGGTCATGAACGGAGCGCGCTGCTCGATCTTCCACATCTCCTTGAGCGTTCTGACGTCGTAGGCCGCCAGCTTGCCGACATCTCCGTTCGACCCCGGCGACTCAAAGAACCGCCGATTGGCTCCGCCAGCACTACCGCCGCCGGCCTTCAGGTCGATCTTTTGCGCCAGCATTTCCTGGCAGCTTTGAGCCACCGGAATGATGAGCTGATTGATCTGCGGGTCATAGCTCATGGCGTGCCAGTTGTGGCCGCCTTCCGACGTCGGGCAGCTTTGTACCCACGTCCCGATCTGATTCTCGACGATGTCGTTGCGATAGTGCGGCTCGCCGGTGGTGGGATCGAACGAGTCGTAAATGTTCTGAAAAACAGTCTCTTTGTGCCCGAGATACTTGCCGGTCTTGCGGTCGTTCTTCCACAAGACGCCCGCCTTTCCGGCGCTGAAAACCAGCTTCTGGCCGCCGTCATCCACTAAGACGCGCTCAAACACTTCGTCCAGGTCCAGCGATTCGCCGGGAGCGTGCGAAAAATACCAGGCCAGTTTACCTGTGTCGGCATTCAGGGCCACGGTGGAATTCGCAAACAGTGTCGCGCCGTTCCCGGATTGGCGGCTGGCTCGCATCCAGGGCTTGGATTGCGCGACGCCCCAGTACGTCAAATTGAGGTCCGGATCGTAGCTGCCGGTGATCCAGGTTTCGCCGCCCGCGCGGAACAGATTCGGGAGCTTGCCCCAGCTGTCGCCGCCCAGCTCGCCTTCCTTCGCGATGGTATAAAATCTCCAGACCTCTTTGCCGGTTTCGGCATCGTACGCGCTAATGAAGCACTTTTCTTCCTGGTACTTCGCGCATCCGCCCAGGCCTTGTACCACTTTGCCTTTGATGATGATGGGGCCGCTGCTGGTGGAGTAGTTGCTCTGTTTACGATCGCCGATCACGGTGTCCCAGACATTCTTGCCCGTGCGCGCATCGAGTGCATAGATGTGCGCATCGCTAGTGGTGACGTACACCTTGTCGCCATAGATGGCCATCCCGCGCTGGGAATTGCCGGTAGCCTTCGGTCCGACGCGATTCTCCCAGATAAGATCGCCCTTGCGAGCGTCCAGCGCCTGCACGATGCTTCCGGGATTCATTACGTACAAGATGCCGTTGTGAACAATGGGCGCCGCTTGATTGGTTCCTTCGTTCATGGCCCACACCCATTGAAGTTCGAGATCCTTCACGTTCTGCGTGGTGATCTGATTGAGAGGGCTGTAATTGTTGGCGTGATAGTCGTGGCGGATCATCAGCCAATCGCTGGGATCGGGATGACGCAGCATTTCGTCGGTTACCGGCGTGAAATTCTTCACTTCACCTGCGACCACGAGACCCCGGGGCGTCGGGGGAACGGGAGCTTCCGCACGGCCACCCAGAGGTTCGCCCGCCGCCGGCGCTTTGATCTGTCCAGATGCCACCGAACGGATGGCGACTTTGCTCGCCGCAGTCAGCGGTTGGTTTCCCGCGTGCGCGCCGTTGAAGTCGAGAATGAAGGCGGCGACGTTGACATAGGCTTGCTCGCCCAGGCTGCCCGGATTTCCGGGAGGCATGGCACCTTCGAGAAACGCAACCAGGTCGCTCGGGGTGCGATCGGCCCAACTGCTCATGAAGAGTCCGCCCGCTAATGCGGAGGCGCTGTTGAGGCCGGTGAGATCGGCTCCATGGCAGCTGGCACAGTTGGCTTGATAGGCAGCGCGCCCGGCAGTGGCCTGCGCCGCCGTGTATACTCCCGCGCCCTGTTGCGCGTAGCCAACCGCGGCAATCGAACAGGCACATAAGATCTTACTCAGCATGCTTCGCGCTCCTATCGCAAAAACCAGCCCCACAGAACGCCGTCGGGGGCCTTCTCGCTTTGAATCTGGACATACAGCCCGCCTTTGCTCAGGCTGGTTAATTGCTCGGGAGTCAACTCGACGGATCCGGTGATGGTTCCGCTGGTGGCCTTGGAAATCGTGAGGTCTGCAATGGCAGGCCCCCTCACACCGGCGGCCACGGCGCTGTGCAGGTTAGCTGTCGTCGCCTCTGAGAGCAAGCCTTCAAACGATCCCGTGATCGCGAGCTTTGTGCCGCTGAGCACTGCGGAGACGGAGCCCGAACCTGCCAGGCTGGCGCGCGTTTTGGCATCGGCCGGCAGTGCCGAGAGGCGTGTTTTGAAAGTTTCACGGCTTTGTCCGGCGAGCGAGAGCACGAACCCGCCGAACCCGATTCCTATCACTATAACCGCAGCTCGCCGATTAAATGTCATTTACGGCCTATCATTCTACACTGTGGCGCACCCACTCTTGGGTGCCGCATTCACACTCGTGTGAATGCCAGGTCATTGTTAGCCGGGCGGGCTATTACCGGCGGTTGGTTGACCAGGAGCCCCAGGAAGAGGAGCTGGCCACCCGGGCCGCAATACAGGAAATCTTCGTCCAGCACCAGCGCCGCTACGGGCGGCGCCGCATTACGGCCCAACTGCGGCGGCGCGGGATGCTGGTCAACGACAAACGCATCGGGCGGCTGATGCGCGAGGATAACCTACTAGCGCTCCAGCGGAGAGCCTATGTGGTGACTACCGATTCCCAGCACGCCTTGGAAGTGTATCTGAATGTGGCGGCACATCTGCGGTTGAGCGGGGTCGATCAGCTGTGGGTCGCCGATATCACTTACATTCGGCTGCGGACCGAATTCGTCTACTTGGCCATTGTGCTGGACCGCTACTCCCGCCGTGCGGTGGGTTGGTCGTTAGAACGGAGCCTGACCGTGAAGCTGACTCTGACTGCTTTGCGGCAAGCGATGGAGAGCCGTCAGCCACCCCCCGGGCTGGTGCATCACTCCGATCGCGGTGTGCAGTATGCCGCCCAGGAGTATGTGGAGACGCTGCAGGCGCATGGCTTGATTCCCAGCATGAGCCGACCATCCAATCCCTACGACAATGCCGCGTGTGAGCGATTCATCAGAACCCTGAAACAAGAAGAGATTCACTGCCGGCAGTACCGCGATCTGGAGGATTTGCGCACTCACATGGAGCACTTTATCGATGAATATTACAATCGCCAGCGCCTACATTCCGCGTTGGGCTATCGGACTCCTGAAGAGTTCGAACGAAGTCACGTTCCCGGCCCGGCCGCTCCCTTACCGGCGGCTGGTTTGAGTTTTTCCAGGCATGCGGAGATCTATCGATCCGATAGGGCGTTCAAAACATGTTAAATGAACGGCTCGTGCGCCTCCCGTTGGTCGGCCCAACCGGCAGTCTGGAAGGGGAGAGAACCCGCTCTCCCCCGAGCCAATAGTCTGCAATGAGTCTCCGGCCGGCTATTCCTTGGCGAGTTGCTCTCCAGCAGAGCTCGCCTCCGCTTCACCGACTGCGACCATCATTCATGAAACCCAACTCTGAGATAATCAATTTGCAGCGAACGGCGAGTGTTCAAACCCGCTCGTGTCTCACCTATGAGGAACACCTCATCATAGTGTTCACATGAGTGTGAACACGGCACGCATGAGTGCGTGCGCCACAGAGGTGCGATGAATCACAATGTGCGATGGATCACAACTGGCCGGCCTTCGCGCCGCTGATAGAATGTTCCCCATGTATCCGATCCAGTACAACCTGCCGCAGAGCCGCATCCCGCAAGCCTGGCACAACATCATTCCCGATCTCCCCAAGCCTTTGGCGCCGGTTCTCCACCCGGGTACCTTGAAACCTATCGGACCGGACGACCTGGCTCCGTTGTTTCCGATGGCCCTGATTCTTCAGGAAGTCAGCACCGAACGCGAGATCGAAATCCCGGAAGAGGTGCGGCAGGTGTATGCGCAGTGGCGTCCTACGCCGCTATTTCGAGCGCGCCGTTTGGAAAAGGCTCTGGATACGCCAGCGAAGATTTACTACAAATACGAGGGAGTAAGTCCGGCGGGCTCGCATAAACCGAACACCGCCGTCCCCCAGGCTTATTACAACAAGAAGGAAGGCACGAAACGGCTGGCGACAGAAACCGGAGCGGGACAGTGGGGCTCATCTCTCGCGATGGCATGCACATTCTTCGGACTGGAATGCAAGGTCTATATGGTGCGCGTCAGCTACAACCAGAAGCCTTATCGCCGCGCACTCATGGAGGCCTTCGGAGCGTCCGTCACGGCCAGCCCGAGCGATGAGACACAATCGGGCCGGGCTATTTTGGCGGAAGATCCGACATCCAACGGATCGCTGGGTATCGCCATTTCGGAGGCAGTTGAAGTGGCTGCGAAAGACCCGCACACCAAGTATGCGCTGGGCAGCGTTTTGAATCACGTCCTGCTGCACCAGACTGTGATCGGGCAGGAGGCGATAGAGCAGATGAGCCTGGCCGGCGACGACCCGGACGTGATAGTGGGTTGCACGGGCGGTGGGTCGAATTTCGCGGGCCTGGCGATGCCCTACCTGAGCCGGAAAATCAAGGGACAAAGCAGCGCGCGTGTGATTGCGGTGGAGCCAGCGGCTTGTCCCAGCCTGACCAAGGGCAAATTTACCTACGACTTCGGCGATACAGCGCACCTGACACCGCTGGTCAAGATGTTCACGCTGGGCAGCACCTTCATGCCGCCTGGAATTCACGCGGGCGGCTTACGCTACCACGGCATGGCTCCGCTGGTCTCGCACGTGGTGGATCTCGGCCTGGTGGAAGCCGTCGGAGTGCAACAACTGGACGCGTTCGCGGCCGGCATTCAATTTGCCCGCGCCGAGGGTATCCTTCCGGCGCCCGAAGCAAACCACGCCGTCGCGGGAGCCATCCGCGAAGCTTTGCGTGCCAAGGAAGAGGGAAAGCCACGGACCATCCTGTTCAATCTGTGCGGGCATGGGCATTTCGACATGCAATCGTACATCGACTATCAGGCGGGGAAGTTGCTGAATTACGACTATCCCGCCGAAGAGGTCGCGATGGCGCTGGCCGGCCTCCCCGCGGTGAGCTGAGAGAAAGCTAATTCGGGAGAAAATCATGGCCGCCATCAAGCCCTACACTGCAGTGGGACTGATCCCCACCGTGCGTGGAATCCGCAAGCGGGCGGATATTCGCATCAACCTGGAGCACTTGCAGCACCTGGTGAAGGCAGCGGCGTGGCTATCTGGCCTGAGTCTGCCGGTGCGGTTAATCGCCATTCCAGAAGGAGCTTTGCAGGGATTCAACGACGAAGTTCTGGATCTGGATCATGTGCAGTTCGCTCGCGAAGGGGCCATCGATATTCCTGGCGAGGAGACCGAGTTTCTGGGCCGGCTGGCGCGCGAATACGATACCTACATCATTGCCCAAGCCAAGGCTCGCCATCCCGACTGGAAGGATCGATTCTTCAACGTGGGTTTCATCCTGGACCCCAAGGGCGAAGTCATCCTGCAGCACTACAAAGTCTCGCCGCTGTTTCCCGTTGAGCATTCGATGTGCCCGCACGACATCTATGACTGGTGGGTCCAGAAATACGGGCGGACACTGCAAGCATTCTGGCCAGTGGTGGACACCGAGATCGGGCGTCTGGGAATCATGATGGCCAACGAAGGTTCTTACCCTGAAAATGCTCGTGCCCTCGCACTAAACGGCGCTGAGGTGGTTTACCGCGCTTCGTACCCTCATCCTGCCACGGGGAACGATTATTTCGAAATTCAAAGCCGGGCGCGGGCGCTGGACAATAACTTTTACGTAGTGGCGCCCAATATGGGCACCTATTATTTGTTTGCCGAAGAGAACACGCCGATCGATACTTTTGGAGGGCGTTCGTTCATCATCAACTACCGCGGCCAGATCGTCGGCAAGCAAGAGTACGGGGCCGGCTCAACTTATGTGGGCGGGGTTATCGATATCGAGGCCTTGCGCGATCACCGTGCGCGCGCGCAATGGGACAACTGGCTGAAAGACCTGCGCACCGAGTTGTACCAGATTCTTTATGAGGCTCCCATCTACCCGAAGAATCTCTATCTGGATCGCCCGCCGATGAAGCACGAAGAATACCGGAAAGAGGTGATTCTGAAACAGATCGCACAGTTGCACGACCGCGGTGTTTGGGCGAAGCCAGGATGACGCTAACTCGGGTGTGTTATTAACTGAAGAGTCGCCTATGACTGTTCGCTAAAGGCGCGGGTTGCGCCTTCAAGACAACTTACTAAATCCCTAAGCGTGAAGTGTGTCTTGACTGATTTGTATAAATCTGGAGCGAACAGAAATGTTTCTGGAACAGATTGGAGCGGATGCTCGCGTCCGTGAGCTTTTCGAGCCGCATGCGGCTCAGCGATTGGAACTGGGGCGGGTTTCGTTTGCTGCCCACGAACAGTATCGAATCTACCTGGAGGACGGCGATTACGAAGCCGTTCCCACCGGGCGGTTGCGGTACGGCTCCGTCCTGCCTGCGGTTGGTGACTGGGTGGCCGCACGGCGGGTAGATCCAAAACTGGCCTTGATTGAAGCTGTACTCCCGCGGCGGACCAAGTTCTCTCGCCGCGTGGCCGGCAGGACAGTCGCCGAGCAGGTGATTGCAGCCAACGTGGATCTGGCGGTGATCGTCTGCGGGCTGGACGGCGATTTCAATGTGCGCCGTCTTGAGCGCTACCTCGTGTTGGCCCGTGAAAGCGGTGGGGACGCGTTGATCGTACTGAATAAATCCGACCTCTGCACCGCCGTCCCGGAACGCCTGGAACAGATTGCCGCCATAGCGCAGCGCGTTCCCTACCTGGTAATGAGCGCGCGGGAGAGCGTGCAGGATCTGCGGTCTTTAATACGCGGCCGGACAGTGGCGTTTTTGGGATCATCGGGAGTAGGAAAATCGACGATCGTGAACGCGCTCATCGGCGAGCAGCGTCAGACCACTCTGCCGGTCCGCGAAGCGGATTCCCGCGGCCGTCACTCAACCACAAGCCGCATGCTGATTCCACTGCCTGGAGGCGGCGCGGTTATCGACAATCCCGGAATGCGTGAGTTGCAGCTATGGGCAACCGAAGACTCCCTGGATGAGGTTTTCGATGACGTGGCGGCTCTTGCCTCCGAATGCCGGTTCCGTGACTGCACCCATACCAACGAGCCTGGGTGCGCAATCCTGACTGCGTTGGAAAGGGGCGAGATCGACTCTTCGCGATGGCGAGGCTACCGCAGGTTGCAAGGTGAGCTGCGGCACGAACTGCTCCAACAGGACCCGCTGGCCAGAACGGCCGTAAAGGCCAAATGGAAGGCGATTCACAAAGCCATGCGGAACCATCCCAAGTATCGACAGTGACGAGCGTGCCGTGTCGATCCACTGTGGCCGGCAGCCGGCTTCTCGCCGTGTGGTATTTTGAACTTCCAACACCTTTGAACGATTGGAACGCAAGCCAATATCTAAAATTCGAAGATGAGCGGACGCGGCCGCCCCGCGATCTGCTCGCTCAGGTGCCGCTGCGGCAAGCGCGGATGGCGGTGGATCTGGGGTGCGGACCGGGTAATTCCACTGAGCTTTTGGTTGACCGTTATCCCGACGCCACGGTGATTGGACTGGATTCGTCCAAGGATATGCTGCGGCAGGCGCGCCAACGACTGCCACACTGCGCGTTCATTGAGGCCGATATTGCAACTTGGACACCCCAGGAACCGGTAGACCTGCTGTTTGCTAACGCGGTGTTCCAGTGGGTGCCGGATCACCAGATGGCGATGAAGCGGGCAATTGAGGGTTTGCCCCCAGGCGGTATCCTTGCGGCGCAGATGCCGGACAACACCAGGGAATCTTCGCATGTGCTGATGCAGGAATTGGCGCGCAAGGGAGCATGGGCAAATAACGCGGCCCTGGCGGATGCGGCACGAGTGGATTTGCCACAACCGGAATCTTATTACGATCTGTTCAAACCGCTTTGTCGACGCGTCGAAATCTGGCACACCATTTATAACCATGTCATGGCTGGGCCGAAAGCGATCGTCGAATGGTTCAAGGGATCGGCGTTGCGACCCTTTCTGTCCGCGCTCGATGGCCCGGCAGCCGACGATTTCCTGGAGGCGTATACGGAGGAAATCGCCCGCCACTATCCGGCGCGCTCTGACGGGCAGACGCTGCTCCGATTTCCGCGGCTGTTCGTGATTGCGACCAGATAGACGTAGAACGGAGATGATTGCAGTGCGCATACAGAATTCCTTATCACGGAGAAGGTTCCTGATTGCGGGATGCATGATCGCCATACAGGCCGGGTTGCTTGCCCAGGCGCCCAAGCGATCAGACGTCCGGCATCGGGCCCGCGAACTGGGTATTGCCGTTGGAAAATATCCGCCCGGACAGTGGAACGCGATCACCGATGTCCCGGGAGTTCTGGTGGGACAGACCACGATCATCAGCGGGTCGGGTCAGCTGCATGTCGGCGAAGGCCCCGTCCGGACCGGAGTCACGGCTGTGTTCCCTCGCGAAGACATCTGGTCGAACGGCGTGTTTGCGGCCACTTACGCTTTGAACGGCGACGGGGAGATGACCGGCACGCACTGGATTCGCGACCTGGAGACGCTCAATTATCCGGTCATGCTGACCAACACCGGTAGCGTGGGCGGCGTAATGGACGCAGTCACCCAATACACCACTGCCAAACACCCGGAGCACCAATGGGATTATCTGCCCGTGGTAGCGGAGACATACGACGGGACTTTGAACGACATCCTGGGGCGGCACGTGCATTACGCGGACGTGGCTGCGGCGCTCGATTCGGCGCACAGTGGTCCCGTGGAAGAAGGCAACGTCGGCGGAGGCACTGGCATGATCTGTTTTCGCTTCAAGTGCGGAATAGGAACATCTTCCCGGCAGTTGCCGGCTGCTGACGGCGGCTACAAAATCGGTGTCCTGGTGCAGGCCAACTTCGGAGGCCGAGAGCAATTGACAATCGACGGAGTTCCCGTAGGGCGCGAACTTACCGATCAGGTTCCGGTGGCCTCCAATGGATTGCCGGTGGCCCACGATGGTAAAGAAGGCTCCATCATCGTCGTCATAGCCACGGACGCGCCCGTTTCTTCGGTACAACTGGGGCGGATCGCGCGGCGCGCTGGCCTGGGCCTGGCCCGGACGGGAAGCACGTCGGGCAACTCGAGCGGTGACCTTTTCATCGCGTTCTCGACAGCGAACGTCATTCCCCTGCGCGGTTCAGAAAAGGAACTCAACATCCGCTTTCTTACAACGGATCACGTCGAACCCATTTTTCGTGCAACTGTGGAGGCAACCGAAGAGGCGGTTCTCAACGCTCTTACCATGGGAAAGACCATGGAAGGGGCGGATGGGCATATGGCCTACCAGCTTCCGTATGACCGGCTGGCCGCCATCATGGCAAAGTACGGGCGTCCGCTCGCCATCGCTTCACATTAGAGTATTCGCCAGCGTTATCGCGCGCGATCGGGCTCGGTGACGGTGACTTTCCCCTGTTCGGCCGGGAAAAGGAACCACCCGATGATGGCTGCCACCCCGAGCGCCGCGGCCGCCATGCCGAACGCCGATGCGTAGCCGAAGTGGTCCGCGACAGCGCCGGCTGCGAATGAGCCGATGCCGACAAACAGATCGTAGAAAGCGCCGAGTAGTCCGATCGCTGAGCCATGTTCCCGATCCGACGTTTGCCGCAGTACCGTGGAGACTACCGAAGACCACGGGAACGAGAACCCGAATCCGAGAAGTGCCGCTGCCCCGACAGCAATCAGGGGCGGCGGACCCGCCGCGATGGTGAGCAAGCCCAGCGTCATGAAGCCGAGGCCGATGTAGTAAGTGATTTTGGGATGAACTCTGTCGGGTAAGCTTCCGAGGAAAAATCGGGAGAACAGAATCACCACCGCGTAGGCGGTAAATGCGGCCCGTCCGGAACCACCGTGCTGCGCGAGATACAGAATCAGGAATCCGGTTACCACGGGATAGTGGACATTGACGAATCCGACGGCGAGCCCGGGCGTGATCATGGTGCGGGGTAGCCACGCGCGCTTGGCCGGATGCGGGTGCGGTTTGTAGCGCTCAGGCACGCGGACCAGAAGCGCGAACCCCATCAGAGCCAGCACCGTTTGCGTCAACGCGGCATGCTGGAACGAACCAACCCAGGCGCCCAGCACGGGTCCGGCGGACATGCCTCCCCAAATCCCGCTGCTCACGTATCCAAGCGCCTGAGCGCTGCGATGCACCCCGGCAATCTCGATCGCCCAGGTTGCGGCCCCGGTGTACAGAAAGGCTTCACCGAACCCCTGCAATACGCGGGCGAGATACACGCCTGGCAGTCCCAGAGGCGCGAGATACGCAACGCCGGCTATGGCGCAACACAACAGTCCGGTCGCGAAGGTATTCTTGCGTCCGCGAGTGTCTGCAAGTTTACCCGAGAAAAGCCGGGCCCCCAGCGCGACGAACGAGAAGATACCGATGACGAAGCCGACGGTTTCATCGGATCCACCAAGATCGAGCCGCACGTGCGGGGCGAGGCCAGGCAATACTGTCCCGATCCCCAGAAAACCGAGAAAAGTGGCGCCAACCACGGACCAGAACTGGGGCGTGAATTCTCTTAGCGAGGCGGCCATCATTGGTATGATCGCGCATCGAACCGACTCTGCGGCTTGGTCGAGGTGCGATACTGTCAGTATTCGAAAATGCCGACTTCGCTGCTCCTCGGATCAATGTATCTTGCCATGTGCACAACTGTGGCGCTTGGGCAGGAGAGCGAGATCAAGAATCCTCTGACAGGCGATCCGTCCGCTATTAAGGAAGGATCTTCGCTGTTCCGCGCCAACTGCTCGCCATGCCACGGGCTGAACGCCGGCGGCGGAGGGCGCGGGCCTGACCTGCGCTCCGGCCTCTGGGTCCACGGGGGGAGCGATGCAGCAATTTTCCGCACCATCACCCAAGGCGTTCCAGGCACGGAGATGCCCGCGAATCCCTTTGAAGACAGCGAAATTTGGGCGCTGGTTACCTATCTGCGCTCCGTCAGCGCCGGAACCAAAACGCGCGTGGCAGGCGATCTGGCCGAGGGGGAGCGATTCTTCTTTGGCAAAGCTGCGTGCGCGCAGTGTCATATGGTGAAGGGACACGGAGGGCTGCTGGGTCCGGACTTGACGCGGGTGGGCGCCGCGCGATCGGTAGCTTACCTGACCGAGTCAATACGTGAACCGGACAAAGACCTCAGCCTGGCAATGTCAGACCCCAATAACCATTACGGGATCCCCGCGCAGTACGATACGGTGACGGCGGTGACAAAAGACGGCGAGCGAGTGATCGGCGTGGCCAAGAACGAAGATGCATTTTCGCTGCAGCTACTGGGTCAGGATCAGAAGCTGCACTTATTTTTGAAGAAGGATTTGCGAGAAGTGGTTCATGAACGGCGTTCGCTGATGCCCGCATATTCGGAATCTCGACTGAGCAATCAGGAGCTCAAAAACCTGTTAGCTTATCTGACCAGTTTGCGCGGGGAGGAGCAATGAAGGCCGTTACAATCCGCGTGACGCTGGCAGTGACAGCTCTTCTTGCCGGCGCGGCGCCTGGCCGTTCGCAAGTGACCTACGACCGTATCCTTAAGGCGGCCGACGAACCGCAGAATTGGTTGACCTACTCCGGAGACTACAAAAGCTGGCGGTACAGCAAACTGGAACAGATCAATCCCTCGAACGCCGGGAAGCTGGCCTTGCAGTGGGCCTTTCAAAGCGCCGACCTCGGTCAGTTTGAAACCACGCCGCTCGAGATCGACGGCGTCCTCTACGGCACGGGACAAGACAACCGCGCGTTCGCTTTAGACGCGCGCACGGGGCGAGCCATCTGGCGCTACCAGCGCCGGCTGCCGGACAAAGTGCAGGCCTGCTGCGGCATGGTGAACCGCGGTTTTGCGGCGCTGGGTGAACACCTTTTTATGGCCACGCTCGACGGGCATGTAATGGCCTTCGACATGAAGACCGGCAACGTTATCTGGGATGTTGAGGCGGCGGATTACCGCCAGTCCTACGTGTTTACGGTGGCGCCTCTGGTGGTAAAGGACAAAATCATTGTCGGTGTCGCGGGCGGCGAATATGGAGTGCGCGGCTTTATCGATGCCTATTACGCGGACAGCGGTAAGCGTGCCTGGCGTTTCTATACCGTCCCGGGCCCCGGCGAGCCGGGCCATGAGACCTGGGCCGGAGACTCGTGGAAGACCGGCGGCGCACCCGCGTGGATCACAGGTTCGTACGATCCCCAGTTAAATCTTATCTATTGGCCGACCGGCAATCCTTCGCCAAGCAATAACGGGGGCGAACGCGGCGGCGACAATCTTTACAGCAACTCGATGCTGGCGCTGGATGCGGACACCGGGAAACTGAAATGGCATTACCAGTTCACTCCGCATGATCTGCACGACTACGACTCCACTCAGATCCCAGTGCTGGTGGATGCACCTTGGCAAGGGCAGCCGCGTAAACTGCTGCTGCACGCGAATCGCAACGGTTTTCTCTATGTGCTGGACCGCACGACCGGCCAGTTCCTTTCGGCTAAGCCGTTCTTCCCACGGCTCAACTGGGCCAAGGAGATTGACTCGAATGGCCGGCCCGTTGTCATTCCTGGCAGCGATCCTACGAGCGAGGGCACGCGAACATGCCCGGGAGCCCTGGGCGCCACCAATTGGTTTTCGCCTTCCTATAGTCCACAGACCGGGTTGCTCTATGTTGCGGCAGCCGAGGAATGCGACGTTTTCACCAACGCGCCGCAGAAATACCACGAAGGTCATGATTTCCTGGGAAGTGTGTATGTGCCCGCGAGCGGCGAGAAAGCTTGGGGAGCCCTGCGGGCCTTCGACCCGTTCACGGGCGCAAAGAAGTGGGAGTTCAAGTACTTTACGCCTCCCAATGGAGGCAGCCTTTCCACTGCCGGGGGCGTAGTGTTCGCTGGAGATTCCGATGGCAACTTTGTCGGGTTAGACGCACGTTCAGGGAAAGATCTGTGGCACATCCAACTAGGGGCTGCGATCTACTCCTCGCCAATGACGTACGCGCTAGATGGCAGGCAATACGTTGTGATCCCGGCGGGTGGAGCGCTGTTTGCGTTTGCGTTGCCGTGATCGAAGCGAGAGCGGTGGCCGCGAGTTTTATCGGCGACAATGATTGTTGCGGGATGAAAATCTCAATTCTGGTACCCCTGTACAACGAAGAGGAATTCGTAGCAACGTTGCTGGAGCGAGTGATTTCGGCTCCTCTGCCGGAAGGTTTTGAACGGGAGATCATCGTGGCCGATGATGGCTCCCAGGATGCCTCCGTGCAAGAAGTGGAGGCGGTAGCGGAGAAGTACCCCGGTTTAATTCGCCTGTTGAAGACCACGCGCAATCAAGGCAAGGCAGCGGCGCTTCGCCTGGCGATCGCGGAAGCGAGCGGCGAATTCTGCATAATTCAGGATGCCGATCTGGAATACAATCCGAATGAATACCTGAAGCTTTTTGCGCCATTGGTGGACGGCCGTGCGGACGCGGTCTACGGGTCGCGATTTATGTCCAGTGGCGAGCGGCGCGTGCTGTACTTCTGGCACTCGCTGGCGAATCATCTGCTGACGGGGATGTGTAACATATTCGCGGACCTCAATCTCACGGATATGGAAACCTGCTACAAAGCCTTCCGCACCTCCTTGCTGCAGAGTATTCCCATACGGAGCCGGCGTTTTGGGTTTGAGCCCGAGATCACAATTAAACTGGCGAAGCGGCAGGCGCGCATCTACGAAACGCCCATCAGTTATAACGGGCGCACCTATGAGGAAGGCAAGAAAATTGGACTCAAGGATGCCTTCGAAGCTTTTTGGGTGATTCTCAAGACCGCGCTCTCGCGCGACATTTATGTCGCTAAAGACAAGAACATTCTGGATGCTTTTGCCGGCGCGCCCAATTTCAATCGCTGGATGGCGGACACCATTCGGCCGTATATCGGCAGAAACGTACTCGAGATTGGAGCGGGGATGGGCAATCTTACCCGTCAGCTCTTACCGGGAAGAAAAAGATATGTGGCCACCGACATTGACCATGAGCATCTGGACCGCCTGAGCAACCGGCTGTCGCACCGGCCCCGGCTGGAGATCGCGCAACTGAATGCCGCCATTCCGGAGGATCAGACGGCCTTTCGCGGCCAGATGGACACCGTTATTTGCCTGAACGTCCTGGAGCACATCGAAGACGATCTGGAGGCGCTGCGTAACATCCGTTCCATGCTCGAAGATGGCGGGCGCGCGGTGATTCTCGTTCCCTCCGGCCAGAGCATATTCAATTCCCTGGATGAAGAACTCGGGCATTTTCGACGCTATTCGGAAGATCAATTACGGGAAAGAATGACGGCCGCCGGATTTGACGTCGAAACAATCTTGCGCTTCAATCGCGCTTCCCGGCCGGGCTGGTGGCTCAACGGGACTATTCTGAAACGAAGGACTATCAGTCGGTTGCAACTCAGGAATTTTGACCGCATGGTGTGGCTATTGCGGCGCGTGGATGCCCACCTGCCATGGCCGCAAACTTCCATTATCGGAATCGGACGGAGAAGAAAAGAAACTCCGCCGCCCAACGTTACCAGCAACGAATTCTCCGCACGCGAGGCGTAAGCGTCAGCCGAGTTCGCCCCGCTTCGCCGCTTGAATCGCGAGGTCTGCCGCGCGATAGGATAGCGCCTGAATGGTGGCGGTGGGCTGCTGGCGCGCCGCAGTCACGAAATTGCTGCCGTCGGCGATCACCAGGTTGGGCACATCGTGCGCGCGGCTGTTGCGGTCTACCACGGACTGCTTGGGATCGTTCCCCATGCGGCAGGTGCCCATCAGATGAACGGACGGAAGCATATCCTCCAGCGAAATGCCGCTCTGCCAAGTCTTCTTTGCGCCGGCTGCCTCCAGAATTTCAATTTGTTTCGTGAGCGCCCATTTCATTGTGGCTACGTCATCAGGATGAAAATCGAAGGTGACGCGCATCGCGGGCAGGCCCCATGCGTCTTTCAAATGCGGGTCCAGCGAAATGCTGTTATGCAGTTGGGGCAGGGAACTGGTGTGCGCCAGTACCGTCATGGTGTGCGTGAAGTACTGGCCCAACATCTTTTTATACTCGGCGCCCCATCTCGGCGCATCCGGCGGCAGGCCGTTGAGCGCGAAACTAGCTGGGTAATAGTTGAAACGAGCGTCCAGCCCGGCGCCACCGTAGAAGCCCCGCTTCGGGTCCGCCTTATAGTAGTCATGGATCACTCGCGTTACTTGAATCCCTTTGTACTCGTTCAAGGGGTGCTCGAATAATCCCATGGCGAGGCCGCCGTTATCCCACATCAGATACTTGCCCACTAAGCCGCTGGAGTTGGCCAGACCTTGCGGGAAGCGTTTCGATTTCGACACAAGCAGCAAGCGCGCAGTCTCGGCGCCATTGGCGCACACTACCACGGCTTTCGCCCGCTGGAAAACCTCGCGCCGGTTGGCGTCGAAATAGACCGCGCCGGTGGCACGCCCGTGCGCGTCGGTCTCAATCTTGCGCACGTACGAGTTGGGACGAATCTCGCAGCGCCCGGTCTTCTCGGCGATGGGGATGACCGAAACCAGCGTGCTGGACTTGGCGCGCATCTCGCATCCGAAATACTCGCAAAAGCCGCAATGGACGCAGGCCGCGCGGCCCTGGTAGGGTTGCGAGAGGATCGCCATGGGCGCAGGAAAGGGATGCAACCCGAGCTTTTTCGTCGCGCGCTCGAACAGCACGCCCGACGACTTTACCGGCATCGGCGGCAGTGGATACGGTTTCGATCGCGGCCCTTCGAACGGATTCGCGCCGCCGAGCCCCGAGATGCCCAAATCATATTCGGCTTTTGTGTAGTAAGGTTCCAGATCGGCGTATTGGATGGGCCAATCGGCCAGGCCGGCGCCCGCCACTTCGCCGAACAGGCTGCGCTCCTGAAAATCACTTTCATGAAAGCGCCAATAGTTCGCCGTAAAGTGAACGCTGCCGCCGCCCACCTGCCGCCCATACTGGATGGCCTTCAGGGGCTCGGCTTGCTGGGACTCGTTCTTGCGGTAGGTGATCGGCTGGACCTTAGTATCGTTGGTCAGCCCCGCCTGGTGCACGTAGCGGATCTCATCGTGTTTGTAATCCCGCTCGTTCAGATAGGGACCTTGCTCCAGCACCACCACGCGAAAGCCCGCTGTGGACAGCTCCTTCGCCATCACTCCGCCGGCGGCGCCCGCCCCGATCACCAGGAAATCGACCGCGTCGGAGGGCCGAAATGTTGCCCCGCTCATTCCTTGCCGCCGTTTCCGGGCGTGTCGTAATAGCCAAAAGGCGGCTGGTAGGCCATGCGATCTTCAAAGCCGATCAGCTTCCAACCGACGCGGTCGCGATTTCCTCCGTAGCTGGGGTTGCCGAGGAATCCGTAGAGCGTGTGGGTGCGCAGCAGTTCGAAGAAGTCTTTAGTTTCGGAATCCGTCTCGATCGCATGGATCAACTGGATCTGCTGTCCGCTTGCGAGCGCAGCGATGCTGGCCGAGGCCGGGAACATTTCTTGGCGCTTTCGTTGCACTCCGCCCATGCCCTTGCGATAGCTCTCGCGTAGATCCGCGTCGAAAGTGGAAAGCGCGCGATCGATGAAATAGACGATGCCGGCTTCGTGCGCGCCCGGGCCATCCGTAGAAGGAATGATTTGCGATGTGATGGCGTCGATCTCGGCCGCCATGGCCGGATCCAGCGTCTGAAAAGCCGGTGGGGCAGACGATTGCGCCGCTTCTTGCGCGTGCTGCTGCGCCGCGGCGACCTCCGCCAATGCAGCTATTCCAACGCACTGCGACAGCCAGAGCCGCCGGGTGGTTTGCATGATCCATCTTGCGCGATCCGGCAGGGGTTTTGCAAACGGGGACGAGGCCGGTCGACAGGAGAACCCCGAGGCCGCAGGTGGGGGGTACAGGCGGCTTCAGCCGCGTTTTTCCCTGCGCTCGATGTGCGTTACTCCCCTCATTGCTCCTGACCTGATTTGGCAAAAACGCGGCTGGAAAGCCGCGTGTACCGTTGATGACCACAGGTGATTACTTCAGGTGCTCCATGAACCAGCCCGTCTCCTGATAATAACGATGCACTACATCCCAAGGAGGCCAGCCGCCGTGGTAGTTGCCGGGATAGCGGATGAACTTCGCTTCGACGTGCTGTTTTCGCAGCGCAGTGTACATCTGCTCGCCTTCTTCGATGGGGACGCGCATGTCGGATTCGCCATGCACGAATAAGGTCGGAGTTTTGACGTTGCCGGCGTATGTGATCGGAGAAAGGGCGCGCAGGCGTTCACCCGCATCCTGGTTCCACGGAGCGCCTGAAAATTCACTTTCCTTGGTGCGGGGAATGTCGGCGGTGCCATAGTCGCTCAGCCAGTTGGAAATGCCCGCGCCCACTACCGCGGCTTTGAAGCGGGTGGTCTGCGTGATAACCCAATTGGTCAAGAAACCGCCGTAGGAATATCCGGTCACGCCCAGGCGGCTCGGGTCGACCGGATAATGCGCGAGGGCGTAATCCACGCCGGCCATTACGTCCTGATAGTCGAGCTTGCCCCAACCATTCCAGGTGGCCCACAGGAATTTTTCACCGTATCCGGTGGATCCGCGCGGGTTGGCGTAGAGCACGGCGTAAGCGTTCGAGAGCCACTGAATTTCGAAGTCGAACTCGCTGCCGAAGGCCATGTGCGGCCCCCCGTGAATGTTGAGGATCAGAGGGTACGGAGCCGTTCCGAGATGCGGCTTCACGATCCAGCCTTCGATGAGCGTTCCGTCTTTGCTCGGAAAATGAATGCGTTCGGCGGGGTTCAGATCCACTTCGCTCAGGAGCCGGTCATTGAGCCGGCTCAGCCTTATTTCGGCGCTGCCATCGATTGTGGCCGCGAATGCCTCGGCGGGATGCGTCGGGTCCTGCGCGGCGTATGCGATGCGATCGAAATGTTCCGAAAAGCTGAAGCCGTTATACGATCGTTCGCCCTTGGTCATTTGCACCGGCGCGCCGCCTGCCGCTGCCATGCGGAACAGATGACCGTCGCCGCCCACTTCGGACCGGAAGTAAATTGATTTACCCGTCCATTGGGGCGCGTCGGGAATCAGGTCGAAATCCGGAGTCAGATTCTGCATGGAGCCGCCATCCGCCTGCATGCGATAGATGTCCACAGCGGCGCCGTGGTGCTGGTGCGCTTGAAGGATCAGGTTCAAGCCCTGGCTGCGGAGGAACGCCAGATTTTTTCCGTCCGGCGACCAGGTGGGAGACGCGTATTCGAATCCGTCGTCGGTCAAGCGGTGAATCTGTCCTTGCAAATCGACGACCCAGAGATCGGCGCGCTCGTACGAATATTCGTCGCGTTGATGAGAATCCGCGATTAGTGCCAGGGCTCCGCTGTCAGGACGCCATACCGCTGCTTTGACATCAACCTCGAGGTGAGTTAACTGCTTAGGCGCGCCGCCCTCGCGAGCCACCACGTACAACTCGGCCGGCGGTGTCGCATAAGAATTGCGAGGATCGGCAAGGTAGCCGCGCTGGTCGAAACGAATGTTCATCCAGTCATATATCTTCCCTTTGAAGCGCTGGTCGAGCTGTCTTTCAAAAGCCAATTTGGGGAGCGGGGCGGCTTCTGACGGTGGAGTTTTCCTGGTGAAAGCGATCCAGCGGTTATCGGGGCTGAAAATCGGCATGCCATCGACGCCAGGAATCTGGAACGCGTCGGCGTCGTTAGGGGCGACGTCCATGCGAAGGAACCATAATGTCGCCGTCGGCGCCCTGGGATTTGCGATCGGAGCGAAAGGCCAGCAGCTTTCCATCGGGGCTCCAGCGTGGAGCGGATGCGTTAAAGGCGTCGCTGGTGAGTCTTCTGGCGGGCGCCGATCCATCAGACGGGCGGATCCAAAGTTCCGTGTGACGCCGGTTCTCGGCTTCGATGATATTGGTGCGGACGAAGACTACCCAGCGCCCGTCCGGCGAAATGACGGGAGCGGAGGCGGTTTCGATGCGGTAATAATCTTCCAGAGCGAGTGGGCGTCCAGCGTCGCAACGAAAGGCAAGGAATCCTAACAATACGGCGACGGCGAGATATTTCATCGGGAGTTTACTACTGCGCTTCTTCGATTACTCCGTTGAGGCCGCGCGCCAAATGCAGGTCGGCCCAGTGGAACTCGGTCCTCAACATCTGCGCGATGTCGTCCTTGGATTTCTTCGCGCGATTCATTTCACGAACGCGGGCCACCAGCTTCATGGTGCTCTGGCGGTAATCGGCCATTTCTTGCTTGGTGGCGATGGGCCCGTGGCCGGGAACAACCGTATCGAAGTCGAGTTGCAGCGCCGAACGCAGCGTGCTGGGCCATTCCACCGCGCTGCCGCCGCCCGAATAATCGATCAGCTCGGGAACATCGTCGCCCTTGGTGTACATGTCGCCGGCGGCGAGAACGCGGTCGGCCGGGAACAGCACCACCACGTCGCCGTTAGTATGCGAGCGCCCGAAATGATACAGCGCCACGTTTTTCCCGCCCAGAAAAATATGCGCGTGATGTTCGATCACGATGTCGGGAAGGCCAGGCAGGTTGGCCACCACCATTTGCTCGCGAGCCTCCTGGGAAGCCACCACCTTCACGTCCATGGCCTGGAATTTGGCGTTGCCGCCGCTATGGTCCCCGTGGTGATGCGTGTTGATGACGTACTTCACCGGCTTGTCGGTGATCTTCTTGAGTTCAGCCATGATGCCAGCGTGATCGATGTCGAATTTGTCGTCCACCAGAAGAACACCGTCGTTGGTGATGAGGGCCGTGGTATTGCCTGGCACGAAATCGTTGTGGATGACGTACAGATCGTCCTTGAGCTTGATGGTGTTCAGCTTCGAGGGCTGATTTCCAAACTGCGTGTAGGCGGTGAACAAGACGCCACCAGCGAACACGGCCGCGAACAATCGAACAACGGAGCTTTTGCGCATTAGCGAAAAGTATATCAAGACCGCTGGAGCAGAGGACGCAACTCACGAACGGATTTGAGCTTTTCCAGGGTCATCGTTGCCTGGATAAGCTTGTCGCAACGCTCGGCGCCGAGGACCGGCGACATCAGATCGCGAGATTTGGCGATCACTTCTCCGCGCGGCATCGGATTTTCGGCCGTGCCCCGGACGGCTTTCACAGTTTCGGTCAGACGGCTTCCGTCCGTCAGCGTGACTTCGACGATAGTCTCGCGAGCGGGCAACCGGCGCTCCAGATCGGCGTCCGGAATGAGCCGCACTTTCGCGCGCTGCTTGAGAATTGCGGGATCCTGCATACGCGCCTTGTCGTGTGCGGCCTTAAATGACGCAGTCTTGTCGACCAGCATGATGGCGATCATGTGCTGCATACAAATGTCGGGCATCTCGCGATTGTTTACGAGCGCCGCTTCACTGCCGGCAACGCGAACGGTGACGCTCTGAACCTGATCCGGCTGGAAAGGACGCCGTCGAAGAATGTTCTCGAGCGCGTCGAGCGGAGCCTGGATCGGCGACCCCACGGTCCACTTCTTGATATTGGTGCGCGTGATTTCGTAGCGTTCGCCGAGCTTCTCAATCAGCTTGGCGGGATCTGCCTGCGGCGCGTAATCGGCCAGGAAGTTGTCCTGGCCTGAAAGGACATCGTCAACGCCCGTAGCTCCCGCTTGAACCAGCAGCGCCGCGGTGATGCCGTTGCGCGCGGGCATGCCGGCGAACAGGAATGCCTTTTCGATGTGATCGGTATCGCGCTGCCAGGTCTTGATTCCGGAAGCTTGCTGGGATGCATAGTCGATCAGCCAGCGCATCTGGCGCGCGTTCAAGCCTGCTGCGCAACCGGCGGCAGCGGCCGATCCAAAGTTGCCGGCCAGTGCGTGTGTACTGATGTGGGTGGCAGTTTGAAAGCCGCCGACGCCCACCGTCATGGTAAAGCGCGTTCCGATGTCGTAGCCGAGCGCGACCGCACGCAAGAATCGCGGGCCATCGACAGTAAATTGCTCTCCGGCGGCGAAGGCCGAGGGCACAATCGAAGCGCCCGGATGAGATTCCGATGGCGCGTGCGAATCGTCCGTTTCGTCCGAGTGAGCCAGCATCGCATTGGAGAACGCGGCTTCGATGGCGCCGCACACTACATCGGATGCCGCGACTGTCGCGGTTTTCTCCGCAGAGTGGGCTCGCGCAAAATTGATCGCAAAGCGGCCCGGCGCCAGCTCGGAGCCGGAGACCATGGCGGCGAAGGTGTCGAGAATATGCTCCTTCGTCTTTTCGAGCGCCTCTTCAGGAAGCGGAGCACTCGCAGCCTCGCTCATATAGGCGCTGAGCTTCTCCATGGCAGGACTGATGGAGGATGCGTTGGCGGCCGCGACCCGAATAGCCGCGGCGGCAGCAGCTGTTCTAAGGACGAAAGACCGCCTGGTGATATTACTTGATTTCATTTCGGAAAACCACTCCGCCCTTCATGACGAATTTTACGCGCTGCATTTCGGTTATGTCGGCCAGTGGATCGCCCGAGACGGCCACCAGGTCCGCGTATTTGCCCGCTTCCACGCTTCCAACCTGCTTGCCCAAATCGAAATTGAGGCTTTCAGCCGCGGAGCTGGTAGCCATTTGCAGGGCCTGCGCGGGCGTCATGCCCCATTTCACGTAGTAAGCGAACTGAAAGGCTTGGACGCCATGGCCGTTGGTGTAAGCACCGCTCCCGAACACCTCTTTCACGCCCGCCGCGACTAGCCGCTTAAAGCTCATTTCGGTGAGGCGGAAACGAGTGGTATGGCCGCCACTGGCTTTCAG
This sequence comes from Bryobacterales bacterium, assembly GCA_963747945.1. Taxonomy (GTDB): domain Bacteria; phylum Acidobacteriota; class Terriglobia; order Bryobacterales; family Bryobacteraceae; genus Palsa-89. The sequence continues at coordinate 548,014 of CAVVHB010000008.1, forward strand.
GTCGCGGCCTTCCATGTCGCCAATCAGATCCCAAAGAGTTTGCATCACGGGGCGCTGGGTGCCGTCCCACAGCGGCTTCTTGAACAAGCGAATGGTCTCGTCGTCCAGACCTTCGGCGCCGGTAACCCCGACAATCACGTGCATCGGCATGTCCACGCCCGCTTCCAGGCAATTGCGCAAACCTTCGCCGCCATAAGCGTGGCAAGCAACTCGCAGGCCGCGGCGGTGCGCTTCGTCGACGATGGCTTGGTTCTCTTCCAGTGTGAGCGACGGAACGTTGATCATTTTTCCATCGGGCGTGAAGGCTCCAGAGCCGGCCGGATTGGGATAACCACCGCCCTCGTAATCCTCGGTCTCGTAGACTTTGATCCAATCCACGCCGTAGTGCGAGTGTTCGCGAACGGCGGCGCGCGCCAGCCACGGCGAATTCACGTCGCCCGAGAGTTGCCACGCGTTGGCGCCAAAACTGTGACCGAAGGGAGTTACAACGGAGGGTGCGGGATAATAAGCGGCGCCGCGCGGATTCAATTGCGGTCCCGCGACCTGCAGGCGCGGTCCGGGTACCTGGCCCTTATTAATGGCGTCGCGCAGCTCTACTGTCGCGTAGGTGTAAGGCGAGCCCATGTCCTGCAAGGTTGTGAAGCCCGCGTTTAAGTCCTTCAGAGCGTAATTCAGACCGGAAAATGCGTCGCGTGCATCGTTGGGCTCCTGGTCCTGCATCAGGTGCACGTGACGATCGATGAGGCCGGGGAGGACGGTGGCGCGACTGAAATCGATGACTACCGCGCCCGGCGGAATCTGGATGCGATCGGCGGGGCCGGCGGCGGAGATGCGATCGCCCTTGATAAGGATTACCTGGTCCTTGAGCATCGTGCCGGATTTTGAATCGAACAAGCGGCCGGCGCGGATAGCGATGCCTTGCGCCGGTGGCCGCTGCATGTCCATGTGGGAGGCATCGAAGGGTCCGGCTTCCGGACGAGAACCTTGCGAGTAGATTTGCGCGGCGCCAGTAGCCAGTATAAAGAGCAGGCGCAAGAACTGGATTCTCATGGCACGTTCTTGGGGTCGCTGACAGTATATACCGCTTTTCACAAGCGGGCGTCAGCTAAGAAATCCTTATTCAAAAGAGGTCGAGTGTGGCACTTGAAGCCTACCGGTGCCACGATTCGCTGAGCATACTTTTTATCTGAAGCGGGTTTTTCCGATGCTAAACTAAACGCATGGAAGTACCGGCGCGGGTATCTGTGTGTCTCCAGTGCCACAAGAGTAGCCCACCTGGCTCCTCTCACTGCTCTTCGTGCGGCGCCTCGCTCGGCTCTGAGCACCCGACTGTAATCGCCACGCCGGTGGAATGCCCTCGTTGTCATCGCAGCAATTCAGTGGGGGCTGCCAGTTGCTTCTCGTGCGGCGCCTCTATTAGCCCTGACAACGAGACCATGCTCCACACCGCCACCAGCCTCGATTGGTCTAAGGGAACTCGACCCGAATCGAACGGCCTAAACTCAGGAATCTCTCTCGATGTCGGCAGCGTCCTTGCCGATCGTTACGAGATCCTGAAGATGCTGGGCGAAGGTGGTATGGGCGCGGTCTACAAGGCCAGAGACCGAGAGTTGGACCGGCTGGTGGCCGTAAAGGTAGTGAGGCGAGACCTGGCCGGCCATGCCAGCATTCTTCAGCGATTCAAGCAGGAATTGATTCTCGCACGCAAAATCACCCATCGGAACGTGGTTCGCATCTTCGATCTCGGCGTGGCCGATGGACTGCGCTTCATCACCATGGAGTTCATCGATGGGCGGGACCTGTCATCGCTGCTCGAAGAGCGCAAGCTCACACCTGAGGAGACCGTCAGGATTCTCCGTCAGGTTTGCGACGCGCTGGAAGCGGCCCATGCCGAGGGCGTGATTCACCGCGATTTGAAGCCGCAGAACATTATGATCGAGTCCGGCGGCCGGGTGGTGGTGATGGATTTCGGCCTGGCCCGTTCCATGGAAGCCACCGGCTTGACGCAAGCCGGCGCGATGATGGGCACACCCGCTTATATGTCCCCGGAGCAAGCCAAAGGACTGCCAGTCGACGAACGATCGGACATTTTTGCCCTGGGTATTATTTCTTACGAGATGCTGAGCGGAGCCCTTCCGTTCAAGGCGGATTCCGCGCTTGCCAGCTTATTAATGCGGACCCAAACTCCCGCGCCGGTCCTGAGCCAGATCGACCCGGCAATACCGCAGCAGTTGAGCGACGTGGTCCAAAAGACCCTGGCGACGAATGTCGAGGATCGCTACGAAAGCGTGGCGTTGCTGCGCAAGGATCTGACCGATTGGGAGCAGGGCACCCTCCATAGGAACATTGTCACGCCTCCCATGGCGATGATGGCGGAATCGAAAACCGGCAAATGGATCGGTGTGGCGGTGGGGGCTGCGGCGGTCCTGGTGGCCGGTGCATACGGGGGTTACCGGTTCATGAACAGGCCGGTCGCGCCGGTTGCCCCTATGACCGTGCTCATCGCCGATTTCAACAACCACACCGGCGACCCGGTTTTCAGCGGCACGCTGGAGTCGACGCTCAAGCTGGCTTTGGAAGGAGCCTCGTTTATCAATGCCTACGATCGCACGAGAATACCGGATCTAGGTTTGAAGCCCATAGCGGGCGCACTCGACGACTCGAAGGCTCAACAGATCGCCGCCAGCCAAGGTTTAAATGTGGTGGTTTCCGGCTCTATCGACCGGCACGGCACCGATTATCAGATCGGACTGAGAGCTATCCAATCTCTTACCGGAAAAACCATCGCCAACGCCGAAGAAACCGCGGGCAGCAAAGACCAGGTCTTGTTTGCGGTGACCAAACTGGGTACCTCCGTTCGCAAAGCGCTCGGTGACGTCACATCGGAATCCGCGCAGAGGTTCTCGATGGAGACGCTGACAGCCGCGTCTCTGGAAGCGGTACACGAATACGCGAGCGCCCTGGACGATTTATCCAGTGGCAAAATGGAGGACGCTCTCAAGCACTTTTCGCAGGCCGTGGATCTGGACTCGAACTTTGGTTTGTCCTACCTGGGCATGGCCGCCGCGGAGCATAACCTCGGCCGGCAACAGGATGCCGACAAGTACATCAAACTGGCCCTGAATCACATCGACCATATGACCGAGCGGGAACGATTCCGCACCCGTGGTTACTTGTACTATCTGGACGACGACAACCAGAAGTGCGTGGACGAATACAGCACCCTGCTGGTCCGGTATCCCTCCGATACGGGCGCATACAACAACATCGGCGATTGTCTGACACGGTTGCGCAACATACCGAAGGCGATCGAAGAAGTGCGGCATGCGGTAGCTATCCTGCCAAAACGCGCTATTTATCACGGAAACGTTGCGCTCTACTCTGCGTATGCCGGTGATTTTCAAACTGTCGCGAAGGAGGCCGCGGCGACACTGCAATTGGCGCCCGCTCTGTCGTTTGGGTTCGAGGCACAAGCGTTCGCCCGCCTGTTGCAAGGCGACGTGGATGGGGCCGCGCAGGCGTATCAAAAAATCGTAAAGACCAGGCCTTCCATGGCCGCTGCCGGGTTGGGCGACCTGGCCGTGTATGAAGGCCGCTACAGCGAGGCGGTGAAAATTCTCGAAGAAGGCGCGGCTGCCGATGTCGCGGCGCATAACCCGGATGCGGCAGCGGACAAGTTCTCTGAGCTGGCATACGTCCAGGTGCTCCGCGGACAAAAGACGGCGGCGCAGGCAGCGTTGAAAAGCGCGCTGGATCTCGGCAAAGCGGTGAAAACCAGATTTCTGGCCGCTCGCAACTATGTGGCCCTGGGAGAAACAGCCAAGGCCCGGGAATTGGCTACTGGACTTTCTTCCGAGTTCCAGATCGAACCTCAGGCGTACGGCAAATTGATCGAAGGCGAGATCGCTCTCAAGAACGGCGACGGACGCGCAGCCATCGCGTCGTTCACTGAAGCGAAAGCCATACTCGATACTTGGATCGGCCGATACGATCTGGGGATGGCCTATTTGGAACTCGGAGCGTTCACGGAAGCCGATTCCGAATTCGACCGCTGTATCAAACGTCGCGGTGAAGCCTTGGCGCTATTCTTGGACGAAGTTCCTACCTACGGTTATTTCCCGCCGGTCTACTATTACCTGGGGCGTGTGCGGGAAGGGCTGAAGGACGCCGGCTTTGCCGAATCATATAAGAACTATGTAAGTATACGCGGCGCCGCTGGCGAGGACCCGCTGGTGGCGGACGCGCGGCATCGCATCCGTTAGTAAGTAAGATTAACCAGGCAAAACTTCTATATCCAGTACCGGCGGTACCCAAAATATTTTTGCGAATTTTTGTCAGTTAATGCCGCTTTCTCCTTGACGTGCCTCCTCGCTTTAGAGACACTTGTCAAGGCACAATCCACAAAGCAAACAGATAACCGCCTGGGGCTCTGTCCCCACTGCTACCTGCTGGGTCCTATTCGTAAGCGGCTCTCGGGAATGGCTGGCAGAATAGGACCTTTCTATGCATCGGACAGATATTCCGCGCCTTGCGGCGCTTTGTTCTAAATCGGCCGTCGTCTTCGGTCTCGGATTTCTTGCACTGTTCGTGCCAGCGGCGCAAGCGCAAGGTCCTCTCAACTATTTCAAGAATTACTTTGTCACCGGAGATTACGTGGTCGGAGGCGTCGGCCTGACGGGGACAACGGTCACGCCGCTCGCGGGTTCCACGCCAAGCAGTATCTCGGTCACAAGCAGCATCACGATCGCGAGCGTGCCTTGCACCAGCGGACCCGGCCTCTTGGCGAGCATTGTTCCATGCACGGCCAAGGGAGCAGTTCCGGCGGACATCGTTGCGGCTTTCTTGTATTGGCAGACCACCGAGACCACCTCTACGCCGTCTTCAGCTTACGGTTCCTTTAACGCTGCCTTCCCAGCCAACCCCTTTGTGGGTCTGGCGCTGGGTAATCCCAAAATCGCGGCGTGCGCGGCTAGCGGCGGAGGCACCGGCGCCGAATACGTCCATTCTTACCGCGCCGATGTACTCAAATATCTCCCCATCAATAACACTGCCAATGTTCGATTGGCCAACGGCACGCAGACCTTCACGCTCGTTAGCGCCTCCACCGGCACTCAATTCGGCGGTGCCACCCTGGTGGTGGTCTATCGTCTGGTAACTCCAGGAAATCCAAGAATCGCCCCGCTTCGATCTGTGGTTATTTACGATGGCTCTTTCACCGGCACTTCGTCCCCGTCCGCGGCCCTGATCCAGACCATGGGTGGGTTTTATCAAGCTGCGGCCACCCCGGCGGCTCACATGACTCAGATTGTGGGCAACGGGCAGAAGGGGTTCGCCGAAACGCTCTCAGTGAACGGCGGAATCCCGGCGGGCGTGCCGTCGAATCCGTTCGTGGGTGCGCAGGGCAAGAATTGGGATAATTACACGTACAATATCAGTCTCGCCCCCAACGCTTCTTCCGTTCAGACGGAGGTCTCGCTCTCAAAGGATTGTTTGTCCTGGGCCGCAATCATCACCAGCACTAACGTCCAGGACACCGACTTCGACGGTCTTCTGGATGTATGGGAGACGTCCGGACTCAATCTGAATCCCGGTGTGCGGAACGATGGCACCACCACCCCACCCGTCGCCGCCACATTTGGCACATGTGCGACGCCAAATGCGGCCACTTGCCTGAATCTGCCGGCCATGGGTGCGAGTCCACTCGTTCCCGACATTTTCATGCAAATCGATTGGATGCAGGGCACCTACAATACGCTCCACACGCATAACCCGCAACTGGCAGCCCTCAACATGGTGGGCGCCGCCTTCAAAGCTCACGGGATAAACCTGCATTTCGACGCCGGCGCATCAAGCACGTATCAGACGACGCCGGCATCGCCATACATTATCCCGGCAAAGTACGCCCAGGGCGGCAACGTTGTCGAGGAATCCGGCAATCTTCTGTGCCCCAACTCCGTAACGTCGAACGGAGGAGTCGCTTGCGCGTTTCCTTCTCAATCCAACCAATACTCAGTGCTTGGCTGGAAATCGGGATTTGACGCCATTAAGAACGGAGATTCAGTCCTGGGCTTGCCACAGCTCTTCGCTCCGGACCGAAAAGATGCCTTCCACTACGCACTGTTCGGCCATGGCATAGCGGCGACGACGCCCTTGAGCATCGAAGAGAGCCCGGTGTCTTGTGCCCAGAACAATACCTGCTTGGCCGGCAGCATCTCGGGAGTGGGCGACCTGCCGGGTGGAGACCTCATGGTCACGCTCGGTTTGTGGCGATCGGATATTGCCACTGTCGATCAAGTGGGCACCACGTTGGAGCAGGCCGGCACGTTGATGCACGAACTGGGACACAACTTGGATTTACATCACGGCGGCTGGAACAACACGCCCGTTTGTATGCCGAATTATCCCAGCGTGATGAATTACCTATACCAGGTGAACGGATTGACGGATGCGCAGGGTAACGAGCATCTCGATTATGCGTACGGTTTAGAGTTGCCGATGAGTGAGGACTTCCTCTCCTCAGCCATACCAATGGGTGTTCAGCAGTACCGCGTCAGATATTTTGGTCCGTTCAATAGCGCCACCAATACCCCGGGCCAAAAGGCGCAAGTCTATTGCAATGGCCAATTACTGAGTGGCTCCGAGGGGCCATACGTCCTTTTGCAAGGCTCCACTGTTTCCACGCCCGACTGGAGCAACGGTACGGTCACTCCCCTGGGAAAGATAATCACGAGTGGCCTGGATATAAACTACGATGGAATCCCAGGCGAGACCTTCATCGATCAGCCCGACTGGTACAGTCTGAATCTCCAGCAGGTGTCAGCCCGGCCCAATGCCAACGGACTTTCCTCGAACGTTGGCATATCCGACATCGGCATATCCGACATCGGCATCTCCGACATTGGTATCTCCGACATTGGTATATCCGACATCGGTATCTCCGACATCGGCATATCGGACATCGGCATTTCGGACATAGGCACGTCGCAATTAGGCCAAGATGCCCTGGGCGATCAGGACTATGCCAGCTTTGTCTTATCGGGCGGCTTAAAGCCTCCCAGCGGCTTGACAGCGGCCGTTACCCCAGCCACCTCCACCACGGGGGGAACCGGTAACCTGTTGAACTGGATTGGCAACACGGGAGTAGCCACTCAGTACAACATCTACCGCTGCAATGCTACTGGGACTTGCGTTTTTGCCCTTCTAGCCAGCGTCACCGCAACCTCAGGTACTCCTCCGGCAGTTATTACAACCTATACCGACTCTGTCAACAATTTCGTTCAAGCGGGGTCGACTTGCCCCGCGAATAACACGTGCTACAACACGCTCTACAACTATTACGTCACGGAAGTAAATGCGATTGCAGGCCTTTCCAGTGAGACCGGCGCTTCGAACTCACAAAGTAGCGATGTGACCCACCTGACCGTCGTCGCCAATTCTCAGACCTTGACGTACGGTGCGACGAATCCGACCCCAACCTATACCGTTTACAGCAATGTTGCAGCCGCTACATCGCTGGCCGGGGTGACCTGCGCCTACAGCCCGAGTCCCTCCACCAACGCCAACGGTTACTACGACGCTGGCAATCACCCCATCTCCTGCACCGGACCCACCGTGGTCACAGGAACCACGGAGGGCGTGACGTATTACACCGCTACTTCTGCTGCTCTTCTTTACCCCACGAGCCTGGGCGGTACCGTAGCTGGAATTACGCAAGGCAGTTTGACCATCAACCCGCTTCCGATCACGGTAACGGCGGTGTGCAGCACCAAAGTTTACAACGCTACCACCGCGGGGGGCACGATTTGCACGCCCGCCAACTCCTCCACCCCAGCGATACCCACCATCACGACGAACAGTCTGGTGCCCGGGGATACCGCTGCATTCACGGAAAGCTACGACAATCCGAACGTCAATCCGACCGTCGGCTCCCACGTGATGACGCCGGCTGGAAGGGTGAACGACAACAACGGCGGGAACAACTACAAGGTGACGCTCGTCCCGAGCGCCGCCACCAGCGTGATCACTCCAGCACCGCTGACTGCTTCCATCATTGGCCCTCCGAGCAGGCCGTATAACGGCAATACCGCCACCACGCTGACCCCGGCGAACTTCTCCCTCACCGTCCTGCAGGGCAGCGATAACTTCACCGTGACGCAAACGGTGGGTACTTATAACAGCCAGAACGTAGCGACCGCGACGACCGTGACGGCAACCCTGGCGGCCGGCAACTTCACGCCGCTTGGTGGGACCCTGGCGACCAACTACACGTTGCCCACCACCGCCAGCGGCCCGGGCACCATCACCGCTGTCACTTTGACCGCTTCCATCGTTGGCAATCCGACTAAGCCGTATAACGGCAACACCACAGCCACGCTGAATTCGGGGAACTTCTCCCTCTCCCCCCTGGTGGGCAGCGACGGCTTCACCGTGACGCAAACGGTGGGTGCTTATAACAGCGCGAACGTAGCGACCGCGGCGACGGTGACATCCAGCCTGACGTCCGGCAACTTCACCCCGGTTGGCACGGCCCTGGCAAGCAACTACACATTGCCCACTACCGCCAGCGGCGCAGGCAACATCACCGCTGTGACGCTGACCGCTTCCATCGTTGGCAATCCGACCATGCCGTACAACGGCACTACCGCGGCCACGCTGACCCCGGCGAACTTCTCCCTCTCCCCCCTGGTGAGCCCCGATAGCTTCACCGTGAACCAAACGGCGGGTACTTACAATAGCCCGACCGTAACGAGCGCGACGACGGTGACGGCCAGCCTGGGGGCCGGCAACTTCACGCCGGTTGGCGCGACCGTGGCAACCAACTACGTGTTGCCCACTACCGCCGGCGGCGCGGGCCAGATCGTGGCGGCGGGCACCACCACCTCCATCAACTCGGTGACCCCGTCGCCAACCGACCCTGGCGTGCCGGTAACCGTGACGGTCACAGTCGCTCCCGTGGCGCCCGGTGCAGGTACGCCGACTGGGTCAGTTACCGTCAATTCTTCGCCGGCGGGAGTCAGTTGCACCATAGCATCGTTCTCGGCACCTACCGGGGGTTGCATGCTGACCTTTGCCGTAGCAGGGCCAGAGAGCATTACAGCCACCTACGCTAGCAATTCGCCGAACTTCAACGGCAGCGGCCCCTCCGCGTCCACACCCCTGACTGTCAATTCGCCTCTCAGCTTGCCAGTCGCCGCCCTGCTCATGGCCGACCAGAATGTCAACTATCAGCAGACGCTCTTGGCGAGCGGCGGCGTGCCCGCTGGAACCGGCTACATCTGGGCGGTGACATCCGGCGCTCTGCCGACCGGTTTGTCGCTCGGCACTGCTGGAACCGTTGGTGGCATCAGCGGAAGCCCGACTGCATCCCCGGGCCAGTACACATTTGGGGTAACGGTCACCGATGCGTTGGGGGCCTTGGCCTCGCAAGCCTACAGTATTACGGTCAACGCGCCGCCGTCGCTAGCCGGTGGAACGCTGCCGAACGCTCTGGTGGGGACGCCGTATAACTACAACCTCCCGGTGACGGCCGGCACCCCGCCATTCGCCAATTGGACGTGTGCCAATTGCGCCGCTAATCTACCGGCCGGCTTGAGCTTCAACAATGGAAATATCAGCGGAACGGCAACCGGCACCGGTGGTACAGGCAACATAAACGTCTCGGTGAGCGACGCCGCAGGCGGAACTGCGACGGCAATGTACACCATTAGCGCCGATACCCTCACCTCGGTTGGCTTTAGCGGGCCATATCAACTCCAAAATTGGACCGCTACCGCCAGTAACGGTGGCACCACGACCATCACTCCACCGTCCGGCCCATCCACATCCGGCCAGTTCGCGTACTCCATCAACTTGGGTGGAGGCGGGGTTTCGGCCCGAACGTGGACGTTCCAAAACACTGCCTCGGCGTCTGGGACCGTGTCCTTCAACTGGCAATACACGGGCTTCCATGCTTATTTCGAAGTCACCGCCCTTCTGCAGGTCTTCGACGCGTCCAATGTTGTCACGCTCTACAACGTTGGTCCGGCGGACTGCTGCACCTCGCCTTCCGGAGGGTTCAGTGTTTCGGGCACAACCACAATTAACGTAAATCAAGGGGACACCTTCGGCTGGACTGTGGGTGGCTCCAATTTCGATTCGAACAGCGTGCTGAACGGCACCCTGACGATCACCAATTTCTCGGCCCCACTCTCTACGCCCGCGACCTTCAGCGCCACCGGCTCAATGAACATCGCGCGGTCTAGTCCGACTACGACGCTGCTTCAGAATGGGCAAGTCTTGATAGCGGGCGGTTTCGACGGCTCCAACCCTCTGGCGAGCGCGGAGCTTTACGACCCGAACACGGGCTTGTTTACCGTCACCGGCTCAATGAGCGCCGCGCGTTACGTTCACACCGCGACGCTGCTGCCCAACGGCCAGGTCTTGATCACTGGCGGACTGGGCGCCTCTGGATCCACTCTGGCAGGCGCGGAGCTCTACACCCCGAGCACGGGCTTGTTCACCGTCACCAACGGCCCAATGAACGCCGCGCGACAGAATCAGACAGCGACGCTGCTGCTGAATGGCCAGGTCTTGATCGCGGGTGGAAACGACAGCACCGGCCCACTGGCGAGCGCGGAGCTTTATGATCCGACGACGGGGACCTTCACCCTCACCGGCTCAATGGGCACCGCGCGCTACGTTCCAAATGCTGCGCTGCTACCCAATGGCCAGGTCTTGATCATGGGGGGAATCACCAACCCAAACCCCACCTATGTGGGGAGCGCGGAAGTTTACGACCCAGTGGCGGGGACCTTCAGCTACACCGGCTCCATGAGCACCGCGCGGGGCTATTTCACGGCGACGGCGCTGCCGCTTCAGAATGGCCAAGTCTTGGTCGCGGGCGGATACAACGGCTTCGCCCAGGTGACGACCGCGGAGCTTTACAACCCAATGACGGGGATGTTCAACCTCACCGGCTCGATGACCAACCAGCAGGGTGGCCCAGCGACGCTACTGGGCAATGGCCAAGTCTTGTTCGCGGGCGGATACAACGGCTCCAGCCTGGCGACCTCGGAGCTTTACAACCCAACGACGGGGATGTTCAGCCTCACCGGCTCGATGACCACCGCCCGGAACGGTCCGGCGGCGACGCTGCTGGTGGATGGCCAAGTCTTGGTGGTGGGCGGAACTGGCAACTCCGGCGTTCTGGCGAGCGCGGAGCTTTACGCGCCTCCGAACTGACCGCCCGAAATCGCCGGACCGAATTTTCTCAGGTGGCGGGTATAGGGACTCGCACTCGCCACTTTGCCGGCTGCATACAAGCCCGCCGTTGCAATTGCCGTTGCAATTACGGATGCGCGATCTTAGCGGCATTTCACGACGCGATCCCTGAGACCAACCGATGTGGGCGCATCAGCGTCGTCATCTGAGAAGCCCGAAATCCCGACTGGTCGGTAAAAATTGCGCACTCTCTGAAACGAATTCCTCGCGTTAGTCTGTAAGTGCTTCTCTCTCCAAACGGCCATCACGATGGCACACTCATTGCTAGCTGTTCCACAAGCCGAGATGTGTGGGTGTGGTGGGGTGTCATGGAAGGAAAAGAATTGGCATGAGGATGAGCCTTCGTTTAATTCTTTCGCTGGTGCTGACAGTCACGCTGATCTCCATTGTCTTCGCGTTCTACCAAGTTCGCGCGTACACCCTTGGACGGCGGGGCGACCTGGAGAAGCGGGCGCAGGTTCTAGCTGAGAGCCTCCAGGAAACCGTTGAGCCCCTCTGGACGAAGGGAGCACGCGGTAGCCTGCGGCGACTGGTCGAGCGTTTTGGAAACCGGGAACGTCTGGACGGCGTTGCAATCTACGACGCGCAGGGGAACCTCAACCTGGTGACGCCCAATCTGGCCACTCGGCTGGGCCTGGAACCTCCCCCATTGGACCGGAGGGTCTTCGCGGGCGGTGGGTGGGGTCACTTTTTTGGCTCCGGGCGAAGCGAGGCTCATCTGTATGCGGTTCCAATCCGCGCCGCGGGAACCATCGTAGGCGCGCTGGCAGTCTTTCACGATGCTTCCTATATCGAGGCACAAAACACCGAATTGTGGCGCGATACCTTCGTGCACGTACTGATGCAAATGTTGTTGATTGGAGCGATCACCGTGCTAGTGGTGCGCTGGAGCGTAGAACGCCCTATTGCGCGCATGACTCAATGGCTGCATGATCTCAGAGCCGGAACCATGGATTCAAATACGGAGCTACCTACCGAACAGGTCTTGCGGCCGCTGGCGCGTGAAGCTACTCACCTTGTCACCAGCCTGCAGGTAGCGCGGGCATCCGCCGAAGAAGAGGCGAGGTTGAGGGAGACCGCCGATTCACTCTGGACCGCGGAACGATTGCGGGTGTATCAGCAAACGGCGCTGGAAGGCAGCCGATTGTTCGTGGTCTCCAATCGGGAGCCGCTCATGCACGTGCAACGGGGAGGCTCGGTGGAGGCGGTGTCTCCGGCCAGCGGCCTGGTGACGGCGATGGAACCGGTGCTCCGGGCGTGCGCGGGAACTTGGATCGCGCACGGAGCCGGTAATGCCGACCGCCAAACGGTAGACGTTCACGATCGCCTGGGAGTGCCTCCAGACGTACCAGAATATACGCTCCGTCGTGTATGGCTCACACCGCTGGAGGAAGAGCGTTACTACTATGGCTTCTCCAACGAAGGCCTGTGGCCGCTCTGTCACATTGCGCACACTCGCCCGGTATTTCGCGCGGAGGATTGGGAAGCGTACCAAGAAGTTAACGTCAAATTCGCGGCTGCGGTCCTGGAAGAAATGTCTGACGTGGAACATCCCACGGTTCTCGTGCAGGATTATCACTTTGCTTTGCTGCCACGGCTGATCAAACAGAGCCGGCCGGACGCTCGTGTCACCATTTTCTGGCATATCCCTTGGCCGAATCCGGAGGCTTTTGGAATTTGCCCTTGGCAGCGGGAATTGATCGAGGGATTATTGGGGGCCGACTTGATCGGCTTTCACATCCAATCCCACTGCAACAATTTTCTTGAGAGTATCGACCGGACGCTCGAATCGCGGATCGAGTGGGAACGCTTTGCGGTGACCATGGGCGGCCACGTCACATCGGTTCGTCCGTTCCCCATCAGCGTCGATTTCAAGGAAGGTAATCCAGAGCATTCCAACGGCTACCTGAGTGTACGCTCCGAGCGCGCCGCGCTGGCGAAAGGATTCGATTGCCAGGCGGATTACCTGGGGATCGGCATCGACCGTCTGGACTATACCAAGGGTATCCCCGAGCGGTTTCGAGGCATTGAGCGCTTTCTGGAGAAACACTCGTCCTATCAAGGCCGTTTCACCCATGTCCAGATTGGGGCTCCCAGCCGTACCCACATCCATCGCTATCAAGACTTGATTGCGGACGTGGAAGCAGAAGCAGAGCGTATTAACCAGCGTTTCCAGTCCAGGCACTGGAAGCCAATCGTCTTTTTGAAGGAGCACCACAACCACGATCAGATCGAGCCTTACTATCGGATGGCCGACCTTTGTTTAGTGACGTCGCTGCATGATGGCATGAATCTGGTGGCGAAGGAATTCGTTGCCGCTCGAAGCGATGAAGAAGGTGTTCTCATTCTTAGCTTGTTCGCCGGTGCCAGCCGCGAGTTGGAAGACGCGCTCATCGTAAATCCCTACGATACCGACCAGGTTGCGGAGGCGATTTACCATGCCCTGGAGATGAGCCCGCAGGAGAAGCGGGAGAGAATGCGGCGCATGCGGCGGGTGGTGAGGCACTATAACATTTATCGTTGGGCCGGTAACCTAATCGGTGCGGCTTCGGAAATCCGTCTCGATCCCATACAGCGAGCGAAGTCCGCGGTTGCTCAATCCAATGCCTCAGCCACTGCTCGATCATCTTTCTAATATCGAATCCCTGCTGCGGGCGTCAGGGAGGATATTGCTGTTCTTGGATTTTGATGGAACCCTGTGTCCCATCGTCAAGGTGCCCGATCAGGCCGTCCTGCCTGCCCAAACACGAATCTTCCTGGACCGGCTTAGTCGGACCAGCTGGTGCTCGGTTGTTATCGTCAGCGGGCGGGCGCTGGGCGATATTCGAGAGCGCGTGGGGCTGGCCAACCTGACTTACGCGGGGAACCACGGCCTGGAAATCTGCGGAGAGGGACTGCGCTTTGTCCAACCCGAGTCCGCCCAGCGGATCAAGATGCTCGGCGAGTTGTCGCGACGCCTTCGCGACCGCTTGCGGCATATTCCGGGGGTGGAAATCGAAAACAAGGTTCTTACCGCAAGCGTGCATTTTCGTCGGGCTCAGCGCGCCAGTTTGGACGAAATCCGAATGGCCGTCTATGCGGAGCTGGCCTATTCCGACAGAGCCTTTCGGGTCACACCGGGACTTCAGGTCCTCGAAATCCGTCCCAGGGTGGAATGGAACAAAGGTAGCGCGGTCCGCTGGATCCAGGAGGCCAGAGGAACAGCCAACACTCTCTCTCTCTATCTGGGTGATGACATCACCGACGAAGACGCTTTCCAAGCGCTGCCGGATGGCATTACCATCCGAGTTGGACAAGTCAAAGGAACCGCCGCAAAATATTACCTGGACGGGCAAAGCTGGGTAATGCACTTCCTCACGTGGCTGGCGGAAGGATATGGAACCCAACCACGCAACGTGAAACGACTGCAGTAAGCGTCGGTGACGCGGCCAGCTGGGATGAAAGCTCCACCCGCAAATGCTCCCCGAGCGGGTTGGCGGATCGAATCATTTCTTCTTATGAATATAGATCTGTCCGTTGAAAGTAGTGAATTGATATTCCGGCCCCCCGCCGTTGATAGTTCCGCGAAGAGTACTGTCGAAGCGCAGGTGATAGCGTCCATCCGGGCGGCGTCCTGTTTCGTTTTCCACCACGTGCGTCTGGGCGTCGAGCTTCACTTCGAAATCGCTGGAGATCTCACCGTGATCGGTTTTCATGCGGACAGTAGCCTTCAGATTCTCCGGCAGAGTGACATCGATGTCGCCGTTCAAGGTGCTGAACGACATTGGCTTCGTAGCGTCAATCCGATCGAGCGAGGCCGTCACTTCGCCGTTGAGCGAATGGGCCACCACTGAGCCGGCCACGTTCTTCAGGGTAATCTTCCCATTCAGATTTTCGGCATCGATATCGCCATCCACCTGCTCCACGAAAATGTCGCCGCCATTCATGCATCTCAGTTGGAGCGACGAATGGCGCGGAACCGTAATGGTAAGGTCGGCCGCCCTGGTTGGACCAGTCCTGATGTTGATGACGTTATTGTCTTCGGTGACATCCAGGCCCGCGGAACCTGGCAAGTCGAGCCGTTTCATGCCGTCGGCTCGAGCCGGACGCCGTTCGCGCGGCTCCTCGCCAGGGCGCGGACGAGCTTCCACCAACACGTCGGCCCGATCGGCGCCCCGCACGATGATGCCGCCGTTCATGAGGTGGGCATGGATCACCGGAGGATGCGTCGGATCCTGCAACGGAACGGTTGCTCTTTCTGGCGTATCCTGACCTAGCAGTGCTCCGGCCGCCAGCAGCGCTCCGGCCACCAGCAGCGCTCCGGCGCAAAACCTCCACGTGCCAATCGCTCGTTTCATCTGGGTGGCGCTCCTTGAATTTCGTCGGTTTGAGTCATGGTTTGGTCTGACTCATGGTTCGCGATGCAGGCGAATGCTTCCGTTGAAAGTGTCGAACGTGAACTCAGGTCCGCCGGCACCCGCGCGGGCGGCTCTCATGCCGTTGCTGCGATAGACGAACCTGCCATTCTTTTGCTCGGGTTGAGTAACCGGCACGGCCCTGGGGGTCACGTCGAAATCGCTGTAGATCTGTCCGTTAAACGTCTTGAAAAACAAATCGGCGGAGAGTGCGGGTTGGAAGTACACATCCAGTTGACCGTTGATGCTTTTGAAGCTGGATGCTCCGGGTGGATTCTTGGCAAATTGGACTGAGATCGGGCCGTTGACGGTGCTTACATCCCCAGAGCCGGCCACCGACCCCATGTGAATCCCACCGTTGACGTTGCGGACATCGAAATCCCCGGTGGTCTTCTCGATGCTGACATCTCCATCGTTGACCGTCGAAACAACGATTCTCGCCGAAACAGGCACTGCAACGTCAATGTCATAAGTCACGTTGTAGAAACGGCGGTAATCCCCGTGACATCCGCCGCCTTCACCCTTGCAGCGCCAGGGCGCTTCATAGTAAACCGAAACCCCACCAGGCGTTTGTTCGATATTCAGCTTCACCTCTGCCTTGGCTTGCCGCAGGTCGGCGTCTGTCTCCGCACGGATGGTTTTGTGCGCCGTGACCAGCACCTGTGAGCCGCTGGTCCCCGTAACGCGAACGTAGCCATCCACGTTGTCCACAATCACGCGCATCGGCGGCGCGGAAAGGGGGAGGGTCTTTTGGATTGTCTCGGTGTCGCGCACGGTCCAGCGGTCGGAATGCGATCCCGCCAGGCACAACCCGGCTATGATCAATCCGGCCAATAAAACGAACGTGACTGGTTTCATATGGGATCTCCTCCCTGGTAGCTCAATTTCATTGCTGGTTGAATTTCATTGCTAGTAGAGTTTTCATTGGTAGTTGAGTTTCTGCAATCCCCACCGGGCCCGCTGGCGGACTGAGGCGTTGGCACCTTCATCGGAGCTGAGCTTCCGCAGTTGATCGATAGCCGCGTTATCGCGCAGATGCACCAGGGCATCCACCAGGGCGATTTGCACCAGCGGCGATTCTTGCGTGGGAATGGATTCCTCCAGGGCTTTGCGCACCGCCGCGTCACCCGCCAACTTCTCCAGCGCATCCAGCGAGGCAAGACGCACATTGATGTTCTGATCGTGGTTCAGCGTGGTCAGGAGCGCCAGCACAAGTTCATTGTCGGGACGCTGCACCTGGTTGCCCCAAGAGATTCCCTCCAGTCGGGAGGTGGCCGAATCTCCGTCCAATAGCGAAAGCGCTACAGTCTGCCTGAGGCCTTCCACCTGTCCGCGGAGCTGCGCAATCTCGGGTCCCGACGCGCTGCGAGCCGAGTCGATTCGGCCCACCAACAAACCGAGGACGAAAATGGAAAAGGCCGCAGCCAATTGGGGAACACCAATCCTCCAGCCGCGCCAGCCCGCCGCCGGATGGGTCCCGCCTCGATTCCCGGAAACGGCATTCAGACTCTGGTAAAAGCGCGCTCGCAGGGCTGCGCTCGGCTGCTCCTGGCCAACCAGTCCAAGCCGGTTCCAAAGGGACCGCAACTCTTCCAGCTCGATGCGCAAACTGGCATTTTTGCCGAGCTGTTCCTCGAATGCTTCCTTTTCGGCCTGTGTCAATTCACCGGCAAGGTATTGCGGAATCAGCGCTTGTAGTTCGTCAAAGCTCATAAATCTTGTCTCCGCGAAGTTGATGAAATGTTTCGCGCAACTCTTTCAGCGCACGGTAGACACGAACCTTTACCGCGCCGACGTCACACTTGAGAATGGCTGCCACCTCTTCATACCGGAGGCCGTGGTAACGGCTCAACACCAATACCTCTCGCCTATTTTCCGGCAGCCTCTGCAGCGCTTCTTCCAGGAACAAAACATCCTGTTTGCGAGCGAAAAGTTCCTCGGGGACAGGTTCGGCGCTGCGAACCTCGGGAATGATAGCGGGTGCCTGCTCTCCCCGCATCTTATGACGGCAATCACGGTAAGCGTTGTGCGCCATCCCATACAGCCAGCCTGCGAACGAACAATCCGGATCGTAACTTTTCGCGTATTTGAGCACTCGAAAAAAGACCTCTTGCACCAGATCCTCGCTGAGGGCGCGATTCCGCGTCATCTGCAGCAAATAGCGAAACAAAGCAACATGGTGGCGCTCGAAAATCAACGCGAGCTGGGCGGTATCGCCCCCTTGGACCAGTTCCATCAGCGCGCTATCGGTTTGCGTTTCCAATCGCCTTCACAATCGAATACTGGAGAATCCAACAAAGGTTACAAAAAAATCGGAGGACCACTCAAATATGCTCATTTCGAGCCCTCAACGTCGATTCGTCCGGGGACGGGAGCGTTCGAGCGTCGACCAGGCCAAGTGTGGAACAATCCGGACCTTACCGCAACGAATCGGTAACATCGGTTGCCCTTCGAGCCCTGGCGGAGCAAATGGGAAGTTCATGGGGATCCCTTGGAAGGCGGGAGCGAATGGGCGAATGGACGGTGGGCAGCAGCGTCAGCAAGTGGCTGCCCTTTATGTCGGCGACCAGATTCGGCAGCCAAAGTTTTGGGTTTATAAGGTCGCTGCCAGATCGCCATTAACGCGGCCCGTCGGGGAGCCCAGGTGGTCGGCGAGCATGATGACGAGTTGGGGCGTTGTCCAGAACATTGCGTGTCGGAGCGAAACTCAGCAGCCTAACGCTTTTTCTCCTTCGAATAGTCGATGAAGTTCAGCTCCTTGCATTTGCCGGGATTAAACGGGGCGTCGGCGACCAGGATGGTATCGGACCCCGTATACTTTCCTTTTAAATACACAGCATCTTCGGCGGAGTAGCTGCGCGTAAGAGCCATCTTATTTGGATCCAACACGAAGCGCTCCACCACATGCAGTTGATCGCTGTTCTGGACGGGAGTATTCAAAAACCCTGGCAGGAAACCCACGGTATCCACCACTAGCGTGTCGCCCTCCCAATGTCCGATGGAGTGCCCGGCGCGGCTCGGCTTCACGTTGCGGGGGTGTTCTTTCATGTTCATGTAGACGGTGCGCTTCAACCCTAACTGACCGTACTCCAGAACGATGGTGTCTTTGTTCTGCGTGATCCGGTTCACCGGACCATCGAACGTCCAGTCAAAGACGATGCTGGTGGTCTCGCAGCGGAAACGCGGATTGTCTTCGCGCTTGAATTCCTTGGCCGCCTTTTCCCCGGACTCTGTCAGTTCAGTCCCGCCATAGCGTCTGGGCCCGGTTCCAGGGCTGTTGGCGAAGGAAACCGCTGGCCGATCGCCCGGTTTGTACTCTGTCAATTTATCCAGCGGCACCAATCCCCCGCCAGTGCCACGCGCATTGACCATCACCAGTTGCACCGGAGCCCAGTCGCCGGTTATGTTGGGCTCGCCGGTTGGACGCCGCGCCGGCCGATCCGCTTTTGGCGGGGCGATCGGGCCCCGTACTTCTTGGACGCCCCCTTGTGTCGCCTTGACGTACTGCCCATAGCGGTCCATGCGCGTCCCATCGGCCGCCACGATCGTTTGCAGGTAGCACGAATCCGGATCGGTACGATTGGGCGATGCTTCCACTGTGATCTGCTGACCCACGGGAAAATTCTCTTTGGTCCAACCCGACCGCCGCAGCACGTTGACCGATCTCATTTCACATCGATGGTGGCTTACTTTCCCGTCTTTTTCGGCGACGTCGAAATAGATCCAAGAATGCGGATTGATTAATTCAACGCTGGTGAGCTTGCCCTTAAACTCTACCGTCTTGGTCAGGTCGTACTCGGACCCGCCGTGGTGAGCTAGCGCAAACTGGGGCAAAAGAAATATCAGGAAAAACACAATGGCTAAAAGCATGCAATTTTGCTCCGGGTGCGAACCAGTATACATCTCGTATTTCTCCAGCGTAGGAAGGTCCCGATTCTCGGAGCAACGGGATTGGTGGGTCGGAATGCGTTGGCGCAGGCTCTTGCACGCCCAGCAGTCACACGGGTTATAGGAGCATCCGTCGATTCGTCCTTCTTTTACGCCAGGGTGAAGTGCCCGTCCTTCCGAAACGATTACAGGTCCCTCCCGCTTCGAAAATCGGGCAAGTGCTCGTCGATGCAGTCGTGATTGCGGAGTCCGGCTGCCATCCCCAGTCGGCAATAATATATACAAAGCTGGACAGGAGAGCCGGGAAGGTCAAGCCCATGAAGATCAAGGTGGACACGTTGTCTTTGAATGTTTTGCAAAGCGGCGCGGGAGAACCGACGCTCCTGTTCCTGCACTATTGGGGTGGTTCAGCGCGCACTTGGAACTTCGTTATCGAACAGCTTTGTTCAATGTTTCGCTGCATAGCCTACGATCAACGCGGCTGGGGTGAATCCGATGCTCCGGTGGACGGCTACACAATTTCAGACTTGGCTGGGGACGCGGCGGCCCTAGTCCGTGCACTCGAGCTGAAGCGCTACGTGTTAGTAGGACATTCGATGGGAGGCAAAGCCGCGCAATTCTTGGCGGCGCAACGGCCAACAGGGTTGGAAGCTCTAGTTCTGGTAGCACCGGCTTCTCCACTACCCCAGGACATCCCACAGGCGGCAAGACAAGCGCAGCTACACGCGTACGACAGCCGCGACACGGTGCTGCAGACAATTGCATTTCTAACGGCTCACCCGCCCAACGAATCCACGGTGGAACAGATCGTTGAAGATAGCCTTCGCGGATCGGCTGCCGCGAAGCTGGCGTGGCCGACCTCGGCCGCTTATGAGGACATCACCGAACGGGTCAAGGATATTAATGTACCCACTCTGATCCTGGCAGGCGATCAGGACCGGCAGGACCCGCTCCATCAGCAACAAACCGAGGTCCTTCCGCGAATTCCCGGAGCGAAGCTGGAGGTGGTGCGTGAGAGCGGACACCTCTCACCGATCGATCAGCCTGGACAACTCGCCGATGCGATTAAAGGTTTTCTATGCCATTAGTAGTTGTAGTTAAGGTTGCGCCGCAACTCGCGATTGGTTGGGCGGACCCATCCTCACCTGCGGCGCCGGTTGTGGGTCGTGAAGCGCATGGGGCTCCTCGACGTCACAGCCCCGCAGAAACACGGGTCTACTTTATCCTCAAGGACGATTCGAAAGAATTATCGAGTATCCCCGGAGCCAGGTCTCAAATTGTCATCGTATGCGTCACGTGAGTGGCTCCTAGCCTCGAAGCGGCTAACCTTGCTAGGCTACCTCAGCGGCAGTACTCTTGCGTAATGCGACCCCTTAGGTATTCCATCAACGTGACCTTGGACGGGTGCTGCGATCATCGTGCAATTCTCCCGGACGAAGAGTTGCATCGTCACGCCGTCGAGAACCTTGAGCAGGCCGATGCCCTCCTCTTTGGCCGGGTGATTTACGAAATGATGGAGGCAGCGTGGCGGCCGCCGGCGGCGACGGGAGTGAGGCCTGATTGGATGGAACCTTTCGCCCGGACGATCGACGCGGCAAAGAAGTACGTCGTGTCGAGCACCCTGGAGCGGGTGGATTGGAACGCGGAGCTGGTGCGTGGGGATCTAGGGAAGGCCGTTCAGCAGCTCAAGCGGGAGCCGGGCAAGGGACTGTTCACGGCTGGCGTGAAGCTCCCGCAGGCGTTGGCGGAGCTGGGATTGATCGATGAGTACGAGTTCGTGGTGCATCCCAGGCTAGCGGGCCGCGGGCCGACGTTGTTCGCGGGGCTATCGAAGTGCGTCGACTTGAGGCTCGTGAGCCGGCTGGATTTCGGCTTGGGAGCGGTGGCGCTGCAGTATGAGCCGAGAAGGTAGCCGTTGGGCTTGTTAGACGCAATTTTTTCTCGGACCAACCTGACCATCGCCAGCGCATCCCGGTGACAGTAGTCGAGCAGGTCTCGCGCGACTTGGTCTCGTTCGTGCTTGGGAATTTGTCCACGACGAAGAGGAGCCGGGCGATTTCGACGCCTCGGTGTAAGGACCAGCGGTCGCTTGGCCTGCTCATGAGTGGCATTTTCATACCTGCGGCTCCTTCGATGGTCTACCTTGCGCCAAGGTGAACGGGTTGTTCGGAGTGCCTTCATTGGCTGCTGGGGCAGAGCCTTGACGTTACCCAGCAATTCGTTGCACCCGCTCGACCGTGAACGCCCAAAGGCTTTGGCGGAAGGTCGCATCGTGGTCCGGTGCGTGGAGACTCATCATCACCTGGTAGAGGTGACGTTTGTCCCTTGCGAACTTCATACGAGCAGATGACATCTTCCGAATTGTGGGAACCGGTTCGCACCCATCGGCTGCTTTCCTAAGCGCGAGTTCCAGTTGCCGGGCAGCTTCGTTTGCTAGCGCAGCTTCCAGTGCTGCGCGAAGGGAAGTCGCGAGATTCCGTAACGACAAGTCGCGGATGCCTCTACGCGCCAGAGCCTTCACCGCGGCCCGAGCGTCAGCCTTACGTGAGGTCGGTGCTCTGTCCGACCTCGATAATGTAACCGTCAGGATCGCGGATGTAGCAGCGAATCTCGCCGTACTTTTCCTTCGGCTCCGTGATGAACTCGGCTCCTCGACTTTTCCATAATTCATAGCACGCTTGAATATCCGCAACGCGGATATTCAAGAAGCTGCTGACCTTATCCGGGTCGGCGGGGACGCTTAGCGTTACCGACGGCTTGTCTGGGGTGGGCCCGCCCCCGACGTTGACGATCAGCCAAGTATTCGCGATCTGAATGTGCCCAGACGCACCCTTGCTGTCGCCTCTGCTGAGAATGCGGCCGCCGAAGACCCTTTCATAAAAATCAGCCGATCGGTCGATGTCGGCTACAGTGATGAAATGTGTGACGGTGAACCCGTCGCGCGGGGGCATCTCATAGCTCTTCTGTTCGATTCGTACGCTGCTCATTACGACTCCAAATCCGATGAACAGTGCTCATCTGGGCGGGTGGCCCACACTGCCTGATTTTCAGGCGGCATCAGCGAAAAAACGCCGAACGCACGAAAAGTGGGCCAGCCCCCTTATGCCGCTGAAACCGACTCCTTCTTCCGATTGAGCGCCGGTAGAAGAAGGTTCAGGAGCGCTTGATCAGAGAACGGGTTCTGACCTGAGATCAGCTCGCGATCTTGAAGGACGTAGCTCTGCCATGGAGCGACCACGCTTACGTCACCGCCCGCCGTACGCAAGGCGAAGTCCGGGTAGAACAGCACCTTGCCACCAATCTCAAGCGGTTCCCGCTGCTGCTCTTCCGCTGTCGAAAAGACAGTCATCTTATACCCAGAATAGATCCAGCCTTCAGCCTTTGCCCGCGCTCCAGCGGCATCGCCCGCCGACAGCGCGGCCACCACCTCCGTCGAATTAGGAAGCGCCGCGAGAAGTGAAATCGCCGCCATGGCAGAGCACCGCCGTAGGCTTGGATGTTTTATGAAAGTGTCTCAGCACGGTGCCCGCGTCGGGATCATCGAGAAGATCCATCATCGGGCCATGGCCGCCTGGGACGAAAACAACGTCATATTGATCCAGGCCCGATGCGATGACATCCGAGATACGAGTTGGATTTTTGAGCCCAGTCAGGGTGTCGCGGAATTTTAGATAGTCCTGAAGCTTAGCCTCGTCTCCACCGAAGAAGTCGGCTACAGCTGAATGGACGTCCATTTGCGGCGTGTTGCCTTTTGGGTTGGCGAAAGTGATTTCGTAGCCGTCTTTCATCAGGGCGCGAACCGGAACCGTAAGTTCGTTGAGGTAGTAGCCAGCGCCGGTATAAACCTTGCCATCTTGCAAGGGCAAGCCATGACCGCTCGAGACTAGCACCAAGACTTTTCCTTTAGTTGTCATTTTGTTCTCCTTTTTGAAATTGAGTCTGTTTCCGATATTGGCGAGTAAGTCCATCAGATCCGAGATCGGCGGCGCGCCGAGCTGTTGCACACTCGGAACTAAAACTGGAGCAGACGGGTCATGCCCCCGGGAATCCAAACATCAACCACGACTGGTTGGCTACCCAGTGTGGGTAAAGCTCGGTCATCTGGTTGAACAGCTCTTCGTCGGACACCGTGGTCTGCTGCAGCCGGTCAAAGTCCAGCAGATAGCGCTTAGTGTCCTGGATCGCCGACGGTGAGTCGGGCGCACCAGGCTTCTTGTGACCGGCAACCACAATCGCTGGCTTCAGCGCTGCCAACCGGTCCAGCGCCGCCACCCAGTTCTTCCGGCTCTCCGGGGTGGTGTCGCCGACGTACATGTGGCACTGGTTGTACACCACGTCGCCAGCGACGACCAGGTCGATCGACGGAACGTATAGAGACGTCGTATCGGGACTATCGGTGTGGCCCTGCTCGATGATGCGCAATTCCTGGCCCTCGAGAGTGAACGTTTCGTGCTCATAGGGCTCAGGTAGAACGAATTTAGTTGCCAGTTGCCCGGGAAACAACCGGCGGGCCAACCGCTCCACGGGGGGAGTGAAAGACATCTGCATGGCGTTCATCGTCTTGGGCGTTGCTATCGCCCGAGCGCTCGGGAAGCGGTCGAGCAAAATGCTCAGACCGTAGAAGTGGTCGAAATGGCCGTGCGTTATATAGATGGTCTCCAGGTTGCGGTTGTGCAGCGCAACCCAATCCGCGAGAGCCTCGGCCTCAGCCACCGTCGTCATTGCGTCCACCAGCACCGCGTCGTACTCGCCGAAGATTAAAGTCGACGTCATCGGGTCAAAGCCGAGCGCTTCGCCGAAGGGCTTTGGCCGCTCGCCTGCCATTACCTTTCCCGGGGCGGTAAAAACGTTGACACCAAGCGTGTTCGACGCGGTGGGGGTGGTCATGTGCGTGGTCTCCTTCAGTTCGCAGGGCCGAGCGTTAACCGTACTTGAGGGCGGTGCTCTGTCCGACCTCGATAATATAACCGTCCGGATCGCGGATGTAGCAGCGAATCTCGCCGTACTTGGGGATAGGCTCCGTGATGAACTCGGCTCCTCGACTTTTCCACAACTTGTAGCAAGCTTGAATATCCGCAACGCGGATATTCATGAAGCTGTTGATGTGATTCGGGTCGGGGACGCTGAGCGTTACCGTCGGCTTGTCGGGGGTCGGCCCGCCCCCCGGGTTGACAAGGAGCCATGTATTCGCGATCTGGATGTACGCAGGCGCGCCGTCGCTGTCGCCCTTGCTCAGGATGCTACCGCCGAAGACCTTTTCGTAGAAGCGAGCCGATCGGCCGACGTCGGCGACGGTGAGAAAATGTGCGACGGTGAACCCCTCGCTCGGGGGCATCTGATAGCTCTTCTGTCCAATTTGTACGCTTTGTATTGACGAGTCCGATTCCGATCCATTCATGAGTTTCAGAAGCGCCTGAGCTGCCGAGGTGGACGACGCAGGATTCTGGCCAGTAATAAGACGGCCGTCAGTGATGGAAAAAGGCTGCCAGTTCGCCACCTTCTCGTATATGGCGCCGAGGCGTAGCAGTTCATCTTCCACCAGGAACGGCACAACCTTGGTGAGCTGCATCTCTTCTTCCTCGCCGTTGGTGAAACCGGCGACGTGTTTTCCTTTCACCAGCGGAGCGCCCTGGTAGGTAACGTGGCGAAGCACTCCGGGCGAATGGCACACCAATGCGATTGGCTTGCCGGAATTGTAGAAGGCCTCCAGAAGAGCGATCGACGTAGGGCTCTCCGCGAGATCCCACATCGGGCCGTGCCCACCGGGATAGAAAACGGTGTCGAAGTCTTCCGCCTTCATGTCCGCAAGTTTGACCGTGTTGGCGAGAGCGTTTTGCGCCGCCGCGTCCTTCTTGAACCGCGCCATCGCCGGCGTTTGATTTTCAGGCAGATCGCTTTTCGGATCGAGCGGAGGCTGCCCGCCCTTCGGAGAGGCGAGCGTCAGCTCAATGCCGGCATCCTTGAATACGAAATAGGGGGCCGCGAATTCCTCAAGCCAGAAACCAGTCGGGCGGCCCGTGTTCCCCAGTTGGTTGTGCGATGTCAACACCATCAGAATTTTCATGTTCGTTCTCCTATATTCTTCCCGACGCGCATCCCGATTGGATCGGCCTCTGCCGAGTCATCAAGTCGCGCTATCTACCCCTCCTACGAGTTGCTGTTTCGCGGATCGTCTTTCGCGTTGAGGTATTCCAGTCCAAGCGGCCCTATCGCGGTTACCTGCGAGACGTACTCGCCGGATTTCGCCCAGTGGAAATGGGGCGTGTTGCCGGGGAGAACGATCACGGCGCCGGGCGGATAGGCTTCCAACTTACTCGCGTCGAATTCATAACCCACTCCGATATAGAAGATGCCGGAAATCACGGTATAGACTCGATCCTCTGGGTGCTTATGAGGCATCAGCTTCTCGCCGTGGGGCACTTTAACCCTGATTGTGTAAGGGCCGGGCTCCGACGGATGACCAACGACGACGGCTAGCCGGACGGAAGGTGGGAACGCCGGGAACGGTTTCCACTCTACATCTTCGGACAAGATGCTTTTAAAAACCTCCTGCCCCGGTTGGTGAGGCTGAACTTCGCTTTGCTGAGAGCGCGTTATAGCGCTGGCTTTCTGGGACATACAAACCTCCTTCGTGCACATATGCAAAACATCACCACAGACTTTCGAAACATGTCCGCAAGATTGGCTTCCAACGCCTACCATTCTCAAGGTTTCGGAGTTTGAGAATCGAGTCGGGCGCGGCTTTAGCGCGCGATTTGGCCCAGATAGTATCCGAGCCGATTTTCGACATCCCCCGGCTTGTGGAAGCCGCGCGCCATAAGCGCCTTGATCCCCTCCTGAGCGGCAGGTCGCCCGAGCGAACCGATGCACGCATCCCACCCGGCGCCGAGTTCGACGTCCGGCGGCAGGCTGGTGTTGACGAGGCGTTTAGTGTTGGCGATCGCCCATTTGTCGAACTTGGCGATCCGGGTCGCGAGCGTCTCTACGAACGCGTCTAGCTCGGCGTCGGGGAGGGCGCGATTAATGTAGCCGTAGGCCTCGGCCTGGTCTGCTCTGATGTCTTCCGAACTCAAGAGCACCTCGAGGGCGCGGTTTCGGCCGATGAGTCTGGGAAGCCGAGCCATGGGACCGCCACCGGCGACCATCCCCACGCCAACCTCCCATTGCGAGATGATGGCCTTTTCGCGGCTGGCGAAACTCATGTCGCAGGCCAGCGTGATCTCACTGCCATTGCCCGTCGCCCGGCCACGGATGAGGGCGATGGATGCGACCGGCAAGCGAGTCAGACGCGCGAGAAAGTCCGGCCAAGGCGGCAAGCCTGTGGGACCCGCCGGCATTGAGGTCAGGTCCTCGATCTTGGCGGTGAAATCGGAGTGATTCAGGAAGTAGTCGTCGACCGCGCTGTCGAAGACTACGACCCTGACGTGCTCGTCGGCCTCGAGAGCGTGGATGACTTCCTGGAACTCCCGGACCATTTCTGGGCCCATCACGTTGATCGGCGGGTTGTCGATCGTGACGCGCCAATAGGCGGGCGATCGTCGGGCGACACGGATCTGTGCTGGCTTCGTAAGTGCGCTTGTAGTTGTCATGGCATTCTCCTGTCTATATGTTGGTCTCGGAAACCGGTTGATTGTCCCGAACGCTTTCTCGAGATTTGGATCATTTGTTCCCTCCCGGCAGTTGGTTGATTACTGCCGCGCCTGCCTTGCTGACGATGTCGTCCTGGGAATCCGTGCCTCCCGAACAACCGATTGCGCCGATAATCACCCCCTGTTCGATCAGCGGGATGCCGCCTCGAGAGGCAATGACCCCATCGAACGCGAGCAGGTAGTTGAGGTGCATCAGATTGATACCGTCCTCGAAGACCTTGGTCGGGCGCCGGAAGGTCACGGCTGCTCGCGCCTTGTGCTCCGCAATCTGAATCGAGGCAAGCATCGCGCCGTCCATTCGTTGGAAGGCAACTAAGTTACCACCGGAATCGGCTACTGCTACGTTCATCTTCCAATTCCGCTTCTTGGCCTCTGCCACCGCCGCCTGAATAGCCGCCTGGGCTCGGTCTAGCGATATCGGTGGGCCATACGGAGTGTCGAAAGGAATTTTGTCGGGCACAAAATCGAGAGGATTTGCTTCCGTGGGCTGCAGCGCTCGACTTGCAGTGGTGGCGTTTCCTGTTTTTTCATTTGACATAAGTTCTCCCATGATGGTCGGTCTACTCCAAGCTCGTCATCCGTTCGGGCCCGCGCATTACACGAGCAGGCACAAAGCGCCGCTCCCTCCGTTCACCTCTTACTGTACGCCGTAAAAATGTAATCCTTGGCCGCCACTCTCGTATGGTACGCAAAGCCGCAACCGACGACGCCGGTCGGATCGGGCTTAAACGCGTCCGACGCGGGATCATAGTCAAATGCGGCGTATGCCCATCCCTTTGTGTCCGGGAATTTCTTAGTGTTCTTCTCGATGAAGAAAACGTCTTGTAAGGCGTCCGGCACCCTCACTGAAAAAGGGGCTTCCGTGTTCTTTTTCGGTTTCCACTCGAACTTTGCAATCTTGGAGCCGTCGGGGAAAGGCTTGCCGTTGCCGGGAACGCCGGACCGGTAGGCGTCGATCATCGTGGGATTGGCGACCATCACCTTCAGCAGATCTTCAGTCTGACTGACGGCGACCACCTGCCAGTTCTCGTAGCCCCTGAAGTCAGAGAATGCGAGCCCATTCGGTACGCGCAGTGCGTACTTGTCCTGCGCGGAGAAGGCCGTGCCGCCCAGGACCGCTAGCGCTATGCCAAGTACGGCTGGTGAAACGATCCGTGAACCGCGTGAAGGCAAAAAGTTCTGCCGATCATGACTTCCTCCCGCCCGATGTGCTTATGCGCAGCGGGACGCAATTGGTAAGTGTAGGTGCACGCTTCGGGCCAGATCTAGCCGCTCGGTGCGAAATGCTGGAAATCGCCGTGATTTAAGCGGCTCAGCGTGAACGCTTGTGGGGTCGGGCGGCGTTGTCCAGATGTCCGGTGTCGGGCGACTGATGGCGGGCCGACACTCCATCGGCTGTTTGTCAGTTGCATCAGAGCCGCGAGATGGGCATCACGAACTTAGGGCCGCCGCTGTCCCTCCACTCTCAGGGCGCAGCACCGAGCGCTATCGCTGGGGGTGTCCGATCTCGAGGACGATCTTGCCGGGCTGGTGGGGTGCGCCCGCGAGCATGCCCTGCGCCTGGCGCGCCTCCGAAAGCGGCAGGATTGAACCCACACGCGTTGTGATTCTGCCCGTGTCAAACAATGGCGTGAGCGTCTGCAGGCGCGCGGTGGTCACCTCGGCGTAGAAGAAGGTGGCCCCGGCCAGCTGCGGCTGCGTGGAGACAGAGGTGACGAGTTTGCCTCCGGGTTTCAACGCAGCGACGCAGCGCTGAAACGTGCTGCCTCCAACCGTGTCGAGGATGGCATCCACCCGCGGGAGGTCCTGCTCAAACGCGGGCTTGCTGGAGTCGATGATGGTTTTCACGCCCAGGGAGCGGAGCAGGTTTTCGTCGGCGAGGTGGGCGATGGCAACGACGTGGATCCCGGCATCTACGGCCAATTGTACGGCGTAGGCCCCCACGTTCCCGGCGGCTCCGACAACCATTGCCGTTTGTCCCCGCACCGCCTGGGCATACTCGAAGAGCATTTGCCAAGCGGTCACGGCGATCACAGGCGCCGACGCGGTTTGGACGTGACCGAGCGAACGAGGCTTGGGGGCTAACATCCCGGCCGTGGCCACGGCGAACTCGGCTTGGGCGCCACAGAACTGCGGGTTGGTGACGCCATAGACTTCGTCGGCCGGCGCGAAGTCGATAACGCCGGAGCCTACCTTTTCGACGACCCCGGAGAGGTCAGAACCGAGGGTGAGGGGAGGTTGCGGGCTGACCTTGCTCTTGCCCTCACGGATGATCGCGTCCCACGGAGCGACGCCGGCGGCCATCACGCGCACCAGAACTTCGCCGGGGCCCGGCGACGGCATCGGCACATCCTCGACTACTACGACGTCGGGCGGCCCGAAGCTATGGATTCTGGCTGCTTTCACGCCTGATTCCTCCTCACCATCGTTCAACTTCTCGTGATCTAGAAAAACGGGCAGTTAGTTCAGGAGCGATTCCCAATTGCCTGGCACTCTCCCCGCGGGTCCAGGTACGGGCTGACCTTCGGGATGCGAATGCGGCGGAAGCAACTCCACACCCTTGATCATCCCCTGCTTCTCGTAATCGAAGAACCAGTCCTCACCCGGCTCAAAGCTGGTTATGATCGGATGCCCTGTCGCCGCCGCATGCTTCGATGCATGCTGACTCGGAGAACTGTCACAGCATCCGATGTGCCCACATTCCGCACACCGACGCAGATGAAACCACCAACCTGTCGGCGACGCCAGGCATTCCACGCACCCGTCGCCGCTTGGTTTCGAAGCGAGATTGAATCCGCGATGATCTTTCTTCATTTTCGATTGTTCCTTTGGGCGTTGCATGTCAGGCTACGAGTTCAAGGCACCAGCAAGATCTTCCCGATACCACCTTTTTCTGCCGCTGCTTGAGCCTGGGCCGCTTCACCGAGTGGCAGGGTCTGGCTAATCGGGATTACCAGCTTGCCATCTCGTACCGCTTCAGCCATGAACTCGAGCGTTTTCCTGTCGAATTTCGAGAATACTGGCACCACCTTCACAGATGGGTACTCCGCAGCGTTCTGCGGCGCCCCTACAACCGAAGCAAACACTCCTCCCGGCTTGACCTTGGCGATCAGCTTCCCGGCGGTTCTTCCGCCGACCGTATCCGCAACCGCATCGAGCGGCGGAAGATTCGCAATCGCGGTGTCGTCGTCGGTTGCAACCGCTTGATCCGCGCCGACCGTCTTCGCCTCATCCATCTGCCTCTTCAAAACCCCAGCGATCACAGCCGCCCCGCGTTCCTTCGCGGTGAACACCGCCGAACGCCCGACACTTCCCACCGCACCCACGACCATGACCGTCTGGCCCGCTTTGATACCCGTGGCGGAACTGAGCTGGTTGCCAGTTACCGTCGCCAGCGGCAGCGCCGCCGCCCGGATCAGATCGAGTCCCTTGGGGATCTTCGCCAAGACCGCTGCATTTATGACACAAAGTTCGGCGTAAGTATTGTCCGCCATGGCAAACACCTGGTCGCCGACGGAAAAGCCTTCCACCCCGGGCCCGACCTGGACCACAGTCCCCGCGATATCGACTCCTATCAGGCTTGGGAACTGCATGGGATAAAAATCCTTGGTTAATCCGGCACGCCGCTTGTAGTCGATCGGATTCACGCTCGCGGCGGCGACCCGCACCAGCACTTGGCCCGGACCCGGCACCGGATCAGGATAGTCCTCAAGCTTCAGTACTTCCGGACCGCCATATTGGTGGACAACAATTGCCTTCATATTTCATCTCCTTGGACGATGCGCACCCAGCGCCTAACGAAACTTAGATGATAGCTGCGGCGAACCCGTGTCAGATCTGCAGGCTGTGCACCGGATTCTGCGATTCACAGTGGCGTGAGGCGAGATTCCACAACCAGATGATCCCCACCTCACGATGCGTTCAACGAGTCACCGCTTGTGCGGCAGGTTCGAGAACATGATCGGTCAGATCGGTTGGCTTCAATGTGCTCAAAATATTTTTGGCCTTAGCCGCCTCGGCGGAAGTTCCATGAGCAACTACCAGATACTCCCCCGCCTTTATGGCGGTCTCGTAGGTCACGATGCTGTCTTTTGGTATACCTATGCTGAACAGACCGGCGCCGATGGCACTCAGACCGCCGACTACCACCGCGTCTTCCAGTCCGACGACGATCCAGGCCACCAATGGACCGCCAACCAGCACAGGGCCTATCGCGGGCACCCAAAAGAATGCGGCGCCAAACAGTAAGCCCCAGAAGCCGCCCCAGACGGCGCCCCATTTCCCCCAATACTTCATGCGGTCTCCCGCGTTATAGTAGCCAACGACTTGCTCGTCCGTGTGATAATCCTTGCCCACAACTGACAACTTCTTCATGTCGAAGCCCGACTTCTGAAGTTCCCGCACGGAGTCTTCCCTGCCGTGTGGTTGGCATACGATGCGATCACTGCACTTGTGTCCGTCATATTCTGCCTCCTCTTCAAGGTGGGTTTTGGTTGGTTGAGATTTCCAATTCACTTTGCCATTACTTCTTCAGGTCGTGCCATGATGTTTCCGCTAGGTTGACGCCGTAGTAGTTTGCAGCTTTCTCGATGTTCGCGAACGCCAAAGCACGGTCGGCATCGGAGACGTCGATGACTTGATCGAACCGCGCGACCGCGTTACGCACATGTTGTGCGTCGGTCAGTGGTTCTTTACGCTGCTTCGGAAACGCGTAGACACTGTCTGGCAGGTCGCTCTGCATCGTGAGTCGTCCGTGTTTCTCGTGAGGTTTCCAAGTTGCTTCCGGCATGTATTTGCTGTCCTTTCCTTGATTTCCGACAGAGCTGCTTGCACCACGAAAGAGGCAATGGAGTGGCCACCGCTAAATCACTGAAAACCTGCGGTCCCGCGCGCCGGTCGATACTCACATGTCCGCCATGTGAGTCGGTAGTTCGACAGTTGTCTACGTTGGCCTGTGCGACTGAGGCTCACGCGATTGACGAGTTCATTCAGTGGTACTGCTTCGGGACGCTAGCGCTCGACGCCGAAGAGGCCGGCTCTCCACGCGATGAGGCCATCGACGCTGTATCGACTCGGCCCAGAGAAGATCAGCCAAACGAGGATCAAAATGTATAACACCTCGGGGAGGTATAAGAAGTCGTCAAGCCAAGCGAGGAAACCGCTCGCCTGGATAGTGTGGATCGAAGTGGTGGCGACGGCGACGATCATGTCTCCCGTGAGCATAGCAGCGCACAGTGGCGTGAGGAGCCCTAGCGCCAGGCCGCCCCGCACGCGAATTCGACCGTGGCGACGAAGAGCGCAGTTGCGTACGGGAACGGGACGTGTATTTGGACCATGGTCTTCTGAAGCACGCCGAACTGGGCTCGTACAAATAGCTTGGTTCCGCCGGAAATACAGAAAAAGATGCCGATCAGGACGCGGGCCACAGTCACTGGCATCCATTCCGCGGCGCGGAGCGTCGTCAGTACGCTCTGAATTACGTGTGTCATTCAACAGCCTTCCTAACAGGCTGCTGAAAAAGGCCGTTAGGGACCCACTCCCTTACTGTCGCGGCTCTGTAAACACGTGCGAACACGCTGCTGCGATTCTGAGCCGCGCGCGTAAGCAAGCGGATTTTCGCCTTTTTCAGCAACCTGCTAAGTAGCTTTGCTAACCCACAGCCACTCCGCTGCCAGCCTTGGGATCGTTTTTGCGAACGATGAAGGAAAGCGGGAACATGATGCTGGCCGCAATGGCCAGCACTATAAACACGTCGATGTAGGCGCAGACACAAAACCGAGCCTTTCTCCAGTGAATCGCTGAACTACTCGCGTAACCTCTTTGGACCACTCACGTACGGATTGCCTCGCTCGTAGAAGCGCAGTTTGCGATCCACGTTGCGCGTCAAACCGATGCGTACACTTTCGCCGATGGCGCCCGTTTTCCGCCGGCTCGTCGCGAGCCAGAGCGGACCGGCGGCGCACAGATCCAGACCATCTTGCCTGAAATCAATCTGCATCGCCTGGGCTAGCCGGCCTGGCCCCCGGGCTAAATCGAGCAGGCCTGCCCCGCCGCGGAAGCGTTGCATCCGATCGATTCCCTCGAGAGGTTCGAGGGCACGCAACAGGACTCCCGCGCCGACCCCGACCGCCTCGCTCGTCACGTTCAGCATGAACGACGAACCGTAGGTGAAATACACGTAAGCGTGTCCTGGCCCAAGAAATAGTGAGGCATTGCGCCGCGTCTCTCCGCGAAATGCGTGACCGGCGGAATCACCGACCGGATAAGCCTCCGTCTCGACGATGCGTCCGCTGAGCCTGCCATCATCGGTATCATGGACCGCTACTTTGCCAATCAGGTAGCGTGCCAGCTCCACAGTATCCACCGGGAGTTCCGTTCGACGGAGACGCCGAAGACGGCAAACGGGAATTGTCTTGCCTACGCGTTTCATTATTCGGAACCCTCTGACGCATAGCGGAAGATCGCGCAAATAGGGCCCCCGGAAGGCATGCTGGTCTCCGGCAGGGTTTGAACGTCGCCGCCATGGCGAAGCGTTTGCACGGCGGCTGTGTCCAGGAGGTCGGCCCCGCCGTCGACCGCGCCCGGAACGGCCCCGTTCTCGAGCAGGAATAGATGTTCGACTCTGCCTGTGGAAGCGGCACGCACAATCTCCTGCACATCTGCCGAAGCGTGGCCTGTTCCGATCTGCTTGTCGAACCTCTCCAGGGCGCGACGCGCCGGCCCGGTGGTCACCGACCGAACCAGCTCCAAGGATTGCCGATACATTTCGTTCTGGCCAAGATGTCCGGGTAATCCGCGTATTCCCGGTTCCACGCACGCAGGATAGGTCGTCAAACGATGGAAGAGCGCGACTTCATGTTCGACGCCTACGACAACCAGGGGTGGATGTCCATCCTTCAGGAGAGCGTTTACGTCGCGATCAATCTCACGATAAAAACGGCCAAGATGGTCTTCAGGGTGATCGCGATCATGCACTGGCTCCGCGCGAAGCGAGGATTGGGATGCGCCAGGAACGAAGCCGGCGGCCTCGGTGCCCGCGTTTTTCGGAAATCTCGCGGCCTCACAGAATTGATCCGTGCATTTGAAGATGCGCGTATCATTCAGCTTTAAGGCGAGAATGTAGAACTCCAGGTGTTTGCTGGCAAGCGCCAGCAGCGGGCGAAGCTGGAAGCACTCACCAACGGTGGCGACGGGTTGGCCGACGAGATATCGCGTGCGGAATGACTCGCACACGTCCGGCGAGCGCAGAAAAATGAACGTCGCCGGCTCCTTCGAGGAATCGATCACATTCGTAGCCGCAAGCTCCAGGGGATCGAGAAGGGAGGCGATGTCATGCTTGGATGCGCTGGCTGCCAGCTTGGCGCGAACCTGAGCAAGCGCGTCTTTGAAGGCAATTCGCGCATCGCGAGCCTCGCGTTCGAGAAGAACGATCGAGATACATGGTGGAGCAGCCGACGCAAGAGCGCGTAGCTTCTCCAGGGAAAGCCTTTCCGGTTCGGTTGTCGTCATAAGTAAACTCCAGTAATTCTACGCCGGCTCTGTCCAGGAACGCCCGTAGCATTCACCGCGCGCAATTCGTTTTCCTTGCTTAGTTACATGAGCACGCCACCCGCCATCGTTATATTGTCGTTGAAAAGCAGCGTCCGAAAGGTGGGCAAATACCTAGGGTCACGATCAGAGATTACGGCTGTGAGCACATTCGGCCGCAGTTCAGCTGTGTCAAAAGTCGACTGTCAGTGTCAGGTGGATGGCTTTGACGGCGTTCCGAGCAACGAGTGAGCCCTTGGCCGAACCGCAAACACCTTGATTTCGAGGACATCACGTTCTCCCGCACGATGAGTGCGCGCTGGTTCTTGAAATGCATTCTGCAAGATCGTGACTGCGCAAACCGCATTACTCGATCGCCCGTCGACATCCGACGCCGCGGGCTTAGAACAAACAAATGGCTGCCTCGGCACCAAATACAGAGCCGTTAGGTCGATGACCCGTTCGCTTGCAGCAGGAACGTCTGCCGAGGATCAGATGGTGCAATCCTGCCCGGATGCCAGTCCGATGAAGTGGCATCAGGCGCATACAACCTGGTTTTTCGAGACGTTCGTGCTGCGTCCTTTTCTTCCGGATTACGAGCCCTTTCGCGAGGAGTTTCGCTGGCTATTCAACAGCTATTACAACTCACTCGGCCAGGAGGCTCCGGAGAAGCATCTGCGCGCTTCGTTTTCGCGTCCGTCGCTCGATGAGGTGCTCGCCTTTCGCCGGCATGTGGACGAAGCTATGGAAACACTCTTCGCAAAACACATTCATGACGAGGCAGCGCGGCGCATTATGTTGGGCCTAAACCACGAGCAGCAACACCAGGAGTCAATGCTGACCGATATTAAGCATGCGTTCTTCTCGAATCCACTCCGCCCGGCGTACGACGCCAACCCTTTAGCGGGAGCAAGCGGCGTTTCTGCTTCGATAACGAAACTCCGCGCCACAAGGTGTACCTGGAAACCTTCGGGATCGCAAACCGCAGCGTCACGTGTCGTGAGTATCTCGAATTTGTATCCGACGACGCATGCGCGGCCCGAGTTTTGGCTTTCCGATGGCTGGGAAGCGGTGAGGAAACAGGGGTGGCGGGCGCCACTCTATTGGGAACGTGATGACACGGACAGCACTGGCCGGCGCATCTTCACCCTTCGAGGTTGGCATCCGCTTTCCGCGTTGCTTGATACGCCCGTATGCCACGTGAGCTTTTTTGAGGTCGATGCGTTCGCACGCTGGAGAGGCTGCCGCCTTCCTAACGAAGCGGAATGGGAACTTGCCGCGAGTGGAAATTCGATTGAAGGAAACTTGCTTGACACCGGAAGGCTACATCCAGCCATCGCATCCGGCGATGGCCTCGATCAACTCTTCGGGGACTGCTGGGAGTGGACTGCAAGCCCCTACACGGGTTATCCGGGTTACAAACCACTTCCTGGGGCCTTGGGCGAATACAACGGCAAGTTTATGTCGAGCCAGATGATCCTGCGCGGAGGATACTGCGTCACGCCGGCGAGTCACTTACGCGCAACCTGCCGCAATTTCTTTCAGCCGGCAACACGCTGGCAATTCACGGGAATACGTTTGGCCGCTTAAGGACTCTCAAATATGAATCTCACTACCGATTTTCAGACATTCGAAGCGAAAAGCCTCGCCCCCAGCCTCGCCCCGTTAGACACGCGCGAGGCGCTGATCGATGAAGTTTGGCGCGGCCTGCGCAAACGTCCACGATCCCTGGTTCCGTGGATGCTCTACGATGCCGAGGGTTCACGCCTCTTCGAGTGCATAACAGCGCTGCCCGAATACTATCCGTCGCGGACGGAGCGCGGCATTCTGGAGAACTATGCCGAAGCGATCATCACGGCGACCGTTCACGACTACTTGCGGCCCTTGCCCTTGTTGGAATTAGGAGCGGGGACAGCCGCGAAAACTGGTATTCTGCTCAAAGCTGCGGCGCGCATGCGAAACGAAGTAACTTACTTTCCTATTGATGTCTCGTCGGATGCGCTTGAGGCGGCGTGCGACAGCATCGGTTGCCTGTTGCCGACGGTGCAGCTACAGCCGATGGTGGCGAACTACGTCACTCACCCGCCGAAACTCGCCTCGTCTCCGCTTCTCGCCCAAGCCCAGGGAAAGGAACGCTTCATGGACCATTCAACTTTTTATCGCACCATCCAGATAGACGGTCTCTCCATCTTTTACAGAGAGGCCGGGCCGAAAGATGCGCCAGTGCTTCTGCTGCTGCACGGCTTGCCCTCCTCATCCCGAATGTTCGAGCCGCTCTTCGGCCGCCTTTCCGATCACTATCACCTGGTCGCACCCGATTACCCGGGCTTTGGACATAGCGACTGGCCCGACGCGAAGAAATTCGCGTACACGTTCGATCACCTCGCCGAGATCATGAACCACTTTGCCGAAGCGCTCGGACTCTCGCGCTACACGCTGTACATGCAGGATTACGGCGGCCCCGTGGGTTTCCGCATGGTCTTGGCGCATCCGGAACGAAATGAAGCTCTCATCGTTCAAGATGCCGTGGCGCACAACGAAGGCCTGGGAGCGAATTGGAAGGCACGGCGGGCGTTTTGGGCCGACCGCACGGCCAACGAAAGCGCACTTCGCGTAAATCTCCTGTCGCTCGCGACTACGCGGACGCGCCATGTCGGGGGCGATCCCAACGTGGAACGCTATGACCCGGATCTCTGGACCGACGAGTTTGCGTTTCTCAGCCAGCCCGGCCAAGCCGACATTCAAAGCGACCTATTCTACGACTACCGCACCAACGTCGAAGCCTACCCCAAATGGCAAGCATGGATGCGCGAGAAGCAACCTCGCTTATTGGTGCTCTGGGGCAAGTACGAGTCCTCATTCGACCCCTCGGAGCCGGAAGCCTATCGCCGGGATGTCCCGAACGCTCAAGTTCACATACTCGACGGCGGTCATTTTGCACTGGACACTGCCGCCGATGAGATCGCCGCACTGGTCCGGGACTTTGCCGGTTCCTCAAGTCGAGGTGCCGGCCGTTCATGAGCCTCGTGTGCCATCCTCGGAAAACCGAAATGGAACGTCGGTTGCACATTTCTCAACCGGCGATTAGCATTGCCGCTCGCGCTTGCACCCGCCAGTTCGTATCCGCTGCTTCCAAACGTTGCGGGGGCCATGCTAATCGTCTCGATTTACCCAGCGCTTCTCGACGAGAGTGACCCAGAGTCAGTTCTAGTTCTTCCAGGCAGAGCACGCTACACCACACCGGTACCCGCAGGGCTGACACTTTGAGCGTCCACCATCGATGCGAACTGTCGGACTACGGTCTTCTCCGAGGTGCGGCGATTCAGCGTTAAACCGATTCTTCCCCCGCATCGGCCCTCGGAACCTCCGGGGCTCGGCCCTCAGATTGCGTTCCCGCACGGTGGCCGTGTCGCACTGGCGTCTGCCACACCTGCGCATGCGCGTTGATCGGACGTGCGGTCGACTGTCATCCGGCACACCTGGAGCCGCCTGCCGGAGGTGACGTATTGCTTTGCTGTTCGCAACCATCGGGCGAAGTTGAGATCGATCTGTGATTCTCGTTACGAGGTACTCTATCGAAGAGGAGAAATGGCATGCCGGTATCATTCTCAAAGGACGTCAAGCCCATGTTTCGGGAAGTCGATATCGATCACATGAAGGTTCACGGCGTGCATCTGGACGATTACCAGTACATATCTGACGCGACGAACAATTACGCGAATGCGCAAGCGGTCCAGGATAGCTTGGCAGGTCAAACCATGCCACCTGGCGGCCCATTCTGGACCGCGGAGCAGCTCGGCCTGTACGACAAGTGGAGGACGGACGGATATCAGCCGTGAGTGGATGATAAGCTGGTCGATACCCTTGCACGCGCGGCGCGGTCCTTCAGAGAGCGAAATTCCGCCCGCCCTGCCGGGGTGACACCCAGATGAAGCCCGAACCGATGAGTGTGCCGGAAGTGGGACGCGGCCCGCGGGCCGTTTCGCAACCGGTGGACGCGCCGCTCACACGCGCCGCGATCTTCTTGGTCGCGACCGTAAACCCGGGTTTCGACCATCGAGCGACCCTGCGGTCGTTCTGCGCGGACCTCTCTGCGTTGTTGCGAGCAGTGGAGTTTCGCGACCTGGAAGCGGGCCTCTCCTGCGTCGTGGGCTTTGGGTCCGACGCGTGGGACCGGCTCTTTGGGCCGCCGCGGCCGGCGGAACTGCACCCGTTCCGGGAGATTCGCGCAGGCGAGCGTCATGCGGTTTCCACGCAGGGCGATTTGTTGTTTCACATCCGCGCGAAGCGTATGGATCTGTGCTTCGAAGTTGCGATGCAGATCATGGCGCGTATCGGAGACGCTGTTTCGCCGGTGGACGAAGTGCATGGCTTCCGTTATTTTGACGACCGCGATCTCATGGGTTTCGTCGACGGGACGGAGAATCCGAGGGGCGAGGCAGTGATGGATGCCGTGCTCGTCGGCGACGAGGACGCCGCGTTCGCCGGCGGCAGCTATGTCATCGTGCAGAAATATCTCCACGATCTGGACGGATGGAATACACTGCCCACGGAGGCGCAGGAGCGCATCATCGGCCGCACCAAGCTCTCGGACATCGAATTGGACGATTCTATCAAACCGACCTCGGCGCACAACGCGCTCACAACCATCGTCGAGAACGGGAAAGAAATCAAGATCCTGCGTGACAACATGCCCTTCGGCCGGGCAGCCGAGGGAGAATTTGGCACCTACTTCATTGGCTACAGCCGTTCGCCCCGTACCATCGAACAGATGCTAGATAACATGTTCATTGGCCGGCCGCCCGGCAACTACGACCGGATTCTCGATTTCAGCCACGCCATCACCGGGAACCTATTTTTTGCTCCGTCCGTAACATTTCTGGAAGGCGTGGGCGAGGACCAGCCCGCCATGGTTGCCGCACCGCCTGCTGTAGACCCGGCGATGCTCGATGGCTCTTTAGCCACTCCGCGGAGGAGCGACGGTTCGCTGGGTATTGGTTCCCTCAAAGGAGAAATTTCGGATGAATAATCTGTATCGCGAGCTAGCTCCCATTTCCGATGCCGCGTGGGCTCAGATCGAAGAGGAAACATCGCGCACGCTCAAACGGTACCTCGCCGGACGGCGTGTGGTCGACGTGCAGGGGCCGGCGGGTACTGTTCTTTCCGCGGTCGGCACTGGCCATCTGCGTCCGATTGCCAGCCAGAGGGACGGCATTCTTGCCAGACAGCGCGAGGTCAAGGCGCTGGTGGAGTTGCGCTTTCCTTTTGAACTCGATCGCCAGGCCATCGACGACGTCGAACGCGGCGCCAACGACTCGGATTGGCAACCAGCGAAGGACGCAGCGCGCCAGATCGCCTTTGCCGAGGACTGCGCGGTTTTTGAGGGCTACACAGCAGCCGGCATCGTGGGAATTCGTCAGGGGACGAGCAATCCGAAGATGCCCCTTCCGGCCGAAGTTCGCCAGTATCCGGATGCCATTGCCCAAGCCCTGAGCCAATTGAGGCTTGTCGGCGTCAACGGCCCTTATACTGTTTTGCTTGGAGCCGAAGCCTATACCTCGCTCGCTGAAACCAGCGATCACGGTTATCCGGTACTGGAGCATGTCAAGCGCCTGGTCGACGATAAAATCATTTGGGCGCCCGCTATAGACGGAGCTTTTGTACTGACCACGCGTGGCGGCGATTTCGAACTGCACATCGGCCAGGACGTCTCCATCGGCTACCTGAGCCATACCGATAGTGCTATCCGGCTCTATCTGCAGGAGAGTTTCACGTTCCTGCTGCTCACTTCAGAGGCGGCCGTCGCGCTGACTCCGTCCGCGAAAGCAGAAACAACCTGAAAACGCTGTCTCTAACCGGATGTCGCAGTCATCGATGCTCTGGCCGCTGCTCTCTGATGAGCACTGCTGCGCTCAAGGAACTGGCGAGCGCCAGTCCAGCCGCTATCCACAACACCGTGCGATAGCCCGCGACGAATGCATCCTCGATAGCCTGCCGCCCGCGAGCGTCTCCCGTTTCGGTGGCCGCTAGCCTGGACCGTTGGGCTTCGATTTGTGCACGCACCGCCGTCGCCAGGTCGAGACGGTCCAAGCGCCGTTCCAAAGCGCCCTGGAAAACTCCACTGAGTAACGCTCCGAAAACTGCGACGGCGAGCAAACCCGCGACCCGCGAGATAGCATTGTTAATTCCGGACGCCGCTCCTGCATAGCTTTGCTCCACCGCGTTCATCACGGTCGTCGTGAGCGGAGCAACGCTGATCGCCATGCCGAGGCCCAGCACCAACACCGCGGGGAAGAACGTGGTCCAGTAGGGCCCGCCAATGCCGGGCCTTGCAAACAACGCGAATCCGCCGGCCGCGATCAGCGGACCCACAACCAGCGGAGCCCTGGCGCCGTAGCGATCGAGCAGTCCTCCAGACCAGCGTGACAACAAGAACATCAACAGAATGAGAGGCAGCAGAGCGGCTCCCGCCTGCGTCGGCGAGTAACCTTGCACCTGTATCAAATCGAGAGGAAAAAAGAAAAGCATGCCACTCAACGCGGAGTAAAGAAAGAAAGTGAGCAGATTCGCTCCGCTGAAATTGCGCGAACGGAACAAACCGAGTGGAACCATTGGCGACGATGAGCGCGCTTCCCAATACAACAGCGCAATAAGAGAGACGAACCCCATCGCGCCCGCGCCTGGCATTGATTCGATCAGTGCAAGAACGATTCCGCCAAAGGCGAGCACGGCCAGCAGGCCGCCCAACCAGTCGAACCTCTGGCTGCGCTTGTCAGCCCGGCTCTCCGGGACTTTCCACAGCGTAAGCCATAGGACCGCTCCTAAGGGAACGTTAATGAAGAATACCCATCTCCACGAACCGTGCTGGACGAACCAGCCACCGAGTACTGGACCGATCGCGGCGGTGATCGCGGTGAAGCCGGACCACGTCCCGATCGCCCGCCCACGCTCCTTCTCGGGAAAATTAGCGCTGATGAGAGCCAGGCTGCCGGGTACCAGCAGCGCCCCGCCAATTCCCTGGAGACCCCTCGCAACAATAAGCTCCCAGATGTTGGGCGCGAGTCCGCACCAAGCCGAGGCTACCGAAAACAGCACGACACCGGCCGCGAAGATCTTGCGACGGCCGTACAGGTCCCCTAAAGATCCGCCAATGAGGAGCAGCGTAGCCAGAAACAGAGCGTAAGATTCCATGACCCATTGAACGTCCGCCAGGGTCGCATGGAGGGCCGATTGCAATGCCGGAAGCGCGACGTTCACTACAGTGCCATCAATGAACACCATGCTCGAACCGAGGATGGTCGCGGCTAGAATCCATGGGCCGTTCGTGTTAACCGGGTGCTGGCACGAACCGGCGAGAATCGCGGCTTCGTCGCATGGAAGTCTGGCGATGTTGCTCATAGTCCATTCTCTGCCAGGCGTAGACGGGAGGCATTCCGCAACCTCAACTGGCGAGCTCGGTCCACCGTCAAAATCACCTATCAATGTAGTCAGCGATGGCCGTCCCTACCGCGACCTCTGTTGCACGACCGCCCAACCATTTAGCTCTGCCACAAGGGCACGTTTGGTACCTAAACTCACATTTCGTGCAAAAATATTTGCTCTGTAATTCCTGGCGTTAGGAAACGCCTCCTCATTCGGGACCAGGCGGTCGATGACATATTCCGACAGCAGGGAGTCGTTGAGGTGCAATGGTGTCTTCTTTTTAAACCGGGCCGACGGATTTCCTTCCCGCTTCGCCTTTTAGAATGAACACTGCTATGTCCGGCGGTAGAATCTGGGCTTCTCAGGCTGACCCATTTTGATTTGGCGCACAAAGCACTGTCTTTGATATACTTAGAGCGTCCGCTGGGCGGGAGTAATTCAGTGGTAGAATGCCAGCTTCCCAAGCTGGACGTCGCCGGTTCGACCCCGGTCTCCCGCTCCACCTTTCAGCAATTTACCTTGTCACCACGTCATCTTGGGTCGGACTTATTTGTAACCGCTGGCATCGAAGCAGTTCATCACGGAATGACTAATTTTCCGGCCGTCCAACGGCGTTGCATTACGTAACTCCTGACGCCGGGAACGCCGGCACTGACGGCGTTCGCTACACGAAGCTGCCGTCGCGGCTAAATCTCGCGCACCACTCCGCTCAAAAATCCGAGCAACGCATCGCCCCCAATGACACCCGCCGCAAAAACCTCCATAACGCCTCGCCCTTCGGGGCCCTTCCATTTGGACCAAAGGAATCGTCCGGCGAGTCCGAACAACACAGCCCACCCGGCCAAAGGCGTATTGATGAGCAGGCCGGTCGCGAAAAGTATCCCGGCCTGGCGTCGCGCGCCACCTAGAAACTGAAGAGCGGCGCCAGGGAGCGACCACCAGAGTAGCGAGCGCGCGATGCCCCCGGACATGCCGGCACGAATGGTTGTCGCGTACACTCGGTCCACCGGCGCCAGCAAGTCGCGGGCGAAATAGCCACGATAAGATGCCAGCACTACCAGTCCAGCT
This sequence comes from Bryobacterales bacterium, assembly GCA_963747945.1. Classification (GTDB taxonomy): domain Bacteria; phylum Acidobacteriota; class Terriglobia; order Bryobacterales; family Bryobacteraceae; genus Palsa-89. The sequence continues at coordinate 591,221 of CAVVHB010000008.1, forward strand.
ACCACCAGGGCGAACAATGCCGCGAAAAGCTGCTGCTTTCGTCCCTCGGCTTCAAATTTTGGGTCGATCCCTTTTCCGCGGAGCAGATAGCCAGCCTTCAGATCGTAGCCCATGTCGGCGAATGCCGGTCCCGTTGCAGCGCAAAATCCAGCCAGTAGTGCTAGCGCGGCTGGTGGAAACCCGGCCAGCAGCCCTCCCATCAACGTGATCACGGCTACCGCGAAAGCAGGGAACCAGCCCGCGTGCATGGCTGAAAGTCCCACAATGAGTTCGTGCACCAGCGCCGCGAAGCCCGCGTACAAAACAAATAAACACAGCCGCACCAGCCCCATGTCCGTCCACAAACCCGCTGCCACGGCAATCAGAATCGCGATCGCTACGTACGCCGTCATTCCAAGGCCGATTGATCTCTTGACCTGATGCGAGGCATGGGCGCCGCCGCGCAGGTCTCGTTTCGAGACCGTCATCACGAGCTGTAATAAGGTGACCACTCCCGCGCCGATCATGATCCCTTGCGGAATGTAAGTTTGTCCGAGATCGGGGCCATGGAACAACAGGGATCCGTAGCCGCGCACCAGGAGACCTATGCCGAACATCCCGAGCGCGATCGGATTCCCGATAAACGCCACGCCGAAAGCGGACATCGGCACGCTAGCGGCGGATCCAGCCGCGCCCAACAATACACCCATCACCAGGACTACCGCTCTTCTTCCGCCGCGGTCGCCTGCCAGTATCGCTTCCGCCGCGGCTGCTCCCGGAGGCCACGCCCCCTCCGCCGGAAAGACATCGGAGCCGAACATCCTATAAAGCAGATAGGCGTCCAGCAGCGTGGCCAGGAAGCAACCGGCGAACATCGCGGGGATCAGGTCGGCACGGCCTAAAAGGAAGGGAATCCCGATCGGCAGAAACAAGCTGTTGGCCGCTCCAAAAGTTGCCGCGGAGATAGCGCTTTGCGCGAGGTTCTGAACATGAATCGAACGATAGCCTCGAAATACCGCAAGCGGGAGCCGAGCCAGGCCCATTGCAGCCAGCGCTCCAATCAACGAAGTGTTGGTTGCGATCCCCAGGCTCACCATCAGCTGAATGCCAATGATGGCTCCAAAAACGCACAATGGCGCGATCAGCACGAGCACGGATGGGTCAAAGAACCGTGGATGGCGCGTCGTCACGCGCTCACCACAGGATCGTTCCGGTCCGTTCGAGTGGCAGCTAAGTCCGCCTTGTAATGCCGCAGGGCGGCGTCGGCGCTCACGTAACCATCGGCAACATCTTCGGCGACGGCTTCCATCGGGCGCTCGGCCGGATCGCCGAATCCCGATCCGCCGGCCAGCACCAACTCCACCTGCTGCGCGCTGCTGGAAAGGGTGACCATCTCGCCGGTGCCAACGTCCTTCAACAGTGTTCCATCGGCGCTCAGCACTCCACCGGATGCCCCGCCGCCCGGCTCCCCGTCGAACAGGCCCGGCGTCTCAATCGCCACTCCTTCGGGATGTAAAGACGTCATCGCCGCCTGGCCATCGTCCTCCAACTTGCGCAGGCGCACGCGCTGTCCCAGGCCGCCCCGATGCCGCCCCGGACCTCCGCTGTCGATGACGTAGGATTTTTCCAGCACCAGGATCGGTACGCGCGTCTCCAGCAGCTCAATCGACGTGTTCGCCGCCGACGTGGGCCACAAAACACTCGACTTGCCATCGCGATGGAGCGAACCGCCCTGGCCGCCGCCCATGAAAAGATGATCCGAATAGAGCCGTCCAACATCCGAATACATGCTTCGATCGCGCTCGTATCCGTAAATATTGATCGCAACCGGCAGCCCCGTGAAGGCCTGTACGCGATCGGGTGCGGCTTCGGCGAGAGCCCGAAAAATCGCGGGCGCTATATACCAGCCGGTGCGCGTTCGCACGTTCACCGAGGCGGGCTTGCGGCAATTGAGGATGGAGCCTTCGGGCGCTTTCACCGTAAAGGGTCTATAGCAGCCCGCGTTCCCGCGCACCTCCGGTGTGAGCATGCACTTGAGCGGATAAGTGCCGTGAGCCATCGTGTAGTTCAGCGTGCAATTCAGTCCGCCTCGTGGAACCTGCGGCGGGGCGCCGTCGAAATCCACCTCGATCTCGTCTCCTTGCACCGTTAGTTTCACCGGCAAGCGAAACGGCGTGCCCAGAGGATTCGCCCACGCTTCTGAACGATAGACGCCATCCGGGATGCGCCGTATCGCATCGCGCATCGCCTTTTCCGATCGGCCCTGAAACACCGCAGCCAGCGCTTCCATATTGCTAAAGCCGTATTCGTCCATGAACGAACACAGGCGCTCCGCTCCCAGCCGGTTGGCGGCCACGAAGGCATGAATGTCCCCTGACACCTGTCGCCAATTGCGAACATTTTCGGCCAGCAAAGCCAGCAGATCCTCATTCGGCTGCCCTCGGCGGAAAAGCTTCATGGGGGGAATCTGAAATCCCTCTTCATACACCTCGCGAGCTTGCAAACTGTCCTTCGTGCCGCCGATATCGGAAACATGGCCCACCGTGCCTACCAGCCCCACCAAGGCTTGTTCCTTGAATACCGGCATCACAATCGCGACGTCGAAAAGGTGTCCCGCGCATAGCCAGGGATCGTTAGTGATGAGCAGATCCCCGGGCTCTAGCGTGTCCGGCGGAAATTTTTCGAGCAACGCTTTCACCGCGCGAGGGAGCGTCAGATTGAACACCGGCATCGCGCGGGGAGAGTGCGCCAAAGTCTCGCCATTGCGGTCCAGCAGTTCGCAGGCGAAATCCTGGGCTTCGGCGATGATCAGCGAGAACGCGGTGCGGCATACCGTCAACCACATCTCGTCCACCACCGTCACCAGCCGGCTCCACATGATTTCGAGTCCCACGGGATCGGCTTCGATTCTGGCGATGGCTTCGGCGAGCGATGTTTCCTTTCCCAAATTAACCTGGCGCCGCGCGGGATCAGCGGCGGAAATGCGCAAATTCCCGGCCGCGTCCACTACCGCCGAATCGCCCGGAGCCACCACGGTGGTCGATTCATGTTCTTCAATGATGGCCGGGCCCTGTATGCGGTCTCCCTCCACCAGCGCATAGCGATCATAGACCACCGTCTCCACGAATTGGCCGCCGAACCACGCGGGACGCGTCCCTTTTCGTTTCACTCCCGCGTTTCGCTTCACTTCCCCGGGGCCCGTGACGGATTCGCTCAGCGGCAGGTCCGCCGAAGGCGCCCAACAACGCGCGCGAAGGTTCAATATCTCAATCGCCGCCCCGTCGAAGACAGAGGTGTAGCGCGCCGCGTATCCGGCTCGGAAGGCGTTTTCAATCGCGGGCCCGCTCGCCCTGGCGATTTCCTCATCGGGCAGTCTGATCGTGATTTCGTGCATCTGGCCGGCAAGGCGCATATCCGCGGCACGTTCCACGCGCACGGCAGCCTCGGGAACCCCGGCATCCCGCAACAATCGTCTGCCTTCCTGTTCCAGCTCGGAGAGCACGGTGTTGATCGGCTCCGGATCCCACTCGCCTGCGAGCGTTGTGGGCCGTGAGCGTACACACTCAAACGACATTGGCGCAGCGAGAAATCCCAATGCGGAGGCCGCGCCAGACGCTGGGGGAATAATGACTTCGTTGACACCGAGCGAGCGCGCCACCTCAGCCGCATGTGCCGGACCGGCGCCGCCGAACCCGACCATTGCGTAGCGCCTCGGATCCCTGCCCTTTTCGGCGAGATGTACGCGAGCAGCGTCGGCCATACTTTCAACCGCTATCTTGTGGATGCCCCAAGCGGCTTCCTCCACACTTAATCCGAGCGGCACGGCAATCACCGCAATCGCTCGCCTGGCTGCCTCTGCGTCCAGCCGCATCGCGCCTCCAAGGAAGCAATTCGGGTCGTAGTATCCCAGGACGATGTTCGCGTCCGTCACGGTTGGTGCAACACCGCCGCGCCCATAACACGCCGGGCCAGGGTCTGCTCCCGCCGATCGGGGACCCACACGCAACAAGCCAACTTCATCGATCCAGGCGATGGACCCTCCGCCCGTGCCGATCTCGATCATGTCGATCACCGGCGTCTTGATCGGAAGTCCCGATCCTTTCTTGAAGCGATGCGTCCGAGCCGCCTCCACCATGGGGGCAATTTCCGCCCGGCCATCTTCGATCAGGCAAGCCTTAGCGGTTGTACCGCCCATGTCGAAAGAGATCACGCTGGTTTGTCCGGCGCGCCGGCCGAAGAGCGCCGTGGCCAAAGCGCCGCCGGCGGGTCCGGATTCGAGCAGCCGTACAGGATAGGCGCGAGCGGCAGCGGGCGAAAGCGTGCCTCCGGCCGAATGCATCAGGCGAAGTTTCCCGCGGAACCCCAGATTCGCAAGTTCCGCCTCCATGCGAGCCACGTAGCGATCCACCAGCGGCTGCACGTACGCGTTCGCGCACGTAGTAACCGAGCGCTGGTACTCCCACAGTTCCGCGACCACATCCGATGAGATGGAGATCGACATGTCCGGCGCCTGTTCCCGCACGATTTTCGCTGCCCGCTGCTCGTGCTCCGGATTCCGATAGGAGTGCAGAAAACAAATCGCGATGGCTTGGACGCCTTGCCTGGCCAGCTCCGAAGTCGCTCGGCGTACCGCTGCTTCGTCCAGTGCTGTGACCACGCGCCCGTCTCGGTCCATCCTTTCCGGCACCTCCAGGCGCAGGCGCCGGGGCACCAGCGGCTCGGGAAATTGGAGAAATAGGTCGTAGATGTCGTAGCGTTGCTCGGTGCCCATTTCGAGCAGGTCTCGAAAACCTTCGGTCGTGATCAGGCCCAGCTTGGCGCCTTTGCGCTCGATCAGAGCATTGGTGACCAGAGTGGTACCGTGAATCAGGTCGGCAATATCCCCGAATCCCAGGCCAGCTTCCTCTACGATCACCTTCAGGCCGGCGATTGCGGAGAGAGAGGGGTCCTCCGGTGTAGTAAGGCGTTTGTGGAGGCGGAGTGTTCCGGTGTGCGTGTCCAGCAAAACGAAATCGGTGAATGTTCCACCGATGTCGAACCCGATTCGGTAACGTTGCTCCAAGAGGCAATAATACTAATACGGTTCGGTGCGATGCGTTACCTGCAAACAACGAGGGCCATGTTCGGGGTTTGTCTTCTTGGGATCTGTCTTCTTGGGGTCTTTCTGGGCGCCCAGGACTTAGGCCGGCTGAAGCTCGTCGCCACCGCTCATCAATTTGGACCGGTCGGTTATCGCGACCCTCTCGGGGTAATCTCACCTTCCGGCGACTGGCTGGCCTACTCGATAGCTCATCGCTTGTTCATCCAGCGCACGGTGGGTGGTCCGGTCAGTGAGCTTCCACCTTGCAACGCGACCATTCGCCATTTAACTTGGCTTCCCGACGACCACACCATCGTGGTGGATAGCGGCGACCCGCGAGCACGGTGGTGGAGCTACGATGCGGCAACCAGGACGCGGCACGCGTTGTGGCCGCAGAAAGCAATGCTGGTTGGAAAGTCCCTGGAATCGGACAAATCCGTCGAGATCCCGCTCGCGAAATTGGAGCAACTCGTGTGGTCCGCCGACAACCGCAAAGTGGCGGGCGTGGCGCACACTGCTACGGAAACCGAGCTGTGGATTTTGAATGCGGATGGAACCAACGGCGAAGTATTATCCAGTTCGGCGTCGCTCACCTTTCCGGCATGGACGCCGGATGACCGGCTGGCCTGCTTGTCGTTTTTCAATGGCAGCCAAAGATTGAGTTTCCCGTGTGGCGTGAAGTCGAGTGAGCCTCCCTTGGTAGCGTACGGGCCGGTTGCTTTTTCGCCGGATGGAAAACAGATTTATGCTGGAATCCCCAACGCACAAGGCACGCTCGATCTTTGGTCGCGGCCGATTTCCGGCGCCAGCCAGGGAACTCAGCTGACTCGATTTGCAAACGATACCTATGCGCCCTCTGTGGCGCGAACAGGAACCGTGCTATTCAAGCGCTCCGACTATCGAACTTTTGTAGCGGTGGCGCCGGCCGAAGGCGGCTCCGTTACTCCGCTGGCACTATTTCAATCGGAGACTCCGACCTGGAGTCCCAAGGGCGACCAAATCGCGCTGACTTTCGGAACCTGGAGGCGGGTAGTGGATGATTTTCATTACCCGGACATCGCCCAGGACATCGGTATTATCCCGTCCGCAGGTCCAATGCCGGCCCGTGCTCCAGCCAGAGTGGTGCTTGCATCCCCCTCAGAAGACCAAAGCTTGTGCTGGTCTCCCAACGGCAAGTGGATTGTGATGCATTCGCACAAGGATCTATCCGACGATTTGTGGCTACAGCCTGCGGACGGGTCGGGGGAGCCGAAGCTGCTGACGCATTTCGGACGGGGCTCGGAAACGGATTGGCCGCGCTGGTCGTCGGATGGCAAGTGGGTGGTGGTGGCGGCTTACAAGCACGGCGAGACTCCATTACGACACGTTCTTTATCTCATTGGCGTCGATCAATCGACTGGCGCCGTGACGCGGTCACCGCAGGAGATCCCTCTGGAAGGTTTTGCCGGCGAGATTACTCATGCCGAGTGGGTTTCCGGATCCGACCGCATTGTCTTTCAGGCCTATCGAGAGCGCAATCAGCAGACCTTCTACGTTGTGCCCCGGGCGGGTGGCCGCCCAACGCCTATCTTTCACTTCAAAAGCGACCAGCATGTTGCGGGGTTCAGCGTATCGCCGGACGGCGCTTGGATCGCTTACGTGGCTCCCGCGAGCGACGGGTACTTGCAATTATTTCGCGTTCGCCTGGCGGCCACTAATTCAAAACAACCGAACCAGGGGCCAGTCACCGCGGAGCAACTTACTTTCGATCCATCGAACAAAACGCAACCCGCCTATTCTCCGGATGGCGCACGGATCGCACTCACCGTGTGGAGTTATGACGCCCAATTCTGGACGATCAACTGACTGGCCCTACCGCGTGAACTAAACGCGCTGCTCGTATGCACGCCCCTGCGCGCCGTCCAAAAGGAGTATATGATGTGTACCGGACTCCGCCTGGAACACCCATGAGATTAAGCGCCATCGTCAGTCCGTTGATTCTCGCAGGCCTGTGGCCGGTGCTGTCTCCGATTCCGGCCCAGGCGTTGAGCGTCTGCGCCGATCCCGATTATCTGCCTTATTCCAATCGAGCCGGCGCCGGGTTTGAAAACAAAATTGCCGAGGCTGTCGCCAAAGATCTGGGTGAAACCGTCAAGTACACCTGGGCGAGCCACCGCGGCCATGGCGGATTTCCCCAATTCCTCTCGACGACGCTGGACGCCGGGAAGTGCGACGTTGTGATGAGCATTCCTTATGGCAGCCGCGAAGAGTTGACCACTCGGCCTTACTACATCTCGTCCTATGTGTTTGTTTTCGACAAAAGCAAGAAGTACGACGTCACGAGCATGGATTCGCCGGTGCTGAAGCGGGTGAAGGTTGGTTTTGAACGAGAGACGCCTGCCGAGGACGCGTTAAAGATGCGCGGAATGATCCCGGCGGCGATAGCTTTCGACGTCGCTACCGATGACAGCGAGTCACCGTCGCTGATGCTGGACGCGCTGAGCAGCGGAAAGATCGATGTCTTGATCACCTGGCAGCCGGCCATCGGCTCCTTCCTGCGCGCCACTCCGAATCTTGAGGTGGTGCCGGTTCCGAATGAACGAGCCTTGGGGCCGCCGGAGCAATATTCTTTTCCTATGTCGATGGGCGTTCGCACTGGCAACGATGCGCTAAAGAAAAGGCTCGATGATGTGATTGCGAATCATCAGACGGAGCTTACCAGCATTCTGACCGAGAGTGGCGTGATGTCGTATGCGCCGCGGCAGGAGGGCCGGTAACGGTGAAGGTCGCCCTGGTCTTCGTTACGATGTTCCTTGTCGTCGCGATATCGGTAAAAGCCCAGGATGGCGAGAAGCTTATTAAAGCTAGCGATTGCTCCTCTTGTCACGCTGTGGATCGCCAGGTGGTTGGACCCGCGTATGCGGCCATAGCCAAGGCCCATGCCGGGCAAACCGATGCGCCCGATACCATTGCCAAGCTAGCCGCGAAAATTCGAGACGGCGGCAATGGCATGACGCCTCATCCCGATTTGACGGACGCGCAGCGAACAGCCATCGCGAAGTGGATCCTATCGCAAGCCGAATCGGCTGTTCCCGGCCAGGGCGAAACCAAAACGTATCCTTACACGCTGAAGGACGGCACTACGTTTAGCCTGGACTTTCCCCTCTTTCTGGAAGGCCAGGGTCCCAAAGTGACCAAGGAAGTCTTCCATGGCTATCAGCTATATAACTCGTACTGCTACCGCTGCCATGGCACCGATGCGAGCGGCAGCCAGCTGGCCCCCGATCTACGGCACTCGCTGGCGGGTGGGATGACGCAGCGCGACTTTCTAGGGGTGGCGATGGCGGGGAAGAAAGAACAAGGAATGCCCGCGTGGGCCGGCTTCCTCACCGAGGATGATGTTGTTCACATTTTCAGATATGTAAAAGGACGAAGCCTCGATCTGGTGTCTCCCGGCAGGCCACCGTCCGCGCAGGATTGAAGTAGACCAAAAGAAATGTAAAGGAGCTTTTTGCCATGAACCGCACGAAGCAGCTCTATCGCCTTACGATTGCATTCGGGACTTGCGCCTTGCTTGCTCCCGTACTTACTTTTGCCGACGACACGCTGCAAAAGGATTCCCAGGATCCCAACCAGTGGGTAATTCCGTTGGGCAGTTACGGCGGGAACCGGCACAGCAAACTCACCCAGATCAACAGCCGCAACGCCGGGAAGTTGAAGGTAGCCTGGACCATGTCCACCGGCACGCTCCGAGGGCAAGAAGGCCAGCCGCTGGTAATCGGCAACATGATGTACTTCGAGAGTTCGTACCCCAACTTCGTGTACGCCATCGATCTCGACAACATCGGCCAAATCGTCTGGAAATTCGCTCCGGAGCAGGACAAGTTCTCGCCATCGGTGGCGTGTTGCGATGTGGTGAACAAGGGCGTGGCGTATGCCGACGGGAAGATTCTCATTTCAACCTTGGATACGCATGTCTACGCGCTCGACGCTAAAACCGGCAAGGTGCTGTGGAGCGCTCAGAACGGCGATCCGCAGCTAGGTCAAACCATGACCATCGCTCCGCTGGTGGTGCACGACAAAGTAATCGTGGGGATCTCGGGCGGAGAGTACGGTGTCCGCGGTCATCTCACTGCTTACGATCTCAACACCGGCAAGCTGGTGTGGCGCGCCAATAGCGTCGGCCCCGATAAGGATATGCTTTTTGATCCCGACAAGACCGTGGATGCCGCCACGCAACAACCAGTGGGTAAGGATTCCAGTCTCAAAACGTGGATGGGAGACGGATGGAAACTAGGGGGCGGAACAACCTGGGGCTGGTACACCTACGATCCCCAGCTCAATCTGGTGTACTACGGCAGCGGGAATCCGGGAACATGGAATCAAGAGCAACGGCCTGGCGACAACAAATGGTCCACCAGTTTGTTCGCACGCAATCCCGATACCGGCGTGGCGGCGTGGGTCTATCAGATGACTCCGCACGATGCCTGGGATTATGACGGCATCAACGAGAGCGTTCTCACCGACAGTGTCATTGACGGCCAGACCATCCCCACCATGACGCATTTCGATCGCAATGGTTTTGCGTACGTGCTGGACCGCCGCAATGGCAAGCTCCTCAAAGCCAACAAATTTGATCCCTCCACCAACTGGGCCGAGAAGATCGACTTGCAGACCGGCCGGCCGGTGCTCAACGAAGCCAAGATGACCAAGGAAGACGTCAACGTAAAAGACATTTGTCCGGCCGCGCAGGGCGCCAAGAATCATCAGCCCGCCTCCTACGATCCCAAGAGCAAACTGTTCTATCTGGGCACCAACCACATCTGCATGGACTACCAGGCCTTCAGCGTCAAATACCGGAGCGGCTTTCCGTATGTCGGCGCCACCTTGAGCATGTTCCCTGCCGACCACGGCGATGTCCGCGGCAGGCTGATCGCGTTTAACCAGGTCACCGGTGAGACGAAGTGGACGGTCAACGAGAAATTCCAGGTCTACAGCGGCCCGCTGACTACCGACGGAGGCGTGCTGTTCTACGGCACATTAGACGGCTGGTTCAAGGCCGCCGATCAGGCTACCGGAAAGACTCTCTATCAATTCCATGCGCCCTCGGGCATCATCGGCAACCCCATTACTTACACGCACAAAGGCAAGCAGTATGTTGCGGTGCTCACCGGAGTGGGTGGATGGGCAGCGATTGGCCTTGCCGAAGGCCTGACCAAAGGGAGCGAAGGACTGGGCGCCGTAGGCCTCACATCCTCGCTCGCGGACTATACGAATCTCGGGGGAACGTTGATCGTCTTCTCGCTGGAATAAAATACGCGCGCTCGCTTTGGAACCAAACAATAACGTGTAGAAGTTCGGGGTATAGGCGCCGATCGCCCGTAATCCGTCCGTAGGGTTTCAATGCACATTGTGGCGCACGCACTCTTTGCGTGCCGCGTTCACACTCGTGTGAACGCTTCGTCTTAAGCGAGTTTCGGTCACCCTGCGCTCCGCGCAGAACCTACCGGGGTGTCGAGATGAGTCTCGACACGGCACGCAGGAGTGCGTGCGCCACGAAGTCCCTACCGCCGGGCAGGTGAATATTGCCATGCCGCCGGAACTGGTCGTGACAGTCGTCTCAGTTAAACTACAGACTCTTACGGACGGATCACGGATCGCGGAACGGTAGTGCTGGTCGCATGCCTCCACCTTTCGCTGAACTATAATCTTCACATCATGAACCAGCCGGTCCCTTGGTGCCTGATTGCATTCCTGTGCGCAACCGGAGCGTACTCACAAGCCGTCGGTACAATCACCTGCACCGTAGTCGATTCGGACGGCGAGGCAGTCCTCAATGCTCAGGTTCAGGCCACGAACAAGAGTACGAAAATGGTTTACAAGGCCGCCGGTTCCGAGCACGGCCATTACACGCTGGCAATGTTGCCCGCAGGCGCCTACGACGTCTCGATCATCGCTCCGGGGTTCAACGCGAAGAACCAGCAAAACGTGTCCGTGGGCGCAACGGAACCTTTGCGCCTGGATGTTCGCCTGCTCGAATACCAATTGGGAACGCTGGGCGACGGGCGGGAATTCAGAGTTCAGCTCACCAGCCCGCATGCGGCTCCATCCGGTCCAACGCCGCGAACCACGGACGGCAAGCCCGACCTCTCCGGTGTCTGGTTTGCGCAAAGAACGGTGGATGCCGGCAAGCCGGAGCCTCTGCCCTGGGCGGAAGCGTTGCTCCGGGAACGAGCCGCCAACAACGGGAAGGACGCTCCCGGAGCGCATTGCCTGCCGCGAGGCATTACCAACGCGGGAGCTTTATTTCCCTTCAAGCTGGTTCAAACCCCCACCCTGCTGTTGATGCTCTTCGAGGATGACCTCCCCAGCCATCGCCAGGTATTCTTAGATGGCCGCGCTCATCCCAAGGATCCGAATCCCATGTGGATGGGACATTCCATCGGACATTGGGAGGGCGACACGCTGGTAATCGACACCGTGGGTTTCGACGATCGATCCTGGCTCGATACCGCGGGTCATCCGCACACCGAAATGATGCACGTCATCGAGCGCTTTCGGCGCCCCGATGTGGGACATCTCGAAATCGAGTTCACCATCGACGATCCGGGAGCTTATGCGAAGCCCTGGAAAATCGTGCGGGCCGCGGAACTCGATAGCGCGGACGACATCGGCGAGTACGTCTGCGCCGAGAACGAAAAAGATGTAGGACATATGGTCGGGAAATGAGGGAACCTATGAGACTCTGTTTGTTTCTCTTGATGGCCTCCGTTGCGGCGCTAGCGGCGGACGATCCTTACGCCGCGCAGCTTTTTCAAAAACATTGTGCCTCCTGCCATAATTCCGAGGCCGGAGCCGGCGGGCGGATTCCACAGATATCCGCGCTGAAGTCCATGACGCCGTCGGCCATTCAGAAGACGCTGGCCAGTGGCGTCATGAAACAGCAGGCGTCGCCGCTTTCGGCGGACGAGCGCCAGAGAGTCGCAACTTTCCTGGGAACAGCGGTAACCCTGGAACGCAAGCGCGACGAACTCGCGAATCTTTGTCCGGCTGGAGCGGCATGGGGCGAGGGGTCCGCATGGGCCAGTTGGGGCGGCAATTTCGCCAATACCAGGTTCCAATCGGCAAAGGACTCGGGGCTCAGCGTCGAAGATCTGCCCAAGCTGAAACTGAAGTGGGCGTTCGCGTTCCCGGACACGTCTACCATGCGGTCCCAACCCGCGGTCTATCGGGGTAGGGTATTCGCGGGCGGGCAGGACGGCAGCGTCTACGCTCTCGACATGAAGACTGGTTGCGTGTACTGGGCGACGACCGTGGAGTCCCAGGTGCGATCGGGCATCACGATTGGAGAGGCCGGCGGCAATCCCGCGCTGTTCTTCGGCGATTCCGCCGGATCCGTATACGCACTGGACGCAACGTCCGGGAAGCAATTGTGGAAGGCGCGTGCGGACGAGCATCCGGCTTCCACTGTGACCGCCACGCCGGTGTTCTACAAGAATCGCTTGTATGTCGGGGCCGCCTCTCGCGAGGAGGCGATGTCGGTTTCTCCTGGTTACCTGTGCTGCACGTTTCGAGGCAGCGAATCGGCTCTGGATGCGGCCACGGGAAAGGTGTTGTGGAAGACCTACACAATCGGGGAGGTGGCCAAGGCGCGCCCGAAAACCCGGGTCGGCGCGACAGCTTGGGGCCCTTCCGGCGTTGGCGTCTGGACCGCGCCGGTGCTCGATGCCGATCGTGACACCATGTATGTCACCACTGGTGACAATTACTCCGATCCGCCAACGGCGATGAGCGACGCCCTGCTCGCTTTGCGCATGTCCACGGGCGAGATTCTGTGGTCGAAACAGTTCACGGCCAAAGACGCTTGGAACAGCTCCTGCCAGCTACAAGGCAAGGTAAATTGCCCCGATTCGGACGGTCCCGATTTTGATTTCGCGTCCTCGGCTATCCTGGTTTCGCTTCCAAACGCCAAGCGGGCGCTCTTGCTAGGGCAGAAGTCGGCTGTGGTTTATGCAGTGGATCCGGACCGGCGCGGCCAGATTTTATGGCAGGCGCGCATCGGCGAGGGCGGCACCGTAGGTGGCATTGAGTGGGGCTCGGCCACCGACGGGCGCAATGTTTACGTGGCTCTTTCCGATGTTCGTTTCGAAGTGGACCGCAAAGCCTGGCAGCAACGATCGCGCTTACAATCTAAACCCCAACAAGGGCGGCGGATTGTTCGCGTTTCGCGTGGACAACGGTGAACGCATGTGGCAGACTCCGCCGCCTGGCTGTGGCGATCGCCGGCCGTGTAGTCCCGCGCAGTCTGCGGCCGTAACAGCGATTCCCGGAGTGGTATGGTCTGGCGCGGCCGATGGCCACTTGCGCGGCTATTCCTCATCCAACGGCAAAATCATCTGGGACTACGATACGGCGCGCGAGTATCCGACGGTAAACGGCGTGTCGGGCCGCGGCGGAGCGATGGACGTGGCAGGTCCCGTGGTAGCCGGCGGAATGCTATTCGCGATCTCCGGCTATCCAGCGCGGGGTGGTCTGCCGGGCAACGTCTTGCTGGCTTTCGGGCTGGATGAGGTGCACAAATGAGCGCGGACGCGGGCAAATGAGCCGGGGTGGTTGGCTTCTCCTTGCTCTAGCGATATGCTTGTCCGCTCAGCAGACACCGGACCCTAACGCAAACTTCACGGGAACCGCCACAAGGCTCGAGAGCAACATTCACGTGCGGGCCGCGCGCATTCATTTCGAGCCCGGGGCGCGCACCAAGTGGCACGTCCATGAGCGCGGCCAGGTATTGCTTTGCGAAGAAGGAGTCGCGCGTACACAAGTGAAGGGGCATCCGGTTCAAGAACTTCATCCCGGCGATACCGCATACGTGCCGGGAGGCGTGCCGCACTGGCACGGGGCAGCGGCCGATCAACCGGCCACGCTCTTTTCCGTGGACCTCAACGCAGGCCAGACCAAGTGGCTGGACGCAGTGACGGACGCCGAGTACCGGGCAGAGCCGAAACGATAGCGCTAGAGGAAGCGTGATAGGATCGTTAGCCATGAAAAAGCTTCGGTTCTCACTGGTTGCGATGGCTCTGGTCCTTCCGTTTGGTCTAGCCGCCGCTACTGGCTGCGGATTAATTAAGCCGGACTCGACCGACGCCGTCGCCGCCGCGCCCGATCACCACAAAGTGATTCTGGAGAACGACGCCGTGCGCGTTTTGGAAGCCAGGGTTCCGTTGCACAGCTACGAACCGCCTCACACGCATCCTTGGCCGAGCGTATTCTTCGAACAGACCTCCGGGCTCAGCGAGCCTTGGAAGACCGTGAACATCCGGTGGTCCGAGGGAGGCCCCAGCAAGGGATTCGCGAGCAGCGATCGGGACCGGCACAATCTCCTGATCGAGATTAAAACCGTCGACTGCCAACCCGCGCCCACCGCGGATCTGCCTTCAACCGACGCCGTCAAGATTCACGATCCTAATATCAGCGTGGTCCTTGAAAACGCCTACGTGCGCGTGCTGAGCGTCCGCATCCCACCCGGCGGCAAAGAACCGTGGCACACGCACACCTGGCCGGCCGTGGTTGTGTATTTCAGTTTGCCTCCCTCAGAGCGGTTGTTGAAGGATGGCACGAAAACAGCGCGCCCGGAATTAAAAGCACTGCAAGTGACCTACGACCCCAACAGCCAGCCGCTGCACTCGGTGGAAAACCTGGGCACTGTTCCTTATCAGGCATACCGCGTGGAACTGAAGCCCACGCTCGCTGCTGCTATTTCACGCTCCCGGTAATCCATTTCTCGAGCAGCGCCGCTATTTCCAGATTATTTTTCTCGATCATCAGCATGTGACCGTTGCCATGAATCCCGTGGTCTCCCAGACGCAGGTGAGTATTGGCGACGCCCGCTTGAGCTAAGAACCTGGACGTGCATTGATCGTAGGGCGCGTGGTAGGACGCCTCGGCGGTAACCACCAGTACCGGAATGCCCTGTAGATTCACCAGGCGACGCGGCGGGTCCGCCTGCTTCCAGCAACGCGCTAGATCCGGCCCATCCGCTTTCGCGTCTTGCACGATCGCAAGTTCCGCTGGACTCTTTACCGGCGGCGCGTAGGTGATCGGGATGTCGGTCAGGCCCCAAGCCCGGTTCTTGTTTTCATCGAAAACGGCATCGCGGAAGGGCGGTCCATTCGGTTCCATGGCGACGATAGCCTTCACGGATTTCGGCCGCGCATCGGCCAGCAGCCAGCCAAAAGCTCCCGATTGGGAATGTGTAACCACGATCGCCGGCCCGATCTTGTCCAGAAGAGCCGCGCTGGCAGCCTGAACTAATGTCTGAGTTTCCACGGCACTCTCCAGGCCCTCCACCTGAGTTGCGTAGAATGCATCGAACACCGGATCGCCCTGGCGGCCTTTCTTATCGCCATTTCCCGGCCACTGCGTATGTTTTCGGGCCTGTGGCCACATGTGAGCGATTTCCGGCGCCGTAAATCGTTGCGCCACCCAGTCTGGCGGCCTCATCTGCAAAGGACCATTCACCGCAGGATGCCACGGCGAGCGCCCGCGCGCCGGTTGATCCACCAGATAAACCACGTACCCCTGCTCCAGAAAATAATCCGCCCATCCCGTGCGGCCATCCGGCGTCCCCATCCAATTGGTCGCGGTTTGCCCCGCGCCGTGAAAAAACACCAGCGGATATTTTTGGACCACGCGCTGCGGCCGAAGCACCTCAACATACATTTGCCCGGCCATGACTTCGTTGGCCGGAGCTCCGGTGTACTTGCCGCCAACATAAAAATAATCCCGCGTTGAAAACGTACGCTGGCCGAAAGCCGGCAGGATCCACGCGATGAGGACAAAAGCGAGAGTAGCTGGCCGATTCATTCCTCACATAATATATGAGAGTCCATGCGGCAGCCGGCTCATACACTGCAAGATCCCGCCATAGGCTTGTGGCGTCGGTGGCTGTGGCGTCCCAAGAGCACCTGGGTTCGGAAGCTCGTTTTCCAGCTTCACCTCTGGTCTGGATTACTGCTCGGTTTGTATATCGTTGTGGTGTGCGCCAGCGGCAGCGCCATCGTCTTTCGAAACGATATTTACGATTGGCTGGAATCCGGCGGCAAGGCCGTTTCTTACAAGGGCGCCCTCTACCATTGGCTGTCTTGGCTGGGCAAGCTGCACGGGAGCCTTTTAATGGACAGCGAAGGCATGACTGCAAATGCCATTGGCGGTTTTCTGACCGCCGCTCTGTGTCTCACAGGGATCGTCGTCTGGTGGCCTGGTTTTGTGAGCTGGCGCCGCGCCCTCACGATACGTGCAAATGTTGGCTGGAAGCGCTTCATATTCGATCTGCACAGCGCCGTGGGTTTTTGGACTTTCGCCGTCCTGCTGATGTGGGGCCTGACGGGCGGATATTTCGTGTTCCCGCAGCCTTTTCGCGCTGCCATTACCGTCTTTACGCCCATCGACGCTCCTCGATCGATTCAGCCAACGGTTCCCACCCTCGGCCCGAGACCATTTCCGCGTCGCCGTCCTTTAACAGTAGGCGCGAAAATCCTGCGAGGATTTTCAAACGCTCATTACGGCACCTTCGGGGGCCGGGGAGTCAAGGTGTTATGGGTGATCCTGGGCCTCGCGCCCGCCATACTGTTCTCCACCGCTCTTGTGATGTGGTCCAGCCGCGTACTAGCCCCCGCGATTCAGAAGTGGCTTCTGAACCGCCATGCGTAAGCATGCGGATGTAGCTAAGTGACGATTCCATGAACTTGGTCGGGCTTGGCCAGGCTGCGATAATAAGCAGCGTGCCAGAGCCGCTAATTGAAGCACGGCAGGTGGAAAAGTTTTACGACCAGCCGAGTGACAATCGAATTCAAGTCATCGCTCCATTGGACCTCGCCATATATCCGGACGAGATTCTGACCTTGCTGGGCCCCTCGGGCTCTGGCAAATCCACGCTACTCCGAATCCTTACCGGCCTTTCTCTCGCGTCTGCCGGCCAGGTGCTCTGGCATGGCTCTCCCATCAACGGCCCGTGCGAAAACGTATCTATCGTCTTCCAGAGCTTCGCGCTGTTTCCATGGCTCACTGTTTTGGAAAACGTGGAGGCGCCGTTGAAAGCAGGCGGTGTATCGGCGGCGGACCGAACCACGCGCAGCGTCAAGATGCTCGACTCGGTGGGTCTGGATGGCTTCGAGAATGCCTATCCGAAAGAATTGTCCGGTGGTATGAAGCAGCGCGTAGGCTTTGCCCGTGCCCTGGTGGTGGAACCGGAGGTGCTGTTCATGGATGAACCATTTTCGGCGCTGGATGTCTTGACGGCCGAGAACCTCCGCAGCGAATTGCTGGAGCTGTGGGAAGACAAGAAAATGCCCACGCGCGCCGTGTTCATCGTGACGCACAACATTGAGGAAGCGGTTCTGTTGGGTGACCGCATCGTGGTTCTCGGGAAGAACCCCGGCCGGATCCGTACCGATTTCCACGTCGACCTTCCGCGCCCGCGCGATCGCAAGCACCCCCGCTTCACCAAGATCGTCGACTACATTTATCAGGTCCTGACCAAGTCCGATAGCGATCTCGCGGTTCCCTTGTCGGGTCCCGCCTCCGGCTCCACGACCGAGGGTGGCTCGAAATATCCGATGCTGCCCCACGCCCGCACTGGCGGCATCGCCGGCTTCCTTGAAATTCTGGCCGATCACAACGGCCGCGAGGATGTCTATCGTCTGGCCGACCTGTTGTCGTTCGAGATCGACGATCTTCTTCCGATCGTCGAAGCGGCGGCGCTCCTCGGATTTGTAAAGCTGACTGAAGGCGACGTCGAGATCACTCCCGAAGGATTGGAGTTTTCCAACGCGCTTATCCTCCGCCAGAAGGAACTGTTCCGCAACGCCGCGCTCGAGCACGTCGCGCTTTTGAAGCAGATCAAGCGCGCGCTGGAATCGAAGTCGGACCATACCATCCCCGACGACTTCTTCCACGACATTCTGGACGAACACTTCAGCGAGGAAGAAACAGTCCGCCAGCTCGATACGGCCATCAACTGGGGACGCTACGCCGAGCTGTTCGACCATGATTCCGAACGCAAGCGGTTCTTCATTCCTGAAGAGACGCCGAGCGAGCCGAAGGATGTGGAAGTCGGAACGGAAACATGACCGTTCCCGGTCTCTCGCGTTCGTTGATCCGGGACCGAACCTGGAACTTTCTCATGGACGCGATCGTCTTCGCCGTTCTGTTCGCTGCGATTTATGCGATTGTTGCAGTAGCGCGCTACTGGTTCAGCGCTCCCGTAGCCGCGGTGAAAATTTCGCTTTCGCCCGCCGCGATTCCGCTCTACGCATTCTATTCGCTGGTGCGCATGATCGTCGCCTATCTTCTCAGCCTGGTATTTGCGATCGGCTACGGGTATTTCGCCGCTTACCACCAACGTCTGGAAGCGCCCATGCTAGCGGTGCTCGATATTCTGCAATCTATTCCCGTCTTGAGTTTCCTCCCCGGCGTGATGCTGGCGATGGTCTCATTGTTTCCATCGCGCCAGTTGGGCGTCGAGTTCGGATCCATCCTGCTCATTTTCACCGGCCAAGTTTGGAACATGGCGTTCAGCTTCTATGCCTCGCTCAAGGCCCTGCCGCGCGAATTGATGGAAGCGTCTCGCGTGTACCGCTTCAGTAAAATTCAGCGATTTCTGCAATTGGAATTGCCCCAGGGAGCCATCGGACTGGTGTGGAATTCCATGGTCTCTGTCGCCGGCGGCTGGTTCTTCCTGATGGCCTGCGAAATGTTCGTGCTCGGCAAGCGTGATTTTCGCCTGCCAGGCCTGGGTTCTTATCTGCAATCGGCCGCCAGCGCGGGCGACACCACCGCCATCACCTGGGGCATCGCCGCGATGATCGGCGTGGTGGTGCTCATCGATCAGTTGGTTTGGCGCCCTGCCATCGCGTGGTCCGACAAGTTCAAACTCGAGCAAGTAGAAAGCTCCGGTGCACACTCCTCTCTGGTCTTGAACCTTCTCCGCCGGTCGCCCTTGCTAAACCGTTTGCATGACGGTGTTACCGCGCCCCTGATGGAGCGCGTTTATTTGTCTTCCGCGCGGCGTCCCAGAGAGGAAGCGAAAACGGTGCCGTCCAATTGGCAAAGGGCATTTGTCGCTCTTGGCGGGATCATTGCGCTGCTGCTCATTCTTTACGGGGTATTTCAGGGCCTGCTAGTGCTCAAAGGCATCACTCAGGCCGAAGTTTTCACCACCATCGAGAGCGCTGGCGCCACATTCCTGCGCGTCATCGCGGCGCTGGTGATCGCATCGGCCTGGACCATTCCCGCCGGTGTCGCCATCGGTTTTAACCCGCGCCTGGCGCGAATCGCGCAGCCCTTGGCGCAAATCGCAGCTTCAGTACCGGCCACCGCGCTTTTCCCGGTCCTGCTGCTGGGCTTGATCAGCCTCGGCGGCGGCCTCAACACGGGATCCATTCTGCTGATGCTGCTGGGAACGCAATGGTACATCCTGTTTAACGTAATCGCGGGCGCGATCGCGATTCCTTCCGAATTCCGCGAAGTCGCCGCTATTTTTCGATTCAGACGGCTGGACCGCTGGCGCACCGTGATTCTCCCCGCCATCTTCCCGTACCTGATCACTGGCCTGGTTACCGCATCGGGCGGCGCTTGGAACGCGAGCATCGTGGCCGAATATTTCCATTTCAAAGGACAGGTGCTCTCCACGTTCGGACTGGGCGCCGAGATCAGCTCAGCCACGGACGCGGGAAACTTCGCTGTGCTTCTTCTGTCCACGGTGGTGATGGCGACACTGGTGGTGTCGGTGAATCGTCTGGTGTGGCGTCCACTTTACCGTCGCGCCGAGACGCGCTACCGTCTGGACGGATGACGTGCCGCACGCACTCTGTGGCCCCCGCACTCTGTGGTGTACGCACTCTGTGGCGCACGCACTCCTGCGTGCCGCGTTCACACTCGTGTGAACGCCTAATATACGATATAGTTCTAAACCACGGAGGCCCATTCATGTCCTGGAAAAAGATCTTTGCCGTCATCGCACTCGCCGCGGCGCCGCTTCTCGCGCAACAGGCGCCCGCGCATCACGCGCCCAAGCCGCCGAAATCGCTGCGACTCTACATTTTCGATTGCGGCGTCTTGACACCGGCCGACGCGAAGTCGTTCGGCTTCGACAAGGTCTCGGAGCTAAGGATGTCAGTGCCGTGTTTCCTGGTGGCGCATCCGAAAGGGACCATGATGTGGGACGTCGGCGTCGCTCCCGACAGCGATTTCAAAGCGGATGGCGCTCCCGTTCACCAAGGCATGATCTTAGTCACCAAGCCGCTCAAGCCGCAGCTCGAAGCGATTGGTTATGAGCCCGCGGACATCAAGTACATCGCGTTCTCGCATTACCACATCGACCACACCGCCAATGCCAATATGTTCGCTGGTTCCACGTGGCTGGTCTCGCAAGCCGAGCGCGACATCATGTTTTCCGACAAACCCGCCCCGGTACGCGCCGAAAAGAATTACAGCGCGCTGAAGGACAGCAAGACCACCATCCTGCCCGCCGCGGCGGATTACGATGTCTTCGGCGATGGAACGGTGATCATCAAACAAACTCCCGGCCACACGCCGGGACACCAGGTCTTGTTTCTGAAATTGCCCAAGACCGGTCCCGTGCTGGTCGCGGGCGACCTGTATCATTACAACGAAGAGCGCTTTACCGATCACGTGCCTAGCTTCGAGTACAACAAAGAACAGTCGCTCGCCAGCCGCGCCAAGATCGAGGAATTTCTGAAGACGTCGGGCGCGCAGCTCTGGATCGAACACGATTTCGCCGCCAACGCCAAGCTGAAGAAATCGCCGGCATATTACGAATAAGCCGGACTCGAATTATGCCGAAACTCCAGCTCACGCTGGCCTGCTGGAATTACGATCGGACGCGCGCATTGCTCGAAGGCCGCGTCACCGTCGACGGCGTCGATCTGAATTATCTCAATCTTCCGGTGGAAGAGACCTTCTTCCGCATGCTGCGGCATCAGGAATTCGACGTAGCGGAAATGTCGCTGTCGTCTTACACGCTGTCGCTCTTTCGCGAAAACCCGCCGTTTATCGCGATACCCGTCTTTCCTTCGCGCATGTTCCGCCATTCCTGCATCTATGTACACGCTGGTAGCGGCATCCGCGAGCCGAAGGATTTGATTGGCCAGCGCGTTGGCAGCCCCGAATATCAGATGACCGCGCCGGTTTGGATTCGCGGCATCTTAAGCGATGAATACGGCGTGCCCGTCACCAGCCCGTCCTATTTCACCGGTGGCGAAGAGCAGCCCGGCCGACCGGAAAAGATCGCGCTCTCGCTGCCGTCTGAATTTCGCGTCCAGCCGATTCCCGCCACCCAGACGCTCTCGCAGATGATCGCATCGGGCGAAATCGACGCGCTCTATACCGCACGCGCTCCGTCGACGTTCAAGTCTGGCTCCGGTAATGTGCGGCGGCTCTTTGAAGACTATCAATCGGTGGAGCGCGCTTATTATCTGAAAAACAAAATTTTCCCCATCATGCACGTCGTTGTGATTCGCCGCGATATTTACGAGAAGCATCGCTGGGTGGCGCAGTCGCTCGGGAAAGCGTTCGCTCTCTCGCAGCGCGAGACTTACGAGGATCTGCACGAAATGGGCGCCCTGAAATCGATGTTGCCTTGGTTGGTGCAGCATGTTGAGGACACCGAAAAGCTGATGGGCTGCAACTTTTGGCCATACGGCTTGGAATCTAATATCCATGTGCTGCAGACTTTCCTGCGTTACTCGCACGAACAGGGCCTTGCGAAGCGGCTGCTGGCGCCCGCCGAACTGTTCGCGCCAGAATCGCTCGAGTCGTTCAAGATCTGAACGCATGATCTTATCGAAATGATGCCACGCTGGTGGGCGCTCAGCCGAGGCGATCTTGACACCACCGTCGCGCAGCTCGGCTTCAATCTCGCGCAAATGGTGATCCCGGTTTTTCTCTTGATCCCCGTTGGAATCTCCGCCGGATTCAGTGTCGCTCACTTGCTGCCGGGCTACGCTCTGGGCTTTCTGATCGGCTCACTCGGCCTGGTGCTGCTGGCGGTGCGCATGGCCAGGCGCGATGGCCGCTCCGACGTCACCGCGCATGTATATGGCAACAACGTACCCGCCATCATCGCCTACACGTTGTCCATCATGCTGCCCGTATACCTGCAAACACACGACGCTAATCGGGCCTGGGAGATCGGCGCGGCGGCGGTGGTATGGACCGGAATCATCAAACTTGCGGCGGCGCCTTTCGCCGGCGTCTTCCGCCGATTCATCCCCGCTCCGGCCGCGATGACGGTCTTCGGCGCAGCCATGTACAGCTATCTCGCGCTGGTGCTGTTGCAGCGCGTGTTCGATCAACCGCTGGTCGGCCTGATCGCGCTTGCCATTATCTTCGCCAGCGTCTTAGCCAACATTCCGATCACACGCTGGCGGATTCCGCCCTTTGTCGCAGCCTGGAGCGTCCCGCTCCTGGTTGCGTTGGCAATTGGATATGTGCATCCCACCTGGTCCGGATTTGCGTTCCAGCTTCCCTTCGCCGCCACCAGGGAACCCTGGCATGCCATGATCCTCGCCCTGCCTTATCTTTCGGTGATCGCGCCTATCGCGATCTATCAAGTGCTGCAGGACATCGCCTCAGTGGCCGGCGCCGCGGCCGCGGGCGACGACTATGACGCGCGGGCCGTGCTGGCATGCGATGGCCTGGGAACCCTGGTATGCGGGCTCGCCGGAAGCGTGGTCGCGCCGGTGATCTATGCCATGCACCCGCCTTACAAAGCCGTGGGTGCGCGCATCAGCTTCGCCTTTTGGACGCCGCTGCTGTTCCTCGCTGTTGTCATGAGCGGGCTCACTATTTTCGTCGCGCAATTGTTTCCCTGGCCCATCCTTGCGGCCATCATTGCCTATGTCTCCATCGGAGTTGGCATGGCGACCTTGCGGCGTGTGGATCCCAAATACCACGCCGCCGTGCTGCTGGGCTTCGTGCTACCGGCCGGGGCCGTGGTCGCAACCGCCGTCAACTCCGCTCTGCCCGCACTCGGGCTCTCCGCAGCCAATGCCGCCGTCCAAGCCGCTCTGAACCGTTCCATCTACTGGTCATCGGTCCTGGGTTTGGGCAATGGATTTCTGTTCCTGGTGTTGGTGGTGGCGTCGGTGATCACCGAACTGATCGACCGCCGCTTCCATCGCGCCGCAATATGGTGCTGCGTCGCGGCCGGGTTCAGCTGGTTCGGATTGATGCACTCCGCGCTCTTGCGCTGGGGCGCTCAACCGGACTACGCATTGGGATGGCTGGCGGCGGCGGCGATTGTCTACTCAGCCCGATGGTGGAGAGGCGAGGCCGTCAATTCCTGAAACACCGCGTCCAGATCCACAAACCCTGGCCGGCGCGTGCCTGCCAGATTGGCCGCGAGTACCTTGGCCTGTTCCAACAGCGGAGAAAAGGAATCGAAGGTCTGGCCGTTATGCTCCGTGCACCCTCCGACCGCAAAAATGTGCGGATCGGAAGTTTCGAGCTGATCGTTCACCACGATTCCGCGATTCACCTCTAAGCCGGCGCTGCGCGCAAGCAACGTATTCGGCTGCAAATTGGTAGCGATAACAACCAGGTCCGCGCCGATTTCTTCGCCGCTCGTGAGACGCACGGCTTCCGCCCGCCTGTTCCCGAGCACGGAATCAATCCGCCACTCCCGTGAGGATCCCGATTCGACGATCACCACTTCGCAGCCGCGCTTCCGCAATGCCCGTGCCACATCCGCCGCCAGCCAGCCACCGATGACCACCGCCCGGACGCCCGGTCTGGCCGCTTCGGCCAGCTTTCGTATATCATCCAGCGTGCCAAAAACGAAAACCCCTGCTTTGTCCAGACCGTCGATGAGCGGAATCTCCGGGGCGGAACCGGTGGCCAAAATCAGCTTGTCGTAACCAGTCCAATCGCCGTCACTGCTTCGAACCGCGCGATTCAGCGGGTCGATCTCCTCCACCCCGATGCCAATGCGAGTCCGGATTCCGTGCTCCTGGTACCACTCGATGTCGTTCAAAATGATGCTGTCGATGTCGCGCTCGCCGGCCAGCACGCTCGAAAGTAAGGTGCGGTCGTAATTGGCGTAGGGTTCGTCGCCAAAAATGGTGATGTCGAAAACCTGACCGCTTTTCATGAGTTGCTCCACGCAGGCGACGCCCGACATCCCGTTGCCCGCGAAGACTAAATGCTCAAACCCGAGTTCGTTCATGCCAAAAAGAGGTTGCCATTCAAAATGCCCTTACTCTTGAACGCTGGTGAAGGTGCTCAAGCCGATGAGCACGTCTTCGGAGGCAAACGGACTCCGTTGTTGTGACGAACTCCCCTCAGACGGCAAGCGGCGGGAAGAGGTCACTTATCAGTATATTTGCGATGCCAATGGGCGTAAAGAAGAAATTTTCTATGACTCGCATTCGTAACCTTGCATAACTCTCGCAGGCTGCCGAAGGCTTGTCCGTTAACGCGCCTAAGGCTTCGATGTTATTTTTAAGCCAGGGACCTCGCAGGTCATGACCATAAGTACTGTCGGCCATTCCACCCATCCCATCGAAGAATTCATTGACATTTTGCGGGCTCACGGCATACGACAATTGGTGGATGTGCGAACCATTCCAAGGTCGCGCCGCAACCCACAGTTTAATCGTGAAAACATAAAGGCCAGCCTCCAGACGGCCGGCATCGAGTATTGCCATCTCCCGGGACTGGGCGGTCTTCGGCACGCTCGCAAGGATTCGATCAATATTGGCTGGCGCAATGCATCGTTTCGAGGCTACGCGGACTACATGCAAACGCCCGAATTCAGTGCAAACCTGGGCCGTCTGATGGAACTCGCCTCCGCGGCTCCTACCGCGATTATGTGTGCCGAAGCCGTTCCCTGGCGGTGCCACCGGTCGCTAGTTGCCGACGCTTTGATGGTGCAGGGCGTCGAAGTACTAGAAGTCATCAGCGCCACCAGGTCCCAGCCGCATTCCATGACACCGTTCGCAAAGGTCGATGGCCAAACGGTGACTTATCCCGCTGAGCGAACAGCCGAGTCGAATTCAATGGGCGGCTCCAATCTTGACTTGCCGCTTTTCAGCCAATTAGAATGAGTCCGCTAGCCAGTTAGTTTTCACCCGGCTGCCATTCTGGAGGTTCAAAGTGCGAAATCCTCTCTTTTACACGGGCCTCGTGGCCGCCATCGCTTTGCCGCGTTTTTCGATCCCCGCCGTTGCACAGGAGGGTGCCGCATCTCCCGCGGCCAAGATCGCGAGCGCCCCCTCGGGTCCGATTCCACGCACCGCCGATGGGAAGCCCGATCTGAGCGGCCTATGGGACCATCCCTTCGTGATCGACATGAGCAAGGATGGGCGGAACGACGCTTGCGGCGCGGAGGTGAAGGGCTGCTCCCAGAAGGCGGACGGCCCGCTTCCAATGACTCCTTGGGCAGCCGAGTGGAGCAAAAACTACGACCCCGGCCGCTACGATGCCACCGCTCATTGCAATCCCATGGGCTACACGCGATCTATGAACGCGCCTGTGGCCACCGAGATAGTGCAAACCCCGAAGGAGATCGTGTTCCTGCACGAGTCGATGTTTGCATTCCATGTCGTCTATATGGATGGCCGCCCGCACCCCACGGCCGATGAAGCCAAGGAAACGTTCTGGTATGGGCATTCAGTGGGCCATTGGGAGGGCGACACGCTGGTTGTGGATACCGTCGGCCCCTTCTTCGCTACGCCGAAAATGCTCCTCGACACGGCCGGCCATCCGGTCAGCGAAGATTTGCACGTGGTGGAGCATTTCCGCCGCATGGATGCCACCCATTTGGGTTATGAAGTTACGGTGAGCGATCCCAAGATGTACACCAAGCCGTTCACCAACATCCGAACCTGGGTTTTGATGCCGAAGAGCGAAGAGATTTTAGAGTACGTCTGCACCGAGAACAACAAAGAAGTGGACGAACATCACATTAAGTAAGATCATTTTGCGGCGAGCGTGGAAGGTAGGCCGAACGTTCCGTCCACCACCTGCACGAAGTTCCCGTTTGGTCTGTGCCGATGAGATGCGGCCCCAGTTTTCGGCATACTCCGGATACATATCGTAGCGCGGGATTGTGGGGCGGTCCCCCAGGACTGCGGCCGACACCCTCGTCGGCATCCGCGAACTTAAGAGACAGGATTAACCGTGGATACAATGAAGCCGTCACATGCCTACAAATCAAACGACTACGATTGAGCGGATTCGCCTGGGCGATCTCGCGGCCCGGCTGGGCTGCGCGCTTCACGGCGACCCCGACTTGGAAATCACCGGTGTGGCCGGCGTGGAGCGGGCGGGTCCTACTCAGGTGACCTTTCTGGCCAATCCCAAGTACGCGCCCAAAGTAAAGGAGACGCGGGCGGCGGCGATTTTAGTGAAGCAGCCCCTGCCACGGCCGCAGCCGGCCAGCTTGGTGTCGGCCAATCCTTATCACGATTTTGCGCGCGCGCTGGCTTTGTTCTATCAGCCGCCGCGCCCCCAGCCAGGCATTCATCCGCAGGCATCCGTGGCGGCGACGGCTCGCATCGGCGAAGGAGCGTCGATAGGGGCGTTCGCGGTGGTTGGCGAGCACGTGAGCATCGGCAAGAATGCCGTTCTGCATCCGCACGTGGTGGTCTATCAGGGCGCCCAGATCGGTGACGATTTCTACGCGCATTCGCACGCCGTGGTGCGCGAACATTGCCGCGTGGGAGACCGAGTAATTCTTCAAAATGGAGTGGTGGTGGGCAGCGACGGGTTCGGATTCGCCAAAACTCGCGAGGGTACGCACTTCAAGATTGTGCAATCCGGAGTGACGGCAATAGAAGACGACGTGGAGATCCAATCGCTGACGTCGGTGGATCGCGCGACGGTGGGCGAGACGCGCGTCAAGCGCGGAGCCAAGATCGACAGCCTGGTGCAGGTGGGACACGCGTGCGTGGTGGGAGAGGACAACATCATTTGCGCGCAAACGGGCCTGGCAGGCGGATCGGTGCTGGAGAAAAACGTCCTGCTCGCCGGACAAGTGGGGATCTCCGGCCATTTGACCATCCACGACAACGCTGTGATCTATGCGCAGAGTGGGATCGGCGGGGACGTGGCCGAGGGCGCGGTCATGTCGGGGTCGCCCGCGTTTGAAGCCCGCGAATGGCTGCGCGCCATCACGGCGTTTCCGAAACTGCCTGATTTGCTGAAGACAGTGAGACAATTGGAGAAGCGTTTGGAGCGCCTGGAAGGCGCCACCCCGTCTCAATGATCGACGACAACTCCAACAACAGCCACCGGCCAGTGGCGTATCTGAACGAGACTTTTCTCGAGAGTCCGGATGCGCGCGGCTTGCGTATCCTATCCGAATATCTGGAGCCGCTCTCGCATTTTCGCGACGAGAAGATTCAGGACACGATTGTGTTCTTTGGGTCGGCCAGGATTAGCGAGGAAGGCCCGTTAGGCCGGTACTATCGTGACGCGCGGACGCTGGCGCGTTTAGTCACCGAGTGGACCAGCAAACTGGAGTCTGCGTCGCACCGCTTCGTGATCTGTTCGGGCGGCGGCCCGGGCATCATGGAGGCGGCCAATCGCGGGGCTTCCGATGCGGGTGGCAAGACCATCGGGCTCAACATCGGGCTGCCGTTCGAACAGCGTCCGAACCCCTTTATCACCCCGGAACTTTCGTTCGAGTTCCACTACTTTTTCATGCGTAAATTCTGGTTCGCCTATTTGGCTAAGGCGCTGGTGATTTTTCCGGGAGGATTCGGAACCATGGACGAGATGTTCGAGGTGATGACGCTGGCGCAGACCCGCAAGCTGGAAAGCAAGATCGTAATCGTGTTGTACGGCACGAAATTCTGGCATGAGGTATTGAACTTCGAAGCGCTGGTGGAGCACGGGACCATCGATCGGGAAGACCTGAATCTGTTTCAGTACGCCGACGATCCCGAAACCGCGCTGGGCATCTTGCAGGAGCAATTAACCCGGCATTTCCTGGAGCCGCAGAAACCCTTGCCGGAAGCGGCGGGGGAAACCCCCGAGATTGCCAAGTCGCGCGTGTGAATCTTTCGATCAAATCCCTTTGGAAGCGGGCTGGGAAGGTGGAGAAAGCCTTCGCGGTAGCCCTGGTTTTGTACCTGATCCTGAGGTTCGCGTGGCCGGACAGCGGGTTGGAAACGTTCGTGGCGTTCGCCACCTACGTTCTGGGCGCGTGGATCGCGCTCCGCCTGTTGCGGATCGGTCTGCGAAAAATCACCTGGCGTTTGCGGAACCGGCTGATGGTGGCGTATGTGTTCATCGCCGTGCTGCCGATTCTGCTGGTATTGACTTTGGTGGGATTGGGTGCGTACATGTTGGCCGGGCAGGTTGCGGTGTATTTGGTGCGATCGGAATTGGACCGGCGGCTGATCTCACTTCGCTCCGTGGCCCAGGAGGGGAACTCTTCGCCGGCGGCCATCCAAAAGATTGACGAATCTGAGCGGCAGCGCTTCCCCGGGCTGATCTTATTGACAATCCAGAGTGGAGCCGAAAAGGAGTGGCCGCCCGATGCGGGTGTTGCTTGGCCTCCGGGGCTGGCGGCGAATTCGAGCGGATTTGGATTGCGCGACGGACGTTATTACGCCTGGGCGGACGTCGTGGACGGGAATAAGCAAGCTCTGGCGCTGACGCCTCTCACGCGGAGTTTCCTCAGTGGGTTGGCTCCCGGGTTGGGCGACTTCTATTTTGTACAGCGGGAGTTTGTCGAGGGGGCGGATTCGCCGCGGGCGCGTCCCGAGGTTCCGGCCAAGAACGGGGCCGAGCCCAAAATCAAGGTGAGCGTGGGCGCCACCAAACTGGGCGCGGGGGATCAGGGCGAGTTTCGGATGAGGCCGGCCGGAGGCGACGCTCCCCGAAGCAGTCTGCCTCCAGCAGTGAATCGTTTCGATGTAGACGTGCAATGGGGATCGTTCATTCGAGCGGTGGAATGGGCGCACCCGGAGACCACCGACCCCGCGCTTTTATTGGTCCACACACGGTTGTCTTCGATACTGGCGGCGATCTTGAGCCAGGGCGGTGATGAGCTGGTCCTGACGGTGTTTTATATCGTGGCTGTGGCGTTTCTGGTAGTGGCCGTGACCGGTCTGGGGATCGGAATCTCGATGTCGCGCAGCATCACCGGCGCCGTGCATTCGCTGTATGAAGGAACGCAGCGGGTAGTGCGCGGCGATTTTTCGCACTTGATCCAGGTCAAGGGGCGCGACCAGATCGCCGAACTGAGCACCTCGTTCAACACCATGACGCAGAATCTGGAACGGTTGCTCGTGGTGGCGAAAGAAAAAGAGCGTATGGAGGCCGAGATCGAGATCGCGCGCGGAGTGCAAGATCAGCTATATCCAAAAGCTCCCCCGATATTCGAGGGCCTGCGGATGCTGGGCAGTTGCAGTCCGGCGCGCATGGTGTCCGGCGACTACTATGATTACCAGTTGGTGGACGGCAAGCTCGCCATCGCCATTGGCGATGTGGCCGGGAAGGGAATTTCGGCGGCGCTCTTGATGGCGACCATTCAGGCGGCCATGCGCATGGAGCTGCGGGCCACCATGGAACTGGCGGATCTGGCCGCGGCTTCTGTGAACGGGTCGCGGTTTTCGACAGCGCGCATGGTTTCGGAGTTGAATCAGCAGCTGCACGCGACAACTTCGCCCGAAAAATATGCGACGTTCTTCTTCGCCATCTACGACCAGGCCACCAGCCTGATGACCTATACCAACGCGGGCCACCTGCAGCCCGTTCTCTTCCGCGATGGCGCGGCCACGGCGCTGGATGTCAATGGCACCGTAGTCGGTGCATTTCCTTTCTCCAAGTACGAAGAGAGCAAGCTGGAGCTGTGCAGTGGAGACCTTCTGGTGTGCTATACCGACGGCATCACCGAACCCGAGAATGAATATGGAGAAATGTTCGGCGAGGAGCGCCTCATTGAGCTGGTGGCGAAAAACGCGGACCGGGATGAAGCCCACATCATAGAGACGGTGATGGAGAGCGTGCGGCAATGGACGGGCGTGCCGGAGCTGTCCGACGACATGACCGTGCTGCTGGTGCGCAAGCCGTGAATACCGGCTTTCAGCCGCGTTGCTACACGCCAGCCGCTTTCCGCCGGGCTACCCAATTCCCGGCTAAACAACGCGGCTTCAGCAGCGTTTACCGGCCTATGCGGATCCCATCCCTTACCGCGAGCTGACTCCTTCTTCCCGGATGCAACCATACCCCGAAAACATCGAACGGTCCAGGATCTCCGGCCGGCCCTTTCCGAAAACCTGCACCTTCGTGTCGCACTTCCCGGAACAGGGCCGTGAAGACGGTTAGAAGGCAGTCCCGCTAGAATAGCCACAGAATGCGCCGCCTTCGCAACTGGATCATCGTACTCGGCAGCGGAGTCCTGTTGATCTTCACCGGAGGAACGCTGGGATTCATATGGATCGAGCATTATTCCCCGTTCGACGCGTTCTACATGACGCTCATCACAATCACCACGGTGGGCTACGAGGAGTTGCATCCGCTCAGCTTTTACGGAAGAATCTTCAATTCATTTCTGATACTCTTCGGCGTAACCATGCTGCTGCTCGCAGTGGGCGGCATGACGCAGGTAATCATCGAGCTGGAACTCACGCAGTATTTTGGGAAACGGCGGACCAGGAAAATGATCGACAAGTTGGAGGACCATATTATCGTCTGCGGTTTCGGACGTGTGGGCCGGGGCGCGGCTCGTGAACTGCAGCGCGCGGGCGTACCGTTTCTAATCGTGGATAAGAGCGAAGACCGCGTGGAATGGGCGATACGCGACGGCATGCTGGCCGTGCTGGCCGATGCGACGGACGACGAGACGTTAAGACACGCGGGCGTCATGCGTGCGAAGGGTCTGATTGCGACCTTGCAGAGCGACGCCGACAATCTGTTCGTTATCCTCTCGGCCAAAGCGCTGAAGCCGGCGCTACACGTTTCGGCGCGCGTGGCTTCCGAGCAGAGCGAAAAGAAGATGCGGCTGGCGGGCGCGGACTACGTATTTGCGCCTTACGATATGACCGGCAATCGCATGGCGCAGGTGATGCTGAAGCCGCACGTGTTCCAGTTCATCGATTTCACGACGAAGAACATGGGGCTGGACGTTGGAATCGAGCAGTTCAGCGTGCCGGCGTCGAGCGAGTTTGCGTCCAAGTCGCTGGCTGAGAGCAAGATTCGCAGTGACCTGGGCGTGATTGTGCTGGCGATTCGCAAGTCGGATGGACAGATGCAATTCAATCCACCGGCTGAAGCGGAGATCCAAGTGGGCGATTATCTGATCGTGATGGGAGAAGCGGCGAACCTGACGAAGCTGGAGCAGGCGTTGGCTGAGGTGCGGGCGTGAAGGTTCTCACCGCGGCGCAGATGCGCGACGTGGACCGCCGCACGGCCGAGCTTGGCATCCCCAACATCATCTTGATGGAAAATGCCGGGCAGCGCGTGGTGGAGTTTCTGGAGCGCGAGTATGCGCCGCTCGCGAAACACCGCATCGTTGTGGTGTGCGGCAAGGGCAACAACGGCGGCGACGGGCTGGTGGTGGCGCGGCAGCTTTTTACGCGCGTGAAGCCGCAATGGTTGCGAGTGGTGCTGGCCGGCGATCCGAGCGAAATGAAGGGCGACGCCCTGGAAAATTTCCGCATGCTACAGGCGGTGGGCTGTCCGGTGTGGACTAAGGTCACCGAAGAGATGCGGACCGCAACGCTGGTGGTGGATGCGGTTTTGGGAACGGGTGTGGAAGGTGCGGCCAAGGGGACGCCGGCCGAGTTGATCCAGGCCATCAATCAACGCTTCCCATTGGCGGAAGTGGTGGCCGTCGATGTTCCCTCGGGAGTGGCGAGCGATTCGGGGGAAGTGGCTGGCGAAGCAGTGCACGCAAAACACACTGTCACGTTCACGGCGCCCAAGCCCTGCCTGGTGCTTTCACCGGCGTGCGAGTTAGCGGGTAAAGTTCATGTCGCGCCCATTGGGACTCCGCCGGAGATGTATGAAGGGGACGCCAGCATCCAGCTATCCATGTCGACGCCTCGGGAATTTACATCGCTATTCCAGGCGCGTGTGCCCGATTCGAACAAAGGCTTATATGGCCACGTGCTGGTGATCGCGGGTGGGCGTGGAAAAACGGGCGCCGCGGCGATGGCTGGGATCGCGGCGCTGCGCGCGGGCGCGGGGCTTTCCACCGTCGCTTCGGCAGCCTCTGCGGTTTCTTCCATTGCATCGTATGCGCCCGAGATCATGACGGAGCCCTTGGCTGAGACCGATGCCGGGTCTATCGCCATGCACGGGCCGGACGATCCCGCGCTGGCCGCGATTACAGAGAAGAAAACCGTCATCGCGATCGGCCCGGGCATGGGGCAACATCCCGAGACGGTGCAGTTCATCCGGCGCTTCGTACAAGAGTCGAAAACGCGGATGGTGGTGGATGCGGATGCGCTGAACGCGTTGGCTGGGCAGCGTTCCCGATTCGAAGGTCCGCGGATTTTCACGCCGCATCCGGGCGAGATGTCGCGCTTGACCGGGAAGACCATCGCCGAGATTCAAGCGGACCGTATCGGTCACGCTCGCGCCTACGCCACCGAGCGCGGCGTCTACCTGGTGCTGAAGGGGAACCGCAGTGTGATCGCCTTTCCGGATGGTCCGGTGTGGATCAATCCCACCGGGTCGCCTTCCATGGCCACTGGCGGCACCGGCGATGTGCTCACCGGAATGATCGCGGGCCTGGTGGCGCAGTTTCCGGATCAACTCGAAAATGCGCTGCTGGCCGCTGTTTACCTGCATGGACGCGCGGGCGAGCTAGGCGCCGAGTCGATTGGCGAAAAATCTTTCATGGCCACGGACCTGTTCGAGTTCCTGCCTGAGGCGATGCGTGAAATCACTCTCCTATCACACCAGTGATCTATCACACCGAAACTGAAGAAGAGACCATTGCGTTGGGTGAGAAGCTGGCGACGGAACTGCCGCCGGCGGCGGTGGTGTTGCTCATCGGCGAACTTGGCGCGGGCAAAACGACACTCGCCAAAGGGATTGTGAAAGGACTGGGAGCCGCGCAGCCCGACGACGTGTCCAGTCCGACGTTCACACTGATTCACGAGTACCGTCCGCTTGCCAGCTTTCTGAGCCACGACCGTCAGGGAGTGGTCGTCTATCACATCGATCTCTACCGCCTCGACACCGCCGCCCAAGTGGCGACCCTCGGCCTGGACGAGATATTCGACCGGCGCGCCATCGTCCTGATCGAATGGGGCGAGCGCTTTCCCGAACTGATGCCGGAGAACCGTATCGAAATTCGCTTGAAAGCGACCGAAGATTCACGTGAGATCGAGGTAGAATGAAGATAGCCCTCCCCCCTGTAAGAGAACCTGAAAATGAGTTCCGCACGGCCTTTCGTTCATTTACATTGCCACACTGACTATTCGCTGCTCGACGGCGCTTGCGAAATCGGGCAGTTGATGGATCTGGTGGTGGAGCAGAAGATGCCCGCGGTCGCGATGACGGACCACGGCAATCTTTTTGGCGCCGTCGAGTTTTACAACAAAGCCAAAGAGAAGGGCGTGCATCCGGTGATCGGATGCGAGGTGTACGTCTCGCAGCAGGGCCTGGCAAGCCGCAGCGAGACCGATCGTTACAACCACCTGGTGTTGCTGTGCGAGAACCAGGATGGCTACCGAAACCTGCTGAAGCTGGTGTCCACCGCGTTTCTCGAAGGATTTTATTACAAGCCGCGGATCGACAAGGATCTGCTGGCCCGGCACTCCAAGGGTTTGATCGCGATGTCGGCTTGCCTGCGCGGCGACATCAACGAAACGATCATGGCCAATCGCTACGAGGAAGCCAAGCGGCTGGCGTACGGCTACGCGGACATGTTCGGCAAGGAGAATTTCTTTCTTGAGATTCAGGATCACGGCCTGGATCAAGACAAGATTGTGATCCCGGAGCTGCTGCGGCTATCGCAAGAAACGCGCATTCCGCTGGTGGCGACCAACGATTCGCATTACATGCGCAAAAGCGATGCGCGGGCGCACGAAATTTTGCTGTGCATCCAGACCGGCAAAACCATGAGCGATCCGAATCGCATGCGTTTCACGCAGCCGGAATTTTATCTCAAGACGCGCGATGAAATGCTCGCGATGTTCGGCGAAATGGAAGAGGCGCTGGATCGCACCTGGGATATCGCGCAGCGCTGCAAGGTGAGTCTGGAGAAGGTCAAGGAGCCGTTTCCGAAGTTCGATGTGCCCGCCGAGCACTCTACCGACAGCTATTTCGAATACGTGGCCCGGCAGGGTTTTGAGAAGCGGCGCGGCCGGCTGGAAGCGCTGCGCAAAGAAGGCGGATTGAAGCACGATCTGCCCGAGTATGCCGAGCGCCTGGATCGCGAGATCAAGATGATCCAGCAGATGAAGTTCTCCGGCTACTTCCTGATCGTCTGGGACTTCATCCGGTTCGCGAAATCGCGCGGCATTCCGGTGGGGCCGGGGCGCGGATCGGCCGCCGGCAGCCTGGTGAGTTACGCGATGGAGATTACCGACATCGATCCGCTGGAATACGGGCTGCTGTTCGAGCGCTTCCTGAATCCTGAGCGCATGAGCATGCCCGATATCGATATCGACTTCCATACCAAGCGGCGCGGCGAAGTGATCCAATACGTCACCGAGAAATACGGGCGCGAGCAAGTGGCGCAGATCATCACCTTCGGCACATTGGGCGCGCGCACGGCCATCAAAGACGTGGGCCGCGTACTGGATATTGGCTTTGCGGACGTGGACCGGATCACCAAGCTCATTCCACTACGCTCAACATCAAGCTGAAGGATGCCATGCAGCAGGAGCCGGCCATCGAGGAGCGGCCCGTAAGGACCCGCGTCTGAAGGAAGTGCTGGAGGTGGCCTGCAAGGTGGAGGGGATGGCGCGCAACGCCGGCATGCATGCGGCGGGCGTGGTAATTTCGCCGGTGCCGCTCCGGGAACTTGTTCCTCTCTGCAAGACCAGCAAAGACGAAATTGTCACGCAGTACGACATGGTCGGCCTGGAGAAGCTGGCGCTTCTCAAGATGGATTTTCTGGGGCTGACGACGCTCGACATTATTCAGGAGGCGGTGGCGCTGATCGAGCGGTATCGCGGCGTGAAAGTCGACACCGAGAAGCTTGCCGCTGGATGACGCGGAAACTACCAGATCTTTTCCAAAGGCTTCACCAGCGGCGTGTTCCAGTTCGAATCGCCGGGCATGCGCGATATTCTGCGCACGATATCAGCCTACGCGCATTGAAGATCTGTGCGCGCTGAACGCGTTGTACCGGCCCGGGCCGATCCAGGGCGGCATGGTGGACGATTTTATCGATCGCAAGCACGGCCGCAAGCAGGTGACTTACGATTTCCCGGAGCTGAAGGAGCTTCTCGAGGAGACTTACGGCGTCATTGTTTATCAAGAGCAGGTGATGCAGATTTCCAATCGCCTGGCGGGATATTCGCTGGGCGAGGCCGACATTCTGCGCCGCGCCATGGGAAAGAAGAAGGCCGAGGAGATGGCCGCGCAGCGAGCGCGCTTCCTGGAAGGCGCCAAGGCCAAGGGTCTGCCGCAGAAGAAGGTCGAGAAAATCTTCGACCTGATGGAGCAGTTCGCCGGTTACGGCTTCAACAAATCCCACTCGGCCGCCTACGCGTATCTGGCTTATGTGACGGCGTACTTGAAGGCGCATTACCCGCTGGAGTTTTTGTCGGCGCTGCTCACCTCCGAAATGGGAAGCACCGACAAGGTGGTTAAGTACATCAACGAATGCCGCGAGATGGGCATTCCGGTGCTGCCCCCGGATGTGAATTCAAGCGGACGCGATTTTTCTCCCGATGGCCAAGGCATCCGCATGGGCCTGTGCGCGGTCCGTAACGTCGGCGCAGCGGGGGCCGACGCCATCATCGAAGCGCGCGAGAACGGGGGCCCGTTCAAATCGCTCTACGACCTTTGCGAGCGCGTGGATTTGACTAGCGTGAACAAGCGGATTCTGGAAAACTTCGTCAAGGGCGGCGCGCTTGCGAGCTTAGGCGGTAATCGCGCGCAATTGACGGCCATGATTGAGAACGCGATGGAGAGTGGGCAGCGGGCCTGGAAAGACCGCGAATGCGGACAAGCCGGACTTTTCGGCGCTGTCGACAATGAGCCGGAGCATGTGGAACATCCTTTACCCGCGTTGCCGGACTGGACCGTGCAACAGAAGCTGTCGGGCGAGAAGGAGGTGCTCGGTATCTTCGTCACCGGCCATCCGCTGGATGAGTTTTCCGAGAAGGCGGTGGAGTTGTCGACGCACGACACGGAGACATTGGAGGGCCTGGAGCGCGGCGCCGAAGTCGCCATGTGCGGTATTCTGACCGGGATCGTTCGCAAGCGCAATAAAGAGGGTAAGCTGTGGGCCGCGATGCGCGTTGAGGATCGCAAGGGCGGAGTGGAAGCAATGGCGTTTTCCACGCAGTATGACCGTCTGCTCACCGGTTTGGTGGAGGACCAAGCGGTGCTGGTGCGCGGCCTGGTGCTGCCGGAGGAGAACGGTCCGCCCAAGCTTTCGATACAGGACATTGTGCCGCTGCTGGTGGCGCGCGTGAACCTGCCAACTTTGATTTCCATTCGCGTGGGCGTGGGCGTCAATGGAACGGTAACGTGGACAAAGCTGAAGCGCTGAACCAACTGTTCGCGCGTAAACGCGGCGAGACCGAGGTCCGGCTGCGCCTGGAAAAACCGCGCGATTTTTCCGTTATTCTGGATGTGGCTCCCAAGGTCCGGCCCGATAAGGAATTTTGGGCGGAAGTGGAGCGCATATGCGGGCCGGAGTCCTGGGAAGTTCTGGCGAGCTGAACATCCTTCATGGCAGATAGCGAAACTTCATCCGAAACCAGCCCGGTGACCA
Organism: Bryobacterales bacterium; assembly: GCA_963747945.1. GTDB lineage: Bacteria > Acidobacteriota > Terriglobia > Bryobacterales > Bryobacteraceae > Palsa-89. The sequence continues at coordinate 628,195 of CAVVHB010000008.1, forward strand.
ATCCCACTTGGGAACGAGTGCAGTTGGCGCGGCATCCCAAACGGCCGCACGCGTTGGATTATATCAATCGCATTTTTACCGGATTCTCGGAGCTGCACGGCGATCGGTTTTATGGCGACGATGCGGCGGTGGTGGGCGGGTTCGCGCTCCTGGATGGGAAGCCGCTGATGGTAATCGGGCAGGAGAAGGGTCGGGACACCAAGCAGAAGCTGCATCGCAACTTCGGGATGCCGAAGCCGGAGGGTTATCGCAAGGCGATGCGCCTGATGCGAATGGCCGACAAATTCCACCGCCCGATCGTGACGTTCCTGGACACCGTGGGCGCGTACCCGGGCATCGATGCCGAAGAGCGCGGCCAAGCCGAGGCCATCGCTAACAACTTGCGCGAAATGTCGCGCCTGGGCGTTCCCGTGATTACCATCGTGATCGGGGAAGGCGGCAGCGGGGGTGCCCTGGGGCTTGGTATCGCGAACCGCGTCTACATGCTCGAAAACGCTTACTACAGCGTGATCTCACCGGAAAGTTGCGCCGCGATTATTTATCGCGATTCTGGCCGCGCCGCCGATGCAGCCAAGGCGCTGCGGCTGACAGCCCTGGATCTGGAAGGGTTGGGTTTGATCGACGGCCTGGTGCCGGAGCCGGCGGAAGGCGCGCATACCGATCCCAATAAAGCGGCTGAGTTCGTAAAGCAAACCATACAGAAGGCGCTGGCGGAATTGGCTTCGCTTTCACCGGGGGCGCTGATCGACGAACGCTATAATAAGTTCCGCCGCATGGGCAACTTCTTCGTGGAGGGGCCGGTTGTATGAAGCGGGGCGCATGAGCAAAACGGTGACCATCGGAATTGTTTTTGTGGTTGTTGTACTGGCGTTCCTGGTTTATTCGACCATGCACATCGCGAAGTACCGCGTGGAGGTGTGCGTGGCATTCCACGGAGCGAACCAATGCCGGATCGCGTCGGCCGATAGCCAGGATCACGCCTTGCGGAGCGCCCAATCGAATGCTTGTGCGCTACTGGTGTCGGGCGTGACGGAGACGATGCAGTGCGAACGGCAGACGCCGACTAGTGTCCGGTGGTTAGAACGTAAATGAAGGGGCAGGAATACGAGGAATACAGGGAAGACAAGGGATACCCCCGCCATTCCTGGTATTCCTCGTCTCCCCAGTATTCCTCCTAAAAATACTTTTCCGCCAGCTCCGGCTTGACTTGCACCGCGTGTTGCCAGCAGCCGCGAGCTTCTTCTTCCTGCCCGAGCGCCACCAGCGCGTGGCCCAGGTTGAGCAGCGCTTCGGCGAAGTCCGGCTTTTCTTCCGTGGCCCGGCGGTAGGAACGGGCGGCGTCTTCCTGCAAATTGGACTGCTGCAGTAGGACGCCGATATTGTAGTTCAGCTCCGGAATCCGCTCGCCCAATTGATCGAGCTTCGCCTCCGCGTCCAGAGCCAGCACGTAGTCCCCCTGATCGACGGCCACAGCGGCCAATCCGCGTAACGCGTCGCTGGACTGCGGATGGCGCGCCGCCGCCTGCGTGAACGAGGCTTTCGCCGCTTCCAGGTCGCCCAAACGCCGCTGCGCGATGCCCAGATTGATCAGCGCCTCAAGCCAATCGGAGCGCTTACCGACGCACACGCGGAATGGTTCCACACTCGCCGCCGAGTCTCCCCGCGACAGGCGCAGATAGCCGACGCGGAACCACGCTTCCTCGCGCTCCGGATCCACTTGCACCAGCTTCTCGATGCATTTTTCGGCTTCCGCAGGATTGCCCAACCGGTCGTGCACGATGGCGAGGTTCCATAGCGTGGCGGGATTCTCCGGCGCAAGCTGGAGTGCCCGCTCGTAAGCTTTGCGCGCTTCGGGCTGATCGCCGCGCTCCTGCAGCGTGGCGCCCAGATTGGCATACGCCAGGCCGCTATCCGGCTTCAGCTTCAAGGCTTCAGCATAAGCTTGCCCCGCCTGTTCCAAGCGATTGGTTTTTTGGTAGGCCACGCCCAGGTTGAACCACGCTTCGAAGGAACTGGAAGCGGTCTTCACCAGTTGCGCGCCTAGCTGGGCGGCGGACTTGTAGTCGCCGCGCGCCATCGCGGCCGCGATCATCCCCGCTAGTCCGGCTTGGGCATTAGGACGCAAGCGCAGCAATTTTTCGGAATATTCGCGTGCCAGGTCGTGCTCTCCCCGGGCCAGCGCGAGGCGGATCATGTTGGTGATCAGTTCGGCATCGGTGGAGTTGTCGGGAAGCAGCTTGTGATAAAGCTCCATAGCCTGGTCGGTCCGCCCCAGGAGATGCAGCGTAACTGCTTGACCGTACTGGGCTTTGCTGCTGTCTGGTTGCACCTTTAAGCATTCTTCAAAAGCCGCCAGGGCAATTTCCGGGTGATTACAGTGCAACTCACATACGCCCACGCCTAGAATTGCCTCGGCTAGTTTCGGATCCAGCTCAGCCGCTTTGCGGAACACCGACGCGGCCTCCTCATAGCGTTTCAGCTTTTCAAGGCACAGGGCCGCATTGTAGGTTGCAGCCTTGTGGCGGGGCTGGGTTTCGAGCAGCTTCTGGTAGTCTTCGAGCGCGTTCTCGAAGTGGCCGAGTTGGAACTCGAGGTGGGCCTTCGTCCACGCCAGTTCGGGCAGGTCTTCGCCGCCATCGATGGCGTTGCGGATTTCGCGCAGCGCCTGCTCGGTCTTCCCGTCCATGTTGAGCGCCAGCGCCTTGGCGAGCGTGGAGGACTGCACGGGCCGCTTCTCGCTGGTGGCGTCCAGGATATCGGTGCGCGCCAGAGCCTCCACCAACTCGTTGTCAACAAACCATAGCCACTGATCGTTCGTCTGTTCCATGGAATCCTTCTTCTCTTACTTATTGGCGCCGCTGAGGTAACGGATCGACACCGATTTCACTTTTCCTCGTTCTTCGCGCTCGTTCAGGAAGCCAACGCCCCCAACCTTTAACTGGTCATCGGTCCAACTATCCACCTGCTGACCCTGGATGTATGTGGTGAATTGAGGACCGCGAACGTCAACGCGAACGTTGAATACCATGTCCGGCTGTACCGCCAGGTCGATCGGAACGCGCCCCACTTGCGTCTGCTTTCCATTGACCACCAGATACTTGAATAGCGCCACCTTGGGCGACAATCCGGATGAAACCGTCATCAGTTTCATGGCGTAGTAGTTGTTCGGATCCGAAGCACGGAAAACCCACCCGATGCTTTTGGTATCGATGCTTCCCTGAAACTCCAACCGGTAATCGGACAGCTTCAACGACGGCCGATAAATAGTGATTTGCCGGCCGGCGTGCGTACCGCTGGGATCTCCGCCCCAGCCTTCCACCCACCCGCCTTCACCCATGATGATGCTGGGGCCGGAGCCATCGGTGGCCACTGACGTACTCGAACCGGACAGTTTGCCGGACTTACCGCCGCCCCAGCCCAGAAAATAGGCACAGGCGATCACCAGCAGCACTATCGCGATCCCCAGCTTAACCTTGAGAGAGCCGGCCCAAGGGACGTTGGCGGATTGAGCAATGCCAAAGTGGGGCACATCGTCTTTCGTTGCCTGATCCGCTCTTGGGTTTACTTGATCGCCTTTTGGCTTTGTTGTAGAAGCCGCCGGCTTCGGTTGATCCACGGCCGGCTTCGGTTGATTCGCCGCGGGCTTGGCCGCATCCGCCGCAGGCTTGGTTGTGTCCGCCGCGGGCGCTGCTTTCGACGCCAGCTCTTTTTCCACTACCGGAGTTTTCGCAGCCGCCTCCGGAACGCCAGACTCTGCAGCAGCGGCTTCTTGAACGGGCGTGAGACGCGAGGGCGCTGGCTTAGCCACTGCCTTCGTTGCATCTGCTTTCGGGAGCGCCGCCTTGGGGGGAGCCGGTGTTCGCGGCTCGGGAGGCTTCGTGGCGGGGGGCTGCGCCGGTTTGGCGGCTGGCGTGGGTTGCTTCGGTTGTGTCAGGCGAGCGGCCGGCTTGGCAGCCGCGCCCTTCGGTGGAGCCTGCGTACGCACAGCGGTTGCGGCGGGCGCAGCCGGCTTTGTTTCGGGGAGGGCTGAAGCTTTCGAGGGCGGGACGTAGCCGCTGGCGATTGCCATCTTTGGCCGCAGAGGCAGAAACTTCAAGTGCGGCAATAGAGGAGCCACCTGGCTGGGGAATGGGTCGCCTCCGATCAGCGCCGGCTTGGCTGGCGTAGAAATCTTGATCGAGATCTCGAACAATTCGGTGGCGAATCTTTGCCTGGGCTCCTCCGCCGCTGGCGTTTCGGGCCCGTCTCCGGGAACCGTCACCGATGTTGCAGGTACTTCCGCGGCGACCACTTCGACCGGCACCTCCACGGGTTCCGCTGGCTCGGCCGGTGTTGTTGCTTGCATCGGAGCAGCTTCCGGCACTCGAACCGTTTCTTGTTCGACGAGTTCCTGATGTAAACGGGACAGCGCTTCGAGCGATGCGCGGGGGCTGTTGTCTCCTGCGGGTGCTTCCGTTTCCCCCGCCGAGGGGGCAAGAGCGAGGGAGTTAGAGTTGCTGCGAGCCAGAACCACGTCAGAATCTTCGGCTGGGAAATTGATGACGGTGGGAGGGAGTTCCAGGAGCTGGGAATCGGCGAACTGAGCTACGCTCCCCAATTGCAGGTCTGGTTCGAATTGGAGGCCTTGTTCGAATTGGATGCCTGGTACAAAGCTGTGGTCCTCAGTTAAGGCGATTGCTCCGGGCGCGATGTCGAGGGCGACTGCAGCGCCGGCGGTTAATCGATTCGTGCTCGCCATCTTCTTGGCGGGCGCCGCCACTGGTAGACAGGGATCGGGTTGAGCGCTGGCGAACGACTGAGGCGAAATGTCGGCCGAGAGAGCGCCGTCTTCAATCGAGGATGCTTTAGGCCGCAAATCGAGCGCTAACAAGTCCGCCGAAGACAGGTTGGAAGCGCCAATCTGGATTTGCCATTCGGACATGGCCGGCCCAGGCAAAAGCTCCAGCCAGGGCTCCATGCGGGGGGGCTCGTCCTGCAGCGCCGAGATTGCGGGGCCTTCTAACACGAACCCTGCCGGTTCTAGGGATCCCGGCTCCGCACCTAGAGACGTTTCAGGGTCTGTTGCCTCGGTGGTGGATTCGTCCGCCCCCACCGAATCGATAGCGCCTTCCGAAGTGTCTTGGGCTAGGGCTTCACTTTGGGTTAGTTCCTCACTTTGGGTTAGTTCCCCGGCCAAGCCTGCGTCTAGTACTGAAGGGTCTGCCGCTCGAATGGCCGTATCTTCCGGCAACGGCTCCTCCACGGCCACCGATGCATCGGGTGGCGGGGCAGCGTTCTGAACAGGCGAGTTATGGGCCTGTTGCCCTTTCTTTTGAGCCTGAAGCAGGCGGCTCAGCGCCAGCCGGTTGTACTCTTCCTGGTAGCTTTGCTTGTGGTCCTCGGAGCAGAAATCGCCGTGCCCGGTCAATCTCCTTAGCAGCGCTAGCTCCTTGCCGCAGTGCAGGCATCGCATGTGTCAGTAATCGGCTCTTCTAGGCGATAAGTGAATACCTCCCGAGGGTGTTTCTATACGGTAAAGCACTTATCAAGCCTTTCTCAGGCGGTCGCCCTACTACCTTCGGTGAAAACACGAGCATTTGCTACAGGCTAAGCTTGGCTGGGCGGCATTTAGCGGCTTGGTACTCCGATAGGCAGGCAACCTTGCTGCAAGGTGAGAAAGTAATGTGTTTGTCGGTAAGACCGCCTAAAGTCGGGGCCCTATCCAAACGATATTACTATTAGCGCGGGCTGCGCCGGCTACCTACCGAAATGTGGGTGCGCGTCACGAGAGGAACCCCGGGAGATTAAAGATGGTGAAACACGAAGCTTTGAAGAATCATCTGGAGACCCTTCGCAACTCGATTCCCGAGTTACGAGGTGTTTTACTGGCATCCACTGAGGGCCTGCCCGTGGCGCATTCGCTGTCCAACGGCACAGATCCAAACCGGGTGGCGGCCATGGCGGCTGCTGCGTCCAGCCTAGGCCGCCGCATTAGCGAAAGCATGGCGACGGGCGGACTTTCCGAGGTAAGCATTCGCGGCGATGACGGGGTCTTGTTCGTATATTCCGCCGGCCCCAAGGCCGTTCTGGCCGTGATCGGGCCCATGGGCTCCAACGCCGGTTTAATCCACCTGGAGGCCCGCGGTATCGCCAAGGAAATCGGCGAGTTATTCTAAACGCCCACTGCGCGCCGCCCAAAGGCTCAAAGCGGCTACCTTGGTGATGGGTATACTTGTTCTTAGGCCCATCAAATGCTCGCGAGATCCGAACAAAGCGGCATCTCGGTGCCCGAGGTTGGAAACGCCAGATCGCAAGGCCATGGATCGCCAGGCCACGGCTTGGAAAGCGTTGGATCGCAAAGCGTAACCCACCAATCGCTCCTGGATGTTTCACAGGCTATTTTGCAGCACCGCGACCTCGCCGGGCTGTTTCGTGACCTGGCAGTCCGGCTGCGCGCGATTGTCCCCTTCGACTTCCTTAACCTGGTTTTGTACGACGCCGCCAGCAATACAATGCGTCTGCACATTCTCGAAAGCACCGCCGAATTTGAGCCCCACGTGTCCGAGATGGAATTTCCGCCGCAGGATTCGCCTTCCGGGTGGGTATATGTTCACCAGGAACCGCTGGTCATCGCGGATGTCAACAAAGAAACGCGCTGGCCCAAGATCATGGACGTCCTGAAGCGGAACCGCGTGATCAGTTCCTCCTGGTTGCCGCTCACCACCGCTCAACATCGGCTGGGCGCACTGATGTTTGGATTCGTGGCGGGTGGTCCGCTCGAGTCACAGCTCGATTTCATGCGCCAGGTTTCGGCTCAAGTGGCCGTCGCCGTCGACAACACTCTGAATTTCGAGCAGGCCGAAAAGTATCAACGGCAACTGGCGCGTGAGCGCGACCGTCTGCAAGTGCTGCTGGAAATCACGAACGTTCTGGTTTCCGAGCTCGACATTCGCGAACTGTTTCCTAGCATCACCGCCTGCCTCCGCAGGGTAATGCCCAGCGAATACTCCAGCCTGGCGCTGCTTGAGCCAGGCGGAGGCCGGCTGAAAAATCACGCCCTGGTGTTCGAGGGGAATCCGGCGATTATCCCGCAAGGGGCAACAGCCGCGCTGGATGAAACACCCGCCGGCCGGGCTGTCGAAACGCGGCGCCCCGCGGTGCTGGACGGAAGCCAACTGGCGCTGTTCGCCTCACCCCTGGCTCAACGGCTGGCGGCCGCGGGACTCGAATCTCTCTGCTGCATTCCCTTGATTACGCGCAACCGCGTGCTCGGAACGCTCAATGTAGGCAGCATAAAAGAAAATGCCTTCGCGCCATCGGACGTCGACTTTCTGACCCAGGTGGGGGCTCAAGCGGCCATCGCCATTGAAAACGCGACCGCTTTTCAGGAGATTGCGCAGCTCAAGGACCAACTGGCCGAAGAGAAGCTGTATCTGGAAGATGAAATCCGCACCGAGCAGAACTTCGGCGAGATCATCGGCGACGACCCGGGTTTTCGTCGCGTTCTGGATCAGCTGGCCACCGTGGCGCCCACCAGCGCGTCGGTGATGATCCTCGGGGAAACCGGCACCGGCAAGGAGTTGATCGCACGCGCGATTCACGAGTTGAGCGGACGCCGCGAGCGCACGTTCGTGAAGCTGAACTGCGCGGCAATTCCGACCGGCCTGCTCGAAAGCGAGCTGTTCGGGCACGAGAAGGGCGCGTTCACCGGCGCTATCGCGCAGAAAGTAGGCCGGTTCGAACTCGCCAATAAAGGCACGCTATTTCTGGATGAAGTGGGCGACATCCCTCTGGAACTGCAGCCCAAGCTGCTGCGCGCCCTGCAGGAGCATGAGTTTGAGCGCTTGGGCGGCGTGCGAACCATCAAAGTGGACGTGCGGCTGGTGGCGGCCACCAATCGCGATCTGGCCCAGATGATCGCCGATCGTGAGTTCCGCAGCGATCTTTATTACCGGCTCAGCGTTTTTCCACTTTCGCTGCCGCCATTGCGCGAGCGCGCCACCGACATTCCCAAGTTGGTCCGGTATTTCACGCAGAAGTACGCGCGGCGCATGAACAAGCGGGTGGAAAGCATCCCGACGGAAAGCATGGACGCGCTGGTAGCTTATGCCTGGCCGGGTAATGTGCGGGAACTGGAGAATCTGATGGAGCGGGCCGTGATCCTGACGCGCGGGACAAGCTTGGAAATCCCGCTGGCGGAACTGCGCGCGGCGCCCGACACGGCAACCCCCGTCACGCTGCAAGATGCCGAGCGCGACCACATTCGCCGGGTGCTGGAACAAGCCAGCGGCGTGGTGGGCGGACCGAACGGAGCCGCGGTCCGCCTGGGGATGAAACGCACCACGTTGCAATCGAAGATGAAGAAGCTCGGAATATCGCGATAACCGAGCCGCTCCCTCACAGTTAGCGGTCTTTGGCTCTACTGGCTCTTATGCGCCAGCCGGCTGCAGGCTGTATCCGCCCCAGTGGGATCGATCGCGACGTTCCCTTCTTCAATACTGGCAATCTTCCCTTCCTTATCCACCACGAATGTCGCGCGGTTGGCCACGCCCAGCGCGGTGATCAGAATCCCGTACGATTCCGAAACCTTGCGCATGTGATCGCTGAGGACAGGGTAGGTGACGTTGAGTTCCTTTTTCCAGTGCGCCAAGGTTGGCGTGAAATCGGTGCTGATCGCCAAAACCTGCGCATTATTTGCATCAAAATTTGCGATACCAGACTGGTATGCGTTTAATTCCTTGGTTCAACCACCGGTGAACGCGGCCACGAAGAACGCCAGAACGACGGCCTTCTTGCCGCGGAAGTCGGACAGCTTTACGGGCTTGTTGTCCGTATCGGGAAGGGTGAAGTCGGGAGCCATGTCGCCGACTTTGAGAGTTGTCTTGGGCGGATTGAAGCCCGGAGGCTGGGCGGAAAGAACCGCAGCCAGGGTCAAGCCCGCCAATAGTGCCGAAATCGATTTCATAGTTTTCTCCTACTGGAATTGGGACTCTGCGGCAAGCTTAACATGCTCGTCCGCCCTCGCTCGATCTCGTAACTACTTTCCGCCCACGGAAAATGCCAAAAGCACGTTCCCGGGCATCCCACCCCACTGCCCATAGCCGGAGTTAACAAAGACCATGCCGTTGACCACCGCTGGGCCGGCCACATCCATGGAACTCCATGGGCCTTCATCAGCCCGTTGGCGAGAGCGGCATAGATGGCGTCGCCGCTCATCGCTTTGATGGTGGCCATGGAAGGGACGCGGACCGCCAGCATATCATGGCATTTAGCGCAACGTTCTTTGTAGATAGCGGTCTCGTCTTGAGCCGATAAAACCGGCAGAATTACGGCCAAAAGGAATGCGTATCGCATGGCGCTCTCCTACAGAAACACCCGTTTTCTAGATTGAAGGTAGAGAGTGAGTCCGAGAATCAGCACGACCGGCGCGAACTCTCCAGCCAGCGTTCGGCACAGTTGGACTCCAGGCGGCCGCGCGAGCTGTCCAATCGCGATTCAGCGCCGGGAAGCGGGTACTCAGGATGCCCTCGATCACACCGGTTTTACCGAAGAAAAATGGCGAGGCTTGAACGAAGGCTGGCCGCTCCGTTATTGGGACCCGCTGCCCAGGTACCTGAACGCCTGATTCCGACGCAACCCGGCCCCTTAAAACAACAATTTCAAGCTGAACTGCGTTTGCCGCGCGACGTTGCTGAGGCCGCCGCTGCCGACCAGCGTAGTGATCTGACCCGCCGTCGCCGCGTTGGTGAATGTATACGAGCCGGTTGCTGCGTTGAACGCCCCCGCGCTGACTACCGATGTCGCCGGGATGTTGAAGTTGGGATGATTGAAGATGTTGAACAGCTCGGCCCGGAACTGAACGCTCACACGCTCCGTGATCCGGGTCTCCTTCATCACTCCCAAGTCAGTTTCCACGTAGCCCGGTCCCACCAGGTTGTTCCTTCCTAGATTACCCAGTGTTCCGTACGCGGACGGGGTGAAGCAGGCCGGGTTGTACCATTGGTGAACGCTCTGGTTGGCGTACACATCACAACCCGCTACGTAGTTCGGCCGCGGCGTATCGAAGTTGTTATTCAGGTACGGCTGCGCACTTTCTCCCAGCGAGAACGGCACGCCCGTGTGCCAGGTCTGGATTCCGGTAATCTGCCAGCCTTCCACGAAGCGGTTGCCCTTGAACGGAAGCAGGTAGACCGCGTTGGCCGAAATGTTGTGGCGGAGGTCGAAGCTGCAGTTCCCTTTGTCCACAGCCCAGTCGTACGGATTGGTGGCGGCTGAGGTCACGTTGTTGGCGCCCAGACCCGCATAAGCGAACGAACCGTCGATGCAGTGCGAGTAGGTGTAGGAGAACTGGAACACCAGGTTAGAAGACGCCCGGTGCGACACGCCGACCTGCAATGAGTTATAGGCCGAATAGCTGCTTGTATCCAACATGTCGAGCGAACCGAAGCTCGGGTCGGGGGAAGGATTCGCGAGCAACTGGCCAGGCGTCGTCGGGCTCGGGTGGACGAAGCTGTAGACGCCGTTAGTTATGGTTGGGACGGGCGCGTTGAAATCGTGGAACGCTAGCAGGTGAACGCCTCGTGTACCCTCATAGCCCACCGTCAACAGGGTATTGCCGGGGAGCTGCCGCTGGATGCTCAGCGTGTATTGCAGGCTGTACGGCGTGGTGTGGATGCCGTAAAAAGTCCCGTTCGTATTACTCAGCAGCGGCTTTCCCCCGCCGACGAAAGGCGTCGGCCAGTTCGGGTCGCCGTTGGTGAAGACTTGGTTCTCGGTCAAGTAGGGCGGGTTCGTCAAGTACGCTGACGAGAACGTGTAGGTTTGGAACGTGTCGTGGAAGATACCGAAACCGGCGCGAACGGCCGTCTTGTGGTCTCCGAACACATCCCACGCAAGCCCAATTCTCGGATCGAAGTTCTTGTTCGACGGATTGCTCACAAACGCGTGCGGCACGTTCTGGAAATTCGGTCCGAAAGGCGGTCCAACAGCGTTGTAGAAGTTGTTATGAATCTCAATCGGATTTGATTCCCAGTCATAGCGCAGCCCGATGTTCAAGGTAAGGCGATTGTTGACCTTCCAGTCGTCCTGAATGTAGGGCGTTAACCGAATATCGCGCTCGGCTCGGTTGGTGTTCGTTCCGCCGTTGGGCGCGCCGGTAAACGACGCGGGCAGGCCGGCGAAGAAGTTCGGGATGCTGGCGAAGGCATAGAAGCCGTTCCAGTAGGTGTAAGCGAACGGATTGAGCTGCTCGCGCCGGAACGTCGCGCCCATGCTGATGGTATGCGCGCCCCGGATCCACTTCAGGTCGTCCCGTTCCGTGAATTTGTTCTGGATATATTGGAACGGGTTGATGAACGAAGCGCCGAGCGGCGTGAGGCCGAGCGGTAAGCTGATGTAAACGTCTTCTCTCGCTGGCGTGAAAATCTGCAGCGGCGCATGCTCGGTCGGCTGAAATTCGTTCGTCACCGGACGGGAGTAAGAAGCATCGAACTCGTTAATCAACGTCGGCGAGAAAATGTGGTGCTCGCCGATGGTCAGGAATTGATTGTGCGTTAAGTCGTCCGTCGGCCATAGTCCCAGGCCGCCGTAAGTGGTTCGCGTTCCAAAATCGGCCTGATAGCGGCCGAAGAGAGAATCCTTCTCAGAAATGTTGTAATCGATGCGCGCGACGCCGAAATCCTCCGGCGTGATCTGCGGTCCGACGAAATTATATTTGCCGACGTTGGCGTTGAACGACGCGTTCGCTTCGGGATAGAGCTGTAGCATGGCCAACGACGCTGGATTCACGTTGTACTGCGTGCCGTTATAGATCCCCTGACGCAGCGTCGCGCTCGGGACGAAGTTCACGTAGGTGGTGTCCAGCACCTGCCGGATACCTTCATAATTCATGAAGAAAAAGACCTTGTTCTTCTTGATCGGCCCGCCCAGCGTTCCGCCGAACTGATTTCTGCGGAAAGGCGGCGGAGAGCCCGCGTCGAAGAAGCCGCGCGAGTCCAGGTCGCTGTTGCGCAGGAATTCGTAGACCGATCCGTGAAACTCGTTCGTGCCCGATTTGGTCACCCCGATAATCGCGGCGCCGTTCCCGCCATACTGGGCGGAAAAAGTCCCCGTCAACGTTTGAAACTCGGCGATGCTGTCGATGCCCAGCGACGTACCGGTCACGTTGCCGCCGGCATTGCGCTGCCACCAATTCAGCATGTCTTCGCCGTCCAGCGTGTTGGCATAGCCTTCCGGTCGCGCGCCCGCAATCGAATACGCGTTGGCCACCGAAGTGAGCGCGGAGCTTCCACCCGCGGGATACGTCGAAACGCCCGGAGCCAACAGGATCAGTTGCTCGAAATTCCGGCCATTCAGCGGCAGCTCTCGCATCTGTGTGGAGTTCACCAGCGAGGAGATGGCTGAGGTGGTGGTTTCCACCTGCGATGCCTCTGCCGATACAGTTACGGTTTGCGTCGATTGCCCGACGGTCAACGGGAGATCGATGACGGTGGAACTGCCGACGCTCAGCGTGATGCCGCTGCGAACCGAGTTCTGAAAGCCCGTCTTCGAGACTTCGATTTCGTAAGAGCCGATCGGGAGCTCAGGTACGGTATACCGTCCCTGGTCGTCCGTTACGGTGGTCTGACTAGCGGAGGTGCCGGTATTCTTGACCACCACCGATGCGGCTGGAACGGCGGCGCCTGAGGCGTCGATGACACGTCCCGAGATGGATGCCGTCCCCACCGCCTGGCCAAAAAGATGCGCGGAGCTTATAGCCGCGAGAACGACAATGGCAACAGAAAGAACAGCGCGGTTCCTCAAACTTGTCACGTTAAATCCCCCCCTTGTTTTTACTGGCGTCGAAGCCAAACCTATCGATGTAGGCCCCTCGTGGAACGATATCACCAGTTGCTGGCAACTACTAGCTTCGCGAGATGATATGCCGGATCAGTATCGCTGATAGCAGCGGAAGGCAAGTTGCAGGCTTCCGAGGAGCATCTATATCGACCTTTCCTTCATTGACCTTTCCTTCGATCGAAACCGCGCGGCCCTGCCCTTTGATATCGCCAACAAATCACCAGGCGGCCGGCAAGGAATTCTCCACGTCGTCAAAATGCTGCCGTCACAGACAGGCCCGAACGATCTGCGGGCCGGCCTTGGGCGAAGCCGTCTCGGCGGTCTGGGTGCCGCCCCGGTTCACGCTCAAAACCAGAAGCCCGGCACAACCATCCATCAGGAAGTTGATTTTGAAGACCACCTCCGCGCGCATCTACGAAGTCCTGCTCGATGGGAAACAATTCAGCGCCTTTACCAAGGACACAGCAGAAATTCAACTGCAGTCCGGCGGGGCATTTAAGCTATTCGGTGGTCGTATTATAGGCCGCAATATTGAATTGGTGCCGCACCGACGAATCGTTCAGGCCTGGCGTCCCTCGTATTGGCCTGCCGGTGTTTCTTCCGTCCTGAACGCCCGATTTCTCCGACCCGCCACTCCGATCGAATCGCAGCTTGTCCCATGCGCCGTGTAACCGCGATAACCCCAGTACGAAAACCCCCAGTACGAAACCCGGATTTTTCCTGCCCAACCCGCCCCCCATCCAGAACTTTCTTGTTGCGGCCCCCACTTCGCTTGCGCCATAGTGGAAAGGAAAGACCATGTAGGGCGCAGCCGACCAACCGCATCAGCCGAGAATCTCGCGCGCGCTCCACGGGTCAAACGATATGGGCTCTGGCGATTCTCGATGGCGGACGACATCCTCTTTCTCACCGAACTTCTGGGCCTCAAGGTCTATGACCTCAAGGGCCGCCGCCTGGGGCTAGTCAAAGACGCCGCGATCGTTCCTCTGATTCATCCTTCCCGTGTCGACCGCTTCCTGATGGGCGGTGGATGGGCGTGGATGAACGTTCGTTACGATCAAATCCGCTCCATCACGCTGGACGGCATCTACCTCAAAGACGAACAGCTCACCCCGTATCATTCCGACGAGTACATGCTGCGGCTGGTACGCGATTTGCTCGATCAGCAGATCATCGACGGGCAGGGACGCAAAGTAGTGCGGGTGACGGATGTCAGCTTCAAGATGCAGCACGAAGGCGATGGCGACGTGATCAACATCCTGGACGTCGACATCGGTCTGCGCAGCGTATTGCGGCGCCTGGCCCAAGGAGTGGTGCCGCCCCGCTGGATTCGCCGGGTGCAGGTGCTGATCCCGCCGCATTCCATCCGCTGGGAGCATTGCAGCATTATCGAGGCCGATCCCCAGCGACGATTGCGGCTCAACATCAGCAACAAGATCCTGGAACGAATGCACCCGGCGGATCTGGCCGACATCGTGGAGGATTTGAGCCCGGACGATCGGGAAGCCATTTTCGAGACCATGGACAGCGAAGTGGCCGCCGAAACGCTTTCCGAGATGGAGCCGGATGTGCAGGCCAGCATCTTAGAATCGCTCGAGACCGAGAAGGCGGCGGATATCGTGGAAGAGATGTCGCCGCACGAAGCAGCGGACGTGCTGGCGGAGCTGGAGGAACAAACGTCGGAGGACATTCTCGAAGAGATGGAAGTGGAGCCTAAAGCCGAGGTGGAAGAACTGCTCGAGTATAAGGAGAACTCCGCTGGTGGCCTGATGAACACCGAGTATGTGGCGCTGCCCGAAAATACGACGGTGGCGGGCGCCATGGAAGCCCTGAAGGCGCACGAAGAGATTCTGGAGAGCTTGAACACGCTGTTTCTGGTGGATGCGAGCGACCAGTTGAAGGCGGCTATCCCGCTGGCACGGCTGTTTACCGCGGCGGGCGCCACGCCGTTGCTGGAGCTGGCTCCCCAGACTCTGATTCAGGTGGACGTGGAAGAGCGGCAAGATCGCATTACGGAGCTGTTTGACAAATACAATCTGCTGACGCTCCCGGTGATCGACGCCGAAGGCAAGCTCGCGGGCGTGATTACCGCCGACGAAATCATCTCGTTGTTGCGAGAAAAATGACGAGGAAAAACTAAAGCCTGTGCTGAAACGGTTTCGTTATCAGATCGCGATCTTTCTGTCGGTCATCGGTCCTGGGCTCATCACCGCCAACGTCGATAACGACTCGGGCGGCATCTTCACCTACTCGCAGGCCGGCGCCAAATACGGCTACCTGCCGCTGTGGACGCTCATTCCCATCACGCTGCTGTTGATCGTGACGCAGGAAATGTGCTCGCGCATGGGCGCGGTGACGGGCAAAGGACTTTCCGACCTGATCCGGGAGGAATTCGGTCTGCGAACCACGTTTTTCCTCATGATCGCGCTGGTGCTTCACCAATTTCCTCAATGTAATCTCCGAGTTCGCCGGCATCGCAAGCTCGCTGGAGCTGTTTCACATCAGCCGCTATATTTCAGTGCCCATCTGTGCCGTGGCGGTCTGGTTTTTAGTGGTGCGAGGTAATTACCGGAGTGTCGAAAAGATCTTTTTGTTTGCGTGCTGTCTGTACGTCACCTACATCGTCTCGGCGTTTCTGCTCAAGCCGGATTGGAAAGAAGCCGCCATCTACAGCGTCAAGCCGATTTTGATGTTCGACACCGACTACATCACGATGCTGATCGCGATGGTGGGGACGTCTATCGCGCCGTGGATGCAGTTTTATCTGCAATCCGCCATCGTGGAGAAGGGAATCACGGCTAAAGAGTACGTGCAGTCGCGGATCGAAGTGGTGGTGGGCTGCATTTTGACCGATGTGGTCGCGTTCTTCATCGTCGTATCCTGCGCCACAGCCATCTGGGCGCACGGTCCGAAAGATATCAACGATGCCGCCGACGCCGCAGTGGCGCTGAAGCCGTTCGGCCAGTATGCCTATCTTTTGTTCAGTGCCGGCCTGTTCAACGCGTCGTTTTTCGCGGCCTGCATTTTGCCGCTCTCCACGGTGTTTACCGTGTGCGAAGGGCTGGGCTTTGAATCGGGCGTGGACAAGCGCTTTCACGAAGCGCCGGAGTTCTACTGGTTGTACACGCTGCTGGTGGTGCTGGGCGCGGCCGTGATTCTGTGGCCGCATTTCCCACTCGTCAAGGTGATTCTGGCGTCGCAGGTGCTGAACGGCGTGTTGCTGCCGTTCGTGCTCATCTACATGGTGATTCTGATCAACAAGAAGGGCCTCATGAAGGAGTGGACCAATTCCGCCGCCTACAACGCGGTGGCTTGGGTCTCGGTGGCGATCATGATCGGGCTCACGCTGGCGTTGGCTTCGATCACCATAAAGCAGATGATGCAGCAAGCTAAAGTGACGCCGGCAAACTCAGCTCCGGTCGCCCAAGTGCAGAGCGTCCCCCAGGTGCAAGGCTACGATCCCAGCCGTCATGCGTTCAAAGCGGACGTTCACGAATCCCGCATCGCGCATCTGATCCGCCAAACCATCGGCATCGGGAAATTTTCGTACTGATTCCGGCAGGTACGTGTAAGCGTCCTTGGAACCTGAAATCATTCCTCCGATGGTAGGCAGAATCGCGCGCGAGTAGAAGGCGTAGGCCGTGGCCAGCAGCGCGTTCGGAGGCGTGGAAAATTCCAGAATCGCGAGCGTGCCGCCGGGTTTCAGGATGCGCCGCAGCTCCAGGAGCCCGGCGTGATAATTCGTCAGGTTGCGAAATCCGAACGCGATCGTCGCGAGATCGAGCGCGGCGTCGGCTACGGGAAGCCGGAGCGCGTCTGCCTCGAACAACGTGGAGCAACGTTTGCGCCGTGCCGCAACCAGCATGGGATGAGAAAAATCGCTACCGAACACCCGTCCCTGCGATCGAAGCGCAAGCGTCAAATCTCCGGTTCCGCAGCACACATCCAAAATTTGCGCGCCGGGTCGCGCCAAAATCGCCGCAACGCGCGAAACCGTGCGCGCTCGCCAATAGCGGTCGATATTCATCGACAGCAGGTGATTCAGCAGGTCGTAGCGCGGCGCAATGCGGTCGAACATACCGCGCACCCACGTAGAGGCTTCCTGTTCGGTTTCCGTTCCCGGGGGCGTAGTACCCTGGGGGCCCAAGTGCGTCAGCAAGCGAGCGCTTCCTCGATGGCCGCCGTAACGAATCGTTCTTGAACGTCGGAGGTGATCTTCACCGCGCCGATCCGCTCGGGCAGGACAAAATGGATCTTGCCTTGCACGGTCTTCTTGTCGCTCTTCAGGCGTGCGGCCAGGCGCGCCGGATCGATACCCCCCAGCGGCGGAAGCGGACCATAGGAATTCACGCAGCGCAGAATCTCCTGCGTGTCCTCGGCCGAGAGCACGTGTTCCATTTCGCCCAGTAGCGTGGCGGCCTTCATACCCCACGCCACCGCTTCGCCGTGCAGGAATTTCGAATAGCCGGTCTCGGCTTCGAGCGCGTGACCGAAGGTATGTCCGAAATTCAGGATGCGCCGCCGGTCCTGTTCCTTTTCGTCGCCGGAAACCACCTCGGCTTTGATGCGAACGGAATCGCAAATCATGCGATCCACCACTTCGGGTGTGTGCGCCAGGACGCGCTGTGGCTCGCGGCTCATCAGCCAGAACAGATCGGCATCGGCGATGACGCCGTGCTTGACTATTTCGAACAAACCGGCGCGATATTCGCGCTCCGGCAGCGTGTCCAGCACCGCCGGATCGATGATGACGGCTAGCGGCTGATGAAAGCTGCCGATGAGGTTCTTGCCGGATGTCAGATTGACGCCGGTTTTTCCGCCGACGGCCGCGTCCACTTGCGCCAGCAGCGTGGTGGGAACTTGAATTACAGGAATCCCGCGCATGAAGATGGCGGCCAGGAAACCCGCGACATCGGTGAGAATGCCGCCGCCGAATGCGACGATTACGCTGGACCGATCTCCGCCACGGGCGACCATCTGTTCGGCCAGCGCCTCCACTTCCACCAAACGTTTGCGCGGTTCGCCGCCAGGAAAAAATAGAACTTCAGGTGCGCCGAGAGATGGCGCCAGCGCCTTGCCATGGAGCTTCCAAACATCCTCTGTGGAGATTAGAAATACCTTGCCGGCGTGCCGTGGAATGTATTCGCGCACGTTCGCGAGGCCGCCCCGTTCCACCAGCACAGGGTAGCGGCAATGAGGCGTCTCGACGAAATAAGACGGCATAAAACGGTTGTACCACGGTCCCGCCGATTGGACGCTCCAAGTGATGGCGCCGGCGTCTTTCCGGCTCCCCGATGCGTCATGGAAGGTATGCGCCAGCTGTTTTGTCTATTGGCCAGCGTTCTGTCGCTCGCCGGGGAGTCGGGACGGATGGCCTTCGTGGGCCAGCAGAATTCGGTCAACTATATCTACCTCATGGATGTGGATGCCTCCGGTGCGGGCGCCAACCTCGCCAGGCTGACCGATGATGGCGAAGCGGAGAACTATCCTTCGTGGTCGCCGGACGGGAAGCGCCTGGTCTACCAGCGCGATTTCAATGGCTCCGCCATTTATGTGATCAACGCGGACGGTACCGGCCAGCAGCGTCTCTCTCCGACGCCGGGGTTCGATGTCACTCCGAGTTGGTCTCCGGACGGCACCCGGATCGTCTACGCAAGACTTCACTCGGCCCCTCTAGCCAACCAGCCGCCGATCACCGACATTCGGATCATGAACGTGGACCGCACGGGCGATCACGCCGTCCTGGCAAATACCCTCTTCAGCGTAGAGCCCAGGTGGTCCGTGAACAACCAGCTGGTGTTCATGAGCCTGATGCACGGGAGCGACCAGGAAGTTTACGTGATGAACGTCGAGGGCACCCGCCTGCAGCAGCTCACCAGCGCGGGTAACAATGGCGACCCCATGTGGTCTCCGGACGGAACCCGAATCACATTTGGATCCGACCGGGAGGGCGGAAACAAGCTCAACATTTTCACGATGAAGGCGGACGGTACCCAGCAAGAGCAGCTCACCAACTTCGCAGCGCCCTATGAAGCTGGCGACACCAGTTGGTCGAGCGATGGGAAAAAGATCACCTTCGAATGGGACGTCAACGGAATGAAGCAGTCCCTCCCGAACGCTTATGCCGAGGTTTGGACCATGAATGCGGACGGCAGCGGACAGCTCAGCACAGGCGTACAGTGTAGCGATGTGGGATGCGCGCCGCGCTGGCAGCCACGCATCAGCGGACGCATACATAAAGTGCACAAACGCTGACTAGTACATCGTACAGAAAGTTCATTTAACTAAAAAGTCAGGTTTAGCGTATCCGAGCCGCCATGCGTAAGCATGCGGATTCGCCCCTGCACCCAGCAAAACCGCATGCTCACGCATGGCGGCTCAGAACGACGCTCTGTAAGCCGTTCTAGAAAGAACTTTCTGTACGATGTACTAGTGTGCCACTTGCCATGGTACCCGCGGCTTCAGACGCGTTTGGACCACCAGGATGCGTCGCCCGGTACATCGAAAATGCGGCTTGGAAGCCGCGTGTACCACGACATCTAGCACACCCAGCGTTGACTCCGGTGTTGTCGTCCGCGGCGTGACGTGCGGTAAAATAAAAACTCCACCGCATTGCGGCGCTGTCGCGAGGGAGTTGAGAATCAATCCAACATGAAAGAAAGAGTACGTTCCACTACCATTCTGTGCGTTCGCAGGGGAGGGAAAGTGGTGATGGCCGGAGACGGCCAGGTGACACTGGGTTCGGAAGTGCTGAAGGCTTCCGCCAAGAAGCTGCGGCGCCTTTACAACGACAAGATCGTGGCCGGATTCGCCGGGTCCACGGCCGACGCCTTCGCGCTCTTCGCGCGCTTTGAAGCCAAGCTCGAACAGTTCAACGGCAACCTCGCGCGCTCCGTGGTGGAGCTCGCCAAGGAATGGCGCACGGATCGCGTGCTGCGGCATTTGGAAGCGCTGCTGCTGGTGGCCGACGCGGCCAACACCTACATTGTGAGCGGGAACGGCGACGTGATTGAGCCGGACGGAGAGATCGCCGCCATCGGCTCGGGCGGCCCCTTCGCTAAGGCCGCGGCCACGGCGTTGTTTGAAAATACTAAACTGGGAGCGAAAGAAATCGCCGAAAAGTCCATGAAGATTGCCGGCCAGATATGCATCTACACCAACGAGACTGTGAACTTTGAGGAGCTTGGTTAATGGTGATTTACCTGCCCGGCCAGGCGCTCGATGAAACGCCGCTGTTGGACGAACTGACGCCCCGCGAGATCGTTCAGGAACTCGATAAATATGTGATCGGCCAGGCGGACGCCAAGCGCGCCGTCGCCATTGCGTTGCGCAACCGCATCCGCCGCCAAAAGCTGGAGCCGGAGCTGGCCGATGAGGTGATGCCCAAGAACATCCTCATGATCGGGCCCACGGGCGTGGGCAAGACAGAAATAGCACGCAGGCTGGCCAAACTGGCGAACTCGCCGTTCCTGAAAGTTGAGGCCAGCAAGTTCACCGAAGTCGGATACGTAGGGCGCGATGTAGAAGCGATGATCCGCGATCTGGTGGACATCTCCATCGACATGGTGCGCGAGGAGCGGCTGGAGGAGGTAGCGGAGCGCGCCGAGAAGAACGCCGAGGAGCGGCTGCTGGATCTGCTGATGCCGCCCCAACCGGAGGCGTCGGAAAGCGCCGATCGTACGCGCGAGAAGCTGCGCGAAAAACTGCGCGCGGGCAAGCTGGACGATCGAATGGTGGAAATCGATGTCCGCGAGCGCGGGCCAACGTTTGAGATCAGCACCAACACCGGTCTCGAAGAGATGGACGTGAATCTGAAGGACGTCCTGCCCGGGCTGTTCGGCCAGCGTACCCGCAAACGGAAAATGCGCGTGGCGGAAGCCGCGGAGTATCTGGTGCAGGAAGAAGAGCAGAAGCTGATCGACATGGATCAGGTGACGCGCGTCGCGCTGGATCGCGTGGAGCGCAGCGGAATCGTGTTCCTGGACGAGATCGACAAAATCGCCGGGCGCGAGGCCGGGCACGGTCCCGACGTCAGCCGCGAAGGTGTGCAGCGCGATATTTTACCGATCGTGGAAGGCACCACCGTCAACACACGCCATGGATTTGTGCGGACGGATCACATCCTTTTCGTCGCCGCAGGCGCTTTCCATGTGTCCAAGCCAAGCGATTTAATCCCCGAACTGCAGGGCCGTTTCCCGATACGCGTGGAGCTGAAGTCGCTTACCGAGGCCGACTTCATTCGCATTTTGAAGGAGCCCAAGGGCGCGCTGGTGAAGCAGTACATCGCGCTGCTGGATACCGAAGGCATCAAGCTCACCTTCACCGACGACGCCATTGAGCAAATTGCGGGATTCGCCGCGCGCGTGAACCAGATGTCCGAAAACATTGGGGCGCGCCGCTTGCACACCATCATGGAGAAGCTGCTCGAGGAAATTTCGTTCGCTGGGCCGGACCTGAAAAAGAAGAATGTAAGGATTGACGCCGCGTATGTCCGCAAGCAATTGGCGGACATCGTGAAGGACCAGGACCTGAGCCGGTACATCCTGTAGCCCGATGCGAGCGCCGAAAAAACCGCTTGCCCACCTTACCGAGCCGCGACCGTTAGGGAGTGGTCTTTTTTGTGTAATTGCTTTCGTCCTGCTGGCCGGATGCGGTCAGGTCGGCGAGCCGCTGTATCCCGCTTTGCGAATTCCCATGCGCGTTAGCGACCTGGCGGTGGTGGAGCAAGGAAACGATCTCGACATCACTTTCACCATTCCACCGCAAACTACCGAAGGCTTGCCGCTGAAAGAGATTGGGGGCGTTGAGCTGCGCGTGGGCCCCAATCCGAATAACAGCGCCTGGAATGCGGACGAGTGGGCCAAGAGCGCCACACGCGTCGACGTGCCCACTCCGGAAAACCCCGGCCCGGTGCGGGCGACGATTCCGTTGAGCAAGTTTGTCGGCAGCGAAGTAATCGTGGCCGTGCGTGTCACTAATCCCAAGGGAAGGGACGCAGGATGGTCGGACCCCAAAATCTTCGATGTAGTGCCGCCGCTCGCGGATCCTGCCAACTTTCACGTAGCAGCGGACCCCAAGGGCGTCGCACTCACGTGGAGCGCGCAGGGCCCGAGTCAATTTCGTGTCTTTCGAAAAACGGAGCAGCAGCAGAAGCCCGTTTTGCTCGCCACCGCCACTGAGCCCAACTACATCGACATGAGCGCGGAGTACGGCAAAACCTATCAGTATTCGCTTCAAGCGGTCCGCGACAAGATCGAGAGTAATGTTGTGGGGCCCCAGACCATCACGCCCATCGACACGTTCCCGCCCGCCGTTCCCTCGGGCCTGACTGCTTCCATCGGAATCGGTACGGTGGAATTGGCCTGGAACCGCAACACGGAGTCCGACTTCAAGGAATATCGCGTTCTGCGCTCGGAAGAAGGCGGACCGTTCGTCGAGGTGGCGCGCGGATTGGACGCGCCCGTTTACTCGGATCACGCCATTCAGAGCGGGAAGCGTTATCGCTATGAGGTCTTGTCCGCGGATGAAGGCGGGCGAGGGAGCCAGCCGTGCCAACCTGTGGAGATTACCGCACCATGAAAATCATTCGATACAGCCTGAATACGGACACTTTGCCCTGGGCGACGGACGCGGATCCCGACGTCCGGCAGGGCGACTTCGATCGGCTCCCCGAGGGCGCGCGCCTCCTGCCTCCATGCTCGCCGACGAAGATCGTCTGCGTGGGACGCAATTACGCGGAACACGCCAAGGAAATGGGCGTGGATGTGCCTGCCGAACCAACCATTTTCTTGAAGCCTCCCTCGTCGCTGATCGCCGCGGGCGACGCCATCGTTTATCCCCGGCTAACGCAACGCCTGGATTATGAAGGCGAGTTAGGCGTGGTGATAGGACGCCGCGCGCGCAAAGTGAATAGCGCGGACGCTGCCGGTTATATTTTGGGCTACACGCCGGTCAACGACGTCACCGCGCGCGATCTGCAAAGGAAAGACGGGCAGTGGACGCGCGGTAAGGGATTCGACACGTTTTGCCCGGTGGGTCCGTATATCGTTCCACGCGACGAGGTGAATCTCAACAGCCTGCGAGTGCGTACGTTCGTGGGCGCCGAGATGAAACAGGACGCGGCAATTTCGGAGATGATCTTCAGCGTGAATGATATAATCGCGTACATCACCACCTTTATGACGCTGGAGCCGGGGGATTTGATCGCCACAGGTACTCCGTCCGGTGTCGGTCCGCTTCAGCCCGGGTCGCGAGTTCGCGTGGAAATCGAAGGCGTCGGGGCGCTGGAGAATACCGTCATCTTAGAGGGATAAACGTGTTCCAAAGCGTCCGGGCGTTTCCAGTCACCGAAGCAGCTGTCATCGGCGCGCTGTCGCTTTCCGTGATAGGCGCTGGAATTTTCGTTGTACTGCGCATCCGGCGGAAGCCCAAGGATAAGGAAAAACTTCGCCGGCTGGAAGTGAACACGAGCGGCCGCCTGGGCGACGCTACCATCACCGATATCACCGACGACGCGATCATCTATGAATACTCGGTGGGCGGATTGACTTACACGGCCAACCAGGACATCTCGCAACTGCGCGAAATGATTCCGGCCGATTCGCATCGCCTGATCGGGCGGCCGGCGTCGCTCAAATACACGCCGCAGAATCCAGCCAACTCGATTCTGTTGTGCGAGGAGTGGTCGGGGCTGCGCGTGTCTGGGCTGGCGTCGTAGCGCTCCCTCACGGTCGCGGTTCCGAAGGCTGCGTCCGCTCCCTTTGGTCACGGCTCCGAATTCTGAACCGCGCACGTCAGTAAGCGGAACTTTTGTTTGAGCGCCAGTGTCCAAACTGGTAACAATATAGTTGACAACTCACCGGTTTTGACCTAAGATTGAAGCATGGAACCAAGCACTCTTCAGGAAGCAATTCTCTTCTTCGATAGCCCTGGCAATTGCCGAGAGTACTTGGTAAAGCATCGCTGGCCCAACGGTGTTGTCTGTCCGCGTTGCGGTGGCACGAAGGTTCTATTTCAGGCGAAGTACAACCGCTGGCAGTGTGGCAGCAAGCACGCCTTGAGACAGTTCACCGCAAAGACTGGCACGATTTTTGAGGACAGCCCGCTCGGCTTGGACAAGTGGTTGCTCGCTATGTGGCAGGTTGTGAACTGCAAGAACGGAATTAGCTCATATGAAATTCACCGGGCCATCGGCGTAACGCAAAAGACGGCATGGTTCATGGATCACCGCATCCGCGTTGCGCTTGGCATGGCAACGCCTGATAAACTATCCGGTCACGTCGAAGCGGATGAAACCTTCATTGGCGGCAAAGCGAGGAACATGCATGTCGCGCAGCGCCGCCGCCGCATAACCGGCACGGGAGGGAAAGATAAAACCGCCGTCATGGGAATTTTGGAACGCGGTAAAGACGGAACCAGCAAAGTCCGAACCAGCGTAGTCGCGAATCGCAAAAAGAAAACTCTTCAGGCCGAAGTACACAAGCATGTCGAGGCTGGCTCTGCACTCTACACCGACTTCCTTCTTTCGTATGAGGGGCTCGAAGGACGATACGCACATCAGGTGGTCGATCACGCCGTGCAGTACGTAGACGGGAACGTTCACACGAACGGTCTGGAAAACTTTTGGTCTTTGCTGAAGCGCGGCATCAACGGAACCTACGTGAGCGTCGAGCCGTTTCATCTTTTCCGTTACCTCGACGAACAGGCATTTCGGTTCAACAATCGGAAACTGACCGATGGAGAGCGTTTTAGTATGGCCGTCTCCGGCATTGTGGGGAAGCGCCTGACGTTCGATCAATTGACCGGTAAGGTCACCGCAGGGCGAGCATGAAATATGCCGTACCGCACGTCATCCAGGGGCAAGCGTAGGAAGGCATCGTCTGACAGGAGTAGACTGTAACAGGTATCGCCAATGCCACTCCAAATCCCAATCGAAGATTTCCCGGCGCTTAAGACAATCAGGGCGATGCCGAACACGTCCGTAGAGACGCTCATCAAGGCCCTGAAGTCAGCTTCTCTAACGTCTGACACCGATGAGATTGCGAAAAACATTGCGGAGCAGGTACCTTCCGTTTCTGCTACTGAACTGGAGGCTGTACTTGACACTCTCTATGGACTCTATTCTATTCGGGAACTGTCGGGCGTAAATCGGGACACGTTCCTGAAGGATTTCATCGAGGGGTTCCAGAATCAAACGGAGCTTGCTGTTGACAGGAAGGATGCTCCAAAGCTGAGAGCGAAGTTTGAGAAGTTGCTCAGTGTTGAACCATTCAATCTTCTCTCTAAAGCAAAACGGTTGCAGCGCGATGGCGAGCGTCTATACTGTGAAGCCAAAATAGTCTCCGATATCAGGCCAGTCTTTGGAGCGAAGCCAACCGTTCGGCCCCTCGGGGCCGTCCTGACACACACCTTGAAGCTTGCATATCACGAACTGGGAGATCACAAGGAATTTCAAATTGTTCTGGACGGCGTAGATTTAGGTCTTCTCGCTGATGCTATCCACCGCGCCCTACAAAAAGACGAGACATTGAGAGCTTTGCTCAAAGAGATGCGACTTCCTGATCTTGGCGTTTAGGTAAATAACAATGCCGAGGGAATGCACAAAACGGTATTCGCGGGGCACTGATGACCGTGCCATACGAGCCCATGACTACGCCTCCGCGCGTAAACGTGTAAATCTGTCTAAGGTGCGCAACGGTCACCTTGCCGCGATTTCTCGGGACTTCGCTGAGTGGCTTCGAGCAAGACGGCTAAGCAAAAGCCAATCTCTGGAACGAGCCTTCCGTGAGCATGTTGAGCGATGGAAAGACGAGACCGGGCACTTATCTTCAATCACTAAAGCAATTGCACATCCCAGTTATTTACGCATCATTGGGCTAGCCCAGGATTCTGTTGATCACCAAATCGAGAACCTCTTGCTAAAGGAATTGAAGACGGACCCTGATCATTGGTTTGCCGCTCTTGAGGCAATAACTGGCGAAAATCCAGTAAAGGCTGAATACGGTTTCGATAAGGCGGTAGGTGCTTGGCTGCGATGGGGACGCGAGAGAAAAATCATCTAGGCAATGAGAAACCGAACCCCACAAGAACTCCAGGCCAAACTTCCGAAGTTGAAGCCAGACAATTACAGGCACACCAGCAATGCCACAGGCAGATATAATTGCGTAGCCTTCGCTAACGATACCGATAGAAAATGGTGGCAGGCTGGGCTTCATGGCGGTTTGTATCATTGGCCCTCTGGTGTTCCCGATACTTTGGAGGGTTGGACAGAGTTGTTTACGCGACAAGGTTACGAGCTGACTGAGGACCGCAATATCGAAGCTGGATTCGAAAAAATAGCGATATACGTCGATCTAGAGGATATGGCTCCCGGTCATGTTGCAAAATCGGACGGCATCGCTTGGAAAAGCAAGCTTGGTCGCTATCAGGACATAGAACACGCTTCTCTGGACTTGCTTGAAGGAGATCAGTACTGGGAGTACGGGATTGTAGAGCGGATTCTCCGAAGACCAATCAGCAAAAAGGCGATAAAAGTGCGCGCCAGAAAGGTCACTTCATGAAACCACTGCCAGCCCCGAACGTCCCCGGCAACACGGACGCAGAACGAATGAGCAACGCACTCAGTATGGTGCTCACCGTCTCGAAAAAGGATTTGGTGAAGAAGGAAGCGCGCCTGAAGCGGGCAAGCGAAAAGAAGCGGGCGAAGAAATCCGATGGCGCTGAGTGAACATCGGATTTCTTAATTTTGTTGAGAAACCAGAGTCCCAGCCAGTCTCCTTACTAAAACAAGCGTTATCCGAACGAAGAGCACTGGATAAGCAAAACGGGACCGACCTCCTAAACGGTTCCCTGATTGTCTTGCCGGAGGCTTTCAATATCGGAACAGTTTATGAGTCGGGCCGTCCGCACAATTGTGATCCAGGAATAACGGTCGATTTGAAACAGCTTGCCTTTAAGTTTGGAGTTGCATTTGTGAGCGGACTGGTAATCCGGACTTCGCGCGGACGCAAGCCCTACAATTCTGCATACCTTCTAACCAGCGATCTCTGTCGAACCTTATCAAGGAAAGTATGCAGTGACCACATGGCGCAAGATCTTTACCAAGTCTGTACCCATGGGTGCGATAAGCCACGAAAGCACAATGGCACTTGCGTAGCGTCTCTGATCTGCATAGATGCCGAATTGGATCCGCACCCTGCTCAAGCACATCGCGCTGAACACGAGGACAATCATATCCGCCACCGTGGACTATGGGATAAGATCTCATCCTTAGGTCAGCCCACTGTCGTTCTTTGTGTTCCTGCCCGAGCAAAGAGCATCGATGAAATAGAGGAACGATGGAAACGGTTTTGGAAGGGGAAGGGTGTTCACCTAGTCGTATCGAACTCCTATCCCGACGGTGACAGTATGATCGCGATGACAGGCGTGGAACCTCAGAGAATTAGGAACACTGCAAGTGCTGGCAAGATTGAGTTAGCCGAACTCCCGAATGCCTGATGATAAACATGAGTTGTCAACTATATTGTTACCCAAACTTGCGTGGCGATGCAAATGGGTTCCGGAAAAACGGCGGCAGCGATCAACATGACGCCGATGATCGATATCCTGCTGGTACTGCTGATCACATTCATGCTCCTGCCGGCGCGCAGCAGAGGACTGCCGTCCGAGGTGCCGGAGCCGGGAGACATCCCAAGAACGCTTGCTCACGCGCGCGGCTCTGCAACGCGCGTAAACTGAGCCGCGCACGTCAGTAAGCGGTCCCTCGACGGCGCCCCTGAGCTGGAGTATGCCGACGTCGCGTCGGTGATCGATATTGCGCGCGGAGCAGGCTGGAATCGGGTGGGATTGTTGACCCAGCGGCCGGGGCCGTGAATGGTATAGTTGGCAACATGAACGGCAAATACTATCGAGAAAACGAGTGGTGGGTTAGTCCCTACAATTTTGTTCCGGAAGTGACTTCGAAGTTCCAGCTGCCGGCGCGCGTGAGCATACATGACGCCACGCTGCGCGATGGCGAGCAGACACCGGGAGTTGTTTTCAGCGTCGCCGATAAAGTCGCGATTGCCGAGAAGCTCGATGAAATCGGAGTGGATCGCATCGAGGCTGGCATGCCCGCCGTTTCCGAGCAGGATTTCCAAGCCATCAAAGAGATTTCAAAGCTCGGGCTCAAATCGAAAATTTATACCTTCGCCCGCGCCATGAACGCCGATATCGACAAGGCGCTCGAATGCGGCTGCCATGGCGTGATTATTGAGATCCCGATCGGGTATCCCAAGCTTAAGTACCAGTTCAAGTGGACCTGGGAAGACGTGCTGAAAAAGAGCATCGGCGTCGTCAACTATGCCAAGGCCCGCGGCATGCACGTGGTGTACTTCCCTTACGACACCACCCGCGCCCGCGAGGAAGACCTCACGAATCTGCTCACCCGCCTGGTGCAGGAATGCCAGCCGGATTCGGTAGGTGTTGTCGACACCATGGGTTGCATCTTGCCGGAGGCGATGAAGTACATGGTTCGCCTGGTGAAGTCGCTCACCAAACTGCCGGTTGAAGTCCACACCCACAACGATTTCGGCATGGCCGTCGCCACCGAGTTGGCCGGTGTGGAAGCCGGCGCCGAGGTGGTGCATAGCTGCGCGAACGGCTTGGGCGAGAGAACCGGGAATGCCGCGCTCGAAGAGCTGATCGTCGCGCTGCACGTGCTGTATGGTTATGACACGCACTACGACCTGGGGAAACTGCCCGAGCTGGGCGCGCTGGTCAGCCGCATCAGCCAGTTCGACATCGCACTGAACAAGCCCATTCTGGGCGATCGGAACTTCACGCGCGAGTCGGGCATCGGCGTCGATCTGGTGGTGAAGGAGCCGCTGGCGATGTTCGGGACGCACCCGGCGTTAACCGGCCGCCGCGGCGAGGTAGTGCTTGGTAAGAAGAGCGGCAAAGCTTCCATCACCTACAACCTTGAGCAGATGGGCATCACCGACGCCGACGACGAGGCTGTTTCCGAGATGCTGAAGCGCGTGAAAGACAAAGGCATCGAGAAGCGCGGCTTGCTCAGCCCGGCCGAGTTCAAGGAAATCGTCGAAGACGTCCTCGTTGCCAAGCGCTAACGGCAAGGTCACGCTGACCTTCGATAACGGGCCGGAGCCGCAGGTCACTCCAGCCGTGCTCGATTGCCTGGCCCGGCACAACATCAAAGCTACCTTTTTCGTGATGGGGCGAAAAGCGATCACGCCCCAAGGCTCCCTGCTGGTGCGCCGGGCAAACGGCGAAGGCCACTGGATCGGCAATCACACGTTTGCCCATTCGGCCCCGCTCGGGCGGTTGGATCGTGCCGCAGCGCTGGACGATTTTGAGAAAGCCGAGCGAGCGCTCGAGTGGCTCCCACAATCACGCAAGCTGTTTCGTCCGCCGGGATCCGGTGAGCTTGGCAAGCACCTGCTGCAGCCAGCGGTGGTGGAACGGCTCAAAGCCGGCGGGTACACGTGCGTTCTGTGGAACTCAGTGCCTCGCGATTGGCTGGACCCGGAGGGATGGCTGGAACGGGCGCTGTCCGATTGCCAGTCACGCGATTGGACGCTGCTCGTTTTGCACGATCTGCCCACCGGAGCGATGGCGCATCTGGAAGAATTCATCACCCGCCTGGAGCGTGCAGGCGTCGAACTCACACAGGAATTTCCGCCCGATTGCGTTCCCATTGTCGACGGGAAGGTTGTTTTGCCGCTGGACGCTTACGTAAACGGCTGAAAACCACCGGCTGGCGGTGCCGCGCGGCCAGGGGAGTTTTCGTCTCCACGCAGATTCAAGCACTTAGGGCTGGCAACATGCGTGCCTTTATTGAGTGCGTAAGGAGGACAAGGAAATGAAAAAGAAAATCTTAGCAGGCTTGCTTCTGGCGGGTAGCACGATGTTCGCCGCGCCGCGTGTTTCGTTTGGTATCGGCATCGGAGTTCCGGCGCCGGTGGTGGTTGCGCCTCCGATGGTAGCGGCAGTGCCTCCGTGCCCTGGCGCCGGTTATGTGTTCCTGAATGGCTTCTGGCAACTGCCGGCGGGTCATATCGACTGGCGTGGGCGGGCACCCGAGCATTTCGCCCATTTTGACCGGCACGCCGACCATTTTCGCCGCTAAGTCGGGGGAAGCGGCGAGCGCTCGGCCGATACGTGAGGCTTTGCGGGGAGCCACGTATCGGCCGTGAGGCGGCGAGTAAGTGGTGTGCTGGTACACGCGGCTTTTCAGCCGCGTAACAGGCTGTGTACCAATTCGGCGAAACGTGGCTGAAAGCCACGTGTACCCCAGTTCGGCAAAACGTGGCTGAAAGCCACGTGTACCCCAGTTCGGCGAAACGTGGCTGAAAGCCACGTGTACCCAACCCGGCTTTTTTCCTAAAACGTGAACTTCCCCTACGCTTCCGCCCCGGCTTGGTGTACAATTCTTAGCACCAGCAATTCACAATGCGCCACTGGGCTCGCCCTGCCGTTAGCCCTCGTCGGACTCGCCTGAATCCTCGACACGCCTTTGGCGGCGGACCAAGATCGGGGGTGGCAGTTGACTTCTAAAACAATCCTGCTGATCGAAGACAATCCGAGCGACATCGCTCTCACCAGGCGTGCGCTCGAAAAGGCGCGGATCGTGAACGTCTTGGTGGTAGCCGAAGACGGCCAAGAAGCGTTGGATTACCTATTCGGTACTGGCGCCTACGCGGGCCGGGACCCAACCGACATACCCTTGCTCACGCTGATGGATTTGAAACTGCCCAAGGTGTCCGCGCTGGACGTGCTACGAAAAATACGCTCGGATGCCAGAACGCGGCGCGTGCCGGTGGTGATCCTCACGTCCTCCAATGAAGATCAGGACATCGCCACAGGCTACGACCTCGGTGTGAACAGCTACATTCGCAAGCCAGTTGACTTCAACCAGTTCCTGTACACGATGGAACAACTGACCTTGTATTGGCTGCTCTTGAACGAGCCGCCTCCCAAAGGCGCAGGGGCCGGCAAGTGACCGAACAGTTGCGGATCTTGCACGTGGAAGACTCGCTCAGTGACGCCGCGCTCACCGAGCGCTCGTTGACCAGAGCAGGCTACGATGTCTACTCCGAGCGCGTGGTGAACGCTCCCCAGATGCGAGCGGCCTTGTCGAAACAATCCTGGGACTTGATTATCGCGGACTACCGCTTGCCAGAGTTCGATGCGCCGGCCGCGCTGTCGCTATTGCAGCAAAGCGGTCGCGACATTCCCTTCATCGTGGTGTCCGGAGCGATGGGCGACGAACTGGCCGTGGCCATCATGCGATCCGGAGCGCAGGACTATTTGCTCAAAACCGATTTGGCGCGCCTGGCTCCGGCGGTGGAGCGCGAGATGGGGGACGCGCGCACGCGCCGGGGACGCGAACAGGCCGAGCGCGCGCTCAACGAGAGCGAAGAACGGTTCACGCAACAAGGAGAGGCGTTGGACCGCCAAACGCAGCTACTGCAGCAACGCGAGACCATGCTGCGGGAAATACACCATCGCGTAAAAAACAATATGCAGGTGATGTCGAGCCTGCTGAGGCTGCAATCGCGGGCGGCTTCCAATCCCGAGACCACCAGAATGCTGGAGGAGAATCAGAATCGCATTCAGTCCATGGCATTACTTCACGAGCTCCTATATCAATCTGAAGATCTCGCCGTGGTGGATTTTCCCAAGTACCTGCGACGCATGGTGGACCAGTTGTTTCGGTCCTACGGAGTGGATGGCCGGCGCATTGGTTTTCGAGCCGAGCTGGATCCGGTGGGGCTGGAGTTGGATGATGCGCTTCCGTGCGGACTGCTGACCAGCGAGGTGATCTCGAATTGCCTGAAGCATGGTTTTCCAGAGGGACGTTGTGGTGAGGTTCGTATCTTATTGCGGCGCAACTCTGCAACATCGATCGCGCTGGTGGTGTCCGACAATGGTGTCGGGCTTCCCGCCAACCTGGACTGGGGGACGTCGCCATCGCTGGGTCTGCGGCTGGTGCGGGCCCTGGCTCAACAGTTGCACGCCAACTTGGATATTCGGTCGCAAGGGGACACTCCGGGCGGCACTCAGAGCGGCACTCAGAGCGGCACTGGGGTTAAGCTCGTTTTTACTCCCAGGCACAAAGACAATGCGGCCGATGTCCAGTCTCGCGCGAGCGGTGCACGCTGACATGAGCACCTCAGCCGCGGGGCAGATCAGCGTAATAGGGCAGTCGGCGGCGCAGCACTCCACCCAACTGCACGACATTCGCCGCTACGCTTGGGCTGGATTATTTGTGCTCGCCACCGTCGGTGTACAGATGGCGCTGAACACGGGTCGCTCTCTGGTTATTCCACTCCTGGTGTCGTTGTTTGGCGTGACCGTCACCGCCTATATGGCCGGCTGCGGGCCGGCGCTGTGCGCTACAGCCGCGAATGTCCTGATTAATTGCTACTTCTTCGCCCAGCCACATTTCAGCTTCTTTGTAGCGGATGCCCAGGACAGGTGGAGCCTCACAATCTTTACAGGCGCCGCCATCGGCGTTAGTTTGCTGAGCCGCCGGCTTTCGCGCACCCGTCATTTCTCGCGTGTGGCGCTCCTTGTAGCCTCCTCACTGCTGCTGATCATCGTAGCCGTCCTGATGTGGTTCGATTTCGGGAACTCACGCGACGCCGAAGGCTGGGTGGAGCACACCTACCAGGTCCTCAACGCGTCGGAGCAACTGTTCTCGAGCATCCAGGACGCCGATGCCAGGCAGCGGGGTTACCTGCTGACCGGCGAGCAGCAGTACGCGGACCGCTATCGCGAACTGGCCGCGGCGGAGCGAACCTCGATGCAACGGCTCCGCATGCTTACCAGGGACGGCGCGGCGCAGCAGAGTCGCCTGGCGGAATTAGACCGGGTGATAGACGCCCGGCTGGCCGTGCTGGACCGGGGCATCGCCGTGCGCCGGGATCAAGGTATCCAGGCCGCTATTGAGGTGGTGCGCGCAGGCGAGGGAGCGCATCTGATGACGGAGATTCGCAGGCTGGTGGCCGCCGTGGAAGCGGACGAACATCGCATGCTGAGCCAGCGCAGCCAGGCCGCCGCCGCGCAAGCAGCGCGCACACGTTCGGCGCTCGCGAGCGGGACCATCTTGCTGGTCGCTTTGCTGATTTTCGCCGGAATTATCATCGAAAGCGATGTTGGCAAACTGCAGGCTTCCACCAAGATGCTTCGCCGCCAGGCGGATCTTCTGGATAAGGCTCAGGGGCCAATCATGTGCTGGCAATTGGGAGGGGCGATCGAATACTGGAATCATGGGGCGGAGGAGCTGTACGGTTTCACACGGGAAGAAGCGGTCGGCCGCGTGTCTCATGAGCTGCTTCACACCGGCCACCCGCTCGGAATGACTCGCATTGAGGAGCAGCTGGCTCGAGACGGCCGATGGCATGGAGAACTTACACATATAATCGATGGCCGTAAGATCGTCGTCGACAGTTTGATGACGCTGGTGGAGGTGGATGGCCGAAAAACTGTGCTGGAAGTGAAGCGGGATATCACGGAGGAAAAGCGCGCGCAGGAGGAAATCCGGCAGCTTAACCGGGAGTTGGAGCAGCGCGTTCGGGACCGCACTATCCAACTCCAGGCCTCCAACCAGGAGCTGGAAGCCTTCGCCTATTCGGTGTCGCACGATCTTCGCGCGCCGTTACGTGGGATCAACGGGTGGAGCCTGGCGCTGCTCGAAGACTACGGGTCCACGCTCGACCGGGACGCGCACCTGTATCTGGATCGCGTTCGCGCCGAAACGCACCGCATGGGAATTCTCATCGACGATCTGCTGAAGCTTTCGCGTCTGACGCGTGTCCCGCTGCAACGCGAATCCGTGGACTTGACTGCGCTGGCCCGCGCCATTGCCGGCCGTCTGCGGGAAGCGGAACCACGCCGGAGTATGGATTTCGCCATTCAGGATGGGCTCAACAGTGGGGGCGACTCCCGTCTGTTGGAGATTGTCCTGTCCAACCTGTTCAGCAACGCCGTCAAGTTCACCGGCTTGCAGGCTCTCGCCCGGATCGAATTCGGCCAGACCAGGCATCAGGACCAACTCGCGTTCTTTGTGCGCGACAACGGCGTGGGTTTCGATATGGCGCACGCCAACATGTTGTTTGGCGCGTTTCAGCGCTTGCACAAGTCCGCGGAGTTTCCGGGAACGGGTATCGGCCTGGCCACCGCGCAGCGCGTGCTGCGGCGCCACGGCGGCAGGATCTGGGCCGATGCACAACCGCAGCGGGGCGCGACGTTCTATTTCACCATCGGACCTGCCGTTCTCTGGGAACGGGAGGCGTCCACCCACGCCGGATAAGCCAGCGCCCGCCTATCGCTTTGTCGTAACCTAATGAGACCGGCGCCTCTCAGAGACGCGGCCGCCATCAGATCTATGTCACGACTAATGCTTGCAACGGTGGCCGTCTCGATCGGCCATTCGCGCTGGAGATTGTTATCCAGTATTCTGGGACTCTCGGTTTTCTTCATGCCGCTCTCCTTCGGACAAGTGCTCGGCCGAAACTACGGCCGCTCCGTCGTCATTAGCCAGCAGGGAATCGCTGCCACCAGCCAGGTGCTGGCGTCGCAGACCGGAGCGCAGATTCTGGCGCGCGGCGGGTCGGCGGTAGATGCCGCCATCGCTTCCAACGCCGTGCTCGGTGTTACAGAGCCGATGATGACCGGCTTGGGTGGCGATCTCTTTGTCATCTATTGGGACGCGAAGACCAAGAAGTTGACCGGCCTGAATTCGTCCGGACCCGCGCCGCGAGCTTTATCTCCGGCTTTTCTCGCGCAGCACGACATCAAAAGCATGCCGCAGGATGGCATTCACAGCGTCACCGTTCCCGGCGCCGTGGCAGGCTGGTATCGGATGCATGAGCGCTTCGGCAAACTCCCTTGGAAGGACCTGTTCCAGGATGCCATCGCTTTTGCCGAGCAGGGATTTCCAGTTTACGAAGGCGCGCGCGAAGTCTGGAATGATCCCGCCATCGTTCATAAGCTGGAAGCTAATGCGGAATCGAAGCGCGTGTTCCTGCCGGGCGGCAAGGCGCCGCACACCGGCCAGCTGTTCAAGAATCCCGAGATGGCGCATACGTTTCGCCTGATCGCCGAGCAGGGGCCGGATGCGTTTTACAAAGGCGCCATTGCCGCTGCCATTATCAAAACCTCCGAACGCCTGGGTGGCACCATGACCGCGCAGGATCTGGCGTCGTATGCGCCGGAATGGGTGGAACCGCTCTCTATCGATTATCGTGGTTGGCGCGTTTATGAACTCCCACCCAACGGCCAGGGCATGGCGGCGCTGGAGATGCTGAACATCATGGAGACCATGCCACCGTCGCCTCTGGGCGCATTCAGCGCGCCGGAGATGCACACGCGCATTGAAGCCATGAAGCTGGCTTATTCGGACGTTCACGCTTACGTTGCCGACCCGCGCACTTACGATTCGCCCGTCACGCAGCTTCTTTCGAAGGAATACGCGCGCAAGCGCGCCGCCGAGATCGATCCCAATCGAGCCAATTGCGAGGTAAAGGCTGGTGACCCGGTTGGCAGTAATACAACTTACCTGACTGTGGTGGACAAGGACGGCAACATCGCCAGTTGGATTCAGAGCCTCTACTCCGGGTTCGGTTCCAAGGTCACCGTGGAAGGGATGGGTTTCGCGTTGCAAAATCGTGGCGGAGGCTTCACGCTTGATCCCAAGCATCCCAACGTGCTGGCCGGCGGCAAGCGTCCATTTCACACCATCATCCCGGCGTTCATGGAGAAGGGCGACGAGCACATGGGTTTCGGGATCATGGGAGGCGCGGTGCAGCCCATGGCGCATGCGCAGTTCGTTTCCAACTACGTCGATTACGGCATGAGCCTGCAGGAAGCGCTGGAGGCGCCCCGCTTCTTCAAGAACAATGCCCCCGGATGCGATGTCTACATCGAATCGCGCGTGCCCGAACACACGCTGCAGCAATTGTCCGAGCGCGGCCACCAGATTCGAATTGGGCGCGAATACGTGGAAACCATGGGCCGGGGGCAGGCCATCTTGCACAACTCAAAGACCGGAGTGAATTACGCGGCGTCCGATCCACGCGCCGACGGAGCGGCGATACCGGAGCCGCTGCGGCCCTAACGCTCCCTTACGGTCGCGGCTCTGAAAAATCAACTGAACCGCGCGCGTCAGCAAGCGATCTTGGTAACCAGGCGAAACCGAAACCGGTGCCCGCAGCGTCGAAATCCTGAGTGAGTCTCCAGTGGAGGGAAAAATGCCCAACGCGGCGGGGGAAGCGCAAGGCAAGATCAGCGGACAGATCATCATCGAGCAGCTCATCCGCAATATGGAGCTGGGGCAGTTCGAGATGGGCTACAGCATCCTGGCGCCGTGCATTTTCAGCCTGTATTTGCACCCGGACGACTACGCGCGCCTCACTGGCGTGTTTGACCTGATTCGGGAGGACGCCAAGAAAGCGTTGGCGGCGCGGCTGGCGCAATTGAATGCCAAGCCGCCCGGGGCCAAGCCATTCGGATTAGCGGCGTTACGCGGCGGCAAGGATCGCAAGCTGTACAAGATCGCGTGCAAGGATTGGGCCTTCGAGTTCTTTCCCGATTCGGAGGGTGCGGTGCCTGTGGGCGACGTTGAGATCCACTCGGAGTTGAACGAGACGCCGCAGCCGGGTTATCACGGGACTAAGACCACGCTTCTGGAGCGCGAGCCGAGCGTTGGGGCGATCACTGGCCGGGCCGGCGCCGCGCGCCCTGAAACCCGGGAATCGGGCGACCGCGTGTATGCGGAGATCCGCTATGAGGACGACTCGGGTCCACAGCTTTTCTTGATGGCGCAGGATGAGATCAGCGTGGGCCGGGGTGGCGATGGAGCGCAGGTCAGCCTGGCGCTTTATACCAACGATGAAGTCTCGCGCGAGCACCTGCGCGTGCGTCTGGACGCGGTTGAGAAGCGCTTCGTGATCGTCGACAACAGCATGAACGGCACCTGGCTCAACGGCAAGCGGCTGGCGCGCGGCGTGGAAGAGACGCTGCCGCCGAAGGCGCAGATCAGCGTGGCGGAAGTGATCACCTTACAGTTTGAGGCGCGGACATGATCAGGATTCCGTACATCGCTCATATTCCTTTCGTGCTGTTGTTCCTGGGATTCGCGCTGTGCTTTGTCGTGTCCCAGGTCGTGTGGCGACGGCGCTAATCATGTCGAAGACTCTGGAGTGGCGATCGGCGGCGGCCAGCGATCCGGGACGCGTGCGCGCGGAGAATCAGGATCGAGCGCATGCCGATGACGAACTGGGGATCTTTCTCGTTGTTGACGGACTGGGCGGTCATGCGGCGGGCGAGAAGGCCGCGGAAACTGCGGTAGAAACCATTTGTGCAGTGATGGCGAGGGCCAATGGCGACTCGCGGGATCGACGCACGTGGGGCGATCGAATCCGGAGCGCCATCACATCGGCGAACAATCAAATCTTCGAAGAGGCCGCCGGCAATGAAGAATGGCGTGGCATGGCTTGCGTGCTGACGCTGGCCGTGATCGCGGACGACAAGGTAATCGTCGGCCACGTCGGCGATTCTCGCCTTTACCTAACCTGGAATGGCGCCATCCGAAAGCTGACGTCGGATCATTCGCCGGTGGGAGAGCGGGAGGACGCGGGCGAGCTCACCGAAGCCGAGGCGATGGCCCATCCCCGGCGGCACGAGGTGTTTCGGGACGTCGGTTCGCGGCGCCGGGAACCGGATGAAGAGGATTTCATCGAGGTGAAGGAGTTTTTATTTAAGCCCGATGCGGCCATCCTGCTGTGCAGCGACGGCTTGAGCGACCTGCTGACGTCCACCGAAATGCTGGAGGTGGTGGAGCGCTACAATGGCGACCCAGCCCAGGTGGCGCACGAGCTGGTGGAGGCCGCCAACGTGGCCGGCGGGAACGACAACATTACCGCTATCTTCGTGGCAGGCAGCGAATTCCTGGGCAACGCGTCGCCCGCGGCGGCGGAGGCACGGGCGCGGAATGCGATCACCAAAGCGCGCGAAACCGTCGTGGAAGAGCTGGAAGCGGCGCTGCGTCCGGGTGCTCTGGCTAAGGTGGGGCGAGTGCTGACCACGCGCGTGGCCTTCCTGATTTACGGCTTCGTGCTGGGAGTGATGCTGGCGCTGGCCCTGCGTTGGCCGAAACCGTAGCACGCCCAGCGCGTCAATGTCTACGATCAGGCTCCGCGATCAGGCTTACAATCGGGTCTGGCGATCTCTTGTGCTTCGGACCAGGCAATTCGGCGCCTACGAGGTGATCCGCAAGCTTGCGCGCGGAATGACCGACGTGTATCTGGCCTTCGATACCAGCGCCAACCGCCACGCCGTATTAAAAATCGTTGAGGAATCGCCGGACCCGCTAACGCAACTGATCCTCGAAGCGGAGCGGCGCGGCGCCGATTTGCAGAAGCAACTGCACGACGCCGATTCGCGCGTGATCGAAGTCTATGACTATGGTCACATGGAGGGATTCTTCTTCGTCTCGATGCAATATATCGAGGGGCGGACAGTGGCGGAGATTCTGAAACAGGAGGGCCGCATCGAACCGCAGCGCGCGGCGCGATTTGCGCTCGAAATCCTGAGCCAGCTGGACAAGCTGCATTCGTTTCAGGCCACCATCGACGGTCAGCGGCGATCCGTGGTGCATGGCGACATCAAGCCGTCCAATATTCAGATTGGGAGTAACGACGAAGTCCGGCTGCTCGATTTTGGCATCGCCAAGGCGCTGACGTTCACGCATAGCCGCACGCATTTGGGATTGGGCAGCCCCAGTTATTGCTCGCCGGAACGATTGAGCCGTGGACAAGTGGACCGCCACGCCGATCTTTGGGCCGTGGGCGTGACGTTGTACGAAATGGTGGCGGGCGTTCCTCCCTATCAGGCGCAGGACACGCGCAAACTGGAGGCGTTGATCCAATCACGCAGGCCGCCGCGCGCGCTGCCCCAGAGCTGCCCGGACGCCATGACCGCGATTCTGCACAAGGCGCTGGCGGGCGATCTGCACCAGCGCTATGTTTCGGCGTCGTCGTTTGCCAGCGACTTGACTCTGTTTCTGCAGAATCGGCCGACGGTGGCGGAAGTGGAACGGCGCGTTTCATGGAAAAGCAATCCGACGGTGGAGCGCCAGCGCCTGCCGCACATACCCCAGCGCGTGGCCAGCATGGCCGAAACCGTTCGGCGGAGCGTGCTCAAGCTGAAGTCCCCGCGCGCGCAACAGCTGGCATCCGTCATGAGCATTTTGGTCGCGCTATCGTGGGGACTGTTGGCCGGCTTAGTGGTGTGCGTCCCGCTTGGCTACTACTATCGATTCGGGCGCCAGAGCGGCGCGTTGCGCGGCAACCTGGACTACACGCACGCGAGCACTAGCGGGATTAACCGCGATTGGGATTTGCTGCAGCGGGTCCAAAGACAGAACGCGTTCCTGGGTGGGATGTCGCCGGCCATTCGACTGGCTTCGAACGTGCGAGCCGCGCTGCTTCAAACCGGCGACGAAGTGATCGAAGCCTATCGCAACAACTCCGATCCGCGCATTCAGGATTTCGACTGGCCGAAGGCCGCTGTATGCTTCACACACCTGATCGAGCTGGACCGTAACGATCATAGCGCCCAGGGTAAGCTGGCTCTGTGTCATGGTTATGAGAACCTGGAACGCGCCGATTCCGATCCGGCTGCCGCGCACGCGGCACAGGCGGATTTCGAAAATGCCGCGGCACTCCTTCCACGCTCGCCCGATCCACACTTGGGACTCGCGCGCATTGACGCTTACGGCCTGAAGAATATCGGAAAAGCGATAGCGGAGCTGCATGCGGCGCAGCGCCTGGGATTCGAACCCGGTCCGCGCGAGATGGAAGAGGAAGCAGACGGGTATCGGTTTCGTGCGACCGCGGAGTTAAACCAGGCTCGCAAGGACGAGATTAGCAAGACCGAGGAAGTGCGCTATTTGCGGCTGGCCCAGCGCGACTTCGATCGCGCGCGCCAATTGTACGAGCCCATCGAAGGTTTTTCGAACGTGAGCGTCGCGCTGCGGCAAGTGGACGACGACGACCGGGCTCGGCAGGTTATGGCCGATGCGCTCGAGAAGAAGTCCAAGCCCAAGTCTAGATCGAACCAGCGGCCGCGCTACACCACGCGGAGGGCCCATTGGCAGTAACCAAGAGTTGGGAATCGAATGTCATTTCCACGGGCGCAAAAGGCGCGGTAGCGTCCGGAAGAATTGCCTGGCGCGAGTTTATATGGCTGGCGTTATCGTCGGTGCTGGTCGCCACTGGATTGCTGATGGTCTATTCGGCCAAGACCCAAACCTTCCCGGATTTGTCGGCCGCGTTGGCGCGCGGGGACGTGCTGGACCTGAATCGCGTTACCCAGCCGGAGCAATTGCTGCCGTTCTTGCAATCTTTTCAGGATGAGACGGAGCGCGAACAGGTGGCCAACAAGATGTTCGATTATCTGTCGGCGCATCGGCCGCTGCCGAATGTCGGGGCTTTAGCGCGATTGCGTTCGTCGCCGCGGGTGCCTTTACTGCCCCTTGCGAAACTGAAGCCGGCGTTCGTGGTGCGCACGCCGGGCGAATTTCAAACTCAGTTCCTGATCTGGATTGCGCTCTACCTGGCCGCTTTCCACGCCGTGTTTCTCATCTGGCGATGGAGCGCGCTTCGTGGCGACTTCGCGATCCTGCCTGCCATTCATCTCCTCACCGGTATCGGCTTGATTCTCGCGGTTAGCCTGCGCGACCCGCTGCGCGACACGCTCGAGTTCAGCAAATTCGCCTGGGGTGTGGCGCTGGGCTGCCTGGTGCTGCTGCTCCCGTCCTTGCGCGCATTCAACTATCAGCGCTTCTCATCGTGGTGTTACACGCCGCTATTCGCCGCGCTCGCGCTTTTTGTTTTGCTGATGCGCTTCGGCTCGGGACCCACTGGGAACGACGCGAAGGTCAATCTCGGTCCGTTTCAGCCGGTAGAAGTAATCAAGATCCTCCTGGTGTTCTTCCTGGCTGGATACTTCACGCGTAATTGGGAACGGCTGCGCGACTTGCGCGAGAAGAAACTGCTCCCGCGCTGGATCGGAGTGCCCCGCCTCTCGCATGTCTTGCCCGTGATGTGCGCGGTTGCGTTGGCGCTGGGCTTCTTCTTTTTGTTGAAGGATCTCGGGCCGGCGCTGGTCACCGGGTTTCTGTTTCTCGCGATGTTTGCTATCGCGCGCGGACGCGCCGGCCTGGCCGTACTCGGAATTGTCCTGTTAGTCGGCGGCGTGGTGGTGGGCTACCACCTGGGCAAGCCCGAGACGGTGGTGGATCGCATCGACATGTGGCTATCGCCCTGGGACAACGACGTGCACGGCGGCAATCAACTGGCGCATTCGTTATGGGCGTTTTCCACCGGAGGCGCACTGGGATCGGGACCTGGATGGGGCGATCCACAAATGATTCCCGCGGGGCACACGGACCTGGTGCTGCCGGCGGTGGGCGAAGAGTGGGGATTTTGTGGCGTAGCCACGGTACTGCTGCTGCTGGGATTCCTGGTGTGGCGAGGGATGCGGATCGGGCTACGGGCGGCCAGCGAGTACGGGATGTTTCTCGCCCTGGGTTTGTCCGCTCTGATCGCTTTCGAGATGCTTCTGATTTCGGGCGGCGTGTTGGGCGCGATTCCACTTTCAGGCGTGGTGTCTCCATTCTTGAGTTTCGGTAATACGGCGATGCTGGCCAATTTCCTGATCTTCGGAATCCTGGTGGCAATTTCGAACCAGGCTCCTGACGTCCAGAGCCGGGAGAGCATCGGTGAACCCTTCCGGAAGCCGGTGGCTCGCTTGGAGTGGGTCCTGGGAGCAGCCGCGGCCACGCTTCTCGGATTTGCGGCGTATTATCAGGTGGCGCGCGATCAGGACTTTCTGTCACGCGAGGCGAAGGTCTTTGAAGACGACGGCGTCAAGCGCCCGCAGCGCAATCCACGGCTGAATTCACTGGCGCGCGAGATCCGGCGCGGCAACATTTTCGACCGAAACGGTGTATTGCTGGCCACCAGCGATTGGAACGAACTGGAGCGGCGTCGCGATCAATATTCCAAGCTGGGCGTCTCCATCGACACTGCTTGCTCGCGGCTCGACAACCGGCATTATCCCTTTGGCTCGCTGACGGCGCACGTCCTGGGCGACCTTCGCACCGGCGAGAATTTTCATGCGACGAATGCTTCGTTGATCGAGCATGATTCGAATGAGAAATTGCAAGGCTTCACGGATTATCGCCAGCTGGCGCCGCTGATCCGCTATCGGCATCAGCCGGGCAATCCGGAGATTGCGAAGCTGCTGGCGCGCGATCGCAACGTCACTTCGTCCATCGATATTCGCTTACAAATGCGCGCGGCCAAGGCACTGGGAGACCGGTTGGCAAAGGCGCACAAGGACAAAGGCGCGGTGGTGGTGATGGATCCAAACTCGGGCGATGTGCTGGCATTGGTGAGCGCGCCCGCGCCCGATCCGAAGTCGCCAACTACGCCCGAAGAGTTGTTCGACCGTGCCCGCTACGGCCAGTATCCGCCAGGTTCGACATTCAAGCTGGTCACCGCGATGGCCGCGCTGCGCCTGGATCCGGCGCTCGAGAACAAGAGCTTCAGTTGCCGCCGGCTGCCCGATGGCCGCGTGGGCGCGATCATTCCCGGTTGGCGCAAACCGATTCGCGACGACGTGGGAGATTCGGCGCACGGAACGCTGACCATGCATCAGGCCATCGCCGTTTCCTGCAACGCGTATTTCGCGCAGCTCGGCGTGTTTTCCGTGGGGGCGAAGCAGTTGAGCGATACAGCCAAGCTGCTGGATATTCCCGCCGGCAGCATTCCCGATATCCAAGCAGCGATGCCCTTTGCCGCGTATGGACAAGGCCCGGTATTGGTTACACCATTCAAGATGGCGCGGGTGGCCGCCACCATTGCCGCCAATGGTTCCATGCCGGAAGGGCGCTGGGTCATCGATCCGAGCAATGCGCGGACTGCGTCGCCCAAGCAGATTCTCGCGCCCGATCTCGCGGCGTTTCTGGCCGGCGCGATGCGATCTGTGGTGGTGGAA
Organism: Bryobacterales bacterium; assembly: GCA_963747945.1. Taxonomy (GTDB): domain Bacteria; phylum Acidobacteriota; class Terriglobia; order Bryobacterales; family Bryobacteraceae; genus Palsa-89. Next base: position 671,077 of record CAVVHB010000008.1, read on the forward strand.
GGAACGGCGCGGCGTGCCATGAAGGGCGAATCCGTAAGCGTGGCTGGAAAGACGGGCACGGCGCAGTTGGACGAAGGCATGCCACATTCGTGGTTCGCGGGTTTTGCTCCGTATGAGGGAGATCGGACCAAAAGCATCGCGTTCGCGGTGGTGGTGGAGCATGGCGGATACGGGGGAACCACGGCTGCACCGATCGCGCGTGAGATTGTCGATGCGGCCGCGGAGTTGGGGCTGGTGAAATGAAAATCTCCGAACTTATCGAGCGCCTCGGAAGAACAGTGTTCGAAGCGCCGTTTGGCGCCACCGCGCAAGTGATGGGCGAGTCGCCCGAAGTGGCTGAGATTCGCATCGCCGTGCTGGACGAAGTAAAGAAGAAGATCCAGCGCGCGGGCGGCCACGCGCTTTTTCCGTACAACGTGGTACGCATCCAGATCCGCGCGGCGGGCGACGAAGGAGCCGTTTTCGAACGCGACTTCTTTCGCCGGTTTTTCGACGAAGAAGTTCGCAAGGGCCTTTCGAAGGAAGCCTGTCGCTATCCAGAAGACCTGCGCGTAGAGATTCGAGCCACCACTGAGGAGGGGCGGTGGCTGCGCGTAGAGATGATCGCAGTAGAGGCTGCTCCGATCGTCGACGAAGAGGCTCCGCGCGCTCGAAAGGCCGCCAGGCTTGTGGTGGCTGCCGGCACCGCTAACAAGTCCGAGATCCCGCTCCAGAAAGCTCGCACCAATATCGGCCGCCTCACCGACGTCTACAAAGCGGAAGGTCTCTCGCGGCGCAACGATCTGGCGTTTGCCGAGGACAATCCCATCAATCGAACAGTGTCGCGCGAACACGCCCACATCGTGCATGACAAAAAGACCGGCGAGTATCGCTTGTTCAACGATCGCTGGTACACGCGCGGCAACAAGGCCGAGAACAATTGCGGACTGTGGATCGTGCGCGACGGCATGGGGAAGGAAGTGCATCGCGACACGCGCGGAACCAGGTTGCTTCCGGGCGACGAGATCCACTTAGGCAAAGCAGTCGTGAAGTTCGTCAGGTAGCGGCACGCACTCTTGCGTGCCGCGTTCACACTCGTGTGAACGCATGGTTTCAAATCATATCCAGCGCCTGCTCGAAATCGCTCATCAAATCGCGCCAGTCCTCAATACCGATCGAAATGCGCACCAGGCCGTCGGTCACTCCTGCCGCGGCGAACTCCTCTTCGGTGAAACCGGAATGGGTGGTGGTCTTGGGATGGCACACCAGTGTTTCTACGCCGCCCAGCGATACGGCGTTGCGCGCGATGCGCAGGTTGCGCAGAAACTCGAATGCGGCTTTTTTGCCGCCGCGCAGATCGATGGACAGCATGCCTCCCGGAAAATCGCACTGATTGCGCGCGATCTCCACTTGCTCGGGATCGGTGAACAGCGTCGGATACAAAACGCGGTCCACTTTGGGGTGCTTCGCGAGACGGATGGCGATGCGCTCGGCATTCTTGCTCGATCGGTTCATGCGCAGCGTGACGGTGGGCAGGCGGCCTTCGAGCATCCAGCATTCATCCGGCTGCAGAATGTTGCCAAACAGGTTGCGCTTGGAGCGCATCTGCCGAATCAGGTTCGGATCTTTGGCAATCGCGATGCCCGCGATCAGATCGCTAAGGCCCGAAAGGTACTTGGTGGCCGAGTACAGGCTGAGGTCCGCGCCCAGCATCAACGGGTGTTGGAAAGTCGGGCCCAGCAGCGTATTGTCCACCATGACCAAGGGCTTCGGATTGAGATGCGCCACGGCATCCGTCGCGTGCCGGATGTCGGTCATCACGATGGTGGGATTGGCGGGCGTCTCAATCAGGACGATCGCCAGGTTTTTCGTGGAGCGGATGGCTTCATCCATCTCGCCGGTGTGTCCGGCTTCGACGGGAACACCGCCGATCCCGAGCGTGCTGAGGAAATCCTCAATCAGATGCTGCGTACCGCCATAAATGGGAACCGTGTAAATGATGTTCTGACCGGGCCGTGCGAAAGCGAACAGCGCGGTGACGATGGCGGCCATCCCCGAGTTGAAAACCAATGCCGCGTGCGCGCCGGTTTCAAGGGGCACTACGCGCGATTCCAGGATTTCCGCGTTGGGGTGGTTGAATCGCGAGTAAATGAGGTCGGGCTGCTCCCCCACGGTGGGCTGAGCGCGGCCGGCCACCAGGTCGAAGGCGCGCTCGGCGGCTTCCGGGCTCGGGAAAACGTAGGTGGAACTGCGGAACACCGCGGGGCGCGCCGATCCAACCGAGAGGCTGGGATCGAAACCGCGGGTGAGAACTTGTGTCGGCGGGCGGAGGTCCTGCTGATCGGCCATCAAATGCCTCCGACTTTAGTTTAGCGCTCGCCTCCGCTCGCGCGGGATTGGGGCTTGGGCTGGCGCTCCCTCACGGTCGCGGTTCTGAACCGCGCGCGTCAGCAAGCGGCTCTTGGTTCTACGACGTACGTGAAAACAGCGACAGCAGACCCGACAGCGAGCTGTTTTTCTTGTTGGGCGCTTCTGAGCTGCCGCCCAGGCGGTCCACCAGGCCGATCACGCTCTTCCCGAAGCTGGTGGCGGAGCCGAGCGGCTTGCCCTCCATCAAGGACTTCTGGATGGCTTCGTAATCGCTAGGCATGATGTGAAAAATATCGATGTGGAGCGCCGTGCCGATGACGTCTTTGCTCAGCCCCTTGTGCCGGTCATAGCGATTCACGATGAGACGGAGCTTGAAACGGCCAATGTTGTTCGCATCCAGGTAGCTGAGCGCGCGCTGCACCGCCTGTAGCGAGGTCAGCTCGTTGGTGGTGACCAGCAGAATCTCGTCGGCCAGTTGAGCCTGGCTCAGGTTCCAATCCCCATACACGCCGCCGGTGTCGAGCACCACGATGTCATACGTGCCGCGCGCGTATTCAATGATGCTGCTGGCGTCTTTCAGCTCGCTCATTCCCTCCGTCATAACTTCCGGCGAGAGCATCACATCCACTCCCTGCCGGCTGGTGACCACGGCTTTCCACAGCTCGCCATCGATGTCGTGGGAGCGCGCCAGCGCGTCCATGAAGCTGTAATTGGATTTGATCTTCAACAGGAACGACAGCGTTCCGGCCAGCGGGTCGAGATCGGCCAGCAGGATGCGCTTATCTCCGCGCTTCATTTGATACGCCAGATTACTCGCGATGGTGCTGGCGCCGCAGCCGCCTTTGGCGGGCATAATGCAGTAGACTTTGCCCGAGTTGGCGGGGTGGGCAGGCTGCAGCCGGGCGATCTTCTGCAGCGCCCCTTCCACTTGCTCGGATGTGAACGGCGGAATCAGGAAATCGCTCGCGCCCTGGCGCAGGCAGCGCAGCACCAGTTCGGGCTGATTTTTGGAGAGCACCACGATGATCGGCAGCTTGGCATCGATGCGCAGCAAGTCGGGAATCAGAGCCAGCCCCGCTTCGGGTGGTTCGCCGATCTCCAGCAGGCAAAGATTTGGAGTTTCTGAACCCATTACCTCGGCCAGTTGATGGCGCATCGGGTAAGCGTTCAGGTCATGACCGGAAAAGGTCGGTAGATGCTTGCGGAGGAGCGGTGCTAAGTCTCGTATTATCTTTTGATTAGGGCAAATGAACAGCGCTTTCCAAGTACCGCTGAATTTCGAGGCATCAGGCTGGGGCATCGGCGCACTGCGGACTTTCCATCATGGGAGTCCTAACGATCAAATCGGCTAGTGTTGATGATAACATGAGAGCCTTCAGCCACCAGATCAACTAAACATTCGAACGCACTAGCCGATAAGGCTTAGTTTGATTCAGGAATCAATCCTTAATCGAACTCAGGCCCGCATGAGAAAGGCGTGTCGGCTGATAAGAGACCAACATGAGCCCAGAACATCCGAAGCCAGAACATACGAAAGAAGACCACTCGAAGAAAACTGTCGTCGTGTGCGACACTCAACCGATAACGGCGGAAGGATTGCGAACCTTGCTGACCGCAGCCGGAGACCTGGAGTTCCTGGCATCGCTGCATTCGCTGGAAACAGCGACGCAGCTGGTAACCGTCCGGCCGCCCGATCTGGTGATCGTGGACAAGGGATTCGGCATGCGCATCGTGCTGGATTGGATTCACGATTTGAAGCTGGCGGACGCCGCGCCCGCCGTGGTTGTGTGGGGCGTTTCGATGACCGAAGCCGAAGCGCTTCGTTTGCTGCAGGCGGGCGCCAAGGGCATTGTTCGGAAGACTGCGGATTTGGAAAATATCCTCAACTGCCTTCGAACGGTGGCCTCGGGACGAAGCTGGATGGAAGATTGCGCCTTCCGCGACGCGGCGCGCCAGGAGCGTTATCCCCGGTCGGAACTGACGCCACGCGAGCACCAGGTGCTGGAAATGGTGGAGCAGGGCTTCAAGAACAAAGAAATTGCGCTCGAATTGGGTATCCGGCCGGGAACCGTAAAAATCCATCTCAAACACATCTTCGAAAAAACCGGGGTGCGGGGCCGCTACGGACTGGCCATCAGCGGCCTGAAGGAGCGGGGATTGGTTTCCATGGTGAGTTAGGCGCTCCCCGCCGGTGGCGCGCGGTTGGGGACTGGCTGGAGGCGCCCGCCAGCGCTCGCCCGGGACTGGCTACGCCAGATGGTAAGATGGACGCTCGGATCGTAAAATCCGGCAATGATCGGCGAAACTCTCCGGCACTATCGCATTGAGGCCAAGCTGGGGGCGGGAGGGATGGGCGTTGTCTATCGCGCGCTGGACACCCATCTGGACCGTTCCGTGGCTGTGAAAGTGCTGCCTTCGACAGCCGTCGCGAACGCCGACCGCAGGGCGCGCTTCTCGCAAGAGGCGAAATCCGCGTCAGCCCTCAGTAATCGCCACATCGTCACCATCTTCGACATCGACACCGGGCTGGTGGATGGGCAGCCGGTGGATTTCATAGCGATGGAGTACGTGTCCGGCAAGACGCTGGACCGGCTGATCGGCCGCAAAGGCATCCGGCTGATTGAGGCGCTCCGTTATGCCGTCCAGATCGCCGATGGGCTGGCGGCTGCGCACAATGCCGGTATCGTGCATCGCGATCTGAAGCCCGCTAACGTCATCGTCAACGAACAGGGCGAGGTGAAGATCCTGGACTTCGGTCTGGCCAAGCTGACCGAAATCGAAGAGCCCGATGTGTTCGCGGTGACGCAAAGCGTGCACATCGATGCCGCACTCCGCACCGAAGCCGGGACCATCATTGGTACCGTTGCTTACATGTCGCCGGAGCAGGCGGACGGGCACACGGTGGACGCACGGTCGGATATCTTTTCGTTCGGCGCCGTCTTGTACGAGATGGTCACCGGCAAACGCGCGTTTTCGGGCGATTCGAAACTTTCGACATTGGCGTCGGTACTGCACTCCGAGCCCGTTTCCCTGAGCCAACTGGGGCCAGGTATTCCGCGCGATGTGGACCGAATCATCAGCCGCTGCCTGCGCAAGGATCCGCTGCGCCGCTGGCAGAGCATGGCCGACATCAAGGTCGCGCTCGAAGACGTACTGGACGAGTTGGAATCGGGCAAGTTGGGGGTGGATGGCGGGACAGTGGGAGCCCAGCCGCCGCGTGGCTCTCGAATTTTCCTGCGACCCGTTTTACTGTGGCCGGCGGTGATTCTCCTCGCGTTGCTGGCTGGCGCCTACGCCGGCTGGAGATTTTTCGCGCCCGCCAAGCCGACCTTCGAGCGCTTGACTTACCGGCGGGGCGAGATTCCATCGGCGAAGTTTTCTCCCGACGGCCAGACTGTGGTGTTCAGCGCGCAGTGGGCCAACGAGCCGACCAATATCTTTTCCATGCGTCCCGGCAGCCGCGAGTACCGGCCGCTGGATTTGCCCGAAGGCCGCATCCTCGCCATCAGCTCCATCGGCGAGATGGCCATCCTGCTGGGGCCCACCACCAATGGAACCGCCGGAACGCTGGCGCGAGTGCCGTTGTCGGGCGGAGCGCCGCGCGAGATTCTGGAAAACGTCAACGACGCCGATTGGTCGCCCGATGGGGCCACGCTGGCAGTTTCGCGCACCGTTGGCGGCAGGAATCGCATCGAGTATCCGATCGGAAGGGTGCGCTATGAAAACGACGGGCGTCCACCGGAACTGCTGCGCGTGTCTCCGAAGGGCGACTTGATCGCGTTCTTCGAGCACGACAACGATGTCGGCGACTATACCGTCACGGTGCTGGATATGAACGGTAAGAAACGGGCGTTGTCGCGCGGCTGGCAGGCGCTGGGAGGCCTCGCGTGGTCGCCCAATGGCGACGAGATCTGGTTCGGCGGTGCCAAAGAAGGCGGTGAACCGGCCTTGCGCGCCGTGACGATGAGCGGGAAAGAGCGCCTGGTGGTGGAGACGCCCGCGTCCATGCTGGTGGACGATATCACTCGTGACAAGCCTCGTGGCGAGCCTCGCGACAAGAAGGTCCTGGTCACGGTGGTGGATTCGCGCTTGGGGATTTCCGCTCTGGCGCCCGGCGCAAAACAGGAAAGTGATCTTTCGTGGTTCGATGCCAGCCGCGTATATGACATTTCTTCGGACGGAAAAACTATCCTGTTCGCGGAGCTGTCTTATGGGCAGGCGGGCAATCCCGCTATTTACATTCGCAAAACGGACGGCTCCCAGGCGGTGCGGCTGGGCGATGGCCATCTGCCCGCGCTGTCACCGGATGGAAAATTTGTGGCCTGCATTTTAAGCAACGGACCGAAAACGGAGCTGAGTCTTTTGCCTACGGGTCCCGGAGAGGCCAGGGTTTTCAGCACGCCCGGCATGCATTATGAGCGCGTGGAGTGGCTCCCCGACGGCGAGAAGCTGCTGTTCACGGGTAATGAGCCGAACCGGCCTATGCGTAGTTACCTCCAGGACATTCGCGGCGGCGCGCCCACTCCGGTGACACCCGAAGGAAGGCCGGCGATGCACGTTTCACCCGATGGAAAATACGTTACCGCGATGGTGGCAGGCAAGCTGAATCTGCTGCCGATCGCCGACGCTGCGCCGAAGCCGGACGTCCCTACGAAAGTCATCGACGTGCAGGCTGGGGAGTCCGTTATTCGGTGGAGCGCGGATGGGCGCTACGTGTTCCTGCGTCAGAACGAAGGACTCACGGCGATGAAGATTAACCGGCTGGATTTGACGACCAGGCGAGAGGAGCCGTGGAAAGAGCTGAAGCTGGCGGACCCGGTGGGCGTGCAGATTGGTCAAGTTGTCATGACGCCGGACGGGAATGCGTACGCCTATTCCTTCCAGCGCGACATTTGCACGCTGTACCTAGCCGAAGGATTGAAATAATCGTCGGCGGCGACATTACCGATGAGCGATAACGAGCAACGATGTCGCGCGTTTGACCACGCACTCGACGGCCCGCTTTAAATTCTCCGGGTCTAGCGCGGCGAAGCTTTCATCCAGCACCACCAGGTCGGCGTTCTGTAAGAGAGCGCGCGCGATGTATAGGCGGCTGCGTTCGCCGTGCGAGAGCTGCCAGCCCGTTTCGCCCACCATTTGCAGCATGCCGGCGGGCATTCGATTGAACAAATCGCCCAGGCCGAGTTCGTCGCAGATGTCTCGCGCTTCTTCGAAGTCGGCTGGTGCGAGAATGGTAGGCCGTCCCAAAAACAAATTGAACGCGAATGTTTCTGCCAGCACGTGATTCTCGTGAAACTGCGGCGCGGCGGCCAGACGTCTGCGCCATTCGGCGGCGCCCAGCGTCGGGCGATCGGAACCATCCATCAGCACACAGCCGGAGTTGGGTTCGCGCACGCCGGCCAGCAGCGAGACCAGCGTGGATTTTCCGCCGCCCGAAGCTCCCTCCAACACCAGGCGTTCCCCCTTCGCGATCCCCAGGCTGGCGCCACGCAGAACGGGCTGGGCGCGATCGCTGTAGCGAAATACCAGGTCGCGAGCGTCCACAACCAGCCGGGAGTTTTTGGAGGCGACGACGTCGAGCGCTCCGGGCAATTCCTGGCGCGTAGCTGCGCGGAACAGGATGGACGTCCGTTGCCAGGCCACCGCCGCGCCCGCCAATTGCCATGCGCCGGCCGCCAGCCGCCTCCACGCCCGGTATGCGAGCAGAGTGCCGCCGACGGCGATGGCGATTCTCGCGGGCGAAGCATTACCGTACAGCAACGCGGGCGCTAGGCCCAGAAGGCCCAGAACCAGCCAGCCGCGCGGCACCAGGGCCATTAGTCTGGCGGTCGATTCATCCAGAGCTTTCGAACTCTGCAGATACTTTTCGAGCGCTTCGTCTTCTCCTTCGTGCCAGCGATTCGCCGGAAGTTGCGCGACACGCGTGCGATGCCCGGCCATGCCCTCCACCAGATCGTTCGTCATCGCCAGGCGAACGTCGGTCCACTCTTGATTGCCTCGAAAATACTTCCATGCGATGGCGGCCGCGACGAGCAGCCAGACGAAGAGCAGCGTCGATTGCAGAAGGCCGCCGGCGCCGGCCGACAGCACGAAGATCGCGGCAACGATCTCGATGATCGCGACCAGCGCGAGGAAGCCGCCGCTCAAGGCCAGCGCCTCCACTGCCTCGGATTCGAGCACGCGCCCGAGCAGCTGGCCCGCGCCTTGATGGCGGATGCTGTCGGGCTCTAGGCGCAACGAGCCGAAGAAGAGCCGCTGTTTCAAGAGCGCACCTGCGCCGATGGCGACCCATCCCTGCAATTGGGTGATGAACACGCGTAGCGGCACCAGCGTCAGCAGCAAAAGCGCCCAGGGAATCAGCCAGCCGCGGCCCGTTCCGCCGCGTAAAACGTTTGAGCCGACAATGTACCAGGCGAGAATCCAGAGCAGGTATTGCAGGGCATGAGCACCTCCGAGCGCGAGGAGCCGGCGGGGGATATGCGCGTGGCGCAGTTGCTTCCAAAAGTTCGCGCCCGGCGGCAATCGCAGAAGCCAGATGCCCCGAATTCGCTTCGAGCCCAGACGTTCCCGCAGGATGGCGTCGCGCGCGCGCGCTTGTTTTGCGGGCGGGATTTGCGCTCGGTCGAGCATTTCCTGGATCTCGCGCTGAACCGGCGCTTCCATCGTGGCGCAAAGTGCGGAACGGATCACGGCGGGATCGACGCGGACCTTCTTGAATTCGGGCGTGAGCAGCACTGAGCCGGTCAGTAGCGCGAGAAACCCTTGGCCGGTGCCGATTAAGGCTGGCCCCATGCGATCTAGTTGGCGCTCCAAATCTGCGTAGGGGGTTTCGGCCGGCTGCGCTTCAAACCCGAGGGTCTGCGCCGCCGATTCGATCCAACGGGCCAGGGCCTCCAGGCTCTGCGGGGTTGGGGGTTGGGGATTGGCGGAGCCAGGTACTTTCGTCAACAGGCTGAGGGCCTCGCCCAAACGAGAGGATGGCCAAAGCCACGATTCAGGTAAGTTGGCCATTTTCAAGGCGGAGGTGCCGCCACTCCGCTCCGTTCCAGAGTTCGTCTTGTATGGCACGCTCCGCTTCGAGCATGGCGTGCAGGCGGGGCAGTTCGCCGGGATTGCCGTCTTCCACAATTCGCCCGTCTTCCATCACCAGGACGCGCTCGAAAGTCATCGCCTCCGCAATGTCGTGCGTGATGGCGAACAGAGTGGCGTCGCGCCAGATCTCACGCGAGCGAGCCAGCAACTTGTGGCGCTGCTCGAAATCGAGGCCGCGAAAGGGCTCGTCGAGAATCGCCAAGCGCACGCCGGGACGTAGTAGCGCGCGGCCCAGACGCACCCGCTGGCCTTCGCCGCCAGAGACCAATCCGCCGGCCTCACCGAGCGGCGTTTCCAGGCCATGGGGAAGGCGTTCGATCACGCGGGACAATTCCGCGGCGTCGATCGCGCCCTCGATCGGCGCACTGGTTCCGTCTGGCAGTCCATAGCGCAGGTTATCGGCGAGCGGCCGATTCCAGAGTTGCACTGCCGGGTCCACCCACGCGATGTGTTGGCGCATTAGATCCAAGAGCGAATCGTCTATCTCAACGCCATTGACCAAAACGCTGCCGGATGCAGCGCGATGCCAGCCCAGCAGCAGTCCAACCAGACTGGATTTTCCCGCTCCGGATGCACCGACAATTGCGACGTGCGATCCCGCCGCAATCGACAGGTTGATATCGCGGAGGACTGTATGTCCCGCGGCGATGACACTCACGTTTTCGAAAACAATCGATACGGATTCCTTGACCTCGACGCTCGCGGGGGCGCGGAGCGGTCTCTGTTCGAGTGCGCCCAGCGGTTCCAGCAATCTCAGCGTGACGTTTCGATACGAAGGATACTGCCATGCAATGATCGCGACTTCCTGTCCCAGCGCGGGCAGATTGAGCGCCCAGTAGACCAGGAGCAACACCGCGCCTGTGTCCCTCGGGCTATTAACGGCTCCGCGCCCGAGGTGCGACGCCAGCAACCAGATGGCCAGCCCGAACCCCGCGAGAAACTGCAGCGTCTCGAGCGAAAGGACAGCGCGCTGCAGGTTCAATCCAGCGCGCGCCCATTCGGTGAGTAACGACTCGTGCTCCCGGCGCATGGCGGGCTGTCCGCCGTGAGTGTGGATGGCCACTAATCCGAGAAGCGCGTCCAGATAGAAATGGGTGAGCGCACCCGCGTGCGTCCGTAAACGCAGATCGCGCTCCACGAGTAATGGTTGCGATGCGAGCGGAATCGCCAGAGCGGCGAATGCGGCCAGAAGTGCGATGGGTGCGGCGGCAGGGTCGATCCAAATGATGCCGGCGGTGGTGAAAACAATTTCGAAGCTGTAGCGCAGAAGCTGGCCCCCTAGTTCGGGAAGCCGGCGAATCAGATGAATGCTGTGGCAGCGCTCCGCCATGTCCGATTTGGGGCGGCTCTGAAAATAGCGGTCGCCCAGGCGCGGGATCTTTTCGAGGAACGCCAGACGCAGATGGGTCTCCAGGCGGCGGCCGAAGCGCAGGAGGCTGGATGTGATCGGGATTTCAAGGCAGAGGAGGACGGCTGCAAACGCTAGCGTGGCGGCAAAGAGGCTTCGGCCATATCCGATCAATCCGCGGAAGAGAATCGCTTCAACAACCACCGCGCCACTGGCTGACGCGAGGCCGATGGCGATAGCGGCTGGAGTGAAGACGCCGTCGGCGCGGAGTAATCGCAGCAACTCAGCGCCAGGACGCGCGGAGGGCTGTTGCAGCGCGGCCAGAAGTTCGGGTGACGTAGGCGCTGCTTGTGCAATACCCAGGGCGCGGACCAGGACGGCGCCGCGCATGACCAGCCGACCGTTAGCATCCGGCCGCACCGACCAATAATGTTCCGGAATGGTGTCGTCGTGACGGAGAAATTCCTCGAGCACGCGAGCGCTCTCGGCGCCTTGTTCGATCGCGCCTGAATCGACGAGTGACGCAAGCATTCGAACGCCGGCGTCCAACGCCGCCAGAGATCGCCAACTTGGATCATTGACGGCTGCCGTCACAGCCAGGTCGCTCGGGATTCCGAGCAAATGCAAACGGTGCCGCAAAGGGGCGAGAAAATCCTGGGAGGCGGCAAACTCGCGCCAATCTTCGGCCGCGACGGGCTGCCGGTGAGGATAAAGATCGGACAGAAACCGCGCGGCGCTCACCCAACGCCGCCCCACCGCGGGATCCATCACCTCAACGAACCGTCCGAACTTTCGCCAAACGAGCACGAAGTGCGTTACACCGCTGGGCAGCGCGACCACGACGATCGCGGGGAGCGCGCGCGCTTCGTCGATCAGCACGTGATCGAGGGGCAGCATGATCTGCTCGGCCCGCAATCCCAGCTGATTCGCGACATCTTCGATGGTGTCGATAGACGTTCCGTCGACGCCGGTCTGGCAAGCCTCGCGCAGGCGGCCATAATTGACCGGAATACCAAAACCTTCGAGCAGGGACTTGAGCGCGGCAGGCCCGCAGTCCATGTTGGAGGTTTGAACGGTTTCGGGGACGAGGAGGCGGGTGCGCTTCGTCATCGATCGCCGTGCGTCAGAGATTGGAGCGCGATGGAGGCGGGGGAGATGCGCGTAGTTTCGATATCGGCAGTGGCCGATGACGAAGCCGGGATTGGGGATTGGGGGCTGGGAGCCAGGACCAGATCGACATGGTCAGAGGAGATCGATTCCACTTGGGCTGGAAAGACGCTGGCATCGAGATGTAGGGTTGCCGGTTGGCCTGGATGCATGTGGGCGAGAGCGTCCGGCGGAAAATATGCGATGGCGCGGCCGGACTCGATCCGCACGTTGGTTGTGGATTCGTATTGCGGGACGCGCGCGGCAAACATCCACCAGGTCCAGGCGGCAAGCAGGAGCGCGGCGGCCAACAGGCCAAGCTTAGAGGCACGGAAATCGTCAGCGTCCAGCGCGCGAAGAGTTCGAGCGAACGCGATTCCCTGGTTCATGACCAAACGGGCGCGGGACGGTCCTTGAGCCAAAGGATGAAATCGAGGGTGGGCGGTTGGCCTCCCGCGGCGCGCAGCCGGGACATGCACTGGCCGCGGTGCCATTGGCTGTGCATGACCACCTGCATCATGGCCTGCGCGAGAGTCAGTTTTGCCCCCGGTAGCCAAGGCGTCTCGATCACGCGCGTGAGAGATGCGTCTTCCAGGCCCTTCACGAACGAAATTTCCGCGGGATGGCTGTCGCGGAAGCGGGCCGCCAAAACTTCGAAAGAATCGGGCGACTTCAACTCGGCGTTCATATCGAGGGGCCACTTTACAAAGAGCGCCAGGAACGCACGCTGGACCGTGATCATGTGATGCAACGCCTGGCGCAGCTTCTCGTCGTCCATCGCGGCCGGACAGGCGCGAATGGCCGCCAGCATGGTGGCGTCGGCCCATGCTTGATGATCGAAAAGTTCAGCCAGCAAGGGAAGCATGTCGCATTATGACACGCGGATGCTGTTCGCGACGTAGTGCCACGGTACGACAAGTGCCACGGTACGATGATACTTATGTCTAACTCCAGTACTGCGCTGCTGGACGGGCCACGCTACCTCGACACCCTGCACGATGGCCGTGCAGTCTACATATACGGGGAACGCGTTTCCGATGTTGTCACCCATCCGGCATTCCGCAACGCCTGCCGGTCCATAGCTCGTCTCTATGACGCGCTCCACGATCCAAAACAGCGAGATGCACTCACCGCGACCGACGCCTTCGGACAGCGCACGCACAAATTCTTCAAACCTAGCTATAGCGCGCAGGAACTTCTCGAGGCTCGCGAGGCAATCAACATCTGGTCCAGGTTGAGTTATGGATTTATGGGCCGAACGCCGGACTACAAAGCGGCGTTCATGGCGAGCATGGCGGCGAATCCGGAATTTTACGCGCCATTCGACGGCAGCGCCAAGGCATGGTATCGGAAATATTCCTCGCAATGTCTGTTCCTGAATCATGTGCTGATCAACCCCCCGGTGGATCGCAGTCGGCCGGTGCACGAAGTAGAAGACGTCTTCGTACACGTGGTCAAAGAGCGGGATGACGGAATCGTGGTATCGGGCGCGAAGATGCTGGCCACCGGATCGGCCTTGACCAACGCCACCTTCGTGGCCCAAAACAGCGCGGTCACGTTGGACAAGGACAAGGCCAAGGATTTCGCCATCGTATTCATTGCGCCGATGGATTCGCCCGGCGCCAAGCTTATTTGCAGGCCGTCTTACGAGATGAACGCGCACAGCCCGTTCGATCATCCGCTGTCGAGCCGTTTCGATGAAAACGATGCGGTGATGATCTTCGACAATGTTTTTGTCCCTTGGGAAAATCTGCTGGTTTACCGGGATCCCGAAAAAGTGAACGCGTTCTATCCCGAATCGAGATTCGTGAATCGGTTCACGCTGCAAGCCGCCACCAGGCTAACGGTGAAGCTGGAGATGATGGCCGGTCTATTCGCAAAAGCGATTGCGACCAATGGCACCGACGCATTCCGCGGCGTGCAGGCCGCGTTCGGCGAGATCCTTGCCTGGCGGCATCTCATGCGGGCCATCACGACGGCAATGTGTCTCGATCCCGAGCCCGCCCCGGGCGGCACCGTTGTCCCCAAGGCCGAATACGCTGCTACCAGCAGGCTCTTTGCTTCCGAATGCTGGCCCACCGTGCGACGGATCTTTGAGAAGCAGCTTGCGGGCAGCCTCTTGGTGGCGCCATCCAGTTATCAGGATCTGAAAAACGAGGAACTGCGCCCGTTAATCGACAAATATTATCGCGGCTCCTCCGGTACGGCGGAAGAGCGCGTGAAATTGTTCAAGCTGATCTGGGATGCCATTGGGACGGAGTTCGGCGCGCGTCACGAACTTTATGAAATCAATTATTCGGGAAATCACGAGCAAGTGCGCATGGACGTGGTGAAGTTTTCGCAGCGAAACAAGCTGGTGGAGCAATTTACAGCAATGGCCGAATCGTGCATGGCTGAATATGATTTGGATGGATGGAAAGATTCCACGTGGTTGTTTGAGGAGTAAATGTTCCAAACGATCTTCGTGCGGCTCTAAAAATAGCCACGGCAGCATGGCCCACGTGGCGCTTCTATACCCCTAATACGCTGCCCCGAAGGACTTGACCAGGTTTGCCTCTTCGAGCCGGACCTTACGCGAATACGCCAATGCGGCCAACGTCAGCCCCCAGCAAAGGCTGCCACTCACCCGACACTACGACCGACCCGGCATACATCGCAAGCAGTGCCGTATAGATCGGATGGCGCACCAAGGCATACGGACCGCTGCGAACCAGCGCATGATCCAGCTTGATCGCGATCTCTCCGCTCCAGTAGCAACCTGCCAAGTGATGCCGCGCCCAAATCGCCAGTAGCAGGCCCGCCACTAGAATTGAGCGATCCACGGTCGCAGGAGACGGGCCGCGAGAACGGCGATCAACAGTAGCCCTGCGCCGCGCACCAGTAAGGTGGAACGGGGTGGATGCGGTCGCATGGTTGAGCCGCAGATCCGTCCCGATCATAGCAGCCATCCGGCGTACCGATGCCTGTGCTCGCCCCCCTTCCTTCACCTCCTGCATGCAACTCGGCATACAATGGTCCAACGGCCCAAGAATGTCGCTCTCGGGAGCCTGGGCCCTGGAGACTCTATGCTGCGTTTTCTTACTGCGGGGTTGATGATTGCGGGAGCCGCCGGCGCTGCCTTCGCCGGCACCACTACCGGCGCGTCCAACGTCACCTTCAATAAAGACGTGCTCCCCATCCTTCAGAAGAACTGCCAGACCTGTCACCGGCCTGGTGAAATCGGTCCCATGGCGTTTCTGAATTACCAAGGCACGCGGCCCTGGGCCAAGGCCATCAAGCAGGCCGTGCTCACCAAACAGATGCCGCCCTGGTTCGCCGATCCGCGCTACGGGCATTTTTCGAATGAGCGCAAGCTGAGCGACGCCGACATCAAAACGGTGGTGGCATGGGTGGACGCGGGCGCGCCGGAGGGCAACGCCAAAGACATGCCGACGGCCATCGTTTGGACGGAAGGCTGGAACATCAAGCCCGACCTGGTGTTCCAACTGCCGAAGCCGTACACGGTTCCCAAGAGCGGCACCATCCAGTACACCTATTTCATCGTGCCGAGCGGACTGACCAAGGACACCTGGGTGTCGGACGCCGAAGTTCGCGCCGGCAACCGCAGCGTGGTGCATCACGCCAGCGTATACATTCGCCCGCCTGGCTCCGCCTGGCTCAAAGATGCGCCGATCGGTGAAGCCTACGTTGCGCCCGCGCGCGGTCCGCTAGGGACGCATCCGCCGGAGGAAATCGCGACCCGCCAGGTGAAGATGGACAACGAGTGGTTCGTGGGCTACGTGCCCGGCATTCAGCCGCAGCGTTATTTCGCGCCCGAGACCGGAGCCGCGAAGCTGATCCCCGCCGGGTCCGACATCGTGTTCGAGATGCACTACACGGCCAATGGAAAAGAGGAGGGCGTGGATCAGACCAAGGTGGGATTCGTGGTCGCCAAGGAGCCGCCCAAGTATCGCCTGCTTACCATCGGCATCGCGAATGCCGATTTCGCGATTCCGCCCGGCGATCCGAATTATGAAGGCCGCGCCAGCGCAACCTTCAATGAGCCCGTCACTGTCATCTACCTGCAGCCTCATATGCACACGCGTGGCAAGGACATGGAGATTCGCTTCGAATATCCTACCGGCGAGATGCAGACCATGCTGAACGTGCCGCACTATAGCTATCTGTGGCAGACCATTTATTACGAGCAGCAGCCGCTCCAGGTGCCCAAGGGAACCAAGGTGGATGTGATCGCGCACTGGGATAACTCGTCGAACAATCCGCTGAATCCGGATCCGACCAAGACAGTCCGCTGGGGCGATCAGAGTTGGGATGAGATGCTGGTGCCGTTCGTGGGCGTGCTGGTGCCGCCCAACGCCGATCCCGCAACGGTGACCAGCCATCCGCATCCGGGGCCGGTTGCAGCGAAGTGACAGGCAAGCTGATTCTGACGGTCGGCTCTCTGCTGCCGGCGCTCTTCGCGCAAGGGGGCGACTGGCCGATGTTCGCGCACGATCCGGCTGGAACGCGCTATTCGCCGCTCACGCAGATCAACTCGGGAAACGTCGCGAACCTCAGGCTCGCCTGGAAGTATCGCTTCCGATCCGAAAAAGAAATGACCGAGCCGCTGGTCGGCTTCGCGTTTTCGCAAGTGACGCCCATTGTGGTGAACGGCGTCATGTACCTGCCCAGCGGCAAGCGCGTGGTGGCGCTGCAGCCTGAAACCGGCAAGGAAATCTGGAGCTACGAAATGGCTGACGGAAAGCCGTCGGCTCGTGGCGTCTCGTACTGGCCGGGCGATCGCACCAATCCGCCTCGTGTGATCTTTACCGCCGGCAAGAAAATGCTCGCGCTCAATGCGAAGACCGGCAAGGTGGATCCCGGCTTCGGCAAAGAGGGTGAAGTAGATTTGGTGGTGCCGTATAACTCGCCGCCGACAATTTTCAAGAATCTCGTGTTTGTCGGCGCAAATGTTCCGGAGCAGCCGGCGACGGGCCAGCCCGGCGATACGCGTGCTTACGATGCGCGCACCGGCGCGGCGGTGTGGGACTTTCATTCGGTGCCTCGGCCGGGCGAGCCGGGTCACGATACCTGGCCCGAGGACGGATGGAAAGATCGAACCGGCGTCAATAATTGGGGCTTTTTTATGACCGTGGATGCGGAGCGCGGCCTGCTTTACACCACTTTCGGAAGCCCGGCCAGCGACTATTACGGCTTCGATCGCAAGGGCAACGACCTGTACGGCAATTCGGTGGTTGCGCTGGACGCGAACACAGGCAAGGTGAAATGGTTTTTCCAGGCCGTGCATCACGACATCTGGGATTTCGATCTGCCGCCCGCACCGGTATTAGTGGATCTTACCGTTAACGGCAAGAAGATTCCTGCGCTGGTGCAGACCGGCAAGGTGGGATATTTGTACGTGCTGAATCGCGAGACCGGCAAGCCGGTGTTCGGGATTAAAGAAACGCCTGTGGCGCAAAGCACCGTGCCGGGTGAGGCCACGTCGCCCACACAGCCCATCCCGGTGAAGCCTTCAGCCATCGGCCGCCATAGCTTTGATGCGGCTGACTTAGTAACTGCCGAAGACACTAACGAGGCGCATGCCAAGGCGTGCCGCGAGCTGGTGGAGAAGAGCGGCGGTAAGCTGTACAACGCGGGGCCATTCACGCCGTGGGTATATCGGGCGCCCGGCGCGCCGCCGGTGTCGAGCGTCATGTTCCCTGGGCCGATCGGCGGAACCGATTGGGGCGGGATGTCGAGTGATCCCAAGCTCGGCTACGTGTTTCTGAATTCGTCCGAGTATGGAGCAATCGGATGGATCGAGAAGATGCCTCCGGGCTCCAAGGTTCCCTATGACCAGCGCAGCGTCTTTGGCAGTCCCGTAAATTCGAAGTTCTGGGATCGCAAGGTCAATGCAGACGGCAAATTGATGGGCGAATCCAGCTGGCCGTGCCAGAAACCCCCGTGGGGATTGCTGACGGCGGTGAATGCCAACACCGGCGATATCGCGTGGCAGGTGCGGCTCGGCATCACAGATGAATTGCCCAAGGACAAGCAGAATACGGGCCGCGTTAACCTGGGCGGGTCCATCGCGACGGCCGGCGGCTTGATCTTCATCGGCGCTTCCAACGATCGGCGATTCCGCGCGTTCGATGCGAAGAATGGCAGCCAGCTTTGGGTGACCAAGCTCGACTACAGCGCGCTTTCGGTGCCTATCAGTTACCAAGGCAAGGACGGCAAGCAGTATGTCGCGGTAAGTGCTTCGGGCGGCGGCGCGATTACCGATCCAAATCCGAGTAACACCGAGTCGCTGTATGTGTTCGCTTTACCTTAACCATGTCAGAAACACAAGCGTTGGCTTCCTGGATAATCGAGAGCCAGTTAGAAGATATTCCCGATGACGTACGGCGCGAAGCGTTGCGGGCCATTGTCAATTACACGGGATGCGCTCTGGGCGGAAGCCCCGACCCGGCAGTGAATATCGCGATGTGCGCGTTCGCTCCGTTCTTCGGGCCGCCTACCGCGAGAATTCTGGGGCGCGCCGAGCGTGTTGACCCGCTGCACGCGTCGCTGATGAACGGCATCAGCTCGCATGTGTACGACTATGACGACACGACGCCCAAGAATTATATTCACCCAAGTTCGCCGGTGGCATCGGCGCTCTTTGCGTACGCCAGCGCTAACAAAGTAAGTGGCCGGGATTTCGTGCACGCATTTATTTTGGGATTCGAGGCCGAGTCGCGGATCGGAAACTCGGTTTATCCCGCGCACTACGACGTCGGCTGGCACATCACGGGAACG
The DNA here is from genome assembly GCA_963747945.1 of Bryobacterales bacterium. GTDB lineage: Bacteria > Acidobacteriota > Terriglobia > Bryobacterales > Bryobacteraceae > Palsa-89. Next base: position 689,792 of record CAVVHB010000008.1, read on the forward strand.
GCGGGCGTTTTTGGAGCGGCGGTCGCCATTGGCAAATTGATCGGCTTGTCGGAGCAACAGATGATTTGGGCCATCGGGCTGGCGGCCACGCAGGCGGCGGGGTTGCGTGAAATGTTCGGCTCCATGGCGAAATCGCTGCATCCGGGCCGCGCGGCGCAGAATGGCTACGCCTCGGCTTTGCTCGCGCAGGCTGGTTTTACGTCGGGCGTACATGGTCTCGAAGGTCCGCGAGGGTTCGCGGCGGTGCAGGCGGCGAAATACGATCTGTCCAGGATCACAGCCGGCCTGGGCGTGGATTTCGATCTCCGCGCCAACACCTATAAACCATTTCCATGCGGAATTGTGAATCATCCCGCCATCGACGGAGCGATTCAGATTCATAACGAGAACAAGCTGGCGCCGGAATCTATCCGCGCGGTGCGCTTGCGCGTCGCCCCTCTGGTATTGGATCTCTGTAATCAGCAGAACATCACGCGCGGCCTGCAGGGCAAGTTCTCGGTGTACCATGGAGCAGCTATTGGCCTGGTGCGCGGCAAGGCCGGTATTCGCGAGTATACGGACGAAGCCGTCAATGACCCGGCCATCAAGCGCGTGCGGGAAAGCGCAACGGCCGTGGGTGATCCGTCGCTCACCGAGGATCAGGCCAGCATCGAAGTGGAACTGATATCCGGCGAAAAGATCAGCCGCTTCGTGGAGCAGTCGCTGGGGAATGTTCATAGGCCGCTGACCGACCGGCAACTGGATGACAAGTTTCGGGATCAAGCAGTCATGGCATTACCCGCCGAGCAGGTGGAGCGTGTGATCCAGCTGTGCTGGCGCATCGATCAACTGGCGGATGTCGGCGAATTGGTTCAACAGGCATGCGCAAGCTGACATTGATCGCCTGGCTGGCGGCCGTGCTCTCCGTGACGGCCCAGGCTGAGGTCAGCGAAGTGCGCTTCCCCATCGGCGCGGGTGGAGTCGGATTCCTGCCTTTGCTCGTCATGCAGAAGTACGGGTTGATCGAGCAGTATGCCAAAGCCGCTGGCATTAGCCACCTGCAGGTGCGCTGGATCAACATAGGCGGGCCCTCCATCATGAATGACGCCCTGCTTTCAGGTTCCGCGGATTTCATCGCAGCCGGGCCGCCCGCGTTTCTAACTCTGTGGGATCGCACTGTTACGTCAGCCAAGGTGAAGGGCGTCGCAGCCATGACCTCGCTGCCAATGTATCTAAATACGCGGTCGCAGAGTATGAAGAAGCTCGATGACATCACCGATCGCGACCGCATCGCCGTAACGGCCATCAAAGTATCCATACCATCGCTGGTGATGCAAATGTACGCCAGGCAGAAATACGGCCCGCGTGACATATATCACTTCGACAAGTACACCGTGACCATGACGCATCCCGATGGCGTGATCGCGCTGCTCTCCGGCTCTGGCGCCATCGACGCTCACTTCACCTCGCCTCCGTTTGCGCAGCGGGAACGCAAGGACCCGCGGATTCATACCATACTGACCAGCGACGACGTAATGGGCGGCTCCACAACGTTCACCATGGTTTCCACCACCGCGAAATTTCGCGACCAGAACCCGAAAGTATTCGGGGCCGTGCTGAAAGCCCTGGAGGAGGCAAATCGCAGGATCATTGCCGACAAGAAGACTGCCGCTCAGATACTGCTCGCGTCCACCGGGGGCGAGAAGGGCTTTTCAGTGGATGAGATTGTGGAAGTACTCAACGATCCGCACGTCAAATTCACCACCACTCCCGAAAACGTCATGAAGTACGCAACCTTCATGCATGACGTGGGGTCGATCAAGAACCGGCCAGCATCGTGGAAGGATCTGTTCTTTCCTGAAATTCAAGGAGCGCCCGGAAGCTGATGCTTGAGGTCCGGGGAGTAACTCTTCAATATCCAGCGAAAGATCACTTAGTAACTGCCACCTATCGGGTAAGCTTCGATGTGCAGGAATCTGAGCGGTTCGTGGTATTGGGCCCGTCGGGCTGCGGTAAGTCAACGCTACTCAAAGCGGTAGGCGGTTACATTCGTCCTGTAGAAGGCGAAATTGTGCTGGATGGAGCGCCGGTGAAAGCTCCCGCGCCCGATCGCGTTTTCGTCTTCCAGGAGTTCGATCAGCTTCTTCCCTGGAAAACAGTGAAGGGAAATATTGTTTTTGCGTTGACTGCCAGCGGAAAGATGAAGCGCCGGCAGGCGGAAGAGCGCGCGATGCACAATATTCAGAAAGTGAAGCTGACCGAGTTTGCCGATAGCTATCCTCATACCTTATCGGGCGGAATGAAACAGCGGGCAGCCATTGCGCGGGCATTGGCGATGGAGCCGAAAATTCTCTTGATGGACGAGCCGTTCGCGGCGCTGGATGCCCTGACGCGCGCACAGATGCAGGAGGAGCTCTTGCAGCTTTGGCAGGAGACCAAATTTACAGTGCTCTTTGTCACCCATTCGATTTCCGAAGCTATTCGGATCGGCACGCGGATTCTAGTGCTCAGCGCTCATCCGGGGCAAGTGAAAGCCGAGATGAAGAGTGATGGCTGCGACGAAGCGAGTCTGCGGGAGTTGCTGTTCGATGCCTGAAGGTCTGCGGCGGTTCTGGGATTTTGGCGCGGTGCGCAAAACTGCGATCTTGATCGTACTTGCCCTGATCTGGGAAGGTTACGCGCGCTGGCTGAATAACCCACTGCTCTTCCCAACCTTCGTCGATACGGTGAAGGCTTTTATTCCCGCTGTCGCTTCGGGAGAATTGCCGAGGGCTGCATCCTACACAATTCAACTTCTGCTGAAAGGCTATGTGGCCGGACTTTTGATTGCGGCGCCGCTCACCGCGTTCGCCAGCATGACGCGTATTGGAGCGGACTTGCTCGAAACGCTCACGTCGATGTTCAATCCGCTGCCCTCCATCGCATTGCTGCCGCTGGCGCTGATCTGGTTCGGCCTGGGCAACGGCAGCATCATCTTCGTGCTGATCCAGGCCGTGCTGTGGACCGTGGCCCTCAACACTTTCTCGGGTTTTCGGGCGGTGAGTCCCACGCTCCGCATGGTGGGACAAAACTACGGCCTGTCAAAGGTGGGATACGTCGTGCGCATTCTGATTCCGGGCGCGTTCCCCAGCATTCTCACAGGGCTGAAAGTCGGCTGGGCATTTGCATGGCGTACTTTGATTGCGGCCGAGCTGGTGTTCGGTGTCAGCTCCGGCTCCGGCGGCCTGGGCTGGTACATCTTCGAACAAAAGAACCAGCTTCTGATTCCGAACGTGTTCGCGGGGCTGCTGACCGTGATTTTGTTTGGGCTGGTGGTCGAAAATCTGATCTTCCGGACCATTGAGAATCGCACGGTCCGGCGCTGGGGCATGCAGGTTTGACGCCGTTTTAGAGCCTGATAGACTATTAGCCGATGAAAACCACCCTGTTTGCCCTTTCATTCGCGGTGCTCGCCACCACCGTTTATGCGCAAGCTCCGCAACCCGATTTCAGCAAAGTGGAGATCAAGACCACTAAAATCAGCGACAATTTCTACACGCTCGAAGGCCAAGGCGGCACCATCGGGGTGTTGGTGGGGCCGGAAGGAACGTTCATGGTGGACTCGCAGTTCGCGCCACTGTCGCAAAAGATCGCCGCGGCAATCCACCAGATTTCCGACAAGCCGATCCGCTTCCTGGTGGACACCCACGTGCATGGCGATCACACGGGCGGTAACGAGAACTTCGCAAAAATGGGCGTCACCATTTTCGCTCGCGATGAACTGCGCTATCGGCTGGCTCATCCCTCGCCCGGGGCGAACGGCGCTCCGGGTGTGCCCGCTCCGGCGGACGCGCTTCCCGTGGTGACTTACGAAGGCCCTGTGACCATCCACATGGATGGCGAAGACGTGCATTTGATTCCGATACGCCGCGCCCACACCGACGGCGACACTTTGGTGTACTTCCCCAACAACGATGTGCTCATGACTGGCGACTATTTTCGCTCGATCCAATACCCGAATATCGACCGGACGAATGGCGGTTCGTTAAACGGAATGATCGAAGGGCTCGGCATCACGATCGGCATGGCGGGTCCGCATACTAAAATCATTCCTGGCCACGGGCCTACGGTGGATCGCGCGGCATTGACCGCGCATCGCGACATGATTCTCGTTGTTCGGGACAAAGTTGCGGCCTTCGTGCGGGAAGGAAAGACCGTGGAGGAGGTCCTAGCCGCCAAGCCCACTTCCGATTACGATTCCATTGTTCCCAACTCGTCCACCACTTCTGAGCGCTTTGTCAGGCAATTGTACGCGGAGCTGAAAACCAACTAAAATGAAGTAATAATGCTTCGAGTTTGGCTGGCCGGCGTGATAGCGTGCGCCGCGGCGTTTGCCGCAGGCAAACCTCAGTTCGCGTTGCATGACACGCGCAACGTGGTTCACACTCCACAAGAATGGAACGGAAAGAAGGCGGTGGTCGTATTCTTTACGACGACGGATTGCCCATTGAGCAACAATGAGGTTCCAGAAATGAACCGGACCCGGCGGGACTATGAGAGCCGAGGCGTGGCCTTCTACGCCGTGCAGGCCGACACCACCATCGCCGATGCGGACGTAGTGCAGCACACCAAGGACTACCAGTTTTCTTTTCCGGTGTTGTTCGATCCTCACGAGATCTTGGCGAGGATGACCGGCGCGACCACTATCCCGTCGGCGGCCGTGCTTACGCCCGATGGGACGCTGCTGTACCTGGGACGCATCGACAATCTGGTGGAAGATTTCAACATACGCAGGCAGGTGCCGACCAAGTTCGACTTGCGTGAAGCGCTGGATGCCGTGCTGGCAGGCAAGCCTGTTCCAAACTCCCGGACGAAGGCGTTCGGGTGCGCCATCACCCCAGTAAAGATCAGTCGCGTGAACTAGAGGCAGAATCATATGAAACAATTCGCGGCCATCTTGTTGTTGACGCTGCCGGTCGCCGGCGGCGCCGCAACAGCACCCACCTTCAATAAAGACATCGCGCCGATCCTCTACTCCAACTGCGCCACCTGCCATCGCCCCGGCGAAGTTGCGCCTTTTCCCTTGCTCACCTATCAGGACGCGTCGAAACGAGCCGCTTTGATCGCGGGCGCAGTCGGCGGACGGTTCATGCCGCCCTGGAAAGCGGAGCCTGGATACGGCGATTTCGCTGGCGCGCGCCGCCTCACCGATGCGCAGATCGCCCTTATTCAGGATTGGGCCAAAGCCGGCGCGCCGGAGGGCGATGGCGCGAAGCCGCAGCCTCCCAAGTTCACGGACGGATGGCAAGGCGGCCAACCGGATCAGGTATTGACCATTCCCGTAAAGTATTCGCTGCCGGCCGACGGACCGGATCAGTATCGATGCTTCGTTCTTCCCACCGGCCTGGATCATGACGTGTACATCGACGGCACCGAGTTCCGTCCCGGTAACCGCAAGATCGTGCATCATGCGCTGGTGTTCCTGGACGCCAGCGGTAAAGCCAGGGAACTGGCCGCCGCCAGCCCCGATGGAAGTTATCCCTGTTTCGGAGGGCCGGGATTTCCGGCCGCTGGATTGATCGGAGGATGGGCGCCCGGATTCACGCCGCCGATTCACGATCCAGAGCTTTCGCAGCCGCTCCGCAAGGGCATGGACGTGGTGATTCAGATCCACTATCATCTTTCAGGAAAACCGGAAGAGGACCAATCGTCCTTCGGATTGAGTTTTTCCGGCCCGCCCACCAGGGGCCGTACCTCGATTCTGTTGTTCGATCATCACCTGGACATTCCGCCCGGAGATTCGCATTACGTTGCGAAGTCGTCGCTGACTCTGCCGCGCGACGTGCAACTGGCGGGCGTCACTCCGCACGCTCATTATTTATGCAAGGACATGAAAGTGACGGCGACGTTGCCGGATGGGTCCACCAAACCGCTGATCTGGATCAAGGATTGGGATTTCAACTGGCAGAACGCTTATCGCTACAAGACACCGCTGGATCTGCCGAAAGGAACGCGGATCGATCTCGAGTATACATACGATAACTCGGAGAACAATCCGCATAATCCGGCCCATCCGCCGGTGCGCATTCATTGGGGCGAAGAGACCAAAGACGAAATGGCTCTGGTGTTTCTCACTGTGGTGGTGCCGACGCGGGACGACATTCGCGAACTGCAGCGCGACGTGAGCCGCCAATATGTGGATCAGTTCCTCAGTCAGGTTCATACCCTGCAGGACCTTCCCTACGAAATGCTTTCGCCGGACGCGGTTGGGAAACTAACGGCAGTGTTCAAGATGTTCGATAAGAACGGCGATGGCCAGCTCGACGACAACGAGCGAACGGCGATGATGACGTTCGTTCACAACGTCCAAGAACGCCGGCAGGAAAAGCGCGATCAGTAAATTGTTCCAGCGAACGGTGGCGCACGCACTCCTGCGTAATGCCACTTAGTTTTTGGAACGCTGACATTCTAAAGAAGTTATGTTTAGTTCCACAAGCGGCATGTTGCGTCGAAGGTACGCCAATCTCGAAGGTAGGCGTCGGCACGATTGCCGACGCGGCACGCAAGAGTGCGTGCGCCACGCTTGGGTAAAGATTGACTGCAGACAGCCCAGAGGCTCTCGAGCAACATGCGCGCTACTGGACAGTGATCATCGTGGTGGACGGAGATTCGACGCCGTTGATGGTAGCCACCACCGGGTAATCGCCGGCGGTCAGCGAGGATGGCACCGTGACGGCCAGTTGATAGAGCGCCGCAAAACCCGAGGCTAGCGCCGCGCTGCCTTGATAAACACTGGCGGACACGCCACCGATGGTCACGGTGACCGCGTTTGAAGTAAGGTAGGTAGCAGTGGATGGTATCTCCATTCCCACCGGGATGGCCGGCGAGGTGGGCCCGAAACCGGTGCCCCAAAGGATGATGGTTTCACCGGGTTTGGCCGCCGTGGTAGTGACTCCCGCGAAAGTCCCGTTCTTCACTGAGTAGTTGAAGTCGGTATGCGTGGCCACCGAGTAACCCCCAGGCCAAATGAAGAAAGCCGGCTGCACGGTTTGCGACTCAACGTTGAACGCGTTGCTGGTGCCAGACGAATTCTTGACGGTGACGGACACGTTCCCACTACCCACATTCGGCGCTACGGCGTTGATCTGCGTCCCGCTGAGGTAATAAATATAGGCCGGCTGACCACCCACGCTGACGCTTACGCCATCCAAGCTAAGGGGCAGATTGCCGTTGACGATCGCTTTGGCCCACGTATCGGGCGAGCCCGAATAAAGATTTGTTCCGTTGATGGTGATCCAGGAATTGGGTACGGCACCGGCTTGGAAGCTCGCGCCATTGACGACGCCTGTGATGGAAGGCGCCCGCGAAGCCTCCCCGGTGATCTCGCGCACACGGATGTTCCCAAGGTCGCCGACATACAGCTTTGCCGCGGTGTCGAGCGCCAAGGGAAACGGATTGTTGAACTCCGCCTGCAGAGGCGCGCCGCCATCGCCCTCAAAACCCGACGTCCCGTTTCCCGCCACGGTTGTAATGGTGCCGCCCTTGACTTTGCGAATTCTGTTGTTGCCCGGGTCCGCAATAAAAAGCGACCCGGAGGAATCCAATACGGTTCCGCCCGGGTAGTTCAGGCTGGCCGAGGTGGCGGGCCCTCCATCACCCTTAAATGCAGGGGTCCCATTGCCCGCGACGGTGGTAATGATTCCGCTGCTGTTGATCAACCGGATCCGGTGGTTGTACTGGTCCGTTACATAAAGATTCCCCGCATTCACCGTCACCCAGGTCGGGTTGTTCAGCTGCGCCAGCGTGGCCAGCCCTCCATCGCCGGAGTAGCCTTGCACGCCGGTGCCCGCGTAGGTGGTGATGATGCCCTTCCCATCCACCTTCCGAATGGTTCCGGAGCCTTGATCCACAATAAACAGGTTGCCGCTGCCATCCGCCGCGCAGCGAATTGGAAGCGCGATCCCGGCAGCCGTGGCCGCGCCGCCATCGCCGCTACTGGAATTCGTTCCGTTTCCCGCCACCGTGGTAATGTTTCCTGAGGTTGAGATTTCGCGCACCCTCTGGTTTCCCAAATCGTTCACGTAGATGGCTCCGGAGGGCGCCACGCATACACCCGTCGGCCCGCTGAGCTGGGCCTGCAGGGCGGGTCCGCCATCGCCGCTGAATCCGACCGTACCTACACCGGCGTACGTTGTGACGATACCATTCGTAGCCACCTTGCGGATCCGGTTGTTGTTCTGGTCGGCCATGTAGATGTTCCCGGCCGCGTCGCTGGCCAATCCCACCACGTCGTTGATTTCCGCCTGCGCGGCCTGACCGCCGTCTCCCGAAAATCCCGCTGTTCCATTCCCCGCGAAGGTGGTGACGATCTGGCCCGACGCGATAGCTGCCGCCAACAGCGGCAACAAGATTCTTCCGTACAGCATTCTTCCGAGTCCCCCATCTTAAATAAAGAAACCAGTATAAGGCTGACCGGAAGCCACAATAACTTGGTATACTGTTTCTTCATGCATTCCGCCCATCACCACCATCATCGAAACGTCTGGCGACCGGCGGCAATATAACGAATTTCTGAAACGAACCCGCCGCCCGCCGACAACTTGGCGGGCTTTTTTATTGGTATGAACACATGAATCTCGACTTCAGCAAACTCAACGGCTTGATCACGGCCGTCATTCAAGACCACGCTACGGGCCGCGTTCTTATGGTCGGCTTTATGAACGAAGAGGCGTTTCAGAAGACCGTGGAGTCCGGATACGCCACGTTCTTCAGCCGGTCGCGCAATAAGCTTTGGCTCAAAGGCGAATCGTCCGGACACAAACTGGTGGTCAAGAATATTTCGACCGACTGCGATCTCGATGCACTGCTCATCCAGGTGGAAGCGCTGGGCCCGGGCGTCTGCCACGAAGGTTATCATAGCTGCTTCTTCCGCAAGCTCGAGGCGGGCGAATGGAAGGAATCCGAGGCGCGCGCTTACGATCCGCAAACTGTCTATCTTGGCAAACCAGGGAGCAAATCGTGAAACTAAAGCTCGGGATTCCGAAGGGCAGCCTGGAAAACGCGACCATCGATCTTTTCCGCCGCGCGGGTTTCAACATCACCACCAGCTCGCGTTCTTATTTTCCGGCCATTGACGATCCCGAGATCGAATGCATGATGATTCGTGCGCAGGAAATGGCCCGCTACGTCGAAGACGGCGTGCTGGACGCGGGGCTGACGGGACGCGACTGGATTGAAGAGAGCGAAGCGAACGTGCATGCGGTTGCCGACTTGATTTACGCCAAGCAGAGCTTTGGCAAGGTGCGTTGGGTGTTGGCCGTTCCGGAGGCGTCGCCGTTCCAGAGCGTGAAGGATCTGGAGGGCAAGATCATCGCCACTGAGCTGGTGGCCACCACGCGGCGCTACCTGGCGAAGAACGGAGTGACGGCCAAGGTGGAATTCAGCTGGGGCGCCACCGAAGTGAAGCCGCCGGTGCTGGCCGACGCGATTGTGGAAGTCACCGAGACCGGATCGTCGCTGCGCGCCAATAAACTGCGCATTATGGAAACGGTGCTGGAATCGAACACGCAGCTGATCGCCAATGTCGATTCCTGGAAGGACGCCGCGAAGCGTCGCAAAATGGAAGACATTCACCTGTTGCTGGACGGCGCCATCAATGCGCTGGGCCGCGTGGGTCTCATGCTGAACGTGCGCAAGGAGTGCCTGCCCGCGGTGCTGAATATTCTGCCGGCCCTGAAGAACCCCACTATTTCCAACCTCAGCGACGACGAATGGGTTGCGGTACACACCATCCTCGAAGAGATCACGGTGCGCAATATCATTCCGCGGCTGAAGGAAGCGGGCGGACAGGGGATTGTCGAGTATCCGTTGAACAAGATCGTGATGTGATGCTCAGAATCATTTCACTCAGCGAAGCGCAAAGCTTCGTTACGCGAAAAACGGTGCGTCTGGCGGAGGCCGAGCAAGTGGTTGCGCCAATATTACAGGCGGTGCGCGAGCGCGGCGATGAGGCGGTGCTCGAGTACGCGCGCAAGTTCGACGGCTTCGAAGGGACCAGCTTCTCGGTTCCCACGGTGGGCTCGCGCGTTTCGCAGGAGTTCCTTGACGCCGTCGAGACTGCGGCGGATAACATCCTCGAATACGCGGAAATGCAACTGCCGCGTGAAACTTGGGTGGATTTTCCCGACGGTCGCCGCCTTGGCCACATCGTGCGTCCGCTCGAATCGATGGGGGCGTACATTCCGGCCGGCCGTTACCCGCTGCCGTCGACCTTGTTGATGACTGTGATTCCCGCGCAGGTGGCTGGTGTGGGGACTATTTGCGTGACATCGCCGCATCCGAGCGCGGAGATTCTGGCGGCGGCGGAGTTTCTGGGGGTCGAGAACGTCTTCCAAATCGGAGGCGCCCAGGCCATCGCGGCGTTGGCGTTTGGTACCGCCACGGTTCCCAAGGTTGACCGCATCGTCGGCCCGGGGAACATCTATGTCGCGGCCGCAAAGAAATTGCTGGCTGGTGAAGTAGGGATCGATTTTGTCGCCGGTCCCACCGAGATTGTGATCATCGCCGACGACGCCGATCCGCGCTACATCGCGGCGGACATGCTGGCGCAGGCCGAGCACGATGTGGAAGCGTCGTCCATTCTCCTAACCACTTCTCGATCTCTCGCGGAGCGCGTGGTGCTGGAGGTGTCGCGCCAGCTGGCAACGCTGCCTACGGGGCCGGTGGCTTGCGAAGCCATTCGCAATAACAGCGCGGTGATTCTGTGCCCATCGCTGGACGCGGCGGTGGAGGCTTCGAACCAGCTTGCGCCGGAGCACCTCTCCATCTATGACTCCAGCCTGCTGCCGGATATCCGGCACGCGGGCAGCGTATTCGTGGGGCCCAGCAGTCCTGAGGCTGCGGGCGACTACGCCACCGGTCCCAATCACGTACTTCCCACGTCGGGGGCGGCCCGGGTTCGCGGTGGACTATCGTCCGCTGATTTCGTGAAGGTGATTTCGGTTCAAGAGCTCACTTCGAACGGCCTACGGCAGCTTGCGCCCGCCATCACGACGCTGGCGCGTGCGGAAGGTCTGGAAGCGCACGCGCGTTCGGTGGAGGTGAGGCTTGGCCAATAAACGAATCGATCTTCCGCCGGGTGTTTTGCAGCCGCGCGACGCGGTGCTGAACATGGCGCCATACTCACCGCCGACTGGCGGACGCACGCGGCAAGTTACGCTTGGATTTTAACGAGAATACTGTCGGCGCGTCGCCCAAGGTGATCGAATATCTGCGCGAGCACCTGAGCGAAGCGGGCCTCGCAATCTATCCCGAATACGGCGAGATCAAACGGGAGCTGGCGGAATTCTTCGGCGTGGAGCCTGACGATTTCATCCTCACCAACGGAACGGACGAAGCCATACAGGTGCTGGTGAATACTTACATTGACGACGGCGGCGAGGTGCTGCTGCTCCGGCCGTCCTACGCGATGTATCGATTTTATTCCGAAGTAGCCGGCGCCGGCATCCGCGAAATCCCCTATCGCGCGCAGAAGCTGGGGTTCCCGCTCGAAGAGTTGCTGGATGCCATTCAGCCTTCTACTCGCGCCGTCTTGATCGCGAATCCAAACAATCCCACCGGCACCGGTACATCGCGCGCCGGCATCGAGCGAATTCTGGAAAAAGCCACCAATGCGGCGGTTTTGATCGACGAAGCTTACTACGAATTCTCGGGCGTCACTGCCCTGCCGCTGCTCAACGATTATCCGAATCTTTTCGTCAGCCGGACGTTCTCGAAAGTTTATGGAATGGCGGCCATGCGGCTGGGGTGCCTGTTCTCGCAATCGGGAAATGTGGATTTTCTGCACAAAGCGCAGTCGCCTTATAGCGTCAATACGCTAGCAACACTGGCCGCGCATGCGGCGATCCAAGACAAGACTTACATCGAGAAATACGTAACCGAAGTACTGGCCGCGCGCGAGCTGCTTTATGTCGGCCTGGAGAAGCTTGGTATTCCTTACTACGAGAGCAAAGCGAATTTTGTTTTGTTCGAGGCGGGCCAGCGCGCAATCCCGGTGCGCGACGAATTGCGCCGGCGAGGCGTGCTGGTGCGGGACCGCAGCTATGAGATCCCCGGTTGCGTGCGCGTGACGGTGGGGACGCGCGAACAAATCCGGAAGTTTCTTGGGGAATTGGAGCAAATCTGGTGAGTGCGCAGATGCTGGTGTTCGATATGGACGGCGTGTTGGTGGACGTCACCGATTCGTATCGGGAGACGATCGTGAAAACCGTGGAACATTTCGCTCATCAAACGATTTCGCCCGATTCCATCCAGGATTACAAGAACCAGGGCGGCTGGAATAACGACTGGCTGCTGTCGCAAAAGATCTGCCACGACCTGGGCGTGGAAATCCCCTATGCGACCATCGTGGAATATTTCAACTATTTGTTCCTCGATCAGGGCATGATCCATCGCGAGCGCTGGCTGCCACGCGACGGCTTCTTCGATCGCCTGGGCGAACGATTCGAATTCGCCATCTTCACCGGACGCACCACTGAGGAGGCCGAAATCACGCTTCAGCGGGAGGGTGTGCGCGACCGTTTTCTGCTGGTTACCGCGAATGATGTGGAATGTGAAAAGCCCGCGCCTGACGGTCTGCTGAAGATTGCGGCCATGCATCCCGCGAAGAAGCTGCTTTACATCGGCGACACGGTGGACGACGCGCGTTGCGCCAAGGCCGCATACGTGCCGTTCATCGGGATTGCCGCGCGTCACAGCCCGCGCCGTGATGAGTTGGTGCACCTGTTGCGATTGGAAGGCGCAATTCAGGTGATCGAGGATATTAATGAGATCGGCTAAGATCAGCCGCAAAACGAAAGAAACACAAATTGCGGGTTCGCTCATGATCGAAGGCCGCGGCCGCTACGAAATTTCCACCGGCATTCGTTTTTTCGACCATATGCTGGAGCTTTTCACCAAGCATGGCGGGTTCGATCTCAATTTGAACGCGGTTGGCGATCTGGATGTGGACCAGCATCACACCGTGGAGGATGTTGGCATTGTGCTTGGCGAGCTTGTCTCGAAAGCGCTCGGGGACCGCAAGGGCATCAATCGCGCGGGCTATTTCGTGATGACCATGGATGAGACGCTGGCTGTGGTTGCGCTGGATCTGGGTGGACGGCCCGCTCTGGTCTATGACGACAAGGTGAAGGTGCGCCTGGTGGGCGATCTGCAAACCGAACTGGTGGAGGATTTTTTCGGCGGCTTCGTCAATCATGCGGGCGCGAACCTACACGCCAAGGTTCTTTACGGCCGCTCGAATCATCACAAGATTGAGGCCATCTTCAAATGCTTCGCGCGGGCGCTGCGGTACGCCTGTTCCAAAGACGCGCGGTTGAAGGAGCAGCTCCCTTCCACGAAAGGCTTGCTGTGATTACGATTCTCGATTACGGCGCGGGAAACTTGCGGTCGGTCCAGAACACGCTCGGAGAAATTGGCGCGGAGTACCAATTGGTTCGCGATGCGGCGGGTCTCAACAGCGCGATGAAGATCATCCTTCCTGGAGTGGGCCACTTTGGTCAAATGATGCGTGCGCTGGATCAAATGCAGGTCCGCGAGGCGCTCGTCGAACGCATCCGCGCGGGCGTTCCGTTTCTCGGCATTTGCCTGGGGTTGCAGGCACTGTTTGAATCGAGCGAAGAAGCGCCCAGGAGCGCGGGCTCGGCCTGTTTCAAGGTCAGATCCGGCGTTTTCCGGCCACCGCGCGTGTGCCGCACATGGGCTGGAACGAGATCGAGCCGCGAAACGGGGCAAGTCTTCTGAAGAATCTGACGCCGCACCCTTATCTTTATTTCGCGCACAGCTACTACGCGCCTTTGAATGACGCCACGGCCGCGACGTGCCAATACAACGTTCCCTATACAGCCGTGCTTGAAACAAAAAACATCTTTGGTGTTCAATTTCATCCGGAGAAGTCGGGGCCCGTGGGATTGAAGGTGGTCCGGAATTTTGTTGAAGTCTGACTATGCTCGCGAAGCGCATTATTCCCTGTCTCGACGTCACCGGCGGCCGCGTGGTAAAAGGCGTCAATTTTGTGGGCCTGCGCGATGCCGGCGACCCGGTTGAACTAGCCGAGCGCTACAATGCCCAAGGCGCGGACGAACTGGTTTTCCTCGACATTACCGCGTCCAGCGACGCGCGCGAAATCATGGCGGACGTGGTGGCGCGTACCGCGCGCAAGGTTTTCATCCCGCTTACCGTGGGCGGCGGTATCCGGTCGATCGCGGATGCTCGCAAAATCCTGATGTCGGGCGCCGACAAGGTAAGCGTGAACACCGCGGCAGTGCGCCGTCCGAAGCTGATCACAGAGCTGAGCGAGGAGTTTGGCGCGCAAGCGGTGGTGCTGGCGATCGATGCCCGCCGCACAAACAAGCCCAACGCGAGCAAAAGCTGGAATGTCTTCACGCGCGGTGGCCGCGACGACGAAAATATCGACGCCGCCGAATGGGCGCTGGAAGGCGAGATGCTGGGCGCCGGAGAGATTCTGCTGACCTCCATGGATACCGATGGCGTGCAGAGCGGCTTCGATTGCGAGCTGACTCACGCGGTATCGCAAACCACGCACATTCCCGTGATCGCGTCGGGTGGTGCGGGGAAGCCTGAGGACTTCGAGCGAGTGCTCACCGCAGGCTGTGCCGACGCGGCGCTGGCCGCCTCCATCTTTCATTACGGCACGTACACGGTCAAGGATCTCAAGGATTATCTGCATTTGCATGACGTGCCGGTAAGGCCGGCTCCGTGATCATTCCGTGCATCGATCTGATGGGCGGAAAGGTGGTGCAACTGATTCAGGGCCGCGAGAAGGCCCTCGAAGGCGGGTCGCCGCTCGAAATGCTGGCCAAATTTGCAGCCTTTCCGCAGATTCAGGTGATCGATCTCGATGCAGCCATGAGCAAAGGCTCCAATGATGCACTCGTCGAACTGCTTGCTTCGCGATCCATTGCACGAGTCGGAGGCGGAGTCCGGTCCCCGCAGCGTGCGCGGGCGCTAATCGACCAAGGCGCATATCGCGTGATCGTGGGAACGGCGGCCTTCGACCGGGAAAAACTCGTGGAGATTGCCGATGCCGTGGGGCTAGACCGATTGGTCATCGCGCTCGATTCCAAGGGCGGCAAGGTGGTTACCCACGGCTGGCAGGAAGCGACCAACGTCACCGCCGAGGAGATGGTTCGCCACCTGGAACCGTATTGTTCGGGATTTCTCTGCACCTACGTGGATAAAGAAGGCATGCTGCAGGGCACCGACTTGGATTGGTTCCGGCGCCTGCGCGCGGCCACCAGGCACGAACTAACGGCCGCCGGCGGCATCACTAGCATCCAAGAAATCCAGGAGTTGCACAAGCTGGGCATCCACGCCGCGTTGGGGATGGCTATTTACACTGGCCGTTTGAATCTCGATGAACTCGCGGGGCTCCCTACTTAAACTCAGACCCGTAGCTCGCTCGGGTGTTCCACCCAATAGTCGGGCTCCCAACGCGCCAAATCCTCTCGGCGCCCGTAGCCCCACAGCACCGCGCAGGTCTTCACGCCGGCGCGTCGTCCGGCCTCCATGTCGGTGGACGAATCGCCCACGAACAGGCAATCGCGGGGCTTCACGCCGAAAACTTCCAGCGATGCCAGGATGACGTTCGGCTCAGGCTTGGCGGGAAACCCGTCCGTGCCCTGGACGTGATGGAAGTAGGGAAGCAGCCCAAACATTTCAAGCACCGCGCGTGTGGTGGGCGTTCCCTTGGTTGTGGCGGTGGATTTCCTGCCGGGCAGAGCGGCGAGCGCTTCCCCGATGCCGGGATAGGGCTTGGTGGCGGCGTGACCGCGCGCAAGGTAGCGCGTACGATAGTCCGCAATCATCTCGTCCATGTGCTCGCGCGTTCGATCCGGGAAGAGATCCTGGAACAAATCGTACAGATGACGCCCGATATAGGTACGAAGGAATTCATCGGTCACCTGGGATTCGGAACCGAGAACGTCCTGGATTGCTCCGCAAATATCGGCTGCGGAATCGAGCAGAGTCCCGTCTACGTCGAACAGGTAGACGGGATACTCAGGAATCACTTTGGTGTGGAGCAGTTTAAGCGGGTTGCGGCCGTTCGCCGCCCAGCAGTCCGGTAACAGGCGGCTTGCCGCCCTCCGGCCGGATTACCTGCTGCTTGTCGCCGTCGCCGGGGGGCATGGTCTTGGGGCGCACGGGTGTCGTCAGAACGCCGCCCTCGATCAGCAGCCGGACTTCGGCGCCATCCAGGACTTCGCGTTCGAGCAACGCTTCGGCGATTCGCGCCAGACCGTCCTGGCGTTCTTCGATGATCCTGCGCGCGTGATCGTAACCTTGATCCACCAGCTTGCGAACCTGCTCGTCGATCAGGATCGCGGTGGCTTCGCTATAGTCACGATGCTGCGCGATCTCGCGACCCAGGAAGATCTGCTCTTCCTTCTTACCGAAGCTCATGGGACCCAGTTCACTCATGCCCCACTCGCAAACCATCTTGCGAGCCATATCGGTGGCGCGTTCGATATCGTTGCCCGCGCCCGTGGTGATGTGGTGCATGAAAATCTCTTCGGCGATGCGTCCCGCCATCAAGATCGCAAGCTGCGCCTCCAGATAGCCCTTGTCGTAGGAATGCTTGTCGTCGAGCGGCAACTGCATCGTCAGGCCCAGCGCCATCCCGCGCGGAATGATGGTGACCTTGTGAAGCGGATCGGCCCCCGGGATCATGGCCGCCACCAGCGCGTGGCCGGCTTCATGATACGCCGTGTTGCGTTTCTCTTCGTCGCTGATGATGAGCGATTTGCGCTCCACGCCCATCATGACTTTGTCTTTGGCCAGTTCGAAATCGAATTGCGTGATCACTTTGCGATTCTGGCGCGCCGCAACCAGCGCGGCTTCGTTCACCAGGTTGGCCAGATCGGCGCCCGCAAATCCGGGCGTACCACGCGCGACAACCGAAAGATCCACATCGTCGCCCAGCGGCGTCTTCTTGGTATGGACGCGCAGGATCATCTCGCGGCCCTTGACGTCCGGACGGCCCACCACCACGCGCCGGTCAAAACGGCCCGGGCGCAGCAGCGCGGGATCCAGCACATCGGGGCGATTGGTTGCCGCCACCAGGATCACGCCTTCGTTCGATTCAAATCCGTCCATCTCCACCAGTAACTGGTTGAGAGTCTGTTCGCGTTCATCGTGACCGCCGCCCAAGCCGGCGCCGCGATGGCGGCCCACGGCGTCGATTTCATCGATGAAGATGATGCACGGCGCATTCTTCTTGCCTTGCTCGAACAGATCCCGTACGCGGCTGGCGCCCACGCCCACGAACATCTCGACAAAATCGGAACCCGAAATCGAGAAGAACGGAACGTTCGCTTCGCCTGCAATGGCGCGTGCCAGCAAAGTCTTGCCGGTTCCAGGAGGGCCAATCAGCAGCACGCCCTTGGGAATACGACCGCCCAGCTTTTGGAACTTCTGGGGCTCGCGCAGGAACTCGATGATTTCCGCCAGCTCTTCCTTGGCCTCTTCCACCCCGGCCACGTCCTTGAAGGTCACCTTCTTCTGTTGCGAGGAATGCAGCCGCGCCCGGCTCTTGCCGAAACTCAGCGCCTTGTTTCCGCCGCTCTGCATCTGGCGCATCATGAAGATCCAGAACGCCAGCAATAGAACAAAGGGAATGGCATTGATCAGAATGGAAACCCAGCCGCTGCCCGCTTCCTTGGTGTAGTGGATGTCCACGCCCTTGGAAAGCATGGCATCGTCCAGATTCTGGTGGACGTTGGGAATGATGGAATGCAGTTCCTGATTGTCATCTTTATAAGTGCCGTGCAGATCGTTGCCGCTGATGCTTACGGTCTTGATCTTGCCCGCGTTCACATCGTTCATCAACTGCGTGTACGAGAGCTGGGCGTCGGGGCGCGACTTCGTGTTATGGACCACGGTCCAAAACAGCACCACAACGACAATGATAACCACCCAGAATATGGCGGTCTTAAAATTTGAATTATTCATGCCTTCTCCCTACACGTGGGGCAACAATGCCTACTCATTTGGACGCGACTGCCGTTACTATGGATTCGAAAGTTCGTACCCTGCCTCGGCAACCTGGAGGATTGAGCTGGTTTCAGGCCCCGTCGCAAATTCGGCGGCGGGCCCGAAGCGTCTGGCCCAAACGATGGTCTCATCATACGTGATGATCGGCCAGTTCCCGCGTTCCCACAAGGGTATCCGAGCTTCCTGAAAGAAAAACTTGATCTTTTCGGGCTTGGATTGACCGACTCTTCGGTACTGGTCACCTGGTCTCCAGTTTCGCAGCTCAAGGCTGGGTGCGCCTCTGCCCCTGCGGAAACGCTGCCAGTCCAGTTCATCCACCACTGTAGCACAGGGCTGCGGCCCCGCTTCTTTCTCTAGTATCTGCAATGTAATACGGGTGAGGGAGCCGGGTAGTTCCACCGATCCTGGGACCTGGACGGCGAACGAGAAATCGCCACTTTCCTCCCGTTCGCTGGCCGGCGCCAGACGGATCAAATCAAAGGACCGGCAGACGTCCAGGCCCGGTGCCTGGAACCGATCGTGACCATCCTGTGACCGTGCCATTTCGAGCACTCGCTCCACGTGGGCGAAATCGAGGGAACGGTGATCGCCCTGGACCAACGCCACAGCTTGTCGGACCCGTCTTCGAGCAAGCGCGGGTGGAACGTTGGCAAGCTCGGTAACGGCAATCAGCTGGGGTTGGGGGTTGGGGTTTGGGGACTGGCGGACGAGT
This sequence comes from Bryobacterales bacterium, assembly GCA_963747945.1. GTDB lineage: Bacteria > Acidobacteriota > Terriglobia > Bryobacterales > Bryobacteraceae > Palsa-89. The sequence goes on from CAVVHB010000008.1 coordinate 708,531, forward strand.
TCGGATTCCCAATAGGCTTCTTCGTCGCGGGCGAGCGTGGCCAGGTTCGACAAGGCGACGTCGAGTTGGGGATTGAAACCCTCGCGCAACAACGGGAGAATTTCGTGACGCAGGCGATTGCGGGCAAAGGTGCGATCCTGGTTGGTTTGGTCCTCGCGCCAGACAATGTTACGCTCGCGTAACCAAGCCTCGATTTTGCTCCGATCGATTTCAAGTAGCGGCCGGACCAGGCCCTCACGCGTCACCGGCAGAATCCCGCAGAGCCCGGTGAGCCCGGACCCGCGCAGGATCCGATAGAGCACCGTCTCGGCCTGATCGGACCGGGTGTGGCCGGTTGCCACGCGGTCCACTGCCGCGGATGCGATCAGCTCGGCAAAGAAAGCTTGTCGGACGTTCCGCGCCGCCTCTTCGAGGTTGCCTTCCATGGCCGGGACGTTGGCCTGTCGAACATGGAGGGGCAGTTCGAAGGAGCGCGCCAGTTGCGCGACGAACTCAGCGTCGGCGACGGACTCCGCGCCGCGAATGCCATGCTCGATGTGGATCACACTGAGCTGCAAGTTCCAGCGTGGGGCAAGCTCGCGGAGGGCGTGCAGCAAAAACACAGAATCCGCGCCGCCCGACACCGCGACGCCCACGCGTTGCCCGGGTTCGAACATGCGATGCCGCTCGATGAATTCGGCAACGCGGTCCAGCATTCTGCCCGAATCATACGATGCGCCGGGAAGGGGACGCAACAATCGACCCGAATACATTATTAGGTTGATGGCGCCCCAAATCCGAACCGCGTAGAGGAATCGCCGACGGCCGTTAGCCTTGGGAGAGGGGAACAGGGAGAGGGGAACAGCGGATTCCCGGGCGCGGCCGCGAGCTATAATCACTGGCTGTGCGACGGACTCGGCCGCTCGGCTTGCATCTTCGACGTCTCGTGAAGTCCGCGATGCGCCAGCTTTCAAATTCCCTCTTCGTGGGCTTTCTACTCGGCCTTGCAAGCTCCGCAATAACCGAGCGCGCCAAAGTGTTCTTCTCGGACTACGACCTGGCCAAAATTGACATACTAGCGGCTCAGCGGGTGGTTGCCGATTTCGGAGCCTTGCAGGTCTACCGAAATGGCGCAATCTTAGAGCAGTACAGGTTCCGAGACGGCAGCCGCGCGTCGCTTGAACTTCGCCTCAGCCCTCAAACGTACGATATCCGCATACGGGTGCTTACGAGGCAGTTTTCGCTTGCCCGTAAGCAGTTCGATCGGGCCTCTCGTTCCCGGTACACGGACGCGAGCGTGGCCCAGGTCGGGTTCTTCACTGACGATGAATTCGTGCAGATACCGGCAGGGCGCTTCCGGATGGGGTCAAACCGGTTCCTCAATGCCAGCCCTCCTCATCAGCTCACGCTGCACGCCTTTAGCATGCGCTCAATTCCCGTTACATCATGCGAATATGCGACCTACCTTGGCGCTCAGAAGAACGCGGACGTAGATGACGTTGCGATTTGTTCGGGTAGCGACGCGTTGAAGCCTCAAGTATCGATAACGTGGGCCCAGGCAAAGGACTTTTGCGCCTGGCTATCTTCATGGAAAGGACGAAAATACCGGCTGCCGACGGAAGCGGAATACGAGCGGGCCATGGAGGATTTCTGCCGGTGGCACAGAAATATCTCTGGGGCAACAAGGAGTTCGATCCGGAGAAGCCAGGCATCGCACTGGCGAATTATTTTGGTGCGTGGCCTAAAGGAACCACTCCACAAGGAACTCCTGTGCGAACGTTTCCGGCGATCGGTGGTTTGTACGACATCGCTGGAAACGTATGGGAGTGGACGGCTGACTGGTACGACCCGCGATACTATTCTTCCGACGAGGCCCGGCGGGACGACCCCGTTGGGCCCGGCCCGTCGAGCCTGCATCAGGTGGTGATTCGCGGTGGTTCATCTGCCGACCCCATCTATAAGCTGTCGTGCGCATTCCGCGGCGGAGTGGACCCTGGGATCGGATATTACAACGTGGGTTTTCGAGTGGTTCGTGAGTGAGATCGCGGGCCTGTTGACGGCATCGAAAGTACAGCTGTCGTACGCAGCGTTATCATCCTATGAGAGTCGGTTTTGTCCCGCTATCCACCGGTATCCGGGGCGGCGGTACGAGTTACCACGGCCCGCCAACGGCCTGTTCTGATCAAGGGGACAGCGGCACTCAGCTCTAGTAGCGATCATCGGAAAGCTGATTCCAACCACCCGCTGCCCGGGTTCGAACATGTTATGTCGACCATGGCTGATTCTGCAAAAACGCGGCTGAAGCCGCATGTACCGACCCGGAGTAGTCCCGCAGTGCGTAGTATGATTCCCAAGGAGTAAGTTCATGCGAAAAATTTGGCTCATGCTACTGATGCTCGCGATTGGCATTGCAATCGGACTGACAATTTCAAACCGGCTAGCGTCCGTCGCTGCCCAGTCCAAGCCCGGCGCCGGATTCGCCGCGGTCCCAGGCAGCTTGGGGTCCGAGGATCTGACCGGTCCCTACGATGTGGTCAAGAACTGGCCGCAGGACGTCAGCACTCTGCCGGGGAATGAAAAGTGGACCTACGGCGCGGGTGAAAGCGTGTTTGCGGAGAGCCCGAATCGCATCTATATGCTGTTCCGCGGCGAATTGCCGAAGATGGCGCCGCCCAAGGCCGCCTTGCTGCCGCAACTGGGGCCCAGCATCACCTTTCCGGTATCCGGTTTTTGGCGCGACGCCACCGTTGCGTCTCTGCCGGGGACGGGCGGCACGGGCGATGATGTGAGCGAATGGCTGACCTCGTGGGAAGGGAAGGCGCCCGACCATGGCATAAAGGGCCCGCCCTATCGTCAACTTGGCGTCGACGCGAAATGGGAGAACTGCGTCGTGGTGGTGGATGGCAGCGGCAAGATTATCGAGACCTGGAAGCAGTGGGATAAGCTGTTCCGGCGTCCGCACTCCATCTACATCAGCCCCTACGATCCGGAGAAAAATGTATGGATCGTGGACGACAACATGCAAGTCATCTACAAATTCACTCACGACGGCAAGCAAACTTCTGCAAACCATCGGGACGCCGGAAGTGGCTGGCGCGGACGCTACGCACTTCAACCGGCCGACTTATATCGATTGGCTGCCGGACGGCACCTTCTTCGTCTCCGATGGCTACACCGGAACACGCGTGGCGAAGTTCGAAAAGAGGGAAAATTCCTCATGCAGTGGGGCAAGCTAGGGCGGGCCGCCGGCGCGGAGCCCAAATGGACACCCGGCCAGGCTACTTTAGCAATGTGCACGGGGTGGCGGTGGATCCGGCCGACTCGCCACGTTTTCGTGAACGATCGAAACAACCATCGCATTCAGGTGTTCGATGAAAACGGCAAATATCTGTACGAATGGAAGATCGATGCCGACCCATCCAGCCTCCACCTGCTGTACATCGGATCCGGCAAGACGATATGGACCTACGACCGCACAACCAACAAAATGGTCGAATGGGATTTGCAAGGGCACCTGCTGTATTCCTGGGGCAGCATGGGCGTTTTCCCCGGCGGTCTGTGGGGCGTGCACGGAATGAGCGTGGATCAGGAGGGGAATCTGTACGTCGCCGAAGTGGATGCGGGGCGAGTTCAGAAATTCCGTCCGAAAGCGGGCGCCAACCCCGAATTCGTAGTCGCCAAGCCGGTTTACTCAGCGTGGAGATGATGCGGCAATTCCGGCCGCGGCCCGGCGCCTTCGTCCGCTGATCAAATAGACAGCGGCACGCAACTCCAGCAGCGGATCGTCGGAAGCGTCGATTCCATCCGCGCGCGGGATGGGATCGAGAATGGTCCATTGCTGTTCGTGGGCGTCGTTCGCCATTGGTGCGGTTAAGGCAATGGTTCCGAGCTCGAACAAAGTCCGATCCGCCGGCCACTGCTCGGTGGCGTCGTTTACGGTATCGCCGTCGTTGGCCAGTTGAGCCACAACGCGGAACTTGACCGGTCCTTGGGCGATCCGCTCGGCAAACTCATCGAACAGGAAGTTGGCGCTTTTTGCGGCCGCGGCTTCGGCGCTCAGGTGATCGGCGCCCGCTTCCGGGACGATGCGGTAGCGCCCATATCGGCTGGCGCCATCTTTATTGGTGAAGCGGACGGCGGTGATGCCGAAGAACTGTTCCCGGGCGAAGCTGGAGGGCGCGGGCTTGGGCATCTGCACGTATGCGAGCGCCTTGGGATGGCTGCCGAGGAAAGCTTCGAGCGGAGATCCCGCCAGTTTCGCCGGATCGCTCGCGGCGAGCGCGCGCAGCATTTCCAGGAACTCCTGGCCATTGTGGGCGGGAAACCCATTGGCGGATTGAGCAATGATGTCGGTGTGAACGCGCTCGGCCAGATGGAAACGAATGCCGATTCCGCGCGGATTGGCGTTGGGATTGTTATCGGGGATCACCGGAATGCCGGTGGAGTCCGAGAAACGAACCGACACCGGCGTCGACGGCTGGTTCATGTGGGGCGCGCGTGTCAGCGAAGCAGCGGCGGGCGTAGGCTGGAACGTTCCAGAGAGCATGGCGCCTTTGGCGTGAGCGGGCCGAAAGCCGGGATGCACTCCGAAAATGGTATCGAACTGCTGGATCAAATCATTAGCAAGCGCAACAATCTTTTCGTCCGAGGGTAGTGGCATAACTCTCCCATTGTCCCACCGAGCGCAGCCATTGCTAGCATGTCCAAATGATGGTTGCGCTCGAGACGCCCCGCCTTATTCTGCGCCCGTTGGAACTGGCCGACGCGGAGCAGACTCAGCGGATTTTTCCACATTGGGAGATCGTGAAATACCTGGCGACGCGCGTTCCGTGGCCTTATCCACAGGATGGCGCTCTGACTTACTACCGGGACGAAGTGCTTCCGGCCATGGCGCGCAGCGACGCGTGGCACTGGTCGCTTCGATTGAAGAGCGATCCCGCGCAACACATCGGTTGCATCTCGCTCATGAGAGGGGAATACAATCGCGGATTTTGGCTTGGGTTGCCGTGGCAGCGTCAAGGCTTGATGAGCGAAGCGGTGGATGCCGCTACGGACTATTGGTTCGACGAACTGGGCTTTCCGGTGCTGCGCGCTCCGAAAGCGGTGGCGAATGCGGCCTCCCGGCGGATTTCCGAAAAGAGCGGCATGCGCGTGGTCGCTGTGGAGGAGCACAATGCTGTGAGCGGCCGATTGTCGACCGAGATCTGGGAGATCACCGCGCAGGAATGGCGCGCCCATCGGGATCAACGGGCCAAGTTATAGATATCTTTCCTGAAGAATCTTTTGATGATGAACCAGATGCCCGGCGATTATATAGGCCAGCGCTCGCACCGTGACCCGGTTGTCGCTTGCAATCCCGCTGCGCATCCAGGCATCTTCGGGAAGATTCCGGAAGAACGCGATCGTAGCCGCGCGGACCGAGCGAAACTCATCCACATGACGCGTCCAAGCGATGTCATCCGCTTTGGCGGCTTGCACGCTCACGTTTTGATCGAAGCTCGGAAGCGAGGTATCGAAACCTCGCGCAAACCAAAGTGCGCGCAACGTGAACAGGCGTTCGCAATCGTTCACGTGCCCCCACACTTCGCGCATGCTCCACTTGTCCGGCTGGTAACGATGGAGCGATTTCGATTCGGAGATGCTCTGGAGAAACGGCAGCGTTTCCGCGGTCTGCGCTTCCATGATGCCGCCGATGTCGTCGCCTGGAACCTGGTCGATATAAGTGTAGTAATAAGGCGCGGCTTCGTTGGGTTCCGGACGTCCACGCATATCTTGATTGTCTCGTCTACTTCACTTTTATTCGAACGTCTCCGTGCGCCAGGATTTCCTGGGAATCCTCATTAAAGTCGGCCTTGTCCGCCTGGAGCAGGAACGTGTCGGTTTCAATCGTCACGTCACCCGACAAGTGGCGGACCGGTCCGGCTTGATCCACCGAAGCGGCTGTAATCCGGAACTCGCCGTGTCGAACGGGCGTTTGCGCCAGGGCGAAAACAGCCACACAAAGTATCAAGGCTAACCGTTTCATTTGGTGAACACCTCCGGCCCATTGTATGTCGTATCCGTGCCCTCGGCTGAACCTCCCCGCGGCGGATTCAAACTCCGAACTGCCGCAAATGATGATCCACGTGCCGGTAGCCCCACGTCAGCCAATCGCGCGGGCTCATCTTTCCGAACGTAGGATGCACGCCGAATGTTTGACAGTCCGCGAAAGCATCCATCAACGCCACCAGCTCCGCGCAATCGCGGTCCCATTCCGCGGGCGGCGTCCCGCCACGGCCCTGCTCGATCTCTGGCCTGGTGGGCACTCCCGGCGGCCACTTCAAAGGCGTGCGCAGCGCCACCCACTTGATGAATGTTCTTTGAACCAGGCTGGTGGCCGGGCTGGCGTATTTTTCGCCCATGCCCACGCGGAACGAATCGTTCAGATGGCAAACCATTTGGCGCGCCGTCATTCGCCCCCACTTGGGACCCGCGTCCGGGTTGAGCCGCCGAATACGTTCGCCGCAGTCGGCGCGAACCTTCGGATCGGCAAGTGTGCTCATTAATTGTTATTTTGACTCAGGAACAGTATGCGATTCTGGATCACCAAGAACAGCGAACTGCCCGTTCGCGAACAACTGGTGCGCCAGGTTTTACTGGGTATTTTGAGCGAGGATCTGCCGTCCGGCCACAAACTACCCAGCGTCCGCGCGGTGGCGCGTCGCCATCAGATTCACTCCAACACAGTGAGCGCCGCCTATCACGATCTGCTCGAACAAGGTTGGCTCGAACTGCGCCGCGGCAGCGGGCTGTATGTCCGGCCGATGCAGCCGGATGGGGACGGGCAGCTGGATCAGTTGCTGGCCACGTTGCTACAGGCGGCCCGCCGTCAGAATTATGAGCCCGAAGAAGTGCTCCACCGGCTGGAACACATGATTCATCCGGTTCCCTACGAGCGGATTCTGATCGCGGAACCAGAACCGGCCATGCGTGAAATTCTTCTCGCCGAGCTTACCGAATCTCTGACCGTGCCGATCTCTGATTTCGATTCTTCCGTACTCAAGCCAGCAGACCGCGCCCTGCCAGCAGCCCGTTCCCTGGTGGTGGCGCTCCCCACGCGCGCCGCGAAGATTCGCCGTCAACTGCCTCGCGGGGTTCCTTGCATTGCCCTGCGCCTGCGTTCAGTGCGGGCATCTCTGGAAGGCCAGACCAAGCCGCCGCCCGATAGTGTGATCACTATCGTTTCGCGCTCGGCCGAAATCCGCCTGTGGTCGCGAGCCATGCTGATTGCCGTCGGGCTGGACCCCGATTCTTTGTCGGAGATCGACGCATCCATCGACGGCTGGCGGGACCGTGTGGCTCGGAACGCTCTGGTAGTTGCCGACCTCATCGTCGCGCGCGAGTTGCCTCCTGGTTGCCCGGCACGCGTGTTTCGTGTCATTGCCGATTCCTCGCTCGCCGAACTGAAACAATTCTGCGGCTCTTAGATTTAGATCAGGCTGTGACGCCCGCCAAAGTGCCACAAACGCGGCATCACGCCGGTCTGATCCCGCTTACGATGATCTCACTATGAAAACCGTATTTTGCACACTAACTTTTTGCACCCTGGCGGCTTGGGCTCCACTGCAGGCCGCCGACGATATTCACACCAAATGGAACGACCTGTGCCACATGGCCGCCAATCGCCAGCTGTCTGTAACCACAACCGACGGCCGCACCGTAAACGGCTCCTGCGCGTCCACCGACGCCGATGGACTATCTCTCACCGCCAACCAGCGCGTCATTAAGATCGCACGTTCCACTTTGACGAGGATCCAGCTCTATCAGCCAGGCAGCGGCCATCACCTCGCAGATTTGGGCCACGGGATGTCGAAGAGCTTCCGTACGGGCTTCGGCTGGTTGTTTTCGCCGGCCGCACCCTTGGGATTGGTCGCCATCCCGGCCACTGTCGCGTGGGGCGCGGTGGCCGCTCCGTTCTGCCTTCTGGGTGATTTAGGAGACGACGGACCCGTGACCCAAGAAATCAAAGTGACCGATTAACCAACGGCCTCCGGCCTGGTTTCGAACGGTTGTGATAGCATCTCAATTCGAACCCACACCGGAGGTTTCCATGCGTATATTGCTAGTCAGTTTTGCTTTGACAATCGCGGCTGGCGCAATCTGGGCTCAGCAACCAGCCCCGCCCACCAAGACCTACGCCTCTTCCGCCGACGTCGCCGCGCTACTCGCTAAAGCGAAGGCCGACCACAAAGCCGGCCAGCCCGCCGTTGTCGAACGAATTTTGACCCTTGCCCCGTACGGCGCGAATCTTGAATATCGAACCGGGGTTGGCCCGGCCGCCGTTCACGAGAAAGAAGCCGAGATGTTCTACGTAATCGATGGTTCGGCAACCCTCACCACCGGCGGAAAGCTCGCGAACGAAAAGCGGACCAACGCCGAAAATCTCACGGGCACGGGCATCGAGGGTGGAAAGTCGCAAGCCGTGGCCAAGGGCGATGTTGTCATCGTCCCGGAAAACACCCCCCACTGGTTCAGCTCCATTGATGGAACCATCGTCTTGATGTCGCTGCACGTGCCACGATCCGGCGCGCCCAATCCTTGACAAGCGGCCGCGCTGACAAGGCCGGCGCTGCATCGCCGTTTCGCCCTCGCATGCTGGCACGTCTACGCCCCTACATACTTCTCTTCCTGGCGCTCACCGTTGTCTATCACGCGAACCTTCGGCCGGTAGATTCCTCCGATTCGTTGCCTGGATCTCTGATTCCGCTAGCGGTGGTGCTCGACCACAGCATCTGTCTGGATCGTTTCGTTCCCTGGCTGCGCGGTCATGTCTGGTACGCGCGTTACGTCACCCACCAGGCTCGCGGTCACTACTTCAGCAGCTATCCCATCGGCGGCCCACTTCTGGTGTCGCCACTTTACCTGCCGATCGCCTTCACCGATATCCGCCACTGGGACCCTGAGTCACAAGTGGTTTTCGCTAGAATCGCGGAAAAATTTACGGCTGCCGCCGTCGCGGCTCTCTCTGCCGTCTTGCTTCTGCTGCTGTTGAAGCGGCTCACCACCGCGGGCTGGGCCTGGTGCCTTACGTTAGTCTATGCACTGGCAACTGAAACATGGTCTGTTTCGAGCCAGGCGCTGTGGCAAGAGGGCCCGGGGGAATTGGTTATCATCGGCTGTTTTTATTGCCTGGAGCGCTGGACCGAAGACCGGGCGCGAAACCACTGGTTGTGGCTGTGCGGCGCATGCGTGGCCGCTGCGTTCGTTATTCGTCCCACGAACCTTGCTCTGTTGCCGGCTGTTCTGGCGGGGCTTCTGCTGGCAAGGGCTTCGCTCACGCAGCATTTTCGGCTATTGGCTGTGCCAATAATCGGTGGCCTGCTCCTGATGAGCTACAACCTGCACGTGTTTCAGCGTCCTTCGGGAGGCTACGCGGTGTCTGTCCTCAACGGCTCCATGCTCTCGGGTCTCATGGGACTCTACCTCAGTCCAGGCCGTGGCTTATTGATTTACACTCCGGTAGTGCTCTTCGCGCTGTGCGCGTTTTGGCCTGCAGCAGCCGAGGCACGCCGCCGGCACAATCTCCTGCTGGTGACAGCGGTGGTCTTCATCATACTCGAATCGCTGGTTATTTCCAGCTCCATCATTTGGTGGGGTGGTTACACCTGGGGGCCGCGTTTACTCACCGAGATCGTTCCGCCACTGGTGGTGGTGATGGCAATCGGGGCCTCCGTGATCGATTACCGGTGGCCTCGCCGCGCATTCGCCGTGCTGGCGTTGTACTCCGTGCTCATCCAAACCGTCGGAGCTTTCTTCTACCCGAATGGGCACTGGGACGCGGGTCTCAAGACCCTGGACCAGGCGCCCAGCCGGCTTTGGGATTGGCGCGACAATCCCATCGCTCGAACGGTCCGTGGCGGATTCTATTGGGAGCCTTATGCCGTGATCGGCGCCGCGCTCACCGGGGGCATCCCGGCGGCACAACGCCGCATGCGCGAGTTGAATGTCAATCCTTACGAGCAAGCCAAACCAGGTGGGTTACCATGAAGAACATGTCTTCTCATGCAAAATGCCTGAGGTCATGTTGAACATGCCTGAGGTGACCGACCTCGCAGCGAACATTCGTATGCTTCTCATGGACGTTGACGGCGTCCTCACCGACGGCAAGGTGTTCGGCATTCCGGACCCCTCGGGCGCGATCGTTGAAACCAAGGGATTCGACACCCAGGACGGCATCGCGCTGCAGTGGCTTTCGTGGAAGGGCCTGGTGACTGGCCTCATCAGCGGCCGTGTCTCGCCTGCCACCGAAGCCCGCGCTAAGCAATGCAACATGACCTACGTCTATCAAGGCCACATCGAAAAGATTCCGATCATCGAAGAAATCCTGACGCACTCCGGCATCGCCGCATCGCAGGTGGCCTACATCGGCGACGATCTCACCGACGTCGTGGTCATGAATCGCGTGGGCCTCAGCATCGCCCCCGCTAACGCGCGGCCCGAAGTGAAGCGTTCGGTCCAGCATGTCACCGCGAGCGCGGGCGGCCAGGGCGCGGTGCGCGAAGTGTGCGAGCTGCTGCTCAAGGCGCAAGGCCACTGGGACGACCTGCTGCGAAAGTACGAGATAAAAGCGCCTGCGGCAGGTTGAAATACGAACATGAGCGAGCCAACTGGAATTGTGGTGGTGGCGCGGTCCGGCCCCGGAGTGCTTCACGAACTGACCGGCGTGATCGCGGATCACAACGGGGACATCGCTTCGGTCTCGATTATCGAGGAACAGCCGGAATCGCGCATTTACTTCGAGATCAATCTTCCCGGAGCGCCGGAGACCTTGCAGGCCGACCTGATCAGGCTCCCGATTGTACGCCAGGTGGACGTTGTCAAAACACTCCAGAAGGTCTACGGCAAACGGATCATCATCGTGGGCGGCGGCGCGCAAGTGGGGCAAGTGGCCATCGGCGCGATCTCGGAGGCGGACCGCCATAACATCCGTGGCGAGCACATTTCGGTGGACACCATTCCGTTGGTGGGCGAGCAGGCGCTGGCCGACGCCGTCCGCGCTGTGGGCAGATTGTCGCGCGCCCGCGCCCTGGTGCTGGCCGGCGCGTTGATGGGCGGCGACATCGAGAAGGCCGTGCGCGAAGTGCGCGCTCAGGGACTGCTGGTGATCAGCTTGAACATGGCCGGCAGCGTTCCCGACGCGTCCGATCTGGTGGTTACCGATCCGGTGCAGGCGGGCGTCATGGCCGTCATGGCGATCGCCGACACTGCCAAGTTCACAATCGCGCGCCTGCATCGCCGCGTCTTCTAGGCATATTTGTGGCGCACGCACTCTCGTGAACGCCTAGTACATCGTACAGAAAGTTATTTCTAGAACGGCTTACAGAGCGTCGTTCTGAGCCGCCATGCGTGAGCATGCGGTCTTGCTGGGTGCACGGGCGAATCCGCATGCTTACGCATGGCGGCTCGGATACGCTAAACCTGATTTCTTAGTTAAATGAACTTTCTGTACGATGTACTAGTCTTCAAAAATAGGCTTCCGCCGCCACCGGCTTCGACAAGCGCCGACCCGTCCCCGACAGGAGAACGGCGGCTGCTTTCACCACATGAACGTATTCGTCCGCTTCTGCCAGCAGATCCTGGCAGGCGGCGCAAATCAGGAGGTGTTCTACGAGTGGCGTGCATTCCTCTTCGGATCGCATGCCAAGGGCATATTCTTCGATCACCTGTTCGGAAAAGTGACGATCAAAGCCAGTGTTCATGACAAGAACCTCCTCGCGGGGAAGAAACTGATCCCCAACTGTTCGATCCGGCCCAGATTTCGGCCTGCACTCGTTTGCTGCTCTAGTGGCGTCAGCGGGAAGAAACTCTCGAAAAATATGGAACCAGCATCTTTTGTTGCAGTTTTCGCTTCCCCAGCTCCCCAAAGCGAGCCTTCGCGCGCGACTTGAGCAGGCGGAACTGGGTCTCGGTCAGGTTCATTTCCTGGCAGATCTCTTCCTGTGTCTCCTCGTGCAGGTAAAAGCGAGTCAGCACCTCCCGATCCCGTTCCGAAAGTTGATTCAGGATCTCGACCATGAAGTCCACTTTTTGCTGGAAGGCCATATTTTGCTCGGGGTTACGCCTCCCATCGACCACACGAACGCCCACGTCCAAATGCAATTCGTCCCGCCGGCTATGCACCACTTGATCGATGTAAGCGGCAACTTGGCGCCTCACCACCGTTCGAACGAAACCCATCAGCCGATCCGGCTCACGCAAATCTCCGCGCCGGATTGCTTGCACCACGATCAGAAAAGTATCGTGAACTTTATCGTCCAGCTCTTGTACCCCCAATTGCCGGCATAGGTAGAAGCGGATGCCGCGCGCGAACAGCCGGTACAAATCTTCCATTCCGCTATCGTCGCCCTGTTGAATGCGATTCACTAGCTCCGGCCAATCGACGGCACTACTCCGTTCATCACCCTCGCCGCCATCGTCTACCTCCTCAGCACCGGGAAGCGTATCGCTCGACTCTTTATCCTTGTCGTCTTTATCATTTGTGGGCGCGTTTTGTGTTCGCAGAGAGGCAGCCATGGTATGGTCATCCTTTCCAAAGGAAACTCCGAACGCATTCCGGACGGACGCGCTGCTTTGGCCGAGTGCGGCATTCTTGCCCACGCCCGGGATATAGTCGCTTGCTACTATCCTTGGGAGTACGACAAGGCATTATGCACACGTAGGACCAAACGCTAAGGGAATATGGTGAGACCTGAAACCTTGAACTTGCCGCGCTTTCACGCACGAGCAAGGCGCGTCTTGAACTTAAAGTTTTAAGTCGTATTAGTTATTCAAACAGCAGATTGCAGGTGACTCAGGAGGCACCCAGAGATTGGTTTAGCGGTTGTCAGGCAAGGCTCCGAAGAGCGCGTGGAATAGACGCATCTAGGGACGAAGCGGTGAAGTGTGTTTTTGATCGCAGGTTTCTCGCGCGGTTTTGCGCGTTTCTCCCCCATTCGAGGGTGAGAATCAGACTGCTTTTAAACCACGCCAGAGTGGCGTCTTAAAATTTGAGGGAGGTTCTGCGAAAACGCCGAGCGCGCCATAACGATATTCGCGCCAGCGTCCTGCGCCTGCTGCTTTAGTTCGCCTTGCACGTGAGATAAATATCCGATCACGCTGATTTGCTTCATCTCACCATTGCTCTTCATTTTCGAGATCAATTTGAGAGGCTGAACCGCGCTGAAGTTCAGATCCAGGATGACGAGCAGCGGCTTCTCGTTAGTTGCCTTCTCGATGACGTCCTGTTCGGACTTCACGAACTCCACTTCCAGGCCCGCCCGCTTGGCCGCATCGCTAATCTTAACTGTGAACAACAGATCTTCCACTACCGCCAGGATTTTCTTCTTACCGTGCTTCTGCATAAAATGCTACACGCCTACTCCTGCTGAATGTGTGTTACGTCACAAACTGGAAACTGCAAGTTGTGTGGAAGGTCAGGATTATTCTAGCATGACGAAGTGCGCGTTCCCGCGCGCCCCGGCGGTGTTTTAGCGCCGCAGCGGTGTTTTGAGGACTGACGGTGGTGATCGAGGATCCCCGGCCCAGATCGCCACTTACGAAGGAGAAGGCGCGATGTGGTTCCTCGACAAAGCAGCGGCCAGGCTGATCGGTTGACTGACTCGCGACCGTTTGAGCCGCGACCGCCTGAGCCGCGACCGTTAGGGAGCGGTTTTTGACCGCACTGGTTCTATCCGCCGGCGGCATGTACGGTGCGTACCAGGCCGGGGCATGGAAAGCGCTGGCCGATGTATTCCGCCCTGACCTCATCGTCGGCGCTTCCATCGGCGCCATCACGGGCTGGGCCATCGCGGGCGGCTGCGATCCCGACGATCTGGTGGACCGTTGGCTGCACCTGGAAGCCGCCAGTCACTATCGCTGGAAATTTCCCCGCAGCCCACTTCACGGCGTATTGGATACGACGCCGCTACAGCGCGTGATCCGCGACGTTTATGAATCGTTCCAACCGCGTACGCCCTTCGCTATGGTGGTTACGGACCTGATGAAGCTGCGCCCGCGCGTGCTGCTCGGCAACGAGGTGAGCTGGCAGCATCTGGTGGCCAGTACCGCCATCGTTGGCCTGTTCGATCAAGTGCGCCTGGGCGGGCGCATCTATTCCGACGGCGGGCTCCTTTCCGCCGTTCCGCTCTGGGCCGCCGCCGAAATGGGCGCAACCAAGGCCCTGGTCATCGATGTTCTTCCGGCGCCGCCCGGCAGTATCGCGCGCGCCTTCGTGGGCGCCATGCGGACGCTTTCGCCCTTTCGCGCAGTGGTTCCAGCCGGGATCGAAGTGGTGCGCCTGGCTCCGCCGAAGTTGCTGGGAGCGCCGCTCGAGGCCATCTATTGGACCCGTGCCAATGCGGAGGCCTGGATCCGCGCCGGGGAAGAGCAGGGCGCCGCATTAAAACATTCCATTGCGAATTGTTTTGCGAGAGAATAGATGCTGATATGCCGGTATACCAAATCCACCGTTTGAAGGAAGCACAGCGCCAGCAGTTTCGCTGGGCGCCGCATACTCCGGGAGTCACCATCGTAAAGTTGAAGGATTACGAACCCGGGCCTGCCATCCAGGCCGCCAGCCCATATGCGCTCTGGCTTGCGTTGCGCGATAGTGACAACGCCATCGCCGTGGGGGATCTGATCGAAGTGGCCGGCGATTCGAGCCAGCAGGCTGGGGCTGAACTCCGTATTCTCAAGTACATTGGTTTTGAAGAAGCGCGCTGGTACGTACCAGAACCCGCACTGCATGCCGTGGGGGAGCCAGCGGCGGTAACATAGAATTAACTAAGTATGTATAACGATCCCGCCGCGTGGGATCGGATCAACTCCTTCGCGTTGGTCAGCTATATCCCCGAACCATTGGCGGGTTTTCTGGATCGGCTGCGGCAGGAGTTGGTTCCGAACTGTTTTTTGCGCGCCCACGTGACGATCTTGCCGCCTCGTCCGATTTCCTCTTCACCCGAGGCTGCGTGGGAAACCGTCCGGTCGCTCGCCCCGCTCTTTGCTCCCTTTGACGTTGAAATGACTCAACTGGAGGTATTTCCGGTGTCGGACGTGATCCACATCAGTATCGGGAGCGGCCGTGAAGAATTGGAACGAATGCACGACGGGCTGAACGTGGACGGTCTGAAATTCTCCGAACCATATCCCTATCACCCGCACATCACACTGGCACAGGATCTGAAAAGCGACGAAGTGGACGAGCTCGCCCGCGTGGCCCGTGCGCGCTGGGCCGAATACACGCTACCCAAGACGTTCCGCGTCGAGAAGGTGTTCTTCGTCCAGAATACGCGGCGCAAACAATGGCTCGACCTGGGCGAAAGCGCGCTCGGGCATCCGGAATCCCGCCTGGTGGGGGAGCTTGTGGATCTGTTGGCGGGCTGAGCCGATCTTTGTTGCTTGCGACTCGGGCGGGCTAGTAGAAATCTTTGCCGGCGAGTCTTGCACCGTTACGAGCGGCTTCTGGGTCGCGTCACCTGGTTTAGAGGGCGGCTTCGTGTCCTTTGTCTCCAGCGATAACTCCACAAAGGGAATTCTAAGCGCAGCCTTCACATCTCCCTTGCAACGGAGAGCATATAGTAAGATCGCCGCGACAAGAAATAGTGCCACAAGGCAAACGGAGAGCTCCACGGATTGAGCTCCCGCTATCTCTCCAGCGGCGAAAGGGCGGAGATCGCTTCGTTGATTGCCGTGGCGAGATCGCCCGCTTCGATTGTCTTGGCGCGGATCTTCTTGATCGTATCCTCTGTCCTCTTGATCAGCTCGTCGAAAAGGTCGGGGATCTTGCCGACGCTTTCTATCTGCATCCAGCGAGGCGCGTCGCTGAAGAGCCAGACCTCCTCATCGTACACTCCAGCCTCGTGATGGCCTGAAGTTTTCCTGAGGGCGATACCCCATGTTTTGCTAACATTGGAATGCCCGATATCGCGTGACCAGAAGCTACCATACCCTTCGTTGTAGCCAGCAATCTTATGCCAAGCGGACACAACCGAGCTCAAGTTTTCTGAGCGCTTTGTCGAGCGGAGAGATGTTAACGGCGAGTTCACCGACGGCGGAATTTAAATCCGCAGAGCAAACGATGAGTTGCTTAAAAGGAGGAGGCAATCCTCTCTGAAGGAAGGGGGCCTTTTTTCTGGCCTCCCAAAGGGACCCTGTTCATAAAAGTTAACTCCTAACTTATTTCGCCGGGAACAGGAGCTAGCTCCTATCGCGTTCACCGACGCCAACCGTTCTAACACTCCCGCCCGAGCTCTTTGGGCAGAACGTGCGCTTAAATTCGATCGCGCAAGTAGCCGGGTCTTCGCCGCCCATGCATTACAGCAATGATCTCGATCGTCTCCGTACCTTCGCGAAATACGACGATATATGGAAATCTGTGAAGAACCGCTCTCCGGGTTCCGAATTCGTGAAGCTGATAACGCTCAGGATTCTGCGAGATCGACGAAATCGTTCGGTCGAGTTCGTTCAGAAATGCTTCGGCAGCCCGTGGACTCCGCTTCCGGTACCAGTCAATGGCCGCCTCGGCTTCCTCAAGAGCCGCAGGATGGAGCCTGACTCGCGCCTGTGGCACTATTGCAGTCGAGCTAAGAGACGCCGCCGCGCCTCATCCCATGGAACCAACGCGGCTCCGCTGTCGATCTCTTGCAGCCGTCGCCGGATTTCTTCGCGCCACGCCTGTTCGGCATCTTCATCCACTTCGGTGTCCAGGCTCTCCACCAACGGGCCGATTAACGCTGCGCGGGCCTCAAGCGGCAACGCCAGCGCGTCTTTCAGAATCTCCGCAGCATCCCGTGGCATGCTTACATTCTACATGCGTCCGTTCGGTGCGCCACTAGCACCGGAAGTGCCGTACTGTAGGTAAAGCACCCATCGATCAACATGAGCCTCTTTGGAAAGAAACAAACAGAAACCGCCTCTGTGACCTATATCTCATATGCCGGCGACACTCAGCAAGTAAATGTGCCCGATCGGCGACTCGGTCATGGAAGGCGCCATCAAGAATGGAATCGACGGCATTGTCGCCGAGTGTGGCGGCGCCTGCCAGTGCGCCACCTGTCACGTGTATGTCGACGAAGCGTTTCTCGGCCTGCTGAAACCCATCCAGGAAGACGAGGACGAAATGCTCAACACCACGTTTTGCCAGCGTCAGCCGAACAGCCGACTGGGCTGCCAGATTCCAGTGACCAAGGAACTCGACGGCTTGATCGTGAGGACGCCCCAAGCCCAACAATGACTTCGGACGGCGTCGTCATCGTTGGGGCCGGACAGGCCGGTTTCCAGGTTGCGGCATCGCTGCGCACGGAAGGCTATGAGGGGCCGATCGCTCTGATTGGCGACGAGCCCAATCTCCCCTACCAGCGCCCGCCCCTTTCGAAGGGCTTTATGGCCGGCAAGCAGAATATCGAAAGCACTGCCTTGCGTCCGCTCGCCTTCTATCAGAGCCATCGAATCGAGTTGGTCACCGGTTCCAAGGTGGCCGGGATTGACCCGCTCGGCCGCTCGGTGCGCCTTGCATCCGATTCCCGCCTTCCTTATGAAACGCTGGTGCTCGCGGTCGGTGCCCGCAATCGACTATTGCCGGTCAAGGGCGCCGATCTGGACGGTGTCTGCTACCTGCGAACTGATGCGGAGGCGGTCGACATTCAGCAACGCATCCAGCACGCGCGCAATATCGTGGTGGTGGGTGGAGGGTTCATCGGCCTGGAACTCGCGGCTGCCGCCCGCACGCTGGGGAAATCGGTTCGGGTGCTGGAGCTCCAGCCGCGGCTGATGCCGAGGGTTGTCTCGCCCATTCTCTCCGATTTTTATCGCGATGTTCACGCTGGCCAGGGCGTCGAGATCTCGCTCGGCGTCGCGCTGTCGGAGATCGTCGGCCAGCAAGGGAAGGTCAGCGAGGTTGTCCTCAGCGATGGCTCGGTTCGGCCGGCCGATCTTGTGCTGGTTGGCATTGGCGTGGTTCCCAATGTCGAGCTGGCTATCGATGCCGGGCTCGGAGTATCGAACGGCATCGTTGTCGACGAGCGGCTCAGGACGGGGAACGAGAGCATCTATGCCATCGGCGACTGCACGGATCATCCCAATCCATTTGCCGATCCAATGGCCGGCGGGCGCGTGCGGATCGAGTCCGTGCAGAACGCCGTGGACCAGGCCAAATGTGTCGCGGCCGCCATCGTAGGCCACGCTCAAGATTATCGCGCGGTGCCCTGGTTTTGGACGGACCAATTCGATATCAAACTTCAAATGGTGGGGCTGTCCGGCGGCTTCGGCCAGGTAGTCGCGCGGGGCGAGCTGGAATCCCGCAAATTTTCGCTGTTCTATTTCAGGAACGGACGGCTGGCCGCGATCGATTCCGTGAATCGCCCGGGGGATCACTTGGCGGGGCGAAAGCTGATCGGAGCCGGAACCGGGATAACGCCGGAGCAGGCCGCCGATCCAAGCGTCGACCTGAAGGCGGACATCGCCCCATAGAAATGCGCCGTAAAATGCGCTGGTACACGCGACTTTTAGTCGCGTCTCTTCCATACCGAACACAAACGCGGCTGAAGCCGCGTGTACCTTTAACCGTTACTTGTGCACCGGCTTGGCGTTGAACTCCGCATCGGTCACTTCACCCAGCCATGTGATGCCGCCACGGCTTGTGTTAAACTGCGTCCCGCCTTCTTTGGGCGAAGCGCCGTGCCAATGCACCACTCCTGGCGGGCAGTAATGCGTTTCACCGGCGCGCAACTCCACCACCGGTCCACCCTTCTCCTGATACAGGCCGACGCCGTCCTCCACTAAAATGATCTGCCCCCCTTCGTGGCTGTGCCATTTCGTGCGGGCTCCGGGACCAAAGTAGAAGCGCACCGATTTGCCGTCGGAGTTCTCCTTGATGGCCTTTACTTCTCCGCCAGTGAAGTTAGGGTTAGGTTTGTCCTGCGAATACGCGATCACGCAGGCGGACAACAAAATCGCAAGCTTTAGTTTTCGTTTCATTCGGGTTCAGCCTCTCAAATATTTGTTGAAGAAGTCGAGCGTGCGCCCCCAAGCTAGTTTGGCGGCGGCTTCATCGTAACGCGGCGTGGTGTCGTTATGGAAACCGTGATTCACGTCCGGATAGATATACGCCGTGTACGTGACGTGATTAGCTTTCAGGGCTTCCTCATAAGCCGGCCAGCCGTCGTCGATGCGCTTGTCCAGGCCCGCGTACTGCAGCAACAGCGGCGCCTTGATCTTGGCGACGTCGGCGGCCACGGGTTGCGCGCCATAGAAAGGGACCGCGGCGGAAAGGTCCGATCCCATGTGGACCGCCAGTTGATTGGCGATGCCTCCGCCGAAACAGAAGCCCACCACGCCGATTTTGCCGGTGCAATCCGGCCGCGCCTTGAGCCACTTCGCTGAAGCCAGAAAGTCTTCGAGCATTTTCTGCCGGTCCACTTGTCCAAAGATTTTCGCGCCCTTTTCGTCGTCGCCAGGGTAGCCGCCAACGCTAGTCAAGCCATCGGGCGCAAAGGCGATGAAATTGGCCGTGGCCAAGCGGCGCGCAACATCCTCGATGTAAGGATTCAGTCCGCGATTTTCGTGAACTACCAGAACGCCGGGCTGTTTTCCAGCGCTCGCGGGACGAGCCAGGTAGCCTTTGATGCTGCCGTTACCTTCCGGCGATTGCACCGTCGCATATTCGGCTTTGATGCGGCTGTCGTCTTTGGGAACCTGCTCGGCCCAGGCGTAATTGGGGCGCAGGCTTTCAAATATCGCGGCAACGGTAAGGCCGCCCGTGGCGAACTTCTTCGCGCCGTCCAGGAAATCACGACGCCCGATGTCACCGTGGACGTAAAGGTCGAAGAGGTTCAGCAGCTCTTGCGGAAAGTCGGATGCTTTCTTACGTTCGCCGGACTTGGGTTCCATGGGGCGTGAATCCTTTTCAGCGCAAAGGATATCACATCCCCCGATCTGTGCTGTGCGCTAGGCCATCACTTCGCCGAACACGCGGCGGAATTTCGCCATCTCGGCGTCGGTGCCGATGGAGACGCGGATCATGGTGGTGAGCGGAGGGAACCGCCGTCCAATTGCCACGCCTTTGGCCAGCATTGCCGACTGCACGTCCTGGGCATCGCGCCCGGTCTCAATCATGACGAAGTTCGCCTGCGGCGGAATGAATTTGATATTCTTCTGGCTCATCCAGGAACACAGCTCGTCGCGGGTATGGACGATCTTGGCTTTGCGTTCTTCCAGCATTTTGGGTCCCAGATCGAAAGCCGCCAAAACGGCGCGCACACTCACGATACTGATGACGTTGTTGCGGTAGGGCGTCATCTTTGCGATCAGTTCCGGAGGAGCGGCGACGTACCCGACACGCAGGCCCGCCATGCCGTAGATCTTTGAAAACGTCCGGGCGACGATGACGTTCTTGCCTTCCTTTACGTAGCGGAACGAGCTGGAGATTTCGGGCGACGTCGCGTAGTGGATGTATGCCTCGTCCACCAGGACATTGGTGTTTTTCGGAAGATTCGCCACCAGCCAGGACAGGTCGTCACTGGTAGTAATGGTGGAGGTGGGGTTGTTCGGATTGACGATGTAGATGAGCCCACCGCCCGCCTTCTCAGCTTCAGCCACCAGACGGTGCACATCGGGCGCCATCTTGGAATTCAGCGGCGTCTCAATCACCGGATTGCCTTTGTATTTGGTCAGCTCGGGAGCAGCCTCGTATGTCGGCATCGGTATGATCAGCGGGACCGTGGGCGACGTGAAAGCCTCCACGGCCGCGTGCAGCGGTTCACTCGACCCTGCGCCTACCAGGATCTGATCGGCCGTTAGACCTTCGTGCGCGGCGAGCTTGGCATAGAAGGCGGGGAATTCCTGGTAATGATATCGATTCGAGCTGCCAATCACCTGCGCCATGGCGTCGATGGAAGCCTGGGGCGGTCCCTCGGGAAACTCATTTCCGTTGATCCAAACGGTGTCGGGAGGTGCGACGCCCGAAAGCTTAGCGCGTTGTGCGAACGCGGCCTCGGTGAGGCCGGCCGCTATCATTCCTGCAAAGGCTCGTCGAGAAAACATTTCGTGCTCCTATCGCCTGATGTTTTTTCCGAAATCATGTGCAGAACGACGCTGGCTGCAAGAATCGACGGGGTGGAAGCGAGGCAGATCGGCCATGGATCCGGACACACCGAACACCTTTAGGTGCGGCCTCTTGGAGCTAAGAATACCACAACGGGTAGTCCATCCGAACAACTAAACTGGGAGCATGACATCAGATCGCACCTTATTTGTGACAGGAGCCTCGGGACACCTGGGCCGGAGAGTTGTAGAGATCCTTTTAGAGAAGGGCGGGGCCAAGATTATCGCCGGGACGCGCAAGCCCGAAAAGCTGGCGGATCTGGCCGCGCGGGGCGTCGTGGTACGTCAGGCGGACTTCGAAGATCCCAAGGGACTGGAGGCGGCGCTGGCGGGAGTGGATCGAGTGCTGATCATCAGCACCGATGCCATCGACCGGCCGGGACGGAGGCTGGCGCAGCATCAAGCGGCGGTGGCCGCGTCGACAAGCGCGGGTGTGAAACACGCGGTGTACACGTCGATGCCGAATCCCGAGACTTCGCCGGTGGTTTTCGCGCCGGATCATCTGGGGACAGAGCAAGCGCTCAAGGCGAGCGGCGTCTCCCATACGATCTTACGAATGTGCTGGTACACGGACTTTTTGATTCCGACGCTGGCGCCGGCAGTGGCAGGGGGCAAGCTGATGGCCGCGACGGGGCAGGGAGGGGCGCCGTATGTCACGCGCGAGGATTGCGCACAGGCGGCTGCGGCGGCGTTGGCGGCACATGAGGCAAGCACAGACACTGGCAACAAGACGTGGGACATCACTGGGCCGGATTTGATGACCTATGCGGAGCTGGCGAAATTGGCCAGCGAGTTGACGGGCCAGCCGGTGACCTATTCGCCAGTAGAACCGGCTGAGCGCATCACGCAATTGATCGCCGTGGGAACTCCGGAGCCGATCGCGAAAATGCTGGTGTCGGGGCAGATGGCGATCGCGCAGGGAAAAATGGGCACGCCGACGACGGCGGTGAAGGAGCTGACGGGACGAGAACCGATGAGCGTTCGCGAGTTTTTGTCGGCGCATCGCGCGGCGCTGTTGCCTGCGGCGCAGTCCGCGGCGCAGTGAACGTGGCTCGGATTGCCGATCAGAAGTTACAGAACCGCGACCGTGAGGGAGTCGTTTCAGTTCCATTAGTTCTGGAATACGACTGGCGAGGTCGGGTCCATTCTCGATGCCATCCTGAAAGTGGCAGTTCCGGTTGAGATGCGGCTTCTGTATTGCCCGGTGAAATCTGGCGAAAGGTCAGGAGCGAATATGAGAAAGAGTAACGTTGCGCTCTCCGCGCTCCGAACGGACGAATATTTCCGGGTTCGAGTCTGGCGTGGAGACGTGGCCAGAGCGAAGCGCATATTGAAACGGGCCGGGCGCGGGAAGCCGCCCGTCGCCGGTGACGAGATCGAGTGAGCGATTATCGTAAAGTTACCTACCAAGTGGAGCGCGGGATCGCGCGGATCGCGCTGCATCGTCCGGAGAGGCGTAATGCGCTCGATCAGGAACTGCTGAGCGAATTTCGGGAGGCGTTGCAAGTTTCGGCGGTCGATGAGAGCGTACGCGTAGTTGTTGTAACGGGCGCGGGCAAGGACTTCTGCTCCGGTATGGATCTGAGTACTTTTGCAAGCGCCGGGCCGGACGACGTCGCCAAGTTTCAAGCCGAGGCGCGGAATATGGCGGGGCTGCTGCTCGACATGCGCCGCCATCCACGGCCGATTGTCGCGGTGGTGCAAGGGCGCGCGCTGGGCGGAGGCTGCGGCATCGCGACCGCGGCCGATATGGTGCTGGCGGCCGATTCGGCTCAATTCGGTTATCCGGAGATCAACATCGGATTTGTGCCCGCCATCGTGATGGCGATTCTGCGGCGGCTGGTGTCCGAGAAGCGCGCATTCGAACTGATTGCCACCGGCGCCGTTATCTCGGCTGGCGCAGCGCTCGAGTTCGGCATGATCAATCGTATTCTTGCGGCGGATACGTTCGAAACTGACGTGGAAGAATTCGTCACGAACCTGGCTTCCAAATCCACCTCAGCGCTGAGGATGGCGAAAGAATTGTTTTATCGCACGGACATCATGCCGTTCGAATCGGCCATCGAAGCCGGCGCCGAGATCAATGCGTTCGCCCGCACTACGGAAGACTTCAAGCGTGGGATCGGAAAATTTACTAAGAAGACCTGACCAGGAAAACCGCTACTTCGGCGAACAAATTCGGCAGCACTGTGATCTGCCGCGCGCCCTGCAGGAAGATGCGCTTCTCAATGGCCCAGCGTTGCAACTGCACCAAACTCTCGAAATCGTTAACGGTGAAGAAATGGATGTTGGGCGAATCGAACCAGTCGTGTGGAAACAGCTTCGTTTTTGGCGCGCGGCCGGTGAATAGATGCGCCAGCCGCACACTCCAGTGACCGAAGTTCGGAAACGCGACAATGGCCTGGCGTCCGACGCGCAGCATTTCGCGCAGCACTTTGAGGGGCGCGCGCGATTCCTGCAGGGTCTGGCTCAGGATCACGTAGTCGAAGGCCTGGTCGGGAAGATCGGCGAGCGCGTCCTCAATATCGCTGTGAAAAACCGAAACGCCTCGCGAAATCGCTTGCCGTACTTTGGAGCCCTCGATCTCAACGCCGCGGGCATCCACGCGCTTGTGCTCGGCCAGCCACGCCAACAACTCGCCCTCGCCGCAGCCCAGATCCAAGACGCGAGCTTTGGGTTCGACGATGGCGCTGATGATCGCATAGTCGCTCCGTCCGAGCAACTTTGGAACGAACGATTCGGACACCCCTAACTTTGCTCCCGGAAAGCCTGTTCCGACGATGCCCGCTCCCGGAACGTGCTCGCCAGGAAGCCGCGGACCAGTTCAGTCTGTTCGGAGACATTCACCAGGAAGGCGTCGTGACCGTAGGTGGATGGCAATTCGCAATAGGCGACATCGCAGTTGCGGCCACGCAAAGCGCGCACCACGTCGAGCGATTGGTAGCTCGGATACAACCAGTCCGACGAGAAGCTAAGCACCAGGAAGCTCGACTTCACGCCATCGAACGCGGCGCTGAGCGACGGACGGCCGGCGGTGAGATCGAAATAATCCATGGCCTTGGTGATGTAGAGGTAAGAATTTGCGTCAAAGCGATCGACAAATTGATTACCCCGGTAACGCAGGTAGCTTTCCACTTCGAACTGATCCTGATCGCGCAAACGGCGTCCGAATTTTTCACGCATGGAAGCGTCGCTCATGTAGGTGATGTGTCCCACCATGCGCGCAACGGCGAGCCCACGCGCGGGCGGGCGCTTGCCGTAATAGTCGCCTTCGTTCCAATCGACGTCGGCCATGATGGCCTGGCGTCCCACTTCGTTGAAGGCGATTTGCTGCGGGCTGTGCCGGGCGGTGCCGGCGATAGGAATGACGGCGGCGACGGCGTCGGGGTAAGCGACACCCCATTGCAGAGCCTGCATCGCGCCCATGGATCCGCCGGAGACCGCCAGCAGGCGTTCAATGCCCAGGTGATCGACCAGCATCTTTTGCAGGCGGACCATGTCGGGAATGGTGACGGGCGGAAAGGACATGGCGAAGGGACAGCCCGTTTCCGGATTGATGGAACCGGGACCGGAAGTGCCTTGGCAGCCACCCAGGATGTTAGAACAAATCACGAAGTATTTGTCGGTATCAAATCCCTTGCCGGGACCGATCATGCTGTCCCACCATCCCACGGAGCCCGTGATCTTGTCGGTGCCAGCCGCGTGCGCATCGCCGGTGAAGGCATGCAGAACCAGGATGGCGTTGTTCCTGGACGCATTCAATTCGCCGTATGTTTCGAACGCTACATCAACTGGCGAGAGCGTCGAGCCGCAGTCCAGCTCTATGGATTCAAATTGGACAGTTTGAGTTTCGGTGATCATCAGGCACAGGTCACGCCGGCGTTTACGTCACTCAGGCATACGTCAAGCGTAGCGCAGGATCACCGGAAATCTTCCTGCAGGCGATCGAGCGCCGATGCACCCGGGCAGAGTTTTTGATAAGGAACTTTCGTCAAAGCGATATCGGTGGTCTTATTCATTTCGTGCAGATCGGGTACGGATTCGTCCAGGTACAGCAGGCCTGTAACTACCTCGCCCTTGCCATGATGCTCTTCCAGGTAGTCCATCACCTTGCCGCGATCGGTAGGATCGTAGTTCGGTGGGACGCCTTTGAAGCGCACCACGCTTCCATCATGCATGGTAACGTTGACCGCCCCGTTTTGGCCAATCTGAGCGAGGATCTCGCTCGAAGGCGGAACAAAATCGGTCTCCGTTGCTTTTAGCTCGTGCTGGCGGGTGTAAAGATAACTCTTGGTGGAACCCTCGTGATCGTTGAAGGTGACGCAGGGCGAGATGACATCGATCAAGGCGAATCCGCGATGCGAAACGGCGGCTTTCAATATCGGAACCAGCTGCTCCTTGTCGCCTGAGAAGCTGCGCGCGATGAAAGTGGCGCCGATGCTCAAGCCCAGCATCACCGAATCAATGGGCGCCATGCGGTTGGGATCGCCGCGCTTACTCTTGGAACCGACGTCGGCGGAGGCGGAGAACTGGCCCTTGGTGAGCCCGTAAACACCGTTGTTCTCGATGACGTAAACCATGCGGACGTTGCGGCGAATGGCGTGGCACATATGGCCCAGGCCGATGGAAAGCGAATCGCCGTCGCCTGAGATTCCGATGTAGATGAGCTCGCGATTGGCGGCGTTAGCGCCGGTGGCGATGGGCGGCATACGGCCGTGAGCGGAGTTGAGCCCGTGCGCGCCGTTCACGAAATAGGCCGGCGTCTTGGAAGAACAGCCGATGCCGCTGAGCTTGGCGATCATGTGCGGCTGCGCGGCCGATTCCCACAGCGCGCGAGTGAGAGCCGCGGTGATGGAGTCATGCCCGCACCCGGCGCACAGGGTGGACATGGTTCCTTCGTAGTCGCGAATGGTGAGGCCCAGATCGTTGCGTTGCAGGCTGGGGTGCGTAGCGACGGGCTTTACGATGGATGGCATGTTATTCCTCCATGGGCACTTCACCGGCGGGCCGGCTGGCTGCCACGAACACCGGCTTGCGCTCCAATCCGAACTCCTCCAGCACGCCATTGACAACGTGGCGCGCGCTGAGCGGGAATCCGCCGTAGACGAGGATGGAGCGGAGCTTGTCCTTGGGGACGCCGGTTTCGAGCGTCAAAAGAGAGCGGAGCTGCGCATCGCGGTTTTGTTCGATGACGAAGCAGATTTCGTGCTCCGCCAGGAAAGACTCCACAACCGTATCGAAGGGGAAACCGCGAACGCGCATGAAATCGCCAACGGCTCCCAGTTCGGCGAGAACATCCAGCGCTTCGCGAACTGCCGGATCGCAGCCACCCAGAGTCAGTACGCCGAACGTGGCGCCGGGGCGGCGATGGATGATGGGAGCGGGGACGAACTTCGCGGCCGCTTGGTGCTTTTTCAGCAGACGATCCATCACTTCCTGATATTCGTCTGGAATTTCGGTGTAACCGCCGAATTTGTTGTGGCCGGATCCGCGAGTGAAGTAGGCCCCCTTGGAATGCACTCCGGGCAAGGTGCGCGGCGCCACGTGATTTTCATCTTCGCCGGTGTAGCGTTGGAATTTGGGCAGTTCTTGAATTTCTTCCAGGCTGAGGACGCGGCCGCGATCCGGCTGATAGGCGTCGTTCCACTTTAGGCGCGGCACCACCCAGTCGTTCATCCCGATGTCGAGATCGGACATCAGAAAGACGGGCGTCTGGAAGCGCTCGGCGAGATCGAAGGCCACCGGCGCGAATTCAAAGCACTCGGCCGGGTTCGACGGAAACAGCAGGATATGTTTCGTGTCGCCGTGCGACGCGTAGGCACATTCGAGCAAGTCGCCCTGCTGGGTGCGCGTAGGCATGCCGGTGGATGGGCCAACGCGCTCGACATCGATGATCACGGCGGGGACTTCGGCATAGTAAGCAAGTCCCAGCAATTCGTTCATTAAAGAGATGCCTGGCCCGGCGGTGGAAGTGAAGGCCCGCGCGCCATTCCAAGCCGCGCCAATGACCATGCCGATAGCAGCCAGCTCATCCTCGGCCTGAATGATGATGTAGTTGTTCCGGCCGGTTTCAGGATCTTTGCGGTATTTTTCGCAGAAGACTTTGAACGCGTCCATGGCCGACGTGGAGGGCGTGATGGGATACCAGGCGGCGACCGTCGCTCCCGCGTAAACGCAACCCAGCGCGATGGCGGTGTTGCCGTCGATCAGAATCTTGTCGTGGTTCGCATCCATCTTCTCCAGATGGAACGGTAGCGGACAATCGAAATGGTCGCGGGCATAATCGTAGCCCAGGCGCAGGGCGCGAGTGTTCGATTCGCTCAGCTTCTTCTTGCCCGCGAACTTCTCCTCCAGCAGCGTGGCCACAATTTCCATGTCTACTTCGAGCGCGGCCACCAGCGTTCCGGCGTACGCGATGTTCTTCATCAGGATGCGCTCGCGCGGATCGCGGAAATTGTCGTTGCACAATTGAGCGAATGGTACGCCCATGAAATGCACGTCGTCCCGCAGGAGGGTAGGGTCGAGAGGCCAGCTGGAATCGTACAGCAGATAGCCGCCCTCGCGGACCTCTTTTATGTCGCGCGCATAGCTCTGCGAGTTCATGGCCACCATCAGGTCGTAATCGAGCGAGCGGGCTGTGTAGCCGTTCTTGTTGACCCGAATTTCGTACCAGGTGGGAAGGCCCTGGATGTTGGAAGGGAACAGATTCTTGCCGGACACCGGAATGCCCATGCGAAAGATGGCCTGCATGAGCAGACCGTTGGCGCTGGCCGATCCGGTTCCGTTGACATTTGCCAGCTTCAGAGCGAAATCGTTTACGCGGTCGCGCATACTTCGGTGTCTACCGGCCTCCCGGCATAAGAAATGAGCAGCTCGAACTTCTGCATGTCCCAGGCTGCCGTGGGACAGCGCTCGGCGCAGAGGCCGCAATGCACGCAAAGATCTTCATCCTTGGCCATGATGCGCGCGGTTTGCGGCAGTGCAGCGGACACGTACAGGTCTTGCGTGAGATTGTTGGCGGGCGCCGAGAGGCGCTGGCGCAGGTCTTCTTCTTCGCCGTTGCGCGTGATGGTGAGGCACTGCACCGGGCAGATGTCGATGCAGGCGTCACATTCGATGCAGCGCGGGGCCACGAAGGCAGTCTCGATGTCGCAGTTCATGCAGCGCAGCACTTCGCGCGCGGTCTGTTCGGCGGAGAAGCCCAGCTCCACCTCAATGTTCATCTGCTGGAAGCGGCGCGTCAGATCGACATGCTGCATCTTCTGGCGCAGCGACGGATTGTAGTCGTTGTGATAGCTCCACTCGCTGATCCCCATCTTCTGGCTGATGAGGTTCATGCCTTGCGGCAGGCGCTCCGTGACCGGAATGCTCTGACAATAATTATGGATGGAGATGGCGGCCTGATGGCCATGCTCGGCGGCCCAGATGATGTTCTTGGGTCCCCAGGCGGCGTCGCCGCCGAAGAAGATGCCGTCGCGGGAACACTGCATCGTCTTTTCGTCGACCACGGGCATATGCCCATTTGTCGAATTCGATGCCGATGTCGCGTTCGATCCAGGGGAACGAGTTTTCCTGGCCGATGGCGAGGATGACGTCGTCGGCTGGGAGAAAGACAGTCTCGAGAGTTTTTGATTTTTTGGCCTGCGCGTCCCATTCCAGATGCTCGAAGTCCATGCCGATGAGCTTTCCGTTTTCGACGACGAAACGCGTGGGCGCGTAATTGATCAGGATTTCGACGCCTTCTTCTTCGGCGTCTTCCAACTCCCAGGGCGAGGCTTTGAAGAATCCGCGCGGGCGGCGCGCCATTACTTTGATGTCTTTTCCACCCAGGCGGCAACTGGAGCGGCAGCAATCCATGGCGGTGTTGCCGACGCCGATGATCAGCACCTTTTCGCCGACCGTAGAGGTGTGGCCGAAGGCGATGGATTCCAGCCAATCGATGCCGATGTGGATGCGATCGGTATCGTGACGGCCGGGGATGTCGAGTTCTTTGCCGCGCGGCGCGCCGGTTCCGACAAAAATCGCGTCGAACCCCTGAGCCAGCAGCGACTTCATGCTTTCAATGGGCGAGTTGTAACGAATGTCGACGCCCATGTCGAGGATCTGGTTGATCTCGTCCATGAGAACGCTTTCGGGCAGACGGAAGGCGGGGATGTTGGTGCGCATCAGACCGCCGGGTCGATCGTATTTTTCGAATAGGACGATTTCATAGCCCAGGGGCATGAGATCGTTGGCGACGGTGAGCGAGGCCGGCCCCGCGCCGATACATGCGATGCGCTTTCCGTTTTTTTGGCTGGGGATCTTGGGCAGGCGGTCCGTGATGTCGTCGCGCAGGTCGGCCGCGACACGCTTGAGCCGGCAGATGGCGACTGGTTTGCCGTCCACGCGGCCGCGCCGGCAGGCGGGTTCGCAAGGGCGATCGCAGGTGCGTCCGAGAATCGCGGGAAATACATTCGACTCGCGGTTGAGCATGTAGGCGTCGGTATAGCGGCCTTGCGCGATGAGACGAATGTATTCGGGAACGTTGGTATGGGCCGGGCAGGCCCACTGACAGTCCACAACTTTGTGGAAGTAGTTCGGATTGTTGACGTCCGTGGCGTTCACACGTGGATCCTTTCGGTATCGACCACAGCCAATTTACGACTTCGTCGGAAATATGCGAATCAGTATGGCTTTATCATACATCCGAGGGCCGGAGCGTGGAACGGAGGAGGTTTTGCCCGCCGTGTTACCAGACCACCACGTGCAGGCGCTGAATGACGCGGAAATGGCCGTCGCGAGTGACGGACGGTATGTTCGGGAAGGCGGTGCGACCTTTATTCAGAGTACAAGAACTTCGGGTAACGCGTCAGCGGCAAATCGGGGCGCTTCACCGCGACGCAATAAGTCTGTTCGCCGCGCAGCGAGCTGTTGTAGCCGTTGTCTTCCAGAAAATTCCACATGGGCCGGTTCATTTCGAACTCGGCGATGGGTTCGGTGAGCAGCGCCTCGATCTCGAAGCCGCCGGCCTCCAGCACCTCTCGCAGTTCGAACGCGGTGTACTCGCGCACGTGCGGCGCTTCCTCGGGAGCATCCGCGCGGGGCCGATGATATACCGAGCTGATCTGCGGGTTGTTGAATCCGTGCAGGACGCGCGCCACGCTGGTGAGGCTGCTGGCGTTCGGGGTGGTAACGATGAGCCGTCCACCGTCTTCCAGAATCCGGCGGCACTCGAGAACGAAGTGCATGGGGTCGCGCAGCAAATGCTCGATCAGTTCGCAGGCCAGTACGGTTTCAAATCGGCCGTCTTCGTAAGGATAGCGATCGCGTTCGGCGTCGAACAGATCCACTGGAAACTCGAACTGCTTGGCGCCGACGATGGCGATTCTTTGATCAGTGCGGCCGATCGGCCCATAGTACGCGCCGCGTACATCCTTATATCCCCGCCATTGTTGCAGGAAGGGCGTGATTTGCATGTAACATCCTAGCTCCAGGATGCTTCCACGGGTGCGCGGCAGCGGTACCAATGTGAGCGTGCGCGCCAGCCGCGGCAAATGTTTCAGAAAGTACTCGCGGACCTCGCCGTCCGGCAAGTCGAGCGAGTGAAGCCGTTCTGAGGCGGCATCCAGTTCAGCGGAGCGCTCCGGGACCGGCATGGGATGCGCGCGCGCCACTGAAGATTCATAGCGCCGGCTTACATAACTGTTTAGCCGCCGCAGCGCCGCGCGGATGGCCCGCAGATGGAATGGCAAGGATTCGCGCGGTCTACTCAAGGCCCGATATTACCAACTGGGCGGCGTTGCTGGCCTTTCCTGCGATAGTAACGATCAGCGGATAAACGCCACTCGCGAGCGAAGGCACCTTGAGATTCATCTGCGCGACGCCGGGGAAGAGCGGCGCCAATCCGGCGAACGTGATCTGCGCTTGCACGCCGCCAACCGTGGCCGATGGGGCCGATGTGGCGGAATCCGTCTCGCCCGCGGGCGGCGGTGCACCGTCATCCACGGCGGAGACGACCGGTCCTTGTCCGGTGAAGAAAACTGAAATGACGCTGCCTGCCGCCGCTGGTTTGTCCGACGAATTCACGGAGCCGTCGCCATTGAGGGCCGCTGCGTTTCCTGCCGCATCGGTGAAAAGCCCGGGAGCGGCAGCGTGCACGGTGATCTGTACCGGCGCGGACTTGGCACCGCGAGTTCGTACCACAACGGTTGCCGGACCTGCCGCGACTTCCCACGGCACCTGCACGTTGATCTGGCCTGACGACTCGTATAAAAGCGGCGCCGGCACATTGTTTATGCTGACGGACGTATCGGCGATGGACATCGGCAAAGGAGTGGCTGAAGCGCTGGATGCAATCGGAGACAAGTTCGAGCCGAAGAGAGAGACCAGTGATCCCGGCGAGATCGCATCCGCGGAATAACTGGCGGCGTTGGTCACCGCGGCGATGGCGGGAGGATCGGACGCCGATTCTCCGTAAACGGCGAAGCCGCTGTCGGTGCCGGCAAAAACTTTTCCATCGGCGATGGTCGGTACGGAAAACTCCGCATAGCCCGGCAGTTGGTCCGACGCGCGTGCGCTGCTGTCATAGAGCGTGCTCAAATCGCCTGCATCGTAGGCCAGCAGCCGGCCGCTGTTGTCGGCTGTGATCGCCCATGCGATTCCGTCCTTTGAGGCGTTGGCGGAAATACTGGGCGTCGCGCCGGGAAATCCATTCTGGTTCAGAGTCAAAGCCGATGCGGATGACGCCAGCGACGCGCCGGATACTGCAATCGCCAACATCGGGGAATTCACGGGAGCAATATAAATGGAGCCGTTGAAATAGGCAGCCGCGCCAAAGGTGGCATGAACTCCCGGGTCCGGCAGCGAGGCCAGCGCACCCGAATCCGATCCCGTTTGGACACCGCCCAGCGCGTCGCGATCCAACAGGTACATGCGACCCTCCTTGCCGGAGGTGAAGAGAACGTGAGGGTGGGCCTGGCTGCCGGCTTCATCGGGCAATACCAGCGCGCCACTGGAACCGAGATCCATATCTTCGGCGTCGAGCTGCAGCTTGTTGAACGGCGTGAACTGATCCGCGGCGAACAGATCGGGCGACGCCGTCATCCTGAGAACGGATTCGTCGTACTCAGCCAAGGCCGCATCCCCGTCGAAATCTCCGTTAGCGGACACCACGTAAATGTTGCCTTGTGCGTCCGCGGCCGGGCCCGCGCCGCCGTTCCAGAACGACGAGCCGCGGTCGTCCGGAGAGGCGTTGAAGAACCCGGACAGCGTCAATGTGGAGGCATCATGCGCCATCACCCATCCGTGATAGGCGCCGTCATCGCAGTTTCCGGACCACGCGGAGTAAACCACCCCGTTCGATAGCAGCAGCGCCGCGCGTTGCTTGTGAGCCAGGGGTACGAAGCCGGACGGTTGAATCACTACAGGGCTGCCGGGCCGCTCTGAACCATTGGTGACGTCGAGCGCGTGCAGCCGGTAGACGTATTGGTCCCCGGATTCCTTGGTATAAGCGATCAAGTAGATGGTGCCGGACACCGGATCGATTACCGGAGTTCCAGTAATGCCGAGCTCCGGAATCACGGTGCAGCCGACATCCGCTTCAGAAACGGAAGTCACGCCGCCGGCTGCGTCCAGGAAGCTGACTTGCCAGAGCGGGGAATCAGACTGGTCATCGGCATCAAAAGCGTAGAGACTATCGTGCGACGTTGCCACGAACAGAACATTGTGAAAACCCTGACCGGCGATATGGACTCTCGATAGATAGAGCGGTTGCGCGTAAACAGCCCCGTCCAGAGAGAGGAAGGAGCGTTTTTCGAATAGCCCCGCGTTCAGACCGGCTGGGGTCAGCAGCGTCTCGTTCAGATACTGGCCAGTGCGAGCGTTGTCGTTATGATAGGTGACGACACTCGTCTGCGCCGCGAGGGTAGCAGCGCCAAGAAGCAACAACACAATAAAACTGAAAATGTTTCGGTACACAGGCGACAGGCCCGGCGAAGACATGGCGCGGGTAAAGGACGTGGATGCCAGGCAGAGCTACTGCGTTACGCGGGTGCGGTCGGCTTTTACTAAGATTTACGAACTTCTGTCGATGTCCTAACTGGAGTAGCCGGGATATTCTGAAAGCATGGCAGCGAAGACTAAGTTGACTCGCTACGATCTCGTCCGGCGCTGGGACGATGAACGGGCGGAGCGCGGCTGGTGGCACAGCTTCGAGCTGCCGGATGGCACGTTGATCCCCGGTGTTTGCGACCTTGCGGGCCTGAAGAATCGTATCGCGCAGTTTCCCATTCCGCAGGATCTGCGCGGCAAACGGGTGCTGGATATCGGCGCCTGGGATGGATGGTTCAGTTTCGAGATGGAGCGCCGGGGAGCGGAAGTGCTGGCCATCGACAACTGGGACAATCCGCGGTTCCATGAAGCGCGCACGCTGATGAATTCACGAGTGGAATACCGGCAGATGGACATGTACGAGCTGACGCCTGGGCGCGTGGGGCGTTTCGACATCGTGCTTTTCATGGGAGTGCTGTACCACTTGAAGCACCCGTTGCTGGCGTTGGAGCGAGTGTGCGCGCTCGCGACCGAGATGGCGGCGGTGGATTCGTTTATTTTGCGTGAGCAGCATCGGCCGGGCGAGCAGGTGGAGCAACGGCCGGTGATGGAGTTTTACGAGACCAACGAATTCGGCGGACAGACGGACAACTGGGTGGCGCCCAGCCTGGCGTGCTTGCAGGCCTTCTGCCGGACGGCGGGGTTCGCCAGGGTTGAGTTGCAGAGCGTGCTGGAGCACAGCGCGTGTCTGGCTTGCTATCGCCAATGGACGGCGCCAGCGGTAAATGCGCCGGAGGGGCCGGAGTTGCTGGCCGCGTCGCACAACGTGAGCGGCGGCATCAATTTTGATTCAGCGCGGGACGAAACGCTGAGCGCCTGGTTCCGTTGGAACGGGCGTAGTCTTGTTTTCGATGATGTTCGGCCGGAGGTGGGCGGATACGGAGTGCGCCCGATTCACGTGGCGCAAACGGCGGAGGGCGAATGGCAGACGAACTTCAAGTTGCCGCCGGGATTGACGCCTGGCTGGCACGAAGTACGCTTGCGCATTGGGGAAAGCCGGCCCGGCTCGGCGCAACGAATCGCGGTGGACGTTCCACTGGCAGCGGGCGATGTCCAGATCGAAGGCGTCAGCGACGGAACCACGTGGGCGAAAAACCAGCTGGATCTTTCGCGCGGGGATGTATTCTCGTTGTGGGCCGGGGCCTTCCAGAGAATGTGGACTCGCGAAAACTTGCGTAGTGACCTACGAGGGCAGGCGTTTGACCGTCATTATATTGAGGCGGCCGTTAAGGGACGCGCCAAGTCAACGTGAGAGTCCCGAAGGATCTGCGGGCGGGACCGGCGGCGATTTCCGTGTCGGTGGGGAATTCGAACGTCGCGGAAGTGGGTTTTGAAATCGTTTCCGGAATGATGCAAGCCAGTCACGAGAAGGACTAATGTGGCCATGCTGATCCAGTGCGCCGCAGTCATTTCGATTCCGCCATCGTAGTCGATCGTTATCGACGCCGGACCCGTGGTATTTGGAACGACATACATAAACCCGAGTCCATCTTTGAACACGCGCAGAGGGCGGCCGTTCATGCGGGCGTGCCATCCCGCGCTCCACGAGATTTGAATGGAAACTACGCCCGCGGGCGGCAAATCCGTCTTGATATTCGCCGAGTGCAGGCTGGTCCATTCGAATTGGGCCTCTGGATAGCTTCGATTTTCAAGCGCGGCCACATAGGGACGGAGCGGGCCGACATCAATGCCGTTGATCGGGGTCCTGGCCACCAGATCGCCTGCGTTCACGACGTGCGCCAGCGATGCCGACGCGCCGACGCGGTAAAGCACGTCTCCGCGGTCCCGCCACAAAGGTTCTAAAACGCCTTCGAATTCGTCCGGATGACGGAAATCCCGGTAAACTTCCGTACTGCCGGGTCCGCTGACCGCCACTGCCTGAACACCCAGTGCCTTGAACCAGAGAATCGCGATGGCGGCGAGATTGGATCCGGCTGATTCGCCCGAATCGAGCTCATACTTCGACATCAAATATACGGGAATGGTGACGCCTTGATCGAAGCCGCCGCCGATTTCCGGGGTGTCGGAGAAGGCAGTCAGCCAGAACGCGGAGGAGCCCGGCAGCATGACTCGTCCGCCATTCCAGTGCTGGTTGAGCCATTGCGCGGTGCGCCACTCCGAAGTGGCCGTAATGTCGATTGGCAGGATCAAGTTTTTGCGCGTGTAGCGCCGGTCCAGCTTCAGAGGCCAGATCAGCGCGAGGAGCAGCGCGACGGTTGCGAAAGGCGCAGCCCGATGAGGCAGGCGGCGCAGCGCGATATCCAGGAGCAATCCCGCCAGCAGCGCCAGTGCCAGCTCCATCTCCAAGTGATAGCGATCGGCCTGCGGAACGATAGATACGTGCAGCCATGTGCTCGCGACCGGCGGAAAGCCGGTAAGAAAGGTGAAGAACACCGCGAATTGAAGGCGTGCAGGGGCGCGCCGGAGCGTTAGCTTGAGGACCAGGAGAAACAACAGCAGCACGGGTGCCCAACGCAGCAGTTCCGCGCCGGAGTGCGTGAAGTTGCCGGCGATCAGCTTGGAGTTGGCTTCGACAGCCGCAATGGTGGATGGTGGAATCCAGGGTGAAGCAAGACAATACGCTGTCACGGCGACCCAAACCGTGAGGGCCAGGTCGCGCGCGGATGGCTTGCCAGGGATCGGCTTGGCGAGCAAGTACGCCGCTATACCGAGGGCCAAACCCACGGTGCCAATCCAATTCGTGAGCGCAACCGAGGCAAAGCTCAGCGCGGCGAGAGCGAAGTAGGGTGCGCGCCGGCGCTGCAGCGCGAGATCGAGGCAGAGGATCGCGAGTGGAAGTAGCGCGAGTGCGGCAATGTGTGGCCCCTCGCCATCCAGGATCAGGGTCGCCAGGCGCTCCGGGTGGAACACACCGGCGGCGCGGCCAGCGGCTGGTGTTAGCCATTCTGATGGCGAGAGCGTCGAATAAAGAGCGCCCGCGATAAAAGCCGCGCGTGGCGATCCGCTGAGGCGAAGTGTGAGCGCGAAGAGCGCCACAGGGCCAAGGCAGTAAAAGATCGCCGTTACCCAATGATGCGCCTGCGCCGGGGAAATCCCCCGCAGCAGCGCCGCCAGCGCCACCAGCCAGTGCAGCAGAGGAGGGTAAGTATTCTGCGCGGGAATGCCCGCGTACCACAACGGGAACCACGAAAAGTCCCGCCCATGGGCGAGCATGTAGCGGCTCAGCCCGATGTACGCGGCCTCGATAGAACCCATGTGGCGCAGGTATTCGACCCCAAAAAGCCCCCAGCAGACATAGGCATTCATCAGGAATAACAATGCTGCCAGGAGTATGTTCTGTGCGCGGCGAACAAAAACTGGGTGATTTGCCTGGATTCCCACATCATAGCCGCGGCGCCGGGGTATTGGAGGAAGGAATTTGTGGCGCCTGCACTCCTGCGTGCCGCATTCACACTCGTGTGAATGCCAGGTCATGTTCACTGCCGCGGTGCGCCCGACGGATACGGGAAGCCGGAGGGCCCCGGCAATCTGGCGGAAATGGGAGTATGATCTTCAGAGAAGTTTTGGAGAGCATCCGGCCGCAAGACGCCCTGGCGCGTGAGAGGCGAGGGTGAAACCTTGGGGCATGCCTGTCCTCGGAAACTACCGTTCCGTGAGGAGGTAACTCGTGGCCCTGACGATAGGAGTGCCGCGCGAGACTTTTCCTGGTGAACGTCGCGTTGCGCTAACTCCGCGCGCGACAGAGACACTGGTGAAGCTGGGCGCCGGCGTAATCATCGAAGAGTCCGCTGGTGTTGAAGCGGGTTTTGCAGACCAACTCTATGTCGCCCGGTCGGCACGTGTCGGTACGCGCGCCGAGGTTTTCCAGCAAGCGGACATTATTGTGCAGGTGCGTTCTTTGGGAGCCAATCCCGTGGCGGGGCGCGCGGATTTGCAGCTGTTGCGCGATAGCCAAATGGTGATTGGTTTCGGCGAACCGCTGACGGCGGTGGAAGAAGCGGCGGAGCTGGCACGGGCGGGCGTTTCATTCTTCGCCATGGAGCTGATGCCGCGCATCACGCGAGCGCAGAGCATGGACGCGCTGTCGTCCATGGCCACCATCGCCGGATATCGCGGAGTGCTGCTAGGGGCCGAAGCGCTGCCGAAGATTTTCCCGATGCTGATGACCGCGGCTGGAACCATCACGGCGGCTCGGGTGTTGATACTCGGAGCCGGTGTGGCGGGCCTGCAGGCCATCGCGACGGCGCGGCGGATGGGCGCGGTGGTTTCCGCTTACGACGTGCGCAGCGCGGTGAAGGAACAGATCGAGAGTCTGGGCGCGAAGTTCGTGGTTCTTAATCTGGAAACGGCCGCTTCGGAAGGGCAGGGCGGTTACGCCAAGGCGATGGACGAAGAGTTTTACCGGCGCCAGCGCGCCGCGCTCCAGGAAGTGATCCGCGAGCAAGACGTCGTCATCACAACCGCGGCGGTTCCAGGCAAGAAAGCTCCGATTCTTGTGACCGCGGAGATGGCGAGCGCCATGGCATCCGGCTCCGTGATCGTGGATATCGCAGCCGAGCGCGGAGGCAATTGCGAACTGACGCGGCCGGGCGAGACGGTGATGCATCAGGGGATTTCCATCCTGGGCCCGCTCAACCTGGCGGCGGGGGCTCCTTATCACGCCAGCCAAATGTATGGATCGAACATTGCGGCCTTCTTGAAATTGATGGTAAAGAACGGGGAGCTGAACGTGAATCGCGAAGATGAGATCATCCGCGAGACACTGGTCACGCACGGACACGAAGTGGTGAATTCGCGCGTAAACGAGCTGTTGGGCCTGGCCAGCGCGGCGCCGGCGGGAGAAAGGCGGTAGGGATGGGCGGCTACGAATTTGATTTGTGGGTTTTTATGCTGGCGGCGTTCCTGGGCTTCCAGCTCATTCGCGGAGTATCGCCATTGCTGCATACGCCGCTGATGTCGCTGACCAATGCGATCTCGGCCATCACGGTAGTGGGCGCCATTCTGCTCACGGGCGAAAAGGACGCGAGCACGCTCTCGCGCATCCTGGGCTTCTCGGCGGTGTTTCTGGCCGTGCTCAACGTGGTGAGCGGATATCTGATCACGGACCGCATGCTGAAGATGTTCAAGAGGCGGGAGCCGGCAAAGAAATGAAACTCGACGACACCCTTCTTCCGATTCTGTACATGTTGGCGGCCATGGGATTCATCCTGGCCATTAAGTGGATGAACTCGCCCGCCACGGCGCGGCGCGGCGTGATTGTCGGCGAGATCGGCATGCTGATCGCGGTGGTGGCAACGCTGCTGCGGTTTGAGGTGGTCAACTACCAATGGATACTCGTCGCGTTTGTCCTGGGAACAGCGGTTGGAATTCCAATCGCCTATATCATGCCCATGACGGCCGTGCCGCAGAGGACCGCGTTCTCGCATGCGTGCGGCGCGCTGGCCTCAGCATTAATTGGAACCGCGGAGTATTACAAGGGGCTGGATCAGACGGCGGGGCTGTCCAAAGTGGTGATGGTGGCTTTGGTGGTTGAAACGCTGCTCGGCTTTCTGACATTCACCGCCAGCATGATGGCCTTCGGGAAATTACAGGAGGTGCTGGCCCAGCGGCCTATCACATATAAGGGTCAGAACTTCGTGAACCTGGGCGTCTTTGCCGCGGCGGCGGGCGTGGGGCTGGCTTTGATCGTTTCGCCGGAGCGGAGCGTGCTGTTTCCGATCTTCGCGGCGCTATCGCTGCTGTTCGGCGTCCTGCTGATCATACCCATCGGCGGCGCGGACATGCCCACCGTGATCGCGCTTTTGAATTCGTATGCCGGGTTGTCGGCCAGCGCCATGGGTTTCGTACTGAATAACAAGCTGCTGATCGTGGCGGGCGCGCTGGATGGATCGTCGGGATTTATTCTTTCGATCATTATGTGCCGGGCCATGAACCGCAGTTTCACCAACGTCTTGTTCGGCGCTTTCGGCCAGCTGCAGACGAGCGCTGCCGCGGCTGGAGAAGCGAAGCCCGTGCATTCGGCCACCGCCGAAGACGCCGCGCAGATTCTCGATTCCGCGCGCAACGTGGTGGTGATTCCCGGCTACGGAATGGCGGTGGCGCAAGCGCAACATAAGCTGCGGGAAATGTACGATATTCTGACGAAACGCGGCGTGGAAGTGCGGTTCGCGATTCACCCCGTGGCGGGACGCATGCCGGGGCATATGAACGTGCTGCTGGCCGAAGCCGACATCCCATACGACAAGCTTTGGGAGATGGACGACATCAATCCCGAGATGGCGAATGAGGATGTGGCGCTGATCATCGGCGCCAACGATGTGGTTAACCCGGGGGCCGAGACCGATCCGAACAGCCCCATCGCGGGCATGCCGATCATTCAGGCCTACAAAGCGCGGACGGTGATGGTGATCAAGCGCAGCATGAATCCAGGATTCGCGGGCATCGACAACGATCTGTATTACAGGGACAATACGCTGATGCTGTTCGGGGACGCGAAGTCGTTTTTGTCGAGCATCGTGAAGGAACTGGGCGTGCTGGCGAAGGTGTAGACCGCCGCGAAGCCAGGAGCCTCAAGACCGTAATCCGTCCGTAAGGGCTCGCTTGTGGCGCACACACTCGTGCGTGCCGCGTCGCCACTCCTGGTTACTCCAGGTGCGACGCAAGTCTTTGTTCATGGTGTTCACACGATTGTGAACACGGCACGCATGAGTGCGCGCGCCACGAGTGCTGTCACAAGTCGGGTGAATGTTGCCATACTACACGAACTAGTCATGACAGCGTGAGTCTCACGGACGGATTACGGGCTGACACACTTGCCCAAGACCACGCCACCCTTTGGCCGGTACGCGTGATCGGGTAAACTAAAAACAATGGCGACTAACGTAAAAGCCCAGGCCGAGGCGCCGCCCGCGCGTGGATGGTACGGCGTGGTTTTGCTCGCCTGGCTGGTTCCGGGAGGCGGTCATTTCCTGCTGAAGCGGCCCGGGCGGGGAGCGCTGCTGCTGGCGTCGGTGGCGATCATGTTTCTTCTGGGATTAATGATGCGCGGCGCCATGTTTCAGCCGCAGACGGGCGACGTGCTCACTACTATCATCTATTGCGGCGGATTTGTGGGCGATCTGGCGTCCGGTTTGTTTTATCTGCTCACGGTTTGGCTGGGATACGCGCAGCCTGACATGGCTGGGCATGCCCACGACTATGGAACCAAATTCCTGGTGGCTGCCGGCCTGCTCAACGTGCTAGCGATGGTGGACGCATACGAAATCGCGCAAGGTGAAAAAGAATAATGCCAAAAATGAATCTTTCGCACTTCGAAGCCGCGATATTGTTTGCGCTGTTTTCTTCGGTAGTGTTGGGCGTGATCACTAAGCGGACCGACGCCGAACGGCTGCGCTACGGCATCCGTTGTTTTGCCTATTTTGTCGCGGCGCTGATCGGCTTAGGCTGGCTCATGAAGCTCGGCCACGGCTGAGGGTGTGGGTCAGGGCTTGCTGGATTCTTTCGGGGGCTTGCAATCGCCCTTGCACACGGTTTCGGAAAGCTGGCGCGGCGGCCCCAGGGTTCCAGGATCGGAAACGGTGGGTCTCCGCACGCTGAGCCTTTGGACAACGGTGTTGTTCGGCCCAGGCGCGCTTTCGATCGTTTGTTGTTCCTCCAGCTTTAATCCCGATTCGCTGACGACGCCCGGAACGTTTCGCGAATAGATATCCACCACCGAATCCTGGGATCCGTCCGGCCGTGTAACGGTTTTCTTCACGGTCTGGCCATGCAGTTGGAGGTCGCCTTCGGCGCCCCGCTCATATTCGGCGCTATTATCGGAGACTTCCGAGCCCCGCACTGTATGCTCGGTGGTCTGGCGCACGGCGGGGTAGAACCCGCCATTTCCATCGCGCCGGTAGGTGGTGCTGTCTGCCTGGTAGTTATCTCCCTGCTTGCTTACCACCTCGCTGTGCTTCTCCACGGTCTCAAACCCATTCACGGTGGGACGCTGGACCACGGTCTCTGAACTTTCGCCCGAGGCGTTCTTCTGAGTATCGGTCACCGATTTTTCGGTGATCTGCGCATTCCCGTTGATGTCGGTGGTGTAGGTGGTGCTCTGGATTGTCAAACTGCCGTCGGGCCGCTTCTGCTCCTCGATGGTCTGACGCACCGGCGGTAAGGGGTTGCCCTGAGGATCGTATCGCCGAACGATTCGTTCGGTTACTTTGCCGCTGGAATCATTGCGTAACACGTGCTCCTCGGTCTGTTCCATGGGAACGGTGCGTCCGTTGATGGACTGCGTCGTCACCATGGTTTGGGATTCGTTGGCCGTTTTGGTTCGCGAAATGGTTGGCCCATTGGCGACAGGGTTGCCATTGATATCGACCGAGGTGGAGCTAACCACATTGGATTCCTGGGCGGTAAGGGACAGCGCGAAGACGAACGTGGTAAGGATGCAGCACTTCACGATTCCAGGCTAACGTTTTTGGCCTAACTCGACAATGCGGCGAACGCCTTAGCAAGATGCTGAAAAAGGGGTTTGTCGACGATTCCCTCACGGTCGCGGTTCAGTAAACACCTGCAACCACGAGCCGCGATTCTGAACCGCGCGCGTTAGCAAGCGCATCCCCCGAGCCAAAACCGGGGGAGGACTTCCGCCCTGCGGGTACCAGTAAGAATCCAGGCCGAAACTGCCGATAAACCCACAGGGAACCTGTGTGGAAGGCGATCTAACTAAGGACAGAGACTTCATCACGGCCGTTCTGCAGGCCTGTGGTTCGCTGGTGGTGGTGTTTGACCGCCAAGGGCGGTTCATCCTTTGTAATCATGCGTTTGAACAGGTGATGGGGTATTCGAGCGCCGAACTGGACGGGAAGATATTTTTCGATCTTTTGGTAAGCCCGGAGGGCCGGCAGCAGAGCCGGGAGCGCCTGGCCCATGGCATGTCGGCGCGCACGCCATCGGCGTTTGAAAACGAATGGATCGCTAAATCGGGCCAGGCACGCCGAATTTCGTTTTCGAATGTTCCGATGCTGAACAAAGCTGGCGAGGCCGAGTATTACATCGCCACCGGCATCGACATTACGGATCGCTACCTTGCCGATCAGGATCTGTTGAAGTCGGAGATGCAGTTCCGTTCCATTTGGGAAGCGTCTTCGGAGCCAATGTTTCTGACCGATCCTAGCGGTACGATCGTCCGAGTCAACGCCGCCTTCGCCAGCATGCTGGATACCGACCCTGGCTCGCTCCAAGGCATGAACCTGACGGGTCTCTTTCGTCCTGAAGATCGCGAAGAGCTGCGGGAATATCACCGGGCGCGCTATGCGTCGAACGTGAAGGAGCATTTCTTCGAGCGCGAGCTGCATTTTATGCAGGGCCGATCGGGCATTTTCGAGAATTCGGTAACGCGCGTGGATATACCCGGACAGCCTCCCCAGATGCTCTGCATCCTGCGGGACGTGACGGAGCAAAGGCGCAACGCAGAGGAACTGGCGCGTGCTAAAGAGTCTGCCGAAGCCGCCAACCGGGAGCTGATCGCGGCCAATCGTAATCTGGAAGAAACCGGGCGTCTGGCGCGCGAAATGGCGGATCGCGCTGAAGCGCTCAGCGCCGCGAAGAGCGAATTTCTGGCGAACATGACGCACGAGGTCCGCACGCCGCTGAACGGCATTCTCGGGATGACCGGACTGGTGATGGAAACCGAGTTACAGAACGATCAGCGAGAGTACCTGGAGCTGGTGAAGTTGTCGGCCGAGGCACTGTTGGGCCTGGTGAACGATGTCCTGGACTTCTCGAAGTACGAAGTGGGCAAGCTGGGACTGGATTCGGTGGAGTTTTCGCTACGTACGCTGGTGCGGGACGTGTTGCGGCCGATGGCATTGCGCGCCTCGGTCAGCGGTCTGGCCTTCGAATCGGTGATTGAGGACCAGGTGCCGGATCGCTTGCTGGGGGACCCGCTGCGAATCGGCCAGATTCTGCGCAATCTGGCGGGCAACGCCATTAAGTTCACCAATAAAGGCAAGGTTTCGGTGCGAGCCCGGGCCGAATCGGTACAAGGCGACTCGGTAACAGGCGGCAAGGTCACGCTGCGTTTTAGCGTCGCCGACACCGGTATCGGCATCCCCCCGGAAAAGCACCGGATGATCTTTGAGCCGTTTACGCAGGCCGACGGCTCTACAACCCGGAAGTACGGAGGAACGGGCCTGGGGCTGTCGATATCCTCCGGCCTGGTGGAGCTGATGGACGGGCGCATCTGGGTGGAGAGTGAAGTTGGGAGCGGCAGCACCTTTCACTTCACCCTCGCATTGGAGCTGCCGGCCCAGGCCAACGAACCTGCTACCTCTTCTTCCGCAACCAGGGATCACGCCAAACTGCAATTGCGAATCCTGGTGGCGGAGGACAACAGCGTCAACCAACGTCTGGCGGCACGGCTGCTCGAACGCGAGGGGCATTCGGTAACCATCGCCGGTTCGGGACAGGAGGCGCTGGATCTGTTTGAGCGCAGCGTGACAGAGAGCAACCGGTATGACTTGATCCTGATGGACGTGCAGATGCCCGATCTGGACGGTCTGCAGGCTACACGGCGCATCCGGGACAAGGAGCGCGGTTTCCCGGATCGTATTCCCATCGTCGCCATGACGGCGCAGGCCGCCGAATCGGACCGGCTGCGGTGTCTCGAATCCGGAATGGACGCATATGTCACCAAGCCCGTGCACGTGCCGGAGTTAATGCAAATGATCGAATCCGTAATGCTTGGAGGTAATTCCATGAACGCCAACTTAACATCCGAGGGGTCGTCGGTGGAGGCGCAACTGTTGCAGTTAGACGAATCGCTC
This sequence comes from Bryobacterales bacterium, assembly GCA_963747945.1. Taxonomy (GTDB): domain Bacteria; phylum Acidobacteriota; class Terriglobia; order Bryobacterales; family Bryobacteraceae; genus Palsa-89. Next base: position 752,486 of record CAVVHB010000008.1, read on the forward strand.
GCGCTGAGCCGCGTGGGCGGCGATGTCGAATTGCTGAAAGAAGTGGTTGAGTTGTTCCTCGACGATTATCCATCTACCTTCGAAAAAATCAAGGCGGCCGTTGCCAGCCGCAACGCCACGGCTTTGGAGCATCATGCTCATAGCCTGAAAGGCTCGGTATCCACGTTCGGGGCGAACCGCGCGTTCGAAGCCGCGTTTACGCTCGAAAAGCAGGGCCGTAGCGGCGATTTGACGGGCGCTCCAAACGGGCTGCTTCAATTGGAACAGGCGCTGGAAGCACTGCGCCCCGAACTGGTGCTGCTCCAGACCAAGTAACAGCAGCGAAGCAGCCGGTAAGCGCGTCGCGTCGGCGACTCGCCGGCGGATACGCACAGCGCGTCTGCTATAGTGGTGGTCTGCTCTCCTATGGCATCCACCTCCGTAACGGAAATCGTCTGTGCGCATAGCCCCGATTCCGACGACGCCTACATGTTTTACGCGCTGGCGACCAAGAAGATCCGTTCGCGGCTGATTTCGTTCCGGCACGTTCTCGAGGACATCGAGACATTGAATCGTAAGGCGCTGGAAGGCGCGTACGAACTGACTGCCATTTCCTACCACGCTTATCCGTATATCGCCGACAAGTACGTCCTGATGGCAAGCGGGTCCAGTATCGGCGATGGCTACGGCCCCGTCCTGGTGAGCGTTAAGCCCATGGCGCCGGAAGAAATCAAGGGGAAAAAGATCGCGATTCCGGGACGAATGACCAGCGCCTATCTGGTGCTGAAGCTATTCGAGCCGGACTTCGAGGAGGTCCAGATTCCGTTCGATAAGATCCTGGATGCGGTGGCCGATCACACCGTGGACGCGGGGTTGGTCATCCACGAAGGTCAGTTGACTTATGGCAAGAGCGGCTTCCACAACGTATTGGATTTGGGCCGCTGGTGGAAGAACGAGTACGACCTGCCGCTGCCGCTGGGCGGGAACGTGCTGCTGCGGGCGCTCCCGGGCGACATCAAGAGCGAGTGCTGCCGCGTGATGCGCGAGAGCATCCAGTATGCTTTGGATCATGGCGAAGAGTCGCTCAACTATGCCTTGCAGTTCGCGCGCGACCTGGAGCCCCGGTTGGCTGAAAAGTTCGTCGGAATGTACGTCAATCACTTCACCGTGGACTGCGGCGAACTGGTGCCGAAGGCCGCGCAAAAGATGCTCGACATGGGCTATGAGGCGGGTCTGATCAGCAAGAAGGTGACCGTGGAGTTTGTTCGGTAAAGGTGGAATTTGTTCGGTAAAGTGAGTTTATGAAGTCGAGCGGCCGCCATTGGCTCTTGGCATGCCAGGCACTTCTGGTCTGCCTCACCCTGGTTCAAAGTAAAGCTCAGCCACCCAACCCCCCGGCCGGCGCGTCTCCGGCCCAGCCTGTTGACGACGCCAAAGCACGGGCCAAGGCGGTTCGCGAGTACGGCAAAAGCGGCGGCTCGGAAATTATTCCCAAGCTTGAGCCGTATCTTTCGGATCCAGATCTGGACGTGCGGCTGGAAGCCGTCAAGGCGATCGTCGATATCGGAACGCAGAACAGCCTGGATCCACTGATTAAAGCGACGCGCGACAGCGATCCGGAAATCCAGATTCGCGCCATCGACGGCCTGGTGAATTTTTACGTGCCCGGTTACGTGAAGACCGGCCTGACCGCTTCGCTGCGGCGCGCTGGATCGTCCATCAAGGCCAAGTTTAGCGACAGTAACGACCTGGTGATCGATCCCTATATCCAGCCTCGTCCGGAAGTGATCGCCGCGCTGGGCCGATTGGCGAGCGGAGGGTCCAGTCTGGATACGCGTGCCGATGCGGCGCGAGCCCTGGGTATTTTGCGAGGCCGGCAGGCGCTTCCGGACCTGGAGCAAGCGGTGCGCTCCAAGGACACCGAAGTGATCTACGAAGCGCTGGTGGCGATGGAAAAGATTCGCGATCCAAGCTCCGGGCCGAGTATCGCGTTTCTGCTCCACGATCCGAGCGAAAAGGTTCAACTCACGGCGATTGAGGCGACCGGCTTGTTGTTGAACCGCGGCGCCATGGACGACCTACGCGACATCCTGGACCGGTCCCACAACATGAAGGTGAAGCGCGGCGCGCTAACCGCGCTCGCGCAGATGCCCGATCCGCGGTTGCACGGCGTCTATGTCACATATCTCGATCACAAGGATGAAGGCCTTCGCGAAGCCGCCGCCGAGGGGCTGGGGCGGATGAAGAATCCCGCGGACACCGCCACGCTGGAGCGCGCCTTCAACAACGAGAACAAGACCGAGGCCCGGCTGTCAGCGGCCTTCGCGCTGGTGGACCTAGGCAAGCGCGGCATGGGTGAATTCGATCCGCTACGCTATCTGGTGAACGATCTGAATTCCAGTGCCTATCGCGGCGTCGCGCTGGCGTACCTGACCGAACTCGCGCGCGATCACGGGGTGCGTGAAGCGCTGTATCCGGCTCTCACAGTGGCAGGAGCAACCAAAGACGAGAAGACCGGCCTGGCTCAGGTGCTCGCAACCAGTGGCGGCCCCGACGCGGTGGCGCCGCTCGAAGCGCTTTCCGAGGACCGCGATACAGAAGTGTCACAAGCGGGGCTTCGGGCAGTACAAAACTTGCACGCTCACCTGCCCTAACGCTGGTACAACCGATACCGAGCCGTGACCGAAGGGAGCGCGGCTAAAAAGCCGCGTGTACCCGCCCCGCCCGTTGTGGCCCGTCACATGCGAGAAAATGAAAATGTGAGAAAACTCTGCTTTTCGCTTCTGGCTTTGCTGGCGGCATCGGCGGCCGCCCCCGCACAGGATTCCAAGCCCCCGGCAGCGCCAGATTCCGCGTCGGCAGGCGAGATCAAACCGGCGGCGGTGTCGTTGGGCGAGCTCAGCGTGTCGCTGGAAGGTCTGGTAAATCGAGTACGTCCGGCCGTGGTGCAAATCTTTTCCACCGGGTATGTGACGGCCGATGATTCGGAGGCCAGCAACACCGCGGCATTGCTCTCAACGCAGCGCAGCACGGGATCGGGAATTATTCTTTCCGATGACGGCTTCATTGTCACCAACGCTCATGTGGTCCAGGGGGCCAGGCGCATCCAGGTGCGTCTGTCGGTGGCCCGTGTCCGGGGTGGCCGCACGCCGACATTTGAGCCGGAAGTGAAGCTCCTGGACGCGAAGTTGATTGGGTTGGATCGCGAGGTGGACGTGGCGGTCATCAAGATCGCGCGGACCGGTCTTCCGCACCTGGCGTTGGGCAACTCGGACGCTGTCCGGCAGGGCGAACTGGTGATGGCGTTTGGAAACCCGAGGGGCCTGGAAGGATCGGTCAGCATGGGTATCGTGAGCTCCACGTCCCGCGAACTCCATCCCGACGATTTTATGGCGTATATCCAGACTGACGCGCCGATCAATCCGGGCAATAGCGGCGGTCCGTTGATCGACGCATTGGGGCGCGTGGTGGGCATCAACACGTTCATCCTTTCGCAATCGGGAGGCAGCGAGGGGCTCGGATTCGCGATTCCGAGCAACATGGTCGGCACCGTTTACCAGCAGCTTCGCAAAGAAGGGCACGTGCATCGGGGCAAGATTGGGATTTACGTGCAAAGCATTACTCCAGCCTTGGCCGAAGGCCTCAACCTTTCGCGAGACTGGGGGGTCCTGGTGGGCGATGTGGCGCCGGAAGGGCCGGCGGACAAGGCGGGCGTGAAGGTGGGCGACCTGGTGCTGACGCTGAACGGCCGGGTGATGCGTAATGCGCGGCAGCTGGAATCGTATATTTACCGGTCTCCGATGAAGCAACAGGTGACGCTACAAGTGCAGCGCGGGCAAGATCAGCTGACTATCGATGTGCCGGTGACCGACAGCATCGACGATCCGCAGCGTTTCGCGGACATGGTGAATCCGGACGACAACCTGGTGCCGAAGCTCGGAATTCTGGCGATCGGGATCGACAAGACCCTGGCTGCCATGTTGCCGGATCTGCGCAACTCCTATGGGGTGGTGGTGGCGGCTGGATCCAGCCCGGCCGACCTTACCAGTGGAACCGGACTCCAGCCGGGAGACGTCATTTATTCGGTGAACCAGGCTCCGGTGGCGACTGTGGAGGCGCTGAGGAAAAAAGTGAATGAGTTCAAACCGGGCGACGAGGTGGCAATGCAGATTGAACGCTCCGGACGCCTGATGTTTGTGGCCGTTGTTCTGGAATAAGTGTCTTGGAATGAGATCGATAGCGGTATTAGCGTTGCTGGCCGCGCTGGTCCCCGGGTCTAGCTCGGCGCAGAAGCCCAAGCCCGCGACTTCCACTTCGTCTTCCACTCTGCCCCAGGGCCGCGCTCCGACCGCCTACACCGTGGAGAATCTGAAGGTGGAAGGCAACCATGTTTACAGTGCCTCGCAGATTTTCGCGGCAGCCGGCCTGCGCGTGGGCCAGAAAGCGGGCAAGCGGGAATTCGACGCCGCACGCGAGAAGCTGGTGGCAACGGGAGCGTTCGATAACGTCAGCTACCGGTTCGCGCCTTCCCAAGACAATGAGGGGTACGATGCAACGTATGAGGTTTCCGAGGTCGGCCAGCTTTACCCAATCCGGTTTGACGATCTGCCTGCCACCGATGCCCAGCTTCGAACTTGGCTGAAGCAGAAAGACCCGCTGTTTGAAGTAAAGATCCCCGCCACGAAAACGGTGGTGGACCGCTATGTGGCGTGGATTTCCGAATTCTTGGCCAAGCAGGGCTATCGTCAGCCGCTGGCCGGCAAGCTGAGCTCGGAAGGGGGCGAGGATCTGGCTGTGCTGTTCCGCCCGGCCAAAGGTCCGCCGGCGATCGCGCACGTAGTATTTACAGGCACCGGCGAGATTCCCGCGGGAGCGCTGCAAACCGCGATGTATGGAGTGGCCATCGGCGTCCTCTATTCGGAGCCGGCGGTGCGGCTGCTGCTGGATAACACCATTCGCCCTCTCTATGAAGCACACGGATTGTTGCGGGTGGCGTTTCCGAAGATCGAAACCGCGCCGGCCAAGGACGTGGATGGCACAACCGTGACGGTGCAAGTGGCGCCGGGGCCGGCCTACGATCTGGAACGGATCAGCTTTGTGGGCGCCGAGTATTCGCGCTCCGAGTGGAAGGATCTGGTCAAGTTGAAGACCGATCAGACAGTGAACTTCGACGAGGTGAAAGCCGCGCAGGAGAAGATTCGAGCCAACCAGCGGCGCGCGGGTCATCTGGACGCCACGTCGCAAGTGAAGCGTGATATCAACGACGCCGAGCACACGGTCGGGATCGAGTTTCAGATCGCCCCGGGGCCGCTCTATAAGCTCGGAAAGCTGGATATTGTCGGGCTGGATATCGTGAGCGAGCCGGAAATCCGCAAGATGTGGGGCATGGCGCCGGGGAGACCTTTCAACGTCGAGTATCCGGACCATTTCCTGGCGCGGGTGAAGGAAGGCGGCCTGTTCGACGATCTGAAGTCCACGCGGTCCGAGACTAAGATTGACGCCCGGAATCGTACGGTGGATGTGACGCTGTACTTCAATAAGTAGCTTCCTTGCTGGCGCGATCGCCGTTGGCGCAAATTGACACATTGCGCCATATACGATAATCCTGAAGTATGGCAACTCGCAGGACGGTTAACATTTCCTTGACGCCGGAGCTGGGAGCTTTCCTTCAGAAACGCGTGAAGTCAGGCCAATACCAGACTACCAGCGAAGTAGTGCGGGAAGCCTTACGACTTTTGCAGCGTCAGGAGAAAGAGCGTGAAGACGCTGTAAAACAACTGAAAGTCAAGCTGCAACGTGGTGCTGCTCAAGCCGAGAGGGGCGAGTTGCTCGACGCCGACGAGGTGTTTGAAGAGCTGCGGCAATTGATCGTGGAACGCGCGCGAGTAAAGAAGAAGGCTAGTCGCGCGTGAGGCGGCGATTTCGGCTCACGCCAGAGGCCAAGGCCGATCTTCGCGAGATTCTTCTGAATATCGCCGCAGACAGCCCCGAAGCTGCGGAGCGCCTCCGATCGTCCCTTTACAAAGCGCTGGCACGGCTGGGCAGTCTCCAGGGTATTGGTCATTATCATGAGGAACTTCTGGATCGCCGATATCGCTTCTGGAACTTCTACCCTTTTGTGGTCTGCTACGCTTGGCAGAATAAGCCAATTCAGATTGTGGCGGTGGTTCATGGGGCGCGCCAACTGGCTGCATTCCTAGCCACACGTGATAACCCGGAGTAACTGATCTTCCCGGTCCGCCCGGCTGGTATTCTATAGGGAAGTGGCGTCACCGTTGAATTTTCACCTGGACCAGTACGATGGTCCGCTCGATCTGCTGCTCGACCTGATTCGCAAGCAACAGATCAACATCTACGACATTCCCATCGCTTCCATCACCCAGCAGTACCTCGAATACGTGCAGCGCGCGATCGAGCTGGATATCGAGCTGAGCTCCGAGTTTGTCTACATGGCGGCGACATTGATCCACATCAAGTCGCGGCTGCTGCTTCCCAAGGATCCGGAGCTCGACAAGATCTCGCCCGAAGAAGATCCGCGCCAGGAACTGGTGGACCGGTTGCTCGAACACGAGCGCTTCAAGAACGCCGCCGAAATGCTGCAGCAGAAGCGCATGGTGGAAGATGTCTCCTGGTCGAATCCGCAGATAGCGCATTTTCTGGCCGAGAGCGAGGAGCCGGAACTGGCGGTTTCGCTATTCGACCTGGTGAAAACGCTGCAGACCGTGCTGGAGCGCGCCAAGAACCGTCCGATTTACGAAGTCGGCAAGGAAGACGTCAGCATCCCCGACATGATTCGGTATCTGGAGCGCATCTTCGGCGAGCTTCGCACCGGCGAATCGCTTCCCGCCGCCGAGCTGTTCGAGAGGCAGGGCAGCCGCCGCGCGATGATCTGCCTGTTCCTGGCGATGCTGGAGCTGGTGCGACGCCAGGCACTGATGGTGACCCAGCAGGATGCGTTTGGCGTAATTGGATTGAAGAAGCAGCGCACGTTTGACGAGGCGCTCGGCCAGTCGCTCGTCGCTATCGAAGAGGAATACACTTAAGCCGAGGAATACACTTAAGCCGAGGAATAACAGCTAGCCGAAATGGAACCAACTGAATTGCAATTGGATCCGGAGACCGATTTGCTACCCGGAATCCAGACCCTAAACATCGAGCTGCCCGACGCACAACTGCGAGCCGTGGTGGAGGCGGTGATTTACATCACCGATGAGCCGCTGTCGGCGGACCAGATCGCGACGGCGCTGCAACAGCCCGCGGCGAGAATCGGGCAGGTGCTCGAAGAGCTGACTGCCGAATACAACAAGCCCGAACACGGACTCACGATTCGTGAAGTGGCCGGCGGATACAAAATGTCCACCAAGCCGGAGCATCACGAGGCGATTCGGGCGTTCGTCAAGAATCTCAAACCGCCGCTCAAGCTATCGCTCGCCGCCCTGGAGACTCTCGCGTTGATCGCTTACAAGCAGCCCATCACCGCGCCGGAAGTGATGGAGGTTCGCGGAGTGCAAGGGGCGGGCGTTATTAAAACACTGATCGATCGAAAACTGATCGCCACCGCCGGGCGGAAGACGGTTCTCGGCAAGCCGATACTGTACAAGACCACGAAAGAATTCCTGGTGCAGTTCGGCCTGAAGGATCTGAGCGAGCTGCCGACGCTGAAGGAGTTCGAGGAGCTGGGCCGGCTCTCTATGGGCGATGAAGGGATGCCGGGAGATGAAGGGGTGCCCGCCGAGCCAGCCGTGGTGGCGGGGTCACCGGAAGAAATGGCCGCCGAGCAAGCAGAACCTTCCGTAACGGAATAGATGGCACAAGAACGGCTGCAGAAGTTGCTCGCACATGCCGGCGTCGCCAGCCGTCGCCACGCCGAGCAATTGATGATCGAAGGCCGCGTCATGGTGAACGGCGCGGTAGTCACGGAGCTTGGGACCAAGGCCGATCCCGAGCGGGACCACATTAAAGTCGATGGCAAGCGGGTGGGCGCGCCGGAGCACCCGGTATACCTGGTCATGAACAAGCCCAAGGACTGCATGTCGACGGTGATGGATCCGGAAGGCCGGGCCACGGTGATGGATCTCCTGCGCGGTGTGAAGGCACGCGTGTATCCGGTGGGGCGGCTGGACTATGCGAGCGAGGGACTGCTGCTGCTCACCAACGACGGAGAGTTCGCCAAGCGCATCACTTCAGCGGCCAATCATGTTACGAAGACCTATCTGGTGAAGACCAACGGGCAACTCTCGCAGGACCAGGAAGAGAAATTCCGTGAAGGTGTGCCGCTCAGCGGGAAGAAGACGGCCCCGGCCGGCCTGAGGCTGACGAAGCGCGCGGAGAACCCCTGGTACGAAGTACGATTAATCGAAGGGCGGCAAAATCAGATTCGGCTCATGTTTAAGCATTTCGGGCGGCTGGTGGAGAAGCTCAAGCGCGTGCGGATCGGGTTTCTGGAGCTGGGTTCGCTGGAACCTGGAAAATTCCGGCACCTGACGCCAGCCGAGGTTACGCGCTTCCGAAAGCTTTTGGCGATGCAGCCTTCGAACATGGAGCCTTCTAATAATAAGGGGGAGCGCTAGGCGATGGCCGGCATTCCGGAGCTGCTGAGCAAAAGCCACGTAATCGCCGTGGTGGGGCTTTCGAGTAAACGCGCCCGGCCGTCTTATGGTGTCGCCGAGTACATGCAGCAGCAGGGCTACCGGATCATCCCCGTGAATCCAAACGAGTCGCAGGTGCTGGGCGAAAAAGCCTACGCGCGCTTGGAAGACATTCCAGAGCACGTCGATATCGTCGATATCTTCCGGCGTTCGGAGCTGGTGGCGCCGGTAGTGGAATCGGCTATCCGCATCGGAGCCGCCGCGGTATGGATGCAGGAAGGCGTGGTGGATCAGGTGGCGGGGCGCAAAGCCAAAGCGGCGGGGCTTGCCGTGGTGATCGACCGTTGCATTCTCAAGGAACACCAGCGCTATTTGCGATAACCGCAGTATGCGTTACCGAGCCGCGACCAAAGGGAGCGGTCAATGCGCGCGGTTCCCTTAGGACTACTTCTTCACTTGCATGTGCGCGGCGTCCTGGTTGTTCTCGATGCACTCGTACTCTTCGACGCGCGTGTTCGGAGGACGGCGTAATAACGCGCCTGTGACCCAGGGCTTGGTCAGCACTTTCGGATCGGTGACTGTAGCGGTGTAGGTGATGGTGTCGTCGCTATTCAGTTGGAACCGCTCCACCACGTGCAATTGCTCGCTATGAAAACTGCCCGTGCCGGAGAGCCACGTCTTGTCGTTGAAACCGGTGACATCGATGACCAGCGTGTCGCCATCCCAGCGCGCCACCGAATCGCCCATCCAGGTGGGAACCAGATCGTTCGGATGCTCGATTTTGTCGGCGATGGGGATGATGCGAAACGCGTGGAAGGATTCGTACGCGATAACCACCTCGTTCGGCTTTTCGACGATCTCAAACGGCATGGGCATGGTGGTGATGCGGGGAACGCCCGGGAGCAAGCAGCGCAGCGTCGGATCGTCGGTGGGGGTGAACGTCTTGGTCTTGGTTTCGGCCCATGACTGATACGGCACCGGCTCGCGCTTGGGCGGAGGATTCACCGGAGGAGGCAGCTTGCGAGCGGACAATCCCTCGCCGTAAAGGCTGACGCCGCCGCTCTGCCAGACGCCCGAGAGATCGGGCTTGCCGTTCGCCAGTCGGGGAATCGGCTTGGAGTCCTGGGCAAAACCGAGGCAGGCCGATAACGCCACGATCGCGAGAATCCTCGAATGGATGGTCATGTCAAACCTCTATTTCGCGGAGGTGGTGGGAGGGCCGCCGCCGGCAGCAGGCCCGGCAAACTTCTTGCCGCCATTGGGGAACGTGATTTCCCGGCCGGCAACTCGAGTGGAGCTATCTTTGGCGGCGTAAGCAGTCACGGTGACGGTATCGCCGACTTTCAGATCGTCGCGTGTGAATCCAGTCCTCTTCAAGGTATTCGGAGGATAGCCCTCCACCGCCCAATTGACCACGTTGCCGCTGGCGTCCTTCACATCGACATAGAAGTAGATATGCGGATTGGTCCACTCCACCTTGGTGATCACGCCCGTGAGAGTGACTTCTTTACTTTCGTACTCGGCGGCGAAGGAGTGATGCGCAAGCATGGGAACTACGCTTAGAATCACACCAGCGCACGCTGCCAGCAACGCTGGGAGCTTTGGCATCTGCATGGAGACCTCCACTGTCAACAATTTCCGTACCAGTATTGCATAATTGATCGAAATTGGAGCGGTCCATAGCCTGGCGATCTTGGGTAGACGGACGCGTGCTCGGGCTGCGGCGGCCGGTTTGCCCCGGGTAACATGGAATCTCCGTGGTTACCTCCCTTTCGCTCGACCAGGCGCGCCGCCTGGCTTTGACGGCGCAGGGATTCGGCCGGAAACGCCCCCGCTCGGCGACGGTTCGGCATTTGCGAGATACGATTCGGCGGCTGGGTCTGCTCCAGATCGATTCCGTCAACGTAGTGTGCGCGGCGCACTACATGGTGCCGTTCTCCCGCCTGGGTCCGTACGATCGCACTGCGTTCGACGACCTGATCTACCGCAGCGGCGATTTTGCCGAACACTGGGCGCACGAGATCTCGATCATCCCCGTCGAAACCTGGCCGTTGCTGCGATACCGGCGGGAAACGGATCGCGTCCGCCCGTGGGGATTCGCAAAGGTGCTCGAAGAACAAGCCGACTATGCGGCTTGGGTGTTGGAAGAAGTAAGGCGGCGTGGGCCGCTGGCCGCCGACGAGTTGCCGCCTCCTGGGAACGGCGCCCCTCACAGAATTCCCGGAACGTGGATTGGAACGGTAATGCGAGGCGTGCTGGAGGCCCACTTTCTGCGCGGGAGCCTGGCTGCAGCGGGCAGACGCTCCGATTTCTCGCGCCTTTACGATTTGGCCGAGCGGTTGATTCCCGCCGAGCACCTTTCCCCGCGCGTGGAATATGACGAAGGCCGCCGTCGACTGTTACTGCAAGCAGCGCGGGCGCACGCGGTGGGAACGGCGAAAGACCTGGCCGACTATTTCCGGATGTCCGTAGGCGAGGCCAAGCCGCTGCTTCGCGAACTAGTGGAGGCGGGCCAGTTGCAGGAGGCTCGCGTCGAGGGCTGGCGGGAAATCGCCTATCTCCACCCGCATGCCAAGGCCTCGCGAAGTATGGAAGCTACCGCGTTGCTTTCGCCATTCGATCCGCTGATCTGGAGCCGGCCTCGCGTGGAGCGGCTGTTCGGATTCAAGTACCGGGTAGAGATTTTCGTGCCGCCGGAAAAGCGCGAGCATGGATTCTACGTGTTGCCGTTTCTGCTGGGGGATAAGCTGGTAGCGCGAGTGGACCTGAAGGCGGATCGCGTGAACGGGCGCCTGCTGGTATTGGGAAAGTGGTTCGAAGGACGAAAGACCGCAGCGGTTGAAGCCGCGCTGTCGACCGAGGTGGGCGTCTTAGCGCGTTGGCTGAAACTGAGTCCTCGGATGAAGTAGTTTTCTTGCCGGCTGCTTCCGACGATCGTCCTGAAGCCTACTGCCAATACTCCCAATGCTTGGTCGCAACCACGTAGCCGCATAGACACGCGTTCGTGACCGCGTGGGCCAGAATGCAATCGCCCAAGCTGCGCGTGCGAACCATCCACCAGTTGTACGCGATGCCCGCGATGAGGCCGACATCCCAGTAGGGGCCGTGCTCGGAAGCGAACAATACGGCGGTGATCCAAAACGCACCGGCCTGATAGGCCCCCAGCGGGACCTTCTCGAATTGCGGCGAGATCAGCCAGCGCATCAGCCACGCGCGCCAGAACAGCTCTTCCAGGATGGGAACGAAGACCACGGCCTGCAGTATGCGCGGCCACAACACCCAAGGCGATTCGATGACGCTCTCGGGAATGGTGGATGGGCTGAGTTGTCCGAGGAACGAGTTTTGAAACCACCAGTGCTGGCGATAATTGGGGAACAGCAGATCCGGGCCCACCCAGATGAGGAACACCGCGACGCCGATGATGACGGTCTCCAGCCGATGGAAGGAGCGCAGCTGGATGGCCTGGCGCGAGAAGCCAAACAAAACGCCCGCCAGCAGCAGATCGCGGGCTATAAATTCGATGTTCGGCGCAAGAGGAACGTACTTCTGAAGCGCCAGAAATCCGATAAAGACGGCGAACGGCAGGACGTAAGGTACGGCCGACCAGTCTGTCTTACGCGACTCTTGCACGAGCTCTCATTATCGCAAAGCCGCCTGCAGCGTTCCGGTTTGCCGCAGCAAATCCAGACGAGCGTTCTCAACCGCGTGCTGCGCGTCATAGAACACGATCCATTTCTCCTGTTCAGTGAGCCGCGCATTGTCCACTTGTTGTTGGGTGGCGCGTCCTTCGCCCAGTTGCGCCAGCAGCAGAGAAAGCTGATCGCGCGTGTAATCCAGATCCAGGCGGGCCACGTCCTGCGCCGACGTCGCCTTCTGCAATTCCTGATAGCTCTTCTGCGTGTCCAGCTGGATCCGGTTGCGAACCTGACCCATTTGCGTTCGCAGCTCCAGAATGTCGATTTGCGCCTGTGAAGCAAGACCTTTGTAGGCCGAACCGGTCAGGAGCGGGATTTGAATCGACACGCCCAGTTCGCCATTGTTGCGCTGGAAGCGGGTGAAGAAGTTCTCGTAATTGGTTTTGGCCAACAGCGCATATTGGGCCACCAGGTCCACTACCGGCAGGCGCTGGGCTTGGGCCTCTTTGACTTCAAACCCCTTGGCCTGAAGTTGCGACTCCAGCTTGCGAATGTCCTTGCTGTTTTGTAACGCCAGTTCGGTGGCCGCCTGTTCGCTGGCCGGGACTTCAAAAGCCGCGCGCCCTTCTTCCACCGGTTGAATGCGGTCCGTCGCGGGGTAGCCCAGCACCACGGCGAGCGAGGCCTCCGAATAATCGAGATCGTCGTTCAGCGCCGCGAACCGCTGGCCGGCACGCGCCAGATCCACTGCTACACGCTTGTTCTCGATGGGGAGCTGGCGGCCTTCGTCCACTTGGACGCCCACGGCACGGCTCACGCGCTGCAGGCTTTCCACCTCCAGTTGCAGAGATTGCTTGCTGCGGTCCATCTGTTGCGCGTCCAGGAAGAGCGTCGCGGTCTGATAGGCCACCTGATCGGTCTTGGACTGCGTGTCGATCTCAGCGCCACGCGCCGTCTCTCGGACGCGGGCCAGTTCGTAAGTTTTCGACCGATTGAACAGCGCCATGTCCGTACGAGTCTGGATAATGGAGGGCGCGGCGCCTTCGATGCTGGTGGGGTAACCCCAAACCTTCGCCAGCCCGCTGCCGGCGTAAAGCTTGGGAACGAACGGATCCTTGGCGATTCGAATGGCCGCCTCCGCCTTCTGCTGGTCCAGGCGCGACAGGACCAGGTCGGGGTTCTCTTTCAGTGCAAGTTCCACGGCTTGCCGCAGCGTGAGCGGATGCACCTGGGCGAAGGCCGCAGCCGCGCTAACACAAAGGAGCAGAATATGTTTCAGCACTCTCTTAGGGTAGCTTGTGGCGTACGCACTCTTGCGTGCCGCGTTCACAATCGTGTGAACGCCTGCCGGAAACAGTTCGCCCTCTCCGGGAGTCACACAGGCGGAGGACAAAGAGGATGTTCACACGGACGGTTCTGTTATGCGCGCTCACCGGCGCGGGCTGGATGCTGCAGGCGGGCAATTTCGATCACGCGCGGGATCTGGTGGCGCACGTTCAAAACGATCTCCAAAGGGCCGAGGATTTCACCCGCACCAATGGAAAAGAGCGCTCGCGTTATGAAAACGTGCAGCACCACTTGTCGGAATTCGACCGTGATCTGCGCCGCGATCATTTCGACAAAGGCAAGCTGGATGACGCCATCGATAACTTGAAAGACGTGGTGAAAAACAATACGCTCGAATCGCACGATCGCGACGCGCTGGCTTCGGATCTGAGCGATTTGCGCACGTTGCGGGATATTCGCTAGCGCAACGCTCACTGTTCAAAAGCTGGGCACGCGCCGTTCCGCGTCCAGCACGGGGTAATAGCTCTCGTCGCAATCCCCGCTTCAGCTTGTGACTGGCCGGTGTGTCGGCGGCCTTTTCGATTTCAGAGTTGATTTCGCCGCCGATGAGAATCTCCGGTTTCCAATGCCCAACAGATCTTCGTCATATCTTTGCGTGCAGTCGAATTAGTGCCCTCCGGCCAACCTTCTTGCTCAACACGCGATTCCACCACATCAGAGCACCAGTAACTGCCAAAACCCCCGGAGCAAGTCCCAATACGGTCCAAAGTACCTTGGTCGCGGCGTTGAATCGCCCAAAATGCAAACGAACAATCCAAAGTCGCAGTTTAGCGTTTAGAAGGAAGTCGAACGTGCCGGGGAAGCAAAGGTAGATGCCCGAGATCCCCCAGGTCAACACCAGCAAAGAGCACCAAAATCCCACCGCGCTGTGAACATCCCAATTCACGCGAGCGAATCGTGCTCGCCACATGATGCGGGTGCTCCTGCGCCAGTTCTTTATTCCCGGCCACCAGATGATAGCTCCACTGAGCGACAGTAGAACAACCATTGTTGAACCCAGGCCATTGATCGTGCGGCCAGTTAACCCGGACAACAGGTTGTCATGGAGATCGGCCAACCAGTCAAGAGCACGGTCAAAAATCGAACGCGGATCGCCGAGATTTGCCCCGGTGTGAGGATCGAAGAGGCGTTCGAACCGTGTTGCGCCCTCTGAAAGCACAACACCGTAGGGCTGAGCTGCATTCCGTGGCTCGATTATGCTCAGAATCTCGTTGCCCGGATATGCGCGCGCTACGCTTCGTTCCAATTCCTCAGCGCTCAAGCGAGGGCGGTCTGAGCTTGCCAGGACGATTTTGCGCTGGAACAGTGTCGAAGACAGTTCGCGGCGGAAAATTAGCGCACTGCCGGAAATACTGACCACTGCGACGTAGATACAAACGGTCAGGCCTGTCCAAAGATGAATCTGGAAAAGGAACTTGCGGATTCCGATACTCTGCGGTCGCGCTAACCAGCGTCGCCAAGATGTCATCGCTATGTCTGGCCGGTCAGCGGTTCTCGGCTGGCGAATCCAGGTTATGTGGTGCGAACGGGGAGGGTCGAACTCCCATTCCCTTGCGGGAGCCAGATCCTAAGTCTGGTGCGTCTGCCAATTCCGCCACGTTCGCAGTGACAAGTCAGGCCAGTTCAGATCTCAGGATAGCAATCCAACGCTGCATCAGGCCAGCAGCCCGGCCAGCTCTTCGATTCTCGATCCGCGGGTTAGCCGCGGCGCCGGATTGCCGCAGGCGCATAGCTCGTGTTCGAGCGGGAAGCCTTCGCAAGTGGACACCACGTGCAGACCCCAATGTGCGTCGCACTCGGTGGCGAGCAGCTTGTTCTTGAGGCTTAGATATTGCTCAAACACCGGAACGCCGAAGGCCTTCCATAGCGATTCGCGATCCAGAGGCGATATGCCCGGTCCGCCGGCGTAGGTGAAGACGATCACGGCTTGTTCCAGCGCCCAGGTATCGCGCGCCATCCGTCGCATCAACGCCAGCGGGCCGGCAATGGACGCCGGGTTGAATCTTCGGGCTCGTTCGTTCCAGCCTTCGGGGAAGGTTCGCACCATGGAGGTCTCGCGAAACCCCGGCGCCAGAATCGCGGTCCGCGGTGCCGGATCGATGGGATGAATGAAATGTGCGCCTTTCGACGGACGGTGAATTCTGACAACCATGTACGAAACAGTGGCCGGACGTCTTACTTCGTCTCAGGAGAATAAGCGGACTAAGTTGTCGTGGAAGATATTTCGCGCCACTTCTTCCGTTCCGCCGATCTCGTAGAGCGCCTTGGTCTGGGTTTCGAAGATGGACGCATTCCAACCGCGTGGAAAGAAGGATGAATCCGTGCCGAAGAGCAGGCGCTGCGGGCCGGCGACATCCAGTGCACGCCGGAACACAGTGCGGAGATCGAGATGTGCCTCTTCGTATCGCATCCAGCTATTGCTGCTCGAAGTATCCAGGTATACGTTCGGGCATAGATCGCACAGCATAAGGACCTCGCGGAGATAGCCCGCGCCGAAGTGCGGCACTACGAATCGAAGCTTCGGGAAGCGGAGCGCCACCGCGTGCAGATCGATGGGGTTTGAGAACTTCATGTCAAACGGCGACGGAAGCCCCAGCGCTTTTCGCACGCCGAGGCTCAGTACGCCGCAATGGACGAAGGCGACCGTGCGCGGACGCCCAGCCAGCAGCTCGAGCAATGCTGTGACGCGATCGTCCTGGATTGAATAGCGATGCATCGCGGGAAAAAAGCAGAGCGCTTGAATGTGGCCGCTGGCGAGCGCGGCTTCCACTTGCGCCGGTGCTGCCGGATTCACCAGCATGTATCCGTAGAATCGCTCGGGATGGCGCTGAACCGCGGCCATGACGGATTCGCCGTCACCGGGAACGCTCGCGATCAATGCAGCTTTTGCGACGCGATGTCTGTCGAGTTCATGGGCCCAGGTGTCGGCCAGCTGGCGGGGATCTTCGGCGGGCATTTGCCAGTTCAGGAGCGGCCCCAGCCGATCCAGCGCGACGCCCTTCTGCTCGGCGAGTGAAGCGAAAAACCTGTGGGAGAAAAAGTGAACGTGGGAATCGGCAACCGGCAGCAATCCCCAGGGCGTGTCGATCATGTAGCCTGTTCGCTTGCTCCGGCCGCGGAAACTGGAAAACGCGTGATGCCGGCCGCCAGCGCCACCTGAGTGAGTCCCGCGACGTTGTTCACGCCGAGTTTTTTCATCATGGTCTTGCGATAGCTGCGGACGGTTTGCAAGCCAAGATCCAGCATAACCGCGATCTCTTTGCTGGTTTTGCCTTCTGCCACCATGCGCAGCACCTGCAGTTCGCGCGGCGAAAGATCGTCCAGCGCGGAGGAGACGGGCTTCGATTCCAGATCGCCCCGTTGAATGCGATGCAGCAGGCGGTCGGAAACCTGAGGGCTCAGGTACGAGCCGCCCTTGGCCACGGCGCGCAGCGCGTCGAGAAGATCGCCGTCCGACGCTTTCTTCAGCACGAATGCCCGAGCGCCGGAACGGATGGCGCTAACCACCGAATGCTCGTCGTCATACATGGACAAAATGATGATCTTGACGTCGGGGTAGTGGCGCAGAATTTCGGTGGTGGTTTCGATGCCGTTCAGTCCCGGCAGGCCGATATCCATCAGGATGATGTCGGGGCGCTTCCGCTTGCAGATCTGTACGGCTTCGGTTCCGCTCTCCGCTTCGCCCAGCACCGCAAACTCGTCGCTGTGGCGCAGGATGGCCTTGATGCCATCCCGCATGATCTTGTGATCGTCCACCAGGAGTACTTGAAACGGCATGGTCTCTTAACTCCCACCTCCGGGCGTCGTGGCCGGCATCGGAAAACAGGCGCGGATGGCGCTCCCCTTGCCGGGCACACGGTGGGTTCTGAGAGTCACGTGATTCTTGGAAGCGTAGTAGTCCATCAGCATTTGTACCAAAGGCGCGGAAGCTGTGCTGTCTACCGGGCCATTGTCGGAGATTTCCAGAACGTACTCGCCTTGCGCGCGTTTCACGTGGATATCGATCAGCGAGCATCCCGGAGTTGCCTTCGCAAGGTCCAGCGCGCACTCGGCGATTTTGTAAAAAGCCTTCGCCAGAATGGTGGGCACGCGGAGCGAAGCATCGAAGTGCAGCCGCAGCGTTCCCGAAAATCCGGCGCGCACTTTGCCGATCAAACGATCCAGCGCAAACTGCAGCCCGGCCCGCTCGACGATGGAAGGGTTCAGCTCGTTGCTGATGTCGCGCAGTTGTTCGATGGCCTGTTCCAGGAGCTCCTGAATCTCGGTTGCGCGGCTATCCACGCCCGGAGCCTGATCGCGAAAGTCCATCCGCATGGCGTCCAATTGCAGCCCCACGGCGCTTAACACCTGGCTAACGTCGTCATGCAGAAGCCGCGAAACTCTCGACAACACGGCCTCGTGTTCGTTCATAGCGGCAAAAAGCATTTGTGCCAAAGCGGGTTGAGGCGCACTTGCCACGCTCTTATCCTTTAAGGGACGCTTATCGCTCATGATGCATGATTTCGGACATGAACGCAACCATAAAGAATTGTTTTACGAAGAGCTATCGGCGGTTCCCGCCGCTTCCATCAGAGGTTACTCAAAGTTACGGGAAGCGAGAACCGGCGATCGATCTCCCGCGCCGCGTTGGACACATCCGTAAACAGGATCGCATGGAGACCTAGCGCTTCGGCGGCGCGGATGTTGGGCTCGCGGTCGTCGAAGAACAGAACTTCCGAAGGATGAGCCGCCAGCGCGAGCAGGCATTGGCGATACATCTCGGGCTCGGGTTTGCACACGCCGACATCGCAGGAAAATGTAATCGCGTCGAACTCGGGGAGCCAGGGACAGCCGAGCACATAATCGCGAACGGGCACCGGCATGTTGGAGAGCATTGCCGTGCGGAGCCCGGCGGCGCGGATGTCGCGTGCCCATTGTGGCATCACTGGCGCGGGGTGGGACCAGCTTCGGCTGTCGATCTGGGTCAGCTCTTCGGTCTGATCCGCGGTCAGCGTGCGGGAAGCGGCCTGCGCCAGGGCATTCCAGTAGTCGTCGGAGTCCAGAACGTCGGCATCGTAGTCGATGCGGAATTGCCAATAAAGCTCCGTAAATCGCGGGAGCGGCAGCTTGAGAATGGATGCCATGGCGTGGGTGTCGGCTTCCGGCTGGGCCTGGCACAGGACGTTGCCGTAATCGAAGATGACCACTGAGGGAGAGACTCGCACGATACGATGGTAGCGTTGCCAACGCGATTGGAAATTGGCAAGGCGCTAGCTAGGCGGAGATTTCAAATCCAGCGCGAACGCCAGGGCAACCTTTATCCTTGCCATCAAATCTGCCGGGAGAGTGCCGATCTTCCGTTCGAGGCGGGCGACTGGTATTGAACCCATCCCCTGCACGTTCGCGATGGAGTCGCGATTCAGGAACGGAAGCTTTGGTAGCGGGACTTCGTACGAACTAAGCCTGTGCTGCGTCGTGAGAGGCACGTATAACACCAGTGCTCTGGGCGGGTTCGGATCCTGGCGTGAAACGATTACGACCGGCCGTGTCTTTGCGGCAAGGCCCAGATCGGCCAACCAAATCTCACTTGGCCGGGGGCTCATCAAGCAGGTCTAGGACCTCCTGTTCGGCGGCGCGTGAGCGCGAGAGATCGAGGACGTCGTGATCGGCGAGATCGATGACTTCGGCGATGCGCTCTCTAGCCTCGGCTGCCGTTTCCGGCTTCCAGGCGCGTAATCGAGCGTCCAGCTTTTCTGCTAAGGTGTCCATCAGTTGCCTTTTTCCCCCCTCCCTATTTTATCCTGCTCCTGTGTGGCCACTAACGGTCCGGTAGTGTCCTAATTGTCAAATTAGGACACTACCTACGGTCCCGTGCCTGGGGCTCGGTCCTGGATTTCGATCACGCCACAGTAGACTGGCTCATCACGTTGGTCCCTGAGCGTTGCATTTATCGGATCCTGAGAAAATTCTTGATCAGCGTTCCTAGAACTCGCCGATACGTAAAACTGAAGCAGCCCGGCACGGGGCGCAATGAACTCGACCTCCATACTGTGAGAAATGTTTTCCCGCCATCCGATCTGTCCGGCTGTCCCGTAAACATGCATCTCGGCGATTGAATAACGTAGAACCACTTGGCCAGCTTTCCATCCATCGCCCTTCTTACCCAGTTTGACGTTAATGTCTGCCCCAAGAATCTTGACGTCAGCGGGTCCCGAGGGAAACGAGAGCGACACATAGCCTTGCTCGGCCCCCTTGCCAAAATTCTTCGCGTGTACTGTTATTCTGATGAGATCCCCAGCGATTGCAGTGAGCGGATAGTCCAAATGCGAAATTCGCACGTCCGGGCGTCCGGCCGTGGAACTAGTAGGCCACGGCGTTGGTAGCGTGCCCAGGCAGCCTTTGACGTACTCCTTGAGGCTAGCAGCTAGACCCGACAGGTTCGATTTTGAATAGCGTAGGTATCGAATGTCCCGAATGTCAAATGGCGCTTCTGAGCCCTCTTGGAGTAGCAGGATCACGTTCTTCTCAAGGGCGCGGGAGGCGCCCACCTCGTAGAAGACATTGGCATTCGAGCCTGTCAGGTCAGCGATTAAGAATCGGGCTCGACGAATGTAGTCAAAGATGTCATCCGTGATACGGGTTGACCGTGAAATTTCGTCCGCGCGAACGCATTTGGCGACGCCCGCGTAATCTTTCACTACGCCTTTAATCGTCTGATGAACAGCCGCAAAGGCGGTGTCGAAGGGCATGATCACGAAGCAGAGGTCTTCGTCGACTCGGTGCTGATTCGACATGTCGGTCAATATTACTCCAAGTACCGGCATGGAGCCCCGCTTACGCGGCCTTGATTTCCGTCCACAAACGATCACGCAGCCGCTGCGTCGCCGGATCCAGCGTGATGGCCCATTCGCCGCGCGCGACCACATCGGGCGCGGGATAAAGCGTCGGATTATCGCGAAAATCGGGCGGCAGGATTTTGCGGGCGCCCGCGTTCGTTGTGGTGGTGCGCGCGGTGAGCGCGTTGGCGGCGGCGATGTCGGGGCGCAGCAGAAAATTGATGAACTGGTGTGCCAGTTCCTGGCGCTTGCTCTCGCGCAGGATCACGGACGCGTCGGGATAGACGGCGTAGCCTTCCATCGGATAAACGAAGCCAACGTCCTTGGATGAGTCCATGGCCTGTTGCGCAGTGGTGTTCCACATGTGCGCCGCCAGCACGTCGCCCGAAACTAACTGGTCCCGAGCTTCGGCGTTGAGATAGGCCCGCAGCAGCGGCTTCTGGCGGATGGCTTCGGCGCGCGCGCGGTCCAACTGCCCGGGATCGGTGGCGTTTACCGAGAAGCCCAGCTTCTTGAGGGCCGCGCCCATGGTGTCGAAAGGATCGTCGAGCATGGTCATTCGGCCGCGCAGGCGCGGATCCCACATGTCGGCCCAGGCTTTGGGCGGCGGCATGAGCTTGCAGTTGTACGCGATCCCCGCGGCGGTGACCATATATGGGACGGACCAATTGAGGTTCGGATCCCAATCCGGGTGCTGGAATCGAGGCTCGAGCTCGAAAGATTGGGGAGCAATTCGCGATGGATGGGCGCAACCAGTCCATTGGCGAGGAGCGGTTTCACGATATAGCCCGTCGGAAAAACGATGTCCCATCCGGAATTTCCGCCCATCACGCGCGCCAGCATCTCTTCATTGCTTTCGTAGATTCCGTAGCGTACGCGCACGCCGAACTCGGATTCAAATTTAGGGACTGTGTCGGGAGCGATGTAGGCGGACCAGTTGAAGACGTTGAGGCGCGGACGGCGATCGCGAGAGCAGCCGCCGAATGCGCCGGCCGCCAATGTTCCGAACAGGAAGTAACGGCGGTTCAAGTTGTCCGCAGCCTTTCTGAGATCAGGACCAGCGATCCGAATCCGATGACGATCAACGCTGAGATCGCATTCACCACCGGGTTCACGCCACGGCGCGCGATGGCGTAAATCACCATCGGCAACGTTTCCGAATCCACTCCGGCCACCAGGCTGGTGATCACGTAGTCGTCAAAGGAAACCGTGAAGGCCAGCAGCGCGGCGGCGATCACGCCGGGTAGAATCGCGGGGAGCGTCACGTAGCGGAAAGCCTGCCATTCGTTGGCGCCCAGATCGAGCGCCGCTTCTTCGAGCGTGGCGTCGACAGTGCGGAGCCGCGCTATAACGACGATGACCACGTAGGCGATGCAAAAAGAAATGTGCGCCAGGATCACCGTGTGCATGCCGAGCGGGACGCGCAGGAATCGAAAGATCCACTGGTAGAAGGCCAGCAGCGAGATGCCAGTGACGATTTCGGGAGTGACGAGCGACAGGTAAAGCGAGCCGGCAAGAGGCCGGGAAGTGCGCTTCCACAGGCCGTACGCGCAGAGCGTGCCAAAAACCGTGGAAATCAGCGTCGCGACGACGGCGATAATCAGGCTGTTCAGCGCGGACTCTGTCAGTTGTGGGTCTTTGATCGCAGCAGCATACCAATGCAGTGAGAAGCCTTCCCAAACGGTAAAGCGCGAGGAGTTGAAGCTGAAGATGGAAAGAATCAACAGCGGCAGGTGCAGGAAAAGAAATGCGCCGATGGCGTAGACGGCAAGTCCGGCGGCCCGAGGTTTCACAGGAGGGCGTCTTTCATAACAAGCCTTCGCCTTCGCCACGCGCGATTACGAACAGCAACGTCATTACAATGGCCATCAGGACCAGCGAGATCGCCGAGCCGAACGGCCAATCGCGCGCGGTAGTGAATTGGTTTTGTATCAGGTTGCCGATCATGACGGATTTTCCGCCGCCCAGCAGGTCCGGCGTAAGGTAAGCGCCCAGGCACGGAATGAAGACCAGGATGGCGCCGGCGCGAATTCCGGGAGCGGATAACGGAACAGTCACGCGCATGAGCGCGGCCCACGGCTTGGCCCCCAGGTCGGCCGCGGCTTCCAGCAGCGTGCGATCCAGCCGTTCGAGTGTCGCGTAGAGCGGCAGAACCGTGAATGGCAGATACCCGTAGACCAGACCCAGAATCACCGCGCCATCGTTATAAAGGAGAGGCAGCGGAGAGTGGATCAGGCCGAGCTTCTGGAGGAATGTGTTCAGCAGGCCGGTGTCCCGCAACAGAAACATCCACGCGTATGTTCGCACCAGAAAGCTGGTCCAAAAGGGAAGCATCACTAATCCGAGATAGAAGTTCTTGTGCCGGCCCGCGCGGGATATGAACAGCGCGAGCGGAAAACCAAGCAGCAAACACAGCGCGGTGGATGTCCCCGCGATCCAAAATGAGCGCCAGAGAATAGCCAGATAAATGGGGTCGATCAGGCGCTGGTAGCTTTCCACCGTCCACGGCGAGGTGATACCGCCGTACGCGCCGCGCGTGAGGAAGCTGTAGCCCAGGATGATGGCGAGAGGAGCGAGAAACAGCGTGATTACCGTGGTCCAGGTGGGAGCGAGAAACCAGGCGCGCAGGCGGTTCATTCCTGATGCCTCATTCGAAGCGCAGCTCGTCCCCCGGTTCCCACCAGAGGTGGACCTGTTCGCCGGGTGCGAAGGTTTCACCCAGGCGCGAAATTTCCACCACTGCGGGCTCGCCCTCGGACAAGCGGGTATCGACGTGGACGCAGTTGCCAAGAAAAGTGGAATGAACGATGGTCGCGGGGCGCGAGCGGTGTCCGTTGCGCGAAGGTTCGCGCGCGATGCGCATGGCTTCGGGGCGTACGCCCACCTCGCCGATCCAATTGACGCCGCCCAGAAACGACGCGACGAATCGCGTGCTGGGGTGGAGGTAAATTTCTTCGGGCGTGCCCACCTGCTCCAGGCGGCCTTTGTTCATGACGCCCAGCCGATCGGAAAGCGAAAGTGCCTCTTCTTGATCGTGCGTGACAAACAGGAACGTGATGCCCACCCGGCGCTGGATGGCCTTGAGCTCGGCACGAACCTGTTTGCGGAGGTTGGGATCGAGCGCGGAGAGCGGTTCATCCAGCAGCAGAACTTCCGGTTCCAGAACCAACGACCGCGCCAGCGCGACGCGCTGCCGTTCGCCGCCGGAAAGCTGGGCCGGCCGTCGCGATTCTTTGCCCGCCAGCTGAACCAGATCCAGAACGTCGCGAACGCGATCGCCGATGTGATTGCCGGCGCGGCGGCGCAGCCCGAATTCGACGTTCTCCCGCACTGTGAGATGCGGAAAGAGAGCGTAATTTTGAAAGACCGTGGTGACGTTGCGCTGGTACGGTTTCAGATGTTGGATGCTGGCGCCGTTGAGACGAATTTCGCCGGAGGTGGGCTCTTCGAATCCCGCCACCAGGCGCAGCGTAGTTGTCTTGCCGCATCCGGAGGGACCCAGCAGCGAGAAGAACTCACCGCGCGCGAGGTTCAGCGAAACGCCGTTAACGGCGTGGTGCGAGGGATAGTGCTTCGAAACGTCGCGAAGCTCTAATACACACTCCATGGATATTGCATGTTACCGCAAGTGGAGCCTGGATTTTTACTCGTATCGGAGCGCGATCATCGGATCGACAAGCGCGGCTCTTCGGGCCGGCACGTAGCACGCGAACAAGGCGACCAGCGCCAACAGCACGGGCGCCGTTACCAGGACCAACGGATCGAAGCCTCGTAGGTCGAAGAGGAAGCCCGCCAGCACGCGGCCGAGTCCCATCGCCAGCACCAGTCCGGCTCCGATTCCAACCAAGGTCACGTTCAGGGCTTCGCCCAAGATCATCTGCAATGTCGACGAAGCGTCCGCGCCCAGGGCCATTCGTATGCCGATTTCTCTGGTCCGCCGCGCGACCGTGTAGGAATTGAGAGCGTACAGGCCGATCACCGCCAGGAAGAGCGCCACACCACCGAAGATCTCCAGCACATGCGCGCCGGTGCGAACTACCCAGATATCCAGGCTGGATTCCAGATGCCCGCGCATGGTCCTGAGCGCCAGCAGCGGGAGCCGCTGATCGGTGGCCAGAATCTCGCGCCGGATCGTTTCCAACATCCGCTTCTCCGCTTCGGGCCCCTCCCCGGTCACCTTCAAGTGGAAGTGAACGTCCGACTGGTATTGCTGCCCAAAAGGACGGTAAAGGTGAGGCTGCGCGCCCTCGCCAATGATGCTCTCGCGGGTGTTGCCCACCACGCCCACAATCTCGACGTCCGGTGTGTCCTTGTCGATGCGAATGTGTTTTCCCAGCTCATCGCCGGCCGGCCACAGTCGCTCGGCGGCAAGCTGGTCGATAATCGCCACGCTGCGTTTCGATCCCCGGCTGCTCTCCGCCGCCGTAAACGGTCGCCCGCGCAGCACCGGAATCCCGAGCGTCTGAAAATAATCTTCGCTCACGATGTTGTATCGCGTTTCAACCGGCGGGCGGTCTTTGGAAGCACTGGCGCCGGACGGTGTGACATTCTTCCCCAGCCGCGTCGAGCCAAAGGGAACTGTCGCCGCGATGGCCACCGATTCAACACCCGGCGCGTGGCGCAGCCGCTCCTTGAGAGCCGCATACAGTTGGTTTCCCCGCGCCTCGTCGTAGTCGATCAGGCCGGCATCCACCTCGGCCAGAACTTCATGCTCCAGCGAGAAGCCCGGCTGGATGTTGGCCGCCCGCACTGCGCTGTGTATGAACAGGCCGGCCGCGGTGAGCATCGCGAGCGACAGCGATAGTTGCGCCATCACCAGCAGGTTGCCGCGAGAAAACAAGCGGCGCTTGCGGCCCGCCACATCTTCACCGGTGTTTTTCTTGAGGTCCAGCGACAGGTCGGGCCTCGAGAGCTTCCAGGCTGGGAAAAGTGCGAAAACCACCGTGCTCAGAACGCAAAACAGCAGCGTGAAACCCAGGACGCGAATGTCCGGCGTGGGATCGTAGACAATGTCTATCGGCGCCAGCCTGGCCATCGATTCAGTCAGGAAGGTTGTGCTCCAGGAAGCCAGGACCAGTCCCGCCGCGCCGCCCAGCAATGCCAGCAGCAATCCTTCCGTGAACAATTGACGGACAATCTGCCGGCGGCTGCCGCCGATGGCCAACCGGATCGCGATTTCCTTGCGCCGCGCCGTCCCGCTGGCCATCATCATATTCGCCAGGTTCAAGGAGGCGATCAGCAGTACCACGGCGGCGAGCGAAAGCAGCATCACGGCGGGCACATCGAGCATGCTGTCCGTTTGCGGACTGGTAGAGACGCCTAGCCGCGCCAGCGGCTGCACCAGCAGCGTCTGGTCTTTGTTCTCGGCGGGATAAGCCTTCTCCATCTGCGACGCGGTTACCGCCAGCATTGCATCGGTAGCCTGTGGCGTGAGGCCGGGTTTCAGGCGGCCCACTACGATTAAAGCCGCGTTGTCGCGCGCCGCCAGCGGCCGGACATGGCCCTCAAAATCGTTCATCACCAACCCGTAGGCGTTCAGTGGGACAAAGACCTCCGGGCTGACAAGCGCGGTGGTGCCGGTGAATCCTTGGGGCGTGATTCCCGCGATGGTGAACAGGTGGCCATTGATCCGCACCGTCTTGCCCACCAGGTGCGGATCTTCTCCCTGCCTCTTCCAGAACGGATAAGTCACAATGGCGGTCAACTCGCCGCCGGGTTTTTCCTCTTCCGGCCGGAACGCCCGGCCCTTGAGAAGGGCCACGCCAAGCGTGGAGAAATAGTTGGACGAGACCACGGTGGCCAGGGCCTGCCGCGTGTGGTCGCCTTCTTGAATGCCAACCAGCGCCATGTTCAGAGCTGCCAGGCCGGCAAACGCCTGGTTGTGGTCGCGGATGTCGAGGTAGTTCGGATAGGAAAACGCGCGATAGGCGCTGGGATGCTTGCTGTCGCGGCTGTAAAGGCCCACCAGCTCTTCCGGCTTTTCGACATGCAGCGGCTTTAGCAAAAAGGCGTTGATCAGGCTGAAGACCGCGCTGTTGGAGCCGATTCCAAGGGCCAAAACCAGCACGGCAGCCACGGTGAACCCCGGTTTGCTCGCCAGCATTCGAATCCCGTAACGAACGTCCTGCCACAGATGGTTCATTCTTGTATCCTTGACACCTCTACGAGCGAAACAGCATTGCAGTTCACCCAAAAAGCAGTGCATACACTCGGGCCACACGGCGCAAGAAGCAACGGCGAAAGGCGCGGTCGCAGGATGGCGGTGCGCCCGGTATGACATGGCGCTGGCGTGGCGGCCGAGCAAATCTGAAGATCGGGCAGGGTCAGGGAAGCTGGGCGTCGTGAGTTCGCCTATCGATGGTATTCTGCAACAAAATGCACCAGCGTATTCTTGTGTTGATTACACTTTCGATGCTGCTCACCGGCATCGGGAGCGCCCAGCCTCTCAAAATCGACAAAGAGACGCTGGTCGGAACTTGGAAACTGGTGTCGGCCTCAAGTGTAACCGAACAAGGAGTCATCAAAGGCGAAACGTATGGCCTGAATCCTATCGGCTTCCTCACATACACTGCTGATGGCAGAATGATTGGCATTCTCACGAACAGACAGCGCAAGCCGCTATCGAAGGGTTGGAAAGTGGCTCCCGCCGAGGAAAAAGCCCAAGCCTTTTCGACATCACTCGCCTACGCTGGTACTTTCACCGTGAGCGGGGACATGGTAACCCACCATGTCGAAGCTGCAAACCGATCCGAACAGGGTGAATAAGGATCTCGTCCGCATAGTCGTGAAGCTACGGGGCGACCGATTGACACTGCGAACCGCCAATGCCTTGGATTGGGACGACGGAGTGCGATACGCCTACCAGGAGTTGGTGTGGGATCGAATAAGGTAGAAATCAAGATCCATAGAGCGATGGCGTAAAGTTCGTGGGCGCCTGCAGCAGCTCCAGCAGCGCTTGCCCCGCGCGATGGAAGCGCTTTTTCCGCCGGTGCACGATGCCCACTGGACGGTACAACTCAAATCCCGCGATACGAATCGGAACCAGCCGGCCTTGCCCGACCTCTTCTTCCATCACGCGCGCGGGCATGATGCTGACGCCCGATCCGTGCGCCACCGCTTCCTTGATCATCTGAATATTGTCGAAGTGCAAAGTGATATTCACGTGCACGTGATGCTCCCGCAAAAAGCGATCGATGTCCTTGCGAATGGGAAGATCTTCGTCGAAGCCGATGAAGTCCAGGCCATCCAGGTCTTCCGGTTTCACCTCCGAATTCTTGGCTAAAGGATGATAGGGCGAGGCTGCCACTGCCATCTCTTCGCGCCGCCAGGGAAGCACGGTGACCTCCTTGGTCGGCTCCGGGTAACTCATCAGGCCCAGGTCGGCCCTATCGGTGGCAACAGCTTCATACACCTTTTCCGGACGAAGGTATTCCACTTCGATACGTGCTTGAGGATAGCGCCGCAGGAATTCGGCCTCCAATCTCGCGAGTTCGCTCAGTCCCACCGAGTAAATCGAAGCCACGCGAACGGTGCCTTCTACCTCGCCCTTCAGTACATCCAGTGCGACTTGAAATTCATTGCCCCGGTTCAAGATGTCGCGGCACATTTCCAGGTAGAGCTTCCCGGCTTCGGTAACCAGCAGAGGCCGGCTGCCGCGGTCCAGAAGCGTCGTCCCCATCTGCTCCTCCAGATCTTGTAAATACTGGCTGACGGCAGACTGGCTGATGCCATTCATCCCAGCGCCTTTACTGATGCTACGGCTTTGCGCTACATCTCTGAAAAGCTTGAGGCGATCGAAATCCATCTCACGTTTATAGTATTAGATCAACTAATGATGTGTCAATGAAATTTTCTGCTCAACTAATATTGCCTGGCACCCATAGTACTGATATACTCAGGCATGGTCGGACTCCCGGTTGAGCACGGTCTCTACGACCCTAGAAACGAGCACGATGCCTGTGGCATCGGGTTTGTGGTCAATATTGAGGGCAAGCAGTCGCATGACATCATCGAAAAGGGACTGCAGATCCTCATCAACCTGGCTCATCGCGGCGCATGTGGATGCGATCCGGAAACGGGCGATGGCGCTGGCATTCTGATTCAGATCCCCCACAAATTCTTCACGCGGGAATGCGCCGAACTGGGATTCACGTTGCCACCGGCAGGCGAATACGGCGTGGGCATGGTGTTCCTGCCCGTGGAGCCATCGCACCGCTTACTGGCCGAGGGAATCCTGGAACGGGTAGCGCGCGAAGAGGGGCTCACCGTGCTCGGGTGGCGCGACACGCCCGTGGAAGCGGACGCTATCGGCCGTATTGCGCGCGCTTCGCAGCCGTACATTGAGCAGATTTTCATCGGGGGCGCGTCGGGAATGTCATCCGACGAACTCGAGCGGAAGTTGTACATTGTCCGCAAACGCGCCGAGTCGGAGATCGCGGCGGCGGATCTGCCGGACAAGAGCTTTTTCTACATTCCGTCGCTGTCATCGCGCACCATTATTTACAAAGGCTTGTTGCTCGCGAATCAAATTTCCGAGTTTTACCAGGAACTCACCGATCCCGACGCAATGAGCGCGCTTTGCCTTGTGCATCAGCGCTTTTCCACCAATACGTTTCCGTCCTGGCAGCTCGCGCATCCCTATCGTTATCTTTGCCACAACGGCGAAATCAACACCGTCCGCGGCAACATCAACTGGATGCACGCGCGCGAGAAGGTGCTCTCTTCCGCTTTGTTTGGTGAGGATCTCAAGAAAACTCTTCCGGTGATCACGCCCGGCGGCAGCGATTCGGGTTCGCTCGATAACGCGGTGGAATTGCTTACGCTCTCCGGCCGCAGTCTTCCGCACGTGATGGCGATGCTGATACCGGAGGCTTGGGACGCCGACACCACCATGCGTCCGGAAAAGAAAGCATTCTACGAGTATCACGCTTCCTTGATGGAGCCCTGGGACGGGCCCGCCGCCATTGCCTTCACCGATGGCCGGTCCATCGGCGCCACGCTCGATCGCAATGGGCTGCGTCCGGCGCGTTATCTGGTGACGCACGATGGTCTGGTGATCCTGGGCTCGGAAACGGGCGTGCTTCCGGTGAAGCCGGAAGAAGTGAAGTTCAAAGGCCGGCTGCAGCCGGGCCGCATGCTCCTGGTGGATACCGTGGAAGGCCGCATTGTTCCCGACGAAGAGTTGAAGGAACGCCTCTGGAGCCGCAAGCCGTATGGCGAGTGGCTGAAGGCCAATCAGATCACGCTCGACAGTCTGCCGGATCCGCCGCGGGTGTACGAGTCCGACCTCGGCAGCATCGTGATGCGGCAGCGCGCCTTCGGCTATACCGATGAAGATTTGCGCGTGCTGATGCTGCCCATGGCGGAAAAGGGCGAAGAGCCCATCGGCTCCATGGGTACCGACACGCCGCTCGCATGTCTTTCCGACAAGCCGCAGCCGCTTTTCCATTACTTCAAACAGTTGTTCGCGCAGGTGACCAATCCGGCCATCGATCCTATTCGCGAAGAGCTGGTGATGTCGCTCACCAGCTACATCGGGACCGAGCGCAACATCCTCGAAGAGACACCGCAGCACTGTCACACACTGAAGCTGCCGCATCCGCTGTTGACCAATCGGGACCTGGAGAAGTTGCGCCGCGTTTCCGCGGGTGATTTGCTGGCCAACACGCTCCCGATGCTGTTTCGAGTGGCGGGCGGCGAAAAGGAATTGGAGCGCGCGCTGGATGGCCTGTGCCGCCGTGCGTCGCTCGCGGTGCGCTCCGGCTATAGCCTGCTGATTCTTACCGACCGCGGCATGGACGAGGAATACGCGCCCATCCCCAGCCTGCTGGCGCTTTCGGCGGTGCACAACTTCCTGGTCCGCGAAGGCACGCGCACGCAAGTGGCTCTGATCATCGAATCCGGCGAGCCGCGCGAAGTGATGCACTTCTGCCTGCTGATCGGTTATGGCGCGAGCGCTGTGAATCCCTACCTGGCCATCGAGACGCTGGAAGATCAGGCCGCGCGCGGCCATCTTCCTCCCGGGCTTACGTTTGAAACGGCGCTGAAGAACTACAAGAAGGCCATCAACAAGGGCCTGCTGAAGGTTTGCTCCAAGATGGGCATTTCCACCATGCAGAGCTATCGCGGCGCTCAGGTGTTTGAAGCCATCGGATTAAACAAATCTCTGATCGAACGCTATTTCACCGGCACCGCGTCGCGCATCGAAGGGGTGGGCTTGGATGTGCTGGCGCGCGAAGCCAAGATGAAGCACGACTACGCGTTTGCAGCGGTATCGGAGGCCGACACCGAACTGGAGGTCGGCGGAAGTTATCAATACCGCGTGCGCGGCGAATATCATCTGGTGAATCCGATGACGGTCAGCAAGCTGCAGCACGCTGTCCGGCAGGAGAGCTTCGAGACCTTCCAGGAATACACATCTCTGGTGAACAACCAGAGCAAAGAGCTATGCACGCTGCGCGGGTTGATGGAGTTCAAGCTGGCGGAGAAGCCGGTCCCGATGGAAGAGGTTGAGCCGGCGAGCGAAATCGTGAAGCGCTTTGCAACCGGAGCGATGTCGTTCGGGTCCATCAGTAAAGAGGCTCATGAAACCCTGGCAATAGCGATGAACCGGATCGGCGGGAAGTCGAACACCGGCGAGGGCGGGGAAGACGAAGCGCGTTTTGAGCGCGATGCCAACGGCGATTGGCGGCGTAGCGCCATCAAACAGGTGGCTTCGGCGCGGTTCGGCGTCACGGCTAACTACCTGGTGAACGCCGATGAGTTGCAGATCAAGATCGCACAGGGCGCCAAGCCCGGCGAGGGCGGCCAATTGCCGGGCTATAAAGTGGATGAAGTGATCGCGCGCGTGCGGCACTCCATTCCCGGCGTGGGCTTGATTTCACCGCCGCCGCATCATGACATTTACTCCATCGAGGATTTGGCGCAGCTCATCTACGACTTGAAAAACGTGAACCCGGCGGCGCGCATTTCGGTGAAGCTGGTGGCCGAAGTCGGAGTTGGCACCGTGGCCGCGGGCGTGGCGAAAGCGCATGCCGATGTGGTGCTCATCAGCGGATATGACGGTGGCACGGGTGCGTCGCCGTTGACGTCGCTCAAACACGCCGGCATTCCCTGGGAGCTGGGGCTGTCGGAAACGCAGCAGGTGCTGGTGCTGAACGATCTGCGCAGCCGCGTGCGCGTGCAAACTGACGGAAAACTGCAAACCGGACGTGACGTGACCATCGCCGCGCTGCTGGGCGCCGAAGAGTTCGGATTTTCCACTTCGCCGCTGGTGTCCATGGGCTGCATCATGATGCGCAAGTGCCATCTGAACACCTGCCCGGTGGGCATCGCCACGCAGGACCCGGCGTTGCGCGCCAAGTTCCGTGGCACGCCCGAGAACGTCATCAACTTTTTCTTCTTCATCGCCGAAGAAGTTCGCGAGTGGATGTCGAAGCTGGGCTTCCGCACCATGGACGAAATGGTCGGGCATGTGGACCGCCTGGAAATGCGGCGCGCCGTGGATCACTGGAAAGCGCGCGGCCTGGATTTTTCCGCGATTCTCTATAATCCGCAGGTGCCCCGCCGCGTGGGCCGCCGCTGTCTAATTGCCCAGGATCACGGACTCGGGGAAGCCCTCGACCATCAGCTCATCGAACACGCCAAACCCGCGCTGGATAATATGACGCCGGTGGAGTTCAGCGTGCCGATCCGCAACGTGCATCGTACCGTCGGCGCCATGTTGAGCGGCGACATCGCCCGGCGCTACGGATCCGCTGGACTGCCCGACGACACCATCCGCTTCCATTTCTCCGGATCGGCCGGCCAAAGCTTCGGGGCGTTCCTCGCCAAAGGCGTCACGCTGACGCTGGAGGGCGACGCGAACGACTATGTGGGCAAGGGACTGTCGGGCGGACGGGTGATTGTTTATCCGCCGCGGACCTCCACCTTCCTGCCGGAAGAAAATATGCTGGTGGGCAACGTGGTGCTGTATGGCGCCACCACCGGCGAAGCGTTCTTCAACGGAATGGCGGGCGAGCGCTTTGCTGTCCGCAACTCGGGCGCCACGGCGGTGGTGGAATCGGTCGGCGATCATGGCTGCGAATACATGACCAGGGGCCTGGTGGTGGTGCTCGGCCGCGCCGGCCGCAACTTCGCGGCGGGTATGAGCGGCGGAATCGCGTACGTATTGGATGAAACTGGGGAGTTTGCTCATGTTCTGTGCAACCAGGCCAGTGTCGATCTGGAGCCGGTAGTCGATCCGGCCGACATGCAGGCGCTGCAGAACCTGATCGTCAGGCACGTTGAGGCCACCGGCAGTCCGCGCGGCAAGTGGATTCTCGAAAACTGGGGTGAGATGCTGCCGAAGTTCGTCAAAGTGTTCCCGCACGAGTACAAGCGAGTCCTCGGCATTCCGAAATATCAGGCCGGCAAGGCCGAAGTGAATCATCCGCACGTGGCGCAGGGCGCGGCGCTGAAGCAGGAAGCGGCGCATGGGTAAGGTCACCGGCTTCGTCGAATACACCAGGGAAACTCCCGGCCGCAGGCCGCCCGCCCAACGCATCAACGATTGGTTCGAGGTCTATCAGGATTTTCCCGAAGACAAAGTTCGCACTCAAGGCGCGCGCTGCATGGACTGCGGCGTGCCCTTCTGCCATACCGGTTGCCCGCTGAATAACATCATTCCGGACTGGAACGATCTGGCATATCGCGACCGTTGGCGTGAGGCCATCCGCGTCCTGCATTCGACCAACAATTTTCCAGAGTTCACCGGCCGCATCTGTCCCGCGCCGTGCGAAGCTGCGTGCGTGCTGGGTATCAATGAACCGCCCGTTGCCATCAAGGTGATCGAGAAGACCATCATCGAACACGCCTTCAAAGAGGGTTGGATACAGCCCGAGCCGCCTTTGCGCCGCACTGGGAGGACGGTGGCCGTGGTGGGTTCGGGGCCCGCGGGATTGGCCGCGGCGCAGCAGCTCAATCGCGCCGGTCACAAGGTAACGGTCTTTGAAAAGGCCGATCGCATCGGCGGATTGTTGCGCTATGGCATCCCTGAGTTCAAGATGGAGAAATGGGTTCTGGACCGGCGCCTGGATCAGATGATGGCGGAAGGCGTCGAGTTTCGAACCGGCGTTAATGTAGGGCGCGCTATCGCTGGCGATCGGCTGCGGAAGGAATTCGATGCTATTTTGCTGGCCGGCGGCGCCGAACAGCCGCGCGATTTGCCGGTGCCGGGCAGGGAATTGAAGGGCATCCATTTTGCCATGGAGTTTCTGCCGCAGCAAAACAAACTTTGCGCCGGAGACCAGGTGCCCGATCAGATTCTGGCTACCGGCAAGCACGTGGTGATTATCGGAGGCGGCGATACGGGCGCCGATTGCCTGGGTACGTCGCATCGCCAGAAGGCCGCCTCGGTACATCAATTCGAGATTATGCCGATGCCGCCGAACGACCGCGCGCCGCAGACTCCGTGGCCATTGTGGCCGCTGCAACTGCGTGTGGAAAGCTCGCACGAAGAGGGTGGCATTCGCGAGTGGAGCATGGCCACTGCTTCGTTCACCGGTGACGGAAACGGACGGGTGAAGAAGTTGCACGGAATTCGCGTGGGCCCGGCGCCCAGGTTCGAACCTATCCCAGGGTCGGAATTCAGCATGGATGCCGACCTGGTGCTGCTCGCCATGGGCTTCACCGGGCCGGTAAAGCAGGGGCTGCTGGAGCAGCTCGGCGTCGCGCTCGACGGGCGCGGCAACGTTTCCACCGATGCCAATTACGCGACCAGTGTTCCAGGCGTCTTCGCGGCGGGCGATCTGCGGCGTGGACAATCGCTGGTGGTTTGGGCCATCGCCGAAGGCCGCAAAGCCGCCGAGGGTATCGATCGCTACCTGGTGAACGCGGAAAGTCTGGTCGCCGGCCACGCCTGAATGAGCCGCGCGCGTTAGCAAGCGATCGTCGTGGTTCAGAACCGCGCGCGTCAGCAAGCGGACGGGGACACTCCCTTAGGTCGTGGTTCAGAACCGCGCGCGTTAGCAAGCGGACGGTCGTGGTTCAGAACCGCGCGCGTCAGCAAGCGGCCTTACCGGCTCCCCAGGCTCAGAAAAGTGATTCCCACCAGAATCAGCCCCACTCCGGCTAGCTTCACCTTCGTGATCACTTCGTTGAAGAACAGCCGCGACCAAACCAGCGTGCAGACGTACCCGAGCGAAACCAACGGAAACAGCACGGACAGTTCGCCGTTCGACATGCCTTTTACGAAAAGCACCGAAGACACCAGGTACGTGCCGATTCCCAGAGCCAGGCGCCAGTTGAATGCGATGCTGGTCCAGTGGCGGTTCACCGCGTGCGCGCCCGACTTCAAAAATATCGCGCCTACAGACCCGATCACCGATCCAACCAGCACCAGAACCATCGAAGAGACTGGCGTGGTCATTCCGCCCCCGCGCCTCCGCCAAAACCCAGTACCGCCACTCCGCAGATGATCACCAGCAATCCGACGATTTTGAAGGGATTCATGGTCTCATGGAATGCCACGACAGCCGTGATGGTTACCCAAACGTAGCCCAAAGCGATCAGCGGATACAGAATCGAGAGCTCGCCATGACGCAGCGCATACACAAAAAGCACCGTAAAGACGCCATAGAGGCAGTAGCCGGCAAACAGTTGCGGTATGGTAAAAATCCCAATCATCGTCGCTACCAGACCGGCATGGGACAAGTGATTGGCGCCCAGCTTGATCAAGTACTGGCCAATGGCGACCAGCAAAGTGCAGGCCAGCACGATGAAAATAGCTAGCGTCCGTTTGGCGGGATCGGGAACGTGTACTTCGGTCGCCGATGTGGCGGGGGTCAACATGCCTCCAGGCTCTCAGCTCTCATGATAACAATCGGTCGGACGTAGAATAAGATTATGGCTCAAGGGTCCGCTGCCGGCGCACTTGGCGCCGCACTACCAGCCAAGTCAGTTGCAGGTTCCCCAGCGCCCGCGGCAAATCAGCCCGCCGCCAATCAAGTGGACCGGTTCTTTCAGTTCGCCCTCCTGGGCCTGCTCGCCAGCGGCTTCCTGGCCGTGGCCGGCTCCGGCTATCTGGACGTGCCTACCATCGTTGTCACCGCGGCCGCTCTTGCTGACCCGCGCGTTGATGGTCGCCGGAGTGATCCATTTCGAGCTGCCGCCCATCGTCGTCACCTTGCTCACCGCGGTCTACATTGTCTTTTACGCGGTCGACTATTTCCTGATTTCGCGATCTTTTATCCCGGCCGCTATCCACCTGGTGTTCTTCGTGGCGGTGGTGAAGATCCTGACCGGTCACTCCGATCGCGATTATCTGCTTCTGAAGGTCATCGCTTTTCTTGAATTGCTGGCCGCCTGCATTGTTTCGGCGAGCTTCAATTTTTTCGTGTTCCTGCTGCTCTTCCTGGTGCTGGGCGTTGCCACGTTCGCGAGCAGCGAGATTCGCCAGTCCCGCAAGCGCGGATATTCGCCCGCCAGGATCACCGGCGCTGGCGTGACGGCGCGATTGGCCGGTGTGGTTGTGTCCGTTTCGCTCGCGATTCTGGTGATCACCGCAGGTCTGTTTTTCTTCCTGCCGCGCACCGCTCGCGCCGCCTTCCAGCATCTGGTGTCGCATCGCTATCACCTGGCCGGTTTTTCGAACCACGTTACACTCGGCGAGATCGGCGAAATCAAGCAAGAGAACGTGCCGGTGATGCACGTGAAGATGGATCGTACCGAAGATCGCGCGTTGGCGCTGAAATGGCGCGGCGCGGTTTTATCGGAGTTTAACGGGCGCGCCTGGTTCAATCGTCCGGCGCCTGGCCAGATTCTGCAGCCCGATCGAGCGGGACTGTTGCCTCTGGAGGACGAATCGCCGCACCGCGATGGCCGCTACATCTCTTATGCCGTTTATCTGAGCGACCTGGCGCAGGACGCTTTGTTCTTCGCCGGCACGCCTCAATACCTGCGGATCGATTCGCTGGTGGTCCGGCGGCCCTTCGGTAATTACAGCGCCCAGTTCGCCGATTCACGCACGGTGTCCTACCAGGTTTATAGCCGTTTGGATTCGCCCGCGGCTGCCTCGGATCCTTCGCTGGTGGCGCCGCTGTCAGCCAATGCTCGCCAGGCCTATCTCCAATTGCCGCGGCTGGACCCTCGTATCCGCGAGCTGACCCAGAACATTGTTCACGCCCCAGCATCGCCTGCCGCCCGGGCCCGCATGCTGGAGAATTATCTGCGCAGCAACTATGGCTACACCCTCGAACTTCCAAAAGTGGAGCCTGACGATCCGCTGGCGTTCTTCCTGTTCCACCGCAAGAAGGGCCATTGCGAGTATTTCGCTTCCGCGATGGCGGTGATGTTGCGCGTGGCGGGAATCCCCTCGCGCGTTATTACCGGTTTTCAAAGCGGAGTCTACAATCCGATCAGCGGCTCGCAACTCATCCGGACTTCCGATGCCCACAGTTGGGTGGAGGCCTGGCTGCCGGATCGCGGCTGGACAACCTTCGATCCCACGCCGCCCGACCCGAACGTGCGTGGGCTTTCGCCCTGGACGCGGCTGAGCTTCTATGCCGACGCGGTGGATGTCTTCTGGCAGGATTGGGTTTTGAACTACAACCTGGAGCGCCAGCTTCAACTGGCGTCGCGGGTGGGAGAATCCGGGCGGCACATTGGGTTGAATTGGTCCGAAGTTCCGCGATTTTGGAGCGGACGCAATTGGAATGGGATCGGGTTTGTGCTGGCCGGCGCGATTGCTCTGCTGTTCCTGGGAAAATTTCTGCGGCGCGATGGATGGCGCTGGTGGATCACGCGCCAGCGCATGCTCAAGGTCCAGCGCGGCGAAGGGCAGGCATCCGATGCCACGCTACTGTATCAACGAATGCTGAAGGCGCTGCGGCGGCGGGGTATCGAAAAACCCGTCTGGCTGACGCCCTGCGAATTTGCGCGGGTGCTACAGGAGCCCGAGCTTGCACTCCTGGTGGAAGATTTTACGAGCGCCTACAACGAGCTGCGCTTTGGCCGAAACACGGAAGCGGCCGGACGGATCTTCGTCCTGCTGGAGCGGTTGGAAACCGCGCCTTGAGAGCCGTGACCGTCAGGGAGCGGTCTTAGTTCGGAACCAGCGGGATATCGATCACCAGCGGTTTGGCTGGTTGCGGAAAGGGTGCCGCGCCCGTTCCCGACACGGCGCCGTTTAAGGCCCCTCCCAATTGGCCAATCGTCTCCGGTGGGACAGCGGGTACAACAACCAGCCGCAGCGTTTCTCCCGCGCCAACCTTCACCGGATTGATCGGAATCTGCATGGCGATGTTGGGCAGCACCGGCGTCGCTACGTCGGCTGTAGGATAGACGCGCTTCGCGTTTCCCGCAGCATCAATGCGATACAGCGCCAGGTAGCCTGGCACCGCGGTTGAAACATTGATGCGGACCGCGTTCCCATCCTGACGGCCACGCGCGACGGAGTATTGCACGAGCGGGCCTTGATAGAGCGGAGCGTTGGCGGGAAACCCCGCGGAGAACTGTTGCCGAACCGCTTCGGGAATCGGCGCTGGCCCCGCGGCGCGGAAGCTGGCCATGGCGGGGCGAGTCGCTTCCAGTTGGGCCGTCGGCGCCGGTACGGCCAACAGGGGACGCGCAGCAGCCGGCGCCACGGATTCGGGCGCAGCAGCCGGCGCCGCCAACTGGGGTGCAGCGGCTGTCCTCGAACTCGCCACTTGGCCCAAAACCTTGGCCTTGACGCTTGCCTTTGGTTCGAGTTTCATTGCGCGCGGCGCAGGTTTTGGGGCGGCTGCAGTCTGGCTTGATGCAACCTGGTCCGACGCCACCTCCACCGGCGGCGCAATCAGCCGTGGCGCGTTTGCGCGGTCCATCACAATGATCAGGATCACGGCGGCCACGGTCGGTATTGCCACCCCCAGCAGCCAGCGTCGTGACCAGAAGCCTGGCCGCCGCTTACTCGCGATCTGGCCCGCCAGCGCTCGGCGTACCTGATCGCGCGACACCGGATCGTCCAGCAACTCCCGCAGAGCGTCTTCGTTTTCGAGCGCGTTGAACAATTCCTGATCTTCGAGCGCGGCTTCAAATAGAATCCGGCGCTCGTCCGCGGTGAGCGCGTCCGTCGCATAGCCTCCCAGCAGTTTGCGAATCTCGTCCTGCGTCATACCCGATCCCGCATACTCTCCATCAGTTGCTGGCGGCAACGAAAGTCCCAGGTGTAAACGGTGTTGATGGAACTCACTCCAAGAACAGCTTGAATCTCGGCGAAGCTCTTCCCTTCCAGTTTGAGCGCCAGCATCTTCCGGCACCGTTCGCCCATTTTCGAAATCGCCGCAATCAGATGTTCGCGCGCCTCGCGCTGCTCCATGGCCGTGAGCGCGTCCGTGCGCCCGTCGGGCATCTGAATTTCATCCGCGGACACCTGCGTGAATTCTCCACGTCTTCGCGCTTTCCTGCGATGCGCCATCATTTTGAAACGGAGAATTTTCAGCGAAAGCGGGAGAAGATCTTCCAACCGGTCCAGGTCCCCGTACTTCTCACGCAGCAGGATCAGGACTTCCTGCGCCAGATCCTCGGCGGCATCCCTCTGCATTTTAGATGCCGCGAAGCCCACGATCCTTTCGCGTAGCTTGCGAAGCATCTCTTCGCGCGAGCCCGGAGCCTGTTCCAGACTCTTGGTGGAGGTTGATCCCATGGATCGGATTACCGCCCAAAGGATACTGCTTCCCAGGGCCAGTTGACAAGCGCCGCCAACGGACAAACGCCGCTCTCGATAACGCTTAGCCCTCTCTGACACGTAACCCTCTCTAACAAGCCTCGGACGTCCTTGTTACGATGACATTACATTGTTTTCCACGTCTGCGGGTCCGGCGAAAGACCGTCCAGTTATCGTTGTCGGCTCTGGACGCTGCGGGTCCACGTTACTGCAATCCGTCTTGAACACCAACCCGGATTTCCTCATCTGGGGCGAACACAACGGATTCCTGCGGCAAATTGCGGCGTCGTACTACGATGC
The DNA here is from genome assembly GCA_963747945.1 of Bryobacterales bacterium. Taxonomy (GTDB): domain Bacteria; phylum Acidobacteriota; class Terriglobia; order Bryobacterales; family Bryobacteraceae; genus Palsa-89. The sequence goes on from CAVVHB010000008.1 coordinate 791,832, forward strand.
GGCGCATTCTCAATTTCCAGACCAGTCCGGCCTTGGCGCGGCGCATCGGATCAAGAAACTCAGAGATGCCCGCCGTTGGCCCGCGTGGGACAATCTCTGTGGCGAGGCGGAATTGCGGGAACGGTTCCGAGCCTTCATACGGTCTCTCTTCGCCGATCCCATGGGCCACGCTACCCGCTGGGGTTTCAAAGAAATCCGCTACGCGAGGGACGGCAATGATTACGCACTGAAATTGATGTTCGATTGCTTCCCCGAGACCCGGCTCATCATACTGGTTCGGGAGCCGGAGCCCACCATCTTTAGCACCCTCTCACATTGGGTTTTTGCGGAGAGGAGGCTCGGGGATATTGGTTTCGACGAATTGGACCACCGTATCCTGGCCGCGGCCCAAGCATGGAATCGCCAGTACGTGCATTTGCATTCCCTTTCTCAGGCCTGTGCGTCGAAATGTTTGGCTCTTCACTATGAGGATCTCGGCGGCCCCAAGGCCTATCATCAGCTTTCGAGATTTCTAGAGACGTCGTCGTTCGACTACCGGAGCCACGTTGAAAAGGTTATGGACGCCTCCAACAAAACCGATCCCACGGCCGTGCTCATAAGCCGGCGTATCGAGTTTCTTCAACCACAAATTGCAGCTGCAACTTCGGAAGCGCGGAAGGCCTACGGATACTCCCGCGCCATGCCTCCGCTCAGCGGTATCCGGTAGCCGCCCGTTTTGCATGAGCCCTCCGTGCTACACTCAATTTTCCGTAAGTCTGTAATCCTGTGTTTTCCCGGCGGGCTCTATTGAAGGGCGCGGCGATTGCCGTCGCGGCGCCGACGATTCAACGGGGGCGTTTCAGCCTTTTTGCCCAGAGCCCATTTGCGCCAAACGTAACCACATATTCCACCCTGGTTCTGGACCTGGTTCAGCGCTGCACTGTCATCGACATGCTCGGCCTGCTGACCCTCAACTTCACCAAACTGTCGTCGTGGGAGGCGCAGCCATCCTGTTTCGCTCCGGCCGAATTTAAGAAGCTGCGCGCTTCGGGAATCACGATCTTCCATCCCGCGGTCGGTTTCACGGAAGGCGATGTTTATGCAAGTTCGCTGCGCGATATCACCGGTTGGAATGAATTCATCGGATCGCATAACGGCGAATTCCTGCGGATCGATTGTCCGGCTGATTTGGAGCGCGCCAAGGCCAGCGGCCGGCTCGGCATCGTCATCGGCCAGCAAAACTCGCGGCATTTCCGGACCGTCGAAGACGTCGACTGCTTCTACCGTCTGGGGCAGCGGGTTTCACAGCTCACCTACGACGACAACCCCATCGGCGGAGGCTCCACCGATCCCCGCGACGTCGGTTTAACCCCTTACGGCGCGCAGATCGTCAATCGAATGAACACGTTGGGAATGGCGGTGGACATTTCGCATTGCAGCGATCGCACCACGCTGGATGCGCTGCACGCCTCGCGGAAGCCGGTGCTGGTGACGCATTCCAACTGCCGTGCTTTAGTGCCCGATTGCGCCCGCTGCAAGACCGACGAAGCCATCCGGTTGCTGGCGGCCCAAGGCGGCGTGATGGGAATCACCATGGTCCGCAACTTCGTGCAAGCGTCCGGTCCCGCCACCATCGAGGACGTTCTGGATCATATCGATCACGTCGCGAAACTGGTAGGCGTGGAACACGTGGGCATTGGAAGCGACGTCGACCTGGACGGGCGCGACGCCCGTATTCGCCCGCGCAAGCGTTTCGATCTGGATGGCGTCAATTACTCCCGGAAAATCTTCGATTTGGCCGAAGGATTGATTCGCCGCGGCTATTCGGCCGAAAACGTCGCCCTTATTCTTGGTGGAAATTTCCAGCGCGCGCTGGCCTCCATTTGGACTTCAGAACCGCGCGCGTGAGTTACCGGAGCACTCCCTTACGGTCGTGGTTCAGAACCGCGCGCGTAAGCAAGCGGATTTTCTAGTTGAAACTTAACCCCTCCCGCGCTCGTTACAATATTAGAAGCAGCATGAGATCCCCCACTTTCCGCTCCACGATACTAGTCCTCTGCCCGCTGTTACTCGCGGCGCAATCTTTGAAAGATTTTGAAAAGCGGGTCACCGAGTTCACCCTCGGCAATGGACTGCATTTCATTATTTTCGAGCGTCACGAGGCGCCGGTGGTGTCATTCCACTCCTATGTCAACGCCGGCTCGGTGGATGATCCGGGCGGCGAGACCGGGATCGCGCATATGTTCGAGCACATGGCCTTCAAAGGCACCGAAACCATCGGCACCACGAATTACCCGCTCGAGCGCAAAGCGATGGACGAAATGGAGCACATTTACGACCAGTACGATGCCGAGCGCAATAAGGGGCTGAAGGCCGACAAGAAGACCTTGGAAGATCTTCAACAGCAGCTCAAGGTCGCCATGGAAAAGGCCGACAGCTATGTTATCCCCAATGCGTATCCCGAACTGATCGAGGCCAATGGAGGCGTCGGATTGAACGCGGGAACCGGCGAAGACTCGACTAATTATTTTTACAACTTCCCGCGCAATCGTCTGGAGTTGTGGTTTCTGTTGGAATCGCAGCGCTTTTACGATCCGGTGTTTCGCGAGTTCTACAAGGAGCGCGACGTGGTGCGCGAAGAGCGGCGCATGCGCGTGGAATCCAGTCCGCAGGGCCAGCTGGCGGAGGCGCTTCTGGCCACCGCGTTCGCGGCGCATCCTTATCGGAACATGCCGGGCGGATGGGCCAGCGATATCGAAAATTTCCGGCTGACGGAAGCCATTGCATTCTACAAGAAGTATTATGTGCCGGCCAATATCACCATCGCCATCGCAGGCGATGTGGATCCGAAGGAATGCCGTCGCCTGGCGGACAAGTATTTCTCGATTCTGCCATCGGGCCCGCTGCCCAGTGGTCCACGCACCGTGGAGCCCGTGCAGAAGGGCGAAAAACGCGTTGAGGTGGAATCGCCCGCGCAACCATTTATGGCGATCGCCTACAAGCGGCCGGATCAGCTCGATAAAGACGACCCGGTGTTCGACGTTCTGGGCGAAATCCTGGCCGGAGAACGCACCGGGCTGCTGTACACGGACTTGGTTCGCGACAAAAAAATCGCTCTCGGCGCCGCGGCCGAGGCATCCTTCCCCGGCGGCAAATATCCGAATCTGTTTCTGTTCTTCCTGGTGCCCAATCAAGGCCACACGGTGCAGGAAAACGAAAAGGCGTGCTACGAGATTATCGAGCGTCTGAAGACGCAAAAGGTGAGCGATGAAACGCTGCAGCGGATCAAAATCAAAGTCCGGGCCACGCTGATCCGGCGGCTGGACAGCAACTCCGGCATGGCGGACGCGCTGACTTCCTATTACGTCAACTACGGCGATTGGCGCAAATTATTCACCAGCATTGACGACACCGATAAGGTTACGGCGGACGACGTGATGCGGGTGGCCAAGGAGTATCTGGTACCGGAAACGCGGACTGTCGTCTACACCGTGTCTCCGCCGGCCAGTGCGGCGCCCGGAGCAGTGAAGCCAGCCGGAGCAGCGCAATGAAGACCCTGGTTCTCTCGCTGTTGTTCTGTATGGCCGCCGGCGCCCAAACCGAAGTGCGGCGCGGCATTGCGCTACCTTCCTATAAAGATCTGAAGTACCCGCCGCTTCCTCCGCTCCAGGTACCCACTCCCACCGAAATCACGCTTTCGAACGGCATGAAAGTGTTGCTGCTCGAAAATCATGAGCTGCCACTCGTGAGCGGTGCGGCTTTGATCCGAACCGGTAATCTGTTCGATCCGCCCACGAAGCGCGGGCTGGCCGGCCTCACTGGCGAGGTGCTGCGATCGGGCGGCACGACGGCGCGAACCGGCGATCAGCTGGATCAGGATCTCGAGAATGTGGCCGCGTCCATCGAGAGCCAGATCGGTGAAAGTAATGGGACGCTGTCGTTCTCGTGCTTGAAAGAAAACACCGATCAGGTACTGGCGCTTTTCCGCGACCTGCTGACTTCGCCCCAGTTCCGCCAGGACAAGGTGGATCTGGCGAAAACGCAAGCGCGCAGCGAGATCTCGCGCCGCAACGACGATGCGGATGGGATTGCCGAACGCGAATTCAGCGACATCGTTTACGGGCGCAATACGCCGTACGGCTGGTCCATCGAGTACGCCGATATCGACAATATCCAACGCCAGGATCTGATGGATTTCTACCGTCGCTATTACTTCCCGGCCAACATCACAATGGAAGTCATCGGCGATTTTTCCATCGTCGACATGAAGGGGAAACTCGAGCAGCTTCTGGGTACCTGGAAGTACACTCAACCTGCCGTTCTGCCATTTCCGAAGGTGGAAGATAAGGCCCAGCCAGGCGTTTTCCTGGCCTCCAAGGACGATACGACGCAGACCTTTTTTCACGTCGGAGAGTTGGGCGGCGAATTGCGAGACAAAGACTATCCGGCGCTCGAAGTCGCATCCGAGATTTTGGGCGGCGGCTTCTCCAGCCGGCTATTTCGCAGCGTACGCACCAAACACGGCTGGGCATACAACATCTCGGCCTCCTGGGCCGCCAATTACGATCATCCCGGTACGTTCGTCATTTCCGGCAGCACCCAATCGGCCCACACCGTCGACACGCTCAAAGCGATCGGCGAAGAGTTGGAGAAGATCCGCACCACCGAAGTTACCGATAACGAACTACAGACTGCTAAGGACACCGTGCTGAACGGATTCGTTTTCAATTTCGACCGTCCCAGCAAGACGCTCAACCGGCTGCTGACGTACGAATATTACGGGTATCCCAAGGATTTCATCTTCCAGTATCAGAAAGCCATTGCGGCCGTTACCAAGGCCGATGTTCTGCGCGTAACCCAACAATATTTTCAGCCTAAGAATTTGAGCTATGTTGCCGTCGGCAATCCGAAGGACTTCGGGACGCCGCTGGCCAGCCTCGGCCTGAAGGTGGAACCGATCGACCTCGCGATTCCCGAGCCCAAGAAAGAGGCTGCTCAGGCGGACCCGGCATCTCATTCAGACCAAGCCTCGATGGCCAAAGGCCAAGCGCTCTTAGCGCGAGTGCAGCAGGCTTTGGGCGGCGCGGACAAGCTGGCGGCTGTCAGAGACCTGCAGTTTCACGCCGACGTCGAGGTGTTTACACCCGGAGCATCCATGAAGGTGAAGCAAACCGACTCGTTCATCGTGCCTTCCACGGTCCGGCAGGACAACGAGCTTCCTTTTATGAAGCAGTCCGTCTATTCGGACGGGACGTCGGGCTGGCTCTCGGGGATGCAAGGCGTGCAAAACCTGACGCCGCCGGTGCTAAAACAAATCCACGGGGAGGCGTTCCGGCAGATCGCGAGCCTGGCGCTGAGCGACCGCGATGCCGATCGAACGGTGAACCAGGTGGCCGACGGCGTACTTGAAATCGCATCCAAAGACGGCGAAAGCGTCCGGATTACGGTGGACGAGAAGACCGGTTTTCCCGCCAAGTTGGCCTATCGGCAGTCGCCCGGCGAAGGAGGAACGGCGGTGGAAGAAATCTTCTCGGACTGGCGCGATGTGGACCTTCTTCATCTTCCGTTTCAATGGTCGGTGATGCAAAGCGGCAAGAAGTTCGCCGCTGTCACGATTCAGGATTACAAGATCAATTCGGGCCTCACGGCGGAAGCACTTGGCAAGCGGCCGGCGCCGGTCCCTCCGAAAATCCCCGTCACGGGCGCACCGCCAGCACCAGCCAAATGAACCGGATTCTTCTCCTGCTTTTGGGCGCGTCGCTGCTGCTGCGCGCCGAAACTCCGCTCGAACGCGGCAAGCGCGTTGTGGACGAGTGCGTGCAAGCGCTGGGCGGGGATCGCTACCTGAACATGCAAACCAGAGTGGAGACGGGCCGCGCATACTCCTTCTATCGCGACAGCCTTACCGGCTTGAGCATCGCGAAAATCTACACGCGCTACGATTCCGGCGTCACCGATACGGCTCACAACCTGGCGCAGCACGAGCGCGACAACTTCGGAAAGAAGGAGGACTACGGCACCCTTTTCACCGATAAAGAAGCTTGGGACATCACCTATCGCGGTGCGCGCCCGCTGCCTGCGGACCGCTTCGCGCGCTACAAGGATACGACGCTGCGCGACATTTTTTACATCATGCGCGTGCGATTGCACGAGCCGGGCTGGGTGATCGAGTCCAAGGGCGCGGACGTAATCGAGAACCGGCCGGTCGAGATCGTCGATTTAACCGATGCCGACAATGTAACTACCACCGCTTATTTCGATCAGATCACCAAGCTTCCGGTACGGCAGGTGTTTTTCCGGCGCGATCCCGTCACTAAGGATAGGAACGAAGAGGTCACGCATTTTACGAAGTACCGCGATACCGGTGACGGCATCCAGTGGCCCTTTGCCGTTGAGCGCGACCGCAACGGCGAGAAGATCTACGAGATTTTTTCGACTGCGGTAGAGGTCAACGACAAGAAGGTTGTCGACAACCTGTTCTTGTTGCCTTCCACCATCAAACTGCTGAAACCGGAGTAGCCGCTGCAATTGGCTTGGACGACGGCGGGTTGACATCCGCTGGGCCGGTGGGGAATTCCATGGTCACCAGTAAACCCGGATGCCCATTCTGCGCGGTGAGCTTGCCTTTGTGCAGCTGCACCGAGCGCCTGGCGATCGCGAGGCCCAGGCCAAGGCCGCCGCTCGCGCGATTGCGGTCCGAGTCCACGCGGTAGAACGGATCGAAGATCCTGCTCAGCGCCTCATCTGGAACGCCAGGGCCGTAATCGCGAACGGTGACGATGGCGGCATCGTGGGACTTCGCCAGCTCGATGTCCACCGGCGTGCCGCGCGGCGCATAGCGGATGGCATTGCGAATCACATTTTCAAGCGCGCGCCGGATCAGCTCTTCGTCGCCGCTGACCATGGCCGCCACGGGCGCCTTCAGTAACAGCGTGCAATCCTTCGCCTTGGCTTCCAGAAGGGAATCGTAGACCAGGTCGGCCAACAACTCGTCCAGGTGAACCGGATCCGTCTTTTGCATGGATGGATCTGCTTCCACGCGTGTCACCTGCAGCAGCTCCCCCACCAGCTCATTCAGCCGGTCGGCCTCTTTCTGAATGCGGTCCAGCATGTGCTCGCGATCTTCGCCGGACCGCGCCAGTTCCACCGCCACTCCCAGCCGCGCCAGCGGGCTGCGCAATTCATGTGAAATGTCCAGCAACAGGCGGCGCTCGGCAGCCAGGAGCGTCTGGATGCGGCCCGCCATTTGATTGAAGCTGCGCGCCAGTTCACCCAGTTCATCCTTGCGATTGGCGGGCGCGCGAGCCGAGAAATCGCCGCGTCCGAAGCAATCCACCACGGCGCGCAGTCGGCGCACGGGCGAAGTCAGATGATAGGCGAAGGCATAGCACAACAGCACCACCAGCCCGACAATCCAAAGATGTTGCGGCTGCAGGAAAAAGAACGTCAAGTCGCGGCGCTGATCGATTAAGAATAGCCGGTACTGGTGACTGGAATCCTCCCGGGCAATGATGGGCGGTCTTCCTCCGAATGGGAATGGCACGCGCCATCGGCCCCGCCGCTTCGGCAGATTCATCAGCTCCGGATGCGCCTTGCCTGTCAGCAGGTCCGTACCCTTGGCGTCGGTGAACACCACCCGAAATTGCGTGATTTGCTGGAATTTTGCCAGGACCGCGGCCAAGGCATCCCGGCCGCCGGTCTCGTACGCGCGTTTGTCCTGCTCGGTTTGCATGCTCAGCAGCATGCCCATCGGGCCGCGTCCCTCGGTGGAACTGAAGGTGGCCGCCGTCGTGATAATGATGCCGCCGATCGCCACGGCCGTGGTGGCCAGAAACCAGAGCAGCGTTTTTGCAAACAGTGACCTCATAGATGCACGCTTATCCGATCATCCTCATCCCGTCAGGGCGTCGTCATCCCGTTAGAGCGTCTTCCGGGCTTTGGCAGAACTGGTAGCCCACGCCGCGAATGGTTTTGATCACGGGCCGGCTGCTTTCCAGCTTCCGGCGCAAATGGCTCACATGCATATCGATGGAACGGTCGAACGGCGTAGCTTTACGGTTGTAGAGGCTCTCCATCAAACCGTCCCGCGAGACTACCCGGCCAGCGTTCCGCATCAGTTGTTCCAGGATATCGAATTCAAGCGTGGTCACTTCCACCGGCTTCCCGTCGCAGGTTACTTCGCGCGCGCCGGGATCGAGCGCCACCCCGTTGATTTCCACCTTGCCGCGATTCACCCGGGCTTCGGTGCGCCGCAGAATGGCCTTCACGCGCGCCGCCAGCTCGCGCGGGTTGAAAGGCTTGGGAAGATAATCGTCGGCCCCCAGCTCCAGGCCTACAATCCGGTCCACGTCTTCGCCGCGCGCGGTGAGCATCAACACCGGGACGCGGCTGGTTACGCGCAGCCGCTTGAGGATTTCAAAACCGTCCAGTCCCGGCAGCATGACATCCAGCACAATCAGGTCGACGCCGCCCTGCTGGGCCGCTTCCAGCCCGGCGTGGCCTTCGTGAATGCATTGCACCGTGAAGCTTTCGCGCTCCAGAAACTCCTTGAGCAAAGAACACAACTCAGCGTCGTCGTCGATGATTAACAGACTCATCCAACTTTATGTTAGCGCAGGGTTGGCCCTTTACCGGCGAACGCCCGGCCGCGCGCTCATCTGTACCTATATTTCTAGGCCGGACATCACCGGAGCGATCTCCTGGAACGCGTTTCCGGACCGCAAACGGCACAAGTCACCCTAGCCGACAAACCAGCCGCGTGACTTCGGTAAATCCTCCGTCGGCGGGACGCCTGACCGGCCTCACCCAACGCCGTGGCGGTTGGCGCTTTTGGCTTTGTTTTTGCGTATTCTGAGGCGGTCGGGGGGCGCCGCCAGGAAACCAATGATGGAACGGGAGCTGGCGCGCCGACAAGCGCTTGAGTCGATGCGTGCGGCACTGGACGGGGATACGATGGTCCTACCGCGCGGAAATAGGAAGGATACTTAAACGAGATGCAACGAATATTGAGCAAAGTCACGATGGGCCTGGCACTCACCTTCATATCAGCCTTCGCCCAGACTAAGCCAGCTTTTGAGGTGGCCACCATCAAACCGTCCCCGCCGATGGACGTGGCCAAAATCGCGGCAGCACTGCAAGCCGGTGGGAAGATGCCGATCGGAGCAAATGTCGAGTTCCTCCGCGCCGAATATCGGTACCTCGATCTGAGGTCGCTGATGAGCTACGCCTACGCCGTGAAGCCCTACCAGATCACGGGACCTGACTGGATGACTGTTACGCATTTCGACATCGTCGCCACGATGCCCGAAGGATCGAAAAAAGAAGACGCGCCCAAAATGCTGCAAACGCTTCTCGAAGAGCGGTTCCGGCTGACGACCCATCGCGCCAGTACCGAACACCCGGTGCTGGCGCTGGTGGTCGGCAAGGGTGGGCCGAAGTTGAAGGCTTCGGCCGAGAAACCAGTAGCCATCGACGAGAGCGCGCCCCTGAAGCCAGGCGAGTTGAAAATGGATGGTTCCGACGGTCCCGTGCGCGTCAAGGTCGACATGACTACTGGAGGTTCGGTCATCGATATGGGACTGAAAGGCAAAATGTCGTACAGACTGGACCCGGCCACGCGGACACTTCACGTAGACTTCAGCATGATGACGATGACCGGCTTTGCGGATATGATCACGCAGTTGTTTGCGCAACTCGGTGGAACAGGGGGCAAGCAGGTTGTGGACATGACCGGGATCCAGGGCAACTACGATGCAACGATCGATCTCTCGCTGGCAGAAATCATAGCCATGGCCAGGGCCGCGGGCGTGGATATTCCGGCCGCAGGACCTGCCGGCACACCAGGCGGGGCCGGGATTGGGAGCAACGTACCGGTGGCGTCGGATCCCGGCGGGGGAGGAGGCACCTCCCTAACGGATGCGGTGCAATCGATGGGATTGAAGCTGGAGTCTCGCAAGGCGATGGTAGATCAGTTGATCGTGGACCACGTTGAGAAGACGCCGACCGAAAACTAAAACAGTCCGATCACACGGCGGATCAAGATACTTAAATTCGCCGACCCGCTGATTTGGCCTAGCGTGACGATTTACGAGCGCCAAACGTGTGAAGCCGCCCTACTACCACTTCACAGGCTTCCCAATCTCCAGCGGCCACACTTCGGTGCGCGGAAAATCCTTCAACTCGCGCGCCAACTCGGCAGGAGTTCCCGTGAGCGCCGGGAACGTGCCGAAATGCATCGGGACAACCTTCTTCACGTTCAATAATTGACAGGCCAGCGCCGCCTCACGCGGGCCCATGGTGTAGAAATCGCCGATCGGCAGGAACGCCAGTTCGGGCTGGTACAACTTCTCGATGAGCGCCATGTCGGAGAACACTGCCGTATCGCCTGCAAAGTAGATTTTGCGATGATCGGGCAGATGAAGAATGTAGCCCGCCGCCTCGCCACCGTAAATGATTTGCTCGCCATCCTGAATGCCGCAGCTGTGGACCGCGTGCGTCATCGTCGCCCGAATCGGGCCGACGTCCTGAGTGCCGCCCTTGTTCATGCCGCTGCAGTTCTCCACGCCTTTTGAAGTCAGCCAGACGCACGTTTCGAAAATCGCGACTACCTTCTTCGGCTTGAACTTCTTGGCCAACGGGACTGCGTCGTGAATATGATCGAAGTGGGCATGCGAAATCAGGATCGCGTCCAGACGTTCCATCTGGTGGCCCTTGGGATACATTGGATTTCCCTCAATCCAGGGGTCCATCAAAATCACTTCGCCGGATTCCAGCCCAAACTGAACGGTTGCGTGGCCCAGCCATGTGATCTCAATCACTGCTTAAAAACCCTTCGCCACTGGGCTGGCCATCGGGACCTGAATTCCATCTCCATACTTTGCCACTCCGGGAATGGTCACGGGCAAGTGCCCGCTGATAGCGATTTCACCGAACAGCGCCTTTGCCAGAGCGGTCTCCGATGTGACCGTCGGGCTATAAGTAGTGAGGTACGCACTCACGCCGGGAAAGCCACGCACCAGGTACGGATTGCCCAGCGCTACCAGCATCACCGGAACCTTGCCCGCGATCAGCCCGCTCAGAAAATCCGGATAGCCGCCCGCTAGAGCGACATTGCCGCGATAAGCTGCAACCGTCACGTATGCGGCTGCGACAATTTCTGAGCAGCTCGAAGTCTTCGCGCTCACCTGGTCCAGATCGTCCTTGCTCATGCTGGGATCGAGAATCGTAGTGGTCACGCCGGGCGCGCGTTTCTTCACTTCATCAATCAAACGAATCCCCTGCTGGCTGCGGCGTCCTTCCGTCATCGCGATCAGGCAAGTGCTTTCCGGATGACGAATCGGGAGCGAGTCCTTGGAATCCTTCACCAGCGTCACAGCGTGATCGGCAACTTCCTGGGCGCGCTCACCGGACTCGGGCGAATCCACCACGTCGGCGATCGCCTCCAGGCTCACCAGCTTCTTGGTCCTCAGGCCCAGCCGCGCTTTCGCCGCCAGCACACGATTGACGCTTTCATCCAAACGTTTGCGGCTGATGGTGCCCTTTTCTACCGCTGCCACTACGGCGCGAATCGCTTCTTCGGGCCGCTTGGGCATCAGCAGGACGTCCGCGCCTGCCTCGATCGCCCGTACGGAGGCATCCCCTGAATCGAACATCGAAGAGAGGCCTTGCATGTCCATGGCATCGGTGACCACCAGGCCATGAAAGCCGAGTTCGTCGCGCAGAACGCCGGTGATGATTTTGCTCGAAACCGTGGCGGGTATGTTGTCCGGCTCCAGCGCTGGTACGTTCAGGTGCGCGGTCATCACCGCGTCCACGCCGGCTGCAATGGCGCTTCGGAATGGCGTCAACTCAACCGCTTCGATTCGATCGCGATCCGCGTCCAATCGCGCCAGCGCCAGATGGCTGTCTTCGGTCGTATCGCCATGCCCCGGGAAATGTTTGGCGGTTACCAGCACCGGATTCTTGTGGTCCGAATGCGCGCCGTTGATGTAGGCTTCTACAAAGCTTGCCACCTGCTGCGGATTCTCGCCGAACGAGCGGATGTTGATGATGGGATTGTCGGGGTTATTGTTCACGTCTGCCACCGGCGCGAACAGCCAGTTGACGCCCATGGCACGCGCGTCGCGAGCCGTATCCGCCCCTTCCTCGGTCACCGCGGCCAAGTCCCCTGTAGCGCCGAACGCCATGCTGTACGGCCACGCCGTAGTCGAGTTCACGCGCATGGAGGCGCCCCGTTCAAAGTCGGCGGCCACGAAGAGCGGCGTTCTCGCCAGCTTCTGCAGCCGATTCAGCAAGGCGGCCATGGCGTAAGGCTCGGCATTCCGCACTCCGCCGTTGAGCGAATGTCCGGTCACGATCACGCCGCCCACGTGAAGATCGCGGATCAGGTGCTGATACTTCCGGAACTCGGCCGAGCGTGTGTTGGATGGCTCTCCATAGATCGGCACGATGATCAACTGCGCCACCTTGTCGCGCAGGCTCATGGAGCGCGTCCACTGCCGGACCGAAGGATTCGTCTTGTCGGAGACTTTCTGCGAGACTTTGTTGTGCGTCGCGGCTCTGCTAACTGAGATCGAGAAAGGGATGCAGAGTACGAGGGTGAACCACGTGCGCAGCAGCATCTGCTTCTATTTTACCGCGAATAACAGGGACCCACGTTAATGTTTTCTAATTTGGAACTTAGCGCGTTTTTCGTTTCTCAGTCTTCGAACCCGCTTGCGAGCTGGTCGGCTTCTTCGGCGGTTGTTGCTGCTTGCGCAACAGGCGATTCACCGCCCGAATCAGCTGCGGGACTTCATTGTTGCTCTTCTGTAAAACGATGTCCGCGCCCGTGCTGGCCTCGTCCAGGCCCAGCGTATCGGTGAAGCCGGAGATCAGGATCACCGCCATTGCCGGATACAGCTTTCTCAAGCGGACGATCAGTTCGACGCCATTCATCTTCGGCATCTTGTAATCCGTCACGACGACGTTGAAGTTATGTTTACCGCACAATTCGAGCGCTTCGGCCCCGGTGCCGGAGGTCAATACCTGATGACCCAACTCTTCGAGCACGCTGCGCCGCGCCGCCATCCCCATGGAGTTGTCGTCGACTAAGAGAATCCGCCCGCACGGATTCTGAGAAGGTGAGTTCGCCATCGATAAGACCAAACGAACTTAACAGAGGCGTAATAGCACTGTCAATGAATTTCTATCAGCTTGTAAAGCCGGAGGATCGAGAGCTTGACTTGAGGGCAGCGAACGGTGCCAATCCGCGGGCGAAGAGTAGCCGCAACGCGTCGGACGAAACTATTCCACTGCGCGCGGCGCGGTGTATCCGGTTTTCGCAATCACGTCGTACTTCACGGGCTTTCCGTTCTCCATGATCCTCAGCGCGGCGCCTGTTGTAGGATCCACCAGATCCACCTTGATCTTGCGGAATTGGCCGTCCTTGGCCTGATTGGAGGGAACGTAGGTGATGGAGTATTGGTTTCTGAGAGCCGTGGAGACGCTTTGAAAGATGTTCGGAAACTCGCCGAAGAAGCGCGGGAAGAACGCCTGGCCGCCGCTCTCCTTGGCGAAGGTTTTCATTTCGTTGTCAGCCTGCAGAAAATCCAATTGTTGACTGGCGCTCATGTACTGTTCCGCCATGATCCGCATGGCTTGCAGCATGCTGACGGCGTAAATAGGCACGCCCGCCTCTTGGATGGCTTTTCGGGCTTTGTCGTAAGTCAGCTTGCTGAAGGTATCGCGTCCGGAGGCGATCAGCAGAATCGCCTTCCGGCCTTCAATGTTGCTCATCCGCTGCTCGGTGTCCACTAGAGCGTCGAAGAGGTTCGCTTCCGAGAATCCCGGAATGCGCAGACGTTGCATCGCTTCTTGAACCTTGCCCCGATCGGTGGTGAAATCGCACAGAATCTCCGAGCGCAGGTCGTAAGCGATCACCGCCACATAATCCTGAGGCTTGAGCGTTTGCACAAAGCCATAGGAGGCCACCAGCGTCTCATACCAGCCTTGTGAATAATATTGCTGGAACAGGTTGCTGAACTCGATCACCATCGCGATGGTCATCGGCGCATCGCCATTGAGGTTGAAACTGGAGATCTTTTGCGGGACGTTGTCCTCCAGCACGCGGAACTTGTCACGAGGAATGTTGGGAAGGAAATGGCCCTTGTTGTCCACCACCGCGACATCCAGCTCTACGGTGTTCACATCGCTGCTAAAGGTGGCTGTGCCTTCCGGGACTTCCTTGCCCTTCTTGCTGAACTTGGAAGGAATCTTCGGCTCGTCAACGGCCGGCTCGTTGTCATCGGAGGGTGCATTGGCGCCGGGTGCATTGGCGCTGGGCGCGACGGTGGTTGGCGGGGGGCTGGCCGGCTCTGCATTCGCTGGCTCCGTAGTGGCCGGTTCCGGGTCCGGCGGAGGCGGGTTCTTTTTTCTCGGCTTGGCGATGGTTTCCGATGAGTCCGATCCTGGCCCCTGCTGCGCCATAGCCACGTGGAACGAAATTGCGCCGAGTACGATCACTACGGCTGACGCAATAAAACCGGCTTTGGAGTATTTCATACAATCACCGCCAAGCCTCTATTTTAGACCTTTTAAGACCACTCCCTGCTGGCCAGTCCGTGGCGCACGCACTCCTGCGTGCCGTGTTGGCACTCGTGCCAACACCCGTTCACACGAGTGTGAACGCTGCACGCAGAGTGCGTGCGCCACCCACTAATTAATCTTCGGTCCGCTCCCGGAGCCCGTCTTGCGCAGGTACACCTGAAACTTTTTCTTGGCGCGCTGCAGCTTCCAATCCCGATACTGCCTGCGGATCGGCGCAACCGGATCGAACTGCATACGGGGTGTTTTCAGGAAAAGATAGCCAAACAACAATCCGCCCAGATGCGCGAAGTTGCTGACGCCCGTATTCACTCCGAAGGAGCTGAGAAAAGCCACCGCGCCGACGATCATCACGAAGTACTTCACTTTGATCGGTATCAGGAATCCGAACAGGATTTCGCGATCCGGGAACATCAGGGCGTAAACCAGCAGAATGCCAAAAATAGCGCCCGAGCTGCCGATAGTGGCGACGCTCGGGTTGCCCCAAGGCAGAATGTAGTTCAGGATGACCACGCAGATGCCCGCACCCACCGCGCAAAAGAAATAAAACTGCACGAAGCGGCGAGTTCCCCAAACCCGTTCAATATCGGCGCCGAACATCCACAGCGCCAGCATGTTCCAGATGATGTGGCCGAATCCGCCGTGCAGAAAGGCGTATGTGGCGAGTTGCCAAACAGCAAAATACTTTACGACGTCCACCGGAACCAGCGCCAAGTAATGGAGCGGTCCGTCCAGTCGTAGCAGCCCTGCAAAGTAGCCAATCACGAAGATGGCGACGTTGCTGATCAGAAGCCACTTTACGCCCTTCGGAAAGCCGGGAATATAGAATGCGCCAATGGATCGCGTTCTGCTGCGGAAGGACATGAACCGAAGACCCGCCTAAAACTCAGAATATCAGAACAGAGCTCAGTTTTCCTCAGAAAACTTGGCCGTCCGTGAGCCCCAGGCGATCAGCGTGGAGGAAAGCATCTTCAAGCCAATAGACAAAGCGATCCACACCTGCCAGTGAGAGAAGAAACCGCCGGAGATGACAAAGGCGCCCCCCCATCCGAGATCCGTGCACACGCGCCATATTCCGAAAACCAAGGCGACCAGGGCGGCAGGTGTCAACAATGCGACCAGAACGTTCGCCAGTTGACCCAAAATCTGACTGCCGATGGCTTGAGCGATAGATACCAAGGCGCTCTCAAACCAAAACTGCGACTTGATTGTGCTCTCCGAAGTGGTTGCATTGACACCGGATCGAGCCCGCGCCACTGCGGGTTGCGGCGTCAGTATGATCTTGAGAACGGCCATGTTCCTCCGAACCTCTACTTGCAGTGGATGCACGATGCCCTCCAAAGTTTCGGGAATTCAGATTGCGACTAGCGGGCGTGAGTTGAGTGCGGGTTAGCGCCGGCGCTTCGATTCGATGGGAAACGATGTGAAACAAAGATGCGCGCACGCGGCGCAGCAGGTGTGGCGTGTTGCCACAGTACTAAGGGTTGCTGAACCACGACCGCCACGGAGCCGCGACCGTGAGGGAGCGGTCCCCAAGCGTTCGCAAAAAAACAATTCAATACCGGGAGTCAGCCAACTTGCGCTCCGGCTCCTCTCCCGATTCCGGAAGGAGTCCCTGTGGTTTTCCATAACGGTTCAGAAGAGTCGCACAGAATTGAAGCGAGACTGCCACGGTGAGCCAAACTTGCCAGTGAGAAAAAAAGCCGGTTGGAATGGGGAACTGCCCGGTGGCGTTCATATCCGCCGCCAGCCTCCAAAACGCGAGCGCGCAAGCCATTACCGCTGCCGGCGTGAGCAAGGACGCCGTCGCCAGAGCGACGTGCTGGTTCTTACGCTGCTTCTGCCGTACCCTGGCGCCGGAACTGAGTCGTATCCTGACAACCATTTCGTTAGAATCTCAGTTTAGCAATTCCTACTCCAACAATATCGTCAAGCAAACCAATTACCTTATGAAAATTCTGAAGACCGCTCTCATCGGCACCGGTTTCATGGGAAAGGTGCATGCCGAGAATCTGCGTCGTTTGGGCACTGTCGAAATTGCGTCACTGGCCGGCTCCAGCGAAGAGCGCGCGCGCGAGTTCGCTAAGACCATTGGAGTCAATCGAAGCACCGGAAATTATGAGGATTTGCTCGAAGATCCCAGCATCGACACCGTCCATGTTTTGACACCCAACGCGCTCCATCATCCCATCTGCCGCGCGGCTCTCCAAGCCGGAAAACACGTTCTGTGCGAGAAACCGTTCACCGTTTCGCTCCAGCAGGCGCGCGAACTCGTGGATCTTGCAGCCGAAACGGGACTCGCGAATTGCATTCAGCACAATCTGCGCTACTACCCGGTGGTCCAACAGATGCGCTGCATGATCGAAGCCGGCGACCTGGGCCAGATCCTGATTGTGCAAGGCACCTATTCGCAGGATTGGTTGCTCTACGACACCGATTGGAATTGGCGTGTCGATACGGAGGACAACGGCGCTTTGCGCGCCATGGGTGACATCGGATCGCATTGGATGGATATGATCCAGCACGTCACCGGGTTGCGGATTACGGAGCTATGCGCCGATCTGGCGACCTTTCATCACACGCGGCGCAGGCCCAAAGGATCGGTACAGACCTTCGCCGGCAAGACCCTTCAGCCGGCCGATTACGAAACCGTTCCAATCGATACCGACGATTTCGGATCCGTTCTGCTGCGGTTGGGCGAGCGCGCACGGGGCGCATTCACTGTGAGCCAGATGTCGGCCGGCCGGAAAAACATGTTCACAGTTGAGGTCTATGGAACCAAGGCGGGCGTCTCATGGAATCAGGAACGCCCGGATGAATTGTGGATCGGCCAGCGCAATAGCCCGAACCAAATCATCCTGAAGGATCCGGCGCTCCTCTATCCCGCCGCCGCCGCTTACGCCGACTTGCCCGGCGGCCACAGCGAAGGATACGACGACACGCACAAGCAGGTGTTCAAGCGCTTCTACGCGCGCGTGGCGGACCCGGCCGCGCCGCTGGATTACCCGACGTTTGAAGACGGCCTGTTGGGCATGCGCTTATTGGAGAAAGTAGCGGAAAGTTCAAAGAAGCGCACCTGGGTCACTGTTTAGCTGATGCTAAACTACCATCAGGTAGCGTTGTGGCCTCTAGTCCGATCACAAAAGTAACCGCTGAAGAGTATCTGGCCCTGGATCGCGCGGCCGAGTTCCGCAGCGAGTTCCTGGATGGTGAAATCGTCGCGATGTCGGGCGGGAGCATGCGCCACGCGCGGCTGGGCGCGAACATGCTTGGACAGTTATATGTGGCATTGCAAGGGTCTGAGTGCGAGGCTTTCACTTCCGACTTTCGCGTTCGAGCGTCGTCTCAGATATACGTGTATCCAGACGTCGTCGTAGTGTGTGGGAACCCGGAACTCGCCGACGAACGCCAGGATATTCTGCTCAATCCGAGAGTAATCGTTGAGGTTCTATCGCCCTCCACGGAACACCATGATCGAGGCGTTAAGTTTCAGAATTATCGGACGATTGAATCACTCCGGGACTACATCCTGGTGGCCCAGGATCGGATAAGCATCGAGCAATACACGCGTGGCTTGCCGCCGACGTGGACGCTCCGTGAATACCAGACCGCCAGTGAAACGTTGCTGATCGAATCCATCGGAGTTTCCTTGCCGCTAGCCGCTATTTACAACCGAATCGAGTTCCCGTCAAAATAGAAACTGCTCCGTCTCCCGCCACATTTCATCCAGAACATTCACCAGGTCGTGATCCGAATCCAGTAACAATAACTTCGCGTTGGGATGCGCCGCGGCAAACCTCTCCGCATATTCAGGCAGCACAATCGTATCCTGCCGGCCCTGAAAAATGAGAACGGGCTGAGTGACGTTGGGATAAGCCTCGTATTGCTGCGCATCCTCGATGAGTTGATAGCCCAGCTCGGCGACACGGTTCTGGCTGTAGTGAAACACTTCCAGCGCGTTGGTCCGCTTCCATTGCTCCATCGCAGGCTCGCCCAGCGTTTCCGGCCAGCGCGACGCGAACGAGAAGGCCGGTGCCAGCAGCACCAGCTTTTTCACCTCAGCGTGCCTTGCGGCGTATAGGGCCGCCAGGTACCCGCCCATGCTGGATCCGATCAGCGAGACGGAGCGGGCCCCGCACACTCGTTCGATAACGTTCAATTGCGCGGTCAGCGTAAGGTTCCTGAATTCGCCTTCCACCAGCTCGGGGATCTCCAGACCGATTCCCAGTTCGCTGAAGCGCTCCTGAAAGAAGCGAGCCTTGCGCGAACTCGGGCTGCTCGCGAAGCCGTGTAGGTAGACGTATCGGCTCATGCTGGATCCGGGCCGCGCTAGAGACCCGCGAAGGCCACCGCCGATCCCTCCGTCAGAATTCGCCGCAAGTAGTCGATCTGCCCCAGATGGTAGTTGAGGTGTCCGTGCAAATGAACCAGAAAATCGAGCGAAGAAACTGGTGTTTCGAGAAGCGCCTCCGGATAAGGGGCCGCGAGGTCGCCTTCAGAGAGCCGTGACACGACAGTCGCCACCAGATCCCTTACCTGCTCCATGCGCCGGATCAGATCGTCACGCGATACCGCGGTCAGTTGAAACTCCCGCTCGCGCACGCGGCTGTAGGCCAGGTTCCCCAACTGCCGGCCGATATACTCGCGCAGATTGCCTTCCAGGTGCAGCACCAGATTGCCGGCCGAATTCTTCACGCCCGGCGCGCGCTGCCACAGAACCTCGTCGCTTTGGAACGCCTGCAGCTCCTGAATGAGACGCGTGAGATCGCGAGAGAACAGCGCCGCCAGTCCTCCGGCAATGGTCATGGTTCCAGTGTCTCGCACTGCCCGGGCCTACGGTTTGTCATAGCCGCGGCCGCTGCGTCCAAATCGGTTACGACTTGCGGGAGGGCGTTCGGCGGCACGCAACCCCGGTTATAGATCCAATGCATCGTGGCGCAAGCACTCGTGCTTGCAGCGTTCACACTCGTGTGAACGAGCATCAGCCTTTCTCGCCGCGCTCTAAAGACTTGTGCCGTACCGTTCATGAAATGTGCCGGTCGAGCATCCTCGGGCTAAAGAAATCGCCGGGAGAGCCTACTAGGTGCACACAAGTACATCTTCGCCTCTCCTGGCAACCCATGGTCAGCCTGTATGCTGGAACACAGCGGACTCGCGCTACAATTGGTTTGACAAGAAGCAAGGTTTCTTGAGGTTTGACAAGAAGCACGGTTTCTTGATCTAGTCGTAAGCGGAGATATCGGAGCGTACCCAAGCCCCTCATTTGGAATATTTGCGGCCGGCATAGTTGCGCCTAGCCGCCACCATCGCTAGAATCAATGAGTTTGTAGATATTTGCAGGCATCGTGGGGAGGATTCATGTCGGTTGAACAAAGAGTGAAGCAGATCATCGTTGAGCAGTTAGGCGTGGATGAAGGCCAAGTGGACAATAACGCCTCGTTCGTCGACGATCTCGGCGCGGATTCGCTCGATATCGTTGAATTGGTTATGGCGTTTGAAGAGGCTTTCGATATTGACATCCCCGACGAAGACGCCGAGAAAATCGCAACCGTCAAAGACGCCATCGATTACATCGAGAACAAGAAGAAGAAGTAAGCCGACGGGAGCTATTGTTGTCGCGCAGAGTAGTAGTTACAGGAGTCGGGTTGCTGAGCCCGCTTGGCATTGGCACCGACGAGAGTTGGCAAGCCATTTGCGAAGGCCGGAACGGCATCTCCCGCATCGAACAGTTTGACGCCGCGGCGTTCACCTGCCGGATCGCTGGGGAGGTCAAGAACTTCGACCCCGCCCGGTTCATCGAACGCAAAGAAATCAAGAAAATGGGCCGCTTTATCCAGTTCGGAATTGCGGCTTCCGACTTTGCCCTGGCTCAGTCTGGCCTCAAGATTGATGCGCAGAACGCCGAACGTGTTGGCGTAGTCATCGGCAGCGGCATCGGCGGGTTCGAAGTCATTGAGCGCGAACACCGCACACTGCTCGAAAAGGGCCCCAGCCGCATCTCACCGTTTTTCATTCCCGCCACCATCGTCAACCTGGCGGCGGGTAATGTTTCCATCCGGACCGGCGCCAAGGGACCGAATTCAGCCACCGCCACGGCCTGCACCACCAGCTCCCATTCCATCGGGGATTCTTTCAAAATCATCCAACGCGACGATGCCGACGTGATGATCTGCGGCGGGGCGGAGGCTTGCATTACTCCCATGGGCATCGGTGGATTTGCCGCCATGCGCGCCCTTTCGCAGCGCAATGACGAACCGGAGAAAGCCTCGCGCCCCTGGGACCGCGAGCGCGACGGATTCGTGGTGGGCGAAGGCGCGGGCATCCTGGTCCTGGAAGAGTTTGAACACGCCCGGCGGCGCGGAGCGAACATCCTGGCCGAAATCGTGGGCTACGGCATGAGCGGGGACGCCTATCACATCACCAGCCCGTCCGAAGACGGCGACGGAGCTTTCCGCGTGATGCGCCTGGCGCTGAAAGATGCGGGCATTGAGCCCGAAAAGATCGATTACGTGAACGCGCACGGCACCTCCACCGAAGTGGGCGACCGCATTGAAACCACCGCGCTGAAACGCGTCTTTTGCGATCACGCTTATAAGCTGGCCGTCAGCTCCACCAAGTCCATGACCGGCCATCTGCTGGGCGGAGCAGGCGGCCTGGAGGCTGGAATTACCGTGCTCGCCTTGCGCGATCAGATCGCGCCTCCCACTGTGAATCTGGATGCTCCTGGCGTCGGATGCGACCTGGATTATGTGCCGCACACCGCCCGTCCGATGAAAATCGACTACGCGCTGTCCAACTCCTTCGGATTCGGCGGCACCAACGGCTGCCTGATTTTCAAGCGCTACACCCCAACAGAACCGCGACCGTGAGGGAGACGCTCCCGGACCTCCCATGAAAATTCTGGTCTCCATCAAGCAAGTCCCCTCGCGCGACTCTCAACTTCGCATCGATGCGAGTGGCCGTTGGATTCAAGAGAACGATCTCACTTTTGAAATCAACGAGCCCGACGCTTTTGCCCTCGAAGAAGCGCTCCGGTTGAAGGAAAAGCACGGAGGCGAGGTGGTGGCTCTGTGCGCCGGCCCGGCGCGCGCTTCGCAGACCATTCGCGAGGCATTGGCGAAAGGCGCCGATCGCGCCATCCATATCGAAGAAGAGAATCTGTCGTCGTTCGATACGCTGGGCGTTGCCAGGTTGCTCGCCAAAGCCGCCGAAGCTGAGAAGCCCGATTTGATCCTCACCGGCTTACAGTCTGATGACCTGGGCTACGGCCAGACCGGCGTCGTCATGGCCGAATTACTCGGGCTTCCGCACGGGACCATTATCATGGCGGTGGAGAAGATCGATGCAGGCATCCGCGTGAAACGCGAGCTCGAAGATGGCTGGTTTCAGAACGTCGAGATGCCTCTTCCGGCCGTCCTCACCATTCAGTCCGGCATCAACAAGCTGCGCTACGCGACGTTGATGGGCATCAAGAAGGCCAAGACCAAGGAGGTCAAGCGGCTAACCGCTGCCGAATTGGGTGTCGCGACAGCGCCCACCGCGTCCATCGAGCGGGTCTATTTGCCGCAGCGCACCAAGCAGACTCAGATGATCGAAGGCAGCCCCAGGGAAGCCGCGGCCAAGCTGGTGGAAAAGCTACGCTTCGAGGCCAGGGTCATATAAAACAAGCCATATGAAACGAGCCATATGAGTGGCGTTCTTGTTGTCACCCAGCGCAACAGCGGCGAGTGGCATCGCATGTCTTGGGAGACCCTCGCCGCCGGCCAGCAAATTGCGGCGCAAATCGGCCAAACGGTATCGGCAGCCGTGGTTGGCCCAGCGGCGGAACTCGCCAACAAAAAGCTCGATCGCGTCTATACTATCGAGCACGACCTGCTAGCCACCTACACCGCCGACGCTTTCACAGCCGCATTGGAACAGCTGATTCGGAAAATCGGCCCGTCCATCGTGCTCTTTCCGCACACTTATCAGGTTCGCGACTTCGCGCCCAAGCTCGCCACCCGCTTCAATCAAGTCTTAGTGAGCGACGCGATCGGTTTCCGTGTCGAATCTGGTGCACTTATTTTTGTTCGCCAGCTCTTTCAAGGCAAATTGAATGCCGACGTCAAACTCGGCGGTGCCGAACCGCATTTTGCGTCCATCCAAGCCGGGGCATTCCGAGCGGACCAGGTGGAAGACGGAACATCGCAGATCGAAACCTTCCAGCCCGAGCTGAGTGCCGGCATCATTCGAGCCAAACCGCTGGAGCCTTTCCGCGAGTCTGCCCGCGCGGTTGATCTAACCTCGGCGGACATTATTGTTTCCGTAGGCCGCGGCATCAAGGAGAAGGACAACATTCCGATCGTCGAAGAGCTCGCCAAAGCGCTGGGCGGGGAACTCGCGGCGTCCCGGCCGATCTGCGATAACGGCTGGCTGCCCATGGAGCGCCAGGTCGGCAGCTCCGGCCAAACGGTCTCACCGAAAATGTATCTCGCCGTCGGCATTTCCGGCGCGATCCAGCATCTCGTTGGCATGAAGGGCGCGAAGACCATCGTCGCCATCAACAAAGACGCCAACGCCCCCATCTTCGAGGTGGCCGACTACGGCATCGTCGGCGATCTCTTCGAAGTGGTCCCGGCATTAGTCGAAGAAGTTAAGAAAGCCAAGGGCTAATATGCGGGAGGGCATAAAATGGTTCGAGAAGTTGCTCTGAAGATTGTGTTGGCGCTGACAGGAGTGATCTTTGTGGCGTTAGCTTATCCCATGATAATATTTTTTCGGCAAGAACCTCCGTTGTCGATGATGTTCAGCCTTTATGTTACGCTCGGCGTTTTCCTGCTTCTTGCACTGCGTAACCCATGGGCGAATCGCAGCCTGATCGCATTCACCGCATGGTCCAGCTTCGCTCATGCCGCCGTCATGGGCACTCAGGCAATGCGGAACATGATTTCGCGTGGAGAACTCGGGGGCGTGGCGTTCCTCTTGGTCATCGGCGTAGCCTTGGTCGCGCTCGCGCCGGCAAAGGAGCGTACTGCCCTCGCCTCGCGCAGTAACACCGTCTATGAACCCGTTTGAACGGTAGGGCCATCCCGCGAATGGCACAGTCGACGCGAAACCGCCCGCGGCGGATGAAATCCCAGTTTTCATGAACCAGCCCGCCCCAGACTTGAGCGAGAATCCCTGGGAACCGGTATTCCAACATGCCGTTCGCTTCCAGGGAAATGGTCAGTTGGCCGAAGCCGCATCCCTGTTTGCCGCCATCCTGGAACATAATCCGGACCACTTCCCGTCGCTCCACCGGCTTGCAGCCATCCGCCGATTCCAGCACCGTCTCGAAGAGTCGTTAGCGCTGCTCCAACGGGCTATCGCCTGCAATCCAACCGCGGCGGACGCCTACAACACACTCGGGAATACCCTGAATTCCCTGGGACGTAAGGAGGAAGCGGTCGAGCAATACCAGCGCGCTGTGTTGCTCCGCGAGAATTTTCCGGAAGCGCATCTCAATCTTGCCAATTCCTTCAAAACGCTCGAACGTTGGCACGAGGCCGAAGCCGCTTATCGCGCTGCCATCGCGTTGCGCCCTCGATATGTCGAGGCCCATACCAACCTCGGCACCGTGTTAGGCCGCCTGAACCGTCCCGCGGAGGCATTGGCCAGCTTTACCGCCGCCTTGTCTTTCGATCCCGAGACCAAGCTGGGCAACAGCAATATCGCTACCGCGCTTTCCTCCCTTAATCGCCATGAGGACGCCCTGCTGTTCTTGCAGCGCGCCCGCCAACTGGATCCCGAGGCTCCCGAGCCGGTGTTCAATGAGTCCCTGGTTCACTTGGCGATGGGCAACCTGGAGCGCGGATGGACGGATTACGAAGCCCGCCTGCGCGTTCCCGAGCTCAAGATCGATCCGTATAATTTCGCACAACCTGTTTGGGACGGCCAATCCTCTATCGCCGACAAGACCATCCTGCTCCACGCCGAGCAGGGCCTCGGAGACACGATTCTCTTCGCCCGTTTCGTGGAGCCGATTGTCCAGAAGGGCGGCCGCGTAATCCTGGCGATTCAGAAGCCGCTCGTGCGTCTCATGAGCGCGATTCCGGGCGTCGCTCAAGTTCTCACCTCCGGCGATCCGCTGCCCGAGTTCGACCTGCGCGCGCCGTTCGGCAGCCTCCCTCGGGCCCTCCAGATTACTCTCGATACCATTCCGGCTCAGCGGCCTTATTTTCAGGCGCCGGCCGCATCGGAAACCATTGCAAGTCTGGACGAAAAGCCGGATGATGAACGGCCGCTGGTGGGTGTTTGCTGGGCGGGTAATCCAGCTTATGGCAACGACCACAACCGTTCCATCCCGCTCGCGATCTTCGACCGCCTCTTTCAGGTGCCAGGCGTCCGCTTCGTTTCCCTGCAGCAGAACCTGCGCCCCGGCGACGATGCGATTCTCGCCGGCTACGACAATATCGATCTCACTTCCATTCGCAAGGCCAGCGAATTGGCCGACACAGCCGCGCTCATTTCCAGACTCCACCTGGTGATTACGGTGGATACGGCCATCGGGCATCTGGCGGGCGCGCTCGGCCATCCCTTCTGGGTTCTTCTGCCCTATTTCGCCTATTGGCCCTGGATGCGGAACCAAACGGACACCCCGTGGTATCCCTCCGCCCGTCTTTTCCGCCAGCCTCAAATTGGCGATTGGCCGAGTGTTCTGGAAGGCGTCGCCGGCGCTTTGCAAAGCATTCCACCCAACTAGCTTACTTGTGGTGACCGCCCTTCTTGCCTTCCACGTGCTCGTCAATCCATCCCAGGATCAAGTCGGCGAGCTGTAAATTGTTCTTGTCCTGCATCATCATATGGCTGTTTCCCTTGATGCCCATCTTCGGAAGATACATCATATGCGCGTCGCCGCCCGCGTCCGTCACTTGCTGCACGAACTTATTGCACGTGTCGAGATTCATCGGCCAGAGCGAGCCAAAGCGGCCCGGAACGTCGCTCAGGTGGTCGCCGAACATCACCAGGATGGGAATCTTCGAAAGCGTCGAAAGCTGCTCGGGCTTGAGCGTGGTGGTGCACGCCATTTCGATGGATACGATTCCCCGGACACCCGCGGGGTTGATCATCGCGGCTTCTTCCGGAAAGAATCCGGACTCGGAGTGGCCAATCAAGACAGCGCCGCGCAGTTGAACCGCTAATGCCGCCATGTTGGTCCAGGTTGGATTGGGCGTCGGCAGAAAACCGTTCAGGTCCGGGATCATTTGCTTGTACAGTTCGTCGGCAGCCTGCACCGGAAATTGCTCGTCTGGAAACGCAGTGTTGAAGGTGGGGCCGAAGCGGAACAGAACCCAGGACGTCTGATGGCTCGCCATAAATATGTTGGGAAGTTCGCTGGGTGGTACTTTGCCCATTTTCACGGCCGTGATCTTGGTGGCGTCGAAGCCCGAGCGCGCACGCGAGGACTGGTCCGCCAGATACACTGGACGGCCCTTGCGCACGAAGTATTCGTTCCAGCCCATTCGTCCGTCGGGAGTTGTTTCCCAAGTCTTGCTGCTGAGGCAACAGCCATGCACCATTACCACTGGCCGATGCTGACCGCCATTCACGGGCGTCTGATACTGCACATACATCTGATTAATGGTGACGTCGCCTCCATCCCCGGCGCCAGGCCCAGCGGTGTTGGCATTCAGCTCCTTGGAACTCTTGGTCTCGCCGCCGACAAAGAAACTGCCTTGAGACTCAATCACCAGCGGTTTCGACGTCTCCGCGGCAAAACTTGGGAACAGTAAGACCAGAGCGCAAATCGACAAATGTGCTTTCATCGCCATCCTCCAGGTTCTTACACTATCACTGACGGCTCACGCATTTGTGGCGCTCGCACTCTGTGGCGCACGCACTCTTGCGTGCCGCATTCACACTCGTGTGAATGCCAGGTCCCCCGAGTGATATACAATCTCCCTAGTTCGTCATGCACAAGCGCTTGGCCGGATTACTGCTGTTTTGCGCGGCGATTGCCCTCGGACAATCGGCGCCTCCCCCAACTAAGCCCACGCCTCGTACCGCCGATGGCAAGCCGGATCTCAATGGTCTTTGGGGTCCCGATCACAACTTCATTTACGACATCAACAGCGCGTTGAAGAAAGGCGAAACAGTGCCGCTGCTGCCATGGGCGGAGAAATTGACCAAGGCGCGTATGTCCAAAGACGATCCGGAAGCGAACTGCCTTCCGGGAGGTGTCCCACGCATGGCCCCCTACCCCTGGAAGATTCTCCAGCAGCCTAAGCTAGTGGTGTTTCTGTTTGAGGGGAACATTCACACCTACCGGCAGATTTTCATGGATGGCCGCGAGCATCCCTCGGATCTCGATCCAACCTGGTACGGGCACTCCATCGGGAAGTGGGAGGGCGACACGCTGGTGGTGGATACCATCGGCTTCAACGACAAGTTCTGGTTCGATTTCGCGGGACACCCGCATACCGAAAAGCTGCACATCACGGAGCGTTACCGCCGGCCCGATTACTCGCACCTTGAGTTCGAAGTCCTGATCGACGATCCGGGAGCTTACACCAGGCCGTTTACGATGTACGGGCATTCGCCTTTGGTGGAGGACTCCGACATCATCGAGTACATCTGCAACGAGAACAATCAGGACGTCAACCACATCCTCGGCAAGGACACGCGAAAGTAAACCTACCGACCCGCGCACCACCCTTCCGACCCGCGCACCACCCTTCTGAACCGCGCACGTTAGTAAGCGCTTTTCCTACTCCGTCACCCCCGCCCACGACGCCAGCGCCTTCCAGTCCGGATCGTCCTTGGACAGGAATTGTCGCCCGCCGCTATGGAACTCATCGCCGCCCGCTTCGTGCGCCAGCGGGTGCATCAGAAGCTTACTGGCCGCGGGATTCGCGGGATTCACCAGCCTCTTGACAAACTCGTAGTTCATTCGCGACTGCTCATCGGACCACGTGGCTCCCTCCGCCAGAGGCTGCAGCCGGAAGGCATTGTTCGCCGCACTGTGGCAAGCCACGCAGCGAGCGTGGCCCATGCGCTTCTTGATAAAAATGGGCTCAACCGTTTTCTTGTAGGTCTCGTAGTCAAGCGCTTGCCCGATCGCGAGCCGCGCCGTCAGGACCAACCCGGCGAAAATCGCCGCGCGAGCGATTCTCACGGCAGCACCGCTGTGTGTCACGGCAGCACCGCTGTAATGTTGCGCTTCGGTACCTCGCCCACCGGAATCCGCGTGATCTCTTTCATCGACTTTATATCCACCACCGATACCGAGTTGGATGCCGCATTGGCCACGTATGCGGTCCTGCCATCCGGGGTGAGCGTGATCCAGTCCGGCGACCGTCCCACTCCGGTGCTGCCAAGCAGCTTCAAATCCGGCAGCGCATAGTAGTAGATCGAAGAGTTCAGGCGGCTGTTGACGATCAGCGTCTTTTCATCGGACGTCACGGCCATCCCGTGGGACTCGTTCCCGCCCCATCGGTACGGCGCCTGGCCCGCGGGAAGATCGGGCAGTTTCATCCGGTTGATCTCCTTGCGGGCGTCAAAATCCACCACCGCGAATCCATTGAAGCCGGTCAGCTGGACAAAAATCCACTTGGTGGAACCATCGGCATTCGTCAGGAACGCCATGGGGCGAATCCCCTGGTCCATTTGCAAGCTCCACACGGGCTCTTCTGTTTTTTGATCGATCACCGTGATCATTTTCCCCGCAATGGAACCGGTGACCACATACTTGCCGTCCGGCGTCACGTAGGTGTTGTGGAGAGCGCCTTTCACCGGAATGCTCTTGACATTCTTCAGTGACGCGGTGTCAATCACGTCCACGGCTCCCGGAGCAACCGCGATGGAAACGTACACGCGGCGTCCGTCCTTGCTGATCGCGATGTTGTTCGGATGGCCGCTCAGAGGGATGCGGCGCATCACCTGCAGAGTTTTGCGATCGACCACATCCAGCGTGCCGCCCCCTTCGTCGCTAATGTAATAACGGCTGCCGTCCGGCGCGGCCGCGGCGCCGTGGTTCACTTCAATGCCATGGATGGTTCCCACCACCTTGTTGATCGCGGGATCGATGATGGAAACATCGTCTCCGGCGCTGTTAGTCTGAATGATTCGAACCGTGCCTGCCGCGAGCGGTAGAGCAAGCAGAAGTGCAAGATACGTCGAACGCGCCATAGCTATCTCTCCTTCGAACGCTAAACGATGTGAATTATACAGCGAAACGTGCTTGCAAGTGTTTACCGAGCCGCGACCGTGAGTGAGTCGGTCCTAATGTTTGCCCAGGAACTTCAATACCGCGCGATTGAAAAGCTCCGGCTGCTCCCAATAAGCGGAGTGCCCGGCTTCCGGGATCACCAACGTCTCTGAGCCCTTGATCCGCGCCGCAAACAACGGCAGTATCGGTGGCGGCGCGTAGAGATCGGCGTCGCCGGTAAGAAGCAGAGTGGGCGCATGGATGGTTTCGAGCATCGCAAAAGTGATGTGGTTCTCGAGCGGCTGCGCAGGCGCCGGGGGCCCCGGAGGCCGGCTCATCTTTTCCAACTCCACCCAACGCGCAGTCCCCGCGGCGTTACCGGCCCGGTACGACGGACCCAGCTCGCGAAAATCCGGCGGCAGTTTGGCAAATTCCGGCGGACGAATCCGGCGCCCCAGTTCGACATAGTCCGCGTCCTGCACCGCGCCGATCGAGTTGGCCACTACCAGGCTGCGCACCCGCTGCGGGTACGACAACGTGAAATCGAGCGCGGCGAATCCGCCCGCGGCCGTCCCCACTACATGCACCCGATCCAGGTGCAACTGGTCCAGCAAGCCCAGCAGGTCGCCGGCTGCCGTACCAGGCTGTGATTCCGGCGCGGTGATCTCAGTCCGGCCCCAACCGCGCCTGTCGAAAGCAATCACGCGATAGCCGGCCGCGACAAATGCGGGAATCTGGTATTCCCAAACGCGGCTGCTGCCGGTAGCGGCGTGCAACAAGATCACCGGCACTCCGTTACCGCCGGTATCGCGATAGAAGATCCGCGCTCCGGGCACGTTGGCGTACGCCTCGTGAACGTTGGACTGGGCGTGCAGCATAGTAATGGCCGGGAGCATGGCAACGATGGCAATGATAAGTGCGCTCGCAAACGTCCAGCGCGCCAACCGCGGGGTCATCTCACCAATGTATACTGCTACTCAATGAAATGCTCAGAATGGCGGCGAGTGGCAAGCTGTTTTGCGATCGTTGTGTTGGGGGCGGTGGTCGCCCAGTCACAGACCAACGCCGTCATCTACGAAGGCGCCCGCTTGATCATCGGCGACGCAACCGCTCCCATTGAGGACGGCGCGTTCGTGGTCCGGAATGGGCGCATTATAGCGATTGGTCCGAAAGGCTCCGGCTCCATTCAGGCGCCCGCGGGAGCGGCTCGCGTAGACCTTTCCGGGAAGACGGTCATGCCCGCGATGAACAACATTCACGTCCACATGGGCTATGAGGGCTACGTAAGCTGGAGCGTTGAGAACCACACGGCTCAAAACGTTTTGGATCACCTGGAGCGCGAAGCGTTCTATGGTGTCGGCACCGCCATGGCCATGGGCGAGCAGCCGACGGACTTCGCCATCGAATTCCAGCAGAACCAGTTGGCCGGGAAATTTCCGCACGCCGCCCGGTTTTTCTTCGCGGCAGGCATGGCGCCGCCGGGGGGTGGTCCGGACGCGCTCTTGATCCAGGGGACCACTCCGTTGCACGCGGTGTATGAAGTCTCCACGCCCGATCAGGCCGTGGCAGCCGTGCGGAAAATCGCGGCCAAGAAGATCCGGGAGCTCAAATTCTGGGTGGACAATCGGGACAACACGCGCGGCAGTATGAAAAAAATGCCTCCGGAAGTCTACACCGCGCTGATCGCGGAAGCGCACAGGCACGGCATGATCGTCCATGCACACGCCACCAATTTAGGGGATCAAAAAGGCGTGGTGAAGGCCGGCGTGGACGTGCTGGTACACACGCTCATGACGGAAAAGGTGGACGACGAGTTCATCGCGATTCTCAAAGCCAAGAAGCCATACTGGACCCCGGTGATGGGCCTGGGCGATCGCTCCGAGCTTTGTGACGGCGACAATGGGTTCATCGAACAGGTGCTGCCATTGAGCGTGATCGCCGATATCAAGGCGGGGAAAACCTGGTTGCCCTCGCCCCCGTGCTCGGCGCCCGCCAGCGCGCAGTTTCTTCAGCGTGAAGAGAACCTTCGCTACAACTTCCCCAAGTACATCGAGGCTGGCGCGCGGATCGTGCTCGGTACCGACGCGGGCGTTTCCGCCAAGTATTCATTCGGCTTTGCCGAGCATCATGAGATCGGAATGTATGTAAGGCTGGGGCTGACGCCGGCCCAGGCGATCGTCGCTTCCACGTCCAGGCCAACCGAAGTGCTTCGGATAAATGATACTGGCGTGCTCGCCAAGGGCAAGCGGGCCGATTTCATTGTGCTGAACGCGAACCCGCTCGAGAACATCCACAACACGCGGGAGATCGATAGTGTCTACCTGGCCGGCGTCCGGCTGGATCGAGCAGCGCTCGAAACAAAATTCAAGCAAGCGAAGGTGGGCCCATGAACCGTCGAACATTTATCGGCGCAGCCGCTGCGTCATTCGTAGGTATTCCGCGAGCGTTCGCCGCCAAAGCAGGCAAATACGATCTGATCCTCAAGGGCGGACGCGTCGTCGATCCTTCGCGCAAGCTGAACGCGATCGGCGACGTGGCCATCGCCGCTGGCCGTATCTCCGCGGTGGAACCCAATATCTCGGCCAGCGCTACAGAAACAATGGAAGTGCGCGGCAAGTTGGTGGTGCCCGGCTTGATCGACATCCACACCCATGTCACGCGCACACCCGACGGAGCGGAGCTGTGCCTGGCCGACGGCGTCACCGGGCTCATCGATGCCGGCTCCCAGGGCGCGGATCACATCGACCAGGCCATCGCCGTTGCCAAATCCGCCCCGCAGCAGTGTCGCGTGTTGATCAACATCGGGCGTGCCGGTATTCTGCCGGAAGGCGACACCATGGACATCAGCCGTGCCGACGTGGAAGCGGCGCGCGCAGCGATCGGGCGCAATCGGGAGATGATCGTCGGGGTGAAGGCGCGGCTGTCGCGGGACGTCGCCGGACCCAATGATTTTGAGGTGCTTAAGCGCGCGCAGGAGGTGGCGTCATCGTTCCAGCTGCCTGTCATGATCCACATGGGGCAAACCGTGTCGCCCCTGCCCAAGCTTCTCGCGCTTTTGAAGCCCGGCGATATCGTTACGCACATGTTTGCTCCGCCGCCGAACAGCATTATCGACGACAACGGTCACATTCTGCCGGAGGTGATGGCGGCCCGCCGCCGCGGCGTCCGGTTCGACCTGGGCAATGGGCGCACCGGCCATTTGCGTTGGGATATTGCCGAACGCGTGCTGAAAGCGGGCTTTTTGCCGGACACTTTCTCCACCGATTGGACTCCCGAAGGCCGCACGGCTCAGGTCATCGACTTTCCGAACGTGATGTCGAAATTCCTCATGCTGGGCATGTCGCTCGATCAGGTGGTGGCCTGCGCCACCGTCCATGCCTCCGGTGCATTTCCGGTTTTCCACAATCGAGGCACGCTGAAAGTAGGTGCGCCCGCCGACGTTGCGGTCCTGGAGCTCAGGGAAGGGACGTTCGAATTCGTCGATAATTTTGGGAACAAGCAGACCGGCCGCCAGCGGCTTTTCCCAAGCGCCACCGTGCTGGCCGGCAAACGCGTTGCAACCCGCTCTTAGAAGTGGCGCAGCAGGCGTAGAAGCGTCGCGCGGCGGTCGGGACATGCATCACGGGACCAAAGCCAACTTCCCGTTCCTAGTCCCGAATTCGCACTGCTTATTGCGAGGGAGCTTTTCCCTCGCTTGCCGAGCCGGCGAAAACGCTCCGGCCATCCGCTAACGTAACCTTTTTTGCGTTCGCCATTCGGGAACCGTCTTTGGCCGAGAAGCCTTCCACTGTAATCTGGTCGCCAATCTTGAGCGAATCGCTCCGCCACCCCAGCCGGCGCAAAATCAGCGGCGGCCCAAGTTCGATATTCCAGTTGGTAACGGCACCGTCCGCGTCCTTCACATCAACGTAGAAACGTGCGTGCGGGTTGGTCCACTCCACTTTCGTCACCGTGCCGGTCACCCGAACCGGCTTATCCGCATCGTACTCGGCGGCGAACGAGTGATGCGCATATGCGGATGAGCGCGAGAACAGCAGTGCCAGAGAAAGGATCAAGACATACGCTTCGTATCTCACTAAGGTTTCCTCTTCTCTCGAACGCGTGCCCGGCTAGTTAGCGCTCACGTGCTCGCCGTATTGATTATTCTCCGCGCAAACGTACTCCTCGACGTCCTCATCGGGAGCGAGGACATTCACGACCTTGGTCTGCAACGGCTTTGTAAAAGTTTCTGGATCGTCATATGTGGTTTCCACTTCGAGATGACCCAGATCCAGCCGCCGCAACCGGTCGGTAATATGCAACTTGCCGGTATGCGGGAACATATTCAGCCATGTCTTATCATTCAACCCAACCGTATCGATGACCAGCGTGTCGCCTTCCCATTTGCCAATCGAATATCCCTGCCACGATGGTTCCAGATCCTTCGGGAAGCTGCGTCCATCCAGGTACACCTGATGGGCGTTGATTACATCGTCGCTTCTGAGCGTCACCAGGAGCTTGGGAGTCTGGACAATTTTGATTGGCCAGCGAGCCAGGAATCCTGGGAGCTCCGGGAGGCATCGAGCGGAAGGCTTGTCTTTGTAGTCATTAAGTACCCGTTCGCGGAATAAGGCTCTCGCCCACGGCAGCAGATCCGGTTGTCGCGAAGATTTCCCAACGGACGATGGAGATATTAGCCAGACACCGGAGAAGTCCGGCTTCCCATCCGGAATTCTAGGCGCAGGCCCTTGCGGAGGAGGCGACTTTTTGGAAAGAATTTCAAACAACGCCGGCATTTCTCCGAGTGTGCTCAGAGCGGTATTGGACAAGAGCTGAATTTCCAAGGGTGCCGACTGGCCCGCGGTAATCACGACGCCCCTACGCACAAAAGGCCGGTAGTTGGTGTTGATAACGAAGATGTCGTACTTGCCGGCCGGAAGTTCAAGCAGGGTGTATTTGCCGTCGGCCGAGCTTACCGCCTTGTAGTCAGTTCCGGTTTGGATGTTCCGGCCTTCAACACTAACACCCGCTACTGGTGCGTGCGTCGGCCCTAAAACGGAACCCGCGATGGAGCCGGATTCAGTTTGGCCAAAGGCCAGCAGACAACCGCAGAGGCCGCCGACAATTGACAGGAGACGCATCCGAAACCCGACCGGCACAGGCATTATACACGGTGTAGGGAAGCGCAAATGCGAGCGCCCCAGAAAATATTGCGCATTCCCGTGGCGGCGACAGTGCGATTTTGGCGTCGGTGGCAATGCCGCGGACGAGTGTGCTCTGGAGCACGGGCAAGCGGAAAGAAGTACAGGGCAAAAAGCACGTCGTTGTCACGGCCCTCGCGCTTCAGGCGAAATGCGGCTTCAGTGAGTACCACCGTCCATGCGTGGTGAGCGAGCTTACCAGCACCCGGTGTCGAGCCACACAACCCGCTTCTTCACTCGCCAAAACCTTCCATGTATTTCGGATTGTGCGCCAGGTCGCGCGGGCTCCTGTCTCCGAGCCACAATTTGAGAATGTGGCGCAAGCACTCGTGCTTGCAGCGTTCACACTCGTGTGAACGGGTTTTTGCGCCAGTGCCAACACCTCACAGACAGCCCGCTAGGACTGCCTCACCGGCAATCGCACTTGAAAACTTGTTCGACCCGGTTGAGACTCAAACGAGACCTCCCCATGATGGGCGCGTACGATCCGGTATACGGTGTCCAACCCTATTCCCGTGCCTTCGCCGACTCCCTTGGTGGTGAAGAATGGCTCAAACAGATGAGGCTTCACCGCGTCGGGAATCCCGGGTCCATTGTCGATAATCTCAACCAGAATCAAATCGAGCTCTCTGGACGTTCGAACAATCAGTTCGCCCTTGCCGCCCATGGCATCCACGGCATTGTCGATCAGATTCGTCCACACCTGGTTCAACTCACTTCCTCGCGCGAATATCCTCGGAAGCTTGGGGTCAAACTCGCGCTTTACTTCCACGCCGTGTTTCAGGCGGAATTTCAGCATCGTCAGGGTACTTTCCAAACCGTGGCGAACGTCGATTTCCTGCTCCGGCGCCTGGTCCATGTAGGTGTATTCTTTGATCGCTCGCACCAGCTCGGAAATTCGGCCGGTGCTGGACTCGATTTCACGCGTCAGTCTTTCCGCGCCCACGGATGAAACCAGGCGCGTCAGAACATGGGCCAGCACGCCGTCTTGAAAACGTCCGCCCAGTTTCTCCAGCGCGGCACTGTCCACGCCGGCTTCCACCAGTCCTGAAGCAAGCCGGGACGCGTTCGGGATATTTCGGCGGTTCAGCCAGGCGGCAAGCTCCTCTTCGAAATCGCTCTGTTCCAGCGCATCCAGCGGAGGTTTGGACGCCAGGTGGTCCATCAAATTCTCCTCAAGGGAAGCCAGCTCCGAACGTTCTAAGCAGGAAAGCGAATCGTCATCCAGCGTCTTGTTTATTTTCCGGAGCTCCTGCATGCACTCGCGCAGACCCTGCGCCGCCCGCACGGCCGCCGCTGCTGGATTGTTCAATTCGTGAGCCAATCCGGCGGAGAGCTTGCCCAGCGCGCTTAACTTGTCGCGTTGCTGTTCCGCGCGGCTGTATTCGCGAATTCGATCGGCCAACACGCCAATCAAACGCGGCAGCAGTACCGGAATGCGCCGGAGCATTTCCTCGAAATGATCCTTGTGCAGACGCAGACCCCAGGTGGGCGTGGTAGCACGGGCCGTCATCCCGAAGTGCGTCATGCGGGAGAACGGCAACATGCCTGTCACTTGCCCAGCCTGCGCCACAAAGCCTGGCGTGTCGCCTCCTCCGTTTTCGCGCCGTCCACGTACTTCACCTTCCAGCAAAACGAACAGCGCATCCGCCGGATCGCCTTCGCGTATGACAATGTCCCCGGCAGAGAGCTTGATTTCCTTTGCGCTGGATACAAACCAATGCAACTGGTCGTCGCTGAGATCGGAGAAAATATCGATCTTTCGCAGCGCGGCTTCGGGAGTCTCTTGGGCTCCGGGACTGTCTTGACCTCCGGGCCTGTCTTGAGGTGCTGAGAGCGGATTGGTCACGATACGTTGCTCAGGTATTGATGAACGAACTGGATTGCGACGGAGCCTTCGCCCACGCCGGATGCTACGCGCTTCACCGAACCATATCGCACGTCGCCCACCGCGAAGACACCCGGGATGTTCGTCTCAAGCAGGCTGGGATCGCGCTCAAGCGTCCAGCCCTTGGGCCGCTTGCCGGGTTTGAGCAGATCCGGACCCGTGAGTATAAACCCTCGCTCATCGCGCTCGATTGACTCCTTCCAGCCAGCCGGTGCGAGGCTCCGCGCCAATGAAGACGAACAGCGAAGTTGCCCGCACCCGGGTTACATCGCCGGTGCGATCGCACATCAAGGAAACAGCTTCCAAATGATCGTCGCCGTGCACCTCTGCCACGCGCGTGCGATATTCCACGTGAATGTTCACGGTATTTTGAACTTGCTCCACCAGGTATTGCGACATGGTAGCGCCCAACGAATCGCCTCGAACTAACATAACCACACGCCGCGCGTACTGCGAGTAAGACATCGCCGCTTGTCCCGCGGAGTTGGCGCCGCCGACGATGTACACATCCTCGTCCTGGCACGAAGGCGCTTCCGTCATGCTCCCGCCGTAGTAAACGCCCGCGCCTTGCAAACGATCCATTCCGGGAATGTCCAGTTTGCGCCACTGAACGCCGGTAGCCAGCAGCATGGCGTGGCAGGACAGCTCGGTGCCGTCGTTCAAACGCAAAAAGCGATAGGGGCCGTCCACTCGTAGCGCAATCACCTCCTGAGGCGAAACGATTTCCACGCCAAAACGGCGCGCTTGAGCCACGGCGCGCCGCGCCAGGTCGCCGCCGGTCAGGCCCGAAGGAAAGCCCAGGTAGTTTTCAATTCGCCCACTCAGTCCCGCTTGGCCTCCGGGCGCCTCTCGTTCCACCATGATGGTCTTCAGGCCTTCCGAAGCGCCATACACCGCGGCCGCCAGTCCGGCAGGGCCGCCGCCCACAATCGCCAGGTCGTAGAATTCGAGTCCAGCCCGGGTGCGCAAGCCAAGTCTTTCGGCAAGATCCTGCGTACTCGGTTCGGACACACACTTCCCATCCGGGAACATAACCAGCGGCAACTTGAGTTCGTCGGCAGCGAAGCTCTTCATGAGACGGTCCACTTCCTCGTCCCGGCTGGCTGCGTCCGCGTCCAGCCACTGATAGGGAACTTGGTTTCTCGCGAGAAAATTGCGAATGTCGTAGGATTTGGAAGACCAGCGGGTCCCAAGCACGCGAATTCCTTCGAAGGGCGGATGGAAGTTCGCGGACCAATCATTGAGCAAATCGTCCAGAACGGGGTACAACTCCTGCTCCGGCGGGTCCCATGGTTTCAGCAGGTAGTGATTGAGTTGAACGTCGTTGATGGCTTTAATCGCGGCATCGGTATCCGCGTAAGCAGTCAGCAGTGTCCGCTTGGCGTTGGGATAAAGCTTGATCGCCTCGTGCAGCAATTCCACGCCGTTCATTTCCGGCATTCGATGATCCACCAGCAGCAGCGCCACGGCGTCGTTCCGCTGCTTCAGGCGGCGCAAAAGGTCGAGTGCGGCGCGGCCGGATTCCGCACGCAGCACGCGATAGTGCTCCTCATAGTGCTTCTTCAGGTCGCGCTCCACGGCCCGGAGAACTTCCGGATCGTCGTCCACGGTCAGTATCACTGGCTTCTGCATGCTTAGCTCAACCTTTATTATCGCTTGCCATCCGCAACTAGATGGCCCAATTGAATGAGAAGGATTTACAAGCGAATAGCGAGATGCGCTTTGAGAGCCGGTCGATGGGTCGACACTTTTCGACACGGTGGACTCTCCGCGGCCATCCGGTGTGCTTTCCATCGGGATCTCGGACGAAAATCCCTTGTTCTAAGGCGTTCACCTTGATTGCCGACGCCCGAGATCTGCCTTATCATACCTCCATGTCCGTGACAATCCAGATTTGGGACGAAGCGGTTCCTGGATCGCGTTCCCGCGCGCAATCGGTTACCGTGCCGCAAGCCAACATTACGGCCAGGGAGCTTATCCGGACCCGCGTGCGTGAGGAAGTGGAGCGCCACAACCAGTCCATGCCAGAGGT
The DNA here is from genome assembly GCA_963747945.1 of Bryobacterales bacterium. Taxonomy (GTDB): domain Bacteria; phylum Acidobacteriota; class Terriglobia; order Bryobacterales; family Bryobacteraceae; genus Palsa-89. Next base: position 829,658 of record CAVVHB010000008.1, read on the forward strand.
ATTTTGCGGTCTGGTGCAGCCCGAGGAATCGGAACGCATCCTGAACGGTTTTCGCATGAAAGCGCAGCGGCCTCTCGACTGGGAGGTCCAGTTTGCAAAGGCATGCTCCAGCTTTGAGCGGAACGGCTTCCTGTTAATTGTCGACGGGCGTCAAGCGGCCGAGCTGGATGAGCGAATCGAGTTACGGGCGGACTCGGAAGTGCAATTTGTGAAGCTGGTGCCTTTGGTGGGCGGATAGAACGGGCCATTCGAGATTCGGAGGAGACCAGTGAGTATTGGGGAAACTGCGAGGTTTTGGCGTGTCCCGCAACAGAAATTACAAGCACCCGCCGGTGCGAGCTCTCACCTCCGAGAGCTGATAGACGCCCTCAATGAGCGGCCCCACGTCTTTCGGGAGCGCGCCGCGTTGGAGAATGTGAAGGAGCCCCTGGAACGGCTGAGATCCGCTCCGGCGGAGGAACGGCTGGCATTCGTATTTGAGGCGCTTGCCGTGCTGACCACACAGGCGTCGATGTCGCTGCACCTGGTCCTCAAGGGTGCCGTCTCGCATTTATTGCGGGCCGGATTGCCGCTCAATAGCCTGCACGCGGTGCGCATGATCGAGCTCGTCTCCAACCGTTCCCATCGTTTTCACCTTCCATACAAATCGCTGTTGTCTTCCTTCCAAAACATAACCATGACCCAGGCGATGAAAGACGCCCTGCTCCGGTTGCGCGCGATGATCGGAGAAAGCCACGGCATGGACGAGATTCAGGAGCGGATCGATATCCTGGTTCACGGACAGAAGGAAAAACCCGCGGCGGCGGTTTCGGGCTGGAGCCGGCACGTGTTTCGGGAAATGGAAGGCTCCCAGAAGCAGATGGCATGGCACCGTCTTTTGCTCCACGCGCGATCGCTGACGCAAACGAGCGCTTCGGCCAAATGGCGAAAGGACGCGGTGGCCTGCGTCGACAACATCGGACGCAAGGAGTTCCTGGAAGCGGCTGCACGCTGGTTGGCGCTGGGTCCCATGCCCGGAATGCCGGAGCACCTCCAGGTCCCCGATGAAGAAGCGGACTATCAGAAAGGGTTCATCTGGACGCTGGGCGCCCTGGGAGACGCTTCCCTGGCCGCCGGCATCGCCGATTTCGCCTTCGCTTGTTTTCGAAAAATCCCTCAGATCGGCGCGGTATCGCATCGCGTTGGCAATGCGTGCGTAAACGCGCTCGCCGTAATGCCGGGCCTGGATGCGGTGACGCAAATCAGCCGCTTGGCCATGCGCGTGAAATACGACGTGGCGCGCCGCTTGATTGAGAAAGCGCTGGCCCAGGCCGCGGAACGCAACCATGTGGGCCGGGACGATCTGGAGGCCATGTCCGTGCCCTCGTTCGGATTGAACCCGGTCGGAGTGCGCATCGAACCGTTGGGGAGCTCGGAAGCGAGATTGGCGGTGGAAGACGGCGTCGCGGTCCTGAGTTGGTGGCGCGACGGAAAGCCTCTCAAAGCCGCGCCGGCCGAAGCGAAAACCAGCCACGCCGCGGCTCTGGCGGATCTCAAGAAAGCCGCGAAAGAATTGCAGGCGGTTCTTTCCACGCAACGGCTGCGGCTGGAACGGCAACTCTTGTCCCAAAGCTCATGCCCGTTCGAACGATGGGAGGATTGGTATCTGAATCACCCGGTGACATCGGTGTTCACAAAACGCCTCATCTGGGAAATTCAAAACGGGGATGCGTCGCAAACGGCCATGTGGTGGGCAGGTGGCCTGGTGAATTGGGCGGGAAACCCTGTAACCGCGGCGCCCGCTTCCACGGTTCGCCTTTGGCATCCCATTCGCTCGCAAGTGCAGGAGGTGCTGAGCTGGCGATGCTGGCTGGAAGACCACGCCATCCGGCAACCGTTCAAACAGGCGCATCGCGAAGTTTACTTATTAACGGATGCGGAGCGTGAAACGGCGACTTACTCCAACCGCTTCGCCGGGCACATCGTGCGGCAGCATCAATTCTCGGCGCTCTGCCGGGAGCGCGGCTGGCGGTTTAAGGTGATGGGCGAGTGGGATTCACACAACACGCCTGAATTGGAACTGCCCCGGTACAATCTGCGCGCCGAATTCGATGTCGATTTCTCGGAGGGCGTGGAGATTTCGGGCCATATGGTGTACACCACCATCGGCACGGATCGCGTTCAGTTTTTCCCCATAGAAGCCAAGCGCGGACGCTTTGAGCTCAGGCCGCCGCCCAGGCCCCTCCCGCTTGCCGGCATTCCGGCCGTGGTTTTTTCCGAAGTCATGCGCGATGCGGACCTGCTGGTTGGCGTCACCAGCATCGGCGCGGATCCCGCCTGGGCCGTCGACCATCAGGATGAACACGCGGAATACTGGCAGCGTTTTGCGGACGCCGAGCTTACTACGCTGGCGGCAAATCGCAAGACGGTTATCGAGAGCCTGCTGCCGAAATTGACAATTCGGGATCGTTGCCAAATTGTCGACCGGTATCTGGTGGTTCGCGGCGAATCGAACGAATACCGGATTCATCTGGGAAGCGGTAACGTGCTGATGGAGCCGGGCAGCCGCTACCTCTGCATCGTCCGCGGCGCCGGCGACATGGCAGCGACGGTCCCTTTGCCATTTGAAGGAGACTCGATGCTGGCGCTCATCCTCAGCAAGGCGTTTTTGTTGGCCAACGACAAGGCCATCCAGGACCAAACGATCTTGCGGCAGATTCGCACGTCGTAGCTCACTCCAGGACCGATCCTTTCGCCGCCGTGGATACTCCGATGAGGCCGACGATACGCACCAGGGGTGCGAGCGTACCACGGTAGCCGGTCATTTCCACCGCAAGCTGGCACAATAGGTACCGGCGAACAGTTTGAGACGTCGGCCGTAGCAGATACGGACCCGACGCAAAGACCGCGGCGTTCGCCCCGACCGAGCACAAGGAGCACGCGAACATGAAGCCAAAGAACACGATCTGCCTCTGGTTCGACAAGGACGCGCATGAAGCGGCGCGCTTCTACTCCGTCACCTTCCCGGATAGTAAAGTGACCGTTGTTCACGAGGCTCCCGGTGACTATCCGGGCGGCAAGAAGGGCGATGTGCTGACGGTGGAGTTCACCGTCCTGGGCATTCCCTGTCTCGGCCTCAACGGCGGCTCGGCGTTCAGGCACACCGAGGCCTTTTCCTTCCAGATCGCGACCGAGAATCAGGAAGAGACGGACCGTTACTGGAACGCGATCGTCGGCAATGGCGGCACGGAAAGCCAGTGCGGTTGGTGCAAGGACCGCTGGGGCCTCTCCTGGCAGATTACCCCGCGCGCGCTAACCAATGCGCTTGCCGCTGGTGGCGGTGAGGCGAGGCGTGCTTTCGAGGCGATGATGACGATGAAGAAGATCGACATCGCCGCCATTGAGGCAGCGCGGCAAGGCTGACGACTACAGGTTGCTGCAGCGCGCGTCAGCGCTCACTTTCCCACTAAGTGCCTGAGATCCTTCTCGTCCTCGTCGCACACATACTCAATCAGCTCCGTGTCTGTGAGCGTCAATTGAAGATTCACGTTCCATGGTTTGGTATACGCTTTGGGATCGTCAATCGTCAGCTGAAGATCGATATGCCCGAAATCGCGGCGGTGAAATCGCTCCGTCAGACGCAGGGATTCCGTACCCGGATGGCCGTTGTTGTCCAGCCAGTTGTTTTCCTCAAAGCCCGCGGAGTTCACCACCAGCGTGTCACCGTCCCAATGCCCGATCGAGTATCCCATCCAGGCCGGATTGGGATCTTTGGGCAGCGAGCGGCCGTCCATAAAGATCTGCCGGTAGCTGTGCAGCGCCTCATAAAGAATTACGATCGGTCCATTGGTGTTGAGTATCTTGAACGGATACGGCACCACGTCCTCGCGGGGCACGCCGGACAGGACGCAACGGGCCTGTGGATCGTCTTTGCCGTTTGTTTCCACCCGGTGCTGGTACAACGTCGCGGCCCAAGGCTGGAACGAAACCTCACCTGGCTTCAAATCCTTCGCGATGTTCCTGGTATAACCCGGGCCCGTCATCCACACTCCCGACAGGTCCGGTTTGCCATCGTGGGTTTTGGGTGCGGGCGCGGCGAGATTCGGTTTACCGTCCGTCAACCGGGGAATGCTGGGCGTGGGATAAGTCAGCCACTGCGCCCCCAGCGGCGCGCATATGAAACACGCAATGATCGTGCTGCGCATGATCGAGACCCGCATTGTCGAGCTTCCCTCCACCGCGCTATCTCGCTGCCGTTTGCGCGGACGCGGTAGCATCATATACGATCCGGCCCCCCACCATCGTCATCACAGGTTTGATGTTCCCGATCTGGTCCGCCGGAACGGTCAGGTAGTCGCGGTCCAGCACCAGCAGGTCCGCCAGCTTGCCCGGCTGAATGGAACCCAGATTGTTTTCCTGGAAAACCAGATACGAATTTTTGCGGGTATGCGCGATCAAAGCGTCCTCCCTGCTGATGGTCTGCCGATTCACCTTGGCGCCGCCCGCCATCTTACCGGTAACGGCAAAGTACAACGTCGTAAATGGCAGATATTGATTCGCAGCCGTCCCATCGGTTCCGAGTCCCCATTGGATGCCGCTGTTTTGGATGGTGGCGAGCGGTGGCATATCGTAAGCGCCGTCTCCGAACCCTTCGTGCATGATCGCTCCGTTGATGACAGCCCAGGGATGCACGGCGGCGTACATTCCCAGGTTCTTCATTCGTGCCAGCTGCTCCGCGTTGATCTGGTTGATGTGAGCCAGAGTCCAGCGCAGGCTCTTGATGGGATGTTCCTTGTTCACCGCGTCAATCTGGTCGAGGAACGCGTCAATGGTGTTGTGCAGCTCCGCGTGGACGTGCAGCGGGAGGCCGGCCTTGGCAATCTCCATGGCCATGCGACGCCACTGCACAAGCTGATCGGGTGTTGGATCGGACGTGAGCGCGAACATGGGGTCGTGCAAGGGCTGGTAGACGCTTTCCCCAAAAAAAATATTGTCGATATAACTGTCGCCCTGAAACAGCTTGATCTTGGGGATTTGCAGAAGGGCCTTGTCCACCTGCTCAGGACTTCCAGCCCCGACGCCGTCGATACAAAAAATCCGGATGTTGGCCCGGCCTTCCGCCTTCCATTTTTGAAAAATCTCAAGTACATCGGCGTTGCAGCCGGGAACGCCCACCGAGGTGAGACCCGCTCGATTCATGTCTTGGACCAAGGCGCGGCTGCTGGCCTCCAACTGTTCCGGCGGCACTTTGGGAAGCTTCGCGGCAACCGGGCGAGTGGCTGGGATGTCGCCTTTGATCACGCCGGTGGGCCTTCCGTTGGCATCGCGCATAATCGACCCTTTGACGAAACCCTGCGGGTCCCCCTTGTTCGCTTCAATCCCCAGAGCCTGCAAGGCGCGGCTGTTGAGAAAAACCTGATAGTAGGACTCCTGCAGCGACACCGGATTGTTCGGCGCAATCTGATCCAGCTCCTCGCGCGTAAAAGGTTTGGGATCGTCCGCGAACTGTTGATGAGTCCAGCCGCCGATGTTATAAACCCACTCCCCCGGGCCCTCGGCATTCGCCCGCGCGCGCAGCATCCCGACGGCCTCTCTGCGCGAGTACACCCCATCGAAACGGAGCTCCCGTGTCCACGTGGTGGCCGCGCGCAAAAGATGCATATGGTTATCGATGAGCCCGGGTGTGACGGACTTCCCTAGCAGGTCGATCCTTCGGGTGTTCGCGCCCGCAAGCCGCGCCATGGCTTGGTTGGTGCCCACCGCCACGATGCGATCGCCTTTGATAGCCACCGCTTGGGCGATGGTGAAGCGGTCATCGACGGTGATAATTTTCCCGTTCGAGAGGATCAGATCCGGCGCCGGCTGCTGCGCACACAACACCCCGGCGATCGCGAACAAAGTTACATGAGAGAGGCGCATTTGAGTACCTGGTAGATTATGGCGCGGCGCGGCCTTAACCGCCAGCCCTACCGCAACCAGATATCAGGCGGCCCAGTCAGCTAATCCCAGTACACGAACGCCATGGCGTTTCCGGTTCCCGCCTCCGACCGATAGCAGGGGACGTAGTCCACCACATGGCAGCGGAGGTGGGTCTGGTTCATCGCCGAAATCACCGGATACCAGTTCTTGATCTCCGCCGTACCAACCTTGAACAGACTCTCAGGGACAGCCTCGAGCGCCGCTTCATCGCCTTTCTCCATGGCGGCGAGGATCTTTCGATCCAGTTCCTCGTCGATCACGAAATGGGTCAGGCCGCCGGATGCCATCACCGCAACGCGGCCAACCCCGTCGAAGGTCTTGATCGCGCGGTGCAGTGCGTGGCCCAAATCCAGGCAGCGGCGGTTTTTCGGCACGTTGTGCGGAAAGTGAACGTTCAGAATGATGGGGACGCTGGGAGGAGGGGTGTCACCCAAAATCGAATGATAAAGAAAACCGTAGGCGTGTGGAATGCCTCCGCGCGGCGCCGCTTTGGGGGTGGAGTCCGATTGCGCCAGATCGAAGTTCTCGGCCGCGAGCGAATCCAGGATGTGATCGGCAAGCGCAGTCGACCCAGGATAACTGGCGCCCTCCAACGGCGAATTTCCAGGCTCGGCGATGTTGATCCCCGGCGGGTTGTCCTTGGCCAGATGCTGCAGGTTCTTGATCTGAGCGCCACGATACACCGTGATGGAAGGCGTGAGACCCTCGTCGAAAAACTCCCGCTGATCGTTACCCACGATGACGACGGCTTCGGGAGCGGATTCCTTGAATTTTTTGGTCAGCGCTTCCATGGCCCGGTGACACTGTTGAAACTTCTCACGCCTGGATTCAACTGTTACTTCGGCGGCGAATCCGGGTGCCCGCTCGCGCAACAGCGTTTCATAGTCGTAGATCTTCCCGCGATAAAAGTGCTTCTTGTTTTCACGGTCGGCCTGTGCTCGAAGATCCCATTGTTCGGGAGGGGTGGAGAGCAGCGGACCGTGCGACGATCCGATGCCGAGAACGATTTCTGCCATAGGGTCCAGTTTACTTGAAAGCGCCACACCAGGCCGCGGCCTACTTAAATTCCAGCTTCGCTTTGCTGTCCTCTTCGGCCTTTACTCCTGGGCCGAACAATTGCTCGAAAAAGTGTTCGCGCACCAGGCGCTCCACCACGCTGTTGTCGATGACCTTGTGGAAATCGTAGGCCTTCATCTGCGCTTCGATTCTGGCATCCGCCTGATGATCGACGATGTACTGGACCGCGGGCGCAAGCACGTAAGGCACGCGCTCGTAGGTGTTGGCCTTGCGGTCATGATCGTAGATTCGCTCGATGTCGGCCGGGCTCTGCGTATCGTACACCCCGTACGCTTTGATCGCCATGGCCTTGTCGTCGTAGTAGCGCTTGATGGCCTCGGCCTGCGCTTTGATTATCAATTCGGGAAGCTTCGGATTGGCCGCGATCTCGCTCTTCTTGAACACATACGCCAGCGGAGCGTAGAGGTCTGTGTTATCGGCGAGATTCGCGATCTCCTTAAAGCCTTGCGGTTCGAGCTTGAAATAGGCGGGCGGAGGGACCATGGTGGCATCAATCCGGCCGCTCACCAAAGCCGCGACGCGTCCATTTCCGTCGGTTCCCAAAGGGATCCATTGGACGTCGCGTGGGCCGATCCCATACTTTCCGAGAATGGCCAGCGCGAAGCTGTAGGGCGGATCGCCCAGCTGGCTGACGCCGAATCGCTTGCCCTTCAGATCGCGAACGCTCTTAATATCGTTGCGCGTCATCATCGCAAACAACGCGCGGTTCAAGGGGCTCCCCATGATGACGAGCGACCCATCGCGCATGGCGGCCTGCATGGCCTGATCCATCGGGTAATTGGTCATCTGCGCTTCACCGCTCACCAGCATCGCAATGCCCGCCGGATGCACCGCGAACACCAGCTTCGCGTCCAGCCCGTTCTTTTGGTAGTAGCCGCCTTCCTTGGCCAGAAAGAGCGGCCAGTTCGCCGGAGCCTTGGCCGGGTAATTGATGGTGACGCTGCGAAGCTGCGCAAATGCGGGCAGCGAAAGTAGGACGGCGCAAAGTAAGAACTTCATAACTGCCTCACGCGTCGAGCTTGAATATTTTCTTGGCGTTGCCTTCGAATATCAGCTTCTTGTCGGCATCGCTCAGCCAGTCGAAGGCCTCGATCAAATAGCGGGTCTCATCCAGCCATTTTCCGGTGCGCGGGTCCTTAACGGTTCCCACGCCGGGCCGCTCCGTACCAAATAGACATCGATCCGCGCCCACGGTCTTGATCACCAGGGCGAGCGAGTCGCTGGAATACAACACAGTGTCGTAGTACAGATTCCGCATACGTTCGGAGAATCGGGTGGCGCCGGGGGTGCGCAGCGAACTGGCTTCGAACCGGGCCCAGTGGAGGGGGATCGCTCCGCCGCCATGCGACAACATGATCTTCAGCGTCGGGAAATCTTTGAACACGTTCGAGTTCAATAACGACACAACCGCAATGCTTTCCTCGTTGATGAAATGCAGCGAATAAGGCAGCCGGTCTGACCGGCAGCCGGCGGAGTGGACATGGCCGACGACATCCAGCTCGACAAGTTTTTCGTACAGCGGATACCAGTAGCGATCACCCAGCGGAGGAGTCTCAATACCGCTGGCCTCGCCGGGGTCGGGATTGATGAGGCACCCCACGAAGCCGAGTTGCTTGACGCAGCGCTCCAGCTCCGGGATGCAGTTGGCGGGACTGACGCCGGGGCTCTGTGGAAGTCCGCAGACGCCGCGAAACGTGTTGGGGTACAGCTTGGTTTGACGCCCGATGATGTTGTTGGTTTCTTCCATGAACCAGTTCACGAGCTTGGGTTGCTCGCTGTGCATCATCTGGTAAGGCCGGGGCGAGACCAGTTGCATGTCGGTGCCCACTTCCTTCAGTTGGTCGAGATGAGACGATCCGCCGAAGACCGGTTCGTTCAAGGCATGTTTAACATCTTCGTCGGTGGCGCCTGCGCTGCCGCGGCCGTGCGCCCCGCGGTGGGAAATAAGTCCGGCTTTATATACGTAGAGCTTGTCCGGCGCGGTCACGTGTCCGTGGGCGTCGATGATCATATTTGTATGGGTCTCATGATTGGGATTCGCGCGCGATTGCGCAAACGGGATTATATCGACTTCGGGAAGGTAAGCGCAAAGACTACGTGCCGGATGAGCTAGCGAGGACTAAGAGGGATAGAAGGGTTTGAGAACGCCCTTTTGGGTGTCGCGTTGGAAATGCCTTGTCCGAAATGCTCGACGAGGAGCGGGATTTCGCAATTTCTTGAGCAGGAACTCTGACCAGCGACGGGCGTTTTAGGTCGAAGTGGACGAAAGCGACGTTGCGTGAAGGTAAGTTTTGAAACTGGGCCCATTCGGATATTCAATCGGCTAACCGCAGAAGAATGACCTTTCTCTGACACGGGCTCTTGGTTACTCTCATTCAAAGGAGGCATGCGAGCATGAAGAACCTGTTCGATGCGACGGTGGCGAATCAGGTAAAGACCCGGCTGGGAAAATTGGAGCCGCAAAGTGAGAGGCGCTGGGGCAAGATGACGGCGGCGCAGATGCTGGCACATTGCTCGGTGAGTATGCAGTGGGCGGTGGGAGAAGTGGTGCCCGAAAAGGGAGCGCTACCCGCACGTCTGATGGGGCGGCTGGTGAAGCCGATGGTGTTTCGGAACGAAGACCCGCTACGGAAGAATTCGCCGACGGCCAAGAGCCTGATTGTGGCGGACGAACGAGACTTAGGCAAGGAAAGGGAGCGGTTATCGGGATTGATTGACAAATTTGCGGCGGGAGGGGCGGCAGGGTGTACGAAGAATCCGCATAGTTTCTTTGGGAAGATGACGCCGGAGGAGTGGGCGATCTTGATGTACAAACATATTGACCATCATTTGCGGCAGTTTGGGGTGTGACCGGCTCGAAACGGCAAGTTTTGCCTCGTTAGTTAGTGCTCAGCGCTTGATAGTTTCTATATTTCTGCTATCATCGAAACATGGCAGCCGCCAAATCGAAGACGAGCGCCGAGCAGATCGCCAAGTATGCCGATATGTTCACTGCAATGGGAACGGAGCCGCGACTGCGGATCATGCAGCTCCTTCTTTCAGCCCATCCGGAAGGGCTTGTCGTAGGCGAAATCCAAAACGAACTCGGAATCCCGAATTCAACCCTTTCGCACCATCTGGAAAAGCTCAAGAATGAGGAGTTGGTCAAGGTGCGCCGCGAAAGCACGTTCCTGTGGTACACGGCCAATACTGAAGCCCTGCAAGAACTACTTGGTTTTCTCTATGCGGAATGTTGCACGCGCAACCATGCCGTTAAACCAGAAACCGTCGTTCAGCTTTGCAAATAGAGCTTACGAGCCATGATCCAATCGAAGGTCTTGTTTCTGCGCACCGGGCACGCTCCGAGACGCTTCAACAGCGCGTCGTCCAATTTTGTCAGTGAACACCAATAGGGAGAACCATGGAAATCAAAGAGGTTGTCAAAGAGAAATACGGCCAGGCCGCGTTGCGAGTGACGACGGGCGGTAGCTCTTGTTGCGGAGCGAGCGCCAGTATCGACTGCTGCAGCGTCGATCCGATCACGTCCAACTTGTACAATACCGACCAGACCGGGCAGATCCCCGAAAACGCCCTTCTCGCCTCACTCGGTTGCGGTAACCCGACTGCTTTGGCAAAGCTCAATGCCGGCGAAACCGTTCTCGATCTCGGATCGGGCGGCGGCATTGACGTTCTGCTGTCGGCTAAGCGCGTTGGTGCCACCGGCAAAGCTTACGGCCTCGATATGACCGACGAAATGTTATCGCTGGCCCGGGAAAACCAGCGCAAGGCCGGCGTCGAGAATGTGGAATTTCTCAAGGGCGAAATCGAAAACATCCCCCTGCCCGATAACTCGGTGGATGTGGTTATTTCGAACTGCGTGATCAATCTGTCGGCAGACAAAGACCGCGTCCTGCGTGAGACGTTTCGCGTCCTGAAGCCGGGCGGCCGTTTCGCAGTCTCCGATGTAGTGGTCACCGGCGATGTGCCGGAGGAGGTGCGGCGCAGCATGGAAATGTGGGTCGGTTGCATCGCCGGAGCGCTCCACGATTACGAATATGTCGGCAAACTCGCCAAGGCCGGGTTTGACGACATCGATATCGAGCCGACCCGCGTCTATAGCGTCGAGGACGCGCGGCAATTCCTCACCGGCGAAGGCATCGACGTGGACGCGATCGCGCCGCAGGTGAAAGACAAATTCATGAGCGCGTTTATCCGCGCGGTCAAACCGTCAGCGAAGTAATACTGTGCTCCGACGTGTTGTAGCCGAGGCACTGGGGACTGCTTTCCTGCTGGCCGCCGTCGTAGGCTCAGGCATCATGGGCGAACGGCTGGCCGGTGGAAATGTAGCCGTCGCTTTACTGGCAAATACGATTGCGACCGGCGCCGCTCTGGTTGCGTTGATCCTCACTTTGGGCCCCGTTTCGGGCGGTCACTTCAACCCGGCTGTTACGCTGGCCGACGCTTCACAGGGCGGTTTGGCCTGGCGAGAGGCATCGGCTTATATTGCCGCTCAAATCATTGGGGCATTCCTCGGAGTTGCGGCGGCTCACCTGATGTTCGGCGAGCCGTTATTTTCTTCGTCGCACCACGTCAGGGCCGGGGAAGCCCAAATCTTCAGTGAATTTGTCGCCACGTTCGGGCTTCTTTCAGTCATCTGGGGATGTGCCCGCTCTCGATCTTCCGCCGTGCCGTTCGCGGTTGGTGCTTACATCACCGCAGGTTACTGGTTCACTTCATCGACATCATTTGCCAATCCGGCCGTCACATTGGCGCGCGCTGCTTCCGATACCTTTTCGGGCATCCGGCCGCAAGACGCTTCGGGGTTCATCGTAGCGCAGCTCTTCGGAGCAATGGCCGCTACGCTGCTTTTCCGGTGGCTTGTGCCTTCGCTTCCGAAGGATGCGGGGAACGTTGTCGTTGCCCATCCCCAGAAAGAGTCCACCCTTGCCCGCTAAGAAACGAATTCTCATTCTCTGCACTGGAAATTCAGCCCGGAGCCAGATGGCCGAAGGTTTACTGCGTCACGACGCCGGCGACCACTTCGAAGTGTTTAGCGCCGGCACTAAGCCGAGCCATGTCCGGTACGAGGCCATTACGGCTATGCGCGAGCTGGGCATCGACATTTCCGGCCAGCGCTCCAAGAGCGTGGATGAGTTCAGCGGCGAACAATTCGACTACGTGCTGACCGTCTGCGACAACGCAAAGGAAAGTTGCCCTATCTTTCCCGGCAAAACGGTTACCGTTCATCACAATTTTGAAGATCCGGCCGCCGTGCACGGTTCGAAAGCGGAGCGACTCGCCGCATTCCGACGCGTTCGTGAAGAACTCCGGGAATATCTTCGGGAGTTTTCCCGAAACCCCGGTTCCGTCAAAAATGGAACGGTCATTAGTTAACGTTGCTCGGAGAGGCTGGGGGATCGATCTCCGCGCGATTGCCTTGCAAGATATCCTCCGAGCAGCACAGCTATCGGGCACAAGAAAAGGAAGGCCATGTCACCCGCTAGATAAGGGCGGAAACGAGGCTGGTCGATTGAGTCCACCAAATGCATATGCAGGGTCGGAACCAATTGCACGGCCATCAAAGTGAACTGCAGTGCGGCGAAGAGGAGCAACAACGCTGTCCGATGGCCCCGGTGGGACCGGGCTACGATCCACCCGCCAAAAATAAAGACGGTCATCGATAGAGGCAGGAAGAAAGACCCGAAAAATGGTGGCCAGCGCGAAATCCCAGTTAAGAATTTAAACAAATGTGTATGCAAGGCCCTGCCGAGCGCAACGGATCCAAACCAAATGGCGGCCTCCCCTGCGATGACCGCCCTTATCGTCAGTAATTTGTGACTGTAAATTTCTTTGGCAAGGGCAAAGCCAACTGCCGCCAGCACCTGTCTCCAGAGCCAGATGCTTGATTGGCCACGCGAAAATTCCTCGGTCAGGTCACCAGCGAGGGCTGGATTGTTCTCTGTTACGTTGAACGTGTCGAGCAGCCAAAAGGCTGCCGCGGGTAGTCGAGGCGTTTTCATACAGTATCTCCTTGAAGCCCAGGGACCCCTTGCCACAATCTGAAGAAAATGCGTTGTGTCTCCCGAACCTTTTTCAATCCTTGGCCCGTCACGCTAAAGTACCGTTTCGCCCTGCCCCCGCGCTCCGGTGTTGGATCAGCCAATTGCGATGAGACGTAGCCCTTCTCTTGGAGCCTCTCCAGCGTGGCGTAGACGTTCGCGAGCGACACTTCGCGCCGACATTGCACTTTGAGTTCACGGGCGATGGGAACTCCGTAGGCGTCGTCCCGCAGGCGCAACACCACAAGCAGGATCATCAGCTCGAGATCTCGCAGGTAGGCGCTCTTATTCATATATTCCAGTATCTTGAAGATATGTGCCGAATGCAACTTCCTGTTGGAAGCCGGATCAAACTTGAGAACAGTTGACTTTCGAAACGCCTCTTCAGGCCACGATCAGGCGTCTGCCCACACCTTGCGTGCGGTTTCGACCACCAGTTCCAGCTTGCGCCACTGCTGGTCTTCAGTGAGCAGGTTGCCCTCCTCATTGCTCGCGAATCCGCACTGCGGGCTGAGCGCGAGCTGGTCCATGCGCACGTACTCGCTCGCTTCCTCGATGCGCCGCAGCAAATGGTCCACGGTCTCCATCTCGGGAAGTTTCGTGCTCACCAATCCCAGCACCACCATCTTTCCGGGAGGCACGAATCGTAGCGGCTCGAACGTGCCCGCGCGCTCGGACTCGTATTCCAGCAGAAACGCGTCCACATTGAGCTGGTTGAAAAGCTTCTCAGCGATGGGATCGTAGCCGCCCTCGGCGTACCATTGGCTGCGATTGTTGCCGCGACACAAGTGAATGGCAACCACCGGACCGTTGCTTCCGTCACCGCGAGCGCCCGCAATGCAGGCGTTGTCCACGCGGATGGCTTCGTCCAGCGCCTGGTCTGGATCGACACCCATCTCATCCCGCACATAGCGCCGCCATTTGGGATCGATGTAGTAGCTATAGCGCGGCGCGTCGATCTGGACGCAGGCAACGCCCTCGCGCGCCAGGGCCTGCATCTCGGCTTTGAAGATGGGCACGATGTCCCACAGGAATTCCGAGTAGCTGCCGTAGGCCTGATCGCTCAGCCCCTTCTTGTAGGCAATGGCCGGGAACTGGTTGGGCGTGGGCAGAGTCATCTTGATATCGCCGGGACTGTGCTGCTTCAGGAACGCGACCTCATGCCCGGTAAGCCGCTTCTTCTGGCGGATTTTCGCGATCACCACTCCGGGCAACCGGTTTTTCAGGCCGGCGAGAGCGGTGGCGCCGCTGCCTTCGACCTTCCAGTCGCGCGCGATGGCTTCGGCGTTGTCGAGACCCTCCACCGAATCGTTGAAGTCGCTCATGAATCCGTGGCGGCGAAACTCGCCGTCGGTGAAAATCCGGAAGCCGAGATCCTTCTGGCGCTGCAGCACGTTTTGAATATGGCGGTCTTCGATCTTCGTCAGTTGCTCAGGATCGATTGAGGGGTTCTTGCGCGCCTCCAACAGTTCGAGCGTGCGAAGGAAGCTGCCGACGTGGTCGGCACGATATTTAAAGCGCATCGGCGAGTGAACCTTCGAGTCTAACATCCGATCTCAGTTCGCGCGTCATCAGGCCAAACAGAACTACCGAAGCGATAGCGGGGATGGACGTCCAGAAGTACATCACGATGGGCGAATTGGGCCACATTTTGCTCGGCTCATAGTATGCCCTGAGCACGGCTACGGGAATGGGATAGAGGAACGCCGCACTGGCCGCCGCCATGCCAAAGAGCCACCAAAGTTTTCGGCGGGCGGCGTAAGTAAGAAGAAGGGCGACGCCCGGATACTCCATGATCTGGTAGTGAGTCCAGCACACGGGCGATGCGGCCAGGGCGAGCGCCACGATTGCGGCGCTTGCGAGCGGGACCTGCTCGAGAGTAAGCCTGCCATGAACCCGGAACGCGAGTATGACGCATCCCAGTGTCAGCGTGATGAGCGCCACGCTGAGCGAAACAAGCCGCTGCCCGGAAGAAAGTTGGAGCGTCTGCAACCCATTGCCGATGATCCAATCGAGCGGCATTGGTTTGCCAAAGTGAAAGGGCTCGTAGATCCTCAGCGCCACCGATGGCAGCGACCAGCTGATTACCGACGGCGTGCCGGCGAGATAATCCGTGTGCACTGGCGCCTTCGGTCCGGCTAAGCAACACACCACTAAAACCCAAGGGACCACCGTCAATAGAAAGGCAATTACCACGGCCAGGAAGAGCGCGCGGAAATTGCGGCGGAGGGCGAAAATCACGCAAAGCACGCCAGGGATCAGTTTCACGGCGAAGCCGGTTCCGACGCACTCTCCTGGCCCGCGCCGATTCAACGTGTAGGCTGCCGCTAGCAGCAGAGTCAGCTGCGGCCCGACTTGCCCCAACGCCAGACTTTCGCCCGCCGCGCCTCCCAACGCCCACACCATTGCTACTATGCAGCCCGCCAATCGGTCTGAGCCAAGCTTTCGCCAGATCAGCCACGCGGCTGCGAGAAGGCAAGCGTGCGACACCAGAAACCAAACCCAACGCGCGGGAACATACTCCAAATACGCCAGCGGCGTTAATACAAATGCCAGAAATGGAGAATAAATATAGCCTTTGGAGAGATAAGGGGAATCGCCGTCCAGTATGTGATCGGCTGCCAGGTAGTACCAGCGGAAATCGCTGAGCGCGGCGGTAGGCATTTGCTTGATGAAGCTGTCGTACACATACCAGCCAGCGCACGCAAGCATCGCAGCCCACGCTACGGCGGATAGAAACGGTTTGGTGGTCAGAAGGAACCTACTTCAATGCCGGACTGGCGACGCCCATGGCCGCCAGGAATGCTTCACGAATCTCTTGCGGCTGCCCCTGCTGAAAAGGGTAGCCCTCCGTTAATTGCCGTCCGTGAATGGGGTGCTTCGCGAGCTCTTCGCGAGTCAATCCCTCAGTGAGCAATTTCCGCTCGGCCACCGGCAGGGCGACGCACTGATTGGTCTTCGGATCGCGGATGATGCCTTTGGGATCCTCGCCCTTGGCCACAGCTTCCAGGTCGTTCAGGAAACGCTTCCGCAGTAGCAGGACTCCGCGGTCGCTGGTCCCCAGGTGCTCCTGGGTCCGGTCCGCGATTGTCCCCTGGCCCACCCACGCGACGAAGTCCTGATTCATGACGTGGCTCGAGATCAATTGGCCGGTGGCCGTATCGGTAACCGGACCATGCCATGCAGGGATCCGCTCCTGGACGTAGATTTCACTCTCCTTGGGCACGCGGGTGAATGCCCAGGTAACACTCAGCGTACGCTGGTCGTCCACCGGAACGCGCCACTCGAAGTGATCGCCGGTGAACAACGCGTTCGGCCATAGGCAAACGCGGCCCACGGTCCACATGGGATCGGACTCGCTCATGCCCTCGCGGATGCGCCGGTAGACGAAGCCATAGTCGAACTCCTCGAATTCTAGCTTCAGGTGCCGCGGCGAGTACGGACCGAGCTTCTCATCCAGGCGGACGCTCCAGTTCATGTGCATCCATTCGAAATGCAGCGGGTCGATCGAATTTTCCTGACATTGAAGCCAGTTGCAGGGAACGTCCGCGAAGACGATCTGCACAAAGCCGTTCTTCCAGGTGAAGGGCTCCCAATTGGGGACCAGCGGAGCCGGCTCGGGACCCAGGTAGGCCCAAATCAGGCCGGCTCTGGTCTCAACCGGATAGGCTTTGATCCGGACCCGGTCTTTGAAGCGGGCCTCAGGCACGGCAACATCCTCGTAAGGTTGCTCGGTGCAACGGCCGTCCTGGTCGAACAGCCAGCCATGATAGTTGCAGCGCAGGCCGCACTGTTCGACGAAACCGTAGGACGTGTCGGCGCGGCGATGCGGGCAGTGGCGATCCACCAGCCCAAACGTGCCGCCCAGATCCTTGTAAAGAGTGAGATCCTCTCCCAGCAGGCGGACCGGTTTGATGGAGCTGTCTTCAAACTCACTGACCGCGGCTATCGGCATCCAATAGCGGCGTAACAGCTCGCCCATCGGGGTGAGGGGGCCCACTTCGGTGAGAAGCTGGTTCTTAGACTTGTCGAGCATTGCGTAAACCGTCCTTTCGTACACACTGACGTGCGCGGTTCAGTAGATTCCGTGTGTTACGGAACCGCGACCGTTAGGGAGCGACTAGACCACCGCGCCACAGAAATTCATCGTAAGCTATAATGGCGCGTGTTTGTAGTCCTGGCATGGCAAGGAGTCGGCGCCTGAAATTTCGAATCTGGTTTAGCTTCCTGCTGGCTGCGCTGTTCTCGATGAACGCCTTGGCGCAGCAGAAGATCACCATCAATTATCCGAACCGGAGCGGGTCCAACTGGCCGCTGTTCCTGGCGAAGGAGGGCGGCTACTATCAGAAGCACGGCCTGGATGTGACGCTGACGTTCGGCGTGATGCCAGCGGGAGTGGCGATGCTGGTGAGCGGCGAAGCGCAGATGGTGAATTCGTCGCTGGATCAACTCATGCAGGCGGCCTCCAAGGACGGCTCGCTGGTGCTGGTGGGCAGCTCGCTCAATCGCGGCGCGTTCGCGTTGATGGCCGACAAGAACATCGCCAGCATCCGGGATCTGAAAGGCAAGCGCATTGCCGTCTCGCAGGTGGGCGACGCTCCCTACGGGTACCTCATCGCACTGCTGTCGAAATCAGGATTGTCGGCGCGCGATGTGCAATGGATTCCCGTGGGCACGGACGTCAACGGACGCGCCGCGGCTCTAATCAGCGGCCGCGCGGAGGCCACGCTGCTCACCGCGCCGGCGTACTTCAAGTTGGAAGAGCAGGGTTACAAGACGCTGGCGAATCTGGCCGAGCATGCCGACATCTTTGCGTCGACGGCGTACTTGATGAAGAAGAGCGCGATTGCGGCCGATCCAGGGCTACCCGAAAAGCTGATCGAAGCGCAGGCTGAAGCGATCCAGCGATTCTACGAGGATAAGCCGTTCGCGGTGCAGACGTTTTTGCAGTACGACAAGGCGGCGAAAGCGGACGAGGTGGCGCGCGTGTACGATCTGTACGCCAAGCCGCAGGCCTTCGAGCGGATACCGTTTGTGCTGGCTGCGGCGGTCCAATCGGTTGTGAACCAGCAGTCCGACCCGCAGGTCGCGGAGCGAATGAAGTCCTACGACTTCCACAAAGTCATCGACAATAGTTACGTGGACCGGTTGGTGAAGGATGGGTTCTTCGAGAAGACGTTTGGAGCGGCAATCAAGACCGAGGAGGACCGCAAAGCCAAAGCGGCCTTTCGGTAAGCGCGGCGCATGGTGAAGCTGGAAGTCGGCCACGTCTCTAAGCGATACTGGCTCGAACGCGAGGGCACGGAAGTACCTGCGCTGATCGACGTGTCGTTATCGGTCGACGACGGCGAGTTCGTCGCCATCGTAGGGCCCAGCGGCTGCGGCAAAACCTCGCTGCTGAACATCATCGCCGGTCTGATGCCGTATGACGAAGGCTCGGTGTCGATTGACGGCCGCAATATCCAAGGACCGGGAATCGACCGCGCCGTGGTGTTCCAGCATTCCAGTCTGCTGCCCTGGCGGACCATTGCAGGCAACGTCCGCTACGGGATGGAATTGCAGCGGCGCTTCGATAAAGCCACCATGGCGCAGCGCACGGAATACTTCACCAAGCTGGTGGGCCTGAGCGGCTTCGAGCGGCACTTTCCTTCCGAGCTTTCGGGAGGCATGCAGCAGCGCGTGAACCTGGCCAGGGCCCTGGCGGCGGACCCGGTGGTGTTGCTGATGGATGAGCCGTTCGCGGCGCTGGACGCGCAGACGCGCGAGTTCATGCAGGCCGAGCTGTTGAAGATCTGGGCTAAGGCCCGCAAGACGGTGTTGTTCATCACGCACCAGATCAACGAAGCCATCTACCTGGCGGATCGAGTGGTGGTGATGAGCTCGCGGCCCGGCCGGGTAAAGGATGTGTTCCAAGTCCCCTTTGGACGTCCGCGCACGCTGCACCTGAAGCGGGAGCCGCGCTTCCTGGAGCTGGAGGACACCATCTGGCAGTTGATTGAAGAGGACGCCAGGGCGGTGCATGCCCTGCTGGCGCCGGATTGATCGCGATGAAACCGAAACGTAGTTTCTATCAACGGTACGAGGCCTTGATTCTGGGCGGCACGGCGGTGGCGCTCACCATCGGCATATGGCAGGCGCTATGGTCGGCGGGAAAGATTTCGCCCTTGTTCTTAAGCGGACCGTCGGCCATCGCGAAACAGTTCGTCTTCGGGTTGCAGCATGGCACGCTGCTGTCCGACATGGCGTACAGCGGAATCAATTTCGCTGCCGGCTTCGGGCTGGCGCTGGTGGCGGGAGTGGTCTTGGGTGTAATCCTAGGCTGGTACCGCAGCGCCCGGCTAATCTGCGATCCATTCATGAACGCGCTATATGCGACGCCGCGCATCGCCATGGTGCCGATGGTCATCATCTGGTTCGGCATTGGCATCTGGTCGAAAATCTTTATCGTATTCATCACGGCGTTCTTCGCCATTCTGGTGAACACGGTGGCTGGAGTAAGAAACATCGACCGGGACTTGCTGCGCGCGGCGCGTGCCTATTGCGCGTCGGACTGGCAGATTTTTATCACTCTGGCGTTGCCCGGATCGGTGCCGTTCATTTTGACCGGTGTACGCCAGGGAGTGGCGCTGGGATTGATTGGCGTGGTGGTGGGCGAGATGTTTGGCGGCAGCCGCGGGATCGGCTTCATGGTGGCTTATGGAGGACAAACCTTCGCCACCGATACGTTGTTCGTGGGCGTGCTGATCGTCGCGTTTGCGGGAATCGTACTGACATGGCTGGCGGAGCGCCTGGAACGGCGCTTCTCCCGCTGGAGACCGGAAAGGTAGCCCGGAGGCAGAAGATGGACGACTTCGTATCGCGGCTTAGCCGGCTGGACTCCTGCGCGGTTTCCGACGCCCTGGACAAATTGGGGTTGAAGGGCGCTGTCACTGGCATTCGCCGCTTTTCATCGGAACGAAGAATCGCGGGGCGCGTTTTAACGGTGACGTTGGACCGTGCGGAAGGACGCTCGAATACGCGCCATCTTTGCACCGCCGCGATTGAAGCAGCCTCGCCCGGCGACATCATCGTGGTGGAACAACACACGGGCCTGGACGCCGCATCGTGGGGCGGAAATCTTTCCATCGGCGCGCAGGTGCGGGGTGTGGCGGGAGTGATCGTGGACGGACCGGTGCGCGACATCGACGACAGCCGCAAACTGGATTTCCCGGTGTTCGCGCGAGATCACACGGCACGCACGGCTCGCGGGCGCATCGTAGAAGTGGCTACCAACCAGCCCATTCAGGTTGGCGACGTGGTGGTTTCTCCGGGCGACTACGCGGTGGCGGATGGGAGCGCCGCTGTGTTCGTCGCGCAGGCCGAGATTGAACGAGTGCTGGAAGCGGCGGAGGCCATCGTCGCGCGCGAAGAAGCCATCGCCCAGGCGCTGCGCGAAGGCCACCCCATCAGCCAGGTGATGGGCGCCGGCTACGAGCACATGCTGAAAAAATCTACGACATGAAAAACGACGACAACTTTCTGCGGGCGTCCAAGCTGGACACTACGGCGCTGAGCGACGCGATGGACCGGCTGGGTATCGGCGGGCAGTGTCTGGGAATCAAGCCGCTGAATCCAAACTTCCGCTTGACCGGCCGCGCTTTCACCATCCTGTACGGACCGGCCGGGATGCCGCCGGGCACGGTGGGCGATTACATCGACGATGTGGAGCGGGGAGGCGTGGTGGTGCTCGACAATGGCGGGCGCGAGAACGCCACAGTGTGGGGGGACATTTTGACCATGGTGGCGCACACGCGCGGGGTGGCGGGAACGGTGATCGACGGGGCGTGCAGGGACGTGGCCCTGTCGCTGGAACTGGGCTACCCGATCTTCAGCCGCAGCTACTCCATGCGCACCGGCAAAGATCGCGTGCAGGTGGAGGCGATGGGCGGCGCGGTGAACATCGGCGACGCACGGGTGGAGGCGGGCGACCTTCTACGCGGCGACGCCGACGGACTAGTGGTGCTTCCCCGCGCCCACGAGAGCGCAATTCTGGCCGCGGCCGAGGAGATCGACGCGGTGGAGGAACGGATTCGCCACGCCGTGCAAGGGGGACTGAGCCTGCGCGAGGCTCGCGTGCAGCACGGCTATCACAAGCTGCAAACCAGAGCTCGATAGCATCACTAGTACATCGTACAGAAAGTCAGGTTTAGCGTATCGGAGCCGCCATGCGTAAGCATGCGGATTCGCCCGTGCACCCAGCAAAACCGCATGCTCACGCATGGCGGCTCAGAAGCTCTGGCCCGCGCTGCAGGGGACACGCCGATATGGTGATACATTGTAAGTACGGAGTCGCGTATGGTTAAGAAGCTTACCAGGCACGGAAACAGTTTGGCGTTGGTGATTGATCGCCCAATCCTTGACCTTCTCAAGATCGATCCCGAAACCCTGCTTGAGGTGAGTACCGACGGGAAACAATTGATCGTTGCTCCCGCTAAACCATCAGCCCGACGGAAGAAGTTCGAGGCCGCTCAGGAATTGGCGCACCAGCGTTACGGGAAGGCCTTTCGGAAACTGGCGGAGTGAGTTCCGTTGACGGAACCGACGTTCCTTTCTCTGGATGAAATTCTGGAGATACACGAGCAACAGATCGAGCGATATGGAGGCTCCGCGGGGCTACGCGATGCCGCCGGACTTGAATCCGCCGTGGCCACGCCGCAGGCGACATTCGGCGGCGAATTCCTGCACACCTCTATTCCGGCGATGGCAGCGGCGTATCTTTTCCATCTTTGCCAGAACCACGCCTTCATCGACGGCAACAAACGAGTGGGCGCGAACGCTGCCATCACATTCCTGCTGATGAACGACTGGGAGCCGGCGTTCGGCGAGGACGAACTCGCGGAACTGGTTCTGTCGGTGGCTTCAGACGGGCTGAGCAAGCCGCGCCTCATCGAGATCTTCGAATCTCGTTGCACGCCTGTCGAAGAAACCGGCCCCCCGGGCCAATCCCGGCCTCACTGAACTCGCGCAAATGCGGCGGTCTTGTCCTTCAGAACCGCCGAGGCGCTGCTCGTATGCTCGGCACTTACCGGTGAGTTGGCACGCTGCATTTCCGCGAGAGAATTGTCGCGCACAGCTTCCTCGGTTTGCCGAATCGACGTGAATATGGAATTGCGCGATACGCGTCGAACGATAGGATCCACCAGGATGCTCACCATAGCCGGAATGTCCCGGCTCAGCGCGAGTGCTTCCATCTCGACGTAAACGCCTCCATCGGCCTGTTCCAGCCGGGCGATGCTAAACAGTTTCCAAATGTAGCCTCCCCCCTCGCCTTCGGGGACCTTGTGCTCATCGGGCTGGCCGTAATCTTCGATCTCCTGGACGCGCGTTGTCTTCGAAATGCTATAGAAGCGACAGTGATCGAGGCGCACGTTGGTGACTTGATAATCCGCATCGAGAGCGGTTTTCAAGAAGAACGCCTTGTTCATGAGCAGCATGGAAAACAGGTCGTCTGAATCGTTGTGCGCCACGGTCTTGGATTCAACCACGGACGGACGATAGAACTTTTCATAGCGATCGTAATCGCGCGCGACTTCCAGGAAGTCGTCAAGCTTGGCGTCCGGCAGAAACGCCGCGCCTATCCAGTGATGGATTAGCCCGCCGGGGACTTTCCTGGGATTCTGACCAGGCGCCGGTGCCGCTACAATTTCTCCGGCCCGAACCTTCGCGGCACGTTCAGGATTTTCGAGGGTCCACAGAAAGCTGCCGCCCGGCTGGACGCGATCTCGCAAATCGGCGCGCACGGACTGCAGGTAGTTGTCCCAGGCGGCGACGGTCTCCACTTTCAGATGCGCAGCGTACAACTGTACGGGAAGCAGCAGCGATGCAAACAAGAGCATGCGGTGCAGCTTGGATGCCGCAAAAGATGTGCGGAACGGCAGCCATGTCCAATCGGCACCCGCGTTGCCAGCCGAAGTGGACTCGGGGAGTGGCTCACCGATGATCGATTCCGCCAGTTCGCGAGCGAGTCTTGACTTGGCGATCAGCTGTGCGCCGTTAGTATGCCAACGGGCAATCAGCGCCAGCCCTTCTTCTTCGGCGCCAGTCAGGAATGTCAGATCGAGAATCAACGCCCGGTCGCCAATGACAGAAGAAGCCGTCCGCCAGTCCTGCTCCAGCCGCCGCGCTCCTTCGCTGTTGAGGTCCCCCGCCAGCTCGAACCGGAAAGCCGCGGGGCCATCATGCATGAAATATTGCAGTGCGCGCTTCTTCATTCTTCTTATTACCCGCTCAAATACAACGCACTTCAGTGACCATTCGGCTCACGCGAAAACACGCGAAAAAGGCCTGCAAATTGGGGCTTTGCGTGATTTGTGTCCGTATCTCGACACACGTTTGCCGGGCACATGCCGGAGCTTCGGCATTCTGGTTGGCGATGGCCACTGCCGGGGCGCGTCAACCGGAGGGTGGTCAGCAGCTGGCGGATGGGCCGGACAATTGCGGGTGAGCGTGCACGCAGGGTGCCACTTACGCTCCGTTGCGAGAGATGCGAATGCCCAGCTTTTGCATGCGCGATTGCAGCGTGGAACGCTTCATCCCGAGCCGGGAGGCAGCGCCATTTGGTCCGGCGACAATCCAGTTGGCTTGTTCGAGCGCCGACAAAATCTGTTTGCGCTCCGCGTCGTCCAGTGCGGCGCGCATGGTGCGATGATCTCCGTTTGAACTCGCGTGCTGGTTTGCGGGCAAGGCCGGCTGCGCAACCGGAGACGCGTTCGGCGCACGCAGATCGTCGCCAGGGACATTGAGAACCGGGCCTTTGGTGAGGATCACGGCGCGCTCAATCACGTTCTGCAGCTCGCGGATGTTGCCCGGCCATGGATACCTGGTCAGCGCGGTCATGGTGTCCGATGGGATCGTATCGATTGCCTTGCTCATGTTCCGGCTGAATTGCTGTACGAAGTGCCGCACCAGTAAAGGAATATCTTCGGGACGCTCGCGCAGCGCCGGCACTCGCACCGGAAATACGTTGAGGCGATAGTACAGATCGGAGCGGAACTTCTGGTCGGCGACCAGCGCCTCGAGGTCGCGATTGGTGGCCGCAATCAGCCTGGCATCGGTGCGCAAGGTCCGCGTTGAACCCAGACGCTCGAATTCGCGCTCCTGCAAAACACGCAACAGCTTCGGCTGCAGCTCCAGCGGCACTTCGCCAATTTCGTCCAGGAACATGGTGCCGCGATGCGCCAGTTCAAACCGGCCGACGCGCTGCGAAATCGCGCCGGTAAAAGCCCCGCGCTCGTGGCCGAACAGTTCGCTTTCGAGCAATCCAGTGGGGATGGCGGCGCAGTTGAGCTTCACGAATCCGTTGGATTGGCGAGCGCTCAAGTTGTGGACTGCGCGCGCGATCAACTCTTTGCCGGTTCCCGTTTCGCCGTAAATCAGCACCGTGGAATCGGTGGGCGCTACGGTTTCCACCTGTTCCAGTACGCGGCGCAGAGCCTCGCTTTTGCCGACGATCTCCTCGAACTTCAATTCGCTGCGGATTTCGTCCTGGAGGTAGAGTTTCTCGAGCGTGAGCTTGTTCTTCAGATCCGACACTTCGCCAAACGCCCATGCGTTCTCGACGGCGATGGCCACCTGCCGCGCAATCTGGCCAAGAAACCCGAGATCGTCCTGGGAGAAGGCATGTTCGCGCCAACTGCCCAGGCTGAGGACGCCAACGATGCCCGCGCGGCCTATCATGGGCACGTGCGCCAGGGACTCGATCCCGTAACCCGGCATGTGAGGTTCCTGTTCGATCTGCCCCTTGGAGAGGATCACCGGCTGGCCCGATTGGAATACCAACAGCGCGCTGGCCTTCTCGTCCGCGGGAGGCTCGAAGCCTTCCTGAATGATCCCGGGGTTGTCGGGAAAATCAAGCGCATAGAGCCGCAGTTTCTTATCCACCGGGCTGGGCAGATCCACTCCCACGCCGTCACACTGCATCACGCGGCGAATGTTCGCGGAAATTTCGCGCAGCACGTCGCGCAGGTTCAGGTTCGACACCACGCGATTGGTCAGGTCCAGCAGCAACTCCAGCCGTTCCTGCGCGCGTTGCGATGCCCGGAAATTAATGGCGTCGTCCATCGCCAAAGCGATTTGGCCGGCGACCAGCGAGCAGAACCGGACCTCATCCTCCGAATAGGCGTCACGATGCACACTGGCGATCACCAGGCTGCCGAGCCTCCGGTGAGCGGTGGTTAAAGGAAAGGCGCAGACCGATTGCAACCCGGCCTCACGCATAGTACCAACCGAAGCCGGAAACCGGGTTTCGCTGCTCAGGGAAGGGATGGCCAGTGTTTCCTGATGCCGGTACACCCAGGCCGGCAGCGTTTCTTCGTCTCCGATTTCGGAATACGAAGAGGCCGGTTTCCGGCAACCGGGACACATATGCCAGTGGACTTTGTTCGAGCGCTCATCGAATTGCGCAATTGCGTCGAACTGAAGCACTTGACCCAGTTCGTGGACGAGGATCCCAAACAGCTCCTCCGGGTCTCTCTGAGAACGCACCGAAGCGGCGATTCGTATCAGAGACTCGTATCGTTGCGCCGTCGAGCGATCTGAAACTGTCTCTAGAGCCATTGAAGCCAGCATCTTGCGAGAACCTGCCTTAATGATTTTTGATGTGGCGGGGGGCGTCCGGGATTCAAGAGTCTGCAAGACCGCGCATGCCGCTTGCTGACGTGCGCGGTTCAGTAGATTCCGCGTGTTACAGAACCGCGCGCGTGAGGGAGCCGCTGTGTCCAGGGCCTTGACACTCTCAGCTTAAGCCTCTAGTCTCAAAGAGTTCCGTCGGAGGTAGCCTTATGCGAGCTATTCTCGGTATTTCCGGCCTCGTCGCGATTGCGGCGCTGGCCCAGGGCCAGGTCACTTTTACCAAAGACGTTGCGCCTATCCTACAAAACCGCTGTCAGTCCTGCCATCGGCCGGACACGTTCGCGCCGATGTCGCTGCTCACTTATGAAGAAACGCGGCCGTGGGCCAAGTCGATCAAGCAGAAGATCCTGGCGCGCGAGATGCCGCCCTGGTACATCGACAAGAATGTGGGCGTTCAGCATTTCAAGAACGACGTCTCGCTGTCGGACGAGGAAATTGCCACCATCGTCAAGTGGGTGGACGGCGGATCGCCCAAGGGAAATCCGGCGGATATGCCCAGGCCGCGCACGTTCGACGATTCGGATCGGTGGCACTTCGACCAGCCCGATCTGATCGTAACGCTGCCGAAGGACCAGATAGTGCCGGCCGAAGCCTCCGACCGTTGGATCGACGTTTTGGTGGACCCGGGCCTAAAAGAGGATCGCTATATCAAGGCGATCGAGGTCAAACCCATCAAGGGTTTCAGAGCGGTGCACCACGTAACCACGTCCATGAAGCATGACGACGATCCGGATAACGGAGACAACGTCCAGGGAACCTTTCTTAACGAGTACGCTCTCGGAAAGAATGCCGACGTATTTCCGGAGGGAGCGGGCCGGCTGATGAAGGCTGGGACCAAGATCAACTTCAACCTCCATCTGCATCCGATGGGTCAAGAGACCCCGGCGAACGTGGCCCTCGCCCTCAAGTTTTATCCCAAGGGATTTACGCCCAAATACATCGAAACCACCGAAAAGATCGGCGACCCAAAGGAGCTGGACATTCCGCCCAACACGGACAATGTCCGGTTCGATGCTTACAACACGTTGGCCAAACCGGCCCGGCTGCTGTCGTTCCAACCGCACCTGCATAATCGCGGAAAGGCGTCGTGCATGGAGGCCATCTACCCGGGCGGGCACAAGGTGGAGATGCTGAGCTGCGTCAGCAGATACCAGTTTGCCTGGCATCTGGTGTACCTCTATGCCGAAGACGAGCAGCCGCTGCTGCCGGCTGGGACTGTGCTGCACATGACCTCCTGGTATGACAACTCCGCCGGGAACAAGTTCAATCCCGATCCAGACAACCTGATTACTTACGGGCAACGCACGGTGGACGAGATGGGTGGCGCGTGGGTTAGCTACTACTTCCTTTCCGACGAAGACTTCAAGCAGCAGGTGGAAGCGCGAAAAGCGAAGACAATTCTCGCGAAGACGGAGTAGCGGATGCGCTGGCTTTTGGCGGTGTCGGCCGCATTAATTGCGGTGAGCGCGGCGCGCAGCCAAGTGCAGTATGCGCGGGGCCAGGATGTCGCGCCCGTGTTTGAGGGCTGGGAGCGCAATGCCGATGGCACTTTCAGCATGGTCTTCGGGTACCTCAACCGGAATTACGTGGAGGAGGTCGACATACCCGTCGGCCCCCACAACACAATTGAAGTAGCCCCCGGAGCATCCGGCGATCGTGGACAGCCGACGCATTTCTACCCCCGACGCCAACGCTTCCTGTTTCGAGTGGTGGTGCCCGCCGATTGGAACAAGGAGCAGAAGGTCATCTGGACCATTACGTCGCACGGGCAAACCAATCAGGCCAAGGGATGGCTGCAGCCGGTATGGGAGCTAAGCCCGGACGTCATGGTCGAAAATATGGGCGGCGGCGTGCCTGACCCGAACAATAAGCCTCCGTCCCTCACCCTCGGCGATGCTTCTGCAGTCACCTTGCCGGACGCCGCAACGCTCACCGCCACAGCCACTGACGACGGTCTTCCGAAACCGTACCGAAAGACTCCATCGAATCCGGATCGCGATTCGCAGCCTCGCCGGCCGCGAGGCGTGCAGATCAAATGGATTCAATATCGCGGACCAGGCAAAGTCAGCTTCGATCCCCAGGTTTCCGCGGTGGTGTACGGAGAGCCGGTGACGCTTGCTTCCAAAGTGAGTTTCGGCGCGCCCGGCACTTATATTTTGCGGGCGACGGCCAATGACGGGCAGTTGTACACGTCGCGCGACATAACCGTGACCGTCAGCCCGAGCGCGGCCGCGCAAACGAACCCGCGCTAAGGCCCAATTCCCTTATGCTTGAATTCGTCATGAGAACGGTGGTGGTCGCGCTTCTTCTGGCCCACGCAACCTTCGCCCAGGTTGCCCAAAATGACGCCGACGATTATCGCGGCGGCTGGCGAACCGACAAAGGCGAGCCGCACACCTATGAGTTCTCGATCCGGGGCAACCAGGTGAGAGGTATTTACTGCACGTATTGCGCGGATGCGACGACACTAGCTTTCGTCGATGGGAAGTTCGGCGCCGATGGAATTACCTTCGTGGTTACGCATGTGAATGCGGACGGCGGCACCGCGTATCAGGACACCGCGGCTGCCAGGTTCGATCGCGGCAATCTGGTGGTGACCGGCACCGGCGCCGGTGGCGGCAAATTTGATTACACGTTGATTAAGGATCCCAGAGGACCGGACCCGCTGCCGATCATTGTGTCCCGGCTTCCCAAGGCTCCTCCGGTTCCCGCCGTGGCAATCAACCAGCAAGGCGTGGGCGCGCCCATCCCGCGCTACATTCAACCCGGTCCGTGGAAATCGACGCTGACCGAGAAGGACGTGATCGGCGTTTGGCTGGGCTTTGGCGTAGGCGCGCCCAAGCAGTACTTCATCATTCGCAAGGTTGGCAACAAGCTCCGCGGGATGGTCTGCGGAACCTGTGACAATCCCTACACGATGGCGGCGCTGGATGACTTCGAGATCCAGGGTGACTTACTGAAATTCAACATCCTTCACGAGGACTGGGGCGATGGCGCGCTGCCGACGTTCTATAAGCATGTCACGGCTCACATAGGATGGAATGAAATGCGCTGCACCACCACGGTGGACCATCAGCCGCCGCCTCCGGCCCGCGTCAGGCCGCCCGGCTTCGTCCCGGGGTTCTCACTCACCGGCCCAATTGCGATTGAGGCCACGGCCGGGAACCGCTGGCCGGAATGGCCCCCACAAAACACTTCGTTGCCTCATTAGCGGCCAGTTCCGGTCATTCCGAAAGCACCAGGCGTCGGCATGAGTGCCGACACGGCACGCTGAAGCGTGCGTCACACGTGGCGCGAACACTCGTGTTTGCCGCGTCGAGACTCCTCTCGACGCCCGGCTTGTTTCGAACAGGAGATCTCCATCGTTAGCGGCCTTCCCAGCCCCCAACCCCAAATTCCCCATCCCACAACCCGAGCCGCTAGGTTGGACAATGCCTCCGTGCGTCCCGCAGAATGAAGGGGTATGGAAATCGTCAAGGTTGTTGGGCGCGAGATTCTCGACTCGCGAGGCAATCCCACCGTTGAAGCCGACGTGCTTCTCGCGGATGGTTCCATAGGCCGCGCCGCCGTCCCCTCCGGCGCTTCCACGGGCGAGCACGAAGCGGTGGAGCTGCGTGACAACGATCCGAAGCGTTACCTGGGCAAGGGCACGCGCAAGGCCGTCGCAAACATCGTCAAGAAAATCGGGCCGGCGGTTATGGGCATGGAAGCAGAGGATCAAAGCGGCATCGATCATGAAATGATTGAGCTGGACGGCACGCCCAACAAAGCCAAGCTGGGTGCGAACGCGATCCTGGCCGTCTCCATGGCCGCCGCGCGCGCCGCCGCGCACTCGCAGATGACGCCGCTTTATCGCTATTTGGGTGGCGTAGGAGCGAATCTGCTGCCGGTCCCGCTGATGAACATCCTCAATGGCGGAGCGCACGCCGACAATTCGGTGGACCCGCAGGAGTTCATGATCGCCCCTTACGGCGCGAGCAAATTTTCCGAGGCGCTGCGCATGGGCGTGGAAGTATTTCACACGCTCAAAGGCGTACTGAAAAAGCGCGGTTACTCTACTTCAGTGGGCGATGAAGGCGGTTTCGCGCCCAACCTGAAATCCAACGAAGAAGCGCTCGAAGTTGTGCTGGAAGCCATCACCAAGGCGGGCTACAAGCCGGGCGTCCAAATCGGCATCGCGCTCGACCCCGCGTCCAGCGAGTTTTACGACAAGGCCAGCCGCAAGTACGTTTTCAAGAAATCCGACAAAAGCCAGCGCAGCTCCGATCAGCTGGTGAAGTTCTGGGCCAAATGGGTGGACCAATATCCAATCATTTCCATCGAGGACGGCATGGCCGAAGACGATTGGGACGGCTGGAAAGCGATGACGGAAGCGCTTGGATCGAAAATCCAACTGGTGGGTGACGACTTATTCGTCACCAACACCGAGCGCCTGGCGCAGGGCATCGAAAAAGGAATCGCCAATTCGATCCTGATCAAGGTCAATCAGATTGGAACAGTTTCAGAAACCTTGGAGGCCATGCAGATGGCGACCGCAGCGCACTACACCAACATTGTTTCGCACCGTTCGGGCGAAACCGAAGACGCCTTCATTGCCGACCTCGCGGTAGCCACGCGCGCCGGGCAGATCAAGACCGGTTCGGCCAGCCGCACAGACCGCATCGCCAAATACAACCAGCTGCTGCGCATCGAAGAGGAACTGGGTTCCGATGCCAGATACGCCGGCCGGAAGGCGTTCCACCAATAATGCACGGCCAAAAGAAGCCGCTCGTTCTCACCATCCTGGACGGTTGGGGCTTTGCTCCCGCCACGGAGGGCAATGCCATCGCCGCGGCGCGCAAGCCCACGTATGATTTGCTGCTGCGCGAGTACCCGAACACGTTGGTACAAACTTCCGGACCCTCGGTGGGCTTGCCCGTGGGACAGATGGGCAACAGCGAAGTGGGCCATTTGAACATCGGCGCCGGCCGCGTCATCTATATGGACGTCACCCGTCTCGACCGCATGATCGCGTCGGGCGAATTCTTCAATAACCCCATCCTGCTGGAATCCATGAAGCACGCCAAGGCGCACCGTCTGCATCTGATGGGGCTATGCAGCGATGGCGGCGTGCATTCGCTGCTGACGCATCTTTATGCGCTGCTCGAAATGGCCAAAAAGCAAAATGTGGAGCAGGTGTTTGTGCACTGCTTCATGGACGGCCGCGACACCCCGCCGGAAAACGGCGCCGGCTACATCGAACAAGTGCAAAAAGAGCTGCGGCGGATCGGTGTCGGCAAAATCGCCAGCGTCTCGGGACGCTACTACGCGATGGATCGCGACAAGCGCTGGGAACGCGTGGAGCGCGCTTTCAACGCCATGGTGCTCGGCAAGGGCGAACAATCGGACGATCCCGTAGCGGCCGTGAAGCGATCCTACGAACACGGTGTCACCGACGAGTTCGTCGAACCCGTCACTATAGTGGACGCTCGCAAGCAACCCATGGGTCTGATCCGCGACGACGATGCCTGCATCTTTTTCAACTACCGCGCCGATCGCGGCCGCGAGATGACCATGGCTTTGATGGATCCTACGCTCGAAAAACCGTCGCGGTCCAGCGCGCCGAAAAATCTGCACTTCACCACCATGACGGAGTACGACAAGAGCTTCACGGTTCCCTTTGTGCTTCCGCGCGAGCATCCCAATAACATCCTGGCCGATGTCATGGCGCAATTGAACTGGAAAAATCTCCGCGTGGCCGAAACCGAGAAATACGCGCATGTTACTTACTTCTTCAACGGCGGTAATGAAAAGCCGTACCCTGGCGAGAGCCGCGAACTGGTGCCATCGCCGAAGGTAGCAACTTACGATTTGAAACCGGAAATGAGCGCGCAAGGCATTACCGATGTGGTGGTGAAAGCCATCGAACGGCGCGAGTTCGACATGATCGTCATGAACTACGCAAATGCGGACATGGTGGGACACTCTGGAAAAATCGCACCGACGATACTGGCCGTCGCAGCCGTGGATGCCGGCCTGGGCCAGATCTACGATGCACTGCGCCGGTCCGGTGGAACCTGGATGATCACCGCCGATCACGGCAATGCCGAAATGATGATCGATCCCGTTACGAAAGGTCCGCACACCTATCACACCACCAATCCCGTGCCGTTCATCCTGGTGAGCGATTCGCGCGTCATGCTGCGCTCCAGTGGCTCGTTGCAGGACATCTCACCCACCGTCCTGGGATTCATGGATGAAAAACAGCCTAAGGAAATGACCGGCCGCGACCTACGCCTCTAAACCCTTTCAGAACCGCGGCCGTCGGGGAGCGGAGCCCGTTACACTAAAACTATGTCCAAACAATATTCAGCACCGCCGTCCATGTCGATCGATCCAGCCGCCAAGTACACGGCTACCTTCGAAACATCGAAGGGCACGATTGTCTGCGATCTTTTCGCCAAAGACGCGCCCAAGACGGTGAACAATTTTGTATTTCTCGCCCGTGAGGGCTTTTACGATGGCACGCAATTTCATCGCGTCATCAACGATTTCATGATTCAGGGAGGCGACCCCACGGCCAGCGGACGCGGCGGCCCCGGTTACAAGTTCGAGGACGAGACCAAAGGCAATCCCAATCGGCACAAGGTGGGCTCGCTGTCAATGGCCAACGCCGGTCCAAACACCAATGGCAGCCAGTTTTTTATCACCCATATCGCGACGGACTGGCTGGACGGCAAGCACACCGTATTCGGGCAAGTCTCCAGCGGCCAGGACGTGGTGGATAAGGTGCAACAGGGCGATCAGTTGAAGTCCGTTACCATTCAGGAAGGCTGACCACGTGGCGTTTCCCATTCATAGAATGCGCCGCCTGCGGGCGACCGAAGCTTTGCGAAACCTGGTTCGCGAAACGCTGCTCGATCCGGCCGATTTCATCCTTCCGCTGTTCATCTGCCCGGGCGAAGGTGTGCGCCGCGAGATTACGTCCATGCCCGGGCATGCCCAGCTTTCGGTGGACCGCCTGGTGACCGAGTGCGCGGAGGCCTACTCGCTCGGCATCGGCGGCATCATTCTGTTTGGGATTCCCGAAACGAAAGATGAAACGGCATCGGGGGCTTACGCAAGCGACGGAATTGTGCAGCAGGCCATCCGGGCCCTCAAGCGGGAAGTTCCCAAGCTGCTGGTCATGACGGACGTGTGCAACTGCGAGTACACCAGCCACGGGCACTGCGGGCTGGTGGTGGATGGCGACGTCCAAAACGATCCCACGCTCGAGTGGCTCGCAAAAGCGGCCGTGTCTCACGCCTGCGCCGGCGCCGATATCGTCGCGCCCAGCGACATGATGGACGGGCGGGTGGCGGCCATTCGCAAGGCGTTGGATGTGGCCGGCTTCACGAATACTCCGATTGTTTCTTACGCCGCCAAGTACGCTTCGGTCTTCTACGGCCCTTTCCGGGAGGCTGCCGAATCCGCGCCACAATTCGGCGACCGGCGCAGCTACCAGATGGATCCAGCCAATGCGCGTGAAGCGATGCGCGAAATTGAACTCGATATTGAGGAAGGCGCGGATATGATCATGGTAAAACCGGCCATGCCGTACCTCGACATCATCCGCGAGGCTCGCGAGCGTTTTCCATTGCCGCTTGGCGCGTATCAGGTGAGCGGAGAGTTCAGCGCGTTGACGGCCGCCATTCAAAACGGCTGGCTGGACCGCGATCGGACCATTCTGGAATCGCTCACGTCGATCCGCCGCGCGGGCGCGGATTTCGTCCTGACATATTTCGCCAAAGACGCCGCCCGTCTATTGGCTTAGCCGCCCGGGGCTTAGTGCCAAATCCCGCTTGCTGACGTGCGCGGTTCAGTAGATTCCGGGTGTTACAGAACCGCGACCGTTAGGGAGCGACTAATACGCCGCTATTGCCGTACTGAAAACCCCGAGTGGTTTTCGAGCGGCGATTCGCTCTCATCCACTCCCCGCACCTCGGCCCAGCGCGGGCCCTGCCACAACAGTCCAGCCAGGTCGGAAAGCTGCGCCGCGGTTCCCGATGCGTAGACTTCCACGCTGCCGTCATCCACGTTGCGCACCCATCCTCTGATCCCCAGCGCCTGGGCTGAATGCTCGACAAAATAGCGGAATCCCACGCCTTGCACGCGTCCGCGCACGCGATACATTTTGGCCAGTTTCTGTTCGCTCAAGGTTTCTTGACGAGAGGGTACACCACAATCCGGCGGAATTGCACCATCCCGCGATTGCCCTGCAGCAGGATCGGTCCAGGATCGGCCTCGTTGGTGTCCACGGCAATAGCAGTCGGCCCGTCAATGCTTTGCCGGTTGATCACGCGAATGCCGTTCAACACCACGGTGACCTCGCGCCCTACCATGCGAACCACCAGCATCTGCCATTCTCCGGAGGGCTTTTCGGCGTTGAGGCTGGGTGCAATGCGGCCCAGAATTGCGCCCGTCCCAGTCTTCGACGCCGGCCGGTCCGCATCGTCGGCGATCTGGAGTTCATAGCGACCGCGCAATCCGATGCCGCTGTTGGTGTGCGGCTCAATCCAGTAATCGGCGTTCAACACGAAGTTGGAGAACTTCTTTTCGGACATCAGATCGGGTGCTCCCGGCAAGGCGACCAGCGCTCCCTCTCGAACCACCCAACCCGTCAGGTGCGCGGGCGGAACGGCCTGCCAGCCGGACAAGTCATGTCCGTCGAACAGAACCACCGGGTCACCGCGCTTCCAGGAACCATCGTCTTTTTCGGCAAGAGCCGGCGCGCGAACCCCGATCCATTCCAGGTAAGTGGAAGGATCGCCTTCGATTTCAAACGTCCCCTTGAGCTTGCCGTCTTCCAAACGGGCCCAGTAAAGGCCCTTTTCCGGACCATGGTCCTTGCGGAACCTGGCTTCCAGCGCGAAGCGAAGCTCGCCCTCCGAAATGGACAGCTTGGGGATGTCGTCCAACAATCCCACCGGAGCGCCCATGAACTGGCCTTTGAGGTTATCTGTGCCCGCGCCCGAAACTTCCAGCCACCATCCGCGCTGGGGCGACGGGCCGCTTACGGTGATGTCCCATCGCCCGTTGAAGTCCTGATCGTCTATGGAGGCGCCGAAGCAACAAATAGCCAGGGCGGCGACGAAAACGGATCGCACTGCGCTTACTTTACCAAAGTTTACGCCGGCCTGGTGAGCTTAAATCGCGATCCCCGATACGTCCCGATGAATGGCTGCCGGCTAGCCGTGCAGCCTGTGTCGAAAGTCCGAAAAGACCGCTTGCCGGCGCGCGCGGCTCAGTTGACCCCTAGCGTTACAGAGCCGCGACCGTTAGGGAGTCGGTTGCGACACAGGCTGCTAGCCGTGCGCCAGTAGGCCGGAGCGCTCCAGCAGCGCGTTCGGGTCCGGATCGCGGCCCATGAAGCTGCGATACAAGTCGGCGGGATCTTCGCTGTCGCCACGTGAAAGGATTCGATCGCGGAAACGCTCGCCCACTTCGCGGCTGAAGATGCCGCCGCTCTGGAACCGGGTAAACGCGTCGGCATCCAGAACCTCGGCCCATTTGTAGGAGTAATAGCCCGCGCCGTAACCCACCGGGCTTGAGAACAGGTGCGTGAAGCTAACAATCATCGCGTAGCGCTCGGGTAACCTGGCCGGCGTGAACGGCTGCAGGATGTTGCGCGCAAACGCCAGCAGGTCGATGTTGGAGCCGGGCGGGATCTCCCGATGCAGCGCCAGGTCCACCAGCCCGAATCCAAGTTGGCGCATCTGCCCGTTGGCGGCGCGGAAGTTGCGCGCGTTGCGCATCTTGGCGAGAAGTTCGGCCGGGATGGGAGCGCCGGTCTGGTAGTGCCGTGCAAACAAATCCAGGGCTTCGCGTTCCCAGGTCCAGTTCTCCATGATTTGTGACGGCAGTTCCACGAAATCCCAGGCCACGTTCACCCCGGCGAATCCGCGGAGTTCTACACGCGTCAAACAATGGTGCAGCAGATGGCCAAACTCGTGAAAAATGGTCTGCACCTCCCGATGCGTCAGCAGCGAAGGGCGATCCTGGCCGGGCGGGGTAAGGTTACCGCAGATCAGGCCCAGATGCGGGTCTTGAACATGTGCATCCGGATGCCCGGGTTCCTGCCGCTCGGGATGCGCTTCACCGGTGATCAGAGTATCCATCCAGGCGCCCCCGCGCTTGTTCTCGCGCGGAAACCAGTCGGCATAAAAAGCGCCCACCAGCGCATTGCGGCGAGGCCGGTTATCGTCATAGATTTCGTAGTACTTTACGTGCGGATCCCAGCCCGGAACACCAGGTCTTTCCAGCACCGAGATTCCATATAGCCGGTGGACGATTTCAAACATCCCGTGGACAACGCTCTTCAGTGGAAAGTAGGGCCGCAGAGCCTCCTCATCGAAATCGTAGAGCGCGGCGCGCTGCTTTTCCGCGTAATAAGCGATATCCCAAGGCTGCAACTCCGCTTTTCCGGAGAAGGCCAGTAAATCCGCGTTTTCCTTTTCGAAATGCGCTTCTGTTTTGTGCCTTAAATCCTCCAGGAATTGTTGCGCGCGATCTCCCGCGTGCGCCATCCGGTCTTCCAGCACCAGATCTGCAAAGTCGCGATAGCCCAACAGCCGGGCCTTCTCGCCACGCAATTCCAGAATGGCGCGCATGATGGGCCGGTTGTCGTACTTCTCCTCGGTGGAGCGATTGACAAAGGCCTCGTAAATCTGGCGCCGCAACGTTTCGTCATCCAGATAAGTCATCGCCGCCAGGTAGCTGGGCGCTTGCAGCGTGAAACGCCAGGAGGGCTCCGGCAACCCCTTGGAAGCCGCGCTAGCCCGTGCCATGGATATCGCGCTTTCCGGCAGACCCGCCAGCTGGCGCTGGTCCGTGATCACCCATTCGTATCGATTGGTCGAGTCCAGAACGTTTTCGGCGAATCGAATGGTCTGTTTTGTGAGCTCCACGTCGATCTCGGCGATGCGCTTCTTTCCTTCCGCATTCAATTCGGCCCCATGGCGCCGGAAACTAGCCATGGTTTTCTCAAGGAAGCGCTTTCGAACGCCAGTCAGAAGGCTGGCCTCAGCGGTCCGCGAATAGCTCTGCACGGCCTGCCACAAAGCCTCGTTCAACGGCAGTGAGGAGTAGAACGCGCCGACCTTGGGTTGGACCGCATTGTAGGCCGCGCGCAGCTCCGGCGTGGTGGATACCGCCTCCAGATTGCGAACGATCTGCATGGCATATTCCAGGCGGTCCGTGAGCTGGTCCAGCCGTTGCAGCGTATTGGCGAAGGTTCGCGGACCCGGCTCCGAGGTCAGACTATCCAACTCCTCGCGCGCTTGTTGCAGCAACTCCTCGATGGCTGGCTCGACATTCTCCGCGCGCACTTGATCGAACGGGATTTGAAATTGAATTTGAAGCAGAGGGTTAGCTGCAGTCGTAGGCGTCATTCGGATTTATGTCTATATCTTATGTTACCCTCACCTGGAATTTCACGCGAATTGGCCGACGCTCGGGCCGGCGCGTAAGGACCTTGTGGCGCACGCACTCCTGCGTGCCGCGTTCACACTCGTGTGAACGCTTCGTTTCAGCGAGTTTCGGTCACCCTGCGCTCCGCGCAGCACCGGCCAGGGTGTCGAGATGAGTCGCGACACGGCACGCATGAGTGCGCGCACCACGTGAGTGGTGAATGTTGCCATACTACACGACCCAGTCATGACACGCGTCTCAGCCAGCGCAAAAGGGGGCGGGAACAAAAGGCCGATGATCCTGCGTATCCTATGTGTGAGTGGCAGGTGTCAGTGGAAGGTCGAGTGGACTCAGAATACGCCATCGAAACTCAGGACCTCACCAAGGTCTACATTTCCCGCTGGAAGCGGCGGGAGGTCCGTGCCATTGATGGCGTTTCACTGCGGGTTCGCCGCGGCGCCATCTTCGGCCTGCTCGGCCCGAATGGGGCGGGGAAGACCACCTTCGTCAAAACCTTGCTCTCCGCTGTCCGGCCCACCCACGGCACGGCCCTCATCTTCGGGCGCGACGCCAGCCAACCCGAGGCGCGGCGTCCTATTGGGTACTTGCCTGAGAATCACCGCTTTCCTACCTACTTTACCGGCGAGGGAATGCTCGATTTCTACGCGGCGCTCTCAGGCGTCGACGCGGCTCGAAGAAGGAAGCTGATTCCAGAGCAACTGGAGCTGGTGGGCCTGAAGGACTGGGCCACCATGCGGATCGGTAAATACTCCAAGGGCATGCTGCAACGTCTGGGGCTGGCGCAAGCGCTCATTCATTCCCCGGAGATTCTGATTCTGGATGAGCCCACGGATGGCGTCGATCCCGTGGGGCGCCGCCAGATCCGCGAGATTCTGGGTGGTTTTGAGGATCGCGGCGTCACCATTTTCATAAATTCGCATCTGCTCGCCGAAGTGGAAACGCTGTGCCGCGAAGTGGCCATCCTGGACAAGGGAAAGGTGGCGCTCTCAGGAAAAATGCAAGATCTCACCGCCGGCAAGGGCTACCGTCTGACAGTGACGCAGCCTCCCGACGCCCTGGCCCAGGAACTGCAAGGACGCGCAACTTCGATGGCGGTGCGGGACGGATTGGTGGACTTCCAATTTTCAAGCCGCGAGCTGGTGAACGGAGCGATGGATCTTTTGCGCGCGCAACACTGCGAGATCGAGGCGCTGGCGCCCACCACCAGCACGCTGGAAGAGGTCTTCGTAAGGACGGTTCAGAAGTAATGGTTACACTGGCCCTGATCCGCGATACATTCCGCGAAGCGCTGGCGCGAAAAATCTTTTGGGTCCTGTTCGGCCTCTCCGCTCTGCTCATTCTGTTTTTCCTGTTTCTGCTGCGGATCGACATTGTCGCCGGCGCCACTGCCACGGTGTCTCTGTTTGGCCAGCCGGGCCCGCGAGATGCCAATGTCGACCGTCTGGTGCGCGGCGTCTACGGTGGAATCGCAACCTTCCTCTACACCTGGGGCATGTTTCTCGCGGTGTTCGCTTCCGCCGGTCTTGTTCCGAGCGTAATGGAGCCGGGCCGCATCGAACTGCTGCTTTCCAAACCTCTCTCACGAACGCACATCTTGCTGGGCCGCTTCGCCGGCAATGTTCTGGTGGTCTTGCTCAACAGCACCTTCCTGGTGGTGGGCGTGTGGACCATTCTGGGTATTAAAACGGGCATCTGGTCTCCGGGCTTCCTGATTGCCATCGCCACCACTACGTTCATCTTCGCGGTGCTGCTGGCCGTTGTGGTGTTGATCGGCGTGACGCTTGAAAGCGCCGCGGCCGCCACCATGATCACCGTGGCTTTGATGATCATCAGCCCCATCCTGGCGCAAACCAGCCTGATGATGCGTCTGCTATCGTCGGAATGGTCGCGTAACCTGTGGCGCGTGCTCTACTATTCGCTGCCCAAAGTTTACGAGCTGGGAAAAATGACCTTAGACGCAATCCAAAGCCGCACCTTCGCTGGATATATGCCCATCTGGACCTCGGCCCTTTTCGGCATGGCGATGCTGGGGGCTGCGCTGGCGATCTTTGCGCGGAGAGATTTTTAGTGGGGCGACCGCCCTCGTCCGCACGCGGCTCTTTCGTCGCGATCTTGCTGTTTTTATCCCTCACCGGCTGCCTGCCCAAGCAGTCGGCCTCTTTGCACGCCAGTCCGGCGCTCGAAGCGTTGGTCCCAGCCGACACGGTGGTGGTGTTGGGCGTGAATCTCGCCGCGCTTCGCGACACTACCATCTATCAAAAACTCATCGCCCGTGTGCCTTTGCCCCAACTGGACCGGTTCACGCAACAAACCGGCCTGGACCCGCGCAAGGATCTTTCCGAGATCCTCCTTTGTTCCAACGGGAAGAGCGCTCTGCTGCTGGTGCGAGGAAAGTTTCGCCTTACCGATTTGGAGGCGCGCTTCAAGGCCAACGGCGTCACGCCGACCAACTATAAAGGGCACGCCTTTTTCGGCGATGACCGGGCCGCCATCGTTTTTCTGGACGATTCCACCGCTGTTGCCGCATCTCCCGCGGACCTGCGCGCTCTACTCGATAAGAACAGCGGCTCAGGCCGCGGCCTTCCGGCGCCGCTTCGCGACCTGCTGCGCACGCTGCCCGCGGGCGATCAGGTGTATGCCGCGCTCACCGGCGGCGTCGAAAATTTGAACCTGCCGCTGCCGCGCGAAGGCAACCTCGGCAACATCATGCAAGCGCTGCGATCGGTGAATAGCGCCACGCTTGGCATGGACCTGAGCAAAGGCCTGGACGCCATCGCCGTGGTGAATTGCAATACCGACCGCGACGCCAAGTTCGTTCACGATCTCGTTCGCGGGCTGGTTGGATTCGGACGCCTCAACACGCCCGATAATCAGCCCGATCTGCTCAAGCTCTACGATGCAATTCAAGTGACCCAGCAGCAGGCGCAGACCAAAGTGACCGCGAATGTCCCACAGCAACTGGCCGATAAGTTTATCGAATTATGGCTGAAGTGAACTGAGCGCGCGTAAGCAAGCGATCTTCGGCTACTTCTTTCCCACCGGCGCTGGAATCGCGTCGCCCAGGTTCATGGACCCGCCGCCTTCACTCACGTAGTTGATGTTCCACGTCGGGATCTCCACCTCGATATCGCCTTCGACGATGCATTGGCAGCCCAGCCGCGATCGCAACGTGAGCCCAGGGGCCATTTGCAGGCGATCCGCTTCGTCGTCATCCATCTCGGAAAGGTTTTCCATGCCCTTCCTCACGATGACGTGGCAGGTGGTGCAGGCGCAGTTTCCGCCGCAGGCATGCTCCAGATGGATTCCGGCGTTCAGGCAAACATCGAGCAACGATTCGGGTTTTCCGTGGTCCTGGTAGGGCAGTTTTCCCGACTCGAATTCGACACTCTTGCCGTCAATGGTTACCTTGGGCACATCCCATTATATCGTGTGCGAAGCTAACGGCTTGTAACGCATACTGATAACACGTGTTCCACCTCATCGAGAAAAACATTTTTGCCCGCGTAACAGCATTCCTCGGGGGCCATTACGACCTTTCTGTCCCAACCGTACTGGAGGAACCAAGACAGCCCTCGTTTGGGGAGCTCTCCATCACGGCTCCGTTTCATCTCGCGCGCCAGCTCAAGCGAGCGCCGGCCAGCATCGCTAGGGAGATCGTTGCCGACATCGGCTCCATCGAAGGCGTAGCCGCGCTCGAAGTGGCAGGCAACGGATACATCAATGTACGTCTGGATCGCGGCGCTTATGGCTACGCCGTGCTGCAAGGAACCGGCCAAGCCCGCGAGCCTGTACTTGGGAAGATCATTGTCGAGCACACCAACATCAATCCCAACAAGGCCGCCCACATTGGACATCTGCGCAACGCGGTGCTGGGCGACACCTTCGTGCGGATGCTGCGCTCGGGTGCCCGGACGGTGGAAGTGCAGAATTACATCGACAATACCGGGGTGCAGGTGGCCGATGTGGTGGCGGGCTTCCATTTCCTCCGCAAGATGTCTTACTCGGACGTCGTTGCCCTAATGGAGCGTACGAGATTCGATTACTACTGTTGGGACCTCTATGCCGAGGTCTCTTCGCACCCTGAGTTGAAGGAGTGGCGCCAGGTGACGCTGCATGCTATTGAGCACCGGGAAGGTGAACTGGAGCATCTGGCGTCCAAGGTCAGCGAGGTAATCGTCGGCTACCATCTCAACACCATGGCCAGGCTTGGCGTCAGCTACGACTTGCTGCCCCGCGAGAGTGACGTGGTGTGGCTCAAATTCTGGGAGACCGCGTTCGAGCAATTGAAGGAACGCAAAGCTATTTACTTCGAGACCGAAGGCAAAAACAAAGGCTGCTGGGTGATGCCGGCCAGCGCCTTCAAGGAGCAGACCGGCGAGGATACCGACGATAGCAAAGTGATTGTGCGATCCAACAACACCGTTACCTATGTCGGCAAGGACATCGCGTACCAACTTTGGAAGTTCGGACTACTGGCAAAGGACTTTTACTACCAATGGTGGGGCAAGCATGCCGTCTACATGACAACGGCGAATGAGCAGCCGCCTCCGGATCGTGAATTCGGCCGGGCCGAATCGGTGTTTAACGTCATCGACTCGCGCCAGTCTTACTTGCAGGACGTGGTGGTGGCCGGCCTGCGCGCCCTCGGCTATAACCAACAGGCCGATCGCTCTACTCATTTTTCTTACGAAATGGTGGCGCTCACTCCCGGCACTTGCGTCGAGCTGGGTATCGAACTTTCCGAAGAAGACAAGAAGCGGCCTTATGTCGAGGTCTCTGGCCGCAAAGGCTTGGGCGTCAAGGCCGACGACCTGATCGACAAATTGATCGAAAAGGCGCTGGAAGAAGTGGATTCGCGGCATCCCGAGGCGCCTGAGGAAGAACGCAAGCAAGTGGCGAAGCAAATCGCCATCGGAGCGCTGCGCTATTTCATGCTGAAGTTCACGCGCAATTCGGTGATCGCGTTCGACCTTCAGGAGGCGCTCAGCTTTGAAGGCGACACCGGCCCGTACGTGCAATACACGGCTGTTCGAGCGGGCAACATTCTGCGCAAGCTGGCCGAACGCGGCGAAACAGTGCCCGATTTCGCGCGCGAAATGGACCAGGCGGCTCTGGCGCATCAACTTGTGTCTGAAGATTTCTGGCAGCTGCTGCTGATGGCATCGAAATCGGATTCGGCCGTCGAACGCGCCATCGCTTCGGGCGAGCCCGCGCATGTCTCAAAATACGCCTTTCAGCTCGCGCAGGCGTTCAACAATTTCTATCACGGCTATCAGGTGCTGAGCGAAGAGAATCGGGAGAAGCGTGTGTTCCTGCTGTGGATGACGGATTACGTGCGTAGCCAACTGGAGCGTACGCTCGCCGTGCTCGGCATCGCGGTTCCTGAGTATATGTAGGATCAGGTAGCTTAGAGGTATGACGATTCATCTAAAACCCGAGCTGGAAGCGCTTATCCAAGAAGACCTGGAACGCGGCCCCTACCAGTCCGCTGATGAATTTGTCGCTCAGGCGGTTCAGATGCTACATGAACACGAACAATGGCTGGCTGATAACCGCGCCGATATTGCCGCGAAGATTGAGCACGGCTATTCGCAAGCCGAACGCGGCGAGCTCGTCGATCCCGTTGAGGTTCGCGCCCGTTTGAACGAACGCAAGCAGGCTTGGATGGACCAGAATATCCGCGAATGACCGACTACCGGTTCACGCCGGAAGCGGAAGATGATCTGTTCGAGATCTGGTGCTATATCGCTCGCGATAGCGTGGCCGCCGCCAACCGCGTGGAATCCGCTATTCACGATGCTTGCTTCTTTCTTGCTCGGGAACCGCAAAGCGGCAGCCCGCGTAGGCACGTCATTGGTCTTCCAGTCTATTTCTGGACGGTCCAGCAGTATCCCAACTATGTCGTCGTTTGCCGCCCGGAAACTCAGCCCCTGGAAATTGTTCGCGTCTTGCATGGGATGCGCGATCTCAGGCGACTGCTCAAATCCTAATAATCTCCCCAGTTTTAAACCGTTGGCCAGCCGGAGCGGACGGTCAAAGCGCCGCTTCCTGCACTTCCGTGCGCCATAACTCAGAAGTTCAACAATCAATACAGGCCGTTCACTGCCGACATTCGAAGAGTTTGCGACACTTGAAAAGAGA
This sequence comes from Bryobacterales bacterium, assembly GCA_963747945.1. Taxonomy (GTDB): domain Bacteria; phylum Acidobacteriota; class Terriglobia; order Bryobacterales; family Bryobacteraceae; genus Palsa-89. The sequence goes on from CAVVHB010000008.1 coordinate 872,989, forward strand.
TTGCCGAACATGCGATGTTTATGCCTTTTCTGGGTGTGTTTCGTCAGCTTCGGCCAGGATGGCGGAACGATAACCGGAAAAATTGTGGACGAGTTCGGCGATCCCGTCTCGGGGGCGAGCGTGAGTGCCAGAAGCAGTACGGGACAAGAATTCCACACCACCACCAGGGACAGCGGCGCGTACAGACTCGACAGGCTCCTTCCAGGTACCTACGAAATAACGGCCACTATGAACGCGATGAAGAAGTACACTGCCCAAGGCTTCATGGTCGAAGCCGGGAAAACCTCACGCCTGGACATCACAATGCTCCAGCCCGAGGGTTACTTGGGCACTCTTGGCGAAGAAGACCGGTTTACCGCCAGTTACTTTTCCATGATCGGGCAGCGGCCCGTCCCCATGGGACCAACGCCACGCCTCCCGGATGGAAAGCCCGATTTCTCCGGCTTCTGGTGGGGCGACCGGCCTCGCCAACCGCTTGAACCCCCTCAGCCCCTGCCGGGAGCCGATGCTGTCCGCAAGGCGAGGCAGAGGAATAATATGCGCGATCTCCCCTCTGGGCGGTGCCTGCCCGGGGGCATTATCGATCCTGCCGGTCGAGGGAGATTTGTACATACCCCTAAGCTTCTAGTCATTCTGATTGGACCGCCCATAGTTTCAACGTATTTTGAAGTGCGCCAGATATTTCTGGATGGCCGTTCTCATCCCCAGCACGTGAACCCGACGTGGATGGGAAATTCGATCGGCCGCTGGGAGGGCGACACGCTGGTGATCGATACGGTGGGATTCAATGGGTCCTCATGGTACGGTGGCGGTCTCTCGTCTACCGAGAGTCTGCATGTCATCGAACGCTACCGCCGTCCGGACATGGGACATTTGGAACTGGAAATAACGGTTGAAGATCCCGCCGTGCTGAGAAAACCGTGGAGCCAGAAGCGCACCGCTCACCTTGTTCCGGGCGAGGACATCGAGGAATATGTGTGTGAGGAGAACAACAAGGATGTTGAACACTTGAGGTGAACCGGATACCGACCTTGCCTGCGGCGCATCCTGTCGATAGAGTGGAGTTGTGACTGCAGTGGAAGCGTACGAATTGACGACCCAGGGGGGAGCCACCGACTTTGCACGGCTGATCAATGCGTGCGAATCGTTCGGACCCTATTGTCTGATTGGTGGTTTGGCGGTCAATTGTTACGTCGAGCCAGTGTACACGCTGGATGCCGACCTCGTCGTGATCGCGCCGAGTCTGCCGGAACTGACGGCGCACCTGGAAGCGAAAGGCTTCAAAACCGAAGTGCACAAGCACTCGGTGAATGCACTGGCGCCGGGTAGCCAACTTCGGATTCAGTTCACCACCGACGAACGGTACCAAGATTTCCTGGCCCGATCGGTGGATGCTGAAGTCTTGGGGATCCGAGTGAAGGTGGCTTGCCGGGAGGACGTGACGCAAGGCAAGCTCTGGGCGTACGGCGATCCACAGCGACGGCTGAGCAAACGCAAAAAGGACGAACTGGACCTGATCCGGCTTGCCGAGGCCTATCCCGAGCTAAAGTCTCTATACCCCAAGGAACTCCGGGAACAACTGGACCGCGAACCACTGGACAAGGGATAAGAGGACCGCATTGGCGGAGCGGTTTTGATCGCACTGCGTTTGCTCAGGATTGATGCTCCCTGTCGGACCAAAGTGCGAAGTTGAACTCTGTCGCCTTCATCAGGCGCTTCCAATCTCTGCAGCGTCTACAATGAAAGTAAATGCCACAATCGAATAGCTTTGGTGCGGCTTCCACTCTTACCGTCGGAGGCAGCCAGTACCGCTACTTCGCGCTCGAAGCCCTGGAGAAGCGCGGCGCGAACATCTCTCGCATTCCCTATTCCATCAAGATTCTGATCGAAAACCTGCTGCGCACCGAAAACGGCGCCACCGTGAAGGCATCCGATATCGAGTACGTCGCGGAATGGAAAATCGGCGCCCAGGCCAAGGAGATCAACTTCAGCCCGGCCCGCGTGCTGCTGCAGGATTTCACCGGCGTTCCCTGCGTTGTGGATCTGGCCGCCATGCGCGATGCACTGCGCGAAATGGGCGCCGATCCCAAACGCGCCAACCCGCTCATCCCCGCCGATCTGGTCATCGATCACTCGGTGCAAGTGGACGAGTACGGCACGTCCCGCGCGTTCGGCGTCAACGCGCTGCTCGAATTCCAGCGCAATCAGGAGCGCTACGCCTTTCTGCGCTGGGGCCAGAAAGCATTTCAGGATTTTCGCGTTGTGCCGCCCGACACGGGCATCGTGCACCAGGTGAATCTCGAATATCTCGCGCCGGTGGTTTTTATCGATCGCAAACAATCGCCCGCGCTAGTTTATCCAGACACACTGGTCGGCACCGACTCCCACACCACCATGATCAACGGCCTGGGCGTGGTGGGCTGGGGCGTGGGCGGCATCGAAGCCGAAGCGTGCATGCTCGGCCAGCCCATCTCCATGCTGCTGCCCGAAGTGGTCGGGTTCAAGCTGAAAGGCCGGCTGGCCGAAGGCTGCACCGCCACCGATCTGGTGCTCACGGTCACGCAGATGTTGCGCAAGAAGGGCGTGGTCGGAAAGTTCGTCGAGTTTCATGGACCCGGCGTTGCCGCTCTGCCTCTTGCGGATAGGGCGACGATCGGCAACATGGCGCCCGAATATGGCGCCACCATAGGCTTCTTCCCCATCGACCATCAGACGCTCGATTATCTGCGGCTCTCCAATCGGTCGCCCGAACAAATCGCGCTGGTGGAAGCTTACGCCAAGGCGCAAGGGCTGTTTCTCACTCCCGATGCCGCGGATCCCGAATACTCGGATGCGCTTGAACTGGATCTCGGCTCCGTCGTTCCGTCCATGGCCGGTCCCAAGCGGCCGCAGGATCGCATCAATCTACCGGATGTGAAGAAGAATTTTCTCGATACTTTGAGTGCCGCGCAGAAATCGGCGGAAATTGCCACCAATGGATCGAAGTCCACCATTCGGGATGGCTCAGTCGTCATCGCAGCCATCACCAGTTGCACCAACACCTCCAACCCGTCGGTGATGATCGCCGCCGGTCTGCTCGCCAAGAAGGCCGTCGAAAAGGGCTTGAAAACCAAGCCCTGGGTAAAGTCGAGCCTCGCGCCCGGCTCCAAAGTTGTGACCGACTATCTGGATGACGCCGGTCTCACGCCGTATCTGGAGCAGTTGCAATTCAATCTGGTGGGCTACGGCTGCACCACCTGCATCGGGAACAGCGGGCCGTTGCCCGAGCCGGTTGCCGACGCGGTGCAAAAAGGAAAATTGACCGTCGCCGCGGTGCTCAGCGGCAATCGCAACTTCGAGGGCCGCATCAATTCACTGGTGCGCGCCAACTATCTCGCATCGCCGCCGCTGGTGGTTGCCTACGCGCTGGCGGGCCGGGTGGATATCGATTTGCAGAGCGAGCCCCTGGGTTCGGACCAAAACGGTAAAAGCGTTTTCCTCAAGGACATCTGGCCTTCCTCCGAAGAAGTGCAAACGGCCGTGAATCGCTCGGTACGGGCCGAAATGTTCCACAAGCAGTACTCGGAAGTGTTCCAGGGCGATGAGCGCTGGAATTCGGTGAAAGTTCCCACCGGCGATCAATACGAGTGGTCCGAAAAATCCACTTACATCCGCAAGCCGCCGTATTTTGAAAATATGGTCGATCCGGAAACCTCGGTCGCACGATCTCGTCCACCTGCGCGTGCTGGCCATGCTCGGCGATTCAGTCACCACCGATCACATCTCGCCCGCCGGCAACATTCCCGCCGACAGCCCAGCGGGAAAATTCCTGATCGAGCGCGGCGTCAAGCCCGGTGATTTCAATTCCTATGGCGCGCGCCGGGGCAATCACGAGGTGATGGTGCGGGGAACCCTCGCCAACATTCGTCTGCGAAACCAACTCGCCCCGGGAACCGAGGGCGGCTGGACCACCCACGTGCCAAGCGGCGAGAAGATGTTCATCTACGACGCGTCGGTGAAGTATCAGAAGGAAGGCACGGCGCTGCTGATTATCGCCGGCAAAGAGTACGGCTCGGGTTCCTCGCGCGATTGGGCCGCCAAGGGCACGCTGCTCTTAGGTGTACGCGCGGTGATTGCGGAAAGCTTCGAGCGCATCCATCGTTCCAACCTGGTTGGGATGGGCGTGCTGCCGATGCAGTTTCTCCCCGGTGAGAATCGCGAGTCGCTGGGGCTGACTGGTTTTGAAAAGTACTCGATCCTGGGCATCCCGCAAGCTGTCGCAACGGGCGCCAGGGCGCGTGTATGGGCGAAATCTGACAGCGGTGAGAAAACCTTCGAAGTTTTGGTTCGCATCGATACGCCGCAGGAAGCCGAATACTATCGCAATGGCGGGATCTTGCCGTACGTAGTACGCCAGCTCGCGGCCAGGTCTCTCTGAACCGCGAAGTTTCTGAACCGCAAAGTCTTTCTGAACCGCAAAGGAAGTTTCTGAACCGCAAAGTTTCTGAACCGCGACCGTGAGGGAGCGCCCTAATCCAGCACGCGAATGAATTCGGCGAGGATGCGATATTTCTCCTCGTCGGGTTCGAGCGGCCAGTCAGGATAGTCGTGGTTCAGCGACTGCAAAGTAACCTTCCGTTCGGGGTCGTTTAGATCGCGGTAATATCGCTTGACGGCGTATCGGTCGTTGCCGCCCGCTCCACGCTCTTCCGCAAGCACCAGCCGGCCGATGCGCGATCCCACGACACCGTAGCGGAAAACGCATAACGATCCGTCGGGAATCCGTGGCTCCATCGAGTGGCCCGCGATTTCCGCCACAAACATATCGGTCGACAGACGCAGATCTTCCGGCGCCTCCACCCAGCCGTCTTCTGAAATCTCCTGGTTCTCGAGAAATTTTCCCGCCGCCGCCCGCAGCGAATATTTCGGAAGATGAGTGCGGAATTCAAGCACGCTGCTGGGCACGTATTTGAGATACAGACGGTCCAGAGCACGTTCAAAGTCCTCCACCAAAACTTCTTCCCGATCCGTCATGCGAATAGCGCCCGACAGGTTGGATTCCAGATACTCGAATAGCTTTTCCGCGCCCATCTCTTGCGCTTTTGCCGCCAGGTCATCCGCCAGCGCCAGCAGCACTTCCCGGTCTTCCTCTTCGTCGGCCAACGATTCCAGGTCTCTGCGGAAGCGCAGACGCAACACATCGGTTTCCCGATCCTGGAGGAGAATGCCGACGTTTACCAGGCCCAGTGCCGGCGTATCGGCCTGCACAATGCAATACTTGCCTGATCGAGATTGCAACATCATCGGATCGCAACATGCGGAGCCGGCGTCGGCATCAACTTTCGCCAGGCACGAAAAGATGACAAGCTGACCGTCGCGTAGGAGCACAGGCCGGGCGCCGGTCCGTTCTGCGGAATAGTGACTCAGGGCACGGCATTGGGGTAGTAGCCCTTCCTGGCCCTTACCTTGACGTTCGACAGGTTCACCCGGACGTCGATGTTCCGGAACTGTCTCTTGGAGTCGGTCTCATTGGGGGTGTAGCGGATAATGTACTGCGTGGTCACTTCGCCCACCACGGCTTCGACAGCGTGGTACATTCCGTTCGCCAGCTCCGCGGCGTATTGGCCCGTACCCACCTTGAGCGCGTAATTGCCTTCGTCGGAGGGAGTGGACAGATATCCGGCCACGTCCTTGTACACGCCTTCCAACGGATATTCCACGCGGCCCCCGGTTTCCTCCGCCAGCCGGACCAGGTTCTTCGCGTCATCGTTGGCGAAACCGAAGGCCACAGTGCTGACGCCATAGATGGTCACCAGATTCCGTTGCGCGATCTCCAATGCCTCGTCCAGCGTTTTCTTGCTCGCGTTGTCGTGCCCGTCGCCGATGATCACCAGAATGCGCCGCGGCTCGATGGGCTCGCCCTGAATCAACTTGCGGCTGGTGCAAGCCATATAAATGGCGTCGTACAGGGCCGCTCCGCCGCTGGGCTTCTGTTTTTGGATCTTCTGCACCATCGGCTCGGGATCCGTTCCGGTGTCGATCAGCAAGTCAGCGGTGTTGGAATAGCCGATCAGGTAGCCGGAGAACTTCGGGTTGTCGCCCGGAATCAGATTCTGCACCATTTCGACGGCGGCGTCCTGATAGTTCTTCCAATGCAGGCGGCTGGAGTTGCTCAAATCGATCAGGAATCCCACCACCACCGGCTGGCTGCGCTCGCGGGTGAAAAACTGGATCTGCTGCTCCTTGCCCTGATCGAAAACGGTAAAATCCTTCTGCTCCAGATCCGACACAAAGCGGCCCTTATCGTCGGTCACTGTCACGGGAACGATGACCTCGTTCACCTGTACCTGGATGGGGGGCGGGGCCGGGGTTTGGGGGTTGGACGCAACGGGGGCTGGGGATTGGGGGTTGGGGACGACGTCCGCGGTCTGTGCATTGGGCGGGGCGGATTGCCCGAGCAGGGAAAGTCCGACAACAAGAGATAGCGCGAACCGGAGGTACATTAGTTTTCGCCTTGATCCGATTATAAGGCATCGGTGTCTAAATCAAACGTGCTGGGTCGAATCCCGCTGACGGCTCGAATCGGACTTGGGCTCGTACTGATCCCGCTGGCCGAGCTGGGAGGCTGGGCCGGCTGGCATTTCACGCGCATCTGGGAACCGCTCGATAATTCAGTACAAATATTGAGGGTCGTGATTTCGTTGTGATCGGGATTCCCAATAGTCACGATCTGGATTCGTGCCAGTGACGCGAATCGCGTGTCGCCGCTTCGTGGCCATTTCAACAGCGACACGGGTCATCCCGACAGGGCCGGTATACGTGGAGGGTAATCCTGACCTGGAATGGAGGCACGTCGCCGAAGTCATCGACGCGATTCGGGGCGAGCAGGCCGAGGTAGTTTTACTCTCCGGACTTGCTAAGAGCAAATAACGAATCGCCTACAGCTATAACTGGCTTGTAACGCTAACGATATTCCATTACACTGAAAGGCGTTCGAACAAAACCCGCACCGGGGGCCGGCTGGTGAGGACCATGGAAGCCGCCGGTTCCGGTGCGGTCAGGATCTAGCGCCGGCACGTCTGACCGGATACTAACTTTCAGTTCCTTCGCGAACGAGGCCCGCGTCCTGCTATCCTCGCCCGGAACGCCAAACGCCACCGAAACCATTCTAAGATGCGAGTTGAATCGGTTTCGTTCGATAAAGCGGCCAAAAAAAATCCCTCTGTTGCAACTCACCGTTCAGAGTCAAAGCGGTTGCAAATCTCGAAAAGCACCGGTTCCCGCAAGCACGCCGTTCACCAGCCCGCTCATGACCCCGTCCCGCTCATTGCAATCAGAGGGCAGGTTTTAAAGGTCACTTCATCAATTCGGTCCGTTGAAATGCACGTCGCCAGCCACCGGATTCGCCTTTGTTTTGAACATGCTCCAAGCGATGTTTGGGGCTGCAAGCTGCTGGGACTGTGTCAGTGTGACACAATTGGGGGTTGGGGATTAGGGATTGGCGTCCAGGTTTTTTCGTGGTCTCTTGCGCCCTCGCAGCGTCCCTGTACGGGCAGGGCGACGACACTGAATATCGCGTCTACACCGAGCATCCGCGGCTGATTCTGACCGCCCAGCGGCTGCGCCTGCTCAAGCGGGAGCGGGAACGCGAATCCCAGCGCTGGCGACAGTTTGACCTGCTCGTCAAGGGTGGCGCTGCCCTTCCCGAACCGGGCTTCGCTCTGGCGCTCTATTACGCCGTGGCGGGCGACGACGCGGCCGGCAAGAAGGCCGTGGACTGGGCTTTGGGGAAGGCCGACGACCTCCGGCAATTGGCGCTGGTGTACGACTGGTGCCAGCCGGTTTTGACTCCCCAGCAGTCCGGGGCGCTGGCGGCCAAAATCCGGGAGCTTGCTCAAAAACGAACCGGCGACGGCATTGCAGCCCGCCGCGATCGCGTCCTGGCCCTCATGGCGACGGCGGACGATCCCAAGCATCCGGAAGAAGCGCTGCTCCGCGAGATGGTGCAGAAGTGGTGGCGCGCCGGGTTGGCCCGGTCGCTCGCGGACGGCGGCACTGTGCCGCGGCTCTCGGATGTATATCCTTTGCTCGAAATCCTGCATGCCGTTCGCGACAATTTGAAGATCGACCTGCGTAACGACGCGCCCGATTACTTTGCGCACCTGCCGGTTTATCTCATCGCGGGCAATTACCCCGCCCCCTACCGGGCCCCCGAAAACGAATTCCGCATCCCGGTATATCGGGGCGACGGCCAGCCCGATCTGAATCGCGCCGCCCTGGCTCGCGCTGCCGGCTTGAGCATGGTGGCCTACGACACCAACGGCCTGGACAACCAGTTTCTGCAAGGCTGGCTCATCCAGGATCGTTTTCTGATGATGAATCCTTTCGGAGCGCCTTATGAGTTTCTGTGGGCCAATCCCTATCAACCGGGACTCAGCTACTATCAGCTGCCGCTGGTGTTTCACGACCCCAATTCCGGCGCGCTCTTCGTCCGCTCCGGCTGGGACGAAGATGCCGACTGGTTCGGTTTATACGGGGGTGAAGCCGAGCTGTTTCACGATGGGCATGCGACCGTGGTGAGCCAGGGCGTCCCAGGCTCCTCCACTCCCAAGCCTTTGCAACTGGGGGACGCCAGCGTCATCCTGGGGCGCGTTCCGTTTCAATTTTCCATGGACGGCGGGGGAACACTTCTGATCATCGGGCTGAAGCCGGGCCAAAAATATCTGGTTGAGACCGATGACGAAGAGATGCGCGAGGTTTCGACCGACCGCGCCGGGAGCTTCGTTCTGCAGTACCCGGCGGGCCGCGTAGCCGGCGTCCATGTCCATGACTGAAGCGCGACCGTGAGGGAGCGAGTCACCTACGTCCCCGGTCGGAGGCCCCTACTTGATCTCGAGAACTTCTTTTTCCTTGTTTTTGACGGCTTGATCCAGCTTCTGGATATAGCTGTCGGTTAGCTTCTGGGTCTCATCCAGCCCGCGGCGCTCCTCATCCTCGCTGATGAGCTTATCCTTCAAAAGCTTCTTCAGGTGCTCGTTGCTGTCGCGGCGAACGTTGCGCAAGGCCACGCGATGGTCTTCGGCGATATGGTGGACCTTCTTCACCAGATCCTTGCGCCGCTCTTCGGTGAGCGAGGGAATGGGCACTCGAATGATCTTGCCGTCGTTGGAAGGATTCAAACCCAGGTCGGCCCCCCGAATGGCTTTCTCGATCGCCCCGATTTGCGAGACATCAAAGGGCTGCACGGTGATCATGGTGGCGTCGGGCACGTGCAGGGTCGCCAACTGGTTGAGCGGCATGGGTGTTCCGTAGGCCTCGGCACGGACGTTATCGAGGAGGCCCACGGAAGCGCGTCCGGTGCGAACGCCGGCCATCTCGTGTTGCAGATCCGAGAGCACCTTGTCCATCCGGGTGCGGCCGTGCGCGTCGATTTCCTTGACGTTCTGAAAGTTGTGAGCGGTCTGGGTTGTTGTGGTGGGTTCGTTTTTCATGTCGCGCCTAAAGGAGCCTGGGGTGCCCAAGTCGGGTGGAACCTAATGAATCAGAGTCCCGATGGGTTCGCCCATGCTCATTCGCATTATATTGCCGAACACATTCAAATTGAAAACCAGGATCGGAAGCTGGTTGTCGCGGCACATGGCCACGGCGGAGGCGTCCAGCACCTTGAGCGCTTTCGCCAGCACGTCGTGATAGCTGATTTCAGGATACAGGACGGCGTCATCGTGAGTCAGTGGATCTTTGTCGTAAACTCCGTTGACGCGCGTACCCTTGGCGATGACATCGGCGTGGATCTCGAGCGCGCGCAGCGTGGCGGCGGTGTCGGTGGAGAAATAGGGATTGGAAGTTCCGGCCGCGAAAATCACGATTCGCCCCTTTTCCAAATGTCGAATCGCCCGCCGGCGAATGTAAGGCTCGGCCACCTGATGGATCTGGATGGCCGTCATCACGCGCGTGGGGACGCCGGTCTTTTCGAGCGCATCCTGCAAAGCCAGGGAGTTGATCACGGTGGCCAGCATGCCCATATGGTCCGCCGCCACCCGGTCCATCTTCATGGCCGCCGCCGCGACGCCGCGAAAGAAGTTACCGCCGCCCACCACCAGCCCAATCTGGACGCCGGTGCGGGCCACTTCGGCGATTTCCTCCGCCAGGCTCTTCACCCGATCGGGATCGATGCCAAAAGAACTCCCGCCGGCCAGCACCTCACCGCTGAGCTTGAGGACGATGCGCTGATATTTAGGCATGGGGACCGCTTCCTCTGGTCGCGGCTCGGAAGGACCGCCCATACTGAGCCGTGACCAAAGGGAGCGGTTGATCGTAGTGCTCTAAGCGCAACTCGGGATAGTTTATCATTTGGCGGAGGCGGGACTGGTCCGCTGTCTCTTCAATGAGAGCCGCTTCTCCTACTTTAAATCGGACGAAGCGCGAAACTGAAATGTTTTCGCCTAATTTCGCAATGGCGGTTTTGATCAGGTCGCCAATGGTAGTGGCATTGTCGCGAATAAACGGCTGCTCGTAAAGGCAGATCTCTTCGTAGAACTTCGCCAGGCGCCCTTCGATGATCTTGTCCACCATCTTCTCGGGCTTGCCTTCCTGCAAGGCGCGGGCGCGCTGGATGTCCTTCTCTTTATCGAGCGCATCCTTGGTCACGTCTTCTTTGCGGATGAATTGTGGATCGGCCGCGGCCACCTGCATGGCCAGATCCTTTACCAGCTGCTGAAAGTCGTCGGTACGAGCGACGAAATCCGACTCGCAGTTCACTTCCACCAGCACGCCCAATTGCGACCCGGGATGGATATAGCTGCCAATGATGCCTTGCCGCGTGGTACGCGTGGTCTTGCTGGAAGCCTTGGTGATGCCTGCTTTGCGCAGGTAGATTTCGGCTTCGGCCAGATTGCCCTTGGTTTCCGTCAGAGCTTTCTTGCATTCCATCATGCCCGCGCCGGTCCGGTCGCGGAGTTCTTTCACTAATTTCGCACTGATTTCCATGGCTTCCTGTTTAAGCTGAACCGCGCGCGTGAGCCAGCGGTCTTGATTGTTTGTCCTGGTTCGCACACAGGCAACGAGCGAGCTCTGTACGGGCTGCCCGCTGCCTGTCCCTTGAGCTATTCTACCGTCTGCGGAGTGCTGGCGACTGTTTCGCTGGCTTCCGATCCCGGACCCTTGCGGGGCAGGGACATGGAAGGCAGATCTTCGTCGGAAAGACCTTCCGACATGAGCTGATCCAGTTGTTGCGGATCAAACTGCGTGTACTCCAGAATCTCTTCGGTCGGAGTTTCGTCGGTGACAATCTTCTCGGCCGCGAAATCCTGTTCGGTGGCGAGCGCCCGGCCCTCGATGACCGCGTCGGCCACCTTGGTGGTAAACAACCGGATGGCGCGCAGAGCGTCGTCGTTACCGGGAATGACGTGATCCACTTCATCGGGATCGCAATTGGTATCCACCACCGCGACCACTGGAATGCCCAGCCGGCGCGCTTCCTTCACCGCGATGGCTTCTTTGTTGGAATCCACCACGAACAGCACGTCGGGAAGGCCCGACATATCCTTGATGCCGGCCAGATTCTGCTGCAGGTGTTTGCGCTCGCGCTCCAGGCGGCTGGCTTCCTTCTTGACGCGGCCCTCGTAGCCCGCGCCCTCGGCTGCCATGACGTCCAGCTCCTTGAGCCGTTTGATGGATTTTTGCACGGTCAACATGTTGGTGAGCAGGCCGCCCAGCCAGCGCTGATTGACGTAGTATTGGCCGCAGCGCGTGGCTTCTTCAGAGATCGCCTCCTGCGCCTGCCGCTTGGTTCCGACGAACAAAACGGTCTTGCCTTGCGCGGCCGCTTCGGCCACATAGCGCATGGCGTCTTTGAAGAGCTTGAGGGTCTTCTGGAGATCGATGATGTAGATACCGTTACGTTCGCCAAAGATGTACTCTTTCATCTTTGGATTCCAGCGCTTGGTCTGGTGCCCGAAGTGAACGCCGGCTTCGAGCAATTCCTTCATGGAAATTGATGGCAAATTGCCTCCTTTGTTACCGGGTTAATGGTTTCGCCCGATCATGCCCGCACACACGGCCCAAAGCGGAATTTGTGTGCCGCGGCCGGAATCGGCCGTTACTTATGTGGCGCACACACTCTTGCGTGCCGTGTTCACACTCGTGTGAACACCCTGAACAAAAGCTCACTACCTCTTAGTGAACTGGAACCGCTTGCGCGCGCCCTTTTGACCGTACTTCTTGCGCTCGCGAGAGCGCGGGTCGCGACTCAGCAATCCCAACTGCTTCAGCTTCGGACGGAGCTCGGCATTGAACTCGAGCAGCGCGCGGGCAATGCCCAGCCGCGCGGCGCCGGCCTGACCGTTGGGTCCGCCGCCATCCGCCAAAATGAGGATGTCGAACTTGTCGGCCACCTCGGCCGCCAGCAGCGGCTGGCGCACCAAAGCACGGGCTGCTTCATTCACGAAGTAACGATCGAAGGGCCGCCCGTTGACCGTAATGTCGCCCTTGCCCGATCGCAAAAAGATGCGCGCGACGGCGGTTTTGCGCCGGCCGGTTCCTAGATGCTGAACTAATCCTGCCACTCAGATACCTTCCTTGACTTGTCGGTTGGGGGTTGACGGCCGGGCGGGGAAAGACATTCGTAGCACTACGATACCGACAAAGCCACCGGCTGCTGCGCCTGGTGGGGATGCTTGTCGCCTGCATAGACCTTCAACTTGCGATACATCTGTTTGCCGAGCTTGTTCTTCGGGAGCATTCCCGCGATTGCGTGCTCGATCATTCTTGTGGGGCGCGTGGCGCGCATTTTGGCGGCGCCGACTTCGGTGAGGCCGCCCGGATACCCGGAGTGGCGGCGATAAAGCTTCTGGCTCTCTTTGCGGCCGGTGAGCTTGACCTTGGCGGCGTTGATCACAATCACGTGATCGCCGGTGTCCAGAAAGGTGGTGTAGGTGGGCTTGTGCTTGCCCATCAGGATCATCGCCGCGGCGCTGGCAATCCGGCCCAGCACCTGATCGGCGGCATCCACAACGTGCCATTGGCGCACGATTTCCCCTTCGGACGGAATAAGAGTTTTCATAAAGACAGACCTTCTCCCTTGGAGACTTGCGGTCAATTCAGATTACCGAATCGCGCGGGGGGTGTCAAACGGGGCTGCGGAGCCGGGACGACGCGCTTTAGCCGCGCCAAGATCTCCGGCCGCTCCGCTTGCAATACGTTTACCTTCGTTCCCAAGTCGTATTTGCGAGTAGTCATGTATCGATCTCCGAGCCAATAATTCGGATCATCGAGTGCACGTAAGTAGACCGAAATCATGTAACGATGATCGCCAAAGTGAACTTCGTCCGGCCCCCAAACGGCATCCGCTGTCAGGAATATTCTTGCATCGGAGATCGTCGGCTCAATCCAAAATTCGTCCTGGCTTAGGCTAGAAACCGAAACTTCCGACAAGAGCAAATCCTGAAGTTCCTTTCCCGATCCCGGGACAAGCAGCGCGAAATGAATTTCCCACCCACTCACTCCGCCACTTGACGCCGAGAACAGCAGCGCCGGGTTTTCCTTCGCCAATTGGACAACTTCCAATGTCGGGTCATTCCCGAAATCCATGGGAGCCGTGTAGCACTGCTCCCGCGGCGGTCCTTCCACGCAAATCGTCGCTGGCCCCTTAGGAAAACCTTCTGCGTCGTGTTGGGGCTGGTGGATTGCCACCTCCCGCCCCATGAACTTCGGAAGGTCTTGGCCATGATGAACAGGTTGAGCGATTGATGCCTGTGAAGCGGAAAACAGCAATAAGGCGGTAATAATGAGATGCACCGCCGGATAGCTCATAAAATTTATCACTTCAGCGCTTTTGGGATGTCGCCAAGCGAGGCCAGAGTGTACCGGGGTCCACGGGAGCAACTTTCCACAGCCCACGAGCGACTTCACTTTCGAGCTGCCGGGTGGTCCAACCGGTGTAACCCGCGTAAATGCGGAAGGATGCGGGCGGTGGGGCGCTTGCGATCCGGTCTAAGATTTGGGTTCGCTTGGTAATCAGGGTGTAGAAAGGCGCCGAGTTCGTCCGAAGGAGCGCCCGGACGCCGATCATCACTGGGCCGCCGGCATAGACCTTTATCGGCTGGCCTTTTGCCTCCGGGAGGACCTCCGAAATGGGCACATCGGTTGGTTTGTTAAGGATCAATCCGATGGCGGCCTCAGAATCGTAATGAATGAGAAGAACGACGGTTCGGCTGAAATCGGGGTCGAGCGACTTTGGGGTAGCCACCAGCAAGCTTCCGGTCGCAAGCGTCTGGGAATGCGCGAAAATGGCCATCGCCAGCAGCGGAAAGAGATGACCCATCAAGTTAGATTATCGCTGTCCTGGGGGTGAGGGGGTTTTGGCCGAAACTGCGCCTACCGAATAATGCCTGAAGTTGCTCCTGAGCTGCTGGCTCGACTACGCAGGAACGAGATCGATATCCGAGCATTCGTTCGTGAAGCTGAAAAACTTCCGGATGACGAATGGCAGAGACTTTCCGTCATGGTGCTGCAGTGGTTCGCGCAACAGAAAACCGAAAGCTCACGTGGAGCTTACGCCGGCGGCGACGCGACAAATCGATAGCCCACGCCGCGCACCGTTTGCAGATGCCGGGGGCGAGTCGGGTCGTCTTCAATGTAGCGGCGCAGGCGCACGATGAAGTTGTCGATGGCGCGCGTGTCGGTGTCCTCGTGTAGTCCCCAGACGTTGGCGAGCATGGCCTTGCGGGAAACACGCTTGCCTTCGTTCTCGATCAGATAGCGAAGAACATTGGCTTCCATCAAGGTCAGCGGGAACACCTGATCCCGCACGCGCAGCTCCAGCCGGTCGAAATCCACCGACTTGTCGCCGAAAGTGAAGGAGCGCGCAGATTTGGGTACTGGCTCGGCCGCGGGCTCGGCGGGCGATTCCACCGCCGCGCGCAGCCATTCGCGCCGCCGCAGCAGTCCGCGAATGCGAGCAATCAATATGGACAGCTCGAACGGTTTGGTCAGGTAATCGTCGGCGCCGGCCGCGAAACCCTGCAGGACGTCGTCGGCATGGCCACGCGCGGTCAGGATCAATGTCGGGACGAACTGGCCGGACTCCCGCATTCGGGAAACCACGTCAAACCCGCTCATTCCCGGTAGCATGACGTCCAGAATCACGACGTCGAAGGCGGAGCCTTCCGATTGCAGCTTTTCGAGCGCAGCCTCGCCGGCATCCACCAGTTGGACCTGGTAGCCTTCGGCTTCCAGGTTGAATCGCAATCCTTCGGCCAGATGCTGCTCGTCCTCAACTACTAAGACCCTGCTCATTGGACCAAGCTCACTTTAGATCAAGCTCACTTCGTCAACTTCACGATCGGAAGCTGCAATATAAACGTGCTGCCCCGGCCTGGACCTTCGCTCTCGGCCCAAGCGCGGCCTCCGTGCCGTTTCGCGACCGATCGAACGATGTAGAGGCCGAGGCCGGTGCCCTTTACCCGTGTAGCCAGCGGCCCGGGGACGCGGTAGAAGCGCTTGAAAATCTGCTTCAGCTCCATTTTAGGGATGCCGGGGCCTTGATCGCGCACCCGGACCGATATGAACTTATCGTCCACCGCGGCGGTCTCGACTAGCACCTGCACCGCGCTTCCAGAATATTTTACGGCGTTGTCGATGAGGTTGGCTACGGCGGCGCGCACTTCGTCGAGGTCGCCCATGATGGTTACTTCCGGTCCAGGACGGTATTGGAGAGCTTCGGGCGGAAGCCGATGCAGTGTGCGCGTGCGCGTTAGGCATTCCTCGATGACGCCGTTCAGATCGATACTGCTCAGGTGCAGCCTGCGATGGCTGGTGGACCCGATGCGCCCGGTGCGCAGGACCTGTTCGATGGTAGCCAGCAACCGGTCGCTATCTTCCACCATGGTGCGGTAGAACTCCTGGCGCTTGGGCTCTTCCACCGGCCGGGTTTGCAGCGTTTCGAGATAAAGCCGGATGGAAGCGACCGGAGTTTTGAGCTCATGCGTCACTGCGTTGATGAACGCGTCGTGCTGTTCGTTGCGGCGGATTTCGCGGACCAGGAAAGTGGTGTTCAGGACCACGCCGACGATGATCGTCAGAGCTAGCAGGGAACCGAGAAAAAGCAGGATGCCGGTGTGCCAGCGCAGCAGCACCCAGCCGATGTAGAGAAGAACGATGACCGAGATCAGCCCGATGCCAAGCGCGATGAAGAATGCGATGGATCTGCGGCGGCCGGCGACAACCATGCTTCCAGAGTAACCGCTCCCGTGAGTCGCGGTTCGGGGTTGGGGGCTAGGGATTGGGGGCTAGGTGGTTTCGAGGTAGGCGAGGGCGTTGTGGGGCCTATGGACACGCCGGCTTCGTCCACAACACAGGAGGGTTGAAGATGAGCGCTACTTATCGAAGTATTCGGTTTTGAAGGGAAGTTCCAGAAAACAGCTCCGCCGCGGAGATCCTCTTGAAAGGGATTGCGCTGAGTAGGAACTGGCCGGCTCGATGTTGCAACATCAACCGTATTATCTCTCACCAACGCGATGGTGAATTTGTTGGGGACTTGGCCGTTGCGCTGCCTTTCGAATTGCGCCTCGGCGCCAATCCCGGAAGGCGCAAGCCCGACCCATGCCAATCCCCGACCCATGCCAATCCCGGAGGCGAGCCCCGCGAGCCGACCCTAAGCCGCTTCGCGCTCGGGGATGGCTGTATGAACCTTCGCGACGCGCACGGCTTTGGCGATGCCCAGGTATTTGAGTATCGAGATCTGAATCCAGGAGAAGTCGATCTCATACCATGCCAGGCCGTGCCGGGCCGAAGTGGGGTGGGCGTGGTGGTTGTTGTGCCAGCCTTCGCCAAAGGTAAGCAGCGCGATCAGCACGTTGTTGCGGGAATCGTCGCGGGTGCTGAAGCGACGGCTGCCCCACATGTGGGTGACCGAGTTCACCGTCCAGGTGGCGTGCAGGCCGACAGTGAGGCGCATGCAGGTGGCCCACAACAACAGCGGAAGCCCGCCAAAAACCAACAATAGCGCGGATACTACAATGATGGGAATCCAGTGGTAGGTGTTCAGATAGGCGTAGAACGGATCCCGCGCCAGATCAGGCGCGTATTTAGACATCAATTTCGTGTCGTTATGTTTGGATTCGCCCGTGAGCAGCCAGCCGATGTGCGACCACCAGGGTCCGTCATGCGGCGAATGCGGATCGCCGGGCTTGTCGGAATACTGATGATGGATGCGATGCGTGGCTACCCAGAAAATCGGCCCGCCTTCGAGCGACAGCGTCCCGCAGAAGGCCAGGAAGTATTCCAGCGCCCGGGGCAGCTTGTACGAACGATGCGTGTGCAGCCGATGGTAGCCCATGCTGATGCCCAGCCCGATGCTGACCCAATACAGCACAATCGATATGATCAGCGCGTGCCAGCTAAACATGAACAGTGCAGCGATGGCGCCCGCGTGCAAAACGACCAGAACGCTGATGATGGCCCAGTTCAGCTTCCGGTGTTCATAAATGCTTTGGATGTCGGTCAAGAAGTCTCCCTGAATGTCCTAACGCTTAAGTTCCAACCTAACAGGGAAGTCTCAGGTCGTTTGTAAGAGTTGTGTAATACCGCATTCAGTTGGGAAAACGCGACGCTCGACACAGTGGTTCGCCTTAGCGTCTTGGTGATTTTCTGCTTGGGTACTGGGGTCTTAAGACCCCGCTACCACGACTTAGCGCCTGCGGCTACAATCTAGCGCCTGCGGCTATACTTTAATGATGCCCGTCTCCGCAGACACTCTTCGACTACAGCTCGACTACTCCGCTTGGGCCAGCCAGCGACTGATGGATGTTGCCGCCAAGCTCTCCGAGGAAGAACTGACGCGCGATTTCAAAACCGCCGACAAAACCGTGCTCGACACGCTGGTCCACGTCTATGCGGCCGACCGCATCTGGCTGACGCGGGTTCTGGCTGAGCCGCGGGCGACGTTCATCGATCCGGAGGATCGCGATCTCACCTTGCTCCAAACCGAGTGGCCGGCGCTGCACCAGCGCTGGAAGCTGTGGCTGCGCGACTTCAACGACGGCGATGTGGTCCGGGTGATCGATTTCAAGGACACAAAAGGACGCGCCTACTCGTCGCCCGTGTGGCAGATTCTTCTGCACGTGGTCAATCACGGCACGCATCACCGAGGGCAGGTATCGGGCTTCTTGCGCGCGATGGATCATGTACCGCCGCCGTTGGATCTGATGGCTTATTACCGGTCGCTTTAGATTTAGCAGGATGCTGAAAAAGGCGTTCTCAATAGTTTACGAGACCGAGTGGCATAGGCGATCTTGCTTGTGGGGCCTTTTTTAGCAGCAGCCAATGTGGTATTCTCTGGGTGGATTGGCATGCTTCCTATCAGTCCATTAAATCCCGACGAAAAGTCGCCGCTCTTCCGCCAACTGCATGAGCAGATGAAGGGTTTGATCGATTCGGGGGTGTTGCCGAAGGGCAGCCGTCTGCCAGCCACTCGTGAATTGGCTGGCCAACTTGGACTGAACCGGACCACGGTTTCCGCCGCTTACGCGCTGCTGGAATCAGAGGGCTTGATCGCCGGCCATGTGGGGCGGGGAAGCTTTGTGACTGGGGGCGCCAGAGCCGCTCATGAGCCCGCCCCGGCGAGTTTTTCGCGCTCGCGGCCTTCGGAGCTGTTATTTCCGCTGGAAGAATTTCGGAAGACCTGTAGCGAAGTGATTGCGAGCGACGACGCGGCGTCCATATTGCAACTTGGTTCGCCGTCGGGCTATCCCGCGCTGCGGCGCTATCTGCTCGATCAGGCGCGCGAAGAGGGCGCGGCGCGGGAGTCCGACGACATCCTGATCACCAGTGGCTGCCAGCAAGCTTTCGATCTGCTGCAGCGCGTTCTGAGCCGCGCGCGCGAGCAAGCGGATACGGTCTTAATCGAAGATCCCGTCTATCTGGGCGTTCGCCGGGTATTCGAGCGCGCCGGCGCGCGGCTGATTGGGGTTCCGGTTGGACCAGACGGCATCGATCTGGACAGCCTGGAAAGAACGATTGCGCGCGAGCGTCCGCGTCTGCTTTGCATCACGCCTAATTTTCAAAATCCGACCGGCGCAACCATGCCGCTGGTCCGCCGTCAGGACTTGCTACGAATCACGCAGGCCGCGGGCGTGATCGTGATTGAGAACGATATCTATGGCCCGCTGTGTTACGAAGGCGAGCCGCTGCCAGCCCTCAAACATCTGGACCAAACGGGCGATACCATCCTGCTGCGGAGTTTTTCGAAGGTCGCTTTCCCGGGGTTGCGCGTGGGCTGGGTGATCGCCCGGCGCGGGCTGATCGAAGAGTTGACCGAAGCCAAGCAATGGAGCGATCTGCACACCGATCAGCTTTCACAGGCTGTGCTGCTGCGCTTCGCCGAATCGGGACGTTTGGAGCAGCACCGGCGGCGCATGCTGGTGGCAGGCGGCGAGCGTTTGCAGGCCGCGCTGGAGGCCTGTGAAAAGTATTTGCCGGCCGGAGCGAGATTCACGCGGCCGCGCGGTGGAATGAGTCTGTGGATCGAACTGCCTGAGGGGCTGGACGCTGCCGAGCTGCTGCCGCGGGCGGAACGGGAAGGCGTCACGTATTTGCCGGCCAGATATTTCGCGGTGTCGCGGCCGCAACCGAACGGCTTGCGCATTAGTTTCGCCGGGATGACTCCGGAGGATATTCGCTCCGGGCTCGCGATTTTGGGCCGCATTTTTCAAAACGAACTGGAGCGCGCGCGAATGCACGCGCCGCTGGTGGAGGCCGCGGCCCTGGTATGAGCCGCGCGCGTGAGCAAGCGACTTTAGAATTTAGGAGGAGATTGTCATGTATATGGACGAAAGCTTTCGCCTGAAAGTGGGCTTGGCGGAGATGCTGAAGGGCGGCGTGATTATGGATGTCACCAACGCCGAACAGGCCGTGATTGCAGAGAAGGCGGGCGCCACCG
>CAVVHB010000009.1:0-28133 GCA_963747945.1 Bryobacterales bacterium
TGTTATGTCGTTACTTGGTTAGACTACGTATTGCTAAAACATCTCGCTCAAGGCGTTCACCGAGCCATTTCGAGTCGCTTTTTTTGAAGACCTCGACACGCTCCATATCGAAAGAGCGGAACACTACCCAGCTGCGACCGAGTATATTCCCGAAATGATCCAGATGATACAAGGTCTTCTGGACAAGGGGTATGCGTACCGAAAGCGCCAACGGAAGCATCTACTTTTTCCATTCGCAAATTTCCCCGTTATGGCTGCCTTTCCCACTTCCACCTCGATGACTTGAAACATAACGCATCGGGAGAAAACGAAGCCGATGAATATGGGAAGGAAAATATCGCCGATTTCACTCTCTGGAAAGCCTATGATCCCGAGCGCGATGGAGACATTTATTGGGAAAGTCCCTTTGGCAAAGGGCGTCCCGGCTGGCACATCGAATGCTCTGCCATGGCGATGAAACTGCTCGGCCAAACCATCGACATCCATTGCGGCGGCGTCGACAAATGTTTCCCCACCATGAAAATGAGATCGCCCAGTCAGAGTGCTTTTCGGGCCATCTCTTTGTCCGCCACTGGGTCCATGTGGAGCATCTTCTCGTCGATCAAAAAAGATGTCGAAGAGCCTCGGCAATTTTTACACGCTGCGCGATCTCCTCAAACGAGGCTATACCGGCGCAGAAGTGCGCTATCTCCTCCTCTCGACCCATTATCGAACGCAGCTCAATTTCACCCTCGCCGGCCTCGATGCCGCCCGCGCCAGTCTTCAGCGGATGGGTGACTTTCTCGACCGGCTCCGCGAAATCCAAACGCTGTGTCGAAAAACCATGCGGAAGAAGCGTCTAAAACGGGCGGAAGAACGGTTTAAAACGGCTCTGGCTGACGACATCAACATCTCGGTCGGCCTTAGCGGCCCTTTTTGATCTCATCCGCGAAATCAACGCCCTCTGCGACGAAGAAAAGATAGGTCAAACCCAAGCGGAGCAGCTCCTCCGCCTCTTCGCTAGTGGGATACGGTTCTCGCCGTAGGGCTCCTGCAGAAAAAAGAAGAGCCCATTCCCGCGGAGCTCCTCCAGTTTTTACAGCGAAGGGAGCAGGCCCGCAAAGAAAAGAACTATCCACTCAGCGATGCCATGCGCGATGCGATCCTCTCGCGCGGTTTTCTCATTGAAGACACTCCGCAGGGAGCGAGGCTGAAGAAAAAATGAATCAGAAAAGCCAAACTCCCGACGAGCGTTTCTCGCTAAAGTCTACGAAATAGCGCGCCAAAGCGGCAGCCCTCTCAATGTGGTTGACGCCCGCGTAGCGGCCAAAGCGGTGGGACAAAAAGAGACCGCTACAAAAAACATCATCAAACATCTTGCGCAAGCCAATTTCGTCAAAAAGATCAGCGAAACGCACATCCAACTCACGCCGCACGGCTGCAAATTCATTGAAGAATTTCTCAATTCCTGAAAAATTTCTCCTGTGAAAAACGCCATTTTTCATAGTGAGGAATTAAAATTTTATTGATCCTCAAAAGAACTTCAAGTATAACCTGTAATCGTTAACTTTTTAGAGGTCTCTATTATGAAAACCATTTGTTCTGCTGTTGCACTTGCACTGTGCGCTACTGTGTTTGGCGTATCGCCAAACAACCCTAACTTGAATCCAAAAGATCCCTGCTGCTGCTACTTGCCTGGAGAAGCGATTCCAGACAATTGCTACCAGCCAAGTTACAACATTCCTGCAAGAATCACCTTCTGCACACCTTGCGACTATTGGGACTACGATGCTTCCTTCGACATCTCTTTCATCTACTGGTACGGCTGCCAAGATGGAATGCAGTTAGCGAGTGGCGGAGCGCTCACTGGTGCCGATGCCGCAACCGGGGGTTCCTTCCTTTAGTCTCAGCGCCCCAGTTCTTGTACAGCCCTGCAACTACCATCCTGGCTTTAAAGTAGGGTTTGGTTTTGGTGGAGATGAGTGGAAATTCAATGCCGAATATACCTGGATTCGCCAAAGCACCAGCCAGGACACGATTGCGGCTCCTACCGATGTGCCTGCCGACACTACGGCCGTTTGGCTGCTCGATTCCTGGTTTGCCCAAACGATTGGCGCAGACAGTGCTGACCTGTCTGCTACAAGCGTTTCCTCCAAGTGGAGACTCAACATGGATATTCTGGACGTTACAGGTGGACGCCCCTACTATCAGGGACAGTCTCTCGTCATCAGTCCTTACGGCGGTCTGCGCGCAGCCTGGATCCGTCAGTGGCTGACAGTAAGCGCGACGGTACCTACAGCAGCAATTGGCATAGTGGCACACTAGTCGCTCAGCCGATTGCATCCAGAAACCATTCCCATTCTTGGGCGATAGGACCCACATTCGGAGCCTCCAGCGCTTGGTTGATGGGATGTTCCGGCTTCCGTCTGGAAGGCAAAGGCGCAGCGAGCCTTCTCTATACGAAATATACTTCTATCCGTCATAGAGAAACATCAGCTAATTGAGTGATTCAGTCGCTACTCCTGAAGCGACCATGAATGATTATGGCACAGTTCGCCCGATGCTCGATCTCGGACTGGGTATTGGCTGGGGAATGTACGCATTCGACAACCAATATCATTTCGATTTCTTGGCTACCTATGATTTCAACGTCTATTGGAATCAGAACATGATGAGAACGTTGGCAGATGACTTCGCAATAGGCGTGCCTAGCTCCAACGACCTCTTCCAGCAAGGTCTCACATTAAGAGCCCAATTCGATTTCTAAGTTCTTTAATTTTTAAGAGCGGCTCACTCGAGCCGCTCTTTATGCGGATTTCAACATGAAAACCGTTCTGTTCAGCCATTGCACTCACTCTCTGTTAGCGTGGCTGTTTGGCGTGCTGCCAAACAACGCCAATCTGAATCCAAGAGATCCCCGCCGCTGCTATCTGCCGGGAGAAGCGATTCCAGATAATTGCTATCAACCCAGTTAGAATATCCCAGCGAGGATCATCTTCTGCACTCCAAGCGACTATTGGGATCACGACGCCTCTCTCTGCGTCTCCTTCCTAGAATGGTACGGATGCCAAGACGGAATGGACCTCGCCCGCAGCGGCGGAGTCCTCTTCAGCACTCCTGTCTTCAGCGCCATTTCGACGACTCTCGAGCAATCTCTTTTACATTACGATCCTGGTTCTAAAGTGGGATTGGGATTTGGAGCGGATGAATGGAAATTCAATGCCGAATATACCTGGATCACTCGCGAAGGCACAAGCAGAGGCTCCAGGAGCAGCGAACTCTCCTTGCCGGCGTAGTCGTTGGACACATATTCCCGCTTGGCTGTTACGATCTTTGTGGTTTGCCCAAGGAAGCAGGCGCAGCCCCGCTAGCATCACTTCCTTTGGTAGCAACTGATATTTCTTCCAGTGGCGATGACCATAAATTCTGGTTGTAACGGGCGGAGGTCTCCTCTTACTACGAGGGCAATCTCTCGTTATCAGTCCCTATGGCGGTGTTCGTGGAGCCTGGGATCGTCAATGGTTGACAGTCAATGCAACCATTCCTGAACATTATGAATCCTTATGAAGAACATTGATAAGCCCCATCGCTTCCAAAAACTACTCTCATTCTTGGGTGGTGGGACCCAACATTCGCGCCCGAGACTCTGGCTATAGGTCTCTGGGCTTCCGTTTCGAAGTGATAGAGGCGCTAGTACTTGGCTGGTTAGTCCCTTTCAGCATCATCCCATTCGTCCACACGGAGACTATTCTTATTGCGGTTGAAGACCCAAGTTCGGAGCCACCTCTGCAAAGCCTTCTGACAGACTACAACACAGTGCGTCCGATGGCAGAGCTGGGACTTGGCATTGGCTGGGAATGTACGCATTCGACAATCAATACCATTTCGATCTGCTTGCGAACCTATGGGATTTAAAGGTGTTCTGGGTTTAATAAACACAAGAACATTGCACGAGAATGTTAGCGGACGAATTCTGGAGCGGAGCGGCCACATCGAACGACCTGTTCCTCCATGGTCTGACGCTGAAAGCGCAATTCGATTTCTAAGTTTCAACTTTGGAGCGGCACCTAACCCTCTTTTTCCTGAGGAAAAAAATCAAGCGCTTGCCCTATCCTTTCTAGCATGGAGAGAAAATTCCATCCCCACTGCATCGAGAACATGAGGAGCTGCGCCCCTCTCTGAGACGTTTCGCGCGGCGGAGCCCTTAAGTTTTTCTAGACTATGAAATGAGGCATGAGGCTACAGTCACCCTATTAGTTACCGAAGGAGGAAGATTGAAATAGCATATTTTGGATTGGATCATGGAATTATGATTCAAAGAGATTGTGATAATGATCAAACATCGACTATGGAGAAGGGAGAATCACTCTTCGCGTGTTGAAGAATTGTCTTGATGCCACCTAATGGCATTTCTAAACAATTGAATGCACACAAAATTATTCCACTTATGAGTGGCTGCGCACGATTTGAGGTGGAAGTGTGGGTTGAAGATAGAGGAGGGTAAATAAAGACTGGCATTAAGGTTGCTGGGGATCGGGCGCGCAGAAATAGAGAGCGATCATGGGACAACGGTGGAGCATGATCCAGATCGGCATGATGTAGACTATAGTCTGAATGATTTATGATTTTGGGGATTGTATGGGTGGCTGTGGCGTTTACAGCGCCGCTGTACTATGTTCCTTTTGCGGATTCTCCGTTGATCGATGTGATGATTGAAGGAGAGCGCTATTCTGTAAAGCTGGATACAGGAGCGCCAGATGATGTTGAAGCAAAGAGTATTACAACGGCTGAGGGCGACGGTTGATTGAGTGGATGCAGGGCAGGGATTTGCAAGGCCATTGTTATGTGAGTCCAAGTATTGCTTGGATGAGGTGGAAATGGTGTTGATATTGCATCCTCGCGGTTGTAGAGGAAGATCCTGATTTTATTATCCGGGGAGGGAAAAGAGGTAGGTTACAACCCTTATTCAAGACGAGTGCGGCGACAGCTACGGTACATTGACTGCAAATTGTGGAAAGCTGTGAAAACAGGGCGGTTCTCCAAGCTGGATTTTCCGGAAAGTTGAAGTAGTTCGGTCCATGCGAGGTGCCTGACGCTTGGGTAATATTCCATTTGAGATGACTGTAGCATTTATGGCTGTGCAGATGGGGCCAAGTTTTTGTCGAAGAACATGTTCTGCTACCATAGTAGACATTTGCCATATCGGCACTCCCGTCATGAGCAAGTTGTTCCATTCATTTTCTCTTCTACCCAATCCATTCTTTGTCCTGTAAATTATTTTTTACAACATTGTACGCTCCGATTGATTGTAAATCGCAATTGCTGAAATATAACAGCCCTTAATCTTCGGGGCGCATCAGGGGGAAGAAGAGGACGTCGCGGATCGATTCGGCATTGGTAAAGAGCATGACGAGCCGGTCGATGCCGATGCCGACGCCGCCGGTGGGGGGCATCCCTTGGCAGATCGCTTCGATGAACTCTTCATCGAGAGGATTGGCTTCGACGATCGCCCTTCTCTCTTTTCTGCGCTTGCTCGACGAGCAGCTGCCGTTGCAGCTCGGGATCGTTGAGCTCGGTGTAGGAATTGCACATTTCGCGGCCCGAGAATAAAGCTCTCAAACCGCTCGACGAAGCCCTCTTTGCGCAGTTCTGGATCGCGGTGGGGTTTGCAAAGGGGAGTGGTTTCAATGGGATGGTCGATGATGTGGTGCGGCTGGATGAGATGGGGTTCGGCAAATTCTTCAAAGAGCATCGCGATGAGAGCTCCTCGCGGGGCGTGATGGACACCTTTCGGATCGATGTGGGTCTCTTTGAGAAGGCGGGCGCGCATCTCTTGCATCGGTCATATTGTCGACGTCGAGATGGCCATAGGTTTTGATCGCCTCTTTCATCGTCATCCGTTTCCAGGGAGCTTTGAGATCGATGACGATGGCTGTCGCTTCCCCTTCAGGAGTGAGGCGCACTTTCGTGTCGCCAAAGAGATCGAGCGCGACCGCTTCGAAAAGCCCTTCGGTAAAGTCCATCATGTCGTTGTAGTCCCAACCAGCCGCATAGGCTTCGAGCATGGTGAATTCGGGATTGTGGGTCCGGTCGATCCCCTCATTGCGGAAGACTTTGCCGATCTCGATAGATTTTCTGCATGCCGCCGACGATGAGTTTTTTCAGCGAGATTTCGAGCGAGATGCGCAGGAACATCTCTTGATTGAGCGCATTGAGATGGGTCGTGAAAGGGCTCGGCTTGAGCGCCGCCATAGATATTTTGCAAAACGGGGGTCTCCACTTCTTCAAATCCCGCTTCTTCAAGATAATTGCGGATCGAGAAGAGGATGCGGGAGCGGTTGCGGAACCGCTCGAGCGATTCGGGATGGGTGATCAGATCGAGCCATCGTTTCCGATAGCGGACGCCTTTATCGGCCAAGGCCGCTGTGTTTGTCGGGCAAGGGGAAGAAGCGATTTGCAAAGGAGCGTCACTGTTTTGGCAAAGAGCGTCAGTTCCCCTCGCTGCGTCTTGAACAGATGCCCTTCAACGCCGATGATGTCGCCGAGATCGAGCTTTTTTCTCGATGAATTTAATGGGGGTGACCTCTTCGGTGGGCGTGAAGTCCCTCGACTTTGGTCAGATCGCGATTGAACATGATCTGGATCCGCCCCGTCTCATCTTGAATGTGGGCAAAGGCATTTTTCCCCATCGCGCGGAACAAGACCAGCCGTCCCGAAACAAACACATGCTGGCTGTTGCCCGCCGCGGCCTCGTCGTGATGGGCCGCCTCTTTGCCTTCTGCTTCCAAAATGATCTGCGCCGCTCTTTGCGTGTGGACATATTTCGGGGGATAGGGTTCGATTCCCAAAGCGCGGATTTCCGCCAGCTTGCGGCTCCGGTTGATGAACTCTTCGTGATGATGATATTCTGGTACGGGAAACGTCATTTGGTATATAATCTATCTTCTTTTACACTTAAATGCAATATGCTGCTCTGCTGCATCACTCAGCCCACTCTCTCCGACGCCCTCGCGGAAATGGAGCTCTCTCGCCCCTACGCTCAGGGATTTGAGATCCGGCTCGATCTTTTTCAGGAACATTCAAAACTGGGCCGCCTCGCTGCTGCTGCCCGCCTGCCGCTCCTCTTCACTTTGAAAAACGTCCCTCCGCTCGAGCTCCTCTCTTTAGCCGCCTATTGCGATCTTCCTCTCGACACCGATCCTTCCACTCTTCTCCAGATCCGCCAAAAATTTCCTGCGCTGCACCTCATCGGCTCCCATCACAATTTCCAAGAAACTCCTCCGCTGCGCTTCTTGCCGCCTTCTTTTTTCCACTCCTACAAGCTCGCCTACAAAGCCAATTCCACCCTCGATATGCTTCGCCTGATGCTCTTTAAGAAAAATTCCCCCCTCCCGCTCACCGCGATTTCCCTCGGAGAATATGGGCGCGCCTCGCGTCTTCTCGCTCCCCTCGTCGGCAATCTCTTTCACTACGCCAGCACACAAGAGGATGCAGAATTGGGCCGCTACAGCCTGGAGAATCTGGAAAAGATCTTCCATTTTTCTCGGCTCAATCGCGAAACGGAGATTTTTGGACTCATCGGCGATCCCATCGACGCGAGCATCGGCCATCTCTTCCACAATGCCGCCTTCGCCGAACAAAAGCGGAACGCGGTCTACATCAAAATGGCTCTCAAAAAAGAAGAACTTTCCGCCTTCTTCTCCCTCGCCGCTCAGCTTCCCATCCGCGGTTTAAGCGTCACGATGCCGCTCAAAGAAGCCGTTGACCCCCTTTTTCAATGCCTCTGGCGCCCTCAATACCCTCGCTCTCCCAGAGAAAACCGCGATCAATACCGACGGCCCTGCCGCTCTCAATGCCGTAGAGCGCCATTTCCCCGTCCGCGGCAAACAGATCGCTCTCCTCGGCGCCGGCGGCGCGGCCCACGCCATCGCCCAAGAAGCACTTCGACGCGGCGCCCGCGTCACGATTTACAACCGCACTCTCGCAAGAGCCCAAAAGCTCGCCGATCTTCTCGGCTGTTCTGCTGCCAGCTTAAATAGTCTCGCCCCCCACGATCTTCTCATCAACACCGTGCCCGTTCCTCTTCCGATCGAGCCTACTGCGGCCACGCTCGACATGGTCCAAAAAGAAACGCTCCTGCTTAAAAAGGCTCAGAAAAAAGGGTTGACTTTGTATTTACGGAGAGGAAGTTTTTTACGGACAAGCGCGTTTGCAACAGTCTTTTTGGACATAGGCGATCAATTGGAAGGCGCCATTTTTAAAAAAGGGTTGGTCTAACTCTTGTCTAATGGCTCTATTTCTTAAGTCGATCTCGTTCCAAAGGGTCGCTCGAGGAAGAGCGGCCCCAAAATAGATACTTTTAGTCCAGTCGCGGATCTCTTTGAAGGTGGGCTTGGGAAGAACCTGAGGCCCCCTTTCGTCGTGAGGCAGATCGGGATGGCAGTAGGCCGCTAAACAGACCTTTTTCCCCGACAAATTAGCGAGGAATGTCCTTAAAGAGCTCGTGCTGGGACGGAAAGGGATCAATGGAGTTCCATTTTTTGAATTTGCTCCTCTTGATCAAACGTGACTTTGACGGAGAAGTATTTGCTTTGGTTCAGAGCGCTCTCAATCGGCGTTCCTGCCAATTCCCACAAGAAGCCGGTGCTGATATCGAGCAGGCCATGCAAGAAGGCCCTTGCGATCGATCCTTTCTGTTCCAAAATCCGGTAGGTTTCGACCCGTTGCCCCTGTTCATTTTCTGTTGAGTCGATCGACTCTATTCCCTTTGCGATCAAGTCGTCTCGGCTTCGGAAACTCTGTACCGTATCAAAGTCGATCCCCTCTACCTTTGACGCCATCACCACGGAACAAGAAGACAAACTCGCCGCCATTGCAGCGCAAAGAACCACTCGTTTCATACAAAACTCCTCGTAAAGGGGAGCATCTTACCAAAAAGAGTCTGTTTGGTTCAACTCATCAAATTGATTTGGGTTCAGATAAAGTTGTTCTTTATCTTGTCCGTGAACGATCGAACTTGTTCCCGTCGATTCAGCTCTACTTCGTCTGCTTCCAACGCTTCTTCACGCAAATCGAACAGCATTACCTTTCCGTCTTTGATGCCCACATTGGTTCTTCGGATATCGGCATCGGGGTCTTTTTCTTTACAGATTGCGAAAAGATTTTTTAGTTGCTCCCAGTAAGGGTTCTTTATCGAATTGTACAGGAAATAACCCTGGAACATGTTGTGTAAGCGAAACGGGGCACGCCATCGTATTGGTAACAAAAGCAGTGATTTTCCATTGAGGCCTGATCCCCTATCTGATCCAGGCACGCATCAAAACTGACGTTTCTTGCCACATGGTCTTTAACAGGAGAATCCATCAATTGCGCATATTGAAGCAATTGGCAAGCCGTCATTGAAGCTAATTGTTGTGGATTAGAAGAATCTAGGAAGAGCTTCAATACATAGATTCCTTGCAAATCGCCGCTCACCTCGCATTCGTAGGCATTGGAGTAGGTTCCCTTTCCTAAAAATTTGCTAGATTCAACCCAAATATTTTTCTCGGGGATCGGAAGTTGGAAGCGACCGCCCTTGCTGATACTTGCTTCCACTGCCTTATAACGCTCCATAAAAAAAGCATGGTCATAAACCCTTTTTGGAGCAGGGCGGGCGGGCGCAGCGGGTGTATTGTAGGCATAAGGATTTTTTTCATTTCCGGCCCCTCGCAGTTCTCTGTGAGTTGGTGGAGTATCAAAAGCGTCAAACTTAGGGAGGATTCGAGGGGTTGAAGGCGGGGAGTTGGGCTGGAACGGACAGAAAGGAGCGCTAGAAGAAGACAAAGGGAAACAAGAAGAGACGGGGGAGGGATGTCCTCCAAAAAGATCCGCGGCTGCAGAGGAGACTCTCTTGGCGGACGCTTGGGGGCTGACGGGCTCCTTCTCATCCGCCTCTTCACGATGTCGTTTAGGCTGTGGAGTAAAAGGATTAATTGGATTTGTCATGATTCCTTTTAAATTTAAAAAAAAGTTATATAAATTATATGTTAATTTGGATTTGTTTTAAAGAGCTAAAAATAAGTGGAGAGGGGATCGATGTCGATTTTGAGATCGGCGGAGGGGGCGGCTGGGCGAAGAGAGGCGAGGAGGGGAGATAAGTGACTGATTTTGAGTGTTTTGATGAGGAATTGGAAGCGGTAGCGGTCTTTGATTTTGGGGTGGCCGGCGGGGGCGACGGGGAGAAGCTGGGTGTTGGGGGGGAGGAGGGGAGCGAGGTGGTCGTGAGCTTTTTGGGCCTCGGCGAGGGCTTCGGCGGGGTCGGGGGAGGAGAAGAGGAGCTTGGCGAGGTGGCAGAAGGGGGGGTAGTGGAAGGTGCGTCTTTCGGCGATTTCGGCGGCGTAAAATTGGGGGTAGTCTTGGGCGGCGGCAAGCTGGATGGTAGGGTGAGAGGGGAGAAAGGTTTGGATGATCACTTCGCCGGGGAGTTCCGCTCTGCCGGAGCGGCCTGCGACTTGCGTGAGGAGCTGGAAGATTTGTTCGGGAGAGCGGAAATCGGGGATGGAGAGGGTGGTGTCGGGATGGAGGACGCCGACGAGGGTGACGGAGGGAAAGTGAAATCCTTTGGCGATCATCTGGGTGCCGATGAGCACATCGGCCTTGTGCGCGCGGAATTGTTTGAAAAGTTCTTCATGGCTCTCTTTTTTTTGCGTTGTATCGCGGTCCATGCGGAGGGTGCGCACTTCGGGGAAGAGGGCGTGGAGCGAGCGCTCTACATGCTCGGTGCCAAAGCCTTTGAATTCGAGCGATTCGGGAGAGTGGCATTGGGGACAGGCGCGGGGCGCGGGTTGTTTGTATTGGCAGAGATGGCACTCGAGGTGAGAAGAGTGGCGGTGGAAGGTGAGCGGAAGATCGCAGTGGGGACATTTCACCATCTCGCGGCACGCTTTGCAGATCTGGAGGCGATGGTAGCCTCGCTTATTGAGAAAAAGGAGCGTTTGTTCTCCTTTTTTGACCCGTTCTTTGAGCTCATGCAAGAGCTCCTCAGAAAAATGGGAGAAGCCGCCGGCGCGCTCGAGGCTTTGTTTCATGTCGATGATTTTCACCTTGGGAAGCTGCGCTGCAGTGGCGCGCCCGCTTAAGATATGGAATTTGTACTTGCCGCACTCGGCGTTGTAGCGCGATTCGAGGGAGGGGGTGGCGCTGCCGAGAAGGATGGTGCAGTTTTCTAGGTGCGCTCTCTGGGTTCTCTTCGAACAGCGGATTCATCGGCTCACCACGCCGCTCACCAAGTTACTGTAGCGCATAGTTCCGCTCTGGAAGTTAGAATCAGAGTGGTGGAAACTGTTTCCCGGAAAGCGGGTCTAACGGTTGGAATGGGGAGTATGCTCAAAGTTCTGAAGTACGCTGCGGTTCTCGCGGTAGTCGCGGGTGTCATCGTAAATCTGCCCGATATTAAGCGTTACATCAAAATAAGCACTATGTAGGGCGCGCAAACGGCGGCCCTTCATGCGTTACGCCGAGGGCGCCTGCACGCTCGGCATGCTTAGAAACGCCCGCATAGCGTGCCAAAATAGCTGCCGGTTCAATCCGGAAACAACCGAGTGCGCCATGCCTGGAAGAATCACAAACTGGCGGTCGCCAGTGGGTAGGCGCTTGTAGAAATCGAGCAAATCTTCCACCGTCGCTATTCCGTCGTATTCGCCGCGGATGAGCAGCACGGGCGACAGCACTTTGGCCGGATCCACCACGGGCAGATGCGCCGTCATGTCGAGATAGGTGCCGGTGGGAACCTGATCGCCGAACTTCAGCTCCTGATCGGCAACGAACTCGGCCAGCGCTGGATCGGACGTGCCCGCCTTATCGCGCGTATAAATGCTGCGGATCATAGCGCGGTCTCGCAGGCGCCGGTTGTGGGTGCGATAGTAGTCCAGCTGCTTGGCTCGCTCGGTCAAGGTGGGCGAACCCTCTCCTTTATATGTGAAGGCGGCCAGCACCAGGCGATCCACACGCTCCGGCCGCGCCATGGCATACGCGCCTGCCCTAAGGCCGCCCGAAGACTCGCCAAAGATGTGAATCTTTGACTGTCCGGTCTCCCGCACAATCAACTCCACTCCTGCTTTCAGGTCCTCAACGCCGCTGGCGATATCGGAGTTGCTGTCCGTGCGGCTGGATCGCCCGTAGTTTTCGTGATCCATCGTCCACACATCGAAGCCGTATTGCGCAAACGTGTTCATGACGGAGTATTCGCCGTGCCCGGGAACCGTAAGATCGAAACTCGGCCGCGACGATACCGACGAGCCATGCACCAAGAGCAAGACCGGGAGTGGGGGCTGCCCGGAACGCGGAGCGGCGGCGCGTTTTCGAAACATGTAGAGCGAGACGTCGCCCTTTTTGGCCCAATACTCGCTACTCGAGATCTTGGCTGGCGTCTCAGCCCGCGCGGCGGGGGCCGATCCAGCTAGCAGACTCGTGCCTAGACCGATACCGGCGCCGGTAACGATTGTGCGGCGCGTGGGGGACTCGTTTCGGATGGCCATATAGTCAACGAGCCTATCACCGCGATCTGACGCGAGCAAACCCCGGCATGTGGCGCGCGCACTCGTGCGTGCCGCATTCACACTCGTGTGAATGCCAGGTCGTTGTTCATGGCAAGTGTTCAAACACGCTCGTGTCTCACCCAGCGGGACCACCTCACAGGGTGTTCACATGAGTGTGAACACGGCACGCATGAGTGCGTGCGCCACAATCTCGATTGACAGTTATCGGAAAAAGTGGCTAAACTCTCCACACATGAAGAACCTCTCAGAGCCGTTCCCGATGCCGGTGGACGCGTTGCAGTACCCGCGATTCGCTGGTATTTCAACCTTCTTTCGACTGCCTAACATTGCCGACCCGAATCGTTTGGACGTTGCGCTCCTAGGCGTTCCATTTGACGGAGGCACCAGCTATCGCACCGGAGCCCGCATGGGTCCGCGCCACGTGCGCGATCAGTCGGCCATCATTCGGCCCTACAACCCGGTGCTGAAGGTGAGTCCCTTCTCGAGTCTGCGTGTAGCCGACTCCGGCGATCTTTCCGTGAATCCTATTTCTATTGAGGACACCTACGACAGGATTACGAACGGCCTCAAGCCGGTTCTGGACGCAGGGACCATCCCGATGTGGTAGGAGGAGATCATTCCATCCTGCTTCCCATACTTCGGGCGATTCACGCCGCTCACGGACCGGTTGCATTAATTCAACTGGATGCCCACTCCGACACTTGGGATCAGTATTGGGGCATGAAGTATTCGCATGGAACGCCTGTCAGACGAGCCATCGAGGAAATCTTCTCGACGAGTCCCATATCTTGCAAATCGGACTGCGCGGACAACTTTATAGCGCCGAGGATATGGACTATTCGAATGAACACGGCATCCAGATGATCACCGCGGAAGAATTTCACGACCATGGCCTGGGTCTGGTGCGAGAGAAGTTGAAGGGCTTCGGCGACGTGAAAACCTACCTGACGCTCGACATCGACGTGGTGGATCCAGCCTTTGCGCCCGGAACGGGAACCCCGCAAGTGGGCGGACTATCGAGCGACCAGATTCTGAAACTGGTGAGAGCTCTGAAGGGGCTGAATCTGGTGGGTTGCGACCTGGTGGAGGTTTCTCCGCAATACGACTCGGCGGAGCTCACCTCGCTGCTGGCGGCGAATCTGCTCTTCGAACAACTTTGCCTGTTTTGTTTCCTCCCGGGCGAGCCTTCCTAGATTGCCGGGTAGCAGCCCGTGGTATCAGTCGCTCCTGAACGGTCGCGGTTCTACTGAACCGCGCACGTCAGTAAGCGGTATTTTGGCACTACTGCCACGGGCTGCTAGGTAAGTTCGGCGATGGCCGCGCGATATTCCGCAACCAGGCGCTGGCACAACTCGGCCGCCGGTGGAATATCGTGAATATCGCCGACTCCTTGTCCCGCCGACCACACATCCCGCCAAGCCTTCGCCTCATCGTCGGAGGAAATGTTCAGTTTTACCGATAATTGCAAACGCTCCGGATCGTCTCCCGCGGCAATGATGCTCGCGCGCAGAAAATTCGCATGCACGCCGCTGATGGCGGCTGTGTACACAATGTCTTTCGCTGCCGACTCCAGGATCATCTCTTTGTGCGCGGCGGGCGCCAGGGATTCGCGCGTATTGATGAAGCGAGTGCCCAGATAAGCGAGATCGGCGCCCATTACCTGCGCTGCCGCGATGTGGCGGCCGTGAGTGATCGCGCCGGAAAGAATCACGGTTTTGTCGAAGAACTGGCGGATCTCCGCAATAAACGCGAATGGATTCAGCAAACCGGCATGTCCTCCAGCTCCCGCACACACTGCGATCAGTCCGTCTACGCCCGCGTCGGCGGCCTTTTGTGCATGACGAAGATTGATGACATCGTGGAACACCAGGCCGCCATAGGAATGGATGGTATCTACCACGTCACGCACGGCGCCTAACGACGTGATCACGATCGGCACTCGATGTTGCACGGTGATCTCGAGATCGCGACCCAACCGATCGTTGGACTTGTGGACGATCAGATTGACGCCGAACGGGCTGGGAGGGACGCCGGTAGCGGCCTCGATCCCATGCAGCCGTTCCTGTATCTCGTCGAGCCACGCCCCGTATCCTTCACTGGTCCTCTGATTGAGCGCCGGAAACGTGCCCATGATTCCAGACCGGCAGGTCTCGACCACGAGATCCGGACCCGAAACGAGGAACATCGGAGCGGCGATCGCGGGAATTACTAGCTTCTCCCGCCAGGAGTTCTTGCTGAAAGGCGTCATCTATCTTGGTTGAATCACCTATTGTGAGGAACTATTCGGGGCCGTCCCTCCGGTAACCTCCCGCACCACCGCGCCCAGCTTCAGAAATTCATCCAGGTCGGACGGCTTTTTGAAGTAATAGGCGATTCCGAGTTGTGCCATGCGGTCCCGGTCCCGGTAGGCATCGGACGACGTGATCACAATTACCGGCGTGTCGCCGCACTGCGGGTGTTTGCGAAACTCAGTAAGGATTTCCTCCCCTTCAACCTTGGGTAAGTTCACATCCAGAAGCAGGATATCGGGGCAGGGGACACCAGCCGGTTCGCCCATATTTCGGATGAAAGTCAGAGCTTCTTCGCCATCCCGCACCACATGCAAGTCATGCGGAACCTGATATTCCTCAAGCGCCTTTCGCACCAGCAGAATATCCGCAAGATTGTCCTCGGCCAGGAGTATCTTCAGCGTATTCATTGCTCAGCTAATTGTATTCATGGCTCAGCAAGCGCGGGAGCGAGAAGTAAATTGTGGCGCCGGCGCCTACCCTGCCTTCCGCCCAAATGCGCCCACCGTACCGCTCGACGATACGTTTGCAGATGGCCAACCCCAGGCCCGTACCTTCATATTCATCCTTGTGCAAACGTTTGAAAAGCCCGAAAATGCGTTCGGCATACTTCGGATCAAAACCGATGCCATTGTCTTCGACGGAGATGATCCATAAATCCCCATCCTGCTTGGCGGAGACCAGAATCTCGGGACGCACGTCCTTGTTTCGATACTTGAGCGCATTCGAAAGCACGTTTTGGAATACATGCGTGAACTGCGACGCGTCTCCGCTCACCACCGGCAAGGTTGACGCTTGGATGACTGCCCCAACTTCTTCGATGCGACCCTTCAGCACGGACAAGGCGTCGGCGAAAGAGATCGAAAGGTCAGCGGCGCCAATGGGCGAATCGTCGATTTGGACGCTGCGCGAGAACGTGAGCAGATCGTGAATCAACGTCTCCATGCGCGTTACGCCCTCGCGTACGTAGCCCGCATACAACGCCAGTTGTTCTCTTTCGTTCTCGGGGTTCTTGAGAATGAGCTGCGTGTATATATTGACCATTCGAAGCGGTTCCTGCAGGTCGTGGCTGGCCACATAGGCGAACTCCTCCAGTTCGCGATTCATCCGCCGAAGCTCTTGTTCGATCTTTCTCTGATCGGTAATATCGGTATTGGTGCCGAACCATCGTACGACTCGCCCTTCCATGTCCTTGACTGGTTCCACGCGCGTGAGGAAGGAACGAGATGAACCGTCGGTGGCTTTCAGGGGATCCACCATCTCAAAAGGCTCGCCGGACCCCAGCGCAACTCTCCAACGTTCCCGCACTGCCGGCCGGACCGCTGGCTCATGAACCATCAGCCAGCCCCAGTTTTTCACTTCGTCGAAAGTGGTTCCGGTGTAATCGTACCAGCGACGGTTGTACCAGAGGCGATTTCCAGTTTCATCCGCCATCCAGGCCAGATGCGGAATGGTTTCGGCCAGTGTTCGAAATTGGCGCTCGCTCTCCTCCACCCGCTTGCGCGCCTCCACCATATCGGTAACATCGATCACGTGGACGAAGATTCCGTCAATCTCACCCGCCGGGTCGCGCGTTGCCGCGTTCACAAAATTAATATAGAGATCCTGTAAAACGCCGTCGCCGCGGTCTAAACGTAGCAGCGTCTCACGCCCCGTGTAGGGCTTTCCCGTCTGGTAGACCGAATTGAGCAGGTCGACGTAGATCTGCCCCTCTAAGTCGGGGAAAGCCTCCTGCACACTCTTTCCAACTAGAAATTCCGCGGAGCGGGCCACTAAACGCACATAGTCGGAGTTCACCCACTGAAATGTGTGCTCTGGTCCGCGAAGCACGGCGATGGCGGCGGGGGTTTGAGAAAACAGCTCGCGCCAGCGTCTACGGTCGTCTTCGATTTGCTGCGCCACCAGGGTTTGCTCGGTGATATCGCGCGTGGAGCCGGCCACCGCCCGCACGCGGCCTTTGGCATCCAGCACCGGAACGAAAATGTATTCATAGTAGCCGGTCTCGCCGGCCGCCCCGGTATAGGGTGTCTGGTCCCGCACCAGATGCTTCGTATCGATTACCTGTTGAATCTGGAGTTGCAGGCGTGCCGCGAGTTCCGGCGGATAGTCGAGCTCAAAAAAGTTTTTCCCGAGAGCTTGTTCGAGCGTTTTTTGCCAGAGCGCGAGAAGGGCGCGATTGACATAGGTGAAGCGGCCCTCCAGGTCGAAGGTGTAGATGAAGTCCGGCGTATTGGAAAGCGCGGTGTCGAAGGCGCTCCACTGTTGATGCAGTTTTGAGTCGGCTTGCCTCTGATCCTCGATGTCGGTGCAAGTGCCGAACCATTCCACTAAGTTTCCGTTGTCACCAAACAGCGGAAGGGCGCGTACCAGGTGCCAGCGCCAGCTTGCGTCGCTGCCGCGCTTCAACCGGAACGAAGTCTCATAAGGTTCGCCCGTGTCGAGTGAGCGCTTCCAACGCTCCACCGCGCTCTCTTGTTCCTCCGGATGAACCCAAGCCAGCCAGCCGGCTCCGAGCAAGGCTTCTTGTGGAACTCCGAAATACTCAGACCCCTGTTTGTTCACGTAATCCAGCATCCCGTCCGGTGTCGCGGTCCACACCATCTGGGGGATGCTCTCGGCTAGAAAACGGTAACGCGCTTCGGCGCGCTTGCGCTCCGTGATGTCTTCGACGATCGCGATCACCTGGGCTGGCTTTCCCAGTGCATCGCGCCGCATGGTGGCTGAGGCGCGAGCCCACACCAGCCCACCATCCTTACGGAAATAGCGCTTTTCGATGCTGCCGGTTTTGTGGGGACCCGCTTGCAGGGACTTGAAGTAATTCCTGGTCAACTCGTTGTCGTCCGCATGCGTATACGACGACGAGTCCCGCAAGACTAATTCTTCCGCCGTGTAACCGAGCATATCCGCGAACGCCTGGTTCGCCTCTACGATTAGTCCCTCGGGCGTCAAGAGGACCATTCCGATGGGGGCCTGCGCGAACGCCAGACTGAAAAGCGCCTCTCGCGCCCGCAGTTTTTCCTCGACTAATTCCCCCCGGCCAGCCTCCAATCGCCGCAGCCGAACCAGTTCGGTCACGTCCTCAGCGCGATGGATGATGAATTGAATGTCGCCATCCTGGCCCAGGAGCGGCGTGTTTACCGGACTCCAGTAGCACTCTTCGAACCCGCCGCCACGGTCCTGCGGCCGGCGGATGTCGTACCTTTGAACCGCCATTGTATGTGCTGATTTGGTCGCGATCGCCTGGCGAAGCGAAGCGTGCAGACCTGGGGCTCTGTCAGGGAACACCTCGAACAAACTGCGGCCAATAATTTCGTCCTGGTCGGTTAGCGTGGCCTGCGCGTAAGCTTTGTTGGCGGTGACAACGGTATAGATCGGATCGTTTGGAAGGAGTACCAGGCAGAGGCCGGGAACAGCATCGAGCAGCGCACGAAAGTCGACCCCGGACAACTCAGCGCTCCGTTTCTCTTCAAGCATTCGAGCTGCTTCTATTGTGCATCCTCCCGCGTCCTCGTTAATACCGCTTCCTCTGGGCGCGGCTCAGAATGGGCGCTCAATGCCTACAGCCACTTTACCGAGCCGCGACCAAAGGAAGCGGTATTAGCTAGTGTCCGTGCGCGCTGTCGGACGAGATGAGCACCACGCTGACCAGCGCGCAGGCAACGCCCACGGCCTGCAGGCCCGTAATGGATTCGTGGAATATGGCGGGAGCCACCAGCACCACAAGCAGCGGGTACATCGCCGTGATCGGCATCACGAGCGAAGCTTTGCCGCCGGCGGCCATGGCGGCCATCAGCGTCCAGGCCCCCAAGCCATTGAACACGCCATTCAAAAGCGCCCAGCCCAAACTGCCGGATGTGTAGTGAAACGGCGACGGACCACTATATAAGATGGGCTGTAGCAGCATGAAGCCGATGACGGACCATACCAGGGCGCTCTCCGCCGAAATGAGGTTGGTGGTCACCTTTTGCACCACTCCCAAAGTGCCCCAGGAGAGCAATACCAGAAGGGAAAACCACAACCAGGAGCGTGCATGGGGCTATAGAGACAGGATCACGATCGCGGCTACCGCAAAAGCCATCCCAACAGACTGGCGGAAGGTGATCCGCTCGCGCAGAAAGAGAACCGCCAACAGTACGGTGAACATTGGGTACAAGGATGTCGCCGTTGTCACAACCGCGGTATTTGAGCCACCCCGGTACGCGGCGTAAAGCGCCAGCCCGCCCCCAGCCAACAGCACTCTCGCGATGGTTCCATAGAGCGCGCCTCGCTTACTAGGCTCCAGGCGGAATCCTCGCGTCGCAAATAAGACAATTCCAAACGCCAGAAAGCCGAACGCCGCCACAAACTGCATCATGTTGGCCGGCAGCTCCGTGGATCCGAACCTTGCGCTAATCGCAAAACCCGCCCAACAAAATGCCGAGGCAATGGAAAACCAGAACCATTTTTGCTTGAGAAGTCTTCACGCCAGCCTCTCCCTCTTGGTATGAAACCTGAAAAGTAAGGCGCATCGTGGCGCGCACTTTTGGTGCCGCGTCGCTGTGAAAACGGAGCTAGAGCGGGTGTCGGTCCAATGGGCGCCCGGTCGGGCTACTGTCTCGCCGCCCGTGCTTTTTGTTTATCCACCGGTACCGCTTTAGGGCTGCTGATGACGGCGGGATAGTTGTTTCTTAACCACTTCTCCACCGATTCTCGTTGCGTTATCGCAGCCACTCGTTGCCAGCTGGTGCGACCCGTCCGAATGGTGTACTCGGCCATCAGGTAGTTGTTGGAATTGTAGACATGGACTACTTCGCCAGAGTGCGAGCGCTTGCAGTGAAAGGTGTCGGAGATATCGGCGCGGTGATGGTGTTCCATTAAATTCATTTTAGCATCTTTTTGTTTTTCGGGCTACCGGACTCGGTAATGCGCTGAATCCGGGCGCCTGCGCCAGCACAAAAAACTCAAGGTTCGCTCCCGCCATCCGATGGGACTCAGTATGGAACTAACCCTGACCGAACCAGTGGATGTGCCTTTGGGCGCTATCTCGCCCATCCGGGTACTGCTGGTGGAAGACGATCCTGACGGTGCGGCGTTGACCAGCGCCCAGCTGAGCGAAGGCACGGATAGTCTGTTCCGCATTGAATGGAAAGACAATATTTTGAACGCAATCAGTAGGTTAGCCAAGCCGGGAATCGATGTGGTTCTACTCGATCTGGGACTGCCTGAATTGAAAGGCTACAAGACTCATCTTGCAATAACCACCGTGACTAAGAAAACGCCGGTCGTGGTTTTCACCTCCGACGACACGGATGTCTCGCGTGAGATTACGAAGGCCCAGGGTGCGTTCACCTACTTAGTGAAGCGCGAGACCTCGCCAATCGAACTGAAGCAAGCTTTGCACGACGCGGTGCTTTCCGCTCCCCTTTAGCAGCCTGTGTCGAAACTGTCTCCCTTATGGTCGCGCCTCCGTAACGCGATGAGTCCAGTGAGCCGCGCGCCAGCATCACACCTGGAGACGACCGGAAGTCGTGCACTGGAGAACATCGACTCGAAGAACACCGGGCGGGTGGCGCGTCAGCAAGCGGTCTTTGGACTTTCGACAGAGGCTGTTAGGGTTGCCCGTCACTTGGTTAGGCGTTCGTGCCGCCATCCACCGTCAGGTTCGCGCCGGTGATGTACGACGCCTCCGGACCAGCCACGAACGCGACCAGAGCGGCAACGTCCTCTACGTGCCCGTAACGCCCCAGCGCCGTGTTGGCGATCTGCGGTGTCGCCCAATCGCCCGCTGCCGGATTCAACTCCGTATCGATGGGCCCGGGCTGGATGTTATTCACCGTGATGCCTCGGCCCCCCACCTCTCTCGCCAGCCCCTGCGTGAACATCTTCAGTGCGCCCTTCGTCGCGGCGTATGGCGTCAGTCCCGGCGTCATGTTGCGCTCGCCCACGCACGAGCCGATGGTGATAATGCGTCCGCCGCTCTTCATGTGCCGCAGCGCCTCTTGCGTCGCCACGAACGTGCCGCGGATATTGATATCGATCACGCGGTCCATCTCCTCCAGCGTGGTCTCCTCGAACGGCTTCGGAATGGCCGTTCCGGCGTTGTTCACCAGCACATCCAGCCGGCCGAAGGTCTTTGCGGCCTTTTCCACCGCGCCTCTCACCGCTTCGGCGTTGGAGGCCTCCGCCTGAATCGCCAATGCTTTGCCGCCCGCGCGTTCAATCGCCTCCACCACGGCGGAGGCTGCGTTAGCGTCCTTCGCATACGTGATGGCGACGTTTGCCCCGTCGGCGGCCAGGCGCTTCGCGATCGCGGCGCCAATGCCCCGCGAACCGCCAGTAACGAGCGCGGCCTTTCCCTCTAGTTTCTCAGACATGGTTCGCCCTTTCCTTCAGTCTTCGTCTCTCTTCGGAAATCCTTGCTCCTAAAGATTGTGAAGCAAGGGGCTCATTCTCGAAACCCCAGAAGAGGGGAGCTGAGACTACCACCGTCGCGTGACGGTTCACCGCGCTCGCTCCCGAGACCGAAATTGAGTGGAAGATGGGAGGAGCCTAGCGCGTTTATCGGTCCTGATCCGCTTAAGACTGCTTAGCAGAGGCTTTCTCTGATTGGCGCGTACTTGGGTCAGAGTGCACCAAGCCCATGTCCAAGAGGGGAATTCCCTGACTCTTAGCTAGTGCGAAGCGATTTCGCGACAGGTATCGGATTTGTAAACACTGCGGCGCCATGGCGGATCAATTTGCCGGGCATCTACTGGAACTCCAGCAACAGAAGGTCGTCGCCTGAGGAGTCATTAATTGCCGAATACAATAACTCGTGCTGGTCCGGCGATAAAGTTATTCCCCCTGCGAGGCCGAATGCCGCGGGTGCGATATCTTTTGATCGGTGCGTGGCATAATCGAAAAACCGAAATGCCCGTCGCTTTCCTTGCGGCGTAACGCCGGTATAGTAGATTCCGGAGGGAACCGGAAGCAAGCCGCCGAACGGCTCACTGAAATCATCCACCAACCGTTCCTCTGGGTTTCGAGACGGATCTCCTTCTAGGCTACGCGAGAATAACCCCAGCTCCGTCGCCTTGCCGTATAGAATTCGCTTCCCGTCGGGCGTTGGAGCAGGTTCGGTTCCTTTAAAAAGCCGCTCAGCACTGCCGTCCGCAACACCGGCTCGAAATATATTTTCCATACCGTCGACGTCGCTGGCGACGAACAAATGCTTGCCATCCATCGACCAGATTGGCGCAAAGTAGCCCGACGTGGCGCTGGTAACTTTTCGGGGCACTCCACCTTCAGCGTCAACCACGTAAATTTGCGGCGCCTCGGGAAGGCGGGCGTGAAACGCAATCTGCTTACCATCCGGAGACCATCGCGGGAAACCGACGATGTACGCATCCAAACGCGTCAGTTGCCTCTGGTTCTTCCCATCGACGTCCGCGAGCCACACCTCCTCAAATCCGCTGCGGTTGCTGACAAAGGCCAAGGTCCTTCCGTCTGGCGAGAGCCTGGGCGCACCGTTCACCGCCGAGGAGCGCACCCGCGGAACGGCCGGGCCAGACGCGGTATGCGAGACGGGGTCAATTGGGAGTGCCCAGATGTAAGAATTGTCGCTGCGGCTTGCCGCGACGGCACGGAGACGGCCTGTTCGCCAAGCGGCCGTCAGTCCTCCCAATACTCCGCTCGCGGCATAGATAGGGTGCACAGATCCGCCCACTTCCCACGCAAAGATTCGGCGCCTATCGGCGAAAACCAGGCGTCTACTATCCGGTGACCAGCAGGGCGATGAGGGATCTGGTCCCGAATCAGAAATGGGAGCCGGGACACCGATGGGCTCCACTCCGGGCCTCAAACGCTGCAACATCAACCCGCCATTTTCGGGCCCGATGTAGCGTGTAAAAGCAAGCCACCGCCCATCGGGCGAGATGGACGGCGAGGAATCATCCAAGATGTTGTGAACACTGCCCAACTGCAACACATGGGCCAAGCCTGTCTCCAGCGATAGCACGTAAAGCCGGCCGCGCGTTGCTTGGTCCGCTTGGGTGAATACAATCTGTTTGCCGTCAGGACTCCAGGCCAACAGCGGGTGCGCATCCACAAGAAAGGTCGTGTTGAGTCTGACCTCGTATAGCTTCCGCTGGGGTCCGCCCAGGCTGGAGACCATCTCAATTGTCCAGTGATCGGCGTCGCGCTGGCGGAGGAACGCAATCTCGCTGCCATCGGGCGACCATGCGGGAAAGTTATCCTCCGCCGGGTCTTGCGTAAGCCGCAGCGGTGTCTGTCCGCCGATTTGCTTTACATAGATCTCGCGATTGTCGCCTTTCTCGCCGTTCCAGGAAAATGCCACTTGATTGCCGTCCGGCGAAAGCGCCGGCTCCCGCTCGTCACCCAGGTAGGAAGTGACCGGCGTGATTTGCGTGACTGGGCCTGGCATCGGGGAGGTTTGGTCCGCACGACGAAGGAGCCATAGTGCTCCAGCCGCCAACAGAACCAAGAACAATACCGCCGCTCCGGTGAGCGCCTTGAAATTCTTCTTAGGATTGCTCGCCAGCTTTTGCAACCGATCGCGAACCTCAGCGGCGCTCTGCAACCGCTTGGCTGGATCGGTTTCCAGAAGTTGGGCGATGAGCGCGTCCAACCCCGCTGGCAGCCCCGGGCGCAGCCTGGATAGCGGTGGAACGCTCACTACGCTGCCGGTGATCAGCATGCTACCCAAAGACGCACCGGGAAACGGCAATTGCCCCGACGCCATCTCGTAAAGAATTAGTCCGAGAGCGAACAAGTC
Source organism: Bryobacterales bacterium (assembly GCA_963747945.1). Classification (GTDB taxonomy): domain Bacteria; phylum Acidobacteriota; class Terriglobia; order Bryobacterales; family Bryobacteraceae; genus Palsa-89. The sequence goes on from CAVVHB010000009.1 coordinate 23,556, forward strand.
GTTGCGCGCATCCGCCTCCTCGCCTTGCACTTGCTCCGGCGCCATGTAGGCGGGCGTGCCCATCAAGGCGCCGGTTTGTGTGAGCTTTTGGGCTTCGGCTAGCGCCACCTTTGCCAAACCGAAATCCAGCACCTTGACGCCGTGGCGCGTCGAGCATGATGTTCCCTGGTTTTAGATCCCGATGCACGATGCCCGCCCGATGCGCCTCTGAGAGGGCGTCGGCGATCTGCCACCCAATTCGCAGAACATCGGCCGTCTGCAACCGCCCTTGTGCGATTCGCTCGGTCAGAGTTCTACCGTCCAGGAGCTCCATCACCAAATAGTCGGGGCCGACGTCGAACAGTGTGCAGATGTGCGGATGGCTGAGCGCAGCCAGTGCTCTCGCCTCCCGATCGAAACGCTCGCTGAAGCGCGCTGCGCAAACCTTGATGGCTACCTTTCGGTCCAGGCGAGTATCGACCGCGCGAAACACCTCGCCCATGCCGCCTGCGCCCAGCCGTGCTTCCGTCCGGTAGACTCCAAGCTCGACGCCCTCCCGAAGCGGCATCCTGGCGCCGCTTGAGTTCGCCAAGGCCTCCCAAACGGGATGATCGATGATGTTTTCGCGGGATCCAGTGTCGAGCAGACTCTGCACTTGATGACGCAGCTCTTGGTCGCCGCGGCACTCCTCATCCAGAAACGCGCTACGCTGGCTCGGCTCTCTTTCAGAAGCTGCATGGTATAGGGCTTCCACTTGCCGCCAGCGTTCGGAGGTCATTTAGGCTGAATATTAGAACAATGTTAGCTCAAATGCGGATTGTTGGTTTATTAACGGGCCTCAGCCGTGGCCACTAGTGTGCCGGTGTTGGCGCGCCCGGCCAGGCCGAACCGGATCAACTGCACGTCTTCCTCAGTGAACGGAAGCGGCTAAACCCCATCTCCATATAGTCTGTGTGAGCCCAACGCGCCTTCATGATCCCAGTATCGGAGTGCCGGCAGGTACCTTGCAGGATATGCGTGATCTCGTGAACCAGCACGTGGGCCAGAACGTTCGGAGTCAGCTCAGGCTCAGTCGCCGCTCGGACCCGATCGTAGAACACATTCGATGTGAACGCCTTCGTAAGGACGCGCGAAAGCCAGAGCGTCAGCCTTGAGCGCGCTGGGTGTGTCATCGGTCATCTCCACCACAATTGGCTTCTCGCTCCGCGATCTCGAGCGGGATGGCTGGCCTCTGCGCCAGTCGATCTTGACGCCCACTCCCGCGAATATTTCCTTGGCCAAAACTTGCGCCCGGTTCAGGACAGGTGCGGGAACCACCGAAAAGCCCTGTACATAGACCGTCACTTCATCTGCCCGAGCACTCATCGCGACCGTCATCGCCACCGCCGCCATCGCTGTGATCTTCATTCTTTCCTCCTGCCTTCGCGGAGCTAAGCGGGGGCCGGAGGAAAGAACTACAATCGCGATCGAAATTAATTTGGCAGGTATAATTTGGGGATCGTGGCCGCAACGCAAGCTACTGACATCACGCGTCTTTTAAAGGCTTGGGGGAGTGGAGACGCGGCGGCTTTGGAGCAGCTTGTCCCCTTGGTCTACCGGGAGCTGCGGCGTTTGGCGCGGCGACGTATGCGGGCTGAAAACCCTGGTGGCACCCTGCAGACCACGGCATTGGTCAATGAGGCTTACCTTCGACTGGTTGGCGTTACCAATGTGGCCTGGCAGGATCGCGTCCATTTCTTCGCGGTCTCGGCCCAGATCATGCGACGCATCCTGGTGGACGCAGCGCGATCGCGAGTTTCCGCTCGAAGAGGCGGCCCGGAGCGGCGCTTCAACCTGGACGAACATTTGGACGCTTCCCCGCAACGCGCTCGCGAGTTAATCGCCCTGGATGATTCGCTGAATGCATTAGCACAGATGGATCCGCGCAAAGCACGGGTCGTCGAGTTGCGTTTCTTCGGCGGGTTAAGCGTGGAGGAAGACCGCGGAGGTCTTGAAGATTTCTCCTCAGAGCGTCATGCGGGATTGGAAGCTGGCCAAAGCATGGCTTGGCCGCGAGTTGGGAGTGCCACAAGCCTAAGACCGATCCGTTCGCGACAACGTGAAGGCGGAGAATCGAACGATCCGGACGACGTCCGCAACAGTCGCCTCGGCTGGCGTGAACAGCCCTTCCAGCCAGCAATCGGGCAGAAATACGTCAGCATGGGCGGGGACGCCAATGCTCCGAGCGGATGGTCAGCGACTCCTACAAAGGGATGCGTGAACTTGGCAGATGGGTCCCCGAAAAGTCAGCAGCGTGGCGGATACATCTCATGCTATCGCTGGCTCCAGGCCAATCCTATCGTTCACCGCGTTCCGCAGACGCTGTTTGCAGCCAAGGTAACGCTCCGTCGTTTGCACGCTCACATGACCGAGTAAGAACTGGATCTGCTCAAGTTCTCCTCCAGCTTCATGACACAGGCGAGCGCAGGTGCGCCTTAAGATCGTGGGGAGCGACGCCGTCGAGACCGCACTTCGAGCATCCGGCTTTGACCACGCCCCAGATGCCCTTGGGACTGAAACCGCTTGTTGCAATCCGACCCGCCTTGTTGATCGCCCGAAAGGCCGGACCGGCGCTGATACCGGCGGCAGTCAACCAGTTATCCACTGCCGCTTTGACCCAGGTTGGGACGGGTACGGTGCGCACGTGGCCGCCCTTTCCAACGAGGTCTGCGATTACCCAGTGCTCTTCTCGTTGCTGCAGATGTTCCACGGCGAGCGCGGCCAGTTCCGCTCGCCGGAGGCCGCATCCCAGGAGGACGGCGACCATGGCGTAGTCACGCTTGCCACGAAAATCCCCATCGTTGAAGACTGCAAGAAGCCTTTTCCCTTGTTCAGCAGTCAACCAGTTGCCAATCCGCATGCCGTGTTTCTTCACGCCTTTCACGCGTCGGATGCCTGCCGCCAGATCAGGACTGAGAAGTCCGCAATCTGCGGCCTCGTAGGCGAGCCTGCGGATAGCTGCAAGGCGCAGGTTGATGGTGGACGAAGCATAGTGGGCCTGTTCCAGACATATCCGGTATCTGGTCACGACGGTTTTGTTAAAGGCCAGTCGAGGTTCTGAACAATACCAATCGATGAATTCACGGATGGCGTGATCGTACGATCGTTGCGAACTCCGCGACGTGAGACTGTTTAGTACTGCTGATTTCGATTGTTCGAGATCGGGCAGTTTCAAGATGGTTTTGGGAAATTGTTTGCGCTTGTTTTTTGCCATCCAGCATCTGTATCACTGAAGGTGCTGGAGTTGTACGGCATGCTGGCGCGTTTCTCGGTCCTAATCGCGCTGTTTCGTAGAGCGCAGCCTGCCCGTCCCGCAGGGCTTGCTCGGCTCATGCCCTATCTTCACAAAGACCCCGTCGTTCTTACCGTTTGTCCAGGCGCAGTTGAAGCACGTGAACGCCTTTGCTCGGAAGTGAAACCGGACTTGCATGCGCGAGCACCACGCGCACCAGTTCCGCTTCTGCACCGATAGTCAAACCCACGAGACCTGACGATTGTTCCGATGTGGATAGCCAATCGTTTACTACGCTGCTCCGCCCGATGAACCGCGTGCCGATCCTTTCTTCCCGCTCACGTTATCTCCAAGAGCGTACCGCGCAACTTTTTGCGATGATGAGTGGTTGAGACAGAAGTCCGGCGATGGGTGAAGCGAAGCGGCGAAAAGCCGAGATCGAACAACTAAAGCGACTCAGCCCTGAAGCTGCGGCACGACGACTGGACGAACAGCGCGTCGCCCGTGGCATCGATCCAGAAAATCTTGCGGCAATAGGGGCTCTGGCACGCCTCCTACGACAGGAGTTTGAAGAAGCAAGAGCCACTGGGACGATCGATGCACCAGTCAAGCTGTTTCAAACAACGATCAACACCATGATCCAGGGGTTATCCGACGTTCCTGTCGCGTGCAAAAAAGGATGCTCGCACTGCTGCCACACGTGGGTGAGCGCAACGGCCCCGGAGATCCTCTTCATCGCCAAAATCATCACGGCACGAGGCGACTACGCAATCCAGAAAATCGCGCTGGCACACGAACAGACCAAGGACTACGATTTCGACACGCGTGCGGAGCACCCCATCCCGTGCCCATTACTCGAACAAGACCTCTGCTCCATCTACGATGCCAGGCCAAAGACGTGTCGATTGGCAGCATCAGCCGACGCGGAGATCTGCGCACGCGCCTATCACAACATCACCAATGAAAGCGTCCCAACACCACTCATGCATCTGTACGGTCGTGCGGCCTTGGCGGTGGCGCTGTCGTCAGCGCTGCGCAAAGTAGGGCTGCCCCACCACGCGTATGAGTTCAACGCCGGGCTCCATCGCGCACTCGCCACGCCGGATGCTGAACGACGATGGCTTGCCAACGACGACATCTTTAGGGATGTACGACTCGACCCCGACGATGTCTTCGCCCAGCCACAGGCAGAACAACTCTACGAGCACGCCTTCGCCAACGAGCAGAGTTTGTGATCTTGTTCCATTTCTGTTCCACTTTTTGGCGATGAAACGACGAAATTAGGCTGGCTAAGTTGCTGAGTGAAGTTGTCGATTAAGAACGGAAAG
>CAVVHB010000010.1:0-12971 GCA_963747945.1 Bryobacterales bacterium
GTCCGAAATCACCTTCGGAATCGACGAGGCATCCGACGTGTCGTAGTAGCCGCGAATGTGTCCCTGGCGATCCACCAGCACGAAGCGCGTGCTATGCTGCAGCGTTCCGTCGATGTTGCCAAGCTTGAACGCATCGCGATCCAGCATTTGTATCGTAGCCACTGGACCAGTGAGAAAATACCACAGCGAAGACCTGGCCCCGTGCGTTTTCGCATAGGCCGCCAGCACCGGCGGCGTGTCGTTGGCCGGATCGATGGTGAAGGAAACCATTCGCACGTCCGGCACCTTCAGAAGGGCGTCCTGCACCTCGCGCATCTGCGACGTCATGCGCGGACAAGGCCCAGGGCAAGTGGTGTAGATGAAATCGGCCACCCAGATTTTGCCCGCCAGCACCTGGCTGTGGAACGGCTGGCCATCCTGGGCGGTCAGCTCAAATGGGGGAACATCGCCGAGGATTTCAAGCAGGAGGGCTACGCTGTGTACACGCCGCCAGGGCGCACAGCAACGCGAAAACAGCCAACAGCTTCATTGCGGGACGGTCGAACAACATCAGGCTGAACAACACCGGCAGATAAACCACCGATGCCAGCAACACACGCCGCGCCTGCTGCCGCGTGCGATCCGCGCGGATGCGCAGGCCGTAGTAAAGGAACGCCAGGCCCAGTGCCAGCGCACCAGTACAGATAAACATTGCCGGCCATCGCAAAGAACTTGGGCATCAGGCTGATGGGAATCAGCGCGATGGAGTACAGCAGAATGCGGCGCGCGGTGGACTTGCCGTCGGGCTCCACCACCGGCAGCATGCGAATGCCGGCCCGCGCGTAATCCTCTCGATACATCCACGCGATGGCGTAAAAATGCGGGAACTGCCACAGGAACAGAATCGCGAATAGAACCCACGCTTCCCAGGTCAGCGTGCCGCTGGCCGCGGCGAATCCGATCAGTGGCGGCATGGCGCCGGGAATGGACCCGATGGTTGTGGAATGCGGCGAGCGCTGCTTCAGCGGCGTATAAACGAACAGGTAAGTGAGCAGCGTGAACAGCCCAAGCGAAGCCGCCAGCGGATTCGCGCCGAACCACAGATCCACGAATCCCGCGATTGAAATGGCGATCGCGAATACCAGGGCTTGGACCAGCATTCAAACGGCCCGACGGTAACGGGCGAGCCTGCGTGCGCCGCATCTTGCCGTCCGCCACGCGCTCATACCATTGATTGAGAGCGGCGGTTCCGGAGGCAATGAGTCCCGTGCCGATGATGGTGTGCAGCAGCGTCAGCCAGTGCCAGCCGGGCAGCCCTTTTTGAGCGCCGAAAAAGTATCCAACGCCGGTGCTCATCAGGATGAGCCATGTGATTCGCGGCTTGGTTAAAGCGATGTAGTCCTTCATCAAGGAGAGACTTCACTCCCGAGCTTAAGTTCTTAAGGTACCACAAGCGGCTAGCGGTCAGGCAATATATTTTACGGTCTAAGCGCAAAGCGGGCGGGCCGGACCGGGTGGCAAACGGGCGACATCTTCCGGCTAAACGGATGCTACCGAACCCGATTTGGTGGTATTCGAAAATGCATGCTCGGCGTCGGCGACGGTGGGAAAAGATGGCAGGAGTTTGCTGACCCCGGTCATTGCCAGGAGCACTCCAACGCGCTCTGAAATCCCCACTGCGGCGAATTTCACGCCAATTCGCTGGGTGTGTGCCCAATGGCTGAGTACGATTCCCAACCCGGCGGAATCGATGTAAGGCACACCCGAAAAATCGATGATCGTGCTCTTCAAATCAGGCCTGCGAATGGCGGTTTGAAAATCGAACAACGTCGCGATGGTGAGCGGACCCGTGAGGCTCAGGATGGTGACGTCGCTTGCGGAACCGGGGCTCCGCTGGATTTGGATTTCGTCCATGGGAAGCATTTTATACCTTACACATTACAAAGACGTTACAGACCATTCTAGCTGATTGACGAAGGTGGTTGTGAGGAGCCAGAGCCATAACCCCGAACCCGCTCGCAAGCCCGGTTCTTCTTCAACCGAGAGGCCGAGAAGGAACCGACCCAGTACCGCTGTCATCCTAGCCCCTGGGTTGCGTTGGCGGATTCTTGCAGTAGGATTGTTCTCAAAATGGCGTCTAGATATTTTCCGCTGTACAACATCACTGCTCCGGTAGGACCGGGGAAGCCAAACCAGGCCGATGATGTTCGACTTGTTCGGGCCATCTTTACTCAACTTGCGCGCGTGGAGTCCATGCAGGATTGGCTCGCGAGCATTCCTCCCCAAGCGAGCAATATGAGCGTTCCCGGCGGCTTCGACAACACGCTGGCCCAATGGATTCTCGCGTTCCAGAAGTTTTACCCGAGAAACATCAAAGCCGACGGCATCATCGACCCCTTGCCCAGCGCCAGTTCGATCGCCTTGGAGACCAGTTTCAAAAGCGGAAGAGTCTCCACCCTGGCCATGATGTGCAATCGGCTATGGCGCTTGGATCAACGCGGCTATATGCGGATTGGGGATGAGCAGCGCGTTCCTTGGGTTCCGGATCCAAACTCCTGGCAGAGTTGAACGCGAGTTGGCGGGCCCACGCGAGCCGCCTGTTGCGAAACGAAGTATGAAACTGGTTGTGTTGGGCGCCACCGGAGGCACGGGCATCGAGATCGTTCGACAGGCCATGGAGCGCGGCCATTCCGTGACGGCATTTGTTCGCTCCCGAGATCGGCTCAAGCCGTTTGTCGATAGCATTGCCATTGAGCAGGGAGATCTGCTGAATAGCGCCCAGCTGGAACGGGTTATTCAAGGTCATGACGCGGTTCTGTCCGGATTCGGTCCACGGCTCCCCATATCGGAAGCCGACGAACACCTTTTACAGCGATTCGCGATTGCGCTGGCCAGCGCCATGCTGCGCGCCCGAGTGCGGCGCGTGGTGGTGGAGTCCAGCGCTTTCCTGTTCAAGGACGCCATCGTGCCGCCAACTTATCTGGTGGGCCGGTTGTTTTTTGCCGGCATCGTTCGCGATGCATCCGCGATGGAACAAGTCTTTCGGGAGAGCGGGGTCGAGTGGACCATCGTTCGCCCGCCGCGGCTGACAGACAAACCCTACACGGGGAAATATCGTGTCCGGGAAGGTCATCTGCCTCGCTTCGGTTTTTCTATTTCGCGCGCCGACGTGGCGGATTGCATGATCAAGGCCGTGGAAGATTCCCGCCAGCGTCAGAAAGGTCTTGGGCGCCAGCTATTGACGTGCTCTCACGCCTCCCTGCGCGCTTCCAGTTTCCGGTAAAGGGGATACAAGTGTGCCTCGCTTAACTCGCGAAGCTCCGGCGTAGCGTTAGCGCGGTTCCACTAGGCATCGGAGGCGAATGCGACGCCGGATCGCTTGACGTCGCAGGCGGCTACCTCCCGCATCGCAGCGGTTTCCGCCAAACTCAGATCCAGCCCGAACAGGCGCGGCAGCTCCGACCATCCCCAATCGGGGAGCTGCGAATAATTAGCCAGGCAGCCCTGCGATTGGTCGCCGTATTCGAGGACACTACGCAATATCCCAGCCAACAAACGGGTCCTGTCTTCCCCCAACGCCGCGGGCGGAACTATGGCTGCATCGAATCCAAAGTGTTCGGCCTTGAGGTAGCCCGGAAGGGTCCATTCTCCTGGCTGCAAAGCATGTGAAGCGAGAACTTCGATGGGATCGCGGTACAGAAAGATCCACGGCACAGAAGGGAAAGCCCGGCGGAACAGAGCCAGATCTACGGCATGCCAGCAATCCAGCTTGAGGATGTAAGCGCGTTGTCCGGGAGCCCCGCCGCATGCGAGCGCTCGCGCCATCGCCCGTAGCCAGACGGAATACCGTTCTTGGCTTACATCAATGCCGAATTCGGGGGCGCGCACGATGCTGTCCCACCGGCGGGGCTTCGGAAAACACTGTCACGCCGGGGAGCGCCTTTAGCATTTGCGAAAGCAAGGTGGAACCACAGCGCGACATGTGGAAGATCAACCCCGCCCGGATCGGGCCACGCGTCAGCATCCCATGCTTCGAGCGGTGTGCGGCGGAGGAAGGCCGCCGAGAACGGCCTGCGCAGGGCGCGCACGATGCTGTCTTGGAAAAACGGCTCATTGAATCGCACGCCGCCCAGGTAACACCAGTCCACCATTGGGCGCTGTTTTTCCCAAGCGACACGGCAGGGAATCCAATCTTCTCCGGGAGCAGGTTCGCAGGAACCCATCAGGCGTATCACCGCTGGGACTTCCCGCCCGCCAAGCGGCACGAACGTCCTCGCTGGTGAAAAGCATGCCATGTTGCCTCGCCGCGACGCACCGTCTGGCCCAGAAACTCTTCCAGTTCCGTGATGTCGCACAGCGCCGTCTGGAGCGCAGGATCGGCAAACACGATCTGTGCGAACTGCTGAAAAGCAGCGGCGCCGGTGGCAGCGGGCTCTGGTGAGGGCTCAGGCTCAGCCTTGCGGATCAGATAGCGCAGCCAATCGTTCAGCACGCAGTCGATCACCAGGTGGACACGTTCGCTCGGGCCGCGGTTCTGGACGCGGTGCGGGTGGGAGAGGTCGAGATACCAGCACTCCCCGGCGTCCATGGCCACACGCTTGCCCGCCAGGTAGAACTCCACCTGGGGATTGGTCACGATAGGAATGTGAAGGCGAACGTCGCCCAGATCCTCTCCGAGATCGGAATCGGAATGTTCGCGGATGATCGAACCGGAGGCCAGACGAAGCAGCCGCACCGATTTCAACGGGCATTGGAACGCGGCCAGCACCTCCTGGAAGTAAGGGCAGGCTTCCAGAGCTTCGGTAGTGGCGAACGATTCGGAGGCTATGTTGCCTCCCGCGTAGAGTCCGCGATCGGAAGGGGAAGCGCGGAGTACGATGCCGCTCCAATCGCCTTCGAAGAAGCTGGCGTTGAAGTGAGGTGTCCAAGTCCCGGAGGCCAGCCGGCGCAGGTCGGCCTGCAAACGGTCAGGGTCGAATCGGACTGCCAGCCGCGCTGATTCCGGCATCGGATTTCCAGTTTATTACGGCTGCTCTAGTTTGCGCTATTCTTCGCGCCCCATGAAATTGGAGAGTACAACTCGTCTCCGTCCGCCACGTGAAAACCCATGTGCCGCCAAAAAGCAGCAGCCGGATTCCACCGTTCTACATGGCCGCTGAGTCCTTTTCCCAACGACGCCGCTTCGGATTGCAGCTCTGATCCCAGAACACGTCCAATGCCGCGCCGGTGAAAGTCCGGCAACAACGTGATGTCGACAATCAGTATCTGAGAATCCTGGCGATCCACATACAGCCGGCCCGCCGGCGCGCCGTCGGCTAAGACAACCGAATGATCCGCTTTCGGGTAAAACGAAAGATAGTGGCGTCGCTGCGCCTCAAACTGCATGCGCAGAAACCCTTCCTTCGCTTCCTCGGGCCAAGGCATAAGCGCCATCTCGGCTTGCCTGGTACTCGCATACAACTCGCGAAGGAAAGTCTCGTCGGTGTCCAGCACCGCGCGGAGCGTGGTACGGGTCGCTTCGCGCACCACTAATTTCGCGATGGAAAGATTCCCTCCAGGGCGATGACCCAGGATAGAACCAACGACGGCTGCCGGTTTTCGTGGGGCTGGCCTCCGCCAGTAGCGGCGATCACGCCAGCATTCATCACGCCCGTCGGAGCGCCGTTGTTGTATTCCGCCGTTACGCCTGCCGCATCGAGCAGCGGGATAACTGCCAATGGGACTTGCTTTGTTCCCTTTATTTGCGGTCGCGTTCACTCCATGGCTATGCGCTGGTATTTGGCCCTCGAGCAATGTAACAGACTCGACTCCAAGGGTCTCGGCAAGTACGTAAGGCGAAAGTCCCGGGCCCTGGCCCTGGTGAATCGGTACGCGCCCACGCATATCCGGCAGCGCGAAGGTCTGTATCCCGTCGCCTCCGTAAAAAGTTCCAATGAGCGAAAAAAGGGCCGTGTTTTGAGCTATCGACAGAAGCTGACCATTGCAAAAAGCCCAGCCGCGGGGTGCAAAGTTGTACGGTACCAGCATTAACTGACCAAGATATGGTTCGGCCATACGATTATTCTCCTCTGAATTGGTTTGACTACTTCAAGCCGTGATCACGACGTCGACTCCAACGGCGGCGCGACACGATGGCCAGGAATCCACCGGCCATCACAACGAAAGTGGAAGGTTCGGGGACCGGCGGCGTAACCGACGGAGCAGCGGTAATTCCACTGATCTGGTCAAACGGAATGTCCCCGATAAACGTAGCCGCGCCGGTGGTGGGATCGATCGTGTAAAAATCCGAAGTGGAGTTCGAGAAATTGGTCAGGGCCGCGTAGAGCGTCCCGTCATCGAACGCCAGACCACCCAGGCTATAGCACTGGAAGCCCCCGCAGTCGGTAGTGATGCCGGTCGCTCCGATTTCCGTGATGACCCCGCCCGTGGTGATCGAATCCAGCGTCGCGCCACCTTGTTCCAGAGCAAAGCCGTCTCCACTGGAATCGAAAGCCAGGCCATCCAGCTGCGCGCTCAAGTTGTCGGTGATCAGATTTGCACTCAATGGCGTGGTGTTAAACGAGTACATCGCGCCGGTGGAACCGAAATCGCCTTCGGCGTCAACCGTACTCACAAGGTAGCCGGTGCCATTCGGGGCAAAAGCGAGGTCGCCCTCGCCGGTATTTGTGATCCCAAGGTTAGTAGTGGCGAGAGTGGAGGCGTCGGTGGAACTTACCTCCAGCAGCGCCTGCTGGTTTTGATCGTACACGTACAGGTTGCCACCCAGTTCGCCGATGCCCAAAGAACTGGAGCCGGCGCTGGGAGGTTAATGTCAAGCAACTGGCCAATTAAGGTAGCGCTCACGCTCGATGGGCTGATGGTGATCTGGAGCAGATTGTCATCGAGCGTAATTCCGTAGAGTATCGATGACGCGAAACTTTGGCGCGGCAAAAGGATCAACGCCGCGAGCGGGGCAAAAAAAGATGCCTGGATGAAAACATTGACACTCTCCGAACGGAATCTGTTCCGCAACAAATCAAACTTCCATTTTCCACTCTTTGAATTCTAGATAGCTTACACTGAACGGCTGCCGGCGGTCACAGTTTTCAGGAACTTCACAACCCTATTTTGTACTAGTACGCTTATTGCAAAGCAAATTACGACTACACAAGACCAAATACTTGACTGCTAAGGCGAGTGTGAATATACTACCCGTCATCGTTCAGTAAGGTGCTTATCAAAGCCTGCTGGCGTGAGGAGGAGCATGCCGGAAACAACCGGATTTCCAACCAGAAGAGGTTTATTGAGCGCCTTGGCGGGCGTTAGTTTGGTGGAGTCGTTATTGCCAACCTTGCGCGCCCAGAGCGTCAACGGAAATCGAGCGCTGGTTTGTATTTATCATTTCGACGGCAACGACAGCAATAATCTGGTCGTGCCTCTCGAGTCCGGCCGCTACGCCGACTACGCCCGAGCCCGCGGCCAACTGGCCCTCGATCGGGATTCGCTTTTGACTGCGCAAACTAACAGCGGCGCTGAAATCGGCTTCCATCCAGCGATGCCCGAAATGCGCGATCTTTTCAGCAGGCAGCGCCTGGCGGTGGTGGCAAACATCGGCATCCCCGCGAGCCGGCCGCCTGTGTCGCTTCTCGATCCCGATTTGAAATATGTGCCCGGTGCATTTTCCGCTCCGCAATGGGCGGCGGCATTCACCAGGTCCGGCGCCATCAGCAGGGCGGAAATCACAACTGGTTCCGGGGCTTGAGCCGTGGCGGCGGGATTGTGCGGCTGGCATCGGGAGCCACGGGCGCGGCCAAGCCTGGCGCTATCCGATTGTCCGCGCGGTTCCCGAACACGGCATTGGGAGCGCAACTACAAAAAGTACTGGCTGCCTTGGTGCAAAGTCCGAACGAGGCGCAATTCTTTTTCGTGCCGCATCCGTTCGGCTCGGGCACAAATCAATTAGAAACTCACGCAGCCGCGATGCGCGGCCTGAGCCAGGCCATGGCGGCATTTTTCGATGCCACCGAGGAACTGGGCATCTCGCGAAGCGTTACCACCTATACCGATGGCGTTTTTAACCGGACCATGGCTCCCACGCCACGCCGCCGCGCGACACCCGCCTGGGGCGGTCACCAATTGGTGATGGGCGGTTCTGTCCTTGGCGCGCAGATTTATGGCAGCTTCCCGAATTTCACGCTGGGCGGTCCCGACGATGCAGGCAAAACCGGCATCTGGATTCCCGGCGTCGCGAAAGCTCAGTATCACGAGGCGTTGGCCCGCTGGGCCGGGGTCCCGGACTGGCAGCTCCGCCGCAGTTTCCCGGAGATATCCAACGCTGACACCTCCAGCGCTCAGCGGTCCAGTTTGAACTTCCTGCTATAGGCGTCGATCTGGCAAAATGCCAGTGTGAGGGAACGCAGACGATTTCGCATACGATTTATCGCGATTCTAGTTGCTCTTTCAACCTCCGCCACGCTTTTTGCTCAAGCGGCTCTGAAACAACAGATCGCAGCGATTGCCGCTAAAGCTCGCGGCAAGGTATCCGTTGCGTGCTCGCTTCCGGGATCCGCCTTCAATTGCGATTTCAATGCGCACGCGCATCCGCCCATGCAATCCGTCTTCGAACTTGCCGCTCGCACTAACGGCGCTCCATCTGGTGGAACAGGGCAAAATTTCGCTCGATGCTCCGATTCGCTTCCTGGCGAGCGATCGAATCCTTCCCTCGGTCTACAGCCCATTTGCAGGCCAATACCCCGCAGCCGGAGTGGACGTTCCTTTGCGACAGCTTCTGAGCATGGCAGTGTCGCTCAGCGACAATATCGCGGCCGACATTGTTCTGCGCGTTATCGGCGGCCCAGCGGTTGTCGACCGTTATATGAAAGACGTGGGTATCGTGGGCTTTCACCTTCAAGATAACGAGGCGGTTCTCCATCGCGACTCCTCGGCACAATATCGTAATTGGTTTGAGCCGGCGGGAGCGGTGGAATTTCTGCGTCTGCTGAACGACCATCCGCCGCTGACGGCCGAGCACGCTGCGCTCCTGCTGGGCTGGATGCGCGAGACGCCGCGAGGCAATCAACGTATCCACGGGCGTCTTCCGGCGGGAACCATGGTCATGCATAAGGCCGGCACCTCGGATACCGACCACGGCCTTACGCCGGCCACCAATGACATCGGTCTCATCACACTGCCCGATGGACGCCGTCTGGCCATCGCTATTTTTGTTACCGACTCAACGGCAGATGCTGTGACGCGAGATTCCATCATTGCCCGTATCGCGAGAGCCGCTTACGATGCAGCCGTTGAGACCGATAGGCCGGGGCCCAAATAGTCTTACTCGTGCCTTAGAGCCGCCACCGGATTCACTCGTGATGCCCGCCAAGCGGGCCAGAGCGCGGCAAACACCGCGACGCTGGTCAAGATGGCGATCGTCGACAAAAGCGTGACCGGATCGTTGGGCTGGATCCCATAGAGCAGGGCTGCGATGGAGCGTGAAGCAAAAACCACTAACGGCGCCCCTACGGCCAGGCCCAACGCGATGAGAACCAGCGCCTCTTTGAGAATCGCCCACAACACGTTCCCCGGACGTGCACCCAGAGCCATGCGCACTCCGATCTCAGATGTTCGCCGCGAAACAGCGTAGGACATCACGCCATAGAGCCCGAAACAGGCCAGGCCAAGTGCCAAAATTCCGAACGCACTCGTAACAGCACTGCCCATCCGCTCCAGATTCAAGCTGCGATCCACTTGCAGCGCGAGCGGAGTAATACGCTGGATAGGGAGATCGGGCACAACATCGCGGAGCGCTTTGCGAACGTCAGCGGCGATAGCGGCTGGATTACCAGCAGCACGGATTTCCAGGCTTTCGGCGTAGACCAGATTCCCCTCCAACGGGTGGTACGCCATAGGGACCGCAGGCTCGCGTACCCGATTCACGCGCGCATCTTCCACCACGCCGATGATTTCCGATTCCAGGTTCTCACCGAACCTCTGCCCGAGCGGGTTGCGATTCGCGAAGTATCGCCGCACCGTTGCCTGGTTAATGATCACGAACTGGCCGCCTTTATCGCGCGGATTAAAGTCGCGGCCATTCAGCAGATGCATTCCAACAGTGGAAAAATAGCCTGGGCCGGCGTAATTATATTGAATTCTGACGTCTTCGCCGGGGGCCGGTTGATAGCCGGAGATTTTGACGCCGCCCGTGATTGAGCGGCATTCGTCCACCAGGGCGCACATCGATACGGCCGCTGAGCGAACTCCGGGAACGGTTTTTGCGCGTTCCACCAGCCGGCGGTATAAGCCGGACAATTGTGCGGCATCGTAACCCGCGGAGCGCGGATCCATCCACACCGTCAAAACATGCTCGCGGTCGAATCCGAGGTCCTGTTCAGCGAGATTGCGAAGGCTGCGAGCGAACAGTCCGGCTCCGCACACCACCAGCAAGCAGAGCGCCACCTGCGTGGCCACCAGAAGCTTCGCCGCGCTAAATCGCGAACCGGTGAACGCGCTTCCACGGGCGGTCTTCATCGCCGCGCCGAGTTCCAGCCGTGTGGCGCGCAATGCGGGCGCCAGGCCAAAGAGAAGCCCGGTGAGGACCGAGATGCCGATCGCAAACATCAGGACATGTCGATCGACACCGGTAAGGAATGGTGTGGGACCTGTGACAGCGCCAAGCGCCATGCGCACCAAAGCATCGCTCACCCAACCGGCCAAGAGCAGACCCAGTCCGGTGGCTACTGCCACCAGCAGGAAACTTTCCGTGAGCAGTTGCTGGATCAGGCGTCCGCGGCTGGCGCCAATGGATAATCGCACGGCGATTTCGCGGCGGCGTCCTTCGGCGCGGGCCAGCAACAGATTGGCGGCGTTGGCGCACGCGATCGCAAGAACCAGACCCACCATGGCCATCATCGCAAACAGCGGCGAAGTCCATCGCTGACGTAGATTCGAAGCCCCGCGAGCGAAGGGTTCCAGAGTGAGACTTCGGTCCAGGAAATAGCCCCGCGTGTCCGGCGGAAGCTGCCCCACTAAATTTCCCTGGAACCGCAGGAAAGTGCCGTTCAGCACATTGCGGACCGTGGCGGCAGACCCCGGCTTCGCCCTGACGATGACATCCAGCCACTCCACAAATTCCTGCGGAGTCCAGGGCTTTTCGGGATCGGCATTTTCGTGGCTGCTGAAGTTCTGCGAGTAGTGAACGTCGTTCTGCATCACCAGCGGAATCCAGACATCGGTGGGCGCTTCCAGCCACACGCCACGGAAACCGTCGGGCGCAACGCCCACAATCGTGAAAGAGACTCCGTTGAGCCGGATCTTCCGCCCCACCACATCCATCGAATCTGCGAAAGTTCGCCGCCAATAACCAGTGCTGATCACAGCCACCGGATGTGCGCCCGTGTTCTCGTTATCGCTGGGTGCGAGCAGCCGTCCCAGAGCCGGAGAGAGTCCGAGCAGTTCGAAAAATTCGCCGGAGACGAGTTGGACCGTCGCGACCTCGGATTGTGCCGCGGTCTCGAGCGATGCTTGGGCGCGCGCCACATGGCTCATCGCCGCAACGCCAGCGGCTCCGGAGCCGCCATCGCGCAGCCGCAAAAACATGGGGTAGGAAAAGCGTTGCGGGAGTGTCATATGCCCCTGCTGGCGAAGGACGAACAGCTCCTCGGGCGCGCGGACCGGCAACGGCCTGAGCAGCGTCGCATTCAAGACCGAGAAGATAGCCGTGTTCGCGCCAATGCCCAGCGTCAATGAAAGAATGGCGACGGCCGCAAAACCCGGGCTGCGTTTCAGTTGCCGGAGCGCATACATCAGGTCGCGATAGATTCTTTCCACCGTCGTCCAGCCCCACATCTCGCGCGTGACCTCCTTGATCAGCAGCTGGTTCCCGAAGGTCCTGCGGGCGTTTTCTTCCGCCATGCCGGGAACCTCTCCGCGCTCCATACGCTCCTGTTTGTCGATGGCGAGATGCGCGCGAATTTCCTCGTCGAGCTCGCGCTCCAATCGGCGGCGTTGAAGCAGAAACTGGAAAGGGCGGAACGCCATTTTGTCCTCAATGCGCCGGCTTCATTACCCCGGCAATCGCCCCAACCAAAATGCTTCCACTTTCTTGCACTAGTGGGGTTGCTTCTTCCCGGCCGCGGTGAGGCGATAGTACTTGGCTCGCTGGTTTTTGTCGGAAACCTTCCATTCGGCAGACAGCCAATCCTGCCGTTCCAGGCGATGCAGCGCCGGATACAGGGACCCAGTCTCTACCTGGAGCAGCTCTCCCGAGCCCGCGCGGATTTGTTGGCTGATCCCGTGCCCGTGCGTGGGCCCCCCTGCAGCGTGGTGAGAATGAGCATGTCGAGAGTTCCCTGTAAAAGCTCAACGCGGTTCTTGTAGGTACCCTTAGTCGCCATGGGTGGTTGCAAACGACGTGCCGTAGACACTCTACTACAATAGCCATAGATTGTCTACTACTGTTGCGATGGCCGCTGCGTCCCATCGCTTCTGTCGTATGCTTGGAAGCAATGGCTACACGAAAGAAAGCTGAACCTGAGGAAGTTAAACAAGAGAAGAAACAACCCAAGGAGGCGGCCGGCGGGGGTGCACCGCAAAACGACATCCTGCAAAAAGCCGCCAAGGCCATCGGGTCCGCGCTTGGGACCGCGGCCGTGAAGACCGGTCTCGCGCACCCCGCCACGCCGCCGAAGAAAAAGATCGGAAAGCTAGTCAAGAAGACCCGGGCGCGCTTGCCTCGCAAGGCGAAGAAGCAGGCGAAAAAAAAGCTGCTAAACTCCGCTCCCTGAGAGCGTCCTCTTACTTGACCCCGTCGGCCTCAGCCGGCGCCGGTGACAAAAACTGAGTGGACACATCGCCGGTAAAGCCGACCGTGCCAAGATGCGCGAGCCGGCTTTGCAAATCGGCCCAGATTTCGCCGCCCATCGCGGTCCATCGGCGGAGAAGCTGAAATCCTCGCTCAGGTAGGTCCCGGTTTTCTCGTCGATGATGCAGTTGAATAGCGCGTAGCGCCATGGGCT
>CAVVHB010000011.1:0-125570 GCA_963747945.1 Bryobacterales bacterium
TGGGCTGGTAACGATATGTGGTCATGTGGCCGGGGATGGTCATGGCGCGAGGCGATGCCTGACATTGTTTGCGACAATTCTGTGGTTTTTGGTGCTGGACCACCTCGTGCAAGGTACGGTACTCGGCCCGTACGGCCAAAGGGATGACCATGAAGACAGAACCGAGCGAGATTAACGTGTTCCAGGAGATGCTGGAACGAAAAGAGGCCGAACTGACGGGCGTAGTGCGAAAACGAGAAGGCATCACGATTGAGAAGAGCGCGGACCAAATGGATGAAATTCAGTATGCGACGGAACGAGATCTGGCGATTCGAAACGTCGACCGCGAGACCAGCCTGCTGCGTGAGGTGAAGGATGCATTGCGCCGGATCCATGACGGCAGTTTCGGAACATGCATTGATTGCGAATCGGCGATTAGCCCCAAGCGCCTGGCAGCCGTGCCGTGGGCAGCATGTTGTATCCAGTGCCAGGACACTGCCGAGCGGGAGCGGCGGGAGGGACCGGCAACTCTCACCGCGAGTCTCCTCAACGCCGCTTGAGCCGATAGCAAGCTTTAGGCCGACAGTCGCAATGGAAACAACACATCGCCTAGCTCACTAACAGTTTGCGGATGGATTTCAATTCCGCCCGGCGTTTCGGGGTGGTCTTGGGATACGCCATCTTCAGGCCGTTGAGCGTGTCCAGGACAATCTGGGAAACGATCAACCTGGCGTTCTCCTTATCGTCGGCCGGAACGACATACCAGGGCGAGTGATGAGCGCTGGTGGCGTTCATGCACTCCTCATACGCGTGCATGTAGTCCTTCCAATATTTCCGCTCGTGAATATCCGCAAGACTTAACTTCCAGTTCTTGTCCGGAGCATCAATGCGCGCAAGGAAGCGCTTCCGCTGTTCGTCCTTCGAAAGGTGGAGGAAGAATTTAACGATGCGCGTTCCGTTGCGATAGAGGTGGCTCTCCAGATCCACGATGGAGCGGTAGCGCTCCTCCCAGATGGTTTTCTCGTCGCGCAATTCTTCCGGAAGCCCCTGGGCGCGGAGAATCTCCGGATGCACCCGGACCACCAGCACTTCCTCATAATAAGAACGATTAAATATACCGATCCGCCCGCGTTCCGGAAGCACGCAGGTGGTGCGCCACAGGAAATCGTGCTCCAGTTCCTGGGCGCTCGGCTGTTTGAAACTGAAAACCTCGCAGCCTTGTGGATTCACGCCCGACATGACGTGCCGGATGGCGCCGTCCTTGCCGCCGGCGTCCATGCCTTGAAAAATCAGCAGCAGCGCATAGCGGTTGGATGCGTAGTGCAGTTGCTGCAGCGAGCTGAGCTTCTCAACATGCGAGGCCAGGAGTTCTTGGTACTGCTCCTTCGACTTGTAAACGGGCTTCACAACAGTCGGCCATTTACTGAGCTTCACCTTTTTCCCGGTCACCCGAAAATCCTTTGAATCGATCTTCATCTTGAGCCGGCTTTCGCATGTGCTTCCGCGCCTTTTCGGATCTCGGTTTCGGCCTCCATCCAGTCTTGATCCGCCTGACCGTCGTGGCGGCCTCGCTCCTCGTAGATTTCGTAGGCGCGAGTGGCTATCTGGGGTCCAAGGTCAGGTGTTTTCTTGGCCAACAAAGACGGTTTCATAGGATCAAAAATCCGATAAGCGAGCAGTTTCACCCGATCATTCACCAGGAACCAAGCCAGAGCATAGCCCCAAACGAAGGCTGCCCAGCCCCAGCCGAGGGGCGTCATAAACAGTCCATAGACGGCGATCAGTGTCGCTAGCGTTTGCGTGCCGAGTACCGCCAGCCAGAGAATCTTCGCGGGGCGTATGGACCAGAACGGCCCGCGCGTGCGCGTCAGGAAAATCGTAAGATGTCCAGCCACGGAAAGCTTTAGATACATCAGCGTCTGAATATGCGCGCGGTCGAGGTGAAATACCCGCTCCCCAAGATAAAACAGTCCAAACGCGGCAACCACGCCGATGAAGCCCAGCACCGTGGAAATCCCCAGAACCAGGCGCATGTTCCACGCCTCCGGCTTGTCTTTGTAATGAACGTTGTCATAGGCGATGGACAGGATGGCCCCGTCATTCAGCAACGCCAGCATCACGATCATTACCGCTGTCAGCGGATAGAAGTTGAACACCAGGATCGCGAGCGTCATGAAGAACAGCACGCGCAGCGTTTCGGCGATGCGGTAGATGGCGTAGCTGTTCATGCGCTGGAAGATGCGCCGGCTCTCCTTAATGGCATCGATGATCACCGAGAGACCGGACGCCAACAGCACGATGGACGCCGCCGCGCGCGCCGCGTCTGTCGCGCCGGAGACCGCAATCCCGCAGTCTGCCTTCTTCAGCGCCGGAGCGTCGTTCACGCCGTCGCCGGTCATCCCCACAATGTGGCCGCGCTGCTGCAGGACATCCACGATGTGGAACTTATGTTCGGGAAATACCTGGGCGAATCCGTCGGCTTTTTCGATGGCCTCCGCCGACGCCGCGGTTTCGTGATGCTTGGTGTCGCCCAATCCGCTGGCATCCAGGATGTTCGTCCCCATTCCCAGTTGGCGGGCAGTTTCTCGAGCGATGGCGATTTGATCGCCAGTGACCATCTTGACGTTCACGCCCATCTGCCGCGCGCTCGCGATAGTTGCCTTGGCCTGCTCGCGCGGCGGATCGAATAACGGCAACACACCCGCGAACTGCCATTTACCTTCCTCATCCGCGTGGGCCACGCCCAGCGAACGGAAGCCGCGTCCCGCGAATTCGTTGACGGCTTTCTCCAAGGCGGGCTTTATCTCACCGGCGTTGACCGCCATCGCCAGAATCACCTGCGGCGCTCCCTTGGCCACAAAAAACTGTTTTCCGTCTCCGCCTTTCACGGTTGCTTCGGTGCGCTTATGCACCGGGTCGAAGGGCTGGAAATGGAGCACCTGATAGCTCGTCAGGGCCTTGTGGTCCTTCACGCCGGCGATCACCGCGAGGTCGATGGTGTCTTTATCTTCGGCGCGGGAAGCGAGCGCGGCCCAGAGAATGACTTGATCGGCGGGAATACCGTTCAGGGTGAATGGATCGCCCAACGTCAACTTGTTCTGTGTTAAAGTGCCGGTCTTATCCGAGCACAGTATGTCCACACCGGCCAGTTCCTCGATAGCAGCGAGCCGCGTCACAATCGCTTCTTTCTTGGCAAGAAGACGCGCTCCGACCGCCATGGTCACCGACAGCACCGTGGGCATCGCCACGGGAATCGCGGCCACCGTCAGCACTAAGGCAAATTGCAGCGTGGAGAGGATCGGGTCGCCGCGGAAGAGCGCTACCGTAATGATCACAGCCACCAGAAAGACTGCGAGGATGATCAGGTAATCGCCGATCTTCAGTACGGCACGCTGGAAATGGCTGACCGTGTGCGCTTCCTGCACCAGTTGCGCGGTCTTTCCGAAATAGGTCTTCTCGCCGGTGGCGTACACCAGCGCCTCGATTTCGCCTCGGCGAATGATCGACCCCGAAAACACCGCCTCGCCGGGTTTGCGCTCGGCGGGCAATGATTCGCCCGTCAACGCGGATTGATCCACCTCTACCGGGTCGCCCGCCAGCAAGCGCGCATCGGCCGGCACAATGTCGCCCAGGCGCACGCGGATGACGTCGCCGGGCACCACTTCACGGGCCGGCGGGTCGGTCCACTTCCCATCCCGCTTCACCTTGGCCTTGATCGCCAGCTTGGCCTTCAGAGCGGCGATGGCGTTGCCGGCCTGCCGCTCTTCCCAGAATCCTACGACGGCGTTGGAAACCAGCAGAAGAAGAATGATGAAGAAGTCCGGCCAATGCCCGACCACGCCAGAGAGAATCACCGCAATTTCGATCATCCACGGAATGGGGCCCCAAAAATAGCTGAGGAATTTCAGGAACGGATTGGTTTTCTTCTCCGTGATCTCGTTCGGGCCATATTGCGCCAGCCGCTTTTTCGCCTCATCCTGGCTCAGGCCATCCGGCGACGAGCCCAGCTTTTTCTCCACTTCCGGCATGGGCAGCGTTTTCAGATCGCCGGCGGCCTCGGCCTGGGACGCCGGTTTTCCATTGAGCTTCTCAGCGGTTGGTTTCATGATGCCTATCCTCGTATTCCGTTTTCTGGCGATCGTTACACTATTCCTTCCGAAGGGTCGGCAATTCCTCCCGTCGGTAAGTATTCCGGCACGTCCAGGCGTGCCACGCCTATCCGGCTGTCGGCCATCCCGTAGTACACGTCGAAGCGGTTTGGTGTGCCGAGATCGTCACGCCGGTCGATGCCGGTGGGAAACACCACGTTCGCGACGGTCCCATCGCGTTCCTGCGGGAGCGACGGTGTCAGCACCGGATCCGCCGAACGATAGCGGATCAACTGTGGATGCTGTTTCGAAAGCACCATCACGCCGGCGGAATAGCGAAGGGGGTGCGTATCTTTGCTCGCCTGCGCCATTTCGCAGACACCGTGGTAGACGATCAGCCAGCCGTGCCGGGTCAGGACGGGCGGAGTTCCGCCGCCGATTTTGAGCCGCTCCCAGCGCGAGGCAGGCGCCGCCAACCGGTGATGAGAGGTGAACTTGCCGAAACAATGCGGCTCACAGCCTTCGAGCACCATCGGACAGTAGGAAATCCAGATACTTTCGCGCTCCAGATCCACGTCGCGTGCCGCTGGGTGGCAAGCTTTTTCCTCCGGACGAGTGCCGGGGAAAAGCGGCCGGTGGAGGAGGGCCATCTCCGGATGCCCGGATGGATTCGGAACAGCGGCCGGAAACAGGCTGGCGTCTTTATCGTCCACGTCGTCGAATTCAATGCCCTGGTACGGGCCGAAGTGCGCGAGCCCGATGCGCCTCCAATGGAGCAGATCTTCCGACATGGCCAGGGCAATCCGCGGACCCTGGGCTGAAAATGCCGCGTAAGTCATTAGGTAGCGCTTCAACGGCTCCACGAACGTGATCCGGGGATCCTCGCAGCCACCGCCGCCATCGGGCCGCAGCTCATAATCCGCTTCGGGCTCGAGCGCGATGCCCAGCCGTTCCACGCCCTCCGGATCGCCGGCTGCGTTGAACCGCACTCGTGCAATGCCAATGCGCGAGTAGTTGCCTTTTGCAACCATCCGCGGGAAAAGGTAGAGTTCGCCATCCGGGCCGCGCACGGCCGCCGGATTCAGGACGCCTTCGATCTCCTGGGGATTGCCCGGCTCGGGCTCCATCAGCATTCCCAGGCGGCGCAGTTTAAATGCACTCATAATTCCGACTCCCTCACGGTCGCGGTTCTGCAGCGTGGCGACTCCCTCACGGTCGCGGTTCTGCAGCGTGGCGATGCACTCATAACTTCAACGCTTCCTGACCGTGATCCGATAAACAAGCGATCATTGTTTCGATAACCCGCTTGGTCTCATGAGGTCCACGCACGGGTATGGAAATAACACCGGCTTGTTCAGCCGGATAGTCGTTCCCTCCCGCGAACAGCGCATCTCCGACGAAAATCATTTCCTTCAAAGAAATGCCCAGAACGTCTCTCAGTTTTCCGATCCCGTAGGCTTTGTCGATGCCAGGTTTGGTGATATCGATGGATGTCGCGCCGCCCATGCGGACAGAGAACTTTGGAATCAAAGTGTCGAGAATCGTTTTGATCTTCTTCCGCTTCGCAAAATCGGGATCCCATTTCGTTTTTTGTTCTAATGGCGCCTCTTGGCCTAATGCGGAATACGTGATCTGGCTTCCCCGGTCTTGAATCGCTTCTCCCCACACTTTTTCCACCTTGAATCCCGCCTCACTGACCGCTTTCTTGAGAGAGCTGACAATCTTCTCTTTTTCCTCCGGCGTGAAGTCCTCTGAATAGAGCTTTTTCCAATCCACTTTGTATTGGTAGAACTTTGTTCCACAGGTTGGAAGAATGGAAAGGTTCACCAGGCTGCCGTCATGGGCAAGATGGGAGAGGACCTGTTTTTCAAACTGGGGCCAATCGCCTCCGGAGATCACGGCTACTTTCAGGATGCCGAGAAGGTCGTCCAGAAGCCGGGACATTTCGACGTCCAGCGACGCTTTGCTCTCGGCAAGGGTGCCGTCCAGATCGAACACAATCAGTTTTTTCATTCCGGTATCTCGATTTCCAACACGTTCACCGGGCCTCGAGGCTGAAAGGCGCACGCTCCGAGAACGGCGGGCAACAGAAGCACGTCGCCTTTCCCGATTTCATACGTCGCGCCGCCATGACTTGAGTTGCCCCTCGCCGTCAACGCATACCAGCACGTGCGGCGCACCCGCGGCTCCCACCGTAAACGGCGATTCGCTTCGCACGCGAGACAACCAGAAGTAGTCGCAACGGAAAAGTCTCTCGCGGCTCACCGGTGGCGTGTCTTCCACCACGGGCGCTACCAGACCGCCGGCACACTTTCCGAAATCAACGCAAGCCAGCGCCGATCCACCTGGAGCGCACGCGGCTGGCCTGTCTTCGGGTCGACATGGTTCCAGTCGAACAGGCGAAACGTCGAGTCGCTGTTCTGTTGAACCTCGAATACCACGACGCCATCACCCAGCGAGTGAACCGTTCCAGCGGGCAGGAAAACGGCATCGCCGGGCTTGGGATGGAAGCAAGCAATGTCGTCCGCCACCGTCCCGTCTCTAGCGCGTTCCGCAGAGCCTCCTCGCTGGTGCCTGCCTTCAATCCGGCATAGATACGGCTTTTTGTTCCCGCTTCCAACACCACCCACGCTTCCGTCTTGGCGGTTGCCGCGTCGCCGCTGTTCAATCCGGGATGCACCTGCACCGAGAGCATTTCACGTACGTCGAGGAACTTTAACAACAGCGGGAAGCGGCGAAAACGCCCCGCGAATTTTCCCATCACCTGTTCTGGAAATTGCTCCAGCACTTGACCGATGGTCCGACCTTTCAGCGGTCCGTCGCCAACACGGCTTGGATGGTCTTCGCGGTCGCTCAGAACCCAGGCCTCGCCGATCGGTCCGTCGCCCGGCAACGGCGCCGTGAGCAGGTTGGCCAAACGCCGTCCGCCCCACAACCGATATTGATAGATCGGTTCGAATCGCAACGGATATAGCGGCGTCTGGCTCATGATCGGTCAGCTGCTAGTTGAGGTGCGGCAGCCACGCCAAGTCCTCGCTCAGAATGTAGATCGTTATCGCCGCAAGCATGAGTACCAGGCCCACCCACATACGCCAGTCATGATGCATGCGTCTCCAGTAAGCAGGCGAAACCCCTTCGCGGGCGGCTTGTTCGTCTGCCTGCCGTGCATTCTCAGGAGCAATGTGAGTTTCTTCTCGTGTTCCGGCCCTTCGTTTCCGTGCTGACCGAAGTTCGTCTCGCTCATTTTGATAGCGCCTTCCATTTCCAGTTCCGAATCTCCGGCAGATCTTCGCCGTGCTTGTCGATGTAATGCTTGTGCTCGATGAGCTTGTCCTGCATCTTCTGCTTCAAGTAGGCGCCCTTGGAGCCTAAGTTCGGCACGCGATCGATCACGTCTTCCACTAGGTGGAAGCGGTCCAGATCGTTCTGCACCCTCATGTCGAAGGCCGTCGTGATGGTGCCCTCTTCCTTGTAGCCGCGGACATGCAGATTGCGGTTGGTCCGGCGGTAAGTCAGCCGGTGGACCAGCCACGGGTATCCATGGAAACCGAAGATGATGTGCTTGTCTTTGGTGAATAGCGAGTCGTAATCCGTTTCGCTCAGCCCGTGCGGGTGCTCGCTAGCAGACTGGAGCTTCATCAGATCGACGACATTGATCACCCGGATTTTCAGATCGGGCAGATGCTCGCGAAGGATGGAAACGGCAGCCAGAATCTCGAGCGTGGGCGTGTCTCCGCAGCAGGCCATCACCACGTCCGGCTCGGCGGCGTCCTGATCGTTACTGGCCCATTGCCAGATGCCGATTCCTTCCGTGCAATGGATCACCGCGGCGTCCATGGTCAGCCATTGCGGAAGCGCGTGTTTGCCCGCCACCACCACGTTGACGTAATTCCGGCTGCGCAGGCAGTGATCGAAAACCGATAGCAGACAATTGGCGTCGGGCGGCAGATAGACGCGCACGATATCGGCCTTCTTGTTGATCACGTGGTCCAGGAACCCGGGATCCTGGTGAGTGAAGCCATTGTGATCCTGCTGCCAGACGTGCGATGCCAGCAGATAGTTCAGCGACGAGATCTTTCGCCGCCAGGGCAGTTCCAGACATACCTTTAGCCATTTGGCGTGCTGGCTGAACATGGAGTCGACAATGCGAATGAAGGCTTCATAGCTGTTGAACAGCCCGTGCCGCCCGGTGAGAAGATAACCTTCCAACCAGCCTTCGCACTGGTGCTCGCTGAGCATCGAGTCCAAAACACGCCCGCTGGGCGCGAGAAATTCATCGTTCTTTACTTGCCGGGCGTCCCACTGGCGGTTGGTGACTTCAAAAACCGCACCCAGCAGATTAGAGAGCGTCTCGTCGGGACCGAAGACGCGGAAATTGCGCTGATCCTGATTCAGCTTGGCCACATCACGGAGGAAGCTACCCAGCACCAGCGTGTCTTGGGCGTTCACAGCGCCGGGCGAAGGCACGTTTACCGCGTGGACGCAGAAGTCCGGCATTCGCAGGTCGCGCAGCAGAATTCCGCCGTTAGCGTGCGGATTGGCGCCCATGCGCCGGTCGCCCTTCGGCGCCAGCTCGGCCAATTCCGGGATGAGCCGGCCATTCTTATCGAACAGCTCCTCGGCCTGGTAGCTTTTCATCCAGCTTTCCAGCTGCTTCACATGATCGGGATGCTCGGAATCCACCAGCAGCGGTACCTGGTGCGCGCGGAAGGTGCCCTCGATTTCGAGGCCGTCCACTACTTTCGGTCCGGTCCAGCCCTTGGGCGATCGGAGCACGATCATCGGCCAGCGCGCCCGCGTGCTGTCGTTGTTGTTCCTAGCATTCTCCTGGATCTGCTGGATGTCCTCGATGGCCGTTTCCATGGTGGCGGCCATCAGTTGGTGCATTGCTTCCGGATCGTCGCCTTCCACAAAGTGGGGCGTCCAGCCGCAGCCTCGCAGAAACTGCTCCAACTCCTTATGCTCGATGCGGGCGAGCACCGTGGGATTGCTTATCTTGTAGCCGTTGAGGTGAAGGATCGGCAACACGGCTCCATCGGTGATCGGGTTGAGCAGCTTGTTGGACTGCCAGGCGGTGGCGAGTGGGCCTGTCTCCGCTTCGCCGTCCCCAATTACGCAGGCGACGATCAAACCAGGATTGTCGAACGCGGCCCCGAAGGCGTGGCTGAGCGAGTATCCCAACTCGCCACCTTCGTGAATCGACCCAGGCGTGGTCGGCGCAACGTGGCTCGAAATTCCGCCGGGAAACGAGAACTGCTTGAACAGCTCTTTCAGGCCGGCTTCGTCCTGGGTGACGTTCGGATAAACGTCGCTCCAGGTGCCTTCCAGGTAAACGTTGCCAACGATCGCCGGGCCGCCGTGCCCGGGACCGGCAATGTAAAACATGTCCAGGTCATACTTCTTGATCACCCGGTTCAGATGAACGTAGATGAAGTTCTGACCGGGCGTGGTGCCCCAATGCCCCACCACTAAGGGCTTGACGTGCGATAGCTTCAGTGGCTCCTTCAGCAGAGGGTTGTCGTAAAGATAAATCTGTCCGACCGAAAGATAGTTGGCGGCACGCCAGTAGGCGTTGATTTTGTGAAGGAGTTCGGGAGTGAGTGTGTTTGTTTTCGTGGCCGGCTCCGTGTCGTTCACCACGTCGGTGTTCTTGTGGAGCAGTTCGGGAGTAAGCGTGTCGGTTTCCATGGATTGATCCTTTTCCCAGCTGTCGGCGAACCGGCCAGCATCGGTGCGGGTGATTAAACGCCGCTCAGCGATACAGAAGGCCTGTATTCGGCCTCGTGCAGCCAGTACGGGGGCCTGCCGTAGTGAGAATAGAGCTGGCTTTCCTTCTCTCGCGTGATCGGCGTGAAGTCGACGAACTCCGGGGCGCTCCGGATGGCCTCCCGGGAAAGGCCCACATAAACTTTGGAATCTTCCCAACTCACCCGTTGAATCCACGCGGGTGACACCAGTACCTTCTTCCCCGGCCACCAATTCTTGGTTGCCACCTCGATGTAGCGGATAGCCCAGGCTTGATCGTCAACGATGAATCCATCCAAATGGCCCAGTTCACCGTCGGTCGCCTCAATGTGATAGCCAGTGACGGCTTTGGTACTGCGCAGATGTGAATCCGTCGACTTGGTTGGGATCCGGTCCACCATCGCATCGCTTGGTGCAGTTCGTATGGCTGCAGTTCTTATAGGCGCGGTTCTTACGCCTTCCGGGTAGTAGGCTGGGCCCCACAGGAAGGGACCACCCCAGTAGTAGGGATATTCGTAATATCCGCTGTAGCTGATCTCATGCTGCCGGGAGACGGGTTTGTCCGTGTCGATGTTCGGACTGTTCTTCACCTGCTCTCTTGTCAGCGCCACATCCAAGCGCTTGGCTTGCCAGTCTACGCTGATAACGGAAATCGGCGAGATCAGCACTCGCCGGCCGTCCAGCCATCCGGTTGTTACCGTGAGATAGCGGATGGCCCAGGTCTCGTCATCGAAATAGACCTGATATACGGTCCCAAGCTCTCCGTCCGTAGCTTGGACGACGAAACCCTCCAACTGTGTAGCATTCCTTAGCATTGCTTGCCCCCTCAACGGCGCTCCTAATGTGACGGCTGGATGTGGTGCATGCTTACCTCCAAGCTGCTTACCGCTGGTGTCCATGGCTTCATGCACGTGAACAGCGCCTTACAGGCTGCCGGACGGATGACCTTAGTTGGTCATACGACCATTAATGGTCAACCTGAGCTTTAAACCCACGGCCTGTCTATCCCAGAGAAAGCCGCCGCTCGCTTGAATTGTTGAGCCGCACCGGTGAACCTGAATGGGTATTTGATTGCATTTTCGTCAAGCGGCACGACAAGCAGAACGGAGCGGCAGAACGATGATCGAGAAACCACCACACATCCCGCCGTCAATACCGGTCGCGGACGGAAAGCCTAACGGCATCGGAAATCACAATGTCATCCGGCATACGCAGCCAAAAGTAAAGCGCCCAATCGGACTGGCGATTGTCGGCGCACTATCGATCATCGCCTTCCTGGCGTTCATGCCTAGCTGGATTCAGAAATGGCTGTGGATGCGGCAACTTAATTACGCCGGCATCTTCTGGACTCTGTTCTCCGTGCGATGGGAGCTGTTTTGCGCGGCATTTGTCATCGCACTTCTGTACGTCGGGATCAATCTTCGCTTGGCAGCGAAGATCAGCGCCGCTTTCCAGGTGGGTAGTTTGAGGGGCGAAACCGCTCTTGCCATGAGACTCGGGGGTCAGATCCCTCCCAAGGTTTTGAAGCTGGCGATGGGCGCAATGGCTGTTATCGCCGGTTTATTCTTTGCATTCCTCTACTACGGGCAATGGGATACCTATCTCCGCTTTCGTTATGGCGGATCCTTCGGTCTGTCCGATCCCCTCTTCGGGGCGGATGCCGGATTTTATGTGTTTCGTCTGCCCTTTTATGAGCTTTTGCAGAACAGCCTGACCATGTTGGCGGTGATCACGCTGTTGGCTGTCCTGGCGTGCTACGCGTACTTCGGATTACCGCAGTTCAGCGGTAGTAGAAAACAAATGCAAGCCTGGAGCGTGAAGACCGCTCCTCATCTGTCCATCCTGTTTTGCGTCCTGGTGGCCAGTTGGGGATGGGGCTTTTACCTGGATCACTTCGAACTGCTTTACTCCACTCAAGGCGTAGTTTACGGAGCCGGTTATACAGCGGATCACGTGACCAGGATCGCCTATTGGATCGTGCTGGCCGCCGCAGTAGCGCTGTGCGCCCTGCTGGTGCTCAACATCTTCCGGCCACGGTTCAGAGCGATCGTGATTGCATCCGGAATCTACGTCGCCTTGTTCATCGTCGCCGTTTGGATAGTGCCGGCCCTGTTTCAGAGGTTCATGGTGCAACCGAACGAACTGGCTCGCGAGACTCCGTATCTCAAAAACAACATAGCATTCACCCGAACGGCCTTCAGCCTCGACAAGATCCAGGAAACATCTTATCCGGCGCTGGCCGACTTGACGCCCGAGATGATTGCGAGAAATCAAGATACCATCCAGAACATCCGTCTCTGGGATTACCGTCCTTTGCTTCAGATGTACCAACAAGCCCAGGAAATACGGCTCTATTATCAGTTTTACAATGTCGATGTAGACCGCTACCACCTGCCCGATGGTTATCACCAGGTGATGCTGTCGACGCGCGAGCTTTCCCCGGACCTTCCCGCACAAGCCCAAACCTGGGTAAACGAGAAATTGCAGTTCACGCACGGCTTTGGCATGGTAATGAGCTTCGTTTCAAAAACGATGGGTGGAGGTTTTCCTCAGTACGTTCTTCAGAATATTCCGCCCGAATCTTCCTACGGCTTGAGCGTCAAGCAGCCCGCCATTTACTACGGCGAGTCGATGCCTGGATATCGGATTGTCGCGACCGGCGTGAAAGAGTTTGACTACCCCAAGGGGAATCAGAATGTGTACACGAGTTACGCCGGAACCGGCGGTATCCCGCTAGACAGCTTATGGAAGCGGCTCCTGTTCACCTGGACTCAGGCCGACGTCAATGTATTGTTTACGTCTTATCTTCAGCCGGAGAGCAAGATTCAGATCTGGAGGCGCGTGCAGGAGCGCGTTCAACAGATCGCTCCGTTCCTGCGGCTTGATAACGATCCTTATGCCGTCGTGAGCGAAGGCAAACAATATTGGATCCAGGATGCCTACACGGTTTCCGATCACTTTCCCTACTCCACCCCCCACGCGGCGGCCTTTCAGGAGGGCCTCAACTACATTCGAAACTCCGTGAAGGTGGTTGTGGACATGTACGACGGAACCGTTCAGTTCTACGTCATGGATCCGAACGATCCGGTTCTGGGTGTTTACCGGCAAGCGTTTCCGGGGGTTTTCAAAGACCTGAATCAGCTTTCGCCGGATCTGAAAGCGCACCTGCGGTATCCGCAGGATCTTTTTTCCATCCAGGCCGACCAGTACAGAACGTTCCACATGACGGATCCGCAGGTCTATTACAACCGCGAGGATCTCTGGGTGCTCCCGCAAGAACAATACGCCGGCAAGGTCGCGCCGATGGAGCCGTATTACATCCTGATGAAGCTCCCGGGAAGCGACCAGCTGGAGTATCTCCTGATGACTCCGTTCACGCCTCAGAAGCGCAACAACATGATCTCCTGGTTGGCCGCCCAATGCGACTTCCCGGCATACGGGAAGATGCTCTTTTACGAACTCCCCAAGGACAAGCTGATCTACGGCCCGATGCAAATCGAGGCCATGATCGATCAGAACACTGCGATCGCGGCGCAACTGACGCTTTGGGACCAAAAAGGATCGAGAGTCATTCGTGGAAACCTGATCGCGGTGCCGATCGAGAATTCTTTTCTCTATGTCGTTCCGGTGTACCTCACCGCGGAAGGCACGGACTTTCCTCAACTCAAGCGCGTCATCGTGATTTCCGGGGACAAGGTGGCCATGGAGCCTACGCTCGATGAGGCCATCCAATCCGTCTTCGGGACCGAGCAACCCGGGATTTCCGCGCAGGTACCCGGCACAGCGGCGCCCGCTGGGCATCCGGAACTGGGCCAGGCGAGGGCGCAGTTCGACGATGCCCAGAAGGCCATGCAGCAGGGGAATTGGGGAGACTTCGGTAAATCGATGGAGGCGTTGAAGCGCTTGCTGGCCGGGCCGCCGCCAGCCGCGATCCGGCAATGAGGAACGTCGACTGGAATGCCAATTTCGCTTGAAAAAAACGTAGTTTGAATTGTTTTGCGATGGAGGTCGCAGTATGCCGAAGACAGCAGTTGGATTATTTGAGAAAGCTGACCTGGTGAACGGGGTGGTCCGCGAGATCGAGGCCCTTGGTTTTCCTCAGCAAGAGGTTCGCACGCTGACCGAGCCGGCCACTTTCGAGATCACGGGTGTGATGAGCTTCCCGCGGCTCGAGTTCGAAGTCGAACTGAGCCGGGAGCTGGCCAGGATCGGAGCCACTAAAGCGGAGTCGCAAGTTTACGTCGCAGGGCTGCGGCGCGGAGGGGCTCTGGTATTCGCGACGGGGGCGGACGAGAAAGTGGACGCAGCCGCCGACATCATGAACCGGCACGGCGCGACGGAAATAGAGGAGACCACGGGAGAGGAGCCGCAGCTACACGGCGTGGTTCGCGAGAGCATGACTCCCATGCGCAGCAGCCCCGTGCTAGCCGGCCGGATCCGTGAACCGGGCAGCGGCGCCGCCTTTTTCGTGTGGTAGCTAAACCAAGCGCTACGAGATGCGACAAAATCGATCTGGAAAGAAAGGGAATTGAAGCAATGTCTGAAACGAACTCGGTTGTAGCCATTTACGCAACCCACTCTCAAGCAGAGGACGCGGTGAAGGAACTCCAGAAGTCTGGCTTCGATATGAAGAAAATGTCCATCGTCGGCAAGGATTATCACACCGACGAGCACGTCGTCGGGTACTACAACACCGGCGACAGGATGAAATATTGGGGCAAGATGGGCGCCTTCTGGGGTGGTATCTGGGGGATGCTGTTCGGAGCGGCTTTCTTCGTCATTCCCGGTTTGGGGCCGATGTTGGTAGCTGGTCCGTTGGTCGCCTGGATCGTCGGCGGGCTGGAAGGCGCCGTTGTCGTGGGCGGACTAAGCGCGCTTGGCGCGGGGCTGTACAGCATCGGCATCCCCAAGGACAGCGTCGTGAAATACGAGACAGCGTTGAAGTCCGACAAGTTCCTCCTGCTGGCGCATGGCACAGCCGGCGAAGTGGCCAAGGCCCGGGACATCCTAGACACCACGCATGCAGTGGAGGTTGCGGTCCACGGGGCGGCACAGCGCGAGGAACTCGCCGGGGTTAGCGGCAGATAATCCAGCTGTCGGCACTGCCAGCCGTATCGGTGGCGGTGCCGACATCCACTATGAAGCCGACGCAAGACAACGATCTCATCAACCACAGGAAAAAGGAGGGTAGCGTCTGATGGCCGCTTCCCATTCGGACGCGCTGGTGCTCTTCGGCGTGACCGGCGATTTAGCCCACAAAATGATCTTCCCGGCGCTGTATGCGATGGTGAAGCGAGACGAACTCAAGGTTCCTGTGATCGGCGTCGCGCTCCCCAAGTGGAGTCTGGAGCGTCTGCACAAGCGCATTGCGGACAGCATCAAGCTATCGGGAGGTATCGATAACAAGCGCGCCTTCCACCAACTTCTGTCCTTGTTCAAGTACGTGAGCGGGGATTATAAGGACCCGAACACGTTCGCTGCGATCAAGACCGCGCTCGGCCACGCTCGGCGTCCAGCGCACTACCTCGCGATCCCGCCGCCGCTCTTTGAGACGGTGATCAAAGAACTCGGCGCCGCGAAATTGGCTGAAAACGCCCGTGTCATTGTCGAGAAGCCGTTCGGACGCGACCTGGCCTCTGCTAAGGAGCTCAATGAAGTGGCGCGGTCGGTATTCCCGGAAGACTCCATCTTCCGAATCGACCACTACCTCGGAAAAGAGGCGATCATGAATATCCTCTATTTCCGCTTCGCCAATTCCTTCCTGGAGCCGATCTGGAACCGCAACTACATCGCCAGCGTCCAGATAACCCTGTCCGAAGATTTCGGAGTGGAAGACCGCGGACCTTTTTATGAAAGCGCGGGCTGTTTGCGGGATGTGATCGAGAACCACCTCTTCCAGCTTGTCGCGCTGCTTGCCATGGAGCCGCCCTCAGACCGGGACTTCGGAGCAGTACATCGGCAGAAGGCCAACGTCTTCCGAGCCATGCGCCCCTTGACGCGTGACGACTTGGTGCGCGGCCAATACGCGGGCTACCGGAAGGAGCCGGGAGTCGCCCGGAACTCCGACGTCGAGACCTTCTGCGCCCTGCGGCTTTTGATCGATTCGTGGCGCTGGGCTGGAGTGCCGTGGTACCTGCGCTCCGGCAAATATCTGGCCGATACCGCTACCGAGATCGTGGTTGAATTGAAAGCTCCCCCGCAGAGGCTTTTCGCCGACTCAGCGCCAGACACCGGCCGGACCAACTACCTGCGCTTCCGGCTCTCCCCCAACTCCGCCATCGCGCTGGCCGCTCGCGTCAAGCTTGCGGGAAAGGAATTCGTCGGCGAGCAGCGAGAGCTCTACTTGCTGGAAGAGCAACCGGGAGAGGAAGCGCCTTACGAACGGCTTTTGGGCGACGCTATGGCCGGCGATGGAGCGCTCTTCACTCGTGAGGATGCCGTCGAGGCCGCCTGGGCGGTGGTTGATCCAGTGCTGAAAGCGCACCACCGTGTTCGCCCTTATAGGCGCGGCAGTTGGGGGCCGAAAGAAGCTGACACGATAATCGCTTCCGACGGTGGATGGCACAACCCCCAGAATTAGCCGCGGTGACAGCACTCACGTGGCGCGTGCACTCATGATTGTGTAGGGCCGGCTGCTCAGTAGGGCGGACCCCTGGTCCGCGGCCGACGCCCACGTCGGCCTGTTCCTGAAATAGCGGTGCCCCGCGGAGCTGGTCCCGGGGGACCCGCGCGGACCAGGGGTCCGCCTTACGCAATACGAGAAGTTTTCATATGGGTGAGACACGAGCGCGTGCACCACACGTGAGTCTTACCGACGGATTAAAGACTCAAGCGCCGAATGCCGGATCAAAGGGTGCGAGCGCGGGATCGCAAATCTTCCGCCGCGTGGAACCAATCGTCTTCAGATGATCCGTCTGGACCACCTCTTGCCTTCCAGTATTCATAAGCCAGGGCCGCGATCTCAGCATGTCCGAATGCGGCGATGCCATGTCCAACGGTAGTAGCCGCCGGGCTTTGCAGATGAGCGTCCAGGGAGTGTTCCAGGGCTTGCCGTGAATGCTCGTGCCCAGTCAGGTGATCCTGTTTTCCCTGCTGCTCGGCAACACGGTGGGCATGCGCGGCGCCGTCGCGTAACTCGGCGGCTTCCTGATGGTTCTCGTAATGTGATCCGTTGTTATAACGAGTGGACATATTAGATGCTCAAAATCTGCGCCGACTTGTTGTGAGCTTCCTTAGCCAGTTTGTAAGCTTTGTCCGAGTACTCGAGCGCTCGTTCAGCATGCCATTTCCCCGCTTCGTTATCGCCTTTTTCATTGTGTTCGGCAGCCGTACGATGAGCTTTTGCCGCAAGTTCGTGCTGCTCGGCGGCTTGCCTGTGTGTTTCGTGCACTTTGTTTCCTCCTTGGAAGATGTTTCCCTTTGGATTGTCCGAAGAGCTGGCGCAAGCAGATCCTCCGCCGCCTGCCGACAGCAATCTAGTGGTGCGCCGCGGCCGTGGCCTCTGGTGTGTCCGCGCTGGACTCGGTGGACGATGCGATATCTTGCGCGCCCGTATGTTTTAACAGATCCTTGGCGCGATCGATCATTTCGGATGTGTCGCAATGAACGGAGAGCAGAACGCCACCCGCTTTGATGTGTCCTTCGTAGCGCTTCGCTTCGTACTCAGGGATGCCCATTCCGACCAGTGCGCCGATCAGGCCGCCCACCGCGCCACCCACTCCCAGTCCCGCCAGAGCGGTCACGATTGGACCGGCCGCAATGAACGGCCCGATTCCAGGAATTGCCAGCACTCCGATTCCGGCGAGCAATCCAAGAGTTCCACCAATCACTCCGCCGGTGGTAACTCCCGCGGCGGTTCCTTCGGGCGCTTTTGTACCCTTGTCGTGAGCAAAGTCTTTGGTGCCCCTGACGTCAGGGAGCAAGACCGAGACATCGTCGCTCAAAAACCCGGCGGCCAATAGGTCGTCGACGGTCCGTTCCGCTTGCTTTTCGTTTTGGTAAATACCAAAGACGGCTGTCTTTTTCCCTGGCATGATCTTGTCTCCTTCTCGAAGTCGACTGCACCCCACATTCTGCAGTTGGAGGCCCAGTCTGCACCAGGAGAGGACACTAGGGGCGCGCGCCTGACGGCGATGGCTGAATTGACCAAACCCGGTCAGATGACCGTATATCGTTACCGGCCTTAGCAGCCTGTGTCGAAACGGTCTCCCTAACGGTCGCGGCTCTGTAACGCGATGAGTCCAGTGAGCCGCGCGCGTCAGCAAGCGGTCTTTTCGGACTTTCGACACAGGCTGTTAGACCTTGCGCGGCGCACGATGGCCGCACCCTTTGCCGTGGCCTCCGGCCTGGAATGAGATGCGCGTTGCAAACACCGATAGAAAAACGTTCGGTCCCTCTCCTGCTCTGCATAGAGGTCGGATCAATAGGAGAAATATGAAAACA
Source organism: Bryobacterales bacterium (assembly GCA_963747945.1). Lineage (GTDB taxonomy): Bacteria > Acidobacteriota > Terriglobia > Bryobacterales > Bryobacteraceae > Palsa-89. The sequence goes on from CAVVHB010000011.1 coordinate 18,255, forward strand.
CTCAAACCGTGCTTGTCCCTGCTCGCGATGGTTGTCATCGGAAGTCTGGCAGGCTGCTCAATGAAGTCCACGACCGCCGCCGATGTTTCGGTGGGCATCCGAACATCCCTGGACCAGGCTGGCCTCAAAGCTGTCTCGGTAACCGAAGATCACGACAAAGGAGTGGTAACCCTGGGCGGACATGTGGCAGCGGATGCTGACAAGTCGCAAGCGGAATCCATCGCGAAGTCCATGGCGGGAGCCCAGGTGGTGTCGAACCAGATTGCGGTGATTCCGCCGGGCGCCGAGCACGATGCCAAGGCGATGAACTCCGATCTGGACAAAGGTATCGAAGGGAACCTGGATGCGGCACTCATCCAGGGCGGCCTTCACAAGAGCGTAAATTACGCCGTCAAGAATCAGGTTGTCACGATGACTGGCGAGGTTGACTCTCAAGTGAAGCGCACGCAGGCACAAGACATCGTGGCTGCCGTCCCCAACGTGCTGCAGGTGGTGAACGAGCTGCAGATTAAAGAGCAAAAGGCCACTTCGTCGAACTAGTCGACAAGGGCACGCGTCATGAAGCAAGCGGATCGATAAAGGCCGCACAATCGGGGACATAACCGTAGATAACGAATCCCCTAGTTCGCACCTGACTCGGGAATACAACTATATGCAATGGATTGATGAAATGTTTGTGAACATGGAAAACGATCGGGCCGCCGCATCGGCTAAGAGAAGCGAAAAAAATGCCACAGTTGAGCGAACAGAGCATCCGAGAAAGCAGGCTGCGGGCACATTGAAAGCCTGGAATGCATTAGTTTCCTCGATTACCAACGATGTGAACGAATTCAACAACCACAAGGATCGCGCCGGACAAACGCCGGCACGCATCTCCCAACGGCATTTCCAATGCGAGGTGCACCTGCCTGGAATGCGAGGCAAGAGCCTGGTCCTGTCCTTGGAGAATAAAGACCTCCAGGTCTCGGTTCATCCCGAGTTTCCCAAACAGCCGTTATCCATCGCGATCGAACTGGATGGGGAAGGCCAAGACGGTTCCTGGGCTCTGGGCGAATCTACCAAAGAGGGCGTCAAGCTCTCGGACCAGCAGTTATCGGAGTATCTGCTGAAGCCGGTTCTCTCCTCCGCTGCCATCACTTGAGAGTCCAAGTCGGCGATGAGAGAGCTGGCTTCGCGAAGATTACACAACTCTGACAGGCGGATCGTCTGAGCGTTCGTCTAATGAAGTAGGCAACCAATGGAAACCAACGTCAGGCCATTCATCCGACAAGATGGGATCAACTGGATATCGCTAACCGCCTTCACGCTTTTTCACGTGAGCGCGGTGGCCGCTTTTTTCTTCTTCAGCTGGCCGGCTTTCTTGACCGCATTGGCGCTTTACTGGGTTTCCTTGAGCTTGGGCATAGGAATGGGGTATCACCGCTTGCTAACCCACCGTTCCTACAAAACGTCGAAGTGGATGGAGTATTTCTTAGCCACCTGCGGGACGCTGGCCTTGGAAGGCGGCCCCATGTTTTGGGTGGCGACGCACCGCATCCATCACCAGTTCTCCGACAAGGACGGCGATCCGCACACCCCGCGCGACGGCAAATGGTGGAGTCATATCGGCTGGATGCTGGTGGGCAACGCCACCCACTGTAACGTAGACGAGTGCTCCCGTTACGCCCCGGATATCTGCAAGGACCGGTACTTAGTTTGGCTTTCGAAATATCACTATGTTCCGTTGGCCATCGTAAGTATCCTGCTGCTGGCTTTGGGCGGCCTGCCGTTTCTTCTCTGGGGAGTCTTCTTCCGCGTGACGATGGGGCTGCATGCTACCTGGATGGTCAATTCTCTAACGCACTTTTGGGGAAGCCGACGGTTTGCAACCCGCGACGGCTCACGCAACAACTGGTTGGTGGCATTCTTGAGTTTCGGCGAGGGCTGGCACAACAATCATCACGCCCATCCGACATCGGCCCGGCATGGACTCGCGTGGTATGAAATCGACCTGAGCTGGTGGGAGATCCGATTTTTAGAGATCGCTGGCCTGGCAACCTCAGTGCACCGCGCCACCCTGCCGCGACGCTGACGAAATGCCCGGACCAGGATTACGGTCTCATACGGATGACAGCACAGGCCGTTACTTCTTCTGAAAAACCGCAATATACTGGCTTTTCGGCACCAAATCGCGTTTCGAAACCAGCCTAAACCCGCTCGCTTCCACTTCCCGGATCAAATCGTCCTCATCCAGGCGAATGTGCTGCACCGCGCGATCCGGATCGCTGCCCGGCATGGCGCCCGGACGCTTGAAATACTCCACGATCACCAGCTTTCCATCCGACAACAAGCTATCGCGAATATGTTCCAGCATCGCCTGTGGATAGTCGAAGTGATGATACACATCCAGCACCAGCGCCCCCTCCAGCGTATCCGCCGGCAGCCTCGGATCCCGATCGGTTCCCAACACGAACTGCACGTTGCCCAGCCGGCTGAGCTGCACCTTCATCTTGGCCTGGTCTAGAAAATCGCTTTGGATATCTTCCCCGATCACGTGGCCCGTGTCGCCCACCGCGTGGCTCAGGTACGGCAGCATAAAACCGACGCCAGTGCCAACGTCGGCCACCGTCCCGCCAGGTTTCAGATCCAGCGCGTCGATGATATCCCTCGGCTTCTGTCGCTCCCCGCGTGTCGGGTCGCCCAGCCCTTTCGCGATGTTCTCGCGACCTTCGTGTGTCTTATAACCTTCGTTGGCCTGGGTAGCCACCTGCGCGGACGCAGCGCCGCCCAGCAGACCGTAGACAACAGTGAAACCAACAAGTTTTCTCATTGCGATCTGTCTTCTCATAGCGACCTCTCTTCTCATAGCGATCTTTCCATGGGCATCGCGAAGGGCGGTTCTACCAAAAAATCATGCGTGGACATCTCGGCCAGCGCCTCTCGAATGGACTGCTCCGAGGTGGGCTCCACGGTGATTACGAACGGCAGATCCCGCCGGTTGTCGCTCGGCAATTGCAGCACCGCCTCCAGGCTGATCCGTTTGTCCGCCAGCACGCCGGCCAGGCTGGCGATGATCCCCGGCTGATCCACCACGCGGAAACGCAGATAGTAAGCCGATTGTTGCAGCGTCACCGGGATGGGCTTGTACTCGCCCAGGCGTTCGTGCGCGAATGGCGACACGCGCTCCGGACTGCCGCAACGGATTTCGCGCGCCACTCGCATCAGATCGCTCACCACCGCCACGCCGGTGGGCGCCGCGCCCGCGCCGCGACCGTAGTAGAACGTATCTTCGCCATATTTGCCGCGCACCCAAACGGCGTTGTACGCCCCTTGCACGCCGGCCAAAATGGTCGACTGCGGAATGAGCGCCGGCCGCACCGACAAGATCAAGCCCGAGGGCGTCTGATGCGCCCCGCAAATCAACCGGATGGTGTGCCCCAGCTTGTGCGCGTACTGGAAGTCGAGCGGCAGAATGCGCCGGATGCCTTCGGTGTAAATATCGGACGGCGTAATTTTCTCGCCGAACGCCAGCGCCGCCAATATCGCCAGCTTCGACCGCGCATCGTAGCCATCCACATCGGCGCTCGGATCTGCCTCCGCGTAGCCCAGACGCTGCGCTTCTTGCAAGACGGAATCAAATGACGATCCGTGTTTCTCGATTTCCGTAAGAATGTAGTTGCTGGTGCCGTTCAGGATGCCGTAGAGCGTGGTCACACGGTCGCCCGAAATGCCTTCGCGCAGCACGGTATGAATCGGGATGCCTCCGGCCACGCTGGCTTCCATCGCCAGGTTGATGCCGGCCCCGATTGCGCGGTCCCAGATATCGGCGCCGCACAGCGCCATCAGTTCCTTGTTGGCCGTGACCACCGACTTTTTGTGCGCGATGGCGCCGTCGATGATCTCGCGTGCCACTGTCGTGCCGCCCACCAGCTCAGCGACAATGTCCACTTCCGGATGCGCTACCACCTCTCGCCAATCCGCCGTTCGAAAGATGGAATCCGCCACCTTCTGCTGCCGCTTCACCCCCGGCTTGTTCGTAAGCAAAGACCGGCTGCACAGCGCCTTCACGCGCAATGGGAATCCCAGCTTCAGCGCAATCTGTTCGGCGTTCTCGGTGAGAATTGCGAGCGTGCCCGTGCCGACGTTGCCCAGGCCGATGATCCCGACGTTGACCTCCTGCATATAGCGTTATTATCCGAGATGTCTGACACTATTCACAAACGCCGCCGTCTTACGCTGCCCATATTTCTCCGGCAAAGAGCGGCGAGAGCGGCGAATTCGCGAGATCGGGGTCCGGAAGCTCAAAAAGCGTCCACGATCGCATGCTGCCGAACTTGGTACACGTGGCTTCAGCCACGTTTTGTCAAACTGATACCCGCAACGTCGTCATAACGCGCGAAGAACGGCTGTCGGACGTTTACGTCGTAGCAATTGCGAACGGGAAATCCCGCGCTCCCCAGGCTCTACCGAACGACGATCCCGACTACGGGGGCGCCAGCTTTTCCAGGGTCGAAATTCGAAATTCGAGAGCCGCCAGTAGTCTTGAAGGGTTCCTTGGGCCTGCCGGAATCGGCGACATCATCGCCCTCTCGATCAACGGCACACTGGACGATCTCTGCCGCATTCTGGAGGCCGGGCTCGACAGGCCAGTCGTCAATGAAACCAATCGGCAGGGCCGGTTTGAATTTGAGGTGAAGGCCAGCCAGAGCGACGACAGCGATTTTCTCGAACGCCTTCGCGATCAGTTCAACCTCAGCATCATCCCGGCCGAGCGGCGTGTGCAAGTTGTCGTTCTCACGCCTCGCTGACGCCCGCGCTAGTAGTGATACCTCGCCTGCAGAAAATCCACTCGCTTTCCAGTTACTTCGTAAACCAGCCTGTGCTCCTGAGTGATCCGTCGCGACCACGCACCGGCTAACTGGAGCCTCAGAGGCTCAGGCTTTCCAATTCCTTGAAAAGGATCCACGAGGACAGCCTCAACGAGGGACAAGACTCGCAACGCCGTACTTCGATTAGTTTCTACCCACCAGCGGAGGTCTTCGCGAAACTCGGGTTGGAACACCGCTTCCCGTTCACCTCGCTGCCCCAAGATTCATCTCCCGCCGTAGCTGGTCCACAGTCGATGGCGCGCCCTTCCCGCGTTCAGCTCGTCGACGCGCGCGAAGCAGGCGCTTGGCATTCGCAGGCGATCGAAGCAGATGCGCCGTTTCCATCAAACCGGTCAGTTCCTCGGCGGGAATGAGCGCTACGTCAGGCGCACCGCGCCGGCGCACAATCACAACTTCCTGGTCATTAGCCACCTGATCAAGCACGCTTGCCAGGTTGTCGCGCAAGCGCGTATAGGTAGTCTCAATCGCCATAACCCTATTGTACAGGTTTCCTGTACGTGTCGAACGACCGGCTACGTCCCCGCTTCTCGATACAGCGCAAACACAGCGCCTTGCGCATCCGCCAGTATCGCCGCACGGCCCACGCCTTCAAAGTCCATGGGCGGGAGCAAGATCCTCGCGTGCATGTCCTTCGCTCGGTGGGAGGTGGCATCCACATCCGCCACGGTAAAGTAGATGAGCCAGTGCGGCGGAGTGCCGGCGCCGTTCTGATCAGCGGGCGGAACGCCGCCGATGTAGTTTTCGCCGTTCACGATGTGCAGGTACCCGGACTCCTTCCCCTGCCCCGCCTTGAGGTCCCAACCAAACAAACCCTCGTAAAATGTTTTCGCGCGCTCCGGATCCGGCGTGTTCAAATCGGCCCAGCAAAATGCGCCCGCATCGCCCGTGACGCCGATACCCGCCCGTTTCTTTCCCTCCCAAACCGAGAAAAAGGCGCCCGTGGGGTCCTGAATCAGGGCCGCTCTACCTCTGTCCGACACATCGAACGGCGCTTCCACCACCTTGCCACCCAACTCCCCGGCCTTTCTCGCGGCCTCGTCCGCGCTCGAAACAGCTATGTACAGATGCCAGTGGGGCGGAATGCCTGCCGCCATTTCACTAGGACTGATCGCGAAGGCACCGCCCGCAACGTGGCCCTGGAGTTCCAACAAACTGTAGACCTGCTCAGGGCCGATGGGAACGTCCCGCGCAGTCCATCCGAACAGCGCAGCATAGAAACTCTTGGCTGCCTTCGGGTCTGAAGTTGCCAGCTCAATCCAGCAGAATTCGCCCGGCGCAAAGCGTTCCACAATTGGCATGAGTGGATTATAACGGCTGGCCTATTATGAAAAGGGGTTCCCATGATTTCCCTCAGAACAGCGGTTCTTTTCTCCCTCAGCCTCGCGTTGACGTCGCAACCAGGTCCGGCACAGCAAGCTCCGGCACAGCAAGGACCTCCGCAGCTCCCGCTCGCTCCCGAATCGCCGGAGGAGGTTCGCCTGCCGAACGGCAAGCTCCAGCGCGAGGAAATCCTGAAGGCGGATTATCAAAGGAACCTCGAAGACGCCCGCGCATTGTCCAGGTTGGCCGGCGAGCTGAAGGCCGATTTGGAGAAAAGCGACTACAACATTCTGTCCGTCGGAACGCTGAAAAAGACCGAAGACATCGACCGGCTGGCGAAGCGCATCCGCGACCGGCTCAGGCGCTTTTGACGCGCCCTCCCATAGGGTTTCAATGCACATTGTGGCGCACGCACTCCTTGCGTTCACACTCGTGTGAACGCTTCGTTTTAGCGAGTTTCTTCACCCTGAGCTCCGCGCAGAACCGGCCAGGGTGTCGAGATGAGTCGACACGGCACGCTGGAGTGCGTGCGCCACGAAGTCACTTCCACCGAGCGGGTGAATATTGCCATGCCGCCGGAACTGGTCGTGACAGTCGTTTCAGTTAAACTACCGACTCTTAGGGACAGATCACGCTTGTAACGCGCCCGGAGCGGCGCTTGTACTATGTTACGCTGGAGGCGTTTCTAAGCCCGCTGTTTCAGAGCCGCGACCATAGGAAGCGGTCCGTCTTGTTCAGCGGCCCGTCTCCACATCCCATGGTTCCTACACGCGAAAAAGCACAGTTGATGAGCGCCTCGGAAATCGACCGCACTCTGGTCCGGCTGGCCCATGAAATTCTGGAAAAAACCGAGGACCTGCATCGCCTGGCCTTCATCGGAATCCGCCGCCGGGGCGTTCCCCTGGCGCTCCGTCTTTCCGAGAAGATCAAGAATCTCGAGAACCTGGTGGTTCCGGTTGGCTTTCTCGACATCAATTTATACCGCGACGATCTTTCCACGGTATCCGAAAAGCCGGTGCACAACGGCACGGAAATCAATTTTCCGGTCACGGGCAAGGACATCATCCTCATGGATGACGTGCTGTACACTGGCCGAACCATCCGTGCCGCGCTGGACGCGCTGTTTGACCAGGGACGACCGTCCCGCGTGCAACTGTTGGTCCTGATCGATCGCGGCTGGCGCGAACTGCCTATCGAAGCTCGCTATGTGGGCCGCATGGTTCAAACCAGCGCCAATGAGATTATTGAAGTGAAGCTCCAGGAAATAGACCAGAACGACAAGGTGTTGCTGGTGGAGAAGACCTAGGCGCTCATGCCCGGCGGACTGTTGGGAATCGAATCGCTGGATCGAGTCGAGATCGAAGGCATCCTCGATCGTGCCAAGCGTTTTCAGCCGCGCCAGACAGACTCCAAGAAGTCCGATCAGTTACGCGGCCGCATGATCGTCAATCTGTTCTTTGAAGCCTCCACGCGCACGCGCACCAGCTTCGAAATCGCGGCCAAACGGCTGGGCGCCGACGCTATCTCCATCACGGCCTCCGCCTCCAGCGTTTCCAAGGGTGAGTCGCTGGTCGACACTCTGAATACTCTCGGCGCCATGCACCCCGATGCCATCGTGATGCGCCACGCAGCTTCCGGCGCTCCGCATTTTCTGGCGCGTTATCTGGTGGAAACGCCCATCATCAATGCCGGCGACGGCACGCATGAGCACCCTACGCAGGCGCTGCTGGACGCGCGCACCATCCTGGATCGCCGGCCTACGCTGGAAGGTTTGCGCGTCGCAATTATCGGCGATATCGCGCACAGCCGCGTGGCGCGCTCCAATATGTACCTGCTCTCCAAGTTCGGCGCGCAAATCGTGCTGTGCGGCCCGGCATCGCTCTTGCCGCCTGAACTGGCGCAGCTGGCGCCCGGTATCAGCCTCACGCATAAAATGCAAGATGCCATTCGCGACGCCGACGTTATTATGATGTTGCGTGTGCAGCTGGAACGCCAGCACGAAGCCGCGTTCTCGGCCAACGAATACTTCCAATTTTATGGCCTGCGCCTGGAACACATGAGCCTGGCCAAGCCGGACGCCATCGTGATGCACCCGGGCCCCATCAATCGTGGCCGCGAAATATCCTCCGAAGTAGCCGATTCGCAGCGCTCCGTCATCTTGAATCAGGTGGAAAATGGAATTGCGGTGCGCATGGCGGTGCTGGAGCGCGTTCTTGGAACCGATCGTCAAAACTGATCATGTCGAAACTGATCGTTCGTAACGGCCGCGTGATGGACCCGGCCAGCCGCCTGGACGCCATCCGCGATGTTGCCATCGACGACGGCCGTATCGCCGCTATCGGCCAGGATCTGGAGGGCGCCGGCGCCACCGAGCTGGATGCGTCCGGACTTATCGTCGCGCCCGGTTTCATCGACATGCACGTCCACTTGCGCGAGCCTGGCTTCGAACACGCCGAAACCATAGAGAGCGGCTCCCGCGCCGCCGCCGCCGGTGGATTCACCTCCATCTGCTGCATGCCGAACACCTCGCCCATCAACGACAACGCGACGGTGACCAGCTATATCATCGAGCGCGCCGGGCGTCACGCCGTCGTGAACGTGTTCCCCATCGGCGCTATCACGAAAGGAAGCGAGGGCGACCAACTGGCAGCTATTGGACTAATGAAGGAAGCGGGCATCGTCGCCATTTCCGACGATGGCCGGCCCGTCATGAATGCGCGTGTCATGCGCCGCGCCATGGAGACCGCGCGCTCCTTCGGCCTGCCTGTGATCGATCATTGCGAGGACTTGCACCTGAGCGCGGGCGGCGACATGAACGAAGGCGTCCCAAGCGTGCGCCTGGGGCTGCGCGGCATTCCCGCCGCTTCCGAGGATGTGATGGTGGCACGCGACATTCTGCTCGCCGAGCTCACGGGCGCGCGATTTCACGTGGCCCACATTTCTTCCCGGCATGCGGTGGAAATGACTGCCTTCGCAAAAGCGCGCGGCCTGGCGGTCACAAGTGAAGCCACCCCGCATCATTTCGCTCTCACCGACAGTGAGATGCCGCCTTACGACAGCAATTACAAAATGAAGCCGCCGCTGCGCTCCACTTGCGACGTCGATGCGATCACGGAAGGCATCGTCGGAGGCGCTATTGACGCCATCGCGACGGACCACGCTCCGCACGCCGGCAGCGAGAAGATGCAGGAATTTGAGCAATGCCCGTTCGGCATCCTCGGACTTGAAACCGCCATCGGCATTACTCTGGAGCGGCTTGTGCATCCTGGCAAAATCACGCTGATGCGCATGGTGGAGCTGTTCACCACCGGTCCCGATCGCGTGCTCAACCTCAATCGCGGGCGTCTGGCCATTGGGTCACCCGCCGACGTCACGCTGTTCGATACCGGCCGCCCCTGGACTTACGACGTCAATCGCTCGTTTTCCAAAAGCCGTAATTCGCCCTTTGACGGCCACGCTTTTCGCGGCGGCCCGGTGGCTGCCATTGTCAATGGAAAAGTGGTTTGGGCGGCGGATCACGTCGCTCTCGGCGTACAGGCAACCTCGCAATAGCGCCGATAGTTCGTAGTGGCCAAGTCCGACGCCCAACGAGGGCACCTACCCGCAGCAGCTCAGCTTAGCCCGTTATTCAATGAAATGGACACAACCGCGTTGCGTAAAGGGTCCTTTTCGCCACACGCTTCCCATAAGCTCACTTGCCCGAAAACCAAGCTCATTTAGCGCTCAGTGGCCGCGTCTGAGATCATATGCGAGCGAGGAGAAGTCATGTCACGAGAACAGAAAGTCGCTGTGGTCGAAGCCTATTTGGATTGCTTTGCAACAAAGGACTTGTCCAAGGTGCCCTTTGCCGAAGACGCAACACTTGAAGGCCCGCGCATGCCAAAGTTGACGGGTCGGGCAACCGTACTCGGATTCCTCACGCAAATTCTCCCAATGGTCAGCGGTATTCAGTTAAAGCAACACATCGTCGAGGGAGATTACGTTGCAACCCTTTTCGACATGGAGACTGTTAATGGAGTGGATCACGTTTTTGACCGGATTCACATCGTAGATGGACAGATTAAGGCGATACATGCGTTCTATTACCCGGAGCAACCGCCTGAGGGACAAACCTAGGCGTCGGACTCTACCGTCATAAGACCACTCACCGAAATCTGGAAACGCGCCGAGCGTTCCATAAAGGGTAAGTTTCGGAACGCTGTCTCGTCCGCGCAGAACTGCAAGGGCAGCGTGCAGCACTCCTGCAGTCGGAAAGGGAGCGCCGTTGCGGCGTATGATGCGGGGTTGCGATAACCTGAAAAAGGAGCACCAATCATGGCACGCATAGATTCACCCTCCCAGATCGACTGGACGCAATGCGAACTGATCGAACAAGTACCCGGCAAAGTATCGGGACGGCCTATCGTGCGCAGTACACGAATTCTGCCTGACGCTATCGTCAACAGCTACGATGCCGGCGAGCCTCTTGACCTCATTCGCGAAAACTTTCCGGGGCTTTCCATAGCGCAAATCCTCCGGCTCAGTGAGTTTGCTCATGCTCAACGCCGACAGCCGGCCCCGTGAGAGCGCAAAGGGTGCGGCGCACACCGCCAAGCGAGCCATGAACTAGTTCGCGCCGCACTCCGTTTTGCGCGAGTTCATCAAGAGTGTCGCTCGATGAAAATCTTCCGCATCTGCTGCGGAACAACCTCGGCAATCACGATGTTTTCACGGTCGGGTACAAAAGCTGCAACACGGTCTTAATACGCGTCTTGCGATTCAAACCGACCACCCCGGCAGCCTCGCAATAGTGCCGGCAGCTTTGTAATAGAGTACAGTTATAAAGGCTTGGACCCCTCCTTTCGTCATCGCCAGATTCCAGACGGCAAAGCCCGCGGCGGTTGTCTTTGGTACGCCATCCTTGCCATCATTCTCTTCGTCGCGCTGCGCTGGCTCTGCACCTGGACCATCGACTACCAATGGTGGAAAGAGATGGGCCAGTTGCACACCTGGTTCAGCATTCTGGCCTATAGCGTCATTCCAGCCACCGGCGCGACGATCGTCGCCTTCGTCGTTTTCTGGATCGCGCACTCGCTCGCGCTGAAAAAGGCTCACGTCCGCCTTCGCGAGCATCCCCTGTACGCCAAACTCACCGCCGTCGGTATCTTCCTGCTTGCCGTAGTGGTGGCCCTGTCGACACTCGATACCTGGACCGTGGTCCGCTATTTCGGCGGACGCGACCTGGGTGGCGCCGCAACCGCCTGGCACGATCCGGTCTTCGGCAATCCACTGGCGTTCTACTTGTTTAAGATTCCGTTTTATTCCGACCTCCTGGGATTGCTGCTCGGGATCGTTGTCCTGGGCGCCTTGATCTACTGGGTTGCCGAACGAGCCTGGGAACTCACAGGCCGGGTGGGCGATTGGAAGAACGTACAGGAAATCAACATTGCGCACCTGGATCTGGCGGGCGCGCTCAAAAGCAATTTCCTGCGTGGACTGGGCGCGGTGTTTCTACTCTCGATGGCGGCTCGATTTTTCCTGGCGCGCTATGGCCTGCTGCTCGCAGAACACGGCAGCTTCATGGTCGGCATAGACTACGTCGACCAAAACATTGTTCTTCCCTTGCAGTGGGTTGAAATCGCCGTGAGCATACTGGCGGCTGGCCTGCTTCTTGCCGGTCGCTGGAAGACAGCGCTGATCGGGGTGGTGGGCGCCATTGTTGTGCGCACCGTGATTCCGCCCATTATCGGGGCCGTGTACGTCAAACCGAACGAGATTTCCATCGAGCGGCCTTACATCCAAAAACACATCGAAGCCACGCGCTCGGCTTTCGGCATCGACCAACGCACGGACGAAGTCGATTTCACGGCCAAACCAAACGAACCCGTCGACTTCAAGGAACATCAGCCGCTGCTCGACAACGTGCGCCTCTGGGATTGGCACGCTTTTCACGACGCCATTACCCAGCTGCAGCCCTACCGGCCGTACATTTATACCGACACCGATGTCGATCGCTACACGATCGATGGCAAACTGCGCCAGATGATGCTGTCGCCTCGCGAACTGGACCTCACACAGCTCGGCGAGGCCGGAACGCGCTGGATCAACCCGCATTTCATCTACACACACGGCTACGGCATCGTGATGGCGGAAGCCAACCAGGTGTCGCCGGAGGGACTGCCCGTCTTGATCATCAAGGATGCGCCGCCCGTTATCAGCGAACCCGGCCTGAAGCTCACGCGCCCCGAATTGTACTACGGCGAAAACGTCCAGGACCCTGTATTCGTCGACACCGCGCAAGCCGAGTTCGACTATCCGTCCGGCGACCGCAACGTTGAAACCCACTACCAGGGCAAAGGCGGTTTTCCAATTTCGTCGATCCTGATGCGCGCGGCTGCCGCGGTGTCGCGCGAGGACATCAACATCCTGCTTACCGGCTACCTCACCCAGGACAGCCGCATGATGATTCGCCGCAACGTCACCGCGCGTCTGAACGCAATGGCCGACTTCTTTAACTGGGATCCCGATCCGTACCTGGTGCTCACCGACGCCGGGCGACTGGTTTGGATCATCGACGGCTACATGACCTCCGACGTCCATCCTTACTCGGCCAAAGTTGGTCTCGACAGCATCGGCGAGTTCAACTACATCCGCAACTCGGTGAAAGCAACTGTGGATGCCTACGATGGTACGGTCCACTTCTACGTCTTCGATCCCAACGATCCGCTGCTGCAGGCTTACCGGAATCTTTTTCCCGATTTGTTCGAGCCCGCTTCGGCTATGCCGGCCGATCTGCGCCGTCACGTTCGTTATCCGGAATTGATTTTCGGCGTCCAGGCCGATATCTACCGGCTGTTTCACATGCGCGATCCCGACACGTTCTACAACAAATCCGATGCCTGGGACACGGCGAAGTTTACCAACGAACAAGGCGGTACGCCGGGTCCGGTTGCTCCTACCTATGTCGTGGCCACTCTGCCAGGGGAAACGAAGCCCGAATTCCTGCTGATGACGCCGTTTACGCCGCGCAACCGGGATAACCTGATTGGCCTCATGATGGCGCGCTGCGACGGAGAACATTTGGGTGAGAAAGTGGTTTTGTTGCTTTCCAAGCAAGAGATCATTCTCGGCCCCATGCAAGTGGAAGCACGCATCAATCAGGATCAAAACATTTCCAAAGACCTGACGTTATGGAATCAGCAGGGCTCGCAGGTGCTGCGCGGCCAGATGCTGGTGCTGCCCATCGAGCACACTTTCCTGTACGTCGAACCGATCTACATCCAGGCGTCCCAGGCCAAAATGCCGCAGTTGAAGAAGGTCGCGCTCGCGATGGGCAACAACCTGGTGTACTCCGACACTTATGCACAAGCGCTGGCGCAATTGGCTGGCGAGAAACTGCCGCCCGCGCCCGCCGAAGCCCAGCCCACCACAACAACGGCCATTCCCGCGCCGTCGGCTGGCCAACCAGACCCGCGCATCGCTGAAATTCGCCGGCACTTCGATCGCTATCGCGAGTTAGTCTCGCAAGGGAAACTGTCCGAAGCCGGCAAGGAACTGGAAGCGATCCAGGGGCTGGTGCAAAAGTAGCCCGTAGGCTGTCCCAGTCATTTCCTACAGATCCAATGCATCGTGGCGCAAGCACTCGTGCTTGCAGCGTTCACACTCGTGTGAACGAACATGAGCCTTCCTCTTCGGGACAGCCCCCACTAGTCTTGACTAGCCCGGAATTTCGGCCAGTTTCGCTGTTTCCATCCAGAGCCGCTCGGCCGCGGCATCGTCTTGCGCCAGTTTCGACGGCTCAACCGCTTTGCACTTGTAAAAGTAAAGGCCGGTCGTTTTGGCCACATCGTTGGAGGAGGCCAAATAGATGATTGTCTCGGCGCCCTTCTCGGGCGAGATCGCGAAGATTTTCATTAGTCCGATCACGCGTGCCATCGCCCCCCCGCTTTGATCTCCGAAACGGGTACCCACAAATCCTGGGTGCAGGCTATTCGCGGTGACGCCCGTTCCAGCCAGCCGCCGCGCCAGCACTCGAGTAAACAGAACGTTGCAAAGCTTCGAGGCGCAATACGCGGGGAAGGCCTTGTAGTTGCGTTCCAATTGCAAATCGTCGAAATCGATCTTGCCGCGATAATGAGCGTGCGACGACGTGTTGATCACCCGCGCGGTCCCGGCCGCCAAAAGCTGCTCGTGCAAACCGTGCGTGAGAACGAAGTACGACAAGTGATTGGTGGCAAAGGTCAGCTCCAGGCGGTCTTCAGTGACCTGCCGCTGGCCGAACATGGCGCCCGCGTTGTTGATCAGCACGTCGATACGCGGCTCGGCTGACCGGATTTCGGCGGACAGCCGGTTGAGGTCGGCCAAGCGTGAAACATCGCCATAATGAATACGATGCTCCAGTGCGGGAGCCAGCTCTTGCAGTCGCGCCAATGTGGCCTCGCCGCGGCTCTTGCTGCGCGCCACCAGCACGATCCGCGCACCCATCGCGGCCAGTTTCTCCGCCGATACTTGTCCGATGCCGGAGGTCCCGCCGGTAATCACGACTACTTTCCCTTGCATCACGGAGTTTACTTCCATCGCTGCTGGCCAGTGTACCCTAAGTGAGGATGCGCATTGGTGCCGTTTTCATCGCAGTCTTCCTTCTGACTGCTTGCCACAAAAAAGAAGAGCCGAAAGCTGCCGCCTTCCCCGAAGTCTTCCGCGTGAAGTTCCAAACATCACAAGGTGATTTTGTCGTAGAGGCCCGGCGCGCCTGGGCGCCACACGGCGCGGACCGCTTTTATGAGCTGGTTCGAATCAAGTATTTCGATCAGGGCCGCTTTTTCCGCGTGGTGCCGGGATTTATCGCGCAGTTTGGCGTCCACCGGGACTTCAACACGCAGGGCAAATGGCGCGAGTATTTTATCGTGGACGATCCTCCGCAACAAAAGAACCTGCGGGGCACGCTGGCCTACGCGATGTCCGGACCCACCACGCGCGCCACTGAAATCTTCATCAATCTGGCCGACAACAAGGCGCTGGACGACCAGGGTTTTGTTCCTTTCGCGAAAGTCGTTCAGGGCATGGATGTCGTGGATAAGTTCTATGCGGGCTATGGCGAAATGCGGCCGGAGGGGAAGTACATCGATCCGACCCGCGTGGAAGGCGAGGCCAACGAGTATCTTGTCCAGCGCTTTCCGAAGCTCGATTTCATCGTTCACACGGAGTTTCTGCCGTAAAGGAAACAATCCGCCGCGTGGCTCATCCAATGTTAGGCAATTGTGACGAGCAAACGTAAAAAACTCTGGCTGGGCGGGATTGCCGCTTTTATCCTGCTGTTGGTGGCGGGTGCCTACATAGCCGCCTCCATCATCGCGAAACAATTTGAGCCAACGCTACGCGCGCAAGCCATCCAGTATTTGCACGATCGATTCCACAGCGACGTGGAATTGCAGGCACTCCACATCAATCGCCCAAAGATGTCTACCGTCCAAATTCTCCTGCGGCACGGACGGGGCGCCATCGTGTCGGTGGAAGGCGAAGGGCTCTCCATGCGGTTTGGAGGAGATCCCGCCCGGCCCCCGTTGTTTACTATCAAGAAAGTATTCTTCACCGTCGATCTGGGCGTTCTGTTCGAACCGAAGAAGTCCGTCAACTTCGTGTCGCTGGAAGGAATGGAGATCAACATCCCACCGAAAAGCGAGCGGCAGAACATCAGCGGCGGCGAAAGCTCGAATTCTAATGTCATTATCCAGAATGTCCAGATCAAAGACGCGGTGCTGGTTCTGTTGCCGAAGGACACCGCCAGAAAACCGCTTCGATTCGATATCGCCCGACTGCATCTGCAATCGGTGGGCGTTAATTCCGCGATGCGATATGACGCCGACCTGACCATTCCAAAGCCACCGGGAACCATAAAGAGCGCGGGCAATTTCGGGCCGTGGAATGCATTCCGAGCCCGGTGACACGCCTTTGAAGGGCGACTACACGTTCGACAACGCCAACCTTGGGATCTTCGCGGGGATCGCCGGCACATTGTCTTCCAAGGGAGCATTTGAGGGCTCGCTTGACTCTGTGAACGTTCGCGGCACCACGTACGTTCCCAACTTCGAGTTGAAGATGGCGGGCAATCCTGTGCCCCTCTCCACCTCTTTTGAGGCGCTGGTGGATGGGACCAACGGCAATACGGTGCTGCAACCGGTGCGGGCGACGCTTGGTCATACTCACTTCACGACTACCGGCGCCGTGATCAAACACGAGGACTATACTCGGCGCAGCATCACTCTCAAAGTTGACATGCCCAATGGCGACATGCGCGATCTGCTTCGCCTGGCCATGAAGGGCCCACCGTTCATGGAAGGCTTCATCAACATGAAGTCCAGCATCGACATTCCGCCGCTGACCAGCAAGGTGAAACAGAAACTCGTGCTGGACGGCACGTTTGATTTACACGGTGCCAAGTTCCTGAAGTCTACGATTCAAGACCAGATCGATCAGTTAAGCCGGCGTGGGCAGGGGCATCCCAAGGATACAGAGATCGACGAGGTGATTTCCAGGATGCAGGGCTCGTTCCATTTGGAAAACCAGGTGATGACTTTTCGATCGCTCGCCTTTGAAGTGACCGGCGCCGCCGTCTGAGTGGCAGGGAATTATAACATGGCGAATGACACGCTCGACTTTCATGGCGCGCTCAAGCTGGACGCCAAGATTTCGCAGACCGTGACAGGCTGGAAGCGATGGCTGCTAAAGCCCGCGGACCCGTTTTTTGCAAAGAACGGCGCCGGGACATTTCTGAAAATCAAGATCGTGGGTGACACTCATCATCCGAAGTTCGGGTTGGATCGCTGATCGCGTTATTCCAAACCAGCACGCTTGAGCATTTCCAAAAACTGCCGCTGGGTCCGCATGTCAATCGCTTCGGCAACCAGTTTGCCGCCGCGGCTATAAACAAAACTCTTGGGAATGCCGTCAATGTGGAACAGGTCGTTCACTTTGCGTCCCGGATCCAAAAGAACCGGATAGGTGAGCTTTTCTTTGGCCACAAAGGGCGCCACCTTAGCGGCGTCCTCGTCGGAGATGGCAAGAATCACCAAACCGCGCGGGCGGAAACGCTGGTAGAGAGCGCTTAGATCGGGCAGTTCCTTGCGGCACGGCGGACACCAGGTGGCCCAGAAATTCACCAGCACAACTTTGCCCGCCAACGCCCGTAAATTCCATTTCATTCCGTTCAGGTCAGTCAGTGCGAAATCCGCGTGCTGACGGTTTCGATCGTCTGCTTCTAACGTCCTCGCGGCGGCAGCGAAGTGCGGATCGTCGAGTGAGACCCGCACGTGCTCATAGCGCACCAACTGGGCGAGCGTGATGTAAGCCGATGCCGGGCCATACTTGCCGGCGCCACCGGTCTCTCACGCAGAGCTTCCGCCAGTGTCGTGGCCACTTCCTGCAAAGTCTCGTGGCCGGGATCGCCTTCGGTGACTAAACCGGCGAGCTCCTCGGCCAGCGCCTCCTTCTTGCGCGCCATGGCAGGCAATCGGCGGATCTCGAGCGCCAACTCTCCGGTTACCTTGACTCGCTCGGCATCCGGAAGCTGGCGCAGGTGATGCAATCGCTCTTCGATCTGCGCTTCTTGCGCCGTCAGACCGAGCGAACTCAACAGCAGCAGCGCTACGACAATCGGCCTCATGCAAACTCCATCATTTTCGCCGAAAGTGCGATGCCGATCCAGAGCACCAAGGATACAGCGCCAATCAGCTTGGCTTTGCCCGGGCTCAAGAACAAGTCCGTGGACGTGATTTTGCGGCGGACCGACAATTGAAAGATGGTTGCAGGAATCAACAGCAGTATTTTGATCCAAAAGACGGGATTATCGTGCCATTTGGCGGCCTGGGCGGTGAACATCAATGGGCCGGTGATCAACAATATCGCGAAGCCGCGCCAGGTCCAGGGAGCCAGCGCGGCAGCCACTTGATGGATGGGCTGGCGGCGCATCGCGAGGCCAAGCAGGCCCAGATCAGTGAGAAGCAGCGTTCCCACGAATAGCGCGAGACCAATCAGGTGAATGATTTCGAAAATGGGGAAAATCACTCGCGAGCCTTGCATGAATTGGCCGATGGGGCTTCGCTCAATCCACTCGCACAGTTCGCAGAATGGAAAGTCATAGGTGAAACTATGTGGCCTCATGTCGTTTCATAACCAACCGCGCGGCCGGCGGCGATCACACAGATCCAACATACGATGGACACGACACCCGCCACGCGGGCGCGCGCAGGTGTAAGCGCAGCGGTGTCCCACTTCCCGACGCCCCGATAGATACCGTAATGAAAGAGCAGCGCGTTGAGGCCCGCCATCGCGAGGAATAAAAGCTTCCAGGGGAAGAACAGGCTGCGATAAAGCCGCAACGGCTCCGACCACGCCAGAAGCGATCCGGTGATGGCCATGAAGGCGAAGCCGGAGAGAGTCCAGGGCAGGACTTGCCCAATCACATTCGATACAGGCGTCCTGCGCACACCACAACCAAGCAGCCGCAGATCCACGACGACGATGGTGCCGGCAACCAGCAAGATTCCAACGCAGTGAAGAACGTCGAGAATCGGATAAACCCAAATCGATTCGCGAATGGAAACACTGACGGGCGTTTGATGGATCCATTCGCAAAGACTAAGCAGCGACATACTGGCTCTCCCAGCCTCCCTCAGTTAACCATGCAGGGCCTGCCTGAGCAAGAGCGCACCAATCAGCGCGAGGCCGACATTTACGCAAATCAGGTAGCGTGAGCTGCTGAGTCGCCGATGGATGAAGTGGCCGAGGAATATTGCCATGATCGCCACAGGCAGTGAGAGCAGGAAGTAATCGGTGACAGTCCGGGTCCATAACCCGGTAAGTGCGTAGCCAGCCATTCCGACCATGCTTGCGATTAAAAAATACCCTTGCAGCGTGGCGCGGAATTGGGCGGGCTGCCAGCGGCGCAAGACGCCATAGACCACCAGCGGCGGTCCGTTCATGCCATAGGCGCCTCCGAGTATCCCTGCGGCGAAGCCGAAGAGAGGCGCCAGGCGGTCGTTTGTTAACTCGCCTGGTTTGCGGCCGACGAGCGAGTACAGCGCGAAGGCGATGATCAATACGCCGAGAATCATTTTGATAATCGATTCGGGGACGGTCTTGAGGAGCAGCAGGCCCAGGGGAATGCCGAAGAGAGTGGAAAGCACCAACCAGCCCGCGCTACGGACATGGACGTTGCGCCAATCCTGAATTACCACGACAACGGCGACGGTGATGGATACCAAAACGGCGAGTGGCGCGGCCACTTGAACTGGCATCACCAATGCGAGCAGAGGGACAGCCACTAGCGCTTCGCCGAATCCGAGCGCGGATCGAATGAAAGTGGCCAGAAAGAGGACGGCCAAAACCTGAACCGTAGTCGCACTCACGCGGGCCTGGGCTCGTCTCCAAAGATGCGCTTACTCGCATCGATCTTGCCGTAAATGAGCGCCCCGCAGACGCACAGCGCGGAGGTGACAAAGAACGGAACGTCCCAGCCAAAGCCCCTGACCAGGTAGGCGAGCAAGGCAGGTGAAACGGCGCCGCCGATGTTGCCGCACATATTCATAACGGACGCGGTGCAGCCGGCGAAATCGCCACCGATGTCGAGCGGGATGGCCCACGAAACGCCGACGGTCAGTTCCAGGCCGCCGAAGGCCAGGCAACTGAAGGCGACGCAAAGCTGGGGATCGTGGGTGAGCGTGGCGGGAAGAATTCCGAAGGCCGCGATGAGGAAGCCGGCGATCCCGACGATGCGGCGGGCGTGCGTAACGTTGCCGGTGCGGCGCAGGGACCGATCGGAAAGCCAGCCGCCGGCCAGATCGCCAAGAGTGCCCGCGAGCAATGGCAGGCTGGCGTAAAAGCCCATCTGCGTGAGGTTGAAACCGCGATGAGTGTTCAGATAGGTGGGGAACCAATCCAGGTATACGGCAAGCGCGTACTGATAGCAGAAATACATGAGCGCGAGTTGCCACACGGTGCGACTGGAAAGGATGCGACGCCAGGGAACGCGGACGCCAATCTGCTGGCGTGGGCCGCCCGTGGCGGAATGGATTAGCTCCAGCTCGGCGCTGTTGACGCCGCGATGCTGCTCGGGCGAATCGCGATAGTAAAAGAACCAGACCGCGGACCACACAAGACCGAGCAGCGCGAAGGTGAGAAACGGCATGCGCCAGCCATGGCGAAGAATCATCCAGACCACTAGCGGCGGAGTGATGGCGGCGCCCAGTCGCGAGCCCGCATGCGTTATGCCCTGCGCAAAGCCGCGTTCGTCGGGGAGCATCCAGCGGGATAGCGAGCGTGTGGCGATGGGAAACGCGCCGGATTCGCCGACGCCAAAGATGAAGCGGATGGCGACCATCGATGCGGCGTTCCAGGCGAACGTCGTGAGGGAGGTGAATATACTCCACCAGGTGACGATAATGGCAAGCGCGCGGCGCGGGCCGATTTTGTCGCCAAACCAGGCGCCGGGAAGTTGGAAGAGCGTGAAGCCCACGCGGTAACTGGTGAGGATCCAGCCGGCAGTGATGAGCGAGAAGCCGAATTCCTTCCGGATGAGGGGCATGGCCGACGCAATGATGGTGCGGTCCATGTAGGTGATCATGTAAACAGCGACGGTGAGGGCGAGAACCAGGTGGCGGGCGCGGGTGGGGCGGAGCGATTGGGGCCTATACGGCGTTGGCGTGGCTGCTTCCGGGGCAGTAGGCATCATCGACGTGGACGATCTGGGCGTGGCCGATCCGAAGGGGCATCATATCAGGGGTGGCGGCATGCTCGCTGCGCTCGCGGGATTGGCGGGGGCTCGCGTTCGCTCGCTGGGACGAACTTATTCAGATAGGAATACGCTTCATTCCGGCTTAAGCCGCGTGTACCCCAAAACAAACCAATCGGGTTGGACGGCAGGTTCAACAGGTACAATGGAAATGACCACCCCTCTTGAATCATGCCGTCCATCCGTTTATTGAGTGGTCTTTTGTTTCTGGTTGCCGCGGCCGCGAATTCTCAGGATGTAGTGGGCCGAGCCAGTGTGCTCTACCAACGCACCGAGTATGAGAACTCGCTCCATGTCCTGGCGGAAGACCCCGCTCCCGACGGAGCCGCTTACCTTTTGAGCGGCAAGAACTATTTCATGCTGGGCGAATACAAGAAAGCCACCGACTTCTTGGAAAAGGCCCTGGCGCTTTCTCCCAGCAATTCGGATTACGAGCTGTGGCTCGGCCGCGCGTGGGGGCGGCGCGCGGAAACCAGCGGCTGGCTGAAGGCCGGCTTCAATGCGTCCAAGGCCCGCCAGTGTTTCGAGAAGGCCGTTGCATTGGACCCGCACAACCATGAAGCCAAGAACGACCTGTTCGATTTCTATCTCAATGCGCCCGGTTTTCTAGGCGGTGGAATCGAAAAAGCCGAAGCCATAGCCAAGAGCATTGCGAGCGAGCGGCCTGCCGAGAGCGAGTTTGAAGAAGCTCAGATTGCCGACCGCAGGAAAGACTACGCCGGGGCGGAAGCGCATCTGCGCCGCGCTATGGAACTGGCGCCCACCGAAGCCGGCCGCATCGTGGATCTGGCGCGATACGTCGCCAAGCGCGGGCGTCTGGCCGAAAGCGATGCGCTGTTCCAGCAAGCCAGAAAGCTTGCGCCCAGCAAACCCACAGTGGCTTTCGCGGAAGCCAGAGTGGATATCGAAAATCATCGCAACCTGGAGCAGGCGCGCAGCCTCCTGGAAGGATATCTGCACTCGAGCCTCACTCCGGACGACCCTCCAAGGCAGGAAGCCGAGAAACTTCTGCGGCGCGCGGGCGGATGAAGAATCTCCCGCAACGTTCCGGCGCTGTTCTCAAAACCTATTCCGTCCTGCTGTTTTTCCTGGCGTTGAAGGCCGTTGGAAATTCCGCCATGGCATGGGGCATGAAACAGGTCCCCGAGAGAATGTCGATGAATCCGGCGCTCTATCTCCGCGCAATGCTGAACCCGTTCGTTGCCCTGGGAATTGTCGCGCTGATCCTGGCCCTGCTGACGCGCATGGCGCTGTTCAGCCTGGCGGACCTGAGCTTTGTTCTTCCTGTCACCGCCGTGGGATACGTGATCGCGGTGTTCCTGGGCAAGGTGTTTCTGCATGAAACGGTGACGCACCAGCGATGGCTGGGGACGCTGCTGATCTTTGCCGGCGCGGTATTGGTTGGGTCCACTTCGCGAAATACCACATCTTCGCTCGATACCACTTCGGAGTCCCCGCAATGAGGTGGGTGCTAGTGGCCGTGATGGTGGCCGCAACGGTGCTGGGCGATCTGCTGCAGAGCCATGAAATGAAGCGCGCCGGTGAGCAATCGGTAAGCGCGCGCGGGTTCGCGCGATTGCTGCATGTCATCGCCCGTCGCCGCTTGCTGATCCTGGGCATCGCCTGCAACGCGGTGTCGTTCTTCTCGTTTATGGCGCTGGTGCAAACCGAGCCGCTGAGTTTCGCGGTGCCGGCCTCGGCATCGAGTTTCGTCCTGGAGACTTTGCTCGCCAAATTCGTTTTACATGAGCGAATCGGCACGCGAAGAGCCGCGGGCGCGCTGGCCGTGCTAGCAGGCGTGGTGCTCGTGGGCGGATAGAAGCGGTAGCGGGGTTTTAAGACCCCGGCAACAATGTGGTTTCAATCAACCGCCACCGGTAGCGGGGTCTTTAGACCCCGGCCCCAATGTGGTTTCAATCAACCGCCACTTGAAGCCCGGTTGATATGACCACTATGATTGGCTATGGCGCGTTTGTCGAAAAAGAAACCGCATGGGGCTGCGGCGCCGATGATCGCGGTACACCGCAAAGGTGAAAAGCCGCTCCACCGCCAGATCTACGATGCGTTCCGTGCCATGATTCTCGAACGCAGGTTGCAACCGGGTCAGCAGATTCCGTCGTCGCGAGCTTTAGCCGATGAGCTGGGAATTTCCCGGATTCCCGTGCTCGGCGCCTATGCCCAGCTCCTGGCTGAAGGGTACATCGAAAGCCGTTCCGGCGCGGGAACGTTTGTAACGACGTCGCTTTCCGATCAGTTTCTGAGCGCGCGACCCGCGGCAGTAGCCAGCATCGCGAACGATCCAGGGTCGGATGATATTTCGCAGACCGCCAAGCTTCTCCCTACAGAGCGAACACCCTGGTTCCCGAGTTCGGGCGCTTTCAGTGTCGGCCAGATCGCTTACGATCATTTTCCGTTTCGAGTCTGGTCCGACCTGGTGACCCGCCATGCCAGGAAAGTGCGCGCCAGCTCGATGAACTACGCGGACCCCATGGGATCCGAGGAATTTCGCGAGGTGATCGCGGGCTATCTTCGAACGGCCCGGGCCGTTCATTGCGAGGCTTCCCAGATCATGGTGGTCAACGGCTCCCAGCATGCGCTGGATCTTTCAGCCCGCGTGCTGCTCGATTCCCAGACTCCGGCCTGGATCGAGGAGCCCGGCTACGAACTAATGCGGCACAGTCTGACGCTTTCCGGCTGCCGGCTGGTACCCGTCCCGGTGGATGGTGAAGGATTGGATGTGGCGGCAGGCATCAAGCTTTGCCGGAATGCGCGCGCGGCTTTCGTAACACCTTCCCATCAATATCCGCTGGGCGCCACCATGAGCGCCGCACGGCGTCTGCAACTGCTGGAATGGGCGCATAGCTCGCGCGCGTGGATCGTCGAGGATGACTATGACAGCGAGTACCGTTATGAAAGTATGCCAGTGGCGTCCATGCAGGGTCTGGATACCGGCTCGCGCGTGATTTACATCGGTACGTTCAGTAAGACGCTCTTTCCGTCGCTGCGCCTGGGATACATCGTGATTCCGCCCGCCCTGGTGGACCGCTTTCTCGCGGTTCGGCGAGCCAACGATCTTTTCCCGTCGAATTTGTATCAGGCGGCGCTGGGCGATTTCATCAGTGGAGGCCACTTCACTCGCCACGTAAGAAAGACCAGGCAGTTGTACGCGGAGCGCCGCACAGCGCTTGCGCAGGCCCTGCGGAGTGAATTCGGCTCAGAGATGGAGCGCTCCGAAATGGAGATTCTGGGCGCCGAAGCAGGCATGCATCTGGTTGTCACGCTTCCCCCAGGAATGTCCGACCGGAAGATCTCGGCACGCGCCGCTCAGGAGGGTCTTTGGCTGTGGCCCCTTTCTTCGGCTTACGTGGGCACGAATGTCCGCCAAGGTTTCATCTTGGGCTTTGGGGGCACGAAAGCGGACGACATGCTGCATCAAGTGCGGCGCCTGCGAAAGGCCGTGCGTAAGTGAAAGTGGTTATGCCAGAGGTGCGAAGAGTGGTCATTGAGTCCGGATACACCCCACCGTACCATTAGTAAATTACAAATTCAGGCCGGTTCCTGATTTCGCTCTCCTAGTTTCGACGAGCGATTTTGAGCCGCACCGCTACGTTAGCGCCCAAACGGCTCCCCGGCCGCTGCATTTACTCGCAAAGTCTGCGAATTCCGGACGTCACGATCAATCGATCGAGGAGAATTATTATGGACTCTCGCCAGACACGAGTGTTTTCGGCGTGCTGCGTATTTTTGGCGTACATGCTGCTGCCAGTTATCGGCTACGCACAATCCACCTTCGGCGACATCCGGGGCACCGCTCGCGATCCAGCCGGCCTTGCGCTTCCGCAAGCGGTGGTTACTCTCCATAATCTGGACGAGAATACAACGCGATCCGCGCTCACAGACGACAGCGGTGGCTATTTGTTCGAAAACCTCAAGCCCGCCCGCTACGAAATATCAGCCTCCAAATCGGGATTTTCCGCATCGTCCACAGCTACCGTAGAACTCACTGCCCGGCAAAGCGCGCGAATCGACGTAACGCTGTCCATCGAGCGGCTGCAGCAGACGGTGAATGTGGAAAGCACGGCCGAGCAGATCAATACCGAGAACGCAACGGTGGGCGACACCAGGGGCACGGACCAACTGGTTCAGATGCCGCTCAATTTCAGAGCCCAGACCACCAGCCCACTGGCGGCGCTAGCGCTTTCCCCGAGCGTCATCACCGATAGCCAGGGGAATATACAAGTGGGCGGCGCCACTTATTCGATGACCGGCTATTCGGTGGACGGAATCTCCACCGCCAATGTCACCGCCAACGGCTCGCTACAGAACGCCTACCCGTCGTCGGAAGGGCTGGCTGAACTGAAAGTCACAGCCTTCAACAACAGCGCCGAGTTTTCCCAGGTGGCCGACATCACATTCATCACCAAGAGCGGGACCAACCAATTTCATGGCAGTTTGTTCGAATATCTGCAAAATGATGTTTTGGACGCGACCATTCTGAACTTCACGTCGAAGGCGCCCAAGCGGTTCAATACGTTCGGTGGTAGCCTCGGCGGTCCGGTGTCCATTCCGCATCTCTATAGCGGCAAGGACAAGACATTTTTCTACATCGATTACGAGGGCAATCGCCGCAGAACGGCCACGCCGGAACAATATCTGGTGCCGACACTGGCGGAACGCAACGGGGATCTCAGCGGGCTTCCCATCATCAATCCCCAAACGGGTCAGCCAAGCAGTATCGCAATCAACCCTTTTAACGGCACACCCTTTCCCAACAACACCATTCCGGCGTCGATGCTGAATCCTGTCGCGCTAAAACTGCTCAATGGATATTACCCGCTGCCCAATGTCAGTGGCTCCGGGAGTGGCTACAACTATGAAACGCTGCAACCCATACCTTCCAATACCAACGGCTTCGATGCCAGGCTGGATCACTACATCACGACGAATCAACAGATCTATGCCCGTTTCAGTTGGAAGAACCTGCTTTCAGACACAGGCCAATTGGGCCTTCCAGCGAATGCTCTGTTGCCGAACGACCTGAATGCGGAACATGACCGGAGTTTGATTGTTTCCTATAACTACACCCTCACTCCCAAGATGGTGAACGAGTTTCGATTCGGTTTTACCAATAGCCTTGTTAATACTAGTTTCCCAATTCAAGGCGCGGCGGCCGACAACCAGCTTGGTCTCACCGGCATTAGCTTCGCCAATCACCCGAGTACGGGAGCATTTCCGACCTTCAACTTCTCCGATGGCACCGGCTTTACACCGATAGGCCGGGACAAGGACGGGCCGGGCCAGTCCAAGACTATGCAGTTCACCGACAATCTCAGCCGTACGATGGGCAAGCACAACCTCCGCGTTGGCATCGATGCCCGCCGGGTGTTCTACGAGACCGTGGTCCGGTGGGGCCAATCGGACGATTTTGGGGCGTTTACGTTCAATCAGGGCGTTTTCACGGGCAGTTCCTACGGCGATTTCTTGCTGGGCGCGCCCAACACCGATTTCATCGTGGCAAGCAGTCCCAACACCAACGAGCCGAGCGTTCAATGGGGGATTTACGCGCAGGATCAATGGCAGGTAAACGATCGTCTGACCCTGAACTTCGGGTTGCGATGGGAAGTGCTTCCGGAATTCACGGAAAACCAAGGCGATATCGCCAACTTCGATCCGCGCAACGGGGACATCGTGGTTCCCGACATTCTCTTAAACAAAACCGTGCCCTCCAGTCCGCTGCTGCAGGCGAACTACAACGCCTTTCTGATCTCTTTCAATGCCTGCCAGTTGACCACCAGAAACATGTCGCTCCCTTGCACCAATGTGGTCACGGCAAGTCAGGATCACTTATCCCAGAGCTTGCGGAACACGTATTGGGGCGATTACGATCCGCGCATCGGCATAGCATATCGCCCATTTCGCGATAACAAGACGGTCTTTCGCGCCGGGTTTGGTATTTTCACTCAAACCCCGCTCGGCCAATTGGCTTACGACTTTCTCGGCATCCCACTCGGGGCCCCTTACACCTACTCGAACAACAACGGCGGCGTGCCGCTGTTCACGTTTCCGCAAACATCTCCTGCATCCGCCGCCGCCGGGTACGGAGGGACTGGGCTCTACGATGGCATGAGCCCAAATTTCAAGGATCCGCAAACCGCCCAATGGAATGCCACCATCGAACGCCAGTTGACATCTTCCCTGGCGGCGCGAATCACCTATTCCGGAATGAATTCCTACCGGATGAACGTGAAGGAGGATTACAACGCCATTCCTCCCAGCAAACAGCCGTACGTACCCAGCCCCTACGTCGATCCACGCGCTCCGTATCAGAACTGGGACGAGATCAACTACAGCGCGAACGCGGCGTTCTCCAACTATCAGGGGCTAACCGTGGAAGCTACGCAAAGGTCGTCACACGGACTATATTTTCAGGCCAACTACACCTGGGCACACAACATCAGCGACGCTCAAGGCGACGCGCCGGGCGGCTTTACTTCGGAGAATCTCTTGTTTACCCCGTCTTACGATCAATTCGACCTTCGCGCGGTGCGCGGAAATGTAGCGGGCATGCCCCGGCAACGGTTCTTGTTCACTGGCACGTACGAGGTTCCTTATGGCAGGGCCGCCAGTGGTCAAGCAAAAACAGGTTCGTGAACGGGGCATTGGGTGGATGGAATATCAATACTGTAACGCTCATCCAGACCGGGCCTTTTCTCACCCCCACCATCAGCCCAACGGAGGATCAGTCGAATACCGGCATCATTCACGCGGCGGCATCACCGCGCGGCCCGACGCCATAGGAAATCCGAACGTCTCAAGCGGCGACGTCCTGTGGAACATCAATGCATTCGCTCCGACGCCGGCGGGTGCGGGAAGAATCGGAAACGCGGGCGTGGGTATACTGGAGGCTCCAGGAACGATAGCCGTATCGGCGGGGTTGTCAAAGATCTTTCCAGTCCGAGAGCGCCTTCGATTCCGGTTTGAAGCGACGTTCACCAACGCTTTGAATCACACCAACTTTGCGCCGCCGGCCGCGGACATCAGCAGTCCTTCGACGTTCGGTGTTTTGCAGTCGGCGCAGACTGCGGGACAAGGTGGCAACCGTACAGGACAGTTGGCGCTCCGCATGGATTTTTGAAAATTACGACTCCACATTTTAGAGCGAAGGAGATGGGATGGCCATTTATCAGAGCATGCAGAGAGTACGATTCTCAAGCCCGGACGGCTACGAGAAATTTAAGTTGCTCTTTGGAGAAACGCGCAACCAGTTAAAGACATTACCGGGGTTCTTGCACCTGACGTGGTGGGTTCATCCGAAAGATGCTACCTGGTACAACGAGGTCAGCTTTTGGACCAGTTTTGAAGCCCTTAAAGATTGGCACATGAATACCTACCACAAGGCAGCCAAAGAGTGGGCGGTTCGCAGCGGCGCCATCATGGAAGACATCATCACCAACTTCGAGCTGAAGAGCACGCGCCTGATCCGCGTGTGTCCGTGCTGCGCCCTGATCACCGATAAAGCCTACGATCTTCATCACGAGCAGCAAGCGCTGGCGGAGGGTTGTCCGAAGTGCGGATTCCAGTTCCCGGTGATGGGGGAAACGTCCGACAGCACGGCGGTGTTCAAGGACGTTGACGCGCCCGTGCCAGTTCCATTGGCGACGACGTTGGGGGACTAGCCTGGGCGAAATGAAAGCGGTACACGTGGCTTTCAGCCGCGTTCTCGCCAAATCCGCCAGGAAGGCGCCTGGGTGTTGATGCCCAATTAATCAGCTACTCCGTATTCGCCGTCGTAGTGTCGAATCGCGGATCCTTGCGAAAAAGATCGTCGGGCTCGCCCGTGTCGTAGGTGCAGACCATCTTCAGCCGGGCGGAGGTTGGGACGAACGCGGCAGACGGCGGGACGGGCCCTTGGCTAAACCAGGGCTCAATCGCCCGAGCGAACGGATGCCGCAGGGACCAGTCGGCCGTCTCGAATGCGATAATCGGCGCCGCGCCAACGGATGCTGTTGCGGCCGAAACTAGTGAGCCAGATGGCGAACGCCACGGAATCCCAAACCGGAATCAGCGGCATTTGTTTCCATACATCCGATTGACGCAAACCCAGCTTGCCCAAACCATGAATCCCAATGATCCAGGTCATGGCCATGCGCAACGCCATGTAGCCGCCCAAATAGCCGAGAGCGACCGCCGCTGAGGGATGAACCGCCACCGCAGCGAGCGACCATGGCAATCCTTGCGTCAGCAACAAACCGAGATGTCCCCACGGACGCATGTGACGCATCACCACGATCCATCGCAGACGCTTATGGAGCAGATCGCCTATCGATCCGTAATCGCAGACGGTCTCGATGGCATAGCGCAGCAGCACCACCTCGTAGCCCTGTTCAGCGATCAGCCGGCCCACCAGTAAGTCGTCGGCGGGCCTGTTTTCAAGCTCCGGATAACCACCGAATCCGTCCAAACGGGCGCGCGTGGTAGCGATGGTCGGCCCAGCGCGAACTTCACTCCATCCAGTTGCCAGGCCACCAAAACACCAGCATAGAAGTCGGACATCATTCCGACGCTCTGTAACTGGTCGGTTAGCGTAGTAAGTTCGGTTGGAACATAGAAAGGAGTTACTGCTCCCACTTTCGGATCGCGCAGCGGGGCCACTACCTGGCGCAGATAATCAGGACGCACCCGCACGTCGCTATCGCTGATAACCAGTACTTCGTATGCGGCGTCACTCACCAGACGCGCCAGCTTAGCGACCTTGTCGTTAGTCGCCACACGTCCCGAACCGTACAGCACGCGAATGCGGCTCTCGGGAAAATCGTCAGTGAGCTTCGTTAATACGTCGAGAACCGCCTGGTCGTCCGGATCGACGCAGAAAACGATTTCGTACTCGGGATAATCGATCTGGCAGAAGCTGGCAAGGTTCTTGCGCGCGTCGGGATCGAGTCCCGGATCGGTTTCAGGATGCTGACGGGCGGAGTGAAGGAGTCACCTGGCAAGATCGGTGGAGCGCTGATCGGTTGGCGAAAATATCGCCACGAACTATAGATCGCGATGAGGTAGTAAATGAATGGTATGGCCGCAATGGCAAGGAACACGGTGGGTAAGTGCGGCATATTTCCAGACTACTCGACAACCGGATGGTTCGTCAGCAATAGTTTGCCTCCGCTTTGCGCAACGACGGTGAGCAATTCGGGATCCACCAGTTTCTTCAGGCGCTCGGCTGACTCCTGCTTAATGACCAGATAGTAACGTTCCCTTGCAGCCACAGCGTTTTCCATTGCTCATCGTCGATGAAGACATTCGGCGCACCGGGCGCGTAGGAACCGTAGACCAGGTTATTAAATCGACCATTCAACAGCAGCGCGTCGCGATTGGTATAAAAGAAAACCGATGAGAACCAATAGTAGTGATGATCCACGATCAGCTTTCCCGACGGCGAACGAAGCAGCTTTTCGGCCAGCGGGCGGGAGGAAAGATAGGGATCGAACGCCGCCATGGCGATGCGCGCGGCCTGAAAAAACAGAATGGCCATCAGGGCGATAGCCAGGAACGCTCGCTGTCCCTGGCACGAAATGTCCCAGCCGCTCCCACCAGAAAAGCAATCGCGGCCAACACGAGCGGCAGCCGCAGATAGGCGAACGAAGCGATGGTCAGGTCCTCCATGTGGCCGAGCGAAAGTTTATATGCGCCCGGATTGGAGCTCAGCGCCGCGGAAATATCGCCGGGCGTCGGCAGCTTCCACGCTAGAAAATACAGCGTGAGCACCGCTGCGCCGGCGGCGATGAATATTCCACACAGGACGCGCGTGCCGTATCGGATCCAATTGCCGCCCGCGGCCATGGCCGATCCCAGCAACAGCGCCAGCGCCGGATAGCAGGGCATCGAATAATATTCCTGCGTGGTGGAAAACGTGAAAAACACTAAGATAAAGCCGATCCAGCACAAAGCCAACAAGCGCGTGTTGCCTGCCCGGTCCAGCGGCTTGTGACTCACTTGGAGACTTTGCTTTAGGACGGCCGGAAAATACACGCTCCAGGGAAACAGCCACAGCAGATGGAACCCCCAAAAGTAGAGGCGCGGCACCGTGTCGTAGTCGCGCGGGTAACGCATGTTCAAAAACCGCAGCAATTGCTCGTTAATGAAATAGAACCATAGGAAGCCGTGATATTCGCCGGGAGCGCTGCGCATCGTGAAATCGAAGTAGGGTGGATTCCGCAGCGTCGCCAAGATGTGCCAGGGCGCGGCTATCAGCAACACTACCAGCAGGCCGCTCAGCGGGTGAAGACGCTTCCACACTTTGGCTTGGAACAACTGCCCGGTGACGCTGAGATAAATCAATGCAGCGAAGACCGGAAAAACCACGCCTACCAGACTCTTGAACAACAAGCTGGTTCCCAGACTCGCGGCCAGGACGAATGCCCACCAGCGCGGACGCGGCTCACTTTCGTCGATGGCCCGAAGGAACGCCCACATCGACAGCGCGATGCTCCCGGTAAGCATCACGTCGGGAATCAGAATGCGCGTGAACAGAAACAGGCCGAAGCAGGTGGATATGCACAGACCGGCGTAGAATCCTGCCTGGCGTCCGAACGCCCACATCCCAAATGCGGTAGTTATCCAGGCCAGCGCGATGGCCGCAAGGACCATGGGAATGCGCGCGGCCCAGTCTGTGGCTCCGAAGATTTTGAACGAGCCGGCGATTAGCCAATAAATCAGCGGCGCTTTTTCAAGATAGGGGATTCCATCCAGCCGGGCGGTTACAAAGTCGCCCGAAGTCAGCATATTGCGCGCGATCTGCGCCTGTACCGCGTCCACGTCGTCCATCAGCGATGGGGGCGAAATCATGCAGCCTGCGTAGACCGCGGCCGCCACCAGCAGAACTATAAGGTAGCAGTGAAAACGTTTTCCATCACCCGACGTGCCGGCCCCGCCGACGCTCTGGTCTGGATTCCCCATTTTTTCATCCAAAAGAACAGCGTCATCAATCCCCATAGGTGATAACCCAGGTTGGCGCGCCGGTCGAGATGGGCTTGCACATCAGCTTCAATTTTTGAGAGCTGAAAAAAGTCTCCATGCTCGGCGGACGCGAATGCCACGGCTTCTTCAAGCAAAGGCCGGAGTGGTCCACGGAACCAGTCGTGCGTGGGAATGTCAAAGCCGATTTTCTTTCTATCGAGGATCGCCGGAGAAAGCTTACCGCGCATCAGGTTCCGCAAGATTACCTTTTGACGCGCGCCTTGGATTTTCATGCTGGCGGGAAGCGAGCTCGCAAATTCCACAATCCGATGATCCAGGAACGGCGGCCTCACCTCCACGGCGTGGGCCATGCTGGTGTGATCCACCTTGGTCAGAATATTATCCGGAAGAAAGTATTTCTGGTCGAACCACAGATAATCGCTTAGGCGGCCGCTCGCGGAACTCAGTTCCTGTAAAACAGAATCGAGCGCCGGCGGCAGCGTGGACTGCACCAGAGCGCGTCTTTCCCGATCGTCAAATGTTCCGCTCCAATACACGTGGGCGCGCGCCGCAGGCATCCGGCTGCCTTCCAGGAACCGCTTCAGTTTGTATTCGAATCCGATCTTGTCGTTCGACACCGGCCAGCGTTGGGCAATCGCCAACATCGCCCGCAGCACCGGAGGAGGCAAGCGACGAGCCGTGCCCGCAAGCAGGCTGGCGCGCTGCATGAGGTATCCGCCGAACAATTCGTCAGCGCCTTCTCCACTCAACGCAACCGTCGCGCTGGCTTTGGTCAGGCGCGAAAGAAACCACACCGGCAACGCGCCTGAATCCGCGTTCGGTTCATCGCAGTAGTAAGCCAGCTCTTGAATTGCTCCCGGTAGATCCTGCTCGGGGTTGAGATCGAATACGGTGTGCTCGGTCCCGTACTGCTCTGCCACCTGGCGCGCGTAATTCGCCTCGTCGAAGCTGCGGCCGCGAAAGGTGATCGAAAAGGTCTTGAGACGCGAAGCCGAGGCCTCCGCCGCATAATGCACCAGACTGGACGAATCCAGTCCCCCGCTCAGCCATACACCCAGCGGCACGTCGGACAACAAATGTTCTCGCACGGACTGCTTCAACAGACGATCCAGCTCATCTTCCGCCGACTTGGCCGTCTGCGCCGTCCATTGCCCTTCCCCGGGCTCTTCACTCACCCTGGGCAAGCGCCAGTAACGATCTGTTCGAATCGCCCCGCGCCGCCACTCCATCCATTGGCCCGGAAGCAGCTTCTCGATGCCCTCCACCAAGGTCCAGGGCGCGGGCACGTAGTTCAGCGACAAATAACAATCCAAGCCATCCGCGCTCAACCAGCGCTCTATCTCTGGATGAACCAGGATTGCCTTCAGCTCCGAGCCGAAGTACAGGTCGTCGCCGCGCCGCGCGATATACAACGGCTTGATCCCCATGCGATCCCGAGCCAGAACCAGGCGGCGTTCGGATTCGCGCCACAACGCCACCGCGAACATACCGCGCAGCCGGGCGAAGCACTCCGTGTCCCATTCCAGGAAAGCATTCAGCACCGTTTCGGTATCGCTGCGGGAGCGGAAGCGATAGCCACGCTGTTCCAGTTCCCGCCGCACTTCCAGGTGATTGTAGATCTCTCCGTTGAAGACGATGACCGTATCGCCATCCGAAGAAATGATGGGCTGATCTCCGCCCTCAATGTCGATAATCTTCAGGCGCGCCGCGCCCAGCGACACAGCGTCGGACTCAAAGACGCCTTGCTGGTTCGGACCGCGATGAACGATGCTGGCTACCGCAGCCTGGATTCGGCCGGGCGCCGCGGGACGACGTCCGTGTGTAAAGCCGGCTATGCCGCACATTTAATAAGAAGCTTCGGAAGCGGAAACGGCCGCGTTGACGCTCGAACGCCGGGTACGCTGGTTGCGCGCATTCCGCCACTGGACCTGAGGCATGAACAAGCGAAGTGTCGATGCGATCCTGATAGCGGATCGCGATGTTCATGAGCGAATCGAGTAACGAGTCGGAAAGAAAATGCGGCTGCAAACCCAGGTCGATGAGCTTGGAGTGTTGAGCGTTGTAATAGTGGTCTTCGGATTCGACGCGCGGCCCCGTAAGGTGCTCGATGGTGACGCGCATCCCAAGTTTCCACGCCGCGGCTTTCACCATTTCCGCGAGCTCGAGTACGGAGAATTGTTCGGTAAATTGATTGAAGACCCGGCACTCACCCGGATTCGCCGGATTCAAGCATGCGATCTCGACGCAGCGAACGGTATCGCGGATGTCAAGAAACCCGCGGGTCTGCCCGCCCTTTCCATACACCGTCAAAGGATGTCCCGCCGCAGCCTGGATGCAGAACCGGTTCAGAACGGTTCCAAAGACGTCGTCGTAATCGAAACGGTTGATCAGCGCTTCGTCCAGCACAACTTCGTCGGTAACGGTTCCATACACCACTCCCTGATTCAGATCGGTGGCCCTGAGCCCCCAAATCTTGCAGGCGAACATCATGTTGTGGCTGTCATGCACCTTGGAGAGGTGATAAAACGAACCGGGCTGCTTCGGATAGGGAAGCAAGTCCGTGCGCCCGTTGTGTTCGATACGAATGTAGCCTTCTTCGATATCGATATTGGGCGTTCCGTATTCTCCCATGGTGCCGAGCTTTACCAGGTGGCAATCGGGCCGCAGTTCCTGGAGCGCAAACAGGAGGTTCAGCGTTCCAACAACATTGTTTACTTGAGTAAACACCGCGTGTTTGCGGTCGATCATCGAATACGGGGCTGAGCGCTGTTCGGCGAAGTGAACCACCGCATCCGGCTGGAAGTTTTCGATCACGCCGGACAGAAAATCGTAGTCGTTCACGTCACCAACAAACATCTCGATGGACTTCCCGGTAAGTTCCTGCCAGACGCGCAGACGGTCTGTCAGAGGCTGGATGGGCGTTAAGCTTTGCGCGCCGACCTCGAAATCCCATTGCCTCCGCAGGAAATTATCCACCACGGCCACAGCGTGTCCCTTACCGGACAAATAGAGCGCGGTAGCCCAGCCACAATAACCATCACCGCCTAAAACACAGATCTTCATTTGGTTCGGTGCACCTGATCCTTGTTTAAATGATCCTTGTTTTGCTGATCCTTGTTTGACGCGTTCGTACCAGTATTTTCAGACGTTGGTCTGCTATACACGTAACCCTGTTGAAAAGAAATCGATGCACTGCATTGAAATCGATGCACTGCAGTCACAAATCGCCGTGCCCCCGGGATTTGACCGCCATTCTTGGGCCCAAAAGATCATCCTAGCAGGATCGAGGAGCAAGCTGGTGGGGACGCGAAGCCGTTTGGTTGGGTATACGCGGCTGAAAGCCACGTGTACCGGAGGACCAACCGGTCCATTGGACTCTAGGCCGTGGTGGCTTCCTTCTCCGCCAGGAACTCCGCGTAGGGACCCTTGAAGTCCACAATCTCCCCGTGATCGAAATTCCAGATGCGGGTGGCCACTTCGTCCACCACATCGTGGTCGTGCGTCACCAGTAAGACGGTTCCGTCGTACTTCTGCAGCGCGATGTTCAACGCGTTGATCGATTCCAGATCCAGGTGGTTGGTAGGCTCGTCCAGAAGCAGGAAATTGGGTTTCTGCAGCATCAGGCGGCAAAAGACGATACGCGCAGCCTCGCCGCCCGAAAGATTTTCGGTCCGCTTAGTGGCGTCCTCTCCGCTGAATAACATCTGGCCAAGCAGCCCGCGCAATTCCTGCTGGGAGGCGCCGGGTTCGAACTCGTGCAGCCATTCCAGCAGCGTAACGCCATGCTGGATGGACTCTTTGTGATCCTGCGAAAAATATCCGACGGCGACTTGATGCCCCCAGGTCACCACCCCGCCATCCACGGGAAATTCGCGATCCGGCGCATCCACGAAGCCCGTCGCGTCGCGCAGCAGCGACCGCAACATGGTCGTCTTTCCAGCCCCATTGCGCCCCAGGAGAGCGATTTTTTCGCCCCGCGCAATGGACGCACTGAAGTTGTCAATTACCCGCAGGTCGTCGTAGGACTTCGACAGTCCCTTGATCTCCAGTGGATGCCGCCCGGAAGGACGTAGGTTCTCAAAGCGAATATAGGGGCGCTGGATGTTGGATCTCGCGAGTTCGGAGGTCTGGAGCCGCTCTACCTCTTTCTTGCGTGAGGTGGTTTGCGCGGACCGGGTACCGGCCGAAAATCTCGCGATGAAATCGTTCAACTGCGCGATCTTCTTTTCGCGCTGGGCATTGCCGGCCTCCACGCGCGAGCGGATCTGTGTCTTGGCCAGTACCATTTCGTCATAGGCGCCGGTATAGGTGATGATGCTCTGGTAGTCGATATCGGCGGTATGCGTACAGATTTCGTTCAGGAAATGGCGGTCGTGCGAAATCACGATCAGGCAGCCCGTGTAGGCCAGTAAGTACTTCTGGAGCCAGTGTACGGACTCGAGATCCAGGTTGTTCGTGGGCTCATCGAGCAGCAGCACGGACGCGTTGCTAAAGAGCGCCTGCGCCAGCAGCACGCGCACCTTCTGGCCGCCCTGTAGCTCCGACATCTTGCGTTCCTGCAACGCTTCGCCGATGTCGAGACCCTGGAGCAACGTGGCGGCATCGGCCTCCGCTGTGTAGCCGCCCTGATCGCCAACGATGCCCTCCAGTTCGCCCAGGCGCATGCCGTCTTCGTCCGTCCAATCGTTTGGATTGGCATAGAACTTTTCGCGCTCCTGCAATGCGTCCCACAGGGGCGCGTTGCCCATGATCACTGTATCCAGAACGCGGTAGGCATCGAAGGCGAACTGATCCTGGCGCAGGACGCCGACCTTCTTGGGACGGGTAACCGAACCCTTTTCGGGTTCAATTTCACCCGTCAGGATTTTCATGAAGGTGGATTTGCCGGCTCCATTAGGCCCGGTAATCGCGTAGCGCCGGCCCTCCAGGAACGTGGTGGTCACTTCTTCAAACAGAATGCGGGCGCCGAAGCGCATGGTAACGTCGTTGACTGATATCAAGGTAAAAGGCGCTTACTTGGGATTTGCGGATCGAACCAACTTGGGGAATTGAACCGCTTTGAATTTTTATTATACCGCGTCCATCAAAGGTACACGCGGCTTCAGCCACGTTTTTCCCGGCGCCCAACCGTCTGGAGATACTGGCCGCTGTTCAGGAATGCGTTGGGACCGCATCTTGGATGGGTGGATGCGGCTTCAGCCGCGTTTTTCCCGGCGCTCGACCGTCTGGAGATCCTGGCCGCCGTTCAGCAATACCTTGGGGCCGTTGTTGGACAGGTACACGCGGCTTCAGCCGCGTTTTTCCCGGCGCTCGACCAGGGCCAGTCTTCCACGTTAGCGCACAGTCCGGCTTTCACCGGGTTGCTTTCGATGTACCGGGTGACCCGACCCTCGTGGTCTCTGTCGCGAATTCTGCGGTCGAAATAATCTTGAGCCCAGAATCTCGAACCGCTCCGCTGCAATAGCCGATTTGCTGCGTGGGCGCTGCTGCCCTTAATGCTCCTGACTGCCGAAGAAAGATCCTGATCGCCCAGGGGGCTAAGCGCGATGTGTACGTGATTGGGCATCAGCACCCAGGCGCCCAATTCATACCTGGACTCCCGCACTCCTTTCCAAAGGACGTTCGCGACAACACCGGCAACGTCCGGCCGCTCCAGCCATCTCGGTCCGGTCGAGACCGCGTCGAGGAGTTGATCCAGTTGGACGAACTTTGGTCCGTCGCTGGTCCACAAGTCGGTTACCCTTGTTACCGGAAGAGACCCTGCCAGCCGCCAGGTCACGAAATACGCCGAGCCCGGGCGCCAGGAGTGGTCCAGACTGCGATGGAAATCCATAGCTGATTAGTGGTTCCACAACAAAGAATTCTCAATCAGGGCCTTCTCGGCTGATGTTGGAAAAAACGCGGCTGAAGCCGCGTGTACCGGCTTGGCAAAAACGCGGCTGAAGCCGCGTGTACCGGCTTGGCAAGAACGCGGCTGAAGCTGCGTTTACCAAGCCTACTTCTTCGGAGCGTACGGGCCCACCTCGGGCTTGCCTTGCGTATCCTTGAGCGGGCCCAGCTCGGCGGCCACACCGCGGGCGATAGCGGCCGTCTCGCTGCCATTCTGGAAACAGGTAAAATCAGGCCGGTCCCGCCATGCGAATGGACCGCAGAGCCGCTTGCCGGCGCCGATGGCCGCGTCGTGCACGATGTTGATCAGCCGCTCGTAATCGGGCGTGCCCTGCTTGTAGCCCGAGAAATTGCCCAGATCTCCGCTGGCCGCAAAGATCGCCGTCACTCCTGGAATCGCGGCGATTTCGCGCGCATCCCTGGCGCCCTCCAGCGTCTCTATCATTTCGATCAGCACGACGTTCTTGTTGATGGTGGCGCGATACCCGCCCGGAACATTGCCCCACATCTCGGGTTCGAAGGCCTGGCCGCCGCCCTGGCTGCGCTTCCCAAACGGCGGGAACATGGTCCAGTCTCTGGCGGCTTTTCCCTCTTCCACCGATCGGACCGTGGGAATCACGATCACCAGCGCGCCCAGATCCATGGCGTGCTGGATTTCCCGTTCATCGGTGTAGGCCACACGCACGCCTGGGACCGCTTTGGCATGCGGACACGCTTTCCACATGCGGCCCACCGCTCCCCAGTCGCGCGAATCGTGCTGCATCTCTGTCCAGATGAAATCGTAGCCGGCATTGGCCATCGCGCAATAAGTTTCCGGCGTGTCGGTACTGAACACGGTGCCGCCGGTCACCTTTTCGCCCTTCATCATCTTGATCATCACCGGATTCCAGATCTGGGCATCCGCTGGCGCATCGTAGGCCGGCCCATATTTCCATTTGGCCGGATCAAGAGTTCCTTGATTCACTGCCCCGGCAGGCGCTTTGGAAATCGCGCCGGAGTCCTGGCCGGCGGGCGCCGCGAGCGGGAACTTCAACTTCCCCGCATCCGCGTTATTCGCATAGGGATCTGCAGTGGGTGGAGGAGTTTGACCCTGGGCCTGTAGCTTTACTAATCCAAGGGCTGCAGTAAACGCCACTATTGCAAATCGACGATTCATCTCGAAGCTCCCTTTCGTGTTCTGACGCGACGCGTCTTCGAATATCCTATCAGGAGCAGGCACTGGAAAACCGATGCCCCAGCGCGTCCCACAGCCGCGCGCACATCATCTGGCGTTGGGAAGCAAGCCCTTTTCGACCAGAACGGGCGGCCTGCGATGGTGAGTGGCCTGCTCGTAGGCGTAAGCCCAGCCGAGTAGATCGCCGTCTTTCCACAGCCGGGTTGATATTTCCAAGCCGAACGGAAGCCCGTCCGGATAGAACCCGCCCGGCACCACCACCGCCGGCACGCCGATCATATTCACCCATCCTGTGGCGCTGTGCGGACCTCCGCTGATCTTCCCGTCCTGCGGCATGGTTTCGTCAGGCGGAGGCATCTGGGTAGCCGGATAAACGTAGCCGTCCAGATGCAGGCGATCCAAGGTTCCGCTATATTCTTCGAGGGCTTTTCTTCGCGGCGTACGAACGTTGGCGTCGGCCATCGGATCGGTTTCGAACACGGCCTGCACGAACGCTCGCCGGTCTTTAGGCGCGTCGGGATCCTTCCCGCCGATGATCGTCGGGGGCAGTGGGGACCCGACGGCCTTCTGGTATTCCGCAGCGGAGTGGTATTGCGCGGGTCCAAACTCAGCCAGGAACTTTTCCGTCCCTTCGCGGATGTAAGGCATCGTGCCCACGCGACCAACGGTCACGGCAAAATCGTTGCCGAGGATGGAATCGTCGAAGACCACCGTTGCACCAGCGGCGCGCAGCCCGTCCAGCGCTTTCATAAAGGCGTCGCGAGTCTCGCGCCTGAGCGGAAGCTTCGCTGCCTCCATGTCTTTCTTGATCTCAGCCGGGGTCTCGGACGCGGTAATGCCCTGAAATGGAATACCCAAGCCTTCCATAACGCACACTGGAACGCCGAAGCGTTTTCCTTTGAGCGCATCCGTCTTCAGGTACTGCGTATAGGGGCCGGGCTGCGCCTTGGCGGCGGAACCAATGGTGACGGGGTCCAAGGGATCTTCTCCCGCCATCACGCCCAGCGCAATCGCAGTATCGGTCACGTCACGCGCGATTGGCCCGGTGTTATCGAGCAGCCAGTCCAGAGGTGCGATGCCTGCGATGCTTACCAGGCCGCGCGTGGGAAAGACACCGACCACGGCGCTGGTGGCGGCCGGCATCCGTATCGAGTTGCCGGTGTCGGTTCCGTTGCCCAGCACCGCATAGTTCGACGTGATGGCGGTGACGGTGCCTCCGGACGATCCACCCGGACTGAAGCGTACGTCATAGGCATTTCCGGTGCGTCCGAATGCACTGCTGCGATTGGTATCGCTGGCCGCGAAATCCGGCATGTTGGTCTGGCCGAGAATAACGGCGCCCGCCGCGCGCAGCTTCGCGATGATGGTTGCATCCTTCGGCGCCACCAATTCATGACCGGCGATGGTGTAGCCTTTCCATCCATCCGTGGTCACCAAGCCCTTGATGCTGGTGTTGGCCTTAGTGACAATCGGAATGCCCCACAGGGGGCCGCGCACAAATCCGGTGCCGCCCGCTTTTTCATCCGCGTCTTCGCGTGAAGCGGTGGCGAGAGCTCCCTGCACATCCTGGTTCTGCACTGCACGATAGATCCCGTTGTACTTGTCGATGCGCGCCAGATACCAGCGCACCACGTCCGTAACTGTGTACTTATGGCTGCTGTAGAGCTGTTCCAACTGGGGGACGGTGACCTCCATCAGATCGCGATCCATCGCCTGTTGTGAAGCGCTTTCGCCAGTGGATGAAGTTGTGGCCGGCGCGCGCGAACAACCAGCGTTGACGATGGCAAAGGCCATCAGGAAAGCGCAAAAGGCCGTCCGCATGACTTAGAAAAGAATCTTCAAAGCAATTTGCGTATTGAACGGCTCGCCGGGTCCGATACCGGGAGAGCCGTTGTAGTCGCCAATCGTATCGGACGACTGTCCAAACCCGCCGCCAATATAGCCGCTGGGCGGCGCCAGATTCACGCGATTGAAAACGTTGAACAGCTCGATGCGAAGCTGGGCGCGAAGCCTTTCTTTAATGGGTATATTTTTGAGAAACGCCAGATCCACGTCGCCATAACCCGGTCCCTTCAAGGTGTTGCGGCCCACCGATCCGAAGCTGCCCTGCGCCGGATCCACGAACGCCGCCGGATTGATCCACTGCACGGGCTGGCCTTGCACTTGAGCGCGGTTCACGCCTGAGTACGGATCGCCCACTTGAACGCCGCGCGTGGTATTTTCGCCAGTGCCGCTGGTATCGTAGCTGGCGAATACAGAGAACGGCTCACCGGTGCGGAATTGCATCTTGCTGGTCGCCTCCCAACCGTGCGTCAGCCACTGCGGCCCCCAATGCGCTCCTGGAATATCGTAAACCACGTAGCCGCTGAAATTGTGACGGATGTCGAAATCCGAATTTCCGTAGTCGTTCTTGAAGTTCGTACTGTCCTGCGGGATAGCGCCGACATACGCTGTAA
The DNA here is from genome assembly GCA_963747945.1 of Bryobacterales bacterium. Lineage (GTDB taxonomy): Bacteria > Acidobacteriota > Terriglobia > Bryobacterales > Bryobacteraceae > Palsa-89. The sequence goes on from CAVVHB010000011.1 coordinate 59,703, forward strand.
CCTCGTCCAGGCTGTGCGCCCAGGTGTAATTGAACTGCGTGGACACTCCGTGCCAAACTCTGGTCCGGATGGTCACCTGAAGTGAATTGTAGTTCGAGGTCCCGGTGCTCGAAATCTGGTTGATGACGCCGAAATTCGGGTATGACGAAAAGTAGGGCCGGCTGGCTTGCTGATAAGTGAACCCTTGCGCGTCCGTTCCCGGCAGGAAGCCACTTCCCGGCGCCGCCTCGTTGACGTCCGTCACTACCAGCAGGCGTCTCGCCTCCATACCCACGTAGCCCACCTGAAGCACCGCATTCTTACCCAGCCCTTTTTGGATATTCAAGTTGTAACTCATGTCATAGGCAGGCCGGAAATTGGGACTTACAGAGAATAAATTGACAACATTGTTTCCAGTAAGTGAAAGCGTGGAGGGGAACAAAAGCTGGCCGGGAGCGATGGTATAGTTATTCTCCTGAATCAGGTAAACAGGATTCGCTCCAGCCGGATTACCTTCCACGCCGATTGGACCATTGTTCTTGGTGGACGGCGTCGCAAGGCTAAAAGAGTTGTCCATGAAGGGAACGATGGCCGGAGTATCAAAGAAGATGCCAAATCCTGCCCGAATCACCAGGTCGCTTTTGCCGGGCGAATAAGCCAAACCCAAGCGGGGGCTCACGGCCTTCCAATACTGCGGATACAGATTGCTAACCTGCTGACCCACCACCGCGAGACCACCCACGGCGGGGTTAAAGACCGAGAGATCGTCCTTCCCGTCGTGAAGCGGGCCTTCATACTCGTAGCGGAGTCCCAGGTTCACGTTCAGCTTGCGCGTTGCCTGCCACGAGTCCTGGGCGAACAGGTTGAAACTGTTCATCTTGACCACGCGCTCCTGGTCGCCTTGCATAATGATTGACTGGTAAACATAGCCGGCCATATAATCCGCCAGCGACGCAATATTCGAATCGAAATTCGGATTGTTCAACAGGCCGTTCCAGGGGCCTTCCGAACCATTGAAGAAGAAGGCGCCGCGGCCACCGGTGGTGTACATCGAATCGATTTGCGCCTTCCGGAATTCGCCGCCGAAGCGCAGTTGATGCTTTCCTTTTGTCATCGACAAGGCGTCAGAAATGTGACCCGTGATATCTTGACGTCCTGAGTCTGGAGTAAGTCCCGTCAAGGCGAAATTACCGATCGAAACAAACGGAGCCCCAACCAGATCCGCCGCGGTAACGCCTGTATTAAGGCCAAGGGCGATGGGATCGATTGCGGTATTCACGTCGGAGAAGACCTGTTTGAAATAGCTGACGCCAAATAGCAACTGATTGGAAATGGTGGGTGACAGGATCGTGTTGTAAATCACCGAATAATTCTGCACGTGCATCGGCCCCACTTGGTAGTAGTAAGGGACGTAAGATCCTACCGGCGCCACCTGGATGCCCTGCCCCACGAAGTAGCGGAACGATAGCCTATTGTTGCTATTAAAGCTATGATCCAGCTTGACCAGCCCATTGTGGCTGAAGCCGGTTTCGGGAACCCCAGAAAAGTAGTTGCTCGGCGTGCCTGCGCCAGTGAGCGCGCTGGCCGGGTACAGCGCATTGAGTAAGTTTGCCGCAATCGGATTTACAGGGACGTTGTATTGACTTAGTAACTGCAGTGCCTGCTGCTGATAAGCCGCGTTGGGAGTGGTGGTGAGCGCCTGGGTACCGATTACGAATCTCTGATCCTCGTATGTGACGAAGTAGAAAGTCTTGTCCTTGATAATAGGCCCGCCCACCGAAAACCCGAAGTGTTGGTTTCGCAGTTCATGCTTCGGGCTGTCGGGAGGCGCGAAAGGCGATTGAGCGGCGAGAGCCTCATTGCGATTGTAGTAGTAGGCGCTGCCGTGCAGCTGGTTGGTTCCCGATTTGATTATCAGGTTAATAGTGCCGCCGGGATTGCGTCCGGATTCCGGGCCGCCTTGCGTTTGCAGCGAGAACTCCTCCACGGAGTCCAGCGGCAGCAGGACACCTGGAATACTTTGAATGCCGCCCTGGTTGACGGCCATGATGTTCCACCACTGATCGTTGTTATCCGTGCCCTCGATCTGCCAGTTCACCTGATTCGCCCGCGCTCCATCCACCGAACCGTTGGCGCCGGCCGCGTATCCAGAGAAGCCCGAAGACAATGCGACCATCTGGACGAAGTCCCGTCCGTTGATAGGAAGGTCCTGCACCGTCTGAGTGGTGATGGTGGTATTCAGAGTGGTCTCGGTTGATTCCACCGCTAAAGCCGCCGCCGAGACCTCCACCGTCGACGCCACCTGCGCGACGTCCAGCTTGGCCGGCAGGTTGTACATGGAGCCGGCCGATACGCGCACGCCGTTGATGGTTAGGACGGAAAATCCCGGTCGCGATACAACCACGGTGTACAAACCGAGCGGCAAATCGGCGAAATTGAATTCACCGGCCGTGGAAGCTGTCGTGTTGTAGACCAAGCCCGTTGCATCGTTGGATGCCTTGATCGCGGCTTCGGGCACGATAGCGCCCGTTTGGTCCGTGACAATTCCGGTAATTCCGCCGCGGAATGTCTGTGCCGAGCCCACTGTGGCTAGCACAACTGAAAGAAATCCAAGAACCAACAGGGCACGTCTCATGTTCGCTCCTATTCCGGAATAAAGATTGATCGGATCGACAGGGACGACGTGCGACGTGGGACTTAAAAGTGTTCCTACTTGTATCACGCGCTCCAAGCGCTGTCAAATTGTGGCGCACGCGCAGTTGTGGCGCACGCACTCATGCGTGCCGCATTCACACTCGTGTGAATGCCAGGCCCCCATTTTGTGTCACAGCACGCATGAGTACGCGCGCCACAAACTATCGAGCTTTGCCGTAGCTGATCCGGGCGGCCAAGCTTCGCGAGGGCAATTCCACCAGCCGGAACAGGACATAGGCGGCGCAAATGGCCAGCGCCAGGGCAATGAACTGCAAACTTCCGGCCGGCAACTGAACGCGGGAAGCGTAGCGGAGGGCCAAACCAAAAACCATATCTCCCACAAACACGTGAATTAAGTACAGAGAATAGCTGATGGTTCCGAAGAAATTCAGTACCGGATGGTTCACGTGAACCAGTAAGATAGCCAGGCCTGCGGTTATCGCCATCGCCGCTTGCAGCCAGCCATCCACCCACACCGCCAGCGCGAATGCGGCCGCCAGAGCGGCGATCGTATCGTAACGCCGCATCAACCGTACTTTATAGCGGAAGGCCAAAATTCCTATGGCAAATAATGGCAAATAGTGCGGCAGCAGAGCCTCGCTCTTGCCGGCCAGAAGGCTCAGGCCGCCCAATAATCCGAGCACCAACACAGGGGAAATCCTTGCTTTCAACGCCACCAGCGGAAAGCACAGCCCGACAAAGATGTAGTATTGGAATTCGATCGCGAGCGACCAGTACGACATCTGCAGCCACGGCATGCCGATAAAGGCATTGACATAACCCAGGTGAGCCGCCACCTGGGCCCACGGAATGCGGTAGGCAGCATGGCCCGGCAACAGGGATGACAGCCAATATCCGAGCAGCACGATAACGATTGACGCGAGAAACGGGGGATCCAGGCGCGCGATGCGTTTCAGCATGAAGCGGAAAAACGACTTCAATTGATAACCGGCGCGAAACATGGAAAACGGGATAATAAATCCGGAGATTACAAAAAATATCTGAACACCCAGATAGCCGTACTTGCCGCTGGCCTGGAAGTGGCCAAACCGAGCGGTAAATTGCGCATTGGTGTAGTGAAACCAGCACACCATCAGCGCGGCGATGCCACGCAGGGCGTCCAGAGTGGGGAGGTGCTTCTCCCGTTTGGCGGCTGCGGTGGGGACCGCCACCGGAGGCGAACTCGACGCCGTTAGGCTCTCATCGACGGTATTCAAAGGCTGCATCCTGTACGACCCACCCTTCAGGTCGGCCATTTGAGATCAAAAAGTTATGATCCATTGGCGTCGTCTGGCCCATATGGGGCTAAAACCTTGAGTCGTCGGTCTTTAGCCGTCCGTCCTGCTCCTAGCTGAACTCCTTCATGATACTCTCATGCAGATGGATCGCGTTGCGCCTCGTTTTCCGCTCGCAAACACGGGTGCGGGCGCCACGCTCCCAAAGGAGACCGTATGAAAACACTCAGTAGTCTTTTCGTCTTCGCCAGTCTTGGTGGGTTCACCGTCCTTGCGGCCGCCGCCCCGGATGATGCCGTGGCAACCACCGATAAGGCCTTCGTTCAGGCTTACGAGAAGGGCGACATGGCCGCGGTAAAGAAACTCCTGGACGCCGATTTCACCTGGATCGACACGGATGGCATCTTCTATTCGAAGGAAGACGCCCTCGCGCTCGGCCTGAAGCCCCTCGTTCCAGCCGCGAGCGACGTGAAGATCACTGAACATAAGTACGGCAAAGTGGTTTGGATCCAGGAGAATCAAGGCAACAAGTACGCCGCGCACTTCTGGGTGGAGCGGCCGACGGGCTGGAAGCTTCTTCACAACACCGAGATTGCCACGCGTCCGGCTCCGGAAAATCCGGACTCCCGCTCGCCCTATGCCATACCCTGCGTCAACCCTTGCCAAGTGATGCCCTACACGCCCGTCACCGCCAACGAAAAGGCCGCGATCAAAGGTTGGATGGAGCAGGAGGACGGCACGCCGGAGCACTGGAGAATGCACGTAGCCGACGACAACGTGATGATCGGTTCCTACGGGGTGTCAACCAAAATGGACCGCTGGAACGGGATCGGCAAGCGGAATCCCAACGCTCCCAAAATTGGAGTGGCTCCGGTGTTATTCGGACGCATGTGGGATCTGGGGACAGCGGTGGTCGCGATTATGTGCCAGCCCACCTATAACGGCAAAGCGTATTGGTCCAGCCGCGTTTTCGCGCCCAATAAGGACGGCTTGTGGATGATGATGGAAAGCTATCACACCACCATTCAGGCTTCGGGCGTCATGAACGAGGTGCAGGGCAAATAGGAGCGTCTTCGTCTTCGGAACCGCCATGCGTGAGCATCCGGATTCCCCGGTGGACCGACTAAAACCGCATGCTTACTTCGAGTCACCGGGCGCCTCCAGCTGCGCGATCGCTCGTTTCACCTGATCGGCGTCCCTGGCTTTCGGAACGATCTCCAGATACTTTCTGAAATGTTGCAGAGCCCCGCTGCGGTCGCCTTTTGCGGCCAGCACGGATCCGAGCAAAAGTTCCGCCTGCGGAATTTCATGCGCGTTATCCAGTTCAGTTGCCCGGCGCGAGTTGGCTTCGGCCACGTCCAGATGTTTCAGGTTGAAGTTGGCCACGGCGTAATAGAAATAGAGCTGTGGAAACTCGAGCGGATTCATCGCCACCGCCTTGCCCCCAATCGCGATTGCGTCCTCCGGGTGTTTTTCCGCCAGATCGAGCATCGTCAACTGGATGTACGGCTTGATGTACTTCGGATCGGCCGCAACCGCCTTCTCAAAAGCGGCACGCGCCTCCGTGGGTTTGGACTGCCTTTGGAGTACCTCACCCAGATCGCTCCACGCCTGCGCGTAATCCGGGTCGATTTCAACGGCCTTTTCGAGGTTCTTTTGCGCTGAGGCCCATTTTTCGTCGTTCATCGCGTTCACGCCCTTCCCGTAGGCCTTCTTGGCCGGCTCGGGAGCATTTAAGGCGGTGGCGGAAACGGTTGAGCCTTCATGCAGGCCGGCCCGCTTCAGTACGATGGTTGCGTCGTTGCGCAAAGTAGCCTCCATCGGACGATAGCCCTTCAGCCGGATGGTGACCGTGCACACGTCCGCGCTTGCCGGATCATACGGCCTGGAGCGCAAATTCACGACGTATTGCACGCTGCCATTCCCGAAAATATTCACAATGGCGCACTCCTGCACCAGCCTGTCGGAGAGCGAGGGAATGATTTGCGGCGAAGTGGGAAGAGGCGAGCCGTCTTCGGTGACAATTGTGGCGTGGTAGCTCTGGGCCGAAGCGATGGGCGCGGCCGCGAGCGCCGCCGTTATTGCGACAACAGCGCGCAGGGCCCAGGTACCGCGCAGGACCCGGGTAGTGCGAATGACGCCAACGCCAAGCGCTGGATTTGTACTCATGGTATTTCCTACGTGCCATTATACGCGGCGGTTTCAATTACGATGCCCGGCGGATCGGACCACAGCCTGAGGGATCGGGTAGACTTAATCCAAATGGCTGATGCCTCCATTCAAACGGCACTCGCAGTGGGCGTACCCACACTGGCGGTGCTGGTCGGGATTCTGATCAACAATTCCCGGCTGAACGACCTTCGCGGCCATATGGACGCACGCTTTGACGACATGCGCGAGACGTGGCGTTCCGAGTTGCGCCGGGTGGTAGAGGTTTTAGATGCTCGTTTGAAGCACCTGGAATCGCGATAGGCCGCTATCCCAACCGGCTGTCACTATTAAACTGATTTGAGCCGGCCCGTTCGGAAACGTCGCGCCTGTCGTCCGGAAACATGCATCTTGGCCGTGTGTGTTCCCGACACAGGCGTGAACGGATGCGGCCAAGGATTGGATAACAACCGTCAGAAGAATATAAGTCGGCTAAAGGGTATAGCCAACCAGATCAATGAAACATCGACTCACAGTCTTCAGGGAGCTCAATGTCGCGCTTAAGGAACTCGCCCCATGTATCCTCGACGGGCAGCATCTACGGACTGGTAGGCCGTTTAGAAAGTTCGGATGGGGTCGTTCTCCCAGACCGAACATGTCATGGTCCCAAACGTCGCTGGTCGGAGTGCATCCGACGACCTTGAGAGACTGATCTTAGCGCAGATCGAAAGTAAGCGATCCAGGGGACGAGCCTACGCTTCGGGAGACATGCTAGTGGTCTACGTTCCTAGGGCAGGAGCCTCATGGAGTCCGAACGAGGTTGCCAGGCGCCTGCCCGATCCATTGAATTTTGCGAATGTGTGGTTGATCGGTCCGCAGAGCGCAAGTTACGGCAAGCATTCCTATGATGTTGCGTTACCGGATTTGAAAAAATACGTAGACGCGCCGACATGCCGTGTTCACATTTGCAAGTGACTTAAACACATGGAACGCACAGAGGCTTCAGTGAGGGGACCCTCCCGGCAAGCTTGCTAACCTGGCTCGAAGGCGGTAGACCACAGCCGCCGAGTAGCTAAATTCCAAAAAACAACACCCCATCCACAACCAGCTGTCACTGTTAAACTGATAAGTGAAGTGCGCCGCTTTTACTTTGACCACAATGCGACCACGCCGGTATCTCAATCAGTACTAGAGGTACTGGTTGCAGCGCTACTTGAAGTGCCCGGCAATGCCTCCAGCATCCATCAGGACGGTCAATTGGCGAAACAAAGTCTGGAAGCCGCGCGCCGCGAGGTGGCTGCTTTGCTCGGCTGCGATTCCAAGGAGCTGGTTTTTACCAGCGGCGGCACAGAGGCGGACAACCTGGCCATCCTGGGCGCGGTCAATGCCATCGTCACGCCCTTCGAAAAGCACGTGATCACTACCCAGATTGAGCATCCCGCCGTCCTCAATCCCTGCCGGGAGCTGTACCCAGCGGGCGTCAAGTTGACCTTCGTCCCCCCACGTCCGGACGGCATCGTGGATCCGGAAGATATTCGCCACGCCATGCGGCCCGAAACGGTTCTCGTCTCCGTAATGCACGCCAATAACGAAACGGGCACCGTCCAGCCGATCGCCGAAATCGCCGCAATCGCTCACGAAGGACGCGCCCTGATGCATTCCGACGGCGTGCAGGCGGCAGGCAAAATCCCCATCGATGTCCAGGCGCTCGGCGTGGATCTGTACTCCATCAGCGGCCACAAGTTTTACGCCACCAAAGGTATTGGCGCGCTGTACGTAAAGAACGGCACCAGGCTGCGGTCCATCCAATTCGGCGGCAAACACGAGGGTGAACGCCGTCCGGGTACGGAAAACGTTCCAAGCGCGGTGGCCATGGGCAAAGCAGCGGCCATCGCTCGCAGCACCCTGCCGATCGAGCCCGCCCGTCTGGAAACGTTGCGCGATCGCCTGGAAACAGGAATTCTGGCGCGTGTTCCGGAGACCGGCGTCAACGGGGGCGACGCGGCGCGCACGCCTAACACCACCAATATCTTTTTCGATGGCCTGCAGGGCGAGGCTCTGGTGATCTCGCTCGACCTGAAGGGCTTCGCGGTTTCGAGCGGCTCGGCCTGCTCGAGCGGCGCCGTGGAGCCGTCGCACGTGCTGCTCGCCATGGGTCTCACGCCTGAGCGTGCGCGTGCCAGCTTGCGTTTTTCGCTAGGGGCTTCGAATAATGAAGAACAGGTGGACGCGCTGATCGAAGCCGTGGTCAGCTCCGTAGCGCAGTTGCGCAAACTTTCGCCGACCTATACCAGTGCCTGATTTCACCATTTCCGACGCACCCATTGCCGTAGCTATGTCGGGTGGAGTAGACAGCTCCGTCGTCGCGGGACTGCTGCAACGCCAGGGCCAGCGCATCGTCGGCTTAACAATGCAGCTCTGGAATCAGCGGCGGTTGCCGGAGCTTGCCCCTGAAGGCGGCGTTACCGGCCGCTGCTGCTCGCTCGACGACGTCTACGACGCACGCCATGTGGCGGAGCACCTGGGCATCCCCTATTACGTGGTCAACTTCGAGTCCGGGTTCGAAGAGCAGGTGGTCAAGCCCTTTATTGATGATTATTTGTCGGGCCGCACGCCCATTCCCTGCACGCTCTGCAACAACTTCATCAAGTTCGATCAATTCCTGGATCTGGCATCGGGCGTGGGGGCTTCGCGCATCGCCACCGGACACTACGCGTGCATCGGTTTTGACGATGCCACCGGGCGCTATCAGATGAGCCGGGGCGCCGACCGTTCCAAGGATCAAACCTATTTTCTCTTCGGCCTGAAGCAGGAGCAGCTAGCGCGCGCCGATTTCCCGCTGGGCCGGTACACCAAGCCGCAAGTGCGCGAGCTGGCGCGCGAGTTGGGATTGCCAGTGGCCGCAAAGCCCGACAGCCAGGAGATCTGCTTCGTCCCTAATGGCGACTACGCGGCGTTCATTGACGCGTACTTCCGCGAGCGCGGCATCGCGCCGGAAAAGACGCAGGGCGAGATTCGCGACACCCAGGGGCACGTGCTGGGTGAGCACGCGGGGGTGCATCACTTCACCGTAGGCCAGCGCCGCGGATTGCGAGTGGCGGCAGGCGAGCCGCTTTACGTGATCGCTACGGAGCCGGCCACGCAGCGCGTCATTGTCGGCCGCAACGAAGACTTGCTGCGCGCCAGCCTTACGGCCCGGGATATGAACTGGGTCTCCATAGCAGCCATAGATGCGCCCATCCGCGCCCAGGTCAAGATTCGCAACAAGCATCTCGCGGCCGACGCCACTGTTTCGCCTACCGCCGACGCCGGACGCATCCAGGTCCGTTTTGATGAGCCGCAGCGCGCCGTCACTCCCGGGCAAGCCGCGGTGCTGTATGACGGCGATCTCGTAGTCGGCGGCGGTTGGATAGAGTAAAGCTATTCAATACCTGATCGCTAGATTCTTGCTCTGGTCCTTGGCCCATGCCCCGCTTGGCTTGGCCCGGTTTTACAGCTGGCTCCTCGATCTCGCGATTCCCCGCCTGCGGCGCACCGCGATGCGCAATCTGGAGCTAGCCTATCCGGAGAAATCCCCGGCCGAGCGCCGCGCCATCACTGATGAAGTTTTCCGGTCCATCGCGCGCCTCATATGGGTCTTCGCCCGTTTCCCTAAGATCAATGCTCAGAACATTTCCCAATGGATACGTTATGAGGGGCTGGAATATTATCTCGACGCCAAAAAGGCCGGGAAAGGCGTCCTCTTTGCCACCGCCCATTTCGGCAACTGGGAGCTCAGCGCCTTCGCGCACGCTCTGATGACGGAGCCGATGCACATCATGATTCGCCCGCTCGACAATCCCAGGATCGACCAAATGGTGGAGGATCGCCGCCGGCTTTCGGGCAACCACCTGATCGTGAAGTGGGATGGCGCGCGGGCGGTTCTGCGCGCTTTGCATCAAAACGACGCCGTGGGGGTTCTAATCGACCAGAACACTTCGTTGCAGGAAGGCGTCTTTGTCGACTTTTTTGGCACTCCCGCTTGCGCCAACACCGCTTTTGCAAAGATCGCGGGCCGGACCGGCGCGGCCGTCATTCCGGGCTTCGCCGTATGGCGTGAAAACGAAGCCAGGTACGTGCTCAAGTTCTATCCTCCACTTGAGATATCGGGCGATCCTGCCGAGGACACCCGCCGCCTGCACGCGGTGCTGGAACAAGTTATCCGGGAGCATCCGGGCCAGTGGCTGTGGATTCACCGGCGCTGGAAGACGCGCCCGCCGAGCAAACCAGGGCTCGATAACAGTGCGTAAAGACCTGAGATGTCGATATTTAAGACATTGTTGATATTGATGCTTTACCGCCATCGTTTCACGCGCAGGGCACTACCACTTTCTCCACCGACGTTCGCGTCGTCAATCTCTTTGCCAGCGTTCACGACGACCAGGGCCGCCCGGTCCGCAACCTAACCAAGGACGATTTCACCCTGGAAGAAGACGGCCGCCCACAGGCCATCCGCTATTTCTCGCGAGAAACCGGCCTACCGCTGACCCTCGGTCTCCTCATCGACACCAGCGTCAGCCAGCGCCGCGTTCTCGCCGAGGAACGCACCGCCAGTCTTCGGTTCCTGAGCCAGGTGCTGCGCCCGGATCAGGATCGCGCCTTCATTATTCATTTCGATCGCGACGTAGAGCTTTTGCAAGATCTGACCGCTTCGCGCGATCAACTGGAACAGGCGCTAGCACGCCTCGAAACGCCGAAGCTTCCGCCGCGGAAACACGATGCCCCCAAGGTCGGCGCTTGGGCTCTCAGCGGAACCGCTCTTTACGATTCGGTGCTACTGGCATCCGAAGATTTTTGGCAAGCAATCCGGCCGAAAAGCGCTTGTCTTATCACCGATGGCGTGGATAACGGCAGCAAGGTCGGATTGTCTCGCGCCATCGAATCCGCCCAGCGCGCCGACGCGCTGGTTTATGCCATCCTGTTTTCCGATCGCGGAGCCTACGACGGGGTATTTGCCAGCATGGCCGGCAAGAAGGCTATGCAGCGAATTTCTCGGGAAACGGGTGGCGGCTACTTTGAGGTGTCCGACGGCCAGCCGATCTCGGCCATTTATACGTTGCTGGAGGAAAAGCTGCGCGATCAATACAGCATCGGTTACACCCCGGATAGAAGCGCTGCCAGAAACGATGCCGGGCCAGGATATCGGAAGATCCGCCTGGCCACCAAGAAGACCGGATTATTTGTGGAAACCCGCGATGGTTATTACGCGAACCGGTAATATGGGTGGCCGAAATCCACCAGCCTGGTTATCCTCGGCCAAAGCACCTGCGATGAAGTCTCTTTGCTTGGAATCATTTACGTGTGGCAACTGAGATGCACTTAGAGCCAACTTGAGAGGCACGACGATTATGAAAACAAAACCGCTCTTTTGGACCGTCGCTTCTGTTTTGGTCCTATCCATGGTCGGCAGTCTGCCGGGCGTAGCTCAGGACGTGAACCAGTCCGCGCCGCCCGCGGCTCCTTCCGGCGGATGGCGCAAGTTCCAACCACAGGATCAACAGCCAGATCAACAACTGAATGCTCCCGTGGGTGCTCCAGACGCTGCCGGCGATCCGGCCGGCAACGCAGTTGGGAATCCAGCGCCGCCTGCGGGCGATCCGCAGAATCAACCTCCGCCTCAGCAGCAGGCTCCGCCCCCGCCGCGTTACGCCCCAACCACGATCACGCTGCCCGCAAAAACCTGGGTGACGATTCGCTTACTTGCGCCGCTCTCGAGCGATCACAACCAAACTGGAGACGTGTTCACTGGAACCTTGCTGGAACCGATCTTCGCGAATGGATTGGTCATCGCGCGCCGCGGCGAAACCGTGGCAGGCGTCGTTGCCGAAGCGCAGAAGGCTGGGCGTGTGTCGGGTGTTTCGCATTTGAAATTGGAACTCACAGGTATTCAGCTGGCCGACGGCCGCCAGGTTCAAGTGAAGACGAAATTGATCAATTGGCGCGGCAACACCTCCCACGGACGGGACGCTTTCGCCATTGGAGCCACAACCGCCACTGGCGCGGCCATTGGCGCGGGCGTGAACGGCGGTGTAGGGGCGGGTGTCGGCGCAGCGGCAGGCTTGGTGGTCTCCACCATCGGAGTACTGCTGACGCGTGGTTATCCTACTGTCGTCGGCCCGGAAACTCCGCTGACGTTCAGCATGGAGACTCCGCTTGTTATCGACAATTCGCAGCAGGCTTTCCATTATGCCTCGCAGCAGGATTACAATGCGGGTTACCGTCCGGCACCGCCGCGTCCTGGATATGGATCAGCATATGGACCGGGACCGGGCTATGGATACCCACCGCCGCCCTACTATGGCGGTTACTATGCACCCGCTTATGGTTATGGCTATCCGTACCCGTTCTACGGCCCGTCAGTCTACTTCGGGTTTGGAGGACGCTGGGGCTACGGACGCCGCTGGTAGCAATATCTCCAAACGTGTCAATTCAGGCCTCGCGGAAACCATCCGCGGGGCCTTTGTTTTTGCGGCAATAAATCAATACGCCGAAATCAATAGGCCGCTTCCAGCAGCGCCAGGACTTCCTGCTCCGTCATCGGCCGGTCTACCACGCCCATGTGCTGCAGCTCATGCGTGATCGGCCCAACAATTTCACCGATCTCGTCGCGCGGCACGCCCGCATCATGCAGAGTCCGCGGCACATCGAACTGCGCGATAAACTCCGCGGTGCGGTCAGCGCACTGGAGCGCGGCCGGCTTAGGATTGGAAGGATCGAAGGGGATGCCGTAGCCTTCCGCGATCGGCCCAAAACGTTCGGCTGCGATCTCCGCCATGAATCGCATGGCGTGCGGCAGCGTAATGCACGAGGTTATGCCGTGCGGCACGTTCCAGCGCGGCCCAATCTGATGCCCCAGCAAGTGCGACAGCCCGAAGCGCGTGTTCATCGCGCCATAAATCGAATACCATGCGGCGAACTGGCATTGTCCGCGATGCGCCAGTTGCTCGTCGCCCTGCGTAGTGATGCCGGCTTTCAAATGCTTGACAAACAGCGCGATCGATTTCGCCGCCAGCGCGTCGCTGATGGGCTGGTGCCGGATGGCGTAAGCGCATTCTATGGCGTGATCGAGCGCGCGAATACCGGTAGAGACCCACAGCCAGTCTGGCGTTGCAAGCGTCAGCACAGGATCGTTGATCACCGTGCGCGGCAAGACGCGCATGTCGTACACGCCGCTCTTCACGCGCGTGGTCTCGTCCGTTACCCCGCCCGCGTGCGTGTATTCGGCCGCCGACAGCGTGGTGGGCACCGCGATGTGTATCATCTCGCGGCGGTCGAGCAGACCATACATCGCCACCTTGGTGGAATCGATCGGGCTGCCGCCTCCCAGGCTGACCAGGCTATCGGCGTCCACGCGCTCGATCTCCTTTTGCAGTTCGTTCACGGTGCCGCGCGGGACGTGCTGGATGATGCCCGTGAAAACGGAAGCGCAATGTTGGCCCAGGGCTTCCGTCACGTCATTTAATATCGGCAGCGCCGCCACCACGTCGGTGGTCACCACCACGGCGCGTTTCAACCCGCGCCGCTCCATCTCATCCTTCAGCGCCTTGATCTTGCCGGGCCCGTAAATCACACGCTCCAGGCGGCTTAAATTGAACTCGCCTGTGGGCGCTTCGAAGCGCAGGCGACGAATCTCAGGGGATGCCATGCGGCCATACTATCAAAACATTGGCTCTTGACAAGCGCTCCCCGCACATGCGGTAGATCGCGGCGCAAACAGATGTGTGGCTATTTGTCAGAGCCGTTCGCCGTGTCCAGCGTCGCATCTAAATACGCAAGATATGCGGCTACCAGCCGGTATGTATCGTAGTACTCGGCCTCATGAATCGCCGTCATTTGATCGCGCGGCGAATGCAGGATGGGAAAGGTTTGGTTGGTGATCGAATGAATCATGAGGGTCGGAATATGCCGGTCCTGAAATGAGTCTGAGTCGGACCGTCCCACTTGATGCACATTCACTACGCTCCACGGTAGATGGTCTGCATTAGCCACGCCAGCCAATGAGGTCGCCAGACGTTTATCGCCGCGATACAGTTCGAACTCCGTTGGCCCCGTTCCCAGGGAATCCATGTTTATCATCGCGCTTGTCCTGTGCACCTCGTCCTTGCTCATTTGGTGCACATAGAAATTGGAGCCAACCAGTCCCTTTTCTTCGTCGGTAAATCCCGCAAAGACAAACGAATGCCGGCGCGGAAACCTTCTAAGACTTTGATACAGGCTTGGTAGCAGCGAGCAGCCGCTCCAGTTGTCGACCACTCCTCGGCCGGCGTTGACGAAATCAAAATGTGCACCGACGATGATCTGTAATTCAGTGGCTCCGGGCAAAATACAGATTACGTTCGGGTCCTTGGAGTGCTTTACGGCCTGCTCTGTCAGATGCTCGCCGTTGCACCCTGCTTCTTCAAATAACGTATGGAGCGCCTGCTCCCGCGCGGAGTTCGTGTCCTTGAAATCGACCAGGCGCACATGAATCTGCTCAGCCGTCAGGGTGTCGAACTGAATCGACACGTTTTGCGCCAACAACGCGGAAGCCAGGGCTACCACACAAATCAAGACCGGCGACATTCTCTTTACCACACGCCAGAGCATAAAACGAGCTTACGAGATAAGATGAGCAGCATGCACAGTCACCACATTGCCTCTCGTACGCTGCTCGCAATTGCCGCGGCAACCATATTCGCAGGCGTCTTTTCCGTAAAGGCCGCCTCGCCCGACCCCAAAGTTCTGGCTTACACACTACCTGACAAGATCCACTGGACCGGAAATGGCGGCGCCAGGCAAGCGGTGCTGGCCGGCGATCCATCGAAGCCAGGCCTTTACGTCGTCTTGACCAAGTGGCTGCCGCACAACATGAGCCATCCTCATTTCCATCCCAACGATCGCTACATCTACGTCATTTCGGGGACCTGGTGGGTGGGCACCGGCACCAAATACGATCCTGATAGCACCACCCCGATACCGGCCGGCAGTTTCGTCACTCACTATGGCAAGCAGATCCACTACGATGGCGCGAAGGATCAGGAAGTGACGCTCGAAATCGTCGGGATGGGCCCGGCGACGTCCACACCCGCCGAAGTGAAATAGTTTGGAGGCTACAGCATTACCAAGCCTCGCCGAATAGCTTGCGAGACAGCTTCTGTCCGGCTGGAGGCGCCTAGTTTCGCGAAGATGGACGCCACGTGCGTCTTGACGGTGTGCTCGGAGATGTTGAGACGGTGCGCGATCAACTTGTTACTGAGCCCTTCGGCCAACTGGTCCAGCACTTCGAGCTCGCGGCCGCTCAGTGGCTCGAGTAGTTGCTCGGCAAGAGGATGAAGTTCGCGCAGGAAATCGGCGCTGGTCACAGCGAGGCCTGCGTTTACCGCGTTAATCGCGCTTTCCAGCTCATGCGGAGTGGCATCGGACGAGATTGCACCGCGAATCCCAGACCGCAATGCGGAGCTCGCCAAACTGGAATTGGATGGATCCATTAAAAGAATCACGGGAATCGGCAGTTCGGCCAGAGCGCTCCAATCGTGATCGCTAGTATCTTCGAATTCCAGCAGCAACACATCCGCGGAGAGCTCCGATCCAAAGAGCTTCGAAGGGTCGGCGGTTCCCGCGAATTCGAGCGATGCACTGGAACGGATCGCAGTCTCCAGCTCGCTCGATTGCAACCCCAGCAAAACGCGAATCACGCCGCTCGTACCGTGGAAGCGGCCATTTGGACCGCAACCGTGCGGATGTTCGCGTTCGCGCCGCGCCGAAATTGAAGCTCCAGGATCCCTCCGCGGCTGGATTGGATGGCGGTCTCGAGGTCTTGGGCCGACTGGAATCGCCGGCCTGCGGCGCCAACTAAAATATCGCCCTGGAGCAGTGAGGCGCGATCGGCAGGCGAGTGCGGAATCACTTCCAAAACGATCAGCCCCGCCGGAAGGGGCCGAACCACCACCCCCAATCCGCGGTCCGCCGTAGTTTGCCCGCTCAGGAATTGCATCACGGCGCGAGATGGAATCGAAAACGCCATCCCGCCCGCGATCATTGTGTTGATACCGATTACCTCGCCACGGGCGTTCGCGAGCGGCCCGCCGGAATTTCCAGGCGCCAATCGAAGCTGGCTCACCATCCACGAACGATTCTGGAATCCATGAAAAACGCCGGTGCTGGCCGCACCGATGAAGCCTAGCGGATTACCGACGGCGATGACCAACTCACCTACGCGGAGCGCGCTCGAATCGCCAGGCACAGCGGCAGGCAGCCCGGAAGCTTCGATGCGGAGAAGCGCCAAATCCCGCCGACGGTCTCGCCGCACGATCTGGCCGGGCAAGCGGCGTCCATCCCAAAGCTCAATTTCTAAGGAACTCCTGGCGGCGCCCGATCTGGCCGCGCCCTCCACAACATGAGCGTTGGTCACAACTTCGCCGGCATCGCTCCCATTAGCGGACCAAATGACGCCCGATCCACCACGCCCGACCTGTACCGTGGCGCGGCGCAGTTTTTCGACGATATCTCCGAAAGTGGCGCCCACGTTCTTACCTCCTGCGGCTGGGCCGCTCTCCGACGCGCACATCCAGCTCCTGCACCACGCCAGCCCGCAGCACCTTGAATTTGACAACCTGGCCGGCCGGCGTCCGCTCCAAAAGCTCCGCCAGGTCTTCCGGCTGCGCGAGCGACTGACCATCGCCAGCTACCAGAACGTCGCCCAATATCAATCCTCCAACTGCGCCCGGTCCTTCCGGCTCAATCCCCAACAACATGATGCCGGTGTCCTGCTTTAGCTGCTCTTTGCTTTGGGGGGGCAATGCCACCGGCTGCAATGCGACTCCTAGGAACCCGCGGCTGACATAGCCTTGCTGGCTCAATTTTCCCGCGATTCGATCGATAGTGCTGCGCGTGACGGCGAACACCGAACTACGCGACAGTCCGGTTGAGACCATGCCGATCAGATTACCGCCCGCGTCCAAAGCTGCCCCGCCCGAAAGCGTCGGATAGGCCGAGATATCCAGGCGGACAAAAGGATCGATCTTTCCGCCGCGCCAGGTTTTCCATTCTCCGGAGACACCGCTGATGATTCCGAAAGACGCGATGGGCCCGGTATTGGCCGTGCGCCCCACCGCCACCGCCAACTGGCCGGCCTTAAGCGTCGTATCGCCAGTGAATTCGAGCGGATGAAGGCCGCTGGCGTCGGTTTCAAGGACTGCCAAGTCGGTGCCGGAATCGCGACCGCGCAATCGAGCAGTGGTGACGGTGCCGTCCGGAAGCACCAGCTTAACGCCGTCTTCCGCGCGAACACCTTCGCTCGAGGTCAGGATCAGGTTGTCGCGCCAGACGATCCCGCTGGAGCCAATGCCGCGCCGGGCGTGAACGGCCACGATGCTGGCGACGGCGCGCTCCACCGTTGCGGCCAATTCATTCGAGAGATTTTGAAGTTCGGTTGCCATGATGATTCCAGCATGATCCTTCGAAGCGCTTTCGGCATCGGAAGAAAGACTGATTTGATAAGAGCCTGATTTTGTTAAGCTGATAGCCAAAGCCCCTCAGGAGACTAGGCGATTGGCCACCGAATTGAAGATCACGGTGAACGAGCGGTCGTGGACCGTTTCCGCTTCGCCCGACACGCCGCTGCTGTACGTCCTTTCCAATGAGTTGATGCTGCAAGGTCCGCGCTTTGGTTGCGGGCTGGCGCAGTGCGGTTCGTGCTCCGTGCTGGTGAATGGCGTGGAGACGCGCTCCTGCGTGACGCCGGTGTCGGCGATCAAAGGGAAATCGGTGACAACGCTGGAAGGCCTGCCGGCATGGTACGCGGCGCAAAAGAAACTCCCTCAAGTCCCTTCGCTGCATCCCGTGCAACAGGCCTTGCTGGACGAACAGGCCCTGCAATGCGGCTATTGCTACAACGGCATGATCGTGAAGGCTTCCGAATTGTTGTCTAAAACGCCACAACCAACCGAAGCGCAAATCCGAACCGCGATGAATGGACATCTGTGCCGCTGTGGGACTTATCCGCGTATCATTCTTGCTGTCCAGAGAGCCGCGCGTGTAATGTCGGTGGGAAAAGCATGACTGGCCGTCGCGATTTTTTGAAAGCAGGCGGTGCGCTGGTGGTTGGGTTTCGTTTGGGCGATGCGCTGCTGGGGCAAGAAGCCCCCATCGCTCGCGGCGATGTCGCTGGGCCGCCCGATCCCAAGCAGGTGGATACATGGCTCGCCATCCACGCCGACAATACCGCGACCGTTTATATCGGATTCGCCGAACTGGGACAAGGCAATTCCACGGCGCTGCTGCAGGTGGCGGCGGAAGAACTCGATATGGATATGCGCCAGCTGAAGACCGTGCGGCTGGACACCAACGTCACGCCCAATCAAGGCGGAACGTATTCGAGCGCCTCCATTCAAAGAGGCGGCCCACAGGTTCGAACCGCGGCGGCTGAGGCCCGGCAGGCTTTACTGCAACTCGCGTCGAAGAGGCTGTCGACGCCGGTGGATCGTCTCACGGTATCGAAGGGAGTTGTTGCTGTAACGGGCACAACCGGTTCGGTTAGCTACGGAGAACTGGTGGGCGACAAACCGTTCCATCTGGCGTTCACCGGCTCTGCTCCAGTGAAGGCCCCCGACGAGTATAAAGTGGTGGGCACTCCGGTTCCGCGCAACGATCTGCCCGACAAGGTGAGCGGCAAGTACGTCTACATGCAGCACGCCCGCGTTCCTGGGATGTTGCATGGACGGGTGGTTCGCCCGCGCGGTCAGGGTGCGTATGGCGCCGGCGCGAAGGTTATCGGACTGGATGAAACGTCCATCCGTAATATTCCCGGCGCGCGCGTTTTGCGCAAAGGCGATTTTATCGGCGTGGTGGCTGAGAACGAGTGGGACGCCGTGCGCGCGGCCCGGCAGTTGAAAGTGCACTGGGACACTGCGCCAACGCTCACCGGCAGCGCCAGCATGTATCAGGCCATGCGCGCCGCCAAGACTGACGATCGCATCGTAGTGGAGCGAGGCAACGCGGCGGATGCGATCGGAGCTGCGCCGCACAGAGTGGCCTACAACTGCCGGGCGCCCTATCAGGCCCACGCGCCTTTCGGGCCCAACTGCGCCCTGGCCGATGTGAAGCCAGATTCAGCGCTGGTGATGTGCTCAACACAGGATGTCTACGGCACGCGCCGCACGCTGGCCCCGATCCTGGGACTGCCGGTGGAAAAAGTCCGCGTGCAGTATTACGAAGGATCGGGCACCTACGGCCACAGCTGTTACGACGATGTAGCGCAGGCGGCCTCACTGCTTTCGCAAATGG
Organism: Bryobacterales bacterium; assembly: GCA_963747945.1. Taxonomy (GTDB): domain Bacteria; phylum Acidobacteriota; class Terriglobia; order Bryobacterales; family Bryobacteraceae; genus Palsa-89. The sequence goes on from CAVVHB010000011.1 coordinate 79,061, forward strand.
CCGGCAAGCCGGTGCGCCTGCAGTTCATGCGCTGGGACGAGCATGGCTGGGACAACTACGGCCCCTCGCACGTGGGTGAAGTTCGCGCCGCCGCGAGCGCCGACGGAAAGATCGTCGGATACGAATATGAAGGCTGGCAGCATCATTGGAATAACGTGGAAACGACGGAGCAACTGGCGCTCGGGAAGGCTGCCGCAGAATGGCAGCCCAACCCCGCAATGCAGGTGAATCCCTTGTGTTGCGGCGGAATGTACGAGATTCCCAACGTGCGACTGGTGAATCATCACGTGCCGGGGCTCGGTTTCTTGAAGGGCGCCTGGCTTCGCTCACCGCTCGATCTTTCGTTCTCCTTTACATCGGAACAGGCCATCGATCAGTTGGCATTTCTGCTGAAGATCGATCCGTACGAGTTTCGACGGCGCAACATTAAGAACGACCGCTGGCTGGGGGTTTTGGACGCGGCAGCGAAGGCGGCGAATTGGACACCGCGGCAGGCGGCTGCAAACCTCTCGAAGGCGAAGGTGGTCACTGGGCGCGGCATCGGAATGGGCACGCATCTGGCGTCCTATGGCGCGGCCGTGGCTGAAATCGAGGTCGACAGGGAAAGCGGTAAAGTTGTCGCCAGGCACTTGTATGGCGCCGTGGATGCCGGCCTGGTGGTGAACCCGGGAAACGTCGAAAGCCAGATCAGCGGACAGTTGGTGCAGACTGCCAGCCGCATGTTTTACGAGGAAGTTACGTTCTCCAAGACCAATGTCACCAGCCTGGATTGGGCCACCTATCCCATCTTGCGCTTCGAAGAATGCCCGCAAGTGACGCCGGTTGTCGTGCAGCGCTTGCAAGAGCGCTCCAGTGGCGCGGGCGAAGAGGTGATGGCCGCGGCTGCCGGAGCGATCGCCAACGCCTTCTTCGATGCCACCGGGGTTCGGATGACGGAGTTCCCGATGACACCGAAGCGGGTTCTGGCCGCGCTGAAGGCCTGATTGCCGCGAGGTTAACGTCCCTGCTGTGACTGCGCCTCCGCGAAGTATTTGATCAAAGGCATGGGGCCCTGAATATCCGGATCGTTCGGGGCAAGCTGTCTGGCTCGCGCCGATAGCTCGCTCGCGAGATCGAATATTTTCGGATCCACCATGCGCCCTCCGCTTCCGTGCACGGCCAGGTTGGGGAGGGCCGTACCGGCCGCCGCCAGCACGATCGCATTGGAACTTTGCTCCAGCTCCGTTGTCGCATGCCCAGCCAGAATCTCCATGGCATAAAGAAATCCCAGATTCGCGGCAAGCTTGCGGTTCTCAGGTTCGCCGTCCAGGGCGCGGCGCAGCACTTGTTCGGCATCGTCGGGATCTTCCGTTTCCAGGAACTTCGCTGCGTTCATGATGACCGCCGTATTTTTCGGATGACCCTGCACCGCCGCGAGCCACTGATCGCGGACGGCCTCATGATCGGACACATTGGCATAAGGACCCTTATCGCGATAAACGTACGCCACTTTGGATGCGCTAGCCGCGGCTTCCGGATGATGCTCCACCAGATAAAGGATGTGCTGCAGGCGGACGGAACGGCGCCCCGGATCATCATTGTGCGAAGCAGGCGCGGTGTCGAGATAGATCTGCAGCAGTTCTGCGCGAGCGTCCATGTCTTCCGGATTCTGAAGGACATGCGATTCCAGATTCGCCGCTTCCTGTGGCGAGGGCAAGGGGCGCGACCGAAGCTGGGCAAACGTCTGGCCGGCCAGTGTTACGGCGCCCAAACTGGCAGCCAGGAAAATGATTCGGCATCCGGCGTGTGGCATCTGCTCTTGTCCCTGCAACTTCCATGCCAACGCCTGGGCGTTGAGAAGCAACGGCCGCGTGAGGAGGGTTGCGTCAGTTTGTCTACTTTTGCCATCGCTTGTGTCGTCTTTGGGACAGGAACGGCCGGGACACGAATCTGTTCATGGCGACATAGATCCGGCATACAAAGTCGCTTGGTAGCTCGTACACTGTAAAGAATGGCCAATTTAGGATTTGTTGGGCTGGGAGTGATGGGCAGCCGAATGGTGAACCGCCTGCTCGACAAAGGGCACACCGTTACCGGCTACAACCGCACGCATGCCAAGGGTCAATGGCTGATCGATCGCGGAATGAAATGGGCCGATTCGCCCCGCGCCGTGGCCGCGGCGGCCGACTTCACGCTTTCCATGGTGACCAACACGGTTGCCCTGCAGGAGATTGCCGGCGGAGAGACCGGAATCATCGCTGGACTTGGCCCAGGCAAAGTCTGGATCGAGATGAGCACCGTCAGTCCAGAGATCAGCAAGGCGTTGGCCGCTCGCGTTCGGGAGAAAGGCGCGGACCTTCTTGATGCGCCGGTTTCTGGAAGCGTGATCACGCTGGAACAGGGGAAGCTTTCGGTGATGGTGGGCGGCCACGCGGAAACCTTCGAACGGGCCAAGCCCGTGCTTCTGGACTTGGGTCCGAAAGTCACGCACGTTGGTGAAAACGGCCTTGCCCTGGTGATGAAAATCGCCACCAATCTGAATCTTGCGGTGCAAATGCTGGCGTTCTCGGAAGCCGTTCTGCTGGCCGAGAAGAGCGGGATCAAGCGCGAGACGGCCGTCGACGTCCTGACGCACAGCGCCATCGCGTCGCCCATGGTTCAGTATCGCGGCCCGTTTGTGCTTAAAATGCCTGAGGAGGCGTGGTTCAACGTAAACATGATGCAGAAAGACATGCTGCTGGCGCTGGAGCTCGGCCGCAAAGCCGACGTCCCTTTGCCCACCACGGCCACCGCGAACGAGTTCCTGACCGCCGCGCGCGCCATGGGCTACGTGGAGCAGGATTTCGCAGTAGTATTTGAGGTACTGGCAAGAATGTCTGGAGTTCCAAGATGACCACCGCTGTCCACTCATCCAAGGCAGACTCGCGAACCGGCGCCGAGTTGCATCTGCATATGTACCGGCGCATGATGATGATCCGGCTGTTCGAAGAGCAAGTCAACGATCTTTATACTCGCGCGCTGATGCCCGGCCTGGCGCACCTCTATATCGGTGAGGAAGCGGTTGCCGTGGGCGTCTGCGAGGCGCTGCGGCCGGACGATTACATCACCAGCACGCATCGCGGGCACGGCCATTGTCTGGCGAAAGGCGCGGCGGTGGATCTGATGTTCGCCGAATTGCTCGGCAAGGAAGTGGGTTATTGCAAGGGCAAAGGCGGCTCCATGCACATTGCGGACCCGGCCACCGGCAATCTCGGCGCCAACGCCATCGTGGGCGGCAGCACCGGCATCGCAACGGGTGCGGCATTTTCGGCGCAGCGCCTGGGCACCGGTCAAGTAGCGGTGTGCTTCTTCGGCGAGGGCGCGCTCGGCCAGGGCGTGCTTTACGAAGTGATGAACATGGCGGCGCTGTGGAAGCTGCCGGTAATCTACGTTTGCGAAAACAACATGTATAACGAGTACACGCATTTTTCGGAAACCACGGCCGGCGACATTCTGGCGCGCGGCCCGGCTTTTGGCGTGCCTTCTGAACAAGTGGACGGCCAGGATGTGCGTGCGGTTTACGCTGTGGCGAAGAGGCTGGTGGAACGCGCTCGCGCGGGCGAAGGTCCGTCGCTGTTACTCGTCAATACGTATCGCTACCATGGACACCACGTCGGCGACGTCAGCCGCGAATACTATCGCTCGAAGCAAGAAGAGCAGCAATGGAAAACGGAGCGCGATCCCATCCGGATCATGGGCGAGTGGTTGGAGTCGCAAGGCTTGGCCGATCGCGCCGCGCTCGACAAAATTCATGACGAAGTGAAGGTTGAGATCGACGGCGCCGTGAAGTTCGCGCTAGCCGCCCCGTATCCCAGCCCCGATAAGGTGGATCAAGATGTCTACGCTTGAAAGCAAGAGCGGGCTTGAAGTACCCAGGGTTGAGACTGCCGTTCGTGAACTGACGCTCGCACAGGCCATCAGGGAAGCCCTGGCCGAAGAGATGCGGCGGGACTCGCGCGTGTTCATTCTCGGTGAAGACATCGCGGAGGCGGGCCATCCGTTCAAAGTTTTAACCGGCTTGGTTGAGGAATTCGGCCCCAAGCGCGTACTCGATACGCCAATTTCCGAAGCGGGTTTCACTGGCATCGCGGTGGGCGCGGCCATGACGGGGATGCGGCCGGTGATCGACATCATGTTCGGCGATTTCATTGGACTCACCATGGACCAAATGGTGAACCAGGCCGCCAAAATCCACTACATGTCCGGTGGCAAATGGAAGGCTCCGCTGGTGATGCGCACCACGCTGGGCGCTACGCGGCGCTCGGCGGCGCAGCACTCACAATCCCTACACGCATGGTTCTGCCATATTCCAGGGCTGAAGGTGGTTATGCCTTCGACGCCTTACGACGCCAAGGGCCTGTTGAAATCGGCCATCCGCGACGAAAACCCTGTGGTGTTCTTCGAAGACAAGATGATGTACCGGCTGAAGGGCCCGGTTCCGGAGGAAGAGTACACCATTCCGTTGGGCGTGGCGGACATCAAGCGCGAAGGCAGCGACATCACCATCATCGCCACCAGCAGTATGGTGCAAGTGGCGCTGGGCGCCGCGAGCCTGCTCGAAGAAACCGGTATCAGCGCCGAAGTGCTGGACCCGCGTACGCTGTGGCCGCTGGATGAAAAGACGCTGGTGGAATCGGTCAGGAAGACTTCGCGCGCCATCGTCGTCGATGAAGGCTATGGACGCTATGGGGTCACCGCCGAGATCGCCGCTGTCATCCAAGAGCACGCGTTCTTCGACATGGAAGCTCCAGTGAAGCGCATGGGCGCGATGCACGTGCCGATTCCGTTCTCGCCGCCGCTCGAAGATGTCACGGTGCCGAACGAAAAGACGGTTGCGGACGCGGCGCGCGTGCTGTGCGGCGCAAATTAAGGCCGGAATGAGCGGGGCATCGCACCATCAGGGACACGATCATGATCACGATCACCAGGTGGTCCCGTCCGATCTCACCTTGCGGGTCAAGGCGCTGGAATCGCTATTGACGGAGAAAGGGCTGGTGGATTCCAAGGCGTTGGATGCGCTGATCGACAGGTACCAACACAAGGTGGGCCCGCGCAATGGCGCCCGCATCGTGGCGCGCGCCTGGATTGATCCGGCTTACAAGCAGCGCTTATTGGCCGACGCCACGGCTGCAACCGCGGAGTTGGGCTATGGCGGGGCGCAAGGCGAACACATGGTGGTGGTGGAAAACACTCCGCGGGTCCATAATCTGATCGTTTGCACGCTGTGCTCTTGCTATCCGTGGTCGGTTCTGGGGCTGCCGCCGGTGTGGTATAAATCGGCGCCGTATCGTTCGCGCGCGGTGATGGATCCACGCGGCGTGTTGCGCGAGTTCGGGCTGGAACTGGCGGAGGAAACGGAGATACGCGTCTGGGACAGCACCGCCGAGTTGCGCTACCTGGTGCTGCCGGAGCGCCCGGCTGGAAGCGAGAAGCTGGATGAAAATGCGCTGGCCGCACTGGTGACGCGCGATGCCATGATCGGTGTCGCCAAGCTAGCATTGCCGTCGTCGGTAGGAGCGCTGGCGTGAACAGCGTACACGACATGGGCGGAATGCACGGCCTGGGCCGCGTGGAGCACGAGCAGAATGAGCCGGTGTTTCACGCGCCGTGGGAGGGCCGTGTATTCGCGATGATTGTGGCCACCGCTGCCTGGCGCAAATGGAGCCTGGATACTTTCCGCCACCAGATTGAACAGATTGCGGCTTCCGAATACCTGCGCATGAGCTACTACGAAAAATGGTTCACCGCGGTGACGGAGCTCCTGCTGAAGAGCGGCTTGGTGACCGGCGCTGAAGTGGAGAGCGGCCGGGCCGCGACGGGCTCGGTCCCAGCTACTCCGCCGCTTACCGCGGAGCAAGTGCCGTCCCTTAGTCGCAGCGGCGCGCTGGCTAGTCGAGACATTGCGGTTACTCCGCGTTTTCGTCCCGGCCAACTGGTGCGCACGCGCAACATCCATCCAACGGGACACACGCGCCTGCCTCGCTACGCGCGAGATAAACACGGAAAGGTGGAGCGGGATCACGGGGTGTATGTTTTTCCCGATACCAGCGCTCATTCACCGGACGAGAAGCCGCAGCACGTTTATTCGGTTCGCTTCGCCGCGCGGGAACTTTGGGGCGAGCAAGCCTCGCCACGCGACTCGGTCTACATCGACCTTTGGGATGACTATCTTGAACCAGCCTGATTCAATTTCTTAAGGAGACATACAGTGGCACTGAAAACTCACGGAACGATGGCGGTGGATTGGGAGCAGCGCGTCGATATGGATCGCTTGCGCCGGGAGCGCCTGGCGCGCGTGAAGGCGATGCTCGATAAGTCCGAGATGGGCGCGCTGCTGTGCTTCGACATGAACAACGTGCGGTATATCACCGCCACGCACATCGGCAGCTGGGCGCAGGACAAGATCAGCCGCTTCACGTTGCTGCCGCAAAATGACGAGCCCATCCTGTGGGACTTCGGCTCGGCCGCCAAGCATCATCAGCTGAATTGCCCCTGGCTGGGCGAGCGATCGCGCCCCGGAATTTCGTTGTTGCGCGGCGCGATGTCACCCGAAATGGGCCGCGCCGAAGACGTCGCGAAGAAGATCAAGCTGGAGCTGGAGATGCGCGGTCTGCACAAGGAGCCACTCGGAATCGACGTGGTGGAACCGCCCATTCTTTTCGCCCTGCAGCGCGAGGGCATTACCGTGGTGGATGGCCAGCAGCTCATGTCGGATGTCCGCGTCATTAAAACGCAGGATGAGATCTCGCTGCTCAACACGTCGGCGATGATGGTGGACGCGGCCTATCACGATCTGTACTGCGCCATGAAGCCGGGCATGAGCGAGAACCAGGCCGTTGGCTTAGTGAACAAGATCCTGTATGACTTGGGTTCGGAATATGTGGAAGGCGTGAACGCTATCTCGGGCGAACGCTGCAATCCGCACCCGCACGTTTTCTCCGATCGCATTTTGCGCCCCGGCGATCCGGTGTACTACGACATTCTGCATTCGTTCATGGGCTATCGCACTTGCTACTACCGCTGCTTCAGCATCGGTTATGCGCCGCACACCCTGATCGACGCCTATTCGCGCTGCCGCGATTATCTGGATGCCGCCATCTCGCTCATCCGTCCCGGGCGCACCACGGGCGAAATCGCCTCGGTATGGCCCAAGGCGCAGGAGTTCGGTTTTCCCAATGAAGAAGCGGCCTTCGCGCTCCAATTCGGCCATGGCATCGGACTTGCCATCTGGGAGAAGCCGGTGATCAGCCGGTTGGTATCGCTGGAACATTCCTATGAGATCAAGCCCGGCATGGTGTTCGCGCTGGAGACTTTCTGGCCGTCGAAAGACGGCTGGAGCGCGGCGCGCATCGAAGAAGAAATCGTGGTCACCGAAACCGGCCACGAAGTGATCACGCGCTTTCCGGCGGAGAAGCTGCTGGTGGCGGGCGCGCACTATTTCACCGTGGATGGTCCGCTGCCCACCACCCGCGAACACGATCCCGCCCCCAGCCAGCGCATCGTTGAAATGGTGGAAGCCAGCGCGCGAATCGAACAGGTGGTTTCCCGCTAGTGGCCATCAGCATCGTCATGCCCGCGCTCGAGATGGCGCAAGAAACCGGCAAGCTCATCTCATGGCTGAAGCAGGAAGGCGACTCCATCGCCAAAGGCGAACCGATCGCCGAGATTGAAACCGATAAGGTAGTGCTAGAAGTGGAAGCCACGGCCGACGGCGTGCTGGCGGGTGTGACAGCAGCGGCCGGCGACGTGATACCGGTGGGCAAAACCATCGCATGGATTGTCGCGCCCGGCGAAAAACCGCCCCTGGAAACGGCGACGTCAGCGCCAGCGGCGCGAACCATGAGTGAGCAGTCAAAGCAAGCCGTCGCGTCTTCATCTGCCGCGCCTTCGGCCAGACCGGCGAACGCGGACGTAAAGGTATCTCCGAAAGCCCGCCGGATGGCGCAGGAGCTCGGCGTCGACTTAAGCAAGGTAACCGGAACCGGTCCTGGAGGAACCATCAGCGGCGAAGATGTGCAACGCGCCTCGGAAGCACCGGCTGCCGCGCACAAGGCCGCGCCAGCCCCGGCTGGACCCGTCGTACTCAGCTCCATCGCACGCTTGATGGCCGAGCGCACTACACAAAGCTGGACCACCGCGCCGCACTTCTTCCTGGTTCGTGAGATCGACGCCAGCGGCTTGATCGCCGCGCGCGAAAAATATGGCAAGGCCGTCACTCACACGGACCTTCTTGTCGCGATCGTCGCGCGTGCGTTGGCGAAGCACCCGAAGATGAACGCGAGTTGGACTGGCGGCACCATCCAGCTAAATCCGCACGTGAACATCAGTATCGCGATCGCGGTGAAGGACGGCGTGGTGGGCGCAGTGATTCCCAACGCCGACACAGGCAAGCTCGCCGACATCAGCGCGAAGCGGCGGGATTTGGCCGAGAGAGCGCGTGCAGGCCGCCTTCATCCGCCGGATGTAACGGGCGGCACCTTCACCATCAGCAATCTTGGGATGTTCGGCGTGGACGCTTTTAGCGCGATCATCACGCCGCCGCAAGCCGCCGTGCTGGCTGTCGGCCGCATTGTCGATCGCGTGGTGCCGGTGAACGGGCTCATCGGCATCCGCCCCATCTTGACGATGACGCTATCGAGCGATCACCGCGTGGTGGATGGCGCGCAGGCCGCGGCGTTTTTGAAAGAAGTTGCCGAAGCGCTCACCAGCGCGCAATTAGAGTAGGCGGAAGTTTACTGCGATGTTGGCTCGAACGGGGACTGGTTTCCCGTTTTTGGTGCCCGGCTGGAATCGCCAGGTTTTGATACTGGCTATCGCGCTGCTGTCCAGACCGGGATCAAGAGATTTCGTAACCTTGATGTCGTGCGCGCGTTCATCGATGCCCACTACCATTGTGAGCGCGACCTGACCTTCGAGCTTGGCGGCACGGGCTTCTTCGGTGTATTGGGGTTCGGTTGTTTTCTCCAACACCTTGGGCGGCACGATTCCCGGCCCAATCCTGTAGATCTTCTCCGCAAAGGAAACAGTTGTCATCAATACCAGCAGCAAGGGAATCGCTATGGCGGTCCGCCGCGATGAAGCACGCGACTCCCGCCGCCATTCGAAAAGATGCGTGAAGCGCTCCTTTAAGGCGGCACCGCTGTTATTCTCCGCCATCGCGCAGCCGAGCAGCAGCGAACTGGAACATTCGCGCGCCACGTCCAACAGCACGGCTGCGTAGGCTTCCGCGGGGATGCCCGCGGCGAGTACCGCGTCGTCGCAGGCTAGTTCCTGCTCGCGATTCAGGCGCGCGGCAACCATCCAGGCCAGCGGATTCCACCACAACAACGCGCGCGAGGCTTGCGCAACATACTTGGCAATACAATCGCGCCGGAGGACGTGCTCCGACTCGTGCAATAGCACTGCGTTCAAGCGCGATTCATCCCAATCCCGAGCGTTCGGCGGAAGAAGAATGAGCGGCCGCAGCACGCCGCAGGTGAGTGGAGTGCTCACATTGGCGATCCGAACCTGTGCACAGTTGCCATTTTGAAAATGAGCCGAGGCTCGACGGACGCGCAACAGCACAACCCATCCCCCGGCGGCGCGGATCATCATCACGAGAATTCCGAGTATCCAGACGCACAAGAGCGCCGTTGGCCAGCTCCACGGCCCGGTTCCCGCAGTACTCGCCACCGCACCGGCGTGGGGCCCCACTGGAACGGAAATGAGAAAGCTCCATTGCGGAGACCAAAGCGCCAGCATGGGAACGGCCGCCGCGCTGGACAGCGCCGCCAGACCAACCAGATGCCGCAACGCCGCATCGCGTCCGCGCAGGAACCGCAAGCACAGCAGGCCCACAGCCAGCAGGACAGTAGACTTCACGGCAACTGAAATCAGATAGGACAATAACATAGCTATTTCCCTTCCTTTTTCGCTCTCTCGATAATTCTGGCCAGTTCGCTCAATTCTTTTTCGGTGAGGTGGAACGCCGCCGGATCCAGCAGCGCCGCCACCGCCTCCTTAGCCGACCCATCGAAGAAGGTGCGAATGATGCGCTGTAAGGCCGACCGGCTGGCCGCTTCCCGCGCCACCGTGGGCTCATACACGTAGCGAAGCCCTTCTTCAACGTGACTGACAAAGCCCTTGCGCTCCAACACCCGCAGGATGGTTCGCACGGATGAATAGTTCGGCTTGTCCAGCAGACTTTCCTGGATCTCCTGCCCGGTGGCACGTCCGCGGGCGAACAGAACGTCCATGATCTGGCGCTCCCGCCGGCTCAGGTCTGGATCGGCCGTTTTCTTCGATATGCGCATTCCTTAGCAGCCTGCGTAAAAATTAACATAGCCGCTTGCCTCTGTCAATAGACCGCCGCAACTTTCTTCTCTAATACCGGGAATGCCATGATAAGAGCACCATATGACCCTGAGTCGAGACCGCATCCTTGCCACCCACGTCGGTAGCCTTCCGCGCAGCGAAACACTCTCTGAAATGCTGATTGACCGCGAGGAAGGAAAGCCTTTGAGCGAGCCGGAGTTGGCCGATGAAATGGACCGCGCGGTCCGCCATGTCATCGCCAGGCAGGCCGAAGCCGGCATCGATATCGGTAACGACGGCGAGCAGCAGCGCGTCGGTTTCCAAACCTATGTGCCGCGCCGCATGTCCGGGTTCGCGGGCGAATCAAAACGCCGCCGCGGCCGGGACTTCGAGGAGTTCCCTGCCCTGGTGGAAGATCTGATGCGCCGGTTTCCCAAGCGCAGCCGCATGCAGAACGCCCCCGAAGCGCAAACTGAACTGCATTACCTGGATTCATCCGCGATCGGGCGCGAGATTGATCGCTTCCAACGCGCGGCGAGAGATTCGGGAGCTTTCGCCGAGTGCTTCATGACGGCGCCCTCGCCCGGCATTATCTCCACCACGATGCTCAACGCGTACTATGATTCGCAGCAATCTTACTTGACGGCGCTGGCGCGCGAAATGCGGAATGAGTATCTCGCCATCCACCACGCGGGATTGCTGCTACAAATTGACGCGCCCGATCTCGCGATGGACCGCTCCATGTTTTACCGGGATCTTCCCGATGCCGAATTCGTGAAGGCCGCGGAGATGCACGTTGCGGCGCTCAATCAAGCCATCGATGGCATCCCGCGCGATCGTGTGCGCCTGCATTGTTGCTGGGGCAATTGGAACGGTCCGCATCTTTATGATGTAGCGCTCGATCTTATTTTGCCGGTGCTGTACCAGGCCAACGTCGGCGCACTCAGCGTTGAGTTCGGCAATCCGCGCCACCAGCACGAATTGGCGGCGCTCGGCCGCCACAAGCTGCCCGATCACATGCTGCTGCTTCCCGGCGTGGTAGAAAGCAACAGCAACATCGTTGAGCACCCGGAGGTTGTGGCGCGACGCCTGGAGGAAGCCGTCGCGGCGGTGGGCGACCGGGAGCGAGTGATTGCCAGCGCGGATTGCGGCTTCGGAACATTCACCAATCGCGAGTACGTGATCGAGCCAGTAGTCTGGTTGAAACTCAAGGCGCTCCGGCAGGGCGCCGATATCGCTTCCGCTCGCCTATGGGGAAGGCGGGCTGCGCCCTAACTACTTATTCACTAAGTGGGGAAGGTCGCGGTTATTTTCGCTGCACACGAATTCGAGTAACTCGGTGTCCGGCAGTAACTGCATGCCTTCGGTCACGGTCCAAGGCCTGCTATAAGCCTTCGGATCGTTGATGGTCACGTCTATCTTCAAGTGTCCGAAGTCCACACGCCGGAACCGCTCGGTCACGAGCAACGCCTCGGTGGCCGGATGTCCGGCCTGGTCCAGCCACGTCTTACCATTGAAGCCGGAAGTCTCCACTACGAGTGAATCCCCATCCCACTTACCCACCGAGTAACCCATCCATGAGGGATTCGGATCTTTCGGAAGCGCGCGTCCGTCCAAGAAAATCTGACGGTAAATCCCGAACGCCTCGTAAAGAATAATGAATTCGTCCGGGTTTTGAACGATCTTGAACGGAACCGGCGTGACGTTGATCTTGGGCACGCCCTGAGGCAGACAGTTCGCGTCGGATTCCTCGGCCGCGTGCGCGCCGCTCATGCGCTCTTTGGTGAGTGCCGCGGCCCAGGGCAGCATCGGAACATCGCCAGGCTTCAAGTCGGCCGCCAGGTTTTGCAAATATTTCGGCCCGGGCACGATCCAGATTCCCGATAGATCAGGCTTGCCGTCCGCTTTCCTTGGAGTGGGAGCGGAAAGGTCCGCCTTGCCATCTTTCGTCCTCGGAATTCCCTTATCCGGCAGCTTCAGCCATTGTCCCGATAGGTGTCCGGACAAAGGCGAGAGCATCAGGATGACTAGGCCCACTCGAAAGGTCATCGCGCGATTATATACCCTCACGCCTGCCTCGGCGGCGCCACTTTCCGGTCCAGCCAATCCCTTACAACGCCGAACACCTCGTGGTTGTTTTTCTCCAACAGCATCAAGTTGCCATTTCCGACGATGCCGTTGTCGCGCAGCCGGACCATCTCCGCCGAACATCCTACTTGTTTCAAGAACTCCACATTGGAAATTGGCGATCCGCCTCCGCCGAACTCGGTGGTCAGCCATCCAATCGGAACGCCGCGCAGGTTTTTCCACTGATGCGCCGGCTCCGCCTGCAATTTGTAAGAGGGCACGAGTGGACGCGGTGAATCGGGTGGCAGCTTGTGTTCCACTAACTGAAATTGCGACGGATCGGTTACCGGCGGATCGTAAGTCATCGGGCTGGCCGTCAATCCCCACCGGAGTTGCGCCGCGAATGGGTTGCCGTTGATTTCCATGCAGAAAATCCCCTTCACCAGGTTTGGACGCCGATCCGCCACGCCCCAGCCGAAGAATCCCCCGAAAGCGTGCGTCAGCAAAATGCAGGGACCGATGCGATCCACCAGTTCCACGCCTCCGTGCCATACCAGATCGCTATGGAACGCTTCGTCCATCACATTGCCGGACTCGCAGGCCATGAACTGATCGATCACCGGGTCGTTCATGCCTCCCGGTCCAGGCCACTGCGCCGTCTTGAATACCACGGGAGTCTGCACCAGCGGCTCATACGGCGGGACGTTCGGCAAATGGCTGGGCCCAAGAGCGTCGGGATGATAGGGCGAACGGCCATAGCTCGGCCGATCGAGCCAATACACGCTGTAGCCGGCCTGCACGAAATAGTGAACCCAGCCGGGACGGCCTCCGATGCCCATCATATGCGTTCCCTGGCCACCGCCGCCGTGCACCATGATCACCGGATATGGATAGCGTTTTTCGGCGGGGATCATGTACTGCACATACTGCTGCCCCAGCGCGATGGTGCCGTACGACATTTTCTTGCGCTGCACACCCACCCAGAAGCAGCCTTGGTCGGCGAGCTTGAGGGCGGTGTTTTCCCGGTTGCCTGCAATGTAACCGCCGAAAGTATCGAAGTTCACGTTAGAGGCCAGCCACCTCTCGATCGGATCGAGCGCCTCGCGGTTCCTGTCGTTCGAGTCCAGGGCAAGCGTGGGGACTTTGGGTTTGGCGATTTCCGACTGCGGGGCATCCAGCGCGACGATCGCTTTTACAAGGTTCGGACGTTCCTGCGCCGCGAGCGATGCAAAAATGACACCGTCGCCATGCGTCATCAGGATTGCGGGGCCGATCTCGTCGAGAAGTTTCGCTCCGCGCGACCGCCATATATTTTCCGTCAGCGGATTAATCGCCATCGGCTGGCCCATGGACGCGACGATCTGGGCGACGGCTGGATCGTTTGCATCCAGGCGCATGTTTTTGGCCACGCCCTCGAACGTGGGCGCTTCTTTGTCAAAGTAGCCGTGAACCCAAGGATGGTAGGGACAGCGGCCTTGTCCCGGCCGGTCGAGCACATAAACGGTGTAACCCTGCTCCAGAAGCAACGAGACCCAGCCTCGGTGGCCGTCGGGCGTGCTGATCCACTCCGAGCCTTGCCCATAGCCGCCGTGGATCAGCACGATGGGATAGGGATGGCCTCCGCTGGGCGCCCTCCAATGTTCCACATACATCTGCATCCCGTTGCACATGGTTCCGCGAGCCAGTAGAGCGTGCTCCACACCGATCCAGCGATAACTCCAGTCGGCAATGTCGAGCACCGGGCCCGGATTCGTGGATGACGCCGCTTGCGCGGGAAGCTTTTTCGGAGCGGCGGCCAGCGCGATGGCCGCGAGGGTTCCCAGGTCGCGCCGCGTAATTCCGTTCGGGTTGTCGTTGTGCATAGGTTTCGCGCGCTTTCCAGCATACTCCGGCCGGTTCGTACATACAATGGACAATACATTTCCAAGCATCGCAAGGCTGGCATGGTCGCTAGCCGTTGACCCTCAGTCTGCGAGAAATTCGTCGGGCACTATGTTTCTGCCAACAAAGTCGGTGAAGCGTTGCAGGGCGCGTTCGAGTGCTTGTGATGCCTGCGTTCGTTCTTCCTCCGTTGTCGCTGTGCGGACCTGCTCGCGGGCGGACTGAATCTCGCTGGATAATTGCTGTTCGATCTCACGTTGCCTAAACTTGTCGATGGGTCGCTCGGATGCCATTTCTTAATGACCACAAAACACCATCCAGGGTTATTGGCTCCATATAGCCAGTAACTCTCCTGTTGGGCGGTGTACTAACTTAGATTTGACTCCGTTTAGACCCTGCTAAATGTTGGAACTTTAGGCCGACCTTTGCTTTTAGAACAGGCGTCCACATGCTTACGCCTGGCGGTTCAGCAACCAGTGCTGGACACAATAGAATGGATAGGAAATGCCCGATCAACCGGCGCAACACATGCAGTGCATGGAGGTGTGGGGCGGCAGCCAGCTCACTTCGCGCTCGGTGGAGTTCGGCGGCCTGGACGCCTGGGTCTATAGCAAGCCCTACGGACAGGCCCACGCGGGCGGCGATATTTACTATGCTTCGAGCTGCGCCACGGGCCGCATCAGCCGGCTGCTGCTGGCCGACGTCGCGGGACACGGCCAAACCGTTGCGGCCACCGCCGCCGATCTGCGCACGCTTATGCGGCGGTTTGTAAACAGGCTGGATCAGACGGAATTCGTCCGCCTGCTTAACCAGCAGTTCGCCGCTCTGCCCCGCACGGGCGCTTTCGCCACCGCCATCGTCACGACGTTCTTTGAGCCCAGCCGCCGCCTCACGATCTGCAACGCGGGTCATCCCCGGCCGTTGCTGTACCGCGTTGCCGAGCGACGGTGGGATGTCCTGGGGAGTCAGGAACCTGGATCGCGTTCGGCGCCCAGCAACATCCCGCTCGGTCTTTTCGATGGGGCCGAGTACGAGCAATTCGACCTGCAGCTGGAACCGGAGGATTGCCTGCTGAGCTTCACCGATGCGCTCATCGAATCGCGCGACGCCGATGGAGAAATGCTGGGCGAAGACGGCCTGCTGCGGATAGTGCGCTTGCTGGGCGATGTCGAGCCGCAAAAGCTGATCGAGACGTTGCTAGGCGAAATCGAACGGCGCTACCCGGAAAATCTCTCTGAAGACGACGTCACCGTGCTGGTGGTTCGCGCCAACGGCCGCCAGCTCCGGTACTCGTGGCGCGAAAAGTGGCAGGCACTTGGACGCTTTACCCGTGCGCTGATGCACGGCGAACGCGCGCCCTTCCCGGACGCCAATCTCGCCAACGTCGGAGGCGCCATCATTCCCGCGCTAGCCCGCCGCTGGCGCGCGGGGCGCTAGTGGTGTCGGCAGTCAGTCCTTACCCATGTGTGGCGCGCGCACTCCTGCGTGCTGCGTTCACACTCGTGTGAACGGGTGTTGGCAGAGTGTGTGTCACGGCTCAGAACGAGCGCTGCCGAAGAAGCCATTCAACTCAGCAAACGGAGTGGCATTATCGAATCCGGCGAAGCTTCCTTCCTCCGCAATGGCCTTTGCCGCCCGGATAAACCCGCCCCAGGCCGCCCGCGCCATGGAACTCCCCACGCTGATTCTTCGCACTCCCATGTCCGCGAGATCGGAAACCTTCAGCCCGGTATCCGCACTCATCAGCACATTCACGGCCTTGGGACTTACCGCCGAGACGATGGCTTGAATGTCGGCGCGCTCCCGAACTCCCGGTGCGTAGAGCACGTCCGCGCCCGCGTCGGCATAGGCCTGCAGTCGACGAATGGCTTCTTTCAACGGTTCCGGATGGCCAACCAGAAAACACTCGGCGCGGCCAATCAGCAGGACACCTGAAGCACCGATCGCCGCGCGGGCGGCTTTGAGTCGTTCCACCGCGACCGGCAGTTCGTACAGCGGCTGGATGCGATCGCCCGTGGAATCTTCAATCGAAAGTCCGGCGACGCCCGTTGCGACGCACAAGCGCACGCTTTCGGCCACGCCTTCGGGATCGCGCGCATAGCCGCCTTCGAAGTCGGCATTGACCGGCAGATCGGTGGCCTCGACGATCTCGGCGATATGAGCGAGCACTGTGTCGCGCGACACGCCAGAATCCGGTAATCCGTGCGAAAACGCGAAGCCCGCGCTGGTGGTCGCAAGCGCCTTGAACCCGAGGTGCCGGAGATACCGCGCTGTCCCAACATCCCAGGGATTGGGGATCACAAAACATCCGCTCGCGTGGAGCTTGCGGAACGCTGCGCGGCGCGCCGAGAAGTCACTGGTAGCCATAAGGAACTTGAGGTTAGCATAATAGATGTGGACTGAAAGGAGACCGAGGTGCCTTTATACGATTTTAAATGCCTGGATTGCGGGGAGCAGTTCGAAGCCCTGGTTTTGAAAACCCAACCCGCCTGCCCCGCTTGCGAAGGGCACAAGCTGGAGCAGTTGATCTCGATGTTCAGCGTCGATTCCGCCAGCATCCGGCAGAACAACATCACTTCCGCCCGCCAGGCGAACAAGAAGATGGCGCGCGATAAAGCCATCGCCGATCAGGAAGCCATCCTTCACCATGACGACTAGATGGGGATACCGAAAGAAGCCGAGATCCGCTTGCTCACGCGCCCGGTTCTGAAGATCCCAACGGAGTTGATGTGACCTGCCGCACCTGCACCAAAGACGTCCCGGACTCCAGCCGCTTCTGCCTGTCGTGCGGCGCAGAACTCAATGGCGGCGGGGCCATGGTCACGCAAACTGTGGCGACGTCTGCGCCTACTCCTCGACCAGCGTCCACGCACACGCCGGCCCGCACGCCTTCCCACGGCGGCATCTCGTCGTCGTCGGGTTTGCTGGCCGAAGGGCGCTTTCTGCCGGGCGCTCTGCTGGCCAGTCGTTATCGCATCGTTGCGCTGCTCGGCCGCGGCGGCATGGGCGAAGTCTACCGAGCGCACGATCTTACGCTGGGTCAGGAAGTGGCGCTCAAGTTTCTGCCCGAAGTGGCCTCCCGCAATCCGGCCGCGCTGGGGCGCTTCTACAATGAAGTTCGTATCGCCCGCCAGGTCTCGCACTCCAATGTCTGCCGGGTTTACGACCTGGGCGAAGTGGAGGGCCAGCCGTACCTGTCGATGGAGTACGTGGATGGCGAGGATCTTGGTTCGCTGCTGCGCCGCATCGGCCGCCTGCCGTCCGACAAGGCCATCCAGATCTCGCGGCAATTGTGCGCCGGCCTGGCCGCGGCGCATGCCAAGGGGGTTCTGCATCGCGATCTGAAACCGGCCAACGTGATGCTGAACGGCCGAGGCGATGTCGTGATCACCGATTTCGGCCTGGCTGCGCTGGCCGACGAAATCCCGGGCGAGGAGATACGCAACGGCACTCCCGCCTACATGGCGCCCGAGCAACTGTCCGGAAGAGAAGTGACGGTGCAAAGCGATATCTACTCGCTGGGCCTGGTGCTCTACGAGGTGTTCACGGGCAAGCGAGCGTTTGAGGCGTCCACTCTGGCGGAACTGGTCCGCCTGCACAGCGAGGCCACGCCTCTCAGCCCGTCCACGCTGGTGAAGGAACTGGACCCGGCGGTTGAGAGCGCCATACTTCGCTGCCTGGATCCGGAACCTTCCAATCGCCCGCAGTCCGCTCTGGCCGTGGCCGCGCGACTGCCTGGTGGAGATCCATTGGCCGCCGCGCTGGCCGCAGGCGAAACGCCTTCACCCCAAGTGGTGGCTGCCTCCGGCGAAACCGCGGCGCTGCCTTGGAAAATCGCCGTTCCAAGTCTCGCCGTCGCGTTGGTGGCTTTGCTGGCGTATACGGTCCTTACTTCGACGTACAGCATGATCGAAAAGTCTCACCTCACCAAGCCTCCCGAAGTGCTGGCCGACAAAGCGCGGGAACTGATCCAGCGCCTCGGATATACGGACCCGCCAGGCGATTCCGCGTACAGCTTCGACGACAACACGGATTTTATGGACGCGGTACAGAAATCCGACGGGCCGCTCCCGCGATGGGACGAAATCGCGCGAGGCCGTCCTTCGCTGTTCAAGTTCTGGTATCGCCAAAGTCCCGGCCCGATGTTGGCGCTCGGTTTGCGCAACGAAATGCTCATTCCGGGCGAGATGGACGAAAACGATCCGAAGCACACCATGTCCGGCATGATCGATGTGCAGTTCGATCCGGAAGGCCGCCTCAACTATTTTGAAGCTTTGCCGCCCGAGCGGGAAGACCCGCCAGGACAATCTCCGCCGCCCGATTGGAATGCACTGTTCACCGCCGCCGGTCTGGATATGTCTAAATTCCAGCCCACCACGCCGGTATGGGCGTCGCTGGCGGCCTCCGACGTTCGCCAGGCCTGGACCGGCCAGTGGCCCGGCTCTCGCAACCGCCCACTGCACGTGGAAGCCGCCACCTGGCATGGACGCCCGGTCTTCTTTTCCCTAACCGGCCCATGGAATCGTTCAGCGCGCATGCCGTCCACCCAGCCGGGCGCGGGCGATCTTGCAACCCGGATTTTATTGGTTATCGCGTTGTTTGTGCCGATCTCCGCCGCCGTCTTCCTGGCACGCTGGAACTTCCGTCATGGCAGGGGCGATCGTTCCGGCGCAATGCGCCTGGCCACTCTCATCTTTGGCCTGCATATGGTGCTATGGGTGTTCCTGGCTCACTTTTCTTCGGTCGGAAATTTCCTCTATCTGTTCGTGCTGGCCGTCAGCACGGCGCTGTTCTGGGGCGGCGCGGTTTGGGTTCTGTATTTGGCGCTCGAGCCATACGTGCGGCGCTATTGGCCGCAGGCCATTATCTCGTGGACCCGCGTGCTGACAGGGCGCTGGCGCGATCCCTTGGTAGGCCGCGACGTGCTTTATGGCGTCATACTGGGCCTCTTCATTTGCAATATCTATGCCGTCCGATTTCACCTGGAAGGGCATTTTGGAGGACAGCCGGCGGATGCGTCCACCAACTATCTCGGAAGCGCGCGCATGGCCATCGGCGCGTGGCTGAATAACGTTCCCGGTTCCATTAGCTTCACTCTGGTGGTGTTCCTGCTTCTATTTCTTTTCCGGATATCGCTGCGGAAGTCCTGGCTGGCAGCGGCGGGTTTTATTTTGCTGTTCACAGCCGCGAAGTCGCTGTCTTCGACCTATCCCGCGTTGGAATGGCCGCTCCAAGCGATCCTCTATACGGCGCTGGCCGCGGGAGCATTGCGCTTCGGATTAGTGGCGCTCGCTGCCGCTCTCTTTACAGCCGACATGACCTTGAATATCCCGGTCACACTGAATACCTCGGCCTGGTATTTCCCCGACGCAACCCTGGCCCTGCTGACTATCGCGGCGCTCGCCATCTGGGGTTTCTACACCGCGCTGGCCGGTCAGGTGCCCTGGAAGACCGAATCATAATCGGTGGCTACCGCTTGATACAATCGGGGACGACAAAAAGAGGGAGGGCGGAATGAAGAATCGATTTTGGCTCTGCCTGGTGTTTGCGGCGCTCGGAAGCAGCGGGCTTGGCGGCCAGACGAATGCTACCGAAAATACGTCTAAGCCGATTCCGCGAACGCCTGACGGCAAGCCCGATTTCACCGGATTCTTCAATCTGCAGTACACGCCCAATATGGCCCTGGGCAAGGAGGATATGGTTCCCTACACGCCTGTCGGGAAGGCCGCTTACGTCAACCATGATTCCAAGGACGATCCAACTTCGAATTGCTGGTTTCCGGGTGTACCGCGAATTATGCAGTCGCCGTACCCGGCGCAGTTCGTCCAAACGCCAACCCACTTTGTGATTCTGTTCGAATACATGCACATGTTCCGCTCCATCCCGCTGAACGGGCGGCCTCATCCCGCCAACATGGAGCCGGCATTCATGGGCGACTCCACCGGCCACTGGGAAGGAGACACGATTGTTGTCGATACGGCGGGTTTGAAGGGTCCGCCTTGGACCTGGCTGGACACCGCCGGCCATCAGCATAGCGACCAGATGCACGTGACGGAGCGTTTCCGGCGCACAGCGGACAACATCGAATACGAGTACACAGTGGACGATCCCAAAATGTACGCCAAACCCTGGACGCTGTCGCGCGTATTCACTCCCCTGAAGCTGAATCCCGCCCTGCCGGAACTGATCGAGTATGAATGCAGTGAAAACAACCGTGACCTTCAACACCTGATTACTACCAAACCGGCGCTCGGGAAGCCGTAGCGATCGCGGCGCTTGGCGGTGACCAGCGCGGCGCCCGGCCGGTAGGGTCGCCTACTGAAATCCAGCATAACCGGCGATAGTTAGGTAATCATAGGTTAGGGACCGACTGATAGGAGGACCAATGAAGCTGCTCGAATCTCTGAAGAAATACACAACCGTGGTAGCGGATACCGGTGATATTGAGGCCATCGCGCGGCACCGTCCGCAGGATGCCACTACCAATCCGTCGCTTCTTTTTCACGCCGCCCAGATGCCGGCCTACCGGAAATTGGTGGACGAGGCTACCGAGCTTGCCCAGGAGCACGGCGGCAGTCGCGAACAAATGGCGGAAGAGTTCATCGATCGTCTTTTCGTGCTGTTCGGATCTGAAATTCTCAAAGTGATACCCGGCCGCGTATCAACCGAGGTGGCGGCTAGATTGAGCTTCGATACCGAGGGCACCATCGCCAAGGCGCGCAAGCTCATCTCGCTGTACGACAAAAAAGGAGTGGGCCGCCAGCGCATCCTGATAAAGATCGCCAGCACTTGGGAAGGCATTCGGGCAGCGGAGTTACTGGAGAAGGAAGGCATCCACTGCAATCTGACCCTGCTCTTCAGCTTTGCCCAGGCGGTGGCTTGCGCCGAAGCGGGCGTAACCTTGATTTCGCCTTTCGTCGGCCGTATCTACGATTGGTACAAGAAGGAGA
The DNA here is from genome assembly GCA_963747945.1 of Bryobacterales bacterium. Lineage (GTDB taxonomy): Bacteria > Acidobacteriota > Terriglobia > Bryobacterales > Bryobacteraceae > Palsa-89. The sequence goes on from CAVVHB010000011.1 coordinate 100,270, forward strand.
AGGGCGGCGCGGAGATTCCCGCGGATCAGGATCCCGGCGTTGCGTCCGTAACCCGCATTTACGACTACTACAAGAAATACGGTTACAAGACCCAAGTGATGGGGGCAAGTTTTCGGAATGTGAATCAGATCATCCGCCTGGCCGGATCGGACCTGCTCACCATCAGTCCGGAACTTCTTGACCAATTGGAGCAGACCGAGGGCGAGGTGGATCGCGCGCTGGATCCGGCAAAAGCGCAGTCGATCAAGGAAGATAAGCTGCACCTGGACGAGAAGACTTTCCGCTGGATGCACAACGAAGACCCGATGGCGACCGAGAAGCTGGCCGAAGGCATCCGCAAATTCAACGCCGACGCCGTCCGTTTGGAAGAATACGCGCTGTCCCAGGTTGCCGAAAAAGTCGGCTGAACGGGAACGCTCCCTTAGCAAGTGGCCTGGCCCTCCCTCACGGTCGGGGTTCAGAAGGCCGCGGCGCATTGGTCCGGAGCAGGACAACAATCGATCTCGCGCTTACCAGGTATTTGGCGCGCTCCAGAGGCACGCCGTCTCCCGAGAAATCATCGGGACTTGCGCGCGCTGTGTCCACAATTCGCTTCCAGTCCTGTGTGGCGCCTTCCTGCACATGGAACTCCAGATCTTCCCAATACGCGTTGATCATCACGTAGATATCATCATCACCCTGAGAGACGCCGTGCAGGCAGAACGCCAGACTGCGAGAGTCGTTGGACAGATCGGCCGCCGGGCCAACTCCGTACCATGCGACGTCCTCCCGCCAGAATCTGCTGCGGCTTAGGGTGGGATGGCTCTTGCGGAACGCGATCATGTTCTTGAAGAATCGATAAATGTCTTCGTTGGCGCGAAGCTGGTTCCAATCCAGCCACCCGGTCTCGTTGTCCTGGTTGTAAGGATTGTTGTTGCCGAATTGCGTGTTGAGGAATTCGTCTCCGGCCCGGAACATGGGAGTGCCATTCGACAGAAACAGCAGGCAACAGAAATTCTTGACCTGCTTGCGGCGCAGCGCCAGCACCTCCGATGGAACTGCTTCGTCCCCCTCATGCCCGCAGTTCCAGCTGTAGTTGTTATCCATGCCGTCCTGGTTCTGTTGACCATTAGCCCAGTTGCGCTTTTGGTTGTAGGAGACCAGATCGTAAAGAGTGAAGCCGTCGTGCGACGTTACATAGTTGAGGGTCTGGTAGGCATGATAGGCTTCGGCGCGGTTGTCGGGAAAGAAGTCGTCGCTGCCATAGATGCGCCGCATCACATCGGGAACCATGCCCGCGTCGCTTTTAACGAAACGGCGAATATCGTCGCGAAACCGCCCATTCCACTGCAGCCAGGTGATGCCCGGGAACCCGCGGCCGAGCTGATAGGCGGCTGTGTCCCAAGGCTCAGCGATCAAACGCAATCGGCCCAGCTCAGGATCGGCCGCAATTTCACTGAAGATAGGAGCTTCTCCCCAGTTGAGAGACCCATCTGCGTTGCGGCTAAACACCGATGCCAGATCAAAGCGAAATCCGTCGACGTGCATTTCACGTTTCCAATAGCGCAAACTGTCTATCACCATCTTGCGCACGTGCCGCTGACCAAAATTCAAGGTATTGCCGGTGCCTGAATAATTGGCGTAGGGGTGCGTCGGATCCGAAGACAGCATGTAATAGCCCGCGGCGTCGATACCTTTATAGCTGTAGATGGGGCCGCGATGGTCACCCTCGCAGGTGTGGTTGTAAACGACGTCCAGGACCACCCCGATGCCAGCCTGGTGAAAAGCCTTCACCATGTGTCTGAACTCGAGGTGTTGATCATCGCCCTCGCGCGTGCTCGCATACTGCGCATGAGGCGTGAAGAAATTCAAAGTCATGTAACCCCAGTAGTCGCCCTCTTGGGGATCGCGCTGAAAAATCGGCATCAGCTCGACCACCGTTACTCCCAGGTCCTTCAGATAGGGGATCTTTTCTACCAGGCCGGCATACGTGCCGGCGCGAGATGGATCCACGCCCGAGTTAGGGTGCTTCGTGAAGCCCTTCACGTGAAGTTCGTAGATAATCGCGTCCGATTCGTGGTGAGGCGGGCGGTCCCCTTCCCAGTCAAATGTCGATCCGGCCGCGGCGAGTACTCCCAACGCCGCGCGGCCTGCATTCGGCCCCTCCCGCGAGGCCAGTTCACGATCAAACCCGGGTGGAAAGAAAATGCATTTCGCGTATGGGTCCAGCAGCACCTTCTGCGGGTCGAAGCTATGAAGTTGAGGGGCGCTTTCTCCCGACACTGAGTAGGCGTAATAGCGAGCCTCACCAAGCTGTGCGACCGGAATGCGGCAGTGCCATATCTGCCCCGATTTGTTACGCAGAAAATCGAAGCGGAACGTAAGGAGCGGGTTGACCAGATCGGTGGCGGCATAGAGCAACAAGGTGACGCTCTCCGCATGTTCGGAGTGAAGGGAAAAGTTATAGGCCTGCTCTGCTTCAATCCACGTGGCGCCAAACGGCAATGGACTGCCCTCAACCTGGGCCCAGGTCCGCCGCTTTTCTTTTGTCCCAGTAACGCCGGAGGCCGGATGCTCCACTCCGGCAGGGGCCACATTCGTTGAAGTGTTCACACAGCCTCCCTTTCACCTGTTCCCTCATCCTATAATGGATTCACCGCTCATGAAGAAGCTGTACCCCGCCGTCGTTCTTTGCGCTTTGTCGCTCCTCGCCTCCGGACAGTCCCAAGACCCCGCTAAAACCAACGGCAAAGTGGCGCCGCCTGATCCTGGCGACAAGACCCGCATCACCCTGGACGTCTCACGCGTCAACATGCTCTACACGGTGTCGGATAAGAAAGGCCGCTTCGTCACCGATCTCACCAAGGACGACTTCGAAGTCTTCGAAAACAAGAAGCCGCAAACCATAATCGAGTTCGCCGCTGAATCGGACCTGCCGCTGCGCCTCGCCATCCTGATCGACACCAGCAACAGCATTCGCGATCGTTTCCACTTCCAGCAGGAAGCGGCCACCGCGTTCATCGACGGTACCGTGCGGCCCGAGCACGACAAAGCCATGATCGTCAGTTTTGACACTTCGGCCGAGCTAGTGGCGGATCTTACCGACAACGTCGGCGATCTGGAGAAGGCGGTGGCGAATCTGCGGCCCGGCGGCGGCACATCGCTGTATGACGCTATCTTCTTCGCTTGCCGCGACAAGTTGATGGAGGACCAACCGCTCTACAAATTCCGCCGCGCCATGGTTATTCTGAGCGACGGCGAGGACAACCAGAGCCGGTACACGCGCGATCAGGCGCTCGAGATGGCGCAAAAGGCCGACGTCACCATTTACTCCATCTCGACGAACATCACGCGCATCGACAGCGATGGTGACAAGGTGCTGCGTTATTTTGCCGAAGAGACCGGCGGCCAGTCGTTTTTTCCGTTCAAAGCTTCGGACTTGAGCCAATCGTTCGAGAATATCGCTAACGAGCTGCGGCACCAGTACAACATTTTCTATCGGCCCGAACCGTTAAAGGTGGACGGCCTGTATCACACGGTGCAGATCCGCGTGAAGGCGCACAAGGACCTCATCGTGCGCGCTCGCAAAGGATACTACGCCCCGAAACTTTAGTACAATAGAAGTTCTCCCCCGAGACATTTTAGAAGGACTACGTTTTATGGACGAAAAAGAACGCGCACGCACTCTTGGGCTCACGCTCGGCCAGATCGAAAAACAGTTTGGGAAAGGCTCCATCGTGCGGCTGGGGTCGAAGGAAGCGGTGGTGCAGGTGGCGGCGATTTCATCCGGCTCCATCTCGCTCGACAACGCGCTCGGCGTGGGCGGATTTCCGCGCGGCCGCATTGTAGAGATCTTCGGCCCGGAATCGTCCGGTAAAACTACGGTGGCGCTACAAGTGGTGGCCGAAGCGCAGAAGCTGGGCGGCATGGCCGCCTTCATCGACGTGGAACATGCGCTCGATCCCATCTATGCCCGCAAGCTGGGCGTGGATGTCGATAACCTGCTGGTCTCGCAGCCGGACTACGCCGAGCAGGCTCTCGAAATCACCGCCGCGCTGATCATCTCCGGATCCATCGACGTGCTGGTGGTGGATTCGGTGGCCGCTCTGGTCCCCAAAGCCGAGCTCGACGGCGAAATGGGCGACAGCCACATGGGAGTGCAGGCGCGCCTGATGTCACAGGCCATGCGCAAGCTCACCGGCAGCGTGTCGAAGTCGAATACCTGCCTGATTTTCATCAACCAGATTCGTGAAAAGATCGGTGTGATGTTCGGCAATCCGGAGACCACCAGCGGGGGCCGCGCGCTAAAGTTCTATTCGTCGGTGCGCGCCGACATACGCCGTATCGCCGCCATCAAGGAAGGCGACATCGTGGTGGGCAATCGCACCAAGGTGAAAATCGTCAAGAACAAGGTGGCGGCGCCGTTCCGCGAGGCTGAATTCGACATCATCTATGGCGAAGGAATCTCGCGCGAGGGCGACCTGATCGATTTGGGCGTGGCGCAAAACATCGTGGAAAAGAGCGGCTCCTGGTATAGCTACAAAGGCGAGCGTATCGGACAGGGCCGCGAAAATGCGCGCCAGTTTTTGAAAGACAATACCGATATCCGCACGCAGATCGACACGGAATTGCGAAAAACGTTAGGTTTGGGCCGCAAAGAACCGGATGCCGTTGCGGCGCCGGTGCCCGCTCCCATCGAAGCCTCCAAGCCGGCCGCGGCTGCGGGCGCCCGCTCACGCTAGAAATCTTAAGCTAAAGCCGCTTTGCAGTAGTCGAAACACTTTTTCACTTCGGCCACGGTGTCCATCCCGGGCTTGCCGTATTCGTATTCGATCATGGCAGGAAGCGGATAGCGCTTCGTCTTTAGAACTTCCAGCACGCCCTTGATATTGGTGTCGCCCTCGCCAAACGGCATGTTCGGTCCGTGATTCTTTTTGCGATCCTTGATGTGCAGCGTGATGATCCTGGCGTGATGTTCTTCGAGGAAACTCACCGGATCGAAGCCCGCGGCAGTGAAGTGCCCGATGTCGAGATTGATGCCCGTGTATTTCGAACGGCCGGCCAGGGCTGTCTTCCAGTCGTCCGGTGTCGAAAACTCATTCGGCTTCATGCTGTCGTGATCGTGATAACCGACGTAGATCTTGTATTGCTCGGCGTACTTGTCCACGCGCGGCGAAATATCCACGTTCGCTGAAGCCGTAATGCGAGTGACGCCCATGGCTTTGGCCATCAGGAAGCCTTTTTCGATTTGCTCGTCAGTGAATTCATCGCGAAAACTGTAGTTGAAAGCGTACAATTCGATGCCCGCGTCATCGAATTTTTTGCGGATGCCACGGATTTCGTCCATGGGTGGATTGGAGCGCCAGGCTGCAATCTGCGAGCGATCCTTGGGCAGAATCTGGTTGTCCCACAATTCGGCGTAACCGAGGCCGATCTCTTTCATGGCGGCAACGCAATCGTCGAGCGATGGCAGGGTGCGGAAGCTGTAAGTTTGCGCACCGATCATGACACCGTTGAACTTGGAATCGATGGCGGCGAATAGAGGAGCCGCCAGGCCCCCGACTGCGAGCGCGGCAAAGTTTCTTCTGGTCATGGGATGGTCTCCGCAATGGCGTTGGCGATCTGTTTGCCGTGGAAGCGGCCGTTTTCGATGAAGATTTCGTTGGTGTGCATGCCCGCGACGATGACGCCCGCCAGGAAGATTCCGGGACGGTCACTCTCGAACGTTTCCGAATTGATGCGGGGTTTCTGCGATCGAGGGTCGAGGCGGATGCCCAGGGAAGCGAGGAATTCCAGATCGGGACGATAGCCGGTCATCGCAAAGACAAAATCGTTCGCGAGCTTCTTAGGACCTTCCGGAGTCTGGATCTCGACAAATTTCGGATGAATCGCAATCAGATGCGAATGGAAATGCGCTTTCACCTCACCGCTCTTGATCCTATTCTCGATATTGGGCTTGATCCAATACTTTACCCGATCGGAAATCCCCGCGCCACGATGGAGCAACGTGACTCGCGCGCCGGTCCAGAACAGCTCCAGCGCCGCGATGGCCGCCGAGTTCTTCGCGCCAACCACCAGCACGTCGTGATTGTAGTAAGGGTGCGGCTCCTTGTAATAGTGGATGACTTTATCCAGCTCCTCGCCGGGTACGTTTAGCATGTTGGGAACGTCGTAGTAGCCGGTGGCCAGAACAATCTTGCGGGCGCCGTACTCGGTTTTGCCGGTTGTGATGTGAAAATCCCCATCCTCGCCATCGATCGAAATCACGCGCTCGTATTGATGGATGTTGAGGCAGTAATACTCGGCGACCCGACGATAGTATTTCAACGCCTCCGTACGTCCGGGCTTTTCATTGAGCGACGTCATCGGCAGGCCGCCGATTTCGAGCAACTCCGGCGTGGTGAAGAACACCATGTGCGTCGGATAGTTGTAGAGCGAATTGACGACGCAGCCCTTCTCGATGAGGACCGTGTTCAGACCGCGCTGCTTCAGCTCAATGCCACAAGCCAGTCCGGTTGGACCGGCGCCAACCACCACTACGTCGAATTGCTCCACAACTACAACATACCTTCGATTGTCTTGTAAGCGGAGTCAAGAGCTCCGGCTAGCGCCGAGGGATCTTTGCCACCGGCTTCGGCCATATCGGGCCGGCCACCGCCCTTGCCGCCGACAGCTTGCGCAACCGTGCCAGCGAGTTTGCCGGCGTGAACCTTCGAGGTCAGGTCTTTGGTGACGCCCACCACGATGGCGACGTTCGAATCTTGAGCAGAGCCCAGGATCACGACGGCGGTCTTCCACTTGACGCGCAAAGAATCCACCATCGTCCGCAGTTGCTCCCGATCCATGCCGGCAACCTGCGCCGAGAGAACTTTCGCTCCTTTGATGTCGCGAACGCCGTTTTCGATGGTGGCGACTTCGGAACGGGCCAGCTTATCCTTCATCTGCTCGACCTGCCGTTCGAGTGCGCGTTTCTCGTCAGCCAGTTTTTCCTGGGCCTGTCGCGATGCAACGGAATCCTGCTGGAACTTGTCCAGGATGGCGTCGCCAGTGATAGCTTCGATGCGGCGCACGCCCGCGGAAATGCTGGCTTCATAGGTAATGACGCACAACCCGATGTCGCCAGTGCGATGCACGTGTGTGCCGCCGCATAGCTCCTTGCTGAAACCGTCCGGGAGAGAGACCACGCGAACGCGATCGCCGTACTTCTCGCCGAACAGCGCCATGGCGCCGGTGGAGAGGGCCTGATCGAGATCCATGACGTCGGTGTGAACCTCGATATTCTTCAGGATCTCTTCGTTGACCAGCTTTTGAATTTCGGCCAGTTCTTCGGGATCGGTGTGGGCGTAATGCGTAAAGTCGAAGCGCAGGCGATTGGGATCCACGATGCTGCCGGCCTGCTTGACGTGCGGGCCGAGTACTTTGCGCAGCGCGGCGTGGAGCAAATGCGTCGCGGTGTGATTGCGCATCGTCGAATGGCGCAAACCGCCGTCGACGCGGCCGACCAGCTGGTCGCCCTCGCGAATCGGGGCGAGGAGCTCAACCGTGTGAACAGTTGCACCCGCCACTTTCCGCGTGTCTTTGACGAAGGCCACTGTGTCGCCGGTAGAGGGCGAAACCAGGGTGCCCGTGTCGCCCACCTGGCCGCCGGCTTCGGCGTAAAAGGGAGTACTGTTGAAGACCAGCTCGGTCCGGCCGTCGTGTTCGATGACGCGAACAACCTTGACCGGCGATTCAAGCGTTTCGCGGCCTACAAAATCGGTGGGCGGAAGGTCTTTATAGACCGGCGCGATCTGGGCCTTGTCGGCGCCACGCCAACTGGCCCGAGCGCGCGTCCGCTGCTTCTCCATTTCGGCATGGAATGCATCGGGGTTCGTGCTCGTCCCAAACTGCCTCGCCATGTCCTCCTGCTCATCAATGGCCAAGCCGAAAGTGTCGTAAAGCTTGAACGAGACTTCCCCAGGGATCACTCCGCCCTGGGCCTTCTTAGCTTCGACGGTAAAAATCTTCTCAGCGACTTCGTAGGTGGTGGCGTAGCGATGCTCCTCGTCCTTCACCACGCGGGCGACGCGCTGGATACTCTCGAGCATCTCCGGATAACCGGGCTTCATCAGGTCGGCGACGAAGCCGGTGAGTTCGTATAAGTAAGGATCTTCACGGCCGATCATGCGCGCATTACGAATAGCCCGGCGCATGATCTTGCGCAGCACGTACCCGCGGCCTTCGTTGGATGGCGTAACGCCGTCGTGAACCAGGAAGGCGGCGGCGCGGACATGATCGGCATTGATGCGCAGGGCGACGTCGGTGCGCGGATCGTCGCCGTATGTGACTCCAAACATTTCCGCCGCGCGATGGATGATGGGACGCAAAAGATCCGTGTCGTAATTCGAGAGTTTCCCTTGCAAGACGCAAGAGAGGCGCTCCAGCCCCATGCCGGTATCGATGGAGGGGCGCGGAAGAGGCGTCATCACGCCGTCAGCCGCGCGATCGAACTGCATGAAAACCAGATTCCAAATCTCTACAAAACGCTCGCCCGGATCGTTGGGAAACTCACCGGGGCCGGCTTCAGGTCCGAAGTCGTAATAGATTTCCGAACACGGACCGCACGGGCCGGTCTCGCCCATTTGCCAGAAGTTATCCGCTTCATCCAGGCGAACAATACGCGACTTCGGCACACCTGCCACTTGCTGCCAGAGCTGTTCAGCATCGTCATCCTCGCGAAAGACGCTGATGTAGAGCTTGTCTTTGGGAATGGCGAAATCGCGCGTCAGTAGTTCCCAGGCAAGGGCGATGGCGTCCTTCTTGAAATAGTCGCCGAAGGAGAAATTGCCCAGCATCTCGAAGAAGGTCTGGTGCCGGCGGGTGTAGCCGACGTTATCGAGATCGTTGTGTTTGCCGCCCGCGCGGACGCACTTCTGCGAGGAGGTGGCGCGCGAGTAGTCGCGCTTTTCGAGGCCGGTGAAAACGTCCTTGAACTGGTTCATGCCCGCGTTGGTGAAGAGCAACGTGGGGTCGTTGGCCGGAACCAGCGACGAGCTGCGAACGATCCGATGGCTGTTGGCCGCGAAGAAGTTGAGAAACGTCTCGCGGATCTCATTCCCTGTCATGTACCTATATTGTGACAGGTGCTCCGGGATTGTGACAGGTACGGGCGGGATTGTGACAGGCGCGGCGCGGGTTTCGCCTGAGGGCGGCAACTCCTAACTTGGAGGGGTCTTAACGTGAAGGAGGGCTTCGAATTCGTCCTCGAAGGCCTTCAGCGCGTCGAAGACCTCTTTGGAGCGCTTTTGCATGGTTATAGATCGAGCCGCGCTCATGAGCTGGGAGTGGGTTTGTAAATGGCTGAATGTTCGACTTCCCAGAAAAGCCCGGTCAGCATCGGAACGATCTGGTACTCACCGCTGATACGTTGACTGGCTGCAGAGAATCCATGGTATTTCAACGCTAGTACCTGCTGCTCGTTCGCCACAGGATCGGCCGTCCAAGACCCGAAAATCTCATGTAATGCCCGGTCCACTTGGATTATTCGGCGACTCGGGAAAACAAGAATCCGTACACCAGCGAGGTCCTTCAGGTTTGCCAGGGTATACCGGGCGGGCTGGTCGTCTTCAAAGCTTGCGCCCTCTTGACGGCGCCGCAGGGCATCAACCGCGCTCTCGCACTCTTTGACCCTGGACTTGACGATCAGTTGTTCGTATGGTTCTAGCGCGTTCGCGATGGACAGCAGATGGTAGTTGACTTCGGATTGAAGCTGTCCGGCGACCCGCCGGATTTCGGGTAGCAGCTGGAAATATTCTTCTCGCAGCCGATCCTCAATAGTGCGCCCAGCCTCAGCCAAGCGATTCCAGAACTTGGCGTCTCACCGACTCGGACGGAGGTGAATTGAAGTAAAACCGCCATTCACGTGCGTCGGTTTGCTCATTGATGCTTTGTTCGATTTCGGGCCCCTCACGGTCCTCCAGGAACTGGATACTGAAGATTTTCTTTGCCGCTCGGTTGAAATATACCTGGCGGTCGATGTTGTACACGTACCCGCCAGTGTCCAAAAGGTTTTGTTTCGTGGCCAGGGTCGTCATGTGAAGAATCTCCTCTGAGCTCATTGTAGCCCGAGGAAGGTTGCTCGCTTTACTTGGAAGCCTTGTCCAGACAGATGTCCTCCGCTAGCTTCTCGCCCGGCCGGAAGGAGAAACTGCTGCTGAAGGTCCAGGATTTCGTATAGGCGCCCGGATCGTCGATGACCACATCGTATTTCATCGTTTGCGGATCGGTCCGGGTGAATTTTTCGATCACGTGCAACTGCTCGGTGTGCGGATGCCCGGCGTCGTCCAACCATGTCCGGTCATTAAAACCGACGGAGTCCACCACCAACGTGTCGCCCTCCCAGTGGCCGATGGAATGGCCCAGCCAATCGGGATTCGGGTCTTTTGGCTGCGCCCGCCCATCCATCCACACCTGGCGCCAGACATGCGCACCGCCCTCATACAGGAACAGGATTCGCTTGGGCGTCTGCACGATCTCGAAAGGACGCGCCGTGAGCATGATGCGCGGAACGCCGGGAGGCAGGCAGCGCAGATCCAGATCGTTCTGCTTCAGGGCGCTGTTTTGCTGAAATTTCTGATTGGCCAGAGCCTGGAACGGAATCTCGGACTTTTGCCCCAGATTCGCCACCTGAGCCGGCAGCCACACGCCGCCGCCAGCCAGATCGGGATGGCCGTCCGCCAGACGTGGGACCTGTCCCTGGGCTTCATTGACAGCGACCGCGGCGACAGCGAGCGCGGCCAGAAGAAAGCAATATTTCATTTCTTTGCGGATGGCGCGTTCCCGATCATGTGCACCGAGCTTTTTTCGTCTTCCTGACAGATGGACTCCATCAGCTCCATGCCGGGACGCCAGTGAACCGTATTGCTGGCAGTCCAGGGTTTCGAATACGCTCCCGGATCGTCGATCGTCACCTCATACTTCAACGTCAGCGAGTCGGTACGAGTATAACGTTCGGTCAGGTGCAGTTGATCCGAATTCGCATGGCCGGCCTGGTCCAGCCAGGCGAAGCCGTTGAAACCGATTACGTCCACTACCAGCGTGTCGCCCTCATAGTGACCTACTGCGTCGCCCAGCCAGGTGGGCTTTAGATTCTTAGGATGCGTATTTCCGATATTGACGATCCGCCACAGGTAATTGTCTCCCTCGAAGACGAACACCACCTGGTTAGCGGTCTGAATCATCTGAAACGGATAGGGATCGAACATGAAGCGCGGAACGCCCACCGGTAAACATTTCGCCTCCGGATCGTCCTTGGAGAAATTTTTCACGCGCTCATTGAAGGTATTCAGGGTCCAGGGAAGGAAAGGGACGTCGACCTGTTTGTCGGCGCTCTTCACACCCTTCCATTTGGTCTCCGCGAGGTTGCCGTTGAAGCCTGGGTACCACGCACCGTTACCGCCAAAGTCCGGCCGGCCATCGGGTAAATGCGGCGCTGGCGCCGCTACCGATTTGGTTGCTCTGTCTTGCTCGGCGCCGAAGCCGGGAAGGAACGGCCCGGGATCCTTCGCGAGCGCCGGTTTTGGCGGCTGTTGTGCGCATGCAAATGCAACCGCGAGCCAAGCGACGCCAGGTAGAACAGCCGCTCTCACCGCTTTTCCGAAACTCGCCCAAAACGGAGCGCGGCGCGGGCAAGTTCCTGATTCATTCGGTGGTGCGCGCCGCACCCTTTGCGCTTTTATGGAACTACCTTCGTCGTCTCGCCCTTCTTCTCCAGGTCGCGAGCGCCGCTGAGTGCGTCCAGCATCATGTAATTGCCTTCGTGGCAGGCGTACTCGTAGATCTTATAGCTTGGATCCAGCTTGTAGGGCATGTGAAGAGTCCATGGCTTGGTCCAGGTTTTGGGATCGTTCACCGTCAGATCGTAGCTCAGGTCCTTCGGCGAGATTCGCGTGAAGCGCTCGGTCAAGACCGCGGCATCGCTAAATAATCCACCGCCGGCGCCGGGCGACGCTTTCAGATTGGTGGTCTGCACCACCAGCGTGTTGCCTTCCCAATGTCCGCGCGAATCGCCCATATATGTCTGAATCCCCTTGCCCACATGTGGACGCCCGTCCAAGGGAATCACGCGCGTCTCGTGAATCATTTCATTGCGGATGATCACATAGCCCGGCGCCTGCAGGATCTCGTTGCCGAAATTGTACAGCGTCGGAAGCATACTACTGACCATGCCGCGCGTGATGCAGCGGCTGTAAATATCGAAGTCTTCCCACGAATCCACTTTGTCCGGGAAGTGGCTGCCCGGGCCGAGCCCGCCGCGCTGCGCGTGAACTGCCGCCTGTCCTTCGGGAGTCAACGGAGGAATTCTGCCATCGGGAGGATCCACCACCAGCGAAGCCTGCCGGTCCGGTTTGCCCCGCTCCACCCAATACGAAGGAGGATTGATGGTCACGTTGTCGCCTTTGGCGACTTCCTCGTTATCTTCCGCGGCTTGCTTCTTGAACTGCCCCTCGCGCTCCGTCAATTCGGCATCGGTGAGCACCGCCCTGGCGCCGAGGTTAGCCTGCCGCTGCATGGGAATGCGTGCGGTGGCAGGCCATTCGCCTTGCAAATCCGGATCGCCCCACGGCGTTTTAGGCGGCGTCCAGTTGGCCTGAGATGATGTCGCTTTCGCGGCGGCCGCGGCCGGTTTGGCCGCAACGGAATTCGTTTTGGCCGCGGGCGCTTGAGCCGCCACCGGCAAGGATGAGAGCGCCGCAACCAGAAGCGACGCGAACACGCTGTATTTCATGCGAGATCTCCTTTCGCTGACTGCTCGAATTAGTAACCGGCTTCCTTACGGTCGCGGCTCGGTAAGCAACGGAGCTACTTCTGCTGATCTTCCGGAATATCCGGGTTCGATCCGCCGACAAACAACTTCTTGCCGTCCTTGAAGGTCACGCTGCTGCCGTTGGCTCTGTTCGTCCCGTTCTTGGCCTGATATCCCTGAATGGTGAGCTCTGTGCCCACTTCCAGCGAGCGCTTGGTGAACCCTCTGCGCAGCATGATATTGGGGCTGCCGCATTCCACCATCCAATTGGTCACGGTGCCGTCCGGGTTCTTCACATCGACATGAATCCAGGAGTGAGGATTAATCCATTCCATTTCGGTGACTGTGCCCGTCAAATGGACTGGCTTGCCCTTGTCGAACTCCGCCTGAAACGCGTGATGCGCCCAGGCCGGCGCCACCGCCAGAAGCACGAAAGCCGCGCCAAGTACCGCGACCGCTAACCTCGTTCGCATTGGGACTCCTTCCTGTCCTCAAATTCTATACTATTTTGTTTGCTTCGCCTCGTCATTTCGTTTGCTTCAATTCATCGGCGCGCGCTCCGCTCAGAATGTCGCCCATGGCGATATTGCCTTCATGACAGGCGTACTCCAGGAGCTGGTAATTATCGTTCCGCTTCAACTGGATCAGGATGGTCCAGGGCCTGGTCCACGTTTTGGGATCGTCCACGGTGGCCTGATAGTTGAGCGTGTTCGCGTCCACCCGGGTCAGACGCTCAGTCAGTTTCATATCCGCGCTGTGATGGCCGGGATCGCCGGGATAACCCGCGCCGTTGGAACCGATGGCGTCTTTGTCGGTGAAGTTGGTCGTCTCGATCACCAGCGTGTTGCCTTCCCAGTGGCCGCGAGGATCGCCCATGTACTCGCGGATGGCGGGGCTCAGATGCGGGCGTCCATCGAGCGGGATGACGCGGCTCTCGTGGATCATTTCATTGCGGATGATTACGAACCCGGGCTCCTGTAAGATTTGATTCCCGTTGTTATAGATCACCGGAATCATGGATCCCAGGACGCCGCGCGTAATGCAGCGGTAGTAGATGTTCAGATCGTCATAGGAATTGGCCTCGCCCCGCCATTCGCCGGGAAATCCTTTGCCGCCGCGCGCCTCCTTGCGAAGCTTCTGCTCCTCGGGCGTCAGCGGGGGCAATCTTCCATTCGGCGGATCGATGATCAACGACGTTTGGCGCGAAGGTGTGCCGCGCTCCACCCAATAGGACGGCGGACCGATCCCCACGCTATCGCTGGCGGCAGTGGACTGGCTATCGGCCTGCGCCTGCTTCTTTGCCTGGGCCTCTTTCTTGGCAAATTCCTCGTCCGTGAGAGTGGTTCTGGTTCCAAGGCTCTCGGGTCTTTGCAAGGGAACGCCCATGTTGCCCGGCCACATTCCCTGTAGATCGGGATCGCCCCATGGCGTTTTCGGCTGCGTCCACTTGTTTACAGCTTGCCCCGAGGACTTTGCGAATTGGCCCGAGGCTGCCGGCAAAAAAACGCCGGCGAGCGCGATCATGAACAGGAGAAGTCGGGTGGTCATGCGATTCTACTCGTTATTTGCCGGTCTGCTTCTTGAATTTCCCGTAGAGCAATTCTTCGGAGAACTCCACGCACTTGAACTCCAGCAGCTGGGCGTTCTTTTCCACTTTGCGATAGAGCGGCATGCGGATCTTCCACGGCCGCGTATACACGGTTGGGTCCTCGATAGTGGCTTCGTAGTTCAGATGGTACGGATCGGTCCGGGTGAAACGTTCCACTACATGCAATTGCTTTCCCCCGAAATCGCCCGCGCGGTCGAACCAGGCAAGGCCGTTCAAGCCGGTGACGTCCACCACTAACGTGTCCCCTTCCCAATGTCCGTTGTTGGTTCCCATCCAGGTGTCGGAGCCGGCCTCTTCGGGCTTGCCCATGTTGACCAGCCGGTTGGCGCTCGCGAACTCGTAAATGAACATGATGCCACGGGGCGACTGCACAATTTGAAACGGATACGCCATATAGTTGGCGCGCGGAATGCCCGGCATGTAACACTTGGCCTCAGGATCGTTGGTACGGCGGTTGGCGAAATTCGCTTTCTTCTTCTCGAGCGCCTCCGGCTTGTAGGGGATGGCTCCTCCCTCCACCACGCTTTCACCGGCCGGTTCCGCGCCGATGGAGCCCGTCTCCCACATCGTGGCCGGTTGAGCGGAATGATCCTCCAGATCCCAATTGGCGGTGTTGAGAGCCTGGTAGATGCCGCTCAAATCGGCGTGGCCGTCGGCCGCGCGCGGCGCGCGATAGGTCGCGGTTTGCGAGGCGACTGGGGCTGTAGCCAGCAAGAGCAGAGCCAGCGCAGTGCTGACGGCAATGGTGGTGTGAACAAAGTTCCGCATGATACGGTATCGATGCTACGTGAGCGGCGTATGGTAGTCAAGGGTAGCCCGGAGTAAGGACGCCGGCCAACCCGCGGCTAGAAAACTCCGCGCGCGACACCGGGGCAAAAACCACGCCGGATGAAATGGGACACACCTCCGGTAGCGTTCGCTGGATAATCGGGTACCATAGGCGTGGAGCCTCGCCATGACTCGAGTTACCACGTCGATCCTTACCGGATTCGCGGCGCTAACCATCGCCGCCAGCGCGTCAGCCCAGCGTTACACCAGCCCTGCGACCAGCAATTCGGCGGTGATCGATGGAGACCACATCACCATCGATTACTACGCGCCATCCATGCATGGCCGCAAGATCATGGGGAACCTGGTGCCCTACGACGAGGTCTGGTGCACCGGAGCAAACTGGGCCACCAAGATCACCACCGAGGCGGACCTCGACATCAATGGTCTGAAAGTTCCGAAGGGGAGCTACAGCATCTGGACGCTGCCCAACGACAAGCAGTGGCTGCTCATCATCAACAAACAGACCGGCCAGTTCCACTTGAACTACGATCAGAACCAGGACTTCGGGCGGGTGAAGATGAACCTCAAGACTCTGCCCACGCCGGTGGAAACCTTCAAGATCGAGTTGCAATCTTCTAGCGGTAACACCTCAGGAAACGGCACGGGAACACTGTCGTTGCTGTGGGAAAACACCGACGCGTGGGTTCCTATCAAGGTGCTGCACTAACTGGCCTGCGCGGGGGCTGACACTAACCGTTGCTAGGAGCGTAGGCGGTTTGGGACATGTTCTCCGCCATCACCTGCTTGCCATAAACTCGCAGCATGCGACGCGCGATAGCCAAATCCTTTTCGAACTGTTCCTTCTCGGCGGAAAGGAGTTGTTCGGCGGTTCGAAAATCAATGCCCGCCGAAAGGTCATGCGCGCTCAACAGATCGCTCACATAGGTTGCGAGCCAATGCTCCGAGCGCATCAGCGTTTGCAGTCGCGCTAGGGTTTTTTCTTCGTCCAATACTTGATTAGCCACAGAAAGCCTCCAATGGTGGTGGTTACTGCTAACAGCGTCACAATACTACGAAGACCGTTGTTCGGATGCAGAAAGCGCGGTTTGCCGCCTGATCCAGCACGAGAGTCCCCGGTCTTCTTTTCCAGTCAAGATCCCTCAAATGAGTCAGCCTCGACGATTTGTGCGGATACATCGAAGCAGCGCAGTTCCCGGACAAAAGTTTCGATGCTTCCCTGCATCTCTTCGGCGGCCTGCGCAAGCTGGTGTTGTTCGCCGAGCCGGTTTCGTAATAGTCTCGGCACGTCGGCTGTCTCCGACATCAGATCGGTAGCCCGGCGGGTTAGTTCGTTGAGCTCCCTCGCATCGATGATCACTTTGAAGCCTCGATTCTCATTTCACGTACTTCATTTTGAAATGGCCTGGCCTTCGGATGGGCCCATCTCGCTTTGAATCTCAGGGAACAGGCGTGGATAGGTGCGATACATCCGGCGAGCGACCAAAAAGTCTCTCAGAAAGTCGTCCTTCCGTTGTTGCAGCAAACGCTCGGCGACCTCAAATGTGATTCCGCCCGAAGTTCGAAGTTGCGAAGTGAGATCATCCACGAACATAGAGAGCCAGTGTTCGGGCTCCAATCCCGCTCGCGTCGCAAAGGAGGCCATAGATTCCATTTTTGTGGATGTGTGTTCCGGCGAATCGTTGGGAGCGGGGGTTACAGGTGGTGCATCTGTTTGTTGTAGGGCGTTCTGCAAGTCCGCCAAACCAGCGCCGATCTCCGGAGTTTCCGCGGCGGAGCTTCGCACTTCACGCAGCATATTCTCGATCCTCCAAGACGCTGCATTGGCCAACTCCGCCAACCGGTGTTCCGTCCCCAGGCGCGCGCTTATAGAGGCGGCAAGTTCGGTGGCGCGGGACCGTGCCTCCGAAAGCGTGCGGATCAAAAGCTCGAAGTCCGCTTCAGGGATGTACAAGTTTGAAGTCTAAACGTTTTCTGCCGGTTGCTTCAACTGGGCTAAGGACTAGTACGCCCATGCTCCGCCCCGCGGGCAACTTTGGCTGTGATGATCAGCTCGCCCACATGGCGCTGAGTATGCTCCGCCAAGTGTACCACCAATCCAACCACGGTAGTCGATAAATGTTTTCGGCCTACGCTTCGAGTCTCCGTGAGCAGCGCGGGATCGAGCGCCCGAATCACTTGCTCGGATCGGCGCAGGGCTTCCTTCACTTGGAGGAGCAGTTCATGAAGCGAGCCGGATACACCTGGATCCATTTCCAGATGGATTGCCTCCAATTGCTGTGGTGTGAGCTGTTCGCCGCGCAGGTAAGTGGTTAGACGTTCGACGCTGCCCGCGATGTGGCGGAGCTGAAATCCCACCGGTGCTAGGCCCTGTGGCCGCAACCAGATTTCGGCGTCAGTGAGCCCGTCCGTCCATCGCGCAAGGTCTTCGCCAGCCTGAGCGTAAGCGTGCAACGTCGGCGCTACCAGCGGATGGACGCCTGCAAGCGGCCCTCGCAGCCACGGCTCTACCTCCGGGGGTTCTATGTCAGGGGGTTCAACTACTTCATCCGCCATGCGAGTGCACGTGCGGTACACCCAACCGATTCAGGGTGTCGCCTTCGAAGTCGAATTCGATGAGCACGGCGGGCTCGTCGCCCACCACCCAGCCTTCATGTTCCGGCTCCACTTGAATGAACATCGGAGCTTTGTATTCCACAACGCAGCCGTCCGCAAAACGCACATTGATCTGCCCGTGCGCCATGAATCCCACGTGCGCGTGCATGCAGTACTTGCTGCCCATCAACTCGCTCAAATGCGTGGCCCAATGAAATCCCGGTGGATAGATCATCCGCTTGACGCGGCAGGCGCCCGTCCGCGCCACATCCACCTGGACTCCGCCGATTTCGCGGTGTTCGTCTGCTTCGACCGGCGCTAGCAGTGGATCGCTGACATTCATCACTCTTTCCTCCTGGCTCGTTCCAAATACGCTCGCATATTACCAAGCGCATAGGCGCGATGGCTTACTTCCATTTTGCGCTCCGGCGCCAATTCTCCAAAGCTGCATCCGAAAGGCGGATAGAAGAGCAGCGGATCGTAACCGAATCCATTGGCCCCGCGCGGCGCTTCGAGTAACCGGCCTTCCACCTCGCCGCGAAACGTGGCCTTCAGACGCCCAGACTCGGCCAGTGCCACGACGCATACGAACCTCGCCTTGCGATCGTTCACGCCGCGCATCCGTTCGATGAGCAGTTGATTGTTCGCCGCATCGGTGGCGTGTGGGCCGGCGAATCGCGCGGAGTACACACCCGGCGCTCCGCCCAGCGCATCCACTTCGAGGCCCGAGTCATCCACAAACAAATATCCGTCGCAATGTTGCGAATAGTACAGCGCCTTCTGCACGGCGTTCTCTTCGAACGTGTCACCGGTTTCGTCACAAGGCGCAATGGATTCGAGGCCTGGCAGCGGCTCTACTTGGAAGGACTCTCGCAGCGCCATTTGAAACTCACGCAGCTTGCCAGGGTTGGTGGTGGCGCAATAAAGTTTCAACTGGCTCTGTAGCGTCAAGCTCCGAGCGCCGCCTTTTGGATTTCGAACAACTCCGCGATCCCGCGCCGCGCCAGGCCCAACATCTGCTCCAATTGCCCGTCGTCGAACGGCGTCTTCTCGGCCGTGGCTTGCAGCTCAACGAAGCGGCCGGAGCCGGTCATCACCAGATTCATATCCACTTCAGCCGAGGAGTCCTCCTGGTAACACAAATCGAGGAGTGGCTCACTTCGCAGAATTCCAACGCTGGTAGCCGCCACGGGCTGAATTATGGGAAGAGATTTCAGCGTCCCATACTTCACCAGCTTCTGGAGCGCTTGCACCAACGCGACGTAGGCGCCAGTGATGGAGGCCGTGCGCGTACCGCCGTCGGCTTGAAGCACGTCGCAATCCACCACCACGGTGCGGTCGCCGAGCGCCGCCGTGTCAACCACCGACCGCAAGGAGCGGCCAATCAGCCGTTGAATCTCGAGCGTACGTCCGGACTGGCGGCCCTTGGCGACTTCACGCGGAGTTCGCGTCGCGGTGGCGCGCGGCAACATGGAATATTCCGCCGTCACCCAGCCCCGCCCGCTGCCGCGCAGAAACTGCGGCACGGTTTCTTCCACGCTGGCCGCGCACAATACGCGCGTGTGCCCCACCTCGATCAGCGCCGATCCTTCCGCGGTCATCAGGTAGTTCGTCGTAATGCGCACGGGCCGCATCTCGTCCGGCCGGCGATTGTCTGTTCTCATTGACTGTCGATTCTCATTGGGGATTGGTATTGGATTGCAGGGAAAAATAGAATAGCAGACACATGAGCGCGATCCCTAATGCCACGATAACCAGGCACGGGATGGCTGCCCGGGCCGATTTTACTTTCTCCGAGGTCTTCTTGGTGCCGGCGGACTTGAACTTGGCCATGAAACTTCAGTGTAGATCGCTTCAGTTTAGATCAGGCGGCCGATCTTAACGGCAAGTTCGGCGGCGTAGTGGATGAGCGGCGTTACGAGCGGAGGCGGCAGGCCGGCTCTTTCGAACAGGGTCTGCCTCAGCTCCAGCACACTGGCGCGTGCGAGCGGCCACGGCGCATGCTCGATCTGTGCATATCGCAGTTGCCGCGCGGACGTGGTGTAAAGCCGATATCGGGCGGTCAGGAAGAGATCGCGTTCGGTGAGTTCGCTCGATTGAAACAGCTGGCCTGGTTGGATGACGATTTCGGTCATCGCACTGGAATCGTGCGGCCAACGGCGTTGGCTCGCATAATGGATGGCTCCATTGACTTCTTTGACGCGCATCTTGGCCCAGAAGTACGGCAAATGATATCCGGCCCGGGCGCCAAGCACTGCCAGCATACTGGCCGCCTCCAAAGAGAAGAACCAGACGGCGCGGCTGCCATCGGGTCCAACTACATACGTGCGTAGATTTGTTTCGGGGAAGTGAGGGATTCCCGGCGTACCGTAAATTTCGAAAGGGACCAATCCCACCCATGCCGCGTTATCGAATGTATCCAACTGAAGCCCTGCTGCCTCAGGTCCCGATGGAATGAAGCGGCGTATCAGATCGGGCGCATAAGGCCAATGCAGGAAGGTGAGGCGGCGCCAGGTCTGATTCAAGCGGGTTTCCCGTATCCGCCTCCGCCGGGCGACTCGATCCGAAGTACGTCCCCGGCTTCTACCTCAAACCGCGCTTTGCCGGGGATCGCAATCCTGCGCTTGCCGCGCTGGAGCGAGTTTCGGCCGCGTGCGCCGGGCTTTCCTCCGAACAGACCATAAGGGCTTCCCTCGCGACGATCCGACAGGATGGTCACGTCCGCTCGTGTCAGAAATTCATACTCACGAACAATCCCGTCGCCGCCGCGACGCCGGCCTGTACCGCCCGATCCCGAGCGAATGCGGTAGCTCGCGATGCGCAGCGGATACAAATGCTCGAACGCTTCCACCGGCGTATTCCAGCTATTGGTCATGTGCGTGTGCGTGGCGCTGGCGCCGTCCGATACCGCCGACGCGCCCATGCCGCCGGCGATGGTTTCGTAATAGGCAAAGGCACGTCCGCGCGTGGGATCCCAACCACCAAAGGTCAAGTTGTTCATAGTTCCCGAGCTTGCCGCCGGAATCAGCTCGGGCGCCGCTTTGGCCAGCGCGGCCAGAATCACATCGGTGATGCGCTGAGAGGTTTCCACATTTCCCGCGGCCATTGCAGCCGGAGGCTGAGCGCTCACCACCAGCCCGCTCGGGGCAATCACTTCCAACGGCCGCATGACGCCCGCAGTGTAGGGAATGTCTTCACGGACCAGGCAGCGAAACACATAAGTGGCGGCAGAGACCGCAACGGCGTAATTGGCGTTGACCGACCCTTCCACCTGCGGATCGGAGCCGGAGAAGTCCACCATCGCTTCATCGCCCTTGATTGTGACGGTGGCCGCGACTTTGACCGGCCGATCGGAAACGCCGTCGTTATCGAGGTAGTCCTCGGCGCGATAGATTCCTGGTGGCAGCCGCCTGATCGCCGCTCGCACCATGCGCTCGCTATAATTTTTCAACGCCGTCATATTGCGGCGCAATGTAGGCAGCCCATACTTTGCCACCAATTCCAACAGGCGCTGCTCGCCGCGTTTAATGGCCATGATCTGGGCCAGCAAGTCGCCCTCGCGCTCAACGGGAGTTCGCACGTTGGCCAGGATCAGGTTCAGCAATTCTCGATCCATACGGCCGCCGCGCACCAGCAATACCGGCGGAATGCGGATGCCTTCCTGATAAATCTCGCGCGCCAGAGGCATGGAGCCTGGGCTCATACCGCCGACATCCGCATGATGCGCGCGATTTGCCACGTAAAACGCGGGCCGGCGGGCTCCTGTCACTTTGGGATGCCCCCCCAGGAAGACGCCGGAAACCGCCGTGATGTCGGGGAGGTGCGTGCCGCCGCGAAAAGGATCGTTCAATATCGCGACATCGCCAGGCTCCAGTTCGAACGCCTGGGTGGCGTGTTGCACCGAAAGCGGCATCGCGCCCAAATGCACGGGCATATGATCGCCCATCGCCACGGTTTCGCCCGCAGCGTCATAAACCGCGCACGAATAGTCACGGCGTTCCTTGATATTCGACGAAAAAGAGGTCTTGCGCAGCACCGCGCCCATCTCTTCGGCGATGGAGACCAGAAGATGCCGGAAGAGTTCCAGCTCGATAGGATCTCTTGCTAATTTGGGCTCGGGTTTCATTCTTTACAACTCGCGATATTGACCAGGAAACTAGCAACCTTTTGCCAACGATTATTTTCGGATTTCTCGATGACGTAGCTGTGCGTGGCGGCGTCGGTTCTAAGACGCCATCCGACGGCGGCGTGTGGCTTTGCTTTGGCTGCGCCGGGCTGAACGCTCCAGGTGTTGCCGCCATCCTGCGTTTGGTAGATTTCGTGCATGCCATTGTCTAGCGTGGCGTCGATGAAAACGGTTCCGTGCATCGGGTTATCGAAATGAAAGCTTTCAATCGTGGACACGCGCGTTTCCGCAAAGATCGGAAGCTGGTTCCAGGATTTCCCGCCGTCTGCGGTGGTCAAGAAAAGCGGATCGCGCGGCGCGCCTTGCAGGTTTGCGCCTGAGATCCAGCCGTTTTGAGAATCGACGAACTGAATCTGATCGAGTCCCGAAGATCGCAAGCGCGGGTGCGGTTCCGTCCACGTCTTGCCTTCATCGCCGGAGGCAAGCAGGATGGAGTAAAGCGTGGCCATGGGCGTATGAAGATTACCGGTGACGAAAATCCCTTGGCCGGCCGCGTCGACATTTTCGAGCTCCAGATAAACGGGACACGGCTCTTCTTCCGAACATCCCAGTCCCGCCGCTTGCGTGTCGGCGGCGGTGCATTCGTACAGCACGCGCATCGGCTTGCCGCTATTTTCGAGCGGAGTCTGCGCGCCCAACGAGATGGCGATGGCGGCCAGCAAGGCGACGCGTCGTTCAAACATCGAATTCGATGCCTTGGGCCAGCGGCAGTTCTTGCGACCAGTTGATAGTCACGGTTTGTCGTCGCATGTAGGCTTTCCAGGCATCGCTACCGGACTCGCGCCCGCCGCCGGTATCCTTCTCGCCGCCGAAGGCGCCGCCGATCTCCGCCCCGCTGGTGCCAATATTAATATTCGCGATACCGCAGTCGCTGCCACGCGCGCTCAGGAAGGTTTCCGCCGACATCAGGTTGGTGGTGAACATGGCCGACGAAAGGCCTTGCGGAACGTCGTTGTGGCGTCGGACGGCTTCATCCAGTGTGTCGAACTCGATCAGGTACAGAATTGGCGCGAACACTTCCTCCTGCACGATCGGCATGTCCGCTCGCGCCTTCACCAGCGCAGGTTTGATGTAGCAGCCGCCCAGTTCCTCTCCGCCGTAGACAACTTCACCACCCTCGTTTTCGATGCGAACCAGCGCGGCGCGCATCGCGTCCACAGCCTGCCGATCGATCAGGGGGCCCATCAGCGTCTTTTCGTCCATCGGATCTCCGATGCGAATGTGACCGTAGGCGGATTGCAATTTCCGCGTCATCTCTTGCGCGATTCCGCGTTGCAGGAAGAGGCGCCGAATACTGGTGCAACGTTGGCCGGCCGTGCCCACTGCGCCAA
Organism: Bryobacterales bacterium; assembly: GCA_963747945.1. Classification (GTDB taxonomy): domain Bacteria; phylum Acidobacteriota; class Terriglobia; order Bryobacterales; family Bryobacteraceae; genus Palsa-89. Next base: position 123,543 of record CAVVHB010000011.1, read on the forward strand.
ACAGCACGGCGCGGAGAACCAGATCGAGATTGGCATCGTTCATCACGATGACGCCGTTATTGCCGCCCAATTCCAGCAGCGTCCGGCCCAGCCGCCGAGACACCGTCTCCGCAACGATGCGCCCCATGCGAGTGGAACCGGTAGCGCTGACCAATGGAATACGGCGATCTTCGATCAGGCGCTTTCCGATGGTTGCATCTTCCCCAACGATCACTTGAAAGACGCCCGGCCATCCATGACGCGCAAGCACACGATCGCAGATGTTCTGGACAGCGACCGCGGTCAGCGGAGTTTTGAGCGACGGCTTCCAGATGACGCAATCGCCACACACCGCCGCGATCAAGGCATTCCAGGACCACACCGCGACGGGAAAATTGAAGGCCGAGATCACGCCCACCACACCCAGCGGCTGCCACTGCTCGTACATGCGGTGCTCGCGCCGTTCGCTGGCTATAGTCAGCCCGTAGAGCTGCCGCGAAAGGCCGACTGCAAAATCGGCGATGTCGATCATCTCCTGCACTTCGCCTTTGCCTTCGGCCAGGATCTTGCCCATCTCAAGGGTGACGAGCGTGCCAAGGTCGTCTTTGAACCGGCGCAGCTCGTCACCGATTTCGCGCACGATTTCGCCCCGCTTGGGGGCGGGCAGCATCCGCCAGCGTTCAAACACTTCCAGGCCTTGCGCCACTGTGCGCTCGTAAGCTTCGATGGAGGCCAGGCGGACACGGCCGAGTTCGCTGCCGTCAGCGGGGTTGAGCGAAGCAATCGACGCACCGGCGGAATCATCCGGCACGATGCCGAGCCGTTCCAAAACAGAATGTACAGCTATTGTGCCAGCCATCCAAAGCCCTCCGTACCTGTCGCGAACCCGCGCCCGGCGCGACGTACCGTACACGCGATGCGCTGCACCACCGCGTTCTGAAACTCAGGATCCAGCCACTCCGCCTGGCCATGCTTGTGGCCGATGGCGTACGCAGCTTCGCGCGTAGTGGCGCCCCGCGGCTTCACCGATCGAACATGCAACGCATCACCGATGATGTCCTCATCCGTCGCCTCTAGCGCCATAGCGGCAAGCTCTTCGGGATCGCACGGCAGGATGGGAGCGAGCGTCGCAAAGGTCGTGATGCCGGCCCGTCTCAATTCGCGGATCGTGTTCAGGCGTTGCTGGATGGTGGCGCAATGCGGCTCATACAGCTTGCGCACCGCCTCGCGATTCGTGGTGATCGAAAAACTGACGCGCAGCGTGGTCCGGCGGGACAGCTCCACCAGCCGCGAGAGATCGCGCAGGATCAGCGGTCCGCGGGTTTGAATCACGAAGACCTTCGGCGTTCGTGCCAACAGTTCGTTCAAGATTCGCGGCATCATCTGCTCGGTCTCTTCGGCTGGCTGATAGGGATCCACCAGAGGGGAACAGTAAACTATTTGGTCTCGGTGTAACTGGCGCCGCAACAATTTCGGCGCATTGCTCTTGAACGTGGTGAACTGTCCCCAATGCCGCCAATCCTCCGGCTTCAGTCCGCCGAAAATGCGCATGGTAGGCACGTAGCAATAGGTGCACGCGAAAGTACAATTGCGCGCGGGCGTGAGCGAATGCGTGAATCCCGCCTCGGCGATGAAGCCCGTGGTGGGGCTGAGAATGCTGCTGGCCGGCGCTTCTAAAACTTCGAACGGCATCGGTGCTCCACCACTCTATGCTGCCTCACGGTTGCTGCACACCCAGTAGCTTGCGCCGCAGCATGTCGAGCGCGATGTTGGTGGAAAACGCGCGCACGCGCTCCCGATCGGCCGGCCACTGCACGCGCCGGACTTCGGCGCCGTCGGGCGACGCCAAACCGATGAACACCAGGCCAACCTTTTCTCCATCCGGTCCCGCATAGCCGGTGATGGACAAAGCGTAGTCCGATCCTGTTCCGGCTCGCGCGCCTTCCGCCATCGCTTTCGCCACCGGCTCGCTCACCGCGCTGTGCTCTGCGATCAACTCCTCCGGCACGTTCAGAAGCCGGATTTTCATCTGATCCGAGTAAGTGATAA
>CAVVHB010000012.1:0-384547 GCA_963747945.1 Bryobacterales bacterium
GCCAGCGGCTCATCCGGCAGCCCAAGCCGGCAACAAATCTCCTGACCACGAGCACCCGCGCCCTGGACATGCCGCCACCGACGCGGCAGCACCGGATCCAGATAACGCTGCGCCAGAACACGCGCCCAGGCCTGGACACCATGACCCCGAGCGCGCCTGACCCCCCGAACATCCGCCTGCGCCGCCCTTCCGCGCTGCGCCCCGAAATTATCCGTTCTCAGATCAAGGCGGCGCCTTCGGCGCCGCTGGCCCGGCGTCAGCGCCGGGCTCTGCCTTGGGGAGGCCCGCCCGGCGCACGCCGGCCACACGTGCTGGCACCACCGATCGGGCTGGCCATTCGCTGCGCGGACCGTGGTGCTGCCGGTAGCTGCCTTCCTCGCGCTCCCGTGTCCCGCTCCCGGCCGCCATGTCTAGGTCGCGCCCTGCGATCGCGTCGCAGGCGATCGGCTTTCGCCGGACCCTGTTCGGCGTCCGCTCGCCAGCATGTCGGGGCGGCAAGGAAGGACGGGAAGCAACCAGGACACGCCACCCTCCCTTTTGCCGGTGAGCCCTAGGCAACCCGGTCGGGAAAGGCGCGGGTGACCGCGGCGGTGCGGCTGGAGACGTGCAGCCGTTGGTAGATGTTTTCAGGTGGGTGCGCACGGTCGTCTCGGAGATGCCCAGCCGCCGGGCGATTCTGGGTGTTGGTGTGCCCGGCGGCCACCAGGTGCAGCAGGCCGGTCTGCCGGGGGGTGAGCCGGGGCACAGGGTGGCGGGCCGTTCGGCGTTCACGTAGGCCTGGTGCAGGTGCGGGCGCAGCAGCGTGAGCACCGCCCGGTCCCGCTCGGTGAAATCAGGCCCGGGCCCGCGGAAAAAGAACAGCCGGACGGTCCGCCCGGGCCCGGTGCTCGGCGCCGCGGGATCGGGCAGGCACAGCCCAAGGTCATGCTCGTACCCCTGCTGGCCGGAGGATATCGCAGTACATGCCGGTGCTGTGCCACTGCCGCGCGGAGTAGAAGTCCGAGGGTTTGACGACACTGCGCAGGTCGCCGGTGCGCTCGGGATAGCCGCAGGACCGGCAGTCCAAATGGCAGGCATAGTTGTGCGCCCACTGCGCCGGGTCCGTTCCCTCGAATGCCTTGAGTTCGTCGTCGGTTGGAGCCGGGATCCCCTGCAGGAACCGCCCCCTTCGCGACCCGCTGTCGTAGCGCTCGAGGCAGATTTCGTCGCAGCGGATCTGGCCCGTCAGGTCAAAAAGGCCGTTTCGAGGCGTTGGCTTCTAGCAGGTGGTAAGGCGAGCGAATTCTGGAGCGCTGAGCCGTAGCCGGTCAAAAAAAAAGACGGTTACGGGGAGCAAGAGAAATGGGCTTCCACCACGTTGCATGCTATGCTCTGGCCGCGCATGCCGGCCGGGGAGCGGATTGCCGCCTGGGTCACTTGGAACCATTTCCTTTTTCCACTCCCTTACGGTCGCGGTTCTGAACCGCTATGCGTAAGCATGCGGACGGGGTGCCGTTTCACGTAATCGAGGCGGTAAGCTTCCAACGCCTTCACCAGCGGGTCAACCACGTTCCGCGTATTTCGCACGGTTAAACCCTTGATGATCACAGCGGGCAGCAGATCGCGCGTGGTGGACGTGATAAACACCTCATCGGCACGCTGCAGGTCTTCCGGCTTGAGCGTACGTTCCATCACTCTGATTCCCGGGGCGCGCACCACATCCAGCAATAACTCGCGAGTGACGCCTGGAAGGCAGCCGGAATCGAGCGGGGGTGTGAATACTTCGCCTCCAAACGCGGCAAAGATGTTAGCCGACGTGCATTCGCTCACTTCTCCGCGCTCGTTCAACAGCACCACTTCGTCGAAGCCTTGCTGCTGCGCTTCTTCGTACCAGGTGAGATTTTGGGACCAGGACAATATTTTGCATCCGGAGAATTCGTTGGCGGCGTAGCGCGCATTCGGCTTTATGGTCAGCCGGACGCTGTCTCCCCACGGATTCAAGTCTTTGGTGAACCCGAGCACGTCGAAGTCGCGCTCCATGTCGGGCCCTTCGAAAATCCCGCCGCGATTGCGAACCACCATGACGCGCAGCGTGGAATTGAATGCGGAATTGGCCTCCACTAATCGAAGCAGCTGCGATTTCAACTCCGCTGGATTGGTGGGGAAGGGAACATGCACCTTGGCCGCATCGCGCTGCATGCGCTCCCAATGACGCTCGAATGCGAACAGCACTCCATCCGCCACGCGCAGAGTGCTGAACACGCCCCAGCCGTTCAGCAGACCCACCTGGCCTGCGCTCAGGGTCTTTTCATGCGCGTCCAATATGTTGTCGTTGTGCAGCAGGAAACGATGCATATCTTCAATCGTATCGCTTTATAAGATGGATGAACTTATCGAAGGAAAATCGCTCTGGAACCTTCCCACCGGTACTACCAGTACCAACGGTACGTAGCATTCTAAGTCGTCGCGTTCTAGTCTTGTAAGTGCGATTAGCCTGTGTTAACCTTACGAAAATTTCTGGGTCAACGGATGCCCCGTAGACGCCGCCCGGCTCGGATTGCATAGGCCTATTATCATGCAGATTTGTGCACCACGGCCTAGTGACGATTCCCGAGTTGTTGACGCGCCAGAACGCCTCAAATTTCTCTCGTATAGCGCATATGGCCTTCGAATCGGAGTGGAAGCCGGTTTTGACCTGCTTCAGCATCTTCCGTCGCCCCTAATTCCCGGTGCATTGCCTGGCGCCGCGGTAGACACGGCAGGTCCGACGTTCAACTGCTTCCAGTTTCAACAGGCGCGATCGGAAAACGGAAGTTTCACTTTTCAGGTGGCGGAGAACGGTCGCGATGTCTTTTCATCCTGCCATATTGGGGTGGCGGCGCGGACGCTGGAATCGCGCATCCATCAATATGTCGCGGCGTCCACCCAGGCAGACTGTGTTTGTACATGCCGGAGTTGTCGCGTGGGGCGGGCGCGCGATTGTGATTCCAGGGCCGTCGCACAGCGGTAAGAGCACGCTGGTAGCGGCGCTGGTGAGCCAAGGAGCAACTTATTACTCGGACGAATACGCTGTGATTGATCTTGAGGGTCGTGTTCATGCATTCCCCCGTGAGATCCGGTTGCGTCCAGATATATTGCAGCAGCAGATAGCCGCCGTTCCAGAGCTGGGTGACGGTGGACGGCGCGATCCCCTGCCGCTTGGCTGGGTGCTGAACATTCGCCACAACCCCGCGGCAACCTGGCGTCCACGGGCGCTCACGCCCGGCCAGACGCTTCTCGCTCTACTGGAAAATACCGTGGCGGTGCGCAGACAGTCGGAATTGACTATCAGGACGCTGAAGATCGCGCTCGGTTCGGCAAACGGATTTCAGGCCGAGCGCGCCGACGCCGGAAGCGCGGCCAGAGCTATATTTCGATTACTTGCTTCAACTGCTTGAATGGCGCAAGCAGAGTACTAAGAGGAGACCAGGAGACTATATGAACAACCCAAAGGCACGCCGAGATGGCCTTTTTTCTGAGCGTCTGGCCGAAGAAACCATTGTCTATGACAAAGTGAATCATACCGCGCATACTCTCAACTCGACAGTGGCGATGGTCTGGCAATCCGCGGATGGCGACCAATCCGTGAACGAACTCACCCAAATCCTCCACAGCAGACTGGGCATCCCCGCCGATCGCGGCGTCGTGGTTCTGGCACTGGAACAGTTGCAAGCAGCCGGCCTTTTGGAGGTGTGTATCGGAGCGCAGCCGTCCATCGGGGTGCAGGCGTCTTCCGACGTGGAAAAGGAGACGGAGTACACATCGCGTCGCGAGGTTGCGCGCAGGCTTGCTATCGCCGGAGTATCGGCTGCCATGATTCCGTTGGTTGCTTCCGTCATGGCGCCCACGCCAGCGATGGCAGCCAGCCGTCCAATTGGATAAGTTCGGTGCAAACCGACTCGGCCGCGCCCAGTCTCAACGACGCTTGTGATGAGTATGCAGTGCTGCTGCAGTGCATCCGGCACGCGCTGGAATTGAATCGTGAACCACCGGATTTTCCTTCCGCGGGTTTTGCCTGGCCACGCCTGATCGAGCTGGCGGATCGTCATGATGTAATCCCGCTGCTGAACGTTGCCTTACGCGACTCGGTTTCGGTTCCAGCCCAGGTCCGGGGGCCGTTGGAGAGCCATTGCCGCACCGTGATTGCTCATAACCTTTCCCTGGCCTCTGAACTGGCCGAGTTACTCGCGCTTTTCGAGCGTTCCGGAGTCAATGCCGTGCCATTCAAAGGACCCGCGTGGACAAAGGCTTTGTACGGCAACCTGGCAAACCGCCAGATTCGCGATCTGGATATTTTTGTAGACCGGCTTGAAGTCACGCGTGCTTGCAATCTGCTCGCCGAGCGTGGCTATGTTCCCACCCAGAGATCCAAGGCAAAGCCCATCACTGAGTGTAAAGACATTGAATTAAACCATCCCGGGACAGGCCTTCAGCTGGAGTTACACTGGTCCGCTTGTGAGCCATGGCACGATAAACGGATGTCCAGGCTAAAGCTCTGGAATGCTGCTTCCACCACCGTCCTCCTGGGCCGGCAGATGGCAATACCGTCGGCGGAAAACGTCTTCTTATTGCTGGCGATTCACGGCGCGAGGCACCGCTGGGAGTCGCTGAAGTGGCTCTGCGACATCGCTGCGGCGCTGCGGGCTTTCCCCGATCTGGACTGGGGCATCGTTCTCTCGCAGGCCAGCAAAATCTCGCGCCAACGTCTGATTTTATTGCCGCTGGCTCTGGTGAATCGGCTCTTCGAGGTACAACTGCCGTCTTCTGTGGCAAAGGCAATAGAACAGGACGCAGCCGTCGCCCGGCTTGCTGCTTCCATCCGGCGGCGCCACTATGCGGGCGAGCTAACGGCCGTCCGGAGGCTGATTCATTGTGAATCGATGCGTATCGGCATGCGGGAGAGTTTGTTCGAGCGGTTGTGTTTGCTGGCGGCCTTTATCTTCCGCCAGATCAAACCGAACACAAACGACCGCGAGCTTTGGCTTTTGCGACCCTTCCGGTTGGTTCGAATCTATGGCCCGGCGACGATCTTGAAATTCGCCCGCGAGTTGATGGGCCCGGCCGAAGACGCCCGACGAAGTTCGTCCTAGCCACGCGCGCATGCGCCATCGAGCGCCGGGAAAAAGCCGCTGAAGCCGCATGTACCGCGCGCGGGTATCATAGTGCATGGGTGTCATGTCGCCTCCGCCATCGGAATCCAAGCGCACCTCCCATATATTCACAGCCATAACGCTGGTGCTCTCGGTCGCCTGCCTGGCGTGGGCCCTGCACGGCGTCAGTTGGACGGAGCTATGGGAAGAGATCCGCGAGCTGGACTGGCGCTGGGTGGCCATTGGCGTTATCGCCGACTTATTGGTTTACGTGGTTCAAGGTTGGCGCTGGAACCTTCTGCTTCTCCCCGTCACTCGGGTCTCGCCCTGGGCCTCGGTGGGCGCCATCTACGTCGGCCTGTTCGCCAATGAAGTGCTGCCACTGCGCGCGGGTGAACTGATTCGCTGCTTCCTGATGGCCCGCTGGAGCAAGATCCCCATCTCGGTAACGCTGGCTTCAGCGTTGATCGAGCGCATTTTCGACGGTGTGTTGCTGATTGCCGGTCTGTTCGTCTCCTTGCGCTACATGCACCGCTTCCCGCTGAGCGGGGGGCAATCCCGTGCCCTCGAAATCGTCACCACGGGCAGCATCTTCCTTGCCATCCTGCTTCTGATTTGCGCGGCGCTCCTGGCCGTCGCAATGTACTGGCGAGAGCAGACTCTGGACGCGCTTCTCGATGCTCGCATGTTCTCCTGGGCTCACGTCTTCATCGAAGATCTCCATCGTATTGGCCACTCCCGCTATCTCTATTTCTCCCTGGCTGTCAGCGTTCCTTATCTGCTGATTCAAATCGTTCCCATCTACGCGATTATGCAGGCCTACGGGTTCGACGGCGTCACCTGGGCGCAGGCCGGCGCGCTGATGGTGTTGCTGCGCCTGGGCTCGGTGGTGCCGCAAGCGCCCGGCAACGTCGGCCTGTTCCAGGTGCTGTCCACGCTGGGCCTCACGCTTTTTGGCGTCCCGCGTGCCATGGCGCGCCGCTTCACGCTCATCTTGTGGGCCGTGGTGACGCTGCCTTTGCTGATTGTCGGGTTTATCGCGTTGGTGGCTTCCGGCACCAAGATGGGCGACATCCACCGCGAGGCTCAGGCCGAGATGCGCGCCAGGCAGGACGAACTGGCCAAGAGTTAGGGGGAACCCCTGGTAGCTTGCCACATTGGACTTGGGGACAACTGGCGCGACTCACTTCAACGGTTAGGCCGTTAGAACTAAGCCGCTGGCGCGGCGGACGCAGCTGCGTGGGTGTGCTGGACGATAGACAGCGGTAGCGTCGGTCACAGAAAGGAGCTTTTCTGTGACCTCACTTCGCCAACGTGTGCTGGACGAACTTCAGCGCCGTAACTATTCATCGGAAACAACTCGCGGCTACATCCACGCGATCAAGCAGTTTGCGGATTACTTTGGCAAGTCGCCAGAGCATTTGGGCGGCCAGGAGATTCGACAGTTCCAGTTACATCTGCTCAAGGATAAGAAGCTCGCCCCCGGCACGGTCGAGGGGCGTATGTCGGCCCTGCGTTTTCTCTACAAGAAGACCTTGAAGCGGCGCGATATCGCCTACGACGATCTGATCTTTCCAAAGGTTCCCAGGAAGCTTCCAGTCGTGCTGAGTCCAGAGGAGATAACGCGGATGATCGAGGCCGCGCCGAACCTGATGCATCGCACCATCCTGATGCTTCTCTACGGAACCGGCATGCGCCGCACCGAGGCGTCGCTGGTTAAGGTGAGCGACATCGACAGTGAGCGGATGGTCATTCATATTCAGCAAGGCAAGGGCTCACGCGATCGTGATGTGCTCCTGACGCCGAAGCTGCTGGAGGCTTTGCGCGAGTACTGGCGCTGGAAGAAGCCGAAGGTTTATTTGTTTCCTAGTACGGAGGGCCACCGCGGCCTGGAGCAACCCATCTCCCATAGGACCGTTTGGTATGCCTGCAAGGAGGCAGCGGCGCGAGCAGGTATCAAGAAGCGCATCGGGCCGCACACGCTACGCCACAGCTTTGCTACTCACCTGCTGGAGGCTGGAACGGATCTGCGGACCATCCAGCTTCTGATGGGCCATGCGGACCTCAAGCACACCACCTTGTATCTCCACCTGTCGAATCGTCACTTGCGCGCCGCGGTAAATCCTTTGGACCAGATCACCATTGGCAGTCTCAACCCATCGCGGAAGCGGCCGGAGAACTATCAGGCGTGAAACGGCCACCCTGGGAGGTGGCTGACGTCATTCACAAGGCAGGAACCAGATTCATCGAACGCTACCGCGCATCGTTGACTTGGGCGCAGCTCAAAGTGCTCAACGCTATTGCACGCTGCCGAACAGCGGCGCTGGGTGGACATCGCGATCAATGCGCTCGATGCGGTTATCAGGCCATCTCCTACAACTCCTGCCGCAACCGCCACTGTCCGAAGTGCCAGACCAACACTCGTGAGAAATGGCTCCGCGCACGGGAGCAGGAACTGCTTCCGGTGAGCTATTTTCATCTGGTCTTCAGCGTTCCCCATGCACTGGTGCCGCTGATCTGGCAGAACAAGAAAGTTCTTTTCAAGCTCCTGTTCGAAGCCAGCTCGGCGACCTTACTCGAAGTGGCGGCCGATCCCAAACACCTCGGCGCAGAACTTGGCTGCCTCAGCATCCTTCATACCTGGGGCCAGACGCTGCAGGCTCACCCTCACATCCACTGTGTCGTACCTGGCGGCGGATTGTCTGCAGATCACGCTCGGTGGATTTCGTCGCGGCCCCACTTCTTCCTGCCGGTCAAGGTGCTTAGCCGCGTATTCCGAGGCAAGTTTGTCGCCGGCTTGAAGCGAGCCTTCCGCCGGAAGAAGCTGGCCTTTCACGGAACCTGCCTTCCGCTAGCGAACGAAAAAGCGTTCGCCCAGTTTCTGCGCACGCTGTTTCGCCAAGACTGGGTGGTCTACTCCAAACCACCCTTTGGCGGGCCGAAACACGTGCTGCAGTATCTGGCTCGCTATACCCATCGAGTGGCGATCTCCAATCACCGGATCATCGACGTAACCGACACGCACGTGGCATTCGGTTGGAAGGACTACGCCCATCACAACAGGCGCGGCGTAATGAGCCTGACTCACGAAGAGTTTCTGCGCCGCTTTCTCCAGCACGTCTTGCCGAAAGGCTTCCCGCGCATCCGCTACTTCGGATTCCTGGCCAATCGGCGGCGTGGTCAGCTGCTCTCGTTGTGCCAGACCTTGCTGTGTAAATCGCTCTCGGCAGGCGAGACACCCACCGCGCCGGTAGCTTCCTCCACTGAACCCGCAATCTGGCAATGCCCTCGGTGTCAAGGATCGATGCAGATCCTCGAACGGCTCACGGCGCTACAGATCTTGTCGGAGGAATGCAGCCAGGTCCACCTCATTGACAGCTCGTAGTCGCCGAAACACTCTATCGAACTTCGCCTGCTCTTCTGCTCAACTACGATTCGTGTGTCCACACATGCCGATGAGCGCTACCCCAGCTCAACAACACTCCTCTTTGTGGACTAAAATGGCGCTCCAAAGACAAATCCGATCCCGACGCGCCAACTACTCGAACATACTGCCCCGCCAGATTCGTCCCCAATCCGCCATTGAAAACCCATAGCACGACCTTCACGGCGCGCCGCGCCAGCGGCTTCCTTCAAACGCCCTTATCGAAAGTGTCCCGGCTTCGCCTTTCGCGCGCTCCGTCAAGACTGGTCGCCGGAACACTTCCGATAAGAATCTAACGTTTCTCGTCAACTTGACGGGCTTGCGAAGGTCGCGGTTGAGAAGCGGCCTTCCCGTTCACATTCCGGGTTCGATGAGTGCCTTGGCGATGATGCGCCATTCCGGTGTCATGCCGTAAGTCCGATGTCGGTTTACCTTGGTCATTCTGTCCGCAAGGCCTGCATGGGATCTGTAGATGCTGCGCGGCGGGCAGGAACAAAACAGGCAATCAGTGTAGCGACGCAGAGAAGAATGGCGGCTATAACGAATGTCAGCCAATCCGCAGTCCCCACGCCATAGAGCATTCCACGTAGATAGCGGGTAAGCGCAAATGAGATCATCAGACCGAGAACCAGCCCCAAACCCGCAAAGTGCAAGCCTCGTCCCAGGACCTGGCGAAAAATGTCTCGCTTGCCTGCACCGAGCGCCATGCGAATGCCGATTTCGTGGGTGCGTTGCCTGGTGGCATAGGCAACCACACCATAAACTCCGATCGCAGCGAGGATAAGAGCCAACAGCCCGAATGAACCTGCGAAGGCTGCTGCGATGCGCTCAAAGACATTCCCCATCCGCATGCTCGCGGCGAGCGTGGTCTCGTTGGAGAGCGGCAAATCGGAATTGAGTCCGCGAACTGTTCGTTCCACGGCAGAAGCATAGGCCATAGGATCACCGGCTACACGCACATATACAATCTGGTCGGTCCTGTAACTCTGCAACATCGGAATCAGCACCAGCGGCGCAGTATCGTAAACCAGGCGCCGGTACTTCCCATTGGCGGCCACACCAACCACTGTCGTCCACTGGCGGGCCACCTGCAGCCGCTTGCCGATCGGGTCCTGTCCCGGCCAATAGCGGCCGGCCAATGCCTGGTTGACAATCGAGACTGGCGCCGCGCTGGCATTGTCCCTCTCGGTAAAGTCCCGTCCCGCCAGCAAGGCTGTTCGTACCGTCCGCAGGTACTCCGGCCCCACCACACCCCGGTCGACCTCCATGGACTCGTTCTTCTGGGACACATAGCCTTCGGGCTGGATAAAATCCGTACTAATGGTGTAACTCAGCGGCGAGAAATTTCCCAGCGTGACCGACTGGACGCCAGGCAGCGATTTCAGGCGCACAAGCATTTGTTTGTCAAACTCAATGCCTTGCGTTTTGGAATAGCCCATGGCTTTCAGATCAAAACTGGCAAGAAATACATGGTTGGGATCGAACCCCGGATTGGATTCCTGTGCTTTCTGCAGGCTGCGACCTAACAGTCCGGCACAGACCAGCAGGAGCATCGACAGCGCAATCTGTCCGACGACCAGTCCTCCTGGCAGGCGCGATTTGTGGATTCCTCCGGAGGTACTGAGTGCTTCATCCTTCAGGGCAGACACCGGAGCGAGGGCGAGGCGGGAAGCGCGAAGCGCCGGCAAAACGCCGGACACCGCGGCCGTGAGAAGCGAAATCATAATGGCCGCCACCAGCACCGTTCGGTCAACGCGTCCATCCAGCGTAAGAGGAAGCGACGTGGGCGGCAGAAACGCAGACAATCCGTGTGCCGTCCATTTAGTTAACAGCAGCGCGAGCCCGCCTCCCGCCAGAGCGATCAACGCATTCTCCACCATCAACTGAAGCACCAGCCTCCAGCGAGTTGCCCCTATCGACAGGCGAATGGCAAATTCGCGCCGGCGCGCCACCGAGCGCACCAACAGAAGAGTCGCCAGGTTCGCGCAGGCGAGCAGTAAGAGCACCAAAGCCAGCGCGAAAAGAATGGGCAGCGTTCCATAAAGATAGACGTTCGCTCCAAAGGGCGACCGCCACAGCGGATCGGAGGAGATCGTGTTCGGTCCCTTGTGAGCATCCGGAAACCGCTCCGCGAGGCGCTGCATCAGGATATTCAGCTCATTTTCAGCCTGGTGATGATCGACTCCCGGCTTGAGCTTGCCGAGCACGTTGAGCCATAGGGCGTCGCGATACTTGATTCGATCAGAGCCCCAAACCTGCGAATCCATGCCAAGCGGTATCCATAGATCGGACCGCAATCCGCTCTTGCAGCCTTGGAAGCCCTCGGGGGCGACACCAACAATTGTGTACGGACGCAGATTGATATGAACGATCTTTCCAATGATCGAAGGATCCGCGCCAAAATGGTTCTGCCATAAGCCGTAACCGAGCACCGCTTCCGCCGTACCCAGCCGCTCATTCGGCGCAGTCGATTCAAGCGTCCGGCCTAGGATCGGGCGCACACCGAGTACCTCAAAGTAATTCGACGACGCCAGTGTCTCCATAAATGCGCTCGGGCTTGCCCGATTCCGTGATCGCCATGTAGTCGTCGTGATAAGCGAGCAACCCGGCGAAGGTCCGCGTGCTATCGCGAAGATCCGCGAAGTCCAGGTACGAAAATGGAGGCGTTGGATGCTCGCTTCTTTCGCCCCGCATGATCGTGATCATGTCGCTCGTGTGCGCAATTCCGGGAATGGGATCGAGTAGAGTCGAGTTGATCCAACTGAAGATCGTGCTGTTGGCAGCGATGCCCAGCGCAAGGGTGACGATTGCAACGAAGGTAAAGCTCGGATTTCTTATCAGTTGACGAATCGCGAATTTAATATCGTGGAGCAGATTGTCGAACCATACGATACGGCTTGCTGAGATAGAAGCGTTCTTGTGCTGTCTGCGCGTTGCCGAACTCGACTCTTGCCCTGCGACACGCCTCTTCTTCGCTCAAGCCTTCGCTCTGTAACTCATCGGCTTCGAGCTCGAAATGCGATTTGATCTCCTCGGCAAAATCGTCTGCGCTTCTTCTGCGTCTGAACATGACTAGGCCTCCTCGCTGTTCGGTCGTCCATCCAGAATCAATCCCATCGCTCTCGTCAACCGCTGCCATTCGCTGGTTTTTTCTACGAGCTGCTGGCGTCCCTTGGCAGTCAGCGAATAGAAGCGCGCCTTACGGTTATTCTCGCTAACGCCCCACTTGGCGCTGATCCACTTCTTGTCTTCAAGGCGCTGGAGAGCAAGATAGAGCGAACCATGATCAACGAAAAAGACCTCTTCCGACTGGCGTTGTATGGAGCGCGCTATGCCTTGCCCGTGACACGAGCCGAGCACGAGGGTTTTGAGAATGAGCAAGTCGAGCGTGCCCTGCAAGAGGGCGATGCGATCATCGGGATTGTTTTGGGAAGGCATCCGACCTAAGTTGGCATTGCCTTGGGTCGGATGTCAACAGGAATTGGGAGGGCTCTTTGAAAATGTGCGCAAGAAGAAGGGCTGCTCAGAGCAAGGAGTTCTATACTGACGACAACATGCGCTCATCGACCTCGATTTGGATAAGGACCAAAGATAGGTATGGGTAAACGCGCTAGCTTCCGCTCATCCAAGTTGACGGGAAGTCGGCATCGGTGATCTGTGCCGCGCGTGGTCCGGAAACGGCGTTCGAGTCAACTTCCGGACGCTCCCGCACCGACAGAGCAGGTGATCTCCTCCAACCGGACTTCTTGCCCTCTACAGCGGAATCCGAAACATCTCTTCGTGAACCTGATGCGTTCCCAATCTGCCCACAGCCGGACTACGTGGGATAGAATCGACTACGATGCTGCTGTCGGCTAACGGCAGACTAAGCTGGAGGACGATGATGAACGCGCGTAATCTATTGCGCTGTATTTTCGTTGGCGCTATTTCGTGTTTGACCACGTTCTGCGTGCTGGCGCAGGATCAGAGCTTTTTTACCGGCGGCGCGGCAGTTAGTCTTACCGAGGAACAGGCGAGCAGAGGCAAGGTGGTCTATGACAATAGTTGTGGCAGCTGTCATGGCGCCAATCTCGACAATGGACAGTTCGGCCCGTCGCTGCGCGGCTCCGCTTTCAAGATGCACTGGGGGAGCCAGTCGGTGAACGCGCTGTTCACTTACATCGCGGCCAAGATGCCGCCGGCTGCGCCGGGAGGGCTCGGTGATCGCGCGTACAGCGATGTGGAGGCCTATATTCTTAGCGCTAACGGTGTTCCTGCAGGTGGCAAGGAGTTAGCGCCGACGCGGACCCAGTCCGATATCGCCGTCCGCAATTCCAATAAGGACGCGACCTACCAAGCTGTGATGGAGGCGCGTCAGAAGCTGCTTGCCGGTATCACGCCCGTGACCGAAGAGATGCTGCAGCATCCCGACGGCGAATGGCTGGTGTGGCGCGGCAGCTATCAAAATCTCGCATTCAGCCCTCTTAAACAAATCAACAAGTCGAATGCCCGTGATCTCGGCATAGCCTGGAGCCTGGCCCTACCGGTCAGCGGCAACGAGACCACGCCACTGGTGCACGACGGAATCCTGTTTGTAGAAAGCGGCGCCAGCATCCAGGCGCTCAACGCTGCGACAGGCGAAGTGCTCTGGCAATATACTCGGACGCTCCCGGAAGCACTGCACAATGGCCAGCAGTCGCGGATGAAGAACATCGCCATTTTTGGAAACGCGCTCTATGCGCCCACGCCGGATGGCCATGTGATCGCGTTAGAGACCAAGACCGGTAAATTGATCTGGGATCACGCCGTGATGCCGGAAGGTAAGGAGGGCAGGGCGCCCTATAGCTTGACTGGCGGCCCGGTTGTCGCCAAAGGCAAGGTGATGATCGGCACAAGCCTGGGCCTCACGAGCGGCGGCGGCAACTACATTGTCGGGCTGGACGCGGCAACCGGCAACGAAGCCTGGCGCTTCAATACTATCGCCAAGCCCGGTGAGCCAGGCGGCGATAGCTGGAACGGCGCGCCGTTCGAGCAGCGCTTCGGTGGTGGCGTCTGGACTTCAGGCAGCTACGATCCGGCACGAAACCTGGTTTATTTCGGGACCGGCAACACTTACGACATCGGCACGCTGATGCTACCTCAGCCGCGCGTCGGCGAATCGAGGGATGCGCTTTATACGGACTCAACTCTTGCTCTGAATCCGGACACCGGAAAGCTGGCCTGGCATCGTCAGCACATGAAGCGCGATGTGTGGGATCTGGACTGGGTATTCGAGCAGTCGCTCCTCACGCTGCCGGTGAACGGCAAACCGACCGAGCTAGTGGTTACCGGAGGTAAGACAGCGATCTTTGACGCTATGGACCGCGCCACTGGCAAATATCTCTTCTCTCGCGACCTAGGCCTGCAGAACATCGTGACCGCGATTGATCCAAGGACTGGAGAGGAGACCACAAATCCGGCGCTGGAGCCCGAGCCGGGCAAAACCAAGCTGCTCTGTCCGAATGCCAACGGCGCGCGAAACTGGCTGGCCACGGCTTTCGATCCGGCAAGCTACATTCTCTATGTACCGCTGGTAGAGACTTGCGCCGATTATAGCTGGACGCCGCGCAGCGCGGCGCAAATCGCGGCAGGCGGCGACGACATTCATTTCGCACAAAAGCCACGGCCGGATGGCGACGGTAAATTCGGCCGCCTTGAAGCGATCAATCTGGCGACCGGCAAGGTGTTATGGATTCACCGCCAGCGCGCGCCCTTGGTCAGTTCGTTACTGGCGACCGGCGGCGGACTGGTTTTCGTAGGAGCGCTGGACCGTTTCTTCAGCGCATATGACGCCGCGAGCGGCAAGCTTCTTTGGCAGACGCAGCTCAATGCGGCTCCCAATTCGTCGCCGGTGACCTATAGTGTCCAGGGCGAACAATATGTGGCGGTGGTAGCGGGTAACGGTTTCCTCAGCTCCGCCTCGGCCAGTTTGACCCCTGAGGTGGACACCCCCGCGGGCGGCACCACACTGTGGGTGTTCAAGTTGCCGTCGCGTTGATCCGAGTTTCACGCATTGCTAACCGCGCTCTTAGGATTAGGGTCGGGCAAGGCGAAAGGCGATCGACGATGCCAAAGCGCAGGGCATGATGCGCTCTTTATATTGAGGAGGTGTTGTGCGGTCATCCGCTTTCACGGGATGCCAGCCACAAACGGCGTTCTGGGAAGTTAGCCCGAGCGTCGTCGCGCCAACTAGAGCGACCTTTCTGCAGCTTCCGGTAGTCCGGCGCTACGTTCACTTGGTGGCCAACCAGTCCGTTGCGGGCCGTTGGATACAGTCGTCGCGCTTCCAGAGCCGGACTAAAACGCCAGCCGCAGCGCAAACTGGATCTGCCGCGGCGCTTGCGCCGAGAAGATCTTCCCGAATGTCAGCGGCTGGTCCGCGAACGCGTCCGGCAGATTGAAATTGGCGCGATTGAACAGGTTGAACGCCTGCGCTTCCGCGGTCAGGTTCATCCCTTCGCGCAGGATGAAACGCCGGCGCAGCGACAAATCGACCGTGGCCAGGCCGGGGCCGCGCAGGATGTTGCGTCCCGCGTCGCCCCAGGTATATTGCGGCGGGATCTGGAAAGCCGCGGTGTTGAACCACTCCTGCGGCGTTGGATTCGAAAGCTTGGGGTTGCGACAGAACATTGGGGCGGTCGATCCCGAAATTGCCGCCGGTGTTGCCGGTGTTGCTGTTGTCGGTGGAAAGTTCCGGCGTGAACGGCTGGCCGGACTGCGCGGTGATAATGCTGCTGGCTTCGAAGCCGCGCGTCCAGCGCCGACGAGCCGGGAATGCGGTACAGAAGCGCGATGGTGGCCCGGTTCGGCTCATCGTAACTCGACAGCGCCCGCTCCAGCCGGTAGTTGTGGCTGTCCTGCGGGAAGTTCTGATCGGCGCTGGTGGGCAGGAACGCGGAGGTATCGTCAATCGATTTCGAGAAGGTGTAAGACGCCAGTATCTGGAGACGGGTGGCAAGCTGCCGGTTGAACATCACCTGCAGCGACTGGTATTCCGAGTTGCCGCCGCTTTCGGTCATGAGCATGTTGCTGTAGGCCGGATACGGGGCGCGCGATCCCACCGGTCCCGGCCCAGGAAACGGCTGGTTGATATCGAGCGAACGCGGCAAATCGGTCCCTTTCGATGCCGCGTAAGCCACGGACAGGGTGCCCCAGCGATGCAGATCCTGCTGGATATTAAAGTTCCAGTGCTGCACGTAAGCCGGAACGAAGTCCGGGCTGAGGAAGCTGAGCGCGGCAGGCGGCACAAAGCCATTGGAAGCGGCGAAGGGATTGGCCAGCGAGATCAGCGACGTTGCGCTCGGGAAGTAAACAGAAATGGTGAAATACGGCGGGTTGTAATAGAGCGACGAGTTGACGACGAACATCCCCGAGTCGTAGTAAATGCCGTAGGCGCCACGAATCACGGTGTTCTTCAAGGGAGACCAGGCGAAACCCACGCGCGGGGCGAAATCATCTTCTTTGGGCCGCGTCCCGGAGCGCGAGAGCCCGTTGGTTCCCACCTGCCCGGTTTGGCCGGTGGCGAAATCGAAGGTCGCCATGCGGTTGGTGGGATCGGTAGCGGGCGAGTCGTACTCATAGCGCAGCCCCAGGTTCAGCGTCAGGTTGCGCGTCACTTTCCAATCGTCCTGAACGAAACCACTCCAGGACTTGCTGCGCAGCGTCTGCGGCCCGGTGTATTTGGACTGGATGTCGAGCGTGGGAAGTCCGAGCAACGCGTCGCCGATGCCGGTACCAGTGAGGGCGCCAGTGAAGTCGATCGATCCGCGCGCGTAAACCTCGATGTAGCCATTCAGCTGAAGCGCGCGAAGTTCGCCGCCAATCTTGATACTGTGCGCGCCGCGGATCAGCGTGAGAGTATCGGCCGCCTGGAACGTATTGTCGGCGCGGTCGATGGGCAGCGAAGCTACATCTCCCACGCGCGAATAGCCGGTAACGGCGATACCCGGGTAGCCGTAGTCGCGCGGCACAGTGGGCAGATAATCCACTCCCCACAATGTATTCACGTTGGTTTGGTAGTTCTGCGCGAATACCTGGCGCACGGTTCGATTGAAGCCTACCAGCGCCGAATTAATCGTTCGCGGACTGAGCGTCTTCAGATACTGGACCAGCGCGTTGTGCCCCCGGTTGAAGACGTAATCGCCGAAGCCCGGCAACTCGGTCTGGTTTTCGGCGAACGGCTCAAAGAGATTCTGGCTGCCGTAGTTGTAGCGCGCGGTCAGTTGGGAGTTATCGGACAAGCGATGATCCACCCGGACCGTGCCTTCGTTGTCCTTGACGTTTTCGATCGGGTTGCTGAGATAGTTGCCCGAAGCTCCAGGCAGGTTTGGCTGCGGGAACAGCGATAGCACGTCGGCCGCGTAAGGCGAAATGCGCGACGCCGGAATCGTGTTGTTGGGGAACGGCTGGCCGGTAAACGGATCGAACACGGTGGTTCCAAGGCTGGAAAGGTCCCCGGAGCGCACGGCCAACGTCGGAACGGTTCCCAGCTGTGTCTGGCCTTCACCCTCCTGCAAACCTTCGTAACTTGCGAAGAAGAACGTGGAGTTTTTGACAACGGGCCCGCCCAGGGCCGCGCCGAACTGGTTGCGGATGAATTGCGGCTTGACGGAGCCGTCGAAAAAGTTGCGCGCATCCAGATCGCGGTTGCGCAGATAATCGTACAGCGCTCCGTGAAACTCGTTGCTGCCGCTGCGGGTGATGATGTTGATCTGCCCGGCCGACGCCACGCCATATTCGGCGCTGTAGGAGTTGGTCGCGATCTTAAACTCCTGAATGGCGTCCACGGAAGGCTGCAGCACGTAGCCGCGTACATCGGAATCGTTGTTGTCCACGCCATCCAGCAGGAAGTTGTTGTTTTCCTCCCGGCCTCCGTTGGCGTGCATGGCGAAATCGCCACGCGTGGAGAGCTGCGAACCTTCCACCGGCGTGGTGGTTCCGGGAAGCAGCAGCGCGAGCTGCAGGAAATCCCGTTCGTTGAGCGGAAGGCCTTCCACCAGCGCCTGATTCAGAACCGCGCCCAATTCGCTCGAATCATTGTTGGTGGCGGGCGTCTGGGCCGTGACCGCGATTTTCTCTCCGCGCCCGGCGAGAGCGGCATGCAGGTCCAATCGCACGCGCTGGTCCACCTCAACCTGAATCGGTTGGGTGGTCAGTTGAGCAAACGACGCAGCGTTTACCGAGAGCCGGTATTCGGCCGGCGGTAGTCCATCGAATTCGTAGTATCCGGCCGGGCTGCTCTGAATGGAGCGGGTCAGCGAATGGGCGGTGTCTTCCAGGGCCACGCTGGCGCCGGGAATGGCTTTACCCGACGGATCAAGAACATAGCCAGAGATCGACCCGGTGTTGACTTGGGCCAGCAGCGCGAGGCTAGCGAAAAGGAACGCGATTATGGTCCGATGCATGATTCCTACTTG
Source organism: Bryobacterales bacterium (assembly GCA_963747945.1). Classification (GTDB taxonomy): domain Bacteria; phylum Acidobacteriota; class Terriglobia; order Bryobacterales; family Bryobacteraceae; genus Palsa-89. The sequence continues at coordinate 17,967 of CAVVHB010000012.1, forward strand.
GAAAGCCGTAATTTACTTCGCCAAGTATAACCTGCCAGCGGGAGGAAACACCCCCTACTGGAAGTACTAGAGTACCTAGACCGTTCTAGCGGTGGCCGATGGGAAAGACACTAGTCCCAAGGGAATCTGGACCACGTGTTTGCAGGAACTTGCAGAGGCGCCACCATGAGGCTGGGCGCTCGGAGCATTCCGCGGGGGTTCTCAGCGTGGCGCACCGATGAGAACCCGCGGAGAATTGGAATAGCCGATGGAATTGTTAGGCGTGGCTACCCGTTAGAACGGCATCGCGCGCTTGGAGATTTTTCGCGGCCATGTGATAGTCGACGACGATCCTCCCTTCAATCCGCCCCTCTCGCATACGTTGAAATATATCGTTGATATTCTCCAGAGGCTCGGAACTGACAATTGCCTTCACCTTGCCGGCGCTCGCGAATTCGAGACTCTCTTTCAGATCGAGCCGCGTTCCGACAATCGACCCGCGTATGGTAATTCCGTTGAGGACCACGTCGAAGATTGAAACCGGGAAGTCGCCTGGGGGCAGGCCGTTCAGCACCATGGTGCCGCCCCGGCGTACCATGTTCACCGCCTGCGCGAACGCCTTCGGGGAAACCGCGGTCACCAGAACGCCATGCGCACCGCCAATCTCCCGCTTCACGCCGGCCACCGGATCGGAAGTCAGCGCATTGATAGTGACGCTAGCGCCCAGTCTGCGCGCCAACCTCAGCTTGGCGTCATCCACATCCACCGCTACCACGTTCAGCCCCATCGTCTTGGCATACTGAACGGCCAGGTGCCCCAGCCCGCCCACGCCCGAGATCACAACCCAGTCTCCGGGTTTGGTGTCGGTCATCTTCAGGCCTTTGTAGACGGTTACGCCGGCACAAAGAATCGGGGCGATCGCGATCGGGTCCGACCCTTTCGGAATATGCGCCACGTAGCCGGGATCGGCAATGGCATATTCCGCGAAACTCCCGTTTACCGAGTAGCCACCGTTTTGCTGCCGCTCGCACAGAGTCTCCCATCCGGCCAGACAATGTTCGCATTGTCCGCACGCCGAATAGAGCCAGGGTGTGCCAACCAGATCGCCTTCTTTTACATGCTTTACGTCTCTGCCGGCGGCAACTACATAACCCACGCCTTCATGGCCTGGAGTAAACGGTGGATTGGGCTTAATCGGCCAATCGCCGGACACCGCGTGGAGATCCGTGTGGCAGACGCCGGTGGACTCCATTTTGACCAGAATTTCGTGAGCTTTGGGCTCCGGAATCGGCAACTCTTCAATCGCCAGCGGCTTGCCAAATGCGCGCACCACGGCGGCTTTCATCGTCTTTGCTTGTGCCATATATTTTCCTTCCTCTTACACAACTTGTCTCAAGTAACTCAAAAGGGCGAGGCGCACACTGCCGAACTGGAAGTTGCCCGCGCCGCGCTCCGTTTTGCGCGAATTATTCCGAAGCGCAAAGGGCGCGGCGCACACCTCCCGAACCGAACCTTACTCGCGCCGCGCTCCGTTTTGCGCGAACCAATTTAGAAAAAGCCCAGCTTCTGCGGGCTGTAGCTGACCAGCACGTTCTTGGTTTGCTGGTAGTGATCCAGCATCATCTTGTGGTTCTCGCGGCCGAAGCCGGATTGCTTGTAGCCGCCGAACGCGGCGTGGGCGGGATACAGGTGGTAGCAATTCACCCAAACGCGGCCGGCCTTGATGCTCCGTCCGAAGCGATAGCAACGGTTTGCGTCACGGCTCCAGACTCCGGCGCCCAATCCATACGGCGAGTCGTTGGCGATAGCGAGCGCCTCGTCCTCGTCGCGGAACGTCGTCACGGAGAGCACGGGCCCGAAGATTTCTTCCTGGAAGATCCGCATTTTGTTATTGCCTCGGAAGATGGTGGGCTGAATGTAGTAGCCGTTCGCCAGGTTCCCCGGCAACTTGGCCGCGGCGCCGCCAGCCAGGAGCTCCGCGCCTTCCCGCTTTCCAATCTCGATGTAACTCAGAATCTTCTTGTATTGTTCTTCCGACGCTTGCGCGCCGATCATTGTAGAAGCGTCCAGCGGGTCGCCCTGCCGGATGGCGGCCAGGCGCACCAGCGCTCGTTCCATGAAACGGTCGTAAATGCTTTCTTGAACCAACGCGCGGCTGGGGCAGGTGCAGACTTCGCCCTGGTTGAAGGCAAACATCAGGAAGCCTTCAATCGCCTTGTCCAGGAATGCGTCGTCCTGGGCCATCACGTCTTCAAAAAACAGGTTGGGAGACTTGCCGCCCAGCTCCAGCGTGACGGGAATCAGGTTCTTGCTCGCGTACTGCATGATGAGACGGCCCGTTCCCGTCTCCCCGGTGAAGGCAATCTTTGCGATGCGTGGACTGGTTGCCAGCGCTTGCCCGGCTTCCTGCCCGAATCCATTGACAATATTCAAAACGCCAGGGGGAAGCAGATCGGCGATCAATTCCGCCAGCACAAGAATACTCGCGGGCGTCTGCTCCGCCGGTTTCAGCACCACGCAGTTACCCGCGGCCAGGGCGGGCGCCACTTTCCACGCCGCCATCAGGATGGGAAAATTCCAAGGGATGATCTGGCCCACCACTCCCAGCGGCTCGTGGAAATGGTAGGCCACAGTCTCGGCGTCGATCTGAGAAATGGCGCCTTCCTGCGCGCGCACGCAGCCGGCGAAATAGCGGAAATGGTCGATGGCGAGTGGTATGTCCGCGTTTTTCGTCTCGCGAATCGGCTTGCCGTTGTCCCACGTTTCGGCGGTGGCAAGGAGCTCCAGGTTGTCTTCCATGCGCTGCGCAATGCGATTGAGGATGTTCGCGCGCTCGGCCGGAGTGACCGCGGCCCATTTATCTTTGGCGGCGTGGGCGGCATCCAGGGCGGCTTCCACGTCCGCGCCGTCGGAGCGAGGGATCCTGCACAGCAGTTGTCCATCGACGGGCGATCGATTGTCAAAATAACGGCCGTTTATGGGAGGAAGCCAGGTTCCTCCAATGAAATTTCCATAGACGTTGCGAAATGGTGTGTCAACACGGGGACTTACTTCTACAAGGAGTGTGGACATTGAATTTGATCTCCGTCCTTACCCAGTGCACACCCCAGGCCGAATGCGGCGGGACGGCGAAGCCACATCGAATGAGACTTCGCGCGCGCAGTTCCTCACCTTAGGCCTGTACATGTGAATGCGCCAGGTAGCGCAGTTACCGTCAATTCACGCAGCCTCTGCGACCACGCTACCGGGAGGCGCTTCCCACAACCAGAATTTAGTACCCTGAAGGCGATGGAAGTGCAGCTCACACCCGAGCAAGAAGCGCAGCTAGCTCAGATCGCTGTCAAAGCCGGCACCAATCCTGAGCGATTGGTAAAGGATGTTCTGGCCCGCTACCTGGACGACGAAGCGCGATTCCTTGCGGCCGTCGAAAAAGGCATCGCGGCAGCAGAACGCGGCGAGTTTATTGAAGAAGAGGAGATGGACGCCCGCATCGAGCGCATGTTCAATCCTTGACCCGAATTCGTTGGACTGCTCCCGCCGCCGACGATTTGGAGAGCATCAAGAATTATCTACAGAAGCACCACCCTCGCCTGGCTGAGCCAACCGTGCGGGAGATTTACCAGCGCATCCGCTCGCTTAAGATTGCACCCGGCCGGGGCAGGTCCGGCCACCGAGGCGGAACAAGAGAATTGGCTCTTACGCCACTCCCATATGTCGTAGTCTATTCAGTCAAGGCTGAAGCCCGTCCAAATCCTGCACATCTATCACGGCGCCCAAGATTGACGATGAGACGGTCGTCGCTCGTCGCGACGGCGGATTCCCGACGTCGATAGGGATTAGAAGTGTTCAATGCAGATAGACCTTTCCCTCGGGAGTGGACGCTTCTACCGCTATGGAGGCGCACTCAGGACGAGGCGTTCCTGTGAGGCTTTTGAAATCGAAGTTCCGCTTTGTGAAACCGGAGCCCGGAATAGAATGGGTCGGCGTCATCGTCAAAGCCTGCGGCAGCGTGAAGTGCCCTGAGAATCTCTTCGACGTCCTCCCTAGCCTGTTCGGCGTGCTCGCGGGTACAGAACTTCTCCCATTCCGTTCGGTCGATCTCGCCTAACTTCTGTTGGAAGTACTGTTCAACCGGCTCCTCAGTTTCCGTCTCGATCGTCGTAGGCTTTCCATGTGCAATGGCGTTTCGGAACCAGAAGAGCTTCTTCGTAGTCTGCCATGGACGCTTGGCGTTATCTACGACCACCTTGAGAAGGTCCGAAATAACAGCAAGCTTCTCCATTGGTTTCAATCGCTCTAGGTAATTCCAATGGGGAAATAGTCTCTGGCCCAGCCAATTCAGGTACGCTTCCAACGTAAAGGCCGTGAATACCAGGCTTGCCTTAAACTGATGTTCGGAACCCGCCGCATCCGCCTGACCCTTTTCCAGCAGGCACTTAGAGGTATGCCAAAGATCCGCGTGGATCCGAACATCGCGCTTTTTCGTAACCGTGACCAATTTACGCTTCGACATGTTTAAACAGCCCTCCCGTGATGGTACATTGCTGCGGCCACGTCACCTGCGATCTCCAACAAAGACCGCTCCTTAGCACGAGGCCGTCGCGAAAGGAAGCTAGCAACACGCGGTGCTCGACGGTTAGGACAATTGTCCCAGCCTGAATTGGAGCCTGCCGGGCTGAATCATCTTCCGCCCCCTTGACAAATCCCTAACCCCAATCCTATCATGAGGTTTGCTCCCACCTTGGGGGCTGCGGAGGATTCGCGGGCCGTCCGCCCGCACGCCGCGCACGTTCATCGCTGAGGGGGAGACCGTGATCAAGCTCGACATTATTAACGAAGTCGTAAACAAAACCGGCATCACCAAGACCAAGGCCGAGATGGCCGTGGAAACTGTTTTCGAGAGCATGAAGCGGGCCCTGTCGCACGGCGAGCGCATTGAGTTGCGCGGCTTCGGGATCTTCAACGTGCGACCACGCAAGACCGGCATCGGCCGTAACCCGCGCACCGGCGCGGAGGTGGCCATTCCACCCGGCAAAGCGGTGCGATTCAAACCTGGCAAGGAGCTGCAGTCACTGCAGTAGTGTAAGTTGTCGTGGTCCCTCGCCCATCGCCCAACGCGCCGCGGGCCCAAAGTGACGCGCTGAGAGCCTCGCTCAGTTTCCCGCAAGATACAATTTCGACCGCGCGCTGGGCGCTCCATTGGTTGCTTTTCGGGCTGACTCTGTGCACCACCACGCTGGTGGGCGTCGTATTGACGCACAGCTTCCAATTGGAATCGCCGCTGGACTTAGACCAGTACCTGCGCGTATTCTCGACGTTGCATAACCGGCCGGTATTGCTTTTCGACGGCCTTGCCTTTTCCCTAACGCTAATGACCATCCTGCTGGCACACGAGCTGGGCCACTACTTTGCCTGCCGGTATTACGGGATCGACGCCAGCCTGCCCTATTTTCTCCCGTTTCCGTCCCCTATCGGTACGCTGGGAGCGTTCATTCGGATTCGCTCGCCCATCTACACGCGTCAGGCGCTCTTCGATGTCGGCATCGCGGGACCGCTGGCGGGCTTTATCGTACTGATACCGGCGTTGATCATCGGCATTGGTGAATCGAAGGTAATTCCTGGAATCGCCGAGCGGGGCGATCTCATCTTCGGCGTTCCATTGATCCAACGATTCTTCGAATGGATTATTTTCCCGCACGTCCGCTCCGCCGACATCCTGCTGCATCCCATCGCACGGGCCGCCTGGGTAGGAATTCTCGCCACCGCGCTCAACCTGATGCCGATCGGGCAGCTGGATGGCGGGCACATCCTTTATGCCTTCACTGGCCGCCGGCACAAGCTGCTCTCGCGCATCTTCGTGTTGGCGTTGATTCCGATGGGGATCTTCTACTCGGCGAGCTGGTTTGTTTGGGCGGTTCTGCTGTTCTTTCTAGCGCTGCGCCACCCCGTGATTTACGACATCACCAAGCTGGATTCAAACCGCGTGGCCTTGGGTGTGGCGGCACTCGCAATTTTCCTGCTGACGTTCATGCTCACCCCCTTGCGCTGAATGCAGGCGCCTTGGCGCTACGTGTCGGAATGTGACGAAAGTTCACGTCTCTGTGTCAATGTGCCACTCCGCATCGTCTTTTGGGGACGACGAGAGCATGGACAGAAACAACGCAAACACTATTAAAACTGCTGCAATAGCTCCGGCTAACATCGAAAAGACCCACCTTCTGGGGATTTTGATTGCAACTACAGGGCCACGGAACTGAGACTAGACGCGAAACATGCTTCCTGCGGTCGCGGGTCAGAAATCGACGCTCCGCGGTGACAACCACCGGGCCGCGCCTGCTTCGGTGTAAACTACATGAGGACGCCGGTTCGCGGCGGTTCCTGCCCCGAAATGGGCCGCATCAGCCCGCGCGGCAGATGCATCTAACACAAAGTTACGGGCGCCACGCCCACTTAAAAGGAGAACCTCATGAGCACTGCCACTACAGCGACAACTGCCGCCACTTATACTATCGACCCGGCCCACTCCGGCGCCGGCTTCAAGATCAGGCACTTGATGATTGCCTACATCCGCGGAGGATTCAGCGGCGTAACGGGCGACGTCGTCTTCGACCCGGCCAACCCGGCCAACAGCAAAGTCAACGCCACCATCGATGCCAACAGCCTGCATACGCACGATGTGAAGCGGGACGCGCACGTGAAAGGCGCGGATTTTCTGGACACTGCCAACCATCCGACCATCACCTTTGTCTCCACCAGCGTCGTCCCGGACGGCAAGAATCAGTGGAAGGTCGCCGGCAATTTAACGCTGCGCGGCGTTACCAAGCCGGCCACGCTGCAGGTGGAAACCGCGGGAGCCGAAGCCAAGGATCCATGGGGAAATTTGAGAACCGGCGCGGAGGCCACCACTACCATCAAACGCAGCGAATTCGGACTGGCGTTCAACGCACCGCTCGAAACCGGCGGCGTCATGCTGAGCGATGAAGTACATATTCATTTGGACATCGAACTTATTAAGAAGGCCTAACTCATCGAGAAGGTTTAACCAGCTCGGCCATTTCGCGAATCGCATCCACCACCACTTGCGGTTCGTCGAGTTGAATCCAATGCCCGCTCTTCCGCGCGATGATGTGCCGCCCGCGCGGGGAGCGGTGCGACAAGGCTTCCCGTTCCTCCAGTTGTTCGGGTGTCGCGTTCGCGGCCGACAGCACGATCACCGGGATGTCCGCGGGCTCATCGAGCGCGGCGGCTTCCTGGGCGCTGGCCGGAAGCGATTCCAGATAAGCCGCCATCCCCTGGAAACTCTTGGGCAGACACCAGTGCGCCCGCACCATCGGCCATGTTTCCGGCGGCATCTTGCGAACTTCGCCCACCAGCCGCGAGATCACGGATTCGCCCCGGCCGCTGCTCACCTTGGCGATCCACTGCGGGACCCGGCGCCCGCCAGTCATCAACAATGCCAGCGCAGCCCGCACCACCCCGATGCGCGCCAGCACTGCGCCGCGCCGTGACAGCTTCACGCCCAGCCGAAGCATGCGCGCATGCTCCCGCGAAATATTCAACCATTCGCGTGGTGGCAGGGGATCTACCAAAACCAAGCCGGCGACGTTTCCAGGCCACCTGGCCGCATAAGCGCACACCAGCATCCCGCCGAAAGAATGCCCAACGAGAATGTATGGGCCGGGAATCTGAGCGGCCTCCAGCATGGCACGCAGGTCGTCCACGATTGTCGAGGTAGTGCGCGGCGATGGGGCCGGATCGCTCCATCCCAGCCACGCACGATCGTAGGTGCAAGCGCGCGCGAAGCCTTCGACCTGGGAGCGAACCTGCGTCCAGTTCAAACACGTCGCCGAAATGCCCGATTCAAAAACCACCGCCGGCCCGCTCGCGCCTGCATCGATCAGGTGCAGCCTGCGCCCGCCAATGTCGATCATCCGTCCTGGTGAAGGATAGCGGCGCCGATCGGCCGCGGTCCCTACCGTTTGATAAATCGCCCCGGCAGCTACCAGAACAACACCGATCGCAAGAACAAAAAGCAGAATCGCCAAAGGACTCACGATTCTACCGCATCGTTCGTTCGGTACACGCGGCTTCCAGCCGCGTTTGCCGGGTTACGGCCGATTTGTTGGTACACGCGGCTTCCAGCCGCGTTTGCCGGGTTACGGCCAATTTGTTGGTACACGCGGCTTCCAGCCGCGTTTGCCGGGTTACGGCCAATTTGTTGGTACACGCGGCTTCGCCGCGTTGCCGGCACCGCCGCGTTTGCCGGGCACGGCCGATTTATCAATAACGCGGCTGAAAAGCCGCGTGTACCAAGGAGGCGTAACATGATATAGTTCGCCCAGAACACCATGGCAAAATCCAAGACCACCCCAAACCCACTCGCTCGCCGAGGCTTCCTCAAAGGAGCGGCCGCGGGCGCGGCTGCTGGAGCCGCCGCCCTGGTTACTCCACTTGCTGCTCCCACCCCCGCCAAGGCTCAAGAGGCCACCGGGCGCACCGCCGCGCTCCCGCCCACCGCCGCTCAGCGAGCCGCCGAAAACGCCCCTGCCACACCCGCCATTGCGGACCTCCAGATCGTTGAACGCCCCGGCGCCGATTATATGGTCGACGTCTTCAGGTCCCTCGGTTTCGAATACCTGTTCGCCACGCCCGGCTCCAGTTTCCGCGGCATTCACGAATCGGTGATCAATCACGGCGGCAACAGCATGCCTGAATTCATCACCTTCATGCACGAAGAATGCTCGGTGGCAGCCGCCAACGGCTACGCCAAGATCGAAGGCAAGCCGGCGCTGGTTTGCGCGCACGGAACGGTGGGCATCCAGCACGCCGCCATGGCCATCTACAACGCCTATTGCGACCAGGCACCGGTGTTCGTCGTCGCGGGCAACATCTCCGATGCCGCTGAAAGACGGGGACGAGTGGAATGGCTGCACGCCGCCCAGGACGTGGCCGCCACCGTGCGCGATTACACCAAGTGGGACGACAATCCCGCCTCTCTGACGCACTTCGGCGAATCGTCCGTGCGCGCTTACCAGATCTCCATGACCGCGCCCATGATGCCCGTGGTCCTGGCCGCCGACGGCGTTCTGCAGGAAGGCGAAGCACCCAAAGAATTCGACTGGCGCATTCCGAAACTCCCGAAGATCTCCCAGCCGTCGGGCGATTCCGCGGCAGTGGCCGAGTTGGCCCAGATGCTGGTCTCGGCCGAAAATCCGGTCATCGTCACCAGCCGCTCCGCGCGTACGCCCGCCGGTTTGAAGCTGCTAGTGGAACTGGCAGAAGCGACGGGCGCCGGGGTGATCGATCAGCAGCGCCGCATGAATTTCCCCTCCCGCCATCCGCTCAATCAAACCGGGCGCTCGCGCCCCGCGATCGCCAATGCCGATCTGATCCTGGGGCTGGAAGTTTACGATTTCTTCGGCGTCGTCCACGCGCTGGGCGGCCAGGTGGAGGTGGTTCCGCGATCCCTTATCAAGCCCGGAACAAAGCTGGTCAGCATCAGCTCCTCCGACCTGTTCTACAAGAGCAATTATCAAAACTTCCAGCGTTACGAGGATGTCGACATTTCCATCCCCGCGGACGCGGAAGCCACCATGCCGGCGCTGATCGAAGCCGTGAGGCGCCTGCTCACCGACGATCGCAAGCAAGCCATTCAAGCTCGTACCGCCAAGCTGGCGCAAGCCAGCCACCAGGCGCTGGAGCAAACCCGAACCGCCGCTTCGTACGCGTGGGATGCCAGCCCGGTGTCCACCGCGCGCCTGTCCGCGGAACTGTGGAATCAGATCAAGGATGAAGATTGGTCGCTCGTGTCGGATCCGTTCTGGGTGAGCAACTGGCCTCTGCGGCTTTGGGATTTCACCAAGCACTATCAATTCATCGGCGGCGCGGGCGGCGAAGGCGTCGGCTATCTTGCTCCGGCCGCGCTGGGCGCAGCCATTGCCAATAAGAAACACGGACGGCTGAGCGTTTCCATTCAGTCCGACGGCGACCTGATGATGGCCAACGGATGCCTGTGGAGCGCCGCGCATCATCGCGTCCCCTTGCTCACGCTGGTGCACAACAACCGCGCGTATCATCAGGAGATCATGCAACTGCAGCGCGTGGCCAACCAGCACAACCGCGGCGTCGACATCGACAAGTGCAAGATCGGAACCGAGATCGCGAATCCCAACATCGATTACACGATGCTCGCGAAAAGCATGGGCGTCCAGGCCGAAGGGCCCATTTCCGATCCGAAGGATCTGAGCGCCGCCATCCAACGCGGGATTCGGGTTGTCAAAGGCGGCGACCCGTATCTGATCGACGTCATCACGCAGCCGCGCTAAGAGGAAACGCATGCTTCGCAATTTCATTTTGATTTCGCTGGTATCCGCCGCGTCCGCTCTGGCGCAATCGCCCGGCAATGCGGACAACGGTAAGCGCCAGTTCGTGAAGCTCGGCTGTTACACCTGCCACGGTTATGAAGGGCAAGGCGGAGGCGCTGGAGCCAAACTGGCGCCCCATCCGATTGCAACCGCCGCGCTCATCGCCTATGTGCGTCACCCTGCCGGCAGCATGCCGCCTTTTACCGCAAAGGTGGTCTCCGATGAAGTCCTCACCGATATTCACGCGTATCTGGCCAGCGTCCCGGCGCCGCCACCGGCCAAGGATATTCCGCTATTGAACCAGTAATTTCACCCCTTTTTTGGCGCACGCAAGAGTGCGTGCGCCACGTGGGTGCTGTGTCAGCCACATGGGCGCTGTTGCCCGTGCTTCCGCGCTGATCTACACTGATCCTGTTTGACACCACTACAGGCGCCGAAAGGATACACCAGTGGCACGCACCGCTTGGTTTCGCCGCGCGAAATTGGCGCGAATCCAGCCGTTCTTCGCTCAAATGGGGATCACCCGTCTCGCTAATGTCACCGGGCTAGACACCATCGGAATTCCGGTGGTGATGGCGTGCCGCCCCAACTCCCGGTCCCTGGCGGTCACGCAAGGCAAGGGACTGGATCTGGAAGCCGCGAAGGTATCGGCGGCAATGGAGTCCATCGAATGTCATCACGCGGAGCGTATCTTGCTTCCGCTGAAGTTTGCGAGCTACCGGGAGCTCGTCGCCCGCCACGTGGTGGTGGCTATAGAACAGCTTCCCGCGCACCGGGCAGCCATTTTCATCCGGACCTTGAGATCCTCTGGGTTGAAGGAGACGACTGGTTACGCCGCGACAAAGTCTGGCTGCCTTACCAACTGGTCCACACCGCTTACACAAGCCTGGCTGCAGGAGAATCATTGCAGGCAGGAGCGCCTGGAAGGTATGTTTGAGCCCATCCCTCGCCTTACGGGAGGAATGATCGCCCCTAACAGCCCGTGGCAGTAGTGCCAAAATGCCGCTTACTGACGTGCGCGGTTCCGTAGATTCCGCTTGTTACAGAACCGCGACCGTTAGGGAGCGACTGATACCCCGGGCTGCTAGCTTAAAGTGGGCTAATTTTCAGCGCCCGCCGACCGCCCTTGTCGAGCGGCCCGGTGCGCCTGTCGTAACTCTGCCAGTTTCTGCTGCTGGTCCGGCGTCAGGATTTGATATACCTTCGCCATCGCAGTGCCACGGATGGCCGCAATCTGGCCCACTTCGCTACCTTCGGTGGTTGCGAGTTGCTGGATCTGCGCCGCATTGTTGGCCTGGACCGCGGCCCGCAGCGCCTGCCTGGTCTGTCGCAATTGCTGCCGGACCGGGTGCGCCGATTGACGCGCGTCTTGGAAGATCGACTTCGATTGAGCCTGCTGGGCCGGCGTCAAATTTAAATAACTGGAGAGGAACGCCCCCCTATGGCCGTGTCTGTGACCGACGGCAGGCGTGGTTGTGGCCGCAAAAAGACTGACGGTGCCGAGTGCTGCAACGGCCGTCCAGGCGGCAAATTTGTTTCTGAGGAAACTCATGTTTTTGTTACTCCTACCTGCTTGGACGGAAAATGCAAGTTAAGGTTAAGCTCCTAGGTGTAAAGTGCGGTAAAGTCTCGTAACGTATTGCGATGGCACCGAACTTCCGATAGAGTGGACTGACGGAGAGATTGCTAATGGCCTTTTGCCCAAATTGCGGTGCGGAAGCAAGTGGACGGTTTTGTCAGAAGTGCGGCGCGCCTTTGGCTGCTACTCCTGGGCCCACCCCAGGACCAGGTCCAGACCCTGGACCGGCGCCCGGAGTAAGTCCGCCCTACCAACCCGCGCCTCCTCCCCAGATTGCGCCCAGCGTGGGCATGACCGACAACATGGCCGGCGCACTCTGCTACCTGTTTGGCTTCATCACCGGAATTCTGTTCCTGGTGCTGGCGCCCTACAATCAGGACCGCAACATCCGGTTCCACGCGTTTCAATCCATCTTCTTGAACATCGCGTGGGTGGCGCTGTGGATCGTGATCACCATCATTTTGATCCCGTTCCGCTACATTCCCTTTCTGGGTCTCTTTATCAGCCTGATCCTGGAGACTGTCATTGGTCTGGGCGGATTCATTGCGTGGCTCTACATGATGTTCAAGACCTACAATGGCGAGAAGATCGTCCTCCCGGTGATCGGGCCCTTGGCGGAGAAGCAAGCCGGCGTTTAGTGTCGGGCGTTTCCTAGTCGGTGAAGGTCGTTGTATAGTACGATTACTTCAGATGCTGGTTGAATTTGAGTATCGCGGCGACATTTGCGTGCTCCGTCTGGAGGGTCGTTTCGCCACCGGCCAGGACTCGCTTTACCTGCACACCAAGGCCGAAGAGCTGAAGACTTCCGGTTACGTCAAGATTCTGGTGGATTTCAGCCGCGTGGATTATGTGGACTCCACCGGCATCGGATTTCTGATCGGCATCTACACCAGCGTCAAGAAAAGCCCGCTGGGTCAATTCGCTTTATCCAACGCGAACCGCCGCGTACGGGAAGTGCTGGAGCTCACTCGGCTGGCGCAAGTGATCCAGATTTTTCCCAATGAAGCCGCCGCGCTGGATGCCCTGAGCGCCGGTGGCAAATCGTCGGCCACGCAAGCCAGCTGACGCATCGTGGCGCAAGCACTCGTGTGAACGAGTTCACCGGCGCGCCCGTTCCGAGCCGCGCCCGGAGGAAGCGGTTGGCGCGATTACAGCGCCGCGTGGTCTGCAACGCCATTTCCTTCCGCTCGGGGAATGCTGAAGTAGAAGGTGGATCCTACGCCTGTTTCCGATTCCACCCACATTTTTCCAGCGTTGGTTTCGACGATCTTCTGAGCCAGCGCGAGGCCGACTCCCGTGCCCGGAACGTCTTTGCCATGCAGGCGGTGGAACACCTGGAAGATGACCTGTCTGTACTGCGGCTCAATGCCGATTCCGTTATCGCGGACCGCGAATACCCAGCTATCGCCTTCAAGCGTAGCCGACACGTGGATCTCAGGCATGGAATTCTTGCGGCGATACTTGATGGCGTTGCTGATCAGATTTTGCAGAACGTGCTCGATCCTGGCATCGGCGATCAGCACCGGCAGAGCGTCATGTGTGATCTTCGCTCCGCTTTCTTCGATGGCCGCGCCCAGGGATCTGAGGGCTTCGCCGAGGACCACCCCAACATCCAGCAGCCGGACGTCGCTGCCGGCATGAGTGGCTTGAGAGTACCGCAGCAGGTCGTCAATAAAGGCGCGCATCCGGCGTACGCCCTCCTGCATGAATTGGAACGATTTTAAAGCGTCCGGATCCAGTGTTCCCGCTAGCCGATTCTCCAACAGTTGCCCGTGCATCGTGATGGTTCTCAGCGGCTCGTTCAACTCGTGAGTGACGCGATAGGCGAAGCGTTCCAGATCTTCGTTGGACCGTCGCAACGCGGTCTCAGCCTGACGCACGCGCAAGTAGGCTTTGATGGTGGCTATCAGAACCGCCGGATCCAGGGGCTCAATCAGATATCCGTCCGCTCCGGTGTTCAATCCGTGCACTTGTTGCTGTTCCTGGACGCTGGATGCCGAGATATGGAGAATCGTGATCGCGGCCAGCGCTGGATTCATGCGGATGCGCCGGCAAACCTCGAAACCATGCATATCGGGAAGATTCACATCCAGCAGAACCACCGCCGGCTTATGTTCGGACACCAGCTTCAGCGTCTGATTGCCGGTGGTGGCTTCAATCACGTCGAACCCGGCCTGCCTCAAGACCTTGGTACGCGCGTACAGTCCGGGAGGATAGTCGTCGACGTTCAGAATGGATGGTATGGGCGTATCCACTTGGTTGCTAAGCGCTCCTAGGAATTGCTGACGTGGAGATCCCCGCGGGGCTCACAGCCCGGCGAACCACTTCCGCGATCTCATCCTGCGCTTGTTGTCCTTTGCTCAGGATCGCGAGAGTCTTCCCCGCCAATTGTATCCTTTCGGACTCGGTGAGGACACGGGAGGTACAGACCACCACGGGAATATCTTTGGTGGCGGCGTCGTTTTTCAATACATCCAGCACCTCAAACCCGCTCATCCCCGGCATGCTGAGATCCAGGATAATCGCGTTGGGCCTTTCTTTGGCAACCTCGCGAATTCCCTCGGCTCCATCCGACGCCTCGTGTATTACCACATTGGATTCCCTAAACTGCTGTTTCATCAGGTAACGCGCGCTCTCGTCATCATCGATGACAAGGATGCGCGGGGCCGGAGCGTGCGCTGTCAGCGCGCTTAACCTTTCGAGCAACGCAGTTCGTTCGACGGGCTTCAAAAGATACTCGTCCGCGCCCAGATGAAAGGCCTTGGCTTGATCCTCGATGGTGCTCGCGATCATCACGGGGATATCGCGAGTGCGGTCGTCCTGTTTGAGACCAGCCAGAAATTTCCAGGAATCCTCCGATCGCAGGATCAAATCCAAAATGATCGCTTTCGGCCGGATCCTCTCCAATACTTCCTGTGCATCCCGGATGGTGGACGCGGGAATGAGCTGAAATCCGGAGTTTTTTAGATAACTCCGGTACATCATCATCATTTCGACTTTGTCTTCGAGCACCAGCACCGGCAGGATTCCAGTGTCCGCTTCCGCCGCCACAACCGCCGATTCGGACGCTAGGCTGAGCTCGCCGCTGGGCTCCAATCGCAGCGGCACTTGAACGGAGAACGTCGACCCGATTCCCGGTTGGCTCTGCACTGTTACTTCACCTCCCAGCAAAGTAGCCAATTTTTTCGACAGCGGCAATCCCAGGCCCGTCCCTTTCACCCTTCTCTGAATGGGATGGTCCACCTGCGCGAAATCCTGGAAGATGCGCTGCTGGTCCTCGGGAGCGATCCCGATGCCGGTGTCGGCGACCGAAAAGGCGACGTCGTCGCCGGCCACGCTGGCCGATACCCGAACCTCCCCGCGCTCGGTGAACTTGAGTGAATTGGAGATGAAATTCCTGAGGATCTGCGAGATCTTCCCTTCGTCGGAAAACATCGCGGGAAGCTGATCCACGTCTTCAAATACCAGATCCACGGCCTGATTCAGCAGCAGCGGCCGCAGCATTCCACGCAGGGCAGCAAACAGATCGGAGACGCGGAACTCCACCGGCTTGGCTTCCACCTTGCCGGCCTCCACTTTAGCCAGGTCCAGAAGATCGTTTACCAGATCCAGCAAATCGCGCGCCGCCCGGCGAATGAACTCGGTTTGCTGCTCCTGCTCGGCCGTCAATTCCCCGTCGGAACGATTCAGCAGCAGGCCGCTCAGCGCCAGAATGGAGTTCAGCGGCGAGCGGAACTCATGGCTCATATTGGACAAAAACCGCGACTTCAATTCGTCGGCGCGGCGCAGGTGATCGGCTTTCTCGTCCAGTTCCGCATACAGCGCCACCACGCCGCGATTGGTGTCTTCCAGCTCCCGATTCAGCCGGCTCAGCTCGATCTGCCGGGTGCGGATCTCCTCCAGCGCGTTGAGCAACTCCTGATTTTGATGCTGCAATTCCTCAAACGCATCTTGCGGTCCCTCACCCGCCAGCGACGCCGCCAGGCCCGGCAGATCCTGCGCGTTCCAAACGCGGCTGCGCCTGGGCAGCAGCTTCTTGAGCCAAATCGTAGTCCCCTTCCCTGGCGCCGACTCGATCTGAAATTGATCCATCAGCCGGCGGGCGCCCAGAATACCCATGCCCATGCCGGTGGAGGACTTATAGCGCCCTTCCAGTATGTTCTGCAGGTCGCGGACGCCGGGGCCGGAATCCCTGATTTGGACAATGAAGAGTTGCGGCGAGGTGCGGCCCTCGATCGAATATTCCACCCGTCCGCCGCCCGCATAATTGAAGGCGTTCCGTGCGATCTCCGATACGGCGGTGGAAATCCGGGTCTGATCCTGCGCTTCGAAACCCAGCAGGCGGGCGATTTGACGAGCTCTCTGCCGCGCGGCTACGGTATCGCGCTCGCAAGCGATGGCGAGGGTAAGAATGGTTCCGGGCATTTACGCGGCCTTTGCAACTACAACAGTAGCGTCATCCCGGCCGCGGCAGAAATCCCGGTAGAGCAGGCCCGCGATGAGCACGGGGTCGCGCGCGGCCAGGCCGGGATAGGATTCTAATCCAGTGCCGGTGGAAAGGCCGTCAGAATGGAGAACCAGCAGCCCGTCTTCGGGCCAAGCATAACTGAACTCCTGCATGCGCTCGCATTGATGGCCCGCGATTCCGTTCAGCGACACCAGGTTTTGCCGGCTTTCCGACCCGGCGTAAATGCGCGCGGAGATATTGCCCACTCCGGCGAAGGTCAACTTGCCCCGCACGCAGTCGATTCGAGCGACGGCAACCGCCGCACCGCGCGTGCTGCGCAGAGCTTCATGAACCCGCATCAGCAGCGCTTTCGGCGGTAGCTGGGGTTTCTCATAGAGCTGGCGGACGGCTTCGCTCGATGCCAGCCTGGCTTCCAGGCCGTGTCCCAAGCCGTCGGCGACGATGATCACCAGATCATCGCCATCGCGCACTGAACCCCAGGCGTCCCCGCACACGTCCTCTCCAGGCATAGGGACGTTCACGGCGCCCAGGCGGCCGGCGACGGCTGGCTTCGTGCCATTGCGCGACAGCCACCAGCGTGCCAGGATCACGGTACCTTTTCCAGGAAGCGTGTAAATGTCGGATTGTTTCGACATCCGTTGGATGGCGCCCAAGCCCTGCCCCGGACCCGATCCCGTGCTGTAGCCATCTCGCAGACATTGATCCAGGTTGCTCATTCCCGGACCTTGATCCACGGCCAGCAGCTCCAGAAAAGTGGCAGCATCGGATTCTTCCGTGGTGGTTTGCAAAAGGACCTGTCCGCCGCGGGCGTGCTTGAGCAGGTTGGTGCAGGCTTCCGTGGCGACGATGGCGACGTGTTCGGCTCCGCCTTCGTCCATCCCCATTTCCAAGGCCATTTGACGAGCGGCCCGGCGCGCCTCGGCTGTTTGGCTATCTTCTTCAACCACGATACGTACCGCTGTAGACAACTACTTCCACCTCAGTATGGAGACTCTGGTCCCTTCGCCCGGTTTCGACCAAATCTCGAACTCGTTCGAGAGCCGTTTTGCGCCACTCAGCCCCAGCCCCATGCCATTTCCGGTAGTGTAGCCGTCGGTCAGCGCCAGATCAAGGTCGGGAATGCCGGGGCCTTGATCCTCAAAAGTGACGCGCAATCCCGAACGAGTCCCGTTTTCCACCAGCTCCAGTTGGGCCGTGCCTCCGCCGCCGTAATCCAGCGTGTTGCGCGCCAGTTCACTCGAAGCGGTGACCACTTTGGTCTGGTCTACCAGCCCGAGCCCCAGGGCGATCGACTTCTTGCGCACCGCTTGCCGCACCAGGACGACATCGTCCGAGCTGCGAATTTGCATGGTCTCAGCGGATACGACCCGTATCGCCATCTTGCCCCGCTTCCAGAATCGCGCCGCGCAGCGCCACCATGCCTTTTTCCACATCCAGCGCCGTGCGGATGCCCCTCATCGGCAGCCCCAATTCCACCAGCGTGATGGCCACCGCCGGCTGCATCCCCACGACCACGGTCTCCGCGTCGAGAAGATGCGCCATGGATGCGATGCTGGCCAGCATCCTTCCGATAAAGGAGTCGACCATTTCGAGCGCCGAAATATCGATCAGCACGCCGTGCGACCGGTGTTTCACGATTTGCCCGGTAAGATCGTCCTGCAGCGACAGGGCCAACCGGTCGTGCATGTCCACTTGAATGGTGACGAGCAGAAACTCGCCCATCTTGAGAATCGGTATCCGATCCACGTTTACCTTGCCGCCGCGCTGACCGGAGGCGCTTCCTGGCGCACTACTTTATGCCCGCTGCGGCGCAAGGCCAGCTCGAATGCATCCGCCAGCGTGGCTTTGGTGGTGACGTCCGAAAGATCCACACCCAGGTGGATGATGGTCTGAGCGATCTGCGGCCGGATGCCGCTGATCAGGCAATCGGCGCCCATAAGACGCGCCGCCGCCACGGTCTTCAACAGGTGCTGGGCCACCAGCGTATCCACCACCGGGACGCCGGTAATGTCGATAATGGCGTAATCCGATCGCGTCTGGACGATTGCCTCCAGCAGATTCTGCATTACCACCTGTGTGCGCGCGCTATCCAGCGTCCCTATGAGCGGCAATGCCAGGATGTTCTCCCAAAGCCGGACCACGGGAGTGGAAAGCTCCAGCAGCTCTTTCTGCTGGCGTGTGATCACTTCTTCACGAGATTTTTGGTAGCTCTCTGTCGTCAGCAGCCCCAGCTCGTCGAGAAGAAGCGTGGCGAACCACACCTCATCCGCCATGGCTTTGGGGTCCGACGCGAACTCGTTCCTGAGGGCTGAAAAGAGCGGCTGTTTGAGAGAAAAAACGAAGGACGCCGTCTCTCTGGGCGTGTAACCGTCTTTCGCTCTACGCGAAGAAAAGTCTACTAGAAACTCTCGAACGCCGGCCCACTCCGCACCGGAGATATCCCCACTGCTGTTTCGCTGCAAGGCGCTCTTCAGCGAGCGCACAAATTCGCGCGACTGCCGATTAGCTTGCTCACGCTCGGCGGCCGTAAGCTTCCGGCCGGAAGCCTGCTGCAGCTCCACCCATTGGTCTGTGATTTCCTGTTCTCGTTTTTCAAATAGTTCAGGAAGTCTGCTGTTAGCGGTTGGCACAATCCTCCGTTATGCGACGAGGCATATCCAAATAAAAAGCGCTCGCTCGGCAACTGACATGATACTACCAATCTGGGCTACGCAAATGTTACATACATTACATATTGCTGTAACGAAGCTCTCCTGAAAAACTCACGCACTTCCTCGTGTCCTACTTGCGGCATGCGTCACAAAGGATTGATCTCAAAAGTGAAGTTGCTCAAGGCCGATCCCCTTGCTACCGCTCAGGCGGCAAACTTAAGCTACGCAACAGGGCAAGGGTTCCGGCATTCTTCGCAAGCGCCGCGGGAAAAGCTTCTAATTATGTTGGACCAGACTCGAAACCGGCACGCATCAAGGCCACATTGCAGCGAATCCGGTCCCTGGTGATTCCGCCAGCCTGGGAAGACGTGTGGATTTGCCCGATTGAGAACGGCCATATTCAGGCCGTTGGCCGCGACGCCAGGGGACGGAAGCAATACCGGTATCATGCCCGATATCGCCAGGTGCGCGACGAAACAAAATTTGGACGCATGTTGGCGTTTGGAGCAGCCCTTCCGAAAATTCGCAGCCAGGTAACGAAAGATTTGTCGCTTCCCGGCCTGCCGGCGCGGAAAGTTGCCGCCGCAATCGTGCGCCTGTTGGACGAAACCTGTATTCGAATCGGCAACGAGGAGTATGCGAAGCAAAACAAGTCATTCGGATTGACCACCCTGCGGGACCGTCACGCCGACATCCACGGCCCCAGTGTTCATCTGCACTTCCGTGGCAAAAGTAAACAGGAACATGAGATTACGCTGCGTGATCGGCAGCTCGCGAGAATCGTCAAACGATGCCAGGATCTGCCGGGCCAGGAGCTGTTCCAATATCAATCGGAAACTGGTGAACCCGGCAAAGTAGACTCTGCAGACATCAACCAATACTTGAAAAAGATCACCCAGAAAGATTTCACCGCATAAGGATTTCCGAACCTGGCATGGCACTGGCCATATGGCCCAGCAACTGGCCGCCCTGGGCCCCGCGGGTACAGAGCGGGAGAGCAAGCGAAACATCCTGGAAGCTGTCAAGGAAACCGCCAAACATCTGGGTAACCGGCCGGCGGCTTGTCGAATGTATTACATTCATCCTGCTGTTTTCGAAAGCTATGTGGAAAAAACCATCTTTGCCTTCATGCCCAACGTCCCAAAAGAGATGTCCACCGCTCAAGCCGTCTCTGCTCCGGTCGGCAAGCTGCGGCCATCGGAAATAGCGGTTCTTCGTCTGGATGAATCGTATATGAGAGCGCGGCACGCTAAGGCTAGTTGACTGGCTCGCCTATTGCACTTCCGGGCTCTGGCTGGGCTGGGGAAACAGTTTGGCGACGTGCTCCTTGGCGTTGAAGCGATGGTCGATTCCGCAGCCGCACATATTGTTCTGCAAATCGAAGATGTCGTCCAACGCCGCCACCAGGTTCCCGATGTCCTCCGGCGTGGCCCAACTTTTCTCGTGAAGCTCCACGATCCAGTCCAGCACTTCGGCGGAATTGTTCATCTGGCCGAGCGAGAACCAATAGTCGTGCGGCCCATCGTAATAGATGGCTCGCCGGTCCCGGTCGAGCTTCCACTTGCCCCATTGCTCCGGGAGCGGCTTGCTGAGAAGCCGGTCCAGAATCTCGATGATCGAATGGAAGCCGTTTTGATTGGATTCGGACATGCCTGGATCGGACATCACGCTCGATGGGCAAGCCCTTCGGCGCAACCGGAGTGACCGCAGTTGCAGGACAGCTCCGTCGTATTGCTGGCGTCGTCACAGTATTGGCTGCAATATTTATGGTCGCTAGGCGCGACGCAATTGCAGGCCGGATGAGCGCATTTCTTGGTTTCAGCCATGATCAGTAAGACCAACCTTTCCTACATCGGACGATTCTGCGGCGCGAATTGTTTCCTATCCGCCTTCATTCGGCGTCTGGCATCCCGTCGGGTGCGTGGGAACCAGCAGGCGGCGAGCGCTGACGGAATCGAGTGGTGCAGTTTTGACCATGGTATGGCGGCGCCGCATTAGTAGCGACAGGAAGACCATCCGATAATCCCGGGATCGGGGCGGCTTTCGCAAGGCGCGATGGGCTCGGCGAGGCAGGAGGGCGATAATTATGGGCGTAAGGGATTCGAAAACCCGCAGCAAAGAAACGAACTAAGTTTGGCTCGGAGTTGGAACAGGGCGCCAAGGAGATCGTGGCTCATCGGAAGGGGGATCTTAGACTGCCTTCGCGTCGTATCGTGCTTCCAGACGACGTGGACGTAAAGCGGATCCGAAGGAAGGCAGGAATGTCGCAAGCGGAGTTTGCTCATGCGTTCTGCATTAATCCGAGAACGCTACAGGAGTGGGAAGAGGGGCGCAGAAAGCCGGACGCAACCACTCGGGCCTATCTCGCCGTGATCGCGAAGAACCGCAAAGCGGTGTTGAACGCTTTGGCGTGGACGAAGATCCGTAGAATAACTAGGAAGACAACATCGCGCCGCTCTGCCCGAACTGCCACAGCCAAGTGCGCTCGCTGGCGGAATGACGACCAATCTGACGTGGGAGCGAGTTTGTGCGCTGCGCGAACGCTGGTGCGACTACCATCAGCCCGAGGACGATCGCTGCTCCAGCGAGCACGCAACTCTTCATGGCCACGACCGTATACACCCTTGTGGCTCAGTTCCCGGCGCCAACGGGGATTTGGACCGGCGCGCTGGGCTGCCAGGCAGATATAATCTGTAACGCTCCGACACCGGCCGGGGCACCGGCCGGCACTCGAAGATTTATCTGATAGGTAGCGGTGGTACCGGGATATCCTCCCGCATAGAGTATGTCCGCAGGGCTTCCGTTCAGCGTCGCCGCAACCGGCGAGTTCACTATTGCCAGGGGACTCGCCGCGAACGGCTGGCCGGGATCGACGCCGGAGTTGGTTGGTCCCATACCGGTAGCGATGATGCTAAGGATTTCAGACGGACGCGCCGGATTGGTGGCGGTTACCTGCGAGAAGTCGCTGGAATGCAGTACAAGCGGCCCGGCTCCGTTGCTTAAGATAGCAGGCGGCACCAGCGGGATCAGGGTGAGCAGGAAGCTACGCGCTCCACCGCCGAGCGTTCTTCGGATCGAAGGATCTTCGGTCACCGAAGCAGCCCGTCCGGTCGCGGTAATCTGTGAGAAGCCGGCTTGCCCCCGCATTCCCAGGAACGCTCCCGTTCCGCCGGTGATCGCCATCGTACTGGCAGCGGTGGGAGACAGCCCCGACGGTGAACCGGGCGGAGGCGGACCGAAACCCATTCCGGTAGACATGATCGTGCCGATTGGCGCTCCATCCGCCTGCTGGATCTCCCATACCCAATCGACGAAAAAGTTACGTGTGGTGTCCGAGATAGCCTGTCCTGGCTGCGGGGTCGGGGTGTAGTTTGTAGTGGTCGCCCGAATGGACCAGGTTCCTTTGGCGGGTGTGCCGTTCACTCGGACGATGTCCGCCAATCCAATGAAGCTGGAAAAAGTCTTGGTAGACACCGGGGGCGACGCCTGCGCAGTCCCGGCGAGTTTGCTGTAGTCCGGGTTGTCGGCGTAGTAGTAGGCGTAGTTCTCGACGTCGATTTGAATGACGGTTGGTGTTTGGGCCGTAGATGGCTTGCACGTCACTCCAAGGATCGTAAGCGCGATCAAAGAGAGTTCGAGCGTTTTGGAAATCATGACTTTCCTCCAGTTGTGACTTGGGACCGCTTTACGCCAGCCCCGCACATCGAACAATGGCGCTTGCACCCGTTGCCGTCTATGGAGGTAGTATCAAGACTGCATCAAGATCGTCTGAAGGACTGAAAACAATGCATCAGGCTCGATATCGGTTCCTGGAGTTCGAGCTCGATTGCGCCCGTCACCTATTGCGTCGGGGCGACTCGGCCGTAAAGCTGGAAAACCTGCCCTTCAATCTGCTGCTGCTCATGGTTGAGTCCAAAGGAGACTTAGTAACGCGCGAGAGGATTGTGGAACGGCTGTGGGGCGCTGGTATCTATCAGGACACCGAACAAGGCATCAATACAGCGATCCGAAAAATCCGGCAGGCTCTCCACGACGAGCCCCAACAGCCCCAATACTTGCAAACTGTAGTTGGCCGCGGTTACCGTTTCATTGCGCCCGTAACCAAGGAACCGGAAGAGTCCGAACCAGCAGGTGAAGACAATGCAGTGGTCGTGGCCGGCCCAGCCGCTGTGCCGGTGCGCCGTTACTCCCTGATGGTTGCTCTCACGTTCATGATCGCCGCCGCCGCGTTGTGGTTTTGGACCGCAAAACCGCCATCCAGTACCGGACGCGCCATGGTGGCTGTGCTGCCGTTCGCCAACCTTACCGGGGACGCTGGGCAGCGATCCTTTGGCGACGGCATGACAGAGGAAATTATCACCGATCTTGGCCGCCTCGACCCTCCGCATCTCGGCGTGATCGCGCGAACTTCCATCTTGCGATATGCCGATACCACGAAACCCATAAGGGATATAGGACGCGACCTGGGGGTAGCCTACGTCGTGGAGGGCAGCGTGCGCCGTGAGGCGGAGAAGGTCCGCATTACCGCTCAGCTCATCCGCGTCCGCGACGAAAGTCATATCTGGGCCCAATCTTATGATCGGGAGAGCGACGCCACCCTAGCGCTGGAGTCCGATGTTGCAACGGCCATTGTTCGCGAAGTGACCGGGCGGGTTGCTCCGGATCGGCGTAGTCCGCAATCGCGTGCTCGGGCCAGCGATCCGGAGGCATACGGCCTCTACTTCCAGGGACGAGAGTTGTGGAACCGTCGTACGGAGGACAGCATGCGGCAGGCTATCGATCGCTTTCAGGCCGCTGTCGCGCGCGATCCTCGATACGCCGCTGCCTTTGCCGGACTGGCCGACACATACGCCGCCCTCGGATATGGCAATTACCTCTCGCCGTCGGAAGCCTTCTCGAAAGCACGGGAGGGGGCGGAGAAAGCGTTGGAACTCGACCCGGATGCCCCGGAGCCGCACGCGTCGCTGGGATATGTGAACATGTACTTCGACTGGAACTTCCCGGCGGCAGAGGCCGAGTTCCGTAAATCCATCGAGCTGAACCCCAGTCTGGCTCTCGCACATGACTGGTACGCAATCCTGTTGCTGGCCATAGGCCGCGGCAGCGAAGCACAGGAGGAATTGGATCGAGCCGTTCGCCTGGACCCTTTCTCGCTGCCGCTCAAGACGGATGTTGGATTCGAGCTTCACTACCGCGGGCTCAACGAACCCGCGATTCAGGAGTTGTCCGCTGTGCTGTTGGAGAATCCTGCCTTTCCTCTGGCTCATTTCTGGCGCGGCCGTGTATATGGCGCCGAACACCGGTGCCAGGAGGCCCTCGCAGATCTGGCTTCTGTTGGACCAGCCCTCCAGGATTGGCAGCCCGTATTGGCCGCGCGGGGGCAGACGTTGGGCGTGTGTGGACGTAGCGCCGAGGCAAAATCGATCCTGGATCGCTTCCAAAAGCTCGGGGAGTACCAGTATGTGACGCCATACGGCGTTGCTCTTGTCCATGCTGGTCTCGGCGACAAGTCCGAAGCCTTTCGCTGGTTGGACAAAGCATACGACGAACGCTCCCACTGGCTGGTGTGGTTGAGTCTGGACCCGCGATGGAACGATCTCCGCGGAGACCCACGCTTCGACCAACTGCGAAAACGGGTGGGCCTCATCAATTAGCGTCTCTCTCTTGCTGGAGGCAAAGCTTTCTGCCCCGGGTCGCGGGGTCACTGACATTTTCCGGCGAGGAGTAGGCGCTTGCGCAGACCGCAACTTACGACCGAAGCTCTTCGCGCGACGAAACGGGCCGATCCATCACTAAAAGAGACACGCCGAATTTCGATCCCTCGCGCATGGCGTTATCAGTGCCGGTCTTGATTTCAGACGGGACATTCGGATCATTCATGAGAGCCTCAAATGATTCGTGATAGACCAGGCTCTCGGCGGCTAATCCAGCGGCGCGGATGGCGACAAGAACATTGGGTTGGCTACCGTCGGGTTCGAAGGCGGCAGTGCGGCCTAGAGATGCGTAGATTTCGGTTTAGCCTGCTGCTAATCTTCAGCTAACCGGCCACTTCCAGATGCACGAATCCGGGCAGGCTGGCGGGCTGGTTGCCCAGGAAAACGATGCGCCTCGTCTTAGGAAACGGCATTCCGGATTGGATGGCGCGCGCATAGAAGCCCACCTGCCGCAGAATTCCGCGATAGGTCTCGTCTTGCGTATTCAGGATTGCGACCTTAGAAAGAAAACCCGCGCCCCAACCGAGCGGCAGCACACAGCCACGCTGCGCTTCTCGCACCGCCGTCAGCCGCGCTTCCAGTTGCTCCACGGTGGACTTCAACAAAGCCAGGCCGGTCCACTCCGCGTACTGCTTTTGAATGCGCAGCAGTTGCTCGGTGTAGCCGTTCACCAGCCCGAACAATGCGCCGACGTTCAGCGGCGTGCGGCGGCGTAGCGCCTTGCCGATCTCCGGCTGCGAGAGGAACGCGTTCTGATGCCACTCGCCTTCGAACACGCTGCCTGGGGCGGCCATCTCGGCGAATACGGGCGTGGAGTCTTCGGCGCGCTTCACGCTACCGCGCGGAATCTGCTTCCATGCCAGTTCAAACTTGCTCGGTCCGCGCGATTCGAGCGTGGAAGTGCGGAGCAGGTAAATCTTGAACGTGGTAGCCGGGACAGTCTTCGAATCGAAAGCAGAGAGGACGCGCAAAGGATCGGCGCCCGACGGCCCCAATGCGGATTCTTCGACGGAGATCGCCGGACGGCGAGGCATTCTGCCTTCCGAATCGATGCGGGCCGCAAGATCGGTAACGAAGCGCTCGGTGAGGCGCCCGTGAACCACGCCCGTGCGAAACGCGCCCTTGATGGCGGTGCCCGGAAGATACGGGCCGCTCGGCCCGGTGCTGAAAGTGGGAATAAATAGATGCTCGGCGTGCGTTCGTTCCCAATATTGCGTGGAGCTGGGATGTTCAAACGGAATGCGGCGGCCGGCGTAGTTCTGCGCGAAGCCGCCCCAGGAGGCGAAGTCGAGCTTGTCGGCCTTTTTCAGTTGCGTGAGATAACTTTCCAGGCGCGGGCCTTTGGCCAGCAGACGAAAGATGCGCCACTGATCGAGAACGTTGACGTGATCTTTCCAGACCATGTAGTCGATGGGGGAAAGCCTTTGGCCGTCGCCGACCAGCGTGGGGGTCAGGCATGTGAGGCGGTAGTTCATGCGGGGGCTCCCAAAGCGTTCACACGAGTGTGAACGCGGCACGCAAGAGTGCGTGCGCCACAATGCCGAGTGCGTGCGCCACAATGCCGAGTGCGTGCGGCACAATGCTGAGTGCGTGTGCCGCTCGTCATGCGGCCACCCGCCACGGAATGGGAACCGTGACTGCAAATCCGGCGCGATACACCGGATGGGGAAACCCTTCGGGCGCGACGTTGCTGGCCGCCCCGCGCAGTTCGTTCGATGCCAGCAGCACCGATCCTTCGGCGATCATCGTGGTGGCTTGCTTGGGCTGGCCCCAACGCGCGCTGCTTTCGGTGCGCCCGGTCCGCAAGACCGTGGCGTAGTTGCCACGCTTCCAATCCACTTCATCGTTCTCAGCCGGAGTATAGAGAGACAACAACCAATTCGCTTGGGCCGCGGGCGATTCCGGCGGCGACACTTGTGGTGGGAACCAGGGCTGCCACTCGGGAGCTTCCGAGCGCCCCCAGCCGCGCGACCGCTCGCCGCCTAAGCCGGAATCGGCCAATAACAGCAGCGCGCTCTGAACGGGCGCCTTCCACTGCGACGCGGCAGCATCGTCGGCGAATTGAACGATGGTCCAAAGGCCGCCCGCGCGCGTGAATTCGAGACAGGCGGTAGAATGCACCTCCACCGCCGCGTTCTGCAGCCGGTCCACTCCGGCGCTCGATCGCAGAGACACTCGAAATGGCCCGCGGCCCTGGTTCGAAAGGACCAGGCACTCGCTCTCGCCATCCACAGCCCAGCGATCTTCATCGATCGCTTTGTCGGACAGCAGCGATTCGATCACCGACAACGGTACGAAGTGCGCGCCCTTGTAGCGAATCTTGGTGGATTCGGGAGGCGGCCACAGGCTGCGCGGAGGAACCACCAGCAGCGTTTCGCCGATGAAGGGAAAAAAGGAGCTGAACCGCACCGCGGGCACGCTGGCCGACGTCGCGGTAGCTTGCAGCCATTCTTCGGCCAGGCCGAGCTGCGACATGGCCGAACAGACCGCGGAGAACAGCGCGTCGCTGTGATAAATCAAATCCACGCGATCGCGCGCGCCGGAATCCGGGCCGAAGCGCCACGGACCCACGGGACGAAATCGAACCGTGAAGCTTAAATTAGAAGATGCCGGCAACATTACTACTCGGAGAGTTTTTCCGCGAAATCGGACGCGCTAATGAGCGCCGCGACGCCCGCCAGATCGGAACCGGTCAGTAATTCTTGTTCAGGCGCGCCGGAGGCATAGAAACTGCGCCCGCGCCAGTTGAGCTTCAAGCTGGATAGCGCGACGCGCCCGTTGCCTCGCGAGCCTCCGCCGCCCAGGCTGTCGTCTTCGAGCAATCGCAGGCCTTCCACCAGCCGCGGCAACAGCTCGCGATCTTCGGGGCACAGAACATCCAGCACGACGCGAAAATGAAAACGGGCGCCGGCGGGGACGCGTTCCAGAGTTCGCGGATTGGCTTGCGATGTAATACGATCGATCGCGTTTTCGCTTTTCACTTCCGTGAGCTCGTCGTCCATGTTCTCGCGCATCTGCGGCGTGATGCTTTCTGGAATTAGCGGTGCATCGTAAACCGTGAGACGGGCGGGCGTTGCGGCGCTGGATTCAACCGTATCGCCTGAGACGCGCTCCATGCGCCCGGGATTGCGGCCGAACAGCAGGCAAACTTCGTCGTCGGGCCGCTCGCTCTGATGAATGCGCACTTCCTGGCCCTTGCGCTTCGAAAGATAGACCAGCTCGGACGGGATGGCCAAGCCCGAAGATTGTTCCAGCAGCGAGCGCAGCTTGCCTCGCAGCGAACTGCCGGGGATGTAGGGCAGCCCGAAAGCATCTTTGACCACCGGATTATCGGCGCCGCCGATTTCGAGCGATCCCTTCCCCGCCCCGATGTGCAGCCCGGTCTGGCAGGCGATGTCGCCCTCCACAATCAATTTTCCAATCAGCTTCAATTCCGTTTGCGCGGTATGCGAACTCATGTCTGCGGGTTCCTGGATTCTCGTTGGTTATTCGTTGTAGGCCACAATTGCTTCGAATAGATCGCGGAAGCGCTCGTAGCCGCGGGCGTCGTTCTTGCGCGTCACCTGCAGCAAAAGCTTCTCGAGCGAGTCTAGACTGCGCAGCGAGTGCCGTGCGATGGTATAAGCCAGACGCGCCCGCAACATCACAAATTGCTGCTGCCGCTCATTCTCCGGCGCGCGGACGGCGCGGCGAACGGCATTGTAGAGACGGCGCAATTGGCTCTTGGTGCCGGAGTCCATGTCGCGCATGCGGCTGACCACTCCGTGCGCTTGATTGTCGAGGTACAAGGGATCGGAGATCAATTTTTCGATATCGATTTCGGGCGGACCTTCGAAGCGGCCACGATCCCCGCCTCTGCGGTCGTCGCCCCGCTCGCCTCGTTCGCCCCGGCCGCCTTCACGGCCGCCGTGCGGGCCTCCCCGGCCTTCGCGATTTCCCGGCGGCCCACCACCTGGACGCGGTCCTTGCGGAGCGCCTTCACGGCGGCCACCTTGCGGACGATCACCTTGAGGACGATCACCCTGGGGACGATCCCCTTGCGGCGCCGGTTTTCGTTCTGGACGTTCAGCCGCCGGGGCTTGCGCCACAGGACTCTCCGTCGGCGCGGCGGTGGGTGCGGGCGTCTGACTCTCGGACGTGCGTGCTTCTTGCTCTGTTTGCTGTGTATCAGCCATCCAAACCTCTGTATTGTATGTTAATTCTCTGCCGAGCCTTCGGTGGACAGTCTGGCCCATTCTAACGCTACTCGGCCCGACGGCCGCAACTTGATGTTGGCGGGATTCTTGCCTACCAGGTCGGCGATCAGGCTGGCGCGCGCTTTCTGAAAGTCCCGGGCACGCGAACCGCCCAATATCCGCAGCAGCCGGCGATGGAATCGCCAGGGACGTTCCACGCGTTTGGCGCCGGGCGCGCGCCTGGTCTCGCGATAAATACCGCACAGATCGCGAATGTACTGCGGCGCCACGCCGAATTCGCGCACCATGGCGGTGAGTTCGTCCTTGAGCTCAGCGGCGTCTGAGAGCTGTTTCCATTCCAGTGTCCGGCCCAGAAGATAAAAGCAGTCTTTGTCGGCCGACTTCGCAATTTCCAACCGGTCGCGCGACCGCCCGTACACCGAGCCCAGCGGCGTGTCGAGCTCCGGCGCCAGCGCCAGCGCCATCGTGATCGTCTTGCCCTCCGGCCCCGGAAATTCCTTGAGATGCTCTTCGGTGAAGCGCTGGAACAGCCGCTGCAATTCGCGCGCGAATCCGATCAGCGCGTCCCAGGCGCCCACCACCGCGAAGTCGTCACCGCCGGTGTGCAGCAAATTCACTTTTCGCCAGAACTCGGGCAGCGAGCAGAGCACTTCCACTTCACCGGCGAAGAACTGTTTGTATAGCACCGACAGCTGTACGTATTCCTCGATGCTTTGCAACCGCCGCATCCGGATGCCGAAGCTGTCCACGTCGCCTCTGAGGACGCCCCACACCGGCAGACCCTCGGCGCGAGTTGCCAGCACCGGAGCCGTCGCGGTTTCTCTGCCATCGTCGGTAAGGGCGGTGTGGCGCGCCAGCGGCACCGAATCAGGCGAAGTGCCGATGGTCCAGGAATGTTTCCCGCCGCCGCTCGGGCCGGTAGCCAAGATAGTCGCGGGCGATTCGGGCGACCAGCCAACGCCGGTGGCGTCGCGAAGTGTCCGGCCCAGATTTTCGAAGTAGGCCGGATCCGCTTCCACCGCACTGGGAATCTGCGTCCGGCTAAGGCCCATGGCAGCCAGCGGCGTGCCTTGCTTGCGCTGGAACTCGTCATTCAATCGCTTGCGAACCACGGTCCAATCGCCGAGGTTTTCCGTGATGGCCCACAACAATTCCAGACGATTCTGGCTGAGCTCTCGAATGCCCGCGCGCGCCCCAGCGAGAAAATCTTCCACCTGCGGCCGCACCTCTTCGGGAAGAACCACCAGAAACTGCTCGCCGCCGCTCGAGCCCAGCAGCATTCTTGAGAGTCCGAGTTCGGCGATCAGGGCGCGGGGAAGAATTTCGCTCAGCAGACTGACCCAGCGCAGGCGACCCGTGAGGAGAGATTCGGCGGGCTGGCCGGACGGCAAGAACTCTTCGACACCTAACAACTTACCCTGCAGTAGGATCTGTACGGACATGCGGCTTAGTGCCACTTGGGCGAAAGCTCAAATGTACCACGAGAGAACGGCCTGCGCGGCAGCATTTGACCGCCTATTGCTGCTTGCCTGTAGTTAATGCTATGTGGACCGCGCGCTTCGGAAGAAAGCAGCGCAACTCAAGCTCAGCCTCAATCAGTTAGTGGTCGGGAGCTCACTCGCGCCACGATTGGGCGTCCGCGCAAGGCCGATTTTTCGGGCCTGGTGGGCCAGTGGACTCCCGATCCCGCATTCGATGAAGTAATCGCCGCCAGCGCCAAATTGACTGGGACAAGTGGAAGTAGATCGGGTGGAAGTAGATCAGTGGAAGTAAGAGTCGCGCTGGACACCAACCGTCTCACCGATCTGTTTCAAGGCGATGCCGAGTTGGCTGACCGGCTGGGACAATGCGATGAGGTCTGGATCCCGCTGATCGTCCTGGCGGAGATGAAGGCCGGATTTCTTGGCGGCTCACAGCAATACCGGAACGAGGGTCTTCTGCAGACCTTCCTGGGCAAACCCACGGTGGGCATTTTTCTTCCGGTGCGGGAGACCGCGGAGCACTATGCGCGCCTGTTTGTACAACTCAAGCGTGCCGGGACGCCGATTCCGGACAACGACCTTTGGATTGCGGCCCTGCTGCTGGAGCACGATCTCCGGCTGATCACCCGCGATCGCCACTCCGAGCGCGTGCCGCAGTTGCTGCGCACGTAGTGGACTATGGCAAAATCGGCTCCCTCACGGTCGCGGCTCTGTAACGCTGTGGACCTACTGAGCCGCGCGCGTCAGCAAGCGGGCTTTTCGGACTAAAACTACTTCGGCGCTTCGGGCTTGGATGGCTCGGGCTTCGGCGGCTCCGGCAAAGTAGCCGTGCCGTCCAGAACATAAACCAGCAGCTTCGGCGACATCGACGTGGCCGTGTTCTGCGGCCCCGCGTTGCCGATCACAGAGCCAATCCCGCCCATCAGCGCCACGTATTGTTTGCCATCTAGCTGATATGTGATCGGCGGACCGATGCCGCTCCTGAGTCCAGTTTGAAGTTCCAGCAGCTTCTCGCCCTTGTCGGCGCTGTAGGCCAAGAGGCGCCCGTCGTTGATGGATTGAAACACCAGATTGCCGGCGGTGCTCACCGTTCCTCCGCCGATACCGCCGCCGCCCGGCATGCGCCATCGAAACTTCTGCGTCACCGGATCCCACGCGATCAACGCGCCCCTGCTTCCCGTTCCCTCAACCGGTTCGGGGCCGATCACCGGAATATTATTCTCGCGCGGCTTCGGCATCGGACGCACCAGCCCGTTGTTCGACGTTCGGTCCGTTTTGGCCTCGAACTTGTCCTGGCTCGCAAAAGTCCAAGTGCTGGCGGTATTTCCTGAAATGTACACCAGGCCGGTGGCTGGATTGAACGACATGGGCGACCAGTTGTGCGCGCCGCCCGCCGATGGATAAATGGTGACGGGCTCGTGCCCGTAGCGGGCCTCCGGATTCACGATGGGCCGCCCGGTCTTCGGATCGATGCCCTTCGCCCAATTCACCTTGGCATACGGCTCGGCCGAGATGAATTCGCCGGTGACGCGGTCCAGCACGTAGAAGAAGCCGTTCTTACTGGCCTGCATGATCACCTTGCGGGGCTTCCCGTTGATGATGAGATTGGCCAGCATCAGTTGCTGGACGCTGTCAAAATCCCAGGTGTCGTCAGGCACTAGCTGGTAATGCCACTTCAATTCGCCCGTGGAGGCCTGCACCGCCAGGATGGAACAAGCATACAAGCCGTCCTTTCCTTTGGTCCCACGAAACTCCTCGGGCCACGGCTCTGCGTTGCCGGTGCCGGCGTAAACGAGGTCGGTCTCCGGGTCGTACGCGATTCCATCCCACACCGCGCCGCCGCCGCCGAGTTTCCACGCCTCAGGGTCCCAGGTTTCGGCAGCTTTCCGCATGGCGGCATTTTCAAACGGTTTGGACGGATCGCCAGGAATGGTGTAAAAGCGCCACAGGCGATGGCCGGTCATGGCGTCGTAGGCGTCGAAGAACCCGCGCTTGGGGTGATCTCCGCCGCTAATGCCGACGATCACTTTACCCTTGGCGATGCGCGGCGCCATGGTGATGGTGTACTCGTCCTGCGAATAAGCGACGCGCGCCTCCCAGACCGGCTTTCCCGTTTCCGCGTCCAGCGCTTCCAGGCGGCCGTCGATAATGGGCGCGATGATCATTCCCTGATAGATCGCGACGCCCCGGTTCACGACGCCGCAACAAATGGCGGGCCGCACGGCCGCTTGATTCACTTCCGGATCCCAGCGCCAGCGCTGTTTGCCGGTGCGGGCGTCTACCGCGAAAACGACGCTCCAGTTGGTGATGCCGTAGATGGTCCCGTTCCACACCAGCGGCGTGGCCTCCTGGCCGCCTCCGCCCGCGCCCACGTCGTACGACCACGCCAGGCCCAGCCGTTTCACATTGCCTGGGTTGAGCTGATCGAGCGGGCTGTAGCGCGTTTCGCCGGGCGTGAAACCGTAGGTGAGCCAGTCTTCACCGCTCTTGCCGGCGTTTTTCAACGTGGCGTCGTCCACGCGTTTCGCCTGCTGCGCCCAAGCCCCCGCCCAGGCCATAGACATGAGCAATAGCATCGACGCCCGGCATCGGAAGATCTTCATCGGGGCACTTCTCCTTGCGACTGACCACGATATCAAAAACCTCGCGACCTCGACGATCCCCCAATCCCCAACCCCGCGCGAGCGGAGGCGAGCGCCACCCGCCACGCACGCTCTAGCGTGCGTAATGCTATCTTCGTTTTCTTGGCCCCTGTACTCGAAGGTATTCGCGTCCTCGACTTGAGCACCATTGTCGCCGGCCCCACCGCCAGCATGATTCTGTCCGATCTGGGCGCCGACATCATCAAGGTAGAACGCATCAATGGCGGCGAAGATGGCCGCGCCATGGGTCCGCACCGTGGCGAATGGGGCGCTTACTTTGTGGCCCTCAATCGCGGCAAGCGATCCATCACTCTGGACCTGGCCAAGCCCGAAGGGCGCGAGGTGGTGCTGCGGCTGGCGTCGGGATGCGACGTGTTTCTCGAAAATTTTCGGGGCGGCAAGGCGGCGGCGCTGGGCCTGGATGAGCAAGCCGTTCGCACGCGCAAGCCCGACGTCATCTATGCGTCGCTTTCCGCTTACGGCCCCAGCGGCCCCGATTACACCAAGCCAGGTTACGACGCCGTGTTGCAGGCACGCACGGGGATCATGAGCGTCACCGGCACCGGCGCAGGCCATCCCATGCGCACCGGCGTCTCTATTCTGGACGTGACCACCGGCACCTGGATGGCGCTCGGCATTTTGGCCGCTCTGCTGGAACGCCAGCGATCGGGAAAAGGCCAGCGCGTGGATGCGTCGCTCTTTCAAACCGGCCTCCTGTTCATGGCGTACCATCTGGTCTACCGGCAGTTCGCGGGCGAGGATCCGCAGCCGCAGGGCGCGCGGCACAAGGCGTTCGCTCCCTATGGCTCGCTGCCTACCGCCAGCGGAAAAATTATGATCGGAATTTCGAGCGATGCCCAATTTCGCCGCCTGTGCGCCGCGCTCTGTCACGAAGAGTGGGCTAGCGATCCGCGCTTTCTAACCAATCCCGATCGTGTGGCCAACGTGGACGAACTTGAAAACCTGATCGGAACGGTGCTGTGTTCGCAGCCGACATCGCACTGGGTAGCGCTCTTCAATCAGTGCGACATCGCGAACGACGCCATCCAGAGCCCCAGCCAGGTCTTGAACGATCCACAGGCCGCCGCGCTAAACCTGTTCGCTCAGATCAATCTGACCGGTGAGCAGCCGATCGTTCTGCCCCGCTTGCCCATCGGCCTTTCGCTCACTCCGGCTACGCCCCAGGGCCCTCCGCCCTCGACCGGCCAACACGGCCGCTCCATCCTGCAGGAAGCCGGCTACAGTGACGGCGAAATCGACGCGCTCGTAAAATCGGGCGTAGTGGGAGAAGGCGTATGAAAGCGCTCAGCGAAGAGCAGGAGTTGATCCTCCGGACGGTCCGGCAGTTCGTCGAGAAAGAAGTGATGCCGGTTGCCTCCGCCATGGAACATCGCGACGAATATCCGCACGCGCTGGTGGCGCAGATGAAAGAAATGGGGCTGTTCGGCCTCAACATCCCGGAAGAGTACGGCGGCTCGGGCGTGGACAGCACCACATTCGCTATGATCTTCGAAGAAATTTCGCGCGCCTGGCTGGGCCTGGCCGGCGTGATTGGAAGCAATTCCGTGATGTGCGATGTGGTGGCGCACTTCGGAACCGAAGAACAGAAGCGCCGCTTCCTGCCTGGCATGGCGACGGGAGAGAAGCGCGGCGGCATCTGCCTGACCGAATCGAACGCGGGCACAGACCTGCAAAACATCGGCACCACGGCCACGCGCGACGGCGCAATCTATCGCGTCAACGGCTCCAAGTTGTGGATCACCAATGCGCGCCACGGCAATACATTTTTGCTTCTCGCCAAAACCGATCCCAGCGCGCAGCCTGCCCATCGCGGCATGAGCGCCTTCGTGATCGAGAAGGGCGCTCCCGGCATGACCGTGAGCCGCGACATCGAAAAGCTAGGGTACAAGGGCGTTGAAACCTGCGAGCTGCATTTCGCCGATTTTCCGGTGCCGGCCGAAAACCTCATCGGAGGGGCCGAAGGACAGGGCTTCAAACAGGTGATGACGGGCCTGGAAGCCGAACGGCTGAACGTCGCCGCGCGAGGTCTCGGCATTGCCCGCGCCGCTTTTGAAGAAGCCATCCGCTACGCGCAGCGCCGCACTACTTTCGGCAAGCCGATCGCCGAATACCAGACCATTCAGAACAAGCTGGCCGACATGGCCACGCACATCGAAGCGTCGCGCCTGCTGATTTATTCGGCGTGCGAGAAACGCGATCGCGGCGAACGGTGCGATCTGGAGGCGGGCATGGCCAAGCTGTTCGCCACCGAAACCGCGGCCGAAGTTGCGTTCGAAGCCATGCGCATCCTGGGCGCCAATGGCTACTCGAAGGATTTCCCGGTGGAGCGCTATTATCGCGATGCGCCCCTGGTTGTGATCGGCGGCGGCACCAACGAACTGCAGCGCCTGATCATCGCGCGCAATCTGCTCAAGAAGTACAAGGTGGATTCTTAAGGATGGAATTCGGCCGCTATTACGAAGAGTTCCAAGTCGGCGCGATCTACAAGCATTGGCCTGGCCGCACCATCACCGAGTACGACAACACGCTTTTCGCGCTGCTATCGATGAATCAGAACCCGCTTTTTATCGACGAGAATTACGCGCGCACGCAACCTCTGGGCCGCAGGCCGGTGCTCGATTCGCTGATCTTCAGCCTGACGGTGGGCATGAGCGTCGCCGACACCAGCGGAAAAACCATCGCCAATCTCGGCTATGAGAGCGTGGTCTTCGAGCGCCCCATGTTTCCCGGCGATTCGCTGTATGCTGAGTCAGAGGTTCTGGAAATGCGCGAATCGGCCAGCAAACCCGACCGTGGCATCGTCGCCATAGAGACGCGCGGGTTTAACCAAAACAAGCAGCGCGTGATCGTACTGCGCCGCCGATATCTGGCTCCGAAACGAGGCGCCTCGTGACAGAATACACACGCGAGTTAGTGGAGTTTCTCCATCCTCTGCAAGCCGCTGGCTTGCCGCCCGAAGTCCTGGATCGCGCCCGCTATTTCCTGCTCGACTATCTGGCCTGCGCGATTCGCGGATCGCGCGAAGAATCTTCCGCGGCGGTGCAAAGAATGGTCCAGCGCATGGGCGCCAATGGATGCTCCACGATAATCGGCACGCCGATGCGCACCATTCCCGGTCTGGCAGCGATGGCCAACGGCGCGGCCGCGCACGGTATCGAAATGGACGACACGCACAGCGCCGGGTCCATTCATCTGGGCGCGACGATGTTTTCCGCTGCGCTCGCGCTGGCTGAGACCCTGCCCGAGACTTCGTCCGATGCATTCTTCGCCGCTGTGGTCGCCGGATACGAAGCCGCGGCCCGCATCGCGATGGCGGTGCAGCCCAAGGAACATTACGCGCTCGGCTTTCATATGACGCCCACCTGCGGCGTTTTCGGCGCGGCGATAACATCGGCGAAACTGCTGGGTCTCAGTGCGGACCAAACCCTCGCCGCCGTTGGGATTGCCGGCAGCATGGCCGCCGGATCGATGGAGTTTCTGGCCGATGGCGCGTGGACCAAGCGCATCCATCCCGGCCTGGCGGCGCAGAACGGGATTCACGCGGCGCTGCTGGCGGCGGAGGGATTCACGGGGCCGCTTCGGAGTACTCGAAGGCCGCGACGGCTTTCTGCACGGCTACTCGCGCAATCCGGTTCCTGAGCGCCTTACTGCCGATCTGGGCGAGTCCTTCGAGATCCTCCACACCGCCGTCAAGCCACATGCCTGCTGCCGCTACATGCAGGGTCCGATCGATGGCATTCTCGCGATTATGCGCGAGCAAAGCATTGATGCCGGCCAGATTCGGCGGATCGAGGTTGCGGTGCTCGAAGCGGGCTGGGGGATCGTCGCCGAACCGCGAGCCAGGAAATACGCTCCCGAGTCCGTAGTGGACGCGCAGTTCTCGATGCCCTTTGGCATAGCTATCGCCGCGATGGATGGCGCGGCCGGTCTGGATCAATTCACCGTAGCAAAGGCCCGCTCGCCGAAGATCCGCGAACTGATGAACAGGGTGGTGCTGGTGAAAGATCCTCGCATCGAAGCCACGTTCCCGCAGGAATGGCCGGCTCGGGTTATGGTTGAGCTCGAAGACGGCCAGCACTACGAGAAGTTCGTCCGCTATCCCAAGGGCGATCCAGAAAATCCGCTCATCGTGGGAGGAAATGGCGGCGAAGTTCCGCGCGCTAACAGGTCGCGAGCCAGTCGATCTTTCGAATCCCGCCTTAATTCCCGGCCTATGTAGTTAGGGAATCAGCTCGATCAGCAGCCCGTTCGGATCGCGCACGAAAACGCCCATGCCGGCGCCCAATTTCACCGGCTCACCGCCGCGCGTGTAAATGGACCCGCCGCCGGCAACCACCCTCTTCATCGCGGCATCCACGTCCTTGACGTGAATCGAAACCGCAGGCGACCCTGGATCGGGCACGCGTAGCGCAAAATCCTTGCGCGGAACGTCCTTGAATTGGAGCAACTCAAAACTTACATCGCTGCCTGGCACCTTTGCGGAGCTGATGCGCCAGTGCGCTCCCTTCGCGTCGATCAGGGAAGCGATCGTCGCATCGGTGGCGAACGCGGGCGGCGCGGGCTTGGTCTCAAACCCCAGCACGTCATGATAGAACTTCATGGTCTGATCCGTATCCTTGATGGTCACGCCGATGCGTCCGCCGATGACGTTGCTGTCCGCGGGCGCAGTGGTTTTCGGCAGCGGCTGGATGCCGGCCAGCTCCAGCAGGAACCCGTCGGGATCTCTGACGAATACCGAGCGGCTCATGCTCTTCTCTCCGCCGATCTTCATCGGCTCGCCGCCGATGCTCAATACCGATCCGCCGGTTTTCTTCACTCCGGCGAGTGCGGCGTCCACATTGCGCACCGTCAGCACCAGAGTGGCCGCCCCCGGATCCTGCATGTGGGGCGTCATGGCATGGCGAGGAGTGCCGGTGAACTCGGTCAACTCCAGCTCGAACGAGGCGCCCGGAATTTCGAACGACGCGTTGCGGAACTTGGCGCCATGCGTGTCGGTGAATTTCGACAGGTCTTCATCCAGCGCGCGCGGCGCCGGCAAGGTGGTCATCGCCTTTCCACCCGGCCCCACTGGCTGCAGCCCCAGTCCATCGCGATAAAACGCTACGGTCTTATCCAGATTTCCTACGGAATGAATTATCGCTCGCACTCCGATGGCCGGCCCCGGAGCATCCACCGTGCCTGCGCTTAAAATCCCACAGGCCGCGGCGGCCGCCAAAACACTACTCCTCAGTCGCATTCGTTTTCTCCCGGTGCTAGCTTATCACCCGTATCAAAACCTTGCCCATCGGCCCCTCAGCCAGCCGCGCGAACGCTTGCTTCACGTCTTCAAAGGCGAACACATGATCCACCACTGGCTTCTGCCCAATCGCACTTAGCCTTGCGGTGATCTCTTTCCACGCCGTCTGGGCCTGCTCGGCGCTGAAGTCCGACACGGCCACTCCGCCAATCCGATTGCGCTTGAAGAACAGCGCCGCCGTATTGAAACTCGGCACTTCGCCCGCGCTCCTGCCCACCACGCTGATCCGCCCGCCGTACCCTAGCATGGCGAGCACCTGATTGAACGCAGCTCCGCCCACGCTGTCTACCACGATGTCTACTTTCTTGGGTGCGATCGCCGCCATCGCGGCTTTGCGCAGGTTCGGATCGCGCAGGGTCGAACACGTGGTCCGCTCCCATGGCAGCAATTTCGCGCCTTTCTCGGCGCTGCGCGACAACGCCACCACCGTGAGGCCCATCGATTTGCCCAGTTGGACCGATGCCGTCCCCACGCCGCCCGAAGCGCCGGTCACCAGCAGCACCGACCCCGCTGGAGGTGGCGCCGGAGGATCGCTCCATTGCGTTAAAGCCTGCCACGCCGTCAAGTAAACCAGCGGAGCTCCGGCCGTCTGTTCCAAAGACCACCCGGCAGGCGGAGGCGCGACGCTCTCGGCCCCAACGACTACTTTCTCGGCCAGCGTTCCCCACTTCTCTACGCCACAATCGCAGCGCAGTATGCCCACCGTGTCGCCAGCCTTCACCTTGGACACACCGCTGCCCACGGCGATCACTTCGCCCACGCCATCACGTCCCAGGATGTGCGGCAGCGCCGGTTTGGCGGGATACATCGCTTGTGCCAGGAATGCGTCCGCTGGATTCAGCGCCGCAAATTGCACGCGAAGTAAAACTTGATTGGGACCGGCCTCGGGATCGGGCACATCGCCCAACCTCAAATTATCGACGCCATTAAAGGAATCCATGAACCATGCACGCATTCTAAATATTCTCGCGCACTCTGGCTCCGTGTATTCCTCGTCTCCCTCGTATTCCTTGTATTCCTTTTGTCTTCCCCCGTCTTCTCTCTTCTACTTATCCCCTTTGTCCCCGCCCTTATCCCCCGGCGCGCCCGTCCCCTGCGATCCGATGAACAGCTTCCTGCCGTCGGGATAAGTGATGTTGCTGCCATTGGCGCGGTTGGACTGATCCTTGGCCTGCCAGCCTTCGACGACGATCTCGGTTCCCGGCGGCAGCGAGCTCTTGTTGAACCCGCGACGCAGCAGACCGTTGGGAGCGCCTGCTTCGATCATCCAGCTGGTCACCGTGCCGTCCGCGTTCTTCACGTCAAGGTGTATCCAGGCGTGCGGATTGATCCACTCCATCTTGGTGACGGTGCCCTTCAGGACCAGCGGCTTGTTCACGTCGAACTCCGCCGCGAACGCATGATGCGCCCACATGGGCGCTACCCCGAGCAGTAATCCCAGTGCCGCCGCCGCGATGAAAAGCTTGTATCTCATGATTAATTCCTCTCCTGCTTATTCTTCTATCGCCTATTTGCCGGCAGCAGCGGCCTTCTTGTCTTCCATCCGCGCCACGCTCAACATGTTGTGCATGGCCATGTTGCCTTCGTGGCAGGCGTATTCGAAAAGTTGATACCCCGGCTCGTGCGTGATGGGAAACGCGATGGTGAATGGCGCGGTATACGTCTTGGGATCGTTTACCGTAAGCGAGTAGTTGATGGTGTTCGGGCTCACCCGAGTGAACTTCTCGGTCATCTTCATATCCTCGCTGTACGGTGCGCCGCCATCGCCATTGACGCCGATCGCCAGCGTGTCCCCGAGAAGATTGGTGGTCTCCACCACCAGCGTCTTGCCTTCCCAATGACCCACCGCGTCGCCCATATAGGAACGAATATTGGAGCTGATATGCGGGCGGCCATCGGTCGGAATAATGCGAACGTCGTGAACCATTTCATATCGAATGGCCACGTACCCTGGCGACTGCACGATCTCCAGGCCGTTCCCATAGAT
The DNA here is from genome assembly GCA_963747945.1 of Bryobacterales bacterium. GTDB lineage: Bacteria > Acidobacteriota > Terriglobia > Bryobacterales > Bryobacteraceae > Palsa-89. The sequence continues at coordinate 58,345 of CAVVHB010000012.1, forward strand.
CACAGGAAGAATCGAACCGGCCACGCCGCGCGTGATGCAACGGTCATAGTCGCTCCAATTCAGCCAGGAGCCTGGGATGGGCTCGCGCCGCAACTTCGTCTTGGCTTCCATCCGGGCCTTGGCCTCGGGAGTCAACTCGGGAAGCCGTCCATCCGCGGGGTCGACAATCTGCGACGTCTGATGCGATGCCCGGCGCGCAAACTCGCCCCAATGCCCAGGAACAGGAGCGGCATCCACTCCACGGCCGAAGCGTCCCGGTGGTGGTGCAGGAGCCGCTTCGCCCTTTTCTTTGGCCTGCAACTCAGCCACGGCCGGCGAATGAGCGTTGGGGCCGCCGGTATCCACGAATTCCTCGGACTGCGTTACCCTCTTCTGGCGATCCTTAAGCTCGTCTTCAGTCAAAGTCGCTCGCGTGCCGAAAGTCTTCGGCCGCTCGAACGGCACGCCCCAGGTATCGTCGCTGGTCCAGGTCCCCTGAAGATCCGGGGCGCCCCACGGCAGCTTGGGAGTAGGAGCAACGGACTTGCTAACGGCCTTTGGGTCGGGCTTGGCGGCGACGGACGAGCTCTGCGCCGCAACCGGCCGCGCGGCAAACATTGCTGCGAACATAGCCGCCCCGGCCGTCGTAATCAGGAAAGTTCGCTGATTCATGGAAGTCTCCTTCTTTGTTGGGCGAGTTCATCGTCCCCGAGGTTACTTAACTGAGTTTACTTACCTTGGTTCTCAGCCTTTGGTTTTCGGGCCAAATCGCCGTACAGCAGCTGCTCGGTAAACTCCACGCACTTAAACTCCAACAGCCGCGCGTTTTTCTCGCGATGCCGGTACAGGATCAGGTTGATCTTCCAGGGCTGCGTGAACGTCGCGGGATCTTCGATGGTCGCCTCGTAGTTCATGGTGTTGGCGTCGAGCAGTGTGTAGCGCTCCACCACGTGCAGGCTGTCGCTGGCAAAGTCGCCCGCGCGATCGAACCAGGCGTTTCCATTGAACCCGGTGACATCCACCACCAGCGTGTCCTTTTCCCAATGGCCGTTGGAAGTCCCCATCCAGGTGTCGGTGGCGGGTTCCATCGGCTTGCCCATATTGATCAGACGATTGGTGGTGGCGTATTCATAGGCGAACAAAATATCCTTGGGGGATTGAATAATCTCGAATGGATACGGCAGATACGCCGCCCGGGGCACGCCCGGCATGTAGCATTTCACTTCCGGATCGTCCTTCAAACGGTTCGCGAAGTTCTTGTTCTTTTGCTCCAGCGCCGCTGGCTTGTAAGGAATTTCTCCGCCGCCTTCCACGATGCCCTGCCCCGGCGGGATCGCGCCGATGGCGCCCAGCTGATAAAACGGACCGGCCGCGGCGCTGTGGGCTTCAATATCATAGTCGGCCGTGCCCATGGCCTGCCAAAGTCCTGTTAAGTTTGGTTTGCCGTCCGACATGCGCGGAATGCGCGCGGCGGTCTGGCCGGCGGCGGGAATCGTGAACAGCAAGGCAGCGAAGCAACTCGCCGCAAGAATTATTGAAGGTCTGATATTAAGTGAGGGTTTCATACAACTGAATCCGCCAAACAGCATATCATTAGTGACGCCATTCTATGGAGTTCGCATAAGTCCGCGGGTCGGGCGCAGCGTCGGTGTGCGCCTGCCCGTAATCCGTCCGTAAGGCTTACTCGAGGTGCGACGCAAGGTCTTTGTTCATGGTGTTCAGACGAGTGAGAAAAGGACCCGGCATTCACACGAGTGTGAATGCGGCACGCACGAGTGCGCGCGCCACATGAGAGCTGTCACCAGTCGGGTGAATTTTGCAAGCTTCACGAACTAGTCGTGACAGGCGTCTCAGCTAGACTACCGAGCCCGCGAGGAAATGCGTGGTCCGGAGCATTGACCCGCTATCATAATGGGGTGGATGGTCTTCTCCCCGCTGCGTTGCTCGGAACGGGCAGCTATCTCTTTTCGAGGATTCAGCTCTGAACAAAATCTTCCCTTCTAGCGACGCCGCGGTCGCCGACATTCCCGATGGCGCCACCATCATGCTGGGCGGCTTCGGGCTGGCCGGCATGCCCGAAAACCTGATTCGCGCCCTGGTCCGCAGAGGCGTCACCGGATTGCACACCATCAGCAACAACCTGGGCATCGATGGCGTCGGCTCCGGCGTCATGCTGGAGAAGGGCATGATCGCTTCTCACCTGGGCAGTTATGCGGGCGAGAACAAGCTGCTCGAATCGCTGGTGCTGGCGGGCAAGCTCAAGCTCACGCTGATCCCGCAAGGCACGCTCGCCGAGCGAATGCGCGCGGGCGGCGCAGGCATCCCCGCGTTTTATACGCCGGCAGGCGTGGGGACCGTGGTGGCGGAGGGCAAAGAAGTGCGGGAGTTCGACGGCCGCAGCTACCTTCTGGAACGCGCGCTCACGGCTGATTTTGCGCTGGTCAAGGCTTGGCGTGGCGACCGGCTGGGCAATCTCGTTTATCGAAAAACCGCTCAAAACTTCAACCCGATGATGGCGGCCGCCGCGAAAATCACCATTGCCGAGGTTGAGGAGTTAGTAGAGCCGGGCGCTATCGATCCCGATCACGTCCGCACGCCGGGCATTTACGTGCAGCGTATCGTGCAGGGAGAAAAGTACGAGAAAACAATCGAGCGAAGAACTCTGAGGAAAAATGGACCCGCGTGAGCGCATCGCCCGCCGCGTAGCGCAAGAACTTCGCGACGGCTATTACGTCAACCTCGGTATCGGAATTCCGACCATGGTCGCCAACTATGTGCCACCAGGGATCCAAGTGATTCTGCAATCGGAAAACGGCATGCTCGGCGTCGGCCCTTATCCTCTGCCGGGCGAAGAGGACCCGGACCTCATCAACGCAGGCAAAGAGACCGTCACCGAATTACCGGGCAGCGCGTACGTTTCGAGCGCCGAATCGTTCGCCATGATCCGCGGCGGCCACATCAACCTCAGTATTCTCGGCGCCATGGAAGTGGATCGCGAAGGGAACCTTGCCAACTGGACCATCCCCGGAAAAATGGTGAAGGGCATGGGCGGCGCCATGGACCTGGTTGCGAGCGCGCGCCGGGTGATCGTCGCGATGGAACACGCCACCAAAACCGGCGCCCCGAAAATTGTCGAGAAATGCACCCTGCCGCTGACCGGCATTCGCGTCGTGGACACCATCATCACTGAACTCGCGGTGATTCGTGTGACGCCCGAGGGGTTGGTCCTCGAAGAGCTCTCGCCCGGCGTCACGCTAGAGGATGTTCAGAAACTCACCGGGCCGAAGCTTATTTTGCGGTAGCGCCCGAGGCCGTAGATGCCGCGAGATCCTTCGGTAGAGCGGCTTTTCCATCCAGCGCATAAACCAGTAAATGCGATGGCGGCAGCTTGACCTTGGTCTCCACCTGTTCCTCACCGAATGAAGGCGGCGGCGCGTTCCCAGGACCGCCCGCCACCGCAATATATTGCTTGCCGTCGATCATGAAGGTCATCGGCGGACTCATCATGGTAAGGCCCGTCTTAATGTCGGCGAGTTGGTCGCCATTATCGGCGCGATAAACGATCAAGCGCTTATCGATACTCGCAAACACCAGATCGCCGGCCGACATCGTTCCGCCTTGAGTTTGTCCAGCCGCTAGACCGCGCCAGCGCTCTTTTCCGGCGATTGGATCCCAGGCGATAAGAATGTTGCCATTTCCTTCCGGGCCGATTTTCGGGAGGGCCGCATCGGGAGCCGGTGGAGTAAACGGATTGGTATCGGCATGCGCCTCGGCATTCGCAGGACGTGGACGCGCAAACGAAATGCCCATGTTGTATTGCCCCTTACCCTTTTCACCCAGGTCGGGTGCGCTCGGAACAAACTTAGGATCCGCCGCAAAACTGAAAGCCTGACCAATGAGACTCGGAATATAGACCAGACCCGTTGCCGGATTGTAGGACCATGGCGGCCAGACGTGCCCGCCGACGGGGCCCGGCATCACGGCAACCGAATCGTTCTTGTAGTTGGCCTCCGGATTGATCACCGGACGGCCGGTTTTCAAATTCACACCGGACGCCCAATTCACCGTCACCCAAGGATCGGCCGAGAGCAGCTCGCCCGTCAGGCGATCGAGCACATAGAAGAATCCATCCTTCGGTGCCTGCATGATCACTTTGCGCGTTTTGCCGTTGACCGGCAACTCGGCCAGCATCAGATCGGCAATGGAATCGAAGTCCCAATTGTCGCCCGGGACTTCCTGGTAATACCAAACCAATTTGCCGGTGGCGCCGCGCACCGCCAGGATGCAATCGGTGAACAGATTGTCGCCTTTGCCGCGCGCCTGATCGGACCACGGCCCCGGCTGCCCGGTTCCGACGTACACGAGGTCCGCATCCGGATCGTAGGCCATACCGTTCCATACCGGACCACCACCGCCAATCTTCCACCACTCACCGCTCCAGGTTTTGGCGGCTTCGGCAAGTTCTGGTTGCTCGAACGGCTTGGACGGATCGCCCGGCACGGTATAAAACGTCCAGGCAATCTTGCCCGTGTCGGCATCGACGGCCGCGAACATACCGCGCACGGCGTACTCGCCGCCGGACGCACCGATGATCACCTTGCCGCCCTTGATCACGCGCGGCGCCATGGTGAACGTGTAGGACATGTTGGACGGCGTAACGCGCGTCTCCCAGATAGGCCTGCCGGTCTTCGCGTCGAGCGCGCGCATCCGGCCGTCCACTACCGGCGCGATCACCATGTCTTTATACAGCGCGATGCCGCGATTCACTACACCGCAGCAGATGCGCGATTGCCAGACGTCCTGATTCACCTCCGGGTCAGACCGCCACAACTCCTTGCCCGTACGCGCGTCCACGGCGTAAACGACGCTCCAGGGCGCGATGCTGTAGAGCACGCCATCGTGCACCAGCGGCGTTCCTTCCTGGTGCGTTTGCGGACGGCCCGGCGCGGCCGGAATGTCCATGGACCAGGCCAGGCCCAGGCGGCTGATGTTGCTCGCGTTGATCTGGTCCAGTGGACTGTAGCGCTGCTCGGACCAGTTCACGTTGTAGCTGATCCACTCTTCGCCAGTGCGCCCTGCCGCCTTCAGAGCGGCATCGTCGATGGGCCGCGACTGTTGAGCCGCGGCTATCCAGGGAAGAACCACGCACACCAATAGCCTACACGACATGGCATTCATCCTATCACCGCCGATTCTGAGCCGCGACCGTGAGGGAGTCGGCCCTCGCTTAATGCCCAGAGACCCCGCCCCAGAACGAATGCAAATGATAAAAGGCCGCCGGGCCGATCATCTCCACGCGCCGGATTTTGCCATTTTCGATGAGAAACGCTTCGGTCACCAGGATGCTGGAGGGACTTTTGAAGAACGGGAACTTGTATGGACGTCCGTCCGAAAGAACCCCAGAGCTCACCGTGCCTTGATCGAACACAACGTGCGACCAAACCACGCCGTGCTCGGCATCCACCAGCGGATATCGGCGGTCATGAATGGCCTGGACCACGAAATAATAGCCCAGTTTGAATTGCGACATGCAGTCCATGGCAAAGCCGTTGATGGCGTCCTTGGGTTCGTTGGGAGGCCGGGGAACGTTGGTGGTGTGGGATCCGTTTTCGATGCGGTCGCAATCGTTGGTGAACGGATAGGTGCCGGTGCCGTTGACGCCCTTGCCGTCGTTCTTTTCCAGACCGCTGAAGTAAGCGTCGGCGATCGAAATCATTTCGGGGCGGGAGAGCCGCTCGGCCGGAGGGATCGTCTTGAACCACATGTCTTCGGGCTTATAGCCGGGCTTATCCAACTCCGCGATATTCGCAGGACCACCGCCGCCCTGCCGGAAGTAAATGCTTTCGATTTCGCTGATGCGGCCGAGCTGAACGCGCAGCCGGAGACTCATCAGCAGCGGCACGCCGGCTTCATGCATGGTGCCCATAAAGACCACCTGGCCGAACTCCGGATCGGCGAAGATGTGCTTGTAATTGCCGGCGCTCTGCACGGTTTTCCAGAAGCCGTCGCCGAGTTCCATGGGTTGGTCTTGCTCTGTGTACTTCACGTCGGCCGAGAGCGGCAGACGTTTGGGATCGTGCGCCACCAGCGCCGCCAGGTATTGGTCCACCACGTCTTCGAGACATGCACGATCGCAAGTGAGCTTGATGGGCCCGGTGGATGCGTTCGCGTTGGAAGCCAGAATCAGCGAGGCGGCCGCAATTGCGCCGAAGGCGACCAGGGTAGAGCGCATGGTATGTTGATCTCCCGATACGAAATCTATCCCTGAGATTCTATCAGCCCCCGGAATGAGGCATGAATGGCGGGTTGGTGGATCGCCGAGTCCGCCAGCTTTCCATACAGGCCGTACGGATCCAGTTTGGCCGCTAGCCGGAACTGCTCGATGGCGGCGTCCTCCCGCTGCATGAGCCGCAGAGCCACTCCGCAACGCCAATGCGTTCCCGCCAGGCCTGGAATAAAGGCCGGATCGCCCACCTCTTCAGCCATCGTAACGGCGGAAGCCGCCTCATCCTTTTGTCCCAGCGCCGCCGGGTCCGCTGGCTTGGGAGCAAATCGGTGATCTTGCATTTCCATCTATCGACGGAAATACTGCCCGAATTAATTGGCCGGCTGAAACTCCGCCACGCCGAATTGCCACAGCAAGAAGCTCCATTCGTCGGCGCTTTCTTTTTCTTGCTGCGACTTGGTGTTGCCGATGCCGTGCCCGGCCTCATAATCGACGCGCAACAGGATCGGCTTGCCGCTGGAACTTGCCGCCTGGAGCCGGGCGGTCATCTTAGCCGCCTCCCACGGCGCCACGCGAGGATCGTTGATGCCGGTGGTAAGCATTACGGCTGGATACGGCGTGCCCTGATACACATGTTCGTAGGAACTCATGGCATAAAGATCCTCGAAGCCCGCTTGCGTCTTGACGCTGCCGAATTCAGGCACATTGACGATGCCGTTTTCAGAGAACTCGATGCGTAGCGCGTCCGAGACGCCAACCGCGTCGATGGCGGCGGCAAATAAATCCGGACGCTCCGTAATGGACCGGCCGATCAGTATGCCTCCCGCGCTGCCGCCTTCGCCCGACATTTTGCCTGGCGATGTATATTTCTGCTTCACCAGATATTCGGCGCAAGCGATGAAATCGCGCCAGGTATTGGGCTTCGTGAGTTTGTAGCCGGCACGATACCAGCTCTCGCCGTATACGCCCCCGCCGCGCACATGCGCCACCGCGTAAACTCCGCCCCGTTCCAGCCAAGCCAGTATGCGCGGGTTGAACGCCGGATCGGTAGTGATCCCGTACGCGCCATATCCCATCATCAGCACCGGGTTCGAGCCGTCGAGTTTCATGTCCTTGCGGTGCACGATGGATAACGGAACCAGCGTGCCGTCATAGCTTGGAACCTTCACCTCGTCGGATACGATGCCGGGTGGATCGTCATACTTCCCGAGCGGCTGCAGGCCGGTGTCGCGCAATTGCTTGGTGTTCGGATCGTAGCTGTAGATGCGCGGCGCTTTCGCCCAACTGGTCAACACCAGCAGGATTCCTGGAACACGCGAGTCGCTTCCTGAAAGCTGAACGTCGCCCTGGAAAGGCAGTTTGAGTTGCTCCGGCGCGCCGCCCGTATAGGGGACGCGGATCACGCGGGCAATAGGACCGTCCAGCGCGCGAACATACATCGCATCCTTGGCGACAGCCACGTTCGTCAGAACGGCGTCGCCCTGAGGTAAGAAGACGGCCGCATGGGCAACGTCAGGACGAGAGAGGCTGGTGCGCAAGACCTGAAAACGCGGCGCGCCCTTATGGGACAACACATACAACTCATCGCCGCGCTGAGCCCAGGCGGTGACTTCGTCCTCCACGTCCGCCACTTTCTTCCAGGGAATTCCGCCGGCTGCGCTCAATGACGCTAGCGGCGCAGTGTAAACAGTGGCTTCGTTCTCCACACCATGGATCAGCACTGCCGAAGCCGCGGGCGAGCTGGGATCGGTTCCAATTACGGGGATATCGATCGGCTCAACTTTTACAAGGGGAGAACGGTCGTATCCGAGAATGGGAACGTCGGCTTCCACAGGCGCGCCAATGCTGTGCAGCCAAACAACGCTCTTCAGCTCTTTTTCTGTGGCCGGCATGTCCGGCAGCATTTTCTGCTGGCGATTGTAGAAGAACGATTTGGCGTCCTTCCAAGCCAGAATGCCGAACGGAGATCGGTCGATGGTCTCCGGCGACTCACCGCCAGTGGCGGTGTCGACAATGTGAATCACCGCTTGCTCGGATCCGCCCTCGGAAATGCCTGCCACGACGTGCTGCCCGTCGAACGAAGGCAAATAGTAGTTGATAACGTGAGGCGGGCCTCCCGGTTTGTCGAGTTTCACTGGATCGAGGAGCAATTTTTCTTCGCCATGATCGCCGACGCGCACGTAGAGCTTGCCCGTGTTCTCACTCGCCAGTGTCTTCAGGTAAAACAGCACTTCACCCGGCAGGATCTGGACGTTGTAAACGCGCGCGGTGGCGGCGGTATTCAATTCATGGATTCGGGCCAGCAGTTTCTCGCGCCCCGGAATGCGAGCCAGAACGCCGGCGGTATAGTCGGCCTGAGCTTTGATCCACGCTTGCACTTTGGGATCTTTGAGGTCCTCCATGTAGCGGTAAGGATCGACGATTTTGTGGTCGAAATAATCGTCGGTGACGGGAACCGTGGGCGCTACGGGAGGGCCGTCGGCAAGGGCGATTCCAATGGAGAGGACAAGAAGGCTCCCGAGCATTGAGCCTGTGGCAAAAGAACTCATGGAACTCCTCCAGAGCCGAGCAGTATTGGAATGAATTATGCCACAGATCTACTTCAAAGAGATCTACTTCAACAGGTCCGCCACCTTCGCGATGCCGGCCTTGGCGCACGCATCATCCTGCTCCTGGCTCGACCCCGCGCTGCCCACGCCGCCGATGATTTCTTTACCCACCACGATGGGCACGCCACCGCCCAACGCCAGGATATCGGCCACGTCGCGTTGCGCCGCAAACGCTGGATCGGTGGTGTGCTTCTGAAATTCAAGAGTCGTCGTGCGGAACATCCGCGCGGTGAAAGCCTTGCGCCGGGCCATCTCGCCCACTTGCGGCGTAGCCTGCTCGTCGCGCAGCAGCACGATGACCTGGCCCGAGCGATCCACCACCACGGCCGCGGTATGAAAACCTTTCTCCCTGCATTCGCCGATGGTAGCTTCGGCAATGGTCTTCGCCATGCCGAGCGATAAATTGCGCTGCGTGACTAAACCTTGCGCCTTCGCGCTGCCACAAACAATCACGGCCGCGACACTGAGCAGCAAGAACTTCAGAGCAGACGACATAAGACCTCCAGTCAGCCGACAATTATACTCGTAGGAGATTGGTCGGCACGGAGGGGCAATGATTTCGCTTATTCGACTGTCGATATTGTGCACGCTGAGCCTTTCACAATTGAGCGGACAATTGAGCCAGAACCCGACGTTTGAAGTGGCGTCGGTAAAGCGGTCGCCTCCCGTTCCGCCGACTGGTGGAGTGTACTTCGGCCCCGCGCGCGGCGGTCCCGGAACGCCAGATCCTGGCCAGATCACCTGGAGCTACGCGACGTTGCGCGGCCTGCTCATGACCGCTTACGACGTGAAGGAATACCAGATCGACGGACCGGCCTGGATGAACACCGAACGATACGACATCGTTGCCAAGGTTCCGGAACACGCAACCAGGGAGCAGGTCCGGGTGATGTGGCAGAACCTGCTGGCCGAACGGTTCGCAATGATGTTGCATCATGAATCGAAAGAATTCCAGGTGGAGGAACTGGTGATCGGGAAAGGCGGCCCGAAACTGAAGGACACCACGTTCGATCCGACCGTGCTGGTTGATCCGGGCCCTCCTACATTTGACAAGAACCGCGAGTTGGCCGGACCCGGGTACGTGACGACGTTTAACATGATCAACGGGGAAGCGCACACGGTGGCTAAAGGGCAGCCGCTCTCGAAATTAACAACGATGCTGGGAAACCAACTCCACCGTCCCGTGCTTGATAAGACAGGGCTGACTGGAAAATACGATTTCAGCCTCGACTTCAAGGTGGATTTGCGCGCGATGGGACCTGCAGCGCCGACTCCTGCGGATAACGCGCCAGACCCTGGACCGGACCTCGCGGCCGCGGTACAGCAGCTTGGCCTGAGGCTGGTGCCGGGCAAGGCGATGCTGGACGTGTTGGTCATCGACAAAGCGGAAAAAGTGCCCACCGACAACTGATTTCCGATAAGCCGGCGCCCCGCGATTATACTGATTCGGGGGCATTACACTAATGACGAAATGGAAATTCCTGTCGGCGATCGCCTTCGGCGCGTGCATCGGCACATGGGTGACGATGTGGATTCAGCGGAAGCCGAGCGTGGTTTCGGCCAAGGAGCCGTCGCTGACCGCGCTCGATTACGACCAGATCATGCAACTCACCAATCGCTACGCCTATGGCATCGACACGTGCTCAAACAACGGCTACGACTATGCGGACGTGTTCACTCCCGATGGCGTTTTCATCGACAAAAACACCGACGAAGGTTTTAAACAAGGCGGGCGTGTTTTGGCGAAGGGGCGCGAGGCGCTGGCGACGCTGATCGGCGGAGGATCGCGCGGCTGCAAGAAGCCGATGATCTGGACCGGTTGGAGCCACATCATGACCAACCAACTGATCGTGCCGTCGGCGGAGGGCGCCGCTGGAAGAATTTATCTGCTGCAGATGGGAATCAAGGGACCGGGCAGCATCGAGCGTCATGGCGGATACGAGGACGTGTACGTGAAGACCGCGATGGGCTGGCGCATCAAGTCGCGAACGCACGTGCGTGATAAGGCGTGGTTCAATCCGCTGCTGCAAACGCCGGACTTGAACTAGCGCCTGTGGTCTGTCAAGGGTACACGCGGCTTCCAGCCGCGTTTGTGTTCGGTATGGAAGAGACGCGACTAAGGTCGCGTGTACCATCACTTTCGGGCGCGCTCCGCACGAGCCTTCAGCGCTTGATTCGCCGCTAGAAAACCTGCTTTGGTCCCGCCCTCGAGGCTCGACTTAGCAAACGGGACCAAGATGCCCGAAAACCTTTCGCCATGCACGAACCTCACGCGACGAATCTCAGACGACCCAGGGGCCAGCGGGATGATTTGGAAATAATGCTCGCCATCGAAGATTCCCGGCAGGAGCAATCGCCCCAGCCAGCGGAGTTCCTGGTTCGGTATCACGGTCAATACGGTGGGGCGAAAGGTCATGCCTTTGCCTCCCTCCGGCTGAATGAAGACCGCCAGCCGATCGCCTACTTTCGCGACTCCTGCGATCGAGCGCACAAAGGGGTTCCATTCCGGATACGAGTGAAAATCCGTCAGGATACTCCAAACCTTCTCCGCACTGGACTCAATCTCAATCTCGGTTGTAATCTCGTGCATTCCGTCTCAACATTACTTCCCCTTCACCACCGCTTTTCTCTGTGCGTCGATCGCGTCCAGATGCCGGGAATCGCGCTCGTTTTCGGTGCAGACGTATTCGAGGAGGTCGCCCTTGGCCAGCAGCGGCGTCATCTCGGTGACCTTCCAGGGGCGCGTGTACATGATGGGATCCTCGATTGTAATCTCCCATTTGAGATGCCCGAAGTCCGGCCGCGAGTAGCGCTCGATGACATGGAGCTGATCCGATGCGGGGTGCCCGGCCAGGTCCAGCCAGGTCTTGCCGTTGAAGCCCACCGTATCCACCACCAATTGATCGCCTTCCCAGTGGCCGATGGAATCGCCCCACCAGGAAGGATTCAGGTCCGCCGGATGTTCCTTGCGGTCGAGAAAAATCTGGCGGAAGCTATGCAGGTTGCCCTCAAACAGGATCACCACCAGGTTCGGCAGCTGGAGGATCTTGGATGGATACGGGTCGCGCCGCGGCACACCGGTGGGAAGACAGCGCGCTTCCGGATCCTCGGTGCCCTCAGAGGCCTGGCGTTCCTTGAAGAGCTTGTCGCCCAGAGCGGTCATGGGCACTTCGCCGACGTCGTAGTCTTTCGCGATGTCGGAAGTGTATCCGGCGTAGCCCCACACGCCGCTCAGATCGGGCTTGCCGTCAGCGTGCGGGGCGCGGGGCTGGTAGGCGCCGATGCCAGCCGTCGCGGGTGCCGCTGGGACTTTCGGAATGGTGCTCTCGGCGGGGAACTGCGCCGCCGCGGGTATGGACAGATACAGCATCGCGGCCGCGGCCAGCATCGAACCAGCAAGTTTGGGTCTCACGTGGAAAACTTCTTTCCGTGCCGACTGCGCGGCGACGTTAGCGATTATCGCGCTTACGCGGCACTTCAGCAAGTTTCCAGCTGTCCGCCGGCTGAGCCGCCGGGGCCGTCTTCCAGGGATCCCTTCCGGAAGAATCTGCTACTTTCTAGCCAAAGGACCATGGCCATGATTTACTTAAAAAGCTTTCTCGCCGGAATGGCCGCGCTGATCCTGGCTGCTGTCCTGATGGTCGTCGCACTTTTCCTTGCCGCCCCCATCTTAGAGTCGCTGAAGCATCGAGACAAAGGCGGTGTCGCCTTCGAGGTCTATGGAGTCGGCCCTTGGCTGAACATATGGGTAATCTTGACTGGCGCACTGCTTATTTTCGCGGCGGGCTTTTATTGGACTTTCAGGAGAAGCAAGCTCCGATCTGGATCATCCTAGTCGCGCGGCCGTCATCCGCAGGCTTACTTCCCCACCATGTGCTTGAAGTCCTTCTCGTTCTCCAGGCAGTAATAATCCAGCAGCTCGCTATCCAGCACGATGGGCTGGGTAAGCGTTACCGTCCACGGCGCGGTGTAGGCTTTCGGATCGTCCACGGTGATTTCGATTTCCAGAGTTCCGTAATTCGGACGCCGGAGCTTTTCCGTCACTTTGGCGGCGTTGGTCATGGGGTTTCCATCGGAGTCCAACCACAGATCGTCGCGGAAACCGATGCTGTGGATCACCAGCGCGTCGCCTTCCCACTTGGCCGTCGAGTATCCGTTCCAGGTGGGGTTGGGATCCTCCGGAAGCGGCCGCCCATCGGTGAAGATCTGGCGATATTGCATGTTGCGTTCGGTCAAGACGATCACACGATCGGGCGCTTCAAAGATCCTTTTGTAATAGTCGTCCGTCCAAATTCTGAGAGCCCCGCGCGGCATGCAACGGACGTTGGGATCGTCCTTCGCTTTATCCGCTTTCCGCTTGTTCACCAACTCCGCCGCCCAAGGCTGATAGGGCAGGCCCCCTTTGAGATTGCGAGCGATGTTCAGAAACTCCCAGCTGATTTGCAGGTCCGTGCAGCGCGCGCCGCAGGGCGGACCAATTGTTTTCCATCCCCACATTCCAGAGAGATCCGGCTTTCCGTTGGCGGTCCGCGGGGCGGGTGCGGAGAGGTTTGGTTTGCCGTCGGGCGTGCGCGGCACTGCGGGAGTTGGATAATCCAGCCATTGCGCGAATACGGCCGGTGGGCAGGTGGCCACGATAAGCAATGCGGTCGCGCAGCGCAGGCGCGACGGTCTTGACATGGAACTGTATTCACGCGGCATTTCTTTACCTTAACGCCTTACGCGGGGGGCCTGCTTGTATAATCGGGGCAGCGTATGTCGATCCGGTCCCAGGTGGAGTTCGAGAAACTGCGGGTGATTGGAAAAATCGTGCGCCGGGCGCTGGATAAAACGGCGGCTGCGGTGCGGCCCGGCATCACAACCGGCGAACTGGACAAAATCGGCGCCGGCGTGTTGGCTCAGAATGGAGCGGAATCCGCGCCGCCAAAGGTATACGGATTTCCCGGAGCGCTGTGCATCAGCGTCAATGAAGAAGCCATCCACGGGATTCCCGGCGAGCGCGTGATCCAATCCGGCGATCTGGTCAAGCTCGACCTGGTAGCGGAAAAAGACGGCTTTTACGCCGACGCCGCGGTCACCGTCCGTGTTGGCAAAGTAAACGGAACGGCCGACGCGCTGGCGCGTTGTGCGGAGAGAGCCTTTTCTCAAGCACTCCGTGTGGCGCGCGCGGGCAATCGCGTTTACGAAATTGGCCGGGTAGTTGAGCGCGAGACGCGCCGCAGCGGGTTCCAAGTGTTACGCGATCTGTGCGGTCATGGCGTGGGGCGGACCATTCATGAGCCACCGAGTGTCCCGAATTATCACGAGCCTCGCCTTCGCACCCTGCTCACCGAAGGGCTGGTCATCACCATTGAACCGATCATTTCCGCGGGCAGTGGGGAGAGCGCCGTGCAGCCGGATCGCTGGACAATCCGCACGGCCGACGGCAGCCTTTCCGCGCATCACGAACACACTATCGTCATCACGAAAGATGCGCCGATTTTGTTGACCGCGGCGTAGAATCGGACGTCTTCGATCAAAGTCACCCGATCGAATTCGTAACGATGGCCGCTCGCCCGTGGGCTAATCGAACGGCAGGTCTTTTTGCTCGTGCGCCGCTCCAACCAAGGCCGATTTCGCCATGTATGGGTACGGATTCACGGGCGTGCCGCCCAGGCGAACTTCATAATGCAGATGCGGTGATGTGACGCGGCCGCTGGCGCCCGAGCGTGCAATCACGTCTCCACGCCGGACTTCCTCGCCCGGCACCACGCCGAAGGTCGATAAGTGGCCGTAATAGGTCTGGACCCCGTTGCCGTGATCGATGATAATCAGCCGGCCGTAGCCGCCTTCCCAATCGGCATGGACAACGATACCGTCGGCCGCGGCGTGCACCGCCGTTCCCATGGCCGCTTCCAGGTCGACACCCGTGTGGATGGCGCCTTCACCCGAGAACGGGTCCGTGCGTCCGCCAAACGGACTCATGAGCCTGCCTTCCACCGGCCACAAGCTGGGGCGTACATGCAGCTGATATTGCCGGGGATAGTTGTGATACAGAGCCGAGATGGTGGATGTTTGCAGGAAATTGTACTGGCTGAGCGACTCGCGGAAGGTGGGGGTGAGGTTGGCCGTATTCACAACGTCGCTCGAAGTGCCCGGCTTACGCTTTAAACCGTAGGCGACGGAAACTTCGCCGGCGAAGTTCTCGAGCGTAGCCAACTGCTCGTTCTTTTGATTGGTAAGGCGCTGCAACTCCTGATATTTGGTCCGGAGCGAGTCTACTTCCTGCCGCAGCGAATTGTAATGCGCCACTTTCCAACTCATTCGCAAATAGCTGGAAAGAAAGGCCAACACGACTACAAAAGACAGTGCCGAAAAAACGAAGCCAGCATAAATCACTTTGTGTGGGATATGTATACGCCGCAAACGCCCGTGGAGCGAATGCGCCAGCACAACCACAAAGTAAGGCTGATGTGGCATGGATCTCCTTAGATTGAATCGGCACGGCCCGATAGTTTCTACAGGGATGCGGGCGGGCCGTAGGCCGGAGAGTACCAACTAGAGTATTACTCTAGTCTTCAGAGCGAAGGCTAAGGATAATTCATCTTGCGGACGAGTGTCAAGGAAAGAAATAGTAGCCCACATTACTATTGAATTGCCCTTCGAAATCTGAGCCGCCCCCTGAGATGGTTCAAATCGGGCCCAAATGTTCTCTGGCTTTGGCAAATCATGAGGCTGATGGATCCGGGCGCCTGAGACGATAAACTGGGAGCCACACACTGAAAGGGGCACAATGAACAAAAAACTAATTCCCGTAGCTGCGTCATTCCTGCTGGCAATCGGAACAGCCAGTGCGGTTGACCCGCCCGAAGTGAAGGAGGGCCTGTGGTCCATCCACCGGCAGACCATCGACAACCCCGGCAACAAGAAGACCGAGTCCACATCCTCCATCTGCCGCAGTCATGCCTATGACCTGCATGCGCAGTCTCTCGCGAAAAACGTGAAGGGCTGCACTCCGGTGAGCCAAAGCTTCCAAGGGGGCAAGTATTCGAGCTCCACGCACTGCGTGGCCGGAGGCACAGTCATAGAAAGCCAGGGCACCGTCACCTATCAAGGCGATACCTCTGCCCACTCGGAGACCCACGCCACTTATTCTCCAGCCATGGGCGGTGTGAGCGAGACGACGATGATCATGGACCAGAAGTATGTGGGAAGCTGCCCGGCGGGAGTGCAGCCCGGCGACATGACCAACGCCGATGGACGAATCACTCATTTGTGGAAACATTAAGCATGCACAGTTGGACCCCCGTCGCCATCGCGATACTGGTCGCCGCCGTTGCTCCGGCCCAGCAACAACGCCCAGCACCTCCGCCCATTGGAGCCGCGCATGTCGCGCTGGGCGATGGGCCGTTTGTCTTCGATACCGCGGAGCAGCACAAGATCCGCGTGATGGTGGTGACCAGGGGGCTGTCGCATCCCTGGAGCCTGGCGTTTCTTCCCGGCGGCAACATGCTGGTGACCGAACGCGCCGGCCGGCTTCGCATGATTCGCGACGGCGTGCTGGATCCGCAGGCGCTCACCGGGATGCCCAAGGTGAATGCGGTTCGCAACGCGGGCTTATTCGATGTCGTGCTGCATCCTAAGTTCGCCGAAAACAAGCTGGTCTACTTTACCTACAGCAAGCCGGGCGCGGACGGCAAGAGTGCAACTACGCTGGCGCGTGGGCGGCTGGATGGCGCGGGGCTCGCCGATGTCCAGGATCTGTTTGTCTCGGAATGGAGCACGGTGCTCGGAGGGTCGCGCATTGCCTTCGCCAAGGACGGAACCATCTTCATGACTACCGGTGCAGCGTTCGGCAACCTGGCGCAGGATCCAATGAGCGACTACGGCAAGGTGCTGCATTTGAAAGACGACGGATCCATCCCGAGCGACAATCCATTTGTCGGCCGCGCTGGATACAAACCGGAGATTTATACCCTGGGGCATCGCGATCAATTGGGGCTGATCGTCGATCCGGAATCCGGCGCCGTGTATTCGAATGAAAACGGACCGAACGGCGGCGACGAGATCAATCAGATACTGCCCGGCCGGAACTATGGGTGGCCGCTCGTAAGCTATGGCCGCGCCTACGATGGTCCGCGCATATCCGAAGTTCCAACGCGCGAAGGCTTCGAGCAGCCGCTGGTGGTTTGGATACCATCCATCGCGCTGTCTGGCATGACGTTTTACACGGGCGATAAATTCCCGGCGTGGAAAGGCAACATTTTCGTGGGCGGCATGCGGCAAGGCGAGATTCCGGGCACTGGCCGGCTGGACCGGGTGGTGTTCAACGCCAAGATGCAGGAGTTGCGCCGCGAGTCGCTATTGACGGACCTGCGCCAGCGCATTCGCGACGTGCGGCCGGGCCCTGACGGGTTCTTGTACGTGTTGACCGAGGAAGAGGATGGGGCGCTGCTGCGGATTGAGCCGGCGCCGTAGCAGTATGCTACTTTCGGGCCATGGCGATCTTTTAAAGAAACCGTCCAGAATGCAATGATTTCTGCAAAAGAGCCGCTGGGCGCCGAACTTGTCACCAGTCTCCAGCTTGAAGAACTAGAGTCCGCGGGCGGCAATGGCGAGGACGCTTGGTTGATCACCTCCTCGACGGGCCGCGTAATATCAGTAACGCAAGGATGTGGTCTGTTGGCTTCAAATGCCAGTTTGACATAGAAATGTCATGATCCGTAGTGCTAGGACGTGGCCTCGGCTTCGCTGCACCATTTCTGCAAGATCGTCCTAACCATCTCGCGGGCCTCATGGAGGTCCATTCTGGGAGTGTCGATAAAGTCTTTGGTAAATCCATGCCGGGCCGCGATACCAACAGCCTTGTAGCTGTTTGCTGTAGCGTTGAAATCAACTATCCGCTTGGCGGGTGCCCAATTCTTCGCCATTACTTCTTTCAAGCCTCCGTGGGCCTCGCGAACAACGTCGAGTACCATGTAGAGTCCGCGCCAGTCGAGCGGCGCTGAACCATAGAGATAAAGTGCTCGTCCCAAGTGCTCATTGGCGGTAGCCGCTTCCAGAATCTCATCGCCTATGTTCTTCGATTGATCCGGTGGCCCCTCGTCGGCATTGAAGACCACACCACCGATACCAAACCTCGCTCGTGATCTCACCGTATCGTGAAGATGCAGGAAATATTGAAGCAATCCCGTTGAGGAATCGAGGTGACCGAAAGCCCCAAGATGGACGTTCTTATGATTTCCATGCACGATTTGAGCGGTAGCATTGAGCCTGGCGATGTGTGCTTCGGCAGCATCTCGGGCGGCGAGTGATTCTTCCCGTGAGAATTCTAGATGGAGAGTAAGCACCGGTTGGCCATACTCGTCTTCAACGATGCGGGCACCGTCTCTGAAAAGTTCCGCGATGGTACGAATGTCCAGCTTGTCACCAATGAGTACGAAGCGCCATTCCTGCGGCCCCATCCTTCGATTATTTCACCGTCTTGTCGGCTATTTCTTCGTCGCCGCTTGGACGTAAATGCAAAGAATAGCGATGCCGCCGAGGAATAGAGGCCCGCGAGGAATCTCTGTCATCCTTTTGAAAGCGGTGGGATCGAAAGATGCGTAGATCAGCACGAGGCCGAATGGAACCGTTATGGCTGCGCCGGAGCGAGTAACGCGTTTTTCGGTGGTAGCTGTTCGGTCAAGGAGTCCGATCAGAAATGCGAGGAGCCCACAGAGGATCGAGATTGTGCCGTAGTAGGAGATCAGGCCTTCCCCGGCCCAAGTCACAAGCCCCTTTATGGCGTTCATTTAATGAAGTGAAACAGCTCCACGGTCACGAGACGAAAGACGGCCATGATTAAGGCGATCACTGAGACCAACTCGAGTACAACCGTTTTTACCCGATCAGCGCTGTCATCTGGCCTGAATTGATACCGAGACTTCATACCTCTATTTTAGCAGCGCCATGGGCCCTCCTTGCTGCCCGCGTGCGCGCAAAACTCTGTGCACCCGCATGTCCTCTAAACGGTTGGGATTGTTGGTCGCGTTTCTTTGGCCGACCACACCGCATTTTCCAAAGCCTCCCTCAGTTCCGCCCTTTCTGCGGCGAGCTGCCTCGGGTTTTACGATCGAGGACTTCGACTTGCTGTCACGAATGATTTCCTGGTTCGGGAAATTATTCACAACGCCTCATGTGCTCAGCCAGGTTAGCGATTTGACCGATTTGCACGGGCAGCACCTGGAAACGATTCGGATGCACCTTGGCACATTGGTAGAACAAATGGAAGAGACTTATGACCCCGCCAAAGGACTCGTTAGCCACGACCTATTCTCGAGGCTTGGGCTGGGCAATTCGGCGATAGCCACCCTTTGCTCGAAAGGAATCCTCGTTCTGACAACCGACGTCAACCTGTGCGAGGCGCTACAACGTCGCGGGGCCGACGCCTTGAACTTCAATCATGTGCGTCCCTTGGCCGGGCCTAACAAAAATGTAACTATCGCCGCCGACGGCGTCCGTGGGACAATAAGGTTATGGATAATGTGACATTTGAAACGCAGGACCTACGTGTGCGCATTGAGGACAAAATTGCGCGCATCGATCAACGAAAACTGAGTGGGGAAACTTGGAAGGAAATCGATCAGAGCACGTTACCTATTCCGGAACAGTGGTTTAGCAGCCCAATTCGAACATCTCCGCTGAAGGTTGCACTGTTGGCTTTTGAACGCGAGAATCCGGGCGACATGACATTGCGCACGGCTTTGCGATCCTAGTAACCCGCGGCCGCCGGACAAGAGAGGCCGCGCTGGCGCGCAGCCCCCCGGATTAATTTACCTCTACCAGCGATTGCTGCCGCGACCCCGGCCGCCGCCGCCACCACCGCCTCCAAAGCTGCGTTCCGTTTTCGGACGGGCTTCGTTGACGTTGAGCGCTCTGCCGTCGAGTTCTCTTCCGTTCAGTTCCGCGATCGCGCGATCCGCTTCCGAGTTGGCACTCATTTCGACAAATCCGAATCCTCGGGGCTGGCCGGTATCCCGGTCTGTGATGATGTTAACGCGCTCGACGGTTCCGTACGCCTCGAACAGAGATCGGACTGCAGCTTCGGTAGCTCCGAAGTTCAGGTTTCCTACAAAAATATTCTTCATGCTTTTTTCCTTTAGCTTGCAAATTGGTTAATCGGGCAGGATCGGACGAGGGCGGTTGGACCGGACTTATGCGAAGATGCCAAAACAGTTGACGTACCAACTGTACCACGGAAACCACTCCCTCACGGTCATGGCTCAGTAAGCCGTCTTTTGTAACAGAGCCGCGCGCGTTAGCAAGCGGTATTTCTATCTTCGGATGCCTTGCGGGGTGGCGCGAACCGCCCGCTCGAAAGCCCAGCCCCGAATGTGATTGATCTGCTCCTTCATGGTGCGCGATAGCGGCACGGTTCGGACTGCGATCTGAATCAGATCGTCGTCGGTGAGCCCACGTTCGGCCAGCCTCGCCCTGGTGATGGCCGAGACAACACATTGCTCGATCTCAGCGCCGGACCAACCGGCGGTGAATTGGGGGAGTTGATCGATCTGGAAGGCGGAGGGATCGATGCCGCGGCGCTTCAGGTGGATCTTGAAGATATCGATCTGCTCTTGTTCGTTCGGCAGGTCGACAAAAAACACTTCGTCGAAACGGCCCTTGCGGATCATTTCGGCAGGCAGCAGCTCGATGCGATTCGCGGTTGCGGCGACGAACAGCCCGCGCGTCTTTTCCTGCATCCAGGTCAGGAAAAACCCGAAGATGCGACCCTGCTCGCCCCCGGACTCGTTGGTGGTGATGCCTCTCTCGATTTCGTCGAACCACAGCACCGCCGGCGCCATGTCTTCCATCATTTTGCAGGCCGCGACGAACGCGCCCTCGGGTTTGCCATGGCGGCCGGAGAAGATCTCGGTCATGTCGACGCGATAGAGCGGAAGATGAAACTGCGAAGCGATGGCCTTTACGCAGAGACTTTTTCCGCAACCGGGAATGCCCATCATGAGCAGACCCTTGGGGACGATTTCGGCATCCAGATCGTCGCGCATTTCAAACAGTTTGCTGCGCTGCACCAGCCAACTCTTCAGACCTTCCAATCCGCCGACGTCGCCCAGGCTGGTGGGATCGGCGACGAATTCAATCACGCCACTGCGATTCACCAGCAGTTTTTTCTCTTCGAGGAGCGCGGGCAACGATTCGGCGCCCAGTCCGCGGCCGGTAGCCAATGCACGCCGCAGCGCGTAGCGCGTCTCATCCAGCGTGAGGCCGAGCAGCGCACGGGCGATCTGGTGAACAATGTCGTCACCGGTACCGGGAACCTCTTCGCCTATGAACTCGCCGAGTTCGACCACATCGGGTGTGCGCAGCTCCAGAAACAGGATGCTACGCTCCACTTCTTCGGGAACGAAGCGCACGGGCGATGTGATAACCACAAACTTGCGCTGGTCCAGGCAGGTCTCATAAACGTCGCGCAGGCGTCGGCGGATCTCGGACGACTCGCGCAGCGGCTCGTGAAAATCCTTGAGATGGAAAATGCCCGGGCCGGCCTGTAGGATGTGATTCAGCACGCCGCGCGGGCTTTCCGTACCCTCCACCGGCGCGCCGTTTTCGGCACGCATGCCTTCGGTGAGGCTCCAGGTCCAGACCGGCACGGGAGTTGTGCCGCGCAGGTTTTGGCTGACTTCACGCAGCACGCGCGCGATGCGTTGCTCTTCGGAGGAGCGAATGTACGTCAGGGGCCGCCCCGATTCGAAGATTTCCCGAACCGTCCTGGCGGCGCGGCTCTCCACGCTCTGCCTCCCTGAACCGTTGACCGTCATCCTTATTAAGACGATACCAGCGGGGAAAAAGACCAGCCTGTAGGTTCCTTGCGGGAACGCGATTTTCGCGAGGCGGCCCGATCACTCGTAGCCGCCTCCGAGTTGTGCCTCTAGGGCTGGTTAAGCGAACTGCACGGTAACGGTGGCGGTTTTGGTGGCTCCCGTGGAATCCGTCACTGTCAAGATGAACACGTAGGTCCCTGGATAAGGGAGCTGGATGGACGGGGTGGCGGAGTTGCCGCCCGGAATGCCGATCGCGGGGTAGCCAGACGCAGTGGTCCAGGAATAAGAAAGGCCGCCCGCATTGGAGCTGGTGGACTGGGACGCATCCAAAGTTACCCCACCGGTAACGACCGCGAAGGTATTGGTCGCCGAAGTTGCGCCACCAGGTCCGGTGATCACAATCGTGATTCCGGCCGGAGGCGGCGGAGTGGTTCCACCTCCACCGCTGGGAGCGGTGGGAAGAGAGCTGGCAGCGAAGGGACCGGTCAGCCAGGGCGCGAAGGCCACTGAACCGCTGATGTTCGCGCAGGCCGGCGATTGCGGCCCGCCGACGCAGCCCCACCAATTCTCGGGTGCATTCACGGTGCCGCCGCTCCCGTGGAAGACGCCGGTAACCGCCGTGAAGTTGTTGAGAACCGCGGACACCGCTCCCGACGGGGCGGTGAAGGCCACGGCGATGCTTTCCTGGCTGATCAGGTTTTGCGAAATCACGGTTCCGTTGACCGGAACAAGACTATGGATGTTGATCCCGGTTGGCCCGGAGGTGGCCGTGTCCTCAACGTCCGCGCCGTTTTGAGAAATGGTGTTGCCGATAATCACGTTGTTATCCAAGTTCGCGGCGGGCGCACCGGGAGGGGCTGCGTGGTTATGCATCGCCACCCCAGGCAGGCCATTGCCCATGATTACGTTGTTGATAACCGTGTTCGAATAGTTCTTCGCGCCCGGGCCAGCCGCATAAATACCAATGCCGGCGCCCTCTCCGAACAACAGCAACCCGTTGCGTAGGGACTGATTTGCAGAGACGGTATTGCCATAAAGACCCATCCCGCTGTGAGACGCCATGGTGATCCCGCAAGCGAAGCCATTGTCGCTGACCAGATTGCCGGAGACCAGGTTTTCATACGTGGCGCCGGTATCGTCACTGATCAGGATGCCGCCGGAGTTGTGCTGAACCACATTGTTGGCGACCACCGAGTGATCCACGCCCGTGATATTGATTCCCTCGCCACAATCGAACGCTTCGCCCGATGCCAGCGCCGCAGGCAAGCCAGGACACGAACTGCCTGAGGCGGATGGAACCAGGCCCTTATTATTGTTCAACACCTGATTGTTGGTAACCGTCACGAACGAGGCATTTTGGACGAGAATACCTTGGAAGTTGGCATTTTCCACCGTGAATCCGGTCACAACCACGCCGCTCACTCCCGACATGGGCGCCGAGGCCGATCCGTCAATATTGATACCGTTCGCAAGGCCGGTGGCGTCGATGATGGTGCTGGCACTCCCTGCCCCGACGAGCGCGACCGTCTGGTTGATGGTGACATCCTCTTTGTAGGTACCGGCAGCCACCTGGATGGTGTCGCCGGGAGCCGCCGCACTCACGGCCGCTCCGATGGTGGCCTGGCAGCCGGACGCGCCGGTTGGATTTACGCACAGAGTAGCTGCCATCGCGGGTTGACAGGCGACAGCGAACGCCAATGCACACAATACGGCTTCTGTTCTTACGGTGAAGTACGTCTTGGACTTCTGGAACATATTTCCTCCTGATTGGTTGTTAAGTTGGTTCGCTGGTCCGATGGAGGCCAGCGCAGCTTTCGCTTACCGATTTTAGGCCGGTCAGCGCGCCTAGCCGGGGCTTTCGAGTGGCCTACCGGCTACCCATATCTGTTCAGTCTAATTCATTCTTCCCGGCCAATCTGGTCAATATAGCTCTCAGGCGCCGCCCCTTGGAAGGATTGACGAATTCAACCCATGCAATCTGCCCCTCCAAATGCTCTCGAAAGTGAGGATGGGCCGACCGGTTCTGGCTCGCCGGACCAAAACGAACGCAGTTGTGGAGCGTGGCCTTTAGCCGGTCAAAATCGATCCGCATAACATTGAAGCGTTCATTCGCGACTAATCCCGCCAAACGTTGCCGGACGCCTTGACGCATGATGCGGGTCTTGCGGTGGTTCACGGTAAATCCCTCTTCGGCAAGAACGGCCGCAACGTGAGTGGAAAATCGCTCCACACCCCGCTCAAACTCGTCGCCGCCGGAAAACGCCAGGTCGTCGGCATAGCGGGTGTATTCGGCGCCGGCGGACCTCGCCAGGCCGGTGAGTCGGCAATCCACTCGGTAAGCGCAGACATTGGCCAGCGCGGGCGATGTGGGAGCGCCTTGCGGCAGGTGCGGCCGGGTGTGCAGCATGCTGGCATCGTGTAAACGGCTACGGTCGGTATCCCCAGCGGCTTCGTTCCAGACCCGCCGCGGCACGGCATTGGTGCAGATGCCTCCCAGTAAATCGGCCACCGCCTCTGGATACCCCAGCATGCGGAAAATCGTCTGGACCCGCGTGCCCGTGATGGAGGGAAAAAACTCCTGCAAGTCCATCTTCAAGACCACGCGCTGGCCTAGATGGGGCGCGACGAAAGTTTTCGTGGACCGGCCTGGGACGAATCCGTGCGCGGCGGGATGGGGCGGAATCCGGTTGAGAATTCGCGCCAGTATTTGCCGCTGCAGGGCTTTGAGCTGGGGCTTGGGCGCTTCAATCAATCGAATGGCGCCGGATTTTTTCGCCAGCACGCGATACTGATCGTGCGCCAGGCGCGGACGGCTGGTCTTGTAGGCGAGGCCTTTGAGATCGGCGAACCAGAGCAGCTCGTCAGCGGTGACATTCAACCAGCTAGCCAGCGCGCCGATGGATTCGATGGCGGGAACATCCCAGGACGCGGCCGCCGCGACGGGCTGCATCTGCGGCGCCGCATTCAACCATTCGGCGACCGACAGTTCATCGAAGTATTTCGACCAGGCCCGCCGGAATCCGCGGTCGTGAAGAAAGAATGCGACGACATCCCGCTGCCGGGGACGCGTCTGCCCCACAACCGCTTGCACATAGCGCCGGACCAGGGGACGAAGCCATCGCCAATTCCTGCCCAGCGTCCGACTGGCGCGAGCGACAATTCCATCGACCGTCATTTCGCCGGCGAGAAACGATCGCGCGAGCGTGGTCGCAAGCGAAGGGTTGGGCATAAGTATGACCCAGGGACGGCGGACAGCCCCAACCAGTCTGACCCTGCGTGAGCGGTTCTGCGTGGAGCGCAGTGTAGTCTCACGCGACGAAAGCTTAGCCCTTCACGATCCCCTGGGGTAACCCCAGAGAGGCTGAACCGAATCCGAAGATCCGATCGGCGCCAGCTTAGAGCGATCCGCCGCCCGAAGTGCATCATATCAGGACAACTGAAGCCGTGGCTCACGCATTTGTGGCGCGCGCACTCATGCGTGCCGCATTCACACTCGTGTGAATGCCAGGTCCTTGTTCGCGGTGTTCACATGAGTGTGAACACGGCATGAGGTGGTCCCCATGGGTGAGACACGAGCGGGTTTGAACACTCGCCGTTCGCTGCAAATTGATTGTCTCAGAGTTGGGTTTCATGAATGATGGTCGCAGTCGGTGAAGCGGAGGCGAGCTCTGCTGGAGAGCAACTCGCCAAGGAATAGCCGGCCGGAGACTCATCGCAGACGATGGGCTCGGGGGAGAGCGGGTTCTCTCCCCTTCCAGACTGCCGGTTGGGCCGACCAACGGGAGGCGCACGAGCCGTTCATTTAACATGTTTTGAACGCCCTATCGGATCGATAGATCTCCGCATGCCTGGAAAAACTCAAACCAGCCGCCGGTAAGGGAGCGGCCGGGCCGGGAACGTGACTTCGTTCGAACTCTTCAGGAGTCCGATAGCCCAACGCGGAATGTAGGCGCTGGCGATTGTAATATTCATCGATAAAGTGCTCCATGTGAGTGCGCAAATCCTCCAGATCGCGGTACTGCCGGCAGTGAATCTCTTCTTGTTTCAGGGTTCTGATGAATCGCTCACACGCGGCATTGTCGTAGGGATTGGATGGTCGGCTCATGCTGGGAATCAAGCCATGCGCCTGCAGCGTCTCCACATACTCCTGGGCGGCATACTGCACACCGCGATCGGAGTGATGCACCAGCCCGGGGGTGGCTGACGGCTCTCCATCGCTTGCCGCAAAGCAGTCAGAGTCAGCTTCACGGTCAGGCTCCGTTCTAACGACCAACCCACCGCACGGCGGGAGTAGCGGTCCAGCACAATGGCCAAGTAGACGAATTCGGTCCGCAGCCGAATGTAAGTGATATCGGCGACCCACAGCTGATCGACCCCGCTCAACCGCAGATGTGCCGCCACATTCAGATACACTTCCAAGGCGTGCTGGGAATCGGTAGTCACCACATAGGCTCTCCGCTGGAGCGCTAGTAGGTTATCCTCGCGCATCAGCCGCCCGACGCGTTTGTGGTTGACCAGCATCCCGCGCCGCCGCAGTTGGGCCGTAATGCGGCGCCGCCCGTAGCGGCGCTGGTGCTGGACGAAGATTTCCTGGATTGCGGCCCGGGTGGCCAGCTCCTCTTCCTGGGGCTCCTGGTCAACCAACCGCCGGTAATAGCCCGCCCGGCTCACCGTCGCTAGCTCGCACATTCGTTCCACGGTTAGTTTGCCTTGCGTCTGCCGCGTCCACTGGCCGATTTCGGCGTAGATGCTGTCGCGCCAGAAACGGTGTTGTTCTGGCGTTG
Source organism: Bryobacterales bacterium (assembly GCA_963747945.1). GTDB lineage: Bacteria > Acidobacteriota > Terriglobia > Bryobacterales > Bryobacteraceae > Palsa-89. The sequence goes on from CAVVHB010000012.1 coordinate 84,743, forward strand.
TTCCTTGATTCTGCGCAAGGCACCGGCGAAAAAATCGGCTTCCAGGCTCTTCTCGCCCAATGCTTCCTTCAACAACCGGTTTTCTTCCCGCAGCTTTTGCTCGGCGCGGCTTTGGACGCTTTGGCTCAAATCCGCTCGACGCGGTTCCGGCCGGCCCTCCAGTTGATGTTTCCAGATGTACAGCAGGTTCCGCGGCAGGCACAGCTCGCGCGCCAACGCCGCAACGTTGTCACACTTCTGCATCCGTTTTACCGCTCGCCGCTTGAAATCGAGGCTATAAGGTTTCCACTTTGTCATCCTGTTTCTCCATTCGACGGCAAAGTGTTAACACTTGCGTGTCTCAATTTTGGGGGCCAGTACAGCACGTTTGAGAACGTGCGCCACAAATTCCTTCCACCAATCGGGTGGGACTGAGGCAGGTCGGGACAGTGCGGCAGGGCAGGCGATACAATACCGCCATGTACCGTTGGATCCTCTTCGGAGTTCTCGCGCTGGGCAGCGCTTATGGCGCCGGCTGCGACCGCGCTTGTTTGAAGGCCACGCTCGATCAATATCTCAACGCCGTGGTGCAGCATAATCCGGCGGCCGCGCAGCTTTCGGTCGGGTATCGCGAGACCGAGAACGCGATGGTCCGGCGGCCAGGCTCGGGATTGTGGAAGAGCGCAAAAGAGCTCGGCAAAGTGCAGCGCAGGTATTTCGATACCGAGAGCGGGCAGGCGGGCTATTTTGGAACGCTCGAAGAAGAGAGCGGCACCGACATCGTCACGGTGCGGTTGAAGGTGGAGGACCGCAAAATCAGCGAGGCCGAGTGGTACGTCTCGCGGAAGGGCGACGCGGGCATCGGCGTTTCGGCCGGCGCGCAGGCCAACGCAGCGTTCCACGATCCCGACAATCTTACCGCTCATCCGCCGGTGGAGCGCGTAGTGCCCAAGGCCGAGCGGCTATCGCGCGCCGATATGGTGGCGATTACTAACAGCTACTTCGACGGCCTGACTGCGCACGACGGCACACTGATCGTCGCGCATCCGGGATGCGTGCGCCTGGAAAATGGCTTTGCGACCACGCAGCGAAAGCTTCCGAGCGGAGAAATGACGGACTGCACATCGAACGGCGCGATGGCCAATATTTTCGCGGTCACGGCGCGGCGTTATCCGATTGTGGACGAGGAAGCGGGCGTAGTGCTGGGCCTGGGGTTGTTTGAGCGCAAGCCGGGCGTGGCCATGCGGCGGAATTTATTCAGCGAGTGGTTTGTTATCGAGGAGGGCAAGATTCGGGCGATCTATAGCGCGATGATGTACCCCGAACAGGAGGCCATGGCTCCGAACTGGCCGCCGTTCTACGGGAACTGGCCGGTGGCGCCGCCGCCGAAGTAGACAGGGCGGCGCGCGCGCCACATAAGGTCCTATAAACTACAGTCGTGGCGAAAGTTGTCGACCCGCGAAGTCTGCCGCAGCAAAAGGTCTCCATCCCTGGGCTCAAGCCTCCGGTGGAAGACTTTACTCCCACGGACAACGGCGATCCGTCTGAAGTCGATTGCTTCATAGCGATGATTCGAGCGCTTCGTAACCAAAGCTCCGCCTCCCAACCCAACCCTGGATGAATGTTCTCCTACTGGACACGAACGTGGTGTCGATTTTGTTTAATCGGAACCACGGACTGCGCCAGACTTGCGTTGACGTCGTGGCTGGACATCAGCTGGTCGTCTCGTTCATGAGCCGGGCTGAGCTTCTGCTCTGGCCCGCGACCAACAATTGGGGCGCCGCGCGCCGCAGCACTCTCGAGCGGCACTTGGCTCTGTACCTTACGCTCTATCCGGATGAGCGTACCTGTGCGGTTTGGGCTGAAATCGTGGATCAGTGCCGGCGTTCTGGACGCTCCATCCAGACGGCGGACGCATGGATTGCCTCAGCGGCGCTGCAATGGAGTTGCCCGCTAGTGACCACGGATTTTAACGATTATGCGGCGATCGATGGACTGGCAATCGTCGCAATTCGATAACAGCCCGCACTCGGGATGGCTCGATCTTACCCCGCTGCCCCGCCCTTGCGCTTGATCTCGATGCTCAATCGCTTGATCTTCTGATTCAGCGTCGAAAGCGGAATGTGCAGCTTCTCGGCGGCCTCGGTCTGGCTCCAGTTCACCGCTTCGAGCGCGTCGATGATCTTGCGCCGTTCGAAATCGGCCAGAATCTCGGGCAATGACGCGTCGGCGGGCAGCGCGCCCGATTCATCGCGCCGGATCTTGACTCCGCCCTCCTGGAGGACCGAGTCTGGCAGAACATCGACGGGAACTAATGTCTGTGACGCCAGCACCACCGCGCGTTCCACCGCGTTCTCGAGTTCGCGCACGTTGCCCGGCCAGTTGTAGTCCATCAAGAGTTGCATGGCGTCCGGTTCAAATCGCAACAGACTCTTGCCGTCGGGGTCCAGAAATTTTTCATTCTCCCGGCTGAATTTCGTCAGAAAATGCTCCACCAATGGTGGAATATCTTCCTTGCGATCCCGCAGCGGCGGCAGCGCCAGGTTGATGACGTTCAGCCGATAGTACAGATCCTCGCGAAACTTGCCCTCGTCCACCAGCTTCTTCAACTCGGCGTTGGTAGCGGCAATGATGCGCACGTCCACCTTGATGGTTTCCACCGACCCCACCGGCATGAACTCGCGCTCCTGGATCACGCGCAGCAGCTTGGCCTGCGTCTCCCAACTGATGGTCCCGATCTCGTCGAAGAAGATGGTGCCTTTGTTGGCGGTTTCAAAGTAGCCTTTGCGCGACGTAATGGCGCCCGTGAACGCGCCTTTCACATGCCCGAACAGCGCCGATTCCAGCAAATCGGACGGCACCGATCCACTATTCACCGGCACGAACGGCTGGTCGGCCCGAGCCGAATTGGCATGAATGGCTTTGGCGATCAACTCCTTGCCGGTGCCCGTTTCGCCGGTGATCAGGATGGTGGCACGGCTGGGCGCCACCTGCGTCACCAGATCCAGGATGCGCAGCATACGGTCGTTCTTTCCGATGATGTTCGGAAAGCTGTACTGCTGTTTGAGCGCTCGCTTGAGCTGCAGATTCTCGCGCGCCAGGCGGCTGTGCGCGATCATGCGATCGATCTCGATCAGCAGTTTTTCGTTATCCCACGGTTTGGAGAAATAATCGTTGGCGCCATTCTTGAGCGCCGTCACCGCCACTTCCACCGACCCATAGGCGGTGATCATGAACACCGGGGTTTCCCCATCGCGCTCCCGGATCTCGCGCAGCACTTCCATTCCGGAGCGGTCCGGCATCATCAGATCGAGCAGGATCATGTCGTAATTGGCGGCCTCGGCGCGGCGCAGACCGTCGCCCCCGTTGGGCGCCAGCTCCACGGCGTAGCCTTCCAGGCACAGCAAGGTCTCCAGGCTCTCGCGGATTTCTGCTTCGTCGTCAATTACTAAAATTCGGGCTTTTGGAAGGGAGACTGGTTCATCGGGAGGCAAACGATCAGACATGCACCGGCTTTCTTAGCCCGCAAAGGGCGTGCGGGCATCCTCATGAGATCCAGCAACTTGCGCGCGCGCTCCGTTTTGCGGGCTTCTAGATGAGAGCGGAAGTTCCACGCGGAACCGCGAACCGGCGCCAGCGCGGCTTTCCACCTCAATGGTACCGCCGTGCTCGCGCACGATTCCATAGGTGACCGAAAGTCCGAGGCCGGTTCCCTTCAGGGCTGCCTTGGTGGTGAAGAACGGATCGTAGATGCGCTCCAGATGCTCCGGCGCGATGCCCTGCCCGTTATCCGCCACGTCGATGCGCGCGAATCCGTTTTCACTCCAGGCGTGAACGCTCAGGACGCCCCCCGCGTCCATGGCGTCGCGCGCATTCAAAAACAGATTCAGGAACACTTGTTGCAGCTTGCCCGCGTTGCCCTTGACGGGCGGCAACGCCGGCGGCGTATCCAGCTTCACTTCCACGCCCGATTTTTTCAGTTGGTGCTCCACCAGGTTCAGGGTTTCCTGGATCACCTTGCTCACGTCCACTTCCACGAATTCGGAGGGCGATGTGCGCGAAAAACTCAGGAGCGAGTTGACGATTTCGCTGGCGCGGAAGGTCTGCTTGGCGATTTTGTCCAGCAATTTCGACTTCTGCTCGTCCTCGGAGATCTGCTTGGCGAGCATCTGCGCGTAGGTAGAAATCACCGCCAGCGGCGTGTTTACTTCATGCGCCACGCCCGCGGCCAGAAGCCCGATGGAGCTCAACTTGTCGGCCTGCACCAGCCGGCGCTCCAATTCATCCCGATCCGTGATGTCGTCGAAGATGATCAGCCGGCCAATCTGCTGCATGTCTTTGGACACCAGCGGCGCAATGGCCAGATTCAGGATGTGAGCGGCCGGGGCGAAGCGGCTTTCCATTCCCGTTACCATGGCCGTTGCCATTGGTCTTGCCATGGCCGCCGTTCCCGTTGGCCGCGGCCGCCGCCATTGCAGGAGCAGGCAAAACAAACTTATAGATGTTATGCACCCCGGTCTGTCGGCGGGCTTGATCGAACAATTCGCACAGCGCGGGCGGGAAAAGCTCGGAAAGCGGGCGGCCCAGAGCCGCGTCCCGCGGGATGCCCGTCAGACGTTCGATCTGGGTGTTCCAGCTCTCCACGCAATCGTTCAGATCGGCCGCCAGGATGCCGACGTTGATGGACTCAACGATGTTCTCGCTGAACTCCTTCAGGCGCTCGTATTCCCCCACCTTGCGCTGCAGCGAATTGTATAGCCGGGCATTCTCCACCGCGATGCTGACGTAGCCCGCCAGCGTGGTGAGCAGTTCCACATCGTCGCTCGAGAGAAAATCGCCCTTGTCCGTCCGGCTCAGCGCCAGATAGGCGATGGTCCGGCCCCGCACCGTGCACGGGAAATAGTAGGTCAGATCCAGCTCTGCAATGCTGCGCCGCACCGAGATGGGCCATTGATGCGCCACAGCGTCCAGCAAATGGCGCGTGCGCTCAAAAAACAGGTATGGCTTGTCGGCCTGCGCGCCAAGGAAGCTGAGATCCAGTTCCTGCGGCTGTTTCTGGCCGCGCTCCTTGCGATTGCCCAGGGTCATATGCAACTGGAACCGGTCGTTATCGCCCGCCAGATCGCTCAAGGTGAAGAACGCCACGTGCTGGATGGACAGCGTATGCAGCAGCCGGTCCGCTACCGAGCGCAGCATCTCGTCCAAATTGGTTTCCGATCCCATCTCGCGCGCAAACTCGATCAGCGTGCGCCTGTAATCGTAGCGATCTTTATAGAAGAAGTAGCGATCCAGCTGCTCCTGCAGCCAGTCGCGAATCGGCTGGAAAATGAAGGTCGCGAACAGAACCAGAAAGACGATTGCGGCGGGGCTCAGATTTTCCGGGCGGGTGAATGAAAAAATCAGCCCGTAGAAAACCCCCAACACGGCAAGCGTAGCAAGCGTGTACACGTAGCCTTGCTGAAAGATGATGTCGACGTCCATCAGGCGGTAGCGCAGGATGGCGTAAGCCCAGGTGAGCGGCACCAGGATCAGCGAGAGCACCGCCATCTTCTGGTAATGGCCCGGAAGCGACCCAAACAGATATGGCACGGCGTAGATGAAAGTGAACGGCACAATGCCCAGGAGCGCACCGTTGCGCATATACTTCAACTGGCGCCGCACCAGCGGGTCCTCGGCATGCGGCGTTTTCATCACTAGCGCGGAGGTACCGGCCAGGTAAAAGACGCTCAATAACAGCAGCTCCAAACGATCCAGGAACCAGTTCACTTCGAGCGGCGACTCCGCCACCCGAAGCATCCCTTTCGCCAGCAGGACATGCGTCGCCAAAAGCAAAATGCCGGGTACGTAGAACAGCGAGCTGACGCCGGGGAGTTTCAACCAGGCGGGACGCTCCGGGAATACCAGGCAGAAGTGGAGGAAGATGGTCGGCACCAGGACCTCAGCGGCCACATTGCCCCAGTAAATCACCTCATCAAACGCATTCAATTTGCCTGTGTAGTGGAAGCAGGATAAGACGAACGAGGCCAGACACAGCACGTAAAAGTGCACTGACCGTGGCGCGCCGACCCGGCGATAGTAGACAAACAATCCAATCAGCAGGTATACGATGCCGACTGCGTACTGATAGTACAAAGACCGATCCAGCACCCGCTCACCGACAAAAACTTGCGCAGGGAACGAAACGCTGTCACGCCGCAGGATGTATTCGGTCTTGAGGTATAACACCACTTGTTGCAGCGCCTGTGGGACCTCGATCGTCTTTGCTATCGGCTTGCCAGCCACTTGAAGCAGGACATCGCCGGCGCGAATTCCAGAGTTGTAGCCCGGGCTGGCGGGAGTGACATGCAGGGCCACCACCTGGTTCTGGCCGTCGGCCGCGGGCCGGTCTACCCATGTAACTCCATCATCCGGAAGATGATACAGGCTTTGTTGGTGGAAGTTGACGACGGCGCAGCACACCGCAGCCACTGTGAGCACGAACAGCAGCGCGCTGGCGAATTGGGTCTTAAGATCCCTCAAGCGGCCGTCTCCGCTGACACCCCGGGGCTGAAACACACTGAAAAATTACCCCGCCTTCAGGTACACGTCACGCCGTAACTTCAGCGCACTCTGTTAGCACTTCGTTTGCCACCAGATTAGGTTAAGGCTAAACCAAACTAAGAACAGGCTTACCAATGAGAATACAGGATTTGCTCTCGACTTACCAGCCCGGAATACCATTTTGGGCTCTCGTTTTCGGAATTGACACTACAGGAAAGTGTATGCGCCCGTATATCGAAAATCCCTGCTGTAACAGGTGATTGTAAAGCCTATTGACAAGTAACCCCGTTAGGTCTTACCATCTACTTTCCGGTTGGTCAGTAGTTTGGCTAACACCAACACTCGCAACCAGGCCAAGGCGCAAGGTGGTCAATGTATGACCTTATTTCAGATCGGCGAGAAGATCGTTTATCCTAACCATGGAATCGGAACGGTCGAGAATATCAGCACTCGTTCTTTCGGCGCGCAGTTTGAGCGCTACTACCTGCTGCGCCTCACCTATAACAGTATGACTGTGATGGTCCCCTTTTCGCACGTCCAAGAGATTGGACTGCGCAAGGTGACCCGAAATGGTGAAATCGCGCGCGTACTGATGTTCCTGGCCGAAGGGAACGCCGAGCGCAAGGCCGACTGGAAGGATCGCTACAAGGAGAACTCGGACAAGATGCGTCACGGCAGCTTGCTCGAGATCGCAGAGGTCCTGAAGACGCTGCTGATATTACAGTCGGAGAAGCCCCTGTCGTTCCGCGAGAAGAAAATGCTGGAGCGCGCGCGGCATATGCTGGTGACCGAGCTTTCCATTTCGCGCGGCCTCGCGGAGTTTGAAGCCATCGGCGTGCTGCAAAGCGCACTGGCGAAGTCGTCGTTGAGCTTGCCCGCGCCCGCGTAGTTTTCCGCAGTCTACCTCAGACCACCCGCCCGCAGAGCTGAAAAACCCGAAAAAACTTAGCCGCGGATCAACACAGATTAACGCGGATAAGACAAAAACTCACATTCTTGTTTTTATCTGCGTTCATCCGCGTTGATCCGTGGCCAGTTTAAGTTACCTGAGGCATGCCTCAGTCCACACAGCTAAAAGCGAACGTGCATCGCGATCTGCACCACCCGCGGCCCCAGTGTCGTGGTTACCTGCCCGAACTCAGGGCTGTCGATATTGGTAATCGGGCTACAGGAACCCGCACTGCAACCGGGAGGATACGGATTGCCGAAATTCACATGGTTGAAAACGTTGAACGCGTCCATGCGAAGCTCGGCGTCCAGCTTGTCTTCGAAGAACTTGAAATGCTTGGCGAGGGCCAGGTCCATGTTGATGTCGCCCGGTCCGCGAAAGGCATTGCGGCCAAGCGTGCCTTCGGTGTAGATCCCATTCAGCCCGGCGGCATTGTTTTGGGCGATCCCGTCCAGCGTCTCCAGCCGATCGGCTGAAAATGCATTCGGATTGAAGAAGTAATTGCCGGTGTTTCCGTTGATGGTCTGCTGGTTGTGCGCGTTGTAAGTGGCTACGTTCGGCAGCACCAGATCGGCGTGCACCAGGTTGGGTGAGCCGTCTCCCGCAGGGCCCGGATCGGTGGGAGTGGCGAACAGCTGGGCGTTTACATCCAGCGGAAACCCGCTACGCCAGGTGAGGATCGGATACAGGCTCCAGCCTTTTGTCAGGAGTTTCGGGCCGCTCCCCCAAAGGTGGTCAAAGGGGAGATCCCATCCGCCGGAAAACGAAATCACATTACGCACGTCGGTATCTCCAGAAGCCCAGAAGTAATGCTCATCGTAATAAGGCACCTGCGAGTTCCGCTGGCGGAAACCCGACACGTTGTCGAGCTCGTGCGACCAGGTATAAGCAAAGTTGTAAAACGCACTCCCCAGCTTGGAACTCGCGTAGCGCCTGGTCAGGCTCACTTGAAGCGCGTTGTAATTGGCTATTCCGACATTCTTGAACTCCAACATTTGCGAAAAGAGCGAATTCGTAGAATCCGGATTGTAGAGACGGGTGTTGGAGCCCAGTGGAAACGGATCGACATCCACCAGCGAAGTCAGCTTATGCGCGTCATAACCGACGTAACCGGTCTCTAGAACCATGCCACCAGGAAGCTGCTGCTGGATGTTGAGGTTGTATTGGTAAACATAGGGCGTGCGGAGGTGCGGATCCACCAGATAGAGACCGCCCGTAGTGCCGAACGGCTCCGAGCCGGCAAAGCTCGCGGTGGAGCCAGGAGGCCTGGAGGGGAACGAGTTTGGCGTACCGGTATTGTTGGTGCCGAACGGATTTGACATATACCCGGTTTGGCTCGTCTCGGTACCGTCTAAAGGGTTGAAATAAAGGCTGGGCTCGTTATAGAACGGCGGGGATCCATTGAATTGCAGATTGTCTTCACCCTTGAGGATGTCATAGAAAACTCCGAAGCCCCCGCGAACCGCGGTCTTGGCATTCCCGAAGACGTCCCAGGCAAAACCAAATCGAGGCGCCCAATCGTTTTTGTCGGGGAAGTTGGTGCCTTTAGGCGCTCCGGGATCGCCCGGAAATACGATTCCGGGGGGCGCATTGACGAAGCGCTGGCTCTGCTCGCCGGGGATGAAGCTGAACGATCTTCCCTGCGTATCGTATTTCGGCTCCGCATATTCATAGCGCAGGCCGATATTGATAGTGAACCGCTTGCTGACGTGAAAGTCGTCTTGCGCGTAGCCGGCAATTTGGTGCGTCCGGATATCGTTGAGGGCGTTGGCGGCCTGATAGTAGTTATCCGGCAAGCCGAAAAGAAAATCCGCCAGATCCGTGCCGGATCCCGTACTCGTACCGGGCCCATAGAACTCGAAGTTCCCGTTTCCATAGAAGTCATACTGCGTATTGTTCTGATACGGAGAGAAGTAGAAACCGAACTTCATATTGTGCCGGCCCCTGGTCCACGTCAGGTTGTCGTAATAAGCGTAGATGGTGCTCGCGAAGGTGGTTGGGCCATAGGGGCTGTAACCGACGTTGAGGCCGGTGCCATAAAAATTGAGGACCGGCGGACCCGTGACTATATCGGGCGTAATGTTGATCCCCAGAGTTGCGGGCGTCACGCTTTGCAAGGAGCCAAGCGGGACGCTATCGTCGGCAACTGTGCGGACGGCGGAGATGCGCGCCTCGTTCAGAAGCGAAGGCGTGAATATGTGCGTGTAATTGATGTTTCCCGAATAAGTCTGCAGGAAATCGGCGGCATTGTAGCCACTCACGTTGGCGAAGTAGAACGGGTTTGTGCTTTTGTTATCGTGAGCGGTGAAAGTCCCCGTCACGGTGTCGCGGCCGGAAATCGCATAATCGAGCTTGCCGAGATATTCGTTATCATTGTTGATCGCCGAAGAAGTGGGATAGATAAAACCGGTAGGCGAAGTGGGAATCAGACCGTTCTTAAAGTATGCCGCCGCCACCGGATCGATACTGGAAGGCGCGATGATTCCCTGCGCGGCCAACTGCGGATTGGGCTGATAGTAAGGATTGGCTTGAAGAAAGGCGACGACGTCCGGATCCGGGCCACCACCCACCGCCTGCGAGAAGTTTCCCTGGGCCTCGGCTGGGGTATAGGTGGGAACTAAGCCCTCGAGTTGCACTTGCGTTTGCTTCTGGCCCTGATAGGAGAAGAAGAAGAAAAGCTTGTTGCGGCCATCCACGATATGCGGAATGACGATGGGGCCGCCGAAGGTGCCGCCGTACTGGTTGCGCTGCAGGACCGCCCGGGGCTGGTTCTGCTGGTTATTGAAGAAGTCGTTCGCGTCGAAGTCGGTGTTGCGTACGTAGTCGTAAAGAGTGCCGTGCAGAGTGTTCGTACCGCTCTTACTGACGATGCTCACGATTCCACCGGCGTTGCGGCCGTATTCGGCGCCGTAGGTGCTCTCCAGCACGCGGAACTCCGCCACTGCATCGGGATTGGGGTTTACTACAACCTCGTTCGAGAGCAGGTCGTTGTTCAAACCACCATCCAGAAGATAGGTCACCGAGTCCGTACGTCCGCCGCCAATGCTATAGTTGCCGGCGGCGCCGGAATCCGGATTGGTCACGGTCACACCGGGTTGAGTAGCGAGAAGATCCAGCGTGTTGCGTCCGTTGAGCGGGAGCTCGAAAATGGCTTCGCCCGTGACGGTGCCGCCCACCGTGGAGTTCTCTGTCTCAACGTTGCGGGGCTGATCCTGAACCGTGACACTGGCACTGGCCGCGCCAACCTCCAGGCTCAGATCCACGCGCAGGGTTTGATTGATTTCGAGAGCCGGAGGTCTGGCTACCGCCTGGCTGAAACCCGGAGCCTGGGCGCTCACTTCGTAGTTTCCGATCGGAAGCTGGATGATCTGGTAGGAACCTCGATTGTCCGTCGTGGTTTTCTTGCTGGTTTTTGTGCCAAGGTTGGTTACCACCACCGAAGCGCCGGAGACAAAGGCGCCAGTGGCGTCCGTGATGTTTCCAGCTATTTTGCCGGTGGCGTCCTGAGCCCAGGTGGACGGCGCCAGCAACGACAGCATAAACAGCCCGGCTACCCCTCGGGTGGAGAGAAGGAATTTGCTCATTTCGACTACCCCCTGATCAGACCGCCACAAAGCGGCCCCAATTTTCACGAGGTTACCACAGTTAGACATGGAAGTTTTGCTATAGTTTCACCTACATGAAGGCACTTCGTTACCCGCTCGCGATAATTTTGATCCTTCCGTCTCTCTTTGCCCAAACATCCGGCAACACCATTGACGGTATCTGGCAGGGTGCACTTCTATTTGGCCAAGGGAAGATCCGCGCCGTCTTTTACTTCTCACCCACGCGCGATGGCGCTTATAAAGGCGCCATGGTCAATTTAGAATCCGGCGCCGGGACGAGTATCGACACCATTACCGTGGCGAAGGGCAAGGTGGGTCTGGAGCTGAAGAGTTTGGGCTTCCAGTTTGAAGGGACGCTGTCGCCATCCGGGGCCGAGATCCGCGGCAAATTCACCCAGGGCGATACCACGGGCGATTTAACGCTCATCCGCAGCGGCGAAAGTCACTCCAACATCGCAGCCAGCTACCAGAAGCGCGAATACATGATTCCGATGCGGGACGGCATTCATCTTCACACCATCGTCTTTTCGCCTAAATCAGCGAGCGGCGCGCTCCCGTTCCTGATTGAACGTTCGCCTTACGGTTGGGATGGCGCTGTTGTCGACATCAACGCGGGAATGAGCGAACTGGCCAGCGACGGCTACTTTCTGGTTTTCCAGGACATCCGGGGCCGCTACAAATCGGAAGGCCAGTTTGTACTTCAGCGCCCGGTAAGGAACCCAAAAGACGATCGTTCCATTGATGAAGGCACGGACACCTACGATACGATCGACTGGCTATTGAAGAACATCCCCGGAAATAACGGCCGGGCCGGGATCATGGGGATTTCCTACGGCGGCTGGCTCACCGAGATGGCGCTCATCGAGCCGCACCCCGCGCTGAAGGCCGCTTCCGAGCAGGCTTCACCCTCCGACATGTTCCTGGGCGACGACTTTCATCATAATGGCGCGTTCCGGCTGAGCTACGGCTTCGAGTATGCCGCCATGATGGAGACCGGCAAAACCAACAAGACTTTCGAGTTCAAGCAGTACGACACTTACGATTGGTATCTGAAGCTGGGCCCCTTGAGCCAGGCCAACGCGCGTTATTTCGATGGCCAGCGGCCAACCTGGAACAACTTCATCGCGCATCCGGACTATGACAATTTCTGGAAAGGGCAAGCGGTGCAGAAGATCGTTCGTTCCGTCAAGGTACCCAATCTGAACGTCGGAGGCTGGTTCGATCAGGAGGATTTTGCGGGACCATGGCGCATTTTCGCGGCCAGTGAAACGCCGCAATCCCGCCAGTACAATTACATGGTGGAGGGCCCCTGGAACCACGGCGGCTGGTTTTCCGGGCCGGGCCGAACGCTCAAGAATCTCGATTTCGGAAGTAATACCGGCGATTATTTTCGAAAGAACATTCAGGCTCGCTGGTTCGCGTACTGGCTGAAGGACCAGGGGCCGCTCAACCTGCCCCGCATCGAACTTTTCCAGACCGGCTCCAATCAATGGAAGGCCTATGACCAATGGCCGCCCAACGGCGTTCAAGAGCGGCGGTTGTACCTGCACGCCCGGAATGAAGCGTCGTTCGAGCCACCGGCTGTGAACCCAAGTGACCAGGGCGAAGCCTTCGACAGCTATGTCTCCGATCCACTCCGCCCGGTTCCCTATCGCCAGCGGCCGATTCCTGAGACCTATGGCGGATCGCCGGGTTGGAGCACCTGGCACGCCGACGACCAGCGTTTCGCCGAGAGCCGTCCCGACGTGGCGGTCTGGCAGACCAAGCCGCTGGAATCGGACGTCACCGTCGCAGGCGACGTAATTGCCGACCTGTTCGCTTCTACATCGGGAACGGACTCGGACTGGATCGTGAAGCTGATCGATGTTTATCCACAAAGCGTCCCGGAAGATCCCACCATGGGCGGCTACGAGCTGATGATTGGGGCGGACGTCCTACGCGGCCGATTCCGCAACGGATTCGAGCAGCCAGAGCCGGTGCAGCCGAACGAGCCTGTAGAGTATCGGGTGGATCTTCTATCGCACGACCATATGTTCCAAAAGGGGCACCGCATCATGATCCAGGTGCAAAGTACGTGGTTTCCGATTATCGACCGGAATCCTCAGAAGTTTGTACCAAACATCTTCGAGGCCAAGGAGCAAGACTTTCAAGCCGCCACGCAGCACATCTTTCGATCGAAGTTGCACGCGTCGTCGGTGATACTTCCGGTGGTTCCCTGAAAACGGTTATCCCCTGAAGAAACACGCCTGCACGATCCGATTACTGGACGTCCGCCTAGACGTTAGGTAGTATACGGAACTATATTGTGAGTGAACACCACACACGGAGGAGTAATGGGAATTGAAATTTTCTTAGCGCTGGATGGTATCAAGGGCGAGTCCCTGAAAAGCGGCGCCGAAGGCTGGATCGAAATATTTGGTTTCAGCAACGGAGCCAGTAACCACTCGAGCGTAGCGTTTGGCACTGGCTCAGGAGCAGGCAAAGTCGATCTCTCCAGCATCAGTGTGACGAAGCAGTTGGACATAGCTTCGCCCTATCTGTTCGCCTCTTGCTGCAATGGCTCGCACATCTCGACAGGCACTCTGATTGTCCGTGAAGTCACAGGCGCCACCAGCCCAGAGGTTTACTTCCAGTATGATATGTTGGAGGTTTTCGTCGACAGCGTCAGTTGGTCCGGAGCCGGCGGCGGCGGTGGCAAGCCCCTGGAGAGCGTGAGCATCTCGACCAAGGCGCTTACAATCACCTATACACCGCAGAATTCCGACGGAAGCCTGGGTGACAAGATACCGAAGGGCTGGAACCAGAACACGAACTCCCAGCTTTAACGCGCTGCCCTGGAGGAAGCTATCGATGCTCTGAGCGCGGGCGTTTGTTTCATCCCGGCAAGCTCCGGATGGCGCGTATACTGCGTAAGAGAGGTAACTGGATGCGGCTTCAGCTGGTGGCTCTGCCGGCAATGATTCTCCCAGTGTTACTTTCGCCCCTGAGTGGTCAATGGATAAAATATCCAACGGCGGGGGTTCCTCGAACACCGGATGGGAAGGCGGATCTGGTAGCAGCCTGCCCGCGCACCGGCGACGGCAAGCCGGACCTTTCGGGTTTGTGGATCGCGCCAACCCAGCGTGAGCCCAACGCGAATTTTCCCGGTTGTGCGGCCGTTTCCGACGAGTTTATCAACATCGCGGCGCACCTCAAGGGCGGCTTGCCCTATCAGCCCTGGGCGGCGGAATTGGTGAAGGCGCGGCGGAGCGAGCAGCGTGTGAACGATCCCATGTCGCGCTGCGTTCCAATCGGGCCCATTCGCCTGCACACCTGGAACGGACCGCAAAAATTCGTGCAGAGCCATGGGCTGCTCATCATCATGAACGAGCTGGACACCACCTTCCGGCAGATCTTCACCGATGGCCGTGCTCTGCCGGCAGACCCGAATCCGTCATGGAACGGCTATTCCAGCGGCAAATGGGAAGGCGACACGCTGGTGGTTCACAGCAACGGTTTTCGAGATCACATGTGGCTGGACGCAACCGGCAATCCAATGACGGACGCGGCCCAGATCACGGAACGTTTCCGGCGCATCAACTTTGGCAACTTGGAAATCGAGATCACCGTCGACGATCCGAAGGCGTACACCAAGCCGTGGACCGTGAAAATAGCCCAAGTTATTCAGCTCGACACAGATCTGCTGGATTTTGTTTGTGCCGATAACGAGAAGGACATTTCGCACCTCTCGAACAAATAGAACTTTCTCCCGCGCTGTTGGCCAGCCGGTGCCTGTCCGCTACTCCGCCGGCTCGATTCGCAGCACGGCGCCGTCAGGGGCGTTGCCTCTGGTCCCTTTTTCGGTGGCCACATATAGGTAGCCATCGGGACCCTGCACAACATCGCGAATACGCTGCTCAAGCGGAATCAGCAGCCCCTCCCGTGGCTCGGCTTGTGAGGGCTGGTGAAACGCAATGCGAACCAACTGGCGCTCGGTGAGGGAGCCGACGAACAGGTTATTCTTCCACTTCGGAAACTTGTCGCCGGTGTAAAAGACGATGCTGGACGGGCTGATGGAGGGCACCCAATGAATGCGCGGATTGTCCATGCCAGGCCGCGCCCAGGGCTGATCGGAAACCAGCGTGCCGGTATAGTTGCGACCTGTCGATACCAGCGGCCAGCCATAGTTGTGGCCGGGATACAGAATGTTCACTTCATCGCCACCCATTGGACCGATTTCAGCCTGCCACAACTCGCCCGTTTCCGGATTCACCGCCAGGCCGTAGCCGTTGCGATGGCCGTAGGTGAAGATCTCTGGCTTGGCGCCGGCGCGTCCCACAAAGGGGTTATCGGGCGGCACCGAGCCGTCGTCGCGAAGCCGCAGCGTCTTGCCCACGTCATTGTCCAAACTCTGGGCCTTCATGCGGAGACTGTTATCGTCGGTGCCGTTGCAGCAGATGCGATCGCGGTCGCCGACGGTAACGTAGAGCAAGCTATCCGGAGTGAAAAACACTCGGCCGGCCAGATTGCCGCCGGTCTCCCAGGCATCGGCGACGAAAATTTCCTGAACGTCGGTCAGTTTCGCGCCGCTCAGACGTCCTCTCGCGACAGCCAGTGTGAAACGCTCGCCATCCCGCTTGGGGTACGACACGTAAACCAACTGATTCTGCGCGAACTTCGGATGGATGGCCACGAAGTGCAGCGAGTCCGCGCTTGCACCGGGAGGGGTGGGCGAGATCCAGGCCGGTTCCGGCTGCAAAACGCCGTCGCGAATGATGCGGAGGCGGCCATCGCGTTCGGTCACGAGCAGCGTGCGCGGGTCGGCGAACGCCAGACTCCAGGGGTGGAACAGGCCGGTGGCAACCGTTACCACTCGGATCTTGCCAGCCTTTGTATCGAGGATCTGCGGACTGTTGATGGCGGGTGCCTCTTGCGCCCGGCCGGAGAAGGGGTGAAGCAAGAAAACGAGAATCACAGCGGCTGCAATCCGCGATATTCGGGGTGTCGTCATGTGTAGAGACGCTATCTCGATGCAACCTTCGTGTCAAGCGGTCAGAGATTTTCGATATAATCCCCGCATGCGGAACGCGTGCGTACTTGCAATGCTTGCAGTAGCGGCGATGGCCCAGGGCCTGGAGAAAGACCCGGAGCGATTCTACTCCGCCATCCGCGACAACAACCTTACCGAATTGAAGGCCCTGCTGAGTCAGAAGGCGAGCGATGAGAAGGCCAGCGCGGATACACCCGACAATCACGGAATCACGCCGTTAATGTATGCGGCCGAGATCGGGTCTGTGGACGCGATGCGCTTACTGCTGGATGGCGGAGCGGACGTCAACGCACAGAATGCGTTTGGCTCCACGGCCTTGATGTGGGCGGCTTCCGATGCAGCCAAGGTTCGCCTGCTGTTAGATCGCGGCGCGCAAGTGAACACGGCCGCCAAGAGCGGGCGGACTGCGCTGATCATCGCGGCCTTCACCAACCCGTCCGCGGAGGTTGTTCGGCTCCTGCTCGCCAAAGGCGCGAAGGTGGACGTGATGGATCGCCGGCGCGTCACCCCGTTGAACGCGGCAACGTTTGGGAACGATACCGAAACAGTCCGGCTGCTGCTGGAAGCCGGCGCCGATATCGATACCCCGGACACCTTCATCGGATTGACGCCGCTGATGAACGCGGCAGGGAACCGGAACGTCGAGGCAGTGAAGCTGCTGTTGGCCAAAGGCGCAAAGGTGAATGCCGTATCTAAAACGGAAGGCCTTCCGAAGATTCAGACGGGCACCGTGGAATTCGGCGGCTGGACTCCTCTGCTGATGGCCTCGGCATTCGGGCCCCCGGAAGCCGTGAAAATACTGTTGAGTGTCGGCGCGCGGATCGATGCCCAGGATTACCGCGGCTTCACGCCGTTGATGCTGGCGGTGGGTACGGACCGATACGACCCACGGATCGTGAACATGCTACTCGCTCACGGCGCCGATCTTCGCCCGACCAATCACGCCGGAGAGACCGCGCTGGACTGGGCGCAGAAATTCCGGGATCCGGACGTGATCCACGCCCTGGGAGGCAGCCCGCGGGATGTTGCCCAGCCAGTCCGGCTCTCGGGCAAGCCGGCGGATGCTCGCGCAGCCATCACACGCAGCATTCAATTGCTCGACCGCACCAGCGACCAGTTCTTCCACAAGAGTGGATGTTTCGCGTGCCATGAACAGCCCGCCGCCGAGTTTGCCGTCTCAGCGGCACGCGCCAAGGGCATTGCGGTGGATGAGAAAGCGTCGTATGAACGGATTCGGCAGATCACGTCCACCATCAACCCCGTGGCGTTGGAAGGAGCAGCCGCGTTAGGCGGCGCGGACAACAATTTGTACGCAGTGGAAGCCCTTGTGCGCGCCGGCTATTCTTCGAATCGCATCACGGATTATCTTGCTGCGAACCTGGCGGCGTCTCAGGGCGGCGACGGTGGATGGCATCTTCCTGGATATTCGCGCTCCCCAATACAGGACAGCGATTTTTCGCGCACTGCGATGGCCATGCGGGCACTAAAGACGTACGGGACTCCCGGGCGATGCCGAGCGAAATGAAGGAGCGCATCGAACGCGGCAAACAGTGGCTGCTCAGTGCGGAACCCGTGATCCTGGAGGATATGGACATGCGGCTGGTAGGCGTTGCCGCGGCGGGCGCCAGCACCACGGAACTTCGCAAACTGGCCGAGCCCATCCTAAAACAGCAGCGCTCCGATGGCGGCTGGGCGCAACGCCAAGGATTTCCGAGCGATGCGTATGCCACTGGCATGACGTTGTGGGCTCTCAACGAAGCCGGCGTGATGCGGCCGGATGACAATGGGATAAAAGACAAGGGCGTAAAGTTCCTGCTCGCCACACAGAGCGTTGATGGGTCCTGGCGCGTCGCCAGCCGCGCTACGAAATTTCAAGAGTATTTCGAGAGCGGCTTTCCCTACGGACATGATCAGTGGATCTCGACCATGGCCACGGGCTGGGCAGCCAATGCCCTGGCCTTGTCGATGGACCGGTAACAGCACCCCACAAACTACACCACGCAGACTGAAGTCCGCACTACGAGGGACATCTAATCCGTGTGGCGTAGGCGCCCGCACGCGGTTCGCGAATGTTCGGACTGCTGCCAGCGTAGCCAGAAGTATACTGGTCGAATCGGAGGAACGATGAGCACCGTAACTACCCCTTCTCCTATCTACCGTGAACCGGAGCTCCTTGGGCAGACCGTTGTCGTGATCGGCGGTAGCGCCGGCATCGGATTCGAAACGGCACGCCATGCACGTGCGGAAGGGGCCAAGGTGATCCTCACGGGCCGGAACGTCGAGCGCCTCCGGCACGCTGCCAGTGAGGTTGATGCCCTGAGTACCGCGGCCTTCGACGCCGCGGATCCTGTCGCTATCGATCGGTTCTTCGGCGACCTCCCGACAATCGACCACGTGATGGTGACAGCCGGTCGGCCTTACTACGGACGCCTCGCCGATATGGACTTCGCGAAGATTCGCGATCTTATCGGCGAGCACCTCTTGCAGGCTCTTTACGTCGCGCGCAGCGCGACCCACAAAGTGCGACCGGGAGGAACACTGATCTTCATGGGCGGCACTGGTGGTCGACGCCCAGCGCTCGGCATGAGCATCGCTGGCGCTGTCACCGCCGCGCTCCCCGCCCTCACCGCTAATCTGGCGCTTGAAATCGCGCCCGTGCGAGTGAACCTCATCGCCGCGGGATTCGTGGACACGACTTTGTCCGCGGAACTGCTGGGCGATCAGCTCGAAGAACGTCGCAACCAGCTTCGCACCACGCTGCCCATCGGACGCGTGGTCGGACCGGCGGACGTGGCCGCGCTCGCCGTGCACATTATGACCAACACCGCTCTCACGGGCGCAACCTATGACATCGACGGCGGACAGCAGTTCGTCGCCGCCTAGTCGAGCCGCTTCCTGACGCCAGAACTCAGGATCGGAACCAGAAACCAGACTCTGCGTGCTGCGATTCTCGGGATCGGAGGAGCACGTTACGGAGTACCTGTCCCCTTCGTCCCTCATGCAATTGTGCTGAGTAACCATAGATCTTGAAAGAAGAAAGTAGAGCCACGATGAGAACGGACTTGCTGCGGTTCAACGGAGCCGTGGAGCGCGATCCCGCCATCGATGCGTGGATGAAAGGGCACGCAGGTGAATTGGGCGCCATCGCGCATGAGTGGTTTGAGATGATGCGAAAATGCGGCGACGAAGTTCGGGAGCTCATGCATGACGGCCATCCCACCGCATGTCTGGGAGATGCGCCTTTCGGCTACGTCGATGTATTCACGTCGCACGTAAACGTGGGGTTCTTTCAAGGCGCGGCGCTGCCGGATCCGGCCCGCTTGTTGCAAGGTACCGGCAAGTTCATGCGCCATGTGCAGCTGAGACCGGGAATGGCCACCGACGCCGCTGCCTTAAGCAGGCTCATCGAAATGGCTTACTCGGATATCAAGGCGCGCCTCGAAAACGGCTAGCTCAGGCCTTGATCGCAACGGTTTTGTTGAAGCGCGGAGTGACGGCCAACGCCATGCTAAAGCTGATTCAGACGCGCGAGGGGCGCGTCCAGTCCGCGGA
The DNA here is from genome assembly GCA_963747945.1 of Bryobacterales bacterium. GTDB lineage: Bacteria > Acidobacteriota > Terriglobia > Bryobacterales > Bryobacteraceae > Palsa-89. Next base: position 104,397 of record CAVVHB010000012.1, read on the forward strand.
AAGGGCTGCGCCCACCCTCAGTCTCATCGTTCGTGCGTTGAAGACCCTCTTTCGCCTGTTATGCGGACCAGGCAAACGAAGGAGGTTGTCTTGAATCTCGAACAACAGAAAAAACAGGCTCGCGAACTGCTGGGGGCCGTCCGAAGCGGAAACGCCGATGCGCTGGCGCGATTGCGAACGTACCATCTTCGCTGGGCCCACGTAGAGGATGCCACCGCGCGGCGGGAGATCGCCTTGCACGACGCCCAGTTTGTCATCGCGCGAGAGCAAGGGTTCGCCAGTTGGACAAACCTCAAAGGGTACGTGGAACGTTCCCCTCAGCCGCGCCACACTCGGCTCTTCGTACCCGACGTGCAATGGATCACCGACCGGGTTCACGGCCTTTTGCGCACGCGGCAGTCGGCTGGTCCGGCTGTGCTGGAACAAATCCGCGAGTGGCACCCGCGTTTTTCTGGCTGCTCGGACCAGGAAATTCTTCAGGCGCCCTTTACCGAGACGGACGCACAACTCGTGTATGCGCGGGAGCACGGGTTCGATAGCTGGACCCGGAACTCGCGAAAGAACGTGGCACGAATGGGAACACGCTATTGAATCTCGCGGTCAGTATCGCGGCAAAAAGCAAATCGCGATGCGGGGTTTGCGCTGGTTAACGCTCTTCGCAATGCCACCGCGGATGTGAACGACTCGAACGACCGCGGGTGGACGCCCCTGCATCAGGCGGCCTACTCCAATCAATGCGATATCGCCGCGCTATTGATTCAGAGCGGGGCGACCTGGTGGCAGATGCTCACGGCTCGGGAGGCACACCGCTCATCGTCGCGCTGTTCTGGGGGCATCGCGAAATGGCGGATTTACTGGGAGGCCATTCCACCGCACCCGGGAATCTCCGTGTTGCAGCCGGCCTGGGGAATAAGGAACTGTTGGAGCAGTGCTTCAGCGGAGGACAGGCGCTCACTTCCGAAGCTTGTGCGGCGCGAGGATTCTATCGGCCACGCAGCGGATTCCCCGATTGGCAACCCTCCGCGGATCCCCAGGAAGTATTGGACGAAGCTCTTGTTTGGGCATGTAAGACCGGGCGTACCGAGGTGCTTGCGCGCCTTGTTCAAGCTGGGGCGCGCCTGGATGCCGATCCATAACGGGGAACGCCGCTCATGTGGGCGGCGGTGTGCAACCGCATCGAAGCAGCCGAGTGGCTGATCCAGCATGGGGCAACAATCGATCGCAAAGCCACCTTCGGCGGTCGCACTCACGGCCAAGGCGTCACTGCGCTGCACATGGCGTCACAATGCGGGCACCTCGCCATGGTGCAGTTGCTCATACGAAGAGGAGCGGACCCGGCGATCCGGGACGATCTTTATCAGGGCGATGCCGAGGGGGCCGCAAACCACTTTGGCCAGATCGCTGTTCGCGACTACCTGCGCAGCATCGCGCAGGCACCGTTTGGTGAAAGGATTTATCATGGCGGTTAAATCCTGCATCCCGGTAATTCCAAGCGCAGACCTGGAGAAGAGTCTCCGCTTGTGGGTTGATGGTCTCGGATTCTCGATGCGTTCAGAAATGCGCAAAGATGACAAGCTGATCTTTTGCATGCTGAGGAAAGACGCCCTGTGCTTTATGCCGAACCAGCGCGCGGGGAATCCCGTCAGGCCAAAAGATTACAAGGGCATTCGGCTCTACTGGGCGCCGGAGGATATACACAAAACGAGAGACCGATTCAAAAGCCTTGGGTACGATGTTTCAGAACTCGAGGATCGAGCATCTATACGGCGCGAATCGGCGCTGGCGGCACGACGACCTCAACCAGTCCGGTGGCCACGTTGTATACCAGTCCGGAGACAAGCCACTTGGCTGGCAATGCGGGAACCGCCCGGAGCGAGGCAACGTCGACGGTAACCGCCGCGCGGGGATCGGTAACCGCTTTTGCCTTGAGCTCCCCTTCCTGTATCTGAAAATAGAGCGCCAGCATAGCGGGGTCGCCCACCAGGCGGCCCATGCCGCAATCGGTGTGCTGAAGTACGATGATGTGAAACTCCCCGCCGCCCCCGGGGGTTTCTCCGGCTAATTCGCCGATTCGCCCGAGTAGACCTAACTGCTCCAACAGCCCCGGCGTGATTCGACCGCCGATGTTGCGTAACACAACCGCCTCGCCCGGTTTAATTCCGAGCACGTGAACAGGATCCGTACGCATATCGGCGCATCCGATGATGATCGCCTTTACATTCGGCATCGCCCGCGGAAGCGAGGGCATCAGTGTCCCCGCGGCAGATCGCTGAGCAGCCAGCTCTTTGTTACGTTCTAGCATGGCGTCAAGATTGTTCATGTTGGTTCCTCCTAGAGAGATATTGACACTTTGCGCGCCAAAGGGCCCCGCGAGTCAGTCTTGCCACTCGCCACTTGGACGCATTCGAGCCATGAAGGTTGCTCGGTGTCCGGCGGTGCAAATCGGGGCGCGTCGCTGGCCGCCGGTCCGTGGGAGCGAGAAATAGTTCAGGCGCCCCTATGTTGTTGGGCTGGCGGGAGTAAAGTTGCGCCGTGAGTCCGCCGATCAACTGTCGTAGGACGAAGATTTAGGCATGCAAAAGGTGATGGTCACGGGCGGCGCGGGCTACAAAGGCTGCGTGCTCATTCCCAAGCTGCTCCAGGCGGGTTATGAAACGGTGGTGTACGATCTGCTGCTGTTTGGCGCGGCGGGCCTGCCGTCGCACCCGCGTTTGACACTGGTGGAAGGTGACGTCCGCGACACTGGCCGATACGCCCAGGCGGTGCGGGGCTGCGACGCCGTCATCCACATGGCGTGCATTTCGAATGACCCCAGCTTCGAGTTGGACCCGCAGTTGAGCCGCGGCATCAACTACGATTGTTTTGAGCCGCTGGTGGCGGCCAGCAAAAACGGCGGCGTGCGCCGCTTTATTTATGTTTCCTCCAGCTCCGTTTATGGCGTCAGCAATGCGCCTGAGGTGACCGAGGATCATCCGCTGGTTCCGCTCACCGACTACAACAAGTACAAGGGCCTGTGCGAGCCAATCTTGCTGCGCTATCAGAGCCCGGAGTTCACTACCGTAATTATTCGGCCGGCCACGGTGTGCGGTTATTCGCCGCGCATGCGCTTCGATCTAACGGTGAACATTCTGACCAACCACGCGGTGAATCGAGGGGTCATCACCGTCTTCGGCGGCGCGCAGAAGCGGCCCAACATCCACATTGAAGACGTGACGGATCTGTACGTGAAGATGCTCGAGTATCCGGCCGAACTGGTGGCCGGCGACGTGTTCAACGCGGGCTACGAAAATCACACCGTTGCCCAACTGGCGCAACTGGCCAGGGCGGTTGTGGAAGCCGAGTCTCCCGAGCGGCCGCCCATCCGCATCGACACTACCAGCACCAACGACAACCGCTCCTATCACGTGAGTTCGCGGAAGATCGCCGAAAAGCTGGGCTATCGTCCGAATCACAGCATCGAGGATGCGGTGCGGGATCTATGCCACGCCTTTGCGGCCGGCAAGTTTCCCGACAGCATGACCAACGAAGACTACGTGAATGTGAAAACCGTCAAGAAGCTGAGCTTGCAATGAGCGCAAGCGAAGATCCCGTAATGAGCGCAAGCGAAGATCGGTTTGTACTTCCGGGAAAAGGGAACGGCATCGCCACCATGACCTCAGCCGAACAAGCACTGTTCCATCGCAAGATCAAAACCGCCGCCGAATTGCGCGAGATTCTGGGTCCCGCGCCCGCGCCAGCAAAAGGTGATCATGTGCCATGGCGCCTTCGACCTGGTGCATCCTGGCCACATCCGGCATCTGATTTACGCCAAAAGCAAGGCGCACATTCTGGTGGCCAGCCTTACCTCCGACATACATATTGAAAAGGCCAGCAACCGTCCATTTGTTCCCGAGAATCTGCGGGCCATGAACCTGGCGGCTCTGGAGGTGGTGGATTACGTCGTCATCGATCCCAACGCCAAGCCGCTCGCAAATCTTGCAGATCATCCAGCCCGACTATTTCGCCAAGGGTTACGAATACGGCGACGGCGGCATTCATCCCAAGACGCTCGAAGAGAAGGAAATGGTGGAAAGCTTCGGCGGGGAGCTGCTGTTTACCCCGGGCGATATTGTGTACTCCTCGTCGGCCATCATTGAATCGCGCGCGGCCCAATCTGGCGAGTGACAAACTGGCCTATCTGATGGATGCCGAGGGCATCACTTTCGACCATCTGCGCGAAGCGGTCCGTTCCATGCAGGGCGTGAAGGTGCATGTGCTGGGCGATACCATCGTCGATTCCTACACCTACTGTTCGCTGGTTGGCGGCAACACCAAAACGCCCACCTTCAGCGTGAAGTTCGATCGCCAGGTGGATTTCGTCGGTGGCGCCGGTATCGTTGCCAAGCACATGCAACGCGCGCGGGCCGACGTCACGTTCACCACTCTTCTGGGCGACAATGCCCTGCAGCGGTTCGTGATGGCGGATCTGGCTTCCAGTGGTGTCACCTGTCAGGCGGTGATTGACGACACCCGCCCCACTACCCAAAAGAATCTGTTTATCGCCGGCGGATACCGCCTGTTGAAAGTGGATTCGGTGGACAACCGTTCAATTTCCGAACGCATCGTGAACGCGTTTTGCGGCCAACTGCAGCATACCGCCGCCGATGCCGTAGTGTTCAGCGACTTCCGCCACGGGATCTTCAACTCGTCCACCATTCCGCAACTCACGCAGGCCATCCCGGCCGGCCCTTTGCGCGTGGCCGATAGCCAGGTGGCCAGCCGTTGGGGAAACATTCTGGATTTTCAGGGATTCGATCTGATCACTCCCAACGAACGAGAGGCGCGCTTTGCCCTGGGCGATCAGGATTCGATTGTCCGTCCCCTGGCGCTGGAGCTCTACCAGCGCGCCCGATGCAAGTATCTGATTTTGAAATTGGGAGAACGCGGGGTGATCACCTATCGTACGCCGGACCCCAATGTGCGTTCCTTTTTTACGATCGATTCTTTCGCCGGTCACGTGGTTGACCCGGTGGGAGCGGGCGACGCGCTGCTGGCATATGCCACTTTGGGACTCACCGTCACCAAGAGCCCGGTGATTGCCTCCATCCTCGGCTCGGTGGCTGCCGCGATGGCATGTGAAAGCGAGGGCAACCAGCCGATCGACCCTGACGAGATGATCAAGCGTCTGGACCAGCTGGAGCGTCATGGCATGCTGGAGCCGGTTCAATCCGTTCCAGAAAAAGACGCGCCAGGCGGGCCAGTGCGAAGCCTTCAGGAGGCTTTGCTCGGGTGAGAGTTGTCGTTGCGGGGCATCAGTGCCCGTCCGCGCCCAACCGAGCGAGCTCCACCCGGCCCTTTGCGTTGGCCACCAGGCGCCAAAACTGGCGGTGCGGGTAATAGTCGATGACTTCCTGATCCTTCTGCGGGCCCATTTCGTAGGCCCAGATGGTTTGCGAGCTATCGATGTCGGCGCGGTTAAAGATCCATTCCTGATTGACGTCGGAGCCTGGCGCATACTCGACGAAAACCACTTTCTTTCCGGGCGCCTGATCCAGCTTCTGGAGGACCGATTTCCTGATCGCGACGTAGTCCCGTTTATTAAACAGCCATTGATTGGCAGGATCCTGGTACTGCCACACCGCGTTCAACAGGATAAACGCCACCAGGCACTCGGTGGCGACGGGCCACGCATGGAACATTCGCCGCAGCACCACCATGGCGGCAACATAGTACGCCGCCGCGGCCGGAGCTGCGTAGTGCGGGGATATCCACACGAAGGTCAGCAGCACCAGGACCATGGGAAGCGACATCGCCAGAAGCGGCGCAACTCGCAAGCGCCGCCATCGGATAAACGGAAATGCGCAGATCACGCAGAGGGAAAGTGGAATGCCAAGGTAGAGCTGGCAGATCAGGTATAGGTTTGTCAGCCGCGTCACCAGGGTCATCTGCACCGCGCGGGATTCATACTCCCAGCGATGGACCGCCCGTATGTGCGCATTCTCCACCGGCGGCTGTGCGTGCGGCTTGCCATCCCAAATAAAGGGTGTGGTGATGTCGTATTTGCGGTGATAGTTTGCGTAGGGCGTGTCGAGAGGATTGCCGGTGATCCGGTAATTGTAGTAAAGCATCCACGCGCCAGTGGGGATGAGCACCAATGCCAGCGGCGCCCAGAACTGTCGCAAGGAGCCCGGTCGCAAGGGAACTCTGTAATAAAGGAGCACGCCCATGGCTCCCAGCCCGAACAAGCCCCCTTCGACGGGACGCGAGTTGGCGAGCACCGCCAGGCCGGCCCCCAATACCAGCGCCATACCAAAGGAGGGCGCACGCCGCAAACGCGCGACAGCGCCAATGACCAGAGCTCCCGCGCCGGCCGCCACTGCGCCGCCCCAATAGCTGGTGCTCCAATAGTTGATCACGCCCAGCTTCAGCAGCGCGATTACTCCCGCCAACAGCGCCCAGCGAGGCGGCAGCCATCCGGCACAGGCCCAATAGACCGCGCCGGTCATCAACCCGACGCTCAACCAAACGCCGAACCAGGGATGGCCAAACACCACTTGGCCCAGCGCCAGCACCAGGCCCTGCGCCGGAGGGTATTTGCTCATGTAGGTGGGGCGCATCAGTTCATGAATCGCCTCAAAGTGGACCCACAAAGGGGGCGTGGGATTGGTGAGCCGGCCCGACGCAAATGTGTCGGCGGCCAGCAAATAGCTGAATTCGTCCTGAATACCGGGCTCTGGGATCGGGATCCAAGGAAGCAGCGCTGCCCTGCCGGCCAAGGAAGCCACAATGAGCAAACCAGTGATCAGCGCGTGTTTTTCAGAGAAGCGACCCAGGCGGCTGCTCAGCAGCCACCAGTAACGCCTGTGGCCGGCCGTCACCTGAGGCGTTAGAACCGCTGTCTCCGGCATATCTGCTATTCGACGGATCAGCGATGAACTTTAGTTGTCGGACGCGGTCAAATTCCCCCGGTCAAAATCTCTCAGGTCCTCGCGCGCCGCCTGCAGTTCTTCGTCGCGCTGATCCCAGGATTCCCGCAATTCCTTCCAGGTTGCAAATTCCTCGGTCTTGGCAGGGTATGAAAACCGGAAATTTTTCAGGGCGGTATCGGCGCGCTCGAACCTCGCTCTCGCTTCGTCCAGAGCCCGGACAACGTCCTCTCGTGTGATGTCTACAATGGCGCTCACACCCAATTAGACGCGGCGGTGGGCTGTCACGATTCCGACTAACGATGAAGCTTGTTCAATCTAGAAGGAGAGACGGCTAAGTCCCTGGCGGTGGCTGGCATACACGCTCCAAACCGGCGGTAAGTTCGGGTGAATCCGGTAACCGGAGGCCGAAATCCGTTTCGAGACACGAGCGCAAGGCAGCGGCATCCGCTAGATGTCGCTCCTCGGTTCCGTCCCCCTCTTTACTCCCATTCTTTCGGTGGATGGCCAGCCTGTTGTTGAGCAGCGCATAGCGGCCTTCCGGCTTCACCCGGGCGCCGAGCAACAGCTGGCGGAAGAAGGAACTGGGGTGGTTGCACAGGTACCAATTGGAGACTTCGTAGTCGGACGGAAACTGAGGCTCCAGCGTAAAGCGATAGAAAGGCTTCCACTCGCCCTTCACGCAAGCTTCCAGCAGGATGCCGTTTTCGAGCGGCAACAGGCGGTGCGGCTCATGCGGCGTGGCCTGTTCGATATTCGTCTCCAGGCGCAGGGGCGCTGTCAGGACATTGCCGCCAAATCCAACGTCGGCGATGTAGGGGAGTCCGTTCAAATCCACCCGCAGTAGCATGTGGCTGCGCGCGCCTACCGGGCTGCCCGGCGCCACGCCCCACAACACACGGGCCGCCAGGCTGGTAACCGAAAATCCCAACGCCTCCAGCGCGTGGCGGAATAGAGTATTGTGCTCAAAGCACCATCCGCCGCGGCCGCCCGCCACCATTTTCGCCTGCAGAGAATCCACATCCAGCGCCACGGGCCAGCCCACCAGCGGATTCAAATTCTCGAAGGGAATCGCCGCCGGATGAAGGGCATGTACGGCCTCTAGAGTGTCGAGGGTCGCCGTATGCGGTCCCCGATAGCCAATGCGATCTAGATAGGCGTCCAAATCAAACTGGGAGGGCACGCAACCAGGATAAGACTTTCGCTGCCACCGTGAGCCACCAATCCCATTCCGCGGCGTGTTTGCAGGACATGTTGCAGGTAGTGGCTCTATCTGTTACATATGGAAACCATGCGCCACACCCGAAGAGCATTCATGGGCCTCACCGGAGCTGGGATCGCCGGTATGGTCAGCGGTCCATGGCTACGCGCCGCGGCCGCTGCCGAAGGGGAAGCCCCCGATCTGGTCGTCTTCAACGCCAAGGTCTACACGGTGGATCCCCGCATGCCCAAGGCGGAGGCGTTCGCAGTGAAGGCCGCCCGGTTCACCGCCATCGGCAGCAGCGCGGAGATCAAGAATCTGGCCGGCAAGGGGACCCAAACCCTCGACGCCAAACAGATGACCATCGTCCCCGGCTTCATCGATTGCCATAATCACGCTCCGGGTGACACCCTGCTCTACGAGGTGCTAGTCGGCAATCCCTACGTAGTCGAATTCGTCACTATCGACAGCATCATCCAAAAACTCCGCGCGAAAGCCCAGCAGACGCCTGCGGGCACATGGGTGGAAGGGTTTTTCTTCGACGACACCAAGGTGAAGGACAATCGCCTGCTCAATGTTCACGATCTGGATCAGGTCTCCAAGGACCATCCGGTTGTGGTCCATCATCGCGGCGGCCACACCGCTTTCTACAACAGCAAGGCGCTGGAGATGGCGGACATCAACAAGAACACGCCCAATCCGCCGGGCGGAACTTTCGACCGCGACCCGAGCGGCGCACTCAACGGCCGCGTTACGGACCGGGCGATGAACGTGGTCGACAAAGTGGGCAAGCGGACCACCTTTACCGCGGAACAGACCCAGCAGCGCAACCGCGATGGGCTGGCCTACATCTCCAAGCAGTTCGTCCGCTACGGCCTCACCAGCGTACATCATGAAGGCGGCGATCTGTTCGCCTTGCAGCACGTGCGGGCGCGCGGCGATCTTAAGCACCGGGTGAGCTACGAAGCCGAGGGCAGCGGTGCTGGAATCCATGATCGCCGGCGGCATCGAGTCCGGCTTCGGCGACGAGTGGATCCGGTTCGGCGCCACTTTCGAGCACACTGTCGACGGATCGTTCTCCGAACGCACCATGGCTCTCAGCAAGCCGTATCCCGGCAGAACTCCTCCGTACCAAGGCAATCTCACGGAATCGCAGAACGATCTCAACGCCTGGGTGGAGCGCGTTCATCGCGCCGGTATCCAGGTCAATTGCCACGCCAACGGTGATGTCGCCATCGACCGGGTGCTCACCGCGTACGAGCGGGCGCAGCGGCTTTTCCCGCGCGATGATGCGCGCCCCAAGATTACTCACTGCACATTAATTAATGACGACCTGGTGCGGCGGATCAAGGCCTTGGGCGCGGTGCCGGCGCCGTTCACCTCCTACGCGTACTACAACTCCGACAAGTTCCATTTTTACGGCGAAGAGCTGATGAAGCACTGCATGGCCTTTCGCAGCTTCCTCGACGCGGGCATCCAGGTAGCGGCAGGCTCCGATTTCGATCCCGGACCGTTCGACCCGCGGATGGGCATTCAAGGAATGGTGACGCGCACCGGATGGAATGGCGAGACCTGGGGAGCCAATCAGCGCATCAGCGTCGAAGAGGCGCTGCGGGTGAACACTTTCAACGGCGCCTACAACTCACACGAGGAAGCGATCAAAGGATCCATCACCGCGGGCAAACTGGCGGATTTCGTCGTCCTGGCGGACGACCTTCACACCGTGGACCACGAAAAAATCAAGGATATCGAGATCGTGCGCACGGTGGTGGGCGGCGCCACGGTCTATCAGGCGTGATCGCCGATTCCGAGCCGCGCCCAGTTTCCGAGCCGCGCCCAAAGGAAGCGGTCTTGTGCGCCGCGCTTCTGGAAAAACTTCACGAACAAATTGACCGGACCGTTCACCTCATCACTCTCCTTCCTTTGGATCTGGCCAACTGGACGCCTGCCATCCCGGTCGCTTGGCCCGTTGAGATGCTGCTTGGCCATCTGCTCGACTGTCTGGCCGGGTTCTGCGCCGTCCTGACGGCGGTGGAACCCGAGCGGCTGGCGCACTTTTCCGAGCTTCGAAGTTTGCCTGTGAATCACGCTTGCTCCCCTGGCGACGCGCTTGCCCGGATCGCCATTTATACCGCGCGCATCGATGAAGGCTTCGGCTTACTCGAGGACGCCAGTCTCGCCGTAATTGTGCCCACGGTTTTTGCGGAGCGCGGTGAACCGGTGCTGACCCTGCTGTTGGGCAATCTGGAACACTTAATCAACCACAAGCATCAGCTGTTTACGTACCTGAAACAAATGGGCGTCGCAGCGAACACACGCGATCTCTATCGATTCCGGGGAGAATAAAGCTCCCAGCTTCGGTTTTTACATAGTTTTTACACCTCTCGCTCATTCCCGCGCTCCCTCAACTTCATACTTGGGATAGCTGTGATTGAGCTTTATGCGCACTAAGAAAGTCGTCTTTTTCTTCCCAGCATTTTCCAGTCAAGAGGCGACCGCTCCGTTGGGCATCCTGGCCGTCTCCACACCGCTCCTGCGTGCCGGTTATCAGGTCAAGATCATCGATTCGACCATCACTCCCAATTTCCAGAAGCGGGTGCTCGAAGAGCTCAAAGACGCCCTCTGCCTGGCCGTGTCCCTGGTTACGGGACCAATGATCAAGGAAACGGTGCAAATCGCCCGCACCGCCAAGCAGCTCTATCCGGACAAGCCTGTCGTATTGGGAGGCTGGCATCCATCGCTGTTGCCTCACCAGACGCTGGCGGCCGATTACATCGACATCGTCGTCAAAGGTCAGGGCGAAGAAGCGTTCCTCGAAATTGTCCAGCGCATCGAAGCGGGCGAATCCATGGAAGGCGTCGCCGGAGCCGGATATAAGGAAGACGGCCGGATCATATTCAATGCGCCGCGCGCCCTGAAGCCCATTCGCGAGATGCCACCCAAAGCCTATCATCTGGCGGATTTCGACGCCTATGAACGCGTGTGCGGACGCCGCTGGGCCATGTACACCTCCAGTCTCGCCTGCCCCTACGATTGCGCTTATTGCACCAATAGCGGCGTCTACGGGCGCAAATGGAACGCGCTCGATCCGGATCAGGTAGTGGAAGAAACCACCGACCTGGTTTCCCGCTACAACCTGCAACTGCTCTGGGTTGTCGACGACAACTTCCTGGTGGACCGCGAACGCGCCATTGGCATCGCCGAGGGGCTGGTTCGCCGTGGGGTCCAATTCGACTGGAGCATCCAGGGTTCAACGAACCTTGTGAATCGATTCACGGTGGAGGAGTTGAAGCTGCTGCGCCGCGCCGGCCTCTCACAGGTGGCTCAAGGCGCCGATAGCGGCTCCCCCAAAGTTCTGCATCTGATGAATAAGGATTTTCAGAAGCTGGAGACCATTTACGCCGCCGCCGACAAGCTGACGCAAGCCGGCATTCGTCCTTCTTTCAACATCATCTTCGGATTTCCGGGCGAGGGCCGAGCGGAGCGCCGCGAATCCATCCGGCTGGTGATGGACATCTGCCGCCGGTATCCGGGCGCGGAGTTCTGGACCAATATCTTCACGCCGTATCCCGGCGCGCCCATCATGCAACGCGCGTTTGAGCTGGGCATCGAGGTGCCGCAGACACTGGAAGGCTGGGTGGATTTTTTCCCGCGCTACACCGTTCTGCCTTGGCTCAAGGGCAAGAAACACCAGGAAGTGCAGACCATGCGCGAGTACATGCGCGTGGCTTTCAATCGCAAGCCCATCGGCATCCAGCGCAAGAACCGGGTGAATCAGCTGGTGCATCGCATGATCAGCTTTCCCGCGCGTTGGCGTCTGGATCACGATTTTTATGCGGTGCCCTTCGAGCTCGGGTTGAAGAATGCGGCCAACAAGTGGTTCGCGCCGCCCAAGCCGAAGGTGGACGCGCAGATGCTTGAGGCGGAGGTGGTGACGTGCTGACCCAACCGCTTACTAACACCTTCGTTCACACGAGTGTGAACGCTGCACGCAAGAGTGCGTGCGCCACATCGGAGAGCAAGGTCGCAAGGTCGTGCTCTTCCTGCCGCCTTACTCCGGCAAAGTCCTCGGGCCGCCTCTCAGCCTGCTTAGCCTGGCCGGATCGCTGCGCGAATCTGGCTACATTCCTTGCCTGATCGATGGCGCGCTCGATCGGAACTTCCCTGAAACGATAGCTCGAGAAATCCCCAGTGCACTGTGCTTCGGCGTTTCCCTGCTCACCGGCCCAATGATCCACCACGCGGTTGAGATGAGCCGCCTGGTGCGAAAATTGCGGCCCGAGCTCCCCATCATCTTCGGAGGCTGGCATCCCAGCCTGGTCAGCGGACAGACCCTCAGCGAGGATTTTGTCGACATCGTGGTTCGCCACCAGGGAGAGCGGACACTGGTCGAAATTCTGCAGCGATTGGAATCGGGCAACACGCTCGACCTTGTGCAAGGCTGCTGGTTCAAGCGCGATGGCCGTATTGTTCAGAATCCCGACCGCCCCGCCGCGCCCCTAGCTTCCCTGCCCCCGCCCGCCTACGATTTGATCGATTTCGACGCCTACGAACGCGCCAGCGGCGAACGCAAGCTGCCCTATGCCACCAGCATCGGCTGCCCTTATGCCTGCAATTACTGCACGGATATGGTCTTCTACAATCGCCGCTTCAATCCCTACGATACCCGGCAGGTGGTCGCAGGAGCTGGCAACTTTAGTGCGCGAGCACCGCTTGACGGAAGTCGCTTTGCTCGACTCTAACTTTCTGGTCGACGTGCGCCGCGCTCTCGCCATTGCGAATGGCATTCTCGATTCCCGAGTTCGCTTTCGCTGGAGTTTCCAGGCCTCCACGGATTTGCTTTGCCGCATGGCTGATGAAGATGTGCAAACGCTGGCGGCGAGCGGTGTGAATCACATCGGCTTCGGCACCGAGTCCGCGTCACCGGACGTCCTGCGTCACATGAACAAGGCGCACCAGCATATTCCCGACATGTTTGAAGCAGCCCGCAAATGCAAGCAGGCTGGGATTCGGGTGACCTACAACCTGATTTTTGGTTATCCGGGAGAAGAGGATCGCCATCGCAGGGAAACGCTGAAGGTGATGGGCGAGATCGCCGAGCGCTTCGATAACGTCAGTTTTTCACCCAACGTTTTCACGCCTTATCCCGGCATTCCCATCTGGCCGCAGCTCCGGTCCATGGGTTTGCCGGAGCCTCAATCTCTCGCCGAATGGGCCTCCATCGACTTGGGAACCAACAAGCTGCCCTGGTTGCAGAACGAATCCTATGCCCGCTTGCAGCGTGGAATCTCGTATTTTCTGCTGGATAATCAGATCAACAAGACGCGCCGCCGTTCGCGATCTTCCACGGTGCAATCCATTCTGCAAGCCGCCAGAAAGCCGCTCCACTGGCGCATTCGCAATTATTCCTTCGCTTGGCCGCTGGAACTCTGGCTCTCGATGGCCAAGCAATGGCTGGTGGTGAGGCGTTCTCTGCTCACCGGACAATCCCTGAGTCACGAGCTTGCCAAAGCGCGCTAAATATCCCATGGCTGACGTCCTGTTAACTCACAGCAATCATCTCTACTTCGATCGCAAGCAGACGAAGAAGATGCAGCCATACCCGCCGCTGCAGACCCTGCTGGCCGCTGCCGCCTTGCGCGAGCGCGGCATCAGCGTGGCTTTGTTTGATCCAACCCTATTTGACTCCACTTTCAACACGCCAGAGGCTGGCTTCGCCGAAGCACTCGACATCCATCGGCCACGCCTGGCAATGGTCTGCGAAGACGATTTCAACTTCCTGTCTAAAATGTGTCTCGGACGCAATCGCGATCTTGCATTTGCGATGGCTGCTGCGGCGCGTGCCCGGGGCGTCCCCATCGCGGCTCACGGATCGGATGCGTCCGATCATGTTTCGGAATATCTCGCCGCGGGTTTCGATTCCATCTTGATCGGAGAAGTGGAAACTACACTGGTGGAGCTCGCTGAAGGCCGGCCGCGCGCTTCTATTCGGGGGCTCGCCTATCGGGACGGACATGACCGTTCAGCGTAACGCGCCGCGCGAACTTCGTACGGATTTGGAAATGCTCCCGTTGCCCGCCTGGGACCTGGTGGATATGGATCAATACCGGCAGGCCTGGCAGCGAGCGCACGGCTACTTCTCGCTCAACATGGTCTCCAGCCGCGGCTGCCCGTATCGGTGCAACTGGTGCGCCAAGCCGATCTACGGCAATGGCTACCATGCGCGCTCGCCTGTATCCGTCGCGTCGGAGCTGCGCTATTTGAAGGCCAGGTTTCGGCCGGACCACATCTGGTTCGCCGACGATATTTTTGCGCTTTCGCCGAAGTGGACCCTCGCCTTCGCGGACGCCGTGGAACGTCTTGGCGCGCAACTCCCGTTCAAGATGCAGTCCAGATGCGATCTGATGACACGCGACACCGTGGAAGCCTTGCGCCGCGCCGGCTGCGAAGAAGTATGGATGGGCGCCGAATCCGGTTCACAGCGGATTCTGGACGCCATGGACAAAGGTTCGCGCGTAAGTGACATCTACCGCGCTCGTGAAAACCTCCGCCGCCACGGCATCCGCGCCTGTTTCTTTCTTCAGTTCGGTTATCCGGGCGAAACCTGGAACGAAATTGAAGAGACCATACGAATGGTCCGCGAAACCCGTCCCGACGACATTGGTATTTCCGTTTCTTATCCCCTTCCGGGAACGCGCTTCTATCAACTGGTGGGTACGCAGCTAGGCCAGAAATCGAATTGGTCCGACAGCGGGGATCTAGCGATGATGTTTCGAGGCGAATACTCGAGTGAGTTTTACCGGGCGCTGGCCGATGCCCTGCACGCCGAGGTTCGTGGTGGCTTCCACTACGAGAGCAGTGGCTGGGAGCGCGTGCGGGAACTAGAGCAAGCGTGCGTGTCATGAGGCTATTACTCACTCACGCCTATTTTCTGAGCGAAGATCCGAAAGAGCGCCAGATCATGAAGCCCTACGCGCCTCTGGGCATTCTCTATCTTTCCTCCTACCTGCGCGGCCAAGGCTTCGATGTCGACATTTATGACTCCACTTTTGGATCCCGTGAGGAGCTATTCAAAATCTTGGATGCCGGTCCGCCGGCGGCCATCGGAATCTACGGCAACCTGATGACCCGGCGTAATGTGCTGGATATCGCCGCTCGCGCGCGCGCAGCCGGATGGAAGGTGATTCTGGGCGGTCCGGAGCCGGCTAACTACGCCGACGAGTATCTGGGCGCCGGAGCCCATCTCATTGTGACGGGCGAGGGCGAATATGCCATCGAACGCCTGTTGGCCGCGGACCTGAATCCGGCCGCATGGCCATCCATCCCTGGCATCATCTTCCGCGCGCCCGATGGCTCCCTGTTCAGCACTGGTCCCGCGCAGCTTATTCCCAATCTCGATGCCCAGCCGTGGCCCGACCGCGAGCGCGTCGACATTCCGCGTTACCTCAAGGTGTGGCGGGAGCATCACGGCGCCGGCTCCGTATCGGTAATCACCGCGCGCGGCTGCCCTTATCATTGCAACTGGTGCAGCCACTCCGTGTATGGAAAGACGCACCGCCGGCGTTCGCCAAAATCGGTTGTCGATGAAGTGGCCTGGATCGCCGAGCGCTACCAGCCGGACATGCTGTGGCTGGCCGACGACGTCTTCACCATTCATCACGGCTGGATTCTTGAATATTCATCTGAAATGACGCGGCGCGGTCTGAAACTTCCTTTCGAATGCATCACGCGCGCCGATCGTTTGAACCCGCGCATCGCTGAAACGCTCGCTAGCCTGGGATGCTTTCGTGTCTGGATCGGATCGGAGAGCGGCTCGCAGCGCATTCTCGATGCCATGCAGCGCGGGGTGAAGGTAGAGCAAGTGCGCGAAGCGGTTTCACTCTGCAAGCAAAACGGCATTCAAACCGGCATGTTTCTTATGTGGGGCTATGAAAGCGAAGACATCGCCGACATTGAAGCCACGGTGAATCACGTCAAGCAATGCCGCCCCGATGTCTTTTTCACCACCGTTTCTTACCCCATCAAAGGAACACCGTACTTTGACAAGGTGGCGTCCCGCCTGGTGAACATCGGGGAGTGGAAAGCCAGCACGGACCGCGAAATTCGGATTCGCGGCCGGCATTCGGAAAACTTTTATCGCCACGCCGACGAACTCTTGAAGTCAGAGCTGGCGCCCCAGCCGGATGCCGGCAAAATCTTCGCCGCGCGTCAGGCGCTACACACAACGTTTCACGAGGTGGAAGCATGACCACCGCATTCGACCATCTCGCATCGCAGTACGATCGGCTCTGGACCCGCTCCGCCGTGGGCCGTCTGCAGCGCGAGGCCGTCTGGCGGCACATCGGTAATCTATTTCAACCCGGCCAGTCCGTCCTGGACCTGGGCTGCGGAACAGGCGAAGATGCGCTGCGTTTGATCGAAGCCGGCCTGCGCGTCCGTGCGATCGACGCATCTGGCGAGATGGTAAGCATCGCCCGCGATCGCGGAGTAGACGCCGTCACTCTTCCGATCGAAAACTGCGGGCTCCTGGACCGGCAGTTCGACGCAGCTCTCTCCAACTTCGGCGCTCTCAACTGCGTGGAAGACCTCGAGTCACTGCGCCCGCCGCTGGCTCGCCTGGTCCGTCCTGGCGGCTATCTGGCCATCTGCATCATCGGCCGCTTCTGCCTGTGGGAAACGGCCTGGGCGCTCTTGCGCCGCAAGCCGGCCAAAGCTTTCCGGCGCTGGCGCGGAAGCGTTATGTCTTCCCTCGGCATTCGCGTCTATTATCCTTCCAAACATCGCCTGGAAACCGCGCTCCGCCCTCAGTTCACCCTCCTAAGCTGGCGCGGCATTGGCCTGTGCGTACCTCCGTCTTATGTCATCGGGTTGTCCAAGAGTTTGCTTCAGAAGCTGGACGCTCTGGATCGGCACGCGGCGCACTGGCCCATACTGCGCGGCTTATCCGATCACCGTGTTTTCGTTTTCGTCCGGAATTCAGTATGACCATAGACGCCAAACGCGAGGTAATCGGCTCGAGGCACAAATTCCTCGAAGACTATCGCATCATTCGGACCGCCGAGGGCCGCGGCTCTCGGGATAGCGCTTATTATCGAGCGCTTCCCTATCGGGATTTGAATGGAAGCAACTCGGCGCAATGGGCCATTCGCGGCAGGAGTTATCGCTACTTTGAACGTAGAATACTGTCTCAAATAGAACGTAAAACCGGGCGCGAACTCGATGTCCTGGATCTGGGCGCGGGCAATTGCTGGATGTCCTATCGGCTCTCGCTAAGAAAACACCGGCCGGTAGCGCTCGACATCTTTACGGATGTGATGGATGGTTTGGCGGCTGCGCGTCATTACGGCCACCGCTTCCCGTTGGTCGAAACGGAGTTTGACCACCTGCCGTTCCGCGCGTCGAGTTTCGATCTTGCAGTCTTTAACGCTTCCATTCATTATTCGACGGATTATCGCCGAACCCTGAACGAAGTGCGCCGTTGCCTTCGCCCCGCCGGCCATTTTGTAATTATCGACTCGCCGGTTTACCGGCTCCCGGAACACGGTGAAACAATGCGCGCCGAGCGCTACGACGAATTTCAGAAGCGCTATGGCTTCCGCCCGAACGCCATTCCGAGCCTCGAATATTTCGACGAGCCTACCATAGCCGCGCTGGCCGCCGAACTGAACATTGAGTGGAGCGTGCATCGTCCCTGGTACGGATGGAAGTGGTGGTGGCGTCCTTGGAAGGCCCGCCTGCTGGGCCGTCGTCCGCCATCGCGCTTCTGGATTCTGGAGGGAGTGTTTGTATAAACCATGATCATCATCCTTCATCCCCGCGCCACCAGGCCAAAGAACCGTCGCTTCCCGCTGGCGGCATTGGCCATTGCGGCGGTTCTCGAGGGAAAAGAAGAGTACGTCATCGTGGACGGCAATGTCGATCCGCAGCCCGGCCGCACGCTGGACCGTATCATGTGCGAAACAGGCGCCCAGATGCTGGCCGTGTCCGTGATGCCCGGGCCGCAAATGGTGGCCGCCGTCCCGTTGTGCCGCGAGTTCCGCCGCAAGTATCCACGGGTGCCGATCGTTTGGGGCGGGTATTTTCCATCGCTCTACGCGGATGCCACACTGAACGCGCCCTACGTCGATTTCGCTATCCGAGGGCAGGGTGAAGACACGTTCCTGGAGCTTCTCAACGCCTTGCGCGGGCTACGCAAGTTCGGCGGCATCCGGGGCCTGTCGTATAAGGACGACTTTGGACTCCGCGTCCATAACGCCGAACGGCCCATGCGTTCGCCCAACGATTTTCCCTGGCCGCCGTATCATCGTCTAGCCAACCCCGAGAAATATATCCTTCCCACTTTTCTCGGCCGCCGCACTGCCGTCCACCACGCCAGTATCGGTTGTCCGTTCCGTTGCAAGTTCTGTGGAGTGGTCCCGGTTCACGAGGGCCGTCAAAAAATGGAGGGCGCCGAGCGCACCGCCGCCATCCTCACGCACTTGCAGCGCGAGTACGCGATCGACTCCGTGCAGTTCTATGACAACAACTTTTTCCTCAACGAAAGTCATGCCCGCGAACAGGCGGAGCGCCTCATTCCTCTAAAACTGCGCTGGTGGGCAGAGGGCCGCGTGGACGCCGTCCTCCGTTATTCGGACGATACCCTGCGCGCGCTGCGCCGTTCGGGAGCCAGCATGATATTTTTCGGCGCCGAGTCAGGCTCCGACAAAGTGCTAGCGGAGATGAATAAGCGCATCACAAGCGCACAAACCCTGGAACTTGCCGCGCGCATTCGCCGATTCGATATCGTCCCCGAATTTTCTTTTGTCTTTGGAAATCCGGCGGATCCGGCGGGCGATACCCGGGACACCATTGAATTCATCCGCCGTATCAAGAGACTGAATCCGGCCGCCGAGATCATCGTTCAGCACTACATTCCCACTCCGCATCCCGATGGCATGTACGGCGACGTGGAGGGGAAAATCGAATTTCCCAGGACGCCCGATGAGTGGGCCAGCGAGCGCTGGTATAACTTCACCGTGCGTCACGACCCGCATCTCCCCTGGCTGCCGAAGGCTGTCAAGGAGCAGATCGATAATTTCGAGCTCGTCGTCAACTCGCGCTGGCCTACGATCCAGGACATTCACCTGCCCAAGTGGGGGCGCAATATGCTCCGTTCTCTGAGCCTGTGGCGCTACGCTTTGGGTGTTTACAAATTTCCGTTTGAGTTGCAGTGGGCGCAGCGCTTGGTGTCCTTGCGAAAGCCGCGGCTCGAAAGCCTGTAAAATGCGGGTCTCAGCCATCGAAGGTCATCGCCACTGGGCGGCCAGCTACGATGCCGGTCCAAATCCGCTGCTGGCGCTCGAGACCAGGCTTGTTCTGGAGCGGCTGAGTCCGCTCGGAGCTACCCGTTTTCTCGACATCGCTTGTGGTACCGGCCGCTGGATGCTGGAAGCTCAACAGCGCGGCTCTCGGGTCTTTGGTTTCGATTTCTGCATGGAGATGCTGCTCGAAGCCGCGCGCAAGCCGGGCCTGGCCGGACGTCTGGCTCTCGCCGATGCGCGTCACATTCCGCTTACCGACGGCGCGGCCGATATCACACTTTGTTCTTTTGCTCTGGGCTACTTCCCTTCTCCGCTTCAAGCCATCGCGGAAATGGCCCGAGTTTCGCGAACAGGTGGACGCGTTGTCGTTACCGATCTGCACCCCTGCGCGCTAAGCGCCGGCTGGACACGGTCCTTCCGGTCGCAAGGGCAGGTTTATGAGATAGATCATCATCATCATGCGATTGCAGCTTGGGAAGCTGCCGCCAAATCTGCCGGCTTAGCTCTCGACTGGGTTATCGAGGCGAGCTTTGGCGAACCAGAGCGAGCCATCTTCCGCCAGGCGGGGAAGGATTCCTTGTTCCCGGAGTTGAGCCGCATTCCCGCGCTGCTCGCCATGTCCTGGGCGAAATCATGAAGACAAAATCATGAGGTTGACTGGCGCCAGAGTAGCGCTCTCCGCCACGTCCGCCGAGCGCTTCGATCTCGAAATTCGACGCGGCCGCGTTCAACCCTTCGGCAGTTGCACCGCTCGCGGGCCCGAACTGGATCTGGCTGGCCATTTGATTCTTCCCGGACTGATCAACTGTCACGACCATCTGGAGTTCAATCTTTTTCCGCGCCTCGGCGGCGGACCCTATCCAAATGCCGCAGCCTGGGCCGAGGACATCTACCATCCGCATCGTTCGCCCGTGAAGGAGCACCTGGCGGTTCCCAAGGCAGTGCGTCTGGCATGGGGCGGATTGAAAAATCTATTGAGCGGCGTCACCACCGTCGCGCATCACAACCCTTTCCACGCCGCGGTCTTCGACCATGCCTTCCCGGTGCGCGTGATCAGGGAATTTGGATGGGCTCACTCGCTGCGCTTTTCTCCCGATCTGGTCAGCCGCTACCGGGCTGTTTCCAAGCTATGGCCTTTCCTGCTGCACGCCGCCGAAGGAACGGACCGTAGCGCGGCCGCCGAGATCGGGGAACTGGAGCAAACGGGAGTTTTGAGCGGCCGAACGGTGCTCATCCACGGCGTAGGAGTCGATTGCCAGTC
Organism: Bryobacterales bacterium; assembly: GCA_963747945.1. Lineage (GTDB taxonomy): Bacteria > Acidobacteriota > Terriglobia > Bryobacterales > Bryobacteraceae > Palsa-89. The sequence goes on from CAVVHB010000012.1 coordinate 125,064, forward strand.
GCTCGAAATTCTCCGGCGGCGTCGAACCTCTCTGGTCTGGTGCCCCAGTTCGAATCTCTTCATGTTGTCTCAAACGTTGCGGCCGGAAGTATTGCGCTCGGGCGTGCCCATCTGCCTGGGAACGGATTCCGCGCTCACCTGTCAAGGCGATCTGGCCGGCGAAATCAAAGTGGCGCGGAAAACCGGCAGATTGACCGCGGCGGAAATCTACCCTATGGTCACCACCCAGGCCGCGCGGGTGCTCCATCTGAACCGGGGCGAAGGTGAGATTCGCGAACGCGGCATTGCCGATCTTCTCGTCGTGCCCGATTCGGGCCAGAATCCCGCGGAAGCGCTGCAGGACATCGTCCCGGCCCTCGTCATTCTCGGAGGCAGAATCCAACTGGTTTCAAGCACTCTCGCCTTGCGGATCGATCCCATGCTCACACGCGGCATGCAGAGGATCGAGCTGGAAGGCCGCGGCGCCTGGTTCGTCAACGTGGATGTTTCCATTCTTCGTGCCCTTACCGAAATCGTGCTGGGGCCGCGCTTCCACCTCGCGGGGCGAGCGGTGCGGGCATGAATCCGGTTCTCCATTCATTGCCCGTTTTGATTCTGTACCCGCATAACCGCTGCAACTGCCGCTGCGTGATGTGCGACATCTGGAAAACCGATTCGAGGCAGGAAATCAGTGCCGCTGAGTTGGAGCGGCATGGCGACGATATTGCGCGATTGCACGTGGAATGGGTGGTATTTTCCGGCGGAGAACCCCTCATGCACTCGGACCGTTTCGCTTATGCCGGTTCTTGCGAGAGCGGAACATTCGCACTACCCTGACTGAGCACGGGACTTTTGATCGGCCGCTACGCGAGCCAGATCGTCGAGTGCCTGGATGACGTGATCGTGTCGCTGGACGGCCCGCGCGAAATTCACGATGCGATTCGCCGCGTACCAGGCGCCTTCGATCGGCTGGCCTGCGGAGTGGCCGCCCTGCATCAAATCAATCCGGACTTCGCGGTGTCCGCCCGCTCCACCGTTCAAAGCCGCAACTGCGCCCATGTGCGCGCCACCGTGGAAGCCGCCCGTGCTCTGGAACTGAAGTCCGTCTCATTTCTCGCGGCCGACGTATCGTCGGAGGCTTTCAACCGCCTCAACGTTTGGAGTCCCGAGCGTCAGAAAGAAGTGGCGCTCTCCCCCAGCCAGGTTTGCGTTCTCGAATCCGAAGTCGAAGCGCTCGATCGGCGCCGGCGAGTGCGGCGGCTTCGTCGTTGAGACGCCTGAAAAGCTATGCCGCATTGTCGATCACTTTCGGTCTCATCTCGAGTTTCCGACTCCCGGCTGCTCCGCGCTGCAATGCACCCTGGGTCTCCGCTGTGCTGGAGAGCGATGGCGTTGTGCGGCCCTGCTTTTTCCATCGCCCCATCGGCACGGTCGGCCAGGGCGCATCGCTTTTGGAAGTATTGAACGGGCCGGCAGGCGATCCGCTTTCGCCTCGGTCTTGATGTTACGACCAACCCGATTTGCCGGCGTTGCGTATGTTCCTTGAATTGGAAAGGCTGAACAACTACAATCATCCGCTCCCTTGACGGTCACGGTTCAGTTGGTTTGCCGCGACCAGAGGCAGCCGCCGCTTTCAGACACGCCTCAGAACCGCGACCTTCAGAACCGCGACTTTCAGAACCGCGACCGTAAGGGAGCGTAGCCTACAACCGCAAACAAAAGTGCGCTCCGCCGGAGCCGTCGCCATCCGCCCACATATCCCCGCCATGGTCCAGCACAGTCTGGCGCGATAACGCCAGGCCCAGTCCCAGCCCATTGCGTTTACTCGAGTGGAACGGTTGGAAAAGTGAAGCCCGCACCTCGGTCGAAATCCCCGGCCCAGTGTCACCCACTTCCACCAGCACCATCGATTCGTCGCGCCTGGCCACGATCTCGATGCGGCCGCCATCCGGCATCGCGTCCAGAGAATTGCTGAACAGGTTGACAAACACGCGTTCCATGCGCGACCGCTCGAGGGGAAGCTCAATGTCGTCCGGCACATTCAACGAGACCGTGACCGCTTGCGTTTCCGCCGTGCGAGCCAGCACGTCCCAGGCCGCGGCGATCACGTCCCGCAGCCGGCATACCTCCACCGCTTTGTCCTTGCCCCGCGAGACATTCACCAGATCCTGCAACAGTTCCTGGATACGCCGCGAGGCGCGATAAATGTTCTGCGCCAGGCGCTTCACCTGCGACGGCGGAAGGTCGGAATCCACCATCATTTCGGCGCCGCCGTAGATGGCCGCGAGCGGATTTCGCAGATCGTGCACAATCGACGTCGACAATCTCCCGATGGTCGCGATCTGCTCCTTCTGAATCAGCTCCCTCCGCGCGCTTTGGATGGAGCTGCACATGTTGTTGAACGTCTCCGTCAGCCGTCCCAATTCATCGCGGCTCTCGACAGGCAGCCGGATGTCATAGTCGCCCCGCGCAATCGCCTCCGCCGCGCGATCCAGCTGTTTCACCGGCGCCAATATGCGCCGCGCCAACAGGTAAGTGAGCGCCAGGCCGGCCAGAACCGCCGCCATCCACGTGAACAGGATGTTCCAGCGCAGCGATTCAAGCCGCTGATCGGCGGTTGCGAACGAACGGAAAATGGACAGATTCCCGATGGGATGGCCGAGCACGTCCATGAGTGGAGTGGTCAACGCCATGTATTCGGTCCGTCCGTCGGTGATGCGTCCCGGCCGCTCTGAATAACGATTCGCCGCCGCCAAACTTGCTGTCGATACTCCGCCGGCCAGCGTGGAGGCCACCACTTCGGAGCCTGCGACAAACGTGAAGTCGCTGCCTCCCGTGGCTTCCTTCAACTCCTCCGCCGCAAGATTGTTCACTTCGTAGCCGGCCACCAATACATCGATCAGGCCGGGGCCGCCCCCCGATTGCACATACACGGGCGTCACGATCACCTGATACAAATGCCCTTCGAGCAGCAGGAAGCCCTGGGCAACCCGGGGGAAACTCGCGGACGCCTGTCGCACCAGCGGCATGCTGCCAGGCATGCGAATGCGCGGGTTTCCGCCCAGCGATGTAATCACACGGCCGGCCGGATCGGTTACCAGAAACAGAGCGTCGTCTTGCGATACCCGCTTCCACAACTCCGCCGCGGTATCGCGAATGGTCGCTTCGTCGCCGGTGGTGAATGCCGCCCGGACATCCGACATCGTGCTGAGGATCAGGCTGATCGACGCGAGTTTGTCGGCTCGCGCGCGCCACAGCGATTCATAGGCCCGGAAGCTCGCCCGCACCTCCTCCTCCAAGCTCTCCGACGTACTCTGCACCACATGGTGCTGGACAATCCAGACTGTTGCGGCGAACAGCAGCGTGATCGCTATGGAGGTTGAGAGCAGCGTCTTCCACAGCAGCGATAGTCGTGAAAATCCGAACATCAGTTGCCTGCGCCAGGGGTGGTCAAGCCCGGATAAATCGGGTTGTCCTCCACTGCTTTGGGATAGTCCTTACCATATTTGTTCTTATGCGGCGCCGGCAAGTAGCCAGTCTCGGAAATCTCCATCGGCGGCAGCGCCAACGTTCCCGATCCCACCGTGATTCTGTGTTCCAGCTGATCCAGCACGGTTTCGGTGGCGCGCTCGTGAAACACCTTCAGTTGATACTCTCCCGGCGCCACGCTCGCGATCTCAAAGTCTCCATCGCGGCTGCTAACGGCGAAGTAAGGCGTATCCACCACCAGGATGACGGCGCTCATGGTCGGATGAATATTGCAGAAGATCCTCACCGTGCCGGAGCGCTGAAAGCGGAAGCTGCGGCTCGAACCCGGGGCATACAGGCCAATGTCGAACAATTGGCCGCTGAAATTCGAGAACGCATTGTGGAAAATCGGATCGAAGTTCGGAAAATCGACTGTTGTTCCAGTCTCTATCGGCAGTACATGCGGCGTGAAGGTCTTGTCCTTCTGGATCAGGCGCGCGTGTTTGCCATCGGTGCGATGCGCCAGCGCGCCATCGGAGGGCATCAGCCAGACCACTACGCCGGAGTAGTCGCGATTCTTGCGAACGGAGGCGATGTGGGAATCCTTCAGCTCCACCCGGCCGGCAACCGACCCGGCTTCCAGAGGCGTTGCCAGTATTACCGCCATGAGAGCGAAGACCGCTTGCTGACGCGCGCGGCTCAAAAGAACGAGTGCCCTAACTGAACCGCGACCGTAAGGGAGCCGCGGTTGCCCTAACTGAACCGCGACCGTAAGGGAGCTCGGTTGCCCTAACTGAACCGCGACCGTGAGGGAGCGTCGATTAAAATAAATACGCCACCCCCAGATCGTAGTGGTTGTTTAACCTCGTCCCGCTGCCCACGTACGACGTACGCAGTTGCATCCCTTCCAAGCTAAATAGCACGTTCGGAGCGAGACGATACACCAGATTCGCGGCGTAACCTTGATTCTTGTCAATCAGCCCATCGGACACCTCCGACGCCTGATTGTTGTGCTGCCCCGCAATCAGATGAAACGTCAGCTTCGGTGTCGCCAGCCACGCCAGCTGCGCCCATCCACCGATCGATTGTACCGGCCTAACCAACGCCGGCCCCTCCATAAAATAGCCGGGCCCGATGGTGCCCAGCCCCGCAATGTTCTCGCCCCGATAAAATGCGCCCGTAAACTCGATTTTTTCCCAGGGATTCGCAAACCAGTCGAAACTGAACAGGCGCGACGGCACCGAAACTCCATTTTCCGCCGTTTGCGCGGTATGGAAACCTGGCGCGAGTTCGACGCGGGTATGTTCTCCGAACTTGTGCCAGAATTCAAACCGGCCCTCCAGCGCCGGCCCCGCGCTCGACGCCACGTGGTTGTCTGGGTAGCCCGTACTTGCCTCATAAGTTCCGCCCATTTCGTACAGGCCGAGTTGCGCGCGCAGTCCGCTGTCGTCGCCAAACTTGAAGCGCTGCTCCACACGCGCCTGCGGACTCCATAGCCACAGATTCCCGGCGGCTGTAAAGGGCGATACCCCCACCTGCGCCAGTGAGAACGGATCGCGGGGAGCGATCAATGGCTTATCCTGGCCCACCATAACGCTGGTGTTCGTCCAATCGAGTTGAATGACCGCGGTGCGCAGCCGCGCTATCTGGTCTAGCGACGTGCCCTCCCCACCGTAGAAATCGAAGAATACCGAGCCGCTCACTGCGGCGCCCCACAGCGCCCTCGGGCTCTGGTATCGAAGGCCCAGCACCGTCTGTGCGAGGGTGGCTCCATTCGTCGCCGGCCCGGAGGTAGCGGAAGCGATCACTGGATCCTCGTCTCCACCCGCGTTCTTGCCATTCAGAAAACTATTGAACAGCACCATGCCACTGAGCGAAAGAGGAAATCGCTGCGACGCTTCCACCTTCTCCTGGCTAAGATCTGCGACCCGCTGTTCGGCCACTTGTACCCGCTCGTCGAGTGGCGCCGCGGACGGAGATGCGTCCGCCGCCGCCGGCTTCTCCGGCGCCTGTCCTCTGGCCGCCGCCAATTCCGTCCGCAGGGCGTGGACCTCGTCCGCTAACTGGTGGTTCTCTTGCTCCAGACGATCCAAGCGCTCCAAAATTTGCTGCAATTCCGTCTTATCCTGCGCGCGCAGTAACGGGGGAACCAACACCAGAGCGACAATCGGGCAAAGCACTTTGAGAGGTCGTTTATTGAACATCCAACAATTGCTCCAAAGCCTGCCGCACGGCGCCAGGCGAATAAGGCTTAGTGAAATACGCCGCCCCTAAAGCCTCCACGCGACGTGGCGTTTCCGGTTCACTGTCGCCGCTGATTACAATGATCGGAAGTTGGGCCAGGTAGGGATGGGCGCGCACGCGTTCGATCAGTTCGAAACCGTCGATGAGCGAAAGACGCAAATGCAGATCGGTGACCAGGGCCGCGACCGGCGTCTCGGAGACGGCCAGAAAGTGCAGCGCTTCTTGAGCCGTCGAAACCACCCGCACCTCCAAATCCAGCCGCGCCAACAACGCTACCTCCAGTGGCTCGACGCACAACGCGTTATCTTCCACAATCAGAATAATGCGTTGCATCCGGGCTAGGGGAGAAACCGGTATCCAACCCCATGGACCGTCAGGAAATGCCGTGGAATTCCTGGATCCGGTTCCAGTTTCTGCCGCAGCCGCACGATATGAGCGTCCACTGTCCGCGTATTCGGAAACGATTCGTAACCCCACACGGAGTTCAGAATCACGTCGCGGGTAAGCGCTCGGTCCGGGTTCTGGAGGAAGAAAGTCAGCAGGTTGTACTCGGCCGGCGTGAATTTTAGTTCCTCGCCGCGCCGCGTCACCACCCGGCGGTTGAGATCCACCTGCGTATCGGCGAACGCGATCACCTGGTGCGATTCCGACGAGGTGCGTCTCAGCACAGCGCGGATCCGCGCCAAAAGTTCGCGCGTACCGAACGGCTTCACGATATAGTCGTCGGCGCCGATTTCGAGCAACAGCACTTTGTCCATCTCCTCGCCGATTGCGCTCAGGACAATGATAGGCGTCTTCACGTGCGACGCGCGCAGTTGTTTGCAAAGCTCGGTGCCGCTCATCTCAGGCAACCGCAGATCGGCCAGAATGAGTTGCGGCTTTAGGGACAGTGCCCGTTCGAAACCCGTGCGGCCGTCTGCCGCGTAAACGGCGCGGAATCCTTCCCGCTCCAGCAGCACGCTGATGGTGTCGCCCAGGCTCTCATCATCGTCGACAATTAAAATTGTAATCACAGGTAGTTCTGATTCGAAGTATACGCAACGGCGGCACTTCGTGCCGAGCCCCGCCTGTCTTTTACAACTCTTTTACAACTAACCAACCTTTACTAGCCTCGTTTGGCCAACAATGGTAAGCAGTCTGCACTCGAGTTCGAGATGCTCGGCCCCCCGTCCTTAGAGATGGGGGGTCATCGATTCCCGAAGAGTGGTACACGCGGCTTCAGGCGCGTTCCTGCCCGGAATCGCGAATCACTATGTTCAGGGTGCAACTTACCATCGCGGCAGTGCTCGCGTTTACGCCGCTGCTGATTCTTCCCGCCGGCTTTTTCCACTACGACGTCACACCCAAGATTGCCGTTGCACTGACGGGAACTGCCATCGCGCTGCTGTTTGTCGGCTCCACCTTGAACCAGGTGCGCCGGTTGTGGGGCGATCCCATCGGCCGCTGGTTTTGTCTCTTGGTCGCGGCGCAAGTCGTCTCGCTCCTGCTCTCCACGATCTTCTCCAGCCACCCCGCGCTGTCCTGGAACGGAGGCAACTGGCGCCGCTTTGGCCTGGTTTCGCAATGCGCGGTCCTTGCGCTCGGATTCCTCATAGCCGCGTCGTGCTCGGAGTCTGGATTGCGCATCTTGCTTCGTACCGCCACCGCCGCCGGCACAGCAGCCGCGCTTTACGGGATCCTCCAGTACTTCGGTGTGGACCCGATTTTGCCCGCCGCCGGCTATCACGTGGGTGAAGGAGTCAGGGCCATCGTTCGTCCGCCATCCACCTTGGGGCATGCGGATTATTTCGCGGGATACTTGCTCTACGTGGTTTTTCTGGGCGCTGCTCTGGTGGCGAAGGAATCGAAACCAGCCTGGAGAGCTCTGGGAGCCGCGGCGGCCGTCGCCGGATCGCTCGCTATCGTGCTCAGTGGAACGCGCGGTGCGCTGCTCGGGCTTGCCGCGGGTGCATTATTGCTCTGGATTTGGAACCGTCCCCGGTTGAGACCGCGCCACGCGATCCTAGCCGCCGGACTTTGTGCCGCCGGTCTCGTGTTCTATTTTTCGCCAGCCGGTTTGAAGTTGCGTGCTCGGGGGCAATGGGTGCTCGAAGATCTGCGCGGAGGCGCCCGGCTCCAGCTTTGGCGGGACTCGCTGCGCATGGCAAGCCGGCACTTGATCCTCGGGTTTGGCCCCGAGACTTTTCCCCTCGAATTCCCTCAATACCAATCCGCCGAACTCTCGCGGGCCTACCCGGATTTCTATCACGAGTCGCCGCACAACATCTTTCTCGATGCTCTGGTCTCGGACGGCATTCCAGGCTTGGCTATCCTGGCCGGATTTGCGACGGTGGCGTGGTTCGCCGCTCGACGCGCCGCCGCTCAAGGGCAGCGGGCCGCACCCTACCTGGCATCGGCGCTGCTTGCGGGGCTCGTCGCCGGTCTGTTCGTATGCTTCACGCTGACGGGCGCGCTTTATTTCTACGCCACCGTCGCAATGCTCTCGTGCTTCGCAGTGTGGGGCGGTGTACCCGCACCGCGGCCCACGCCCCCGCCCGCCTCGGCTCTGAGGGTTCTCCATGTCCCCGCCCTGGCAGCTGCCGCAATGTTTCTGTATTTCACTATCCGGTTGACCACGTCGGATCTCGCACTCAAGCAAGCCAACCGGGATCTCGACGCTGGACGTATCGAAGAATCCGTGGCGGCTTATGCTACTTCACAACGCTGGCACCCGGCCGGCTCCAGCGACGATCTCTACTTCTCCCGCGCGCTGGCCGCCGCGTCGTTACACGCATCGTTACACGCGTCCAATCGGGCCCGGGCGCTGACGGCATCTGAGCAGGCGTTTCGCCTGGCCGAGAGTGCTGCCAAAACTTCCGAAGAAAGGCAAAACGCCTGGTACAACCTGGCCGGGTTCTATGCCGCCCGCAACGACGCCGCGGGTGTGGAAGCGTGTTTACGCCATTCAGTGGAAGCCTCTCCCAACTGGTTCAAATCTCATTGGGCCTTGGCACAACTGCTCCTGCTTTCGGGACGACGAACGGAGGCGCTGGCTGAGGCGGCTCGAGCAGCCGACCTGGACGCAGTGAAAGATCCGGAAATTGCAAAGTTTTTACAAAGTGTTCACGACTCTGCTGTTTCCCGCAAGCCAGAATAGAGGCGTAGTAGAGAGACTCGTCGCAGGCAAGGAGTCCGTTTATGAAGCATTTATCTTTTCTGTTGGTTACGTTGGCTGGCGCGATGATCGCTTCCGCCCAAACCCCAACCGTAGTTGACGGCGGCGTCATCAATGGCGCTAGCTTCGCGAAAGGTCAGCCGGTATCGCCCGGCGGACTGGTCTCCATCTTCGGCACCGGGCTGGTGAGCAAACTCGCTGAAGCCGACACCATTCCGTTGTCCAGCAGCCTGGGCGGGGTAACCGTGACTTTTGCCGATCTTCCACCCGCGCCGCTGCTGGCCGTCATACCGGGCGTCGCCGGCCAATCTGACGATCAGATTAACGTCCAGCTGCCCTGGGAAATCGGGTCCGGAACAGGCGTTGTCAACGTGATGGTCACCACTTCCAAGGGCACCTCTGCGCCGGTGGCCGTTAGCTTCGCGCCCTCCATGCCGGGCGTCTTCTCAGCGTCGGCGGGCGGGCAATTGTACGCCATCGCGGTGAACAGCTCCGATTCGTCGCTGGCTTGGCCACAGGGTTTGGCGAGCTCACCGTCGCATCCGGCGAAAGCAGGCGACATTCTGATCATCTACGCCACCGGGCTCGGCGCAGTGGATCACACACCGAAAGACGGCGGCATACCGAGCGAACTTGCCACCACCGTCGCAAGGCCCTCCGTCCTGTTTGGCGGCGTCGCGGGCGATGTGCAGTTCTCAGGCCTGGCGCCGCAGTTTGTGGGCGTCAATCAATTAAACGTGCAAGTGCCCGAGGGCGTGAAGTCGGGCAGCGCCGTACCTTTGCAGATCAAGGTAAACGGCTTCACGACCACGAACCAGGTGGTGGTGGCGACGCAGTAAGGGTGGGTCCGCATGCTTACGCATGGCGGTTCTGAACCGCGACTGTGAAGGAGCGGAACGCCTGTGGGGCCGTCCCACAGCGGAAACGTGTGGAAGCTACGTTCACCGAATGCAGGACTCCTTTGACGTTTTCGAATATATCGATTTTCTGCGCGCGCGCTGGAAATTCGCGAGCTTTGCATGCGGCGTCGCGATTATGGCTGCGCTCGCAACCGGCCTGCTGTTGCCCAAGCGTTACACCGCGACCGCGACCATCCTGATCGATCCTCCGGCTGGAGGCGATCCGCGCATCGCCACTGCCGTCAGTACGGTGTATCTGGAGTCCTTGAAGACTTATGAGCTCCTTGCTACCAACGACCAGCTTTTCGTGCGCGCCGCCGCCCGGTTCCATCTTCGCGACCACGACACATCGCCCATTGAATCGCTGAAACGGCAGGTGCTGAAGGTCGACAAGCTCCGGGACACGCGAGCACTCCAGATCAGTGTCACGCTGAGGGATCCAATCGCTGCCCAGGCCATGGCTCAGTTTATCGCCGAGGGTGCGGTAGAACTCAGCCGATCCGGCGGAAAAGAAGCGGATGAGGCCATGATCGATGATGCGGCCAAAGAAGCCGACACCATGAAGGCTCGCCTAACCGATGCTGAAGCTGCCTGGCAGACGGCCGCGGGAGCCCACTCCGCCGAAGCGTTGCGGTCGGAGGTTTCCGACGACAGTTATCTGAAGTCGCGTGTTGAAGAGCAACTTTTGGAAGAACAGACTGGAGACGTCGCCGCATCGCGCGCCCGAATCGACCTTTTGCAGCGCCGAACCGCCGAACTTACGCGGACCATCGACCAAAAGAGTTCCGCGCTGGCCCAACAGACCGCCCGCGAAGAGGGGCTACAGGCAGTGCTCACTTCGGCGCGCGCATCCTATGAGGCGGCCGCGCAACGGGTAGTAAATTTACGCGGCAGCCGGGGGGTGCGCACGGAGTGGCTGCATGTGGTGGATCCCGGCATCGTCCCGCAACGGCCCACTTCGCCCAACCTGCCGTTGATGTTGATCGGAGCGGCGTTCTTGTCGCTCTTCGGATCTTGGTTGTACCTCACAATATCGTTCAGCTTCACGCGGGGACGCAGGCGCTACCCTCCGCCGATGCGCATTGCCACCCATGGCGCCGATTGAATTACGTTCCCGCGAGCTGCCGCTCAACTTCTGGGTAGCGGGATCGTTGGGCATTTGCGCCTGCGCCATCGCGGCATCGCCAAGTCCGCTGACTGCCGCCGCGTGGAGCGCACCTCTGCTCACGATTCCGCTGGTTCTATGGATCCTCCACACCGCCGGCCGTTGGCTGTGGTGTTTCTTTTTCGCCGCGCTCCTGCTTCCGCCCCTTCCGTTCGCGTTCGGAAATTCGGGCCCTCACGTGGGTGTGGGGCTGGCCGGAATCGGTCTCGTCGCAGGAGTGGTGCGGCTCCGCGATTGGCGCCCCAGGCGCGACCTTCTGACCTTTGCCATGGCCGTCTTTTTTCTGGTGCTGCTGTCCAGCTCGGCGCTCGCGGTGTTCTACTCCGGCCTCTCCATCGCAACCGGCAGTCTGATGCGCGTGCTGTTGTTTGGAATCCCTGTATATATATTTTTCTATTCCAGATACGGGCCGGCATCCGGCATGCGCGGCCATGAGCTCGCCGGAGCGCGGCGTCTCTATTGGTTCGGCGTGCTCTCGGCCTTGTTCGCCTGCGTCGATTTCTTCTACCAGTTTCCCGCGCCGGCCGGCTACGGAGCTCAGTTTCTCTGGCTGGAATCGGGAGTTTACCGCCGTGCTCAGGGCCTCTTCTATGAAGCCAGCACGCTGGGGAACATGTGCGCGTTCTTCCTGATCATGATCGCCGTGACGCTGTTGCGCAAGCGCGCTGAGTCGCAGTTCTCCCGTTTGGCGTTGTGCTTGAGCGCGCCCGTTCTGTTCGCGGCTCTAGTGCTGTCTTACTCGCGCGCCTCGCTCGTGAATTTGCTGGTGGCCTTATCCGCCCTGCTTTATTTGGAGCGCGCCCGCCTTCGGATCGGCAGGTTACTCGCCATCGGCGCCAGTTGCCTTGCGGCAGGCTCGCTAGTGGCGTGGCAATTCTTTCCCGAGGCTGCGCGAAACTATTGGCTTCACCTCTTGCATTCGCAATTCCTGCTCTCGCAACCGGAGAGCGTGCTTTCCGGCCGGCTTGCAAGCTGGCAGGTGATCGCGGCCTTTCTCGCGGCCCATCCCTGGCACGCCATTCTCGGAATCGGCTATAAGACACTGCCCTATTCCAATTTCATCGGACAAAACATTGTCGCCGACAACATGTACCTCAGCCTTCTGGTCGAGACTGGAATCGTCGGCCTGGCGGCGTTCTGTCTGCTCAATTTCGCCATCCTTCGCACCGCTTGGCGAGCCGCGCGGTGTCACGATTCACGAGCTTCATTCTTTGGAACCTGGATTTTTTGCTTCTGGATTGGCCAGCTTTTCCAGATGCTCTCGGGCGACCTGTTTACGTATTGGCGTGTGCTTCCGCTGTACTTCTGGGTGCTCGCGATGGCCGCCCGAGTGGAGCGCCAGGCATCCGAATGAGCGCCAGCCTCCTGTTCCTGGACCAATTCAATCAGCTCGGCGGCGCCCAGCGTTGCCTGCTCGATCTGCTGCCTGCGTTTGTCCAGGCTGGTTACCGAACGCACCTCGGCGTTCCCGGTGACGGACCATTGGCCGATGGCGCGCGCAGCCGCGGAGCCGTTGTGCACCAGGTTCCTTGCGGCGCGTACACGTCGCAGGCAAAGAGTTGGACGGATATCGCCCGATTTGGCGTCGATCTTCCGCGCCAGGTTTTGTGCATCGCGTCTCTAGTCGCCAGGCACGGAATCGATCTGATCTACGTCAATGGTCCGCGCCTGCTGCCGGCCGCGGCGATGGCCGCGCGCGGAAAGCCGGTGGTCTTCCACGCCCATAGCGTTGTGACCCAGGAAGCCGCCGCGCGATTGACGCGCTGGGCCCTTCGACGGACCAATGCCAAGGTGATCGCGGCCTGCCGGTTCGTGCTTCAGCCTCTGGTTGCGATTGGCGATACGGGACGCTCGCAGGTGATCTACAACGGAGTTGCACCTGTCCACTGCGTGCGGCGCCGGCGCGGCGATGACGATCCCTGGCGAGTTGGAGTTATCGGGCGAATCGCGCCGGAAAAAGGCCAATTGGAATTCGTTCAAGCGGCTCGCCTGCTGTTACGGCAACGGCGCTCGCAGTGCCAATTCGTGGTGTGCGGCGACGCGCTATTTTCCGATCCCCAGTACAGCCGGCGGGTGCGCGCCGAGGCGGAAGGATTGCCGATTGAGTTCACCGGATGGCGCGACGACATCCGCGATGTGTTGTCGGCGCTAGATCTGGTTGTGGTTCCATCGTCGCAAGTGGAGGCCACCACCAGGGTGATCCTGGAAGCATTTTCAGCCGGTGTCCCAGTGCTGGCTTTTCGATCCGGCGGGATACCGGAGATCGTCGAGGACGGCGTTACTGGAGTTCTGTCAGCGCCCACGGCCGGGGATCTGGCTTCCAAGCTCTTGGAGCTTTTCTCCACTGGCGGAGCGTGTCTCGACGCTATCTCGGGGCGCGCTCAAGCGTCTTTTCGCGAGCGCTTTTCCTTGGATCGTTACCGCGCGGAAGTGCTCCATACAGTGGGGCGCGCCTTGTGACACTCTCCCGCCACATTCCCGTCCACGCGCGAGCGGTCTTCCAGGCGTTGCATTTCACCACTCCGTGTTTTGATGCGCTGAGCGGCCTCTCAGACGCTCAGTGGGATCAACTCGTCCACTTCTGCCATCGTACGCAGCTGGCCATTCCATTCGCGTTTCGTTGCCGCGATCGTTTACCGGCTTGGGTTGCGGAACGTTTCGATCGGAACCTCGCGAATAACGCCGAACGCTGGCGTCGCACGAAGCTCGCCTATCAAGAAGTACGTGGCGCGTTCGCCGCCGCTGGGCTCCAGTTCGTCACACTCAAGGGGTTCACTCACGCTCCCGCCTTCGTGCCGGATCCGCGCCTTCGCGCGCAGTACGATCTGGATCTGTTGTTCCCGCGCGACCAGGTGCAGCGGGCATGCGCAAGTCGCCCTCGGGCTCGGCTACGAATCCTTGGACGGGGGAGATCGGCATCCCGTGGATCACCTGCCTACGCTGATCCGCAAGACCGGATGGGAATGGCGTGACGATTATTTCGATCCCGATTTGCCCCTGGCGCTGGAGCTGCACTTTCGCCTGTGGGACGCCGGCCTGGAGGGCTTCGGAATCCCGGGCCTGGAGCGCTTCTGGGAACGCCGCCGCCCTCGATCGCTCGAAGACGTCGAGTTCACGTCGCTCGCCGATATCGACTTGCCGGGCTATGCTTCGGCGCACGCGCTGCGTCACCTGTTGCGCGGGGACTCACGGCCGTCGCACATCTACGAAATCGCGTGCTTTCTAGGACGCAACTCCGATGCCGGGTTCTGGCGCATCTGGCGCGAGAGCCACGATGAGCCGCTGCGCCGGGTGCAGGCCATCTGCTTCGCCCTCGCGCGCCAGTGGTTCGGTTGCCACCTGCCCGCCATCGCGCAGGAAGAGACGAACCAACTGCCGGAGCCAGTGCGCGCCTGGCTCGCCAAATATGCGGATACGCCCCTCGTAAACTTATTTCATCCCACCAAGGACGAACTGTGGCTGCACCTCAGCCTGCTGGATCCAGCTTCTTCACGGCTTCGGATTCTGCGGCGCCGGTTGATGCCGCTGCAACTTCCAGGGCCCGTGGACGCGGTGCACTTGCCAGCAAGCGCCCTGGGATGGCGAATTCGTTTGCGCGCTGCCGCGCGTTACTGGCTATTTGTGACCACGCGAACATGGCGTCACGCACGAGTGTTGGTCCCTACGCTCGCGAGCGGCGCAGCCTGGGTATTGAGCCGCGCGCGTAAGCAAGCGGGCTTAGCGAATCTGACGCGTCAGATCGAATCCGAAGAATAGTCCGCCCGGCGTGTCCGCCGATGGTTCACCCAGGAATTCCGCACGCGTCCCCGCTCGCTGAGAGACCGTGACGCCAGGGCTGGTGGTGAGCCCTAAGGTAAATGCATGACGGAATATTTTCTTCTGAATGCCGAACGAATATGCCGGCCGATGGATGCCGAGTTCGCTCGCGTTCCACAGCGTCGGAATCACTTCCGCGATCAACGCCACCGTCGGCCGGATGTCGTAAGCGGCCCCCACGCCGATCGAGAAAGTGTTCACGCCCGGCATATCCGGGATGTCCGCGGAAGTGAAGCCCGTCGCCTGCACCAGCGCCCGGGCGTCGAACGACAAGTGTCGGCACTACATAGAGCTGCGCACGCGATGTTATGCTGCGCGAAAAGATTCCTTCGATATTCTGGGTGTAGCTCTTGCGGAAGTTGTTCTGGCCTTCGATGGAGACGCGCACCGCCAGGTTCAGAGGATCTTCATGATGCTCATCCAAAATGTTGTACGCCATCATGAGCTGGATGGGCCGGCCAACCAGCGTTGGCGACCGGAACATGCTGACAGACAGTTTGTCCGTCACGCCGTAGCGGATGCCAAACGAAGCCAGCCCGAAGTTATCCAGGCCGAACAGCTCTCCGCCGCGGCCCTCTCCCGTGAACGCGGCATCGTAAGGGAAGCGATGGGTGAAGTTGACGTAGAGCCCGTGCTCGTCGACGGCGCGCCCGGTGGGCAGGCTGAAGAGCATGTCGTCGCCAGGTTCATAAATGGTGGCGTCCTTACCGGCCTCCTGCGGTCCGGAAGAGGAGCTCACCCCTCCCTTGGAAAAGGAACGGACATAGGTGGCCACGCTGTCTATCTGCGTCTCGCTCAATTTGCCTAACCAGGCCGGCATCCGGCCACCGGCCGCACCGTTCCGAATGGCGTCTGTGACGTCCGCTGCGCTGAGACTGCGCTGCAACGCGGGGTTGGTGAAATCCGGCGTATGCAGCGAGGCTACGCCTTTGCCATCCGCTCGGTGACACCCCGCGCAATTCCTCTGGAATAAAGCCGCGGCCGGTTCGCTCGCAGCTGGTTCACTCGCCGCCGGCCCGATCTCCTGAATCGTCCTGGCCGCCACGTCAACCTTGTAGCGTTTTCCGTCCCGCTCCAGAATCAGCGTGGAGTCCGCGCCGCTGGAAAAGGAGACGCCCAGGGATTTTGCGGCATCGGCGGAATCGTCTTCGCCCGCGCCCAACAGTCCCGCTGCACCGGACGCTATAAGAAAGGATATTGCGAAGATGAGGTTCCAACGGTATTTCATGATCACCAGGCGTCCCGGCCAAACAGCACGTCTGGCACCGTAAGCATCACGATCCTGAAATATAGGCCCGCTGAAAAACGTCGCACCAGAAATAAATCGAAGCGCTTCCTCCGGCGGTAAGTAAGCCGGCTGCGTCCCCGCACCTGCCACAAGCCGGTGAGTCCCGGTCTGACGGACAGCACTTCCATCGCGTCCGGATCGTAGTACTCGTTCAGCTCAAATCGCGTGATCGGCCTGGGCCCCACCAACGACATGCGGCCTGCGGCCACCAGCGCCAATTGCGGAAGTTCGTCAATGGAGTGCCGCCGGCAGAAGGATGCGAAGGAGCTGGTTACTCGCGGATCGGGAGCCACCTTTAGCTGGGGTTTATCGTCGGGCACCTTCTCGACGAAGAATGCCGATCGGCCCGCGGACCTGCCCGTCGGCCACATGGTGCGGAACTTGTAAACCCACAGTGTTTTTCCATGACGGCCAACCCGCCGGTGAGCCACCAGCGGCGACGCTCCCGACGCGACACGGATCGCAATCGCCAAAATTACCAGAAACGGCGCTAGACAAATCAGGCACATCGCAGCCGCCACCGGTTCCAGCGCGTACAGTAACTGGATCGCAATGGAAGCCGAACCCGCTCGGGTCGCCCCGCACATTTCCAAGCGCTTTGGCCAAGACTCAGTTGCCAACATGAGTCCATTATCCGGCCCAATATGGGCTATTTATGCTTGTCTTTCGTAAAAGCGTTGTAAAAAGACCTGACCTGCCATCCGCCCCTACCCAGCCGCGCCTGCCTACAGAACCGTGACCGTGAGCCCGTCGAGGGCCGAGGGAGCGTAATTCCTATTTACAAAAACGGGCGACACGATCACCATCCGAAGGCACTGTGTTGGGCAGCGACCGTGTTCGCCCGGGGGAAGAAGGTCCTTCTCTGGTGGGTTGATCGGAAGTGATCAGTCGATCCAGCCGCTGGACCGCATCATCCAGGCCCGCGTACCGCATTTTCCAGAGGCCGGCGCACAATAAACGCTCATGGCAACGGCGCTGCGCCGCTCGTACCTCGCCTGATCCGAGCAGCGTGTACTGCGCCCAATACTCCAGTGCACGATCTCCCGGGTAGCGGTCGACGGTCGGAGGGCCGCCACGCGCACGATCCAGGAACACCACGTGATCCACCGTGCATTCGGCTGCTGTTGTCAGCCCCAATTCGCGCGTCCCAACTTCGATGGCGAGTTTGCCGTTCGGCCGTAGCGTAGGTACGTAATTGGACAGTTCAGGGAACAACTCGGGAGCATCCGTCCGGAAGCGAATAGTCTGCGAGTCTCCAACCGCGCAGCGGTCATCGCGGCCGCGCACCAGAAACGTGCCGTCGTCTGTCACATAGGTCCAGCCGGCGCGCGCGCATGCGTAGGCCAATGTGCTCTTACCGGCGCAGGAATCGCCGCAAAACATGACGCCGGTCCCTTGTCGCATGACCAACGCGCCATGCAGCGGTGCAAAGGCCCGCTGTTGCGCCAATGCAATTGCCGCCGGGCGTTAGAAACTGGTAGCGCAGCCAGGCGTGATCCGCCGCCGTGCTTGGCGTCACCCACCCAAATGCAAAACCCCGCTCGAAATCGCACTGCAGGAAGTTCTCCGGGCCGGCAATGATGGACATCAAATGTTCCCGCGCGCGGATGACGGACGCCGGAGCCCGCATTTCCGTATTACCTCCGGATACTCCGAGGCAAACACGCACCGGAACGTCGTGAAATATTCGTTCGCTCGCGCCCCAACCCTCCTCGGCGGCCAGCATCACATCGCGCGAATTGGTTTCCAGCACGAGTGGATAACCAAGTGGGAAAAAGGTTCGACGCATCGGCAGCGCAACCGCGGAGAAGACCGGATCTGCAGCAACATGTTCGGGCATAGCGCGCTACCTCGTCAGGGTAAGTGCCTCGGTGTCAGCGTAAGCCACCGGGACGCGAAATCCAAGAGGCGAAAACGCGAAACCCGCAGATTTTACAAGAAAGGTACAAACCACAAACAAGCACCGACGCGCCGCGCGCCATACTGCTGGTGAAGGCCCGTCCGATGCGCTCCGCGATCGTCCATTATTGGCTGCTCAACATGCGCGGTGGCGAGAAGGTTGTCGACGCCCTGTGCCGCCTGCTGCCGGACGCCGATGTGTTCACGCTCTTTTACGATCCTGCCCGCACATCGGAAACAATTCGTGCGCATCGTGTCCACGCGTCCTTTCTGCAGCCGCTTCGCAAACACTATCGCTCGCTGTTGCCGTTGATGCCGCTGGCGCTCGAGAGTTTCGATCTGCGCGAATACGACTTAGTGATTAGCAGTGAATCGGGCCCCGCCAAAGGCGTGATTACTTCCTCCAACACGCGGCATGTTTGTTACTGCCACACGCCCATGCGATATCTGTGGGACCTGTATCCGGCCTATCGCAACGACTGGACCCGCGGCCGCTGGAAACGATCTCTCATGACGCCGCTCGCCAACTACCTGCGGCTGTGGGACTACGCGTCCGCTGCCCGGGTGGATGAGTTCGTAGCGAACAGTGAGAACGTCCAGCGCCGTATTTGGAAGACCTACCGGCGCCAATCGCGTGTGGTGCATCCGCCCGTGGCTGTGGAGACGTTTTATTGGAAACCACCGGAGGACTATTATCTGATCGTTTCCGAACTGGTGCCGTATAAGCGCGTGGATGCCGCGGTGCGAGCCTTCAATCAAAGTGGACGCCGGCTCCGAGTGGTGGGCGATGGGCCGGAATACCATGCGCTCAGACGCATCGCGGCGGCCAATATCGAGTTCTGCGGCCGTGTTTCCGATGCGGATCTCCGGGAGCTTTATGCGCGCTGCCGGGCGTTTCTTATGCCGGGTGAAGAGGACTTCGGCATCAGCGCGGTGGAAGCTCTCGCCAGTGGCAAGCCGGTGATTGCGCTGGCCAGAGGCGGTGCGCTCGAAATCGTCCCTGAATTCGGAGGCCTCCTCTACGACGATTCCGAGGGTCTGCTCCCTGCCATCGAGCGCTGGGAGGAATTCGCAACTGAACCCGACCCGCGCGCGTCACAGGCGTACGCGGCTCAATTCTCCGAAGCTGCGTTCGCGCGACAAATGCGGCCAGTCCTGTTTGAAACAGGTTACCATCGCGAGCGCCGATTCGCTCTTATGAAAGCAGCCAATCAACAGGCGTAATCGGGACTCCACCGGCTTTCAGCCGTTAGCATAAAACTCGTATACTCCAGTATGCGCACCCTTGCTTGCATACTCCCCCTGCTGGCCGCCGGACCGTTCTTGGTTGCCGCAGCCTCCGCTCAATCCATCACCGTCTCCTTCCCAGCCGATCGCTCCAGCCAGCCTCTGGACGGCCGCGTGCTCCTTCTGCTGTCGAACGACCCAAGCAAAGAACCACGCATGCAGATCGACGACACGCCCAAGTCCCAGATGGTTTTCGGTGTGACCGTGGACGGATGGAAGCCCGGTGACCCGCTCACAATCGGAGACAACGCCCAGGGCTACCCGCGGGCGAAGCTGACCGACGTGCCGGCCGGAGACTATACCATCCAGGCCGTGCTGAACGTCTACGAGACCTTTCACCGCTCGGACGGCAAAACGGTGAAGCTGGCGCCCGATCGTGGCGAAGGACAGCATTGGAACCTCGCGCCAGGCAATTTGCTTTCCAAGCCCCGGACCGTTCATATCGGGCCCGGAGCGCCGCCCATCGCAGTCTCACTTACCGACGTAATCCCGCCCATTAAACCGGAACCGGATACAAAATACATTCGCCACATCCGCATTGAATCGAAACTCTTGACAAAGTTCTGGGGCCGTCCCGTGTATGTTTCAGCAATCGTCCTCGTCCCGGAGGGCTTCGACACGCACCCGGAGGCCCACTATCCCCTGATCGTTTCGCACGACCACTTTGTATCCAACTTCTCTGATTTCCGCGAAACTCCGCCGGACTCGAATTTAAAGCCCGATTTTTCCGAGCGCTTTCATCTGGCCGGTTACAACCGCATCCAGCAGGAGGAGGCTTATAAGAATTACCAGGCCTGGATCGCGCCCGGCAGGCCCCGCATGTTGATCGCGAAACTGCAACATGCCAATCCTTATTACGACGACTCGTACGCCGTGAACTCATCCAACGTCGGCCCCTATGGAGACGCGCTGGAGACCGAGCTCATCCCAGCCATCGAGCGCCAGTTTCGCGGCATCGGGCAAGGCTGGGCCCGCTTCCTCTATGGAGGTTCCACCGGGGGATGGGAATCATTGGCCGTGCAAATGTTTTATCCCGACGACTATAACGGCGCCTTTGTCGCCTGCCCCGATCCAGTGGACTTCCACGCTTACATGACCGTTGACCTCTATAAACAGGACAACATGTTCTACATCCAGGGCGCCAACAAGCAGGTCGACCAGCCGTCCATGCGCGATTATCTCGGCCACACCCTGATGTCGATGCGCGACAACATCGCGTATGAAGCCGCGCTGGGCGATCACGGCCGCTCGGGCGAACAGTTCGATATCTGGCAGGCGGTGTATTCTCCCACCGCCGAGGACGGCTATCCGCGGCCGATCTTCGACAAGCAAACCGGAAAGATCGATCACGAGACCGCCGAGTATTGGCGCGAGCACTACGACCTGGACGCGATGCTGCAGCGCGATTGGACGACGCTGGGGCCCAAGCTACAAGGCAAGCTCCACCTCTACGTCGGCTCCGACGACACCTATTTCCTGAACGACGCGGTTTACCTCATGGAGGATTTCCTAAAGCAGACCGGTACTCCCGGACACGGCGTCCCTTACCAAGGCGAGGTTCGCTACGGGCCGCGCGCCGAGCACTGCTGGAATGGCGATCCCGACAAGCCGAACTGGTACACGCGGCTGCATTACGATCAGATGTATTTACCGAAGATTATGGAGCGCATCCAGAAAACTGCGCCGCCCGGCGCGGACCTCACCAGTTGGCGCTACTGATCTGGAGGTACACGTTGCTGGTACACGCGGCTTCAGCCGCGTTTTATGGGCCCTGCGTGGTAGGATGGCGCAAGCATGATCCGGACCGGAGATCAATACCGGCAGTCCATTCGCGACGGCCGCGAAGTTTACTTGAATGGCGAAAAGATCGACGACGTAGTCGCGCATCCCGCCTTCCAACCCCTGGTCGACATCCGCGCTCGCATTTACGACATGGCGCACGATCCCGACACGCGCGCGGACATGACCTACACCGACCCGCAGGGTGAGCCGCACGCCATCGGGCTCAAACTCCCGCACACCCAGCAGGACTGGTGGGATAAACGGCGCGCCACCGACAAGGTCATGGATGACATCGGCGGCGTGGTCACGCGCGTCGGCGACGAGACGGTCGGCGAGATGTGGTCTCTCTACGACGGCCAGAACATCTTGAACGAAGTGGATCCGCGCTTTTCAGACAACATCCGCAACCATATTGATCGAGTTCTGCACCAGGATTTGTTTCACGTATCGGCCAATACCGATCCGAAAGGCGATCGCTCCAAGCCGCCGCAGGCCCAGGATCCGGACATGTTGCTGCACCTGGTCAAAGAGACCGACGCAGGCATCGTTGTTCGCGGCGCCAAGTACGAAACCGCCGCCGCGTATGCCAACCAAGCCTTCGTGAAACCGACCATCGCGAACTGGGGAAATTCCGAGCTGTCGGATTACGCCGTTGGCTTCATCTGCGATTTGGGTTCGCCGGGTTTGAAATTTATCTGCCGCACGGGTTTTGCCGGCCGCGCCCCGGCGGAAGATTATCCGCTCTCCAATCGCTTCGATGAGATTGATGCGCTGGTCGTTTTCGACGATGTTTTGATTCCCTGGGAAAACGTTCTGTTTTACCGGCACACCAGAGCCGCTACCTTCATCCGCTCCACGCTGCATCGCTACTCCGCGTTCGCCTTCGTGCAGCGGAACCTCCGGGTAGCGGACATGCTGATTGGCGCGGCGCTCTTCAACGTCCGTCAAACCGGCCTCGACAAACAGCAGGCCGTGCAGGAAAAGCTAGCGCAGCTGGCTTGTTATCGCGAAGGTATCAACGCGCATTTAACCGCCTCAATCGCGCTGGCTGAGCCGAGTCCCGGTGGCTTGTTGATGCCCAACCAGTCTCTGCTCTACACCGGTCGTGTACTGGCCTGCACTCAGCTGCCCGCGATGATGCACATTGCCCGTGAGCTCTGCGGCGGCCAGATTTGCATCACGCCGGATTCGGCGTCCTTCGCCCATCCCGTGGCCGGCCAGTGGCTGAACAAATTCTATTCCGTGAATGACGAGTGGGTGGCCGAAGATCGCCGCAAACTCCTGGCGTTCGCGCGCGACCTCTTGAATTCCGATTATGCCGGCCATCGCTTGACCTTTCAATTGTTCGCGCAATCCCCACCCTTTGCGCACCTGGCCGCGGTGTACAACAATTTCGATTGGAGCGGTCCGCTGGAATTCGTCCGCAAATCCGCCGGGCTATCCGAACAGGTGCTTGGTAATAAGAAGAAAATGGCGCGAGACGCATGAGTCACGAGCGCATACGCAAATTCAATACCCGCGATACTTACCCCGAGCAAAAGCTCGATAACGACTTGTGCCAGGTAGTGGTCGCCGGAAGCATGGTCTTTGTGCGCGGCCAGGTGGGACAGGATCTGGACACCAGCGCGTCCGTCGGCTTTGGCGATGTCACCGCGCAAGCTGAGCAGGCCATGGCGAATATCAGTATGTTGCTCGACGAAGCGGGCAGCCGTCTCGAACATATCTGCAAAATTGTCGTCTATCTCGTCGATGCACGGTACCGCGAGCCAGTCTACCGTGTCATCGGCAAGTGGCTGAAAGGCGTCTATCCGGTTTCCACTGGGCTGGTGGTTTCCGCGCTGGCCCGTCCCGAATGGCTGGTCGAGATCGACGTCACTGCCGTGATCCCGCAAGAACATTAAGATGACAACATTAATATGACGATGTCGATAGCGGCTCGCTGCCCCTTAACCGGCATGCTCGGCGCAGCGGTGGCCTCTTCCAGTATTGCGGTTGCCAGCCGATGCGCCAACGTGAGAGCCGGCGTCGGCGCGGTGCTCAGTCAGAATGTCACCGATCCCAGCCTCGGCCAGCGCGCGCTCCATCTGATGGAGAGCGGCAAGGGTGCTCACGAAATTATCGAATTCTTTATTCACGAGCGCCCTTTCATGGAGTGGCGCCAGCTCGTTCTCGTCCCCACCGTTGGCGCGCTCGCCGTGTACAGCGGAGATCGCACACTCGGCGTAAATGGAAAATCAATATCCCACCACTGTGCCGCCGCGGGAAATCTCCTGTCCAATCCATCGGTGCCCACAGCGATGACACAAGCTTTTGACGATAGCCAGGGACATCTCGCGGCGCGATTGCTCCGAGCGCTGGATGCGGGATTAAAAGCAGGTGGCGAGGCGGGGCCGCTCCATGCCGCGGGCGTTCAAGTCGCCGACAAGGTTTCCTGGCCAATCGTGGATTTGCGCGTCGATTGGTCGGACACATCCCATCCAGCAACTGTGCTCTTTATGGGAGCTCTATCAGCCTCAGCTCGACGCTTACGTGCAGCGCGCACAGTTTCCCGACGCGGCTCCCGCTTACGGTGTCGCGGGAGATCCCTGAGGTTGCTCATGGAAACTTCCCATTCCGAAACGCTGCTTTCCAAGCTGATTTCGTTCGACACCACCAGCCGGCTTTCCAATCTTGACCTGGTCCACTTCGTTCGAAATTACCTGGCGCAGCACGGCGTAGATTCCCAGGTGATTGACAACCGCTCCCGCACCAAAGCCACGCTCTTCGCAACCATCGGGCCCACCGCTCGTCCCGGATTTCTGCTGGCCGGCCACACCGATGTGGTCCCGGTCGACGGCCAGAACTGGACCACCGATCCGTTCCAACTCGATCGTCGTGATGGCCGGTTGTATGGCCGCGGCAGTGCCGACATGAAAGGGTTCATCGCCGCGGCGCTAGCGACCGTCCCGCGCTTTGTGAGCCTGCCATTGCACACTCCCATTCATCTGGCCTTCACCTGCGATGAGGAACTCGGGTGTATCGGACTACGCGAACTGCTGGAGGATTCGCTCAACCTGCCGGTCAAGGCAACCATGGGCGTCGTCGGCGAACCTACCTCCATGCGCCTGGTAAGTGAGCACAAAGGGAAAATCGCAATGCGGGTTGAGGTGCGCGGGCAGGCGGGCCATTCCAGCAACCCGCGGGCCGGCGTCAACGCCGTCGAATATGCTTCCGAGCTCATCGCCTTCATCCGCCGCTTCAACCAACAGAAACAAGCGGCGGGTCCGTTCGATCCGCAATACGAAGTGCCTCATACCACGCTGCATGTCGGCTCGGTGCACGGCGGCACGGTCCTGAATATCGTTCCCGCGGAGTGTGTCTTCGAATTCGAAATCCGCTATCTGCCGGAAGACCCTCCCCAGCCAATCCTCGATCGTATCCGCGATTTCGCCGCCGATGAGCTGGAACCCTCCATGAAAAAGGTGAACCCTTCTTGCGGCATCGTCTTCCATGAAAAGTTCGCTTATCCAGGCTTGTCCATAGCGCCGGATGCCGAGGTGGTAGCCTTTGTGAACACGCTGCTCCAGTCGCGCGCCGTTCCGGGGAAGATTGCATTCGGTACCGAAGCGGGCCTCTACCAGCAGCGTTGCGGCATCCCGATGGTTGTTTGCGGCCCAGGCGATATCGCGAACGCTCATCAGGCTGATGAATTCGTGGATACTCGCCAGCTTGCCGCCTGCGACGCGTTTCTCAGCCGGCTCGCTGGAGCGCTGTCCGCGTGAGTTGCCTCAACTTGTGGGAGAAGCGGCTAGGCCATGTCCCGGAATGGGTGTGGCAGCGGACCGAACTTGAAACGCTGGTCCTGGCCGACAACGATCTCTCGGAAGTATCGGAAGAGATCGGCCGCCTGAAAAACCTTCGCATGCTTGACCAACCTGATTGAGCTGCGGGCATCTGATAGTCGGCTGGCGTCGCTTCCGGATTCTATCGGGCGTTTGGCGCGTCTGCGAGAGCTGCACCTGCGAAACAACCGGCTGGCATCGCTGCCGCAGTCGATCGGCGCACTTCAAGAACTACGCCAGCTCGATCTCCGCGGCAATCCATTGACGCACCTGCCCGCCTCTATCGCCGATCTTCCCCGCTTAGAGAAACTGGATCTCCGCTGGGTGGGCACACTCGAATCTCCATTGTGGCTCGCGAATCTCGAAGCCCGCGGCTGCCTGGTCTACCGTTAACAGCTTACTGAACCACGACCGTGAGGGAGTGGCATTAACGCCGCTTCCACAAATATTCACTCGCGGTGCCATAACACATTTTGTTTGATGAGGTACACGCGGCTTTCAGCCGCGTATGAGATTCTAGGTTCCAGACGCTCCTGATGAGCCTTTCGTTCAAAATTCCAAGGCGTAACTTCCTGCGGGGAAGCCTGGCGCTTCCGTTCCTCCGGCGCCTCCCCGCTCAAGAGCCCCCCCTGGTCGACGCCGCATTCCATCTCCATCCCCACTACCGAGCCAAGACCGCTCTCGATGCCACGCTGCTGAAGACCAAGGCCGGCCTCGACGACTTCATCACCGAAAAGTATCACGATCGAATTGCCGTGCTTCTCGCGCAATGGCGCACCAATTTGGCCGATTCCGTCCAAAGCGTCCTCGCGCCGGGATTCCTGGGAGCTTCTCCGCGGCCTCTCGACTCGCGAATTGTTCGCCCCGGCCCTGCTCTCGAGGTTCGCCACGTCACCTTCGCCCAACAACCCACTCTCGGACCCGCCGCTTTCATCCAGGAACTGCGATCTGCTCTGAGCGCGTTCACCAAAATTGAGACAGCAGAATTCCAGGTCACTCGAATCGACGCACAAGCTGACGGCGGGGTGCGAACTCGCGTGCGTTACTCGCTGGTTGGCGCCGGCACCGGATTCCATCGCGAGCAGCGCGTGGGTTGGTGGGATCTGGAATGGGAAGCCGCGCCGCCCGACAAACTATCGTCTGCGACGCTGGGAGTCGTCCGATGAAACGCGCAGCAGATCCGCCCACCCTTGGTTCGACGACATTGCCCCGCACGCCTTCTCGCGTGCTCCTTCTTACTCTCAGCAAATGCTCCCCGGCGTCGACCATTGGCGCACAGTTCTCGACGGAGCCTCCGGCATCGACATTTACGGCCATAATGGTGTGTCCGTGGGCGACATCGATGGCGACGGCTTCGACGACCTTTACGTCTGCCAGCCCGCCGGCCTTCCCAACCGGCTCTATCGCAACCGCGGAGACGGAACCTTCGAAGACATCACTGAGACGTCCGGGGTTGGACTTCTCGAAAACACCGCCTGCGCCATTTTCGCCGACTTCTCCCATACCGGCCGCCAGGATTTGATCGTCGTCCGCGCCGCTGGTCCCCTCCTGTTCTTGAATCAAGGCAACGGCACGTTTCGCCCCAAACCCGACGCGTTTCAGTTCGCCAATCCTCCGCAGGGAACCTTCACGGGCGCGGCCGCCGCCGATTACGATCGCGATGGCTGGCTGGATATTTATTTCTGCCTTTACGTTTATTACCAGGGCGCCGATCAATATAAATACCCCTCGCCTTATTACGCGGCGGAAAATGGGCCCCCGAATTTCCTGCTGCGCAACAATCGGGACGGAACCTTTCGCGACGTCACCGCGCAATCCGGTCTCAACCAAAACAACACGCGCTATAGCTTTTGTTGCGGCTGGGGCGACTACAATCGCGACGGCTGGCCGGACCTCTACGTCGTAAACGATTTCGGCCGCAAGAACTTGTATCGCAATAATGGCGACGGCACGTTTACAGACGTTGCACCACAATCGGGCGTCGAAGATGTCGGCGCGGGCATGAGCGTCTGCTGGTTCGACTATGACAACGACGGCGTCCAGGACCTCTACGTCGCCGACATGTGGACCGCGGCCGGCGAACGCATCTCCATGCAGAACATCTTCCAGCGCGACGCCCCGCCCGCCGTTCGCGTGCTCTACCAGAAACACGCCATGGGCAATTCGCTGCTCCGAAATCGCGGCGACGGGACGTTTCAGGATTCCACCGCAGCCAGCGGTGTCGGCATGGGCAGATGGTCCTGGTCGAGCGACTCCTGGGATTTGGATCACGACGGTTTTCCCGATCTCTACATCGCCAACGGAATGGTCTCAGGGCCCATAGGCGCCGACCTGAACAATGAAGACCTGAACAGCTTCTTCTGGCGTCAGGTTGTTGCCAATTCGCCGGACACGGCCAAGCCGTCGCCCGATTACGAACAGGGCTGGAACGCCATCAACGAACTGATTCGCGCCGACTCCACCTGGAGCGGCTATGAGCGAAATGTCTTCTACGCGAACAATCGCGATGGAACATTTTCCGATGTCTCGGGCGCCGTGGGTCTTGATTTCCTGGAGGACGGCCGATCGTTCGCTCTGGCCGACTTCGATCGTGACGGCCGGCAGGAAGTGTTTCTCAAAAACCGCAATGCTCCGCAGTTGCGCCTGCTGAAGAACGTCACAGAGGATCTGCCGCCGTCCATCTCCTTCCGGCTTCACGGCGTGAAGAGCAATCCCGATGGCATCGGCGCCGCCATCACACTGGATCGCCAGACCAAAATGCTACAGGCCGGATCGGGATTTCTTTCGCAGCACAGCAAAGATGTGTTCTTCGGCCTCGGCGAACTCAAAGGTCCCGTCAGCGCGACCATCCAATGGCCCAGTGGCCTGGTCCAACAACTCCACGATCTCCCGATCAATCACCGGATCTGGGTGGACGAGGGCGCGACGCCGCCACGCATCGAGCCGTTCAAGAAAGCGTCCGTTACGCTTTCATCCACACCGAAGCCCGAGCGCGCTTCCCACAACCATTGAAACCTGGTTGCTCGCTCCGGTTCCATCGCCCGATTTTTCGCCGACCGGAAAACCCGAGCTGTTTCAGATAAAGTTCGATCCACAAACCCAGAAGATGAATGTGAGTGACGACGTCGCAGCCGTCTACAACATTCTCTATCGCTATTTATTTGACCGGCATCGCGATCTCACTCTGCCAACTTCGTTCTTGATCGACGCCGGAGGCGACATCGTCAAGGTCTATCAGGGTCCCATCGACTCTAAAACCGTCGCCGACGACCTTAAGCGCATTCCTCAAAACACCGCCCAGCGCCTGGCCCTCGCGCTTCCTTTCCCTGGTAACACCGAAACCTATGAATTCGGCCGCAATAATCTCTCGCTTGGTTCAGCATTCTTTCAACGTGGATATTACGACCAGGCTGCAGCCTCCTTCCAACGTGCCCTGCGGGACGATCCGTCCAGTGCCGAAGCTCAATACGGCCTCGGCAGCGTTTATTTGAAGCAGGAAAAGAATGCAGACGCGCGGGCCAGCTTTGAGCAGGCCCTCAAGCTCACGGCCAGTTATCCCGACACCGCGCCGAACGCATGGAACAATCTCGGGCTTCTTGCCACGCGCGAGGGCCGTACTGCCGACGCCATCGGATATTTCGAACAGGCTCTCCGCCTTAGCCCGGATTATTGGATCGCTCTCGAAAACCTCGGGAACGCGTATCGTCACGAGCGACGTTGGGACGAAGCTCGCGCGGCCTTGGAGCGGGCAGTGGCCGCTCGGCCACGCGAACCTGAAGCGAATTACAGCGTGGCCATGGTCTATGCGCAGACGGACGACACCGCGCGCGCCTATCAATATTTGCAAAATGCGCTGAAATTGCGCTCCGATTATCCAGAGGCGCTGAATAACCTCGGAGTCCTTTATTTGCGGACTCGCCGACGGGACGACGCCGTTGCTAAATTCGAAGAATGTATCCGCGTGGCCCCTGCCTTCGATCAATCTTATTTAAACCTGGCGCGTGTTTACGGCCTGGAGGGCGCCCGCGATAAGGCCCGCGCCGTGCTCCTCGACCTGCTCAAGCAGCATCCAGGGCACGCAGCCGCTCAAAAGGCTCTCGACGATTTACACTGATGAACCGCTCACAATTGATGCCCCGCCCCATCATCATCGATACCGACCCTTCCCCCGACGACGCCGTCGCCTTCCTCACCGCGCTCGCCTCTCCGGACGAACTCGACGTCCTCGCCATAACAGCCGTGGCCGGAAATGTTCCGGTGCATCTCACTTCCAAGAACGCTCGCAAAGCTCTGGAGCTGGCCCGAAGAACCGGCACTCCGGTCTATGCCGGCGCCGCCGCGCCGCTGTTGCGGCCGTTGGTTACCGCCGAAGTGGTTCATGGCAAAACCGGCTTCGATGGGTACGACCTGCCGGACCCGGTCACGCCTCTCGCCGAAGGATTCGCCCCGGACGCCATAATCGATCTGGTGATGTCCAGGCCCCGCGGCGAAGTCACGTTGTGCTGCCTGGCGCCGCTCACCAACATCGCCCTCGCGATGGCAAAGGAGCCTCGCCTGGCTGGCCATCTGCGAGAGATCGTGATGATGGGCGGGGCGTTTTCCGAAGGAGGAAATATCACTCCCGCTGCCGAGTTCAACATCTACGTCGACCCGGAAGCCGCCGCGCGCGTGCTCGGATGCGGAGCGCCCATCACGATGATCCCCTTGGATTGTACGCACCAGGCGCTCACCACCGCGCCCCGCCTCGAAAAGCTCCGCGCAGTTGGCACCCCAGTGGCCGAAGCCTTTTACCATCTTTTGAAATTCAACAAGCTCTTCGACGAGCGCAAATATGGATGGGAGGGAGGGCCGCTCCACGACGCCACCGTGACCGCCTATTTGCTCCAACCGGAGATCTTCTCCGGCCGCAAAGTCAACATTGAAGTGGAATGCTCCAGCCCCCTCACGCTGGGAATGACGATCGTGGATTGGTGGGGCGTCACCGGCAAAACACCTAATGTGCAATTGCTTCGAAACATCAATGCCGACGCCTATTTCGATCTCGTAATCTCCCGTCTGGCCCGGCTATAATACAATCCTCCTATGAAGGGCCTGGTCCCGATATTTGCGACTCTGTGCCTCTGGGGCCAACAGCCAACTAGCCAACCGCCGGCTCCCTATTTCGATGAGCCCAAGTTCATCGTATCGGGCGTTACCGATCCCTCCCAGCGCGGCGGCCACGGCTCCGATCCGATTTTGCGCTCCACCGAGGCTCTGACGAAATCCACCGCCGAGCTTCGCACCAGCAGTTCTGCCGATACCAACCCGCTGGAGGCTGTCCGCGCGTTCCAGCGCGCCGCCGAACTTGATCCCAACGAAACGAATCTCTTCAATTGGGGCGCCGAGTTGCTGGTTCATCACGCCGCCGCCCAAGCCGTCGAAGTTTTTGCTAACGGCCATCGCCTGTTTCCGCGATCTACCCGCACCTTGCTGGGCCTCGCCGTGGCTCTGTATTCGCGCGGCGACTACGATCAGGCGGCGCGCCGTTTCTTCGAAGCTACGGACCTGAATCCCAGCGATCCTGAGCCGTATCTTTTTCTGGGCAAAATATCCAGCGGCGCCATCACGCAATCCGATGGCTTCGCCCAGCGGCTGGAACGTTTCGCCCACCTTCAGCCGGAGAACGCCTGGGCCAATTACTATTACGCCGCCACTCTGGCGCAAACCTCGCCCAAAGCGCGGGAGTTGCTGGAAAAAGCGGTTCGTCTCGACCCCAAACTCGGCGACGCCTTTCTCCTGCTCGGAATTGGCTACGCCGACGAAGGAAATTTGCCAAAGGCGATTGCAGCCTACCAGAGCGCGATTGCGGCCAGCCCTCAGCTCGAACAGGCACACTACCGTTTGGCGATGGCATACCGGAAGACCGGCCAAGCGGCTAAGGCGCAAGAACAAATTGAGCTGTTTGAGCAGTTGTCGCGGCAATCGGCCCAAGCCTTGGAACGCGAGCGCGCAGAGGTCCAGCAATTTGTGTTTGAGCTAAAACATCAGTGAATTAAAGCCTCAGTGAGCGGCGCGCGGGGTGGGAGCGGACATCAGTCCCACAAACATTTCGTAGAATTTTTCTTTATCCAGATCCACTTGAACCACTACTGGCTGTGTCGTGATCTTCGGCTTGTCGTTTTCGGTCCAGGTCAGCGTGTTGCCGTATCCTGCTCCGTGATCGATGTCGACGCTCAGATAGCGAGTCTCCTGTTTCGTGATCACCGCCGGGTCCAACCAGGCGGCCGCGGCCAGCTCGTCCCACATGTAGTCGTTGCCATCGCCCGGCTGATAAAAGCGAGCGATGTAGTTTGCCAGCGCGCTCCCACTGGCGGCCCCGTTGTCACCGATGCGCTTGACCATCCCCGGACTGAGCCGCACCTTGATCGAAATGTCCGTGGGCGTGCACGTGATTTTGCTCCAATGCGCGCGCAGGACGGCATAAGCGGCCTCGGGATCGAACCAGAAATTGAATTCGTGGCGCGGGTTATTTGCAAACTCCGGATCGTCGGTCTGTGGATTCAGGCTCCCGCCCATGAACACCAGTTCCTGCGCCAGCGCGGCGAACTCCGGATCCATCGCCACGGCCACTGCCAGGTTGGTCATGGGGCCGCCTTCGTAGATGGTCACCTCATGCGGATATTTGTGCACCATCCGCACCAGAAAATGCGCCGCGTCTTCATCCACTGCCTTAGTGGATGGCTGCCCCTCCGGCAGCGTAGGCACCACAAATGGTTCGTGCCACCAGCGCTGGTCCCAGGCGCCCTCATAGGCCATCTTGCCGTAGCTGTCCTGCCACAGAGCTGCTTCCTCGCGGCTGCGCACCAAAGGGAACGCCGCGCCCTTCATCACTGGGATATCGGTGCGGCCCATAATCTCGAGCAGCCGCAGCGTGTGCGCCACTTCTTCATCGCGCCATTGGTCGCCGCTGACCACCGTGATGCCCAGCACTTCTACCTGCGGGGACTGAACCAGCAAAGCCACCGTCTGCATGTTGCTGCCGCCGGGACCCGAACAATCTTCGTTGATAATGATCTTGCGTCGCGGCTGGCTCCAGGCAAGAGCGCCTGCCAGCAGCATCGCAATCGCGAGCCGCAGCATGTGTTCAGTCTATCGCGTCTGCGCTAGAAGGCTAGCTTCAACCCGAACTGCACCAGGCGCGGGTTGTTCACCGTGTAGTTAATCACGGCGAACTGCGGAGTATTGAAATCCGCGCCGGATCCGTTGCCGCCTGGAGCGCCGAACTGCGGATGATTGAACAGGTTGAAGAACTCGGCCCGGAAATCGATCCGCCATCCTTCGCGGGGGACGAAGTGCTTGATGACCGAGAAGTCCGTATTCACAAAGTCGGGGCCGCCCACTGGCAGCGTTCGAGGCGCATTGCCAAGCTCGCCGGCCGCCGGCTGCGAGAAACATGCAGAATTGAACCACGCGGCCAAGGTGGGATTGCTCAGTGCCGGATTGCAAGTCATGTTGGGACGGATCAATGCGCTCCCATTCGCGTTGACAAAGCCGACACCAGAGGTATTGTTGCTATCGATGTCAAAAATCGGGAACCCCGACGTGGCATGTTCGATAACGGTGACTTCCCAGCCTCCGACAATCGCATTACCCGCCGCGTTCCAGTTGGCGCCCCAATGCCGTCCCTTGCCCCACGGCAAGTCGTAAATTATGCTCGCGGTAAAATTCTGATTCAGATTGATCTGCGAAAGTCCCCAATCCAGGCTCTGATATCCCGGAAGCGGAAAATAGGTGGCGCCGATGATGCTTCCCAGGCCATCGGAATAGCCGGTGTCGTAGGAGCGCGAATAGGTGTAGGAGATCAGCCCGTAGATGCCCGCGCGCGCGCTTTTGGTCTCAGCTTTAATCTGTAGCGAGTTGTAGTGCGACCGGCCGTTGTCGAAGATGCTCGATATATTCGAACCCGGAAACGCCGGATAGGGAGCCGCGAACGCGGCGCCATCGGGACCGCACCCCAAAGTATATCCGCTCACGGTTCCACAGGCAGAGGGAGATCCCACGTTGATGTTGTTCCCGGACTCAAGGATATGCGAAGAGCGCGATCCGGCGTAGCCAGCCGTCACGACGATGTTCCCAGGAATCTGTTGCTCGACGTTAAAGTTAAACTGCTGAATCCGGCCCTGCTTAAAGTTCGTATCCTGGGACCAGATCTGGCCGGTGAAAGTTGACGGGGTGGGCGGCGAACTGAAAGTCTGGAATCCCGCCGACATGGGACTGGATCCATAATTGTCCGATTCGGCATAATATGGCGGGTTTTGCCACAACCCCTGCGCGCCCTGGTTCCAGGACGAATCGTGGAAGATAGCATAGCCGCCGCGAAAAACTGTATTGTTGCCAAACGGCTTCCATGCGGCGCCTAAGCGCGGCTCCAGCGCCGTCCAGTCCATCTTGATACCCGCGCTCGACCCGGCGTTTTGGCCGGCAATCAGGAACTCGCCGGTGGCTGGGTTAAAGTCCGACATGCGATTGGCAACTTCGCTGATGGGGGTTACCATCGCATAAGCCAAACCAAGGTTCAAGGTCAAATTCTTGCCTATTCGCCAGGTATCCTCGACGTAGGGCCGATACATTTTCCAGCGGCGGCCGGTGAGTCCGCCGTCGAACTCCTGATCGTGAGCGCCGTAGACGTAGTCTCCCAGGAGAAGATCCGCAGCGGCGTCACCCGAAAGTCCCACCACCACCCAGAACCCGTTGGGAAAGCCGACCGCAACCGTATTCAACTGATTCGATCGATAGCCGAAACCAGCCCGGATGTCGTGGTTGCCCCGAACCATGTCCAACGAGTCATTGAAGGTCCAAACATTGGTGCCTCCAACGAACGGCGTATATCCGCGATCGCCGAGCGACCAATAGCTTGTCATTGATACGGACGTGAGGCCGCAACTGTTGCCTCCCAAATTGGCGCCTGGGATACCGAGGGTCTGGGCGTAGCAGCTTCCGGTTCCTTGCGAAGTGATGTAATCGAAAATCCGGTTATATCCGAAGCTGGCCTGATTCACCGTGTTGGGGGAAAACAAGTGAGTCTCGGAAATGGCCGCATTGCGGGCATGATTCTGAATGCTCTGGTTACTGGCAAATGCGCCCTGTTCGGCGAATCCAGGGGAACCACCAGGCACATACGACTCAGCCTGATCGTAGCTGAACCGGGCGAATAATGTGTCCTTGGTGGAAATGTTTTCATCCAGCCGGATGTCAAACTTGCCTTCGTTAAGTGTCCTCACCGGCTCACTGACGTAGTTGTAGCCGAGGGCAGCGTTATTGGCATTCGGCAGCGGATACAAATTGATCAGTTCCTGGCCAACCCGGTCAAACATGCTGGGCGGAATGATGTTGCAGGACGCCCCACCGCAGGTGAAAGGCGTAAATCCAGCCGCGGGGTTCACGAGCTGGGTGGCGTTCGGCTGGCCGAAAGCGTTCTCGCTAAAGTCGCCATTGCGCATGGCGGCCGTCGGAACCAGCCCGGTAAAGGGAATTCCGTGGCGCTGATATTTCTCCTCGTAATCCATGAAGAAGAAAACTTTGTCCTTCTTGATCGGCCCGCCGAACGACGCGCCGAACTGATTCAGATTGAATTTCTCCGTATTTTCGGCGAAGAAGCTGCGCGCATCCAGACTGGTGTTGCGCAGGAATTCGAATAGACTTCCATGGAACGCGTTGCTTCCCGATTTAGTGGTCACCAGAACCGTCGGCCCGCCGCGCGTTCCCCATTCCGCCGAGTAATTGTAAGTGAGAACCTTGAACTCCTGAATGGAATCGATCGACGAGAGAATCGAGATCGCTCCGGACGTCAGCTCGTTGTTATCGAGGCCGTCCAGCAGCCAATCGGTGCTGTTGGCGCGCGACCCGCCCACCGAAAGAGAGTATGATCCGCGAGCGGACGCTTCGCTGCTCGGACCGCCATTGAAAAAGCTGTTCGGGTTGGTTTCCTGCGCAACGCCGGGCGTTAGCGTGGCAAGCTGTACGAAGTCGCGGCCGTTCAATGGCAGGTCGGCCACCTGCTGCGTCGTGATCACCTGACCCAGAGTGGCATCCGCGGTTTGGATCGAAACCGCCGTGGCATTCACCTCCACGCTGCTTTGCACCGATGCCGGGGTCAGCTTGAAATCCAACTCGCGATGTTCATCAACTTGTAACCGAACGTCTTCGGCCTTGGCGCTCTGGAAACCTTGCAGGTCCACCTGGATGTTGTAATTGGCCACCCCCAGCAGCGGCACAATGTACTCCCCGCTTTCGTTGGTTGTCGTGGATCGAGACGCACCCGTGGCGGGCGCCGTCACCGTCACCTTCGCACTGGGCACGGCGGCGCCCGTGGCATCCGTTATCGTCCCCGAAATACTTCCCGTGGCCTGTCCGTAAGCGAGTGGAGCCGCCAGGACTGCCAACACCCCAACGAAAACAGCAGTAGTTTTCAATCTAGTAAACATGATTCCCTTTGTGGCTGAACGCACAAAGTTCAGTCTCCGAATTGGCAGCGAAAAGACCTTGCTGATTAAGCCAGTTTTGCCCTTTTTCAATGCTTTGTCAAGCGAAAACCACTCTACTGCACAACATGTTGCGGGCGGTCGCGGCGTGGGGCGAAGGGGGGAAGCAGCGACGTTGCAGCTATGCGGGAATTCTTGGAACCACCAGATGAAACAGCTTGAGCGACGATCCGGGGGCGGCTTGAATGGTGGCCAATTCGGAAGGTCCGAGATACACCCCTGCGCCGCGGGAAACATCATAGTCCTTGTCATCCAGGCGGATGCTCCCCTGCCCTTCCATCAAGTAAATGAGCTGATGTTTCTCCTGTTGGTCGGGTTGGAACTTTTCCCCAGGCGAGAGCCAGCGCAGCGTTCCTAAAACATTCTTTGCGCCCACCAGTTGCTGATTGAGGATCTCGGTGACTTCGCCTTGCGGAGTCTTCACGCGCGGCAGCTTGTTGGTATCGATAAAGGTGAGTGAAGTGGTCATGGCGTGTTCCTTTAGGTTTGGACCCAAACACGGCCGTCCACGCGATTCCAGCGCAGATCGTCCGGCGTGCCGTCCAGAATGTGGGTCTTGAATCGATTGGGCGCCTGGAATTCGAAATAGAACAGGCCCGTCTCGGTGGCGCGCAGGCGATGTTTGGCTTCGGCGGGAATAAAGACCAGGTCGCCCGGCCCGACGGGACGCACGCCCTCCTCGGTTTCCACCGTTCCGTTGCCTTCCATGATGAAATAAAAGTGCTCGCAAATCTCGTGGTAATGGTAGGGCGATGAGCCGTGGGCTTTGTAAACCATCACCCCGGCCAGCATGTCGTCGATATTGCTGAGCTCCTTGTTAACGAAGAAGGTCCGCTCGCGCCCCGGCACCACCGCTACCAGTTTCGGCAAATCGTCTTGGTGGAATATATACGCCATTT
The DNA here is from genome assembly GCA_963747945.1 of Bryobacterales bacterium. Taxonomy (GTDB): domain Bacteria; phylum Acidobacteriota; class Terriglobia; order Bryobacterales; family Bryobacteraceae; genus Palsa-89. The sequence continues at coordinate 161,285 of CAVVHB010000012.1, forward strand.
AGATCTCCTATTTTACTTGACCGCTCCCTTTGGTCACGGCTCGGTTGGTCGCGGCTCGGTCAGTCGGTCGCGGCTCGGTAACGTACTCAGTGCGGACGGTATGCCACGCGCGCCACCTCGGCGTACGGCACCGATGCTACCGTGGCACGGATCTCGGCTTGAGCGTGACGCTCGACGGTAGGTTTTGTCGACCCACGTCCTTCTTCGCCCCACACCAGCGTGACCTGGCCGCCGGGCTCACTGTAAGCCACGTCGACAACACCAAGCGAGAGCATCGCGCGCTCATTGTACGTGTAGCCTGTGTAAGTGGACACTCCAATGATCTTGCCGTCCTTCAGCACCTTGTCGAACGGCAATGTCGAATAATTAGCCAGCGGTAAGTCGATATACTTTTCAACGTCACCGGCGTGGAATAAAGATCCAAATACGCGTTCGATATCTTCCCCGTTCCAGACCAGAGTTACTTTCTTGCGGCGCTGGTTATCGGCCATTTTTTCGAGCGCCGCGCGCCCGATAAATTCATGATCGAACTTGACGAACGGTCCGTAGCCCAGGTCATAGGGAGTGAGGTAATAGTCGGTGATTTTATCGGAGTAAAAGCTGCCGCCGAGCGACGCCGTCGCTTCGTAGCTCTTGGTGGTTAACCACTGCCGGTATCCCTTCAACTCGTCGCCAACATAAATCGCCGGGAGCGGAGAAGGAATCCAGCCGGACTCTAGGCAGGTGGTGGGGTAAGCTCGCGATCCCACTAGCCGTATCCCGTACTCCCGACCGGCTTCGAAGATGGTATCGCGGACCGCATCGCCGTCTTCCCAGGGGCCAAAGAGTTCCCACCCGGGTTGTCCCACCATTCCATGACGCAAGGCGCGGACAGTGCGCCCGGCGACGTTGAAAACATCCATATGGAAGAAGCGGATATCGGGAGCAGGTTTTCCGGTTACCTTCTCCATCACGCGCAGAGCATGCGGGCCTTGAATCTGGTAGCGAAAAGTCCTTCGACGGCCCTGGTTGACAGCGGACCTTTCGTCGCGTTCCGCCGTCGCCTGGTAACCGCCAGTCTCAACATGGTATTGCACCCAGTTGAGAGCGGGTGGGCGCCCGACCAGGTTGAATTTGTTTTCGGCCAGATAAAAAAGGATGGCATCGCCAATGACGTACCCATCATGGTTACAGGCAACGAATTGCTTGGCTTGATTGACTTTGAAATTCTTGAAGCTATTGATGCCCAGATCCGAAAGCACGTTGAGGCAACCGGGCCCCTCGAGATAGAGGTCGGCCATGTGGTGCGACTGGTCCAGCAGCGCGCAGGTCTCCTTCCAGGCCCGTTGTTCGTCTCTCCAGTTGGTAAACTCCGGGCGCACTACCGGAAAGGCGTAGGGACCGATCTGCGAATTCCGCAATCGTTCAACCGGACTGCCGCCGGCTTGGAGCGCGTCCTCTAAGCTTTGCTGACTCATTGCCGCTGATAACTCCTCATGAATTTCACCTTATCAATCCCGGCCATCCTAGCGCGGACAAAAAGCGGGGGCCGACACTGCATTATATCCAACTGGCGCAGCCGGAATGCTCCTCTGGCCAACCGACCCCGGAGCCGGCGCGTTCAGGGTCTTTTCCCCAAATTTTGTAGGAACTTGCAGCGAACCGGGACGTCAGGCGCCTGGTTAAGGCGACCGAGCGAAGCCGCCGATGAGTAAGATCAGGGATGATCGCATCGAACCGACCTTCGCACCACAATGACTTGGCTTTCCGCCTCAAACAGTAAGTCGCATTACCTTACCCGGGCGTTCTCCCGTGTACGACGGGCTTAGCAGTCGGTCGAAAAAGGCCGGTGGGGACCGGCTCCCTCACGGTCGCGGCTCAGTCGGAAGCGTCTTGGACCGGCTCCCTCACGGTCGCGGCTCGGTTAGAGCATCTGATGTTGACTAATCCGACGGCGGCTCTGGCCGGCACCTACGATTACCGCCGGGTGGCGTTGTCCGTATTGATCGCGAAAACGGGGGCGACCTCGAGCGTTGCCGGGCACTGGGCGTTTCAGCACATCTGATGAAGCCGGTGCGGCGCGCGGAACTTCGGGCGGCTATTATTCAGGCGCTGGGAAGCACGGCGGGCGAGAAGGCCGGCGAACCGGCGTCTCCAGTCTCCAAAGTTGCGACACGCATGGCTCCGGAGGCGCCGCGGTCACGCATCCTGTTAGCCGAAGATAATATCGTCAACCAGCGGGTGGCGGCTCGCCTTCTGGAAAAGGGCGGCCACAGCGTGGTTATCGTCGGGAATGGTAAAGAAGCCATTGCCGCGCTGCACCGTGAGGCATTCGACATGATTCTCATGGATGTGCAGATGCCGGAGATGGACGGCTTTGAGGCTACCAAGGCCATTCGCAACTCGGCGGGCGGAAAACATATCCCGATTATTGCGATGACCGCTCATGCCATGACCGGCGATAGGGAGCGGTGTCTCGAAGCGGGGATGGACGCTTACCTATCGAAACCGATTCGTGCAACCGATTTACTGAATTTAATCGAGCAGACTAGCCGGCAACGCGTGGAATCGGCGCCGCGCACGGAATCGCATTAAGCGCGGGATTCGCGAATCTTGGACGATCCATCCTATATACTCTGAATACTCTGAGCTAAGTCGAAAAGGAGGGAGCGAACGGAATGGAGCAGCTTTACTGGATACCGTTGGGCATCGTGGCGTTTATCTTGCTCTACCTGATTCTCGGAAGCTTTTTTACCGTGCGCACGGCCGAAGTCGCCGTCATTACGCGCTTCGGCAAATTCCTTCGCGTGGCCGAACCCGGGTTGAACTGGAAGCGGCCGTTCCTGGATTCGGTGGCCGGCACGGTGAGCCTGCGCGTGAATCAGATCACGCTGACCATGGAGACCAAGACCAAAGACAACGTGTTCGTCACCATTCCGATATCGGTGCAGAATCGCGTCCGTCCGGAGAAGGTATTCGACGCTTATTACAAGTTGTCCGATCCCGCGGCGCAGATCCAATCTTATGTCGAGCAAGTGATTCTGGGGCATGTCCCGGGGATGACGCTGGACGAAGTGTTCGCCTCGCAGTCCAGTATCGCCGCGGCGGTGAAGCAGGAGCTGGATGCCGACATGGCGTTATTCGGATACGAAATTGTGAATGTTCTGGTGACCGATATTGTTCCCGATGCCAAGGTGAAATCGGCCATGAACGACATCAACGCGGCGCAGCGCGAACAGGTGGCCGCCAACGCCCGGGGCGAAGCGGAGAAGATTCTGGTGGTGAAGAAGGCGGAGGCGGAAGCGGAGAGCAAAGCTCTGCAGGGACAGGGAATCGCGAACCAAAGGAAAGCTATCATCGAAGGATTGCAGGTTTCCATCGAACAATTTCAAAAAGTGGTCGAAGGTGCGTCCGCGAAAGAAGTGATGCAGCTGGTAATGGTGACGCAGTATTTTGACACCTTGAAGTCCATTGGCGAAAGCGACAAGACCAATACGTTGTTTTTGTCTCACTCGCCCGGAGCTGTCAAGGAGGTCTCCGATCAGATTCTGGAATCCATGCTGATTGCCGAGAGAGCGAAGGTCTAAGGGCGAATCATATGGCGGCCGATCCTCAATATTTACGCCAACACTATGCGTCGCTGTCCGACGAGGCGCTGGCGGCGATCAAACGCGCCGACCTGGTGGAAACCGCGCAGAAGTGCTACGACGAAGAAGTCCGGCGGCGGAAGCCGGATTCGCGAATCGGCGGGTCCCTGACCCCCGCGGCCGAGAACACTGAGCTGGACGAGGAGCTGCCGCCGGCGTCAGAAGAAGAAAGCCTGGATGACGAACCAGACTGGCTGGAGGATGCCTCCGAAGTTCTCTCGCGAACCGCCCAGGCCGGATCGGAGCCGGCGGACTCCATGGTGGAAGCTCAGAACGTCCTTGAGGACGCTGGAATTCCATGCTATTTGCAGCTCTCCGAGATGCCCGAGGAGAATTCCACCGCAGCGCCGCCCACCCATCTATGGCGGCTTCTGGTGCCTGGGAACCTCAACGTGCATGCGACCAGCGTTCTCGACCGCGACATTTTCAACCACGATTTTGAGGCGGCTTGGAGAGCGAATCTGGAAACACTCTCCGACGAAGAGCTGCGTGAGATGAAGCCCGAAGTGGCGTTCTGCGGCCTGTTCGATCGGGTGGAGCGAGTGACCAGGGCCTACGATGAGGAGCTCGCGCGTCGCAAGCTGTAGCGACAGCGCACGTTTGTAACGGACGTCCGCGCGTGCGATAATCTTACTGGAGTCTTACCCCATGGAAACCACGCGGCTTTCGACCAAGGGACAAATCGTCCTCCCCAAGAACATACGCGCTTCCCGTGCCTGGGGGCCGGGGACGCACTTCACCGTTGAAGAAACCGGCGATGGAATTTTGCTCCGCCCCGCCGGGCGTTTCCCCGAAACCAGTATCGACGAAGTGGCCGGCTGTCTTCGATCCAAACGCAAGGCAACCCTCGCAAAGATGGATGCTGCTATTGCGCGCGAGGTGAGCCGGCGTCATGATCGCGGTCGATACTAATGTCTTGGTTCGACTGCTGACGGGGGACGATCCGAAGCAGGCCGCCGCGGCCCGAGCACTGTTCGCAACGGAACCAATCTGGATCGCGAAGACGGTCTTGATCGAGACCGCCTGGGTCCTTGGCAGTTTCTATGGCTTCGAAGAGAGCGCGATCTCGACGGCATTCGGCAGACTGCTGGGCTTGAAGAATGTACGCGCCGAGGACCAGCCAGCGGTTGCCGCAGCGCTGGCGCTGAGCTCCCATGGAATTACATTCGCTGATGCGCTGCATTTGAGTAGCAGGCCGCCGGGCGTGGCGTTTGTCTCTTTCGACCGGTCTTTCGTTCGACGTGCGCAGCGGGCGGGCGCATCGGAGGTTTCAGAAATGCCGGCCAGCAAATAGTGGCGTGTTGATCGCTTCCAACGACGCATCAGGGAGGCGTAGAATCGGAGAGTGGAACTCGTCGTCAACCACACCCATTACCGGCTCCTGGTGGAACAGGAACGCATGCTGCTCTGGGTGCTGCGCGACGAACTGGAACTCACCGGCACGAAATACGGCTGCGGCGAAGGCCAATGCGGCGCTTGCACCGTGTTGATCGACGGCGCTCCGGTGCGATCGTGCATCACCCGCGTGTCCGCTGTCGCCGGCAAAGAGATCACGACGATCGAGGGTTTGGAGCAGAACGGCAAACTGCATCCTCTGCAGGAAGCGTTCCTACAGGCCGACGCGCTGCAGTGTGGTTACTGTACGCCGGGCATGATCCTCTCCGGCGTGGCGCTTCTCAAGAAGACACCGCAGCCGGCCGAGCCCGAAATCCGCCGCGCGCTCCAGGGCAATGTTTGCAGGTGCGGGACGTATCCGCGCATTATCGCGGCTGTTCGAATGGCCGCGGGAGGCCAACATGCCTGACGGCATTGCGGGGGCGATCGAGCTGGAACGCTACGAATTGTTCGAGGCTCCGGCTTATCAATTTCAACTCGGCCAATTTCAATTAGAGCGGCGCGACTTTTTCAAGTTCCTAGGTGGCGGATTGGTGCTGCTGCTGGCGCTGGATGGCGCGGCGAGCGCACAGGAATCCGGACGCGGTCCCGCGTTTCGTCCCGACGCGAGGCCACCGGAGCTGGCCGCATGGCTGCACATCGGCGAGGACGGCACAATCACCGTTTACACCGGCAAGGCCGAAGTGGGCCAGAACATCCGGACTTCGCTCGCACAGGCCGTGGCCGAGGAGTTAGGCGCGCCCATCGGCCAGGTGCACCTGGTGATGGCCGACACTGATTTGACGCCTTACGACATGGGAACGTTCGGCAGCCGCACCACGCCTTTGATGGCGCCGCAAATGAAAAAAGTAGGCGCGGCGGCGCGGGAAGCCTTGATCGATCTGGCGGCCGGCAAGTGGAACGTGGATCGGGCGTCCATCAGCGTGGCTGGCGGCAAGGTGAAGAATAATGCGAGTGGCGAATCCATCGGATTCGGCGAATTGACGCGCGGGCAGAAACTTGTCAAGACCGTGGACGGCGCCACGGTGACGCCGCCAGGTGAGTGGAAGGTGGAAGGTACGTCCGCGCCGAAGGTGGATGCGCGGGATATGGTCACGGGCGCGCATCGCTACACGTCGGACCTGGTGCGCCCCGGGATGCTGCACGGGCGCGTTCTGCGGCCTCCGGCATTTCAATCGAAGCTCGTGTCGTTCGATGGCAAGCAGGCCAGCGAGATTCCCGACGTCGTGATCGTTCGCGATGGCGACTTCGTGGGCGCAGTGGCGCCGGACGAGGCCATACTCGGCAAAGCCATCACCGCGATCAAGGCTGAATGGAGAAGCGATCCGCAACCATCGAATAACGAACTGTTCGCGTATCTGAAGAAAGACGCGCCCCAAAGCACGCGGGGTGATTTTGTGGCCGATCACAAGCTCGATGCGACTTACACGGTGGCGTACATCGCGCATGTTCCGTTGGAGCCGCGGGCGGCGCTGGCCGAATGGAACGAGGGCAAGCTCACCGTTTGGACCGGCACGCAGCGCCCCTGGGGCGTCAAAGGCGAGCTGGCTGAGGCTTTCAAGATTCCCGAGGATCGGGTGCGCGTGATTGTCCCGGACACTGGCTCGGCTTATGGCGGCAAGCACACCGGAGAAGCGGCCATCGAGGCGGCACGGCTGGCGAAGGCCGCGAACAAGCCTGTAAAACTGATCTGGTCGCGCGAAGAAGAATTCACCTGGGCCTACTTTCGTCCGGCGGGCGTGATCGACATCCGCAGCGGCGTGACCAAGGACGGCTTGCTCACCGCGTGGGAATTTCACAACTACAATTCCGGCCCGTCCGCGATGGAGAGCCCGTATCAAATCGCGAATCACACGGCTCAGTTTCACCCAACTGACTCGCCGCTGCGGCAGGGATCCTATCGCGGCCTGGCGGCGACCGCCAATCACTTCGCCAGGGAATCGCACATGGACGATCTGGCGGCGGCGGTGGGGATGGATCCGCTGGAGTTTCGGCTGAAGAATTTGAAGAACGATCGGCTGCGCGCGGTGTTGCAGGCGGCAGCCGAAAAGTTCGTGTGGGGCAAACTAAGCGATTCCAATATTGGGTACGGCTTGGCATGCGGCGTGGAAAAGGGCGGCTACGTGGCGACGTGCGCTCAAGTTTCCATTGTGCCGAGTGAATTTCTGGGCGCGGAAGTAACGCCAGCGCCGCCGGTGGTAAAGATCGATCGCGTGGTTACGGCGTTCGAGTGCGGCGCGATAGTAAACCCGGAGCACTTGAAAAACCAGATTGAAGGATCGATGATGATGGCGGTCGGCGGTGCGTTGTTTGAAGCAGTGGATTTTGCGAACGGCCGCATTTTGAATCCGCGTCTGGCGACGTATCGGGTGCCCCGCTTCAGCGATCTGCCGGTGCTGGAGACGGTTCTGGTGGATCGCAAGGATCTGCCGTCGGCGGGAGCGGGGGAAACGCCGATTGTGGGCCTGGCGCCGGCGGTGGGTAACGCGATCTTTCACGCTACCGGTTCACGGCTTCGATCGCTTCCGATGGCGCCCAGGGGATTTGTCAAGTCCCTGTGACGGACGCCAACATTCTGGAACACGTCGCCCGGCTGCCTCACGCCCGTGGGACATTCAAGCAATTGGTTCGCGAACTAGGCGCGAAGATCGCATCGCGCGATGAGCTGGAGAGCGCGCTGGATCGGTTGATCGAGCGGGGGCAACTGGTGGAAGTGCGGTCCGGGCATTTTGTAGTCACCCGGTTGAGCCGCGAATACGCGGTGGGCCGTTTGAACATGCATCGGGACGGTTATGGGTTCCTGATTCCCGATCATCCCATCGAGGGCCTGAAGGGCGACGTTTACATCCCGCGCGAGTCGGCACAGGCGGCCATGCACGGCGATCGCGTGGTGGTTCGCATCGCGCGCATCGAGCGGGACGGACGCGCGGATGGCGAGATCGTCAAGGTGCTGCGGCGCGCGCACCAGACCGTTGTCGGCGAGTTTCGCATTCGCAAGCGCGGAAACTTTGTGGCGCCGCATGACGAGCGCATCCGGCAATGGATCCAGATTCCAGCGGGCATGGAAATACCCACAACCGCGCTCAGCCGGGACCGGGTGGGAGTGACGCGGGTGGATGTGAAGTCGGCGGAAGATCTGGACGGCATGGTGGTCAACGTCGAGATTCTGGAGTTTCCCGAAGACGGCGAACACGCGGTGGGGCGCGTGATCGAGATCCTGGGACGGCCGGACGATTTCGGCGTGGATGTCGAGATCATGATTCGGAAGCATCATATCCCGCATCATTTTCCGCTGGAGGTTTTGGAACAGGCGCAAAACTTTACCAATATCATTCGCGAGGATGAGGTGGCCGGGCGAAAGGATTATCGGGCGCTGGACATTGTCACGATCGATGGCGAGACGGCGCGCGATTTCGACGATGCGGTTTGGGTGGATCGGTTGCCGAACGGGGGCTATGCGCTGCAGGTGCATATTGCCGACGTCGGCCATTACGTGAAGCCGGGCAGCCCGATCGACGAAGAAGCTTTCCTGCGCGGCACCAGCGTCTATTTTCCGGATCGCGCGGTTCCCATGCTGCCGCTCGAGCTTTCCACCGAGATTTGCTCGCTGAAGCCCGGCGTCGATCGACTGGTGCTTTCGGTGGAACTCGAAATCGACCGGCGCGGCGATATCGTGGCGCAGCGCTTCGGGCGAGGCGTCATACGCAGCGTGGAACGCATGACCTATACCGGCGTGCACGCACTGCTGGAGGGTGATGTGGCGCTGCGGGAACGTTACGGGCCGCTGATCCCGCGTTTTGAGTTGATGCGTGAACTGGCGCTGGTCCTGAACCAGAAGCGCATCCGGCGTGGGGCCATCGATTTCGATATGCCGGAGCCGCTGATCGAATTCGACGAGTTCGGCGAAATGGCCGGCGTGACGCGCAGCCCGCGCAACATCGCGCACCGGCTGATTGAGGAGTTTATGCTGTCGGCGAATGAAGCCGTGGCGTCGCACCTGGAACAGGCGGATATCGCTTCGATCTTCCGCATCCACGAGAAGCCCGATCCGAAGCGAGTGATGGAGTTCGAAGAGATAGCGACGCACTTCGGCTATTCGCTGGGCATTGGCGCGATACCGGTGAAGCGGTTTCGGACGCAGCCGATGCGCCGGCGCGATGGCAAAATGGTGCGGAAGGAAATCGTGATCGCCGACGATAGCCTTTCGATCTCGTCGCGCAATTATCAGAAGCTGATCGCGCAGATCGAGGGGAAGCCGGAGGAGCGCATCCTGAGCTACCTGATGCTGCGCTCGCTGAAGCAGGCGCGTTATAGCGCCGAGAACAAGGGCCACTTCGCGCTGGCGGCATCCAGCTACACGCACTTCACGTCGCCCATACGGCGGTATCCGGATCTGATTGTGCATCGGCTGTTAGACGCGTCGTTCGAAGGAACAAAGGATCTGATTGCGCCCGAGCGCCTGGAATTGATCGCGCACGATTGTTCGGAGACCGAACGGAGGGCGGCCGATGCCGAGCGTGAACTGGTGGAGTGGAAGAAGGCGCGATTCATGGAAGCCAAAGTGGGCGAGGAGTTCCGCGGCTTGATCACCAGCACGACACGCTTCGGCTTTTTTGTGGAACTGGAGAATCTGTTTGTGGAGGGGCTGGTGCCGATCGATACGCTGCCGGGCGACCGATATATGTTCCAGGAGAACGTGCGCAAGATTGTGGGTCAGCGAACCCGGCGTGAGTTCAGTATCGGAGATACGGTGAACGTTCTGTTAGACCGAGTGGATCCGGTGGAACACAAGCTGACGTTTTCATTGATTGAGCCGGTGAAGGCAAGGAAAAAGAAGAAATAGCGTTCACACGAGTGTGAACGCGGCACGCAAGAGTGCGTGCGCCACATACATTAGTTGGATGCGACGGAAGCGGCGCGCAGCGGAAATTGCTGAGAGGCCAGCGATTCGAGCAGTTGTTCGTGGATTCCCTGCTCCAGCATGTAGTATTGACGGCCATCTTCTACAGCCACGACGGCGAGTTTCCTGGCGGCCCAGAGCAAGCAAAGTTGCTGTTCGCCAGGCGTCAGTGTGGAGGCTTCCACGCGCGCCATGCCGCGCGGGCCGGGAGTCAGCTTGCGAAGAAAATCGCGTGTGAAGATCTGATTATCCAGGCCTTCAAGAGCCGCACCAGCCGCGATCCAGCGCTGTTCCATGGAGCCGAAGAAATAAGGCCCAGTGGCGAAGGCCAGGAAAAACACCACCACGTCGATGAATGCGGCCAGCATCAGAGCGAACACGTGGCGCGGCGGTGGGCGCGGTGAAAAGCTCCTCAAAAGCGATCAACAGATCTTCCTGGCCGGAGACGGTGCGGTCCACAAAATCGCTATAAGCAGGTACCGGCGGCTTAGCGAGCTGGCCCGAGTGCAGCGTCTGCTCCATGTCGTTCCACGGCACGTTGTCGTAGACCTGCCGGTAGGCCTGTAATTGCCTTTCGGTGGAATCCAGGGGTTTGCTGTTGGAAACAAAAGCGCTCAATTCTGTCTGGGAACGCTGCATTCGCGCAAGCGATTGTTCGGCAAGTTTCGTGTAGCGATCGAAGGCCGAGTAGCGAACTCCGGCGCCCGCGCCTTCCTTGTAATTGCCGGCATAGGTCTGAGCTTCGCGCGCGACGGCAGATCGCACATTCGCGAGATAAGGGTCAGCGTCCTGAGCGCGGGAAATCAGACCGTGCGTTTTCTCGGCTTCGGTCATCTCCTGCAGCGCCAGCACGTGCTTCTGCTGTTCATCGATGGCACCGGTGAGCAGTTTGCTGGTTTGGCCGGCGGAATCGTTCAACGCGTCGTAGAGCTTGCGCTCGATGGTAGCCGGGCGCTCGCGCGCACTGAACCAGGTGTAGAGGCTGGTGTAAGAAAAGGCGATAGAAACGATGGCAGTAACAATGTAAACACCGATCAAGAGGGCGCGGCGGCCCACGGCGCGGGTTGCCGAGGTGGACCCAAGTGACGAACTAAAGCCGATCAGCCAAGCTACCAGCACCAGCGCGGTTTGCAGGCCGATGGACGCCAGCACCGAGAACCAGACGGACAGATACAGGCGCATCCCCTCGAAGGTTGTGTACCAGGAAACAATCGAGAGCAGGCAGCTGGCTACGAAGAGTCCCTGGACGATGGGGCGGTTGATGCCCGTGGAATTGGAAGATGCGAACGCCATGCGCAAAATACTCCTTGATTAAAACTACGCGAGGCGCGCGGCGGCGGTTCCGGGTATCTACTCCTCTTCTTCTTCCTCGCCGGTCTTCGCGGCCTTGGCGGCGGCGATGATTTTGTCGGCCTGGAGTTGCGGCACGTAATCGTAATGATCGAACTCCATTTGATACGAAGCGCGGCCCTGAGTCATCGAAATGAGGTCGTTCTGATACGTGAGCATTTCGGACATGGGGACCTGGGCGCGAATGATTTGCGTGCCGCCCTTGGTGTCCATGCCTTGAATGCGGCCGCGGCGGCTGTTCAGATCGCCCATCAGATCGCCGGCGTACTCCACCGGCGCCTGGATGTTCACGTTCATGATGGGTTCGAGCAACGAGGGCTTAGCGGCCTGCATCGCGGCTTTGAAGGCTTTACGCGCGGCAAGCTTGAACGCCATTTCGGAAGAGTCGACATCATGATAAGAGCCGTCGTAAACAGTGCACTTAAAATCGACCACGGGAAAGCCCGCGAGATAGCCGCCGGCGGCCGCTTCCACGATTCCTTTTTCGACCGCGGGAATGAAATTTCGCGGAATGGCACCGCCGAAAACTTCGTTGGCGAATTCGAACTTACCGCCGCGCGGGAGGGGCTCAAGGCGAATCCAGCAGTCGCCAAACTGGCCGTGGCCGCCGGTCTGTTTCTTGTGGCGGCCCTGTACTTCGGCCCGACCGCGAATGGTTTCGCGATAGGGAATTTTCGGCGCGTGCAGCTCGACATCGACACCGTAGCGCTTCTTCAGACGGCTGACGATGACCTCCACGTGCTGCTGGCCGCTGCCCGCGAGCAGGAATTCCTTGGTCTGGGGATCCCGATAGAAGCGCAGCGATTGATCTTCTTCAAGGATGCGCTGAACGGCGTTGCCGAGGCGATCTTCATCCTGGCGGCTCTTCGCTGAAATCGCGAACGCGATGGAAGGCTCGGGCAGATGCACCGCGTGGTAAGAAATGATGGACGGCTTGTCGCAGAGGGTGTCGCCGGTGACGGTCTCTTTGAGCTTGGCGACGGCGCCGATATCACCGGCCTTGAGATCCGTAACAGGCTCAATGGTCTTGCCTTCGAGACAGCCGACATGCGCTAGACGCTCGGTGGCGCCGCTGCGGGCGTTGACGAGATTGGCGTCGTTCTTGATGACGCCCGAGATCACTTTGAAGTAAGTGACGCGGCCGGCAAACGGGTCGGCGACGGTCTTGAAGACGAAAGCTGAGGCGGGCTGGTCATTCTTGATAGCGCGCTGCACCTCGCCGCCGCCATTCATGGTTCCAGAAATGGGTTCGTGCTCGGTGGGCGCCGGAAAATTTTCGATAATGAAATTCATGAGCTGATCGGGGCCGACGTTGTGGAGCGCGGAACCGCACAACACGGGATAAATGCGTCGCTCGCGAATAGCCAGGCGCAGACCGTCGATGATGTGCTCAACCGGGAGGGTGCCCTTCTCGAAAAACTCCTCCAGGAGCGCGTCATTACCCTCGGCGACCATCTCGACCAGCGCTTCGTGAGCCTTCTGCGCGGGCTCGGCCAGGTCGTCCGGAATGGGGATCTCCTTGCCCTTGCCGTCGCCATCCATGGTGTACGTGAAGGCCTTCATGCGGATCAGATCGACCACGCCCTTGAACTCTTTTTCAGCGCCGATGGGAAGCTGCACCGGAACCGCGAGGCGGCCGAAGACGCTCTGGACGCTGGCGAGAGCGCGATCGAAGGATGAACGCTCGCGATCTAGCTTGTTGATAAAAACGGCGCGGGGTAGATTGAACTCGTCTGCGAAGCTCCATACCTTTTCGGTTTGGACCTCGACGCCCGCGACGCCATCGACGATCACGAGCGCTGCGTCGGCGGCGATGAGCGAAGCTTTGGTGTCGTTCAGAAAAATATTGAAGCCGGGGGTATCCAGCAGGTTGATTTTCTTCTTGGCCCATTCGGCGAACGCGACGCCGGTGGAGATGGTTATCTTGCGCTGCACTTCCTCGTCGTCGAAGTCGGTGACGGCGGTGCCTTCGTCGACGCGGGTGAGGCGGTTGGTGGCGCCCGCGGTGTAGAGAAAGCCTGAGGTCAGGGTCGTCTTGCCGCTATGACCGTGACCGATAAGGGCAATGTTGCGGATGTCTGAACCTTCGTATACTTTCACGCTGTTTCGCTCCAGTTAACGAGAATGTCAAGACCGGATCTTATCACAGGCTGGCGGTGGCGATGTCCCGCGGACGTCGCTGGGGTTGGGGATTGGGGGGGGCGGCACGCGCTACGAGAATCAGGGGTTAGTTGCGTCACCGAGCGGAGAATGTTAAACCCGGAACAAAAAAGCTGGCTGATGGACACGGATTGCGCTATCATTCTGTAACGCTTTGTTGGTGTAAGGCTTTGTAAACGGGAAGGGGAAACATGCAAAGAATAATACTACTCACTTTGTCGGCCTTGCTATTGGCCAGCGCGATGGCGTTTGCTCAATCCGGAAGCATTGCCGGAACAGTCTTGGATAAAAGCGGCGCCGGGGTGCCTACCGCGACGGTAACCGCTAAGAACCTGGCGACGGCCAGCGTCCGCACGGCCGCCACCGACAATAGCGGGACTTATTCGATCCCGAATCTCCCGGTGGGAAGCTACAACCTAAGCGTTGAGAAGCAGGGTTTCTCCACGCTGCGGTTCAACACTGTGGTGTTGACGGTGGCGGAGAACCTCACCTTGAACGGAACGCTAGAGGTGGGGGCGGTTACCGAATCGGTGGAAGTAGCAGGCAATGCGGTGCCGCCGATTAACCTGGAAGACGCGCAGCTCAGCAACGTCGTGGACAGCCGGCGCATTCTGGAGTTGCCGCTGATCACACGCGATCCCTACCAACTGGTGCTGCTGTCGCCCGGCGCTCAACAAGTGAGCAGCTCGCTGGGAGGGTTCTCGGTGAACGGCCAGCGCGAGCGAAACAACAACTTCCTGGTAGACGGAGTGGACAACAACGACGCTTCGGTTCCCGGAATAGCCGGCGGAATCAGCAGCATCAATCCGGATTCGGCGCAGGAGTTTCGCGTGATCACGAACAACTTCCTGCCGGAGTTCGGCCGCAATACGGGCGCGATCATTGATGTGGTTACACGCAGCGGAACGAACCAGTTTCATGGCGACGCTTATGAGTTCAATCGCGTAAACGCGATGGCGGCGCGCGACTACTTCAACCCTTCTCCAGTTGCTGGAGAAGCACCGGACCCGCAGAATCCTTTCGTACGAAATCAGTTTGGGACCTCAGTGGGCGGACCGATCCAAAAGGACAAGACCTTCTTCTTCTTCAACTCGGAATGGGACCGCTTCCGAACCACCTTGACAAACGAAGCGGTGGTGCCAACGGCGCAGTTCAAGACCGGAATTTTCACTTACGACGGGCAGCAGATCAACCTGGCTGATCCGTCGTCACCGACCAACGCGCTGGGATTGCCCTTGAACCCGACGATGCAGAAAGTCTTCTCGTTGTATCCCAACCCGAACGGGCCGGCGGTAGACGATATACGAGGAATCTACTTCTTCCCGACATCGGTGCCGCAGAACAACGCTAACGTGACCTTTCGCCTGGATCATCGCTTTAGCGACAAGTACACCGTTTACGCACGGTACATCTACAACGGCTTGAACGTCGGCAACTCGTTGGACGAGATCATTCCCGGTATCGGTGGCGTTGCCACCGCCCAGCAGAGCCACAACGGCGCGTTGAATTTCATCGCGGCGTTTCGTCCGAACCTGGTGAATGAATTCCGCTTCGGCCTGAACCGGACGGACGATTCATTCACGTGCAACGGGCGAAACACCATTAACCAGAACAGCACTCCCGATCCATTCGGATTTGGGACCGACTACGCCTTCGAGTTGTCCAATGGCGTGGCCACCATTGGGGACTTTGGCTGCACCGCACTGGGGGACAGCGACGGCCAAGCGCGGCGCGCCGGAACTTGGGACTGGGCCGATAACCTGTCCTGGATTGTGGGGCGGCACAGCATCAAGATGGGCGGCGAATTCCGCTACATCTACGACAACGGATACGACGCTTTCGGGTCGCGGCCGACCGTGGATTTTACGGCATTCGGAAATTTCGGGATACCGATAGTGAACTGCTCCGGCGCATGCGCGAACGACGAGGTGCTCCAGACCATGGCGGCGGCTTTACTGGGAGTGCCCGGCATACAATCCCAAACGCAGTTCTATAACGCTTCCGGCCAGCGCAGGGCCACCGATTTCTTAAAGTTCGTGCAACACGAGTACGCCGGCTTCGTTCAGGATTCCTGGAAGGCGCGGAATAATCTGACCATCCAATTCGGATTGCGCTACGAATTTGACGGCGTGCCGTTTGAGCGCGGCGGAAACTTTTCCAATCTTCTGAACCAGCAAGCATCGGGCATTCCGCCGATCACCTTCCAGACCGTGGGCCCCGGCACTGGCCGAAATCTCTACAATAACGATCCGTGGGATTTCGAACCGCGGTTGGGATTGGCGTGGGATCCGACGGGTGACGGCAAGACTTCCTTCCGAATGGGCTACGGCATTTTCCACGATCGGATTTTCGGGAACCTGTTCGAAAACCTAAGGGGCAATCCACCGTTTATCCAAGGCATACAGAATTATCCGAATCTGGATTTCGCCAACGGCGTGGGCGGCCCGGTTACGCTGGCTACACTCGGTCCCCCCGCCACTCAGGCGGCCCCATCCGCCTCGGTGCCGGACCAATCTTATTTGTCGGGCATCACGACCCTGAATCCCAACCTCAAGACTCCTTATACCCAATCCTGGAACGTTGGGATTCAGCGCGACTTAGGGCACAACATGACTCTGGAAGTAAATTACGTGGGTTCGGGCACGCATCGTCTGGCGCGTTCGATTGACGGCAATCCGCCGCAACCAATATTGGTCGCCGCGGCGCAGGCTGATGGCACCTTGCCAACGACCATTTCCGGGGGAACGTTGCGGATTGCGCCGCTACTCGGGCTGCCGCAAGTGACCGGCAACACGGCGTTCGTAGAACCGATCGAAATCGAATCGGTTGGCAACGGGACGTATAACGGATTGCAGAGCGTGTTCCGCAAACGAATGGGACATGGCCTGGACCTGCAGGTAGCTTACACGTGGTCGCATGCCATCGACGATGCAGCCGACCCGATTGTCGCCCCTGGCGGCAACCGCAACATTGCGCGAGATTCCTTCGACTTGCATGAAGAGCGCGGAAGCTCAGACTACGATCTGAGAGATCGGGCCGTCGTGAATTTCGTGTATGAACTTCCATTGGGGCCGGGCCACACCCATCTCAATCACGGTTTTGCCGCGCGAGCGCTGGGAGGCTGGGAGCTGGCCGGACTATCGACGCTGCAGAGCGGGCATCCGTTCGACCTCTATAGCTCGAGAGATTCGCAGTACACTGGACTGAGCAATCGCCCCGATTTAGTGGCGTATCCTTCGATCCCGGAGGACTCGGCGAGAAATCAAGTGGGTCCGCCGGCCAGCGATTTCGCGGTGCAGCCGTTCGGAAGGCCGGGGAATCTGGGTAGAAATACGTTTACCGGTCCCAGGTATTTCGATACGGATTTGACGCTATTGAAGAATACCAAGATTACGGAGCGGATCAATTTGCAGTTCCGCGCGGAAGTTTACAACGTGTTCAACCGGATTCAGTTCGACAATCCGGGGACGAGCGCGGACACGCTGGCTGCGCCGGGGACGTTCGGGCAGTCCTTATCGACGCTGACTCAGCCGGATGGGACCACTTCGGCGCGGCAGATTCAGCTCGCTTTGAAGATGATTTTCTAAATGGGGCGACTTAGTCAAAAGCCCGGGTGATCTTCGGCTACTCGTAACCCCAGATCGCGCCGCTGAGGTTTGCGCTGAGATCGTCGAATCCGTATAGGAAGACGACAGCATTGTTCCGGCATATGGCGAAATGAACCATCGGCGATCCGGCGGGGGTATACATTCCGATTCCGCTCAGTTGGATCTTGCCGCCCCAGGCCGATAGAAATTGCCTGGGCCCGTTTTGCGGGGCGCACTGAAGAAAATAGCTGTCCGTGAGCCGCACGTAATTGCCGGGACTGGCATCGACGACGACGTAGTCATAATTGACCGATGTGGGCTCCGCGTAGTTGGGGTTCTCGAAATGGCTGCCTTTCACCACTACTTGCGCGGAGAAGGCGCCGTTCCCAATGTGGAGTTGCGCTTGATCGAACGAGCAATCGGTGAAAACAACTTCCTGCCCTTGGCCCTGAACCCAGACGCTATTGCTGTGGGGGGCGGGAGCGTCGGCGAATGTGACGTGGTTGAAAGTGATTTGCTCGCCGGCCTCCACCAACCCGGAAGGCAGCAGCAGGTTGGTTCCTCCGTCGCGAACCATGCCGTGTTGAAAATACGCCAGCCAGGTGTGGGAGCCCATCTGAAGGTTCACTCCAAAACTCTGGACCTTGAAATCGCGGAAATCGAGGCCTTCGGCGCCGTTGACGCCGCCAAAGATCACGCCGATAGTGTTTGTGGAATGGCCGGGACCGGTGAGGGTAAGATCCCGCATGCCGTGGCCCATTCGATGTCCAGTGCCGTAGTCGAAGGTGATGGCGGTCCCGAAGGGGGCGGTGAAGGTGAGAGTAATTATGTCCGCGGGAAGGCCGACTAGAAGCACGGGTTTATTTTTGGTTCCGAAGACGATTGGAGTTGCAAAAGACGCGCTTTCCTGGACGACGATTTCACCGCCGGTGGCCGGCAGGCTGTTATAGAGCAGGTTGATTTCCGTCCCCATGTCGACGCCGGGAATGGCTGCGGCGTAACGTATGGGGGAGTCGGCCGGGACGCTCGCGATTCCAGGGTTGCTCAGGCCGATGGCGAGCGCAGCGATCCAAATTCGTCTGAGTCCCGAAGCTCTGATTATTTGCATCGCCAGCAATGGTAGACAGCACCAGCCATTTTGAAATTAGCGCGTATATGTGTGTCTGGTGGGAACTATTGGGCTAGGCTTTAGGGTGAATTAGTCCTGGCCGAAGGGACTAAGTGATGCGAGAGCGGAATCGGCCCCCGGAGCGGATCGGGGACTACGCTGATGAACGATATCCTAAGGAAACGCTCCGAATTCTGGCTTCGATCAAGAAAGGGAAGCCGGACAAAGGCAAGAAGTGGATTAGCCACAACGAGCACGATCGCGTGCTTTATGGTGGATTGGGACGAGTGACTTTCGTTGACACGGGACTTCGACAGGTTGCCGGCGGGCCCTTACGAAATTACGCCCGAGCGATAACTGCAAAGTCCATCTGGAACCCAAGGTGTGCAAGAGTGAGTGGTTCTATGTTCCAAAGGACCAGCCTGGTAAGTAAACAGCCTGGCGTTCACACGAGTGTGAACGCGGCACGCAAGAGTGCGTGCGCCACATTTTTCAGGAACATTTATGACAACAAAAGCTACTTTCCGAGCCAATGCAGCGGCGCGGTGGTGAGCCACGGGACGTAGGTGATCAGGAGCACGGTGCCGGCGAGGATGGCGAGGAATGGCAGCGTGGCCCAGATGATGGTGCCCATCGGTTTCTTGAAGCGGTAGGCGGAGAGGAACAGGTTGATGCCGACGGGCGGGTGAAGGTAGCCGAGCTCGAGGTTGGCGATGAAGATGACGCCCATCTGCACCGGGTCGATGTGATAGGCCGCGGCGAGCGGTTTGAGCAGCGGCACCACCACCAGGATGGCGGCGAAGATGTCCATCAGCGCGCCCACCACCAGCAGCGCGATGTTGAGCAGCAGCAGGAACAGGTACTTGGATTGCACGTGCATCTGCACCCAATCGATCAGGCGGGAGGGCACTTCGGCGTCGACTAAGTAATTGGTGAAGCCGAGCGCAACGCCCAAGATCAGCAAGATGCCGCCGACAATGGTGGCGCATTCGACGAAGACTTCGCGATAGTCGCGCGAGAGCTTGAGGTCGCGATAAATGAAGACTTCGACGAAGAAGGCGCAGAAGGCGGTGAGGGCCGCGGCTTCGGTGAGCGTGCCGAAGCCACCGAACAGGCCGACGATCATGATGGCCGGCAGCGCGAGCTCCCACTTGGCGCTCCACACGGCGGCGGACGCTTCGCGGAATGAAAACGGCTCGCACACGGCGCCGCTCTTGATCCCCATGCGGACACCGACGAAGGCGATGGCGGAAATCATGACTAATTCGGGAAGAATGGCGCCGGTGAACAGGCGATCGAGCGGGGTCTGCGAGTAAACGCAATAAAGGATGGCCGGGATACTGGTGGGGAACAGCAGGCCGAGCGAGCCGGAAGAGGTGAGCAGCCCGATGGAAAAGTTTTCGGGGTAGCGCGTCTTGATGAGCATGGGGACGAGCAGGCCGCCGAGCGAAAGGATGGTGAGGCCAGAGCCGGCGAAGGTGAAGACGGTGCAGATGGCGACGGTGGCGATGGCAAGGCCGCCGGGAATCCAACTGAACAGCGCCGTGAAGACGCGCAGCAGGCGTTTCGTCGCCCCGCCTTGGACCATGAAATATCCGGCGAGCGTGAAGAGCGGGATGGACGGAAGCAACGGCGAGGCAACCAGGCGATACATTTCGACCGGCACTGAGGCGACGGGCGTGCCGCTCGACCAAAAGAGCAAGAGCGCCAGGCCGCCGAAGACGGCGAAAATGGGCAGTCCAAGAACGGTTGCGAGCGCGAGCAGCGCGAAGGAGAGCGGAAGAATGCCGGGTGTTCCGATGGGGATGGCGTAGCCAAGGAGTAAGGGGATGAAGAGACCGAGAGCGGCGAGCGCGCGGCCATGCCACCGGTCACTCGCCTTCCACACAGCGCGAAGAGCAATGACGGCGAAACCGAACAGCATGATGGCGAGCGCGGTCCATTTGGGAAGGCCGGGGAGGAGATAGCTGCCGGACTCACGTTCGCTCTGGACGAAGACCCAGCTGGCGTAGGCGAGGCAAGTGGAGACGGCGGCGAGGGCGGCGCTCCAGAAGATTTTCGCAGGGACGAGCCAGGATTCGGGAAGGAAGCTGGAGGAGGAGAGCCCGAGCAGGCGGCCGGATCGCGAGGCCAGCATGCCGCCGAGCATTCCGATCCACAGCGTGAGTTGCTGGACGATGACGGCCGAGCCGGGGATGCCGGACCAGCGGAATTGGCGCGCGATCATTTCGATGACCGGAAGCAGGGTCATCAGGGAGAGCGCGAGGATGGAGAAGGAGTCCTCGAAAAGCTGGAGTGGGGTGGGCGGGCCGGAGGTTTCTGCTGGGAGCGTTGCGCTCACTGGGCAGACGCCACGGCGGTGTGGTGAGTTTTTCGGTACTCGTCGCGCAAGCGCTTCACTTCATCGAACAGGTCGGGCGGGACCACGCCACCGCGCAGCTTGGGC
Source organism: Bryobacterales bacterium (assembly GCA_963747945.1). Lineage (GTDB taxonomy): Bacteria > Acidobacteriota > Terriglobia > Bryobacterales > Bryobacteraceae > Palsa-89. The sequence goes on from CAVVHB010000012.1 coordinate 181,857, forward strand.
CAGATGCTTTCGGCGAGTTGACGCCACTCGGCGACGGCCTTGGGATCGGCGTGAACGACGTTGAGTCCGAACTGCTGCATGAGCGGAATGGAACCGGCCTCCGATTTGCGGATTTCGTCGCGCAGGGCGACTCCGGCGGTGCGCGCGGACAGCATGAGTTGCTTCTGTAAAGGCGCCGGGATTTTGTCCCACACGCCTTTGGAGATAACGGTTGCGCCCACCAGCTGCGCGAATTGGATGTCGAGCATGTTCTTCGCGCCACCGAACCATTGGTTGCTCAGAGCCACTAGCGGAGGGGCTTGAAAGGCGTCGATGAGTCCGGTTTGGAGGCCCGTCAGGATGTCGGTGGCGGCAAGGGAAACGGGAAGAAAACCGTTGATCTTGTAAAGCTGGAAGGTGGCGGTGTCGCCCTGCAGGACGCAGAGTTTCATGCGGCGAATCTCGTCGGGATGGGAGGCGGGCTGCTTGGTGAAGAAATGGATCCAGCCGGCATCGCCCCAATTCAGGACGATGAAGCCGCGCTGGGCGAGGCCTTTTTCGAGGCGCTCGGAGATATGGTCGCGAACGTAGTCCAGCTCTTCATAAGACGAGAGCATCATGGGGACCTGGAGCGCGGCAACAGCCGGGTCGATACCGCTGAGGCCGGCGCCTGAAAGCGCCACCGCCTGCAATTCCTTGATGCGGATCTTCTGGACCATTTCCGGCTCGTCGCCCTGCTCGCCGCCGGGATAGATTTTCAGCTCGATCTTTCCACCCGAGGCCTTCTTCCACTCGTCACCCATCTCCAGGAGGATCTGGTGCCAGCGGGAGCCTTTCGGGACCAGGGTGCCGAGGCGAATGATGGTGGTTTGGGCGGGGAGGGAGATGGAGAGGAGAAGGCAGAGGAGAAGGGCGCGGACCATCAGATGAATGGTAACGCATCATTCTGATTCACAGCGTTCACACGAGTATGAACGCGGCACGCATGAGTGCGTGCGCCACGAAGCGCGCGGGCCACAAACCACAAGAGGCGATTAGGGAGTGGGATGCGTGGCGACGTGCATTTCGAAACTAACGGGAGGATTGTAGTACAGGATGCGGCCGCAACTTTCGCAGAACATCATTTCTCCGCTATTCCGCAAATCCTGGAAGAACTGCGGGCGCAGCAGGATCTGACAAGCGGAGCAGCGGCCTTCGACGACTTCGGCAACGGCCGAGCCGCCGTGCCACTTCTTGCGAATGCGTTCGTAGGCGGAGTAGGCGGGCTTTCTTAGACCGGCCACCAGTTGCTGGCGTTCGGCTTTGAGCTCGTCGAGCAGCTTCTGATTGACGGCGGTGCGCTCGCGGGCCTGCGCCTTTTCGGCTTCCACCTGCTGCTTCTCTTCTTTCAGCGCGGCCTCAGCCAACTTGACGTTGGCGTCCAGCGGCTCCGATTCAGCCATCAGATCCAGGTTGCGGTCCTCGGCCTTGCGAATGGCGGTTTCGCAGAAGCTGATCTCGTGCTGGAAGGCGCGATATTGCTCGTTGGTCTTGGCCCCCAACATCTGGTCGCGAAGCTTGGAGATCTTTTGATTCTCCACCTTCACGTCGTCTTCCAGCTGCTTGCGTTCCTTTTGGTTGGCGAGCAGTGCCGCCCGGTCTGCCTCCAACCGCCGGAGGTGCGCATCCAGGGCTTTTTCAATTTGTGCGATGTGTTTGGGTAAGGTGGCAACTTCCCGCTCCAACTCTGCAATTCGCCGATCCAGGGATTGCAAGCGGGTGACCTGCTCAATTTCTACGGTCATCTCTGGGGTCTATGGTAACATCTCGGCAACCGGACGCGGGTGGGCGCGTCGGTTTATGATGAGACCCGTGAAGCTTGGGATTGGGTTGTTGGGGATCGGGGGGCTCGCACTTTGTCAACAGCTTGAGCCGGTTCGCGTACCGTCAGGTGGGGCGAGCATCGAGGTCAGTTTCGGGCCGGGACAATTGGATGTTGGCCAGGCCGCGGTGATCGCGTGGGTAAAGAATGCTGCCGATGCGGTGACTGAATATTTCGGACACTTCCCGGTGGTTCACCCGCGCGTGATGGTGCGGCCTTCGGAAGGACGCGGCGGAGTGTTTCACGGGACGACGTATGGCGGTCGCGGAGGGTTCACGCGCATTTCGGTGGGGCAAGCGACCACCCAGAAGCAGCTGGATGACGATTGGATGATGACACACGAGTTCATCCACATGGCGTTTCCCGACGTGAGCGGCGAGAGCGATGAGCACCATTGGATGGAAGAGGGGATGGCGACTTATATCGAGCCGATCGCACGGGCGCAGATCGGGCGGATGACCGCCGCGAGAGTGTGGGGAGATTTTGCGCGCGACATGCCGCAGGGATTGCCGCAGGCGGGCGATCAGGGTCTGGATCGAACAGCGACGTGGGGGCGCACGTATTGGGGCGGGGCCATTTTTTGGCTGCTGGCGGACGTGGGGATTCGCGAGGCGACGAACAACCGGAAAGGCTTGCGCGACGCGATGCGCGGCATTCTGGATGCGGGCGGTAACATCACCGAAGACTGGACCGTGGAACGCGTTGCGGAGGTGGGAGATCGGGCGACGGGAACGACGGTGATCGCGGATTTGTACCAGCAGATGAAGGCGACCGCGGTTCACACGGATCTGGACTATCTATGGCGGCGGATGGGCGTGCAGGTGAAAAACGGAGCGGTGACGTTCGACGATAACGCGCCCCTAGCTGAGATCAGGAAGGCGATTACCGCGAAATAAGGCCCGAGTAGCCAGCTCCAATTCACTGACGCGCAGGATGCGGCAGGCGGCATAGAAGACCAGGAGGCCCAGCGGAATGGACACTGCCAGGTCAACCAAACGGGCCAGGCGGTTCACACCTAGCCAGCCTTCGACGAAATGGCTAGACAAGAGCACGGCGGCACCCATAACGGCGGAAGCAGCGAATATTTTCCAAACGCTCTGAATCAGGTTGCGGCCGTAGATGCCGCCCACGCGGTTGCGGAGAAGCACGAACAGCGCCACGCCGCCGAAAGTAGCCACTGCGGCGGTGGAGAGCGCAAGACCGGCGTGCCCCAAGCCGGTGTAACGAAACAGCAGGCTGGCCGTGAAATAATTCACCGCGATGGAAACCACGCTGACGATCATGGGGGTGCGCGCATCGTGCAGCGCGTAGAAGGCGGGATTGAGCACCTTGAGCGCGGAGTATCCGGCCAGCCCGAGAGCGTAACAGGAGAGCGCGAGCGCGGTTTGCTCGGTGTCGTAGGCGCTGAACTTGCCGCCCTGATAGATGGCGCCGATCATGCTGCGTCCCAACACGATGAGACCAACCGAAGATGGCAGCGTGAACAAGAACACCATGCCGAGCGACCTGGACAGCGTGCGTCGGAATTCGTCGAAATCGCCAATGCCGGCGCTGCGCGAGATGGAGGGAAGCGTGGCGGAAGCAATGGCGACGCCGAACAGGCCAAGCGGGAGCTGCATGAAGCGGAACGAATAGCCCAGCCAGCTGACCGGGCCGTTGCCGGGAATGCGCGAGGCAAAATTGGTGATCACCAGCACGTTGATCTGGACGGCGGCGTTGCCTAGGATGGCCGGCCCCATGAGACGAAAGATCTTGCGCAGCAACGGATGACGCCAGTTGATGGCCGGACGGAAACGGAACCCTTCGGCGCGCAGCGCGGGCAATTGCCAGAGCAGCTGGAGAGCGCCGCCGAGAACGACGCCGATGGCCATTCCGGTGATCGGTTCAATACCGAGGTACGGCGCCAGGACGTAGCCGAGGAGCAAGCCGAAAGCGACCGATCCGATGTTGAAAAAAGTGGACGCGAGAGCGGGAACAGCGAAACGGTTGCAGGCATTCAACACGCCCATGGCCTGCGCGGCCAGCGCCACCAGCAGCAGGAAGGCGAACATGATGCGCGTCAACTTCACCGCCAGCTCGAATTTACCGGGGACCTGGTGGAAGCCGGAAGCGAGCAGATTCACCCAGGCCGGCGAGAAGATGATGCCGAGCAGGCAAAACAGGCCGACGACAATGATGAGGGCCGTGGCCACCAGGTTCGACAATAGGGCGGCCTCTTTGCGGCCTTTGTGCTCGAGCGTCTGGGTGAAGATGGGGACAAACGCGGAGGAGAGTGCGCCTTCGGCGAAAAGGTCGCGCGTCAGGTTGGGGATGCGGAAGCCCAGCAGAAACGCATCGTAGACGAAGCCGGCGCCGAACAGGCGCGCCATGATGATTTCGCGCAGGAGGCCCGTGACGCGGGACATCGCCATGGCAACCGAGACCAATCCGGCCGAGCGGAGCACGCTTTCAGACGGCGCCGGATTGTCAATTTTGGTTGCCAAGTAACGCCTATTCCGCTAATCCCGCTCCCTCACGGTCGCGGCTCCGTAAGCCCGTATTGTTCGAAAAAGTGCGCGATGGTCATAATGCCGGTGTAGTAATTGCCGAGCCGATATTTTTCATTGGGCGAGTGCAGCCCGTCGTCGGGGAGCCCGAAACCCATCAGAATGGTTGGGACACCGAGATGCGTAGCAAAATCGCCAACCACGGGAATGGAGCCGCCGTTGCGCGTCAGCACGGTGGGTTTCCCGAGCATGTCGCTAAAAGCCTGCGCGGCAATCTGAATGGCGGGGTGAAGAGGGTCGACCAGAACGGCGGGAGCAGCGCTCAATACCCGCAGCTCAATGCGGATACCGGGAGACGCGTTGAATTGCAAGAAATCGCGGAACGACTTGACGATTTTATTTGGATCCTGATTCGGCACCAGACGAAAGCTGACTTTGGCGACCGCCCTGGACGGGATTACGGTCTTCGAACCGGCGCCGGTGAATCCGCCGGCGATGCCGTGAACTTCCATGGTGGGGCGCGCCCACACGCGCTCCAGGACGGAGTAACCCGCTTCCCCGGTTAGCTCCGTGGCGCCGACTTCCCGGCGGAGGAATTCCGATTCGTCGAACGGAAGCTGCTTCCAGCTTTCGCGCTCCACCTGGGCGGGAGGCACGACGTCATCGTACATACCTGGAATTCGGATGGAACCAGTGGCGTCTTTACACTTGCAGAACAATTCGATGAGGCCATGAATCGGGTTGGGCGCGGCGCCGCCGTAGAGTCCGGAGTGCAGATCGCGATCGGGACCAGTGGCTTCCACTTCCATATAGACCAGGCCGCGCAGCCCGATGCACAGGGTGGGCAGGCCTTCGGCGTAAAGCTGGGTATCGGAGACAAGCGCGACGTCGGCCTTTAACCTGGCCGGGTTTTCCGCCACGAACTTGCTGATCGACGCGCCGCCGATCTCTTCTTCGCCTTCGATGAGGAACTTGAGATTGACGGGCAGCCGGCCGGCGTGAACGGCGCGCAGGGCTTCGGCCGCCTTGATGTGCATGTACATCTGGCCTTTGTCGTCGGACGAGCCGCGCGCGTAGATGTTGCCATCGTGGACGGCCGGCTCAAAGGGCGGCGAATGCCAAAGCTCCAGGGGATCCGGCGGTTGGACGTCGTAGTGTCCATAGCAAAGCACGGTGGGCTTGCCGGGGGCGTGGAGCCAGTCGGCGTAGATCAAAGGGTTGCCAGGGGTGGGAATAATCTCGACGTTTTCCATACCCGCGCCACGGAGACTGTCCGCTACAAAGTGCGCGGCGGCGACAATGTCGGGCTGGTGCTCAGGAAGCGTGCTTACGCTCGGGATGCGAAGAAACTCCTGGAGTTCTCCGAGGAGGCGGTCCTGGTGTTGTTCGACAAAAATATCGGCAGGGCGGTGCATGGGCGCGGGCAGGACTATTATCGCAGACGGGCTAGAGGCAAACGAAGCAATCCCACGGCCTTAGGAAATCACTCGGGACTTTCACCGAGGGAAGTTTTGACGGTTTTCCGCCGATATCTCGTTTAAACCATGTCAGCCCCACTCGCCGGCAAGTTTCAGGATCATTATGTAATTCTGGGGATCGACCCAAAGTCGGACTCGGAGGCGATTCAGCAGGCCTACGCCAAGCTGGTGCAAAAATATCATCCCAACAACATCGCGACGGGCAGCGCGGAGGCGTTCGAGTCTATCAATGCGGCTTACGAGTGCCTGATGGATCCGCAACTGCGCAGCATATTCGACAACCTGAAGGGTGTGGGCAAAGATGAAGGCGGACCCAAGTTCAGCGGGGTCGAATTCTTTGACGCGCTGGGGCGCGAAGCTCTGCGGCGGATCGCCGTTCTTTGCGTGCTCTACGATCGACGGCTCTCTAAACCATCCGCGCCGAGTTTCTCGATGCGGCACCTGGAGATCATTGTCGAAGCCACGCCGGAGGAATTGGCTTCCGCACTGTGGTATTTGAAGCAGCGGGGCTTGGCGGCGAGCGACGACAAAAGCAGCTTGCAAATCACCGTGGATGGCATGGATTTCCTGGAGACCAAGAAGCCTTTGCCCGAGGATGTGATGGCGTTCATCAAGCCTGGTGCAATTCAGCCTGGTGCAATTACCAGGGATAGCCTGGTGCAATTCAGGCTGGTGCAATTCAGCCTGGTGCAATGGCGGCCACCCCGGCGCCGGTCAAACGGGAGCCGGAATCCGTTTTGACGACCCTGAATCGGGCGCTGGCGCGGACCTAGGCGCTCAGCGCAATCATTTGCGATTGGCTCGCCGTAGCGGGTATCCACCAACTGAGCGCAGCTTTGATGGTTTTTGACCGATATGTCAAACAGACCATGCCAGCCGCACTCAACGATCCGTCCCAAGACCACTATGCAATTCTGGGGGTGGACCCACAATCGGTCTCTGAAACGATTCAACGGGCCTACGCCAAGCTGGCGCAGAAATATAATTCGAGAAACGCCGACACGGGCGATGCCGCGATGTTCGAGGCGCTGAATCTGGCCTATGAAGTCCTCTCCGATCCGGCGCGGCGCAAAGAATTCGACAAGCTGCAGGGTATCAGCCAGGAAGGAGGGAGTCCCAAGTTCACCGGCGTCGAGTTCTTTGACGCGCTGGGGCCGGAAGCGGTTTTGCGCGCGGCGATTCTATGCCTGCTCTACGATCGCCGGCGCACCAGGCCATCCACTCCAGGTCTCACGATACGGCAACTCGAAGTCATGGTGGAGGCCACGGCCGTGGAGTTGACCGCCGCGCTGTGGTATTTGAGGCACCGAAGCCTGATGTCGAGCGACGACAAGAGCATCCTGCAGATCACAGTGGAGGGCATGGACTTCCTGGTAAGCCAGCGGCCAGTGCCCGCGGACGTGATGGCGTTCATCAAGCCGGCGGCAATCGCGGACGCCCCGGCGGCGCCCAAGCGGGAGACGGAATCCGTCATGACAACGCTGAATCGGGCGCTGACGCGAACGCCGGTCTAGGGCCGCCACAAATCGGCTCTATCGAGCATTTAGCGGGTTACCGTCGGGTCCATAAATTTCGCCCTCATCACCCTGAACTTTCGCCGAAAGGGTCTGGGCAATTGCATACATTTTGCGACGGATTTCTGAATCGGGGTTCTTTACAACGACATTGCCTCCCCACACGTCGAACCAGGCTTGGTTTCCGTCTTTGCCGCTTCGAGAATAGGCAGTCCAAACGGAGAGGCCAGCCGTTCTAATTCTTACGATTTGCCGGTCGCGAGTGGCTGCCTCCGCAAACCCATCGAGTCGCATCTCGGGATCGCTTTCAATTAGTTGAATCCATTCCTCGAGCGAAATTGCCGGCCCATGCTCGTCGAACCAGTTCTGCTTCCTCGTGATGTGAATGTCGTAGCCCGTGGGCCACCTCTTTAATACGACTTAGCGATTACCACCCGTCGGTCCACCGGCTGGCCCGTTACAATGCATTTTCCGGGGCCGTCGAATTCATCTACCAAGGGGATGCATCGGACCGTGGCCTTGAACTCCTTTAGGCGGGCGTCGCAGGCTGGATCGTCCACTAGATGCGCCATCACGAATTTGCCTCCGCCTTTTTCGGCGGTGACGTCGGCCAGAATAGCTTCTACTTCGCCAATCGAATTCGCCAGCACGGTGTTGGATTTCAAGCGCTGCTTGGCGGCAGCATAGAGATCGGTCTGCATTTGCGCGAGCGTGGAGGGAATCCGCGCGGCAATGTCTGCCTGCGGCAGCACTTCCTTCGTGCCAGTGTCACGGCGTTTGAGCACGATGTTTCCTGAGGCCACATCACGGGGCCCGAGTTCCAGAACCAGAGGGACGCCCCGCCGCTCCCAGTGGAAGAACTTAGCGCCGGGACTGGGGCCCTCGCGATCGTCAGTCTTTATTGAAATACCCTGGGCGCCTATATCCTTCGCGATGCGATGCGCGGTCTCGAGCACGGGCGCCTTCTCTTCATCCTTGCGATAAATCGGCACCAGCACCGCTTTCACGGGCGCTACCTTGGGAGGCAGCACCAGCCCCTTGTCGTCGGAATGGCTCATGATCAGGCCGCCGATCAGGCGCGTGCTGGCGCCCCAACTGGTCTGCCACACGTAGTCGAGCTGGCCTTCCTTGGTCTGGAATTTGACGTCGAAAGCGCGGCCGAAATTCTGGCCGAGGTCGTGACTGGTGCCCGATTGCAGCGCCAGCCCGTTCTGCATCATGGCTTCAATGGCGTAGGTGCGGACGGCGCCCGCGAATTTTTCGGCGCTGGTCTTCTGGCCCTTGATTACCGGCATCGCCATGACGTTTTCGGCCACGTCGGCATACACATCCAGCATGCGCAGCACTTCTTCGAGCGCCTCTTCGTGCGAGGAATGCGCGGTGTGACCCTCCTGCCAGAGGAACTCGGTGGTCCGCAGGAACATGCGCGTGCGCAGCTCCCAACGGATGATGTTGGCCCACTGGTTGATCAGGACGGGCAGGTCCCGATAGCTCTGAATCCATTTCGCGAAGAAGTGGCCGATGATGGTTTCCGACGTCGGCCGAATGACGTAGGGTTCTTCCAGCTTCTTGCCACCGGCGATGGTTACCACCGCGAGCTCAGGCGCGAAGCCTTCCACGTGCTCGGCTTCCTTCTGCAGAAAACTCTGCGGGATGAGCAGCGGAAAATAGACATTCTGATGGCCGGTGGCTTTGAAGCGATCGTCGAGCTCGCGCTGGATCACTTCCCAGACGGCATAACCGTTGGGCTTGATGACCATGCAGCCTTTGACGATTTCGGCCGGCTCGGCCATATCGCCATGGAGCACGACGTCCTGGTACCAGGCAGCGAAGTCTTGGCTGCGTTGAGTGATGGGAGATTCGGCCATGATGAGGGGAAACCTCTATTGTAGGCCAGGGCGGCCCACGCGCTGAATGAGGGAATTAAACAGGACGGGCAGTTCCTTATTCCACTGCGTCCATTCGTGACCACCAGGCACGATGTGGAATCATGCGGTAGATGTTGCTCAGCGAGCACCGCCGCAAATTGCCGCTTGGGCGCCAACAGGCTCTCGTCAGCGCCACAGGACAGAAACAGGTAAGGCGCTTCGGCGGGAACGCCGGAGCGCGCAAGTAAGAATGGATCGTCGCGGCGTCGCGTTTCGCTGCCCCAAGGCCCAAAGATCGAACGCATCGCCCAGGACTGTTGGATTCGTCTGAATGAGAATTCCCGCCGGGGTACATCTATCGCAGGGCTTAACGCACCCGCAAAAACGAAGAGTTCTGGATGGCTCAGGACGATCTTAATCGCCCAAAACCGCCCATGGAGACTCCGACGATAGCCCGATTTTCACGCCTGAGTTCGTTTTGATCTACGGCCGCAGGCGTGAGTTCAATGATCGCCCAGAACTTCGGCGATTGAGGGAACAGTTTTGAGCGAAAGGCAGGTTGTAATGACTTTCGACCGCCTCAATATAGTAAGGGACTGCCAGTACTATATCCGGTAACGAAAAGGAACGGTGGATATTCTGCCGTCGCTATACAGTAATATGGAGTTTGGCCCGACCGTCGCCATTCGTTCGCGAAGATTTCCGGCATCGACGAAGAACCAAGAATGATGTATTAGATTAAACGACCAAGATCCTGTTGAGTGATTCCCTGACCAGTGGCAGAAAGGACTCGGTATTATTGCCATCGGAGACTACGAATAACACTCACTGGCCAGCCTCTCGCTGTAGCAGTTCTTTGATCGAACGCGAGGAAAGAAACCGCGATATTTCCCGAAGGTCGCAAGTCTACAGGCTACCGCGGCGACGGATTCGTCAGGTAACACCACGTCGAAGCATGACAACGCTTCAGAATTCAGAGAGATGATCGAGTCGCTGGACCGCTAGGGATTTGCGGCCAGTCAACGGATTAAGAGCGAAACAGGTAAGGGCACACCGCTGATAGTCAGCGTTTCAAGGCAATCCTCATCGAACAGTCTGTCGTCTCGGACTAACTCAGCGTGACCCTGAATTGAGGATGCGATCTCACGTGCTCGGGGTCGCGGGCGATAACCGTCAGGTACGCTCGCGTTGGCTGGTCTGGCTCCGCGCGGCCTTGTTCCCAGTCACGCAGCGTTCCGAGTGGAATGTGGTAGCGCTCGCCGAATTCCTCCTGGGTTAAGTCCAGCGCCCGGCGGATGATCTTCACACGGGGCGTCCGCTTCATGCGGTTGAGATCGGCCTCGGTCAACGGTTGTGCGTCAGGATCGGCGCGGGCGGCCTTTTCGATTTCCTCAATGGACATCGGTCGAAGTATTTTGCTCGAAATAGTCATTTTGCTCATGTTGGGTCGCCCTCCGGGCTGAAATGATTCGGATCCGTCCATTACGTTCGGTGTAAGCTACAAACAATAAAGCTTGCCCCTCCGCCATGCCGATGATGACGAACCGCTCCTCACTGTAGTCTTCGCGTTCGTCAAGGCGCTCAATGGCAAACGCGTCGTCGAACACCGTCTTCGCCAGTTCAAAGGTCACGCCGTGATCTTTGAAATTCGATTTAGCCTTAACCTCATCCCACTCAAACTTCAATTTGATTATACTACGGGATACCCGTAGTCCGTAAGTCTACCGCCGTGTGCGCTTCAGCGCCGGCTTCAGATCCATGGTCCGGATCAGCTTGTGCAGATAGTTGGGATGCAGGCCCAGGATCTTGGCGGCGGCCTCATGATCGTAATTCACCTGATCGAAGGCTTGCAGCACCACCTGGCGTTTGGCGGCTTCCACGGCTTCTTCGTACATACTGGCCGAGACGGCGGCGGGGCGCGACTCGCGGATGTGCTCCGGCAGATCTTCGGCCAGGACCATGTCGGCTGAACCCAGCACCACGGCGCGTTCGATGGCATTCTCCAACTCGCGAACGTTGCCCGGCCAGGAGTAGCTTTGCAGGTAGGCGCGCGCCTGCGGCGCCAAGCCGATAATCTTGCGGCCGCACTCGGCGGCGTACTTCCTGGCGAAGTGCTCGGCCAGCGGCAGCGTGTCCTCAGGGCGATCGCGCAGAGCGGGCGCTTTGAGCGAGACCACGTTCAAGCGGTAATAGAGATCGCGGCGGAAGTCCCCTTTCTGGACGGCCTGTTCGAGATCGCGATTGGTGGCGGCCAGCAGCCGGATGTTCAATTGAATAGTCTTTGTTCCGCCCACGCGTTCCATTTCGCGCTCTTGTAGAACACGCAGGAGTTTGGCTTGCAGGAGCGGCGAAAGCTCTCCGACTTCATCCAGGAACACGGTGCCGCCGTCGGCGACCTCGAGCTTGCCCTTCTTTTGCGTAATGGCGCCCGTGAACGCGCCGCGTTCGTGCCCGAAAAGTTCGCTTTCGAGCAGCGTCTCCGTCAAAGCCGCGCAATTAATCGCCACAAAGGGTCCGGCGGCGCGCAGGCTGCTGCGATGCAGCGCGCGGGCGATCAATTCCTTACCCGTCCCGCTTTCGCCCAGGATGAGCACGTTGGAATTGGACGGGGCCACTTTGGCGATCTGGCGCTGCAGATCGTGCAACTTGTCGCTCACGCCCACCATGCCGTGCTCCACCCTGAGTTCCGATTGCAGGCGGACATTTTCTTCCTGCAGCCAGCCCAGAATGGTGGCATTTTCCCACGCCACCGCCGCCATGCCGGCCACGGCGGTGAGAAGCTGGAGATGTCCTTCGTCAAAACGATTCCCGGCGTCCAGCGATTCCAGATAAACCACGGCCGCCACTTCGTTGCGAACAATGAGCGGGGCCGCCAAATAGGAGGGGGCGTTGCGGTCAGCCCCGGCGCCATCCTGCGCGGCTCCGTCCTTCCAAGCGCCGTCCTGCCAGGCTCCGTCCTGCCAAACGACGACACGCTCCTGCAAGGCTCGGTCCAGAACCTCCGGATTGGGCGTGGCAACATCCACCAGGGGATCCGGCTTCGTGCCCGGAATAACGATAGCCGCATGGGAGGCGGGAATCAAATCCAGCAACAAAGACGTCAGGTGGCTGCGAAGGATTTCCGCCGCCGAAGAAGACGTTGTGTCGTGCAGCCCACGAAAGGAGTGCAGCATGGTGCTGACGCGAAGCAGCGTTCTGAGGTCGTGCAGCGCGCGGGCCGAAGGCGGCAGGATCGTATATTCGTCGGAGGAAAGATAGAGCGATTCTTCCAGACGAAGCTCGCGGGTACTCGATATGGACACCTGTTTTTCGGCGGGTAGGCTGGCACCCGGGTCTACCAGATAGCAAAACACCGAGCCGCCGATCCGAATCTCATCTCCCGGCTCCAGTTGTTGCTCAGTGACCGGCGTCCCAGTAACGAACGTTCCGTTGCGGCTGTCCAGGTCTTTCAGCGTGCAATCGGCACCCGACCGGAGGAACAGGCAATGGCGGCGCGAAACCGCATTGTCTTCCAACTGCAGATCGTTGGTAGCCTGCCGGCCGACCCAATACTCGCCCTGCGGCAAAAGGATCACGTGGCCTTTCAAAGGCCCCCTCACCGCCAAAAGTCTGGGCTCTACTCCCGTCTTCGATTTCAGCAAAGTTCCATCCACCGTCCAACCTAACCAAAAGCTTCACGACAGACATCGATCGATTCTGACGAAGCTCTGCGTTCCTTTCGCCTCCGTGGTGCGAGACGTCCAGCAAACGCGCCACAACAATCAACTATCGTACAATTTTCCCGGCACGAAGCACGGACCGGCAGTGTGGCCGACCAAATGCATGCATCGCCACGGCTTCCAAATGATAGAAAAACCAGTTCTTCGGCTGATGCTCGGCATGGGCCTCCCGATCGCCAGCGCTTTAATGATGGAGCAACTGCCCAAGAGCGGCGTGGCCGAGGTGCCCTTTGCGTTCCAAGTGGAGCACCAGACGCTTCCACCCGGATCCTACTCGGTGAAGCAGGCGGATCGGGGCCGAAGTGTCCGTATTCAGAGCGAAAAGATCGCCGGCGAGGGTCTGAAATGCCTGGCGGTAAAGCGCAAATTCGGAAAGGCCCAAGGGGCCAGATTGGTGTTCGAAAATTACGACGGGCATTACTTCTTATCGGAAATCTGGTTCGACGCCGATGGCCGAGGCCTGATCCTGCAGGATGGCCAAGCGAACCAAGGCGCTCGATTCACTCGGGATGACCGGGAAATCCGGTCCGTCCGATTTCAATAGCCTTTGTGGTCCTCAACCGCACTTGTATGAATACGCGCAACCCCCGTTGCGTTTTGGGAGGAGCAGCCACCGCGCTCCTCCTTTTTTTTGTCGCCTGCAGATTCTGCGGCGCGAATCATTCGCTTCTCAGACAGGAACGCACTGGGCTGTAAGTGCATGTTGGCCTTAGACGATGACCTTGGCTATCGAAATGCTTCTAGGAGAGTCACTATGCAACTGACGATTCGGACCAAACTGACCTACGCGTTCCTGATTCTCGCCGCTGGACTCATGCTGACCGATGTTTGCCGGCTGATGCGCGCCCCCTCCGAACCGGCTTTTGCGGCCGCCAACAGCGCTCAACACGTCCACAGATTTTGAAGAGATGTAAAGGGGGAGTGAAGGAGCCCTGTGCCCACCGGTGCAGGGCTCCTACTGGATTTCGATCCTTCGCTAAAGGTTAGACTCGCCTGGACATGTGAGTGATCAACGAGACCAGGAAAAGCACGATGAAAACGAAGAATAGAATCTTCGCGATCCCCGCCGACACAATTGCGACCCCACCGAATCCGAACACTGCCGCCACAATCGCGATCAGCAAAAAGACCAAAGCATAGTACAGCATTTTTCCTCCTTTTTCAGTCCGGCCGCTTCCAGTGACGGCGGAGCCGGTCCTGTTGCACTCTACTGCAGCTTGGTCACCACTTGCGATGTCATTGAAAAGCAATGCGATGCAAGCAGTGGCGCTTACCAAAAGACGAAGAATTTGCAGCCTGTACCGGTACAAAGCGTGTTCTGCAGGTCCCACAGTGCCGGCAAACGATCGCAGTAATGGGTTTGGAGGTGGCTAGCGCACAACCCTAGCGCGCGATCCGATTGTATTTTTGCAGCACCTTCACCAGCTGATCTCGCGGCAAACCAATGACAGTCCGGCTATCGATGCCGGTCATAGTGTCGGATGCAACCATGGCGTTGACAATGGCCTCCTCGGTGGCCTGCACGGTGGCTTCAAAAAGTGGATCCATGGCTTCGTTCGGAAGCATCTTTGCTTCTTTAGGCGCGGCGCTCGCGTTCTGGACGGCGGCGCTTTCATTCGCGGTTGAGAAGGCCAGGAAAAGATCGCCGGAGCCGTTTCCGGAGACAGACCCGGTTCTGGCCAATCCCATGGTGGCCCGATGCGCCAGACGCTTTAGTTGATTCGGAAGCAGCGGAGCGTCGGTGGCGACCAGGATGATGATGGATCCCAGTTCGGTTCCAGTGGGAGAAAAATTGGAAGCGTAAGGAACCTGGCCGGGAATCTCCTTGCCCACGGGCACGCCGCCGATCATGAGCTGCGGCCTTCTGCCGCAATTGCACTGAACGAGAACTCCGACCGTAAAACCTCCGGACGCGTCTGGCAGCTTGCGTGAGGATGTCCCGATGCCTCCCTTAAACCCATAGCAGATCATCCCGGTTCCACCGCCCACCGACCCCTCCTGCACAGGCCCCGGCCGTGCGCCGTTGAGCGCCGCGAAGACGTGCTGCTCCTGGACGTGGAATCCGTTAATGTCGTTCAAAAATCCATCCCAGGTTTCGGCCACAATCGGAAGCGACCACAGCGGCATGGTCCGGTGGCCCTTGTCGGCCTCGCTCAATTGCCATTTGATGACCGCGTCCCTCACCAGCCCGACACTGTGCGTGTTGGTAATCAGGATGGGACTCTCGGCGAAGCCCGATTCCTCCAGCCACGCGGTGCCGGTCATTTCGCCGTTACCGTTCTGCGAGAAGTAGGCGCCGAACACCGGCGTGGAATTACTGACCCCGCGAGGTAGAACCGCGGTGACTCCGGTGCGCACCGGTCCAACGCCTCGCTGGAGTTTGCCTTCACCCGAAATCAGAGTGGTGTGTCCCACCGCGACGCCTGGAACGTCGGTGATGGCGTTGAACTGCCCCGGCGTTCCGTCAAAAGGGACTCCCAGATCGCGGGCGCGATGCGGCGTTTGCGCGCTGAGACCCAGGGCCGACATCAGAGCGAAAAGAACAACTGGCGCGGAGCGAAGCATGGGGTTGAGTTTAACATTTACTCCGCCTCCCGGAATTTGTGGCGCACGCACTCTTGCGTGCCGTGTTCACACTCATGTGAACACTGAATTGAAGACCCTGGCGTCGGCACGAGTGCCGACGCGGCACGCACGAGTGTGTGCGCCACGTCAGCTCAGCGAAAACAGCCGCGCCGCGTTCTCTTTCAGGATGAGGGGCCGCACTTCATCGCGGATGGCGATGGCGGCGAAATCGGTCATCCAGCGATCCGGCGTGATTAATGGATAATCGGAGCCGAAAAGCATCTTCTTTTTCAGAAGAGTATTGGCGTATTGAATCAAGATAGGCGAGAAATATTTGGGCGACCATCCGGACAAATCGATGTAGACTTGCGGCTTATGCAGGCAGACGGAAATCGCCTCGTCCTGCCACGGGAACGACGGGTGCGCCATGATGATCGGCATGTCGGGGAAGTCCACCGCGACGTCGTCGATATCCATGGGATTGCCGTATTTCAAGCGCACTCCGCCGCCCCCCGGCATGCCGGTTCCGATGCCGCTGTGGCCGGTGTGGAAAATCACGGGCAGTTTGGCCGCGGCAACCACTTCATAGAACGGATACGCGGCTTTGTCGTTGGCGTGAAACTGCTGCAGCGGAGGATGCAGCTTAAATCCACGAATGCCGCCGGTTGCGATCAAGCGGCGCGCTTCAGCCACAGCTTCCGCGCCACGCATGGGATCGACGCTGGCAAAAGCCATCACGATGTCGCTGTTCTCGGCGGCGAACGCAGCCACTTCGTCGTTCGGGACCTGCGGGCGTCCGGTGAGGCGCTCGTCCACCGAGAAGACCACGCAGCCGATGTTGCGCGAGCGGTAGTAGTCGGCGAGTTCCTTGCGGCCGTAACTTACGCCTGTGTTGCCAAAATATTTGCGCGCGGCTTCTTCGGCGGCGTTGCCAGTGGGGTCCGGCTCAATATGGACATGCGTGTCGATGGCAATGAGATTATCGATTTTCATAGTTTCTAACGCTCCCTCACGGTCGCGGTTCAGCAGTTACGTTCTAACGCTCCCTCACGGTCGCGGCTCGGTAAGTCGCGGTTCAGCAATTACGATTGTACGTGCCGAGGGAGTGGGCGCGTACAGCTCTTCGACTAACGCGGCGCGATTGGTCAGCACCGCGCGCTGATTGAACGAGCCTTTATCGGTGACCTCATGCTTGTCGATGGAGGGCGGTTCTTCCATCAACATGGCGCGGACCACGCGATTGGAACTGCCGGTGCTCGTGGTCGCGAGCTCCTCCAGCAGCTTGCGGAATTTCGCCTGGACGCGCTCACTGCGCACGATCTCTGCATCGGACCCACCGGGCAGCAGCGTGCGGCAGGCCTCCACATTCGGAAAAATAAGCGCGGCCACGTACGGGCCATCGTGGCCGGCGAAGACGATATCGCGCAGGTAAGGCGCGCAATGGCCCAGGAACTTCGCGCGCATTGGCCCCACGCTAACCCAGGTGCCGGTGGCGAGCTTGAAGTCCTCCGCGATGCGTCCGTCGAAGATGAATCCTTTGCCCGGATCGGCCGGATCGACAAAGAGCAGCGCGTCGCCCAGACAATAGAAGCCTTCCTCATCGAAAACGGCGCGGGTCAATTCGGGCTGCCGCCAGTAGCCTGGGGTGATGCTGGGACCGCGCAGGCGCGCTTCTGTTTTCTGGCCGGCCTTCACCAGCTTCAGCTCAACTCCAGGCGCCGGCAATCCAACGTGACCGGCGCGGTCTTCTTCCCAATAAGGGAACATGGCGGCGGGACCCGTTTCGGTTGAGCCAAGACCTGTATACATCAAAATGCGCTCGCCGCAGGATTCAACCGCCAGCTCCTGCAGCTCGTCCCATACCGGCTGTGAAAGGCCGGCCCCCGCGTAGTACATGAGCCTCAACTTCCGAAAGAAACGATCGCGAAATTCGCGCCGTTCCCGCAGAAACGGCAAAACCATTTCGAAGCCGCGCGGAACGTTCAGAAAGATATTCGGCTGCACCTCATCCAGATTTCGAATGGTCTTTTCGATAGCGCCGCTCACCGGCCGCCCGTCGTCGATATAATACGATCCGCCGTTGTACAGCACCAATCCGAAATCGTGATTGCCGGCGAACGTGTGATTCCAAGGCAGCCAGTCGCACAAAACGGGCGGATCGTCCACGACGAACGGTAGCATGGTGCGGACGATTTCCTGATTGCTGCACAGCATGCGCTGCGTGTTGATTACGCCCTTAGGCGTGCCGGTGGAACCGGAAGTGAAAAGAAACTTCGCGATGGTGTCTGGCCCGACGGCGGCGTGCGCTCGGTCGACGGCCGAGGTTGCGGGGGTGGTTTCAAGAGCGGAGAACGCCGTGCTGTGAAGTCCGGCTGCATCGCCGCTAATGACGAGCTCGGCATCGGGCGGCAACACCTTCTCAAGCGCCTTGAGGTAGGGCGCGCCATCGGACACAAAAACCAGTCCGGGCGTCAGAATCTCGAAGATCAGGCGCAGCTTTCCAAAATCGGACGAGACCAGCGAATAGGCCGGCGATATGGGCGCAAAAGGAACGCCCGCATACATCGCGCCGAGTCCCAACGCAGCGTGTTCGATATCGTTGCCGGAGAGAATCGCTATGGGACGTTCCACCGAGAGCGGCCTTTGAAGCAGCGCCTGCGCCACGTTGCGGGCCGATGCGCGCATCTGCGCGTAGGTGGCAGTGCGCCATTCCCCATTGCGGTCCCGCACTCCGAGGAACACGCGGTCCGGCGTGCGCTCCGCCCAATGATCCAGACGCTCGGTAAGCTTATCGGGATAAGGATGGAGCGGATGTTTCGGACGAACCAGCAGCCCGCCGTCGGAAGTGCGCCAGGTCTCCACGTCCGCGGGCGGAAATTCCACTCGTCGCACTGGAGCAGAGAGATATTTCTTACTGATAGGAGCGGACGTCATCTATACGGCGGCCAGAGCATGCTCATGGGTGGCATCGTAGGCGGCAAAGGTCTCGCCTTGATCGGCCAGCTTGGTGAGCAACGGCGCGGGTTCCCAGAATTCGCCATGCTGCGCGTGAAACTCCACGATCCGGTCCCGAACCTTTTTCAAGCCCACCGTGTCGGCGTACCACATGGGGCCGCCGCGATAGCCGGGAAAACCGTAACCGGTGAGATAGATCACGTCGATGTCGGCGGCGCGCAACGCGTAGCCTTCTTCCAGGATCTTCGCGCCCTCGTTGATCATGATATAGATGCAGCGCTCGATGATTTCGTCGTCGGTGAGGTGGCGGCGCGCGATGCCGCCTTCCTGCGCGGTTTTCTCGATGAGGGCGTGAACGTCGGGGTCGGGCGTACTTTTGCGATTCTCGTCGTAGCGATACCAACCCGAGCCCGTCTTCTGCCCCAGGCGTCCCGAATGAAAGAGCTTTTCCAGAACTAGCGGCGCGCGTAGTCCCGGCTTTTCCATGTGCTTGCGTTCCTGGCGCACGCGCCATTGGACATCGATACCGCCCATGTCGTCGACGGCAAAAATGCCCATGGCCATGCCGAAATTGGTGAGCGCACGATCCACTTGTTCTGGAGTGGCGCCCTCTTCCACCAGGAATTGGGCCTCGCGCATGTAGGGCAGCATCATTCGATTTCCAACGAAACCCCAGCAGTTGCCCACCACCACCCCCACCTTGCTCAGCTTCTTCGCAAGCGCCAGCGCCGTGGCTACAACTTCCTTGCTGGTGGCCTTGCCGCGCACGATTTCCACCAGCCGCATAACATTAGCGGGACTGAAAAAATGCAACCCAATCACCATGCGCGGCCGCGCAGTGACCGAAGCAATCTCGTCGATATCGAGAGTAGAGGTGTTCGACGCCAGAACGCAATCGGGCTTGGCGATTTTATCGATTTCGCCAAAGATGCTCTTCTTGAGCTCCATGCTTTCGAATGCGGCTTCGATGATCAGATCCGCCTGCTCGAAGCCCTGGTAAGTGAGCTGTGGATGGATGAGCGCCATTCGCTGGTCCATCACTTCCTGCGAGAAGCGGCCCTTCTTCACGGAATTCTCGTAGTTTTTGCGGATTGTCGCCAGGCCCCGGTCAAGCGCGCCCTGCTCCACTTCTTTCAGCAGTACGGAAATACCGGCATTGGCGCAAGCCATCGCGATGCCGCCGCCCATGGTCCCCGCCCCGATGATGGCGGCCTGGCGAATGTTGTAGACGGCCGTGTCTTTCGCAATATCGGGGATCTTGGCGACGGCGCGCTCGGCGAAGAAGGCATGAATCAATGCACGCGCCTGGTCGGAAGCGATGCACTCCGCGAAGAGCTCGCGTTCTCTTTTGCAGCCCTCGTCGAAGGGCAAGTTTACCGCGGCTTCTATGGCGTCCACCGCTTTGAGCGGAGCGATCATGTTGCGCCGCGTCTTGCGAGCCTGGTCGCGCCCGGCCACGAAAATGGACGCGTCCACGAACTCCGATCCCAACTTGTCGGTGAGCTCGCGCGTCTTGCGCAGGGCTCCGCCTTTTTCGACGATCTCGCGGGCAAACGCCGCGGCACCGGTGAGCAGGTCGCCTTCGATCACGCGGTCGATCAACCCCAGCTTCAAGGCCTCCGGTGCGCGAATAGGTTTGCCGGACACGCACAGATCCACAGCCGCGGCTACGCCCACCAGGCGCGGCAATCGCTGGGTGCCTTCGGCGCCGGGAATAATTCCGAGGTTCACTTCCGGCTGGCCAATCTGCGCGTCAGGAGCGGCGACGCGATAGTGTCCCGCCATGGCGACCTCGTTGCCGCCGCCCAGCGCGGTGCCGTGAATGGCCATCACCACGGGCTTGCTGGAATCTTCAATTCGCGCCAGAATATCGTGGAATTTCGGCGGGCCGCTTCCCCGCCCCGACGCCGCCAGTTCCAGCTCCTTGATATCCGCTCCCGCGATGAACGTTCGTCCGCCGCCGATGATGACGATTGCGCGAACCGAGGGAAGTTTCTCCGCGGCATCCAGAGCCGCTACCAGACCTTCAGGAACTCCGGGGCTAAGCGCGTTCACCGGCGGATTATTGATGGTGATGACAGCGACGCTTTCCTGCGTCGTCAGGTTTACGAGGTTGTTCATAGTGATAGAGCGACTCCGTTTGCTTACGCGCGCGGTTCTGAACCACGACCGTAAGGGAGTGACCGTATCGATTATACTGCGGCTGGCATCTTGATCAGTGATGCGCCGGGCACGCTGCTCAGGATCGAAGTATCGGAGAGGGCGAATTCAACGTTGCGCCTGGTCATGCGGGAATGTTCGCGGGCCAGGGCCTCGGCGCGGGTGCCCTGCCGGTGCTCGATGGCTTCGACAATAGAGCGGTGGTGCTCGTGTGAAACTGCAAACATTTCAGGTGCGCGAGGGAGTTTAGCGCGCACGTAGACCAGCGCGCTGGGCGATGCAAATGGGACCGAGGTCACCTGCCCCAAGGCTCGCCGCAGCATGGGACTCTTGGAGAGCGCCACGATCTCGGAATGGAATGCTTCGTTCAAGTCCAAGTAGCGCGCGAATGAGTCGATATCGGGCTCCGCGAACCTGCCAGGGTTGCCATCCAGCAGGACCATCGCGTCCATTTCGTCGCGAAGTTCGCGCAAGGCGTTCAGCTCGCTATCGCGCTCCAGCCGTTCGGCGGCCAGGCGGGCAGCGGCGCCTTCCAGCACGCCACGCGTTTCGATGGCATCCCAAACATCTTCGATAGTGAACGCCCGCACCACAAAACCGCCGGTGGGCGAGGCTTCGAGCAACCCCTCGTGCGCCAGCCGATCGAGCGCCAGGCGGATGGGCGTTCGCGATACACCCAGACGCGCCACCAAGGGAAGCTCGGAAATTCGTTCCCCAGGCTGAAAATCACCACGCAACAACATGCCGCGAAGGTTCAGCAGCGTACGACCGGTTTGGGAGACTTCCGAAGCGTTCGTTTTGGATTTACTTTCGGTACTTTGCACCCAAGATCCTCCTGGCCAATCTGATATGGCACCATGTTAGCACCGGGCTAATCCTGCATGCAAAAAATTAGAAACGGGACAGATTAGGCCGCAATCCGAAAGATGGGCGTCACCCGAGTGTTTTGATGGATCGTTGATCCATCCACAGGGATGAAAGCTTCTCGCATTGCGTTGGGCGGACCCCTGGTCTCCGCGGGTCTCCCTGGACCCCTCCTCGGCGCACCGCTATTTCAGGAACAGGCCGACGTGGGCGTCGGCCGCGGACCAGGGGGTCCACCCGACTGATCTGCCGTCCCTACAAGATCAAGTGTTTTCAGAAGTGCGTGCGCCACAGACGAGTGCGTGCGCCACCAACGCGCCACGACGATATGCCCTAGATAGGGCCGTCGTCACCCAGGCGGACGTGCACATTGAC
The DNA here is from genome assembly GCA_963747945.1 of Bryobacterales bacterium. Taxonomy (GTDB): domain Bacteria; phylum Acidobacteriota; class Terriglobia; order Bryobacterales; family Bryobacteraceae; genus Palsa-89. The sequence continues at coordinate 203,681 of CAVVHB010000012.1, forward strand.
GGTCCGGCCATTGCGGAACACGGTTATCTCCAGTGTGTCGCCAGTGCGTTTGGCCGCGAGCGCCCGGCTAATGGCATCGTCGCGATCCACAGGCTTGCCGTCGATCGACATGATGAGATCGCCGCCCACCAACACTTCGGCGTTGCCGATCTGCACCTCTTGCCGGCCTCCCCGCAATCCGGCACGGGCGGCCGCGGAGCCAGGATCCACTTCCTGGATCAGCAGTCCACCTTGCGTGGGCAGACGCAGCGCGTCGGCGTAATCGCCGGAGACGGGCACAACCGATACACCCAGCTTGGGACGCTTCCTGCCGGCCTGAAAATCGTCCAGCATCAATTTGGCCCGATTGATAGGCATGGCGAACCCGATGCCCACGTTGCCGCCGTTCGGCCCCAGGATCGCGGTGTTGATGCCCACCACGTTGCCCGCCGAATCGAGCAGCGGACCGCCGCTGTTGCCAGGATTGATGGCCGCGTCGGTCTGGATGAGGCCTTCCAGCGTCCTATCGTTTTCACCACGAATGCTGCGCCCGAGCGAACTCACGATGCCGGTGGTCAAGGTGCCCTCCAGCCCGAAGGGATTGCCGATGGCCAGTACTTTCTGGCCCACCTGCAGGCCGTCGGAATCGCCCAAGTGGAGCGACGGCAGTTTGGTACGCGGGGTAATCTGCAGCAGCGCCAGATCGTTCGCTTCGTCTCGGCTCAACAATTGCGCCTTGTAGCGCGATTGGTCCGTCAGCGTCACTTCCAGCTGTCGTTCATTGGCAACCACATGGTTGTTGGTGAGGATTTTGCCATCCGCGCTGATCAAGAAACCCGAACCCTGGTCCTTCGATGGGTAAATCTCCATGAAGATGGTGCGCCGATAGACGGTGCTGGTGATGTTCACGGTGGCCAGATGAGACGACTTATAGATGTCGATGTTGTTCATCTCATCGGAGCTGAGACCGGTGGCGTGGGTAGCCGAAGGGCCGGACCAAAGCGGCACCGCAGTGGAGACTGGCTGCAGAATCTGGCGCTGTCCCCAATCGGTTTTACTGGTGAGCAGAAGAAAGCCACTCACGAGCAGGGCCGTAATCACAAAAATGCGCAATTTCATACTGTTAAACTCCGCAACTTACCGTAGACCGTTCGCACTTGCTGGAGCGTGGCTTCCTTGGATCCGGATGTATCGATTACATAATCGGCCACGCGCAGCTTTTCTTCCAGAGGCAACTGCCGGCTCAGGCGCGCCAGAATCTCCTCCTTGTTATACGAACCCCGCTCCAATGCGCGTTCCATTTGTTGCTCCGCGGCGCAAGTGACCACAATCAATCGGTCAAAGCTCTTATACCTACCAGTTTCGACTAGAATGGCCGCTTCCACAACTACGATGGCGCGCGGGTCGGCCTGTGCGATTTCCGCCATCTTCCTTTCCTCGCGCTCCTGAACGGGCGGATGGACCAAACTACTGAGCCTGTCGAGGCGTTCCGGGTTGTTCCACACGATGCCGCTCAGCTTGCGGCGGCTGATACGGCCCGCGTCGTCCAGGACATCGGGCCCGAATTCCCGCACGATGGAATGGTAGGCTTCCCCGCCCTGCAGCATCACTTCGTGACCCAACTTGTCGGCTTCAATGAGGTAGCAGCCGAGTTCGACCAGCGCGCGGCCAACGAAAGTTTTGCCCGAAGCCAAACCTCCCGTCAGGCCTACACGGAGCATAGATGCTGTTCGGCGATCTCCACGGTGTTGGCCATCAACATGGCGATGGTCAAAGGGCCGACGCCGCCCGGCACCGGAGTGTACGCGGCGGCCAACTCCTTCGCATCGTCGGAGACGTCGCCCACCAGTTTGCCGTCCGGCTTGCGATTCATACCGACATCGATAATGGTTACGCCCGGCTTGATGAAATCGCGGGTAATCAAATTGGCCTTGCCAATGGCCGCCACCAGGATGTCTGCGCGGCGGCATTCCTCCGCCAGATTGGATGTTTTGGAGTGGCAGATGGTGACAGTGGCATTGGCGTGGAGCAACAGCAGCGCCATGGGCTTTCCAACGATGTCGCTGCGCCCCACCACCACGGCGTGGCGTCCGGAGACCGGGATATCGTAGCGCCGCAGCATTTCCAAGATGCCAACCGGCGTACAGGCGCGCGGCCCCGGAAGGTTCTCCACCAGCGCTCCGACGTTCAACGGATGAAACCCATCGACATCCTTGTCCGGCCTCACCGCTCGCAAAACCCGGTTCTTGTCCACCTGAGGCGGTAGCGGGGTTTGGACCAGAATGCCGTCGATTTCCGACCGCTGGTTTAAGCCTTCGATGATTCCGAGCAGCTCGCCGGTGGTTGTACTCTCCGGCAGGTCGATCTTTTCGCTATAGATCCCCAGTTCGCCGCAGGTCTTGATTTTCAGGCGTACGTAGATCTGGGAGCCGGGATCGTCGCCGGCCAGGATCACGGCCAGGCCTGGCGGCCGGTGCGAAGCGGTGAGCTTTTCGACGCGCGGTTTCAGCTCCGCCAGAATCCGATCGCGCACCCACTTTCCATCCAAAATGAGAGGCGCGGTTTCGGTAGGGCCCATGCTGTCGAGAAGCATAGCAGGCAGGCGAGGGGCGATCAATCCGCCAAAAGCTCCCGGCGAAGCGCCAGGGCCTGGCGGGGATTATTGGTGACGATGGCTTCTACCAGAGGACGACGGAAGAGATCGCGCGTGCGCGCCGGGCTGTCCACGGTCCATACGAATAGAGGCTTTCCAATTTGCTCGGCTGGGCCGCGGAGCCGGTAGTGGGGGACCAGGAAGTCAACGTCCGGGCTCTGGCACGCGGCGCGTACGCTCTTGCCCGACATCGCAAAGATCAAGCCGGTTCGAATGCCTGGATGGATGGCGCGCGTGGCGCGAAGCACGGGTGCGAGAAACGAAGTGATGCAAAAGTCGCGCAGAGGAAAATACCGGAGCAGAAGCTCGACGGCATCACGCTCACAGTCCGGCTCTTTGAGTTCGACATCGAGCTGAATGCGGCCTTGGGTGAGACGCAGAGTTTCTTCCAGAGTGGACAGCGTCGGCCCCCGCTCGCGGATGGGATCATGCGAAATGAGGAGCGCGCCGTCCAGGGCGCGACGGACGTCGAATTCGATCATGTCGGCGCCCAGTTCGATGGCTCGCTCAAACGCCGCCAGGGAGTTCTCAGGCGCCTCCGCGGAAGCGCCGCGATGGGCCACGATTTGCATCGGACATTTGCATCCAACGATTTGCATCCAACAGATGCGTGTCTAACTGCCGGAGGTTTTGTGAGCGGGTTTGGCCTTGCCGCCGCCCTCGTTCAACAGCTTCTCGGCTTCATCGCGCATGTGCTGCTCCTGCTGATTGTCGAAGAAGGCTTCATCCACGCCGGTGTATTGCGCGCGGATCACGCCTTGGCGATCGATGAACACGAGAAAGGGAACCAGCGGGCGTTTGTCCCTGGGCCACTGAATATAATCGAGCGCCGGGAGAACTCCGGCTGTCCCGACAGGAAACGGCACCTTGAATTGAGCCACGAACGCGGCGACGTCGGGGTTTTCATTAAGCGCCGCTTCCACCACCGCAAACCCTTTGGGAGCGAGCTGGGGGTAAATGGTGTCCCAAAGTTGGGTTGCCTTTTGGCAATGCGGGCAAGTGGTAAGGATGAAAGTGAGGCACAAAACCTTACCGCGGTAGTCGCTTACCTTGATCTGCTTGCCGTTCGCGAGTTGGACCGCGAAGTCAGGCGACTGCCGGGGGATTTGCGCAGCCCAAAGGGAGCCGGCCGCGAGAACAAAAGCTGCAAGTGTGAGTGCGCGCATGGCGAAAATCCGAGTATACATCAAGGGGAAGAAGACGGAATACAAAGAAGAAGAATACAGAATACAGGGGAAGACGGAATACGAGGAATACAGAAGTGAGAGCGGAATTCGAGGAGGGCCTACGGTTTCGTCCAGAGCTCCTGATTCTGCTGGGCGAATGCGCGCGAGACATGGGACATGTCGGGCTCGATAGCGTAGACGTAGTCCTCCACAACCGCTCCATTCGTGACATGCGGCGTCACATGCGCGGCGGACATATCGGCGAGCGCCGTCAGGGATTGGAAAATGAAAAACGCGGGGCCGGACATTCCCGAAGTCACTTGATAAACAACGGAAGGCATCCGATCGTCAGCGGACGGCGGCGCATCGCCTGGGCTGGTACGGACCACCAGCATCCGCAGAAAGCGCCCTTGCGCCAGATTGATATGGGCATTTACCGGAGTGCCGCCGGGTGAATCGCACCGTACCGCCAGAATCGTTCTTTCTGACGAGAGCGCGTCGTTGATGCCCGCCTGCATCCGAACCAACTCGGGATGCGCCTCGTTCAATGCCGCCAGCACCCCGCTCCATCCAATAAACCGCGACGTCCAGCCGGTTGTAAATAGCCGCCGTGGCGCGTTCCAGGCGTCGCAGAGAGAGGCGCAAGTCAAACACAGGACGAGCAAGCCTCCGCATCCGCTCCCTTTGGTCGCGGCTCAGCCCCGTTTCCGAGCCACCACCAGAGGGAGTGGTGTGCCGACGGCACGCGTCAGTCCTTGCGGAGTTCGTCGTCCAGATCGGTGATCACCTGCTCCCGTTTGCCGTCGGCCAGATCTTTTTCCAGCCGGCGCAGCGCCAGACCGACGATGTCACGGTGGTGCAGCCGCGATCCAGCCCCTTCGCTGTCGCTCAGCCGCAGCCACAGCTCGTGCAGACGGTCGACGTCTTCGGGCCATAAGCGCGGAGGGTGGGGACCCAGGTTCACATACATGGAGGGCCGGTCTTTACTGATCACCTCGAGGGAAAAGGCATGGCGCGGTTCCGGCTGGCTTTCCCACGCCAGACCGATGCGGCGCGCAAGCTCTTCCGACGTCATTCGCTCCGAGACGCCGGTGACTAATCGAGAGGCCTTCAGCCGAGTGGCAGTCTGAACCAAAGCGTCGAACGGATTCACAGCCGGGACCTCCAGCAACTCCACCGGCTTACCCTCCTTCTCGGCCATCTCGACGACATGACTGAACAGTTCCTTCTCGTAGTCGCTGAACATCTGATCGTCGGAAAGATCGTATTCGCCCGCCCCGGTGGAGATGGTGCGGACGGTCATAACAACGATGTCGTTGCGGCGCAGGTTGACCTTTTGCAGCACCTTCCGCAGGTGTTCCATGTTGTGATAGTCGCGCACCGCCACCAGCACGCAGCCGGGCCGCGCGTGCAAGGTGGCCGCGTTCACCTGGGGCTGATGGTCCAGGTTGAACTCTTCCAAGGTCTTGTGATCTTCGGTGAGCTTGCGTTTCTTGGCGTTAATGTGCTCGGAGATGGTAAACATCACGAAGACAACCAAGGTGAAGGACACGCCGTAAATGGTCGCGATTTCCTTTGAGAACAAGTTGGCAATGGCGACGAAGCCAAGAATCATGGTGGTCACACCCAGGCCGACGGGGATCTCCACGCCGGCCAGGCGAAAGTTGAAGGGGAACTTATACTCCTGGTCGTGCCGTTGGTAGCGCAGGGCAAGAACACCGAGGGATTTCAGGAAGAAGCTCCACACCACGCCGAACGCATACGCTTCTCCCAGCAGATAGACATCGCCGCGGCTCAGGGCGATGGTGACAATCTGCAACAGCGTAACCAGATTGATGATGCGGAACGTCGTTCCAAAACGTTTATGCGGCTTGCGGAACCAATCCAGCAGCACACCGTCCTCAGCCACGCGGTTGAGCACGCCGTTGGCGCCGATGATGGAGGTGTTGACCGCGCCGGAAAGAATGAGAACACCCACGATCACCACGAAAATGTGGAAGGCCAGCCTCAACAGCTCAGGGCCCGCCAGGCGCATCGCCAGGCCGCCCAGCAGATTGTCCACATAGAGGTTGCGAATGTCGGCGGGGCTGATGATCATGCAAGCGAATAAGGTGATGATGCCGGTGCAAATCACGGCGTACCAGCACACGATATTGCCGGTGATCTTGAGGTTCTTCATCTTCGGATAGGCGATCTCGCGATACACCTGCGCCAGCGTTTCGAAGCCGCTCATCGACAGCAGCGAATGTCCGAAGGCGATGATCAGGGCGATGATGGGAATGGAAGGAAAGATCGTTCCCCGGAACCAACCCAGCGATTCTTTACTGAATTGCAAATTGTGGGGCAGCGGGGCGGGAGGCCAGTAGACATGGCCGCGCAGCAGGATGGTCAGAGGGCACCAGATGATCAGCGCCACCACCATCACGGTAGTGATCTGCATAATGCGCAGCGCCTTGCCGCTGGACTCGTGCATGCCTTTGATGTTCTGCCACCAGAAATACCCGGTCACCAGAACGGCGAAGAAGGCGGAGAAATAATTGACGTTGAACGGGAACGACTGGCCGACCAGCTTCGCGATCTCATCGAGAAGGTGGCCCAGATACTGTCCCGCGCTGACCACACTGATGGGTCCGGTGAGGATATAGTCAAAGACCAGCGACGAAACCGAGAGCCGCGCCATGAAGGGCCCCATGCTGTCCTTCACGACAATGTACACGCCGCCGCGCACGAACATGCTGCAGCTTTCCATGTAGACGGATCGTACAGCGAAGCTGAAAAGCATGACGCCGAGCACGAACCAGGGAGCCGCCGGACCGATGGCCGTCTCGGCGATGCCGCCCACGTAGAAAGCCGATGAGGCCAGATCGGAGAGGACAATGGCGGCACCGCGCCAGAAACTAATGAAGGAGAGTGCGACGGTGGTGGCCACCACAACCTTGGCAGTGGTTGAGGACGGCTTGCCTACTTCTGTTGACATTCTTGGACGTGTTCCAAAGACTATTCTACTTGAGCCGAATGTTCTATCTTACGATGATCGTATGGACCCGACCTTATGAGCCGAACGGGAGCGATCCAGATCGCGGCGGACTTACGCTCACACGGCTTCCAGGCCTGGCTGGTCGGGGGCTCGGTGCGCGATCTGCTCTTGGGGCGCAAACCGTCGGACTATGATATCTCAACCGATGCGCGTCCGGAAGAGCTGCTCCGGCTGTTTCCAAGGGCGCAGTTGGTGGGCGCACAATTCGGCGTGGTGCTTGTGGATGGGATAGAAATTGCGACCTTCCGGAGCGATCATTCGTACGCCGACGGCCGGCATCCCGGGCGGGTTGTGTTTGAAACAGATCCCAAGCAGGATGTCTTACGCCGCGACTTCACCATCAATGCTCTGTTGCTCGATCCCGCCGTCTGGAACTCGTCGTCCACCGAGGAACCGCTTTGCGCTTCCTTGTATCCGCAAGTCGTCGACTTCGTTGGCGGCTTAGCCGACCTGCGCGACGGCGTCATCCGGGCCATCGGCGATCCGGAACAGCGCTTTGAGGAAGACCATTTGCGAATGCTGCGGGCCGTGCGTTTCGCGGCGCGCTTTGGGTTCGAAATCGAACCCGCGACTCTGGCTGCCATCCAAAAGCTACACGCTCAGATCCTACGCGTTTCACCCGAGCGGATTCGTGACGAGCTGGTTCGGATCCTGACTGAAGGCGGCGCGCGCCGCGGGTTCGAATTGTTGGACAAGACCGGCCTGCTGGGCGATATTCTGCCTGAGGTGTCGGCAATGAAGGGCGTGGCGCAGCCGCCAGAATTTCATCCCGAGGGCGACGTGTGGACGCACACTCTGATCATGCTGGAAGGCCTGCAGTCACCATCACCCGCGCTGGCCTGGGGAGTTTTGCTGCACGATGTCGGCAAGCCAGGTACGTATCGCGTGGCCGATCGCATCCGATTCGATGGCCATGTGGAGCTGGGGGAACGAATTGCACGCGAAATCGGGAACCGGCTGCGATTTTCGAACGCGGAGGTAGATCAGGCGATTGCCTTGATCGCGAATCACATGCGATTTTCGCACGTGCATCAAATGCGTGAGAGCACGTTGAAGCGCATGCTGCGGCTGCCCGCGTTCGAAGAGCACCTGGAACTGCATCGGCTGGATTGTTCGTCGAGTCATGGGCACCTGGACAATTATGAGTTCGCCAAGACCAAGTTCGAACAATCGGCGCCGGAGGCGTTGCGCCCGCCGAGATTAGTTACAGGTGACGATTTGATCGCGGCTGGGTATAAGCCCGGCCCGGATTTCTCGCGCATGTTGGAAGTGGCCGAAGACGCGCAACTGGAGTCGCGCATACGGAGCAAGGAGGAGGGCCTGGAGCTGGTGCGATCGACGTTCGGGCGGGCGTAGGAGCTATCCTGGAAACAGGTATGGGAGCAGCGACTCTTGTTTCGGTTGAAGAATACCTGAGTACCAGCTACTCTCCTGACCGCGAGTATCTCGACGGCAGGATTGTGGAGCGGAACTTGGGCGAGCTAACGCACGGAAGAATTCAACGAAGATTGATCGTTTTCTTTGATCTTCGGTCGAAAGATCTTGGGATCGAAGTGGTGCCCGAGCAGCGCGTCCAGGTCGGTCCGACCCGTTTTCGAGTTCCTGATGTAACTGTAGTGAAGACCTCTCAAACGCAGGGCGAGATCTTCACTGCTCCGCCGCATCTCTGCATTGAGATCCTCTCCAAAGACGACACTATGGTGTACATGCAGGAGAAGATCGACGACTATTTGCACTTTGGCGTTCCCTACATCTGGATCATCAATCCCCGCCTGCGCAAAGGCTACGTTGCAACCAAGGCCGGCATGGTGGAAGCCGAATCCGGCGTACTCGCTACCAGCGATCCGGAAATCCGGGTGCCCGTCGCCGAGCTTTTTGACGCCGACTAAGGTCCGATTTAGATCACAACAGGCCCGTCCTCTGTTAAACTTTCACCGTGCCCGCTTCAGCAACTCAGCAGGCCTACTCTCGCGAAGACGTTCGCCGGCAGTTGGGCGTTTCCAAGCGTCAACTCGAGAGCTGGGAGAAGCAGAAACTGCTGTCGTCCAGTGATTCGTTCAGCTTCTCCGACATTCTGGCGCTGCGAACCCTAGTGGGTCTCCGCAAGAGCAACGTTTCCGCGGTGCAGATCCGGCGAGCCGTCCACGCGGTACGGAAGTATTTCCGCGAATTCGAGAATCCCCTCACCGAAGTAAAGATCTACTCGCAAGGCAAGAAGATTGAGGTCCAGTTCGCCGGCAACAAAAAGATGGAGGCCATCTCCGGCCAGCTGATACTCAATTTCGACCACGCCGAAATCAACAAGCTGCTGTCTTTTCCTGGCCAAGCCGAGGAATCGGAATCCGCGCGGAAGATGAAGTCGCGGCGCGAAGCGGAGCGTTGGTTCGAACAGGGCCTGGATCTGGAGCAGACTGGCGCCCCGGTGGAGGAAGTGATCGCGGCGTATCAAAAGGCCGCCGAGATTGATTCCACGTCGGCAGGCGCCCTGGTAAATTTAGGAACGGTTTACTTCAATGCCCGGGATTGGCGCCAGGCGGAGCAGTATTATCGCAAGGCCGTGGAAGTGGACCCGGAATACGCGTTGGCGCATTTCAATCTAGGCAATCTCTACGACGAGCGCGGGGACCGTTCGGGCGCGCTGAATCACTATCTGGCCGCGATCCGGATTCATCCCCGCTACGCAGATGCACATTACAACATCGCGCTGCTGTATCAATCCATGGGACAGCCGTTGAAAGCCGTGCGCCACTGGAAGCAATACCTGACGCTGGACCGCGGCAGCGCCTGGGCCGCGATCGCGCGACGCGAGCTGGCCAAGATCAAGGAAGCTGCAATTTTGCGCGGTCCGCAACCAGGCTGAGGATGCGCGTTCAACGTTAAAAAGCGAGCAGCGGCGGGCACACGCACTCCTGCGTGCCTTGTCGAGACTCGTCTCGACAAGTAACTGACGTTCACACGAGTGTGAACGCTGCACGCGTGGGCGCGTGCGCCACGTCAAAATGGTACGTTTATCTCTTAGCGGACAGTAGACTCTTCGGTAAACCAGGCGCGGGCCAGTTTCGCGACCTCTTCCAGAGCGCCTGGCTCCTCGAATAGATGACTGGCGCCGGGGATGACGTGCAATGCCTTGACGCAAGTAATTCGCGCCAAAGCCTTGCGGTTCAACTCCAGGACCACGGGATCGTTGCCGCCAACGATAGCGAGTGTGGGCGCTTGCACGCGCGCCAGCGCGTCGTCTCCAGCAAGATCGGGCCGGCCACCGCGCGACACGACCGCTCGAATGAGCTGCGGGACCTCCGCGGCTGCCACCAACGCCGCGCCAGCGCCGGTGCTCGCTCCAAAATATCCCACCTTCAGACCTGCCAACTGGGGCTGATTGCGCACCCACTGCGTGATAGCCACCAGGCGATTCGCCAAGAACGGGATGTCGAAACGAAGCTGTGAAGTTTGCAGGTCCACTTCCTGCTCGTCGGTATTGAGCAAATCGATCAGCAGCGTGGCGAGGCCGCCTTTGTTGAGAATATCCGCGACGTAGCGGTTGCGGGGGCTGTGCCGCGAGCTGCCGCTGCCGTGGGCGAACACCACTGCACCCGTGGCCGCGGTGGGCAAACTCAAATAACCCTCCAATTCCACGGACCCAACCTTCACCAACACGGGCAGATGTTCCATCGCCTGGCTTCCAGCAAGTTGCGCACTTCTTCGTCGGTGGTTTGGGAAAAATCCTGGTACCAATTGCTCACTGCACGAAAATCGGGAGGCACACTCAGGCAGACGACATCGTCGGCGACTCTCCGGAGAGTGCGTACGGTTTCGGCCGCGGCTACGGGCGCAGCGACGACGATACTTGCGGCTTTACTTTGCCGCAGGGCTCCCACTGCAGCTCGCATCGTGGATCCGGTAGCCAACCCGTCGTCCACCACGATAATCGTGCGGCCAGACAGCTCCGCCAGGGGCGCGTCACCCCGGTAAGCCAGTCGTTGGCGCTCCAACTCCAGTAATTCGGCAGCGGCGACCGATTCCACGGCAGAGGGCGAGATGCCCAAAGCTTCGATCACATCCAGATTGAGTACGCGCAGGCCTCCGCTGGCGATGGCGCCCATCGCCAATTCGCGATGTCCGGGCGCGCCAAGCTTGCGGACCACAAGCACGTCCAGCGGCGCGCGCAGAGCGCGAGCTACCTCATAAGCTACCGGTACGCCTCCCCTTGGCAACCCCAGCACCACCACGCCGGGATGGTCGGCATAATTCGAAAGTTCTTCGGCGAGCTGTCTGCCTGCGTCCCGCCGATCCAGAAATCGCACCGGCATACCTCTAGTTTCGTGCAACCGGACAACCATTCCAAGCCAGCCCGGCATCCGAAGCCTGGTCCGGCAAAAGATGGGAGCGTGTATCCTAGGCGTAGAGGATAATTTTGAGCAGGATCGTACTCGCTTTCCGTAGTTTCTTCGCCATCCTATTCACCGGCAAAATGCCGGCCGACATCGCGCAAGAGCTTGGTTTTTCTCCACAAAAGAAGGCTCAACCGGCTGCCAAGCCTGCGCCTGCCGTTCGGGAGGTGCAAGCGTCGGACGGAGCATTGCAGATGCTGGGAATATTACAGCGTGACTCGCGACTGATCGATTTCCTGATGGAAGATATTTCCACTTACTCGGACGATCAGGTGGGTGCGGCCGTCCGCGATTTGCACCAGCAGTGCCGTGATTCGCTCAATCGTTACCTGCGCCTGGTTCCCGTAATCGACGGCGTGGAAGGAAGCCCCACCAAGCTGGATACCAACAACCCTGCGACGGTGAAACTGTTGGGTAACGTGCCGGCGAACGGGAAAGCATCCAGCGGCCTGCTGCGGCACAAGGGCTGGAAGGCCGAGAAAATCGACCTGCCGCCACTGGCTCCCGGCTCGAATGCGTCCGTGATCGCCCCGGCCGAAGTGGAAATTGAATAGCCGGCCGCCCGCTCGCTAAAAATGAACATCGGCATCGACCTCGGCACCACCAATTCCGCCCTCGCCTATATTCCAGAGATTCACGGAGAGCTGCCGGACTATCCGGAGATCCAGGTGCTGGCCATCCCGCAGTATGTCGCTCCGGGCCAGATGGAAGCGCGCAGGACGCTACCGTCGTTTTTGTTCCTGGGCGATCAAACCTATGTCGGCGCTTACGCTCGCGAGCAGGGCGCGCTGGTGCCGACGAAATCGGTACATTCGGCGAAATCGTGGCTTTCGAATCCGGAAGTGGATCGCACGGCCAAGATCCTTCCGTGGGACGCGCAGGAGGGCGGGCGTGTGCTTTCGCCGGTGGATGTTTCCACCGCGATCCTGTCGAATATTCGCGATGCCTGGAACCAGACGCATCCCAACGCGCCGCTGGCATCGCAGGACGTGGTGCTGACCGTCCCGGCTTCGTTCGACGAAGAGGCACGTGAGCTGACCGTGCAGGCGGCCCATGCGGCTGGGATAGAGAAACTCACGCTGGTGGAAGAGCCGGCGGCGGCGTTTTATTCGTGGATCGCCAATCATCTGGCGCACTCGCAGAAGAGCCTTTTCGACGGGCAACTGGTGCTGGTGTGCGATGTCGGCGGCGGCACCAGCGATTTCACGCTGATCAAAGTACATCGCGATGGCGACCGCATCGAATTTACGCGCACTGCCGTCGGCAAGCACTTATTGCTGGGCGGCGACAATCTGGATCTGACGCTGGCGTGGCTGGTGGAGTCGAAGCTCGGCACACAACTGTCTATACGCCAACGTACCGGTCTTCGGCGGCAGTGCGCCGCGGCCAAGGAGCGCATGCTGGCGGATGCAAATCTGAAGAGCGTGGAGATTACCGTTTTGGGCGGGGGATCGTCTCTGGTGGGCGGCACGCTCAAGACTGAAATTACGCGCGAAGAGGCTCTGGAGCTGACGCTCGAAGGTTTCCTCCCATTTTGCGGCATCAACGACAAGCCGGCCGAAGAGAAGCGCAGCCTGTTTCGCGAGCTGGGGCTTCCCTATGTTTCCGATCCCGCTGTCACGCGCCACCTGGCGGCGTTCCTGAGCGCGAACGAAGACGCCAAGCCCGACGCGGTTCTCTTCAACGGTGGATTCTTTATCCCCGATATCTGCCAGCAGCGCGTGGCCGACGTGATGGAGCGGTGGTATGGACGCCGGCCGGCGATTCTCGAGAATCGCGATCTGGATCTCGCGGTAGCGGTGGGCGCGGCTTACTACTCGTACGTCAAAGCCACGGGCGCGGGGCTTCTGGTGCGTGGCGGACTTCCGCGCTCCTACTACGTAGGCGTGGGAGATAACGAAGCAGTCTGCCTGGTGCCGCGCGGAGCCGAGGAAGGCCAAACGCTGGAACTCGATAGTCAAGACCTGCACCTGGTGGCGAACAAGCCGGTGTCGTTCCGGTTGTACAGTTCCCTGACGCGAGTGGACGATCCAGTGGGGCGGCTTCTCGAAAGCGCGGAGGCTGCGGATCTGCATTTGCACGCGCCGCTGAACGCGGTGATTCGCTTCGGCAAAGCGGGCGAGCGGCTGGTGCCGGTGAAACTACGCGCGCATTTAACCGAGGTGGGGACGCTGGAAGTGTGGGCGGATTCGAAGATCAGCGAGCACCATTGGCGATTGCAATTCGAATTGCGCAAGACGGCGGGCACTCGCACCAGCGGCAAGCCGGCGGCGGTGGTGAGCGACGAAGCCGTGGCGCAAGCTGAAGCTTTACTGGAAGCCACATTTGGCGCGCGCACTCTGACGCCCGAAGAGCTGCCGGGCAGGCTGGAACAGACCCTGGCGCTTGGCCGTAACTCATGGCCGCTCAGTGCGATTCGTCGATTCAGCGATCGTTTACTGGAACTGGCGGAAACCCGGCGCAAATCCCCTGCTCTAGAGATGCGCTGGCTCAATTTAACCGGCTTCATGCTGCGCCCCGGCTTCGGATTTCCCGGCGACGATTTCCGTATCGAGCAGGCACGGCGCATTTACGCCGGCGGCATTCAGTTCGCGAGTCAAGTGCAGAACGAGATCGATTGGTGGATATTTTGGGGACGCGTGGCGGGAGGGCTCAATAAGAATCAGCAGGTGGACATCTTCCAGCGTCTTTCGCCGATGCTGTTGCCTCGCGGAGGAAAACGCGCGCGGATCAACAACAGCCTGCTGCGTGAAATGTGGCGCACGGGCGCCAGCCTGGAGCTGCTGCCATTGCAAACCAAGACCCAGCTCGGCGATGCGCTGATCTCGCAAGTGAAGAAGGGCGACATGGTGGATACCGGCCTGTGGTGCCTCTCGCGGCTGGGAGCGCGCAAGCTGTTCTACGGTCCGATCAATCAAGTGTTACCGGTGCAGGCGGCGACGCGCTGGGTGGAAGCTCTGCTGAAAGTCCCGAAGGCTGAAGACGCGGTGGTGGCGATCGCGCGGCGCACGGGCGATTCCACGCGCGATCTGAGCCCGGCCACCATCGAGATGATTCGCAAACGGATTCCGGAAGCTCTTTGGCCCGCGCTCGAAGGCGAAGCGGAAGAGGATCTCGGCAAAGTGTTCGGCGAAGAACTGCCGTCCGGGTTGGTGGCCGCAGCGTCTTGACAAACGCAAAGTGACAGAAGACAGCATCATCGGCAAGCTGCGCCGCCGTTCTCCGCTGATAGGCGACGATTGCGCGGTGATCCCTTCGCCCACAGGCCGGGACCTGCTACTCAAGGCGGACCTCAGTATCGAGGGCGTACATTTCACGCGCGAGTGGAGCGCTCCCCAGATCGGCGCGCGAGCGGTGGCACGGAGCCTGAGCGACATCGCAGCGATGGGTGGAACGCCGCTGTATTGCCTGGTTTCGATTGCGCTTGCGCCTTGGACAGACCAGCAATGGATCGACGGATTCTATCGTGGTGTCTATCAGTTGCTGCGAAAAGCGAAGGCATCCCTTGCGGGCGGCGACCTTTCACATGCGAATCAACTGGTATGTGATGTAGTACTTTATGGCACGGTGGCCAAAGGCAAAGCATTGTTGCGCTCGGGGGCTAAACCACATGACGTACTTTATGTTTCGGGGCCGCTGGGAGGTTGGCGCAATAAACGCGTGATCGTGCCTCGCCTCGAATTCGGCCGCAAGCTGGTTGGAGTGGCGACGGCTTGCATGGACATCAGCGATGGCCTGGCACTGGATCTGCATCGGATGTGCAAGGCTTCTGGTGTCTCCGCAGAATTAGACAGCGTGCCGTTGCTCAAGAACGCCACCATCGAGCAGGCGCTCTACGACGGCGAAGATTACGAATTACTTTACACGGCGCCGCCGCGCGTGAAGGCCCCGGGCATTCGGATCGGCAGCATCACCGAAGGCAAGCCGGGTTCGGTGAGATATGACGGCAAGCTGCTCAAGCCCATCGGATATGACCACACCCACGAACATCATTGAACTGATTGAGGCGTTCCGGCGATCGAAGACCATGTTCGCGGCCGTCGAGCTCGGCATCTTCGATGGGGCGCGCCCCGCCGATTGCAAGGATCTGCCGCGGCTGCTGGATGCCTGCGTCGCGCTCGGGCTGCTTCAAAAGCTCGATGGCGTCTACGTCAACATGCCGGAGTCCGAAAAGTATCTGCGCTCCGACAGCCCAGACTCCCTGACCGGCTACATTCGTTATTCCAATGAAGCGCTTTATCCCATGTGGGCCCATCTGGAAGACGCGGTCCGTGAGGGCACGCCGCGCTGGAAGCAAACCTTCGGAGTCGAAGGCGGAATCTGGGCGGGCTATTTCCGTACCGAAGAGACCAAGCGGAATTTCCTGAAAGGCATGCACGGTTTCGGGCGCATCAGTTCACCGGCCGTGGCCGCGGCCTTCGATTTGAGCCGTTTCCATCGGATGACCGATCTGGGCGGCGCGAGTGGTCATTTGGTAGAGGCTGTTCGCGAGCGATATCCCAAGATCCAGGCGCAGGTATTCGATCTGCCCGAAGTGGCGCGGCTTTATCCCGGAACAATCGCGGGCGACTTCTTCACCGATCCGTTGCCGCAGGCCGATCTCTATAGCGTCGGACGGATTCTGCACGATTGGTCCGATGAAAAGATTCACCGGCTGCTGGCCAGGATCTACGCGGCGCTGCCTGGAGGCGGCGGACTGCTGGTCGCCGAAAAGCTCCTCACGCCTGATTACGTGTCGGCGCACATGCAATCGATGAACATGCTGGTGAACGCCGAAGGCCGGGAACGGTCGGCTGCCGAATACGAAGCGCTGCTGCGGGCGGCGGGTTTTTCGAAAGTCGAGAGCCGCGTGACCGGCGCGTACCTGGACGCGATGCTGGCGATGAAATGAGCGGCGTGTGCGCGCTCACTTTCGCAGGTAGGAATCGTCGCCGCGAATCCAATCCTCGCGACGCGGCGAAAACAGGTCCAACGCGACCGAATCCTCGAGGGCTTCGACGGAATGCGGCACGTTGGGAGGAATTCGTACCACGTCACCGGCATTCATGACCCGCTCCGCGCCCGCCAGGACGAACTTCGCCGAGCCCTGCTCCATGATCGAGATCTGCTCGTTATGGTGGCTGTGCTCAGGAACCAGGCAGCCCTTCTTGATAAACATGCGCGCCACCGTCATGTGGTCCGCGTGGATCACCTGGCGCTCCAGGAAAGGATTCAGCTTTTCTCTTTCTACCTTGTCCCACTGATAATGGTGCATATCCGCATGCTAACGCATGGCGGTTCAGAACCGCGACTGTGAAGGAGCGGCCGTCATTAGCAGGATGCTGAAAAAGGCGAAAATCCGCTTGCTTACGCGCGCGGCTCAGAATCGCAGCAGCGTGTTTGCAGGTGTTTACAGAGCCGCGACCGTAAGGGAGTCGGTCCCTAACGGCCTTTTTCAGCAGCCTGTTAGATCACGTCGGCGAAGCTTTTGCGCAGGCGGTAAAACCAGACGTGCCCGAGGAAGAACAGCGCCAGCGCGATGGCCCACAACTTCAGGAGCGGCGCAAACTCCGGTGCGTGGCCTTCGAGGAAAACGGCTCGATAGCCGCGCACCAGCATGTAGAGCGGATTCTGCCGCATGATGGCCGCGATCGCAGGCGACAGATTGGTCGACTCTGGATAACAAATGGGCGTTATGAAAAACCATAGCGTCAGAACCAAAGCCATGATCTGTCCGAGGTCGCGCATGTACACTCCCAGCGCCGCGAGAAACCAGCAAACGCCCAGCGTGAACAGCAATTGAGGAATGAGCAGCACGGGCAGCCAGAGCACGGCGGCGGGAAGTGAATGTCGAATGATGAGCAGCCCGGCGACGAAGACTCCGGCGCCAAAAAGTTCGGTCACCAGTCCGGAAACCACTTGGTTTACCGGCAAGGTGTCGAGCGGAAACACGAGCTTCTTGACGAAATTGCGGTGTTCCAGGATCACAGACGCCGCCCGCCCCACGGGTTCCGAAAACGCGAGCCAGGGCAGCATCCCGGCAAGAAAATAGAGCGCAAAACCGGTGCGGCTCTGGTCTGCTCCGAACCTGGTCCGCAGCACGATGCCGAAGACGAAGAAATACGTCGTCATCAGCAACAGTGGATTGAGAACGGTCCAAAAGACGTCGCCAAAAGACCCGCGATAGCGCGCCAGAATATCGCGCCGCGCCATGGACCCGATCAGGCGATGGTTCTGAGCGATGGTGCGCAGGGGGCTAGCGAACAGTTTCGGGAGCGCCGCCCAGATCCGGCGCCAGCGTAGCGAGCGGACCGTGGTGATCTCTTGCGCCAAGACCTGAAGTTCGCCTTCCTCCGCCTCCACTAGGATCCGAAGGAATGGCTCGCCGCGCGCGTAGGCCCAGCCAACCGACGGCTGAATGTGAGAGACATAGATTTCGTAGGCGCCGGCTTCGGGTGGAAACGGAATTGAGATTTCGAACCTGGCGGCCGCGCCCGGCGGAATATTACTGGCGACGGGCGTCCAGGCGCCTTCCTCGATAAAGCGGTGCGATTGCGGATCGAAGAATTGCCAGCCCAGCGAAAAGTTCTCGGGCTTCCATATTTCGCGGGACGTGTTTCGGACCGTCAACGATACCTTCAGCAGTCCTTCTTGGACGCGAACAGCAATGTCCAGGTACTGCAGCGTTCATTGATACAACCACGCTGGATATCGGTCGCGTACGGGCCCGCTCTTACGGCCCACCGCGTAGATCCCATCGCCGCGCAGGTCCTCCGGCATCTTGTAGCGATCGAGCAAATGCTTCACCCATTCCTGCTCGGGCTTGGGCTCGTCACGGAAGGGCCCGGTTTCGAGCAGCGTGATTTCAAACCCGGCGTAATGGAACAGCAGCGTAATCTCTCGCGCCGTGTACTCGCGATTGTGCCGCGCCTCCGGCTCTTCACCCTGGGCGCGCGGCCGAATGTAGGCGGGAAAGAATCCCGGATGATAGCCCTCTAGAATGGCGGCGATCGCGCGCAGCGAACCGATGTTGGGTGTGGTCAGCACCAGGTGCCCGCCGGGCCGCAGGATCCGATTGATCTCCGCCATCATGTGCATGGGATCTTCGGTGAGATGCTCCACCAGCTCACAACACAGTACCGTGGAAAAGTAGCCATCTTCGTAAGGAAACCGGTCCTTTTCGGCATTGAAGAGTTCCAGCGTGCAACGGAACTGCTCGCCGTCGATGGACTGCACGCTGCGCGGGTCCGCCTTTCCGGCCGGGCCGTAATAGCAACCTCGCACCTCACCATAACCGAGACGCGTTTCGAGCGCCGGCGTAATTTGCAGATACGAGCCCATTTCGAGAATACGATCGCCGGGCCCGCCGGGCGGTGTGACTGCGAGGGTCTTTTCAAAACGCGTGAGGTGCGTTTCGATATAGGTTTTGGCGGCTTCATCGGGCGCCCAGGAGAGAATATATTCGGGCTCCACGCGGACCCCGGGAGCAGAGGGCGAGGGCATGACGGTGGTCTGAACGCTCTCATTGTTCGTTACGACCGAGGCCGTGCCCGACGCCGAACCGTTGCGCGCGATTCGCTCCAGAAAGTCTGCGTAGCGCCGCGCCACTTGGGGCCAAGTACACTCGGTCTCCACCCATTCGCGTGCCCGGGCGCCCAACTCCTTGCGTACTTCGGGGCGGCTGACCAGCAAATTGAGGTACTCGAAAAGATGATCCTCTTCGCTGGCGTCCACCGGGGCTTTCAAACAGATGGTCTCGGGAAGTTCGCTGAACGATCCCACCTCCGATACCACCACCGCTTTGCCCAGGCCGAGCGCACGCATCAAGGTGCCGGAGTTCTCGCCGACGGTTGGATAGCGCAGGTTGAGGACGATGTCGCAGGCCGCCAGGTAGCCCACGAACTCCTCGATCGGGCGGAAGCCCAATACGCGGACGTGCAAGCCGAGATCGAGCGACCGGATCAGCGACTCCAGTTGCAGCTCGGGATGCGGATCGCCCACCAAAATCATTTTGGCCGACGGGTGAACCCGCACCAGCCTGCGGAACGCCCGCAATGACTCGGCAATGCGTTTATACGGCTTCAGGAACCCGAAGATGCCGACCAGGGGCGTAGTCTCCTCCAGTCCCAGACGCTCGCGAAAGTCCCCGCGGCTGGCGTCCGGAATCCAGGCGCCATGCGGGATACGAGCCACGGCGCCCGAAAATCCCGCGCCGCGCAATTCAGACTCCACGCAACCGCTATGCACAATGGCGGCTTGAGATCGGCTCAGCAACTGGCGCAGCATCGGCACGCCCTCGTAATCCGGCCCAACTTCGAGCCTTCGAACGCGGCTGGCGTACGCCAGGTCCGCGGGGCTGCCTTCCTGCTCCACGGCGCGCATGTACCCGTCCCAATCGCCTCGCTTAATGGTGATATCGGCGATCAGGTGATGAAGGTTGGCTTCGTGTACCACCACCACGCCGGGATGATCCATGGCCGTTTCATAGCAAAAGTCGTGATAGACGTTGTTGCCCACCTGGTACAGAGTGACATCGAAATTCCTGGGATTGAAGGAGAGCGGCTTGGAGGCGAACACCTCCACGTCCACCAGCTTTTTCAATTCGTCCAGAAGCGCGGCGGAATAATCGGCAATGCCACTGCGCGCGGGAGGAAGCGGGGAAAAGAAGGCTACCTTGATTGCCACGAGTCCGTCGGCGGCTATTTCGCCAGTTCCATCGAAAACGTGCCCATCGCCAGGGGAACGCGAACCAGCGCGAGCGTGCGCGCCTTGTCCCGCAGGAAAAACAGATCGAAATTGATACTGGCCGAGGGGCCGCTGACGGATACCTTCAGATGATCGGTATCCACCGGCTTGTTGCCGATCTTCACGCTTTCGGTGCCGGCCAAATCCAGCCGAATCTCGTAAGGCGCTCCGAAGAACACAGTTTGGCGCGGCGGAACACGGCCCTGGCTCAATTCCTGGCGTACGAAATACAGGAACGCCAGGGCATCCTTGCCGCAGGTGTTGGCGGTGAGCTCAGACTGCCCGGAGCCCAATCCGCGAGTGACTGTGCCGGTATCCGGATCGAACGTTTCGGTGTCGTCCACTTTCTTGGAACCATGGGAAGTGGTTTTCTGAAACTGAGCCGAGCAAAAGCTTCCAGATGCCGTGGAGCGAAATTTGTCGTTCACCGCAAATCCGGGGACGGCCGCGTCCAGGTCGAATTGAAAATGCATGCCGGGTTTTTCCTGCCCGTTAACAACCCGCTCGGAACTGGAAGCGCTGAGCGTCGCTTCGCCCAGACTCAAGCCGCTCGGCCAGTTGACGTTGTAGCGCAGCGTCTCGTTCGGCAGCGTGGATTGGGCCACCGGCGCCGCACAGAGCGCCAGCGCCGAGAGCAGAAGAGAAGGAGTTATGTACATCATCGTGGAGTTATATACATCAACGACGAACAACCGAACGCGATTTTCGGACCGCCGCCGGGGATTTAGAAGCGTGTCCATCTCTTGTAACTTCCCCGGCTTTCGTAGCTTCCCTCGCCACGGCGTAGTATACGTCTAAGGTCTTGGCCGCACAGTGGGTCCAGCTGAACATCGCCGCGCGCTGCACGCCCAGACGTTCCATGCGCTGGAGCAGTTCCGGATTTAACAACAGATCGCGCATGGCAAAGACGAGATCCCGCTGGCTTCGGGGATCGAACAGCAACGCTGCTGAATCGGCGACCTCCGGCATGGCCGAGGTGTTGGAGCAGGCGACAGCGCGCCCGCAGGCCATGGCCTCCAGAATCGGCAATCCGAAGCCCTCATAGAAAGAAGGGTAAACAAACAGATCGCATGCGCCATACAGGCGTCGCAACTCCTCGTCGTCCACGAAGCCGGGGAAGTGAATGCGATCCGCCACCTGAGACTTCTTGGCGGCCGCGCGCACGGTGGGCGCGTACCAGGTCTCTTTGCCGACAATCAACAGGTGATGCGGCAACTGTGGATGTGCGCGAAGCAGTTCCTCGAACGCGTGGATTAATCCCAAGTGATTCTTGCGCGGTTGAAGGTCGCCAACGGTCAGGATAAACGGCGCCGGCGGCAGCGCGGACACGAGCGAGGACGTGCGCAAGCTTCGTTGGGCCGCTTCACGAGCCACGGGGTGGAACACCGAGCTCACACCAATCGGCACTACAACTACTTTATCGTCCGCCAGCTTGTAAGCATCCAGAATGCTCCGTTTGGAAAATTGGCTGGGGGTGAGAACGCAGGAAGCGTTTCTTACGGTGCGCCGGACGGTTAAACGCAATTGCAACGCGCGAAAGAACGTAAAGTACTCGGGATTTTCCAGAAAGCTGACATCATGCACGCTGACGACAATCGGCGCCGAGCAGGTCAGGGGCGCCGTGTATTGCACGTGCAGCAGGTTGGGACGATCTTGGGCCACTCGTCGCGGCAAGTCGTACCCAAGCCGGACGAATGGGTTCACCGAGACCCGCCTCTTTTGAAATCGCTCGGGCACGTCGGCGACGGCCTCTTGGCGCGAGATATATGTTACGAAATCCGCTTCGCGATCCAGCACCTCGAAACAATTCAGAAGATTTCTAATGTATGTTTCGTTCCCCGTTAAGTGCTGTCCGATTGCATGGGCGTCTACCGAAAAACGCATGACCATCTCCAGTATAGAGGGTTTCCCGTTTTGAACGGGTATTCACAAAACGTTTACATGACGGTAGCAGTCACATAGACACTGTGGCAGTCGCAAAGACACTGTAGCAGGCGCCAAGACCATGTTACATGGGTTTGTAACCCGTGCTGCTTCCGATTTCCCCAGGCTGAACGTTTTGTACGCTGGTATTTCACACGTTAGACTGCGCCCGCCCCTTTTCGGTTTCCGGTGACCGCAAAGATTCGAATCATTCAACCAGCGTCACCATCCAGCACACCATCCCGATCCAGCAAACCAGCCAGCGCTTTCCACGCAATGGGCCAAGTATACTTCTCCTCGTAAAGCCGGCGGCCGGCCGCTCCGATGCGCTCTCGATTCACCGGCAGTGCGAGCAACTCAGACACCGCGGCGGTGAAGCTCTCGGCGTCGTCGGCCAGTACCAGATGTTCCCGATCGCGGCACTCCAGCCCCTCGGCGCCAAGCGTCGTGGACACCACGGGAGTGCCGGCGGCCCAGGCCTCCAGAATCTTGATGCGCGTTCCGCTTCCGGCGAAAAGCGGAACAATGGCCACTCGTGATTGCGCGATGACAGCGACTGCGTCTTCCACGAACCCGGTCACCTCAATGCGCGGATCGCGAGCGGGCAGATCGCGGATGGATCCCGGATTCTTGCTCAAGATCTTCCACTTCAGCTCCGGCCAGCGCGACTGCAACGCGGGCCAGACGTTGCGGTGAAAGAACCGCACCGCGGCGATGTTGGGCGCATATTCGAGATTGCCGCTGAAGATGATCTCGGGCCGGTCCGCGCGTGGCGGCGGAACAATCAAGGGAAGCGCGTTGGGATAGACCGTCACCTTTGCATCTGGGGCAATAGTCTGCAACAAGTTTGCATCGTGGCACGAGGTGGCCAGAATACGGTCGAACCTGGGCAGCCAGTAACGTTCCAACTCCTGCGCGGCTTGCGCGAATCGCAGGTGGCTCCAGGCCAGCGGTCCACTCTCGGAAGAAGCCATGCTGCGATGCCACACCGATTCGACATTGTAGACATCCAGAAACACGCGCTGCGCGCTGGGACGAACCTGATCCAGATAGGGCGCGCACCAAAATTGCTCGATGAATGCGGCTTCGTACCGGCGGCCCGACACACAGCGCTCAATTTGAGCTTCGAAGCCGGAGAAGCGATCCACCAGTGGCGGCCGATTGCGGATCAATCGCGAAGCATTGCGCAGGAGGCGCGCGAGCGGACGCCTGGAATGAAATGGCAGAGCGATTAGGTCCACCCGATCCAACACGGCAGAAGGGGCGTCTGTCGCAGGAGGCGCCGCAGCCGCTGAATACGAAGCCCCCGGCTCAAGGAAGAAGATGGCGTGGACGGAAAAACGCTGCGCCAGATATTCGAGCACGGAGGTGGCGCGAATGGGACCTCCTCCGATGGTTGGATAGGGCGCCTCGGCCGCCAGGAACAACGCCTTGGGCTTAGTTCCGGAACCGGACTTGTTTCTGGAATCGGACTCACTTTCGAAATCGTTGGATGGCGTGCTCATACACGGACTTGGTGAGTCTGGCAGTTTTGGTCCAAGAAAATTCCCCGGCTCTTAGCAGAGCCCTGTCGCGGAGTCCGCGTATCTCTTGGGACTCCTGCTCCACGGCCGATCGTAATGCATCCATCCAGAGGGCGCGGTCCCGAACATCCAAGAGAATCGCGCCGTCGGCGGCCACTTCGATGATCGCAGGATCGCGCGAAGCAATCACTAACGCCCCGCATTGCATGGCTTCGAGCACCGGCAAACCGAACCCTTCATAGTAAGACGGATAAAGGCAAGCGATGGCGCCGGAGTACAAAGCCGGTAAATCCTCCTCGGGCGTGAGGCCCAGCACTCGCAAACCGGGCTCGTCGGGAGTTTCGGGAAAGTCGGCGCGGCGACGGCCCGCCAGGACCAGATCGACGGGATGCTGGCGGCGAAGCTCCCGCCACACATCGAAGATCAAGCCGATGTTTTTTCTCGGCTCCAGTGTACCGACATACAGCAGGTAGGGCGAACAATTCTTCGGCACCGGTGTCGGGCGAAAACATGCGCTGGCGGCGTGCGGCACCGCGACGACACGATCGCGCTGCAGATGAAAACGTTCGATGGCCGCGCGGCGGATGGCCTCGGAAGGCGTGATCACCATGGTTGCCAGTCCCAGGCGCAGCAGCATGGGAGTACGATTGCGAATACGATCGGACTCGGTGTGCCAGCCCGGATCCAGCCATGGTGATAGATCGTGCAGCGTCATCACGCTCGGCCGCAGCGGCAGGTAGGGGACCGCGAAGTCGGTCCCGTGAAAGACGTCGATCCCGAGGCGTGAGATTTCCCCCTGCAATCCCCAGGACCACCAGCGGCGTTCCAGCATGTTGCGCGGTCCGTGCCCGGCATTCAGGTTCGCGCGTGAAAACGGAAGCTCGATCTTTTGGTCGGAGAGCAGCCAGAACCGATCGTCCGGAAAAGTATCGCAGAGAGCGCGAGTCAACTCCTCGGTGTAGCGGCGCACTCCGCCGCTCGGAACGGTTAAAGGAGTCGCGTCCAGCGCGATCTTCATCACCCGATGATAGTGTGTACCTCGATCATGGTGTGTACTAGGATAAGATCGGAACAATTCATGGACGAACGAGCGTTTTATAAAGAATCCGAAACCAAGAAGTCTGCCACTCTGCACTGCCCCTATTGCCGGGGCTCGGAGACGTACGATTTGCGCTGGCTGCTGCGGAGCAAAGTAGAGAGGCTGCCGGGCCATGCCGATGAGCGCGATCGCGCGAAATTCAAGAAAGCCGCCAGCTACATGGTGCTGCTGGATGACAAGGTGATGTGCAAGAACATGCGCTGCCGGAAGCAATTTGAGATTTCGGGCATCAAGACCACGGCGTTCGTTTAATCGGCTTCCCTGACCGGTAGCGTGGGTGTCGAGCCTCTAGCGGAGGCAGCGTGTTCACGCGTTATTGTGACCTGGGTTCGATGCTGCCGAGCCGAGCGCGTCCCACCCTGTGCCTTTCGAAGCGACGACCGGCCGTGGTTGTCCAAGCCCACGGATTGGAGGCAGACCTGCCTCGGAGATCGACTGCGTTATCGGGACCTTTTTAGGAAACAGCGATGCAACCTTTGAAACGTCCCTGTCGAGCAAGAGCCCGCGAGATAGCCCCTCCTTTCGCTTCTCGCGCATAGGTCGTTACGCGATCTCCAATCGCTTGAGTTTCAGCCGGTCCCGGCGGACTTGGGCAAGGTCGTACTGGGCCTGCTGCACAAGCCAGCCCTGTTCCGTTCCTCCAAAGACCTTGGATATTCTCACGGCCATTTCAGGAGATATCCCCCGCTTCCCGTTGACGAGTTCCGAAAGCGTGTTGCGCGTCACTCCAAGGGCGGCGGCAGCGTCTGTGATCGTCAAGCCTGACGGCTGAATGCACTGACGCAAAACGACGCCTCCGGGGTGCGGTGGGTTTTTCATCGTCATGAGTTGTTCTCCTTGTCTAGTGGTAATCGACATAATCAACGTCCTCCGCGTCACCATCAAAGCGAAAGATCACCCGCCAGTTGGCGCGGACTGTAACGGCCCAGAAGCCCTTCATCTGGCCCTTGAGCGGGTGCAACCGAAAACCCGGCAAGTCCATATGAGTAACATCGGGCGCGGCGTGAAGCGTCGCCAGAATATCCTGCAACTTCTCGACGTGTTCCCGGTTTACGCCGCGCGGGTCGTCGTCCTCAAAGAGGCGTTTCAGCCCTTTGTGGCGGATTGTCGTTATCACCCCGAACCGTAACCCGCCACGTGTCGCATGTCAACATCAATGTTAGCAAGATTGTTGCTTTCTTTAGTGAGTAGAGGGAGCCGGTGTTCTCTTTGCCCGCTGGCTTTCCTGCGTTTTCGTAGGGTGGCCGCACGCTCGCTCTTGTTAGCGAGTGCAGGCAGGCCACGCGTGCAGATTGCCGCCAGGCAATTCCAACAAACTACCCTTTGCGAGAACGTGAACCGGTGTTACTTCTTTCGTATGAAAGTACCACAATCCACCGCTTGAAAAGTGCCGGGAAAGACGCTGTCCATGGTAGCCTTTTACCGCGTTTTCGCGCCTCGTCAGGGCCTCTTGGACGGCGCGGGCGGATCGCCGAAGCGAAGGCTCGAATCCGCCGTGAACTTGCGGTACTCGTCGTAATCAACGTCGTTCTTGATCCGCGCGTTGCCCTCGCGCGAGCGCAGCTCGAACGCTAGCGGAAGCAGATAATCGGCGTCGCCAATGCGCGTGTACTCGTAATCCAGCATCAGGCTGATGTCTTGGATCGGAAACGCCGGCGGGATTCCATCGGCATGCAGCGTGATGCGGTGTATGAAATGCCTGCGGTCGTCGATGAAGATCAATCCGTGGTATGCCGCCACCAGATCCTTGCCTTGTTCCGGCACCACTACGTGATAGTCCGATTTCGCGGCCGCGACATGGTATGCATAAACGTGCATCTTCCGGCCGCGCAGCGTAAACCAGGTTTGCCAGTTGAAATCCGTCGCGGTCTCGGGCGCGAAAATACCCTTCATCACGGAGCCGAACTCGCCCGATGACGAAGCGCCACCCAGCTTGCTGTGGTCCATGCTGGAAGGGACGCCGTTGATCTCGATCACCTTGTAGTCTTCGTGGTGTTCAAAATAGGCCAGCCGCTCTACGATAATATCGAGTGGCCGCCATTGGTCATTACCTCGAGACCCGGGATTTTCAAAGTCCTGGAAGCGGCGAGTGGTTTGGATGCAGAGGAAGTTGGGCAGACTGCGCTCGTGGTTGAAGGCGTAATCGGTGGCGTCGGCCAGTATTTTCTTCTCCGTCTCGGCGTCAGGGGCGGGCGCTTGAGCAACGGAGCGTGCCTGGAAGGCCAACAGGCTAACAGCCAACGGCAGTAAGGTGGAACAACTACGTAACATATCGGCCACGAACGTCCGGGTCAAGAATTGGCCTAAACAATGACTATAGAGATTCGGACACTCAGTGCGCAAGATGCCGAGGCTTTCTGGCTGCTGCGCCTCAAAGCTCTCGAACGCGACCCGCACGCCTTCGGCTCGTCCGCGGAAGAGCACCGCGCGACATCGATCGAAGCGTTCAGCAAGCCGCTCTCAGCCGCCAGCATCGAAAACTATGTGGTGGGCGCCTTTGCAGAAGGGAAGCTGGTTGGCACGGTCGGCTTCGGGCGTGAAACGCGCCATAAAGAGCGGCACAAAGCTCGAATTTGGGGTGTGTTTGTAGACCACGAACATCGCGGCCAGGGTATCGCGCGGCGTTTGATGACCGAAGTGCTGCAGCGCGCCACGGCGCTCGATGGCCTGGACAAAATTATGCTCACGGTCGGCGATCAGCAAGCCGCGGCGAAGCGACTCTATTCCTCTCTAGGGTTCACCATCTTCGGACACGAGCGCGGCGCGCTGAAGATGGGCGATGGCGCTCTTGCCGAATATGTGGACGAAGACTACATGGTATTCGTGATGTCGAAAGCCGAAGGGCTCTAGCGCCAAAGGTTTCCGGAAAATTTTGCCCGTCCAGAAATTCTTGCGTGGTGCCCAAATCCCCAATTCCGGTTCTGGTTATATCGTAAGTTATTGACTGCTAGTAACTTACTGAACAACCCCAGCCCTTTAGTCCTCGTGGTCCTGAAACTGCTTTTCTTATGAAACGAACGCCGAAGACGGCAAATTCGTTCCAGCAAGGGAGTTTAGGGCAACATGACACGAGAAGAATACGGTGCCGCTTACAAGAAGGGCTACAACCTCACAGTGCGTTTTTTGGTATCGCGCGGCCTGTCATATGATTCAGCACAGGAGACCGCGCAAGCCGCATGGGTCAAAGGCTGGGAACGCCTGGGCCAATTACGCGATGCGACCATGGTACTTACCTGGATGAATAGCATCGCTCTAAACATTCATCGGAGCTGCATGCGGCGCGAGCCGTTCTTGCAGACACTTCCGGAGCTGCCAACGCCTCCCAAGGTGAATCTGGCGGCCATCGACGTCCGGCGAATTCTCAAAACGTGCAAGAAGAACGATCGCATGGTCCTGACGCGGCACTACCTGGAAGGATATAAGGTCCAAGAGATCGCTCGCGCCCACGGCTGGACGGAAACCGCAGTACGCATCCGGCTTCTCCGCGCACGCCGGGCAGTGAACAAACGCTTCGCAGCTTAGGTTGGAAGAATGCTCACGCGCGCGGTTGTGAAGCCACGCGCGGTTCCGAAACCGAACCACGACCGTCAGGCAGTGCGCGTTTCTGAACCACGAACGTCAGGGAATGCGCGTTTCTGAACCACGACCGTCAGGGAGTGAAGCACCAAATATTAGTAATGCACATTACATTAAACTTGCCGCATAATATTTTTTGCAATTCTAGCGCAAGCTGATTTACCATAGTGGGTCACACAGGACCAACTGGATGGCCCAGCTTTTCCATAGAAGCGCAAACAGCATCTCAAAAATAAGCCTTGCGGGGGCTATACTCGCTGTCGGCGGCTTGATTACCTTCGCCTACACGATGGACCGTGGGCGTTACATCACCGACGTCCACGAAGTCAAAGACCAACCCGTTCCCTTCAGTCACAAACACCACGTTAGCGACGACGGTATCGACTGCCGCTATTGCCACACGTCTGTGGAGAAGTCGTCGTTCGCGGGCCTTCCGGCTACTGAGATCTGCATGAGCTGTCACTCGCAGATCTGGTCGAACGCGGAGATTCTGGAGCCGGTGCGCGCCAGTTACCGGACGGGCGAGAGCCTGCAATGGACCCGGATACACGACCTGCCGGATTTTGTTTACTTCAACCACAGTATTCACATCGCTAAAGGCGTCGGATGCGCCACGTGCCATGGGCGCGTGGACCAGATGCCCCTGATGTACAAAGAAAACACACTTTACATGAACTGGTGCATAAACTGTCACCGCAATCCCGAAAAATATGTTCGCCCGCGCGATCAGGTGTTCAACATGGCTTATGAGGCGCCGGCGAATCAGGAAGAACTTGGCCGCCAGCTGGTGAAGGAAAATCACATCCAAAGTTTGACGGACTGTTACACTTGCCACCGATGAATGAGAAACCCGCTTCTGAGGACACCGCGCAAAACGGAGTTCGGCGCGAAGCAGTTCCCGACACGCTGGGTGGTGCGCTTCACACCATCGGCGCTCTTGATGCAGGTGCCGCTCCTGACGTACGTGCCGCTCTTGGCGCCGCCGGGGCTCTTGATTTAGACAAGATCCGGGCCCGGCTTGAGTCGGCGCAGGGACCTCGGTACTGGAAGAGCCTGGAAGAGCTGGCGGAAACTAAGGAGTTTCAGGCTTTCCTGGACGACGAACTCGCCGATCGAACCCCCAACTGGCTGGACGCGGACCACCGCCGTAATTTCTTGAAGCTGGCTGCCGCATCGCTCGCTTTTGCAGGTATAACGGCCTGCACCAAACAGCCCAAGGAAGTGATCGTCCCCTACGTGCGCCAGCCGGAAGAGTTCGTTCCAGGCGTTCCGCTCTACTTCGCCACGGCGATGCAGATGGGTGGCGTAGCCACCGGTTTGATTGTCACCAGCCATCTTGGACGGCCCACCAAGATTGAAGGAAATCCCGACCACCCGGGCAGCATGGGCGCTTCGGATTACTTCCAACAGGCATCCATCCTGACGATGTACGACCCGGACCGGGCGCAGGCCGTGACGAAGTTGGGTTTCATCGACTCCTGGCTTGGGTTCCAGGCGGATGTCGCGGCGCGGCGCGAAGCAGCAATGATCAACGGCGCCGGCCTTCGCATTCTTACAGAGACGGTGACATCTCCGACGCTCACCGCCGGGATCAATGCGATCCTCAAAGAGTTTCCTGGCGCCAAGTGGCATCAGTACGAAGTGGGCGGCCGCCATAGTGCCTACCAGGGTGCGACGCTGGCGTTCGGCCGTCCAGTGAACACGATCTACGATTTCAGCCAGGCGGACGTCGTGGTTTCGATGGACGCCGATTTTCTCGCGTGCGGGCCCGGCAATCTTCGTCATGCGCGGCACTTCGCGGATAAACGCCGGGTGCAGAGCAACGTGACGCACACCCCGCAACCCAAGGAAGATTGGCAGGAAGGCTATCAGGAAGGTTCCATTCCGCCGCGCACCAATCAATCCGCTCAATATATGGCGGACAATCGCGGACCGGTGGTTTTGCCGGCGCAGGTGCAGGCTGAAGGAAAGCCGCCGGCTGAAACAACGATGAACCGGCTGTACTTAGTAGAGCCGTCTCCTTCTCCCACCGCCAGCATGGCGGATCACCACTTTGTGCTTCCAGCGAGCCAGATTGAAGGCTGGGCGCGGGATCTGGCCGCCGCTCTTGGTCTGGGCGGGCAGTCCAGCGGAAAGAACAAAGAAATAGCGGCCATCGCGAAGGATTTGCAGGCCCACAAGGGCTCCTGCCTGGTAGTCGCCGGCGATTATCAGCCGCCTGCCGTGCATGCTCTTGCGCACGCCATGAATGCCGCGCTCGGCAACGTCGGCAAGACCGTCAGCTACACCGAATCCTTCGAAGGCAATCCTACCGATCAGATGGATTCCATCCGCCAGCTTGTTGGCGACATGAATGCCGGTAAAGTGAACACGCTGTTCATCCTCGGGGGCAACCCGATTTACAGCGCTCCCGCGGATCTGGACTTCGCCGGTGCACTGAAAAAGGTCTATTGGAAAGCTTATGTGGGCCTTTATGCCGATGAAACCGCGCGGCAGTGCATCTGGACGGTTCCCGAAGCGCATTACCTGGAGTCTTGGGGCGATGTTCGCGGTTTCGACGGAACAGTGAGCTTTGTTCAGCCTCTGATTGCTCCGCTCTACGGCGGCAAGACCGCGCTCGAAGTGATCGGCACGTTGGGCGGCCAGCCCGATAAGTCGGATCACGAGCTGGTGCAGGACTACTGGCAGACCCAAACCAAGGCTCCGAGCTTCGATATCTTTTGGCAACAGGCGCTGTACAACGGCGTGGTGCCGAACACCGCGCTGCCGGCTGTAAACGTTACCGCCAAGATGCCTCCCGCATCGCCGCCCAAGACCGCGCAGGGTATGGAGATCATGTTCCGTCCGGACCCGACGATCTGGGACGGATCGTTCGCCAACAACGGCTGGCTGCAGGAGCTGCCCAAGCCGCCGAACAAGATGACGTGGGACAACGCCGTCTGGATCAGCCCCAACACCTCTCAGCAGAAGAATCTCAATATCGGCGACGTGGTTGAGCTGAAGTATCAGGGGCGCAAGGTAAGCGGACCGGTTTGGATCCAGCCCGGCCATGCCGATAACAGCGCGACGGTGCAACTCGGCTTTGGCAGAACGTTCGCCGGACACGTTGGCAATGAAGTGGGTTTCAACGCATATCTGCTGCGAACGTCTTCGGCGCCCTGGAACGATTCCGGCCTGGAGATGAACAAAGTGGGCGGCGGCCACGAGTTCGCAACCACGCAGCACACACAGACCATGGAAGAGGGCGAGCCGATTCGCATCGCTACCCTCGAAGAGTACAAGAAGACTCCCCAATTCGTCGATCAAAAAGAGGAACAGAAGCCTCTTTCCGACAAACTCACTCTGTATCCGGACTATCGCTATCAAGGCTACAAGTGGGGCATGACCATCGATCTGAACTCGTGCGTGGGCTGTGGCTCTTGCATGATGGCCTGCCAGTCTGAGAACAACATCGCCGTGGTCGGCAAAATCGAAGTCACCCGCGGACGGCACATGAACTGGCTGCGTGTGGACCGTTACTTCAAAGGCAATTGGGATAACCCCGAGCTTTATTACCAGCCGGTACCGTGCATGCAGTGCGAGAGCGCGCCCTGCGAACTGGTTTGTCCCGTTGCGGCGACGGTTCATAGCGGCGAAGGCATCAATCAGATGGTTTACAACCGCTGCGTGGGCACGCGATATTGTTCCAATAACTGCCCATACAAGGTGCGGCGCTTCAACTTCCTGCTGTACTCCGATTGGGGCACGCCGAGCTTATACGGTGTGCGTAATCCCAACGTGACAGTTCGCAGCCGAGGCGTGATGGAAAAGTGCACCTACTGCATCCAGCGCATCAACGCGGTCAAGATCGACTCCGAGAAAGAAAACCGGCGCATCGCCGATGGCGAAATCACTCCGGCCTGCGCCCAGGCTTGTCCTACAAAAGCCATTGTTTTTGGCGACATCAACGATCCCAAGAGCCGCGTGGCGCAGCTTAAAGCGCAAGCGCGCAACTACAGCCTGCTCGAAGACCTGAACGTACGGCCCCGAACCACCTATCTGGGACGCCTGCGCAACCCCAACCCGGAGATCGGAAATGCCTAGCACCGAAGAATTAGAGCCCAAGGTAATCGACCCCGGCCCGGATAAAATCATCGCTCCGGGGTTTGACTACGCCACCGTCACCGATAAAATCGCCGGCGTTGTCCTGAAACCGATTCAGACCACTCCGAAACAATGGTGGTTGGCCCTGTTTCTCGCTTTCTGCGCCATGCAGGGCCTGCTGGCGGGCGCTTTCTGGCTGTTCTACAAAGGCGTCGGGGTGTGGGGCATCGTCATCCCGGTGGCGTGGGGCTTTGCGATTGTCAATTTCGTCTGGTGGATCGGTATCGGCCACGCCGGAACGCTCATCTCGGCGATTCTGCTGCTACTCAAACAAGACTGGCGAACTTCCATTAACCGATTCTCTGAAGCGATGACGTTGTTCGCCGTCGCGCAGGCCGGCATGTTCCCAATTCTGCACTTGGGCCGCCCCTGGCTGGGCTATTGGCTGATTCCCTACCCCAATTCCATGTGGCTTTGGCCGCAGCCAAGAAGCCCGCTGATCTGGGACGTGTTCGCCGTTACCACTTATCTGACGGTATCGCTGATTTTCTGGTTCATCGGCCTGGTGCCGGATCTGGCAACCATGCGCGATCGCGCCAAGCAACAATGGCAAAAGTTCGTTTTCGGCATGCTGGCCATGGGCTGGCGCGGATCTTCGAAACATTGGGCTCGCTATCAGATGGCGTACCTGCTTTTGGGCGGCCTGGCAACGCCCCTGGTTGTTTCGGTGCACACCGTAGTCAGCTTCGACTTCGCCATCAGCTTGCTGCCCGGCTGGCATACGACGATTTTCCCGCCTTACTTCGTCGCCGGCGCCATTTATTCCGGCTTCGCCATGGTGGTGACGCTCGCCATCCCGGCCCGAAAATGGTTCCACCTAGAAGATTTGATCACCATGCGCCACCTGGACTGCATGGGCAAGCTCATGATCGGAACCGGCCTCATTGTGGCCTACGGTTATGCGATGGAAGCGTTCATGTCGTGGTACAGCGGCAATCCGCACGAGATGTTCATGTACCACAACCGCGCCACGGGACCTTATGCGTTCTTCTTTTGGATGCTGATTCTGTGCAATATCGCGATTCCACAGTGGCTGTGGGTGAGGCGCATCCGGCAAAATTTGACGACTCTGTTCATTATTTCCATCGTCGTGAATATCGGCATGTGGCTTGAACGCTTTATTATCGTCATCACCAGCCTGGCTCGCGATTTCCTGCCCTCCTCCTGGGGCATGTACTATCCGACGCAGTGGGATTGGGCGGTGTATATCGGAACTCTTGGTTTCTTCCTGGTGCTGATGGCCCTGTTCGTTCGCGTGCTTCCGTCGATCTCTATTTTCGAGGTGCGCGAAGTGCTGCATCATCTGGCGCCAAACGTCACCGACGACGGACCAGCGCCCGCGCCGGTGCACGGAGATTAGCCGTATGTTCGGAGATTGGCAATGACGGAAACCTTCGCAGATCGTCACGGAACTTACGGGGTGGTGGCGCAGTTTGAAACACCCGAGCAAGTGCTCCAAGCAGCCAACCGCGCCTATGCCGCGGGCTATCGCAACATGGACGCTTATACGCCGATGCCCATCGAGGGCTTGGCCGAAGCGGTTGGTATGCGCCGCAATTGGGTGGCGCCCATCGTGCTGTTCTGCGGCCTGTGCGGCGCTGCGGGAGGTTTTGGATTGTTGTGGTGGATTACGGTG
Source organism: Bryobacterales bacterium (assembly GCA_963747945.1). Lineage (GTDB taxonomy): Bacteria > Acidobacteriota > Terriglobia > Bryobacterales > Bryobacteraceae > Palsa-89. Next base: position 237,528 of record CAVVHB010000012.1, read on the forward strand.
ATCGCCTATCCGCACAACGTTGCGGGGCGGCCCATGGATAGCTGGCCGGCTTATATCCCGATCACATTTGAATGCACGGTCCTGTTGGCAGCGCTCAGCGCCGTAATCGGCATGCTGGCTCTCAACAAACTGCCCATGCCCTACCATCCGTTGTTCAATGTGGAAAGCTTTTCCAAGCGTGCCTCCGTGGACCGGTTTTTCCTGTGCATTGAGGCGTCCGATCCCAAGTTCGAAATGGCGAAGACCAAGGCATTCCTCGAACAGCTGAATCCCGAAGAGGTGGCCGAAGTTGAGAAATAGGAACCACACTCGGAAACGGCTTACTAACGTGCGCGGCTCAGTCGGCGTCGCGGCTCTTGGCCTCCTGCTCCTTCTCACCGCGTGCCGCCAGGATATGCAGAATGAACCGCGCTACAAACCGCTGGCCGCCAGCGATTTCTTTTCCGATCAGCGCTCCGCCCGGCCGATGGTAGAAGGAACCGTGGCCCGCGGCCACCTGCGCATCGACGAAGCGCGCTACACAGGCAAGATGGACGGCGAAGACATCGACCAATTTCCAATTCCCATCGCCAAGGCGGATATCGAACGCGGCCAAACCCGCTTTAACATTTATTGCACGCCTTGCCACGGGCGTTTGGGGGACGGCAACGGCATGGTGGTATTGCGCGGCTTTCGGCAGCCGCCATCTTATTACTCGGACAGACTGGTGCATGCCCCGGTGGGACATTTCTTCGACGTGATCAGCAACGGATTTGGCGCTATGCCAAGCTACGCATCGCGCGTTGAGCCGGATGACCGCTGGCGCGTGATCGCGTACATTCGCGCGTTGCAGTTGAGCGAATCCGCCAGCCAGGCCGATGTGCCCCCGGATCAAGTACAGACTCTGAAGGTGGAACCTTCACCACGCACCACCGGGAACTCGGGTGTGGCAGCGGGTCCTCAAGGAGTGACTCAATGACGCCCAGCGATACCCTCCTCGCTCAAATGGACAAGGTGCAGCGAAGCGCCTTGTTCGTCGGCATCTTGTTCCTGGTAATCAGCTTGATCTGGCTCTTCATCGATCCCGCGCATTTCTGGCAGTCCTATCTGTTCGCCTATGTTTTTTGGTCCGGCCTGGCCCTGGGCTGCCTGGGCATCTTCTTCCTGCATAACGTGGTGGGAGGCAACTGGGGCGTGGCGATCCGCCGATTGGTGGAATCCGGAATCAAGACGCTGCCGCTGGTGGGATTACTGGTTCTACCGCTGCTCGTTTTCGCGCTCCCGTCACTCTACAAGTGGACCGACGCGGTCTACCGGGCCGAGCATTTCGCCACCGGCCACAAGGCCGCTTACATGAACATTCCGTGGTTCATCGCTCGTACGGTGATCTATTTTGCCATCTGGATGTTTTCCGGTTTCCGGATTCTGAAGATGGCCAACGAGCACGACCGCACCGGCGATCCCGCTCTGTTCAAACGAATCAAGGCGCGTAGCGCTCCCGCGTTGCTGGTCTTCGTGGTCACCACGACGCTCGCGTTCATCGACTGGATCATGTCGCTCGAGCCCGACTGGTACTCAACCATTTATGGCTGGATGTTCACGGTTGGTGAAGTGCTGCTCACGTTTTCGTTCCTGGTGGCGGTGCTGGTGCTGCTGTCGAAACGCGAGCCGTTCGCAAGCTTCCTGACGCGCCAGCATTATCACGACCTCGGCAACCTCATGCTGGCCTTCACCATGCTATGGGCTTACATGTCGTTCTCGCAATTCCTGATCATCTGGGCCGAAAATCTTCCGGACGAAATCCCCTGGTACGTGCGCCGCTTCAGCGGCGGGTGGGGTTATATCGCGTGGACTATCGCGATCTTCCATTTCTTCGTACCCTTCTTCCTGCTGCTGCTGCGCTTCGTCAAGAAGCATCCGGCCCGGTTGCGCACGCTAGCCGTCTGGATCATCATCATGCGGATGCTGGATATATTCTGGGTAGTGGAACCGGCGTTCCGGCAACGCGGATTCGAAGTTTATTGGACTGATCTGTTTGCGCTCATCGCTCTGGGCGGAATCTGGCTGGCTTATTTCATCATGAATCTGAAGGCCCGGCCGCTGCTTGCGTCCCGCGATCCACGGGATACTTATTCGCTGCTCGCCACAGCGCACGGACACAGACACTGACATGGAACACACGGTACATCACAGCCCGAACGGAGCCGGCCACGAGCAGAGCGAAGTCAGCGTACGGCTGATCGTGGTGTCGCTAGCATTCCTGGCGGTGGCGACGGCCATCGTTTTTGTGCTGGTGGTTGGAATCTTCCGCTATTTCTACGACACAAATAGCACCGAGGAAGCCACCCGGCTGTCACATCCGGTGGTTCCACCCGAGCCGCGCATCGAAGTGGCGCCATACGAACAATTGCAGCAACTGCGGGTGAAGGAAGATCACATTCTGAATAGTTATGCCTGGGTGGACCAGCAGGCGGGCGTAGTCCGCGTGCCGATTGATCGCGCGATCGATCTTCTGGCCGCCAAGGGGCTGCCCTCGCACAATTATCTGGACGACATTCTCGCCGGGCGCAAGCCGCCTGCAGCGCCGGCGGGCAAGACCGAGTCACAAGCGCCGGCCAAGGAGCCGGAGCCTGCCAAGCCAGGAAATAGCAATGCGAAATAACAAACTTCCGATCGTCGGCGTGATCGCCGTGGCATTTGCGAGCGCCGCAGCGGCGCAGCAGTTGGGTATTCCCGCGGTCGCGCTGCCCTCCGCCATTCAGGGAGTGGGAATCGACCAGAACCTCAACGCCCAAGTGCCGCTGGAATTGACGTTCAGAGATGAAACCGGACAGACCGTTCGGCTGGGCCAGTATTTCCGCGATAAGCCCGTAGTGCTGGCGCTGGTCTACTACGATTGCCCCGGTCTCTGCGATCTGATCCTGAACGGGTTGAGCCACACCATGCAGCAGATCTCCCTAAACGTGGGAACGGACTACCAGGTGGTGACGGTCAGCTTCAATCCTAAAGAGACCTGGCAGCTGGCCACTGCGAAAAAAGCCAACTACATCGAGAAGTATCAGCGGGCGGGAGCCAAAGAAGGCTGGCATTTTCTGACCGGCGACGAAGCGTCCATCAAGAGCCTGGCCGACACGGTTGGGTTTCATTACCGCTACGATCCCATCAGCAAACAGTATGCCCACGGCAGCGGCATCATGCTGTTGACGCCGGATGGCAAGCTGTCGCGTTACTTCTACGGAATCGAATATAAGCCGCGCGATTTCCGCCTGGGTTTAGTGGAAGCTTCGGCCAACAAGATTGGTACACCCGCCGATCAGGTGCTGCTGTTCTGCTATCACTACGACCCCACCACTGGAAAATACGGAGTGGCCATCACCCAGGTTACACGGGTGCTTGGCACGGCCACCGTCCTGCTGCTGGGGGGCTTCGTGTTTATCATGCTCCGGCGAGACCGGCACTCGCACCCCAACGCCCGGAGGTCGGCCTAATCCATGCAGCTTCCTCTTTGGCCTGAAGCCGCTTCCAAGATCGCCGTCGAGATCGACTATTTGTACATTTACTTGAGTTTGGTGAGCATTGTAATGTCGGTGCTCATTTTCGGTACGATCTTCGTCTTTGCGATCAAGTACCGCCGGCGAGGCGATGAAGTGCCACAAGCCATCCATGGTTCGTTGCGCCTGGAAATCGCCTGGTCCGTCATCCCGTTCCTGGTCATGCTCACCTTCTTCTGGTGGGGCGCCAAGATCTACTTCTACAACGCGGTTCCCCCGGCCAACGCGCTGGATGTTTACGTGGTGGGCAAACAGTGGATGTGGAAGCTGCAGTATCCGGGAGGGCAGCGCGAGATCAATGAACTACACGTTCCGATCGGCCGCGCCGTGAAGATCACACTCGCGTCGGAAGACGTGATCCACAGCTTCTTTATCCCGGCGCTCCGCATCAAGCACGATGTGGTGCCGGGCCATTACGACACTATGTGGTTCACCGCCGACAAACCCGGCCGTTATCACCTCTTCTGCGCCGAGTATTGCGGAACCGAACACTCCGGCATGGTGGGATGGGTGACCGTGATGGAACCGGCGGACTATCAGAACTGGCTGGCAGGGGGCGGGATGAGCGGCACCATGGCGCAGCAGGGCGAGCGCCTGTTCGAGCAGATGGGCTGCTCCGGCTGTCACTTGCTGGACCGGCAAGGACGAGGCCCGAACCTGCGCGGTATCTATGGAACGCACGTTCAACTCGCGAATGGACCATCGGTACTGGCAGACGACGCCTACATTCGCGAAGCGATTCTCAATCCGAATGCCAAGATCGCGGCCGGCTATCGTCCCAACGTGATGCCCAGTTTCCAGGGCCAGATCAGCGAAGAAGGAATTCTGCAGTTAGTGGTCTACATCAAATCGCTGGCGATCACCAACGCGCCGGGCGCTCCAACCGCGGCCGTACAGCCAGGAACCTCTTTCCAGCCGGCCGTAAGAGCGCAACCGGTGAGCGTAGCCCAGCGCAACGCTGCTCCCCAGGATGGCGGTAAACAATGAGCACAGCTTTACAAGAACCAGAAATTAAGGAAACGCCGAATTATCTGAACGCCGAGTACGGCTGGAAGTCGTGGCTGTTCACCACGGACCACAAGCGCATCGCCGTTCTCTATCTCATATCGATCACCGTGATGTTTGCGTTGGGCGGCGTCTTCGCCATGCTCATCCGCCTGGAGCTGCTGACGCCCGAAGGCGACCTGTTCAGTTCCGACACCTACAACAAGATCTTCACCATGCACGGAGTGGTGATGATCTTCTTTTTCCTGATCCCGTCCATCCCGGCAACTTTCGGAAATTTCCTGGTTCCCATGATGATCGGCGCCAAGGATCTCGCATTCCCGCGTATCAACCTGCTGAGTTGGTACATTTACATCGCCGGAGCCCTCTTCGCTCTGGCAGCCATCGTCATGGGCGGCGTGGATACCGGCTGGACCTTCTACACTCCTTTCAGCACCACGTATTCGAACACCTTCGTCATAACGGCGGCCGTCGGCGTGTTCATTGCGGGTTTCTCGTCCATTCTGACGGGGCTGAATTTCATCGTCACCATTCACAAGATGCGCGCGCCCGGCATGACCTGGGGCCGCTTGCCGCTGTTCGTTTGGGCCAACTATGCCACCGCTCTGATCCAGGTACTCGGCACGCCGGTGGTGGCCATCACGCTCGCACTGGTTGGTTTGGAGCGGGCTTTCCACATCGGCATTTTCGATCCCGCCATAGGCGGCGATCCTATCCTGTTCCAGCACATGTTCTGGTTCTACTCCCATCCCGCGGTCTATATTATGATTCTGCCGGGGATGGGCGTCATCAGCGAACTGGTTACCTGTTTCTCGCGCAAGGGCATCTTCGGATATGCGTTCATCGCAGGCTCCAGCCTGGGCATCGCCATCGTCGGATTCCTGGTTTGGGGCCATCACATGTTCGTCACCGGCATGTCCATGTACGCGGGCCTTTACTTCTCGCTGCTGAGCATGCTGGTCGCCGTCCCCTCCGCCATCAAGGTTTTCAACTGGACCGCAACCATGTTCCGCGGCTCCATCAGTTATGAAACTCCCATGCTGTACGCCTTCGGTTTCATCGGCCTGTTTACCATCGGCGGTCTGACCGGTTTGTTCCTGGCGACTTTAGGTATGGACGTCCATCTCACCGACACCTATTTCGTGGTGGCACATTTCCATTACGTGATGGTGGGAGGAATGGTGCTGGCCTACCTGGGCGCGTTGCATTTCTGGTGGCCGAAGATCACCGGCAAACTGTATCCGGACGGCTGGGGCAAGTTCTCCGCCCTGCTGGTGTTCGTTGGATTTAATCTGACTTTCTTCCCTCAGTTCATTCTGGGCTATCTTGGCCAGCCGCGCCGCTATCATGCTTATGCGCCGGAGTTTCAGGTGTTGAATGTGATGTCGACCGCCGGCGCCAGCGTGCTGGGTCTGGGCTTCCTGATTCCGCTGATTTACCTGCTGTGGTCGCTAAAGTATGGCAAGCCGGCCGGCAACAATCCCTGGGGCGCGAAGGGACTGGAATGGACCACCCAGTCGCCGCCCACAACATTCAACTTCGATGTGACCCCAATCGTCACCGAAGAAGCCTACGCATACGCAAAACACGAGGAGGCGCACGTTGGCTGACACGCACGCCGTAGCGGAGCATCCGCCGCAGTTACGTCATCACTTCGATGACATGGGCCAACAGTTTGATTCGGCCACCTTCGGAATGTGGGTGTTCCTTCTGACCGAAATCATGTTCTTCGGCGGGATGTTTGGCGCCTATACTGTTTACCGCAGCATGTATCCGGATGCCTTCGCCGCCACCAGCAACTTTATGAACCCGGCGTTCGGCGCGGCGAATACCGCGGTGCTCATCGTAAGCAGCTTGACCATGGCGTTGGCGGTTCGCGCGGCGCATCTTGGCCAGCAGAAACTCCTGCAATGGATGCTGATCTTCACCATGATCTTCGGCACCGCATTCCTCGTGATCAAGGGCTTCGAATACCATGAGCACTGGGAGCAAATGAAGGTTCCACTGTTCGCCGGTCACTGGGCCTGGGACGGTCCGCTTGCTCCTCCGCAGTTCGCCCATCAGGCGCAGATTTTGTTTTGCTTTTACTTCTTCATGACGGGATTTCACGCCGTCCACATGCTGGTTGGCCTCGGTATCATGACGACCATTCTTGTCATGGCGCGCAAGGGGAGGTTTGGTCCAACCTATTACACACCGGTGGAAGTATCGGGATTGTACTGGCACTTTGTCGACATCGTCTGGATTTTCCTGTTCCCCTTGTTGTACCTGATCGGACACACCAAGAACCTTTATTGACATGCATCCAGTCACTCCCATTCGTACCTACGTTCTGATCTGGCTCACGCTGACGATCATGACTTTCGTCACCTTCTATGTGTCGACCATTAACCTCGGGGCCTGGAACATCGTGGTCGCTCTCGGGATCGCCGCGTTCAAGATGTCGCTGGTGATCTGGTTCTTCATGCACGTGCGCACCGACAATCCGCTCACCAAGCTCTTTGTCTTCGCGGGATTCTTCTGGATGGCGATCCTGCTGGTGTTAACGCTGGGGGACTATTTCTCGCGCAATTGGATGCCCGGCGGCAAGTTCTGGTAGAGCCAGTTACGGCTTCGCTTCGTACACTAAATTGAACGGCGTCTCGGTGGCGCGCCGGAACTGGGAGAAACCGCCTTCCATTACCACCTTACGCATGCGCGCCTCGCCCGCCTGCGCGCCCAGGCACAACCCCACTTCCTGCGCCCGCGAGGCCGGCGTGCAAATCATCGTGGATGCCGAATAGAACAGGCGCCCGGCCGGATTGAGATTGTCTTCGAGCTTGTCATGGGCGAAGGGCTCCACGATCATCCACGCTCCATCCGGATTGAGCATCTGGTGGACGTGGCTGGCCGCGCCCACCGGATCGCCCATGTCATGCAAGCAATCGAAGAAGGCGACCAGATCGTACTTCGCTCCGTGGAAGTCCTTGGCTCTCGCCACCTCAAAAGTCGCATTCGCGGCTCCAGCCTTGGCGGCCGCGCGGCGCGCCCGGCCCACCGACGGGCCATGATAATCGAAGCCGACAAACTGCGAATTCGGGTACGCCTTCGCCATCAGGATGGTGGACGCTCCGTGACCGCAGCCGACGTCGGCCACACGCGCCCCGCGCTTCAGCTTGTCTTCGGCGCCGTCCAGCGATGGGATCCAGGAACTGACCAGATTGGCGGCGTAGTTGGGCCGGAAGAACTTTTCCGTGCCCTCGAACAGGGATACGTCGTGCTCATCCCAGCCCACGCCATCGCCGGTGCGGAACGCTTCCACCAGCTTCGCCTCATCCTTGATGATGGCGCTCACCAGGTAGAACGCGCCGGGAAGATACGCCGGGCTATCTTCCATCGCCAGCGCGAAGGCCTGTTCTTCCGGCAGCTGAAACACTTGCCGCGCTGGATCGTACGTCACATAGCCGCCCGCGGCCTGCGCGGAAAGCCATTCGCGGATGTAGCGCTCGTCGGTACTGGTCTTCTTTGCAAGCTCGGCGGCCGTCATTGGACCGGCGCCGGCCATCGCCTTATACAATCCCAGCTTCTCGCCGATCAGCACCAGGGCGGCGTTCATCGCCGCGCCCAGCTCACCGACAACCTGTCCCAAGAACTGTTCCAGTTTCGCTTGATCCATTTGAATGTGCGCTCCCCGTTCGCAGTAGTATACACCGGGCGCAAGCTGAGGGAAAACTTTTCACACTGGCGGCAAGTTCTGGTAGGCCGCAAGGAAGTTTAGCACCCGGTCTTCAAATTGAAGCGGCGCCGCGCCGAAGGCGTTGACGTGTCCTGCCCCCGGCACGAGCCACAATTCAGTCCAGCGGCGATTGCTGGCCGCTAGAATTTCTGAATGCGCGGGCGGAGTCAGCCTGTCGTTGAGACCATGAATCAAAAGCACGGGCGTTGTGGATTGGGCGAGCGCGGCCTCCGGCGACGCAGCGCGAAAATCCAAGCCATAGCGCAAGCGAGCGTAGAGGAATCCAGCCCAAACGGGCGGCGCAGCCAGCGCCCTGCCGATCCCTGGCGGAAATGGAAGGCTTGCTGCAACCCGGTCCCGCGCGATTCGCTCGAAGCTGGAGAATGCGCTATCGGCGACTATCGCGCTGAATCGAGGCTCAACGCGGAGCGCCTGGATCAACACCGCTGCGCCAAGCGACTCGCCCAGGCCGAAGACATGACGCGGATGCCGATCGTCAATCAACCAAGAAACCCACCGATGCACGTCATCCGATTCCAGCAATCCATAGGTGGCAATATCGCCGCCGCTCTCGCCGTGCGACCGGCTATCGGGCACCAGCACCGCGTATCCATGAGCGAGAAACATCCCGGCTAGCCCCACTTCACTCGCGCGCGAATCGGCGATCCCATGCAGGATCAGAACCGCGTCGCCATTGGATTTCTCAGGCGTGAATAGCCAGGCGCGCAGCACAATCCCGTCGCGAGCAGTCACCTGCACGGTAAGAGCAGAAACATTCGACGGAACAGGGCGGCGGGCAGGATGTAAAGCGCTATCGCACAGCACCGCGCCCGCGAGACCGCAAAGAGCTACACAGATTGCGGCTACCGTGACGATGCTCCATAAGATCCGTCGCCGAGCCATCACCGTGCAATACGCGCCGCGCGGGCATAAAGTTTCGTGAGTTAATTGTTGAGAGCAGGGATTGGAACCGATTAGCTCCGCGCCGCTCTAGCTACCGGAATGCAAAACATCGACTGAAGAGCATCGTCTTGAATGATCCGCGTTTCGACATCGAATACGCGGCGCAGAGTGTCGGCCGTCAAAACCTCCACCGGGATACCGGATGCGACGATCTTTCCGCTTCGCATGGCGAACAAATGATCGACGTAGCGGGCGGCCAGGTTCAGGTCGTGCATCACGAGCACAATTGTTTTTCCCAGCTCCCGGTTCAGACGGCGGACCAGGTCCATTACATCGAACTGGTGCGCGAGGTCGAGGAAAGTAGTTGGTTCATCTAACAGCAGATAGCGCGGCGACTGGGCCAGCGCCATCGCAATCCAGGCTAATTGTTTCTGGCCGCCGCTCAATTCACTGAGTTGGCGCTGCCGCACCTCGGCGATGTTCGCCATCCGCAGCGCTCCATCCACCGCAGCGTTGTCCTCTTCCGTCAACGAATCAAATAGCCGCCGGTGAGGGAAACGCCCATGATAGACCAGCTGTTCAACGGTAAGATCGCCGGGTGCGATGTGCTCCTGAAAAAGCATTCCAAGGTTGCGAGCCAATTCCCGCGCCGGCAAAGTGGCAATGTCCCGGCCATCCAGAATCACGTTACCGGATTCCGGCAGAAGTTGGCGGGCAAGGGCACGTAGAAGCGTGCTTTTTCCCGAGCCGTTTGGCCCGATCAAAGCGCTCACCTTGCCGTCTTGAATGGACAGCGATTGTTCATCGATGATCAGGGATTGTTTCGGATCGTAGCGGAGCCGCAGGGCCTGTCCCTGCATGCCTTTTACGTCCGCGGGGTGGTCCGTTGTTGGTTTCTCCGCCTGCATCCTTTTATGGTCTCCCGACCTCTCGCCGGCGACGCATCAGGAACAGAAAGAAAACGCCTCCGATTAAGCCCGTCACAATACCGACTGGAATTTGAACGGGCTTTGCGATCAGCCGGGCGAAAGCGTCAGCGCTTACCATCAGGGCCGGGCCAGCGAAAAGGCACCCGATCAGAAGACGCCGGTGCGCGCTGCCCACCAAAATCCGCACGATGTGTGGAACAATCAACCCCACGAATCCCACCAGCCCGGAAACCGCCACCGCGGATCCCGCTCCTGCAATCGCCACCGCTGCGAGCAAAAAGCGTGTGCGCTCCACGGTCATTCCCAATGCACGAGCCGTTGAATCTCCTAATAGCAGCACATCCAGATAGCGCGCCGCGGAAATCGCAAGCACCACCACCAGCAGGGACCAAGGCGCAATCAAGCGGACCTGTCTCCAATCGGCGCCGGTGAGCGAACCGACGGTCCACGCCAGCGCATTCTGCACGACGTTGATGTCTCGAGCAAAAAAGAAAAGGGCAGTCTGAAAAGATCCGGCCACCGCTCCCACGATCACTCCGCCCAGCACCAGACGGACCGGGCTGGTTCCCCGATTCCATGCGATGAGATAGACCAACAGGAATGCCAGGCCCCCGCCCAGCATCGCAACAACCGGAATCGCGGGCCCCCAAGCCGGAAACAGAACCAGCACTAGCAACACCGCCAAGCCGGCCCCGGAGCTCACTCCAAGAAGAAAGGGACTGGCCAGTTCATTGCGTGTGACGGCTTGGAAAATACTTCCCGAGAACGCCAGATTCACTCCCACCAGAATGCCGGTTAGGACGCGCGGAACGCGAACGTTCCACACGATGAGGGTAGGCGTTGCCAGGGGCGATGTATCGCGAATTCCCAGGATCTTCGCGAAGGCTTCGCCCAGCAAAAGCCGCGTGAGCATGGCCGGTTGGCGCCAGACATTGCCATCGGTCAGCGCATTCCAGGCTTGCCGCCAGGTCATGTCGTAAGCGCCCGCCGCGGTCTGCGCGACAGCCGCCAGCGCAATAATTGCGACCGACCCGCCTATCAACCACGTCATCGGGCGTATTTTCGGGTTAGCGGCGGTTTGCGGCTGTGTTCCCATTCAAAATGTCCGCAACGCGGCGTCGATCGAAAAGCTGTTCTTTTCCGGGATAGTTGCGGTCATCGCGATAAGGCCCGAAGATTTCGGGATAAATCTGCTTGGCGGCCATTTCAATCTGAAAGAGATAAAAAACGGGGCCCTGCAGCGGCGTGCCGCCCGGGTACACGCGGCTGTTGCGAAACGCCTTCAACCGCTGCGCCAGCGGGTCATCCCGCAGTTTGAGCAATTGGTCGTAGTCCACCCGGGAAGTGGCCGATTGGGAAGCCGGGATAAATTGCGAAAGGAACAATCAGGATGTCGGGATCGATGGCCATTAAGCCTTCTTTATCCAGCAGCGCTCCGCGTCCACCGGAAGCGCCGTACGTGTCGGCCGCTATCGAGGTGAAGGCATCCCGCGCTCCGACGTCACGATATTGCGCCTGCCCGAAGCCGCCGTGATCCATGCTGTACGGCGTAAACCTTCCATTTGCGTAGAAAAGCAGCCCTACGCGCGGACGCCGTTCCAGCGGCGGAAGCTTGCTCTGTATTTGGCGCACCATTTCTTCGTACACCGCCTTGAGCTGCGCGATCTTGTCTGCCTTTCGATACACCTCGCCCACGCGGGCCGACAGTTCAAAAAGCGAATAATACTGATAAGGCTCTTTCCCGCGTAGTTGTTATCCCGGCTATAACGATTGGCGAAGAACGGGCCGACGTTGCGCGAAATCTCATCGACGTCCGCCCGGCTCCAGCCTTTGACGGCCGCAAGCTGCAAGGGGTCGATGTGATGCACGTCGGCATGCAAAGCGTAAAATACTTCCTTGTCGAAGCCTGTGCCGCCTCCACTCGAAAGATAAGTCAGCCGCCGAGCATCGTAGTTCGAATTCACCCCCAGGTCTTTGTCGAACCCATCGAAATCGTTTCCCCGATAGCCGGTGGCTACCAGCTTCTTGCCCTCGCCCAGAGCCACCAGCATGTCGTTGTAGTTCGCGTCCAGCGTGACCACGCGCTGGGGCGCCTGTTTGAAGTGGACCGCTCCATCGGCGACAAGGATACCGAGTAGCCGTCGGCTTGCCTGCCCGCCTGTCCGGGTGAGGCGAAGCCCGTGCCACCGCTTACGATGCTCAGGATGGCCAGCGGTATAAGCAAGGCCGCGGTTCCCACAAGCACAATGGCCTTCCGCTGCACTTTCATTTTTGGCCCACCCTCTTCATTTTTTGCCCACCCTCGTCATTTTTTACCCACAATGATAAACGGTGTACTTTGCGGTATGGAAGGCGCCTCCAACCGTTTGCGGAGCGCGTCCCGGGCCACCAGAATTTCTTTTACATCCGCTCGCTCAATGGCGTGCAGCCCGGCCGCTTCCATCACCACCTGCAGATCGCCGGCCTTGTGATGGACAAAAGGCAGGCGGCTCAAAACGTCGCGATGCTTTTGTTCAGCCTTGGTCGCGGTTTGCGGCCGCCTGCGGTGCGGTGGCGCGACGTCCTGGGAGTGCTCGTGCCCGATTAATACCAGCGACCCGCCGGGCCGCAACAAATGGACCCACCGCCGCAGCGCATATCCCGGATGCGGCAGCGTAAAAAGCACAAAGCGGCTGGAGACGATGTCGAACCGCTTTTTCGAATCCGGCGGCTCCTCCGCATCGCCTTCGATAAGCTTGATTGCGAGGCCCCTTTCAGTTGCTTCGTGGCGCGCCGCCTGCAGCATGCCGGGGAGAAATCCAGCCCGGTAACATGGCAACCAAGTTCGGCCCAAAGCAATGCGATGGTTCCCGGACCAGTGCCGATGTCAAACGCCGTGCCGAGCTGCGTACCCGCCACCGCCCGGCGCAGCGCTTTCTTCCATGCCTCCCGACAGGCGGGATCGGAAAATTCCAGATTCAAGCCGGACCCGGTCCAACCTTCTACCCGCGTAGCCAGAGACCAACGGGCCCGAATGGCCCGTTTCAGTTGAGGAGCGCTGGATTTTGCTGGTTCTGACCGACGTTGACTTGCCATAGGTCCTTTGGGAAATGAACCCGACCCCCTTTTTCAGAATGTGAACTTCAATGCGCCTTGCATGATTCTTGGATCGGCCGCGCTGTTAATCTGTCCAAAAATTGAGCTGTTCATGGCCGTGGCGGGATTACCCAGCCGAGTGTGATTGAAAACATTGAACGCCTCAACGCGAAATTCCAGGTTCGATCTTTCATTGATGGCAAAGAGGCGCGCAAGGGACGCATCGAGGTTCCATTGTCCCGGGCCGACCAGTGTATCTCTGCCGAGATTCCCATAACTCCCGGTCGGGGCTTTCGCAAACGCCGCTGTGTTAAACCACGCTCTCACGCTTGGATTGCTGACATTCGGATCTCCCACCAGATTCGGGCGATCCAGCACAGCGCCCTCTCCGGCCAGTGCGTTGTCGCTTCCAACGGTCACCGTCAAAGGCGCGCCTGTCGAAGCTGTGAAGATGCCCGAAAATCTCCACCCGCTGGCAAAGCGGCGCAGTTCCGCCTTCGTGAACCTGGGTGTCTGCGCGATGATCAAGCCATTGAAGAGCTGCCGGCGATCGGTAACGCAATTGGCGTACTCAGCATCCCGATTGTTCGGGTTCTGATACTGATTCAGAATACCGCCCCCGTTGCTCTGGTCGCCGTCGCTCAGGCAGTGCGACCATGTATAGTTCGCCAATGCCGTAAAATTATTGGACCAACGATGCTGCACCGATAAAAGCAATCCGTTGTAATCCGCGTTCCCGCCGTCATCCAGAACCGAAACGCTACCGAGCAATTGTCCTTGCGCCGGATTCGCCAGATAAAAAACGCGGCGTTGACTGATGTTTGCAAGCGTGGAACAGGCGCCGGGCTTCGTCAAGCCATATTGCCCGGCCTGGCATGAACCAGGAATATAAACTGCCGGGTCGATCTCACGGCCCAGCCAGAGATGAGTGGTCTTGTTGCCGAGATAGGTTGCCGAGATTTCCCAGTTCCTACCCAACTGCTTGTCGAGGGCGATGTTCCATTGCTGGACATTGGTGGGCTGAACGTGCAGAGGCATAGTTACATATGAGCCCCCTGTCGGAAACTGGAAATTCGAGGGCGGCGGGAGGACGGTGGGGAACGGATTGCCGCCCGGATAACCGAGCCAGGGGTTGGAGAGCCCGCCCGCGGGTGCGTTCAGCGTGATGGATTCTCCCCAGGGGGAATTTTGCGGAAACCCGCTCATCATCCACGTCCAGGGGGAGTCGTAGAATATGCCGTAACCAACACGAACCACCGCTGTGCCGTGTCCGGTGGGATCGAAAACGATACCGACGCGCGGAGAGAAATCGCTCAACTTCTGGAAGGTATCGGATTGGCCTGGAAATCCTTTATCTCCTCGAAAGAACAGGCCGGCCGGCGCGTTTGGAAAAATCGTGCTGCGGATTCCCTGATAGAACTTGTCCGGCTCAAACACGCTCACCATGTTCTCGATATGGTGCTGCGGAAAGAAGGGATCCCAGCGCAGACCTAAATCGACCGTGATGGATCGGGTAATTTTCCAGTTGTCCTGCACATAAAGAGACGGCATGTTCATGCGGTCATAAGCCACCTGCCCGTTTCCCTGCAGCATGGAGGCGGGCTTGCCGGTCAACAGATCGGCCAGAGAATTGCCGGTGATGGACCCGTTGAATGTAAAACGCGGGTTCATCTGGAATGGCCCCAGCCCGTTCAACTGGGTGTGAATGAAATTGAAGCCGGCGATGATTTGATGTGGCCCAAGCGTCAGGCTGATGTCTTCGTTCAGATTCCAGGTGTTATTGACGAAATATCCGCCGATCCCTCCCAGCGAGAAATAACCGCTGGCTGAAATCTGTCCGGTATAGTCGGGAACCAGGGAAGTGACGTTGGACCCGAGCTGCGTCAACGTGGGAGTGTCGGGGGCATTGACGCGAACCGCCATCGATCTCGTAAAGTTTGCGCGAAACGCGCTTATCGTCCTGGGATCGATCAGGAACGTTTCCCCGGCGATGATCGATTGCGTCTGAGCGTCTTGGCCCACGGTGGACGTGGTAAGCAGGTTGTTGGCGTAATACGGCGGCTGAGCGTAGTTGGTGACAAACCACCGGCCAAAAATGACATTTCTCTCGCTGGCCTGCCAATCCACTCGCCCAATTCCCTGATGTTCCGCCGCCGGAGCGGGAACGCCATATTGAATCTTTCCACAAGGATCGTTCGAAACGGGAATGAGCGCCACCAGCTTCAGTGCGACGGGATCCAACAAACTGGGAGAGATTTTGTTATCTGAAAACGGGCCTTTCAACGTAGTGGATTTGCCTCCATTGCAGGTTGGCGAGAGGATTTGCGTGAAGTCGCCCTGGAACACAGCCGCGGTTGGCACAAAACTAATGTTGGTAGGGGGATTGGACCTTACGATGGTGCCTTGATAGCCGAGGAAAAAGAAAACCTTGTCTTTAACGATGGGGCCCCCCACCGTACCGCCGAATTGGTTTCGTTTGAGACTGTCTCGGGCGGGCGCGAAGAAATTCCGTGCATTAAAGAGGTAGTTGCGTACAAAGATGAACGCATCCCCATGAAGGGCGTTGCTGCCCGACTTCGTAATTACGTTCACCGTACCGCCCGAGTGATTCCCGTAGTTCGCCGGCAGGGCATTGGTCTCAACTTTGAATTCCTGCAGGGCGTCCGGAAAGGGCAGAGGCAATCCATAACTGTTGTCGCCGTCGTTATGGGCGCCTCCATCCAACAGGAAGTTCGTCGCGGTTCGGCTTCCACCGGCAACTGAAAAGGAGGAGTCGCTGGGATAATGCCGCGTGTCGGCGTTGGCGCCATTAAAGGTAGAAACCGCGGCGCCGGCCAGCGTGACCAACTGCGAGGCCTGCCGTCCGTTGAGCGGGAGATCCACAATCGCCCGTTGATCGATCACCTGCCCCACGCCGGTGCTCTGGGTTTCCACCATGGAGGCGCCCGCGTCCACGAAGACGCTCTGGCTCACCTGGCCCAACGACAGCGGAATATTGATTAGCGGGTTGACGTCTACCTGCAGGATGATTCCAGACTGAACATATGTGTTGAAGCCTGTTTTACTGGCAGTGAGCCGGTACGACCCGACCGTCAGATTGGGAATGGTGTACGTTCCATCGGCTTCCGTGGTCACGGTGCGAACAGCTTCAGTGGCCGTGTTGGTCACCGACACCTGCACGCCCTCAACTCCCAGGTTGGAAGGATCGTGGACTACTCCGGCGATCCTGGATGTGCTGGTGGTTTGTGCCCACGCTCCGATGGTCAGGGCCAGCACGGTTACGACCCGAACCAGCCTTCCGGTGAAACGGTCCGGCCCGTTTGCAGGGATCTCGCGTTGCCTCCTGAACACTCGATTCGCCCTCCGTTGCGACGGTGCTTCCTCGATCTCACACTGTCAAGTCGAGGCGCGTTTTACTCGTTAGCAAGCTTACGATTATGCAATTCTGTTGTCAATCTCCTGAGCGCATTTTGTAATCTTCGGGTTTTCGTTTTAGTACTAACCGTTTGCTATCCGGTAGTCGGTGGCGTGGGTTGTAGCCCTTCCCCAATGAGTATCCGTCGCGGGTTGGTGGAACACGCCAAGGGCGATAACTGTGTCAGGTGGTGGAACAAGGTGACACCATACGTGGCCATGTCCTTGAAATATCGGCCGTCAGAACGCGACCTCCGGCCATTCGGCATTCTTCGCCTCAGTTCGACATTCTTACTCGCTAGTGCGTAGACTTGATGACCCGTGCAAGTTGTCCGATCGCTTTTTGCGCGAGACTCCAGACTTTATTGAAAGAATGCGAGACCGGCCACGCCGAAGGAGCCCGAACTGGCCAATTCGAGGAAGGACGACGCAGATGGAAGCGTTGCGCCTGCATCATCCACGTGGCCGGGGTTGCGGAGGCGGAGCAGTTTCGAATCTTATGGCGGAGAGGGGGGGATTCGGAGCCTTCACTGACTAAGCGTGTCTGCAACCTCTAGACTCTACATTGCCCGAGATGCCACCTTCGCCATCCTTCCTGCGAACCATTGCACGCTATTGCACGCTGAGATTAACGGGATCAGACCATAGTCTCATAGGCGGCGAGCATCAATGTTTCGTGAGTTTAGCCCAGCTTCACCTTGGCTCTGCTGTCCATCGGCCTCGCTGTTCGCTCTGCAAACAGAATAGGCCGATCGTGTCTTATTCGGGGCCAGGTCAAAAGCGCGAAGGCGCTTAAGCCCGCCCTCGAAAGGCACTTCCCAGCGAGGCTCACTCTATTTGCCGTCCTGCGTGCATTGGTGGGTTGGGAGGCGCGGGCGAAAATCGAACTCGCGAATAAAGGCTTACAGACCATCGAATTGTCCGTCTAACCTCATTTCCTATCAATGCTTTTCTATTGATTGCGGTAATATGGTCCGGTTTTGGTCCGGTCACCCGCTCCAGAATGCCCCGCACACTTCCATCAGGCGCCCGCTGGTAATTTACTTGAACGCCGTTACCCCCAGAGCTCGTAAGGTCAAATAACTCATGCGACGCGGCCATAGTACTTCAGTAGACCACCGAGCCGGTGGCGACACTCAACGGTGCAGCCCCGCTGTTTGGATTTATGGCCAGCCTCTGGGAAAAGTAATTGGTTGCCTTTGCCTTGGTGGTTTCTTTCGCCGTGATAGTGGGCGCTGAATTCCACCAAGGCCCGCGACAAAGGGCGCTCGCCGAACAGGATCAACCTCGACAAGCACTCCTGCTTGGCAGAGCGGACCCAACGTTCCGCAAAAGCGTTCAGATTCGGGCTTCTCGCCGGAAGCGGAAGCGCCTTCACGCCGCCGACCGCCAGCACCGACCGAAACGATGCGCAGAATTTCGTGTCGCGATCATGCAGAACATAACGGCATGGATGAAGATAGCCCCAAGTCTCCTGGGTGGCGCTGCGGGCTATCTGCTCCATCCACTCTTTGTCCGGGTGTCTTGTAATACCCGCCACTCTGGCGCGGCGGCTCTCCAGATGAATGAAAAACAACACATAGTAAGTCACCAAGCCCCGCCAACTCAGCACCTCCACAGTGAAGAAGTCTGCGCCGGCCAGGACGTTCACGTGAGCGGCAATGAAATCCTTCCACGTAGTCGTCTGGCCTCGCTTCGGTGCCGGAGCAATGCCGTGGCGGCGCAGAATGTTTCCCACCGTCTGATCAGACAAGCGGTGACCCAAATTGGCCAGCGCTCCGACGATGCGATCATATCCCCAGCCTGTATTCTCGCGCGCCATTCGCACCACCAAAGCTTCCACGTCTGGTTGAACGGTGGGGCGGCCTTGACACTGTCGGTGTTTGGAACCATCGAACTTCTTGGCGACGAGCCTTCGATACCAGGCCAGGATGGTGTCAGGCTTGGCGATGCAGGCTACCTCTCGGAGTGCTTTGCGTCCCACACGTCTTCCGATCTCGGCGAGGGTGGCGCGCTCCGGATCACTCAACCGCAATCTCGATGGCAGCTTCGCCCTTAGGATACGGTTCTCCGCGGCCAGATATTCATTCTGCAGGAGAAGCTCCTGGTTCACCGATCCTGTCACGTACCCTAGCAGTCGCAACCACTTCTTGTCCCTCATGCCGAACTGCCTATCTTACTCTGGCCACCGGTCGTTTGAGTTTTTTGACCATTCGCCATTCCTTGAAGGCTTTCTTGATCGAATCTCTTCCCCCGCGCTTGTAATGACAAAATCATCGACTACGTAACGATCGATAGCCTCAGGGTTACGGGCAACCATACATCCGCCCAGAACGATTCAACAATTTGAACCGCATTCAAAACAGACATAGTCATTTCCTCCGCGCAACGTTCAGGAGGGCGCCGTACTCAAACCGCTCGGGATTCGGGATTTTATGCAGACTTCTTTTGCGCCGCAGGCTCACTCTTCGCCTGCATTGATTTCACGAGGTCGGCCGCGGAGGCTCCTTCGACCGACAGTCCATAGCCAACTTCGCGTACGATCCTTTCTTTCAACGGTTGAATAAAATGGATGCGCGTGTCGCGGCGCGTTACTTCCGGCGCTTTCAGGTAGAGCGCGGCCAATTCGCGCGCCCGAGCGAGTGCTTTACCATTCGGAACGACTTCGGCAACCGCTCCCCATTCATACGCAGTACGCGCCGGAAGGGGCTGCGGGTTGAGCAGGAAAGCCTCGGCCCGTCCGGCTCCGGCGCGATAGCTCCAGCAGGTGAAGATGCCATCACCGGGCACGACACCCGCGGCAAAGTGGCCTACGTCCTGGAACGTTGCGCTCTCGGCCGCAACAACGACGTTGGCCAGTAGCGCGTACTCAGAATGAATATGGGCACGTCCCTCGATGGCCGCAATCACCGGCACGCGAATGTTGGCCATGTTTTCCAAAACCTGGACGCCTTCATCGTGGATCTGGCTCCACACGCCGGGATCGGAAACGTTGGTAAAAGACGACCAATCCACACCTATCATGAAGTCCCCGCCAGCCCCGGTGAGGATTACGATCTTATTCGCTCGATCTTGTGAAATCCGGTAGAACGCATCGACGACCTCCGTATGGGCCTCTGCCGTGAATGTGAGTGGTCCTCCGTTGCTATGGAATTGGACGACCAGCACGCCTTCGGCGTCTCGGGTCAGCTTCAGGTTGCGATAGGCGGTCAAATAGTTGTCTCGAAGTGTTTGCATGATGTTCTCCTTTGTGTACTTAATCTCTTAAGCCATTTCGTTTCGGCGCTTCTTAATGATCAAAGACGCAGTTTCCCCCACCGGCCCATTCCGGTTGAATGCCGTTGCGACTGAGCGTATCGTGGACACGAGCGGGGCTCCCAAGGTCAGCCCAACCTGACGTTCGGTCGCGCAGAACCAAGAGTCTATGCGGCAGATTCGCTAACACATCCCGTGAAAAGTCCACGGTCTCTAATGTCGGGTACGCGACATCAAGCGTGTCGTTTGCCATAGCCCGCGATACGGCAAGCACTGCCTCGGGAACTTGCGAACACAACATCTCAAAGAATGTCGTTGCGCGGCCGACAGTAACGAAAGTGTTCCAAAGGCAGCCCCGGCGCAAAAGGGCGCGGGCTTGATCAAAGGGAGGCTTCTCCCAAAATCGAGCGACGCGCGCGAGCGGCCCAACCACACATTCCGAGACAACTACGCCAGGCTCAATCCATCCATAGTCAACCTCGGGATACTCGGCTTCAGCTCCAACGAGGACGATCGACTCGGAATTCTGCTCCGCGCATTCAACGGCAGATCGGATCGTTAAGCGAAACGAGTCGTCGTCGGTATAAAAGTGGTCACAAGGGAAGAAGGCGACCACAGCGTCAGCATCACGTTGCAAGAGATGAAGGAGCGTCGTAATGATCGCGATCCCCGTGCCTCGATTAACCGGCTGTTCGATAACGCAGGAATGCCCGCCATCGATCAGGTCGTGACTGTAATATCTTTCGTGCGCACGGGAAAATACGAAGATTTGTCGATCGGATAAGAACAGCGGATCAAGGCGTGCGCGCGTCTGCCGAAAAAGGGTCTGTTCACCGACAATGCGACAGAACTGTTTGGGTCTGGAGTCCCCTGCAATCCTTCGCGTTAGATCTCGTAACCGAACGCCATCACCGCCGGCCAAGAGCACCGCCCAGAGGTGCGAAGCTGAGGAATCCGGCTTCTGCCTGCGCTGCACATCCACACTGTTATTTATGATTCTTTGCATGACGCTCATCGAACCGAGGAATGCGACGGCCTTAGCGATTTCGTCCTGATCTCCGGGCCGGACCATCCGAGTTTCAGCGTGGCTAAGAACGTCTGACCGTTAAGTCGTCTTATTCTCGGGCTCATATTTGCTTGCGCTTTGTGATCTTGCGAGAACCCACGCAATGGAGGAAACCGCAAGGTGTGGGCCAAAGCCTGACACTTCGATAAGCCTTTGATTTTCCTGCCGCCTACGATGGTGACTTGATCACAGCTCGGCCAACTGTCAATGCTGTCAACGCGACAATGACGGTCGGTGGTCCTGTCTGATTGTCGCGCCTGCTCACATGTCAGAATCCGTGGACTCGTCCGTGGCCTCGCGGAGGCTTCCGCACGCCTTACGGGCCAGTTGCTTCAGGACTTCCCGCGTGTACACGCCACAGAGGAATTTAGCCTTTTCTTGCATCAACTGCAGCAGTACAGCTTCTCCTTCCGGACTGATCGCAGTCAGGCTCCTGAGATCGACGACCAGCTCGCGCCCTACAAGACCTGTTTTGGCATTTTCGTACGCGCTCGTGAGCTCGGCGGCCCAAGGTGCGATGAGTCTGCCCTCGACGAGCAGTCGGCGCTGGCGCCGGCCCTCGACAACCGTGATCTTCAGCATGCCGCACCTATCCCTAGGTATGAGAACGCAACGCATGCACCAAAGAGATTTGGCTCTAACTACTATATTTTCAATGTGAGAATGACATAAGCCGGAGGCGGGTTGAAACTGTCAATGTCGATTGACAATTTACGGTGATCGAAGCATCAGGCGTAGTCGTGGGGATCGATCCCCAACTTCTTCATCCGAGCCAGGAGCGTTGTCCGATTCATACGCATCCGCGCCGCCGCTCCGTCCGCGCCGCCCACTCGCCCCTTCGCCTCGGTGAGCGCGCGCACGATCTCATCCCGCTGTTTCTTAAGACGATCACCGCTAGCGCTGTTGTTTCCATGTAGGGCATTAATGGTTTCCTTGACGATTCGGGCGATGTCGTCGTGATTGGCGGCAGCGGCTTTGGGCTCGGCGCCGCTGACCTTACGCAATTCCGCGAGTGGCGCGGCCAGCGATCTGCCGCGTGAGAGGATCACGGCGCGTTCGACGAAATTTTCAAGTTCGCGAACATTTCCTGGCCATTCCCATGCCGTTAGCGCCTTCATGACACTCCCGGGAATGCTCTCTACCTTCTTCTGCATCTGCTTCGCGAACTTCTGCACGAAATAACTCACCAACAGAGGGATATCGTGTTTGCGTTCCCGTAGCGGCGGTATGCGAATTGGAAAGACGTTAAGACGGTAGTACAGATCGCTGCGAAATTCACGCGCTGCGATCATACTTTCAAGATCGCGGTTGGTAGCGGCCACGAGGCGAACGTTCACTTTGCGTGTATGGGTGCTTCCGAGCCGCTCGAACTCCCGCTCCTGCAGTGCACGCAAAAGCTTCGGCTGGACTTCAAGTGGAATATCGCCCACTTCGTCCAGAAACAGCGTGCCCTGGTCGGCCAATTCGAGCCGGCCAATCTTCTGGGTGATGGCGCCCGTGAAAGCCCCCTTTTCGTGACCAAATAACTCGCTCTCCAGTAGGCCAGTGGGAATCGCCGCGCAGTTCAGCTTTACGAAGGTGCGATTCTTACGACCGCTACGGTCGTGAATCGCTCGGGCGATTAACTCTTTGCCGGTTCCCGTTTCACCGAGTAACAGAACGGTCGAATCGCTGGACGCGACGGTTTCGACCAATTGAAGAACATGCTTGAGCGCCGGACTGTTTCCCACGATCTGTTCGAAACCCATGTCGCTGCGGATTTCTTCTTCGAGATAGACTTTCTCTTGCGCCAGCTTCTCTTTCAGTTCGGAGATCTGGCTGAAGGCGAGGCAGTTTTCTATAGCGATAGCTATCTGACCAGACGCTTCCTGAAGAAAATCGATCTCATCCGGCAGGAATGGATTATCGGTCCTTCGGTTAATGGTCAGAGCTGCGACGGCGCGGCCGCGGCTCACAAGCGGTATCACGCATTGAGTCTTCAACCCCTCGGCCAGCATCAACTTGTACAGATCGGGCGGGAATTCCTGGGGATTGGCAATATTCCTGATTGTCGGTTGCAGGGTTTCCAAAGCTCTCTTACAGGCGCCGACCGACTCGATAAGGATTCCCTCCTTGACAAAGCCCTTTCCCTCTGGAAAATCCAGGGCGTACAAGCGGAATTTACCCGAAGCCGAATCCGCGAGCCAAATTTGGACTGCGTCACAATCCATAACTTCACGAATACTTGCTGAGATTGCGCGCAGCAATTCGCGAAACTCCAGGTTTGAAGTGATCTCCTGCGTTAGCTTCAGAAGAAGCTGGAGTCGGCTATTCTGAGTGACAATCGCTTGCTCAGCAGTCTTGCGCGCTTCGATGTCGGTATTTGTTCCGTACCATTTCACGACCCTTCCATGTTCTCAGGGATGGAGTCGCGCGGAATAGAAACCAGCGGTACACTCCGTCGAAACGGCGGAGGCGTGCTTCAATTTCTCCTGGTTGCCCGGAAGCGAGCGCGCCACGCCAGTAATCCGCAAGCCTGTTCAGATCATCCGGATGCACCGCACTTGTCCAGCCCCAACCTTGCACTTGATCCGCGGAAAGCCCGGCGTAATCCAGCCACCGCCTATTGAAGAATTCGGCCGCGCCGTCTGCAGCTGCCGACCATGCCATGACCGGAATCGTTTCAATGACTTCCTGAAGCTCCCTCTCGCTCCGTTGCAGCCGCTCGTTCTGGCTTAGTAATTCTCGTTGAGCGGCCTCGGCCTGCCTGAGATTGAAATTGTCATCAATCGCGAACGCAACCACTCGCCCGATCAGGCTTAGGAAAGAAATGTCCTCCGCACTGTAAACGGCGCCAGGAGGTCCGGACATGCCCAGCGCGCCCAGGCGCCGATGCGGTGTTGTAAGGGGCACAAAGACCAGCGGCCCAATCTGAAGGCCTTGAGCTGCAATTCCCTTGCTTGAGACGTGCCGGAACCCTTTCGTCTGCGTCCCAATCGGCAATGTGAAATGGCTCCTGCGCGGCGTATGCCCGCCATGATGGCCGGTCTTCTACCGGCACGTCGGCATACGCGCTAATGAGATTCTTCTCAGACCCGACCACGGCCCACTCGACTTCGGTCGAATTCTCTTTGTAGCAAACGATGTAGAACTGGAAGAAGTCGAGGAATTCGCGCAATTGTTCCGAAAGGATTCGCGTCAGGTCTTCAGTCTCGCGGCACGCCGAAAGCGCTTCACTGATGCGAAGCACGGCTTCATAACGACTCCCGCGGGTCCGGGGCGGAATGGAGGCATTGCCGTTCATATCGTTCTTCGGATGCGCCTGCGTCCGGTCAGCCAAAGAAATTCATACCACAAACCAGGATGCCTGAACTGCACCGCAGGTCGCAATCCACGCTGCGGAGAGTGATTGGCTCGCCGCTGTCAACGTGAAGTTGACAATCTCGACACGCCCACGAGTCCTGTCGTCCCCTGAAACCAAAAGTGGTTTCCTCTCTGGCACTTACCCGCCTGTGGCCTGCTGGCATAGCACTTGCTTTTTCCAGTCCGCATCCTTGGCGGTCGCCCGTCGACACTGGGCAGGAGAATGCGGGCAAGACTGCGGAGGACGGCGGATCGTACGAGACGTGGATAGCCGATCATAGTGGCGCGACAGGAATTTCGACGGCGATGATTCGCGCTTTACCGGCCGCCAGGAACGTGACAGCCACGAAAATGGCCGCACGAAGGGTCCATCTTTGAAACAACAGTTGAGCGCACATGCGATGACGGCCGCGTGTCACGATCGCGTTGACACTTTTGACACGGCACTGATGGGTCATTCCCTTGCTCTTCAGCGACTCAATGAAATCAAGCTCTCGAACGGCGCTCAGAGTTGGCACGCGCGTTGCGTTTTCCCGGTTGAGCGGTATTGCCGAGGTGGTAAACGCGCCGCGATGATCAAGGCCTGAAAAGTCGGGAGGAAGTCAACACATATGATTCAGACTTACGCGGAGCGGGCGCAAAGCGACGTGCGCATGGAAGTGAGTATGACAGTGAACGGCTCATTGCGGACGTTAAAAGTCGAACCTCGAACTACGCTCCTCGACGCATTGCGTGATGAGCTGGGCTTGACGGGTCCGAAAAAATCGTGCGATCGCGGGGAATGCGGAGCGTGCACAGTCCACATCGACGGCCGGCGAATTCTGTCCTGTATGACCTTGGCAGCGATGCACGATGGTCAGCTAATCACGACGATCGAAGGACTGGAGAGCAACGGCAGCCTGCACGCAGTCCAGGAGATGTTTATTGAGCATGACGGGTTTCAGTGCGGCTTCTGTACTTCGGGCCAGATCATGTCTGCCGTCACACTGATCGAAGAAGCGGCAGCGGGCTGGCCGAGTGCGGCGACCGAGGACGTCACGAAGCCATTCACAATTGAGGATCTGTCGCCAGCAGAGATTCGCGAGCGCATGAGTGGCAACCTGTGTCGCTGCTCGTGCTATCCCAACATTGTTGCAGCGGTCGCTGAAGCAGCAAGGAGGCGGTAAACATGCATCCATTCACGCTTTCGAGGCCGGCCGATATTTCAGCGGCGATCACTGCGCATGCCCATGACGCTCATCTCGCCTTCATAGCGGGCGGCACCGACCTGATCGGCCTAATGAAGGACAGGGTAACGCTTCCCGACCGTCTGTTGGACATCAATCACTTGCCTGATATGGCGCAAATCGAGGCCCTCCATGACGGTGGGCTTCGCCTGGGCTCGCTCGCGCGAATGAGCGATGTGGCAGCGAACTTGGACGTACGATCCCGTTTTCCGGTCATCGCCGAAAGCTTGCTGTTTGCAGCATCAGGCCAACTCCGAAACATGGCGACCATAGGCGGGAACATCATGCAGCGGACTCGCTGCGCATACTTTCGTGATGAAGACGACCTCCCTTGCAACAAACGGCGGCCCGGCTCCGGTTGTTCGGCGCGATATGGGTTCAATCGCAATCTCGCGATCTTCGGGTGGTCCGATGATTGCGTAGCGACAAATCCCTCGGACTTGGCGGTGGCGTTCTCCGCGCTGGATGCGATTGTTTTGGTGCGCGGGCTTCGTGGACAACGGTCGATCCCGTTCACGGAATTCCATCGGCTGCCCGGTAACACGCCCGAACGCGACAACGTGCTCGACCGTGGCGATCTCATCGTAGCGGTTGAAGTACCAGCGCGGATTGAGGGACGCGCCTCGCACTACTTCAAGCTTCGCGACCGCCAGTCGTACGAATTCGCGCTGGTATCGGCGGCGGCCGCCGTGGCAGTCCGCGACGGGCGCATTGAATCGGCGCGACTCGCGATGGGCGGCGTTGCACACAAGCCGTGGCGCTTGAAGGCGGCCGAATCTGCGTTGCGAGGCATATCGCTGGACAATGCCGATGCGCTTAGGACGGCGATTGCAACGTCATTCACCGAAGCTCGCCCGCTCGCACAAAACGCGTTCAAAGTCGAACTTGCCCAGCGTGTCGCGCTGCGGGCGCTCGAGACCGCGGGAGCACGTGTATGAACGCCATCGGACAACCAATCTCCCGAATCGACGGACGCCTCAAAGTGACAGGCGGAGCACACTATACGTCCGACATTCCTATCGAGGGCACCGTTCACGGCGTTATCGTCCAGAGCACGATTGCGAATGGGCGGACGACATCGATCGACACAGCCGAGGCGGAGCACTCTCCCGGAGTGTTGGCAGTCTTTACCCATCGCAATATGCCGCGCATGAACCCGACCCCAAAGCCCTGGAGCCATTTGCATCCCCATGGGCAATCGTATCTTCCTCTTCAGGACGACAGGATTCTGTACGCCGACCAGCCGATCGCGTTGGTTGTGGGCACGTCGCGCGATCAGGCAGCATATGCCGGCACACTGATCAGGGTCGATTACGAAACGGAACAGCCGGCCGTCTTCGGTCCGCAAGCGCCGAACGATGCGGTTCAACCGCCACAATTCCTATGGCCGGTCGCCTCGTCGGTCGGAAACGCGGATGAAGCGATCTCTGCCAGCCTTTTTCAAATCAAACAAATCTACACCACATCAGACCGACACCACAACCCGATGGAGCCGCACGCCACAACGGCCGTGTGGGACGCCAATGGCGTGCTGACCCTCTATGAAACGACTCAGCACATCTTTGGAACAAAAGAACTTGTCTCGATGGTGCTCGGTATTCCTCAAGAAAAGATCAACGTCGTGTCTCAGTTTCTGGGCGGCGGGTTTGGGTGCAAGGGGTACGTCTGGCCGCATACCCTGTTGGCAGCACTGGCAGCGAAGGTCTTGGGCCGGCCGGTACACGTTCAGCTGACGCGGGCGCAAATGTATTCTATGGTTGGCCATCAGGCGGCGAGTGTTCAGACAATCGCGTTGGGCGCAGACGGCAGTGGCAGGCTGAACGGGATTCGCCATGACAGCATTACGCCGAGTTCCATGTTCGACAACTACATCGAGTACGCGGCGCTCTGCCCACGCTCGCTCTGGGATGCGCGCGGAGGCATCGCGACAAATCACAAGATCGTCCATGTGAATCGGAACACTCCGACGGCGCTCCGTGCACCCCACGAGGCCCTTGGACATTTTGCTCTCGAAAGCGCGCTCGACGAACTTGCCTACGCCACTGGTGTGGATCCGGTCACCATTCGTCTGCTGAACGATACCCAAGTTGACCCGGACACTGGACGCCCGTTTTCCACTCGTGCGATGCGCAAGTGCCTGACGGAAGGAGCCGCGCGCTTCGGATGGGAGAAAAGGACCCCTGAACCTTGCTCGATGCGGGACGGCCGTTATCTGATCGGCCAAGGAATGGCATGCGCAATCTACACCCATTGGCGCTGGCCGGCACAGGCCCGGGTTACGTTGAATTGTGACGGTACGGCGCTGGTCGAGGCCGGGACGCACGACATAGGCACCGGGACGTACACCGTCTTTCAACAGATCGTTGCCGACACGCTTGGACTGCCACTAGAGAAAATCAGTGTGCGAATTGGTGACACGAGGTTGCCTAAATCTCACGCGTCAATCGGGTCGGCCACTTTAGCCAACGCTGGAGGGTCCGTGATGCTGGCCGCAAAGGCCGCGCGCGACAAAGCAATTGAGCTGGCGCGAACTGGCCGGTTTGCGCCTTTCGCGGACGTCGGAATTGATGAAATTGTGGCCAGTGATGGCAAACTGATGCTGCCGGGGAAGAATCGCGATGTTTCCTATGCTGAAGTATTGGATCGCAATGACCTTGCGTCGCTCGTGGGCGATGGGAATTACGACCCCAGCCCGGAAGGGCCGAAGGCGACCTTCAGTTTCTCTGCGGTATTCGCCGAGGTTCACGTTGATCCGGATCTTGGGCTCGTTCGTCTGAGCCGATTTGTTGGCGCGTACGACTGCGGCCGAGTCATTAACCCCAAGACCGCACGCAGCCAGGCGATTGGCGGAATCATCTGGGGCGTCGGACAAGCCCTGCTGGAGCGCACGGAGACGGATCCGACGCTAGGCCGCTTTCTCAACCGCAATTACTCCGGCTACCTCGTACCGGCATGCGCGGACATTCCAGAACTCGACGTCCTGTTCGTGGGCGAGTTCGACGAGGAAGCCAGCCCGATCGGCGGAAAAGGGCTGGGAGAGCTGGCTTCGGTGTCAGTCGCACCGGCGATTGCCAACGCTGTCTATCATGCAACAGGCAAGCGCGTGAGGGACCTTCCGATCACGATCGAGAAGCTGTTGTGACGAGGGACGCCGTTTTTCCGTCAGGCATGAACGCTAGTTCGGGTAAATGGAAATGGCATCGTTTGGCGACAATCCGTTTGCTGCATTAACGATCGTCGTCGCGCCGGCGATTCTGACTAACGCCTCTTCCGTACTTTGCCTGGGAACGGCCAATCGGCTCGCTAGAGTTGTGGACAGAACACGCGTAGTGTCGGCGGAACTCGCTAATGCCGCTCCAAACACCAGGAATCTCGAGGCCTGCCAGCGTAAACTGCAGGATCTAAGAGTGCGCTGGACCCTTGTTCTCCGGGCACTAAGATTGTTCTACCTGTCGCTCGGATCGTTCGCTGCGGCTGCGCTGATCTCGCTCTTCGGGTCCGTATTTACAGCTTCCGGCCAGCAACTCTCCTTCAATTTCATTGCTCTGCTCGGACTCCTCGCGGGTACAGTCGGCGTCGCTGGCCTTGTTTTCGGGTGCACCACAATGATGCGGGAAACACGTTTGGCTATCAAGAATCTTGAAGAAGAAACCCAGGGTCCGCGATAACGGCGGATGTTGCACAATGCCCCTTCTCGTTACAAGCGCGTCCGGTGCCAGTGGAAACGGATTTGGGGCGCTACTCGCGTTTGAATCGGACGGCAGCCTTCGCGGAACGTTTATCGATGATGATCGCATTGCTGATCCGCGCGGCCTTGCCGTCGACCCAAAGGAAAACTTGCTGTTTCTAAACAGTGGGGCCGATCAGGTGTTAGCGATCTCCGTGGATGGGCGAGTCGTTCGTGACACTGGCCGGATTGAAGGCCTGAATCCCGGCGGCGGAAATTTCGGCCCCGATGGGCGTTATTTCGTCGGGTTGCGAAGCAAACGTACTATCATCGCGTTCTCGACCAGCCTTGATGCTCCAGGAGAGCATCTGTTACCGCCGGGGGTCGTACCTTTCCCTCGAGGATTTGCCTTCGGTCATGATGGGCGGCTGTTCCTCGCTTCAGGAATCGGCCCTAATGGGCGAGGCGATAACGCCATAATGGCCTTTACTCCAGGCGCACCTATGCAGCCTCATCGGCTGGTCACTGATCACGAATTGAGTCCGCTCGATCTCGCAATCGCGCCCAACGGCAATATTGTCGTTTCCAGCGAGCATCCATTCGGCGCCGTGGATGCAGTGACGAGCGTTCGGGAATACGATACGAGGGACGGACACCTCGTCCGAGTTTTCTCTCCCAATGAAAAGGTTGAGTTCCGCAAACCGCGCGGCTTGCGCTTTGCGAACAGTCGAGTCCTGTACTGCGTCGCACGCGACGAGGTTGTCGGCTTCGATTTCACGAGTGGCGAATGCCTGGGGGCTATTGTGCGATTGCCGCGATTAAATGGACAAGCCGTGGCGCTATTCCCGTAGCGTCGAGTACCTGAAGTCGGGAATGGAGATTCGGACTGGACTGCTCACGCAATTAGCGCAGAATCGAAGTATGGAAAACGTCATTGCTTCGCGGGAAACACGCCCCCGGGCCTTCCCGGCACTAACCGAAGAACAGATCGACCGTATTCGCCCCTTGGGGCGTATACGCCAGGTGCGGAGCGGCGACATCTTGATCAAGCCTGGCGACACGGTGATTCCGTTCTATGTGCTGCTCTCCGGCCGTATGGAGATCGTGCAGCCGTCCCTTGATGGCGAGCGGATGATCGCGTTGCACGAGCCGGGCGGGTTCACCGGGGAAATGACCATGCTTTCCGGCGCGCGGAGCCAGGTCATTGGTCGCGTGAGCGAGGGCGGAGAGTTTCTCGAACTCAGCCCCGAGAACTTGCGGGTGCTGGTCGCCAGGGACACGGAACTGAGCGAAATTCTCATGCGCGCCTTTATTCTGCGCCGGTTAGAGATGATTCGCCAAGGCTGGGGCGCCCTGGTCGTTTTGGGATCGCAGCACTCGGCCCGAACCCTGGAAATCCGGGAATTCCTCAGCCGCAACGGGCAGCCCTATACTTATGTCGACCTGGATCGCGACCAGACCTCCCAGGAACTGCTGGATCGTTTCGAAGTGAAGCCCAGGGACGTGCCGGTCGTGGTTTGCCCCGGGCGGGGGGTGCTGCGCAGCCCTTCGGTTCGGGATCTGGCGGCCGGCCTCGGATTGAGTGTGGTCAGCGGCGGCAAACAAATCCGGGACGTGATCATTGTGGGTGCCGGCCCCGCGGGCCTGGCCGCGGCGGTTTATGCGGCCTCGGAAGGGCTCGATGTACTGCTGATCGAAACAAGTTCGCCTGGCGGGCAGGCGGCATCGAGCTCGAAAATCGAGAATTACCTGGGATTCCCGACGGGAATTTCGGGACAGGAACTGGCGGGGCGCGCCGCCTCGCAGGCGCTGAAGTTTGGCGCGCAAATAGTGGTCGCCCGCAGCGTTTTGAGACTCGCCTGCGAACGGCGGCCGTATACGGTGAAGTTGGACGGCGGAGAGGAGCTGGCGGCGCGCACGATCGTGATCGCCACAGGAGCACAGTACAACAAGCCGGCGCTGCCGAACCTGGAACGGTTCGAGGGGAACGGCGTGTATTACGGCGCTACCTATATGGAATCGCAATTGTGCACGGGTGAGGAGGTCGCGGTCGTGGGCGGCGGGAATTCGGCAGGGCAGGCGGCGGCATTCCTTGCCCAGACGGCGAGCCGGGTACACATGCTGGTGCGGGCAGCGGAACTCTCCAGCACGATGTCGCGCTACCTCATTCAGCGGCTCGAGGAGAACCCGAAGGTGGACCTCCATTATCAAACCGAAATTTCTGGACTCGACGGAGAAGACCATTTGGAGCGCCTTACCTGGCGCGACCGGGCCACCGGCGCCGAGTCGGAGCATGCCATCCGGCACCTGTTCATCATGACGGGCGCTTCTCCGCGAACCGAATGGCTGAAGGGCTGCCTGGCCCTCGATCAGAAAGGCTTCATTCTGACGGGCCGCGACCTCGATACGGCTGGCTCCGGCGATGGCAACCCGCGGTGGCCGCTCGATCGTGCGCCCGAAATGCTGGAGACCAGCCTGCCGGGAGTGTTTGCGGTCGGCGACGTGCGGGCTGGAAACGTAAAGCGAGTGGCGTCCGCGGTGGGAGAAGGCGCGATCAGTATTCATCTAGTGCATCGAGCATTGGCAGAACTCTAGTTTCGGTCGGCAGGTCAGATCACTGGCGGCAGCGCGTCGAGAGGCTCCGTGGATATCCAGATCACTGGTCTCGGCCGATCAAATAGTCCGCAGGGCTGATCGAGGCTCGAGCTATTGTGCTTTCCGTGGAGATTTCGTTTTATTCGTTATCAACATCGCGGCGGTCAAAGAACTGGCGACTGCAAGTCCCGCCGCTATCCACAAGACGACGCGATAGCCAGCAACAAAAGCTTCGTCAATCGCTTGTCGCGCCAACGGGTCCTCTGTTTCGGCACCGGCAAGGCTTGAACGCTGTGCCTCAACGTGAGCCGCCGCCGCGGGTGAAACACCTAAATGATTCAGATTTCGATCCAATGCGCTCTGAAAAGCATCCGCGAGCAGTGCCCCGAACGCCGCGACAGCCAACAAAGCGGCAATGCGCGAAACGGCATTATTAATTCCCGACGCAGTCCCCGCATGGTTTTGATCGACCGAGTTCATCACCGTCGTGGTCAGCGGCGCCACGCTGATCGCCATGCCAAGCCCAAGCACAACGAGCGCCGGGAAGAACATCGTCCAGTAGGACCCGCCGATGCCGGGCCGGGTGAATAGCGCAAATCCGGTCGCGGCGATCAAAGGGCCGATCACCAAGGGAGCTTTTGCGCCATATCGATCGAGAAGTCCACCCGACCAGCGCGACAACAGAAACATCAACAGGATGAACGGCAGAAGGGCGGCGCCGGCCTGGGTCGGAGTGTACCCTTGCACCTGGATCAAATCGAGTGGGAAGAAGAACAACATGCCGCTCAAGGCGGAGTAGAGAAAGAGGGTCAGCAGATTCGCGCCACTGAAACTGCGGGAGTGGAACAGACTGAGCGGGAGCATCGGCGACGATGAGCGGGTCTCCCAGTACAAAAGCCCGATCGAAGAGGACTGCACCCGCGAGGCCGAAAGCTGGCCTCGAATTGATAAGGGCAAAGACGACTCCACCCAACCCGAGCACGGCCAACAGGCCCCCGGCCAAGTCGAATCGGCGGCGTTGATCGGCTCCAGAGCTCTCAGGGACTTTCCAGACCGTCAGTAACAGGACTGCGAGCCCTACAGGCACATTGATGAAGAACACCCATCGCCAGGAACCGTGCTGGGTAAACCATCCTCCCAGCACCGGACCGATGGCTGCGGTTATGGACGTGAACCCGGACCAGGTTCCGATCGCGCGACCGCGCTCATCCTCAGAAAAATTAGCGCTGATCAGCGCCAGACTACCAGGGACGAGCAATGCTCCACCAACCCCCTGTACGCCTCTGGCAATAATCAGCCATCGAATATCGGGCGAGCAGCCGCACAAGGCGGAGGCAGCGGAAAAGAGCGCAACACCAACAGCGAAAACCTTGCGGCGCCCGTACAAGTCCCCTAAAACGCCGCCGATCAGCAGCAGCGCCGCCAGGAACAACGCGTACGATTCCACCACCCATTGAACGTCCGACAGCGTGGCGTGAAGTGCAGATTGCAAAGCTGGCAGTGCCACGTTTACGACTGTTCCGTCAATGAACGCCATGCTCGAACCCAGGATGGTCGCGGCTAAAATCCACGGTCCGTTCACAGCGGCCGAGCTAGAGCATCGACTACTGCGAATCGCGGCTTCGTCGCAGGGAGGCCTCGCGATGGTGGCCATACGTATATTGTCTTCTGGATCACTTGGGCCGCGGGCTTGTCGGCCGTCGCAGGCAACGAGATCTTTCATCCCGTTATGGACAAGATCCGGAATATTCGGGCAGAGTGATCTTGTCCACCAGGTCGCGGCTGAACGCGGCCCGAGCAATCCAGGCAAATCTGACAAGATTCATCACTTGGTTGCGGACGAACATAGCCGCTTTGGATTTCGGTCCAAACAGAACGCGGAAGCGTATCTCAACCCCAAGGGCCGCCAGGCTTCCAGAGAGCTTTGAATGGCCTCCCCGCCGCTATCGCTGAAAGCATCGGCCGAGCGAATTCTCTGATTTCGGTGACGAGTCGCACCAGTTCGCCAGCCTCTTCACTGAACCGGCTCCGGCGCACGAACGCGCGCCATTGGATAGCACGGGCGGGATCATCGCAGTACGCCTGCGTAAGTCCAATCGGTTCGGCTTCAATGGTGGTTCCTCTGTGGCGGAAGGTCGCAGAGATCGCCTTCGCCAGGCGCTCTCCTTCAAAAGGATACATGCGGGAGAGGAGGGCGAGATCGTAGAAGTCTTTCATTCGGCTGTTGAGGAGACCGAGCGCCGTCAGCGCTTCCAGTTTCTCGGCAACGACCGTCTCCTTTGGATAGGCCCGGAGCAGAGGCGCAGGGAAATCCAGCAAGCTTGGGTACTCTATGTCCGTGGGTCCCGGAGTAATGACATCGCCGAATCCGATATCGAGTTGCATCGGAATTCGCGCTCTCGTGAGCGTTGCGTGGAACTGGACTCGGACACCTTCGTAATCCGCGTCTTCTCTGATCCGGCTGACCTCGATCGAAGTCCGATTGAATGCGATGCCATCGGCTTCCACATCGACTTCGCACACTGTACCGACGACCTCTTTAATGTGATCGAGCTGATTGTTCACTTGTCCGGCGAGGTCGATGTCCATAGTAGGCCGGGATTGAGGGGCCCGCCAGGCGGTTAGCAACAAGGCCCCCTTCAAAACGAAGCGATCCGAGTAGGGCGATTTTGCGAGGCGATACAGGAATCGCTCCATCGCAAAATACTGAAGCAGTTCCTGAAACGGGCGGCCCTGCGCGTGCGATTTGTTGAGCAGGCGTTGCCTGACGGAGGCTCCGATATCGCGTCCGCTCACAGTACAGCCTCAAGGTACGGGCGCATGACTTTCTGGACGCGATTGATTTGCGCGAATTTTGTCAGAGCTGCTCTGTTCGGCTTTCGTGTGCGTTCGCGGTAGGCACGCAGTGCCTCAATGGCAATGTCCAGGCCAATCTTGTTCCGGTACTTGAAGCAGTCGGCGATCGTTTTTTCCGGAGAATAGATCTTCACGGGAACATCGTCAACGGAAATCAGATCGACGCCGGCGCGAAAAGAAGACTCGGGATACCAGAACACCCGAAGCGGGACACTATCGACCTTCGGAACGTGCGCGTGACTGGTTAGCGCGATGTCAACCGCGTGTGGAACCTGAGTGGTTAGCCTGTGGTATGCCAGGGCCGAGACAAGGCAAACGACGGCCCGTGGAAACCGGATCGCGATCGGCACCAGGTCCGGGACTCGAGAGCGGTGGTGCCGTGGAGAGCCTGTATAATCCGCGGCCGACCGCCTCTATGTCGCCAGCATCGCGGAGGGTGTACAGGGTGCGCGGGTGAATCCCAAGGCGCATCGCCTTCGAGGTTCGAAGCATGCCTCCGTGTCTGGAGAACACTTGCCGGGCTTTCGCGAGTGCTGTGTCGGCTGCGGCCATGGATAGAACCTACGGATAGTGTACATGATATCCGAGTATTTTATCCAGCGGGCTTCTTCATGGAGAGGCAATTTTGATCGGCCGAAATCTTGTCCCATTCTTGTCCCAATAAATGGGCACTTTTCGGGACGAAGAGGCTGCGTTCTTCCTTTGCAATGAATATGATAGCCGTGAACGAATCCAGCCCTGAAAAGGCTGGCGTCGGGGGTTCGATTCCCTCCCTGGCCACCACATTCTAAAGGACTTATGGAGTCTCGAAGACTTCTGTTGTCCCACTTCCGGGTCTTAAGCGCTAACATCCAACCTCTTGGACGGCACTAATTCTCGTTTCTTTTAAATTACTTACGCACTGCAGGTTCAAATGAACTCGTCGTGGGCCTTTGGGCCCTTCTACACGTGCCAGAAGGAACAGAGTAAGCTATTGTAAACACAATGAGATGAGGGACGGCAGAGCGCAGCCCAAGAGGGCTTGGCGTCTACCGCGTCATTTTCGCCGCTTAACGTGCGTCTCTATTAGCGAAGTGGAGAGTGGGTGGGCACTTGGGTGGGTGATTCACATCGGGATTAGCGAATCCTCTGCGCAGACCAGTGACTGCACGGAACGAATGGCTTGACCGATCTCCGGTCAACAAACAGGCGCCGCTGGCTTGGGTGCTGTGGCCCAGGGCAGAAGCGAAATCATCAGCTTCCAGAGCGTTCTGTGGACACAACCTCGACATCGATCTTAGGTCCAGCATCGATGCACATTTGCACTCGCGTTAGCGTGAGGAATGCCGACATCCTCTTCCCGATGTCATGCAGCCCGTAGCTATCCGTTAGCGACTTTGACTTGACGAGCTAACAATAGTGGCCCACGAGCACTCGATTGTACGCGAAGAGCGTGACGATTAGTCGGCTATCGACGTGCTGACTTGGTCGCCGCTTTTGGCCCGTCGGACGATTCCACAACCGGTGAATACCAAAACAACGCCGGAAGCGAAATTACCCTCGCTTGCACTAACGACCCGCAGCACTTCCGTTGCCGCTGGGAGAAGATCCGGAGCGGTCTCTTGGATGAGCGCCCGGAAAGCGGTGGAGCAGGCCAACGAAAATCGGTGGTCGGCGCGACGACATTTCAACGGGAGAACTCCGCCTCGCCCTCGCCCGCTAGCGCTCGTTCTCCGACCGTTCCGCTGAGTGTCTATCTGGAGGCCTGAGCTCACCTCTATTGCGGCTAGCTTTCTCGTTGCTCCCGAATTACTAAGCCATAGCTTATCTCCCGTCTGACGATCGGAATAGTTTCCCTTCGCCCACAAACGTGTGAAGACGACCTGACTCAAGCTTCTCAACGGTTAACGTTAACCGTTTACGACTAAGGACGAGGGTAGTCGTAACGTCAATGGCAATATGATAGAGTTCTCCCGGAGGTGATCAAGACGTGGGGGTTAGCCACCAATTAGACGGCCGCGCGGGGCAAGAACTAACCATCAGTCCTGCAATGCCTCCAGCGCCAATTCGAGTGGAATTGGAGCGCGTTCTGTCGAGCCGCACCTTTCGCGTTGCCAGCGGACAGAAAAACCTCCTCCGATTTGTCGTGGAAGAGGCGCTCGCGGATCGCGGGCATTTGCTCAAGGAGTATTCAATTGGTGTTGAGGTCTTCCACCGCGGGGACTCTTTCGACCCTCGCATAAATGCAATTGTCCGGCTTGAGGCCCGTAAACTCCGTTCACGCCTCGCCAAGTATTACGAGTTGGAGGGCACGGGGGATCCGATTTGCATCGAGATTCCGAAAGGAGCCTACGTGCCTGTTTTCAGGGAGCTGAAAGGGTCGCCCACCAGTCACTTTTCCAAGGCGGATGTGGATTTGGATGTGTCTAGGAGTAGGGGTTCAAAGTCTGCTGAAGCTTCATTGGAATTGCCTGCTCCACCGCATGCTGCGGAGGACTTTTCCATAGCTGTGTTGCCATTCATAAACCGCGGCAACGATGAGGAAAGCGAATGCTTTACCGATGGCTTAACAGATGAGTTGACTATCGCGCTGGGCCGGATCCCGTGGTTACAAGTAACCGCGCGAACCTCTGCTTTCCGGTTCAAGGGCTCTGATATTGATATTCGAAGAATTGGCCGCTATCTCAATGTTCGGATGGTGATTGAAGGAAGCGTAAGAAAATACGGCCGCAGGTTGAGAATTGCTGTGCAGGCCAATGAGACGAAAACCGGGTGCCGCCTGTGGTCTGACAGTTACGACCGGGAATTGGATGATCCGCTCCAGGTTCAACATGAAGTTGCGCTTATGGTTACGGAGGCTCTCACTTACCGTGTCTTCCCCGAGGCACATTCCAATGTCGGCACCCGCTTCGCTGGGGGCAGTACACGTGTCCCGAAGGCTTACGAGTCCCTTGCCGCCGGGCGAAGCTTTTACAACAGGCACACGCCCGTCGACTTCGAGACTGCCATTCACTACTTTGAACGGGCAATCGGGAGTGATCCGTACTTTGCGCGACCCTACGTGGAGCTTGCAAAGTCGTTCGTCATGCTTCCCTTTGTT
The DNA here is from genome assembly GCA_963747945.1 of Bryobacterales bacterium. GTDB lineage: Bacteria > Acidobacteriota > Terriglobia > Bryobacterales > Bryobacteraceae > Palsa-89. Next base: position 275,185 of record CAVVHB010000012.1, read on the forward strand.
AAGGCCGCCAGAATTTCAGACTTGGCCTTTCAAATTAAATTGAACGCTTCGCGGGCGATTCAGTTGGACGATAGCCTGGGGGAAGCTCACGCCGCGCTGGCCATACCCATGATCCACGAAGGGGATTGGGAGGCGGCTGGTCGTCAATTTCGTAAGGGTATTGAACTCACACCAGGCGACGCGAGCACTCTCACCTGGTACGGTACTTACCTATTGAACATTGGCCGGGGCGAAGAGGCTATGTTGGAGCGACAAAAAGCTCTGGAATTGGAGCCTGGTTCGCCGCTGATGGCTTGTTATTACGCTAAAACGTTTTACTACTTGCGGCGATTTGACGAGGCCATTGAGCACCAGCGCAGAGCCTTGGCACTCGATCCTGATTTGGCTATGTCGCATATTGTCCTCGGCCTGGCGAGCGTTCATAAGGGCAGTTACGCGCGGGGGATCGCGGAGCTCGAACGTGGACGGTTCTTGATGAAAGACGCCGTTCACGCAAGGGCGCATGTGGCTTATACCCATGCCGCAATGGGAAACCGGGACCGGGCAACTGAGATCCTGAACGCGTTCCTCCGCGAGTTCAGAAGCGATAGCTTCCCGGCATTAGCGGTTGCGGAAGTATACATCGGACTCGGCGACAAAGAACAAGCATTTGAGTGGCTGCACAGGGCCATCGACCAGAAAGACTGGGTTGTGTTTCTAAAATGCGATCCTCTCTTCGACCGCCTCCGTCCCGATCCTCGTTTCGCAACGCTATTGCGGCGAGCAAATCTGAAGTAACGTGACTGCTCCGGCTCACACGAGCAGCGGGGAGAGACCGCTGCCGTGTCTAGAAGATATACTTCAACGCGAACTGAATCAATCGAGGGTTCACCGAAGCGCCGGTGATCCAGCCGAAGTTGGGCTTAGATATGTCGGTGCTCACCGGGTTCGCGAACTGTGCATGGTTGAAGATATTGAAGAACTCCGCCCGGAACTGCAGGGTTGCATCTTCCCGGAGTCCCCCCACCCGAGTGGTTTTGATGGCCGAAGCGTCAAAGTTGAACTGGCCCGGGCCAAGAAGGATGCCCACGCCTGAGTTGCCGAAACCGGTTCCGTCGCCAATGACGGGCACCGAGCCGAACGCCGCGGCATTGATGTAGCCCGGTCCGCCGCTGATTCCTCCCAACCGCCCCTCCACTCCACCGGCCGTGGGAACGTTAGCATAGGTCGCTCCATTCGCCATCTCTGCGGTGGAGTACACGTTCGAAAAGGAAGCCTGGCAGCTCCCACAGTAAATTGAGCCGCCTCGCGTATCCTGTACCGTCAGAGGCTGCCCATCTTGAATGGTGGTAACTCCCGAGAGATTCCAACCACCCAGCAATTTCCCGGAGAACCCCTGACCTTTATAAGGAATGTCCCAGCTATAATTCACAATGAACCGCTGCGGCCGATACAGAGGATTCAATCCATACTGTTGCGCTGCGTTGTTCGGATTGTTGCTGTCCAGATTCGTGCCACCGTTGGCCTGCAAGTTGGTGAAGGCTCGAGCCCAGGTGTAGGCGCCCTGCATTTGGAATCCATGCGAGAACTGCTTCCGGACTGTGACCTGCAAGCTGTTGTACTTCATGTCTCCGTCGGAGCCGGATTGCTGCAAGCCGTTCGGCGCGAAGCCGAGGAAGGGAACCCGTAAAGATTCGTTCTCCACCGTATTGGTCGTGATTCCATTAATCGGATTACTCGGACTGGCCAACTGCGCGATATTCACTTCGCGCCCAGAATCCACCAAGTGGATGCCATGCGAACCCGCATATCCAGCCTCCAATACCCACGTCGGCAGGAATTCGTATTGGATCTGCAGGTTATACGACTGCACTAGCGGGGTAACAAAATTCTCGGACATGAAAGGATAGTTCAGGTTCGAAGACGCGCCGGTCGCGAAATTGACAAACCGAGGCGAACCCCACCCGAGTTGCTGATTGGGGTAGGGCGTCGCGAGAGACGCGTAGCTTATTGCCGGCCCGCTATTATCGAGCGTAAGAGAGTACGGCGGACTTTGTTCGACGGCGTGAATGAGCGAGTTCCCATTTACACGGTCGTAAAAGTATCCGTAGCCGCCACGAACGACGAACTTATTGCTGCCGGTGGGCTGCCATGCGAAACCGATTCGCGGAGCAAAATTGTCCCAGGGTGCTCCCGTGCGGGTTGGCCCGTTACTGGAACCTTTCAGAACGCCGGTGGGCAACGGTACTCCTTGGTAATTTGCCGGCGCCACGAACCCGGCGTAGGTTCCCGTGGCCGCAGAGTTGCCGGGAACCGGAACCGATGCAATTTGGCTCAGCCACAGATTCGTCAGGTTGCCGTATTTGTCGGTGGGATAACCGTCAAACTCCCATCGAAGGCCGAGATTCAAGGTCAACCTGGAGCTCACTTTGTAATCGTCTTGGACGAACGAATTTGCGTCGTTGAGGCGGTACCCGTGTACGATGCCGCTGGGCGGAGTACGCACCGCCAAGACGGTCGCGATAATGTTGCTCAACGGCGTTCCGTTCGTGCCGCCAGGATTTCCGCCGTTGCAGCTAACGGGAAACGTGCCCGGAGCACAACCGGGGAGACCCAACAGAAAATCGGGGAAGTCCTCAAACAGGAGCCAGCCTTTGGAGATTCCCGGAAATACCCACGGCCATTGGATGTGCTCGAATTCGCCGCCAAAGCGAAGATTGTGTTTACCGTGGCTCCAGGAAACCTGGTCGCCCCATTGAAATTGATTGCTTAAGTTGAAGTCGGGGTCAGTGGCGCCGCCGGTATCAAACAGACCCAGTACCGTGATGGGCGCTAAATAATTGATCCCCGGCGATACTCCTGTAATTCCCACTCCCGAATCGGTGAATGGCTGTTTCGTGCCAAGATAGGCCTCATTGCGCTGAAACGACATATGAGCTTCATTGACCAGACTATTTGTTAGGAGCGAGGTCAGTTTCAAGACCGCGTTGGTGTTGTTGAAACGATCGTTCTGACCAGCGCCTGGAAGGCAAGTGGTCTGCGAGATCAGGCAATTGACGCCATCGGATTGATGTTCCCTCGAGTAGAAGTAGCGCGTAGAGAGCGTTTCTTTGCTGTTGATCAGGTAGTCGCTATTGACCAGATATTGATCTTCGTTATAGATCACGGGATCGCTAAACGTCGTGGTTGAATAGGTTCCCGTAGTGGATCCCGGAATGTAGTAGCTCCCGTTCGGGTTCTGCAGGCGGAGGATATTCAGAGCGACTGGATTGATGTTGGACCCATCGCAAGCGACCTGGACGCCACCCAGGCCGGGAGGGCCGATCTGCTTGAAGTAGGTGGGCTGATTGCAAAACGCCTGGCCCAGCGCTGCCTGAAATCCAGGGGCATTGCGATTACCGGCCGGTATCGGAGGCAGCGTGGCGCCCGTGGAAAGTCCGTCAGGGTCCAGGCCATTCTTCTGGCCGGTCCTCTGATACGATCCAAAAATGAATAGTTTGTCCTTGATGACGGGTCCGCCAATTACACCGCCAAACTGATTCTGATTCAGCGGCAGCTTGCCCAAATCGCTGCGATTCGCAAAGAAGTCGTTTGCGTTCAGCGCTGTATTGCGAAAGAACTCGAAACCTGTGCCATGCCATGCGTTCGTTCCCGATTTCGTAACCACGTTGACATTCGCGCCGGGGTTGCGTCCGTAGCCGGCGTCATAAAGCGTGGTCTGAATCTTAAACTCGGCAAGGGCGTCCGGACTGGGGATTCCGATTCCCGAGTAAAAGCCCTGGGCAGTGCCGCCGCCACCGATGCCTGTGATGGAAACGCCGTCCATCTGGTAGTTGTTGTGGGTCGCATCCATGCCGTTGACATTCACGTCCTGCGATCCGTTTCCGGCCGCGGAAGCGTTATTGACCGGCGCATTCACGCCGGCAGCGAGCGAAATAATCTGCGTATAGTTACGCGAAGTGAGCGGCAATCCGGTAACCGATCGTTCCCCGACCACGGTCCCCAAAGTGGAACTTGCCGTTTGGACGGCTTCGACGTTCGCCTCCACGGTGACCTGCTCGGCTTGCGACCCGACCTCGAGCACTTTATCGAGCACAGGCGATTCCGTGACATTCACCTTCACAGCGCCGACCTCGGCCGTCTTGAATCCGGTCGCGCTGAATTGGACTTTGTAGTTTCCGGGTGGCAGCAGGCTGAGGTTATACACCCCATCGGAACCCGTTTTCGCCGTACGTTGCTGCCCTGTATCGTTACTCGTCACCGTAACGGTCACACTGGGAACCACAGCTCCGGTTGGGTCGCTAACCGTGCCCGTGAGAGCACCGGTGCCCGAGGTTTGGCCCACCAAAAAAGAAACGAACATACTCAGAAACAGACAGAGTGCTATACGAACGAACTTGGGAGGCAGCATAGGCTCCTTCACTGACTTAGTTTTGACTAACTTCAAATAACGAAGCTAAACGTACCTGTTACAGTACGTAGGCGACATGGATTGCACAAGTCAGCGAACAGTTACCGTAAACCGTTCATGGAAGATCAGTCACGTCGAACCCACTGAGGGATGCTCGCCATGTGTGCACGATGATACGACCGGCTTGCCTCACCGATACTTAGAAGGTCCCGGCACTCGCGTCCATGCCTCCCCGCACACGCTAGCGGTGGACGTTTACGTTAACCGTTGACCGGATTGAGTTAATCGCCTACTAAATGTAGGTTTGTGAAAGGAGAATCAATCGGATACGATACGTGTGCGCAACCTGCTGCTGAGCGCCCCCGCGAACGTCAGTCGCCTTGTGCATATGCGGCCTACGTGCGCGCGTGGAAAGGACTTGAGGATAGACGCGCTCACCCGCATAGGTGACCAAGAGGCGCCCCACGGCGGTTATCGTAAACCAAACCGCAGATCGCAAAAACTGTTGTCGAGGGCGGAGGGCTTCCGGTCGTAGCGGGAACCCAATGCGTTTGGCTCGCGGCCTGCCGGGCCATACTGGCGTTCGAAGTTGAACTTTAGGAGGTGTTCTTGTCAAACCGCAGAGAATTTCTTCAGTTTACTCTTGCCGCATCGGCATTGCCGGCTCTGGCAGCGCGAAACGAGCCAATAGGTCCAGCGCGACTGGCGCAGAATGGGCCGCGCGTTCGCGTCGACGACGTAATCGTCGAGTCCACTTCCCCCATGGCGATCGTCTTCGGCAACGAGGCCATGCGTTTTGGACTTGAGGTTCAAGGTATCACGGATGACGTTACCGACGTGTGGTATCAACATCTCGCCGTACGCTGGAATCGGGGATCCGCGGTGGTAGCCGGTTTAACGCTTTCGACGTCGTTGTTCTGTCTGGAAACGCTGGCTAACGACCGCGGCATGCGCCTCTGGTTCCGCGCCGACCACGCTGCACTTGCGAACGGTCAGGCCCAACACGAGGTCTCAGGCGCCCGACAGTTGGTGGAACGCGCCGCCGTTTTCCAGCGGGATTGGGTCTGCGGATTCGCCGGTCTACTCTCTGCGTTGCCGCCATGGCAGCCGGAAAAATCGCAGTCAAACTTTATTGATCCTTCTCCGGATTGCGTATGGGCCCCCGGCCCGATGGTCTCATGGATCATTGCGCCACGCTTGGCGGCTCAGTTGCCTTTAGTCTAAGGAAAACTCTATGCCTCTTCTACCTCCTAATGTCAGCGCGACAAATTTTTCAGAAGCCGTTTCACAATTTCAAACCGTAGTCGGAAAGGAATGGGTGTTCACAAGCGACGATGACGTGGCACTCTACAAAGACGCATACTCCCCTTTTTGGGGGAAAAGGAGGAAATTCTCGTGTCGGCGGCAGTAGCGCCCAATACCGCGGAAGAGGTCTCTCAAGTAGTCAGGATTGCGAACAGGCTCAAAATTCCGATTTATCCCATCTCGACTGGAAAGAACTTGGGTTACGGCGGCTCCGCGCCAAACGTCTCGGGAAGCGTTGTCCTCGACTTGAAGCGCCTGAACCGGATCATTGAAGTGGACGACAAGCGGCATTTCGCGATCGTTGAACCCGGCGTCGCCTACTTCGATTTATACCGTCACATTCAAGAGCGTGGGCTGAAGGTCCAGGTCGACGTGCCCGATCCCGGTTGGGGTAGCCTCATCGGAAATGCGATGGACCATGGCGTGGGCTATGGCTTCGGCGGCTTCCGCGATCACTTCTACTCCCATTGCGGGATGGAAGTGGTCCTCCCGAGTGGCGAGATTGTTCGAACCGGTATGGGTGCGCTGCCAGGCGCCAAGACCTGGGCGGAATACCACTACGGCGCCGGCCCCTATGTGGATGGATTATTCAGTCAAGGCAACTTCGGCGTTGTGACCAAGATGGGCTTCCACTTGTTGCCGGCTCCGGAGGCTTATCTGACTGGAACCGTGATCGTCCCCAAGCGAAACGATATCATTCCGCTGGTGGAGGGCGGCAACCGCCTGGAGCACGCTGGAGTAATTGGAATGCCTGAGTATGGCAGCCCTTTGGGCGGCTTTGGGGGGCCGGCCGATCCCGAACTGCGTTCCCTGTTGGCCAAGCCGGGCGGACCGTCCGTGGCCGAATTGGAGCAGCACGCCGAAAAGACGAATCGCGGATTCTTTAGCTTGACGGTGCAGTTCTATGGCGGCGAAAAGGTTGTTCGAGCCCAATGGGAATATGCGAAGGAAGTATTCGCCGGCATTCGCGGTGTCCAATTCAACGAGGGAGACTTCATCAAGTTCCCAGCCACAGAGGCGCAGCTCGATAAGGCGCACAAGGTGGCAATCGGTGTCCCGAATATGTCGATATTCACGATTGGCGCACGTTCGGCGTTCAATCCGTCGCCAACCGATGGACATCTATGGTTCTCGCCGATTATTCCGAAGAGCGGCGAAGCCGTTCTGGAGGCCCAGGACGTATTCATGAAAGTGTTTCGCGACATGAACATGCCTTCGCTGGTCTCGCCGTTCAGCGTTCCGGCCACATGGATGTTCCGCGCGTTCGTCTTTATCATGGGTCTTCCGGTATACCGGAACAATATCGAGCAAAACAAGAAGACCCGAGAGCTGGTCAAACATCTGATTCAAGTGGGCGCCGAACACGGCTGGGGCGAATACCGGACGCCGCCCGCATTTCAGCAGCAGGTGACGGATGCCTATTCCTATAACAACCACGCGCTGCGGCGTTTCCACGAAACGCTCAAGGACGCGGTGGATCCGAATGGGATCATCTCTGCCGGCCGGTACGGAATTTGGCCGAAACAAATGCGGGGGCAGAAGAAAGTATGAGAATCATCTGGGCTCTCATTGGCGCGTTTGGCGTCTTATCCACGAATGCGGTCGCGGCGGATGCCGGGCAGGTCGAGCAGGGCAAACAGGTGTACCAATATTGGTGCTGGAACTGCCATGGCGAAGGAGTAGGCAAGCCAGGCACGCAGGCTTTGGCGGCTAAATACAAAGGCTCCAAGCCGGCGATTCTCGATCAACGAACCGATCTCACTCCGGCCGTAACGAAAATCTTTGTGCGCAAGGGTGTCTCAATAATGCCCTTCTTCCGCAAGACGGAAATCAGCGACGCCCAGTTGGACGCTCTCGCGGCTTATCTTGCGCGCGAGAATGCGAAACCTCGATGATCAAGCGCGTGACTTTGTGTTTCCTGGCGGCTCTGCCCCTCCTGGCCCAGAAGGACATTGCAGGCGAATGGGACAATCGTTTCGACGAAGACTTCTTGGAGCGGATCCCGGGTCCCGACATCGGCGATTATCTCGGGATTCCTATCAACGCAGCAGCGCGGCTGCACGGCGACAGCTGGGATGCATCGCTTCTAACTCTGCCCGAGCATCAATGCAAGCCACACCCTTCCGACTACGGGATATGCGGCCCGGCGCAAATGCGGGTTTGGAAGGAAGTCGACACTGTCACCCAGCATTTGATCGCCTACCACACGCACATTTTCTGGCAAGCTCCGGAGCGTGTAATCTGGATGGACGGCAGGCCGCACCCGCCCGACTACGTTCCGCACACCTGGCAAGGCTTTTCCACTGGTAAATGGATTCGTGGCTCCTGCTCACCAGCATTGTAGAAGACCCACAGTATCTGGCAGGCGACTTCCTGACCAGCGATCACTATAAGAAGGAAGCAGACGGGTCCAAATGGAACCCTTCCCCCTGCCGGGTCAAGTAGAATTGGCGCAGCGCATAGTGTATTACGACTCGGCCCACGATTACACAACCGTAAAAATTAACGGCCAAAGAGGTTCAAGTGAAACGATCCAGCGAACTCCTCAGTAAACTCCTTACCTTCTCGCTTGTTACGGTAAGTTTGTCAGCCCAACAAAGCGCGCCCAAAATCGCGGCAGACTTTGACGCCAGCTTTCTGAAGCTGAACTACCAGATGAACCTGGGTGAAGTGCTTGGCGTCGCCGTGAATTCCAAGGGGACCATCGTGGTGCTCAATCACCCTGGCAGCGCGACGGTGGGCCCAATCTATGGAAACGCGACCACGCAGCTGCTGGAATTTGATTCCAATGGCAAGTTCACGCGGGAGTTAGGCAAGGGCGTCTACGGACTTGGCTACGCGCACTCGGTGCGATTTGACCGTTACGACAACCTGTGGGTCGTCGATAAAGGCGAGAACACGGTAATCAAATTCAATCCGGGGGGCATGGTAGTGATGAACCTGGGACGCCGCCCCGAAGGGCCGGATGTTCCCGAGTACTTCGATCCCCGTAAAGTTGCACAAAATCCTCCTCGACAAGTGGACGGCTATTTCAACGGTTCCACGGATGTCACCTGGGACGCGCAAGACAACATTTATGTGAGCGACGGATATAGCAACTCACGGATTGCAAAATACGATAAGCATGGAAACTGGATAAAGTCCTGGGGTTCGCGGGGAACCGCTACAGGCCAGTTCAACACGCCTCACAATATCGTGTCGGACCGCGACGGCAATATCTATGTAGCGGATCGGGGGAACGCACGTATTCAAGTGTTTGACGGTGACGGCAACTTTCAGCGGCTGATCCTGCTAAACGTCCCCTATGATAAATCGCGGCATCCCGTACTTGGCAACGTCCCGCAGAACGCCCCCGATGCCACGGCGCCGTGGGCTCTTTGCATGACCAATACCACTCCGCAATATCTTTATGTCGCGGACCAGGAGCCCGGCCGGATTTACAAGATCAATCCCAAAAACGGCAAGATTTTTGGTTGGTTCGGCGAATCCGGCCACGAGGTTGGCCAGTTCAACTGGGTGCACGGCATAGCATGCCCGTCAGAGAACACACTGTTAGTTGCGGATATGAATAACTGGCGAGTGCAGAAGGTCACCCTTCATCCCGAAGGCTCGACATCTAAAACCGCGAGCCGTTGAAGTGCTTTAGGGATCGCGAGGACCGGGCCAGACGGCCCCCCCAGCTACTTCCCATCGACCGAAAACGCAAGCAGGACGTTGCCGTCCAATTGGCGGCCCGAGCCGTAGCCGGAATTGGTGAACACCATTCCGTTCGCTATTGCGGGGCCTGCGCCGTTAATCGATCCACCCTTGCCGGGTACCTTATTGACCGTATCGAAAGGCCGCGCAGTATCGAAATCCCAAATGATCTCTCCGGTCTTGGTCGAATAGGCGCGAAAATGGCCGTTCAGCGCGCCCGAGAAGACCGCACCTGGAATTACTGAAACGGCCGCCGATTGCGATGGGGAGCATGCAGCCAGCGTCGCACAAGTCACCTTGGGAGCGGGCGTACTCCACATCTTCTCGCCGGTCGTGAGCTTCAGTGCCGAGATGCCCGGCTGCGCATCCGCACCAGCGCTGACGTCTGAGACGGCCGCGTAAGTGTTCTCGCCATCGGCGCTGTGCCCCCATTCCACTCCGCCCTGTACACTGCCGGCGCCGATTTTCGTGTTCCAGAGCACCTTCCCTTTTTCGATCCGGATCCAGACCCCAAACGACACCCGATTTCTGGGCGGCAACGATGATCTGCTTACCGCCTGCAATGGTGCGTAGAATCGGAGAGCTGCCGAAATCATAATCTGGACCCAAAACCTCGGGACAATTCGGCGATCTGTTGGGACATGCAACGATGAAATTGTCGTGGGCGGTTACCTGGCTGACCCATACCAAGCTCCCGTTGTCGATCCTGAATGCTAGTATTGCGTCACTGGTATTGAGTTCAACGTCTGTATAAGAATCTCCGGTGGCCACATAAACCAGTTTGCGTTTGGCATCGATGGTAGGCGCCGACCACACGCCCGCACCCGCGGGACCGTACATTTGCCCGCCGTTTTTGTTCTTCTTAAAGGCCTTGGGAGGATCGAGCACGGTGTAGGATTTCCAAAGCTGGCGACCCGGTCTCGGCATCGAGTGAAGCCAGGCTCCCACGGAACGTGCAGCATTCATACCCGGGCGCGATCCCCGATGCTTCTTCGAAGGACGCCATGGGCACCAATAATCGGCCCGCATAAAAAATCGGTGAGCCAGTAATGCGCGCGTAAGGATGGCTGTCCAGATTCACCTTCCAGATCAGAGCGCCACTACTGGCATCGACTGCGTAAGCCGTTCCACGCAGATCGCCGAAATATGCGATGTAGCGGCCGCCAGTTTTCGAGCGGGCGATGGTGATCGCCGTACGAACCGCGCCGTCAGCCTTGAAACTCCAATACGTGCAGCCGGTAGATGCATCCAGCGAGAACACCTTCCCGCCGGCGCTACCCACGAATACGCGCCCTCCCACAACGGCAGGTTGGGCGAATGCCCGGCTATCTCCGGGGAAGCCAAAGGCCCACTTCACCTTTAGCCTGGGAACATCGGCGGCGCTCAGCCCAGGCTTGGCCTGATAACGGGAATTGTCAGGTTCGACACTCCATCCGTTCCAATCGCCCGGCGCGAATGAAAGCTTTTTCCCCGGCGCTTCGCACTTTCCCAGGGAGACCTCGGAAGCCGCGGAAAACTCTTTCCCAGTAATAAATCGCGCGATGGCGCGTCCCTCGTCCAGGGTTAACCCGGACGCCTGGGCAATCATGGCGCCGTCGAACATCGCGCCCACGATTGCTTCGGGCTTGCGCGCAGCGATCTGCTCCCGTTTCGGCGCACGCTCTTCCGCGCTGTTGTTGTCGTGACACGCAGAGCAGCGTGATTGATAGAGCGCGGCGCCGTCAGGGTCAGCGGCCCAGAGCGAACCAAGAAGAAACGCACATGCGGTGAAGACGAATCTCATATCTCTTATCAATCGAGAATCCCCGCGCTACTTTCCGTCGACTGAAAACGCGAGCAGGACGTTGCCGTCCGCTTGGCCGACAAAGCCGTAGCCGGAATTTGTGAACACCATGCCGTTCGCGATAGCCGGGCCTGCGCCGTTGATCGAACCACCTTTGGCTGCAACCTGATTGACGGTGTCAAAAGGCCGCGCGGTGTCGAAATCCCAAAGGATCTCACCGGTCCCGGTGGAATAGGCGCGAAAATGGCCGTTTACCGCCCCTGAGAAAACGGCGCCTGGAATCACCGATACGGCCGCTCCTTGCGCCGGAGAGCATCCGGTTCGCGTGGCACAAGTCACTTTAGGTGCGGGCGTGTTCCACACCTTCTCACCGGTGGCGAGCTTTAGCGCCGAGATGCCAGGCTGCGCGCCCTCACGAGCGGCGACGTCGGAGATAGCGACGTAGGTTTTCTCGCCATCGGCGCCGTGCCCCCATTCCACGCCACCCATTACGCTGCCAGCGCCTAGTTTCGTATTCCAGAGGACCTTTCCCTTTTGGTCCGGATCGAGGCCCCAAACCACACCTGATTTCTGCCCGGCAATGATGATCTGCTTACCGCCCGGGAGCGTGCGCAGAATCGGAGAGCTGCCGAAATCATAATCGGGACCCACTTCATCGGGACAAGTTGGCGAGGCGGGACAGCCAACGATGTAATTGTCCTTGGGGGTCACTTGGCTGACCCAGACCAAGCTTCCGTTATCGATGTTGTACGCCATGATTGCATCGCTTGTATTGATTTCAACGTCAGTGTAAGAATCGCCGGTTGCCACATAAACGAGCTTGCGCTTGGCGTCGATGGTGGGCGCCGACCAGACTCCCGCGCCCGCAGGGCCGTACTTTTGCCCGCCCTCTCTATTCTTTTTGTAAGCCTTGGGAGGGTCGAGCACGGTGTACGATTTCCAAAGCTGGCGCCCAGTCTCGCCATCGAGCGAAGCCAGGCTGCCGCGGAACGTGCAGCAATCGTACCCGCGCGTCATTCCCGATGCTTCTTCCATGGACGCCATGGGCACGAGTAAACGGCCGTCATAGAAAATGGGTGACCCAGTGATGCGCGCGTAGGGATGATCGTCCACCTTCATTTTCCAGATCAGACTACCAGTGCTGGCATCGACTGCGTAAGCCGTCGCATGCAGATCGCCGAAATAAGCAATGTAACGGCCGCCGGTTTTCGACCGGGCGATGCTGATGGCGGTGCGAACCGGGCCATCCGCTTTGAAACTCCAATACGTGCACCCGGTAGAGGCGTCCAGCGAATATACCTTCCCACCGGCGCTACCGACGAACAAGCGGCCGCCCACAACGGCAGGTTGGGCGAATGCTTTGCTATCCCCTGGGAAGCCGAAGGCCCACTTCAGCTTGAGCCTGGGAATATCGGCGGCGCTCAGCCCGGGCTTGGCCTGATAACGGGAATTATCGGGTTCGACGCTCCATCCCTGCCAATCGCCGGGCGCGAGTGAAAGCTTTTTTCCGGGCGCCTCACACTTTCCCATGGAAACTTCGGAAACCGCGGAAAACTCTTTCGCGGTAATAAATCGCGCGATGGCCCGTGCCTCTTCCAGAGTCAAACCGGACGCCTGGACGATCATGGCGCCGTCGAACATCGCACTCACCACTGATTCGGGCTTTCGCGCAGCGATTTGCTCGCGTTTCGGTGCGTGCGATTCCGCGCTGGCGTTTTCGTGACAGGCAGCGCAGTGTGCTTGATAGAGCGCCGCGCCATCGGGGTCAGCGGCCCAGAGCGAACCAACAAGAAATGCGCATGCGATCAGGTAGGATCCCGACACGGTTCTGGCAAATTTAAAATGGTTCATATCTCCTCTGGGTCGTGCGGGCCAATGGAGTTTATCATCGATAATTCGGAGGAACAATGATCCATTCGGATCATGATCCGGATGTCATAGATGTATGATTCCGCGTTGAATGGCCGCCGTGGCCGCGTGGGTCCGATCGTGCACGCCAAGTTTGTGCAGGATGTTCTTCACATGGTTCTTGGCGGTGGTTTCCGCGATATTTAAGACATAGGCGATCTGCTTGTTCGCGAGTCCGCTCGCCACCAGTTCTAACACTTCGATTTCGCGTTCACTTAAGGTTGGGCCGTCGCTCTGTGCCTCCAATGCAGCCGCAAGCGCCTCTGGAATGTATCTTCGCCCTGCGTTCACCGTCCGAATGGTATCGAGCAACTCCTTCCTGAGTACGTCCTTGGTGAGATAGGCATTCACGCCAGCAGCCAGTGCTCGCCGCACGTCTTCATCTCCGCCATACGAAGTCAGCGCGATCAAGCGGGCGTTGGGGAATTCGGCGCGGATAGCAATCGCCGCGTCCACACCGGACATCAATGGCATACGCATGTCCAGCAGCGTGACATCCGGAACGTGTTTGCGGAAGCGTTCCACTGCTTGCTTCCCATTGGTTGCTTCAGCGATGACCACCATATCGGTTTGCCGGTTAATAATAGCGCTCACTCCCACACGCGCCACGAGGTGATCCTCAGCCACAAGAATGCGGATTTTCGAGCTCATGACAGCGGCACCGAAACTTCTACCTGAGTTCCAGCACCAGGTTGGCTTTCCAGGCGTAACTCGCCGCCTATGCGCTCCGCACGTTCGCGAATCCCGATCAAACCGAAATGGCCTCCCATCCCCACAAAGGCGTCCTCGGGCTCAAAACCACAGCCGTTGTCGCTCACCCGCAGGGTCAAATTGTGATCGTTCCCGAAAAGCCTCACAGTGATTTTGCTGGGACGAGCGTGCTTCAGCGCATTCGTGACCGCCTCTTGTGCAATGCGCAACAAATTGTGTTCCACATCCTCCGGCAGCGTACGCACATCTCCTGTGACGTCAATCTCCACATCCACTGCCGATCCCTGGGCCCAGATCCGCGCTCCGGATTGGAGCGCCGCGGAAAGATCTTGATTATTCAACGCTGCCGAACGCAGATCCATCACGGAACGCCGGGCTTCTGTCAGACTATGCTGCGACATGCGGCGGGCCAGTTCGAGATAAATATGTGCTGGACGCAAGCTTTCAGGAAGGCAGGTTTCGATTGCGTCGAGTTGCGCCGAAATGCCCACGAAGGCCTGGGCCAGGGTATCGTGAATTTCCCGGGCCAGCTTCAAGCGCTCTTGCAGGACATCGGCTAAATGGGAACGCACTTGCCGCATTCGGAGTTGATACATCATCCAGGCCAGCGTGATGCCGAATACCGCGCAGAGCGAACGAAACCAGCCCGATTCGTAATAGTGCGGAAGGAGCTCAAATTCGTAGGATGCTTCATTGGACATCCCGTCCGGAGCCTCCGCTCGTACACGAAATCGGTAGCTCCCCCGGCCCACGTTGTTGTAGGTCACCGTGCGCCGCCTTTCAGCACCGATCCACTCTGAATCCAGCCCCTCGAGCTTATAGAAGTAGCGCACTCGCTCGGGGGCGCTCAGATAAATGGCCGCATACCGAATCTCCACTCGTCCGTGACCAGGCGGGATGCGGGGGTGAGCGGAGCAATCAAAATGACGGTCATCCGCAGTCATGTCCATGATGTAGGTGGGCGGCGCCAACTTCACTCGAGCCGGCCATTTCGGATGGTAGGCGGCAATGCCCCGCGCTGTAGCGAACCACAGGCTGCCGTCTGAGTGCCGGCTTGCTCCCGACCCAATTTCCGGCGAGGACTGCGCACTGCGCAGTCCATCCGCGACTCCATAGTTCAGTGGTTCCAAACGCGTGATCCGACTAGCGGCAAAGTCGCGCAATTGCTGTTTTGAGATCCGGCAGATGCCGCGCGTTGTACTCAGCCACAGCGCTTCACCGTCATCCAGGATGTTGGTGATGTTATCGCTTAACAGACCGTCTCTGGCAGTGAATCTGACGAACTTTCCGTCATGGAAAGCATGCAAGCCGCCACCCAGCGTACCCACCCACAACATGCCTTTGGGCTCCTGATATAGGGAGCGGATTTGATCGCTGCCTAAACCGTCGGCAGTGGTGTACAACCGGCGTGCATTGGGAGTCAAGTGCCACAGGCCGCCACGCATGGCGCCGGCCCACAGAGAGCCTTCGAGACCCGCCGCCAAGGCGACAAACGAATTCTCCATCAGGGGTCCGGCGGCAGGAATCACAATGCGCATCGCTTCCCCTTGCAGCTCCGCTAGACCGTTGGGAAGCGCCAGCCAGAGCCTTCCCTGTGAGTCTTCCATGGCATCGAACACTCGCTTCCGCCCCATCGGATCCGTCGGCACAAACATCCGGACAGCGCCGTCCTTCACCCGTAGCAGACCATCGCGTGTGGCCACGAGCAACTCACCGCTATGCGTTTCCCGAATAGAAAAGACGCGGCCCTTGGCAGACGATGACGCCTGCCAGCCAGAGCGATCAGACCGCCACAACCCAGCATCCAGGAAACCGGCCCAGGTGGTCCCGAGGCGATCTTGAAAAATGGCATTCGGTTCATCGCTCGGCAGTCCCTCTTCTTTGCCATAAACTCGAAACACGTCATCGCGCAGGCGCATCAAGCCTGGGCTGCCGCCCATCCACAGATTGCGCTCTCGATCCTCTAACAGGCAGCGGACTTCGGATTGCTCTCCGCTAGCTTCCGCGCGGGTGTGGAATTTCCCGTTTTCGAATCGCGCCAACCCACCATCCGTGCCAACCCAAATACTGCCACCGCGATCTTCCAGAATCGTGTTCAGCCCAAACGAATCCGAAAGGCCCTCGCGAGCCCCATAGCGCATAATCCTGCCGTCCGGTGAACGGCGAATCAGTCCCCGCACGCCGAGAATCCAGAGATTGCCGGCGTGATCCGCCAAAATCTTACCCGGAAAGTCGGCGTGCAAGGCGGCCGCCGGAATCAGTTCAAGAAACTTTCCGTTCACATACTGGGCAACAGAGTTGGTACCACTCACATACAGAATGTGCCGCGCGTCCTCGGTCACAAAACGGACCACATTGATCGGGATGTCACGCTCCCGCAGGTAATTGGTGAACCTGCTCCCATTGAAGCGGCTGAGATTCCCTCCGGCCACGATCCATAGAATTCCGGCATGATCGACGAACAGGCTCGAAACAGAGTTTCCCGGCAATCCGTCTTTTTGCGTGTAGGTGTGGAAAGTCCCCTTGCGATACTCGGTCAACCCACTGGGTGTGCCGATCCACAAAGTGCCGTCGGGAGCCGCAACCAAAGCGAGGATCGAATTCGAGGGCAACTTGCCCGCATCGCGGCTGAAAACGACAAATTCGTAGCCATCGAAACGGGCTAAGCCTTCATCCGTGCCTAACCACAGGTAGCCATCGGCGGTCTGGGCGATGGCACTGATGGTGTTCTGCGGAAGTCCCTGCTCCTGAGTCCAGTGGCTGATTGAATACTGGGTGAGCGCTTTGCTGGGGTTCAACGCCGCAACGCGACAAAACTCGCCTACTACCAGGAATAGAACAAAGACCCCTCGCGCCATTTCATCCCTCTAAACAGCGCAGGCGAGACAATACGCGGTCTGCCATTAGGACATTCACTTTACTGCGGGTTTCGGGGCATGCGAAGAATAGTCCAATTCACCGTCGCAGTTATGTTCAATCATTTCGAGGCTCGTGTCTCTCTTGAAATACATCGTTTGCGTCAACGGTTGCGTATAGGCCTTGGGATCTTCCTGAGTTACTTCGATCTCCAAAACGTTTCCGTCCCGAATGCGTCTCATGCGTTCCACCAGATGCAACTCGTCGCTGTGCGGGATCAGCTGGACCGGGCTATCGTTAAACCCCACGGTGTCCACCACAAGGGTCTCTCCTTCCCAGTGGCCGATCGAATGGCCGATGGCATTGGGGTTGGGGTTTCCCTTGGGGTGCTCGCGGCCATCCATGTAAATTCTGCGGACCACATGGTAGTACTCCATGAGCATGTTGAGCCGGCCGGGACTCGGGATAAATTCAAAAGCGTAAGGTGCAGCGTAAGCTTGGGGCCCGGGAGAGTTACACGTGAGGACTGGATCCGTGTACATCGAGTACTTCGCGACGATAGCTTTCGCCCAGGGAGTAAAAAGGCTTGGCACCGGTACGCTCGGGTCCTTTACTCCGTGCATCTGGGGCTGCTGGGTGGGAAGGCTTCCCCGTGGACCCATGTTCAGGACGGTGTACCACATGGAAGTCATCCACGGGCCGGACAGATCCCGCATTTGCTCAAGAGGCAGTTTGGCGGATGGCTCCTTCGCGGGCGGAGCGCCGTCCACTCCCTCGTTCGCGGCCTCTTCCGCAGTCGGCATCCTGCCTAGGTTCGCATTCAAGTAGCCGAGAATTGCCGTGAAGTCTTCATTGGATCCCATGGCGCCGTAAGCCCTCATTAGTGCGACAACTCCCCGCCATTGGCCAGGGGTCCGGCGACCTTTCTCTGCAACCTTGTCCACGGCATGACAGGTAGTACAGACGGTTTGCAATTGCGCTTTTCCGGGGGCGTCCGGAAGGCCCTGGGCCGAAACCGGGGGGACACAAATCAGCCCCAAGCCGAGCAGCAGGCTCAGAGCAGTATGGGCACGAAGATTCATGGGCTTGAGAGTCATCTCGTTGGCTCGTTTTCGGTTCACCATTCGGGCTACTTCTCGGTGGAGGGCGTCGTCCCTGGGGCAAAGTCATCGCCGTAAAACTTAGTGCCATCCGGCTTGTTGCCCCTGAGGAGGCGCATCATATGCGTGCCGTCCTTCATCTGCCCACCGACCACCGTGACCTTATCCCCCTCTTTGAAATAGTCCTTTGTATAGCCGCGCCGAAGCATAATGGCCGGGCTATGGATTTCAACCATCCATTCCTCGGGTTTGCCCTCGGCGCTCACCACGTCCAGGTACAGGTAGACGTGCGGATTCTTCCACTCAAAGCTCTTGACCGTACCTTCCAGGGTGGTTGGTTTGCCCATGTTGAACATGGTGGTGGAGTGATGCCCAAAGGCAGGCGCCGCCAATCCCACTATCAGAAGACAACCAACCAGAAGCATGCCTTGCGTTTTCATTCCATCTCCTTCAGATTTAATGAGGCCCGCCGCGCAAACTACGGACGGCAGGAGAGAGCCGAAGTTTAATCCTTGCTCTCTCCTCAACCACGCGCAAGGTTAAAGCTGTTAGCGGGTTCCCGGCGGCGACGACGAAAAATGAGGTAACTATGGACGGCGGATGGTTACGAATTGTTAACGGTTAATGGCAGGTCATCGGTCTGATCGATGACTTCCAGCGCATTGATGAAGGCGTAATTTGGATTCGGCACAAGAGACAGGACTAGTTTTCCCTGGTAATTCGGTTCAAGCCCGTCGAAGCTCAGAACAATGCCCCGGCTCAACTTTCCAGAGTTCTTGAGAATGCTAAATCTTCGCGCGAGTGCGACGCCATTGCACAGAATGTCGAACTGCGTCCCGTTCTCACGCACTTCCCACCTCTCGGAGAGATAAAGTCTCAAGCCGTAACGGCCAGGCGGAACCGGGATCACGTACGTTAAATTGCCAAACCGCCCCCCGGTATAGATTCCCGGATCCGGAACCTCCGTCGCTTCGTCCGTAGGTTTGACCAGTTGGCCTCCAAACCCATAATGGTCTGGCTCCCAATAGTGACCGCTCTTGTCTATATACCCGTGACTTTGCGCGACCATGCGAATCCGCTGCATCTTCCCGGGTATGCCCGGCGAGATTTCCAGCGCGTTCAGGAAGGGAATGTAGGAGTGGGACGAGAAACTCAAATGGAGCGCACCATCCGAAGCGGGCGCAATGTCTTTGAACATCTTGATGTTTGCGGTGCTTGCGCCGGCTTCGGCCACAACATCCAGGAAGTTGATTAGAGGTTTTCCGTTGATCAAGACGTCGAAAATTCGCGAGGATTCTCCACCAAACCCGGCACGGCTGGTCTCCCCAAAAGTAGTTTCCGCGAAATGCAAACGGAGTTCGTACACGCCAGGTCCCAGCGGAATGTGATAACTGAAATCCCCCTCCCTGCCGCTTCGGTAAAGCCGCTGGTCGCGGGTTCCGAAGATTAAATGATTCGGAAAGAAAAAGGGCGTTCCCCCCTGCCAGAATTGGTCTCTCTGCCAGAGACGTCCACTGTTGTCGATGTAATCCCCTTCCATGAGGCCGGCGAGAATCCGAATGGAATCCACTGCTATGCCGGTCGTGCCAGGGAGCGACGATCGAGCTTCGGGGCTGCTCGGGACGGACGACCTGGTGTGGGTCAGGGCGAGCACTCCATTCGCCTCTTCGGGAGGCGCTATAGGACTGGTAGCGGCATCGCGCGCAGCAAATCGAAATTTGGGAGTGTACCGGCCGTTCGGGATCTCGATTTGGACGAGATGGGATCGGCCATCCGACAAATAGTATTCAGCGAGGCGTTCCCTCAGCCGGTGGGCCTGGACTCGAACGATAGAGTCCCGGCTTTGATCGAAATCCGCGCCTCGGCCAAATGCCTCAACGGCAATGTTGTATTCCTTTATTTCGTCCGCGGAGCCCTCAAGGAACTTGGACGTTATATAAATGAACAACTGCTCCAGCCCAGGTGCTCGATCGAAGATCCCAGACCTGAGAACCGCCTCAACTTCCATCCGCTCTTCAGTTAAGCTCCCGAGAGCCGGCAGACTTTGCCCCCCATCGTGCATTGAGTATACGCCCGCCCCCAGGGGCGCGCAACTCCAATGCGGTGAAGCCTCCCGAGGGACCAAATGTCTGAGCCAGTGCGGGTTACGCGGCTGTCGCACATCGCTCGGTAACGTGGCGAGTTGACCCGCCGCTAACCGCTTTAACGTTGCGTCGCTGACAGAGGTCCGCCAAACTTGCATATTGATGTCCATCTTAAGCGCGTGCCAGTGGCTGCAGGACACCTACATCGGCACGTCTATCCGCGAGTCAATTTGGGTATTCCCAATCATTGAAACCACTCATGTCCTGGCCCTGTCAATCTCCGTCGGCTTGCTGCTTGTTTCGGATCTGCGCCTGATGGGCTACATCATGAAGCGCCGCCCGGTCTCTGAGATCTACGAACAAATCAAGCCCTGGATGTTCACAGGCTTCGCCATCATGACCATCACCGGGATCTTTCTGTTCTGGTGCCAGGCCGTGAAGGCTTACAACAGCATTTTCTTTAAGACCAAGGTGATTCTCCTGATCGTGGCGGCGATCAACGCCATTGCGTTCGAACGCGGCATTTATCGCAAAGTGGACAAATGGGATAACGCGCTTGTTCCTCCCATGGAAGCTCGTGTGGCGGGCTGGGCGTCCCTGATCATGTGGGCGGCAATTATCACTTGCGGCCGCACCATGGCATACACTTTCTAAACCGATGACATCGATAGTCCCTTTCTTTCAATGGTGTGATGACACGATGGTCTCTCGGGCGATTCGTGACTCGCGAGTCGCGTTTCCGATCATTGAGAACTTCCATCTCTTCGCGCTCACGGTTTTGCTCGGTTCGCTCGTGGTCCTGACGCTGCGTCAGTTCGGCCTGGTGTATAAGACACAGGCCATCTCGGAAGTCGCAAACGCGTTGCGTCCATGGAACCGTTGGAGTCTCGCCGTGATGCTGGCCTCCGGCATCCTGCTATTTTTGTCCGAAGCCATGAAATGCTACGGCAACACGTCATTTCGGGTAAAAATGTTGTTCTTGTTCGCCGCGCTGTTGTTTCAGTTCACAGTCTACAACCGCACTGTCGCGTCCGAAGACAAGGTTGCGCCCATTGGCGGAAGAATCGCCGCAGCCGTCGCATTATGCCTTTGGTTTGGCGTCGGCCTTGCGGGCCGCGGCATCGGTTTTCTCGGCTAGAACCGTCCGCCGCAGCAACCTAAGCGCGTTACTGAGAATTAACCAGCGGGTCCCGTCACGCTAACTGCTTTAACCTTGACGTTCCGAGTCCGCCGCTCCAGACTTGCTGGAACAATATCGTTTTGATACCGGCCAGGCGCGTCTCTCTTGCGCCTCTGATCTCTAAATTTTTCTGCCGGGGTGGCATGGCTTGTCTTTAAAGGAGAAACTGCTTGGACCGCGTGGCTTCAAGAACCAGAGTAGACCTTAAACAGAGAAGCAGTGCAATGCATATAGCCCTCTGGGTCGTCCAGATCCTTTTGGCAGTGTTGTTCCTCATGACCGGCGCAATGAAGGCATTTATGCCGCTCGATGAGGTCGCCAAGACGATGCGCTGGGTGCCCGATGTGCCAGTAGGATTGGTCCGATTCATCGGGCTGGCGGAACTGGCTGGTGCTCTCGGACTCATCCTGCCGTCAGCGACGAAAATTCAACCCAAACTGACTCCATTGGCGGCCATCGGACTCGCTGTTGTCGTGCTGCTCGGCGCGATCCTACATTTCACACGAGGTGAAGGCGCACTGACCCCCTTGAATTTTATCCTCGCGGCGATGGCGGCGTTCGTCGCATGGGGGAGGACACAAAAGGCCCCGATTTCATCGGGGAAGGCATAGGGGGAATGATGGCACATTTTCGAAGATTCTTGTGTTCGCTGGCAGTAGCGACCTTGGCGTTCGCGCAACTCCCTACCGGGACGATTCTGGGCGTCGTTAAGGACCCCTCGGGGGCCTTCATACCTGGTTGCTCAGTTACCATTACCGACACAGAAACGGGAGCGCGCCGAGTCGTGACGACGGGAACCGACGGTTCGTATCGCGCCAACGCCCTGGCAGTCGGATCCTATGACATCAAAGTTCAGCGCGAAGGATTCAAGACTGCGGAACGGGCCGGCGTCAAGCTGGATGTTTCTCAGGAGGCCGTCGTCAATATCGACTTGGAAGTCGGCACAGCGCAGCAGACGGTCGAGGTTTCGGCGCAGGCTGAGGCGGTGAATACGACCAATGCCACCGTCGGATCGTTGGTCAATGAGCAGCGTGTGGAAGACTTACCGCTGAATGGCAGAAATCCGGTTGCGCTCACGCTGTTGCAGCCCGGCGTCACACAAACCAGCCCCACTAGCAGCGGCAGTGGCGGCACGACTTATTCCGTGAACGGAGCTCCCATTCGATCCAATGCGATCCTGCTCGACGGCGCCTGGATGAGCACGGCGTACGGCTCCCAGGTAACGTATGTGGGCGGTTCGAACCTGGGCGTGGATGGCATTCGCGAGTACAGTGTCCTGACCAATACCTACGGGCCCGAGTATGGCATGGTCATGGGTAGCGTGACCACCATCGTGAGCAAGAGCGGAACCAACTCATTTCACGGCGACATTTTTGAGTACTTCCGCAATAGCGTATTGGACGCCAGAAACTATTTCGATCCTCCCGAATCCATCCTCGGCCGCCGTATACCGCTCTACCAGCGCAATCAATTTGGCGGCGCATTCGGCGGCCCGATCAAGAAAGACAAGACCTTTTTCTACGCTGTTTATGAACAGTTGAAAGATAACCTGAACCAGCCGATTATAGCCACGGTGCCGGCTGCGGCCTGCCACGGGGCAGGCGGGATCGTAAGCAATGCTGCATGCGGAATCGGCCCTACTGGTACCACGACCGTGGCGCCCTCCATACAGCCGCTGCTGGCCTTGTTCCCTCTTCCGAATTTACCGGGAAACATTAACAACTTCGCTGGCTCGTCGCCCGTAAGGACCAATGAGTACTACGGTCAAATGCGTGTCGACCACCGCTTTTCGGACACCGACTCGATGTTTGCACGCTTCACGGCCGACAATGAAACGAAGCCGACGCCCGGGGACTATCCGAGCATTGTGAACGCCTGGGACTCGATCAGCAACTTCTCCACGTTATCCGAGACCCACATTTTCACGCCGAGCCTGTTGAACACGGCGCGAGCATCTTATAGCCATACCTATATCAGTTACCAGGACGCCTCGGTCGGCATTAAGGGCCCGGGCCTCTCGTTTGGGGACCCCAATGTGTCCGTGGGAAACATCATTATTCCCGGATACACTTCTTTTAATACGAGTGTCGTCCCGCTTTTCGATAAGCAGAACGTCTATACCTTGAGCGACGATATCTATTGGACCAAGGGAAAGCACTCGCTGAAGTTTGGGGTTTTGGCGAACCGCTTCGACATTCCCATGCAGTCGAATTTCTTCCAGAACGGCTTGGTGGTGTTTCCGGCGCTTCCGTATTTCCTCACTGGAAATCCGGTGGTCGAGGAAATATCTTCAGTGGATCCCGGCATTGCGCAGAACCGTAATTACAAGTACTATACCGCCGGTTTCTACGCGGGCGACGATTATCGCGTGACCTCACGCCTCACCCTGAATCTGGGCTTGCGATACGAATTTTTCACTGTGCCTCATGACTCCAATGGTCGAGATTACGCGTTTTACAACAACCTGCTGGCGACCCCGGCGCTCTGTGCGACTCCCGGCTTGCCTAATTGCACCTCTCAGGGTGCCGACATAAGAAATCCCTCTCTGAAAAACTTCAGCCCTCGCCTGGGATTTGCATGGGACCTCTTTGGCAACGGCATGACCGCGATCCGCGGCGGCGGGGGGATCTTTTATGACATTGCATCAATTCAAAATGTGCTCCAGTGGAGTTCGGTGGGCATGCCGCCGCTGGCAGGTCTCAGCTCGCTCGCCTGTGGCCCCCCGAGTTTCTGTCCGACGCTTACGACGCCCTTGACAATTCCGCCGGGAAACGCCGCTCCCAGTGTCGATTCTGTAGATTTCCATGCCAAGCAACCGTACTTGGTGCAGTGGAATCTGGCGGTCGAGCAGAAGCTTCCGGGGAACACTGTTTTGACTGTGGGATACGTGGGAACGCGCGGAGTTCATCTTTGGCAGAGTGAAGACGTCAATCCCGTGGCGCCTACATCCCTTGTTAACGGACTTCCTTACTGGAATCCAGCGATTCTGGGGCAAGAGGAGGCATTCGGTTGCCTGGCTGTTGTGCCAACCTGCCGCGAGAATCCCAATTTCGGCGCCAATACGCAGATCGAAACGCATGGGGAATCCTTCTACAACGCCCTCCAGATCGGAATCAACAAGCGTCTGGGCCATGGACTTCAGTTCCAGGCGAATTACGTCTTCTCGAAGGCACTGGATGATTCTACGGGCATTCTGGCGGACCAAAGCGGCCAGGTCACCGATTCTCAATTCAACAAGCTATTGGATTGGGGTCCAACTCCCTACAACGTTAAACACAATCTCCGCGTCAACGCTTTGTATCGGATTCCAAATGTGAAGGGCGATAACTGGGCTGCAAAGACGACCGCAGGTTGGTGGTTGGGAGGTATTGTGTCGGCGCAAAGCGGCTTCCCATTCTCGCCAACGCTGGGCTATTTCTCCAGCCTTTCGGATGCGGCGAACTCGGGTAATGCGGAGCGGGCCAGTTATGTGACCTCATCGAACCTGGCCCAAGCGCTGGCGCTCAATCCGAACGCTGTCGCGTTTAACCCGGCCACCGTCATTACGGGAAATCCAAATCAGTGGTTCAACCCTAATATGTTCACAACTCCCCCGGACGGGAGCCATGGCGACGTGGGAAGGAATGTTCTCATCGGGCCCAATCTCGTCGACATGGACCTGTCCGTCAACAAGGACACGGCGATTCGTAAGCTGGGTGAAGGCGCCAACCTCCAATTCCGGGTGGAGGTTTTCAATCTTTTGAATCATCCGAATTTCGGCGTGCCGTTAAATCCGTCGGTTTTTGGAAGCCCAAGCCCAGGCGGCTTCAGTCCATCAGCCGGCGCTATCAGCAACACCACCACATCGTCCAGACAGATTCAATTGGCCTTGAAGTTGATCTTTTGATAGCCGCAAGCGTGAGGAAACGGATGCTGAGAACATCGGAGGCTTATTGGGATCGGCTCCAGCGCGAATACCGTCGAGCCGTTGCGACCGAGTACCCGAATCCAGGACGAAAAGACTGCCCCGGCACAGACGCTCTGCGGGACCTCGCGGATCAGAACGTGCGTCGTCAGGATCTTCGAACAGACCGCCGCTGGAAGCACGCCATGCAATGCGGGCCGTGCTATGAGGAGTACATCGCTATACGTTATCAGCGTTCGCGTATCGCCGACCAGGGCGCCAGAGCCGAATCCTCGATACCAGAAAACACGGATTGATCTCCATGCGTCGCCGGGAGTTTCTTCAAAGATGCATTGGCGGCGGGCCGACTACGGTAGGGCGAACGCGATCACGATATCGCTCGGCGGAATCGGCGATTCCCGCAAGTGGCCTGGACCGCCCGCAACAATTACTACGTACTGCTTGCCGTTGCGACCCCGATAAGTGATGGGCGTGGCGTTGCCAACCGAATCAAGCTTCGTTAGCCACAGTTCTTTGCCGGTGCGCGACTCGAACGCGCGGAATTTGGCATCGGCGGTGGCCGCGATGAACAGCACTCCGCCTCCTGTCGCGATGCTGCCGCCCAGGTTAATCGCTCCCAGGTTCTTAAGCCCTTTGGCCTCCATCTCGTCATACGATCCCAGGGGAACACGCCAGACCACGTCGCCGGTATGAGTGTCGACGGCGGAAAATTCTCCCCATGGCGGCTGATTGCAGGGGTACCCCTGCTTGTCCACAAAACGGGCGTACGCTCCCTGGTTGCGGAAGGGCATCGGCGAACCGGGAGGGCTGGGGGCCATTTGTCCGGTTTGGCCCAAATTGGAGGCATTCGCGAAAATGTAGCCCAGCTTGGGATCGTAAGACACGCCAGCCCAGTCGGCGCCTCCCATGCTGCTGGGGAACGTGAGGCGTGGCTCCTTGATGCTGAACGGGGTGAACGGCCCCAGGGTCTTGAATTTCTCGAACTGCGCCAGACAATAGGCGTGCGCTTCCGGCGAGATGTTGGAGACTTCGTCTTTGGTCATGCTGATCCGCGTCAAAGGCGGAGGCTTGAGCGGGAACGGTTGCGTGGGCCACGATTCCTCGCCGGGCACATCGCTCGCTGGAACAGGACGTTCCTCCACACCCCAGACGGGCTTCCCAGTGAGACGGTCCAACACGTAGAGAAGACCATTTTTGGAAAATTCGACTACGGCGGGAACCCGTTTGCCGTTCTCGGTCGCTTCAATCAAGGACGGCGGCGCCGCTACATCGAAGTCGAACAGATCGTGGTGGACGATTTGAAAATACCACCGCAATTTTCCGGTCACCGCATCGAGGGCCACCACGCTGTTGGCATACAGATTCATGCCCTTTCGATCTGCACCATAGAAACTGTCCGCCGGATTTCCCAGCGGCATGAAGACCAAGCCGCGCTCGGCGTCTATGGTCATGGCACCCCAAGCGCTGGGGCCGGCCCGATCCTTCCAGCCATCCGGCCCCCAGGTTTCGTTTCCAGGCTCGCCGGGTTGGGGCACCGCATGGAATCGCCAGACCAGTTTGCCAGTCTGCGCGTCGAAGGCGCGGGGATCGCCGCTGGGACCCTTGCTTGGCCCCTCCTGCGTGGAAGGCCCCAGAATAATCAGCCGCTTATAGATTGCCGGGGGCGACGTGATGGCGTAGTGCGCTTTCGGATAATCGTCCGCTACTCCAACTCTCAGGTTGACTTCGCCGTTGTCCCCGAAATCCAGCGCCGGTTTCCCGGTCTTGGCGTCCAACTCGATCAAGCGGGCCTCGGTGGCCAGAACGATCCGGGGCTTCGTACGGGAGTCTCCGGGCCAATAGGAGACGCCGCGATGCTCCGACACGCGAGTGCTCTTCGGGTCATAGACCCAGAGTTCCTTGCCGGTCTCCGGTTCCAACGCGACCACGCGATTCTTCCGGGTAGCGAAATACATCACGTCGCCCACCACGATCGGAGTGTTCTCCCAAATTCCACCGGGCTCGCCGGTGTGATAGCTCCAGGCGCGAATCAGGGTGTTTACGTTCTTCGTGTTGATCTGCTCAAGCGGAGAGTATTTGGTCCCGCCCGGATCTCGTCCGTAGGAGGGCCATTCCGCGGCACCCTGGGCGAGCAGATGGGAGGCGCCAATACTGGAGAAAGCGAGCAAACAGCGGCCAAATCGGTTCATGAGGTACGTCGCCCCTTCAGCGTCGGCATTCTGGCTTGGCGCTTATACTATCACTTCGCCCCGGGTGTACCTTGCCGCTTCACCCAGACGGTGCCCAGGTTGATGTACGGGTCGTCGCCCTCCGAGATCTGGGTTCGCTCGCGGTAGTTGCCCGGCGAGGCCATGAAGGTGCTTCCCTTCAAGCTGACCTTCTTGCCTTGGATCGTGAACGGCACCGCCTCCCAATGATGGGTGTAAAACCCGCCTGAGTCTCCGCCCACTCGTCCGTACTTGAGCACGTCGAACCCGCGACTGTCGTGCTCCTGGATGACCATGTAGTGGGCGGACGGGTCGTAGACCATTGTCGACTTGATTGCGAACGCGCCATTCGGGCCTTTAGCCTGGGTGGTGCCTTCGTATAGGCATCCATCCACATGCATAACTGTCTCAGTACCCGAGATCTGACCTCCGGGCCCTAGAGCGGACTCGGGTATGTCATAGTCGAATGTCCAGCTGCCAACCATATAGTCCGGGTCGAAGGGAGCCTCCGCGTCGTTGTTCAGGGTGGTGCGCTTGAGGGCGCGGCGAGCCGCGATGAGATCGAGATCTTCTTTGAAAATGCACTTCCCGGGAACAGGCGTCTCGCCAGTCGCCCGCACCAGAAGCGGTTGGTTCGATTCTTCCGGTGCACCCTGACCGAGGAGCGCCGCTACTGGGGCGGCCGTCAATAGTGCCATAACGAAAAACCACTGGCTTATTTTGCGCATGACTCGGAGAGCATCTGAAGCGAAGTGAGGTTGATATGTGGCTCACTGCCGCTTTTGATCAAAAGACCTTTGACCACCATCTTGTGCCCTTTATGGGGCTCGGGACTGAAGGGGCTGGCGCCGATCAGCCGATATTGCTGAGTGCCGAGCGGTTTCTCCGCTGCCGCCTTCACTTCTTCCGGCGTCGTGAATGACGTAGTCGTTGCGGCGGGCTCGCTTGCCTTCGCGAGGATCCATTCGGCGCCCGTCTGCGAGAGGCATCCAACCACCTCGACAACCGGCGCCTGATCCGACTTCGGGTCCGATGAGCGGCCTTGCGCGTACGCGCCGCCTACCGCACACACAGTGAGCCATAAAACGCCACTAAACCGCTGCATGAGAAGACATCCTTAGGTTCCGGGAATGCTAGCGCACCGACGATATTTCCACGGGTGCGGCCGGCATGATGGGCTCCTTCAGTTTCACCACGGCGCGCATGATCGGGCTGAACATTTCGTCCCAGCTCTGCTCGCCCCAGTAGACGTCTTGATCCGGCCTCGGGTTGTACTTGTTGTTGGCCGAATTGTCCCACCTCGCATCGACGCGAACTATGGTTCCCGCGGGCAGCGTGACGGGCTTTGCGAACTCGTAGACGATTTGCCAATTGAAGTCGTAGTGAGGCAAGTTCATCAGCTCTTCTTCCCGCCCATCGGGATAGACAGCCGTGTATTTCATCGATCGCCCGCGCAGGTGCATGTGCGGCTGGATGCTATACAACACCATCTCCTGCCGAATCGGTAGGAGAGCGGTCATGTGGTAGTTGTCATCGCCCGCGGGTATGTTCGGCACGGTCTTCATGCCCGGCGGCAGAATGTCTGTGGTCACTTGGGCCGTATATCGTCCCGTGAGCTCCTTCCCGTTGACGATGAAGGTTTCGCTACCTAAGCCGACACCGGCGCCGACGCTGGAATAAGCGACGGGACCCTTCTGAAGCCACAGGCCGACGCGGGTTTTATCGGTGGTTGCGTGCCCGTTCGCCTGGTAGTGCAGATTGAACAGGAGATGTGTGCCGTGGATACGCTCCGCTACACCCGGCCCGTAGCTCAAGGCTGTATCAATGCCTGGCTCCCATCCGGCCTGGAATCCCCCCAAACCCCCAGGAATGGCGTCGCCTGACGGCTGGGGTGAGCGCGCGCCCGCTGCGCTTGCCGCCGGAGATGGGCTCCCTACGGTTCCCGGAGTGGGTGATGCACCCAACTTCATGCGCCCTTCGGCATCCACTGTTGCGTTTGGCGGCAATGTCGTTGCCAGTACGAGAACGTGATGCACAGCCGCGCGATTGCCCGGTACAACCTGCGAAGCAGCTACCCAAACGTCGCCTTGGAACGGTAGCTTGACAAAAACATATTGCCACGGACTCTCGCCCTCGGCCGGCACTTTCATCTCCGGCGCTTCGATGATCACATCGGGTGGACGTCCACCTGGACCATTCCAGCCTTGCGCAAACTGCGGCGGAGCGGGCATGTCGCTGTCATCGCCACGCGGAGCGCCCGCATCAACCCAGGCCACAATCTTGTCGATCTCGGCCTGACTCAGGCGCCGATCGTTACGCCATTTGCCAGGCTCTCCCTCGGCGTGCCAAGGTGGCATGGTGCGAGTGGCGACCTGGACCTTGATCGCGCGGGCCCACGGCCTCGCATCGGTGTACGACATGAGCGACATCGGCGCCACCTCCCCAGGCCTGTGGCATGTGGCACACCTGGCGTACAAGATCGGAGCAACGTCTTTCGCAAACGTAGGCTTCGGGGTTTCGGCAAAAATCGCGGCCGGGACCAAAACTGCAGTGATCATGCACCCGATCAGGACGTTGGATTGCATTGTGCTATTCCTCCTCATGTGGCAGGCAAGCCTACACAGCCGCCGGGTCCTTGTACTCCCGCCGACCAAGTGTGGCCATTTTCCAGGGCCACGTCAATGATCCGAAGTGATCATGCCTTAGCGTTCACTTACACACGAGTAATTGCTCGCTTCATCCGTACCGCCGACGCCTTTGTAGCGAGCGACCGTTGGGTAGGGACAAATAGGCCTTGTGCCGGCGACACCTTCCTTTTGCTTCCAACCGGCTGGTCTTTTGTGGCGATGATTTCTCCGGGTGCACTGCCGTTCTCTACCCAGCGCTCCAGTGCTGCTTGGATGCCGTTTTGCGGATCGGCGCCCGAATTTGGAACCGAGCCCAGCACCGTAGCCCCCGCACCCCCCCCGCAATGTTGCATTCCCGGCACCATGTACACCCGCACGAACTCACGAGCCATTCGTTCGCCCATTTTTGCCGTGACGTTCTTGTAGTAATTGATAGTGCTGAGAGGTGCGATATCGGGATCGCTCCAGCCGTGATAGAGGATCAGCTTGCCGCCCGCATGTCTGAAGGCTTTGAGATTTGCATTCGTGGCATTGCGTACTGGCCCGAGCTTATCGTCCAGAAACGCGACATCGCGGTCGAAGCTGAAACTCCGGAAATCCCACGAGGGATTCTGATAAACGATCTTGGCCAGACCACCAACACCGAACGCATAGTCTAAGCTTCTTCCGGGCTGGGCACCTATGATCCACAGACCCCATCCTCCTGGCCCGGCTTCGCCGCCTGGGAAGATTCCGGGAAATATCTGTTGACTGGCTGAGTTTGTCGGACCAGCATAGATCTTTTTCAGCGCCTCCACCTGTGGTCCAGTGAGACAAGTATCCGATTCGCTCCCTTTGCAAAGCAGCACAGCTGGGTCGAAATGACATTTCCGCGGATCATCGATCACGCCGTCTTTTACACCGTCGAGTTCATCGCACTTGTCGAGCACGGCCGCTGTGATCGCCGGAATTTTGCTGACTGGAACGTAGCTATCCTGGCTGGCGTTAATTGCCTGTTGGTTCCAGATCTGCGCGGCAGCGAGATGGGTGGCATACCAAGCAGGGTCACCGGCTACGATGCCCGCGTAGTCGGCCGGGTAGCGTTGGGCTTCCATTAGCGCTTGGCGGCCACCGTTCGAGCAACTGCTGAAATACGACGTTGGTTGCTTGCTATAAAAGGCGGCGATGATGTTCTTCGCGTCCCCGGCAGTGGTATGAACCGCGCGGTAGCCGTAATCAATGACCTTCTCCGGATGCCCGACAGCCCAGTCCGCATCGATGATGGCGCCCTTGTGTCCAGTGTCGGTCGACGAAGCTGCATATCCGGCGGCTAGCGCCTGAGCCATGCTCGGTGCATTCCCGTTTGCCGAGAAGTAATTGATCGAACCGGCGAAGCCGCCATTCCCCACGCCGAGATATCTGCCATTCCAGCCGGAAATCGGCATCCAAACTTCAAAGTTGATATTCGAATCGCTCGAAGGACGGATTACACCTTGCACGCGGCAGAACGCAGGCAACTTCCTGAACTCCGCTGCCTGCGAGGCGGTAGCGGCGTTTTCGGAGCCCGAGAATTCACCGGCCGCAACGATCCGGGCGATAGTGATCGAGGTATCTGGAAGTTTCAAGGCAGCGATGCCTTCGCATGTTCCGGCCAATAAATTGCCCGTGACCAAAGTCGCTGCGATGAACAAGGCCGGTAATTCGGGCCGGCACGTCATTTATGTTCGGACTTGGCCGCCGCTGCCTCGGATTCGGTCACCCGTGCCCCACGCAGGATCCCACCCAGGGCGTAGTTGTTCTCGTGACAGGCGTACTCGAACATCCGCTCTTTGCTGACCGCCCAGGTATACTCGCCAGTCCACGGCTTCGCCCAAGTATGTGGATCTTCGACTGTGAAGTGATACAGCAGCGTGTTGGCGTCGAGCCGCGTGAACCGCTCGGTGACCTTGAGGTTCTCGCTCGACCCACGGAACCGCGTCTTGTCCGTGAAGTTGGTCGTCTCGACCACGAGGGTATCGCCTTCCCAATGGCCGACTGAATCGCCCAGCCACTTGCGGATGCTCAATGGCGGGTGCTTACCGCCGATCCGGACGATGCGCGCGTCATGGATCATCTCCGTCTCGATCATTACCTCGGTGGGTGTTTGAACGATCTGCTTCAGGTTGTTGTACAAATAATTCGGCAGTATCGGCGTGCCCGAGGTCCATCCGAAGCCGAGCAGACAGCGCTCGGAGTTGGCACTCGCCTCCGGGTCGTCGAAGGCGTCCGGCCTCTGGCCGCGGCGTTCGAGCACATCAGACCGTCCGGCCAAGCCGCCATACTTGTCGTCGCGGGCATTCCCCTCTTCCGTCATTGGCGGAATCTTGCCGTCGGGGGGATCGATGACGATCGAGCTGCGTTTCTCTCCTCCGATGGTGACCACACGGTTGCCAAAGCTCTTCCAGAAGTCATCGTAGCTCTTCCCAGCGATGGCGTTACCAGCCTTTGGCGCTTTCCGATTCGGGTCGCTCGGCTTGTCGGCGTCCCCATCGCGGGTAGCCTGAGCGCGCAAGAGCTCCTCCGCCTCCTGATCGGTCAGGGCTTCGCGACCACCATACTTCGCGGGCCGCTCAATCTGCGTGAGGGTGTTGGCGTCATAGATGCCGGTCAGATCCGGCCGGCCGTCAGGCGCGCGCGGGATCCCGCCGTTTTCCTGGCTGGCGGCTGGGAGCCCCATCATCAGGATTAGCCACGCTACCGCGAAACATTCGACACGCATAGAGATTTCTCCTCCGCAGCACTCTTAGTGAGCGCCGACACGCACTATTTTTGGGACTCGCTCGGAGGCTCGGCTTCGCCTGGGGCGCCGGTGCCGTGTGACGACCCCAAATTGAGCTTCCGGCCATCGGGTAACGTGATGTCGCTGCCGTTGGCGCGGTTGGTGTGGTCCTTGGCCTGGTAGCCGTCGACGACCACCTCGATCCCGATGGGCAGCGTGGCCTTGGTGACGCCTTTGCGCAGTAGCGTGTTCGGCGAGCCGCCCTCGACCATCCAGACTTCTTTACTGCCGTCCGGCTTCGTAACCTCGATATGAATCCAGGCGTGTGGGTTCACCAACTCGACCTTTACGATCTTGCCTTTGAGGAGTACCGGGCGGTTTCCGTCGAACTCAGCGGGGAAGGCGTGGTGTGCCGCCGCGGGCGGCGCTAGGGCTACTGTCAGCGCCGCGCACGCGCCCAGGATCATCAGTTTGCTTCTTATCAGCATCGCTTTCTTATCTCCAGATTATGTTCAGTGCTAGCGCGGCAGCGGTTTCTTGCGCCACTGTCCGAACATCAGTTCCTCTACGAACTCGACGCACTTGAATTCCATCAACTGCGCGTCTTGCTCGATGCGACGGTAGAGCGGCATGCTTATCTTCCACGGCCGAGTGAACGTGTCCTTGTCGTCGATCGTGGCTTCGTAAAGCAGGTGATCCTGCGAGGTCCGCGTAAACCGTTCGGTGACTTTCACGTTTTCGCTGGTGAAGTTCCCCGAACGGTCGAGCCACGCCATCCCGTTGAGTCCCGTAGTCTCGATCACAAACGCCTCGCCTTCCCAGTGTCCGACCGACTGCCCCATCCAAGAATCGGCGGGCGCCGGCCCTGGGTCCTTCAGAAGGATGTTGCGGACCGCTCCAGCGTACTCATATGCGATCGCAAACGCGCTGCGGTTCTGAAGAATCCGGAACGGGTACGGCATGTAAGTGGCGCGGGGCACTCCCGGCAGGTAGCACTTGATCTCCGGGTCGCGCTCGAGCCATTTCTCGCGGTTCTCATTGCGGATCTTCAACGCCTCTGGCTTGTACGGAATCACGCCGCCTTCGACGACGCCCATGCCGCCGGGGACCGCGCCCACCGCACCGAGGTATAGCACCTCCTTAGCGGGTACCGGGCCGTGCGGCCCGGGCCGGAGCGCCATCGCGTGTCGCGCGGAATGGGGTTCCAGGTCGTAGTTGGCGGTGTTCATCGCCTGCCAGATCCCGTTCAAATCCGGGTGCGCGTTGGCTGCGAGCGGCGCCCGATTCGCCTGTTTCTGAACCTGGGCCTGGCCGGCCGGCGCGAGTACAGCCAGCTGCGCCAGGACTCCGAAAACTACACTCAGCGCGATCGTTCCGCCGTGTTTCGACATGTGTACGGATTGTTCTCCCAAGTACGCTACTGGCTTGCACGCTCGGCCGGTTTGTTGGGCACCTTGAAGACAGCCGTGGAAATCATCATTTCCTCCGACGACTGTTCGCCCCAACGCACGGCTTTCGTCGGGTCAGGATTAAAGGGATTGTTGGCTGAATTGTCGTACCACGCCGTAACAAATATCTTCGTGCCTTTAGGCATTGGTTTGGGCTTATCGAGAATATACGTGAGCTGCCAATTAAAGTTATAGGTGCACTTGAGCAGCGTCTCTTCTTCTCCGGTGGGATAGACCGCACGGAATTCATAAGCCTTCCCGCGGAGGTGCGCGTGGGGATAAATGCTTACGAGTTCGCCGTCGAAATTCACCGTGGCCGAGGCCTCGATTTTATAGTTATCAGCACCGGGAGGGATGACGAATGTGGGATTGATCGCGGTGACATTGCACATATTTCATGTCCGGCGGCCGTGTCGCTGAAAATGAAGCCGACCTTCGTTTGGTCCGTAGTCGCTTTCCCGTTCGGCGTGTAGTGAATCTGAAAAACGATATCGGAGCCGGCTTTCAGCAGAGTTGCAACATGAGGATTGG
The DNA here is from genome assembly GCA_963747945.1 of Bryobacterales bacterium. Taxonomy (GTDB): domain Bacteria; phylum Acidobacteriota; class Terriglobia; order Bryobacterales; family Bryobacteraceae; genus Palsa-89. The sequence continues at coordinate 309,652 of CAVVHB010000012.1, forward strand.
CCGGCGGGACAATCGAGCCCGGCTCGTACTGGGCAAAGTACGTGCCCATGGTTTCTGGGCTGCCTGCGAGTTTGCCGCCCCGCTCGATGGCCAGGGTGCCCCCGAAGTATTCACCGAGCTTTTTGTCAGCCATCCAGGGATTACCCGGCTCTCGAATAGAAAGCACGATGTGATGTATTACCGAACGATCGCCGGGCATGACTTCAGCGGAGACTACCCACTTGTCTTCTTTCAGATTGGTTGGAACGATCACCCATTGGTAGGGAATTTCCCCCTTGGCAGGCACTTGGAAGGGGACAGGGGCCTCCACAACGAGATCCGGCTTACCCGCGTTCCATCCCCCTTCCGCCCACTCACGAGGAGCAGGTGCATCCTTGGGATTGCCTTCTGGTGCACCGGCATCCACCCAAGCTACCAGGGTATCGATATCGGACTGGCTGAGAGACCGGTCATTGGAGAACTTCCCGTAATGCGGATCGGCGAACCAAGGCGGCATCTTCTTCGTCGCCACGGCCTGTCGGATCGATTTTGCCCACGGGCGCGCTTGCTGGAAGGTAAGCAGCGGCATTGGGGCGACTTGGCCCGGACGATGACATTCCTGGCAGTGGTTCTGGAAAATTGGCTGGATGTCCTTATGGAATGTAACCGATGGTGTCGCCGCGATACCAACAACGGCCATCGCGGATATCGCCGCGCTTACAACACACAAACGCATCATGGAAACTCTCCCCTTGTCGACTTCTGGACTCTTGAACGGCAATCGAGCAAAGCCCGCACACACGCTCCGAAGCTACATCAGTGGCTGCCCATGCGCAATGATCAAATCGGATTAGCGGCGTTGCGGCCGGCCCTTTTTAATAAAACGGCCTGAACAGTCGAATCACCTTTTCGTGATCCGAATTGATCATTGTCCGCTCATATTACTGCTGATAAACTCGCCTACCGTTGCCTAGCAAATTGGGGAGAGGTTAAAAAGTCGACCGCCAAGCCGGATCGATTGATCGCGAGCACAGCGAATCGCGAACCGTACTGCGTTCACAAATTCCAGCGCTGTGCGATCGGGGAGAGCGAAGACGATGTCTGTTCGTGTTTTCGGGATTGGGGAAATGAGATTGATTCAGGAGGGTGTATGCGTAACGTAATCTGGCGCCTTATGGCAAGTGCGTCAGCAATGATCATCTTTCCGGTGCTGGGCCTGGCCCAGTTCGGCTCGATTGCAGGCGTCGTGAAGGATAACAGTGGTGGCATCCTGCCGAACGTCACGGTTGAAGCCGCGAGTCCTGTGCTGATCGAAAAGAGCCGCACGGCGGTCAGCGATGCATCTGGTCAGTATAGGGTCGAGCAGTTGCGTCCCGGCGACTTACACAGTGACCTTTACGCTGCCCGGTTTTAGTACGTTCCGGCAAGACGGCGTCGAAATTTCCGAGGGCTTCACGGCGCCCATCAACGCTGAATTAAAGGTCGGAGCGGTAAAAGATACGATTACAGTCGAGGCGCAGGCGCCGGTGGTGGACGTGCAGGACGTCTCCGAACACAGGACGCTCGTGAACGCAAGAACTGGATGCGCTGCCGACGGCTGGGTCGTTCGCGACGCTTGGGACCACGTTGCCGAGTGTGGCGGCCAACCAGAACGATGTGGGTGGCTCGCAAGGCGAAAAAGGGAACGTTTTATCGGCCCACGGCGGCAATGGATTTGACATGACGCTCAACGTCGACGGGATAGCCATCTCCAACATGGGTACCACTACCAATTCGGGCGCGGCATGGTCGACATTTTCACTCAACCCCGCGGCCGTCCAGGAAATGTCATTCGAAACAGATGCGAATTCGGCAGAGTCGGCCAGCGGCGGCGTCCGGGTGAACGTGATTCCGCGGGAGGGCGGCAACGCGTTCCACGGAACCTTCTTCGCCAACGGCGCCAACGATGCCATGGCGAGGAGCAATTACGACTCTAACCTGAAGGCTCAGGGGCTGGCCTCGCCTACAGGGTTCGACAAGCTGGTGGATGAGAGCGCCGGGTTTGGCGGCCCCATTCTAAAGGACCGTCTGTGGTTCTACTACGCGGAGCGTTATCGCTCCAACGACAGCAGCACCGGAGTTGATTTTTACTCCATAAACCCACTCCAAACCACGTACAATCCGAACTTGTCGAAGGCGCTGCATCAGGGTGGCTTTGACTTTGACGACCAGATTCGGCTCACCTCGCAATTGACGCCGCGCAACAAGGTGTCCGTTTTCTATGACCATGTCAACAAATGCAACTGCCCCTCCATTGCGGCCATTCCGCTCTTCACCGCCGAGTCATTCACCCGGTTGACTTATCCCCGCGTCTGGTTGGCGTCCGCGAGTTGGCAGGCCACCATCACCCCGAAGCTGGTGTGGGAATCCGCCATAGCCTTCAACCGCCAAGACGACTCGTTCTCGCCCATCGTTTCTGGGATTAGCGCGACGTCACCTATTTCCATATTCGATTTTGCGAGCGTCAGGATCTTGAGAGCGCCGTTCGCGGGTGGATTTGGCCGGCTAGTTGGTCTCGGCCCGGTTTTCCTTGGCGGCGTGGTCTCACATCAGACCCAAGTCCGTGGCGCGCTCGACTATACCACCGGAGCTCATGACCTCAGGGTCGGGATCAACTTCCACAACGGTGCCAGCGCCAACCCCACGCAAGAAACCAGCAGTGACGTTCAATACAACACGTTTAACGGGACTCCGCTGTCGGTCAATTTGAGCACCGCTCCTTACACCCAGTATCAGAACGTGAACGCCGATATGGGTATTTTCGCCCAGGACAAGTGGACGCTCCACCGTCTGACGATTACTGGAGGGATACGATTCGATTATTTCAATGCCTCAATTCCGGCCCAGTCAGAGCCCGCGTCAGCTTTTCCTTCCCGCGCACACCTACGCGGCCCTGAACAACGTTCCTGACTGGAAAGACATTGACCCGCGAATTGGAGTGGCCTACGATCTGTTTGGGAACGGTAAAACGGCGATAAGGGCGAGCGTCAGCCGCTACGTGACGCAGCAGGGTTATTTCTTTAGCGGACTTGTCAATCCGGTCACCGCCAGCGTCAACTCAACGACCCGCAACGTACTCCCCACCACCAACCTTAACGCCCCTCCGGTCGGCAATCCACTGGACCCGCAACCCAACGGCGACTATACCGGCGCGATCAACCCCAACTTCGGCCAGTCGATCTCCACGCTCTCCTACGCCCCGGATGTGAACACGGGCTGGCAGCATCGGCCATTCAATTGGGAGTACACCGCAGTGGTGCAGCACCAGTTGTCGTCCCACATCTCACTCGAGGGGGGATATTTCCGCCGGACGTTCGGCAACCTAACCGTCACGGACAACGAGAGCGTCACACCCGCCGACTTCACCCCGTTCTGTTTCAACTTACCGGCCGCCCAGCAACTGGGCGTCACCACTGCAGTAGGCCTCGCTTCACTGGGCAACCTCCCCGGCAGCCAGATTTGCGGCGCCTACGATATCATTCCCTCGTTGGCCGGTGTCGCGAGCCACCAGGTAATACAGTTTGCGAATAAGTTTCCCGGAACAACAAGCCAGACATACAATGGCTTCGATGTCAACGTGAACGCACACCCCACTGGGAAGTTTTTCGTCCTGGCCGGGGTCAGCGTGGGGAAGACCGTCACTAAGAACTGCGCTGCTGGTGGATAATCCGATGACGCTTCTCTACTGCGTAAACGACCAGCCGATCCTGGCGTCTTATCGTGTCTCGGGCGGCTACACGTTCCCATGGAAGATCCAGTTGAGTGGTGTTTATCAAAGCATCCCTCCCACGGAGCTTGCCGGGGGCGACCCCATGGTTGGGCATATTCCAACGGTTCGTATACGTCTACTTTTGGGGCCAATTACACGATAACGAACCCCAGCGCCACCTCGCCTGGCGTCACCACCACGCTGGGCCGGCCGATTGCGACTCCGGGAGGCATCACTTTTCCGTTGCTTTCGCAGACTGCTCAGGGTGAGTGGAGCGACCGCGTCAACCAGGTGGACTTCCGGGTGAGCAAAGCGATCCAAATCAAAGAACATGCCCGCTTGGAACTCATGCTCGACTTGTATAACCTCTTTAACGTTAATCCGGTCCTGACGCGGACTTTGAACGTTGGCGCGGGGTATTACTCCCCGGCAACTATCCTACAGGCCAACTTCGTGAAGCTCGGGGCGCGATTCAGCTTCTAGTACGGCACCCAGGCGTCAATTAGAAAGGCGTAAATTTCGAACTTAAATGAGAGCACATCTGCTACGCACGCTGTCCGGCAGCCTCCTGATATTAATATGGCTAGGCGGCAGCTTGGCCAGTGGTCAAGCTTCCGCGCCGAAAATCCCCAGGATGGCCGACCGGAAGCCGAACCTCAATGGCATTTGGGAATCCTTGAGCACGGCGAATTGGGATCTGCAGGATCACTCGGCTTATGCCGGACCGATGTGGGAAATGGGTGCGATTGCCGCCGTGCCTGCCGGGCAGGGGGTAGTGGAAGGTGGCTCGATTCCGTACCTTCCAGCGGCGGCTGAGAAGCGCAAGCAGAATTTTGCGAATCGGAGGACGACCGATCCAGAAGCGAAGTGCTATCTTCCGGGGGTTCCCCGAGCCGCTTATCTGCCCTACCCGTTTCAGATTGTCCAATCCAATAAGGACATCCTGTTCATTTACCAATATGCAACCGCAAGTCGACAGGTGAACATGGGAAAGCCCCGCGAGGTCGGTGCCGATAGCTGGATGGGGATGTCGAATGGGCATTGGGAAGGCGACACATTGGTCGTGGATGTCACTGGCCTCAACGGCAAAGCCTGGCTGGATCGAGCCGGGGATTTTTCGAGCGACGGCCTTCACGTTGTGGAGCGCTACACTCTCACGGATCAGGACCACATCGCTTACGAGGCGACCATGGAAGATCCCAAGGTCTTCATGCGACCCTGGAAAATCCATTTGACGCTCTACCGGCGTGTCGAAAAGGGTTTCCAGTTGCTGGAATTCAAATGCATACCGTTCGCTGAGGAACTGCTGTACGGCGAGTTCCGCAAGAAGACTGGAAAGTAGTCATTTTCTTTTCTAACGCAGGACGGCACCCGGGTAATCATTTCGGATCATTGACACGGCAGTAAGGGTAAACACATGCTGGACGAGAGGAGCGGCCAATGAGATATCGATATAGCTTCGATCGGGCTCAACAGTATTTGCCGCCGCGGTCATAACGGTTTCTGCGCAACCCGTCGCCAAAACAGCAACGGCATCCAAGGCCTGGAAACAGCCCATGACGCCTTGGGGCGATCCGGATCTGCAGGGCGTATGGCCCAGCACCAGCATGCTCCAGACTCCCATGGAGCGCGACCCTAAGCTGGGTACGCGGGCTCTTCTCAATGACGAGGAAGTGGCCCAGAAGGCGGCGCGCGATAAGCAATTCCATCAGCTCGAAACAGGGAACCCGAAAGGGTTCGTGCCTCTGGCGGCGGGCTGGTTCGATTATGGGAAGGCGAATCGCCAGGCGTCTTTGGTTGTCGATCCCCCTGATGGCAGGATTCCAGCACTCACAGCGGAGGCGCAGGCGCGCGAAGCCGCGCGTAAGAAACACTGGAACGAAAAGAAAGACTCGCCGGATACCTGGCTGGATCTCACCACTTGGGACCGTTGCATCACCTTGGGCCCCGTCGGTTCGGTCATGCCGTTCGCGTATAACAACGGTCAGCAGATTGTTCAAGGGCCGGGATACGTGGTATTTCGCAATGAGATGATTCACGAGGCGCGCGTGATCCCATTAGATGGCGGGCCTCATGCCAGCCCAGCGATTAGGACCTGGATGGGCGATTCCCGCGGGCATTGGGACGGCACCACATTGGTAGTGGACACTACCAATTTCAACGGACAGGTCTTCATCGGGTCGCAAGGTGGCGGGTTTGGGGATTCGGGAGCGGTCGCGACGGACCAATTGCATCTGGTGGAGCGTTTTACCCGAGTGGACGCGGACACGATCAATTACCAGGTCACCATCGAGGACCCGCAAACATGGACCAAGCCATGGACTATCGCGATGCCGCTGCGGCGCGAGGCCGATTACGACTACATCTACGAGTACGCATGTCACGAAGGCAATATCTTTATGCACGACGCGCTGGCTGGCGCACGCGCCACTGAAAAGAAGGCCGCCGAAGCCGCGGCGCAAAAGGGAGCGAATTAGTCAATGACCAGAAGACTCGCCGCATTTTTTCTTTGCAGCCTCTGCATGTTGATGCCGGCATGGGCGCACCACTCATTTACCGCTCAGTTCGATGCCAAGAAGCCAATCACTCTAAAGGGGACGGTAACCGATATGGAGTGGATCAACCCGCACGCTTGGATCCACATGGACGTGAAAGGGGACGACGGGAAGGTGGTGAACTGGATGGTGGAGACCGGCAGTCCGAACATTCTCTTGCGCCGCGGCTTCACCAAGAAATCCTTAGAGGCGGGCACCGAAATTGTGGTTCAGGGCTACATGGCGAAGGATGGCGAAAACAAGATCAATGGCGGCTCCGTCACATTTTCGGATGGCAAGCGGCTGTTTCTCGGTGGTTCCAATCCGGACCAACCAGCGCCCACTCAATAGGGCGATCCGAGCGAATAACTGCGTCAAGCGCGCGTGATCCGAACTGATCATTGCATGCAGATTAGGGCGGGCATACAATTAAATCCGTCATTGGTCCCTCGTTCGGACAGGGCCCGGTCTGCTGAGGCGGCAGAAAAGCTTCCTTTATGCCAATCTACGAATACCAATGCAAGAAGTGCCAGCAGACCTTTGAGTACCTGGTTTTGCGAACGTCCACTCCTGCTGAGTGCCCTAATTGCAAATCCTCGGAGTTAGAGCAGTTGATTTCTAGGTGCGCGGTCAGTTCTGAGAGTACGCAACAGGCGAATCTCAGCGCCGCGCATCGCAAAGTAGCCGCCGCCCGCAGCAACCGGCTGCGCGACCAGCATCAACACTTGCACGAGCACTTCGAAGACGGCGCCGGTTCTGGGGAGGCGCACGCGAATTACGAGGTGAAGGAGAATGCTTAAGAAGATCGGCGCCATCGGGCTGCTCCTTGTGCCCGCACTCCTTCCAGCCCCCAAAGCCGAGGTGAACCCGGCGGCAGAGCGCGCGCTGCTGAACCAATATTGCGTGGTATGTCACAACGACAAGCTGAAAACGGCCAACTTATCACTCCAATCAGCAGATATCAACTCAGTTGGCGACCATCCTGAGACCTGGGAACCGGTGATCCGGAAAATGCGCGCCGGTATGATGCCGCCTCCCGGCATGCCGCGTCCTTCGCTCGCAAAATATGAGCAGCTACGGGACTGGTTGGAGGCCGAGATCGATCGCAAGGCGGCTGCACGTCCGAATCCCGGCTCCGTCGTGTTGCATCGCCTCAATCGAACCGAGTACGCAAATGCCATTCGCGACCTGCTGGATCTCCAGGTGGACGTAAACTCGCTTCTCCCGGCGGATGATTCAGCGCGAGGCTTCGATAACGTAGCGGGTTCATTGACCATTTCGCCAACTCTTTTGGAAGCCTATACGAATGCCGCAACGCGCATAGCCCGTATGGCGGTTGGATTTTGGAAATCCCCCACAGCCGCTGCCTACATCGCACCCACGGATTCCTCGCAGAACCAGCACATCGAAGGCCTGCCCTTTGGCACGCGAGGAGGGATGGCGGTGCGCCATACTTTCCCGTCGGATGGCGAATACAAATTCTCGGTCCAAAACCTCGGTATTGGCAAATTCATTCCCAGGCGAAAAACTGGAATTCCTGATCGACAACGACTTGGTCGCCATGCGCGACTACAAAGGCGTTGGCTTGAGTGCGAACAATTCATCGGACCGCGATGGCTCCATCGATGTTGCGTTGCCTGTGAAAGCCGGCTCCCATCTGGTGGGAGTCACGTTTCTGGCCGCCAACTACGGTCCGACCCTCGATTTCATCCGGCAATATGGGCGCAAGTCGCTCGAAGATAATCCAATTCCGCAGTTGGAATACTATCCGGCGGTCGGAATTCTAAGAATCCAGGGGCCGTTTAAGCCAACCCGGCCGGAAGACTCGCCCTCGATTCGCAAAGTATTAACGTGCCGTCCATCGAATGAGACCCAGGAGAACGCCTGTGCCAAAGAGATTCTCACCACTTTGATGCGGCGTGCATACCGGCGTCCAGTCACTGCCACTGATTGGGAATGGGTACAGAGCTTTTATCAGGAAGGCCGGCGAGAAGGCACCTTTCGAGATGGAATCGAGCTGGGTCTACGCCGTATCCTGGCTAGTCCGCCATTCCTGGTCCGCGCGGAGCGCGAGCCCGCGAACATAACGGCGGGACAACCCTATCGCATTACGGACCTGGAGCTGGCCTCTCGCTTGTCGTTCCTGATTTGGAGCAGCATCCCGGACGACGAACTCATCGAAGTTGCCAGCCAGAACAAACTCCATCTCGCGCCGGTGCTCGAGCGGCAGGTGCACCGGATGCTTGCGGATCCTAAAGCCGAAGCTCTTGTAGGAAACTTCGGCGACCAGTTGCTCTATCTGCGCAATCTGCCGGCGACGTCTCCCGACGGGGTCTTCTATCCCGATTGGGACGATGAATTGCGTAAAAGCTTCCGCCGGGAAACGGAACTGCTGTTGCAGAGCATCATTAACGAAGACCGCAACGTGGTCGACCTTCTGACGGCGGATTACACATTCCTGAATGAACGACTCGCCAAGCATTACGGCATCCCGAATATTTACGGTTCGCAATTTCGGCGCGTGACGCTCGGACCGGACCTCGCCTATCGCCGGGGGCTACTGGGTCAGGGGAGCGTTCTAGCGCTCACCTGGGTGCAGAACTTCCGAACGTCGCCAGTGAAGCGCGGCGTCTGGGTGCTGGAAAACATCCTGGGTACACCGCCGCCCGAACCTCCACCCAATGTGCCTCCGCTAGAGGATTCCAAGGGCGACAACAAGATCATGACCTTGCGCGAGCAGATGACGCTGCACCGCAAGAATGAGCCGTGCGCGAGCTGTCACAAGCTCATGGATCCGATCGGGTTCGCGCTGGAAAACTTTGACGCGGATGCCAAGTGGCGAACCAAGGAGGGGGGCGACGGCGGAGTCCCCATCGATACCTCCGCCGTATTGTGGGACGGTACGAAAGTGAATGGTCCCGTCGAACTGCGGCAGGCGCTTCTGCATTATTCGCCCCAATTCGTCCGAATGATCACCGAGAAACTAATGACGTTCGCCCTTGGACGGGGCGTCGAATACCAGGATATGCCGGTGATCCGCTCCATCGTCCATGATGCGGACCGGGATGATGACCGGTTTGGATCGATTCTGATGGGTATTGTGAAGAGCGCACCCTTTCAGATGCGCACCAAAGAGATCGAGGAAGAAGTGGCTGCAGCCGCGCCAATTGCGAAGGAGTCCAAATGAACTTTATCGAAAAGAAATCTATCCCGCGCCGTACGTTCATCCGGGGGGCTGGTGTCATTCTGGGTTTGCCTCTGCTTGACTCAATGATCCCCGCGCAGACTCCTCTGAAGGAGACGGCGGCGGTGCCGGCCCGGCGATTTATGGGCATTTGGCATCCGCACGGCGCCGCGCCGGGCTATTGGAGCCCGCTCCAGGAAGGAGCGGATTTCGAGTTTTCCTTCATCACCAAGCCTCTGGAACCGTTTCGCAAGTACGTTACGCTCATCAGCGGCATGGATATGCCGGAGGCGATGGCAACTACCGAGGAGCCCGGGGGGGACCACGCCCGCGGGGCGGTTCTGCTCTCGAGCATGCGCCCGCGCCGAAATGCCGTTAGCCCCTATCTGGGTGTGACTGTCGATCAGCTCATCGCGAAGAAGTACGGCCGCGATACCATCCTGGAATCCATTCAGCTTGCGGTCGAAGAAGATGGCAATTACGGCAATTGCAACTGGGGTTACAGCTGCGCCTACACAAATTCCATTTCGTGGACTTCGCCGGTCGAGCCCCTCCCGACAGAGGTGAACCCGCGCGTGGCTTTTGAGCGCCTGTTTGGTGATGGAACCAGCCCCGAGGAACGAAAGACCGGCCGGAAGCAGAATGCCAGCATCCTGGATTCGGTGGCCCAGCAGATTTCTTATTTCAAAAAGCCGCTCGGCGCGGTTGACCGGGCGCGCCTGGATACTTATCTGGAGAACATCCGCGAAATCGAGCGCCGCATCCGAATCTCGATGGAGAGGTCCATTAAAGAGCCTTCCGAGGAAATTCCTTTCGGCGTGCCGGAAAACAAGCAGACGCATTACCGGCTGATGTACGATCTTCTGGCGTTGGCCTTTGAAGGCGACCTCACTCGCTCCGCTACCTTTATGCTCGGCAAAGATCTTTCCGGAGCTAGTTTCCCCGCTTCTGGTTTCAATGGCGGCTGGCATGGCTCTTCCCATCACGGGGATAAGCCGGACAACGTGGCCAAATACGCCAAAATAAATCGGTACCACGTCGAGAATCTCGCCTATTTCGCCGAGAAGCTGAGCAAGACACCCGACGGCGATGGCACACTGCTCGACCACATCATGATTTACAAGGGGAGCAACATGGGCAATTCGCATCGCCATGCGCATGTCAAAGTGCCCGTGATCCTGCTGGGCGGGTTGGACGGCAAATTCAAGGGGAACCGCCATATCGTTTTCCCCGACAATACAGAACGCACGTCGAATATGCTGCTTGCCCTCATGCACAAGTACGATATCGCAGAATTTCCTAAGTACGATGCCAGCGGTAGGCAAGTGGGTGTCACCCGGAACTTCGGTTCCAGCACCACGCCCCTATCGTTATGAAGGGAACTGCGCCCGCTGTCATCTGGACGGCCGCAGCGCTCTTATTGCTTGCAATACCGGTCGCTGCACAGATCGGTGGACGGCCGCAGCGGCCTAAAGTGCAACGGCCCGACGGACCCGTATGGGAGGTCATTCGCACGCATTGCACTGCATGCCACGGGATTGACGACTTCGCCTTCTACGCTCAGGATAAGGCGGCTTGGCAGAAACTGATCGCGCAGAAACATAAGCCCGGCGAAGCCGACCTCTCCGATGCGGACCGCGCTTTACTGCTCGACTGGTTAGGCACGAAATTCGGCCCGGACACTAAGCCATTTCCGCGAACCTACGTTCCTCGTGAAATCACCACGTTCTTCTCCGATCCGGAAGCCATCCGGCTTCTCAATCGAGCGTGCACGCAATGTCATGCGCTGGAGCAGGTGCAAACGGCGACGGAAGGCCGCGGAGGCCTGGCGGGTCACGCTTTTGAATATGCGGGAACGGGGCGCCCGACTCTCGGATCAGGAACTAGAGCAAATGGTCGAGTGGCTCGCCCGAGTTTGGGGAACCAACGAGGACAAGTGACCAATGACGAGTCAAGAAGGCCTAGAGCTATGAGACACGGAATTGCAATGTGTGGCCATCACCTTGTTAATGGCCTGGGGGCTGTGCGCCGCCGGCCGGAGCGAACTGGCGGATGCCGTCATGCAGGGGGACAAGTCGGCCCTGCGGACGCTGCTGCAACAAAAGGCCGACGTGAATGCGCCGCAAGCCGACGGCACAACTGCCTTACACTGGGCAGTTCGCGCGAACGATCTGGAAATGACCGACATGCTGCTTCGCGCCGGCGCTCAGCCTTCGGCGGCGAATCAATCCGGCGCAACGCCAATGCTCCTCGCCGCGCATGAACGGAAATGCCGCCATCATCGAGCGGCTCATTCAGGCGGGTGCTGACCCTAATGCCCCACTATCAAAGACAGGCGACACAGCCCTGATGATGGCCGCCCGGACCGGCAAGGTGGATGCGGTAAAGGTGCTTCTCGATCACGGGGCACAAGTGAATGCGAAGGAGAGCTGGGGCGGCACGACGGCCCTGATGTGGGCGGTTTCCGAGCGCCATCCCGAGGTCGTGCAGCTTTTAGTGGAACACGCCGCGGACGTAAACGCTAAATCGAACTTCGTGCCCTCGGCCTCCGGCAGGGGATTCGAAGGAACGGCCCCGGTCGCACCGAAACCCGACCAAAAGACCGAAGAATTTGCCAGCGGCTGGATGACGCCTCTGATGTTCGCGGCGCGGGAAGACGACCTCGAGTCCGCGCGCATTCTGATCCAGCACGGGGCGGATGTCAACGCAGTTGGAGGCGACGGTAAAGACGCGCTGGAACTTGCTCTTTTCAACGGAAGCTACGATGTGGCCTCGCTGCTCATCGACAGTCACGCGAATGTGAACCATGCCGACGCCCAGCGGTTTACGCCGCTGTTCTGGGCCGTGGATCGCCGCAATATGGAGACTGCGCCGAACTTCCCCTGGATGGTAACCACCGATCCGCTTCCTCTCATTAAGAAACTTTTGGATGCGGGCGCGGACCCGAATGCTTTGGTAAACAACACGCCCCGCGCCCGCATGCGCGAAGGGTCGCCGCGCATCGTCTTTGCTACTGCCATAATGCGGGCCGCATTCGCGGGCGATCTCGAGCTGGTAAAGCTGTTGCTCGCTCATGGCGCGGACCACAATATCCCGTCCAGGGACCGCGAGACCACCCTGGCGGCTGCCTGCGGCCTGGCATTTATCAACGGCTATCACCGGCAAAAGCCACCCGCCGAAAGGCTCGAAGTGGTGAAGCTGTTGGTCGATTTGGGCGAAGACGTGAATCACGCCGACAGCTATGGCATCACGCCCCTGATGGCCGCCGCAAACCTGGGCGACATCAACATTGTTCGCTACCTGATTGAGAAAGGCGCGGACCTCAACGCGCACGATCTTGGAAAGAAGAACGATGGAGCCTTCGGTTCCAGCGTGGAACCGCTCATGCCCATCGATTATGCCATCGGCGTCGGGACCTTCGTGCCGAACAACGCCGTGATCATGCATACGGACGTCGTGAAGCTGATGAGCGACGAAATGAAGCAGCGGGGAATTAAGCACACGACCTCCGAATGCACGTTGAGAGGGTTCACCTGCAGCATCGCCAATGTGGATCCCAAGACAGCTACACCCGCTGAGATCGCCAAAATCCGAAAGATCCAAACCGGCTATCAGGTAGATGGCATCACCGGCGGCCTCGCGGTAAAGGCTCAGGATAAGCCTCAGAAGTAGGCACGGAGTCTCCGCCTGAGCCAGTGCGAAAGGGGGCAGATGATTCGTTTGGCGCTGCGGGCTACTGCGCTTCCGGACTGGCTGAAATGCATCATTTTTTTGGCTCTCCCCGGTGCGATGGCGATTCATTCTGGCGCTCAATCGCAGCGGGCTACCCCGGCAAAGGCTGGAGCAACCGCACGTCAAGGCCTGGACTCCGCCCAAGACCAGTTGGGGCGATCCGGACCTCCAAGGGATGTGGCCGGGCACGGACTTGCTTGGGACGCCCCTCCAGCGCGATCCGAAGCTGGGCACGCGCGCGCTCCTGAACGACAAGGAGTATGCGCAAAAAGAGGCGCGGGCCAAACTGGTTGGGGACGATGCGCAGGACTTACCAGGCGTCAACATCGGCTCTCCGATATGGTGGCTGGAGCACGGCAAACCAACCCGGCAAGCGTCGCTGATTGTGGAACCGCCTGACGGCAGGATTCCTTCCTTGACCCCGGAAGCGATCAAACTGGGCGAGAATCGAGACGCTAAGTTTCATCTCACTTACGGCGTCGAAAGAAAGGTGCATGGCTCCAACGACTCCTGGATTGACGATGTGTTGGCGCTTGTGGAGCCTTACGAAAGCAACCTGTATGACCGCTGCATCTCACGCGGCGTAATTGGATCGATTTTGCCGGGCGAGCCGGGCGGGTACAACCTCGGCAATCAAATCATGCAGGCGCCGGGCCTGGTCGTGATTCGCTACGAGATGATTCACGAGACTCGGGTGATTCCGGTCGATGGCCGGCCACACGTCGGCTCGGGCGTTCGCTCCTATATGGGCGATCCCGTAGGCCACTGGGAGGGGGGCACACTGGTGGTCGAAACCACGAATTTCCTGGGCGGTAAGCTTGGCTTGCTGAGCAACGGCGGGGGCACTCCTTACAGCGAGGACTTGGTTCTTACCGAGCGCTTTACGCGCGTTGCCGAAAATGTCCTAAATTACCAGGCGATTGTCAACGACCCCAAAACCTATACGAAACCCTGGAAAATCGCCTTCCCGTTGCATCGAAACCCGAATTACCAGATGGTCGAGTACGCCTGTCACGAAGGGAACTACGCCCTGCAAGACATTCTTCGCGGATCCGACGCGGAGCGGAGAGCTGCGGAGGACGCCCGTAAAGGATCTCGATGAAGCTTATCCAGCCGAGTTACCCGATGTTGGCCGCTGTCCTTTGCGCCGCAGTTCTTCTTGGTGCGCTACCGCTCAGGGCGCATCACTCTTTTGCGGCCGAGTTCGACGGTAACAAACCGGTGCGTCTTGAGGGCAAGGTGACGGAGATGGAGTGGATCAATCCCCACGCCTGGATTCATATCGATGTGATAGATCCGGACGGTAAAGTCACGAACTGGATGGTGGAATGCGGTCCGCCGGGGATTTTGATTCGTCGAGGGTTCACGAAGAAGTCCCTTGAGGTCGGAACCGAAGTGATCGCGCAGGGCTATCAAGCCAAGTCCGGCGACTTCAGGGCCAACGCCAGCAGTATCACGTTCAAGGATGGCCGAAGGTTGTTTGTCGGTGGATCGAATCCGGATCTGCAAGAAAATCAGGGGAAGCATTAGATCCCGCGGTGACCGAATGGAAAGAGGCATGATGAAACTCATCGCGTTGATTCATTGCAGCGACGGCTTTTCTGTTTGCGGAAACAAAGCCGCAGCCGAAGGGAACCGTCCAACGCATCAAGGTCCACGGAAAATCTCTTGAGGGAAACCTGGAAGGAGATTCGCCGGATCGGGATGTAACGATTTACCTGCCGCCGGGCTACGATGCAAATCGCAATCGCTATCCCGTCGTGTACCTACTGCACGGTTACCTCTTCACCGACCAATATTGGACTGGCACGGGGGTCTCCATTCCGGGCGCTGACATGCCTGGCGCCAATGTGCCCGCCTCGATGGACAATCTGATCGCGCGCGGCGACGCGAAACCGATGATCGTTGTGATGCCGAACGCCTATAGCAAATACGGCGGCAGCATGTATTCCAGTTCTGTCACTACCGGCGATTGGGAGACGTATGTCGCCGAGGATCTCGTAGCGTACATGGATACCCACTACCGGACGATTCCCGATCGGTTGAGCCGCGGACTGGCGGGCCACTCTATGGGCGGCTACGGAGCCATTCGAATCGGCATGAAGCGCCCGGACGTGTTTTCGAGTTTGTACATCATGAGCGCCTGCTGCTTGATCAATAATCCTCTTCCCGCGCCGCCGGCGACTGCCAAACAGAACGATACAACAGACACTGGGGGAGCCTCACAAATGAACTTCGCGTGGTCGGCGGCGTTTTCCCCCAATCCAAAGAATCCGCCGCGTTATTTCGACGAGCCGACAAGCGACAGTCATTTGCAGCCGCTGGTGGTGGCAAGATGGCATGCCGCTTCACCGCTGGCAATGATCGATCAGTACGTCACGAATCTCAGAAAATACCACGCCATTATGCTCGACGTAGGACTTCAGGATCAATACGGCCTAACCGGCCTGAACAAACAGATGGAACAAATGATGACGGATTTCGGAATCATGCACACATTCGAGACTTACGAAGGCGACCACACCAACAAGATTCCCGAAAGGGTTGAGTCGAAGGTCCTGCCGTTTTTCTCCAGGAACCTGGCCATGAAGAAAGCTGGCCACTGAAGCCACATGCCTGATCGGTTTGGATCATTGAACGGAGCGGGACTTCTGCGTACAATTCCGGGACCACAGGAGCACGATTGGAAGATTCGGCAAAGTGTGAAATTGCCGGATTGCATCAAAATGAACAATAGAGCCAGCCAGGAGCAGATCGTGCATTGTCTGCGGCAAGTCCGCAATCGAAAGATCACAACGCGCCAGGCTGCACGGGAGATTGGCGTCCCTCCAGCATGGATACCCACATTGTTGCGGCGGCTTCGATGGAGATGTGACGCAGACATCTTGTGCGAAGTGCAGTACCGAACTGTCAATTCCAACTGAACCGTCACATGGCAGGGAACTCGATATCAACTCCTCTCCGGGAAGTCAGTCCTACAGCCAGGAAGTCGAGTTCAACTTTTGATTCGACTCGATGGCACGATGAACGTGAGGTGTGGAGGAAAACCTATAATGTTTCGGCCCTGTATCCAACCTGCGGACATTCTAGCGAATAGATCGCGTTCGTAGTGCTCAGTACGATTACTCATGACTTGCTAAGGAGGCAAACGGATGGTACATCAAAACCGACGAAATTTGCTGGTAGGCGCTTTCAGCTTTCTGGGAGTGCGAAGCTTCTTATCGGCGCAAGACAAGGTCTACGTCTGTCCCATGGATCCGGACGTCCGCTCCAATCAGCCTGGAAAATGCCGCCGCTGCGGGATGGAAATGCGCGCGGGAATCCCCGACCCGGTGGAGTTCCACATGGATTTGACGCTGACTCCGACGAGCGGTACGGCCGAATCAAGCCACGCAGCTAAAGTTCTCGGTACACGACCCGTGGAAGGATCGTCCCGTAAAAGATTTCCAGATCGTCCATGAGAAGCTGTTCCATATGTTCGTGGTGAGCCAGGATCTGCAATTCTTCGTGCACGATCATCCGGTGATTCAGCCGGACGGGGATTTTCTCTTTAGCCTGGTGTTTCCTAAATCCGGCATGTATCGCGTGCTCGGCGACTTCTATCCGGACGGCGCCACGCCGCAATTGATCGCAAAGACGGTGTTCGTTGGGGGAACGCCGCCACCGCCGGTTTCGATCCCGCGCGATTACTCCACCAAGCAGGCAGAGAACCTGCAAGTGGAAATGACCACCGATCCGCCGCAGCCCATCGCCGCGCAGCCGACGCAGGTGTATTTTAAGCTGTCGCCGGCGGATGGAATTGAGAAATATATTGGCGTGTGGGCACACATGCTGGCTGCGAGCGACGATCTGATCGACCTCATTCACACCCACCCGTTCATCGCCGATGGTGGTCCCCAACTCGAATTCGTGCTGAATTTTCCGAGAGCGAGAACGTATCGCATCTGGGTACAGTTCCAGCGCAAGGGCGTGGTCAACACCGCGCACTTTGACGTGCCGGTTAAGGCGCTGGAGTAGCGTTCGTTGTTGCCGCAGCGGCGGGCAGCAGCAGCACGGTAGAACCAGAGGGAACACCGCGAATCTTGGTGCCGGCCGGCAACTCAATCGCGTTCCGGTACAGGAACGGATGCACGAACTTCGCGTGGTAATGTTCGAACCAAACGAGCGGCTCGATGCTGCCGTCAGGTAGTGCGGCCGTTATTTGAAGGGCGGCATCCTCGGGCACGGTTTTGGGTAAAAGGCCATCGAGCGCAAAATCCTTGGGCAGCTGAAACTCGCCGCTGACTGCGAGAGCGGGGTGCGAGGGAACCTGAGACGGCTGCTGATCGAATTTAGGCTCGGGGGGCAAGTCCTTCGCTTCGCCTTCAGGCACGCCACCACCCACCCAACTAACGATGAGTTCGAGCTGCTCGGGCGTGAGCGCTTTGTCGTTGCGAAAATCCCCGAACCCCTTCACCGCTCCCCACGGAGGCATCTGCCGTTCCAACACTTCTTCTTTCATTGCTACGGCCCAGGGACGCGCGGCTGCGTAGGTCATCAGTGAAAAAGCTTGGCCGCCGTCGTGATGGCAAGAGGCGCAGCGCTCATAAACGATGCGAGAAATTTCACGGTCCCAGGTTATAGGAGTAGTGATAATGTCATGCCCGGGTGCGATGGCAACAAACAGGAGGGTCAGGCCACCGATAATGCTCCAACGATGCCCCATGGCTTACATAATACAACGCCAAGGTCGGCGGCGATTCTCTTTTTTTTAGTTAGCTCACGAAAAACTTTGCCGATTAAAATCACGCGATCGCTTCCACGGTCCGAAATGGCTTGTCGCGGCGTACGACGTCTGCTGCCCACTACATACCCTCCAAAATGATCATTGATCCCATACAGCGAACCTGCAATACTGGCGAAACTTATCGAGGCAGGACACCATTCGCTCGAGCCACATTCACCCCGGATTGGGAAGGATTTAGAGATGAGTCTCAAGCGATCAGAATTTCCATATGCACGTTAACACTAGTTCTTTTTGAGCCTCAATACAGTATTGCCCAGGATGAGAATATTAGCAGTGTGCGGGCATCTGCGACTGCGGACGGTGGAGCGGGCTCAGTCCCCGGGGGGCCCGCCGGCCGCGGCAACATGCCAAGAGCGTCGACGTACCGTTCACTGAGCTCGGTCGAAAGGCATTCGAGGCGGCGCAAGCGACGAATTCGAAAGAGGACCCCGAGGGCTTCTGTTTGCCGCCCGGCGTTCCACGAATGATGTACACCCCCTATCCAACTGAAATCTTCCGGCTTCCGGAACGTATCGTTTTCGTATTCGAAGGTGGAGCTCACGTTTGGCGCAACATTTGGCTGGACGGCCGGCAACAGCCTAAGGACCCCAATCCAACCTATCTCGGGTACTCGACCGGTAAGTGGGAAAGGGATACCCTCATCGTCGACACGATGGGTTTTAATGACAGAACTTGGCTCGAAATCCAAATTGCCAAACAGGTAGATTGGGTGTATGACTTCGTGCTGCCACCCCTTGTTTTACACGCTCTCTATTCGGGCGAACCGCGTCGCCTGAAGCACTGGCTTGAAATCAGACCGCGCAACGCCATCACGGTGCTTGATACTCACGACGGAATTGGATTGATCGACGTCGGGCCCGACAGAAAGAGTCCGGACGGGCCGCCGGGTTTACTTTCTTTGGAAGAAATCAGCGATCTTGTCGAAGCGATTCACGCGAGGAGCAACGGTGCGAGCCTGGAGTGGAGAGAGACAGCGGGCATCAATTTCGACATCGATCAGGTAAATTGCACCTATTACGAAGCCTTGGGCCGCCGCGACGATGATTATTTGATCGCCCGCGCCATTCAATTCTTTGCTCCCGGAGTGCCGCAGGTTTATTACCTTGGTCTGTTGGCGGGGACGAACGACTTGGATCTGCTGCGACGCACCGGCGAAGGCCGTGACATCAACCGTCATTACTATACGCGGGCCGAATTGCACCAGCGGCTTGAAGCTCCTGTAGCGCGTGCCCTCTTGGATCTGATCCGTTTCCGCAATGCGCATCCCGCATTCGCGGGCAACTTTCAGGTCAACAACTCTGACAACAGCTCACTTGTATTGGAATGGCGGAAGCATTCCGACTGGGCTCGGCTCGACGTCGATCTTGCTAGTCGACGAGCGGTCATCTCGTATTCGGATCCCGCGGGCGATCAGGCGATGCTCATTTCCAGCAATGTAATTGAGGCGAGTAGATGATTCGAGCTGCCGAAGTACAATGTAGCTGAATTGGAGCCTGGCAGTGTCGAACCCACCTAGCCGAAAGAAGCAACAATCGCGCGATCAATCGACGCGACTGGCTCACCTTTACTACCAATCTCGCCGTCGGTTCCTTGCTCGTCTTCCGCGGCTCCGCTCAACAAAGGCTGCTGCCTTTGCAATGCTCCGGCCTGGATCATTTGTCTTTAACTGTTCCCGATTCGCTCGAAGCTGCGAAGTTCTATGGCCGCATCTTCGACCCACAAGTATTCCATGAGCGCACCGGAGTCCAGCGTTATTACGTCCGTCTGGGTGCCGCTTACATTGCGTTCGGCCCGAAAGCCAATGTGACTCCCTACATCGACCACATCGCCGCCGGGGTGATCGGATTTGTCGAGGCCGATTTCGGCAAAGTTAAGACCAAAGCGGAGATCACGGCCGCCGGCCTTGCTGCACCTCCCGGAGCGCTTCCAATGTTGTCTGACCCGGATAACCTCCGGCTTCAACTTGTCAATTCGACCCATGGCCTGTTCGACACCATCATGCCTGGCGGGCGAATAATTGCGGGGCCCGCGGCGCTGATCCCCATTGGCCTCGATCACATTATGCTGTCCGTGACCGATGTCGACAGATCCGTGGCGTACTACCGCAAGCTGTTCGGCGCGGAGGAATCACGTGACCGCAATCGGCGGCGTGTGTGGTTCAAACTTGCTGACACGAAGCTCGGCTTGGAAGCCGCGCCCGCCGGGCAGAAGCCGGGCTTTTCGCATTTCGCCGTCAAGGTTGCTGGGTTTCACCGCGGCTTGGTCACAGGTCGCCTTGAAAAACTCGGCGTTAGCGTTGAGCCCGGAAGTGAAAAAGGTGGCCTTCGATTTCGCGACATCTACAACCTTCCGGTCGAAATCGTCGCTGGCTGATGGATAATCATTTCGGATCATTGACAGGGCGTTAAGCAATGCGGATACTCGGATTCCGAGGGGAGGCTTTCCCAATGACGCGTTTGTGTGTCCTCACGGTGGCGGCATGCGTACTGGCCGTTGCCGGAACCGCCGCTACACCATCGGTTACGTTCCAAAAGGACGTCCTGCCAATTTTGCAGAAAAACTGTCAGACCTGCCATCGTCCCGGGGAAGTCGCGCCGTTCTCGCTGATGAGCTACGCTGATGCGCGGCCCTGGGCTAAGGCCATCAAGGTCGCCGTTGTGAGCCAGCAGATGCCACCCTGGTTCGCCGATCCAAAGGTAGGTCATTTCTCCAACGAACGTCGTCTCACCGAAGCGCAAATCGCCACGCTGGTCTCTTGGGCCAATAATGGCGCTCCGGAAGGCGACCCTAAGGATGCTCCAGCCCCTTTGAAATTCGTCGACGGCTGGAATATCAAGCCCGATCTGGAAATCGAGATGCCCGCCGAGTTCCATGTGCCCGCCACCGGCACCATCGACTATCAATACATGCTGGTGAAGACAAACTTCCCTGAGGACATGTGGGTGAGTGCGGCGGAAATGCGCCCAGGCAACTCCAAAGTGGTGCACCACGGAGAGGCTTGGATTCGTCCTCCTGGCGCGAAGTGGATGGCCGATGCTACTCCCGGAGTTTCCTATCCGTCGCAAGAAATGAAAAGGGGGCCCGGGGACGGCCTCGAGATACTAGGTAAGTTTAATCCGGGATTGGGTGACCAAACTTTCGACTTTGGGGGCTCCGCGAAGTTCGTCCCCAAGGGCTCCGATATCGTGTTTGAGATTCACTACACCGCCGTGGGGACAGCTCAGTCCAGCAAATCTACCGTAGGACTCGTGCTGGCTAAGAAATCCTCCTCAGCTCCGCTATATCACCAGCTTATGGACCGATTGGTAGCAATTTGGTGATAGAACCCAATGATAACAACGGCGAAGTGGTGTCCGAGATCACTGCCCAGTTCGATTCCAAGATGGTTTATATTCAGCCGCACATGCATGTGCGCGGCAAGGATTACGAAGTTCGCCTCGTGTATCCTACCGGGGAAACACAGACGGTTTTTCGCGGCCGCTTCGATTTCAACTGGCAGTTGGGCTACGATCTGGAAAAACAGTTGACGATTCCGAAAGGCACCAAGGTCCAGGGCATCGCGCATTACGACAATTCCGCCAACAACAAGTGGAATCCGGACCCCGCCAAAGAAGTTGTCTGGGGACTTCAGAATTGGGAAGAGATGCAGAATTGTTTCATGGGATTTCTGATCGATTCTGGAGTGGACCCAGAGAAGCTGTTCAAACCCTCAGGCCCCAGCGTACTGAAACGCATGATCGGCAGGGGAGGACCCACGCAGGCGTTTCTCCAATAACGCCTTTACGTCTGGTAGCTTTGATCCCATGCCTGATCAACATGATTTGACGCGCCGCGACCTTCTGGTTGTGGCGGCCTTCGTTCCGCTAGCCGCGCTCACGGCCACCGCGCAGACCGGACCCGCTGCGCTTACCGCTGGACAAATGAAAACGCTCGAAGCGTTCATCGATCGGCTCGTCCCCTCCGATGAACTCGGGCCAGGCGCCGTGGAAGCCCGTGCGCAGGTCTATATCGATCGTGTGCTGGCGGGCCCGAACGCAAACGAAAAGGCGCAGTTCGTGGAAGGGCTGGAAGCGGTGGATGCCTATGCGCAACGCACTCAGGGCGCTCCACTGGCCGACCTTCCGGCGGAGAAGCGCGATCTGGTTTTAAAAGCAATTGACGAAAACACAGCGGAAGGATTGCCGCAAGGAAGGCAATTCTTCAACCGCGCGCGGCGTTTGACCCTGGAGGGCATGTTCGGCGACCCCTACTACGGCGGCAATGGAGCCTTCGCCGGATGGGATTTAATCCGCTATCCCGGTCCGCGCCCCGCCGTCGATGCAGAGATGCAGCGCATGGATGCGAAGCCTGCTCCTTTCCACCACTCGGCTTGGGGAACTCAGTATAAATAATGGCAACCACGCTCAAACCGGTCGATGTAGCGGTGATTGGACTCGGCGCCACGGGCGGAGTCGCCGTATTGCCTTTGGCCCGCGCGGGACTGAAAATCGCGGGGATCGAAGCCGGTACTTGGATGGATCCGCATCGTGATTTTCACGCCGACGAAATCTATCAACAACGTTCGCCGCCAGGTGACCACATCGCCAAAAGCCCAGCGCGAGATTCCGACCGTGCGCACGGGGCCGGGAGAGAAAGCCCGCCCACCGGCAGCGCATCCCATGATGAACGCTATCGGCGGGACATCCATCCACTACTGGGCCCAGAGCTGGCGGCTCAAGGCCTGGGATTTTAAGACACGTTCGGAAACAACCCAGAGATACGGAGCCGCGGCGCTTCCCGTCGGCACAACGCTTGAAGACTGGCCGTTGACCTACGACGAACTGGCTCCGTTCTATGACGTTGTCGAAGATGAGGTCGGGGTTTCGGGCGCGGCTGGAAATATCGGCGGCAAGCTCACGGGCCGAGGGAATCCGTTTGAATCTCCACGCGCGAAGGAATATCCCATGCCGCCGTCTGCGGGGCTCGGGGTTCACCGATCACATGGCGGAGGCGGCCACAAAACTAGGATGGAAACCCTTTGCGCCGCCTGCTGCAATTAACTCCCAACCGCGCAAAGGACGAAGTAGTTGTGTGTATCACGGTTACTGCGGTTCGGGCGGTTGCCATGTGAGTGCCAAAGGCTCGACAGCGGTCACCACGATTCCCGAGGCGCAAAAGACGAAAAATCTTACGATCTTCGACAATGCCCACGTGACGCGCATCGAGACGGATGCAAATGGACGCGTGACGGGCGTCCGTTACCTCCGCAATCGCGAGGAGTTTTTCCAACCCGCAAAGGTTGTGTTGCTGGCTGGATATACCTACGAGAACTCCCGTTTGCTGCTCCTTTCGAAATCGAAGCCATATCCCAAAGGCTTGTCGAACAATCACGGACAAGTGGGCCGGCATTATTTCGGGCACTGGAACAGCTTCGTCACGGCATTGTTTCCATACGACATCAATACATGGTACGGATTGCCCGCTCAGGGCACGACCTGCGATGAGTGGGCGGACGATAACTTCGATCACAGCGGCATGGGCTTCATCGGAGGGAGCAGCCTGCACGTAATGACCGAGCGTCATCCCATCGATGCCGCGGCTATGAATACTTTTGGGCGCGCGCCGGGCTGGGGCTCGGCCTGGAAGAAGTTCATCCACGAGAATGCCGGCCGGCAGTCCAATACCTACATACAGACCAACACGTTTCCATACGAAAACGATGTATCTCGATCTGGACGATGAAATCACGGACCCGCTTGGTGATCCGGTCTGCCGCATCAACACCGGAGGGATGCGGGAGAATGAACGACGCGCGACCCAGTACGCGAATAACAAGATGGAGCAGTGGTTCCAGGCCGCCGGTGCGATCCAAGTCATCAAGACTCCGCCGTTCGTGCCGGGAGTTTCAACTCACGCCTACGGCGGCACACGCATGGGCGACAACGCTGACACTAACGTCGTCAATCGCTGGGGATTTTCCCACGAGGCGCCGAATCTCGGCGTTTTAGGCGCATCGGTGATGGGTACAAGCGGGGCGCGCAATCCTACACTCACCGCACAAGCACTCGCGTGGCGCACCGCCGACTATCTCGTGAAGAATTGGAAGTCCGTTAGCAGCTAAATACTGCAAAAAGTGAAGCTTTAACCGTTCGCACGGCTAGTTCAATGAATCCTCAGTCCCTCGCGATGGCTTATTCATTGCTTCGTCAACAGCGCCATCAAACTCTTCATCGGCCACAGGTTTGGCCTTGTGGGCGAGTTGGTCGAGGGCGCCTTTTCAGACGCTCCGCATCGGCGCGGCGAGCTTCTCCCGATGAAGCCGGATGGGGGTCGAGAGCCATAATGCTCACTTCTTCCTTATCGCGCAAACTACGCCCAAGCAATTGTAGCTCCTCATCCCAAGCCAGTCGTGCACTGAATCTGTGTGTCGATCATCCGCAATCGCCAATTGAGGTTTTACCAGCGACTGCTCGCATGCTGGACTCTCTCCCTTGGCGGCGGCCCTCCTTTCTTCCCGGGCACCGAAGCTGTCACAAAACTGTTTAGTCAGGACAAGCATGGGAAAGGCAATTTTGACCGGCCAAAATCTTGTCCCATTCTTGTCCCAATAAATGGGCACTTTTCGGGACAAAGAGGCTGCGTTCTCCCTTTGTAATGAATATGATAGCCCTGAACGAATCCAGCCCTGAAAAGGCTGGCGTCGGCGGTTCGATTCCGTCCCTGGCCACCACAAAATAAAGCACTTACTGGCAGCCAAAAACAGAGAGTTTCAGTCGCGCGAACAATACGCGAACATCCGTTACCAGGCGTGCGCGTTGTCGCAAATCGGTTGCTCCATCAGATTCCAGATTTCCCGCGCCGTACTGCCGGTCCTGGCGATGTGCTGCCGCGCCAGCTTGGCATAGCGTTCAGTCATCTTGATATTCGAGTGGCCGAGGATTTTCGCGAGCTCGTAAAGATCGCCGCCGTTCATCATGAACCAGGACGCAAAAGTATGCCGCAGGTCGTGAAAGCGAAAGTTCTTGGATCTTCGCCCTTTCGAGCAGATCCTCAAAACTCCCTTCCACGCGCTGTCGATTGCTCGTTGTGCCTGGTTTCGGCGGAAAAATGCGATCTTCACCAATCACGGCGGGAAACCGCCGCAGCTCGCCGGCGAGTTCAGGAAGCATCGGGACATAGCGCATCTTGCCGCCCTTCAGCTTTGCCCTCACCGCCAACAGCCCTTCGTTGTACATCACGTCCGTCCATCCCAGACCGAAAATCTCTGACGCGCGCATCCCAGTGGTAACGGCGATAAGCACAATCAGCCTGAGCCGATAGAACGTCTTGTTTATTGCTTTCGTACCCTTGCGGTACGTCTTTTCATCGAGTGCTTGCTTGAGCCTTCGAAGTTCCTCTGCGGAAAGGTAACGATCACGCTGATCGTCCGGGCGCTTCACCTCAACCAGATCGGCCGGGTTCCGGTCGATCCCGGTTTCCTTCGACCAGAGCGTCGCGGCCTTCTTCATCATGTGGTGCATGACGTTGAAGTGTCGGACGGCAGTGCCCGGTGAAAGTTCCCGAAGCGCGGTCAGATTTTTCGTACCAGCTGGGAAATCGCGACGCCATCAATTTCCCGTACGAACCGCGTGCCGAGTTCGTCGCGGATGCCTTCGAGAACGCTCTTCTCCCGGCTGGCCGAGCGCTTCTTCTCGCCGTAGTGCCTCCAATAGCGATCAATCAGCGCTGACATCCGAAAGTTGACCTCCTTTTTGACATCAAGATGCCCGTTCTCGTCACGGGCCGACATTTTCTTCCGATGGATTTTCCTCGCGAGCTCATGTGAGCCGTGGACCCGCAGGCTCTTGTTTCTACCTCCTTCCCTCCAACGGATTTCAAAAACACCATCCGATTCTCTGCGAATGGACACTTCAATGCTTCTCCTTTCAGTCAATGGTTTCGATCGTGTGCTGCTTCGACGAAGCGCTCCAGCGCTTTCAAATCGAACCGCAAAGCTCGACCAACCTTGACGCAGGGAAGCTCCCGCAACCGGGCTTTCTTGTAGACCGTGTCCACTTCGAGGCCGAGGTATTGGGCCGTCTCCCTGACATTCAGGAGCCGCCTACCGATCCCTCCATTAGCAGGTTGTTGAAAAAGCCCAGCAGACTGAAGTCTGCCCTACGCGGGGACACCTATGTTGTTGATAGCCCGTGTAGCGTAGGCGCCCACGCCTGCGGTTCGCGCATGTGAAAGGGCTTTTTCAGCAACCTGCTAGACACCGTCGAGCCGATCAATGTCATTTTCTCCATCACCGTTCCGATGCTCCAAACCGCCCTTGCCTGCCGAAAAAGCACCTTCCCACCTACCAGTGGATACAAGGTCCCAACCACACACCGGTGGCGAATATCGCTGCGGCAGCCACTAAGCCAACAGAGACCCAACGTATGATCGCCGGGCGGCGATGAGCCTCGTTCACCAGGTGTACATACTCGCGTGCTTTCAGGCCGGCGATGTGAATATCGCCCTGCAGACCCTCCCGCATCTTTTCCTCTGACTCTTTGACCTTTTGGGCGAGCATACTCCCAGCGAGCACTTCGGCCCTCTTCATTGACTCCAGGAATTCTGCGATGAGCTTTTGCCCATCCAGGGCAATGGCGTTCCCGCTACCGTAGAAACTTTGTTTCTCTTCTCGTGGATCACATGGTCCCTTCGTCGGCGCGCAGCGTAAGGCAAGGAGCTTCCGAAACGGTGTGCGACGAGGATCGTCCGAGAGCATCAGACTCTACGGTCCTTGCCTGTCGGAAACATAAGCTGAGTTCCCGATTGCTAGACCGCCGCCAACCGGGTGATCGCCGTGAGACTTTGTGATCTCGATGCCAATAGCAGCATCACTGCCTGAGCTTGCAAGGAGGCGCAAACCATGCAGCGAGCCGTTTAACCGAAGCTAAGGAGGTGGCCTCGAGGTCTTCAATGTGGAGTGAATGGCTGCCAGCACAGCTTCCACGTTTTCCGAATCCAATGCGCGCGCCAGGGCACGCTACTCTACGACGCTCAGCTCCAACGGGATGTAGTTAGAGCAGTCTTACATTGTGTTCGGCCATTTTTATAAGGCTGTCCATTTTGCCGCTTAGTACCTGTTTCGCAACGCTGAGCGTGTAGCCTTTTATGGTATGAAAAGGTACGTGCGACGGCATAGCGAGCGCATAGGGGTCGACCACAACATCCACTACAACCGGTCCGCTCTTATGTGCGAGAGCTTCGGTTAAACCATCGCTGACCGCGTCAGGCTCCTCAATTCGAATCCCCTTCGCGCCCATTGCTTCGGCCACCACGGCGAAATTCGGGTTCTTGAATCCTACGCCATAGGGAATGAAGCCGGCTTCCTGCTGCTCGATACTCACGAAATCGAGCGACTCGTTGTTCAGCAGGATGTGGATCACAGGGGTCTTTCGTTCTACCTGAGTGAGCAAATCGCCCATCCCAAGCATCGTGAAACCGCCGTCGCCGCAGATTGCGATCGTTTGGCGGCCAGGATAGGCCAGTTGCGCTCCAAAAGCGTTGGGCGCTGCGTTGGCCATGGAGGCCCAGGAGAACGATCCGAAGAGCCTGCGATTCTTGCCGCCGTTGATATGCCTTGCGAGCCACATCACCGCAGTGCCGGTGTCGGCGAAAAACATGGCGTCATCGGAGGCTAATTTACACAGCGTAGCGGCGAGGTATTCCGGGCGTATTGGTTTGATGCCCGGTCCGTTTTCAACATAATGTCCTTTCAGTTGGGCGAAGGACTCCGTCTCGGCAACATATTTGCGCAGGAAGCGGTCATCAGTCTTTTCCTGAACATTTTCCAGTAGTGCTTGGAGCGTCGCCTTGACGTCGCCGATGAGTCCAAGATCGAGCGGGGTTCGGCGGCCAATGTGTTTCGGATTTGTGTCGATCTGCACCTTCCTGACTTGCGCTCCTGGTAGGAATTCGGAAAACGGGAAATCGGTCCCGAGCATCAGGAGGAGGTCGGCGTGGTTGATGGCCCCATAAGCGCCGCCATATCCTAGCAAACCCGTCAGTCCTACGGCATAAGGATTGTCGTGCTCCAGCCATTGCTTACCTCGCAACGCGTAGCCGACGGGCGCCTTCAGTCTTGCGGCCAGCTCGATTACCTCTTCGCGTGCGTCTCGGCACCCATCGCCGCCGAAAATAGCGACGGTCCCAGCTTCGTTAATCATGTCCGTGAGACAGCTCAGGTCAGAATCCGATGGCCGAAACACAGGCGCAGCAGGGATGGCGATATTAACCGGCTCGCCCACGGCGTCGGCCGCGGCGACATCCCCGGGAATCGAGAGGACGGTGGGTCCTTTCTCAAGGATCGAAGTCCGGATGGCCGTACCGATGACGGACTGAGCCTGAGCGGGATTTACTAGCCTGGCGGTGTAAAGGGACGCGGCTTGGAAGAACTGATAAGGATTCATCTCTTCCAAAGCAGATGTATCCAACAGGCTGCTTTCGACGTCACCCGCGATCGCAATCACCGGAGCGCGCTCTTTGCGCGCATCCATCAGGCCGTTGAAGAGATGGACAACGCCGGGTCCCGCTGTTCCGCACACGGCGACGGGTGCGCCTGTGAAGTAAGCATCTGCGACGGCTGCGAAGACGCCATATTCTTCATTTCGAACATGCACAAAGTCGACGTTTCCGTTTCGACGCAGCGCATCGATCACGGGATTCAAGGCGTCGCCGACAATGCCGTAACACCGTTTTACGCCGGCGCTTACAAGCATTCCCCATAAGACATCTGCAACGTTTCGGGCCATAGCAATCTCTGTTTCCTTTCATGAAATCAATGCAGGCACCAAAAGTTCCTGCCTGTTATCGGTGGCCGGATCTGAACACGGGGGCACCCGCAAAAGCCGCCAGACTTTTCGACGTCGCGTTGTATTGGCGAGGGCGGAACCGAGTGGACGAAATGAGTTCGCTTCCACGTTTTTCACTGCCCCTTCGCGCGGCCATTAGTTTGAGACACGGACTCTCTTTCCATTCTTACTTGAGTGTTCGAATTGCCAATTTGTTGGCCGGACGCGCCGGCCAAATGATGACCCGTCTGGTCTGTTATTGAGCTGCGTTCGCGTCAAACAGCGCAGGAACTGCGGGGTCTAAGAGGCTTAGCGGCCAGCGCACATCTGCATCGCAGCAGGCGCACCTGTCCTGGGAAGCCAGCTGCTGAACGTTACTTTCGCGACTTGCTCTCTGTTCGATGCGAATCCCGGTAAAGCGTTGACGGAAATCCGCCAATTGCCAAGGATTGTCCGTTCGCAAAGCGTCTTCTCGGACGGCCAAGTTGCTCCAAAAACAATGGGTTGGCAGTTTGCAGCTCTTGGATGGACAACTGCCTCTCTTCAAGTGGACGCAATGAGGAGCTGAATCAAACATGATGAATCCGCCAACGGCAAATGAGCGCACTCTCCGTGAAAGCGCAGTGGTTGAAAGTTTCTTGGAATCGCCTAACGAGGAATCGTTTGCCGACCTGTTCGGCGTCTTTACGCCCCAACTGGTCGCTTTCTTTCGCTCACGCGGTTGCCCGTTCGCCCTGAGCGAAGACCTCACTCAGGAGGTGATGCTCACGGTCTATCGAAAGGCTACGCAGATTCGCGATCGATCACTTTTTCGCGCCTGGCTATTCAAGATTGCGCGCAATGCCCTTTGCAGGCAATACGGGAAGCAGTCGCGTGAGGTGGAAACGGTTGACCTGGCGAACGTCGCCGGCTGTCTGGTTGCCTCGAGCAACAAACCAGCAGGCACCCCGGCATTCGAGTTTCACGGTTGGATGGCTTTCCTGGAGTCACGCGAGCGCGAGGCTTTGACCTTGCGCTTCGTCGAGGAGTGGGAATATCACGAGATCGCTGCGGCAGAAAAGATCCCCATTGGAACGGTCCAGTGGCGCGTCTTCAACGCCAAGAAAAAGCTGGCTCTGCACCTGAAGTCCCGCGAGATCGCCAGACGCGAAGCGGCCTGAATTGAAGGGATACCGGCCAGATTCTCTCTAAGTTGGCAGCCGAGGAAAGATTGGGGAGCATTGCAAGGAATATAATGCGAGCGATGGCCCCCAATGGAGATGGTGCCGCTCGACGGGATCACGCGTCCGACCTTCAACTCCTGGTCCATTCGGCTCCCAGCCTGATTCACACCAGTAAGCCGGACGGCTACCTCGATTTCTTTAATCAAACATGGCTCAGGTACGTAGGGCGGTCTTTGGAGGATTTGCAGGGCTGGAAGTGGACAGCGTTCATCCATCCCGAGGATGTGGAAGGAATCGTGGAAAGATGGCGCGCGTCTCTGGCCAGCGGCGAACCTTTCCTTTATGAAGCTCGCGTCCTGCGCGCAGACAGCGAATACCGCTGGATGCTGCACCACAAGGTAGCAATGCGCGATGGGTCCGGCCAAATTGTTAAGTGGTATGGATCGAGTATCGATATTGAGGATCGCAAGCGAGCCGAAGACCAGCTCCGCCGAAGCACCCAGGAGCTGCAGAGAAACGAGTTTTACCTCGCCGAAGGGCAGCGGCTTGCCCACATGGGTAGCTGGGCCTTCGCTCCTGACGGATTCGACTACTGGTCTCCGGAATTATTTCGGATGCACGGCCTCGATCCAGACCGCAAACCGCCTGCTGTTCAAGAATATTTGGATTGTGTCCACCCACAGGATCGCGAGTCCATGGCGAACCTCATCCAGGGACTCGCAGCGAAACCTTCGCGCTTCGATGCCACCAAACGTATCGTCCGGCCCGATGGCGAGGTCCGATACATTCGCTGCGTCGGGATTCCTGTCGTCGAAAACCAAAGCGTGAAAAAGTACGTTGGCAGCGCCATAGATGTTACCGAGCACGAGCTCGCGACCCAGGAACTCCGGCGGCGCGAGGCCTATCTAGCGGAAGCTCAAAGACTCAGCCACACAGGCAGTTTCGGGTGGAAACCTGTTGACGAAGAGATTGTCTGGTCAGACGAAACCTATCGCATCTTCGAGTACGAGAGCACCGTAAAGCCGACAATAGATTCAGCGTTGCGGCGCATACATCCCGAGGATAGGGCACTTGCACAACAGGTCATCGATCGCGCATCTCAGACTGGCGCGGACTTCGAACATGAGTATCGCTTGCTACTGCCTGACGGGCGAGTCAAGCATGTCCATGCGATAGCTCACGCTTTACAGGACGCATCCGGTAATCATGAGTTTATCGGGGCGATGACCGACATCACCGAGCGTAAGACGGCCGAAGATAAGATCCGGGAGCAGGAGGTGGAGTTCCGGCAGATGCTGGATCTGGTGCCTCAGCTTGTTGCGGTATACGGCCCTAATCGTGAACGTGTTTACGCCAACCGCATCATGCTCAATTACCTCGGTCTTAGTCTCGAAGACTGGCGGGGGAGATTTAAATTTGGCGACTCCCTTCATCCTGATGACTGGGAGCGGGCGACCGGCCATTTCGATCGTGCTGTCTCGAGTGGGGCTGGTTTCGAGCTGGAGTTGCGCCTAAGAAAAAGCGATGGAGGTTATCGCTGGTTTCTGGCTCGTTGCAACGAGGTGTGCGACGACAAGGGACAGATCATGCGCTGGTATCTCGCGTGTACGGACATCGAGGAGCGCAAGCGGGCCGAACAGAAACTTCAACAGGAGAACATCGCCCTTCGTGAGGAGATCGACAAGGCTTCGATGTTCGAGGAAATTGTCGGCACATCGAGGTCTTTGAAGGCCGTTCTTTCCCGGGTTGCCAAAGTCGGTCCGACCGGCTCCACCGTTCTGATTACCGGGGAAACCGGCACAGGCAAAGAACTCATCGCCCGTGCCGTTCACAAACGATCCCAAAGATCCGCTGGCCCCTTCATTAGTGTGAATTGTGCCGCGCTTCCGCCTACGCTGGTCCTCTCGGAATTGTTTGGCCATGAAAAGGGAGCCTTCACAGGAGCCACCGAGCGCCGGCTGGGCCGCTTCGAAATGGCTGACGGCGGAACGATTTTCCTGGACGAAGTGGGCGAACTCTTGCCCGACGCCCAAGCCGCGTTATTGAGGGTGCTGCAGGAACAGGAATTTGAGCGCGTGGGAGGAGGGCAGCCCATTCACACCGACGTTCGCGTGATCGCCGCGACAAATCGCGACTTGAACGCCGCCTTAGCGAATGGGATCTTCCGCCGGGATCTCCTCTATCGGTTGAATGTGTTTCCCATCGACGTGCCGCCCTTGCGCGAGCGGAAAGACGACATTTTGATGCTGGTGGAGTATTTTGTGCAGCGCTACGCCAACCGCGCGGGCAAAAATATACTATCCACCGATCAGAAAACGTTGGATCTGTTGCAGTCCTACGACTGGCCTGGCAACATCCGTGAGTTGCAGAACGTCATTGAAAGGTCCATCATCCTGAGTTCCTCGGATGTTTTCTCGGTTGATGAGATGTGGCTTTCCGGAAGGACTTCTCCGCAGGCATCTCGGGTTCAGGCGCCTGCGTTGAAAGTTGCGGCACGAACTGAGCATGAGATTATCGAAGCCGCGCTGGCTCACACTAGAGGCCGAGTTTCCGGTCCATCCGGAGCCGCGGCGAAACTTGGGATGCCGCCCTCCACTCTTGAGGACAGGATCAAGGCCTTGAATATCAACAAACAACAGTTCAAGTTCGGTGAAAGGTTCTCTTCCTAGGAGTCTCCAGAACTCCGATCCGTGGTCACGGAATTCACGGAATTCACGTAATTCACGGCCACAAAGCTTGCTCTGTTCTTTTATTTTCATAAACTTGACATTGGTGTGGTTTTTGCACTGCTGTTTAGTTGTGAGCTGCAGAATCGACCGAGTGATTACCGATGACAATCGCGTGGTGTTGCTCGTAAGCGGCCGGATCGCAGGCGAACATGTTGACACGCTGCGAGGCGCACTGGCACGGGAATCGGGCGGCCTCGCCATCGATCTGAAGAACGTTCTTCTTGTAGACAGAGAAGCGGTGAAACTCTTTGCGCTCAGTGAGGCGAACGGAACGGAACTGAGGAATTGTCCGCCCTACATCCGTGAATGGGTGACGAGAGAGCGAGTGGAAACGCATGGGCGCCGGTCCGAGCAAGGGCCAGAAGGAAGGGAGGACATCGACGATGCATGATACGAGCCCTCGCGTGCATGTTCCCTGCTCACCGGATCGCGTGGACGGCCATATCAGAGATGATGCCGCGAACCGGGCGAGCGCGGGAATCAACGAGAGGCAGGACGAGGAAACGCTCGCCCTTCGCGACGAGGTCCTGTCGACGTCCATGTTCGAGGAGATCGTCGGTTCTTCCGAGGCGATCTGCGGCGTGACCGCGCAGGTGATGAGAGTTGCTCCCAGCGATGCCACTGTTCTGATCACCGGTGAAAGTGGTACCGGGAAGGAACTGATCGCTCGCGCGATTCACAAGCGGTCGCGCAGGTCCGCGGCGGTTTTCACCAGGATGAATTGCGCCGTCACGCCACCGTCGCTGGTGGCGGCCGAGCTCTTCGGCTACGAGAAAGGCGCCTTCACCGGCGCCAATCAGCGGCATGCGGGGCGCTTCGAAGTCGCGAACCACGGGACAATTTTTCTGGATGAGGTCGGCGAGATGCCGGGCGAAACCCAAGTCGCCTTGTTGCGGGTGCTTCAGGAACGCGAGTTCGAGCGCGTGGGGGGCACTCAAAGCATTCCAGTCGACGTGCGTGTAATTGCCGCTACAAACTGCGATCTGCCAGCGGCAGTTCGTTCTGGGAAGTTTCGTCTGGATCTGTTCTACCGGTTGAACATCTTTCCAATCCATGTCCCCCCGCTTCGCGAGCGCCCGGAAGATATTCTATTGCTCGCCAAGTATTTCATCGAACGCTACGCTACTAAAGCGGGCAAGAGGATTCGAAGAGTAGAAAAGCGGACAGCGGAGCTTCTAGAGCGCTATCAATGGCCTGGCAATATCCGGGAGCTTCAGAATGTCATCGAACGAGCCATGATTCTCTGCGATTCCGACACCTTCTTTGTGGAAAAGGCATGGCTGCAAGCGGAAGCAGAACCTCTAGTCGATTTGCAGCCATCTCTGATGAACCAGGAACGAGAGCTGATCGAAGCGGCGCTTGCGGAAACCGGCGGCCGCATTTCGGGTCCGGATGGAGCTGCCGTAAGGCTGGGAGTGCCGCGGACGACACTGGAATACAAAATCAAGAGCTTGCGGATTGACAAATATCGGTTCCGGATGGAAGCTCGCGAGTTGTGATCTAAACGGTGATCTTCTTGACGACGATGGGTGTCGACGAAGGCCGGGCCAGGAGATGAAACGCGCGGATTGCATCGCATGTGCACTTGTTCTGCTTTTCGGGGCCGGACAGGTGTTCGCGCTCGACCCTGCCATGCGAATTTCGCAATATGCACACACAGCCTGGCACATGCAGGATGGAGTTTTCGGCGGAGCGCCGCATACGATCACCCAAACCGCGGATGGTTACATCTGGATCGGAACCGATGCGGGCTTGGTGAGATTCGACGGCGTGCGATTTGTTCCGTGGGTGCCGCCGGACAACCGGCCGGCGATCTCCGCGGTATATGCTCTGCTGGGAGGGCGCGACGGTACCCTCTGGATCGGTACCGCGGCAGGGCTTACAGCTCTGAAGAATGACCGTCTGATCGATGTCTCCCACGCGCGGTGGAGGATCAATGCCATCCTTGAGGACCACGCGGGAACAGTGTGGGCCGCCCGGTCGCGCACCGGATCCGATCACGCTGGCGGGATATGCCGGGTGGTCGGTGAGCGCCTTCGATGCTTCGGAAATTCTGACGGCATGGCTCTGCTATACGCCAACCCGCTCGCGGAGGATGGTCGGCAGAATCTTTGGATCGGGTCATCGAATGAACTGTTGCGGTGGTCGCCCAAATCATGGACTGCGTATTTTCGCAAGGAGCTGAAGCCGTATGAGGCATTAGCGGGTGTCGAGGCGCTGGCAGTTGCGCAGGATCAATCGATTTGGGTTGGATTTAACAACAAACAACTCGGCCTCCAACGTATCGTCGGGGGTGTTTCGCAGCCCTCAGTGCTCCCTGGCATTGACGCGTTCAAACTTCACGTCGTCACGCTGTTCATTGATCGTCACAACTCTCTGTGGATCGGTACCGGCGATGATGGCCTGTATAGGATCCGTGGCAATCAAGTAGATCATTTCGTAAAGGAGGACGGCCTCACTGGCAATTCCGTGGAGTGCCTTTACGAGGACGCGGAGGGGAACCTGTGGGTAGTGACAGCCAAGGGCCTGGATGTATTCCGCGATATCAGAGTGGCCACTATCTCGACACCTGAGGGGCTGTCGAGCGATCATGTCGAATCGGCGCTCGCAGCGCGCGACGGCAGCATCTGGATCGGCAACGACGATTCGCTGGATGTACTGCGCGGAAACAAGGTAATGTCGATCCGCGCGCGCGGCGGTTTGCCAGGTCATCGCGTCACCTCGCTTTACCAGGATCACAAGGGCCGGATCTGGGTGGGAGTTGATCGCACGCTTAATATTTATGAGCGCGGCAAGTTTCGAAGCGTTCCCGGAAGCCATGGGCGCCCGCTGGGCGTCATCACGGCGATTACCGAAGACACGGATCGAAACATTTGGGCCATGACCGCGCCCGGCCTCGGCCAGCGAGTTTTTCGGATCGTTGACGATAGGGTTACGCAGGAATTCAACGAGTCGGAGATTCCGCCAACGAAGGCGGTGGCCCCTGATCCACATGGGGGCCTCTGGCTGGGTCTTTATAACGGAAACCTGGCTCATTACCGAGCCGGTAAATTCGAGATCGTAGCCAAGGGCCTGAGCCGGCTAAGTGTTCTGTCCGTGGCGGTTGATCCGGATGGCTCGGTCTGGGTCGCTACGCGAAACGGCGTGTTCTGCTGGCGTGAAGGCGTTCTCAAGCGGCTCGGCTTGGCCAATGGGCTGCCGTGCGAACAGATTGCCGCGATTATTAAAGACGACCAAGGTGCTCTCTGGCTATATTCCAAATGTGGTGTGGTCGCGATTTCCGCGTCTGAACTCGACCGCTGGTGGCAGCACCCAGAGAGCAAGGTCCGGACGCGAACCTTCGACGCGTTGGACGGCGCGCAAGTAAGTACCAGCACTTTTCTTCCTCAAGTCTCCAAATCTCCGGACGGAAGGCTTTGGTTCACCAACGATACAATCCTCCAGTCAATCGATCCGCGTCATTTGAATGACAACCGCTTGGTCCCACCGGTTCACATCGAACAGGTCATCGCGGACAGAAAGACATACGCAGCCGGCCAAGTGCTTCATCTCCCGGCGCGCACTCGGGACATTGAGATCGATTACACCGCGCTTAGCTTCAGGGTTCCTCAAAAGGTCCGCTTTCGCTACAAGCTCGAAGGACGGAACACAGAGTGGCAGGACGCAGGGACCCGCCGGCAGGCCTTCTTCAGCGACTTGGAGCCTGGCCCTTACACATTTCATGTGATGGCTTGCAACGATGATGGAGTCTGGAATGAGGCGGGAGCCACGAGTAGTTTTTCGATCGCTCCGGCCTATTATCAGACCGGATGGTTCCGCGCCCTATGCGCAGCCGCGATTCTAGCGTCGATGTGGGGAGCCCACCGCCTCCGCCTGAGCCAACTCGGGCGAGAATACGACATGCGACTCGAAGAGCGGGTCGCCGAGCGCACCCGCATCGCGCGCGAGTTGCACGATACGTTGCTCCAAAATTTCCACGGGCTTTTGCTCCGCTTTCAGGGGGCCTACAATCATCTGCCGTCCCGGCCGGAGGAGGCGCGCAAAGCGCTTGGGGCGGCGCTCGACCGAGGGGCGGAAGCGATCACGGCGGCCCGTGACACGGTCCAGGAACTGCGCTCGCCGCCATTGATGACCAACGAGCTGTCCGGCGCGATCGCAGCGTTGTCCGAAGAATTGCGAGCCGCTCAATCGGAAGGTCTGTCTCCGGCTGTGGAAGTCGAAGTCGAAGGCGCGGGGCGGGAGTTACATCCGATTTTGCGGGACGAGATTTACCGAATCACGGCGGAGGCCCTTCGGAATGCGTTCCGCCACGCGCACGCCGAGCGGATCGACGTAGCAATACGGCAGGGCGATCACGAATTTCGCATTGCCGTGAAAGACAACGGAAGAGGAATCGATCCAGAGATCCTCAAGCAAGGCAGCCGGCCGAGCCACTGGGGGTTGCCCGGCATGCGCGAACGGGCGGAGTCGATCGGAGCCGAACTGGACGTCTGGAGCAGCAACGGTAACGGCACGGAAGTCAGCTTGCGGGTGCCCGCCGGGGTCGCCTATAGGACTTCCAACCGCCGGCTCAGGTGGTTCAGCAGGGAAGCGAAATGAACACGATTCGGATCCTCGCGGTGGATGATCATCCTCTGTTCCGGGAAGGGATCTCCGCGATCCTGGAGGGGCAGCCGGACATGTCGCTGGTCGGCGAAGCATCCGACGGACGCGAGGCCATTCAGCAGTTTCGCGCGCATCGTCCCGATGTCATTTTGATGGACCTGCAAATGCCGGAAATGAACGGCCTAGATGCCACGATCGCCATCTGCGGTGAAGATCCCGCGGCGAGAATCATTGTTCTAACCACGTATATGGGCGACGTACAGGTAATGCGCGCGCTCAGAGCGGGAGCCCGGGCATACCTTTTAAAGAATCTCTTGCATAAAGAACTACTCGACACCATTCGGGCGGTCTACGGCGGAAAAAAGAGCATCTCGCCCGAGATTTCATATGAGCTCGCTCACCACGCCACCGACGAAGCGCTCACTTCCGCGGAGATTGAGGTGCTGCGGCTCATCGCGGGAGGCAACGCGAATAAAGAGATCGCCGCTCGCCTTTCGCTCACCGAAGAAACGGTCAAGGGCCGGGTCCGAAGTATACTGTCGAAGCTCGGCGCGAACGACCGCACCCACGCGGCGATGATCGGCGCCAAGCGCGGCATGATTGATTTCTAAATCGCATCGGATTTCTAAATCGCATCGAAAGATCGCCGCACATCCTCTTTTGAGGCTTTATCGATAGCCGTTATTTGCTTATGCTGAACCGAGGCAGTGTCCTTGCGTTCGGGGATTTTCGGGTTTGTGCACAGCTGGGACGGTATCGGTCTGCTGCTCATGCGGCTGGCATGCGGCGGAGTGTTGATGGCGGAAGCGGTGTCCCGCATGAGTGGCACACCTGCATCGGAATCCTTTGTTTATATAGCTCTGTTGACACCTGCCAGCCTTGCGATACTCACCGGATACCGGACGAGAATCGCAGGAGCCGGCACGGCCGGGTTGGAAGTGTTGCTTCTTGCGTTGGGAGCAGAGAATGCGGCAGTCCATTTGCTATTGGCGACGCTCGGGGCGGCCTTGGCTTTGATGGGACCTGGCGCGTGGTCGCTGGATGCGTGGCTCTCCGGGTGGCGGCGAATACACATTCCGAGGCGGGAGGAGTGACAGCTTTGCTCGAAAGATTGTTCCCTTTGCACTTTCAGGTGATGTTTGCGATGCTTGCCCGATTCAAAATCGGGAAGGAAGACGGAATCACCGATGCATGATTCGAACCCTGTGGAAAGCAGCGCACCAGAGAGCCTTGCCATGAGTAAGTGCTCGGCTCGTCTAGATCCGGTTACTCCCCTCCGTTCTCGCGTCACACCGGATCGCGTGACCGGCCATTTCAGGGATGATGCCGCGGGCTGGGCGAGCGCGGGAATCAACGGAGAACTGGACGAGGAAACGCTCGACCTTCGCGACGAGGTCCTGTCCACGTCCATGTTCGAGGAGATCGTCGGTTCTTCCCAGGCGATCTGCGGCGTGACGGCGCAAGTGATGAGAGTTGCTCCGAGCGATGCCACTGTTTTGATCACCGGTGAGAGCGGCACAGGAAAGGAGTTGGTCGCTCGCGCGATTCACAGGAGGTCGCGCAGATCCCACTCGGTTTTCACCAGGATGAATTGCGCTGTCACTCCCCCGTCGCTGATTGCGGCCGAGCTCTTCGGCTACGAGAAAGGCGCCTTCACCGGCGCCAATCAGCGGCATGCCGGACGCTTCGAAGTCGCGAACCACGGCACGATCTTTCTCGATGAGGTCGGTGAGATGCCAGGCGAAACCCAAGTCGCCCTGTTGCGAGTGCTTCAGGAGCGCGAGTTCGAGCGCGTGGGAGGCACCCACAGCATTCCAGTTGACGTGCGTGTAATTGCCGCTACAAACTGCGATCTGCCATCGGCAGTTCGCTCCGGGAAGTTTCGACTGGACCTCTTCTACCGGTTGAACGTATTTCCAATCCATGTCCCTCCGCTTCGCGAACGCCGGGAAGATGTTCTATTGCTGGCCAAGTATTTCATCGAACGCAACGCTGCTAAACAGGGCAAGAAGATTCGAAGAGTAGAAAAGCGGACAGCCGGGCTTCTTGAAGCCTATCACTGGCCTGGCAACATCCGGGAGCTTCAAAATGTGATCGAACGAGCCATGATCATTTCCGACTCCGACACGTTCTATGTGGAACAGGCATGGTTGCAGCCGGAAGCTGGGGCTCCGGCCGGTCTGCAGCCGTCACTGAGCAACCAGGAACGAGAGCTGATCGAAGCGGCGCTTACCGAAACCGGCGGCCGCATTTCGGGTCCGGAGGGAGCTGCCAGAAGGCTGGGAGTTCCGCGGACGACACTGGAATATAAAATCAAGAGCTTGCGCATTGACAAATACCGGTTCCGGGTTGAAGCCTGATTACCTGGCAGTTTGCCCCTTTTCCCTCGCTATCCACTCCCGGACGAACAACGGACAGTTAACTAGCTGGATACCTTCCGATTGACAGCGAATCAAGAAGCGAACGCTGTCGCGATCTAAGATGGTGACCTCCTCTAGGTCCAGGCTCGGCTGGGAGTCGCATTTCTCGATTTCGGCTAACAAGTCCGAAAGCCGGTCCGCTTGCATGCGGCCGCTCAGCTTTAGATTGGTGGACGACCTTCCTTTTGACTGCCTCTGGATGCGCAGCATGCCCTCTGGCTCACAAGCAAAGAGCACTTCCAAGATCAGTTTGTTGGATGCGGCCAGACCGTTTGTCGCGCTTGGGACGGCCAACAGATAAGAACCGCATCGGCTCTCAATAGTCAGGGTACGATCATGTCCGACAGTCTTCCGAGAGTTGTCATCGTTGGAGGCGGTTTCGCCGGCCTTGCGGCTGCAAAGGCACTTCGCAAAACGCCGGCGCGGATCATTCTCATCGACCGTTCCAACCACCATCTTTTCCAGCCGCTTCTCTATCAGGTTGCTACTTCGGTCCTGACGCCAGGACAGATCGGCTCGCCGATTCGAGGCGTTCTCCGTAAGCAGTCCAATACCACGGTGATCCTCGGCGAGGTAACCAGCGTCGATCGTGCGAAAAAGGCAGTCTATGTCTCGAACGGCCTTCGCGAGAACGTCCCAGTCGGTTACGACTATCTGATTCTGGCCACCGGCGTAACGCACAGCTATTTCGGTCACGACGATTTTGCGCCATTTGCGCCCGGGCTGAAGAGTATCGCCGATGCCGTCGCGATCCGCAACAAGATCCTCCAGGCGTTTGAGCAGGCCGAGGCAGAGGAAGACCCGTCGAAGCATCGCGATTTGTTGACCTTTGTGCTGGTGGGAGGCGGCCCCACCGGGGTGGAAATGGCCGCGGCAATTGCGGTCTTCGTGCGAACTACGCTCCGCAGGGAGTTTCGAAGAATCGATCCCACGTCGGCACGAATTATGGTGATTGACAGAGGTAAGCGAGTCCTTGGAACCTTCGCGGAGGAGCTTTCCAAAGCGGCGATGAAGAGGTTGGAACGCCTCGGCGTGGAAGTTCGGCAGGGAGTAGGGGTCGACGGCATCGACGCCGGCGGGGTTACAGTCGCTGGAGAGCGGATCCAAAGCAATGTCGTCATCTGGACTGCGGGCGTGGCTCCTTCCCCGGCGGGCAAATGGCTGAATGCGGAGACTGACCGCGCCGGGCGTGTCCGAGTGCAGCCGGATCTCTCCGTTCCCGGTTCTCCCGAAGTTTTCGTCCTTGGCGATACAGCATCATTCGATCAGGAGGGCCACGCGCTGCCGTGCGTCGCACAGGTTGCCATCCAGCAGGGCCGCTATGCGGGGCGGCTGATCGCACGTCGAATCGCCGGCAAGCCCAGTCCGGCGCGATTTCACTACTTTGATAAAGGAAATATGGCGGTAGTGGGTGGAGGCTTCGCCGTACTGCAGACCGGCAAGGTTCGAATGCACGGATTCCTGGCGTGGCTGGCCTGGGGGCTGGTACACCTGCAATTTCTGGCGCAATCGAGCGAGCGCGTGAGCGTCTTCCTGCAGTGGATTTGGACGGCGAATACTGGGCAGCGTGGGTCCCGCCTTATCGTGAATCATTACGGCACGGGGCAAATCCCAGTGACGGCGGAAGCGTTAGCGCAAAAGACTCGGACCTAAGGTTGCTGAAAAAGCTTTTACATTCGGGCGCAGGCTTGGGCGCCTACCCCACACAGATGATCGATAACCTCTAGATGTCCCCTCGTTGGGCGGACTTCCGTCCGCGGGGCTTCTTAGCAACCTGCTAAAGGCCGGGGGTCTGACCAATCGTCTGTTTCAGTTCCGCCCTTGCGAGCATGTAATTCAGGTTCGCTTGCAAGAGGCCGACTTGCGATTTATAGGTTGCTGAAGCGGCTTCCAGTGTGTTGGCCACCGTCACAACGCCCTGAGTGACCTGGTTTTTAGACAGCCGCTCGCTCTCGCGCCGTAGTGCCACAACCTGGTCCGCCACAGCCACGAGATTCTTAGTTCGTTCTAGTGCGTTAAAGTTGCGTTCCACTTGCGCGGAGACAGTGTCCTTGAGACGCTTCAGGTTTTCTTCCGCTTCTGAAAGCTGCGCTTCGCGCTCCTTGACCACAGAATGTCTCTTGCCGAAATCAAATACATCGTAATTGAGGCGAACTCCAACCGTGCCGAAGTTATTAACGAGAAACGGCACTCCGTTTTGCCAGGTATCGCTGGCGTAGGCCGTAACGTCGGGGATGAACGCCGACTTCGCGCTCCTCACAGCAGCGCTGGCCTCTTTGATGGATTCCTCCGCGGCTGCGATTTCAGGATTGTTTGCCCAGGCGGTCTGAACATACTGTTCCAACGGAAGCTTATCGGGGCCGATCGCCTCGATTGGCTGCAGATCCAGCTTGGTATCGAGCGGGAGACCGAGCAAATCATTCAGCTCTGTGTTCAAATCCGTTACCTGAAGGTCTGCCGTGAGAGCAGCTTGTTGCCCCTGCAGCACATCCACGTCTCCCTGGATGCCGCTCACGCGAAGCAGGCTCCCGTTGCGAACGCCCTCCGTATTCTCCTTTAGCTCTTCCCTGGCGTATGCGGTCTCTTCCTCGGCGGAGCGCTTTTGCAGTTCGGCGATGAGAACGGCAAAGTACAGGCGATGGACATCGATGGCTACCTGGTTCTCAGCTTTCTTCAAGTCTGCCCGTGAGATGGCAACTTCCGCGGCGGCAATGCGATTGGCCTCATGGATTCGTATTAACTGAGTAAGCGGCTGATCGATGCTCGCTTCATTGAGAAGCAGGTGGTGCAGACCCTGAGGAATAGTGACCGCGTTTCCGGGGACTAACTGACCTTGGACGCGCCCGAATGTTCCGGCGGGTATGACAATGTGATCAATTCCTGTACTATCGTCCGCGTTGGCGGCGTCCTTGATCGCCGGAAAGTATGAGGCGTGTTCACCCGCCTTTTT
The DNA here is from genome assembly GCA_963747945.1 of Bryobacterales bacterium. GTDB lineage: Bacteria > Acidobacteriota > Terriglobia > Bryobacterales > Bryobacteraceae > Palsa-89. The sequence continues at coordinate 352,284 of CAVVHB010000012.1, forward strand.
CTGTTCGCTCTCGACGATCTTCAGGCGGGCAATGCGCAGCGAATGATTCTGGCTGATTGCCAGCTCGACGGCCTCCTTTAAATTCAACTTCCGCGCATCGGCTCCATACTGAGGCGCGGCGGCGAGTGACAACAGTACGCCAATAGCTACGCAGCGGGGAATGATCGCGCTCATCATTGTTACACTCTTCATGGCAGTCGCCTCAAGTCCCGATAAGAGATTGTGCCGGGCCGCAAAAGAAGCATCATCATGAGGTAAATCACTACCGTCCACGCGATCAAGATGAATCCGTCCGAGGTTGCAAGAGTAAACGCCTGCGCCCGAACTTGTAGTCCCAGGGCTGCGGCAGCGCGGTATTGCGCCTCTGCCATTCCACTCGACTTTCCAAAAGCGCCGGCGGCGAGCAAGTGAAGACGCTGGTCCGTGATCCACGTCCCGCGCTGGACGTGCAGGCCCAACAGATTGGAGTGGAACTTTTCTCGTGCCGACAAGAAATGCGTCATGAACGCAACACCCACTTCACCTCCGAACAGGCGGATGAAATGAGCAAATCCGGAGATGGTTGCCGCCTTCGCCAGGCTTGTCATGGCCCCTCCTTGGATCGCTTCCAAGACCAGACTGCTTACCAAGCCAACGTACGAGCAGGCAAAGCCGACGGACAACAGGAGCTCCCACAGCTCGAAACTGTTCCCGGACCAGGAAGTGTCGATGCGGGAGTAATGCCAGCAGACGACGGCAGCAAGGGTCAACCCGAGGGCGAGTATGAGTCTGGAGTTCGTGAAGACAACTACGATGGCGATAACCCATACCGTCGCGAACATCGGCAGCGCGACCCAAGCCAGAGCATCGCCGACCTGAAGCGGCCGGTAATCATGAATGTTTTCGAGAAAGCTGGGTACCAGAACGAGAGTCGCGAGCTGAGCGAACTTGAAAACAAAAATTGATAATCCAATGACAACGATGTTTCGCTTGCTTAGGAATGCCAGGTCCAGAACCGGCAGAGGCTGGACCAGCCGTCTGACCACCGAAGCCAGAATAAGGACGATTCCAGCGCTCAGCATCCCGACGATGACTCCGGAATGCAGCCAATACAAACGCTCTCCTTGATCGAGCGCGCCGTAGATCAGAGCCAATCCCAAGCTGAAGTACGTAAACCCGCGCCAACTCGGCCGCTGTGCGGGTAAATGCGCCCGGGGAATTCCAAAGTAAACGCAAAGAGCCATTACAGGTGCCAGAACCGCGGAGTTCCAATAAATCCAGTGCCACGACAGGTGTTGGATGTACCAGGCTTCGAGCGCCGGGGCGACGTTCGCTGTGAAAACAATGTCGGCCGCGTAAGCCGCGACACCGAAAATGATAAGCTTCTTGGGGAGCGCATTGAGCACAAAGGTCATGGTCAGGGAGTAGAAGGTTCCCGAGGTCAATCCGGCGATCACCATCAGCGTCAGCATCCCGCCAAATCCGTGCGCGAAGGGAAGAAGCGCGCTGGTTAGCGCGAACAGCAGCGAGGCTGGTATCAAGATTCGCCGTGGCCCAAACAGGGCGCTCAAGAAAACCACAAACAAGCCGCTGAACATCGCGGCCATATTCAATGCGGTTGGAAGCCAGGAAGCCTGGTCGAAACCAAGTCCGAGAGCGCCGCGGAGATCCGGAAGCCCCACGCTGATCAGACGTGCGTTCATCGTTGCAAGGGTGGCGCCCAGGAACACGCCAACAATTCCAACGTAGGGATTGGTGGCGAGTTGCGATTTCGCTTGGATTGCAGCAGTCATGAATGGGAGCCGCTGGTATGAACGCGGACTAGGACCGAGAGACCAGGTCGCAGACGAGCGTCCGTTGACCGATCTCGATCCAGAACAATCTTTACCGGTATACGCTGCGCGATTTTCGTAAAGTTTCCCGTGGCATTGTCCGGGGGCAAGAGCGCGAACTGCGATCCGCTCGCCGGAGCCACTTCCGCTACTCGTCCCCGCAGAAGCAGACCGGGAATCGCGTCAACTTGAATTTCCGCGACGTGCCCCGGCGGATCCCGCGAATCTGGTTCTCCAGAAAGTTTGCTTGTACCCACGGATCGTTTTGCACCAGAGAGATTACTTGGGTTCCTGGGCTTACCAATTGTCCCGGTCTCACCAATCGCTCGCTGACGATTCCATCTTCCGGCGCCACGATTTTCGTATAGCCACGATTGACCTTCGCCAAAGCCAGAGCAGCTTTTTGCGCTTCCACTGCTGCGCGAAGCTGGAGTTCTTGGGCGTCGAGCACTGCTCGCTGGCGGCGCTGCGTTTCGACCCCAGATTGAGCGCTTGTCAACTGAGCCCGCGCGCGGGCTAGGTCGGCTTGCCGGCTGGATAATTGAGCATTCGCGGTCGAGAGGTCCGCGTTGCGGGTAAGGAACTGGGACCGATAGCTTTCGTCGGCCGCGACCGCCTGTTCGAGTTTCTGGGGTGTCGTAGATTCCGCGGCGATCAATGCTTCCTGGCGTTTGCGCTCCTTCGAGGCTTGCGTAACGCTCGCTTGAATGGCATCGATCCCACCGTGTGCGCCCGCGATGGCAGCGTTTGCCGCCTCGACGCCGGCTTGGGCCGCAGCGATATTTGCTTGCGCGGTCTGTACCCCGTCCTCCGCTTCCACGATGCGAGCATCCTGCAACAGTTTCTGTTTCTGATTGTTGACCAGGGCCCCTTCAGCAGCGCTCACGGCCGCCTGGGCTTGCTGTACTTGCGCCGAGAAATCCTCATCGCGCAGCGCGACAAGCAACTCCCCGGCCTTCACTGTCTGATAATCCGAGACGGCAACCGTTGCGACCAGGCCCGCCACCTTCGTGCTCAACGGCGTGAGGTCTGCGTGCAAGTATGCGTCATCAGTTTCCTGCACTGCTCGTCCGCCGGCCCAAGCATTCCAGTTCGTACTGATGAGGACGACGATTCCTACCGTAAGCAGGAGGATGATCGCCGGAACAAGCCATCGCTTGAGACGGGACGCGATCGTGGGCGGTTGCTGCAAAGACTCTTTCGAATCGGGCATAAAAGCGGCGCTCAACAGGAGAGAGCCAGAAACCCCCACGATTGTTTGATCTCACGCGTCAAGCCAACAAAACTTTCTCGACTGTGCTCTACGCTTCTAGGCCGCGAAGCAGTTCGTGGCCGGTCTTATTGGAGGCACGAATGCCAGTCTACACGGCCATTACGGAGCAAGATTTTGTTTCCGATGAGACGAAGACAAGGATTGCCGGGGAGATCACGCGCCTACACTCCACGGTTATGAAGGTTCCGAAAAGCTTTGTGCGCGTCGTCTTTCTTTCCTATCCGCAGCATTCCGGGTACGCGGCGGGAGAAGAGGCTCCCACGGCGGCACTCAACTGTGTTCTGCGGAGTGGCCACACTGCGGAGGAAAAGACAGACCTGTTGAAGCAACTGTGGTCAATGTTCCAGAAGCTAACCGGAATCGCAACGGAGCAGCTCGCTATATCCCTCCAGGAGATTCCATCGAGTAACGCCATGGAAATGGGGCAGATCATGCCGCCTGTGAGCCAAGAGTAGCAGCGCCCGCCAATCCGCACGACTTTATCTTGTCGGGGAGAGCCTCGATAAATAGTCCATCTCCAGCTCGCCTTCATAAGTCTCGGCGCCCACCTTCAAGGCTTCCGTCACGCGCGCTTGCGTCACCTCGCTAGCGACACTTAAATCGGATTCATGGGCTTCCACCAGAAGACCCTCCGCTATGGAACTAAACGCTCCCGTATCCACGGCGGCCTTGGCGTGAGCAATGGCGTGCGCAGGAAATGATGCGATGCGGCGAGCCAGTTTCTCGACAAAAGGCGTCAGCTCCTCCGCTGGCAACGCTCGATTGATATAGCCGTAACGTTCTGCCAGCTCCGCCGAGAGATCATTGCAACCCAGGAGCACCTCCAGGGCGCGTCCCCGCCCGATGAGCCGTGGCAATCTTTGCGTGGCGCCTCCGCCCGGAACAAGCCCAACCGCCACCTCTGGATGGCCGAAGATCGCTTTGCCAACGGCAGCAAAACACATATCCATCGCCAGGGCGATTTCACTTCCTCCGCCCCGGGTCCGTCCCTCGATTTTGGCAATGGTTACTTTAGGCATATTCCTGAACCGCTCGCCGATCATCTGCGTAAGCCGAAAACCGCGCGTATGGGACACCATTTTGGAAGCATTTCCAACCCGGCCCAAACCAGAGTGGGCTATAAAGAAATCAGGAAGCGCGCTCTCGAAGACCACAACCCGGACACTCTCATCGGTCTCCAATTCCCTGCCAAGTTTGTCGAATTCCTGTGACAGAACTTCATCAAGAAGATTTATCGGCGGGTGTTCGATGCTGACGAATGCGACTCCATAATCAAACCTGAACCTGAAACAGTTGTAATCAGAATATTGCATAAGGGCAGGATGTTCTCAGACTTCGGCAACTATGGGGTTCGCCAACTGCCCGAGGCCTTCCACCTCGGTGATGAGGGTCTCCCCGGCGCGCAACCAGCGATGAGGCGTGCGTCCAAGTCCAACGCCGGCGGGCGTTCCTGTACTGACGATGTCGCCGGCCTTGAGGGGCGCAATCGCTGAGAGGTACGCGATGAGGTCGGGTATTCGAAAGATCAACTCACGCGTGTTCGAACGCTGCAAGACTTCGCCGCCGATGGTGAGCTTGATGTCAAGTGCATGTGGGTCGGGCACTTCATCCTTGGTGACGATCGCTGGCCCAAGGGGGGCAAACGTATCGAAACTCTTGCCCAGAGACCATTGACTGGTAGCCATTTGCACGTCGCGCGCCGTTATATCGTTCATGATCGTGTAGCCGAAGACGTGCTCCTCCCAAGCCTCGGCCGAAATGTTCTTACCGCCCGTCCCGATGACGAACGCGAATTCGGCTTCGTAGTCGGGCCGCTGCGTTAGCTTCGGCAGGACGACGGTGGAACGCGGCCCGTTCAGGGCGGACGTTAGTTTCAGAAAGATGGTCGGCACTTTCGGGATCTCTTGATGCGTTTCAATGGCGTGATCGCGATATGCCAGTCCAAGGCAGAAGATGCGCGGCGGATTTGGGAGCGGAGCCAGCAATTCCACCGTTGCTAGCGGAATACGACGCGTCTTGCCTTGCAGGAAGGTCCGCAGCGCACCGAGTGCGTCCGGTCCATCTTCGATCAAGCTCCTAACATCGGCCACCCGGTCTGAAATATCGACAATCTCTTCACCCAGCAAGACTCCGGGCTTTATACTTCGATCCCGGTCTTTGTATGTGACTAGCCTCATGTATTTCCCCTGCCGTCCTATGCCTTGGAGAGCCCGCACAGTGCGGGTTTGTTGGCGGCGAAGCAAACAAATCGATTTCCATCAAGCTCTTCATCGGAGAAGATCATGGATAAGCTCCTATCAGCAAACCCCACACGGCTCGGCCGTCCGGATGTACCACCCTCCTCGGATGCTGTCGACGAAGGGCGTGTTGCCGGAACCCCGGAAGAGCTGAAGCGAGATCTGATCGAGATACTTGGCGACGATCTGGTGCGGCATCGTATCAGTGACCTGGTGCGCTATGCATCGGATGCCAGCCCTTACCGGTATATCCCAAACGTGATCGTGCAACCCAAGAACATCGATGACGTTCGGGCGCTTTTTCGATATTGCACCCGCAAAGGCCGCCATGCGACCTTCCGGGCCGGTGGCACCAGCTTGAACGGCCAGTCGCAAGGCGACGACATTCTGATCGATGTGAGGCAGCACTGGAGTGGCTGGGAGGTTGAGGACAGCGGGTCGCGAATTCGTTGCAATGTCGGCACCACGCTTGGACGTATTAACGAAGTATTGAGACCTTACGCCCGCCGCATGGGACCGGACCCCGCGAGCATTAACGCCGCCACAATCGGCGGTGTACTGGCCAATAACGCGGGTGGTATGCGTTGCCGGCCAGCAATCGATTCGTACCATTCGATCGTCGGAATGAAAATCGTTCTTACGACCGGCACGATCATCGATACCGAGGACCCTCACGCTGAGGAAAGGTTTGCTGCCTCCGAGCCAGAGATGGCGGCGGGACTGTTGAAGATCCGCGAGGAGATTCTCGCGGATCAGGAACTCTCTGCCCGAATTGTTCGGAAGTATGGCATCCGTAATACTTGCGGATATGCCATGCATGCGTTTCTCGACGGTGAAACGCCTGTAGAAATCCTGCGGCGGTTGATGGTTGGATCAGAGGGCACGCTCGGGTTCGTGGCCGAGGCCGTCTACGAGACTTATCACCTGCCCGCAAGAACGACAGTGGCTTGGCTGCCATTCGACACAATCGACGCTGCGGTGGAGCAGGTCGGTAAGCTGGTCGAACTGGGAGCGCAGGCAGTGGAGCTGATGGTCGCTTCATCCCTCACCGCCGCCTCCAAGCTAATGAAAGGCACGCCAAAGTATTGGACGAATCTCGATCCGAAGAACGCGGCGCTGCTGGTTGAATTCGGCTTCGACAGCGATCAAGAATTTGAGGCGATTCAGACGAAGGTCACGGACGCTCTAGACGAAGTGAAAATGCTGCGGCCGCTGGAATTCATTCGTGACGCCGAAGCAATCGAGCTTGCATGGCACATTCGTGATGGCCTGCTTGGCATCGTCGGCGAGATGCGTCCGCAAGGCACCAACCTCATCATCGAAGACGTTTGCTTTCCACCCGCACAACTTGCGAATGCCACGCGCGATTTGCTCGGCCTTCTTGCCAAGCACGGATATGAAGCCTCCGCCGCGGGGCATGCTGCTTATGGAAACTTGCATTTCGTGATGATTGCGCGGCTGAGCGAAGACGCGAGCCGGCAGCAGTACGACGGTTTCATGCGTGACCTTGTTGAGATGGTGGTGGATAAGTATGACGGCTCTTTGAAGGCGGAGCACGGAACGGGAATCAACATGGCCCCCTTTGTCCGGCGCGAATGGGGCGACAAACTCACTGACCTGATGTGGCGGGTCAAACAGCTCCTGGATCCGCACGGAATCCTGGCTCCGAATGTCTTACTGAGCCACGATTCAATGATTCACCTCAAGAACCTCAAAACCACCCCAGCGATCGAAGACGTTCATTCCGCCTCCCATTGCATTGAGTGCGGCTTCTGCGAACCTGTGTGCCCCAGCCGTAACGTCACAGTCACTCCCAGACAACGCATTGTTCTTCGTCGCGAGATGTCACGACAGCCCGAATGGTCGAAGCTGCTCACCCAACTACAGCATGAGTACGAATACGACGCGATCGAGACCTGCGCCGCCGATGGCACCTGCGCCGATGTCTGTCCCATCGGAATCAATACAGGCGCCCTGATGAAACACTTCAGGAAGATGGAGCACTCCCAGGGTGCCGAAGAAGTTGCGCTCGATGTGGCCCGGAAATGGGCCGAGGTGGAGACCCTGGCGCGTCGTGGTGTCAGAGCGGCCGACGTCGTGCAAACAATAACCAGCCCCCATCTGCTTGAGGCCCTAACTGACGTGGCTCGCAGCGTTGTCAGCAAGGATCTGGTTCCCGCGGTAGCCGGCGCAATGCCGCACGCCGCCCCTGCCGAGCTTCCAGCAACGACACGCGCGGGTGCCGCGGCCGCATATTTCCCAGCGTGTATCAATCGCATCTTCGGCAGGGACAATACGAAGCCCGCGTCGCCGGCGCTTCCTGAGACCTTCGTAGCTCTCTCTGAACGCGCGGGCAAGCCTCTCTGGATTCCCGACGACGTGAGAGGCCTTTGCTGCTCGACGCCGTGGAGTTCCAAGGGCTACAAGCGCGGGCAGACTTGGATGTCCGAACAGATGAGCGATGCGTTATGGCGCTGGAGCGATGAAGGAAAGTTGCCGGTGGTGGTGGATGCGGCTTCGTGCACGCTCGGTCTCAAGGACGACCTGTTAGAGCATCTTGACGATGAACGTAAGGATCGGCTGAAACGTATCGCCATTATCGATTCGATCGCCTGGTGCAAAGATCTTCTGCCCTCACTAAGCATCCACAAAACGATTCGGAAAATCCTTGTCCATCCTACCTGTTCGACGACGCACCTCGGACTTAGTGATACGCTGCTCGAAATCGCCGGCGCGCTAGCTGACAGCGCTGAAATTCCTTTGGGGACCACTTGTTGCGGGACTGCTGGCGACCGCGGCTTGCTGCATCCCGAACTGGTTCACTCCGCCACACGTGACACGATCGTACAAATCCAGAGTGCCAGGGAGGACACCCGCTTCGTTTCCGCAAATCGGACTTGCGAGCTGGGTATGCGCCAAACTACGGGCAAAGTATACGAGTCGTTCATTTACGCGCTTGAAGAAGCCACACGCTTGTCTGAGTAATTCAACCGATTCGCGTTCGAGCGTGTCCAACCGAGGCTTTCGACAAGGCTGCGTAGACGGGGGCAGTTCGACTAAAGAACTGGCTTGAGTCAACCACGGGAATGATGACTTTTTCGGCTGGTTCGTGATGCGTGGGCGTTTCCAGAAAGAGACGATGCCGGTGTGCGAAACAAGAGCATGGCCGAGATTTCAATCACGTATGGATCGGACAGGCCGTGCTCTGCCCGCAGATCAGGCAAGATCTGCCGTAGTTGTAACCGCCAAGGGATCCGCCTAAGACTCAATGTTCAGAAAGTCGGCCGAGTAATACCAGGGCGGAGACGGATTCAGTGTCGATTTCCCTTTTTGGTTTTTAGAGGGTAGTTGAATTCTTTAGCATTCGTGACGCTTTGTATCCTACCCAGCAAGATCCAATTCCAGTCCGCTTTGTTGGCTACTGGTGTGGCCTGTGATGAAACTTCCTCAGGATATCCGGCCAGAATTCTTTTAATACATTTGAGGCCATGTCCACGCCGAGCTGCATTCCGAGCTTCGTGACAGCATCGCCCACGTCGCGGTTATCCCGGTAATAGGCGGTTGAGATGGCAACCGCGGTGGAATTGCCAATTACTTCCGAGTAGTTGAATTGCGTCCCACCGGAATCAGCGTGTGTCCAAAAGATCTGGCCGATTGCGTAGACGAGCCGGGACCGCGCGCCGCCCGTACCGCGCCGAAAGTACCGGGGATCCTGATGCAGGAACGTTGGGAAAACGGCTTCGGTCATATAATCCCCGATCAGAAGATCCCCATAGGCAGCCCCGTAGTATTGGCCAAATCCAGCGGCGCCCTGTCCGAACGCCCGGTTGTTATTCGTCAGTTGAGCCTCGCCCGCGAAGATTCCCGCAAGGATAAATGTGCCGCGATCAAAGGCATCTTCCGACGCCACTTTGAACTTCTCCCTGGCGGTCAACGGCTCATAGGTTGACAGACTGGGGGACGTTCGATAGTTCGGGATAATTCCGAGAATTCGCTTGTCCTCCGTATTTTGCGTAGGGTCTTGCGGAGTGCTTTGACCGGCGACAATGCCAGCGACAAGAGGGACGAAGAGGCCAAGCCAGACGGCGCGCTTCGCCAGCGGAGGGCACAATGCTCGGAGATTCAGGTGACGCATATACATTAGAGGCCGTGGCAATCACTGTGGGTGCGCTATTTTGTACCCGAATCGCTGTTATCCCCGCCGCGTGTTCCGCATCAGGAGGCCGCTTTCAACTCCGAAGAGTCTCACCGCTGTACCTTTGTTGGTCGCTCGTCTAAGCCGGGCTGAGCCGGTGCACTCCTTTGCCGCAGAAGGTGCAAACAAGCCCGACCGCGTCAGACTCCTCTCTTCTAGGAAGCCGTGGCCCTACTCTGGCAAAGGAAGAGAGACGTTCTGGCAGGTTCAGGTCTCCAGTTGCAATATCGGGCTGAAGGCGCCCATTCTATTGCCTTACTAACGGGCCGAATTACGATTGACTCCTCGCCGGGGCTGCGCGCGGAGTTGCTGCAAGTTCTGGAAAACGAAAGTTGCCAAAGACTGACCGTGGACTTCGGCCAAGTTTCCTATGTAGACACATCGGGCGTCGCCATTCTCATGGAGGTGCTACAAGGTGCGCGTGCCGGCGGTAAGGTCTTTCAACTCAGGAACCTTCAGCAACGCCCTCGCTATTTGTTTCAGGCCATAGGACTCCTGCATTTCTTCGATAAGGAGAACCCCGAGGGAGGCGAGCCGATTCGTGCCTCCGAGCCAAACTTCCCCTCCGGGCCAAGCCAGCAATGAACATTTCTATTGCCGAGCTTGTGGGTCGAGCGACACTGCGTCAGGTGGAGTACGTAGGTGGCCTAACAACGCAATTGTGGCGAGCCCTCGGCTCCCTCGGACGCACACTTCCACTCCTTGGCAACCGGAATCGATGGCGAACGGCGATTAACCAAATGGTCGCCGTCGGCGTTGACGCCATTCCTATGGTCGGCATTATGGCGGTCTGCTCCGGATTCATCCTGGCGATGCAGGGAGCGTCCGAACTTCGCCGCTTTGGGGCGATGAAATTCGTGATCGATCTGGTTACGGTTGGTTTCACCCGTGAACTGGGGCCGCTGCTGACAGCCATTGCGGTGAGCGGCCGCTCGGGATCGGCGTTCTCAGCGGAAATCGGGAGCATGGTGGTCACAGAAGAGGTTGACGCTCTGCGCACGATGGCTATTGAACCGATCGAATTCGTCCTCGCACCGAAGTACCTTGCGGCGTTGATCGTCTTGCCTTGCCTGACGATCGTGAGCAGCGCCTGCGGAATATTTGCCGGCGCACTCTTTATGCGCATCAGCACGAATATGGCCTTTGACGTTTACTTTCAATACGCAATCCACGCAATGGTTCTGCGCGACGTGATAACCGGCCTGATCAAGAGCTTGGCCTTTGCGACGATTATCGTGCAGGTGGCGTGCCTGGAAGGCTTCCGGGTGCGCGGCGGGCCTGATGCCGTAGGGCGCTCCGCAACGGCGGCGGTGGTGAAGTCCACATTCCTCGTAATCCTCGCCGATGTCGGATTCACAGCACTTTTTTACTTCACAGGAGGACATTGACCGCGTGCCCGAGGCAGAGGGAACAATCGAGCCCGCGATCTCTGTTCGAGATCTGGTGGTCAGTTACAACGGGCGCCGCGTGCTTAACGGAATCAACCTCGATATCGCGCAGGGTGAAACCATGGTTTTATTAGGCGGTAGCGGATCCGGGAAAAGCACGCTCCTGCGCCATATTATTGGCTTGGAGCGGCCTCACGAAGGGCAGATCGTTGTCCGCGGCACCAATCTCGCCGCAGCGAGACCAGCCGAGCTGAAGAAACTCCGGCGTTCGATCGGAGTGGCATTTCAAAACGCAGCGTTATTCAATTCCATGTCGGTGGAAGAAAACATCGCGTTGCCGCTGCGCGAGCACACCAAACTGGCAGAGTCGACAATTCGCCTGATGACCTGGCTAAAACTGGCGGTAGTTGGGCTGGCGGAGTTTGGAAAGCTCAGCCCACAAGAGTTGTCAGGGGGGATGAAGAAGCGGGCCGCAGTAGCGCGAGCGCTCGCACTCGATCCGGACATCCTTGTTTTCGACGAGCCGTCGGCGGGCCTGGACCCGATAGTGGCCGCGGAACTGGACGAACTCATTTTGGGATTGAAACGCGCGTTTAGCATGACGGTTGTCGTTGTCACTCACGAGATGTCGAGCGCCTTCCGAATCGCGGACCGGCTGGCAATGCTTTATCAAGGAACATTGATTGCCGTAGGGACCAAAGAAGAGTTCCGAGCTAATCCGCATCCACGGATTCGGCAGTTCCTGGATCGCGTTCCGGACCAGATCTCCGATACCGCGCCGGTTGAAACATATTTTGAGCGCTACCTGGAAGGGAAACCTGTATGAACGCGGACACTAAAGTCGGGATATTCGTTATCACCTGCCTGGTGCTGTTGGGTCTAACTGTGTATTACGTCGGCAATGAACATTGGGGGACCCACCTGACGCCGTATCGGACTTACCTCCGCTACGCCGGCGGAGTTGGTCCAGGCTCAGAGGTCCTATTCGGCGGAATTGAAGTGGGAAGGGTGAAGACGGTTCGAGCATGGAATCAGGATCCCACTCGAATCGAAATATTGCTTGAGGTAAAAGAAGGAACGCCGGTCAATCAGAAGTCGATTGCAAAACTCGGTTCTGTCAGCCTTATGAGCAGCCCCGCAATATCGATCACTACAGGCGTCCAGGACGCCCCGAGGCTCACGGCCGGCCAGACTATCCCTTCCGAGGAAACGATGAGCATCGATGACATGGCCCGGAAGTTTTCCGGAATAGCCGACAGTGCGGAGGGCTTGATCACTCAAGTACGCGGCGAGCTGAACGGTATCAGTGGACGTGCTGAAGTTCTTTTAGCAAATCTGAATGAGGTAACTGGGCCTTCCAATCGGAAACAGATCGCCGAGATTTTACGGCAAGTCAACTCGCTGGTAGCGACGCAGTCTCCGAAGATCGACAGGATCACGGACCAGGTATCGCTTTTGACCACAGATACCGACTCGGTAATCAAGAAAGCCGGGCCGTTCGTAGACCACGCGGATGCGACCCTTGCCAACGTGAACTCGACCATCGATCAACTGCGCGATCCCATCCGACAGGATCTTGCGGAACTGCAATCGACCATGCAACAGGCGAGAACCCTGATCACCAGCCTTCAAGTGGTGGTGCGGTCCAACGACGACAACATTCATGACACCATCGAGAACATCCGTGTTGCCACCGAGAACCTGGATCAGTTGACGGACCAGGTCAAACAGCGTCCGTGGAGCCTGATAAGAATCCGGCAGCCGAAGGATCGCAAAGTGCCTCAGTAGCGCAAAGGGCACGGCGCGCACCACAACACAGGCTAGGGACCATTTCGCGCCGCGCTCCGTTTTGCGCGGAGTTCCTTAAAAGTAGCGCAAAGGGCACGGCGCGCACCAAAACACAGGCCAGGAACAGCTTCGCGCCGTGCTCCGTTTTGCGCGGAGTTCCTTAAAAGTAGCGCAACGGGCTGGGCGCGCACCACAACACAGGCTAGGGACCATTTCGCGCCGCGCTCCGTTTTGCGCGAGTTCCCTAAAAGCCGTTCGTTGCCGAGGACGTAGGCATCGCAATTTGCCGTTTCGAATGGATTAGGGCGCTGATGTACCGAAAGAAGTCGGGGTTGTTAGCGAACTCGGCCGATATATCTTCCCACTCGCGCCGGAACACCGGGCCGGTTAAGGCGTGCTTGATCTCACGTTCCCAAAGCATCCAAAGCCGCTTCGTAATGTACCCTGCTTCGTGAAGATGATAGACATCGGCGACTAGTTGGATGCAGTACAACGTGGAGTCTGTCACGTCCTGGCTGCGGGGAGGCATCGGGCGAGCAGGGTTGATGTTTGCCAGCCACGCTTCGGTTGGAAACAAGCGGAGAAGTTCCTGGAACCGCGCTGAGAACTCGATAAACATCTGGGCATTCAGTTGTCGCCGCTGATTCATCAGGGCGACACAGATGCCCACTGAGCCGACCACGAGGGGGCCTATCTGTGCTACAGCTTCGATCTGCCAAAGCGAGCTCATGAGCAGTGGGAAAAACAGCTGAAGGGAATCATCTTCAGGATAGGAGTGCCTGGAAGGCTTCCTTGTTGGGTGTGCTGCGCTTAGTTTGAAGACGATGCCGAAGCCGAAACTCGCTCTTGCATGGAATCCACCAAGCTGTCGACTGCGCTTCCGAGCCCGCGAGACATTTCTGAGACGACACCAGGAACCGAGTGATCTCCCACCTTCACAGTCTTGCTCGAAGTGCCCCGCCAGAGCACCTCGCCTGAATGGAGGTTGATGATCCGGGCGGACAGACCGACTTCGACCGAGACGTTGGACTTCTCATCGAATTCTTCAAGGTGATCCAAAGATCCCATAATTAAGCAATCTGGCGACTGACGCCCGTCGTAAAGGTCAACAGATTCGAACAGTCCACGCTTCTGTAATTCCCGTATCAAGGCCTCCGTAGCGATCCGCCGAGGATCTTCAGCCCAGAGGGCGTAAGCATAGTAATCCAATTGTTCCGGTCCAGGCCGATATACAATTGCGCCTTCCTTAAGGAACCTCGGCGCACTAAACTCCCTTACCGCGGCTGAGCCGAGGGCTCGTTTCGCCGGAAGTCCTGGAGAAGCGGGCTGCTGCGGCACGTTCAGCACATAGTAACTCGGGTATCGGACGCCGGCGCATCCTCCGAGGCTTATCAACGCTCCCAGTGCAAATATCACGGCAATCTTGCGCTTGCTCACACTGCTAGGACAGCATTTCACGCGTTTTTGTTTGGGCTGTTTCCGCGAAGGGGCTGCACAGCCGGCGTCCAAACAAAAGTCGGCCGACGAGTCTCTTGACAAGTGCAGGCCAACCCAATGAGTCCGACTAACATATTTGCTCCCGTATCCACTCCAGCGGAGTCGATCTTCGGACTCTCGGTCTTCGTGTTCTCGACCACGGCGGGGATCTTCGTGGTTGTATTCGCTTTACTGGTCTACGCGGTGGTGAGGTTCAGGAGCCAAAGCTCCTCTAGCACCGAGCCCGCACAGATTTACGGAAGTACTCAAGTGGAACTGGCTTGGACGGTTATCCCAGTTCTTATCGTCGTGGCCCTGTTCCTGGCGGCGACACGTGTGATCCTCGCGGTTCAAAATGCGCCTCGTCCGGCCAATGCACTGAACGTCATCGTAACCGGTCACCAGTATTGGTGGGAGTATCGCTATCCGCAGTTGAATATCGTGACAGCAAACGAACTGCATGTGCCGGTAAGCGATCCGGCCCATCCGACACCCACGTTCCTGACATTGCTTTCCGCCGATACCGACCACAGCTTCTGGGTCCCGCGATTGGGTGGCAAGACCGATCTGATTCCGAATCACCCGAATCAGATGTGGATCGATCCGCACGAGACAGGCGTGTTCCTGGGACAGTGCGCGCAATACTGCGGAACAGCGCACGCGAAAATGCTGATCCGCGTCTATGTGCAATCGCACGAGGACTTCGAGCGGTGGGTTCATGAGCAACAGCAATTGCCCCCAACGCCCGAGTCCGCCGGCAAGCGCGTGTTTGAATCGACGGCGTGCATCAATTGCCATACCATCTCGGGCACCCCAGCGAAAGGACGATTCGGCCCAGACCTGACTCATCTGATGAGCAGGGACACCATCGCCGCTGGTGCGGCTAACAATACGCCCGATATGCTGAGCCTCTGGATTCGGAACCCCGATGCCATCAAGCCTGGATCGAAGATGCCGGCCATGGGATTGAGCGATCAAGACGCGAGCGCGGTTACGGCATACCTGGAGACTCTTCACTGATGTCCGCCAATACCATCGCGACTATCTGAAGTTCCAGTCCGCCCGCTCACTCTGCGCCTGCACGAGTGGGTTACGACGGTGGATCACAAGCGGCTCGGGGTTCTCTATATTGTGTACGCCCTGATCTTTCTGGCACTGGGCGGCGTCGAAGCCACCATCATGCGCGTGCAGCTCATCCGCCCGCACAACGACTTCGTTTCGCCTCAGGTTTTCAATCGCATGTTCACGATGCACGGCACAACCATGATCTTTTTCGTGGCCATGCCGTTAGTCTTCGGGTTTGCGAACTATCTTGTGCCGCTGATGATCGGCGCGCGCGACATGGCGTTCCCCCGGCTGAATGCCTTTAGCTTCTGGATGACCGCGCTGGGCGGGCTCTTGCTGTATTTCAGTTTTTTCGGCGGTGATGGGCTGTATGGGGCCGGAAGCGCACCGGACGTTGGTTGGTTTGCCTATGCGCCGCTGACCGCGAAGACATTCTCCGTGGGACACAGCACCGACTTCTGGACGCTTTCGCTGCTGTCCTCCGGTATCGGCAGCATCGGGACCGCGATCAACATCATTGCCACCATTCTGTGCATGCGCTGTCCGGGAATGAAGCTTGGGAAAATGCCACTGCTGGTCTGGCTGAACCTGGTGATGGCGGGCCTGGTGATTCTAGCTGTCAGCCCGCTTTCGGCGGCGCAACTCATGCTCGTGGTCGACCGCTACCTGGGAGGGCATTTCTTCGATACCCAGGCCGGCGGCTCGGCTGTGATCTGGATGCACTTCTTTTGGATCTTCGGACACCCGGAAGTCTACGTGCTCGTGCTGCCCGCGTTCGCGTTTGCGTCCGAGATCATTCCGGTGTTTTCACGCAAAGCAATTTTCGGCTACCCGGTGATGGTGCTCGCAACCATCGCGATCGGATTCATCGGAATGAGCGTCTGGGCCCATCACATGTTCACGGTGGGAATGAGCGCGGGCGCAAATACATTCTTCGTGCTCTCCACGATGGCGATCGCGGTGCCGACGGGCATCAAAATCTTCAATTGGCTCGCGACCATGTGGGGCGGCAAAATTCGTTTTGCCACGCCGATGCTGTTCTGTGTAGCCTTTCTGTTCCAGTTTCTCATCGCCGGGTTAACCGGAGTTACTCTCGCCGTGGCGCCGCTGGATTGGCAGCTCAGCAACTCCTATTACGTGGTGGCGCATTTTCACTACGTGATTGTCGGCGGCATTCTCTTCTGTATTTTCGGCGCGTTCTATTACTGGTTCCCGAAAGTTCTCCGGGAAAATGTGCGACGAAACGCTCGGGAAGCTGGCACTTCTGGCTCTTCGTTATCGGCTTCCATCTCACATTCGATTTCATGCATGTGCCGGGGATTTTGGGAATGCCGCGCAGGATCTACACCTATGAGCCGGGCCGCGGCTGGGAGATATGGAACCTGATCGTGACCATCGGCGTCGTCTTTCAGGCTGCTGGGATTTTGGTTTTCGCCGCCAATCTGATCTGGTCTTACTTCCGCGGGAAGCGTGCGGGAAATGATCCGTGGGACGCGTGGACGCTGGAGTGGTCCACGAGTTCTCCGCCCCCGGAATACAACTACGCCACTGATTCCAAGCGTGCGTAGCCGCCGGCCGCTATGGGATCTAAAGCATCCGGAAGATCCCGACTGGAGGTACGAGTAGCCAATGAGCGCACTATCTGTGAGCCTCCCCGGCAATCTCGAGTGGCGGCTTCCTTCGCGAGGACGCGTTGGAATGTATTGCCTGATCGCAGCCGAATCGGCGATCTTCACCATCTTCGTCGTCGCCTATCTCTTCTATATCGGCAAGAGCCTCACGGGGCCTAAGCCCAAGCGATGTTCTGCATGCGCCGATTTTCTATACCATCTGCCTGCTCTCGAGCAGCCTGACGATACACCTCGCCGTGCGAAAGCTGTCTGCTGGAAGGATCGTGGCATTCGGATTTTGGTGGCTGCTCACGATTCTGCTTGGGAGGCGTTTTCCTTTTCGGAACCGCGCGCGAATGGGCCCACCTCATCCACGACGAAGGGCTCACGATCAGTACCAATCTGTTCGGCACAACGTATTACTCGCTGGTCGGTCTGCATGCGTTTCACGTGACCATGGGCCTGCTGGCCCTGATTGCGGTCGCGGTGTTCTGTTTCACGTCGCGGCTCCAGCGCGAAGACGCTGAGCGGGTGGAGATCCTGTCGATGTACTGGCACTTCGTCGACGCGGTTTGGGTGATCGTGTTCACGGTTGTTTACGTGATTGGAATTTAGTGGAGGCTCATGAAACTCCAGAGCAGATCGAGATGCCCGCGCCGACGGCCTGGCCTCTCGCGCTCGCCTTCGGATTGACGCTCATATCCGCCGGAATGGTCACCTCGCCTTCTGTGAGCATTCTGGGCGCCATGTTGGCCGTGGCAGGTGCAGTCGGATGGTTTCGCCAGGTGTTGCCTGTCGAATCGCACGAGTCACACCCGTCGTCCAACAAGAGGTCGCTATTGAGCCGTCGCGTGAAACGGTGGAACGAATTGGCAGCCTTCGAGAAATCCCTCGCGCCTGGCTGCCGCTGGAGACTTATCCCATCTCGGCGGGCGTGAAGGGCGGGCTGGCTGGCGGCGCTGTAATGGCCATTCTGGCCGCGGTGTATGGATTGGTGAGCGGGAATGGGATCTGGTATCCGATGAACCTGCTGGTGGCCGGACTGCTTCCCCCAGCGGCGGGAGATGCTGCGATCGGTACATTCCATCTTCAACAGTTTCTGATTGCCGTTCCTCTGCACCTGATGATCTCGCTGCTGGTTGGACTTCTCTATGGCGTGATGCTGCCCATAGCTCCGAAACGTCCGATTTTGTTAGGCGGCCTCGTGACGCCGCTACTGTGGTCCTTCTTGATTCACGGTAGCTTGGGGGTCATCAATCCTGTAATGAACCAGCGCATCAACTGGCTGTGGTTTGTGCTGTCGCAGATCGGATTTGGAGTGGCGGCGGGGTTGGTGGTCGTGCGTCAAGAAAGAATCCGTACCCAGCAGCCGCAGCCGCTCGCTCTGCGTATGGGACTTGAGGCGCCCGGATTTATGAAGCACCGCCACGAGGACGATGGCGAGGACCCGGGCAGATGAGGAAGCCGAGAAAGACGTTCACGGTCGCAGGCCTCTGCGTCACTGCAATGCTTGCGGTCACGTCTTGTGACGCGCCGGGACACCAGGCGGCCGAGACGGCCGTCATTCGCCCTGCTGACATTGCCGATTTTCGTTTGCTTTATTCCCAGAACTGTTCTGGATGCCACGGCACAAACGGACAGGGCGCCTTGACCGTCGGGATCGGCAGGCCCGCGTATCTCGCCATCGCCGATGACGCCACCATCCGTAAAACGGTCGAGGAGGGCAGAGCCGGGAACCCCGATGCCGGCTTTTGCAAAGAAGGCGGGGGGGATGCTGACCGATGCCCAGATCGACATTCTGGTTCACGGAATCAGGAGTTGGGCGAACCCGGCCGCCTTCGCGAATACAGACCCTCCGGCTTACGCATCCTCTCAACCCGGCGAGGCCACGCGAGGAGCGGAGATATTCAAGGTGTCCTGCGCTCCCTGTCACGGTCCCGACGGCCGCGGCGCGCGCACTATCGCAGACTCTTCCTACCTGGCTTTGGTGACCGATCAGCATCTGCGAACGGTGATCATTGTTGGCATGCCCAATCTCGGTATGCCGGACTGGCGCGGCCACCCCAAACCGCTGACCGATACCGACGTGGGCGATCTTGTCGCGTGGCTCGCCGCGCAGCGGGATTCGTTGTCAGCGAAGTTGCGTCATTAAGGAGTTTCTTATGAGCGATGTTTCCAGACGTCAAGTGGTCCTGAAAATCGCAATGCTATTCAACGGCGCAGTGGGCGTTCTGCTCGCCATACCGATCGTGCGTTATCTTTTCTCTCCCGTGACCCGGGGACGAAACGCCGGATACCAGAACTGGGTTTCTCTCGGATCCGTTGATGATTTCCCCTCTGGCCAGACGCGCTTGGCGACTTATCGGAATCCGATGGCGAACGCTTCGGACGGCGAAACGGCGGACCTTCCCTGCTGGGTCCGCAACATCGATGGCAATCACTTTCAGGTATTCGCGATCAACTGCGCGCACCTGGGGTGCCCTGTGCGTTGGTTCCCGCAGTCGGGACTCTTCATGTGTCCCTGCCACGGAGGGGTTTATTATTCGGACGGCTCGCGGGCATCTGGTCCGCCCGAACGAGGTTTGTTCGAATATGCATTCAAGATTCTTGACGGAAAACTGCTGATTCGGGCGGGCGAGATGCCGACACCAGGCTTATCCGCTGCCAACAAGACTCTCATCCAGATCGAAAGTCAACCGCCATGCGCCTGATCCGCACAGTCGGCAACTGGCTCGACGCTCGGCTTCAGTTGGGCTCGCCTATCGCTGAGACGATGCAGCACCCGATTCCCCGGGAGACGGCAAGCTGGTTTTACGTTTTCGGCAGCGCGGCCTTGACGGTCTTCGTCTTCCAGCTTGTTACGGGAATCCTTCTCGCGCTGATTTATGTCCCCTCGGCAGGTGAGGCGTGGAATAGCCTGCAAATCCTGAACCACCAGGTCACGCTGGGATGGTTCATTCGCGCCCTGCACGGCTGGGGCTCGAATTTCATGCTGGCCATCGTGCTGATCCACATGGTGCAGGTGTTTCTTTTTGGAGCCTATAAATTTCCGCGAGAGCTGACGTGGATTCTCGGCATCTTCCTTCTGCTGATGACTTTGGGGATGGCCTTCACCGGCCAGGTGCTGCGATTCGATCAGGATGCTTACTGGGGACTGGGAATCGGCGCGTCGATTTCAAGCCGCGTACCGATCGTCGGACCCCTGCTTGTAAAGCTCTTGTTGGGAGGCCCGATCATTGCGGGCGCAACGCTCTCGCGTTTTTTCGCATTTCACGTCTTTGTTATTCCCGGCCTGCTGATCGGTTTTGTTGGACTGCACTTATTGCTGGTCCTGAAACTCGGGATCAACGAGTGGCCTATGCCGGGACGATTGGTGTGCCGCGCCGACTACATGGAGAAGTACCACGAACTGACGCACACCGACGGCATGCCGTTTGTTCCCAATGGAATCTGGAAAGACGCGATCTTCTCAGGAGTGATTCTCCTGGCCATCGCGGCCTGCGCTCTCTATTTCGGGCCCTTCGGCCCGAGCGGCCAGCCCGATCCGCGAATTATTCAGACCGCTCCGCGGCCCGATTTCTTCTTCCTGTGGCTCTACGCAGTGCTCTCATTGCTTCCACCCGCACTGGAAACTCCGGTGCTGCTGATCGGACCTGCTATAGCATTGGTGATTCTGCTCGGGCTTCCGTTCTTTTCAGGTGAAGGCGAAAAGAGCTGGAAACGGCGGCCAATAGCAGTCCTCACCATCCTGCTAAGCGCCGTGTCGCTAGGCACGTTTACCAGTCTGGCCGATCATGCCCCGTGGAGTCCGGTGATGGATGCCTCGACGGCGGCCGCGATTCCCGCGAGATTCGTTACGGGTCGCACGCCGATCCAGGTCCAGGGAGCGCTTGTCTTTCAATCGAAACAGTGCCACAACTGCCATTCTCTTGGCGACATCGGTGGCAAGCGTGGGCCCGCTCTGGACGCAGTGGCCGTTCGATTGACGGGCGACCAACTCGTCCGCCAGGTACTGCAAGGCGGCGGCAATATGCCGGCCTATGGAAAGAATCTGAATCCGGCGCAGACGACGGCGCTAGTCGCATTCCTCGAAACGCTGCATCCATCCGCTCAAAGACCGGCCCGTGACGCTTCACTAACAGCGGGTATCCAACCGTGACTTTGCCGCTGGCTCATCTGGATCATCATCTTCTTACGGCACACATGGTGATGCATCTTCTGATCATGCTGGTGGCAGCGCCCCTGATTCTCTTCGCAGCTCGTCCGACTTTGGCCCGCTGGCATCCTCCGATCATAGCCTGCTGGCTAGCGGGCACCCTGACGGTGCTCCTCTGGCATGTTCCGGCCGTTTTCGAGCTCGCTCTCGAATCGCAGTTTTGGCATCTGTTTGAACTCGCCAGTTTCTTGGTTGCGGGAATTGTGTTTTGGTGGCCAGTGATCCAGCTTCACCAAAGTCTACGTTGGTCGGTGCCGGTGTATCTTTTTCTGGCGACATTGCCATGCGATGCCCTCTCGGCATTCCTGGTATTTTGTGGCCACGTCGTGTACCGGCCCTATCTCTCCGGAGGCGATCACGGAATGTTCGGCCTCTCGCCGCTCGAAGACCAAGCCCTGGCCGGAGCGCTCATGTGGGTTACGGTGACGTTTGCTTACCTGATCCCGGCGCTCGTGCTCACCGCCCGGCTTCTCGCGAGCGAACGAACTCCTGCCACGGAAGTGGGGGTTGGGTGATGGCGGGCGTGTCCACCTCTGCGCTTGATATCGGGCCGAGCGCACGGGCCGCGCCCTCATTACGTTCGGTTATCCCCGATTTCCTGGCTCTTACTAAGCCGGAAGTGAACTTCCTTATCGTAATTGGGACGTTCACCGGCTTTTATCTGGGCTACCCAGGCGATTTGCACAACTTCCCGGTACTACGAATGCTCAGCGCATTGTTTGGAACGCTCCTGGTAGCGAGCGGGACCGGCACACTGAACCAATATCTGGAACATCGCTTCGATACTCAGATGCGGCGGACCTCGCGGCGCCCGATTGCGGCGGGGAGAATCCGCCCTTGGACTGCCGCTTGGTTCGGTCTATCGCTCACGATAGCTGGCTCTGTTTACCTCCTGGCCACGGTGAACGCACTCTCGAGTGCTCTTGCAGTCTTCACGGCGGCTACCTATCTGCTCATTTACACACCCATCAAAAGGAAAACGCCGCTCTGCACATTAGCGGGGGCTGTTCCGGGCGCCATGCCTCCGCTGATCGGTTGGGCGGCCGCGGCAGGTTCTGTCACCAGCGCCAAAGCTTGGATGCTATACGCCGTTCTGTTCCTCTGGCAATTTCCTCACTTTATGGCAATCGCTTGGATGTATCGTGACGATTATGCCCGGGCTGGATACCTGGTTCTTCCACCAGGCGAGCACAGCGGGCGCTTCATGTCCTGGCAGGCCTTACTGGCGTCGCTTGCTCTGATTCCGGTCAGCTTGATCCCGACCCTGATTGGTCACGTGGGTCTAGTCTACTTTGTTCCGGCCGGCCTACTCAGCTCGTTGTTTTTCTATTACAGCGCCAGCCTGGCCTCTCAAAAATCCGTCCTCGCTGCGCGTCGATTGCTCTTGGCCTCAATCGTCTATCTGCCCCTGGCGTTCTGTCTGCTAATTCTTGGGAAATAGAAAGGAGCGGTTATGGTGCGGAAACCAATCGTGGTAGTGACAAGCCACTTCATTGAAGGCGTGGAAACGCGCATCGAACGGGAGTACGAAGCGCGACGGAGCATAAATGGAGCGTCCTTCAAATCCGAGGAACTGCTCGCAGCCGCCGAAGGAGCGGATGCATTGCTTGTCACGCTGGCAGACAGAATCGACGCCGAGTTCTTGCAGCGAGTGTCAGCGTCTGTCAAGGTGATCGCTACGTACTCTGTGGGCTACGATCATATCGATCTGCGTGCTGCCGCTGCGCGAAAGATCGCGATTGCCTATACCCCCGCCGTTGAAACGGATGCCGTGGCGGATCTGGCGATGCTATTGCTGCTAGGCGCCTCGCGGCGAGCATACGAAGCGCAGGAACTTGTACGCTCTGGAGCGTGGAAGTCGTCCGGCGCTACCGCACTACTTGGATGGCAGCCCACCGGCAAAGTTCTCGGCATCTTCGGTATGGGACACATCGGCCAGGCGGTTGCGCGCCGTGGGCGCGGCTTTGGAATGAAGATCCATTACTACAACCCCATTCGCATACCCGAAGAGACTGTCGGAGATGCGGTATTCCATGCCGACCCGTTGGATCTTCTTCGCGTCAGCGCCTTTCTGAGCCTCAATGCGCCGGACTCAAAAGAAACGCATCATTTTCTGAATGCCAAGACGCTTCAGCTTCTCCCGCCCGGTGCCATCGTCGTCAACACGGCCCGGGGTGGACTTATCGTGGATGAAGAACTCATCGCTGCTCTTCAGAGTGGTCATGTAGCCGCGGCCGGCCTGGACGTCTATGAAGGGGAACCCAAGCTTCATCCTGGATATCTCGCACTCAAGAACACTTTCCTGCTGCCGCACATCGGGAGCGCCACTGTAGAGACCCGCACAGCCATGGGTATGCTGGCTTTGGACAACATTGACGCCGTACTCATCGGGAAACCTGCTCCTTCGCTGGTAACGCCGACTACCGATTGATCCCATGACCACCAAAACTCGACTAATAGCTATTGTGATCCTTCTGCGATTTGACCCATACACAAGCGCTGCCACGTTGAAGCTGCAGCCGGAAACGATAGCAGCTTGGGACGCATATCTGCAGGCCGCAAATGACAAAATGCAGGCCCGCCTCCAGCCGGGCGCACATTTCTTGTGGATCGACGAAGTACCCGATCGGGCGAAGAAGATTCGCACCAAAGGACCCTACATTGCGCCGGCCGTAAAGGATATTCCAAGGAAGGTTCCGTCAGGGCTGATTCACGACTGGCTCGGCGTCGGCTTTGTTCCTAATGCGAAAATCGAAGATATTTTGCAAATCGTGAGGGACTACGATCGGTACAAAGACGTTTACCGTCCGGGCGTAATCGATTCAGCATTTCGCCGTTCGGACGGAATGCAGGACTTCTTCTTCCTGCGGCTTGCGAATAGATCAGTGGTTGCCAAGACAGCTCTCGATACCGAAGGTGTGTCGTCCTATACTCGTGTAGATGACAAGCGCTGGTACGGTGTTTCCAATACGACCGAGATCCGCGAAATCGACAAGTTTGGAACGGAAGAGCAGCGAACTTTGCCACCGGACGAGGGCAGAGGGCTGATTTGGCGGCTATCCAGCATCACACGCCTAGAGGAGCGGGACGGAGGAGTGTACGCGGAGCTGGAGGCGATTGCCTTGAGCCGCGATATTCCCGCCGCCTTTCGCTTGATCGTGACGCCAATTGTTCGCCGCGTCGCAAGAGACTCGCTCGCCACGTCTCTCCACCAGACAAAAGTGGCCATAGATGATCTGATGCAGCGCCGTACACAGGAAGCTCAGTGAGGAACTCCCAACGCCGTGCGCTGGTCCCAGCCGGTTCGTCATGGTATTGCACTGGATCAAAGTTTCTAAAAGATGGAAGATGACCTGTCTCAAAAAGTGCCAGCGACGTGGACGACAGCGACTTCCCTCGAGAACCGTACTATCGTCTGAACGTGTTTCCGGTAAGGTCCCGCCGCGAACGAAGCGAAGATATCCCAGGAATCCTGAGCCCTGAGAAACTTCTCTTTAGTCAATGTGCCGGCGTTTTAGTGCCAACCGAGAGATGGGGCGACGGTAGTCAGAATTGCCTCCATCACATGCGCATTGTAGGCCACTCCGAGTTGGTTTGGGATGGTGAGCAATAGTGTGTCCGCCTCCGCGATCGCCTCGTCTTTCCTGAGCTGTTCGATCAGGACATCCGGCTCAGCTGCGTAGCTTCGGCCGAAGATTGCCCGCGTGCTTTCGTCAAGAAAACCGATCGAGTCCTCTTCCTTGCCACCTCGTCCGAAATAGGCACGATCACGATCATCGATCAACGCGAAGATACTGCGGCTGACCGAAATGCGCGGGGTGCGAGCGTGACCAGCCTCCTTCCAGGCCGCGCGAAACGCGCGAATCTGGGCAGCCTGTTGGATGTGGAGCGGCTCGCCGGTCTCATCGAACTTGAGGGTGGAGGTTTGCAGGTTCATTCCCAGCTTGGCGGCCCAGGCGGCTGTCGCATTGGTAGCCGACCCCCACCAGATGCGATCACGCAATCCTTCCGAGTACGGCTCCAGACGCAGCAGCCCCGGCGGATTGGGAAACATAGGACGGGGGTTCGGCTGGGCGAAACCTTTGCCCCGCAGCAGCTCAAGAAATTTTTCGGCGTGCCGGCGGCCCATGCCCGCATCATCCTCACCTTCCATCGGGGGCTGGCCAAAATAGCGCCAACCCTCGATCACTTGCTCGGGGGAGCCGCGGCTGATTCCCAACTGCAGGCGCCCGCCGGCGATAAGATCCGCGGCGCCGGCGTCCTCCGCCATGTAGTAGGGGTTTTCATACCGCATGTCGATCACGGCGGTGCCAATCTCAATCCTTCGCGTCTTGGCACCGACTGCCGCGAGCAGTGGAAATGGCGATGCCAGTTGCCGCGCAAAGTGATGCACACGGAAGTAAGCTCCATCCATTCCCAGGCGCTCGGCCTCCACAGCAAGGTCAATGGATTGCAGGAGTGCGTCAGCCGCGGACCGCGTTCGTGACTGCGGTGAAGGTGTCCAATGGCCGAATGAGAGGAAGCCAATTTTCTTCATTAAAGATTAGTGTAGGTTCGGCTGGGGCACCGCGTCTCGATAGCCCTCACAACGTCCAGATGCAATGCCCCTTCTGATAGAAGCAGAGCTGGCCACCCTCGCTCACCATCAGCACATTGCCAAATTGCGAAGCTCCGATGGCTGCCGCAGTTCGTCCGCCTTCGCCGATCTCCTCATCCTCCGCCACCTGCTGGCGGTGCCGAAGAATCGCTCCGAATGCGAGCAATCTCGAATCACGATCGAGCACGACGCTCCCATCGATCTGCGCGATGCTTTCCAGAACGGCCGAGGAAAGGTCGGTAACGCGTGTCTTTTGCAACAGGTAATGGAGCCGATTCTTGGCGCCTGCTCCCTCCCGCCGGTCGATTTCGAGGAGATCGTTTGCGCTCACGATTTTGCGAGCATACGCCGGGTCTTCGAGCACCACAAACATACCTCCGCGGCGGTGTTCAGCTAGGTTAAGTCCGGCAGAAAACAGCCGCGCGGCCAAATCCTTGCGTCCGATTGCAGCCTGCCACGCTTCATACTTCGAGACCGAATCCGTCAGATGCCAGCGCCCGTCGAAGAAATTGAATAACTGCACGCCCTCGCCGAAAATCTTGATCTCGCCATTGGGTGTCAGGACAAGGCAAATGTGGCCGCCGCACAAGGTGGCTTGGCTATGGGTCCGATAGCGTCGCGTACTGGGAACAGGAAGCTCCAGTGCGCTGAAAGGCTGTGCCCATTCCTGCACGTCAACCAGTTCCACCATAAGACCCTTCTCATCCACCAGAGCGATGGTCCGCAAGCCGTCGCAGATGCGGTGAAAACTTCGAATCGAAGTCAATTCGCTCGAATATGGCAGCGCGTTCGGGGGCTGTGTTGGCACGGCGTGACAAGCATCTGGCCACGCCCCGAAGAGCAAGGCGCCCGTCGAGATTCGTTTGTCCTCGTAAGAGCTGAGCGCGCTGATTCGAAGGACTTCGATAGCCTCGGAAACGCGATCGGGAAGTGTGGCCACGCTTACGGCGTCATCGAAGATCCGTCCATCGAGAAATGTAGAAACATAGCGATCTTCGGTCAGGCCGCCGAAGATGGGCATGTTCTGCGCGGCGACATCGCGGTTGAACAACAGCTCGTGCCGCGTGGAAAGGAACTTGGCGATGCTTCGAACCATCTTCTGTTGGTGGTCGCTGAATTTCCTGTGATTGGTGAGCGTATACCTGCTTCCTAGCCAATCAAAACTTAAGCTGCCGTTGGACGGCGCGTGAAAAACGATTTGCGGAGTCCATTCCGGAACGTGTCCGACAATGTCGAGCTCGCTGGAAGGCAGGAAATATTGGACCCCTCGTCTGAGGAGCTGTTGATACAAACCGTTCAAAACTGGTTTGGCACTTTCCTTGATTGCGAACTGAGCCATGGAGGTTAGATGCTTCGCGGGGGCAAAAAGGTGCCTGGCATTCCTTCGACGCAAGTGTCGCTGGAGCATCAAACACTCGTGCAACGTCTCCTGGATGCTGCAGAACCGGCGTCAGCCCGAAATGGCGTCTTACGTGCCCTCCAACCGATGCGCTCGCGAGCGGCAGTGATGCGGAACGGAGAGTGAAGCATGAAATACCGAAAGCTGGGAAATACCGGGCTCATCGTCAGTGAGGTGGCTCTGGGTACGATGCAGTTCGGCGGCAAGATGAATATGGGCAACCTGGACCAGCAGGAAACCACGCAAATGGTGCACCTGGCTCTGGACAGAGGCATCAATTTCATCGACACGGCGGACGTTTACAGCCTGGGGGAGAGCGAAACGCTGTTAGGTAACGCCTTGAAGGGCATCCGAGAAGAAATTGTTCTGGCCACCAAGGTCCGCCTGCCCATGGGTGAAAACTTCAATCGGAGTGGCGCCACCCGCGTGAACATCATGCGCGAAGTGGAGGCTAGTCTGAGGCGATTACAGACCGACTATATCGACCTCTACCAGGTGCACGGATGGGACAGCAACACGCCTTTGGAGGAGACGCTGCGGACCCTGAACGATCTCGTGCGCCAGGGAAAAGTCCGCTATATCGGGCTCTCCAACCTGATGTCATGGCAGGCCGCGACGGCGGTGATGCTCCAGGAGCGTCTCGGCCTTGAAAAATATGTGACGGCTCAGATGTACTACAGCCTCGTCGGCCGGGGACTGGAGTTCGAATTCCAATCATTTGCCGAGTACCACAATATCGGCATACTGGTCTGGAGCGCGCTGGCCGGCGGATTCCTCAGTGGCAAGTACAGCCGCGACGATCCGGCGCCCGAGGGGACACGCTACGCGGAGGCCGGTCAGTTCGTGCCCTTCGACAAGGAAAACGGTTACAAAATCGTCGATGTATTGAAGGAAGTCGCCAAACGGAACCACGCGAGCGCCGCCCGGGTAGCACTGGCCTGGGTGCTGGGACGTCCGGCTGTGAGCAGTGTGATAGTCGCTGCCCGAAAGCCTGAGCAGTTGGAAGACAACATCCGGGCCGTTGAGCTGCGGCTCTCGAGCGAGGATGTGCGGCTGCTCGACGAGATCTCCGATCCAGGCGTTCCCTACCCGAAGTGGATGGTCCTTCAGCTCGACACCGCCGAAGACCCGCGTCCAAAAGTGCTACACCCTGAAAAGTATGGGCCCGAAAAGTATGCGAACGACGGACGTTGGAAGGACCTTCGCGGCAACCGATGGTCCGGCTAAGTACACAGTATTCGCGGCGACAGGATCGCCAGTTCCTGAGCAGTCTGACCCGAGCCCTGCGAAATCGCACGGCTATGAATATTGAGCATATTGATGGGTTGTAGGCTTCCTTTCAGTTTGAGTATCTGAGGTGGCGCACCCGTGTCGATGTGGATCTGTGGGCCGATGTCCTGGCATCCGAGCTTGGATTCTTGTCGGAAAGGGGCTGAATATTGTCGTGGTGCTTCAAGCAAGGTCTGATCTGCCTCTGCTGGGTCGGGGTGAGTTCCAGGTTCTTTTTCAGATGATCGGGTTCCTGATCGATGGACCGTGGCCGGCGGATCGCCGGGCGTGCTTCACCCCGTAAAGGACTGTCTCGAGTTCGCGATGGTGATGGGGGCCGGCTTGGCATCCGGTTGAACCCGCACTGTTCCGGCCCACAGAGCCAGGCAAATGGTACCGACAGGCACCCAGAGGTGACCCACAGGCGACAGTACTGTCGACATAGCGGCGCGTCGGATCCTACAGCAAAGGGCAATTGCTTGATTACCAAGGCTTGCCCGATGGCCTGCTTATTGCCTCATTGGTTCGTGAGAAGGATACAAACGCAGATGGGTTCGTCATCACCCGACCGGAGCATTGTCGAGGTGTCCGACAAGGACGAAACACGCCTGTACGGGACTTTCCTCGCAATCCCAGCCTATTGCTTGCGCCCCGTCGGGAGGCCGATCATCGCGTTCGACGAGACTCCAGCGGGCTCTCCAGAAGCTGTGAGGGCGTGGTTCTATCCTGGCGAGTCTCATACCTAAAAGGAGTTCCAAAATGCCAACTACTGAAGACAAACTTACAGCGCGCCGTCAGGCCGCCAGCGGGACGCGCAGCGATCTCGGGTCGGAAGCCGTCAAGAACATTACCGGCGCTCTCAACGCGCTGCTGGCCGATGTCTTTGCGCTTTACATGAAGACCAAGAACTTTCATTGGCACATGAGCGGACCGCACTTTCGCGACTACCATCTATTGCTCGATGAGCACGGAGACCAAATTTTCGCGATGACCGATGACATCGCCGAGCGCGTGCGCAAGATTGGCGGCGTCACCATTCACTCCATCGGGGACATTGGCCCGCCTGCAGCGCCTCAGCGATAACGACGCGGACTATGTCGATGGGCCCGATATGCTCGCCGAACTGCGCGAAGACAACCGGGCTATGCTTTCCAGCATGCGCGAGGTGCATGACCTGTGCGACGAAGAAAACGACGTCGCAACCGCGAGCCTGTTGGAGAATTGGATCGATGAGACAGAACGCCGCATCTGGTTTCTCTTTGAAGTCACGCGGAGTAGCTAAGCTGGATCCTAGGTGGGGAGTGACGATGGAAGGACGAAGTTCGTTGAAGCCTTCTACGTCGGTACGATTCGAGCCCCCGGCACCAAAGTTCTGCGCTGGCCCGGTGTACGGTGCAAGTGCGGGTTTGTAAATTACGTATGCCACACACCAACCTGGCAGGTGACTCGACTGAATCAACGGAAAGGCAGCTACCGCCTCTAACCAGAGTCAGCAAATTGGTAAGATTCGGCGGCGTGGGCTTTGTTCTTTTGAGTGTTGCAGTAATATTTCTGTATTTGGGTAGCTGGCTCAGTCCAAACAAACTCACGCCCGGACGTTTCGCCGAAGGCTTTGAGCGCGCCGACGGAATCTATTCCGGTTTTCGCCTTAATCACGCCAAGGGCGTTTGCGTCAGCGGCTCTTTCGAGAGCAACGGTCAGGGCACGCGCCTTTCAAAGGCCGTGGTCTTCCAAACTGGACGTGTGCCAATCTTCGGCCGCTTCTCTCTGGCAGGCGGCAATCCCTATGTCGCGGACGAGCCCGGAATGGTCCGCGGTCTCGGACTTTTGTTCAAGCTGCCCGACGGTGAAGAATGGCGCACCGCCATGATCAACACCGCGGTATTTGGGGTTAACACCCCACAGGCCTTTTATGACAGATTGGTTGCGATCGCAGCCGGACCCTAAGACAGGCAAACCCAATCCGGAGAAAATGGCGGCTTTTCTGGCGAGTCATCCGGAAACCGTGCAGGCGACCAAGATCATTCAAAAGCCATCCCGTGTCATCTGGCTTCGAAAACAGCACATTCTACGGTCTGAATGCCTTCTGGTTCACGGACGCGAGCGGAAGATCGATAGCTGTCCGCTGGTCGATGGTGCCCGAGCAGCCGTTTGCACCCGCGAATACGGCCACGTGCCCAGGCGAGACAAGAATTACCTGTTTGATGCGTTGATCGCGAGCATCCTTCAGCAGCCCTCTGCAGTGGCGCCTGATCATCACGATCGGCCAGCCAAACGATCCGACCGACGATGCCACCATCCCTTGGCCCGACGCGCGAGAACAGGTGGATGTAGGGACTCTGACGCTCGATCACATGGAGAGCGAGGAAACCGGCCCCTGCCGCGATATTAATTTCGATCCGCTGGTTTTGCCAAAAGGAATGGCGCCGTCCGATGATCCTCTGCTTAGCGCTCGTTCAGCGGTCTATTCCCAGTCGTTCACCCGACGCGCAGGCGAGAAGGAGCTACCGAGCGCGGTCACTCCTTCCGAGGTGCGAAAGTGAGCACGAGCGTGGCCACCGAGCAGCGGCAATTCACGGCTCTCATGCGGTTGTTCCATTGGCTCACCGCCGCAATGGTACTGACCATGCTCGGCATTGGTGTTGCGATGGTGGCATCGCTTGCCTACTATCATCGTTTGGTGTCCATTCACCGGCCGTTGGGTATTCTCATACTGATTGTGGTGATGATTCGCTTCGTCAACCGTCACTACTCCACTCTGCCGCCTTTCCCCGCCACGATGTCGCCTCAAGAGCGCTCGGTTGCCTCGGCGTCTGAACTCTTTTTGTATGCCCTGCTGGTTGTGCAGCCGCTGGTGGGTTGGGGAATGTTGTCGGCAGCGCGGTACCCCATCATGTTGTATCGGGTCGGTTCACCTCTTCCCCATACTTCCCCACAACGTGATCCTGTACGCAGTATTGCGCAAGGCCCATACGGTATTGGCTTACCTGTTGTTCTTGACGTTCCTCGGCCATCTGGGGGCCGTTTTGTTCCACACCTGGGTCGTGCGAGATGGAACCTTCAGCCGTATGGCGCCGTGGAGAGTCCGTCCGATTTATGCGATGACACCTGCACGTAACAGTGGCGCTCGCGATGAGCCGCCACCGACTACCATTTCTCAAAAGGAGGCGCTCATGAGCGAAAGATTCTCAACCCAAGTGGTGTTGATAGCCGGGGGCACCGGTGGATTAGGGCGAGCCATCAGCGCAGCCTTCCTGGAAGAGGGCGCCGCTGTGATCGTTACTTACCGAAGACAAGACGAGTTCGATGCCTTTCGTAATGCAGTTGGCGCCCATGCCTTGCGTCTGGAAGGACTCAACGTCGACGTGACGAACGAAGCCAGGGTGCTGCAGGCCGTCACAGCGATTGTCACGAAGCATGGCCGGTTGGACGTTCTAACAAACGCAGTCGGCGGCTACGAGGCTGGCCGTAAGCTATGGGAGATGGATGCAAACGTTCTCGATAAGATGCTGTCTGTCAATTTGCTTCCGGGCTATGTGTTGTCTCGCGCCGTCGTTCCGATCATGCTTAGACAGGGACATGGAGTAATTGTGAATGTCGCTTCGACGGCAGCGGTTGATCATGTTGCTTCTGCGGCGGCATATGCCGCATCCAAGGCTGCGGCAGTGGCGATGATCGATTCACTGGCGGCAGACTTGAAGGGCACCGGCGTGCGGGCGAACTCGATTCTGCCGAGCATTATCGACACTGAAGCGAATCGCAAAGCCATGCCGAATGCCGATTTCAGCAAGTGGCCAAAGCCACAGGAGGTAGCGCGTGTGATCCTGTTCTTGTGTGGCGACGACGCCAAGCTGATTCATGGCGAATCGATCCAAGTTTAATTGACTTTCTGGCCAAGGCTAAATGTATAGGCGATGCGTAGAGGGCAAGGAAGCGATGA
>CAVVHB010000013.1:0-479985 GCA_963747945.1 Bryobacterales bacterium
CAGATGTCCACCGAGGTGGTCGCGGCAGCGGAGCCGATCTCGATTCACCAAGTCGACAATCGCCTGGGAGCTGACCTGTTGACGCCGGTCTAACTCCTCCAAAATGCGAACCTATGGATTCTTTCCCTGAGCTATCATTCGCTGGGGTTCCTCCAAGTCAGGTATGGTCCTGGGGTTGCCGATTCACCTTGGAAGGCGCGGGAGCTACGTATTTGACTGACAGTTCTACTAAGACGCTTGAATAGCTGCCCAGGATCGAAAGCAACTCAACGTCCGTCAGAACTTGAATACCATGTTCCCGACAAAATCTGAGAACCACGCGGTGATGGAAGTGGCGGTCCAAAGTGCACAGAACCTGCGCTCGCCCAGCCAACATTGTCTCCAGTACTGGATCATCTTCTTCGTCGGCAGGAACGACTCTTCGTTGAACCTGAGGGTTAACCAATTCCGCGAAATCCTGTAGCGCTTGTGTGTATTGCTCAATTTCCACTGGCGTAAGCGGCCAGACCACCTGCAGCCGCGGTAAGTTTTCAAAACTCGCTCCGTTTCACGCAAAAGAAACGGCGACACGACCAGTACGTGTTCTGCGGATTCCAAGATGGTGAGCAATAGGCTACGGGCAACACCCTTCGAGTTTGGATTGGCTCGCGCGAGAATATTCGTGTCGAGAACGATTCTCATATCCGCCGGGGGCGGATATGATTCATCACTTCGTCAACAGCGGCATCGAACTCTTCAGCGGCCACAGGCTTGGCCTTTTGGGCGAGCTGGTCGAGGGCGCCTTTCAGGCGCTCCGCACTGGCGCCGGCGAGATTCTCCCGATGGAGCGGATGGGGGTCGAGAGCCATAATGCTCACTTCTTCGTCATCGCGCAAACTGCGCCCGAGCAACTTTTCAATCGCGGCTCTGGCCGAGGCCGGAAGATCTCACGGCCAGTTGATCGATTCGGTCTCCATCACCCCTCTATTACTCATTCTAACCGTGGCCCCTCTCCCCAAGCCAGTAGTGCATTGAATCTCTGTCTCGATCATCCCTACTCGGTTTATGCCAATGGAGCTTTTTGCCAGCACCTTCTTGCACGCTTTAACCTCTCTCCCTTTGGCTACCTCCTTTCGTCCCTGTTCAAAGGGGTCAGGAAATAGTTTATGCGGTTTTGCAAAGAACGAGCGCGGGACAACCTGGGAGAGGCAATTTTGATCGGCCAAAATCTTATTCCATCTTTGTCCCAATAAATGAGCACTTTTCGGGACAAACAGGCTGCGGTTTCCTTTGTAATTAATAGGATAGCCCCTTGGCCGAATCCAGCCCTGAAAAGGCTGGCGTGGGCGGTTCAATCCCGTCCCTGGCCACCACTTCCTCCTTGTTTTCAGCTAGTTACGCCCTGTAAGTCGTCCAGAATCGACAATCTATAATGCGGTGTCGACGTTTTCGTGCAAACGAGCAAGCTGCCGTCAATACAATGAGATGGATTCCGGCAGAGCGCAGCCCCGTAAGGGCTTGGTGTCTACCGCGTAGTTTCACCGCAGGGCATGCAATCTGATCCCCCAGCCAAATTGCGGAAAATGGGTGGGCGATTGGTGGGGCTTCGTAACTGTGGCTCTCGATCTGCCGCACCGACAGTGCGGACGGCGAGCAAATGAGAGCCGTACTCCTGGTCGACAGCGCAGGCGGTCCTTGTCGGTCCTGGCATGGATTCGAACCACAGAACTTGACAAGATTTCAAGGCTCGCAGCTTATTGATTCTAAAGAGTCGCTGAAGGCGTCGACGTGGGCCGGGCGCCCCTGCTTAGGTCGAGGACGTCGTTCTCAATCATGGAGGTTTCTTCGCCGTTGCGTCGGCTGCGGTATGCCGATTCGTCTACACCTGTGCGAAACCCCCATCCACGAACAACTCAACTCCTGAGACATAGCTACTGTCGTCGGAGGCGAGGAAAACTACAGCCTTCGCGATCTCATCGGCTGTACCGAGCCGGCCGAGTGGAATGCTGGTTGAAATCATTTTCCGGCGCTGCTCGCCGACCTGTGACGAAGCGAGCAGTTCACTCAGCCCGGGCGTATCGATCGTACCTGGACTCACTGCATTTACGCGAATGTGGCGATCCTTTAAATCGGTTGTCCATGTCCGCGCGAACGATCGGATTGCAGCTTTTGTGGCGCTGTAGACGCTATTTGAAGCCAATCCCTTGCTTCCCACGATGGAGGCATTGAGGATGATCGACGCGCCATCCGCCATCAAGGGAAGCGCCTTCTGGACAGTGAAGAGCAGGCCTTTCACATTGACGTCGAAGATTGAATCATAAAGCTCTTCACTAATCTCGCCAAAACGAGCATACTTTGCAATGCCCGCATTCGCGAAAACGATATCGAGCTTGACCTTCTCCCGTCTGATCTGTTCGAAGAGCCGATCCAGGTCGCTGAGATTCGACACGTCGCCTTGCACACCGTTCACATCATGTCCGACCTCCTTCACCGCCGCAGTCAATTCGGCCTCGCGGCGGCCCGTAATGAAGACGTAGGCGCCTTCATTCACAAACCGTTTCGCAGTCGCCAGTCCGATGCCGCTATTGCCGCCAGTAATCAGCGCAATTTTTCCGTCAAGTTTGCCCATAGATCCCTCCTAGTAGTCGCGGTATTGCATAACGCCGACCTCGAATCAGGCATTCAATTTTTGCATCCAGATCCTGCGCGACGGCGAGCGCCTCCGCATTTCTGTAGGGTGCCAAGAGACTCGCCATCCGGTCATAAGAGAGATGTACGCCATCCCGCCGTTCATCGACCAGGATCGTGACCGGGGCGTACGATCCAGCATCGTGAACACGCTTGGCCATTTCTTTCATGATGAGTGGATTGCCGATCACAAGCCGCACGATTTTCGGCGAGTCGAGCCCGGTTTCCTTGCGCAGAATCGCGCCAAGATCGAATTCCATGAACATCATGAGTTCCGTCTTTCCGAGTCCGCTTCGAACCACACCTTCCAGTTCGGCGAAAGTCCGTGCGCTTTTGGTGGCCCTGGCGAACTCCGCCATGTCGGGACGGCCCACTGCCGATTTGAGCGACGCTAGGATCTCTTGGAAGGGTTTGGAAGATACGACACTGAACCGTTCCATCTCAACTCTTCTGGTTGTCATGACGTTTCCTTCAATCACTTCGCGCTTCAGCACCAAGAGCTTGGCCGTCAGCAGATAAACCGCTTCCCCGTGTTGATTGAACATCGTGCCTCGCACGGTGACGATGCCTTGATGCGGCTTGGACCGCGATGGCGTAATTTCAACAATTTCACTTTCGACGTGCAAGATGTCGCCAGGACGTGTCGGTCGTGGCCAGGAGACTTCTCCGCCCAGGCCGACGAGGCCGTTCGCAAAGGGAAGACCGCCTGTTGACGAGAAGCCGCATTGCGACTGCCGC
Organism: Bryobacterales bacterium; assembly: GCA_963747945.1. GTDB lineage: Bacteria > Acidobacteriota > Terriglobia > Bryobacterales > Bryobacteraceae > Palsa-89. The sequence goes on from CAVVHB010000013.1 coordinate 3,406, forward strand.
CGTATGCCAACCGCTCGCCGCCAATCCCTTAAAGACGCTTGCCTCGGCAGCGCTTTCATCAATATGGAATGGTTGCGGATCAAATTCTGCCGCGAACTCCTTGATCCGCTCCGCTTCCATAACGTAGGTCTCCGAAGCGAATCTTTGGCCGACGCCCAAGATCCTCGAGATATAGCTGCTCCATTCTTTCAGTCACGACTCGGCCACCTCTTCATCCAAGTAGTGGTTCAGATGCGCCTGAACACGCCGAAGCGCCTCATCATTACGCTGGATCCGGCTCATCATCAGGGCGCCTTCGAGCGACGCCACAATTAGCGTGGCCACTGCTTGCGGATCGACTCCGGATTGCGTTTCGCCGCGCGCCTGGGCCTGATCCACGATCGTCTGCAGGCGGCTCAACCAGGAGCGGAGGGCTTTCGCGACGTGCGCGCGAAGGACCGGATTGCCGTCGTCAGCATCGATCGCAGTGTTCAAAATAGGACATCCGCCTGCAACTGGAGACCGGTGCTCGACGAAATTCGCGATCAGCTGCTTGAGCTTTTCTATACCACTTGCCTTTTCATCCACATGAAGCAACCTGGAGTTCCAGGCGGCCTCCCACGTATAGTCGAACGCTTCCGCGGCGAGTTCCTCTTTACTGGAAAAGTGGCGGTAGATGCCCCCTTCTTCAGGCCGGTCGCCTCCATCAAGCTCGCTGAGCGAGCTGCCCTCGTATCCGCGTTTGTTGAAGATCGGCGCGGCGGCCTCGATAATCTTCCGTCGTGTTTGTTCGCCTTTGGTCATAACCTTTCCCATTCTCAATCAGATGAGACCGCTCGGTCCCTTCCAATTCTAGCGCTCCGGCCGTTTGGATGCCCCGAGAGACCAAACGGTCTCATAAGAGGCTAACAAATAGCTTAGAAAATCTGCGACCGAATGGTCTCATCGGCAATCCAAACCCGCAGAAGGATCGCTTAATGCCGAAGGTTGATAGTCGATTACGCTCAGGAGTGCTTGGTGCGGTTTTGATTATGGCCTCAACTGCCGCGGCCTCGGGGCAAAGCCTGGATCCGCTCGGGTATTCGGTCGCAACTCCCCGTCCTATCAGCCCAGCGGAGGGCACCACCACCCCGAGCGCTCAGGCCACCCAACGGCAAAACCCATACCTGGGCAGTGTGCCGTCAAAGAACACCGGAACCAGAATCGAACTTTCATTGAAGGGCGCGATTGAGCGGGGCCTTCGCTATAACCTGGGACTAATCGAGTCCAATCAGGCGAGCGCGGACGTGCGCAGCCGAAAGGCTGCGTGCGCTTTCGGCATTGTTGCCACAATTGTCCGCGAGCGGCGAGCCAAGGATACGAGAATCTCAGTTATAAGGAGATCGGCCTCAAGCTGCCGCCGATTCCGGGATTGCCCGCGCTACCCTCAACCAGCGGCGCCTTCGGATACCAGGACGCCCGAGTCAGTCTCACGCAAACTCTGTATAGCGCCGAGCTTCGCAATCAGTACCGTGCACGTAAGAGCGACGAACAGGCGTCATCGTTGGGTATCCAGGATTCGCGCGACGTAGTTGTTTTTGCTGTAGGGACCGCTTATTTGCAGGTGATTGCCAGTGCGGCCCGCGTGGAGACTGCAAGAGCGCAACTCGCATCCGCCGGCGAACTCGATCAGCAAACGGCCAATCGCGTCAAGAATGAGGTCTCGCCCGAGATTGACTCTATTCGGGCACAGGTGGAGCGCCAGTCTGGCGAACAGCGGTTGACAAATGCAACCAATCAGCTGGAAAAAGATAAACTGACCCTCGGCCGAATCATCGGACTGGCTATCGATCAGGACTTCGAGTTAAGCGATTCATTGGCCTACCACCCGTTGTCCGGAGTCACCAGCGAGACCGCGACGGCTGAAGCTCTACATTCACGAGCCGACCTACGAAGCGCCGAAGCAAGTGTGCAAGCGGCGACATTTACCCTTCGTGCCCAGAAATCCCAGCGCCTGCCCGTGGTTTCCCTAACTGCTGATTATGGCGGCGGGGGCGCGAACATTGGCAACTTCAATCAGGTTTACACGATCGCCGGCAACATTTCTGTGCCGATCTACACCGGAGGCCGAATTCACGCCGATATCGAGCAGGCACAGGCGGATCTGGCGCGCCAAGAGGCGGAGTACGAGGATCTAAAGGGCCGCGTCGCTTACGACGTTCGGGTGGCATGGCTGGATCTTAGCGCGTCGGATTCCAGCGTAAGAGTCGCCGAGCGAAACAAAGCCCTTTCGGAGCAGGCGCTCACCCAATCAAGGGATCGCTATGCAAATGGCGTGACAAATTATCTGGAAGTCGTCCAGGCCGAGGAAACAGTCGCAGCCGCCAGCGAGAACTACATCGAGAGCTTGTTTTCCTACGATGTCGCGACGATTTCTTTGTCGCGGGCCATTGGCGGCACGGAAACAAAGCTCGAGGTACTGCTAGGAGGCAAATAATCATGGCGCGAACCGTCGAAACGGAACTCGTTGATATGGATGAATCGGTGCGGGCGCGAGAGCGCAGAGCGCGATTCTTCCGAGAACTCCAGCGGTGAGCATCACAACCCGGAAAAGAAATCGCCGGATAGAAGGGTTTCGCGCTGGATTCTACTTGCGCTCTTCGTGGTGGCTCTTGCCGGCGCTTTCATGTGGTGGTTGCACTCGCAAAACTACGAAACCACCGATGACGCCCAGATTAAGGGACATCTGGACTTGGTTAGCACACGCATCAGTGGAACCGTGACGTACATTAATCCCCTTGTCGAAGATACCCATTTCGTCGAGGCGGGAATGCTGCTGCTGGAACTTGATCCGCGAGATTACGCCGCCGAGCTGGACCACGCAAAGGCAGATCTTGACACCAGGATCGCGGAGGCTCGCTCGGCCCAGGTGACCGTGCCGATCGTCGACGCGACCGCCTTCGGCGAGCTCCATTCCGCTGAGGCTGCCAAAGAGCAAGCGCTCGCCAGCGTCGAGTCAGAGCAGGCGAACCTGACTGCCACGCAGCATAAGCTACAGCAGGACCAGGCCATTTATGCCCGCGCCGAACGGGACCGCATTCGCTACCAGGCGCTGGTCGAAAAGCAGGAGATCTCGCGGTCCGACTACGATGCCCGCGAAACTGAAGCCACCGCGGCTGCTCAGGCTGTGGAAGCCGATCGCGCGGACATCACTTCGAGACAACAACAAATTGCCGAAGCGCGCAGCCTGGTTGTTCAGCGCGAGGCGCAGATCGAGGCGGCCCGGATTGCTCCGCAGCAGGTGACGGACGCCCGCGCCAAATCGGGCTCGGCCGGCGGACATCTGGAGCAGGCACGCGCCGATCTGCATACGGCACAACTGAATCTTAGTTACACGAAAATCTATGCGCCGGTGAGCGGTGTGATCGGACGAAAAACCGTCGAACTCGGCCATCGTGTACAGCCGGGCCAAAGTTTGCTCGCGATTGTTCCCCTGGACGACATCTGGATTACCGCAAACTTCAAAGAAACGCAGCTCAAATACATGCGCCCTGGGCAACCAGTGACGATCCGCGTCGACACTTTCGGTCGTGACTACCAGGGGAAGATTGAGAGCCTTCCGGGCGCCGCCGGTCCGTTGTTCAGCCTGTTCCCGCCCGAGAACGCGACCGGAAACTACGTCAAGGTAGTGGAGCGATTCCCCGTTCGAATCCGGCTTGATAAGGATCAGGACAAAGAGCACATGTTGCGGCCGGGAATGTCGGTCGAGCCCACTGTGGACGTGCGTTGAGAGGGCTGCTGTGTCGAACGGAAAACCATCTATTAACCCATGGTTCATCGCCGTAACGGTCACGCTGGCGACGTTCATGGAACTTCTCGACACCTCGATCGCGAACGTGGCCCTCCCCTACATCGGCGGCGGACTCGGACGAAGCTACGACGAGGTCACATGGATCCTCACGACGTACCTGGTCGCAAACGCCGTTATCTTGCCGATGTCTGCATGGCTCGGCCGGGTTTTTGGACGGAAAACGTACTACCTGGGGTGCGTCGCGCTGTTTACGCTGACTTCATTCTTCTGCGGGCTCGCGCCTTCGCTCGGGATCATGCTGTCGAGCCGTGTCCTGCAGGGCCTGGCAGGTGGCGGGTTAGCGCCCGTATCGCAGGCGATTTTGGTCGATACATTCCCTCCCGCGAAGCGCGCGTCGGCATTTGCTCTCTACACGATCGTAATTGTCACAGCGCCGGCGATTGGCCCGGTGCTGGGTGGCTGGATCACAGACAACTACAATTGGCGTTGGATATTCTTCATAAATATTCCAATTGGTCTGCTGTCGATTTTCCTCAGCGGCAGGCTGCTCAAGGATCCCCCAGCGTTTGAAGCTGAGCGAGCTTCGGTGCGAACCAACGGTAAGTTGCGCATCGACGGCATCGGGATCGCACTGGTCGCTGTAGCGTCGGCAGCGCTGGAAGTGGCCCTGGATCGCGGTCAAATCGACGACTGGTTCGGAAGCTCTTTCATCTCGTCGCTCTTAGTGCTTGCGGTCACAGGTTGGATTGCCACGATTGTTTGGGAGCTCCGCGCGAAGGAGCCCGTAATCGATTTCCGTTTGCTTGCAAATCGCAACTTCGGCATCGCCAGCGCGCTGTTCCTGGTGTTTGGATTCGGACTCTTCGGAAGTACGACCCTGATTCCCCAGATTCTGCAGTCTCTCTATGGATATCGAGCCACCGATGCAGGACTTGTGCTGGGCCCGGGCGCACTCGTGATCACATTTTTCGCTCCCATCGCGGCGCAATTAATCCAGCGGCAGATCGTGTCGGCACGAGTGCTCCTCGCGATCAGCATCGCCACGGTTGGCGCTGCGATGTGGTACTACAGCACCTTCACACTAGCCACCGATTACTCACACTATGCCCGGGCCAGAGCGTTGCAAGGGCTTGGGTACGGCTTCTTCTTCGTACCCGTTAATGTGCTGGCGTATTCGCAGCTCAGGCCGGATCAGAACAACAAAGCCTCGAGCCTGACGAATTTGTTCCGCAACTGGGGTGGTAGTTTTGGGATCGCCTTTATCACCACCGCGGCAGAACGCCGGCATCAGTTTCATCAGACGAATCTCGGTTCGGCAGTCGGCGCAACCTCGCAGGAATTAAGGAGCAGGCTGAATGAGCTGACGAATTATCTGGTGACGAAGGGTTTCTCAGGTCCGGATGCCGCGAGCGCCGCGCAGGGTTATCTCTACCAGCAGTTTCAGCATCAGGTGAGCCTGTTGTCGTTTATGGATTGCTTCCGCGTGATTGCGTGGGTGACGCTCGCGGCGGCTTTATTACTGTTGTTCGTTCGGCGTTTCAAGCCGGCCGGAAAGGCGCCGGCGGAACATTAAATCGTCTAGATAGGAGAAACATCTATGAAAATCCGTGATTCAGTCGCATTCGTAACAGGTGCCAACCGAGGAATCGGTCTGGCATTTGCCCAAGAACTACTAGCGGGCGGGGCTCGAAAGGTCTACGCCGCGGCGCGCCAGCCGGAGCGCATAACTTTCCCTGGCGTGGAGCCTGTCCGTCTGGACGTGACGAACCCCGAAGACGTCGCTTCTGCCGCCAGGCAGTGCACCGACGTCAACCTGCTCATCAATAATGCCGGCATTGCGCTCTGGACTGGTTTCCTCGCGCCCGATTCCGTCGGGGCTGCCCGGTCGGAAATGGAGACCAACTACTATGGACCGCTCCTCCTGAGTCGCGCCTTTGCTCCCGTGCTGGCGAAGAACGGTGGCGGCGCAATCGTCAATCTACTTTCTATCCTGAGTTGGGTTGCTGTGCCCTCAGCCGGGACGTACAGTGCTTCCAAGGCAGCGGCGTGGGCGTTGACGAATTGGCTACGGACCGCTTTGCGCGAACAAGGCACGCAGGTGGTTGGTGTGCATGCCGGTCCGGTGGACACGGATATGGCCAGCGATCTCACTCTTCCAAAGGTCAAGCCTATATTCGTAGTTCGACAAGCGCTGAGTGCAGTCGAAGCCGGCCGCGATGAGGTGCTCGCTGATGAAATGACTCGGCAGGTCAAGGCTGGACTTTCAGATCGAGAGGGCATCTACCTCAATTTCGATCCGGAGCGCGCTGTTGTCGCTGCGAAGTGAGAAGCTTAAGGCAAATAGGCCAGGAGATATTGAACCATGAAACTAATGATCTGCTTTTTCGGTGTACTGCTCGCTTCTTCTTTCGCTGATGATACCGAGTCAGTTCAGGCACGGATCGCCCGTGCCATGTCGGCCGGTCCAGCGGACATCGTCAAGTCGGCACGCATTGTCGACACCGATTCGAACGGGAAAATGGTCGTGCTGCGCGAGGGGAACAACGGCTTCACGTGCATGCCGGGGAATCCGAAAGTCATCGGCGATCCGGCGATGTGCATGGATGCCGCGTCCATGCAATGGTCGGCGGATTTCAAGGCTCATAAACCGAAGCCAACGAACACAGTTCCCGGAATCACCTACATGTTGGCTGGAGCGACGCAGCGCAGCGATTCCAATCCCTACGACAAGACCAGTCCGCCAATCACCGTTCCGCCGCATTGGATGATCATGTGGCCATTCGATCCTAAGGCCACCGGACTACCGGTGACCCATCGCGATACCGGCTCGTACATCATGTGGGCTGGTTCTCCCTACGCACACCTGCACGTCATGGGAAGGCCTTAGCGAAGTATGAACGGTTTATTGCAGTAAAAGGGAGAAAAATGACAACCGAACAAGTACTTCAGCTTCACTCGGAAGGCTTCAATCGGGCACTGATACAACAGGACTACGACGCATTGGAGGGTATCTACTCGGAGATGTACATGCTGGTTCGGCCTGACGGCTCCGTGTTGCACAAACAACAGGTTCTGAAGGACCTGCGAGAACAGGGATTGAGGATCCACTCGATTGAACTCGAAGACGCGGTCGTCCGAGTTGTGGGATCAGTTGCAATCCTGACGGCAGCGAGCAAAACGGTATCATCGCGCAACGGGAAGGAATCTGCAAGCCCATGTTCGACTTGTTGCCGTCTACGGCCAGGAGGGCGGCGCAATCCGTCTGGTCCACTTCCAGAGCACGGCGATTGTCGAGAAGGAGGCGGCGTGAAAACTGCGAAGCAACTTAGCAGTCTTAGCTGGGCCGCGGATTGAACTGAGTACAGAGCGCAAAAGTCTTCTCCAGGTGCTCGATGAAGATGCGAACTTTCGCGGAAATCCGGCGGCTTGCCGGCCGAACGGCCACGATTGGTACGGTTCGCTCAAATGGTGTCAACAGACGAAGAACTGTGCCTTCCCGTAGTTCCGCGGCGAACAGCCATGCCGGCCCCTGTGCAATCCCGAGATGTTCAAGGACACCCATCCTCATCTGTTCGATATCGCTGGTCCTAAAGACTCCCGTTGGGATAACGCGCTTTGGCACTTGTCCGGACCCGATACTCCATGGCTGCGGGGAGCCATGCTCGATAAAAACGACCGCTGGAAAGCGGCGCAGATCTTCCGGTGATTGCGGCATGCCGTATCGCATGACGTACTGAGGAGTGGCGACCAGGATGATCATCGTCTGGGCAAATTTTCGGCGACCAGGCTGGAATCCGGGAGATCACCCGAATGGATAGCCAGATCGAAGCCGTCTTCGAATGATCGTTGTCGGGCTTTCGGACGCAGCCATCTCAACCGCCATGTCGGGATATGCGGCAAAGAATGCGGGGAGCTTGGACACCATATGGAGCCGGGCAAACGTGGGTGGAACGGTGAGCCGGATGAGCCCTTTTGGCGCAGTCTGGCCCCGGCCGATTCGTGAGGTCGCGTTTTCAACGTCGTCGAGAATGCGCGAAGCCGACTCGTAAAAGTCCCGGCCTGCTTCAGTCAGTGACACCGAACGGGAATTGCGGTGAATCAGCTCGGTTCCGAGCTCATCCTCAAGAGCGGAGATCTGTTTGCTCACCGCAGGTTGACCGATTCCACGTTCCTTTGCAACAGCCGAGAAGCTCCCTTTTTCCGCTACCCGGACGAAAATCTGCATTGCATCGAGCTTATTCACTGCACACTGTCCCTATGAAACCCATTCTATAGGGTCACGATGCACGCTCCACGGTGCCGCGCCTTGAGCGAAACGGTCCAGCATTCCTGTTGGGAATGGCTGGCATTCCCCGAAGTGCCGAATCTGCTTAGGGCAACGCCGCGTCAAAACAGGCGGCTGAGAGATCCGAGAACAGAAAAGCCAAGGAGATCCGATGTCTAAGTTAAACGGCAAAGTAGCCCTCGTCACCGGCGGTTCGCGGGGCATTGGGGCAGCAATCGCGAAACGCCTGGCCGCGGACGGAGCGAACGTGGCCATTACCTACGCGAAGGACGCCAACGCCGCATCCACCGTGGCCAAGGCGATTGAAAGTAACGGCGGAAGGGCGATCGCGATTCAGGCGGACGCCACTGATGCCAAAGCCGTCAAAGCTGCGGTCGACAAAACCGTGGCAACCTTTGGCAGGCTTGATGTGCTCGTGAACAATGCCGGCACGGCCATTCCGAAAGCGTTCGAGGACACGACGCTGGAGGAGATGGATCGCGTAATCGACATTAACATCCGGGGTGTATTTGCCGCCACCCACGAGGCGCTGAAGCACATGAAGACCGGCGGTCGCATTATCATGATTGGTTCGGCGGTTGGCGAACGCGCCGCGTCGCCGTGGCTTGTCCCCTATTCCGCCACGAAGGGAGCCGTCAAGATGTTTACCCAGGCACTGTCGAGAGAGGTCGGGAGCCGAGGCATTACGGTAAACAACGTCCAGCCGGGGCCGATCGATACGGATTTGAATCCGGCCTCTGGCGATTGGGCGGTACCGCAGAAGGCAGCCACAGCGCTCGACCGCTATGGGCGCGTTGATGAGGTCGCGGCGATGGTGGCTTTCGTCGCCGGTCCGGAATCCAGCTACATCACTGGGGCGAATCTTACTGTCGATGGCGGAATGAATGCGTAACCGCAGTTTTTCGATGAAAGAAGGTGTCCAGTGCCTAAGGCCTAAGCAAGTTGTCTTGATCACCGGCGCCTTAACGGGCATCGGTCGCGCTACCTCCATCGCCTTCGCGCAAGGCGGAGCAGAGGTTGTTGTGTCCGGTCGCCGGGACAAAGAAGGACAAGACTTGATTGCAGAGCTGGCGGGGCTCGGAACGGACGCTATTTTTGTGCGCTCCGACGTCCGCAGCGAAGACGATGTTCGTGATCTGGTGGATCGGGCGCTCGCGCGCTTTGGCCGGCTGGATGTTGCTGTGAATTGCGCAGGAACGGAAGGCAAACCTGGCCCCCTCACGGAGCAAACGCCAGAATCCTATGCCGCGACCTTCGACACAAACGTCCTGGGCACGCTGCTCAGCATGAAGCATGAGCTGCGCGTAATGCTTGCCCAGCGAAGCGGGACGATCATCAATGTGTCGTCTACCTACGGTCATACTGGCGCTGGCGGCGCGTCCGTATACGCAGCGAGCAAGCATGCAGTCGAAGGACTCACAAAGTCGGCCGCGCTCGAAGCGGCCGCAGCCGGGTACGAGTTAACATGGTCGCCCCAGGTCCAATCAAGACCGGCATGCTGAATCGCTTCGCCGGCACTGCGGAAAGAAAGGCGGGTCTGGCGGCGACCGTGCCACTCAACCGCGTAGGAACACCGGAGGAGATCGCCAATACCATTATGTTTCTCGCATCCGACAAAGCTTCGTTTATAACAGGTGCGTCGTATCTCGTAGACGGTGGCAAGTCAGCCCAGTAAGCCGACGTTTTGAGACATGGCTGCATATTTGATTTCAGACAAAACGGTTCGTGATCGCACGGCTTTTGAGACCTATCGAACCCGCGCGGCCGAAGCCATTCATACGTACGGGGGCCGATATCTCGCACGCTTGGGGGAAGTGCAGGTGCTCGAAGGGTCGTGGAATCCCAACTTGATTGTGATCGTTGAGTTTCCAAACTTGGAACAGGCTCGTGCATGGTACAGCTCGCCCGAGTACGCATTCGCCCTCGAAGTACGCGACGCAGCGCTCAGCCGCAACCTTATTTTCGTTGATGGGGTACCACTGTGAATGGTGACAGCGGGATTTCCGGTTCCGGTCCTTTCCTCTTCACTGTATGCGCGCTTCGCATCGCGAGGCGAATCGGACTTCCAAAATAAGGTGCTATCCGCGATGCGATATGCTTCCGGGGGCCATCTGGAGAAGGGTGCCGCGGGATGACTCGCCATGGCGCGCACCAGGTTCACCCCTCCAGTGAACGACTCGCTGTCTTGGGTCGCATTCACCACCGCGGCGCCGATGGTCACGGTGCCCTTCCAAGCTTCGAAGAATCCGGGCTGGTGCGATAGCGCCTTTTGGAAACCCGCCTGGTCGATAATCGATCCGGTGTCCGCCACGGGAATCGACCGGGGTGGTTCGGCTAAGTGCACCTGTTGATCTTGCACCCCAAGCGTTCCCTGCGGAATGTCGGACGCATCCGCCGGTCTGCGGAATCGTACGCCCTTGGGAATGACGGCCACTTTCGCGGAGCTTTGCAATTCTTTCACCTTGCTCCAATCCACGGTAATGTCACCCAGGGCGTCGCTCTTGAAGGTCAGCGTAGAGCCGGTTGATTTAACAAAGTGACCGGCCAGCCGCTCGCCGTCGGTGAACAGGAGGACATCAGCCTCGGGCTTCGCTTGGCCGTAAAGAACGGAAACTCCAGCCACACCAAGCCAAAGTGCGCCGCCCCCTAGCAAAATAGCCACGGGGCCAGACCGAACATTTCGCATGTTTCTGTAGGACGCGGAAAGATCCCAATGTGCTTCGGGAATTTTAGCTGGCGGTGCGTTAGACACGTTTTTGGGCTCCCCAGCATCTAAGGGGCGAGGTGGTGAAGGTATGATAAAAACGCTAACAATCGTTGCCGCAGGCGCCGCAGTCCTGGCGACTGGCCTGTGGGCTCAAGAGGAAACTCCCGATCACCGGCTGCGTTCCGCGGCCAGTGTTTTTCATGAAATGATGGGCGCCCCCGACAAGGGCATCCCGCGCGATTTGATCGAGAAAGCGCAATGCGTGATCATTGTTCCCGGTCTGAAGAAAGCCGGCTTTGTGTTCGGCGCCGATTACGGGAAGGGCTACGCGGTTTGCCGTCACGAGGGCGGATGGACAGGCCCCGCGGCAATCACTTTGGGCGGCGGAAGTTTCGGCGCCCAAATTGGAGTTGAGTCTACCGATGTCGTCATGCTGGTGATGGATCGCAAAGGAATGGAGAAGCTGGCCAGCGATAAATTCACCGTTGGCGCGGACGCCTCGGTAGCCGGCGGACCAGTGGGCCGGACATCTTCGGCCGACACGGACGCGTCGCTCCACGCTGAGATTCTGTCGTGGTCGCGCGCGCATGGCGTCTTCGCGGGGGTTTCGCTCGATGGGACCGTGGTGAAGAAAGACGGTAGCGAGGATCGAAAAATGTACGGTCATGAGGTGAGCGAACATGCCGTCCTTTATGGCGATGTGCCGCCTCCCCCTGCCGGGGCTGTTCTGGTGGCTGAACTCGAGCGTTATCCTCGAGAGCACGCGTCCCGCTAATCCGGCGACGATTGCTCACTCCTTCAGGTAGCGGCGCAACTCCTCGGGGCGGAAACAGCGCGCCACTGCCGTGTCACGGCTGATGCGTCCATTCCGCACCATCTCGGCGAGGGATTGTTCCATGGTGATCATTCCCTCGCCGCGTCCCGTGGAAATCGCACTGTAGAGCTGATGATCCTCGCCTTTACGGATCAAGCTGCGGACGCCGCTGCTCCCCATCAGAATTTCGACCGCCGGGTAACGGGTGGCTTTGTCGCCGGCCTGAATGGATTGGGCCGGCACCAGTTGTTGCGCCACTACCGCCAGCAGCGCCAATGAAAACTGCTGCCGGATCTGCGCTTGATTGGCCGTTGGGAACGAATCCAGGATCCGCGAAACGGCCTGCGACGTGTCGTTGGTGTGCAGCGTCGAGAGCACCAGGTGGCCCGTTTCCGCCGCCGTCAAAACGGTGGCGATGGTTTCCGGATCGCGCATTTCGCCGACTAAAATCACATCCGGATTCTGCCGCAGAATGCTCCGCAGGGAACCTGCGAAATCGGGTGCATCCCGGCCCACTTCGATCTGCTCGATGATGGACTCCCGGTTGGGGTGCAGAAACTCGACCGGATCCTCGATGGTGACCACATGGTCGTGACGATGTGTGTTGACTAAATCCAGCAGCGCGGCCAGCGTGGAGCTTTTCCCGCACCCGGTAGGTCCCGTAAGCAGCACTAATCCTTGTCGCGCTTCCGACAGCCGGCGCAGCAGCGGCGGCAGGTTGAGCGATTCCAGCGTCGGGACCCGTTCGGGCAACAGCCGGAGACTGCCGGCCAGTGTCCCGCGCTGAAAATGGATATTGGCCCGGAAGCGGCCAATGCCCTCCCGATGGAAGCACAGGTCAACCGACCGGTTGCGCTGCAGTTCCTGAGTCTGTGCGGGGGTCAGCACAGGCAACAGCAGACTGCGGGTGTCCTCGGCTTCCAAAGGTGGACCGCCGGGTTTCGAGAGCTCTCCGCCGATGCGGAGTGTGACCGGTGCACCGGCAATAAGCAACAAATCGGAGGCCGTCTGCCGGACGGCATAGGTCAGCAGTTGATCCAGCGATTCCAGGTTTCCGAGGTTTTCCGGCGGCGCCGGCTCCCGCGCGTCGCGAGGTACTGGGGTAGCGCGGTTCAGCTCCGCGACGATTTGCGCCAGTTCCTTTTCGTAGTAGGGCACCTACCACCGAGCCCCGTGAGTGTCTTTTGGGTTAATGTTTTTAATGAGCATTCAGTACTCTAAGATGAACCCGTTGGAGCCAGGGAGCGTCCATCGATGTGAACGACCGAAGAGTGAATAGCGACTGAGAGTACACGAAAGGAACAGCCATGAAGCAAGTCCGGGCAGTTTCAGGTTATCAAATCGCGCGGCAGTGGATCGCGTTGACGTTGTCGGTTTTAATCATTCCCTTCGCATCCGGAAATCTCAATGCGCAGGCCGGTTATGCTCCGCTGGATGCCCCGGGGCTGGATCAATTGGTGGCGCCGATCGCCTTGTATCCGGACCCGCTGGTGGCGCAAATCCTGACCGCTTCCACTTACCCCCAGCAAATCGGCGATGCCGATAACTGGTCGCACCAAACCGCGGGAATGCCGCCCCAACAGCGAGCCGATATAGCCAACACCATGCCTTGGGACCCCAGCGTCAAAGCGCTCACCGCGTTCCCAGGCGTGCTGGATAACATGGCACGCAACCAAAACTGGACGTCCGCGCTGGGCAACGCCTACTATAACCAGCCAGGCGACGTGATGAACGCCGTCCAGGCCGCGCGGGTACAGGCGCAGCAGGCCGGCTATTTGCGATCCACGCCGCAACAGCGCGTGTATTACGATGGCGGCCAAATCCTGATTGCTCCCGTAAATCCCAACCTGGTGTACGTGCCTTACTACGACCCGTGGCGGATCTACGGCCCCGGCTGGGTTTCGCCCTATGCCGGCTTTTACGTCGGACCCCGGCCCGTGGGACTTGCAATTGGGCTGGGACTGGGATTCGCCGCTGTCGGCATTTCCATTGGCCTGTTCGCACACTATGGTTGGGGTTTCCACAGTTGGGCGCCCAACTGGCGCGGCGGCCCGGTGTTCTATAACCACGCCGCATATTATTCGCGCAGCGCCACGGTATACAATCATGGCCACTTCGGTGGCTACAACCGCGGCGTTTACGAGCACGCCGGACGCGGGGTTCCCGCCAACTTCCATGCAGGCGCGGCCCGTGAGGGATTCGCACGGCCAGCCGGAGGCGTTGGCCACGCGGAGCCCAACCACGCGGGACCGGCAGCGCGGCCATCTAACGCGTTTTCCAGCCGTCCTCTAGCGCATTCACCAGCCGCCGCTGCCCGTGCGCAGGCCGCGCGGCCGGCCGCACACGCCGAAGCAAGCCATGCGGGCGGAGGGGGACATCCTGCGGGAGGCGGAGGTCACCCGGCTGCACACGCAGCACCGGCTCACGCAGCGGCTCACGCCCCTCAGGGGCACGGCGGCGGAGAGCACCACAAGTAGCGGTTTCACGATTTCTTAGTCAGTAATTCGAGTTCTTCGGGAGTCCGCGGCCAATCCTCGCGCAACAGACGCGATAGGGCCCGATCGGCCAGCAGCTTGCCATTCGTCTGGCAATGCGGGCAGTAGTTCGTCTCATTGGCCGCATAACGGATGCGCTGGATCTTCGCGTCGCAGCGTACGCAAGGTTCCTTGTAGCGGCCATGCACGGCCATATTCGGGCGGAACGCCGTCACTTTTTCGGGAAAGCCGTCGCCTGTTTCGGCGCGCAGCTCTTCTATCCAACGCGTGAGGGTGGTCCGCACGGCCACAAACAGACGCTCGATCTGATCGGGCGCCAGCTTTTGCGTCAACGCCAAGGGAGAGAGCCGGGCGTCGAAAAGGATCTCATCGGAATAAGCGTTGCCAATGCCGCTGAACATCCGGGGATCGGTAAGCGCGCGCTTGAGCGTGTGGTTGGACGACGTAAGAACGTCCGCGAAACGGTCGAGATCGGTGTCGAGCACTTCTAGCCCGCCTGGATCCAGAGCGCTCAGCCCCGCTTCGCCCCGCACCACATGCAGCGATGCTCGCTTTTGCGATCCAGCCTCGGTCCAGACCAGCGTGCCGTTTGAAAAATCGAACGCCGCCAGACCGCGCGGCCGGGAGACTTTGGCGCCGCGCTTTTGCCAGTGCAGGCGTCCCGCGATCATGAGATGCAACACCAGCCATAGTTCAGCACCCGGGCTTCCATCCTCCAGCCCAATCGCGATGCGCTTCCCTACCCTGCGCAATTCGCGAACGCGCTTGCCCACCGCGCTCGCCAGAGGAGGATCGACAGTGCGCAGCAGGAACGGACTCACCAGCCGCACGTTTTCGAGCACCTGCCCGAGAATACGCTTCTCCAAAGCTTCGATATAGACCACGATATCCGGGAGCTCGGGCACGGCGGAATAAATCCCATGGTACACGTGCAGCGTACCGGGGCGGCGTTCGATCGGGCTGGTTCAATCCGGCCGGGGCCTGTCAGCGCGCCTGATTGACACCCACCTGATTGACACCCACGTGATCGACACCCACCTGATTGACACCCACGTGGTCGACACCCAACTGGTTGATGCCCAACTGGCTGAGCCCGTACTGCACTGCCGCAACTTCCGGGGGCTCCAATTCCAACAGGCCGGAGGTCAGTTGCCGCGGCGACAAGGTCGCTTGCGCGACGCCGTCCCGGCCATGCTCAGAGGTATCCGCGACAATGTGATAGAGCTCGTGCGCCAGCACCCGGCCCATCGCTCGGCCCAGCAGAATGTTTGCTCGGAGGTGATTTCCTTCGGCCATTGCGGATTGCACCGCGCCACGAATGTTATCGCAAGCCAGATCGCTGAACGGAAGAACTGTACCGTTCACCTTATGCGACCAGCCCAGCGGGCCAGGCCTAGGCCAAACCGGCGACCCGTCCATGTCGCAACGTCCCACCAGTTTCACCACCACCAGGAGGCCGCTGACCGGTTGGGCAGGCGAACCGACCTGCAGGTGCAGGGAAACGCCGGTATGTTTCACGATGCGGGCCGCTTCGCGAACCATTTCGCCTATGGCCACCTTGGAATATCGTCCATCCGGCAGCAGGACGGCGGTTATTGGGGTTGATATGAGAGTTGGCGGCTGACCAGCCCCAACGGTGGCGGCGCATGAAATCGCCGCGGAGAACATTGTCGTACAGAACAAAAAACACAACGCGCAACGAACGTAGTTTAGCGTCACAAATTCCCTCGCACATTGAGGCTAGAGCATACAGAGCTCGTCGTAATTATACATGCAATAATGATCGGTTGTTCGACGTCCAAAGTTTACGAGCGCTGGACCCGGTAGCTACGGCTCGTCGCTTCTTTTGGATCCTCGCAGCGCTCTCCGCCATCCTGCTTCTGGCGCCGATCCGCGCGGGCGATCTCGCTGGGTATGACGACGCACGCTATGCATTAGTTGCAAAACACGTGGTTTTATCGGGCCATTGGTTTGAGATCGAGAGCAACGGAGGTCCGGCGCTCGAGCATCCGCCCTTGTTCTCCTGGATGCAGGCGGCTCTCTTTATCCCTTTCGGGCTTTCCGATCCGCTGGCCAAACTTCCGTCCGCCCTTTGCGGGCTCGGCGTGATTCTTCTGGTGGCATGGCTCGGGCGCCGCATTACCGGCGACGCCTTCATCGGCGTACTGGCCATGTTCGTCATGGCCACCAGCATTTATTTTGTGAAATATGCCGCGCGCGCGATGACCGACGTTCCGTTCACCTTTTTCTTTCTCGCCGCGGTGTGCGCCTGGGTGCTCGGCGAAGACGACCCGCGCTGGTTCCTGGCCGCCGGTGCGTTTGCCGCCCTGGCGCAGCTCACTCGCGCGCTGGCCGGATTCAGCATTCCGCTGCTCTTCGCCGCCGATATGATCGCCAATCGTGACATGATCGCCACTCGCCGCCGGCGCCCGCTTGGTTATCTGATTGGCGCGGCATTGATCGCCTTTCTGCCACCCGCCGCCTGGTACGCGCAGTGGATTTATAGATACGGCGAAGCGTTCTTCGTCAGCCATTCTCTCTACATGAATCAGGAGGTGACAGGAGCGCTTTCTCCTGCCTGGCGCCGCTATACCGGCGCGTTCGAATATCTCTGGATGATCGCGAAATCCTACTGGCCGTGGCTTCCGGCGATGGTCGCCGGGATAGTCATTGTCATTCGCGGGAAGGATCGCAAATTGCGGATCCTGGTCCTCTGGGTCGCCGTCGTGTATGTGCTCTGCGCGATCACGAAAAGCCGCGTTTTGCGCTACATGCTGCCCGCCTATCCGGCCTTCGCGATCCTTTCCGCCATCGGCCTCCTGTGGATGTTACCGGAGCGCTATATCCGAAACGGCTTGCGCGTGTTGACACCGGCGCTCGGCGCTTTGGTGCTGTTCATCGCGATTCGTCCGCCAGTCAACCTGCACGCCATCGACACCCGGCCCATCGCTCTGGCATCCACCGGGGCCACGGCTCCCGGAGAGCGGATCACTTTTTATGACGACGGCGCGCAGCGCTGGGATGAGATGAACGAAATGCTGTGGTACGGGAATCGCTATTTTTCGGAAGTCTGGGACGCTAGCCAACTGCCTGCGGCACTCGACAGGCCCAAGACGCGAGTCTTCATCATGGACGTCAATACATTTCGTGCGCAGGTGAAATTCCGGCTCCCGAACCAGATCATCGCGCGCGCTGGGCACCTGGTCTGTTTTCGACTGATCTCCGCGCCGCCACTCAGCCCCTATTGACGAACTAACCGGGTGAGATCTAACGCGAAAGAAGGTTTGCTGGCCGTGCCTTTGATCACAAACGGCACCACGGTGATCGATTTCTTCTTCATTAACGGACCAAGCGCCTTCAATACAACGGATTTGAAGCCTGACTGCGTGTCGTCCAACTTTCCGCTGGTGCGCAGCACACCCCGCAAATTCAGGCTCTGGTCCATCAGATTGTAGGTTCCCTCGATTTCCGCAAGTGTTCCAGGCTCGGTAAACGAGATATTGGAAAGCGTCGCAATCCCGCCGGTCGCCGCAACACGTCCCTTCAGATTCGAAAGCACAGTCGACGGATCCAGTTCCTCTTGATCCTTGGTCTCACCACGCGCACTCTGGGCGAGACGGCTGAGCGGCACCTGCATCGTCGGGCTAGTGAAGCGCCCACTGCCGATTCCGAATTCCCCGTCCAAGCGAAGGCGTCTCAAGAATGCCTGCGGCCCCGCAGGCAACTCCAGTTTCATCTGTAGTCGAATGTCGCCGGTCTCCGCCGGATTCGCCGGCTTCGTGAACAGGCGAAGCACATCCTCAATGCGGCCTTGGCTGACGCCCATGCTAACCCTCACCGTTTTTCCAGACTGGCCCGGAGCGCCCTTTACATCGCCCTGTGAATTCACGGTGGTGCTCCCGAAATGCGATTCCACGCGGGTGAGATAGGTGTCTCCGTTGGTACCGTCAACGACGGCATTAAAGTTGGCCGCGACGCCCAAAATATGGCTGCTACTGGAGACCTTGAAATCGGGAACGTCGGCATCCCCTTCGGCGTCGATATGCCCCAGGTTGCCGCTGAATTTTCCATGCGAGGATAAAGTCCCCGCGATGCCTTTGAACACTCCGAGATTCGCATGCTCGTAGGAATACGAACCCGAGAGTGGACTGCTGGGCGGATCATTGTCGTTCCACGGACCAAAGCGCCCGTCTGAGCGGACCTCCCCGGGCGGCACCGTATTCTTGAACAGTGCATGGAACGTAATGGGAACGCCCTCGCCGACGCCATCGAGTTTCAGTTGATTGATTTTGAGGATGAACGGCTCGCCTCCACGGTCCTTCGACATAAATTCCAAGACAGCGTCGTCGGTAGCGATTTCGCCAATTGTCAGAGTCTTGCCGGAAGTACTATTGGTGAGCGGAAAAACCTGGTGCGCGTTGTTTGGATTCTTGGGCGGAATGCGTACATGCAATCCAGCCACTTGAACGTGATTGATCAACTTGTGAATTCTCAAGAGGCCGCTGTAGCTGGCGCGAATGGTCAGAGTTTGAACGGTGATGAGCGGCGGAAGATCTTTGCGATGACGAGGCAGGAAGTCGACACCTTCCGCCACACACCCCGGCGGAAAATAAGTGACGCGGAACTTCCCGATTCTGACGTCCCTCGCGAAGCGATCTTGCAAGGTCTTAGCGATCGCTGTCTCGGTGAAGGGCCAGTTCAGCGTCAGCAGAACGGCGGCGGCCCCCGCTCCCATCAGCACAACAACGACAGCCGCCAGAATCCAGCGCCCTAGTTTTCGGGACAGCAAGCTCTCCAAGACCCAAGTTTAACGTCAGGCCGCAGCGCCGGTGAGAAATTTACTTCGCCAATTCCTTGTAACGGTAACAACTGACCAGGTGGTCGTTCACCATGCCGGTGGCCTGCATGAAGGCGTAGCAGATGGTGGAGCCGACGAATTTGAAGCCGCGCTTTGCCAGATCCTTGCTCAGCGTATCGGATTGCTCCGTACGGCTCGGTAACTGATCGGGCCGCTTTAGGCGATTGTCGAGCGGCTGCCCACCGACGAACTGCCAAACGTACCGATGGAAGCTGCCGAATTCCTTTTGAACGACCAGAAAGGCCTTGGCGTTTTCGATCGCCGCTCGGATCTTGAGGCGATTGCGAACGATTCCATCGTTGGCGAGCAAAGCGGCGACCTTGGCCTCGTCATAGCGGGCCACTTTGCGCGGATCGAACCTGTCGAACGCCTTGCGATAAGCGGGACGCTTCTTGAGAATCGTGATCCAACTCAAGCCGGCCTGCGCGCCTTCTAAGATCAGCAGCTCAAACAATCCACGATCGTCGTGCAGCGGCACGCCCCACTCGGTGTCGTGGTAACTGATCGAGAGCTCGTCCCGCGCCCAGGCGCAACGTTGGACGTCGGCCTTAACCTCCCGCGATTGTGCTGTTTTGGTAGATATTTATCAGGATACGCTCGCGCACTTGACGCAGCAAGTCCGCACGCAGCGTTCCGTACCCGGGCGCGTGTACGCGCCGCAGCTGCTCCACCTGGTCCAGAGCATCCAGCGCGGCTCCCCGATCCGCCAGGTCACCGTACATCTCCGCGAGTTCCAGGCGCAACAGATAGTGCGCGGTACCAGTGCCATGAGGGGCTTCAGAACGCCGATCGCATCCGTGGAACGGTGCTCGCGGCGGTAAATCGCGGACCACATAGTGGTAGACGCCCTGCGTCAACTGCGCGTCCACCATGGCCGGGTCGATTCGTGTCACGCGATTATGAAACTTCCGGGCGCGTCCGATATCGTGGAGCGCATCCAGGTACGCCTTCCGAACAGCGAAGTCGTAGTTGCCGCGCAGCCGGTAGCGGACGCCCAGCGCGTATAACGGTCCCGGGTCGTTCGGCTTGTCCTCCAGGCGCGACTGCGCCAATTCCATCGCGCACTGAATTGCGTCCTCAAATTGCTGGCAGTCCGCCCCGAGCGTCGGCCACAAATCCAGCGAGTGCCTGGTCGTATTCGAGATTATAGAAATGATCGAACGCCGGATCGTCCAGGACGTTCAGCGCGGGCAGGTTCCCACCGTGTGCGAACACCAGTGGTATGAGCACTAATGCATCCGGCGCTACGAGCTGTTGAGCCCCCCGCATCGGTTTAGCGCACCAGCGCCCCTGTCGACGCCTTGATCCATTCCCCCGACCGTTAGATGCACTAAATTCGGTTCTATTTCGCTTTGGGAGCGGAACCGGTTATACCGCTTCGCTCGCGTGATAGGAACTTCTCACCAGCGGACCCGACTCCACATGCGAAAAACCCAGCTCGTATCCGAAACGCTTCAAATCGGCGAACTCTTCCAGAGGAATGTAGCGAATAATCGGCAAATGTTTCAGCGAGGGTCGCAGGTATTGCCCCAGCGTCAAAATATCCACGTGATGCGCCCGCAGATCCCGCATCACCTGCCGGACTTCGTCGACGGTCTCCCCCAAACCCAGCATCAATCCCGACTTGGTGGGCACCGACGGCCGAGTCTGTTTGGCGTACGCCAGCATGTCCAGCGATCGTTCATACCGCGCGCCCAGTCGCACTTGCCGGTACAGACGAGGCACTGTTTCCGTGTTGTGATTCAGAACATCCGGATGCGCGTTCATCACAAGATCCATGGCCGCATGCGACCCTTGAAAATCCGGTACCAGTACTTCCACTTTGCAGCCCGGGATGCGCGTCGCGAATGGCCTGGATGGTGAGCGCGAACAATTCCGCCCCGCCGTCTTTGCGATCATCCCGGTTCACGCTGGTCACCACCGCGTACTTCAAACCCAGCGTGGCTACCGCCTCCGCCACGCGCCGAGGCTCGTCATAATCCACCGTCATCGGCGGACCCTTCTGCACCGCGCAAAATCCGCAGCGCCGCGTGCAGACATTGCCCAGGATCATGAACGTCGCCGTACGCTGGTTCCAGCATTCGCCCACATTGGGACAGGCCGCGCTCTCGCATACGGTGTGCAGATTCAGCTCCCGCACCAGGCGCTTCAGTTCGTGATAATTGTCGCCGGAAGGCGCGGGCGCGCGCAGCCAGGGAGGGCGTTGTGGTTGGGGGTTGATAGAAACCAGCACTAAGCCTATTCTAACGCTCGCCACGGAAGACTTCTTCGCGAAGACGCTTCACCCCGCGAAGCCAAAGAACATCGCGAAAAGGCAATTTCGCCACAGATAAACACGGATGAACGCGGATAAGACAAACCCAAGTTCATTGTTTCAATCTGTGTTCATCTGTGTTTATCCGTGGCCAGCTATGTTTTGGACCGCGCTTTGCCTATCTCGTTCCGCGCAAGCGCCAGCCGATTCTCCAGCACCAGGCCGCTTTCGAAGTTCTCGCACTTCAAATAATGCGCCGCCGCGTCTTCGAGCGCCTTCTTCGGCACCAGACCGATAATCTCGCTCCCCGCGATTTCGACGCCTCGCGCGGCTGCCTCACGCCACACCGCATCGAAAACCTCATGCAGCGGCGTTTGCTCGAAGTCGGTGAGATTCATGGACACCTGCGCCAGCCCGCGAGCGGCCAACGGCAGCCCCAGCGCCTTCACGAAGGGCATTCCGCCCGACGACGCTCGAATCTTTCGCGCGATATCCCGCGCCACCGATAGGTCATCGGTCTCGAGATTGATATTGAACGCGATCAGGATCTTGCGCGCGC
This sequence comes from Bryobacterales bacterium, assembly GCA_963747945.1. Taxonomy (GTDB): domain Bacteria; phylum Acidobacteriota; class Terriglobia; order Bryobacterales; family Bryobacteraceae; genus Palsa-89. The sequence goes on from CAVVHB010000013.1 coordinate 25,147, forward strand.
CAATGATGCAAGCCCCCGCCGAGGGATGCAGCGCGGGGCCCCCCAAGTCGGGAGCAATCTTCGGATTCTCGAAGCCACCGCGCCGGACATTCTCGAGCAGCCTGCGATCGGGACTGGTGGCCGCAGCCTCATAAAAGTACACTGGCACTCCCAGCCGCTTCCAAACCTCTTGGCCCGTGCGCCGCGCGATAGCCACGCAATCGGCGAGCGTCGCGCCTTCCAGCGGAACGAACGGCACCACGTCCGCCGCCCCCATCCTCGGATGGACACCCTCATGCCGGCGCAGATCGATGCGTTCCACCGCTACCGCGATCCCGCGCAGCGCGCCTTCAGACACCGCATCCGGCGGTCCCGCGAACGTGATTACGCTCCGGTTGTGATCGGTGTCCCTTTCCGCGCGCAGCACCAGCACGCCGGCCGAAGACGCGATGGCATCTTCAATCGCGCGCACCGTGGCCGCATCCCGCCCCTCGGAAAAATTGGCGACGCACTCGATCAATGAGGCATTCAGCGGACCGGCCACTTCACCTCGGACCTTTCTACCAGCACCGCCCCACGGATCATCACCAGGTTCACCAGGTTCTCTCCAAAATGATACGGCAACTCCCGGTAGTCCGGCACGCCGAGAATGGTCAGGTCCGCGCTCTTCCGGCTTCGATGGACCCGATGCTTCCGGCCCGCCGGATGGCGTGAGCGCCATTGATGGTTGAGGCGGCGATGGCCTCCGCCGGCGTCATGTGCATCGCATTGCACGCCACCGCGATGGTCATTTGCATGTTGGGGGGATGAAAGCCGCTGGCCAGAGCCACCGCCGCGCCACTATCGATCAACATCCGTGCCGGGGCATAGCGCTCAGCGTCCATGGGAAACGCTACGCCGGGTGACAGCGTGGCGATGGTGTGCGATTGCGCCAGTAACATAGCATCGCGCTCATTTGCTTCCACCACGTCGTCCACGGTGGTGGCTCCAATCTGGGCCGCGATCGCGATGGCGCCCCCGCCTACTTTCACACCCCAGACCCAGCTCCCGCGCCAGCGTCAGAAAACGCCAGGCTTCCGCTTCGCACCCCATTTCCGCGAACTCAGCCAGCTTACGCCGCCGCACCATCGGCAACAGCCGCTCGCCAAATCCCGCCTCGCGACCCCCATCAGCGATACCGCCCGTCGAGAAACGTCGAGACCAGAGTCAGCGGGAGCTCCGCGAGAGCCGCCTGCACGCGCAGAATCTTCAGTTCCATCGCCTCGGTAATACCCAGGCCCGATTTCGTTTCGATCGCCGTTGTCCCGCACCGCACCGCTTCTTCAAGCACCCGCAGGGCCAGCGTCTTCAGCGCGCGAGGCGATAACTCCTGAGTCGCTCTCCTCACCACATGGATATGGCTATCGACGAAGCCCGGCAGCACCACGCAGCCGCTGGCGTCGATCTCTTCCGCATCGCGCGCCACCGCGAGATTTTCCAAGCGCCGGCTGGGGCCCACTTCGACGATCGCGCGGTCGGCGATCAGTACCGCGCCGTCTTGAATGATTCCCAAATTTCGGAGATCGGCCCCGCGCCGGGGACCACTCGGGCCGCGCAATGTCAGCAATTGCCGCGCGCCTCGGACCAGAGTGACTTTCCGCATCCAGCAAGTGGCCGCACCTTCAGCCTACACCAGCAGAGGGGACCAGCCGCCGCATGCTAGTGTATTGGCGTGAAGAAGCCGCCTCCCGGTAAGCACCCGTTAAAGACGCTCGAGCGGGTGCTCTCCAAGGCGGGTTTGGGGTCGCGCACCGACGCGCGCAAGTGGATTGGCGCCGGCCGCGTCAAAGTGAATGGAAAGCTGATCCAGACTCCCGATCACTGGGTGGATCTGGTTCGCGACAAAGTCACTCTGGACGAGAAACCCGTCCAGGCTCGCGAGAAACTCTATTTGCTGCTCTATAAGCCCACTGGTTACATCACCACCTTCAAGGATCCCGAGGGGCGCCCCACGGTTTACGATCTCATCCAAGCGGTGGTAAACGACCAGGGCCGCTGGGTGGTTCCAGTGGGCCGGCTGGATCAGGACACCAGCGGACTGCTGTTATTAACCAGCGACACGCGCTTTGCCGAGCGGATCACCAATCCCGATTACAAAGTGAGTAAAACGTACCTGGTGAAGGCGTCTACATTGCTCACCGACGATCAGCTACAGCAATTGCGCGCCGGCGTTGCGCTCAGCGATGGCCCCACCCAGCCCGCTCGGGTAAAGCGCGTGCGCGATTCCGCGAAATATTCGTTCATCGAAATGACAATCAACGAAGGCCGCAACCGGCAGGTGCGTCGCATGATCGAAGCGGTCGGGAAGCAAAGTATTGAAGCTGGTGCGCACCGAAATCGGCGGCTTGCGAATCGGCGACCTGCCCATCGGCCAGTACCGCGAGCTCACGCCTGCCGAAGTGGCTTTGCTGGCCGCTCATACTTTTCCCCCAGCGACCGATAAGCAAGGCGTCAGGAGAACACCATGATCAGCGGCATATCCAGCAGTTCGCAAGCTGCACAGGCGTATCAAACGCAGGAACAACAACAGAGCTCGCAGACCCATAAGAACACTCAGAACGATAATGAGCCCGAAGACACGGTGGTGCTGAGCAAGAAAGCTTCCGAAAGCTACGCAAGACGGCAGGCGACACAGGATACAATCGACGGCGGACCAGGGGGGCCGCCGACGGCGCCATCTGTCTGCGTACTCACGTACCGCAGAGCTTCCACCGGAGCGATGGATGTGGCGGCTTTGGCCGGATACAGTGTCGCGATCAAGCTGACAAAGATCGCGGCAGCGGCGATCCAGATGGCATCCTCCCAGCGCGGGTTGAATGGGACGTAGCTGATGGAGTACACGTCTTCGCTCAAGCGCAGCCAGCGGTAGTGATCGGCGAGAATCGACAGGGAGTAGCCGAGCGTCAGGCCAAGGGCGGTTCCTACCGCTCCGATCAGCACGCCTTGCAGCATGAAGATTCGCCGGATCTGCTGGCGCTTGGCGCCCATGGACATCAGGACCGCGATATCGCGGTTCTTCTCCATCACCATCATGATCAGCGTGATCAGGATATTCAGCGCCGCCACCACTCCGATTAGTCCAATGGTGACGATGGTCACGATGCGCTCCGTGCTCAGGGCGTTCAGAATCTGGTGATACTGTTCCATCCAAGTGTTCGCCACCAGTTTCGGACCAGCGACCTTTTCAGCCATCTTTGCAACTTCCGGAGCTTTGTAAATATCGTCGAGGCGCAGCTCGATGGAATTGACCACGTCACCCACGCTCAAGAGTTGCTGGGCCGAGCCGAGAGAGGTGAACGCAAAGAACGAATCCAGATCGCCGAAGCCGGATTCGAAAATCCCGACCACCCGAAAGCGGGTTGGCTGTGGCATCTTCGGGCCAAACGGGGTCAGCTCGATTCCCTGGGGGCTGATTACGTTCACCACGCTGCCCAGCAGCATGCCGGTCTTTTGCGCCACCTGTGAACCCAGGATAATACCCGGAAATCCGCTGGTGTCCTTCAGCGTTTGAAACGAACCTTGCTTCAAATGTTTCAGCATGTCGGGCGGATTGTCGATGGGGATGCCCTTTACCTCCGCGTATCCGGCCTCGCTACCACCGAGCGGTCCAGCAAGCAACACCGGGCCGTAGAGATTGGGCGCTACGCTGATCACGTGCGGAAGCCGGCGAAACTTCGGATCCAGTTCGCGCCAGTTGGAGATTCCTTCTCCCCCTTTATCCAGAATCATCACGTGTGCGGTAGCCCCGAGCAAACTGCGCTGCAGCGTGTCGCGAAACCCGTTATTGATGGCGATGCCGATCACGAGCGCCATCACGCCGGCCGCCACCCCCGCGATGGAGATAACGGTGATGATGGAAATGACCGCCTGCTTACGTTTGGCGCGCAGGTAGCGGATGGCGATGAAGGACTCGAAAGCGCGATTGTTCATCACTGGGCGGCTCTGTCGACAAAGGCCGAAGAAGCGGAAACAAAATGACATCGCGAATGGAGCGCGAATTGGTGAGAATCATGGTAAGACGGTCGATCCCGATGCCCTCGCCGCCGGTGGGTGGCAGGCCGTAAGAGAGCGCGCGGACATAATCTTCGTCCATCTGATGCGCCTCCGTGTCGCCTTTTTCGCGCAGGGCAAGCTGGGCCTCGAAGCGGCGGCGCTGCTCGCGCGGATCGTTCAGCTCGGTAAAAGCGTTCCCGATTTCCATGCCCGCGGCGAAGATTTCGAAGCGCTCCACAAATTCCGGATCGTCCGGCTTGTTCTTGGAGAGCGGCGAAATTTCAACCGGATAGTCGTAGACCATGGTTGGCTGAATAAGCTTGGGCTCCACTTCACGCTCGAAGGCTTCCACCAGCGCGTGGCCTTTCAAGCTGGGGTCGCCCACCGCCTCGCGCATCGACAAACGGCGGATATTGCCGAAGTCGAGCCGCGTGCCCCGATACTCCACTTCGGTGCCGCCTGTGGCGTCAATCGCGGCCTGCCGCAGCAGATCCGCGGAAAGATCCATCATGCCGTGGTAATCGGTGTAGGCCTGATAGAACTCGAGCATCGTGAACTCGGGATTGTGCTGCGTGGAGATGCCTTCGTTACGGAAATTTCGATTGATTTCGAAAACTCGCTCCAAGCCGCCCACCACCAGGCGTTTCAGATACAGCTCCGGCGCGATGCGCAGGTAAAGATCGATGTCGAGCGTATTGTGATGGGTGGTGAACGGCCGGGCAGCGGCGCCGCCGTAGATGGACTGGAGCATCGGCGTCTCCACTTCCAGGAAGCCGCGCGATTCCAGCTGGCGGCGCAGCGACGCGACAATCTTGGCGCGCGTGACGAAGACTTTGCGCACTTCAGGGTTCACGATCAGATCCAGATATCGCTGGCGATAGCGCGTTTCAACATCTTCCAGACCGTGCCACTTCTCGGGCATCGAAAGGAGCGTTTTCGCCAGAAAATACAAGTGCTCGACGTGAATGCTGAGTTCATTGGTCCGGGTGCGGAACAGGTAGCCTTCCACGCCGATCAGGTCGCCCAGATCCAGGAGCTGGTAGAGCGCGAATTCCTTTTCGCTGACCGCGTCCTTGCGCACATAAACTTGCAGCTGCTCGCCATTCTGCATCAGATGCGCGAAGCCGGCCTTGCCCATGCGGCGGACGGTCATAATGCGCCCGGCGACGCGGACTTCGACGCGCGGGTTTACTAAGTGCTCGGGGGTCTTTTCGCCGTATTCCGCCAGCACTTGCGGAATGGTATGCGTGAAATCGAAGCGGTGGCCGTAGGGCTGGAAGCCGAGGGCCTCAATTTCGGCGATACGCCCAATGCGTTGCTCGTACAAGTCGTCTTCGACAGACAATATTCGCTCCTCAAAATTTTGGTGCCGTGGCGCCAGGGATGCCGTGGCCCCGGAAATGACGCGTCGCAAAAAAGAGCGCCCGTGCCACAAGTATAATTGACCGTTGGACTCGCTCTCCATCGTCATCCCTGCTTACAACGAAGAACGCCGGTTGCCGCGGACGCTCCAGCAGGTGCTGGACTGGCTTGCGCTCGGCAATTTTTCGTTCCACGAAGTGGTCGTGGTGGACGACGGGTCGCGCGATGGCACGGTTCGGATAGTGGAGGAGTTCGCCCGGAAGAACGCCTGCGTGCGGCTGGCGCGTAACCCCGGCAATCGCGGCAAAGGGTACGCCGTGCGGAATGGAATGCTGGAGGCGAAGGGCGAGTGGATTCTGTATACGGACGCGGATTTGTCGACGCCCATTGCGGAAATCGAAAAGCTATGCAGGGCGGCGCGCGAGCAAGGCGCGGCAATCGCTATCGGGTCGCGAGCGGTGGACAGAGCCCTGGTGGAAGTGCATCAGCCGGCGCTGCGCGAACTGTCGGGGCGGGCATTCAACCTGGTGATGCGCGCGGTTACCGGGCTCAACTTCCGGGACACGCAATGCGGATTCAAGTTGTATCGTGCCGACGCGGCGCGGCGAATTTTTTCGCAGCAGAAGCAGGACGGGTTCAGTTTCGACGTGGAGGACTTGCTGATCGCGAAAAAGCTGGGCCTGCGCGCGGTGGAAGTTCCGGTGCGCTGGGCCAACGTGGAAGGGACGAAGGTGCGGCTGGCCCAGGGGATGATGTCATTCGTGGACCTGCTGAGGATACGGATGGACCACCGGTAGAGCGAGTCCGCATGCTTACCAGGCTGCGGAAAAATGAGGCTCCTTCGGCTTTTTTACAGATTTTGTACCAAGGAGAAAGTCCAGATTCGGTTGCTCGGTAATCCCGCGAGACGGCCCACTAGGCCACGGAGGGCAATATTGGCGGCGGGGTCTTAGGTCGATATAAGAACCAGTGGGCCGAGAATCCGATGATCGTCTGATGATTGCTGGGAGCGAGACCGCTACTGGTGGCACTCGATAACACGGTGTCACACGTTGCCAAGCGGAACACCTCCCAGCACTAACCAGTTCAGCATGCCGATGGCCCATGCAAAGCCAATGGATGTGTCCGCTATTTCACCTGGTGCGTCAACAAGCCCCTATTTTGTGCGTCATGCGACGCAAAAGCACCCTTGTCAGATGCTCAGTACGGGACATGGGGAGTCACGAATGATGGGATAAAGATGCGACCATAAGCGGCTGAAGGTTCCAATGGAGTGGCCGCGGCCAGTGACCAGCAGATCGGCCTTCCTCCGCATCACCTCATGGTGGATACCATCGCTCAGCAGCGCGTCGATGACGCTATGGGGCGCATCCACGCCCAGCTTGGCCTTGAGCTCCCGCAGCCGGCTCTGCGAAGCTTCGTTGAGTTGCCGGGTGTGTTCCTCCAGGTCGATATCCGGATAGGCGGGCGGCGTCGGCACCACGTGTACGATCCATAGCTGCGCGCGATACGCGGAAGCGATGGAGGAAGCGGCACGCAAAACACCTTCGGCTTCCTGACTGTCGTCCAAAGCACACACTATGGATCGATAGGGAAGTTGCGCGGGATGATCCGATAAAACGGCTCCAGCGCCGGTCCACACCGCGGCACTGACGTCGTGAAGCACTTTGGCGGTGATGGATCCTAGCAGGAATCGGCGTACGGGGCCGTGGCCACGGGTGGCCAACATCACTAAATCTGCGCGCTGCTGCTGCGCAAGCCTGTCGATCACCACGCCCGGCTCTCCCAATTCAACCATGGTCTCGATCGTCTGGCCGGGGAAGGCCTGGCATGCAAACTGCCGCAGCCGGTCCTGTTGCAGAGCGCGCGCTTTGGCTTCGAGCTCGGGATCGGTGACCAGCAGTTGGTCCTGCTCGATGGCGGCCATCGGCGCGTAGGCATGGCACACCGTTAACTCCGCCGAGAAGTGGCAGGCCATTTCCTTAACGTAGGGAATCACGGCCTGGCAGGGCGCTGAATAATCGACCGGAAACAGAATCTTGTGGAACGGTAACATGGGCCACCTCGCTCAGAGACGCTACAAGCTTGAACCTAAACGCTGATCACCGGGCAAGGCGCGTCCCGAATAATGGAATAGACGCTGCTGCGCAGGCGTCCCAGCGTGCGCGTTGCCAGTCCGCGCCCAATCACCACCAGGTCGGCACTATGCCCTAGCGCCGAGTCCCGCACCACGTGCGACACCTCGCCCGCTCCCAGGCAAAGCTGCGCGGTCACGCCCGCGGCTTCCTGTAACTGGGCGACAGTCTTCCTCGCTTCCTGCTCCAGGTATTGACGAAGATCCCTATCGAAATACTTATCCGGTGCGATTTCCGCGCCGGGGACGGCATGCACCAGAAAAAGTTTGGCATGATTGTCCTGGGCCAACCGGCCGGCGAATCGCATTGTGGCCACGCTGTCTTCGGTGCGATCCACCGCGCACATAATGGTTGCGAATTCGGAAGATACGGCAGGCGCGTCTTCCATATGCACGCCGGTCCACACCGGACGGGGCGTATCGTGCAGCACTTTGGCCGTCACCGATCCCAGCAGCAGCGTGCGGAAGAGGCCGTAACCATGAGTAGGCATCATGATCAGATCCATGCCTTTCTCCTGTGCGTAGTCGTCAATGGTCTGGGCAGCGTCGCCCTGGATCACCACGCGATGAACGTTGAGGCCTTGGAACTTGTCGGTCAGATACGATTGGGCAGTCTCGGTTTCCGCCTGCCAGATCGCGCCGGTATCAATCGCCGGCACGGCGCCGCCATACCAATCCGGGACAATGGCGGAGGGCATCTCGAGTACGTGCAGAAGCGTAACTTCCGCCTGATATCTTCTCGCCATCGCTTCCACGAACGAAGCCGTCGCCGTGCAACTATCCGACATATCAATGGGAAACAGGATTTTCTGAAAAGCCCGCATGGGTACCGCCTTTCACCTTAGGGATATGCACGCGGTCTGCCACGCCAGTGCGATAAGAATCCTAGCGGCATCCGTTTGCGAGCGTTGAATTCCGCTGATCGGTGCCGTCGCGTGAGTGATCTCACTCACTCAGAAAGGTAATAAGGTGTTGGGCGTCAGTCCGGTGGGATTGGTTGAGCAATATTGAACAGACTGATCTGCGGCGAATCCCCCATAATCTATTACCGTCGTCGTAACGGGGGATATGCCCCAACGGGTAGGTGGCTTCCCCCACGGGCCTAGATAACTCCATGTAGATAAAGGGCGCCCCTTTGGCGAGTAACGTGCGCCTGAACCGATTCGAGAAAAGGAACTTGAGAAAATTCTCAAGACCGCGGAACAAGATTCGGTGGAATACGAACCGACAAGGATTCTCATGAAACGGCTCTATCTGGTATCGCGGATCGTGGCGTTTGTCGCACTCGTTGCACTCTGCCTGACGGCCCAGACCAAGAAGCATCAGTACGGTCCACGGGAGAAGGCATTCTACGCGGATCCGGCACTGGTTGATTTTGTTCGGCCCGGTTTGGCGATCACCATCAACTCGGCCAGCATCAGCAGCAGCGGCGTCATCAGCGTGACATACACGCTCACCGACCCTTTGGGGCTGCCGCTGGATGCCGCGGGCGTGAATACGCCGGGCGTGGTGTCGCTGGGTTATGTTGCCGCCTACATCCCGAAGGGTCAGGAACAATATGTGGCCTACACTACCGAGCAGGCGACCGGCGCCGTCCTGGGCACGATTACCCGCCCGTTTTTCGAATTGGGCGGAGGAACGGTCAAGTCCCTCGGGTCGGGGCAATATAAATATACGTTTAAGGCTCAAGCCCCGGCGGGATTCGATCCTACCGTCACCACAACCGTCGCAGTGGATGGGAACCGCGATCTGACGTCCTTCAACCTGGGTACCAGCTACGCCGGCACCACATACAATTTTGTTCCCAACGGCTCGGCGGTGACCGTGACACGCGATGTCATCCGCACCGAAAGTTGTAACACCTGTCACGACCAGCTGGCTTTCCACGGCGGTTATGCCCATGGCATCCAGATGTGCGTCCTGTGCCACCAGCCGCAGAACGCCGATCCGGTAACGGGCAATTCACTCGATGCGAAGGTGTTCTTCCACAAGATCCACATGGGGTCGCAGTTGCCGAGCGTGATTGGCACGGCGACTACGCCTGGCGTCCCGTACCAAGTTATCGGCTACATGAATTCGGTGAGCGACTTTTCCACGGTGATCGATCCCGCTACTCCGCAGCGCTGCGAAGTTTGCCACAGCCAGACCACGAAGGCCGCGCAAGCCAAAGCGTTCCTTCTGAAACCCAGCCGGGCAGCCTGCGGGGCCTGCCACGACGATATCAATTTCGCGACCGGCGCCAATCACCCCGGCGGAATCCAACAGGACGACACCTTGTGCATGAACTGCCATATTCCACAGGGTGAATTGCCCTTCGATGCATCCATTATGGGTGCACACGTGGTGGCCACCGATACCAAGGCCACTTATCCGGAGAACCCGGATACACTGCTGCCCGGCATCAACCTTTCCATTACCAGCGTCACCAACACCTCGGCCGGCCAAACGCCTACCGTTAACTTCACTCTCAAAGATGACAAGGGCGACAATATCGTCTTGTCGAAGGCCTCCACGCTGCAATTCACCATGGCCGGCCCCACCACCGACTACGGCTACACCAGTTTTGGAAGCGACGTCAGCACTCCCGGATACGTCACGGAAAGCGCCTTGAAAGCGAGCTGCAGTTCGAGCGGCGCTTGCACCTACACTTTCACCCATTCCATTCCCTCGGGCGCCACCGGAACCTACACTATCGGCGGCGAGGCTCGCATGAGTGTCACGGTGTCGCAATTGTTGGCGGGAACCACCACCCAGACGGTGGTCCAGGCGGGGGCCAGCAATCCGGTGGTGAACTTCTCTGTGGACGGCTCGGCGGTGGCACCCCGCCGCACCGTGGTCGCGCTCAGCAATTGCAACAACTGCCACGTGTCGCTTTCACTCCACGGCAATTTGCGCAACAACACCGAGTATTGCGTGCTGTGCCACAATCCGTCGAATACGGATGCCAGCCAGCGGCCCAACGCCGTGGTCGCGTCCGACAAAGCGCTTCCGCCCCAGGGCATCAATTTCAATCTGCTGGTGCACCGCATTCACGATGGCGTGAATGCCGCGGCCGACGGCGAGGGCCCCAAGCACCCTTACGTCGTAGTGGGCTTTGGCGGCAGCCACAATGATTTCTCCGGCACACTGTTCCCGGCCATGAGCCCCACCGGAGAGGCCACCTATCTGCAGAACTGCTCGCTGTGCCACGTCAACAGTACAGAGCAAAACGACCTGCCGCTGATGAGCAACCTGAACCAGGTGACCGATCCGCAGGGCTGGATCAATCCCGTGTCACCCGTCTCTTCGGCTTGTAGCGGGTGTCATGTTTCCAAGCCCGAAGCGGCGCACTTCCTGGCCAATACCGATTCGTTGGGAGAAAGCTGCACGGTCTGCCATGCCGCGGGCGCGCAGTTCGCCGTTGACGCCGTACACACCCAATAGCGCTTCACAACCACGATGAAGCAATGGCACGCAGTGTTGCTCGGTTTCTTCTTAGTGGCTGCACGTCCGTGGGCGGCGGCGCAAACGCTCCCGGCGGGCTACGCGGGCTCGGACACATGCAAGGTGTGTCACGAGGACATCTATAACGGGCTTGCCAAGAACCCGCATCATGCGCTGGCTGTGGATGCAAAGAAGGGATGGGTGGGCCGGGAGTGCGAGGCCTGCCATGGTCCGGGTCAAAAGCATACCGAGGGGCCGTCGGCCGACAACATCCAAAACCCGGCAAACCTGCCGGCTGCGGCCGCCGATAAAATCTGCCTCACCTGCCATCTGAATCAGCCCACGCAGATCGGCCGGCTGGAAAGCAGCCACGCCCACAACCAGATTTCGTGCACGGCCTGTCACAAGATGCACGAAAGCCAGCCGCTGGTGGTTCGCAAGGCGGAGGCAACGAACACGCTGTGCGCAAGCTGCCACGCCAACGAGTGGGCGCAATTCCAGCGGCCCTTCCACCACAAGCTTCCCGAAGGCAACATGAGCTGCGTGGACTGCCACAATCCGCATGGCAGCATCCGGCCGGTGATGCTCCAGAGCTTCGCGGCCAATGATCCGGGATGCATCAAGTGCCATGGCGACAAACGGGGGCCGTTCACGTTCGAACATGCTCCGCTGCGATTTCAAGGCTGCGTGGCGTGTCATGAGCCGCACGGTTCGGCGAATGCGAGGATGCTGACGCGGGCCGACGTTCGCTTCGTGTGTCTGGAGTGCCACGCCAACCTGCCTTCGTCGCCGGTGAAGGTGATGGGGGTGGTTCCGCCGTCGTTTCACGATTTGCGATCGCCGGTATTTCAAAACTGTACCGTGTGCCATCAGAAGATTCATGGCAGCTACGTGGATCGGAATCTCCTCAAATGAAGGCGTTCCTGGCAATGTTTGCGTTTTCTCGGCACGGCCACCCATTGCTGGCTGCGACTGCACCGGCTGCGACACCTGACTGCGACACCTGCACCGGCCAAGACACCTACGCCGCCCGCGACATCGGCCACCACCCCTGCGACAACCAGTGATGCCCCCTCGCCCGTGCCTTCCACCGAACCATTGCTCACCGGTTGGATCGACCTTGGCTACCGCTGGGACACCGGCGTCGGGGGGAGCTTCGACACCTATCGCAGCATCATCAATCTAGGCTCGGGCCCCAAGCTGCTGGGTACCGATTTTACGCTGGCCGATCCCAAGCATCGCTTCTTCGATACGATTCAAGTGCGTGCCGATACCTGGGGCGATGAGCCGTCGTCAGCGGTGCATTTGGAGGCCAAGAAGTCAGGCGTCTATGATTTCAACGCCGACTATCGCGATTTCGCCTATTACAATTTTCTGCCGTCGTACGCCGATCCCTTGCTCAGTAGCGGCGTAGTTTTGGATGAACAATCGTTCGACACCAGGCGTAAAATAGCCGCGCTTTCTCTCGACATTCGTCCCGGCCACTGGTGGACACCTTACTTCGGATGGGATCACGATTCCAGCTCCGGTACCGGCGCCACCGTTTTTGTCTCCGACGGAAACAACTATCCGGTTCCCAATACGCTGCGCGATTCTACCGACCTGTACCGCGGCGGCGTGCGCTTCGAAAAGCCGCACTTTCACGTGACGCTGGAAGAGGGTGGCACGGCTTTCAAGAGCGATCAGAGCCTGTATCAGAATCCCGGTTCAACGAACTATGGCAATTTCTCGGGTCCGATCTTCGGCCAGACCCTGGATTTGACCAGTCTGCTAGCCACCTACGGAATTGGCGGATCCAGCGCCTACAGCAAAGCCTTGCTGACGGCCAATCCTACCAGCTGGCTGGATATCTACGGCCAGTTCCTCTACAGTCAGCCCGCGACCAACGTGCAATACCAGCAGACCGACGCGGGCAATCTTTATCTGCAAAGCCAGATCCTGTTTTACTCGAGCGAACAGAATTTGACCAACGCGGCCGCCGAGCAACCGCACACTTCGGGCAGCCTGGGCGCCGAGATCCGTCCGACGAAGCGGCTGCGGATCGTCGAATCGTGGCTCACTGACCGGCTGCATGACGCCGGGTCGGCGGAGTCCACGCAATCCTTACTGCTGGCTTCGGTGTTGGCTACTACACTCGCGTCCAATTACAGCCAGGAGGCAGTGGACGTCTTTTACCAAGCGACGCAAAAGCTCACATTGCGGGGCGGCTACCGTTATGTTTGGGGCGATGCCTCTTACGCCTTCCTGCCGCCTGCCGGGCTTGCCAGCTCGGCCGAAGAGCAGCTCCGGCAGAATATCGGAGTGGGCTCGGCCACTTTCCGGCCTTCACAAAAGATCTCGATCACAGGGGAAGTGGAGGGCGCGTCGTCAAGCGGGGTTTACTTCCGCACCAGCCTTTACAATTATCAAAAGGTGCGCGCGCAAGTGCACTATCAGCCGCTACCGTCGCTCAGCGTCTCGGCCGATTTCACACTGCTGAACAATCAGAATCCGCTGGCCGGGACCAATTACGATTACTCGTCGAGCCAGGAGTCGCTGTCGCTCTATTGGGCGCCCAAGAGCAGCAAGATTTTTGACATCCAGGGGACTTATTCGCGCTCCGATCTTCGTTCGAATATCGATTATCTCGATCCTGGCACGCTCTCGCAGCAAGTATCGCGCTATCGCGACAACGCACACACCGGCACGGCTCTGATCGATCTCACTTGGCCGCATGGCAAGCGGTTTACTCCCAAGCTGGCGGCCGGCGGCTCGTTCTTTATCTCGTCGGGAAGTGCCCCCACCAGCTACTATCAGCCCCAGGCCAAGTTGTGGCTGCCGCTTGGTAAACACATGAGCTGGTTTTCTGAGTGGCGCTATTACGGATACGGCGAAGCGTTTCTTTTGTATGAAGGATTCCGGACGCACCTGGTGACCACGGGAGTGAGGTTTACTCCATGAACCGGACACTGTTTGTGCTCTTTCTCTCCGCGCTCGCGGCTCAGGCAGCCGGCTTCACGGCCGATTCGGCGCGGGGCGCGCGCCTATTTGAAACGCTCTCCTGCGTTCAGTGCCACAGCGTGAACGGAAAGGGAGGAACGACAGGGCCCGATCTGGGGCGCATGGTGGATCGTGGATTCACTCCGGCGTCTCTTGCTGCCACCATGTGGAATCACGCGCCCGGCATGTGGGCCGCTATGCGCGACCGGCAGATCGTCGCCGGCGAACTGGACCAGCAGGCCGCTCAGGACCTGATGGCTTTCTTCTACGCCGCGCGCTTCTTTGAAAAACCTGGCGACGCGGGGCGCGGCAAGCGAGACTTCGAGAGCCTCGGTTGCGCCGGGTGCCACAGCCTGCCAGTCAATCAGTGGCAGGCCCTGACAGATCCAATCGCGCTGCTGGACGCCATGTGGAACCATCGCTCGGAAATGCTGGCCGCTACCGCGTCCAAGGGCATCGCTCTTCCGCAACTCAGCGCGCAGCAGCTCACCGACATACTGGTGTATCTCCGCAACCAACCCAGCAATCTGCCGGGCACGCGCGGGCAGACAGGCGTATTCAGCATCGAAGGTACAGGCGCGGGAGACGCGGTCTTTCAATCGGCCGGTTGCGCCCAGTGCCATCACAGTGTCGGAGTTTTGGCTGCCGCAGTGCAAGGCCAGACGCTCACTGAAATCGCGGCCGAGATGTGGAACCACGTGCCCGTGATGGCAAAGGCCGGTGCTCCGGCAGTGAAACTAGATCCGGGCCAGATGCGCGAACTGGTGAGTTCCTTTTGGGCGGCGAAATTCTTCGAAGACGCCGGACGTCCGAGCGCGGGCAGCCGGATCTTTGCGAAAAAAGAGTGCACGGTCTGCCACAACGATGCATCGAGCGGCGCACCTCACTTGCCTATTCCGGGGAGTGATTTTACCGGTGCCAGCATGGTTTCCGCGCTGTGGCGCCACGGGCCGCGCATGCTGGATCTGATGAAGACCAAGGGAATCGAGTGGCCGCGCTTCGATGGCAACCAGATGGCCGATCTGATCGCCTACCTGAATTCGAGTAAGCCAGCACGTCCATGAACAAACGTCCCATTCTCGTCCTACTCACTAGCAGTTGGATCAGTATGCTGGGCGCGGCGCTGGTCACGCTGGCGGGATTTTCGTGGCTGTTCGTGCTGCCGCTGAACATCAGCGGCCACGTCAGCAATCCTTACATCGGGCTGCTGGTCTTCATTGCGATTCCAATCGTGTTCTTCGCCGGGCTGGTGTTGATACCAATAGGCATTGCGCTGGCAAAGAGAAAAGTGGCTAAGGGCCTCAACGAAGCCGAAGACCGGCACACCGCCTGGCGCCGCGTGGGCATCTTCTTCGGCGTGATGACGGTCGCCAACGTCGTGATCGCGAGCCAGCTCAGCTATCGCGCCGTGCAGCACATGGATACCGTTCAGTTTTGCGGCCAGACCTGCCACGTCATGAAGCCGGAGTTTACCGCGCACGCCGCGATGCCGCCCCATCAAGCCGTGCTTTGCGCCGATTGCCACATAGCGCCGGGAGCCAGCGGCTGGCTGAAAGCCAAACTGAACGGCACCAGCCAACTGGTGGCGGTTGTGCTCAACAATTATCCGCGGCCGATTGAGTCCGCCATGGAGGACAACAAGCTGGTCTCATCGGCGGAAACTTGCGAGCAGTGTCACGCTCGTGAAAAGCCGATGTCGCCGCGCCTGCGCGTGATCCCGTCCTTCGCGAACGATGCAGCGAACACCCGCACCACCACCGTACTGCTGATGCGGATCGGGACTATTCACGCGGCGCATTTGGGCCCGGGCGTGCGCATCCGTTATGCCGCAGCTGACAAAAAGCGCCAGACCGTTCCGTGGGTGGAATACACGAATACAAAAACCGGCGTGTCACGAACTTATCTGGCCAGCGGCACGAAAGCCGACACCGTGCGCTCTCTGCCCACTTTTGAAATGCAATGCGTCGATTGCCACAACCGCGCCGCGCACGCCTTTGAATTACCGGAGCGCGCTGTAAACCAAGCCATGGCTAACGGCCAGATCCCCGCTGGTCTGCCTTTCGTCAAGAAAGAATCGGTCGCGCTTCTCAAGGCCGATCACGACGGGGACGGCGCGGAACGGATCCCCGCGGCCTTGAGCGCCTTCTATTCGCAGAATTACGCGGACGTTGCCGCGAAGCAGGGTAGCGCCGTTCAGACGGCGGGCCAAACCCTGGCCGCGATTTATCGAGACAATGTGTTCCCTGACCTGAAGGTCGCTTGGGGCACCTATCCAAATAACCTCGGCCACACCGATTTTCCCGGCTGTTTCCGCTGCCACGATGCATCGCACATGACGCCCGACAACAAGACCATCACGCAGGATTGCAATGCCTGTCATCAGCCCGTGGCGATGGACGAAGCGTCGCCCGATATTCTGAAGACTCTCGAATTAACACCCCCACCAAACCACTAGGAGAATCCAATGCGCACTATCATGATTATTCTCGGTTTCGCCGCTGCGACGGCCGCTCTTCAGGGCGCCGACGCGAAAGCCGGCAAGGCCGCTTACGACAAATCCTGCAAATCCTGCCACGGCACCGATGGCATGGCCAACCCCGCGGTAGCCAAGATGTTCAAAGTGGAGATCCCGGACCTGAAGTCATCGGAGGTTCAGGCCATGAGCGACGACGATCTGATGAAGGTCATCACCGACGGCAAGGGCAAGATGAAACCGATTGCCAGCGCCTCCAGCTCCGCGGCCGACATTGTTGCGTACATTCGGACCTGGAAGAAGTAAACCAAGGGGAAGAACTAGAAACAACAGCGCGAGGCGGTTCTGTTCCGCTGGCCGGGGTATAATCGTCACAAGTCTCCCCCTGGTCCGCGGATGCTGTGGCACCGTTGGCCATCCTTACTTTGAGCCATTATGCCCATCCGCGTCGCACTGCATCACCGGACCATTTATCATTACGACCGGCTGGTCAACTTGTCTCCCCAGACCATCCGGCTGCGCCCCGCGCCGCATTGCCGCACGCCGATCACCGCATATTCGCTGAAGGTGGAACCCAAGCCGCATTTCCTGAATTGGCAGCAGGACCCGCAAAGTAACTTCCTGGCGCGCGTGGTCTTCCCGCAGCCGGTGCACCATTTCTCGGTGGACGTCGACTTGATCGCGGAAATGACCGTGATCAATCCGTTCGATTTTTTCCTGGAACCGTATGCCGAGAAATTCCCGTTCTGCTACGATCCCGTGCTCGAGCGCGAACTGGCGCCGTTTCGCGAAATCCGTCCCACCGGCCCCCAGTTGGCCGCGTATCTGAAGACCATCAATGTGTCCCCGCAGCGCACCAACGACTTTTTGGTCGCCGTGAACCAGCAATTGCAACGCAAAATCGGCTATTCGATTCGCATGGAGCCGGGCGTCCAATCGAGCGAACAAACGCTCACGCTCCAGAACGGTTCCTGCCGCGACACTGCCTGGCTGCTGGTGGAAATTCTGCGTCATTTGGGGCTGGCGGCACGCTTCGTCTCCGGCTACCTGATTCAGTTGAAGCCCGACCTGAAACCTCTGGACGGCCAGCCGGGACCGGGGCAGGATTTCACGGACCTGCACGCCTGGACCGAAGTTTATCTGCCGGGCGCGGGATGGGTAGGGCTGGATCCAACCTCAGGACTGCTGGCCGGCGAGGGCCACATTCCGCTCGCTGCCACTCCGGAATCTTCCTCCGCCGCGCCCATCTCCGGCGCCGTGGATCCATGTGAAGTAAAGTTCACGCACGAGATGTCGGTGACGCGCATCTATGAAGATCCGCGCGTCACGCTGCCTTATACCGACCTGCAATGGCAGCGCATTCAAGCTCTGGGAGGCCGGATTGATCAGGATATTTGTTCCTCCGACATTCGCCTCACCATGGGCGGCGAGCCCACCTTCGTCTCCATCGACGACATGGATGGCGCGGAATGGAACATCGCCGCACTGGGGCCCGAAAAGCGCAAGCTGGCCGAGCGCCTGCTGGATCGTCTCCGCAAGCGTTTTGCGCCCGGAGGATTGTTGCATTACGGGCAAGGCAAATGGTATCCGGGCGAGCCATTGCCGCGCTGGGCGCTCACCTGCTACTGGCGGGCCGACGGCGTTCCTTTGTGGCACGATCGGTCGTTACTCGCGCAGGAAGGGTTCCAGACCGATTTTGGACCGCTCGAAGCGCGCCACTTCGCCGAGACGTTGGCACAGCGGTTGGGCCTCGATCCCGAGTATGTGAACTCCGCCTTCGAAGATCCCGTTTACTATTTGCAGAAAGAGCGACAGTTGCCTGTCGAATGTCGATCCCGTCGACAACCGGTTGGGTGACGCGCAGGAACGCGAGCGCCTTCGCAAAGTCTTCGAGCGCGGCCTGGACACGCCCACCGGCTTCGTACTTCCCGTGCAGCGCGTGGCCGGCTTAAGCGGCCCCGAGTGGCAAACCGGGCTATGGATGTTGCGCGGCCAGCACCTGTTCCTGATGCCCGGCGATTCTCCCGTCGGTCTGCGCCTTCCGCTACCCAGCCTGCCGTGGGTGTCGGCTGCGGAAGCTCCTGTCGCCTATCCTGTCGACCCCATGGTGAATCGCGGGCCGCTGCCTGTTCCGCCGCGATTTGTTCCCGCGGACGCCCCGCGCTTGCAGTCGCCCAAGGCGGCGCATGCGGATAAGGCACGCGATCGCAAACCCGAAGTAGGCGAATCGGCGCCCTGGATCGTGCGCACGGCCTTGTGCGTGGAAGCGCGCAATGGACGATTGCATGTGTTCATGCCGCCACTGACCGCGGCCGAAGACTACGTGGACCTGTTGACAGCCATCGAGGACACCGCCAAGTATCTGGAAATGCCGGTCGTCATTGAAGGCTACACTCCGCCCGACGATCCGCGTTTTCGCCAGATCAAAGTAACACCCGACCCGGGCGTCATCGAAGTGAACGTGCACCCGGCCGCCAACTGGCAGGAACTGGTCTCCAACACCACGGCGCTTTATGACGACGCGCGCCAATCCCGCCTGGGCGCCGAGAAGTTCATGCTGGATGGCCGTCACACCGGCACCGGCGGCGGCAATCATTTTGTGCTGGGCGGTCCCACGCCCGCCGACAGCGCCTTCCTGCGCCGGCCGGACCTGCTGCGCAGCATGATCGGGTATTGGCTGAATCATCCTTCGCTCTCGTACGCTTTCTCGGGCATGTTCATCGGGCCAACCAGCCAGGCTCCGCGCGTGGACGAAACCCGTGCCGATAGCCTGTACGAACTGGAGATCGCGTTCAATCAGATACCCGGTCCGGAGCAAGGCCCGGTTCCCGCGTGGCTGGTGGATCGGATCTTGCGCCACATTCTGGTGGACGTCACCGGCAACACGCACCGCGCCGAGTTTTGTATCGACAAGCTATATTCGCCGGATTCGGCGACCGGCCGCCTGGGCCTGCTGGAACTGCGCGGTTTTGAAATGCCGCCGCACGCGCGTATGAGCCTCACCCAGCAGTTGCTGGTGCGCGGGCTTATTTCCTGGTTTTGGAAAGAACCGTACATGCAGAGTCCGATACACTGGGGAACCCGGCTGCACGATCAATTCATGCTGCCGCATTTTGTCGCGCAGGATTTCCGCGACGTGCTGCGCGATTTGAACCGCGCGGGTTATCAGTTCGAAACCGAATGGTTCGCGCCGCACTTTGAGTTTCGCTATCCGGTGTTCGGTCACGCGCATCACGCCGGCGTGGATATCGAATTGCGCCAGGCCACCGAGCCCTGGTATGTGTTGGGCGAAGAAGGCAGCCCGGGTGGCACCGCGCGCTACGTCGATTCATCGGTGGAACGATTGCAGATCAAGGTGGAAGGCCTGGTGGAAGGCCGCTACGTGATCTCGTGCAATGGCCGCCGTATGCCGCTGCATGCTACCGGCAAGCAGGGTGAATGGGTGGCCGGGGTGCGATATCGCGCGTGGCAGCCGGCTTCCTGCCTGCATCCTACTATCCCCGTACACAGCCCGCTTACGTTCGACGTTGTGGATACCTGGACCGGCCGGTCGGTGGGCGGCTGTTCGTATCACGTCTCGCATCCCGGCGGCCGCAGCCACGACACGTTCCCGGTGAATGCGAATGAAGCGGAGGCGCGCCGCGGATCGCGGTTTTTCCCGTTTGGCCACACGGCGGGGCCGATGCGGGTGCCGCTGGCGGAAGAAAATCCCGAGTTCCCGCTGACGCTCGATTTGCGGAGGCCGCCGCCCGACGCCGCGGACGGACAATTATGAGCCGCGACCGTGAGGGAGCGTTTTCTGTACCGAGCCGCGACCGCTCCCTACCGAGCCGCGGTACGGTCGGTCGCGGAGCGGCGGCGGTGTGCAACACTAAAAACATATCCTTGAGTTTTTGTCGATGACTGGCAAACTCACAGCCGCGCCCGTGTGGAATTATGAGGCTACGCCGGACGTCTATGACGAAGTGCTGGGCACGGACAAGCAACCGCGTCCGCACTGGGGAGCGCTGTCGGAATCGCTCACAGCGATGGGGAACAAGGGGCTCACGCGGCGCTGGCGCGAAGGCCAGCGGCTGATCCACGACAACGGCATCACCTACAACGTTTATAGCGATCCGGAAAGCACGTCGCGCCCCTGGCCGCTCGATCCGGTGCCGCTCATGATGGATCCAGCCGAATGGAAAACCATCGAAGCCGCCGTCATCCAGCGGGCGACGCTGTTCAACTCGATCCTGGCCGATCTCTACGGGCCGCAGCGTTTGCTGCGCGAAAAGATGATTCCGGCCGAGCTGGTCTTTCCCAACCCTGCGTTTCTGCGGCCGTGCTGGGGTATCGAGCCGCCGGGCGGCGTGTTCCTGCATATGTACGCGGCCGATCTGGCGCGGTCGCCCGACGGGCAATGGTGGGTGCTGGCCGATCGCACGCAAGCTCCCTCCGGCGCCGGATACGCGCTCGAGAATCGCTTGGTCACCACGCGCGTGCTGCCGGACGTGTTCCGCGCCTCGCACATCCGCCGCCTGGCGAACTTTTTTCAGACCTATCGCGAAGCGCTGCAGCGTCTGGTCCCGGCCAATCGCGAAAATCCGCGCATCGTGCTCCTGACGCCCGGCCCTTACAACGAGACTTATTTCGAGCACGCATTCCTGGCCCGCTATCTTGGCTTCACGCTGGTGGAAGGCGGCGATCTTACGGTGCGCGACAATCGCGTCTACTTGAAGACCCTCGGCGGCCTGCTTCCGGTGGATGTCATCGTGCGCCGCCAGGATGATCAGTTCTGCGACCCACTGGAATTGCGCGGCGATTCCATGCTGGGCGTGCCCGCGCTCGTGCAAGCCGTCCGCTCCGGCAACGTAGCCATCGCCAACGCGCTTGGATCCGGCCTGGCGGAGTCTCCCGCCTACGCTGCCTTCCTTCCCGGACTGAGCCGTCTCCTATTAAACGAGGAATTGAAGATTCCCACCGTCGCCACCTGGTGGTGCGGCCAGCCGGAGCCGCTCGAATACGTGCTGGGTCACTTAGACAAGCTGGTCCTCAAGCCCACCTTCCCCGGCATGCGCGGCGACCCCATCTTCGGCGCGGCTCTGAGCAGCCAGGAACGCGCAGCCCTGCTCGACCGCGTGCGCGCTGAACCGGACCGCTACGTGGCCCAGGAGCGCGTCGCGCTTTCCACGGTTCCGGTATGGGAGGATGGCCCGCTCCATCCGCGACACATGGTGGTTCGCGTTTATGCGGTGCCGTCCGGCGGCGGCTATGCCGTCATGCCCGGCGGTTTGACGCGCGTTTCCACATCGCTCGACAGCATGGTGGTGTCCATCCAGCGCGGAGGCGGCAGCAAGGACACGTGGGTGCTGGGCGACGGTCCCGCTCCTCCGTTCACGCTGCTGCGCCCGGCCACCCATCCGCTGGATGTTAGCCGAGCCACCTTCGATCTTTCCAGCCGCATTGCCGACAATCTTTTCTGGCTGGGCCGATACACCGAACGCGTGGAAGCCACGGTCCGCATTACGCGCGCTATTCTTTCGCGCTTCTTCCAGGAAGAAGACGCCACCCGCGCTTCCGGTTTGAAAGCGGGTATCGAGATCCTGGCCGCCCTGGGTTATATCGACGGCGAAAAACCGGCGGCCGCGGAACAAGAAGTGCTCTCCATGGTTTATGATCCGGCAGAGTCCAACGGCCTGGTGTCGAACATCCATCAAGTGCGCCGCGTAGCCTGGCTGCTGCGCGACCGTATCTCGGTGGACGCGTGGCTCATCCTGAATCAGCTGGACCAGCAATTTTCCACCCAGCAGCAACCCGCTGACGAATTTCGCGTGACCGCCGCACAGGACCGGTTAAACCACGCCATCATCACGCTTTCCGCGTTCGGCGGCCTGGTGATGGAAAGCATGACGCGCGGCGACGGCTGGCGTTTCCTGGATATCGGCCGCCGGCTGGAGCGGGCCATCCAAATGGTGGAGCTGCTGCGCAATGGTTTGCCGAAAGAGGCCTTTGGCGGGGTCGGCGTGCTGGAAGCGATTTTGGAAATGGCCGACAGCTCCATCACTTATCGCTCGCGCTACCTGACGTCGGTGCAAGTGGACCTGGTGCTGGATCTGCTGCTGGTGGACGAAGCCAATCCGCGATCCATCGCTTTTCAGCTGGCGCGGCTGCGCGAGCACATTGGAGAACTTCCCGGCAGCAAGACTTCCATCCGGCGTCCCGTGGAGGAGCGCATGGCGATCTCGCTACTCAATACCGTGCAGCTCATCGACGTGCGCGAGCTGGCCCGCGCCGGAGGGCGCGCGGCGGCGGAGGCTCGGGAAGACCTGCTCGGGAAGCTGATCGCGGACTTGACCCTGCTGTCGGAAGCACTCACTCGCGCCTACTTCAGCCACGCGCCGCAATCGCGCCGCTTATGACGCTCTCGTGATATTGCCATGAAGCTATTAGCCACCCACGTCACTCGCTACTGGTACTCGGGACCCGTTTCCATGTGCCATACCGAGGTGCACCTGCAGCCACGCCCGCGCGCGAACCAGAACATCCTGGAATATGGTCTGGACGTCACCCCAACGCCCGATTCCCTGCTCTCGCGGCAAGACTACTTCGGCAACGAAGTTACTTTCTTTTCCATCGCCGAGCCGCATCGCGAGTTGACTATCACATCGCACTGCCTCGCCGATGTGGAGGCCTCCGCGCCTCCGACGCTCGACCTTTCGCCGCCCTGGGAGCAGGTGCGCGAAGAAGCGGCAAAACGCGACAGCCCCGAAACGTTTGACGCCGGACAATTTGTTTTTGAATCGCCATCCATCAAGGTAGGGGCGCCGTTTGCCGAATACGCCGCCAAGTCTTTCGCGGCCGGCCGTCCATTGTTGAGCGGCGCCGAAGATCTGTCGCGCCGCATTTTCACCGAATTCCGCTACGATAAACGCGCCACCACGATCGGGACTCCAGTGGATGAGGTGCTGGTTTCGCGGCGCGGTGTGTGCCAGGATTTCGCGCACGTGATGATCGCGTGCCTGCGATCGCTGAGGCTGCCGGCCAGGTACGTGAGCGGCTATCTCCGCACCGGCGGCGGCCTCACGGGCCACGGAGCGTCGCATGCCTGGGTTTCGGTTTGGTGCCCGGTGTTCGGCTGGCAGGATTTCGATCCCACCAACAACGTGATGCCCCGCGGCGACCACTTTACGGTGGCTTGGGGCCGCGATTATTCCGACGTTTCGCCGGTGAAAGGCGTCGCGCTGGGGGGCGGCGAGCAGGTGATCAGCGTGGAAGTGGATGTGTCCCCGGAAGCGTCGGCGCAGGGCGCGGACTGAATCGCCGCTTCCTTCGGTCGCGGCTCGGCATTGATCACTCCCTCCTGGCGCGGAAAGCTTGAAGTGAATTGGTAACGGTTACGAAATGCCGCTTGGTGCATCTAACCAAAGGGCGCTGGGCAAAGGGCGCCGCCCCCATCACCTCTTCCCAAACCAATGAGCACCCCCATCCAGTCTCTGTTCGACAAGATTGCCCCTAAAAGAAAGCGCAAGCCAGTGGCTGCCGGACGCGCCTATTTCTGCCGCTGCGGCCGGCCGGTCTTTTTTCGCAACAGTGTTTGCCTGGCCTGCCATACTCCTCTCGGTTACGAGCCGCATTTGCGCCAGGTGCACCCGCTAATCCAAAGTCCCGAACCGGAGCTCTGGCAACTGGCGAGCGAAGGCGCCGGCCAGGGAAAATATCGCCGCTGCGCAAATCTGGATTCACCGGCTGGCTGCAACTGGCTGGTCTCGGAAGCTGAAACCGACGGCAATCCCCGGCTCATGTGTATCGCCTGCAGGCTGAACCGTACTATCCCAGATCTATCGGTGCCCGAGAACGGAGTGTTGTGGGGCCGTTTGGAATCAGCCAAACGCCGCGTGGTTTCGTCCCTGCTGGCGCTCGATCTTCCGGTGAAATCGCGCGTGGATCAGGACACCGAGCGTGGCCTGGCGTTCGATTTTCTGTGTTCGCCCGCCGGGGGCCCGCGCGTGTTAACGGGCCACGACGACGGGATCATCACCGTCAACATCGAAGAGGCCGACGACTCCGTGCGCGAGCGCGTCCGCCAGCAAATGCGCGAGCCCTACCGCACCATACTTGGACATCTGCGGCATGAAGTGGGGCACTACTATTGGGACCGGCTGATTGCCGGTTCCGCATGGCTGGATGACTTCCGCAAGTTGTTCGGTGACGAGGGGCAGGATTACGCGGCGGCGCTACAGCGCAACTACCAGCAAGGTCCCGCGCCCGGCTGGAACCAATCGCACGTCAGCGCTTATGCCAGCACGCATCCCTGGGAAGATTGGGCGGAGACCTGGGCGCACTATCAGCACATGCTGGATACCCTCGATACCGCCATCGGCTTCGGCTTGGATATCCGCAAACTCGAATTGGAAATTGAGCCGTTCGCGCGTGAGGCGCTATTCCGGCCCAACGATCCGGGCGCCAAACGCTTTCTAGCCTTCCTGAACTCCTGGATCGAACTCACCGCGGTTTTGAACGAACTATCGCGCGCCATGGGGCAGCCGGATCTCTATCCGTTCGCACTGCCGCGCCCCGCCGTCGCTAAATTGCACTTTATTCATTTGGTGGTGACGCAGTGTGCGCCAGTAGCCTAAGTCTGGAAGCTAAATGGGTCGGCCCCGATGGTTCCTACCAGTTCCTGCAAATACGCCGGTGCGCTTACTCGCGCCAGTTGCAAGCGGGCCTGCTCGCTGTTCGCTCTCGCGGCTTCGAGCGCCGCTACATGCCGCGTCCATAGAGCCACGTCGCGCTCCTGCTTCACTGCCAAACGCTCGCGATACCACTCGCTCGCGAGCATTCCCTGGCGCGTAAACAGACCGCGGATTTCCGGAGCCTCCACTCCCAGTCCTTCATACGAGCCCTGCGCCATGATATGCAGCAAAGCCTTGAGCGGCGGGCACGCGGCATTCACGCTCCCGTCTTCAAAATATTGCTGCGCCACGCGCGTCTGCGTTTCGACAATCGCGTCCACGCCGGCGGCGAACTGCGCCAGATCCTGCTTCTCTGGCCGCAGCATGGGATCCGGGAACACCGCGTCAGGCGTTTCAAAGATGCGTCCCAGAAAATGATCGACGAACAACTCGGTGATCCGATAGCCCAGACGGCTGGCGAGCACCGTGCGACCGTCCAAATAAAAATCGCAGACTTGTTCCAGATAGCCGTGGGCCTTCAAGAACTCGGGATCGCGCTCGTGAACGCGCATGCGGCACCAGATCTCGGGGACCAGCAAGCTAACGTCATGATCCACGCGAAAGCCGGGCCCCACGTAGCCGGCCGAGGTGGTAAAACCCGCGTAGCCGGTTACAATCGCCGATACCAGCGCGTTGTTCAGATCCACCACCGGCCATAGCGCGTTGAACGGACCCTTGGTGAGCGCGCCTTCGCTTCCGAACCCGGTGGTGGCGGGCGATTTGCCGGTTAAGCTGGCGACGAAATCCATGAACAGCTCGGGCAGCTCCTGATAGTGGACGGGTCCATAAACCGCGAGGGGCGGCGTGCCGCCTTTGGGATCGGCGGGGCTGCTTCTGCGTCCCGCCAGCACCGCGTTCACGGGCTGATAAACGGGACGCGCGGAGGGAATTTCACGCGCCAGGCGCGCCGCCATCTCTGCCAGGTAGGCATCGCGCGGATTCGCAAGATCGGGACGCTGCTGCAAATAGCGTGGATTGGTGGAAGGCGCGCCGTTCACTACGCGCGGATGCGCCGACGAGACAACATAAGACGCTGCATAATTCGCCGGCGGCTGATCGAGGAAGCTCTCCAGCCGTTGCTTCATCGGCTCGGTGTAGCGGTCGAACTCCGCAACATGCCCCACCAGGGCGCGCGCTTGTCCGGTGTCGAATGCTTCGAAGTTGGAAAAGAAATTGCCCGCGCCTGCGATGTCGGCTTCGGCCTGGCGATCGAAGCCGCGGCGAATGGCATCGTCCGGCCGTTGGAACAACCGGCGCTCGCAATTGGCCACCAGCTTCACGCTGGGATTGGGATACTCGGGATCGAGATCGTGCAGGCTGTCGCGCGGCAGCACGACGGAAGCGGTGATATCGTCTTCCACCGCGACCTTGTCGGCGGGATGAAAATCGGGCCGTAGTTTGTAGATGCGCCAGGAGCCATCCGGATCGAACCCCACGCGCAGATAATTGCTCACCAGCGGCTGATTCTCAAACTTCAGCTCGTGCCCGAGGAAGCCGTTGATGCGATCGACAGTGAAGTGCTCGCTCCAGTTGTTCCCCCACTCCGGCTGATAGTAGCGCTTCACCGTAAACAGAAGCTGGCGGATGGTTTGGGGAAGCTTGCGCACCCAGGCGTTATGCTCATCGGTGTATTGGGGCGACGGCGTCATCAATTGAATCACCGATCCCAGCGTTCGCTCCGGGCTCAGGATGGGCCGGCGGGTCCTGGCATCCGGAACGCGGCCCCGATAGATCGCGGAAAAATCGCGCTCGAAAATCTCGGCCACTTGATCCATGTCGCGGTGGTAGTCTTTGACGAACACCGGACCTTTGAGAACCGCGTTGGCGATGGACTTCGATATTTCCGACTTGCCGCCGCCCGACACGGTACACGGCTTGTGACACATGGTGCCGCGCGGCCGTGCGCCCACTAATCTCCAGGCCGTTCCGCCGGTTTGCTTTTCCAAGCGAATTCGAAAGCCGTTGGGTAGAAAATAAGTGGCATCCTTGCGCAGCGTCAGATGTTCATCGCGATCGCCGTGCCGCCACGCAATGGTACCGTCCATTACGTTGAAGACCGAATCTTCCGGAAGGTAAAAGATGTCCGGGAAGCGCTGGTCCTTCGCGAACCCTTCCGGCTGAGGCTCCGCGAGATCCCCAAGCAAACCGATGGCATCGGCGTATTTCGCTTTCCTCAAGCTGACGGCAAGGCCGGCGTGAAATTCCTGGCCGAGCACATACGTCGCAAACGCGATGGCGCCGCCGGCGTGCTCCTCTTCGCACAACCCGAACAGATTGGCCGCGAAGCTGATCTGCGTCTTCACTTCTTTCTTGCAATAGCCGTAGTAATTGTCCGCGAGGATGGTGACCATCACGCCGCGCTGATCGCGGCAAGTGATCTTGAACGCAGAGCCACCTGGATTTTGAGGTGAAGAGTTATACGGCTCGTCTTCTTGCTCCCAGCACATCCCGTCGCGACGCTGGCGCTCGGTCGCCTCACTGATGTGGGGTAAGCCAAGATCCTTCTTCTTAATTCCAACCAAGTGCGGCGCCAGCACGACGCAGCCCGATTGGCCGGTCCAGTGGAATGCGTCGAGCGCGGCGTCGTTTTCGGGAAGATACGGATCGCCGCCATTTCCGAAAATACTCTCGACAAAATCGAGATTGCTGACCAGGCTGCCCGGCACGACGAAGCGGATCTCCATGGTTTTTTCCGCGTCCTGTCCAAAGGCCGGACAAACCAGCGGCCGCAGCAGCAGCGACACAAAGCAGCGCACCAGGTCGTCCTGATCGGCGGTAAATGGCAGCACCATCATGCTGGCCGGCGGATGGAGCGCCGCGTCCCACAGCGCCGCGAAAGCTTGCTTGGGAACCGCGATTTTGTCGGCCGGCACCGGAAGCCCGCCCTCGGCGATATGAAACAGGCCTTGCGTGGTGCGCTTGTCGCTCTTCGGATTGTGCAGTACGCCCTGCGCCACGCGATAGGACTTGAGACACGGCGATGAAAACACGTCGGCGCTCGGGGGCAGCGACATGATGCGCGCCATGCCTTCGCGATCCAGAACGAAGCTCGCGACGGGCAGCCGCGCGGCGCCGTTGGGTGAGACGTCGCGCAGGTAGCTATCGAGGAACGACTGCACGCGCGTATCCGCCGGGCAGAGCCGGTTGCCTAACAGCTGGTCCTTCTGATGGTAGTTGCGAAGTAACGGCCCGGCGATTTCGAGAAACTCGGGATCGGCCGTGCTCCGGCTGGTAGGCTGCCCCAGCGCGGCAAGCTTGAGGTTGATGTAGCGGATCAGTTCAGCGTTGCGGCTACTGAACGATTTTGCCAAAGTGGTCGCAGCGGCAGGCGTCGTTTTGGGCTCCGGCGAGAGAATTCGGGGACGCACACAGGGTCCGCGGGGTCGCTCCACAAGGCGCGGCAGGAATACTCTTCCAGCTTAGTACATCGCTCATTGCCCTGATGAGAGTTGGAGTCGACGCCTTCGGGTCGACGTCCGCTAGCGCCGCGTTTGGGTGCTGAAAGAACTCCGTAACGCGGGCGAGGGTCGTTCGAAAAGTCCGGCGCCAAGCCCTTTGTGTTTACTGATGGGTTTTCAGATACTGAAGACGCATGAGTTCCCTGCCCCAGAGGCCGAGAAACTACGACCCACAGACTAATCTTCACTGGTTCAGAAGATTGGATCGGCATCCCGAGCCGGGCATGAAATCATTGGCGGAAGAATGTTGCGCACATTTAGGCAAGGAATTCAAGGTTTGCCCACCGAACCTCTTCTGGTTCGACGAGGCCGACTGTGTTGAAGCTACGAAAGCATGGAATAACTATCCCGAGCACAAATCCGTAGCGACCGATCCGCTCAAGGAACCGTACGAGTACTTTCGGTGGTCGGGACGCCAAGTGGTTTTTGCCGGCTATACCCATCGCGAATCCCCTCTAGGCGTCATGGCCAATGTGTGCCGTCGTGGTGAAGATCTTTTGAAGACCATCGCCCACGAGTTCTTCCACTTTTGCCCCAGGGAAGTTATGGAGATTACGGGATGGTGGAGGCCGTGCGTCGATATTGAGCAACTAGCGAGAGAATTTGAGGATTCGAGAATCGACGAGATCCGTGCCTTTCTTAATCGCAAGGGCGCCAGGTCCTAAGCGTTCTCCCCAGCAAGGACGGGACGAGATGGGCGCATTGTGATCGACTACTTTAGCCTCTCCTGCCTAAGAATATCCAGCTTGCATTCCTTGCCGTCCGCATCAACAACGTGAAGGACCGCCTTCTCCTGCCAAAATTTT
Source organism: Bryobacterales bacterium (assembly GCA_963747945.1). Classification (GTDB taxonomy): domain Bacteria; phylum Acidobacteriota; class Terriglobia; order Bryobacterales; family Bryobacteraceae; genus Palsa-89. Next base: position 54,504 of record CAVVHB010000013.1, read on the forward strand.
ACTTCGTCCCCCACGATAAAGCGGCAACCATGCTTGCGCTTGGCAATGGCATGAGAGGTGATGGCGACAAGCCCATGCCCACCGGAGATGCGGGTATCTTCCACAACGTACGCAAATTCATCGCTCAGAACCAGAAGTTGGTCGTCACGGATGTTAGCGAAATCTACGAGCGTGCTACTGGTGGGTTTGACCAGAAACCGCAGCCGAGTTCTCGGAACCCGTTACAGTCGCCGTGCCACTCGTGCTGGTTGTTGATCCAACAGGCACTGACGATTTGGCTAGACGCGAATCAAGAACCTTACCAGTTTCCACTGGGGTTCCGGCTTCTTGGCGGCCAGCAACGTAGATGAGAGAACTAATGCGAACACAAATCTCATAAAACACGTGTTGGCTTTCATCTGGGTATGTGGACAGCCAACATTATATGTGGCGACATTCGGCCGCGTCATGTGTACGAAGGTTCTTTCCGTACCCACCTTTATTCAGCAGACCAACCAGATCGGCATCGGGGCACGTACAGGCGGACCCTTTGATTACGCCGGTGATCATCTCCGGTTTTCAACTCCAGCTGCAAGTACGGAATTGTTGTGTCGACTCCGGGTCTGTATTCCGCACCGTCCCGGCTTGCTCTACTGCGGAAAGCCGCCACTCGTGTTCGCCAGAATAACGCGGATGTTTAAAACGGGTACCACAGGTGAGAAAACTGAAACTGGCGTCCATCCAACAGCGCTTTGCTTCCGCGGGGGTCATGCTTTCGTTGCCGCACAGCGATATGGCTTCTTGGATTGTTTTCTCGGCTTTTGCAATCTGCTCACTCTGGTCGTACGTCATGGGAGTCCAGGCGTAGTCCCTGCCGCCGTCGGCATTTGCTTTTACAACATGAAAAGGTAGCTCGATGGCACACCCCTTCCCGCTATCGGCATAGTCCTTCCACTGGTTTTCCAACTCGGACCTAGGACTAAAGCAGGCCACGTACATATACCAGTCCGTGCCCGATCCAAGCTTCCCGCTCTCAAAAGATTTCTTTAACCAGGAGGGGACGATGTTTCGATTGAGGATCTCCCGGAAGAGTTCGATCCAGTATGTTCCGTCGAACTTGTCCTGCATCGTCAGGATGTCTGACAACCAGATTTTTCCATTTGACAGTATACCCATAATGCCATCGAGATTCGAGTAGTGATAAAGATGAGAGGGGTCGGGCGGGTCAACCCACAGTTTATCCTGAATGCCTTGGAGTTTGTCGCGCCAGCGATGAGATTTTGCCTCTAGATCTCCGCTCATGGTGTTGATTTAAGTATGCCAGGAGCAGAAATCGCCTGACCCCGCCTCCAATCACTCACTGCGGAGTCCAACCGTTCGGATGGCTCCCAGGCTCACGGCCGAGCAGGATATGCTCTTGACAGAATAGTGCTTCAATGGAATAATATAAACGTGGCCTGGGAGGTCGAGTTCACCGACGAGTTTGAAGAGTGGTGGAACGATCTGTCGGAAACCGAGCAGATCAAGATCGATGCCACCATCCGAATGTTAGAAGAATACGGACCCGATCTCCCGTTCCCGATGAGTTCGGGTGTAAGTGGCTCGCGGCACTCCCACATGCGCGAGCTTCGCGTCCAGGTTCGTGGGCAGCCGTTCCGAGTGTTGTATGCGTTTAACCCAAGACGCGCGGCGATCTTGCTGGTTGGAGGCGACAAAGCCGGGGACGAGCGTTGGTATGAGGTCCATGTTCCAAAAGCTGACAGGCTGTATGACCAGCACCTAGAGGAATTAAGTACACAAGAAGAGCAGAGCAGACAGTCGAGAAAGAAAGGGTCCCAGGATGGCTAGGAAGTTTAGCGAACTGCGCGAGAAAATGTCTCCAGCCGCACGCGCTGCCAGTGAGCGCGAGTTCCAGCGACTGGTGGAGGAGATGCCGTTGCGGCGGCTGCGGGCCGCTCGCGAGCTTACCCAGGAGAACCTCGCGAAGGTTCTGCGCGTGAAGCAGTCCGAGGTGTCCAAGATTGAGCGCCGGACGGACATGTACCTGAGTACTCTCGCGAGCTATGTGAAGGCCATGGGAGGGACTCTGGAAATTCGAGCGGCCTTCCCCAACGGTGAGGTCGTCAAGATCAATCAGTTCGAGTCTCTTACCGAGCCGGCGCCCGCCCCCAAGAAGGCCAGGTAGCCGATCCTAGGATCAGTCCGCGCGGCAGTCAACGTGCATACTCATCAGAGATGCCCTCGAAACACCTCTCCCTGTTCCGAATTGGAACGCTGGCGTTGGCGTTCTGCGCCATTGTGACCGCCCAGATCGTTACGGCTCCGAAATTGCCACTGCCAAGCACCCGCCATCCGCCCACCTGCACCAATTGTGTGCGCGACCTGAGCGGGCACATTTCGCGCAACCCCGCGCCCGTTCGGGCCTTTCGCGCGCTAAAACCTTGCCCGGCGACGAAATCGGTGAAGGGCGCCTGTGCCGGGTTTGTGGTGGATTACGTCAAGCCACTCAACCGTGGCGGAAGCGACACGCCCGACAACATGCGCTGGCGAACCATCGCCCAGGCGACCAAAGATCGAGTTAAGTAACTATAGGATCGGACCTAGCAGTAGCGACGAATTTCTGACGGTGAGCGCCGATTTGCCGCCAGCCGCCGATCCGCATAGACTGGTTAATACCAATCGCCCTTTGACTGTCGGGACGTGAGACTTTTCCCTAAGTGCGCGCGGTTGGCCGGTGCTGTCAAAACCCTGTTCGTTTGACGATAGCTGAATTCGTGTCCTGCGACAGGGAGTTTGCACTATGACTCAAGTGGGCAGCGCTCGTGCTGCCAGCTACGTCCTGACTTTGGAAGAGATCGGCCACCTGGCAGCCGAGGGCGGCAAGCCCGCCGAAACGCTCATGAACGTTGTGGCGTTGATCGCGGCGCGCTTTCAGACCGATGTTTGCTCCATCTATTTGCTGGAGCCGGACCGCGCCAACCTGGTGATGGCTGCCACCATTGGCCTTCGCCCCCAGTGCATCGGAACTCTGCGCATGACGCTGAGCGAAGGGCTGGCGGGCCTGGTGGCGGAACAAGTGCGGCCGGTGGCCGTGGAGCACGCCATCAGTCATCCGCGTTTCAAGTACTTCAGCGAAGCGGGCGAGGAGTCTACCAGTCGTTCTGCGGCGTTCCGCTCATCGATCAAGGCGTTTTGCAGGGCGTGCTGGTGGTGCAAACCATCGAAGCCCGCGCCTTCACCGACGATGAAGTGCAGATGCTGGTGGAGGCGGCGGCGCAGGTGGCGCCCGTGGTGAGCGAGGCGCGCACACTGGACCGCTTCATCGCGCCGGTGCAGGAGCGCCTGTGGACCATCGCGCGAAATTTGTGGTGGAGCTGGGACAACGATTCCACCAGCCTCTTCCGCGATCTGGACCCGGTCCGCTTCCGCCAGTTGAATCACAATCCGATCGCGCTGTTGTCGGAGATTCCGCTCGCGAAGCTGGAACACCGCGCCGGGGAACTGGTTCTGCACAGCCGCATCAACTACGCATATCGCCGGCAGCAGGAATATCTAAGGGCCGATCGCACTTGGGGCGCAACTCACGCCGGCGCTCTACGGCCGCGCCCGGTGGCATACTTCTCGGCCGAGTTTGGCCTGCACGAGTCCCTGCCTATTTATTCGGGCGGCTTGGGTGTGCTCGCGGGCGACCACATCAAGAGCGCGTCCGATCTGGATATTCCTCTGGTTGGCATCGGTCTGTTTTACAGCCAGGGCTATTTCCGCCAGCGGCTGGATCGCGATGGCTGGCAGCAGGAACAATACCTGCAGACCGACGTCAATCAGCTTCCCATGGAGCCGGCCATCGGCAAAAGTGGCGAGCCGGTGGAGGTGGCGCTCGAAACCCGCAGCGGTATCATTCGCGCCAAGGTCTGGCGGGTAAAAGTGGGCCGGTGCGACCTGCTGCTGCTGGATTCCAATGTCGAGGGCAACGCTCCCGAAGACCGCGAGTTGACCTCCCGGCTATACGGCGGGGACGGCCGCATTCGCATTCGCCAGGAGCTGCTGCTCGGCGTGGGGGGATTTCGCGCTTTGAAGGCCATGGGCATCACGCCGTCCGTTCTGCATCTGAACGAAGGCCACAGCGGATTCGCCGTGCTGGAAGCCATAGCAAGCCGGATGCAGGAAGAAGGGCTTTCCTTCGATCAAGCCGTTCCCCGCGTCTCCCGCGAAGTGGTTTTCACGACGCACACGCCGGTGCCGGCCGGGCACGACCGTTTTAACGGCGGGCTGATCGAAGAGCATCTCGGTCCGGTGCGCGAGCGGCTGGGCCTTTCCGACCGGCTGCTCATGGATCTGGGCCGTGAGATCCCGGGCAACGAATTCGAAGAGTTCTGCATGACCGTGCTGGGCCTCAAGCTATCGCGGCGCGCCAACGCGGTCTCCGCACTGCATGGCGAAGTCTCGCGTGCCATGTGGACCGGCCTTTATCCCGGCAAGCTGGAGGACGAGGTGCCGATCGGGCATATCACCAACGGCGTGCACGTGCCGACATGGCTGGCTCCGCAAATGTTCCGGCTCTACGATCGCCATCTCGGCATGGCTGGCACGAGCACAGCGGCGAATCGCGGATCTGGGAGGGCATCGAGAACATCGACGACGGCGAGTTGTGGGAAACTCACGGCGCTCTGAAGCTGCGGCTGCTCGAGTTTGTGCGGCGCCGCGCCGTCGAGCAGTCCCAGCGGCGGGGCGAATCGCCCGAGACTTTGCAAAGGCTCAGCCGCGTGTTGAGCCCGGATGCGCTGACTATCGGATTTGCGCGCCGCTTCGCTACGTACAAGCGCGCCAACCTGATCCTGGCGGATATCGAAAAGCTCACATCCATGGTGAACGATCCCAAACGTCCGGTGCAGTTCGTATTCGCCGGCAAGGCGCATCCTCGCGACGAACCCGGCAAGCGCGTGCTGCAACAGATCGCGCAGCTGATGCGCGATTCTCAGTTCGCCGACAAGTTCGTCTTCGTAGAGGACTACGACATCAACGTGGGGAGGCTCTTCGTGCAGGGCGTGGACGTATGGCTGAACAATCCGCGGCGGCCATTGGAAGCCTCTGGCACCAGCGGCCAGAAAGTGGTTTTGAACGGCGGTCTCAATCTTTCAGTCCTGGACGGCTGGTGGGCGGAAGCCTACGACGGCCTGAATGGATTTGCGATCGGCACCGGCAGAACGCATTCCAACATGAATGTTCACGACACGCGCGACGGCGACGATCTATACCGGACGCTGCGCGAAGAAGTGATCCCGTTGTACTACCAGCGCGACCGGGACGGTCTGCCGCGCGGCTGGATCAAGCGCATGAAGCGCACCATCCGCACTCTGGGTTGGCGCTTCAACGCCAATCGCATGGTGATGGATTACACGTTGAAGTGCTACGTGCCCGCCGCCGGCGGCACGTCCAGCGTGATGAATTCGCACGGGTAGCCGGGCTCGCATCCGCTCGCGGGATTGGCACGTGAAGCGCTAGGCTTGGGCTTTTCTGTGCCGCGTCTTTAGCCACCACCCGATCAAGAGCACCCCGATGGTTCCAGCCGCTTCCGCCGCGTAGCGCAGCCACTCGCTGGGCGCGAACCGTTGAACCACAAATTCGTCGGTCACCATCATTTGCCCGGCCACTCTGCCTAGCAGAGCGGCGCCAATATAAACGATCACCGGGTAACGGTCCATCAAGGCCGCGAGCAGCCCGCTCGCAAAAATCACCAATGGAATGCTGACACCGAGCCCGAATAACAGCAGCGCGAAGTTTCCCTGAGCCAGCGCCGCGATCGCCAGCATATTGTCGGTGGACATGGTCACGTCGGCAACGATGATGAACCACATCGCCTTCCAGAAACTGGTGAGCTGCGTCGCGGAGGATTCCAGCGGCGGCTCCTCGCGAAAAAGTCCGACGGCGATCCAGAGGACGGCGGCGCCGCCAACAATCTGCAGAAACTTCACGTGCAGCAATCGCGCCGCGAAATACGTCGCGGTAACCAGCGCCAGTACGGCGCAAGCGGCTCCCGCAATCATCGCGCGCTTGCGCAGAGGCCCAGGCAAGGACTTGGCGGCCGCCGCGATCACCACGGCGTTGTCGCCGCTCAACGTCAGGTCAACCAATACGATGGAGGCTAGACTGACGATGAACTGCCAATGCTCTTGGATTAGATTCATCGCCGCAACGCCATTCTAACGTGCCGCAACCAGAGCCCGCCCCGTGATCGCGTTCGATAGCGCGGCGTTCATGGTGAGAATCGTGTCACCCGAAGCGAAATGGCTGGATTCTCCTAGGCCCGCCCTAAGCTCAGCGGTCAAACGGGGAATACTCTAGGTCCTCTTACCCCTGCTGGCCTAGCCTCATTCTGCCGAAGGTTAAGGTGGCGGATAACTGTAATCGATGGTTTGCCAATATTGCAACAAACGCCTAGGGCTCATCCAGCGCTTGAAAGGACAGTCTTTTTGCTCCGCGGAGCATCAGGAGCTGCACTTCGGCCTTTCTTTTGAACGTCTTCGCGCGTCTGTATCCGAGCCCACGACCAGCACGGTGAAGCCTCTCTGGCCCCCGAACAAGGCAAAGCTGCCCGAAGCGGAGTTGAAACAGACACAGGCGAACGCAGAACAGCCACAAGCCGCTGCGGAGCAGATGCAGGCGAATGCCGACCAGCCACAAGCCGAGCTCCAGGAGCCGCAGGCGAACCCCGTGCCCGTGTCGGAAACACAACCGGCGAAGGCTGCCCAAGATATTTCGCCAACCCTCGAAATCGCCAGCCTGGTTGACGCCGTCGGGGTAGCCACCGGGGTTGACCTGCCCGAAGCACCCTTTCTTCCCGAGCTGCCTTCCCGTCAGGATCAGCCTCCGTCTCCCCTGAAAAGCTACGCTTCGGCGCCAGTCTCCGCTAGTGTCCAGTTGCCGTCCCACGCGTCGCAGGAGCCTGCGCTCCGGGCCTCGCGCTCACTCGTCCTGGATGTTTCGCCCGCCCAGCCTCCTGTGGAAGCCACGCCGGTTGCGAGCCCAGCTACCTGGCGCCCCGTCCCTCAAGGCTATCCACCGGTGGTCATCTCCGCTTCGGCCACTCTGCTCCTCGACTCGAACGGAGCCAAGCTGATCCCACTGCGGATGGGTGAGCCATGCCGTGGCGAAGGGCCGGTCCCGATTCCTGAAACCGTTGCGATCGAAACCCCATTGCGACAGCCGCGGCTGCCTTATCGGCAACCCGATCGTCGCCCGGCTCCGGTATTCGCTCCCCCGCCCCGATTCCCCGCCTACCAATCGTTGTGGGAAGGGCAGGCAGGCTCCGGGCCCGCACTCCCGGCGTTAACTGGCATATTGCGTCCGCAGAGGGATGTAACGCGATTGGCGCCACCTCCCACCCATGGAAACTTTGGCACGCTGTCGGGTTTCCCGTTCTTTGTCGCGGAACCAACCAACCCTGCGCCGCCCAAGGAGATCGCGGTGGCTGCAGTGTCGCTACTCGAGACAAATATAACCCCTCGCTACACCGCGCCCGCTGAAAAAGCGCCGGATGCGCCTCCGGCGTTATCGTTGACAAGCATCTCCAGCCCGCTGGCGCTAGACTCCAGCACCCCTGTGCGCTCGGAGCCTTCGCTGGGAGAGGTCCATTGCACCTGGCTATGGATTGCCGTCGCCAGCCAGCTCCCGCGCGCTGCCGCAATTCCGGCGTCGAAAGCGGCCGGGTTGAGCATGGCCCCGGACGTAATTCCTATTGGATATTCGAGCGCTACGAACTACCCTCCGCCCGTTGAAACAGCATCGCCAGTCACCAGCCCCCTTCCTTTCCTGCTTTTGTCGAGAGCATTTTCCATGGATGCGCCGGCGATGCCGTTTTGGTCTACCACGCGACCGTTGTGGCTTGAAGCATGCCGGATGCCGGCTGCGGTGACCGAGCAGGAGAACGACCGGAGCGTGGCGTACTTGCACCCCTCATTGCCGAGCCCGATGTCGCTGGTTACCTGGTCGCAATCGCTCGCCATCTCGATTCCAGCTCGCAACCCATCCAATCTCGGTGGTCCCGCTCCGCTTGGTTTGAGTGCGAATCAAGGCCGCACGCCGTTGGTTCGACTGTGGTCAGGGAGAGGTCGCGGACAACGGCCCACCCCGTTGCTGCCGCTACCGACAGGAGTAGCATGGACGCCGGTGGCGCCGGTGCCAGCCGACCTGCGGCCACCAGCCATCGAACCGATTTCTCCGGGCAACCAGGGAACGGCTCCGCCCTGTCTGGCCGGGGTCCGCGTACAGCCGGCCTCCATGCCCATGCTCCCGCCGGCTTCAGCGCCTTTCGAAATCGAGCCTGCGATGGGCTTCGTGGTTTTAGGCGAGTGCTCAGAAGGCACGCTGCAGTTGGCCTGCGTCGACATGGCCCAGGGGATTTCGAGGACCGCTTGGGGACCTCGCGCAGAATCCCGCACCGTACTTCCGTCGTTTTCTGCCGAGCGGCTTGCTCCAGCGATTGGTCTGGCGGCTTCGAGCCACCGATTCTGGTGGAGCGCGATACCGCCCGCCCAGACCATCAGCGCTGTAGAGCCTTTTTCGGCGATTCAGCGTCTGGCTTGGTCCCTGACCGCTTCCTTGCCCGGCGTCACTCTAGACACGAGCTTCGGGCTCGACACAAGCCTCAGGCTTGACACTCACTAAGGTCCGTCTTGATTTTGTGTCTAAGAAAGGCGCTGCACCTATAAAGAAAAGGCCTTAGAAGGCCGATCAAATGGCTTCAGTACCTAGACCGGGTTAAACCCGGGGGCCAGAACGAGCCCGATTCAGTTCTGGTGTTCGCTCAAGTTCGAGGACACGAGGTGGATTGATGGAACAAACAGTGAAGACAGATCCAAAAACTTTAGATACAAACCGGGCGGCTGGCGCCGAAGTTCCTGGCGCCGCCCCAACGGCCTTTCAGCCCGACCCTTCCTCGCGCAATCTGGCGCGCGCCGTCTCCCATTACATCCAGGGTGAGAGCGGACGAGCTCTGCAAGCTTTGGAGGGCGCGGAGGTTGGGGCCAACGAAAGCAGCTTGACGGAGGTTACCGCGGCTCGCGCGCATCTCCAGTTCGAGCTCCAGCGCTACGAAGACGCGGCCGCCAGCTACGCGCGCCTGGCCTCACTCCGCCCCCAGGATTCGGACGTTCGCTCCAGTCTGGGTCTCTGCCTGCAGAACCTGGGCCGGCATGCGGAGGCTGTGGAAACTTTCCGGCAGGCTCTGGCGTTGGGCGCCAAGGCGCTGGAAATGCAGTTGGCCATCGGCGCGTGTCTGCTGCATCTCAACGAACCTCAGGAGGCGCGGGAAGCCTTCGACGCCGCACTGGCCCGAGTTCCCGACAGTGAATCCGCGATGTTCGGCAAAGCGGTGGCCTTGCAAATGGGTTGGGAATTCGAAGAAGCCGCGGTGCTGTATCAGCGGATTCTGGAGCGCAATCCCAAAGCGGAAGACTCGCTGGTGAACATGATCAGCCTGTCCTTGCAGCGCAAAGATTACGAAATGGTCCGCAGTTATGCCGAGCGCTTGCTAATTGTCCATCCGGACGCGCGCGCCGCGCTGGAGGGCCTTACGGTGGCGGCGTTTGCGCGCGATGACTTCGAATCCGCGGCGCAGCACGCCTTGCGGCTCACGGAACTAGAGCCCGCCGTGTACAACGACTGGTTCAACCTGGGCGTGGCTTGTCAAAGACTGGGACGTCTGCAGGAGGCGATTGAGGCTTACCAGAAGGCCCGCGATATACGCGAAGAGGCCATCTACGCACACCTGAATCTGGGCGTGGTTTACCTGGAGTTGGAAGACCTGAGCCAGGCCCGCGCATGCTTTGAGCGAGCCATTCAGATTGCACCCGACCGGGACGACCTGCGCTTTCAAGTGGCCTGGATGGCGGAGCGCCAGGGACAACTGAACGAGGCGGAAGCCATGTACGCGAAGCTGGTGGAGAAAACTCCTACGCTCGAGAACGCCTGGTTCCGGCTGGGCTACCTGCGTTTGCAGCGCGGCAACAACGCCGGAGCCGTGGCCGCCTTCGAAGCGTGTCTGGCCAAGCAGCCGGATTGGCCGGAAGCTGAAATCAACCTGGGCATGGCACACTCCAACGCCGGCCATTACGATCAGGCCGATGCCGTTCTCCGCAAGCTGTTATCGCGTCAACCGGACTCGGTTGAGGCCCTCAAAGGCCTAGCCGCCACCGCGCTGAAGCGCGACGATCGCGAGAAAGGCCTGAAGTACCACCGCCGCTTGATTGAAGCCGGCGTCACCACCTCAGAGGTCCTCTACAATACCGGGCTGCTGTCGCAACAATTGAACAACCCCGAAGATGCCGTGCGGTTCTACCGCCTGGCGCTGGAGGCGCGCCCGGATTTTGCGGAAGCGCGATTGAACCTGGGACACGCGCTGGAAGCACTGGGTCAAAAGGAAGAAGCACGGACGTGTTGGGTGCAAGCTTTAGAAGTGAAACCGGAACTGGCGCGGGGCTACTTCCGCCGAACCGCCTAGACCGACTCCCTTGCGGTCGCGGCTCTGTAGGATGCTCAATCTACTGAACCGCGCGTGAATAAGCGGTGGCTAGGCAATTCGGCTGGAGGCGGGTTCCAGCTGAAGCTCTTCGATCCTGAGAACCAGATCGGCGACCGTCTCCATAGGGCGCCGCTCAACCACGGTCACGGTCACGCGAACCTGGATGGTTGCAACCGGGCCGTCGCCCAGGGCGCGATAACTAGTGGTAAGCCATTCGGCTATACTGCCCGCGCGTTGCATAGCCTCCGATGCCGGGCAAGCGAAAATCACCGCGAACTGATTCGGCCCCCAGCGGCCGACAATATCCCGGGGACGCACCAGGTCCGCCAGCCGATCCGCAACCTGTTTGGCGATCGCCTGGGTGGCATCCGCAGCCGTTGCCTGATCCAACGCGTTCCACTCGAACACCAGAACGGAAACAGGTTTACCGGCGTACCAGCACGCCTCCAGTTGACGCTCGGTTTCCGCACGATTGGGCAAACCCGTCACCGGGTCTGTGCAATGCGACGGATCGGCGCGAGCCAGCCACTCGGCCAGCTGATCTGCGCGAGACTGCAATTCCTTCAGAGAAGCCCGATTCTCGGTCTGCCGGCGCTGTAAGTAAGAACGGAGACCCAGGGCGTAGCGCTTCAGCGCGACGCGGACGTCGGAAGCAGTGTCCACCTCCGCGGACGCCGCCATCTGCTCCGCCAAGTCTTCTAACATTGCGGCATGCAGATTCTGGCTTTCATTGGCGCCCCGTTCCAGGCCTCCGATAATAGCCACGATCTCTCTAGCCAGGTTGGAACCGTCGTCCAGCCAGGCGCTGGTGGCTTCAGTGTACTCGGCCAGCTCGGCCTCAAGCACTTGGCGGCTTTCTTCGAGCGCCTCGGGTGTAGCCTCGAAGCCCAGCCTGCGCGGCAACCTGGTCAGCCGGTCGCCATAAATGAGGCCGGCTCGCGAGCAGACGGCCCGCATGGACCTGGCCATCGCCAGCATTACGCTGAGATAGCAAGTGAGCGCGGCCTGCTGGCGATCAGTTACGTGTGCCGGTATGGGGACTTCAGGGAGCATCACTACCTCTTTATCGTCTCTATGGGACAGGAGCAGCGTAGTGTACAAACCTTAGAACGGCGGCATGGGGCGGGCTGCGTCCAGCGGGATCGTATGGAAATCTCCGGCGCTCTTATAGGAATCTGCCCCCCTTGGACGATGAGAGTTCGCATGCCAGAACTTGGGACACAGAAGGAACGACGACGAAATTTGCGCACCCCCATTGGTAGAACCGTGCCGATTCTCTGGGAAGACGAGGACGGACAAGAGAGGTGCGCGCAGGGCCGGTTGATCGATGTATCTGTTTCGGGCGCAAAAATATTGCTTCCGATCAGGCTTCCCGCGCGGGCGAGGGTCAGGTTCAATTGCCCGACGCTGGGGGTGGGAGGCCGGGGAACCGTGCGCTTTTGTAATCCCGCGAAGGGCGGATACCAGGTGGGGCTGGAGTTGAGCAGCGGCACTGGTTGGCACGATCAGAACGAGGATCTGCAAAACCTGGCCGCTGCCGTCGATCGAGCCGACCGAGCGGCCCAACAATCGGACGCCCTGAAAGCAGTTTCCGACGTGACCCCCAAGACGTGATCCGCGGGGGGCCCAGCTTATAAGTTCGTTACTTTTTGTGGAACTCAACGTCACGAGTCTCGTAAGGTTTAAGAGGCTCGAATGCAGAATACGCTTGGCACTCTGCGCTATACCTTGCGGCAGTTCCGGCAGTCGCCGGTATTTACTTCCGCCGCCATAGTGACGCTGGCCCTGGGCATCGGGGGCACCACCGCAATCTTCACTTTGATCCATGCGGTGATGCTGCGCTCCTTGCCCGTTTCCGATCCGGCGCTTCTTTATCGTATCGGCGACGGTGACGATTGTTGCGTGGAAGGCGGCCCGCAAGAGCGCTGGGGAATGTACTCTTTCCCGCTGTATGAGCGTCTCAAAGCGGCGACCCCGGAATTCGAAGAGGTGGCTGCCTTTCAGGCCGGCCAACGCAGCCTCAGCGTTCGGCGGCAGGGCGCTGCCATCGCGTCTAAATCTTTAGAATCCGAGTACGTCACGGGCAACTATTTCTCGACGCTGGGGGTCAGGGCGTTCGGAGGCCGTCTGCTTACGCCCGAAGACGACAGGCCGTCTTCGCCGCCGGTGGCGGTGATCAGCCATCGAAGCTGGCAGTCGGAATACGGAGCCGATCCTTCGCTGGTGGGCGCCACCTTTGTTATCGAAGGGCATCCCTTCACCATCATCGGCGTAACTCCGCCTGGATTCTTTGGCGACACGTTGCGAGGCGATCCGCCGGATATATGGATACCGGTCCAACAGGAGCCTCTCATTGCCGGCAGCACCTCTCTTCTGCATCAGTCCGTGAGTGCATGGCTGCGCGTGATTGGCCGCTTGCGTCCAGGCGCTTCCACCGCCGGCATGGCGCCGCGCCTGACGGGAATCCTGCGGCAGTGGATGCAGCACGATTCCGGCTATCCCTCCGAGTGGATGTCAGGCATCCTATCGATGCTTCCGAAACAGGTGATCAACGTGGTTCCCGGCGGCGCTGGCGTCGCGGAGATGAAAGACGAGTATGGCCGTGGTCTTCAGATCCTGCTGGCTGTATGCGGCATGGTTCTGCTGATTGCTTGCGCGAACGTGGCAAACCTGCTGCTGGCTCGCGCCGTGGCGCGCCGGACGCAAACTGCCCTCAGGATCGCGGTGGGCGCCAGCCGATCGCAAATTGTCGGGCAAGCGCTCATCGAGAGTATTTTGCTGGCTGTCGCCGGGGGCTTGGCCGGTCTTCTGGTGGCAGTAGCGGCCGCGCGGTTGCTTCTTGTACTGGCATTCCGAAGCTCGCACTTTCTCCCCATCAACCCTTGGCCGTCGCCCAGCGTATTGCTGTTCGCCTTCGTAATGGCCCTACTGACGGGAGTCATCTTCGGCGCAGCTCCGGCTTGGTTTGCCACCCGGACCGATCCGGTGGAGGCTTTGCGCGGCTCCGGCCGCAGCACCGCGGACCACTCCGGGTTCGCTCGCAAGGCGCTGCTGATCGTGCAGGCAGCCTTATCGGTGGTCTTGGTGGCCGGTGCAACCATGCTGGCGCGCAGTCTCAGCAAGCTGGAGCACCAGAACTTCGGGTACCGGACTGAAGGGCGCGTCGTAATTTCGTTGAATAGACCGCCGGCGATTTACTCGCAGCCGAAGTTGCAAGCGCTCTATCGTCAGCTGGAGGAAGCCTTGGACAGGCTGCCGGGAGTAAAAGGATCCGGCCTCGCCATTTACAACCCGCTCACCGATAACTGGGGCGAGCTGGTTCTGGTTTCTGGCCATCCCGCGCCCAAGTTGAGCGAAGAAGCCGAGGCCTCCTGGGACCGGGTGAGCGCGAATTATCTTCAAAATTTCGGCATAACCGCGCTTCGGGGGCGCAACTTTTCCAATGCAGACACCGAAACTACGGCGCCCGTTGCAATCGTCAATGAAGCTTTCGTGAAACGCTTTTTCAAGAGCGGCGAAGATCCGCTGGGGCAGCACTTCGGCTTGAATGATCCGCGGTACGCTGGAACGTTTCGTATCGTCGGCATGGTGCGCGACGCGAAATTTGCGAGCTTTGCCCTGAGTAAACCGGCCAGACCGATGTTCTACGTGCCACTTGCGCAAAACGTCGACTACCAAGACCCGTTGATGAAGAGATTGGAAACAGAGTCCCATTTCATTGGTGGGATCATGCTGGTGACCGATATTCCGACGGGCATACTGGAGCCCGCATTAACCCGCGTTCTGTCGGGAGTGGATCCCAACCTGACGATTAACAGCTTGAGGACGATGCAACAGCAAGTCTCTCTGACCTTCGACGAGGAGCGCGCCGTCGCCACGCTCGCCGGACTGTTCGGCGCGGTTGCGCTGCTGTTAGCCGCTGTCGGACTCTACGGAGTGACCGCTTACACGGTTGCGCAGAGAACCAATGAAATTGGGATTCGTATGGCGCTGGGAGCCGACCGCGCCAAGGTGGTTCGATATGTCCTGCGCGGAGCTTTTGTTCGCGTGGCAGTGGGGCTCGTGCTGGGCATCCCGTTAGCCATAGGCGCAGGACGGCTGATCTCCAGTGAGTTGTACGGCGTTTCTTTCTGGGACCCGCTCGCGCTGACCGGAGCGGCGATTGCGCTCGCCATTTGCTCCCTGGTGGCAGCGCTGATTCCAGCGACCGTCGCCGCGTCCATCTCGCCCATTACCGCGCTCAGAGCCGAGTAGCCAGGTGGCCGGCGTCACTTCGCGGTCAAATGCTGCGAGTCCTGTTCGTTTTCTTGGCAGACGAACTCGATGATGTCGGTATCCGCCAAAATGTGCTGGTGCACGTTCACAGTCCAGGGCTTGGTGTAGGCTTTGGGGTCGTTGATGGTGACCTCAATGTCCAAGTGCCCAAAGTCGGGGCGGTGGAAGCGCTCGAAGATATGAGCCTGGTCGGACAGCGGACTGCCCTCCACATCCAGCCATCCGAGATCGCGGAATCCAGCGGTTTCCACCACCAGCGTGTCACCTTCCCAGTGGCCCGTCGAGTAGCCGTACCACCACGGGTCCGCATCTTTGGGCAACGGCCGGCCATCGGTGAAGATCTGCCGGATGCCTGCGTTGGCTTCATAAAGGATCACGATCACCTGCGGAGTCTGGATCATCTTGCGAGGTTCCCCATGGTAGTGAAACTGCATCAGCCCCATCGGCAGGCAGTGCGCATCCGGGTTGTCCTTGCTGTTGTTGGCGACACGTTGGCGGTGCAGTTCCGCAGCCCAGGGCTGAAACGGCAGACCATCTTTGAACTGAGAGCCGATGTTCCAGAAGGGGCTCCGCCTGGCAATCGCCAATAAATCTTCGTTCGACGACGGAGGGGTGGCACTGGACCGGGCGGCTACGGTGCCACCAACGGTGCGGTTGTTCTGCCAGACGCCGGTAAAATCCGGCTTGCCGTCGGCGGTCTTGGGAGCAGGCGCGGTCATGTTCGGCTTTCCATCGGGAGTTCTGGGAATGCCCGCGGTGGGGTAAGACGGCCACTGAGCGAAAAGTGCGGCGGGCGCGGCGGCCATCAGAGCGAGTGCGGCAAAAAGACAACGGCGGTAATAGTGCGGGGTCGACATAGGCGCTTTTCAAAATACGACGCGCGGGCATCCATGTCAATGCGGCACCCGTGTCAAGGCGGCACCGTGTTAAGGCTACGGGAGAATGCCAGGCCTCTTGACTTTTGGTAAGTCCAGAGTTACGGTAAGGTGTGGCTAACGGATGGGAGTTGTTGGGCGCCTTCTCGGATCCGACCCGCCAGGCTGTTCTCAACCTGTTGCGAGAGCGGCCGTCCACGGTGGGTGAACTGGCTACCCAGCTTCCCGTCAGCCGGCCGGCCGTCTCGCAGCATCTGCAAGTGCTGAAATCCGTCGGCCTGGTGGAGGAAGAACGGCGTGGAACTCGCCATTACTTTCGCCTCAATCCGAAGACTCTGGCTGAGCTGCGTGCCCACGTCGATTCCATGTGGCGAGACGCGTTGACGGCATTTTCCGATTTCTCAAAAAAGGAGACCGCTGAACATGGCAAAAGCAAAAAGAAAACACGAACCCATACGACAAAGCGTTCGAGTCGACTGCCCCATTGAAGACGCTTTCCGGCTCTTCACCGAAGGATTCGCGGAGTGGTGGCCCTTGGCATCGCATTCGATTGCCGGAGACCAGGCGGAGAGCTGCGCGATTGAGCCATGGGTGGGCGGCAGAGTGTTTGAACGCACCCGATCCGGGGAAGAACGCGAATGGGGATCTGTGATTGCGTGGGACCCACCCGAGCGACTGGAGTTTACGTGGCAACCCGGCGGCCCGGATGATGGCAACCAGACCGTGGATGTGGAATTCCAGGTGGAAGCGGATGGAACGCGAGTTACGTTGATCCACACGGGTTGGGATGCGGCGGGTGTTCCGGCTTGCGGACTGTGCTTGGCGGAGTTTGTCGCCGAACAGATGCTGGTGGCGGTGTAGCATGAGCCTGGTACCCATGGTGGTGGAGCAGACCTCGAGGGGAGAACGCGCCTTCGACATCTATTCCCGGTTGTTGAAAGAAAATATCGTTTTCATCGGAACGCCGATTGACGATAACGTCGCGAATCTGGTGATCGCGCAGCTACTTTTCCTGGCGGCGGAAGACCCGGAGAAGGACATTTCTTTGTACATCAATTCGCCGGGCGGCGTGACCACGTCCGGGCTCGCGATTCTGGACACGATGAACCTGGTACAGCCCGACATCGTGACGTATTGCATTGGCCAGGCGGCATCCATGGCCGCGGTCCTGTTGGCGGCGGGCACCAAGGGCAAGCGCTACAGCTTGCCGTATTCTCGGATCCTCATTCATCAACCGCACGCTTCGGGGCTGGGCGGGCAGGCCGCGGACATCGACATACAAGCGCGCGACATTCTGCGAACGCGGGAGCTTCTCAATCGCATTTTGGCCGATGCTACCGGGCAGCCGCTGGAGAAAGTGGAACGCGACGTAGATCGGGACTACATTATGGATGCAGGGCAGGCGCTCGAATACGGAATGATTGACCGTGTCATCAGCAAGCGCGAGCTTCCCGGGAATGCATCGTTACCCTTAAACGGGGCTGGACACTGAGGAGCAGGAGCACTCGTGGCGCGCGCACTCGTGCGTGCCGCATTCACACTCGTGTGAATGCCAGGTCTTTTATTCACAGTGTTCACAGGAGTGTGAACACGGCACGCAGGAGTGCGTGCGCCACAAACCTTAGCGGTAATAGCGGACCACCTGTTCGGCAACGCAGCAGGGCTTCCCGCCATCATGACTCTCGATTGTGATCGAGTAAACCGCCTCCGTTGCGTCCGCCACGTCACGGATGGATTGCAGAACAATCCGCGCCCGAATCCGTGAGCCCGCCCGAACCGCCGAGGGGAAACGAACACGATTTAGCCCATAATTGATGGCCATCCGCAAATCGCCCAACTGAACCGCATCCTTCAGGAACCGGGGCAGCAGGGAAAGGGTAAGAAACCCATGAGCGATGGTAGTTCCATAGGGAGATTCTCGCTGCGCACGCTCGGGGTCGACGTGAATCCACTGATGATCGTCGGTCGCGTCCGCAAATTGGTTGATGCGCTCCTGGGTGATCTCCAACCAATCCGTGACTCCGATCTCCCGTCCCGCGAATCCCGTGAGCTCTTCTAATGTTTTGACTGGGGCCATAAGATTTTCTCGCGCAGGTTCTTCTTCAGAATTTTCCCGCCCGGATTCCGCGGCAACATGTCGGTTTGAATAACGACGTATTGCGGAACTTTAAAGTCCGCCAGGAGTCCGCCGGCGAATTCCACAAGTTCCTCCACCTGCAGGCTGCAGCCCGGCTTCGGCACCACCACCGCGCCCACCTTTTCGCCCATCATTCTATCCGGCACGCCCAGCACTGCTACTTCGAATACGGCAGGATGAGCGGCCAGCGCATTTTCTACCTCGACGCAATATACGTTCTCTCCGCCGCGATTCACCATGTCCTTCTTGCGATCCACGATTTGCACAAATCCCTCGGCGTCGATGCGCGCCATGTCGCCGCTGTGAAGCCAGCCATCCACGAACGCCTCCGCCGTCGCGTCGGGTTTGTTCCAGTAACCTTTCACCACATTCTGCCCTCGGATCAGCAATTCGCCTACATCGCCATCCAGCGTGCTTTCGTCCAGGCGCACATCCACCACGGGCGCTGGAAAGCCCACGGTCTCCGGCCGCGAGCGCGCAAACTCGTGCGGCAGATACGTGGCCAGCGCGGACGTTTCCGTCAATCCAAATCCATTACCGACGCGCGCGTTCGGGAAAGCCTCCGTGATGCGAAGCACCAGATCGGGCGCCGCCGGCGCGCCCCCGTAGCTCAGCCGCTGAATGCGCGAAGTATCCAGCTCTCGAAAATTCGCCTGATTTATGGCCAGCCAGTAAACGGCGGGAACAGAAGCCAGCGAATCGATCCGCTCCTCGACAATGGTCTTCAGAAACGACTGCACCTCAAACGACGGCATGATCACAACCGTGGATCCGATGCTTGCGCCCAGCAGCAACTGGCCATTACAACCGGTGACGTGAAACAGCGGTACAGAAATCAGAGCTCGCAAGCCCGGAGCCAACGGCAGGATCGCCGCGCGCTTACAATTCTCGCAATTGGCGAGAAAGTTCTCGTGGGTGGTCATGGCGCCTTTGGGGAAACCAGTGGTGCCGCTGGTATAGAAGATGGCGGAGACCTTCTTCTCATTCACGTCTTCCGCCGCTATGGGCGGGCCATCGGGCAGAGGCTGATTGGGCAGGAACACGAAGGTGGCGCCAGAATCGTTCACCACATATTCCACTTCCGACGGACTGAAACGCGTATTCACCGGAACGGCGATGGCGCCGGCCAACTGAATTCCGAAAAATGCGAGACACCAGTTCACTCCATTGCCGAGCCGGATTGCTACACGGTCGCCCCGCTTGATTCCCTCCGCCCGCAATCCACCAGCAACACGCGCCGACCGATCCCATACCTGGCGGTACGTAAGCCGCTCGCCGCCCACTTCCACCAAGAACTCCGCGTTCGGCATCTGGTCGACGGTTAATCGCAGCATCTCGCCCACCGACCTTGGCAGGTCTTGAAATCGCGCGATTCCATCGGACCCTCGAACGATCCCCGATTGGTCGAACGGTTGAATGATGGGCACTACTGTTCCCCTATCTGTTGTGCTTTGCGAGCTCGAACTTCGCAACGGCCTCCCGATGCACTTCGTCGGGGCCATCCGCCAGCCGCAGCGTTCGCGAATTGGCCCAGGCCGACGCGAGAGGAAAGTCGTCGGAAACGCCCGCGCCGCCGTGCGCTTGGATGGCCCGATCCAGAACGCGCAAGGCTACATTCGGCGCCACCACTTTGATCATCGCGATCTCCGCCCGCGCCACTTTGTTCCCGACGGTGTCCATCATATAAGCCGCTTTCAAGGTGAGCAGCCGCGCCTGCTCGATTTCCATCCGCGATGTGGCGATGTCCGCGCGAATGGTCCCTTGTTCGGACAGCGCGCGCCCGAACGCCACGCGCGACTGCACGCGCTTACACATCGATTCGAGAGCCCGTTCCGCTACGCCGATCAATCGCATGCAATGGTGAATCCGGCCCGGCCCCAGCCGGCCTTGCGCGATTTCAAAACCGCGCCCCTCGCCCAGCAGAAGATTGCCCAGTGGCACGCGCACATTCTCAAACCACACCTCGCCGTGGCCATGCGGAGCGTGATCGTATCCGAAAACCGTGAGCAAGCGCTTGATCTTTACGCCCGGCTCGTCCATCGGCACCACGATCATGGACTGCTGCTGGTGCTTCGGCGCCGACGGATCGGTTTTGCCCATGAAGATCGCCACTTTGCAGCGCGGATCGCCCGCCCCGGAACTCCACCACTTGTGTCCATTGATGATGTAGTGGCGGCCATCCCGCCTGATGCTGGATTCGATGTTCGTCGCGTCGGAGGAGGCCACCTGCGGCTCCGTCATCGCGAAACAGGAACGAATCTCGCCCGCAAGCAGAGGCTTGAGCCACTTCTCCTTCAACTCGGGCGAAGCGTAACGTTCCAGCACCTCCATGTTCCCGGTATCCGGCGCCGAGCAGTTGAATACTTCCGGACCAATGGGCGAGCGTCCCATAATCTCGCACAACGGAGCATATTCCAGGTTCGTGAGACCCGGCCCCGTGTTCGCTGGCAGGCAAGAAAAGATTCCACAGCCCGGCGGCACGCGCCTTCGGCTTCAGCTCTTCGATTACCGGAACGGGCTGCCAGCGATCCGGGCCTTCTGCGTGTTCCTTGTATTTCGCCTCACCGGGATAAATGTGCTCTTCCATGAAAGCCGTTAAGCGTTTCTGAAGATCCTTTACCTTGGGTGTGAATTCGAATTCCATCGTTTCGTATCCATCCTTACCGGTAGGTGCGAAGTCCAGGTTCGCACAGGTGCGGGATGGCATTGAAGGAATGGAGGCGTAATTCGCTATCGTGCAGCCGCATCACGGTGCAGGATGCATTATGCAGCACGCCCGCCAGGCGCATGGCTCGTTCGTCATGGATCTCCATGGCCAGCGCCGCCCATATTCCGATGGGAGTGGCGGACGTAAACACCACGATGTTCTCGTCGCGCCCGGCCGGCTCCAGCTTCACCCGGCATTCGATGACACGCTCTCGAAACGCACGCCAGGTTTCGCCATCGTAGGCATGCCGGCCTTGCGTCCACGCCTCCACCACCTTCACATCACATGGCAGCCAGCGGCGATTCACACTTGCCTCGGGCTGCTCGGCCGCTGCGCGCGCTTGCTCTAACAGTTCCTGGTATTGGCGCTCAAATTCCGGATCCTCAGAGCACAACTGAGGGGCGAGAGCCCGATAAACATGCGTAAGATCGAACTCGTTCCAGCCGGGCTCCGGCACAATCTCCGGGAAACTGAGGCCCGCTTCGCCATAGGCGGCGCTCACTTCGCACGCAGTCTCCTGCTGACGAACCAGCGCTCCGGAATATGCAGCCCGGAAGTGAATTTTCTCGGACACGAAGTACTCGCCCAGCAGTCTCGCCTGCCTGCGACCCAGGTGGGACAACGAATCGTAGGCTTTGCGAGTGCCCGCCTGGCCGTGCCGGACCAAGTAGACGCGGCTCATGCTGGCCGTTCTCCTTCTTTAGCGATGAGCGACGCCGCCAGGCGGATCAACCCGCGCACACGCCGGTCAAAGGTACGAAAGCGCTCATCATGAGTCTGCCCGCGGTGAAAACGATAGAAGATCTGTTGGAGGATCACGGCCAGTTTGAAGATCCCGAGAATTTCGTGGTATCGGATGTGAGTGAGGTCGCGCCCGGTTCGCTCGGCGTATCTTTGCAGAAACTGATCGCGTGTGTACCAGCCCGCCTGCGCCGTCAATCCGGGCGTCGCGGGATGCGGATCGTCCTCGCCTGCCGCTTTGTTGTCGACAAGGCTAGCCCATGTCCAGTAACACATGGTCAGCCCCAGGTCGGCCAGCGGATCTCCGATGGTGGCCATCTCCCAGTCCAGCACTGCTTCTACCTGGCCATTGGGCCGCAGCATGACATTGTCGAGTTTGTAGTCGTTGTGTACCAGCGTTACGTCAAGCGAGGGCGGCAGCGAATCGCGCAGCCATTCCATGATTCCATCCATTTCCGGGATCTCTTCGGTCTTGGCCCGATTCCACCGTTCCGACCAACCCCGCACCTGCCGCTCCACGAACCCAGCGGGTTTTCCCAGCGCACTGAGGGCGGGTTGCGAAACATCAATCGAGTGCAGGCGCACCAGGCAATCGATGAACGCTTCGCTCACCTGTTGCCGATAATCCGGAATCGTGGCCAACTCGCGCGGTATCGAATCGCGAATGACTAATCCGCGCCGCCGCTCCATCAGAAAAAAGGTGCTGCCGATCACGGATGGATCTTCGCACAACAGAAACACCTGTGGCGCTTCCCGAAAGTGCGGATGGACCGCGTGGAGCACACGATATTCGCGTGCCATATCGTGCGCTTTCGGAGCCACCGGCCCCAGCGGCGGGCGCCTTAGAACATATTCGCGACGCTCTGTTCGAACCAGATATACGAGATTAGAGTGGCCGTTGGGAAATTGCTCTATCTGGACGCCGGCCGGGCCCTCCGGAAGATTCCGGTTGAGATAATCTTCGAGCGCGGAGCAGTTGAGTTCTTCGCCGGGCCGGACCGCCGAGGTGTCGGATTCAAATGCGTCGGATTCAAATACCACGGGGGTCAATGGGATCTACTATATACTTTCAGGCGCCGGGGAGAGAACGATGAACGAACTGGTGAAACTGACGAGTCTCAAAGAGATCGCGGTTGTTACCATCGATAATCCGCCTGTGAATGCGATCGGCCCCGGAGTTCCCGAGGGCATTTTGCATTCTATCGCGGAGGCGATCCAGAACCCGGCGATCAAGGCCGTGGTCGTGACCGGTGCCGGTTCGACATTTATTGCCGGCGCCGACATCCGGGAATTTCAAAAGATGACGTCCGGCGAGAAGCCGCGCCTGACACTCCTCCCGCTGCTGCTGGCGATTGAAGATTCGCCCAAACCGGTGGTGATGGCGATTCACGGCCAGGCCTTGGGCGGCGGTCTTGAGGTGGCGATGGCCGGCCACTATCGAGTGATCGCGCCTTCGGCCCAGGTGGGGCAACCCGAAGTGAAGCTGGGAATCATGCCCGGAGCGGGGGGCACGCAGCGTCTTCCTCGATTGGCGGGCGTCGCGAAGGCGGTGGAGATGTGTGCGTTCGGTGAGCCAATCACGGCGCAAGAGGCTTTGGCGCTGGGCGTGGTGGACCGGATCGTCCAAGGCGACTTGCTGACAGGTGCGGTGGAGTTCGCGCGTGAAGTTTCATCCCGGCCCGCGCCGAAAACGCGCGAGCGGAACGAGAAGCTCGCGGCCGTGGATTCGGGCGTATTTAATGCTGCGAGAGAGAGCGCGCGCAAGACGAAACGCGGACAGCCCGCGCCGCTGGCCGCAATCGACGCCGTGGAAGCATCCACTAAACTTCCGTTCGCGGAAGGCTGCGAGTTGGAAGCCAAGCTCGTCAACGAATGTCTCTTCTCCATCCATTCCAAAGCGCTGATTCACGCCTTCTTCGGAGAGCGCACGGTGAACAAGATCCCGGACATTCCGAAAGCAACGCCGGTGCTCGAGATCCGGCGCGCGGCCGTAATCGGTGCGGGAACCATGGGCGGCGGGATCGCGATGAACTACGCCAATGCGGGCATTCCGGTGCTAGTGAAAGAGACTTCGCAAGAAGCTCTGGATCGCGGAATCGCTGTCATCCGCAAGAACTATAGCAATTCCGTGCAGAGGGGCCGACTTTCCCAGGCCGTGATGGACCAGCGCATGGCGCTGATCACACCCCAGCTCAGTTATGACGGCTTCCACCAGGTGGACATCATTGTGGAAGCTGTTTTCGAAGGCATGGGGCTCAAGAGACAGGTTTTCGCGGAGCTGGATTCGATCGCCCAGCCGTCCTGCATTCTGGCTTCGAACACATCCTCACTCGATATCGACGAGATCGCCGCGGCCACCAAACGTCCACAGATGGTGATCGGCCATCACTTCTTTAGTCCCGCGAATGTGATGCGCCTGCTGGAAGTGGTGCGCGGCAAAGCGACCAGTAAAGAAGTGATTGCCACTTCGATGGCGCTTGGCAAGAAACTCAAGAAGGTGGCTGTGCTGGCGGGCAACTGCCGGGGCTTCATCGGCAACCGGATGCTGGGCCCGTACTTCCGGGAAGCTCAATTCCTGATCGAGGAAGGCGCTTCGGTGGAAGACGTCAACCGGACGCTGTACGATTTCGGCTGGGCCATGGGACCGCTGGCGGTCTCCGATCTCGCCGGCCTGGATGTTGGCTGGCGGATCCGCAAGGAGTTCAAGCACCTGGAAAAACCGGGCGTACGAATTCCGCGTGTGGCGGATCGTTTATGTGAGTTGGGACATTTCGGGCAAAAGACGGGCCGAGGATTTTCGAGTTATGATGCCGAGCGCAGGCCGCGGCCCGACGCAGAAACAGCCGCGCTGATCGAAGTAGTGGCGCGCGAGGCCGGTATTGAGCGGCGAACCATCACTAGGGGAGAGATCGAAGACCGTTGCTTGTTAGCGCTGGTGAACGAAGGGGCGAGGCTGCTGGGTGAAGGCATTGCATTGCGCGCCGTGGACATCGATATCGTGTACTTGAACGGTTATGGTTTCCCGGCGTGGCGCGGCGGTCCCATGTTTTACGCCGATACGCTGGGCTTGGATAAAGTTCTGGCGCGCATTCGGGAGTTTGAAGCGCGCCACGGCCCCGATCTCTGGTCGGCTGCACCGCTGTTGGAACGCCTGGCGCGGGACGGCCGGACGTTCGCCGATTTCGACCGGCAGAGAGCCAGCGAAGCATCGGCGTGAACATGGCCGACCAGTCCCGGTGAAACCGATAGCCTCCGTCCGCATGCTCACGCATGGCGGTTCAGTAACCGATGTGAGCCGCGCACGTAAGTAAGCGGTGCCGCTATGGCTGGTAAGTCAACATAATGACCGGGCTCTTCGAAGTGCCGCCCTTCGCGTCTGTAATCACCAGCTGAACCAGGTACAGTCCCGGTCCACTTACAAAATCGACCGTTGCTTTGGGGTTGTTTGCCGACTGCAGTAGGGCCGGCTGTAAGCCGCCCGATACCACCTGAAACAGATACTGCAAGTTTCCAGCTGCGCTAGTCGATCCGCTGGCGTCCAGCACCACCGAGGGCTGGCTAGTCGTCAACGTGAGGGGTGTCACCTCGGCGGTTGTGGTGCCCGGCGTCGGACCAGGGCCTGTCCCAGCGGTGATCGGGCTGCCAACCACGCCGTGAATCAACTGCGATCCGAAATGAACCGGCGCACCACCCGCGAATTGCAACGTGATGTTCGAAAATCCGACGCTGGTTCCTCCGGTGATGGTGACCGTTAGGGTAGACGCCGGAAACGGCGCTGGGTTCCCATCTTTCGTAACGCTGGCCGGGCCATTGACTGCGAACCCGCCGGTAGGAATTTGCGTCACTGTGCCGCCCTCGATCATGATGTGGTGAGTGTGCTGCATTCGGGAGGCTCGAACCCGACGTAGAATCGATGTTCGAAGCGTTTCGCGTGTAGTCGGACAGTTCCATTGTCAAGGTTGCCGTAAAATCGGCGGTGCCGGCTGCTCCGTTCAACGTCAAGTTCCAAGGGCCGCGCATTTCCCACGGGCCCGTCGGGCTGATCGTTGACGGCGTATAGTCGTTGATCACCCCGCTGAACTGGGTGGGCAGCGGAGTCTGCGCCAGAAGGCCGGTGGTTACTGCCAGCATCAGAACCGCGGTATTGCGGACGGCCCGCCAAAAAGTCTTGTTCTTCATAAAAGAACCTCCAAAATTGAGAATTCGTGCCTGCGTCTTCGACTGGACGCTGAAAGGCAGGTTCATAATCGGTCTAGTTGGTGGTTAGCTCAAGCAGCAATGCGCGGAACTGCCCATTTGCCGTCTAATACCGTCTTTTGCAGTCCCTGAATAGCAGCGTTACAATCGGGACCGATGGGCGAACCATCCCCAGACACGCCGACGTCCGAGAAACCGACCGAAGACCGGCTGGATTCGTGGAAGGAAATCGCGGCCTACCTCGACCGCGATGTAACAACTGTCCAGCGCTGGGAGAGGCGCGAGCGGATGCCTGTCCACCGTCACCTACACGACAAGCGCGGCTCTGTTTACGCCCTGGTTTCCGAGCTGGATGCATGGCTCGAAAGCCGCAGGCAGCATTTGAGCGCGGGACAGGTTGACGAAGAGGAGGAAGAGAAAGAGCCAACGCCCGAGGCGGCCGCGGAAGCGGAGCCAACAGGGACTGGGGTCGCGGAAAATAACGCTGCAAAAAAAGCGGCACCGCGGGCAAGCCGCTGGCTGGCTTTGGCGGCGATCGGTGTACTCATACTGCTTGCTACCGCGTATGTAATTTCCCGAGGCCGAACAGGGAATACGGCGCGGCCCAAAATCAGGTCTCTGGCTGTACTGCCCTTGAAGAACCTTTCAGGAGATCCGGCACAGGAATATCTTGCTGACGGGCTTACCGACGAGCTGATTGGCCTCCTGTCCAGGATTCACAATCTGCGGGTTATTTCCCGCACTTCCGTGATGCGATTCAAGAATCCGCAGCTGTCGGCGCCGGAGATCGCCAAAGTTCTGCACGTAGACGCCATTGTGGAGGGATCTGTAATCCGAGAGGACAATCGGATACGCGTCACCGCCCAATTGATTCGCGGCGCAACCGACGAGCACTTCTGGTCGGAAACCTACAATCGCGGGCTGCGGGACGTGCTAACGGTGCAGAGCGAGCTGGCGCAAACCATTGCGGAAAAGGTGGAAGTCACGGTTACCGGAGAGGAACGGGAGAGGCTGAAGGCAGCGCGTCCGGTCGCGCCGGAAGTTTACGAGAGCTACCTGAAAGGCCAGTTTACTGAAGGTAAAAGCAACAGCCCGGCCGGCGTGGAGGAAAGCATCGGCTATTTCAAGCACGCGATAGAGCTGGACCCGACGTTTGCGCCGGCTTACGTGGGCCTGGCAAGTGCCTTCGACGACCTGGGCACGGTTTTTTACGGAGTTCCTCCCGAAGAGACGCGCGCCAAAGCAATCAGCGCAGCCCGAAAAGCGCTGGAACTGGAGCCTGACCTCGCGGATGCGCATGTCGTCCTGGCAAACGTGGAGCAGGAACAGTTTCACTGGACCGACGCCGAGGCTGAATACAAACGCGCCCTGGAATTAAACCCCAACGACGCCGATGCTCACTCCGGACTTTCTTCGTGGCTGCTCAGCCATGGACGTACGGAGGAGGCTCTGGCCTGGGCGCAGCGTGGCCGGGAACTCGACCCATTGACGGTCTCCGGAGCTAATATAGGGTGGATTCTGTTTCAGTCTCATCGCTATGATGAGGCTATTCACGAGATGCGCAGCGCGCTGGCTGTGGAGCCGGACGACGCAGGCATCCTTATGTACCTCGGATTCGCGCTGGTCGCCAACAATCGATCCGCGGATGCTATCCCCATTCTGGAGAAGGCGGCCTCTATTTCGAACGGGAGCCCAGCCGCCACCGGCGTGCTGATCAGGGCGTATGCCCACGCCGGGCGGCGCGGCGATGCTCTTCGGCTACTCGCGGAACTGCAAAAACGCAGAAAAGCAGGCTATGTTCCCGCGGCCGCTTTTGTAAACGCTTATTTGGGCCTCGGCGAAAACGAGCAGGCTTTTACCTGGCTCGAGCAGGCTTATAAAGAGCAGTCGAATATTGTGCTGTTCCTCAAAGTACATCCATTCTTCGACCCAATTCGTTCGGACCCTCGATTCGCGGACCTGGTCCGCCGCACCGGGCTTAACTAGACCTGGGGCTCGCTTGGCTCGGGAATCCTGGCTTGAGATAACCGCTAACAGCTCTGAGTGACCGAGGCTCTGGTCTATAGATCTGGGCCGGTTCTGTCGATGGGAAGGGCAACTATGAGCAGCGAACCGAAGAAACACAGACTCCTGACTCGAAGCGATTTTGACGGACTGGCGTGCGCGATTCTTCTGAAAGAGCTGGGGATGTTGGGATCGATCGAATTTGTACATCCCAAGGATGTGCAGGACGGCAAGATTGCCGTAACCGACAACGACATCCTCACAAACCTGCCTTACGTGCGCGGCTGCTATCTCTGCTTCGATCATCACCCCAGCGAAGAGACCCGGACCAAAGACTCCTCGGGTCCAAATCACATTTTGACGGCCGGGGCAGATTCGGCGGCGAGGGTACTCTACAACTACTACGGCGGCCGGACCGCTTTCCCGAATATCAGCGCGGAAATGCTAACGGAGGTGGACAAGGCGGACTCCGCTAAATTCGTTCGCGAAGACGTTCTCAATCCGCAGGGATGGGTGTTGCTTTCGTTTTTGATGGACCCGCGAACGGGACTCGGCCGTTTCCGTGACTTTCGTGTTTCCAATTACCAATTGATGATGCAGCTCATCGACTATTGCCGAGAGCACACCATAGAGCAGATCCTGAATCTCCCCGACGTTCAGGAGCGGATCCAGCTGTATCAGGAGCACCACAACCGATTCGTGGCTCAGATCCAACGTTGCACGAAAGTGCATGGAAGCGTGGCCGTTCTCGACTTGCGCTCCGAAGACGTGATTTATGCCGGCAACCGGTTCATGATCTATGCGCTGTACCCGGAATGCGAACTCTCAATCCACGTCATCAAAGGGCTGAAGCAGATGAACACGGTCCTGGCGCTTGGGAAGTCGATTTTCAACCGAAACAGCAAGGCCCAGATAGGGCACCTTCTCTTAACGTACGGTGGCGGCGGTCACGACGCGGCCGGCACCTGCCAAGTGGCGAACGAATCGGCAGACGAGGTTCTGAACGAGCTGATCGATCTAATCGGTTACTCCAAAGTGCCGGCAACCATGTAGCAGGCTGCTGAAAGGGACCGACTCCCTCACGGTCGCGGCTCCCATCTCGGTAAACACTTGCAAACACGCTGCCGCGATTCTGAGCCGCGCGCGCGAGCAAGCGGATTTTCGCCTTTTTCAGTATCCTGCCAGGGCGTCCCCGAGTAGCTGGCGGCCGCGCCGATGCATCGGCGTGTCGATGATCCCCTTCGGCGCCTCCAGATCGCCGACGATGCGGGCATTAGAGGAAGGGCGTTTGAACAAAGGTCGAGAGCGGGATCGTTTACTTTGAGGGCGGCGCAATTGCGAGAAAAGCACCGGGAGGCTACTGTTCGGCGCGACCGCGTTGATCTGTCCGGGATAGACCCCTAGCAATGGCGCATTCGTTCCGCCCACGGTGACGCATACCCCGAACCGGCTGGTGGGAAGCACTCCGTCGACAAGTTGGCTCGACGGGACTGTGCCGCCGGGGTTGGCGGGCACGAAATTCTCGCCATAAATGCTGAAGAGCGCGCCACGCTCTCAGTTCCCGTCGCGTCGGTGACTGCCTGCGCCGGTCCGCGGCGCTCCAAGTGGATCAGCCAAGTTAACTCTTGAACGCCGCGGTGTTTACGAGCCGTCGTGAATGCGCGCTTTCAAAGTGACTGCTGTCTGCGATCATGTTGAGATGAGTTTTCGGATATTCGCCATTGCCTTGCTGGCCGGCGGCTTCTTAAGGGCGCAGACGGCCGCCCCTTTCGAAGTGGAAGAAGCCACCATCGCTGAGGTCCACCAGGCCATGCGCGACCATCGGCTGACGTGCCAAGGCCTGGTAGACGCGTACCTCCGCCGCATCAGCGCTTACGACAAGAATGGGCCGGCGATTAACTCGATCGTGACCATCAATCCCGACGCGACGAAAGAGGCCGCGGAGCTGGACCGGCGCTTCGCCCAGTCTGGACTCACCAGGCCGCTCGACTGCGTGCCGATGATCGTCAAAGACAACTTCGAAACGAAAGGACTGCAGACCTCCAACGGCGCCCTGGCATTTGCCGGCTATCTGCCGAGGGAAGACGCCACCCAGGTGGCCCGTGTAAAAGCTGCGGGAGCGATTGTGCTCGCGAAATCCAACATGGCCGAGTGGGCGTTCAGTCCCGTGGAGACGGTGAGTTCCATTTTGCCCGGTTACACAAAGAATCCCTACGCACTGGATCGAGTGACGGCCGGGTCGAGTGGCGGCACAGCAGCGGCCATCGCCGCCAGCTTTGGACTGGTCGGGTTCGGTAGCGACACCGGCGATTCCATTCGCGGACCCTCGTCCCATCTGTCTCTCGCCGGCATCCGCTCCACCATGGGGCTCACCAGTCGTGCTGGCGTGTTTCCCCTGAACCTGCGCGCCGACGTTGCGGGACCCATGGCGCGAACTATGGAAGATGCTGTCCAGGTGTTTCAGGTGATCGCAGGCGAGGATCCAAGAGACCCGGCGACCGTAGCCGCGAAGGGACATCCCATCCCCGATTACAGCAAGTCGCTCGACCGGAATGGCCTGAAAGGGGCGGTCATCGGTGTCCTGCATGAGGCGTACGAGCGGGACTCGGCCGATCCAGAGATTATCCAGATCTTCCTGCGGGCGCTGGAGGACCTGCGGCGAGCGGGTGCGACGGTGGTGGATCCGGCGAAGGTGGAGGGACTGGAAATCAAGAGGCAGACCGGCGCCAGCCCGTGCATGGGCTTCAAGTACGACCTGAATCATTTTCTGGCTGACCGCGCTGGACAAGTTCCCGTGGCGGATCTCACAGCGATCCTGAAATCCGGGAAATTCCATCCCTCGGCGCAGAAGCGACTGGAGGATTCGGAAAAAGGCCCGGAGAATGGCCCGGAATCGGAAGCCTGCCAGGCCGACTCCGCGTATCGCGAACAATTCCGGGCAGCGGTGGTGAAGACGATGGACCGGCTGAAGCTGGATGCCTTCGTTTATCCTACGTGGAGCAATCCGCCGCGGCTGATTGGGGATTTGAATACGCCGGCCGGCGACAACAGCCAGATATTTTCGCCGGCGACAGGTTTTCCGGCAATCAATGTTCCGATGGGTTACTCACGCGGCGGCAGGCTCCCGGTGGGCATGACGTTCTACGGGCGGGCATGGTCGGAAGCAGACTTGATCAAGCTGGCGTATGCGTATGAGCAGGCAACCATGCACCGGCGCCCTCCGGCTTCCACGCCCCCGCTGCGATAGGTCCCGCTACATTTTGGTCCAGTCGCCGGACTGCTCGAATGCATAGGCGGCGCGGTAGATCGTCGGCTCATCAAAATGCTTGCCGATCAACATCACCGATACTGGCAGGCCGTCCGACATCCCGCACGGCACAGCCATGGCGGGGTGGTGTGAGATATCGAAAGGCGCGGTATTGCCGATCATGTTTAGTGCCCGCTCGACATACAGCTCGCGCGGTGCATCGGAGGGCGGCAGCGGCGTGGCCTTGATCGGCGTGGTTGGCATCAGCAGCAGGTCATGCTTCGCCAGCGCCGCATCGTAGGCAGCGGTTAGCCGCCGCGTGATGTTCATCGCCTTACCGTAGTAGCGGCTGCCATGGTATTTGCGGATGTAGGTGCCAAACATGGTGAAGAGCTTCGCGGTCTCGGACATTTCGTTCGCCCGCGCGCGCCAGCCGCGATGAAAATCCATCAGGCTGGTCACGTACAGATCCGAACGGCTGACGCCATATCCATCTCCCCACATCATGGTCTGCGTGAGCCCTTCCACGCCGATCGGCATCCACAATGCGGCGCCGGCCAGGTGCAGGGGGATCGAAATCTCCCTCACCTCGGCACCCAACGCGGCCAGGCGCGCCGCGGCTTCGTGCACTTTGGCGTTGACGTCCTCCTCCGCATTGGCCTGCTGGAATCCTTCCGACACGACACCGATGCGCATGCCCTTTACGCCGCCATCCAGCATGCTGGCGTAAGGATGCACCTTCACATCGTATTGGCGCGGGTCGTAACCGTCCGGTCCCGCCAGCACCTCCAGCAGCAGCGCGTTGTCGCTGACATTCCGCGTGATCGGCCCGGTGTGATCGATGTAAATTTCGATTGGCATGATCCCCGTATAGGGCACCAGGCCGTGCGTCGGCTTCATCCCATAGGCGCCGCAGAACGAAGCAGGCATGCGGATGGATCCGCCTTGGTCGCCGCCCAGCGCCATGTCCACTTCGCCTAGCGCCACCAGAACGGCGCTGCCCGAAGACGAGCCGCCTGCCGAATAGCCCCTCTTGTGCGGATTGTGTACGGCGCCGGTGGCGTTGGTGTGACTGCCACCCGACAGGCAGAAGGCTTCGCAATGCGCCTTGCCGAGGATCGTGCCCCCGGCGTCGAGGATACGCTCCACCACCGTTGCGTCGATGTCGGGCATGTAGCCTTCGAGCGTGGCCGACCCGTTCATCATCGGTACGCCGGCAAGCATAATATTGTCCTTGAGCGCTACCGTTTTGCCCGCCAGTTTGCCGGAAGGCGCACCATGGACGGTGGTCTTCACATACCAGGCGTTGTGAGAATTTTCCTCACCCACCGGTCGATAACCGGGGGTGCGGGGATAGCGGACGGCCGGCAGAAAGTCAGGCATGGCGTCGACGACGTTGTAAGCGCCGACGTTCGGCCGCATCAGTTCAATGAACGAAGCGACATCGGCAGTCGGTCAGGTCTAGCCCGACCTCACTTGCGATGTCATGCAACTGGGACGGTGTGGGAAGTTGAACAGCCATGAGAATTCCTCCGAATGGACGTATCGGGCCTGTGGTTTTGTGTGCGACTGCATGGCGTGAGGCCTCCACACCAAGCGGGGTCGCATCATTATAACGTTGCGAGCCTGCGCCCGGAAGGCTATTGATTGCGCGAGACCGTTTTTGACTTCGTTGTTACCGATCGATACAATCGGCAGCCATGAACGCTCTGAAGGTAGCTCTTTTTCTGGCTCTGCCTGCCACCGCTCAATGGATCACCCTACCCACACCAGGAATCCCCCGCACGCCTGATGGCAAACCGGATCTCCGCGCTCCCGCGCCGAAAACTTCCGGAGGCAAGCCGGATTTCTCGGGGATGTGGGTTCCGCGCGACGAGCGCCCGTGCGATCCCAAGATCGGCCTTTTTCAATGCTCGGAACTGCCTATTACTCCACAGCTCGGCAATATTGCGATCAATTTGAAAGGCGGCATCCCCTATCAACCATGGGCGGCGGAGCTGGTCAAGAAGCGTGCCAAAGATGTAGGGTATATCGATCCCCACACTTTTTGCATGCCCATCAATTACCCGCGGGCGTGGGCCTACCCGGAAAGTCAGAAGATTTTCCAAACGCCCACTCAACTTGTCCTCTTGCACGAATTCAACGCCAGCTATCGACAGATTTTTTTCGACGGACGCAAGCTTCCGGGGGACATGACGCCGGCCTGGAACGGCTACTCCGTGGCCCACTGGGAAGGCGACACACTCGTCGTGGAATCGGCGGGCTATCGCGACGACTCTTGGCTGGACACTGCAGGCAACTTCTTCTCTAGCCAGGCGCGCGTCACCGAACGCATCCGTCGCCCCAATTTCGGAAGTCTAGATATTGGCGTCACCATTGATGACCCCAAAGTGTTCACGAAAGCTTGGACGGTGGAACTGCACATGAAGCCCATGGTCGACACAGAAATGATCGAGTACATGTGCCAGGACAACAACAAGGATATTCAACACTTTGTTCGATAGCGACAGACTTGCCTAACCGGAGCCGACGACGGACTCCCTCAGGTCGCGGCTCGGCAAACACCTGCAAACACGCATCTCGCGGAATGACAGCGAATGGCGAAAACGGCCGCACATAGAGGATCCTCGGTCGTTTCCCGACGATGGCCCAGTTCGGCGCGGCGCGCTATCCTGGCTCAGTAGCCGGATAGGAATGCCTAGAACGAAGGTCACTTTCGAAACCGTCCGTGAGATTGGCCTCGCGCTGCCGGATGTGGAGGACAGCACCATGTACGGAAAGCTTGCGTTGAAGGTTCGCGGCAAGCTT
This sequence comes from Bryobacterales bacterium, assembly GCA_963747945.1. Lineage (GTDB taxonomy): Bacteria > Acidobacteriota > Terriglobia > Bryobacterales > Bryobacteraceae > Palsa-89. The sequence goes on from CAVVHB010000013.1 coordinate 87,993, forward strand.
CTCGCGTGCCTGGCCATTCACAAATCGGCTGAACCGGAATCGCTGGTCGTTCGCATCGATCTGGAACAACGTGCCGGGCTGTTAGAGGAGGCCCCGGAAACGTACTATATAACGGATCATTACCGGAATTATCCGGCCGTGCTCGTGAGATTATCTCGAATCCCGATTGACCAACTGCGCGACCTTCTCGGCGCGTCGTGGCGCTTCGTTACATCGCAGTCCGAAAAGAACCAAAGGTCGCCTGCACGTAAGAAGCGAACCCGCGTGCCACACCGCTGATCGTCACTTCTTCGCTGACAGCATCATTCTCACCAGTTGCTCGGTGACATGCGGCTCCAGTCCCTCCGTGTGACCTTTGCCCATCCGGACCACATCGGCCACCACGCGGCCGTCTTTGCAATGCGGATATTCGAAGATTTCGGCAGCGCCCGGTTTCGGCAAGCGACCCCAGGCGTCGGAACCCGGATCCTGGCGCGTGGAATCGTAGACATATCCAGCCTTGGTATCCACCACATCCGGTCGCCGGACTCGTGCGCGGCAGCCCAGCTTCGTAGCCCACGGCGACGCGTCCGGAATGGGTTGATCCCCAAGCTCGTGCTGGCCCGTCTCAAAGATGAACGAAAACGTCGCATCCGGAGGTTCCTTCAGCGCAGACATCGCCGCGGCCAAGCCGGCTGCACCGGTGGGAACTCCAGGAGGCGGCGCAGCACCCGGGCTACTCGCCCGAGCCGCGGTGAAAAAGCTTGCGGGAATGGGAGGCGTAGGGCCTAAACGGCCACCCGAAAGACTCAGCCAGCCGGTGATTCGCTGCTTGAAGAACTCAGTGCGCACTAGCCGGTTGGATGTCATGCCGCCCTGCGAATGCCCCACCAGCCAAAAGGCCCGGATGTTCTGCTTTCCGATCTGATCGTAGACCAGATTGACGATGTTCTGCAGATACTCATCGTCCTTCGGTGACCACACCCTGGTGGGCGTATTCGGAGTGGCGATCACCAGGCGATATTTCTTCGCATAGTCCATGATCGGGAAATAGTGCCGCTGCCAGTTTCCGTAAGAGCCGGCGCCATGCAGGCTCAGAATGAAGGTGACCTTTTCGCCACGCTTCAAGTCGCACGGAAAATCGAGAAAGAATTTGCGGCTCGTCTTGGGTTCCACCGCCGTCCCCTGCTCAATCACCATCGGGCCCGGACAGTTGGCATCGGGACAATGCAACGGAGGCGGAAGCTGGCAAGTCACCCCTGCGAGCGAAGCCGGCGAAACTGCCTTGCCGTATTGAGGAATCGCGGTGATGGCCGCCAAGGCCAACAGGCTGATCAGATCGTGTCGTTTCATTTCCGGCCTCCTTCCAACTTCTACCAGTCGATCGTTTGAGATACTATCACGCGAAGTTTCCGTCTGACGCGACCCCACAATAATTGTGATTTCCCGCGACGACTTGGTACCATCGCAGGAACCTGCAATGAACGACGAAGCGGCCACCGCGGTATCGGAAAAAGACGCTTCGAGCGGCCTCCGGCAAAGCCTGGGCCTGTTCGACTCCACCATGATCGTGGCCGGTTCCATGATTGGCGCCGGCATCTTCATCGTCTCCGCCGACATGGCGCGGCAAGTGGGCAGCGCTGGATGGCTAATCGGGTCGTGGGTCATTACCGGCTTGTTGACCATCGCAGCTGCTTTGTCCTACGGCGAACTGGCGGCAATGATGCCTCGGGCCGGAGGCCAGTACGTTTATCTGCGCGAAGCGTGGTCGCCAATGTGCGGATTCTTGTACGGCTGGACCTTGTTTATGGTGATCCAGACCGGAACCGTTGCAGCGGTGGGAGTGGGCTTCGCTCGATACCTGGGCACTCTATGGCCGCGCATCGCCGAGGATGTGTACATCGTTCCGCCCATCCATGTGACCAGCCGGTACGCGGTTTCGCTTTCCACGGCGCAACTGATCGGCGTGGCGCTGATCGCGCTGTTGACGTGGAGCAATGCGCGCGGAATCAATTACGGGAAGGTGATTCAAAACACATTCACCTCCGCCAAACTCGCCGCTTTGTTCGGAGTGATTGTGGTGGGAGCCGTGGGATGGAGTCTCGCCGGCAAGTCAAATTTCACAAACCTGTGGCGGCCGCAAGGGTTCACGCCCGTTGCTCCGGGAGTGACGCCCCTAACTGCGTTCGGGTTGCTGGCGGCCTTGTGCATGGCCCAGGTTGGTTCGCTGTTTTCAGCCGACGGCTGGAATAACATCACGTTCACCGCGGGCGAGGTCAAGAATCCGCGCAGGAATGTGCCCCTTTCCCTGGCGCTGGGCACGTTCATCGTGATCGCGCTATATGTCGGCGCGAACATAGCATACGCCGCCATCCTGCCACTGGACAAAATCCAGCACGCGCCTTCCGATCGCGTCGCGGGTGCAATGCTCGAAGTGGTGTTCCCATCCATAGGCGCGGCCATCATGGCAATTGTCATCATGATCTCCGCCTTCGGTTGCATGAACGGCCTGCTCTTGTCTGGCGCCCGAGCCTACTTCGCCATGGCGCGCGACGGCCTGTTCTTCCGGCCTGCCGCGAGGGTAAATCGAGCGCACGTTCCCGGCGCGTCACTCGCGATGCAAGGGGCATGGGCTGCTTTCCTGGTCCTGGTCCGCACGTATGATCCGTCCACCGGCGCCTTTGGTAGCCTTTACAGCAATCTTCTCGACTACGTAGTTTCAGCCGATCTGCTGTTCTACATCCTGACCATCGCGGCTGTGTTCCGGCTGCGGCGGCTTCAACCGCAAGCCGAGCGCCCCTATCGCACATGGGGATATCCGCTAGTGCCGGCGTTTTACATCTTGAGCGCCGCCGTGATCCTGGCGATGCTTTTCATATATCGTCCGGCGACAACTTTTCCCGGCTTGGTGATTGTGCTCATCGGCGTCCCGATTTATTTTGCCTTTCGGCGTTCTTGACATGTCCAAGCTCCTGCCGGCGTGTTTCTTTTTAGCGAGCCTCGCTTATTCGCAGACGCAGATCAAAATCGACAAAAATGTCCCGGCGACGATGCGCGACGGCACCGTTCTCCGCGCGGACGTCTATCGTCCCATGGCGGCCGGACGTTTCCCCGCATTGTTGCAGCGCACGCCGTATTCGAAAAACGGGCCGCATGCTTCTCAAACATTTAGCCAGCTGGCGGGGCGCGGCTTCGTAGTGGTGGTCCAGGACACGCGCGGGCGTTACATGTCGGATGGCGTGGCCAAACCGCACGACGAAGCCGAAGACGGATTCGACACCATCGCGTGGGTTGCGCAGTTGCCTTACGTCAATGGAAAGGTTGGGATGTTCGGCGGCAGCTATCTCGCCACCACGCAACTATTAGCTGCTACGCTCAAGCCACCTGCGCTGGTGGCCCTGTTCCCTGCCTCTTCCTATGCCAGCCGCTACGACATGGTTTTTCAAGGCGGAGCTTTTTATCTGAGCGACGGCCTGGGGTGGAATCTCGGGCAGGCCGTTGACGTTCGCCGCCGAGTCTTGACGCCCGCAGTCGATCGCGACGGTCCCGCCGACCTAAACGACGCCGAAGAGAAGGCGTTTCGCGAGCAATGGCTGTGGCAGGTGCCGCTGAAATCGATGGACGCGTTGGAGATTCGCAAGTATGCTCCGGGCTATTTTCAAATGCTGGATAATCCCAACTACGACGCGTACTGGCGCACCTTCGACATCGAAGCCCGGCACGATCAATTTCAGGTTCCCGCGTATCATCTCACAGGTTGGTACGACACTCTGCTAACCGGCACATTGCGCAATTTCACCGGATTGCGCGCCCACGCGGCTACCGATCAAGCTCGCCGCTATCAGCGCCTGGTAATCGGCCCCTGGACCCACGCGCGGCCGACACTGCAGAGCAGAAAGATCGGCGACGTCGACTTCGGGCCCAACGCCGGGCTGGATTCTCAGGAGCTGATGGCCCGCTGGTTCGCGTATTGGTTGCAGGGCGGCGATCGCGCAATCGTCGATGGCGCGCCGGTGCGCATTTTCGTGATGGGAGAAAATCGATGGCGGGACGAACAGGAGTGGCCGCTCGCCCGAGCGCGACCAACCGCCTTCTATCTCAGCAGCGGCGCGCGCGCGAACACGGCTGCGGGGGATGGACTGCTCGCGCTCGAATCCCATGCCGGAGCGTCCGCCGACCATTTCGTATACGATCCGTCGCATCCTGTTCCCACCGGTGCGCAAGGCGGGTACTCGAGAACGCCCTCGGATCAGCGCGACACTGAGAAGCGCGAGGATGTTCTGGTCTACAGCACCCCTCCGCTGCGCGAAGCCATCGAAGTCACCGGACCCATCAGCGTGAAGCTATGGGTGGCTTCGTCGGCGCGCGACACCGATTTCACGGCCAAGCTGGTGGACGTTTTCCCGGATAGGACAGCGCGCGCTCTCAATGACGGAATCCTGCGGGCGCGCTATCGAGACAGCAAGACGCAACCGAAACTGCTGACGCCCGGCCAGCCGGTTGAGATCACGATCGACGTGGGTGCAACCAGCAATCTATTCCAAGCCGGTCACCGTATCCGTCTGGACCTCTCCAGCAGCAATTTCCCCCGCTTTGACCGGAATCCCAACACCGGCGGTGTTTTCGGCGAGGACTCGAAGCTGCTGCGCGCCGAGCAGACCATACTTCACGACGCCGCGCATCCATCGCGCCTGGTGCTCCCGGTGGTGCCTAGATGAGAGCGATAACCCGGCCGCCCGGTGTATACTTCTGGAATCACGCGGAAGGAGCGATCTCATGGACACCACTCGACGCGGCTTCCTGGCGGTCGCTGGTGCGGCGGTGGCGGGCGATGCCGTACACGCGCAGGATCACGATCACGACGATCACGCCCACCATGCTGTCCCTTCCGATCCCGCCCTTCCGCACAACGCCCGCGGGAAAGTCGGCTCAATCGTCCGGGACCATGGTGTATTCGCTTTCGAAGATATTCCCGGGCGGAGAAGCGAACCGAATAAACGTGCTGCAGCTTCTCAAACTGACGTTGGGAAGCGTTGGTAGGACGACTACCTTGAACAAGCCTGAACCCAACACCAGCTCCGATCCTTTGGCCGACTTGCCCCAGCTACCTCGCGACAACGGAGGGCCGGTTTTTGCCGAGCCTTGGGAGGCCCAAGCCTTTGCGCTGGCCGTGAGGCTATCCGCGCAGGGACACTTCACCTGGAAGGAATGGGCGAACGCGCTGGCCGGGGAGCTGAAGGCCGCAGCCGACCGCGGCGAGCCCGACGATGGTTCGCATTACTACGAGCATTGGCTGGCGGCTCTCGAAAGCCTGGTGACTGCCAAGAACCTGGCCGACCCGGCCGCGCTCCTGGAACGCAAAGAGGCCTGGGCGGACGCGTATCGTCACACGCCTCATGGAAAGCCCGTGGAGCTGGCGAAGTCCTGAAAGCACGCCAGCGCGCTCGTATCATGCTGCCGAGATGACACCTCAATCTTTCTGTCCCCGCGCCGTCGCTTGCGCCGCGCTTGCATTCGCATTCCTTTATGCGGCTAGCCCCGACGCCCGGCTGGGATTTTCCAGCCGCGCCATGGTTCAGGAACGCGATGCCGAGGCGAAGTACACCGCCCAGCTTTCCACGGAATCGATTTCCGAGTTCCATCGAAAGATCACCAAGCGGCCGCACATCGCGGGCTCGCCGGCATCCATGGCCGTGGCCGAGACCATTCGCAAGGGATTGGAGAGTGCCGGTCTCAAGACCGAGGTTCACGAATTTCAGGTGTATCTCTCGACGCCGCGATCCATCAGCGTCGAACTCGTCGAACCCACCAAGGAAACGATCCATGTTCGCGAGCCCGCAAATCCATTGGACCCGGACTCGGCGAATCCAGAGTTGGTGCCGGCGTTCGTCGCGTATTCCGCTTCCGGCGAAGTTCAAGCGCCGGTGGTCTACGTGAACTATGGATTGCCGCCCGACTACGCCAAGGTGGAAGCCGCCGGAATCGACGTCCGAGGCAAAATCGTGATGGCGCGCTACGCCCGGAGCCATCGGGCCGTGAAGATTCACACCGCGCAAGAGCATGGGGCAGCGGCCATCATTATCTATAGCGATCCCGCCGACGACGGCTACGCGAAAGGAACGGCGTGGCCCAAAGGCCCGTGGCGTGCCGACTTTCAATCGCAGGACGGCAACGGGAAATATAGTTGGTTCTGGCATGGCGACCCGCTATCGCCAGGCGTAGGAGCCCGCGCCGATTCGAAGGTGATGGATCCCGCCACTGTGCCGACGCTGCCTCGCATTCCCGCCGTCGTTCTCTCCTACAAAGAAGCGGCCAAGATTCTCGGTCAACTGCGCGGTCCGGGCGTGCCGGCCGGTTTCCAGGGCGGGCTGCCGTTTGCGTATCGGCTGGGCGCGGGACCCGCGGTGGTCCACCTGAACGTCCAGATGGACGCGAGCCGGCGGCCCATTCGCGACATCATCGCCCGCCTGCCCGGACGAAATCCGGATCGCTGGGTTGTGCTGGGCACGCATCATGACGCGTGGACTTTCGGAGGAATGGACCCGGGAAGCGGAACATCGGGCGTTTACGAGACAGCGCGGGCGCTGGCTGCATTGGCGAAGCAGGGCTGGACACCAGATCGCTCCATCGTCTTCGCATTTTGGGATGCCGAGGAGCCGGGACTGGTTGGATCCACCGAATACGCCGAAGCGTTCGAAAAAGAATTGCGCCAGAAGGCCGTTGCCTACATCAACACCGACCTGTTCATGCAAGGCCACTTTTTCGGCGGTGGAACGCCGTCCTTGCGCGACTTCATGATTCAGGTGACCCAGGATGTGCCGGCGCTGGGCGGGAAAGGCAGTGTATATGACGACTGGCGGGCAGCAGCCAAGGGTCCTAAGAATTCCGAGGTGGAACTGGCGGCTCTTGGCAGCGGCGCGGATTTCGTGGCGTTTCAGGATTACCTGGGCCTGCCTACGTTGTCGCTGCAATACGATTTCGAAGGCAGCTATGGCGCTTATCATTCGAACTACGATTCGCGATATTACGTGGAGCACTTCAGCGATCCTGGATTCCACGTCGCGCGGACACTCGCACAAGTGTTCGGTGTAACCGTCATGCGGCTGGCCGACTCCGCCGTGCTGCCCTATCGCTACTCGCACTACGCGCACAAGATCTCGAACTTTCTCGACGACGCGGGCACCTGGGGCGCTCTGAAACCCCATTTGGATAAATCGAAGGCGCTGGCCACCGAGATCGCCACTCGATCCGAGGCGCTGGAACGGCGCATCGATGAGAATGTGGAGAGCGGACGTTGGCCGGATGCTTCCACGGGGGCTTTGAACGATCATCTGACGCATCTGGAACAAGATTTACTCGACGAGAGCGGCAGCCCTGCCCAACACTGGTATCGGCACGTCATCTACGGCTGGAACATTTATTCGCTGTATGATGGCCAGCCCTTGCCCGGACTGGCGGAAGCGATTCGCTTGAACGATCCGAAGCGGGTAGCACAAGAAACGGCGCGGATTGAGGACGCGCTTCGCCGCATGCTGTCGGAACTGCGTGAAGCGGGAGGTTCCTAATGTTGGTTCATGAGAAGGCTTCGCTCGCGAAATACCAAGGCCCGGGCGCTTTGTCGCGGGAGCTCTACGAGCGGGCGTCGCGGGTAATGCCCGGCGGCAACACGCGGCACTCCGTCGCGCTTGCTCCCTATCCGATTTATGCCCGCAGCGGCAGCGGTTGCCGCATCACGGACGTAGAGGGCGAAGAGCGGGTCGATTTCCTGAATAATTACACGTCGCTGATTCTTGGGCACGCGGATCCCCAGGTGACCCAGGCCGTGCAACGCCGCGCAACTCTGGGAACCGCATTCACCATGCCGACTCCGGAGGAAGTGGAGCTGGCCGAGTTACTCACATCACGCGTCGATTATGTGGAGCAGATCCGCTTCTGTAATTCCGGCAGTGAGGCCGTGATGCTGGCCATCAAGGCGGCGCGAGCCTTTACCGGAAGGCCCAAGATCGCGAAATTTGAAGGCGCCTATCACGGACTTTACGACTACGCGGAGGTGAGCGAAGGTCCAACGCCGGACGTTTGGGGCGAAGCTGATGCTCCTGCTTCCATCACCGAGCCCGGCACTCCCGAAAGCGTGGCGCGCGACGTGGTGGTGTTGCCGTGGAACCGGCCTGAGGCCTGCCGCAAGTTAATCGAGCAGCACAAAAACGAACTGGCCGCGCTGCTGGTGGATCCGATGCCGCTCGGAATCGGGATGATTGCGCCGCGGCCGGGATTCCTGGCGAGCTTGCGTGAAGAGACATCGCGTCATGGAATCGTACTGATCGCCGATGAGGTCCTGAATTTTCGTCTCTCTTATCATGGTGCCTCTCACGCAGCCGGCATCACGCCGGATCTCGCGACTTTCGGGAAAATTATCGGCGGCGGATTTCCGGTTGGCGGTGTGGGGGGATCCAGGCGCGTGATGTCGGTCTTCGATCACACCGGGGCGCTCAAAGTGCATCACGGTGGAACCTTCAATGCGAATCCGGTGACCATCGCGGCCGGCCTCGAAACCATGCGGCTCATGACACCGGAAGCGTTTGACCGGCTGAACAATTTAGGCGAATATGTTCGCGACCGCCTGCGCCGTCTGTTTCGCGATACCCGAAGACCCGCTCAGGTATGCGGAGCCGGATCGATGTTCGTAGCGCACCTGACCGCGGAAGAACTTATCGATTTCCGGTCGCTGCGAGGTTTCTCGCGAACCAGCCCGATCTACGGCGACCTGTGTCATAAGATGCTGGAGTACGGCTTCATCCTTTCGCCACGCGGAATTTTTGGTTGTTTATCAACACCCATGAGCGAGGCCGAGCTGGATGGATTGGTTGAGGCGCTGGGCCGCGCGCTTTCAGAACCGCGACCTTACTGAACCGCGACCGTGAGGCGGTGCCGTACAGAACCGCGACCGTAAGGGAGACGTTATAAATGGGGGGGAGAATGCGTCGTCGTGAAGCTATTGCAGGAATGCTTGCCGCGGTTGGAGGCAGCACCATTGGTTGTAATAAAGTGACCTCGGCTGGAAGTAGCACAGCAGGCAGCGGCCAGCCGACGCTCGATGACATACGACAGGACGCTCAGGCGCTCGGGTTCGAACTCTCCGACACCGAGCTCAAGGCCGTCCATTCGTACGCGGCCAATTTCTTGAACAGCCTGGATCGGGTGACAAAAGCAACCGCGCCCCCGGCTCCGCCGAAGTATGGGCCACGGGAATCCGCGCGGCCTTCGGCTGCCGAGAACCCGCTCGGCGCCTGGTACGTCACCGCGTCCATCAAAGGCGCGCCCACTGGGCCGCTCGCCGGCAAGAAAATCGCGATTAAGGACAATGTCTGCGTCGCGGGTCTGCCGATGATGAACGGCTCGAAAGTAATGGAAGGGTTCGTTCCCTCCAGCGACGCCACCGTGGTAGAGCGGCTGCTGGACGCCGGCGCCGAAATCAGCGGCAAATCGGTGTGCGAGAGCTTCTGTGCCAGCTTCGGCAGCCACACCGCCGACACAGGCTTCGTACTCAACCCGCACGACCACACACGCACCACCGGCGGATCTTCCAGCGGTAGCGCGGCCCTGGTTGCTTCCAGCGTTGTCGACATGGCCATCGGGTGCGATGAAGGCGGCTCCATCCGTGTGCCATCGGCGTTCTGCGGCATCGTTGGGTTAAAGCCAACCTGGGGATTGGTCCCGTTCACCGGCATTTTTCCGCTCGAGATAACCATCGATCACGTCGGCCCAATGGCGCGCTCAGTACACGATTGCGCGCTGATGCTTGAAACATTGGCTGGTCCCGATGGTCTGGACCCTCGGCAGCACGCATCGTTGCAGCGCCAACCCTACACCGCGCTGATGAAGGCCGGAGGCAAGGGGCTTCGAATCGGCATCCTCAAGGAAGGTTTCGGGCTGCCGGACGGCGAGAAAGATGTGGACGCGTTAGTGCTGGACGCGGCGCATCGCTTCGAACGCGCGGGCGCCGTCGTTACCACGGTTTCGGTCCCTGAGCACACCACATTGGCTGTGGATTGCGTGAACCTGGTGGGGTCGGCGATGCCGCTGAATTCGGTGGGCATGAACTGGAAAGGCCATTATCAAGTGGATATGGCCGAGTTCTATATGAAGCATCGCCTGGAGCGAGCCGCGTTGTTTCCGCCGGAAATGAAGATGGGGCTAGTGATGGAGCGGATGCTCGATCGCACAGGGGACGGCCTATATTATGCGCGCGCCCAGAATGCCGCAATCGCCGTGCGGGCAGCCTATGACAAGGCGCTGGATCAAGTGGACGTGCTGGTGATGCCGACGGTGGCCGCCCGTCCACCGAAGCTGCCGCCCACAAACGTGGATTTTGCCGCCAGCCTGAAGGCCTCCGACGGCGCCGCGCTAAACACGCCGCAGTTCGACGTGACAGGTCACCCGGGGTTAAACGTGCCTTGCGGCAAGCTGGATGGTTTGCCGATCGGGATGATGATCGTGGGCCGGTTGGGTGGCGACGCGACGGTGTTGCGCGCTGGATACGCGTTCGAGCAACTGGGCTAACCGAGCCGGGCGTCAACCGATCTTGATGTACTCCTGCGTCTCGATCTCACTGGACTTGATCCAGGCATCCGCGACTTCTCGCCCAGTGGCATACCACACCTTCGGAAACTTCATCGTGAAATCGATGAACTCGCGCAGCAATGCGATCCGGGAAGGCCGGCCAATCACCTGCGGGTGGCACACCAGATTGAACAGTCCGCCACTCCGGTAGATCTCTTTGAATTCCTCCCGCCAGATCTCGAGGACATGCGAATTGGTCATAATGGGTCGCGGGTTCTTCAAGGAAAAAAGCATGTAGGGCGCGTCGTCCAGGCTCCAGTGCCACGGCAGCTCTATCGGGCCAGAAACGCCGCCCGCAAGCCGCAACTGATACGGGTTGATGTCATCCTGCAAGGAGCTGTCATAAAGAAATTTGTGCTCCGCGAGCAGTGCATATAAGTTCTCGCTGGTTTCGCCGGCGGGAGACCGATAACCGCTGGGCCGCACACCCACCGTTGTTTTCAGCGCCGCGAGCCCCTTCTCCAGCGCTTCTCTTTCCTGCTCCGGAAAATCGGGATCGATCCATTCATGCAAATAACCGTGATGCCCAATCTCGTGACTGTCGCGCAACATCGCATGCAGGCGGCTCTCGTATTTTTCCGCCGTCCAACCCGGCACAAAGAACGTGGCCTTCAACCCATAATCGCGCAGCAGCTCCAGAATGTTCGGCACCCCCACCTTCGCGCCATAGGTGCCTTGAGATAGCGTGCCCGGCCGCTTCCAGTTGGAAGAATCGCGCGACGTCCAAAGTGTTTCGGCGTCAAAGTCAAAAGTGAACATGACTGCGCACTGCGCTCCGTTGGGCCAGGGACCAACCTGCTGCATGGCTTCCTCCGCGATGGGTTCCATCCGCAACTATTCCGCAAGCTTGGGCATGGCGCGGCGATTGAGAACGTCGCCCACCGCGCGATGCGCTTCCCACAACGCCGTGTCGGTGTGCGGGCTGGCGCCGGCGTCAGAATTCGCTATGGCGATCAGTCCATAAGGTTGTCGCGCGATCACGTTCGGACGGCTCTGGGAGTTGGTGAATACCCATTCCAGCGGATCGAAAAGGCTGTTGTAGGTATACGCGTAGCCGTGCGGCCAGCGATTGACGGTGATATCCACGATGTCACGCGCCGGATCGAAGCCGCCCGGGCCCAGCATGCGCGCCAGTTGATCGCGAATGTTCCGCTCAAAGGTTTCGAAGGTGGTGGTCAGCAACTCGCCTCTTCCCAGCCGGTGTTGTTCTTTGCGCGGTTTCCCGGGCACCGACATAATTTTGACCAGGTGCAGGGCTATCGGTTCGTCAGGGGTTTGCGGATGCTTCAAATCGCCGAGCGAGACCGCCTCCGTGAGAGAGACTTCCGGGTGGTACATCGTCGGCGCATCAATGTGGCTGACCCCCAGCTTCTGCCAGGCCTTCCAGTTCTTTACTCCAACGCTGGTGTACACGAGCGGGCCTTTCACCGCATAAGCCAGGGCCTCCTTCTGCGCCGCGGGAAGTTCTGGTACAAGATAGGGGATGAACATGTTCCAGCACGCCATCACACACGCCTGCGCCCGCACGTCGTACATCTTGCCACCGCGGCTATAGCTGATCACCACCTCGCGCGCCGCGGCGGGATCTCCATCATGCCGGACGTTGAGCACCGTGCTATTCAGACGAATACGCGCGGGCTGATTGGAGCGGTCCAGCAGTGCGTAGTTCACGCGCGCCGCGCCCACGTCTTCCATCGTCTTGCCGGGCACGGCGTCGGGAATCAGCCAGCGTACCAACAGCCGCGCGACGGTGGCGTTGCCATCCGGGAAATGCACCGCGGCGTCTCCTCCTTCTTTTTGCCGGCCATGTTGGACACCAGGCAGTTCGCTCAGCACACCGTCCGGCGTGGGATCCAGCTGCAGGCCTGAAAATCCCGGCTGGCCCATTTGCCACGCGAACAGCGCGGGCGTCGCATCGGCGCCGACGCAGAAAACACCTTCTCCAAAATGGCGGAAGAACCACAGCACCTGAGGATCCACTTTGGCGACATCCAACAGAAACGTTTGATAACTCATCTTCGCCAGCCGCAGCTTCTTGTCCGCTGACGACATCCCGGGAAGATAGTCGGGTTGCTGCGGGTCGTAAAGACGCAGCATGTCTTTCCGCGCTTGTTCGGACAGCGGTGTATTGGCGAGGAATTGCGACGAGTATTCTGCTCGAGCCCCGGGTTTGAAATCGGCCGGGGAGCGCACCGACAAGTGGTCCGCGCCCCAAGTCTCTTTGTCAAAGAATTGTCCGCGACCCAATCCGAGCGAGCGGTAAAGATTGTGATTGGTGGCGTTCTCCGATTGGAAGCGATCGAGATCGATCCCGATGCTCGAAAGCACCTCCTTCGCCGCTTCGTTATAACGCTGCGGAGCCTCGATGTTCAACGTTCCGCCATTGATGGCGAGCAGCCGCCCGTTGTGGCGAAATTCGTTGCGTTTGGCGTGCCCGCCGAAATCGTCGTGATTATCCAGGATCAGCACCCGGGCGGAGCGTCCAATATCTTTCAGGAAGTAGTGCGCCGCGCCCAGTCCGCTGATGCCTCCGCCTACGATCACCAGGTCATAGGTCTCGTTGGTATGCGCGACGGCGGAAAGATCCACCTGGCGGCTGTCGCGAAGTTGATGCGCCACCTCGAACGATCCGGGATGATCTCCTCGCATCCCGGTCAACGCCGGTGGGTAATAGTCCGGCGACTGCTCGGGTGCGAATTCCTGTGCCGCCGCCTGCTGCTGAAGAAGCATCGCACCCGCGGCGCCCGCGCTGATTCCATTCACGAAATCCCGCCGGGTGATTTTCCGGTGCATTCCAAGATTGCGGTCGTAAGATTGCATTGTCCCGTAAGATTGCATGGTTTCGATAAGGGAGTCAAGCCAGCGCTGGCGAAAGGTTTTGACAACATCACAAAGTTCGTGTAACGCTTAAAAAACAATGCAGACTGTGCCGTTGGATCAACTTTCATCCCAGGAAGTCGTCGACGCCACCCGGCAGCTCAACTACGGTACCTGGCGGCGTCAAAAGAACTGGTCGCCCCTGCATATCGTGGACGCCGAGGGCTCCCACTTTATCGACAGCGCAGGTAAACGCTATCTCGATTTCTCGTCGCAGTTGATGTGCGTCAATCTGGGGCACAAAAATCCAGCGGTCATTGAAGCGATTGCCGAGCAGGCTCGCACCCTGCCCTACGTCGCGCCAGGTTATGCCACCACGGTCCGGGCCGAGTTGAGCCGTTTGCTGTTGGAAGTGCTTCCCGAAGGCCTGGTGAAGTTTTTCTTCGCCACGTCAGGCACCGAAGCCAACGAGGCGGCAATGAAGATCGCGCGCATGTACACCGGAAAGACGAAAATCATCGCGCGATACCGTTCTTATCATGGGTCCACCATGGCCTCCATCGCGGCCACTGGCGATCCCAGGCGATGGCCTCTCGAGCCTGGCGGCAAAGGCCAGGGAATTATTTTCGCTCCCGAGGTCAATTGCTACAATTGCCCCATTAAACATGAGTATCCGGGATGCAACATCGCCTGCGCCGATTATCTGGAACACATGATCGAGAACGAGAGCGACGTTGCTGCCGTCATTGTGGAGCCGGTGGTAGGGACCAACGGAGTGTTGGTGCCGCCGCCCGAATATTTCCCGCGCCTGCGCGAGATTTGCGACCGGCACAATGTGCTTCTCATCGCCGATGAAGTGATGAGTGGCTGGGGACGCACGGGCCAATGGTTCGCCATGAATCACTGGAACGTTCAGCCCGACATCTTAGTAACGGCCAAGGGAATCACCTCCGCGTATGTTCCCCTCGGGCTGTGCGCTACTACCGCGCGCATCGCCGCTCATTTCGACGACCATTATTTCGCGCACGGCCACACCTATGAAGCGCATCCAATGACGCTGGCGCCCGCTATCGCTACCATTCACGAGATGCAGCGGCTCAACCTGGTGGAACGTGCCTGCGCTATGGGCCAGTATCTCGGTGAGAAGCTAAAGGCATTGGCGAAAACTCACCCCTGCATCGGCGACGTGCGCGGACTGGGATTGTTTTGGGCGGTAGATCTGGTGAAGAACCGCGAGACGAAGCAGCCGTTCAACACCATGGTGGATAAGCTGGCCGGAAAACCGCTGGTGGTGGATCAGGTAGCGGCGGACATGATGAAGAACGGAGTGGCGCTGCAAGCTTGGATCAGTCACCTGGTCATAGCCCCGCCGCTGATCATCGAGAAGGACGAAATCGATTTTGGTGTTGCGGCCCTGGATCAAGCACTGGCGCTGGCCGATCGCCAAGTCGAAGCATAAATGACAACAACTATTCCAAGCGAAACACTCGCCTCGAACTATGTCGGCGGAGAATGGCTGCGCGGCGATTCGGCCGATTCGGTCGAAGTGACCAATCCCGCAACGTCGGAAACCCTGGCCACTGTGGCATTGGCGGGAAGCGAAGATGTCGGCAAAGCCGTGGATTCCGCTGCAGCGGCTTTTCCCGCCTGGCGCCGGACCCCGCCCGAAGAACGGATCCAGTACCTCTTCGCGTTCAAACAATTGCTGGAAGCTCACTTCGACGACATCGCCCGCACAACTACGCTTGAAAATGGAAAGACGCTGGCGGAATCGAAAGCGGAGCTGCGCCGCGGTATCGAGAACGTGGAAGTGGCGTGCGGCATCCCGACCCTGATGCAGGGTTACAACCTGGAAGACGTTTCGGGCGGCATCGACGAACTCATGATCCGCCAGCCGCTGGGAGTGGTTGCGGCCATCACTCCGTTCAATTTTCCGGCCATGATTCCGTTGTGGTTTCTGCCCTACGGCATCGCCTGTGGAAATACGTTCATCTTGAAGCCGTCGGAACGAGTGCCCCTCACAGCGCGGAAGATTTTCGAACTCCTTCACCAGACCGGCCTTCCGCGCGGCGTGGTCAACCTGGTGGTGGGAGCGAAGCCGGCCGTCGATGCGCTGCTGCAACATCCTAAAGTAAGGGCGATCAGTTTTGTCGGTTCTACGCCGGTGGCAAAGTACATCTACGTGGAAGGCGCCAGGCATGGAAAGCGCGTCCAGTGCCAGGGCGGCGCCAAGAACCACGTGGTGATCATGCCGGACGCCGACGTCGAGATGGCGGCGAAGGTGGTCAGTGACAGTGCGTTCGGCTGCGCCGGGCAACGCTGCCTGGCGGTATCCACCGCGTTGATGGTGGGAGAGGCGCGCGAACATTTTTCATCGGCGATCCTGGATCTGGCCGCCGGCCTTCGCGTCGGCAACGGCCTGGACGAAGGCGTTCAAATGGGGCCTGTCATCTCGCCCGCCAGCAAGTCGCGCATCGAGCGATCCATTGCCACTGGAATTGAAAGTGGCGGCCAGGCTCTGTTGGACGGACGCGGCGATCATGCCCAAAATGGCGGCGACGGCTGTTTCCTCCGGCCCACCGTGTTGACGGGCCTCGGCCCGAACCACGCGCTCGCAACCACCGAAATCTTTGGCCCGGTTCTCACCTTGGAACCAGCCCAGGATCTGGACGATGCCATCGCGATGATAGCGAAAAATCCCTACGGGAACGCGGCCTCCATCTTCACCACCAGCGGCGTGGCGGCGCGCAAGTTTCGCTACGAGGTACCCACCGGGAATGTGGGTGTCAACATTGGTGTCGCGGCGCCCATGGCTTACTTTCCGTTTAGCGGATGGAAGGATAGTTTCCTGGGCGTGCTTCACGGACAGGGACGCGACGCCGTTGAATTCTATACCGACAAAAAGGTAGTCATCGAGCGCTGGCCCAAGGAATGGTCACGCAAGTTCTGATCCGGACTATTCAGGGCGATCAGCTCAGTTGTTCCTGCACGGCGCGATAGGCCTGATCGATGGCCTGGTCCGTGTACGCCGCTGCGGCCGCGTCCGAATTCGCGATCGATATGCGCCCGAAGCGTTTGCGGCCGATCTCGCAAGGCGATTCGCCCTTCGGCCACTCCGGATCCCACAAGAAATTGTATTCGTACGCGTAGCCATGCGGCCAACGATTCACCGTGATGGCTTCGATGTCACGCGCCGGATCGAACCCGCCCGCCCCCAGAACGCGCGCGAATTGATCGCGAATATTTCGCTCGAAGGTAGAGAACGGCGTGGACAGCAGGTCGACGTGTCCGGCACGTTGCTGATCCCTCGCCGAGAGCCCCGGTTTGCAAGGTGTCCGTAACATTCGCGCGACAATCGGCTGTTCCGGAGACAGCGCCGGCCGGTAATCGGCGATATCGGTGGGCTGCTCCAGATTCAAAGTAGTGTGGTACATGCCCGGCGTCTGTACGCCGCGAATTCCGAGTTTCTTGAACGCGCTCCAGTTACGCAGAGCCACGGCCGTATACACCAGCGGAACCTTCACGCCGTAATGCAGAGCCTCCTTTTGCTTCTGCGGAAGCTCCGGACACAGATACGGAATCATCATGTTCCAGCAGCCCAGAACAACCGACTTGGCGCGAACCGCATACAGCTGTTTCTCGCGGCCATAAACCACTTCCACTTCTTTCGCCGTTGCCGGATTCCCCACGTGACGCGCGCGCAGGCACGTGCTGCTCAAGCGGATACGAACCGGCGAGCCGCTCTTGTCCAAGGTGCTGTAATCGACATTCGCAAGGACGCTATCTTCGGCCGTGTGGCCCGGCATGGCGCCGGGAATCAGGGATCGCACCAGCAGGCGCGCGATGGTCGCGTTGCCATCCGGAAAGTGGTACTCGTACGGCTTCTTCGGGATGTGCTCGCCCAGGGCCGTGAAGCTCAGGCGGCGATACGGCCCGGGCTTGAGGCTCAAACCTTGAAAACCGGGAGAGTTCGGCCACAGTTCCAGGGCTCCGACAGCGTCGATGCCCACTCCATACAGGCCGTGAGTTCGCGTTTGGTAAAACGGAATCACGTCAGGGTGAACCTTGACCACGTTCAGAAGAAAATCTTTGTAGCTCATCCGCGACAAGCGGTCCTTCTTCTCGTCGTCGGACAGCCCGGGCATATAGTCGATGTGCTCCTGCTGCAGCCGCGCGATATCGGCCTGTGCCTGTTCCGGGAGCGGAGTCTTCGCCAGAAATTCCTTCCACGTCGCTCCGGCGCCGGCGATGTCGCGCCCCTTCTGCCTCCCGGCAATCCCACCACCAGACGGTCCGTGCCGAATGTTTCCTTGTCAAAGAAGAACGCGTTCTGCAGGCCCTGGAGAGCGGTGCGGTCCGTAATCTTCTCGGAATTCACTTCCAGCGTTACCGGGTCGATCCCTAACTCCGAAAGTAGCCCGCGCGCCTCATTGCTGTAGTCAAAAGGCGACTCGATCCCGAGCGTCCCGCCGTTAGTGATGAACAATCGTCCGCCGGGACGAAACTCGTTGCGCTTGGCGTGGCCGCCGAAATCGTCGTGATTATCCAGAATGAGAATCTTTGCCGAGGGATTGGTGCGGGCGCGATAGAAGTACGCGGCCGCCAATCCACTGATGCCGCCTCCAACGACAACCAGATCGTAGGTCTCCCCGGTCTCGGCTGGAGTCCCCACGCTCTTCCCGTCGCGTAGCGCGTGCGCGTAATCATACGATCCGTCGTGGCTGCCGCGCATGCCCGTGAGTGTTGGCGGATCGTAGCCTGGCCGGTCTTGAGCAAAAACCGTCGCGGCCCCGGCCTTCTCCGCAAGCAGGCTGGCACCACCGACAGCCACCGCCACGCCATCCAAAAAATCGCGCCGGGTTATGGGACGATCCATGCCCAGCTCACGGTCACCGTTCATGGCGTTGCCTCCTTCGTGTTTCACGCGAGTCCTCCAAACGCGATCAGCTTGGTCTCCAGGTATTCATCCAAACCTTCCGAGCCGCTCTCCCGCCCTATGCCGCTCTCTTTCCATCCCGTGAACGGAACTTCCGTGCTCTGCGGCGCCCACTCGTTCACGCCCACCATGCCAAATTCCAGGCGCTCGGCCGTCCTCACCGCGGCGCGAAGATCGTTGGTCCAAACATAGGCCGCCAACCCGTAGCGCGTACGATTTGCCATCTCAATCGCCGCATCCGCATCGTCGAAGGTGGCGATCGGCAGCACCGGGCCGAAGATCTCAGCCTGAAAAAGCGGCGTCTCCTCTGCGACGTTAGTTACTACCGTCGGCTCGTAAAAATAGCCGCGCGGCAATGCAGACGGACGTTTGCCGCCCAGTGCGATTCGGGCACCCGCGGTCTGGGACTGTTGCACCATCTCCTCCACGCGATCCCGCTGGCGCGCATTAATCAGCGGACCGACGTTTGAGTCCGGCGCCAGTCCATCGCCCACACGAAGCTTGGATGCGAGCGACGTAACCCGATCGGTAAACTGCTCGGCAATCTCACTGTGCACGAAAAAGCGCTGCGGCGAAATACAAACTTGCCCGCCGTTGCGGAACTTGGCGGTGACGGCGCTGGCGGCAACCTGTTCCAGGTCGACGTCCGGGAAGATCAGCACCGGAGCGTTTCCGCCCAGCTCCAGCGAGAGACGCTTCACGCTCTTGGAAGCGCCGTCCATCAATAGTTTTCCCACGCGCGGGCTGCCGGTGAAGTGGATCTTGGCACACTTCGGATTGCGCAACATTTCCTGGCCCATGCTCTCCGGTTCGCCGTTCACCAGGTTCACCGCGCCATCGCCGATTCCAGCCTCAGCGAGAATGTTCACCATCTCCATGGCCGTGAGCGGCGTATATTCGGATGGCCGGATCACAATGGTACAGCCCGCCGCCAAGGCAGCCGAAGCGGCGCGGGCGACATTGTAAGCGGGAAAATTCCAGGCGGTAATCAAGCCGACTACGCCCACTGGTTGGCGGATCACCAGTTGACGCCTGGCCGCGTTTCGCGAAGGCACCCATCGGCCATAAGCGCGCTTGCCCTCTTCGGCGAACCATTCGAACAGGTCGGCCACCACGCCCCATTCCCCTTTGGCCTGCACCAATCGGCTTGCCGCTCTCCATCACCGTGGTGCGCGCCAGATCCGCGGCGCGTTCCCTTATGAGGTCGGCGGCTTTCTTTAATGGAGCAGCTCGTCCATAGGCCGTCTTGCCGGACCACGCTGGCAATGCTTTCGCCGCCGCTTCGATGGCGAGAGCGCAGTCCGCTCCGTTGCCGAAGGGCACGGTTCGAACCACTTCCTCCGTGGCCGGATTCAGGACATCCCAGGTGCCTCCGTTGGAGGCGTTATGCCAGACGCCACCAATCAACTGCTGATAGTGATAGTTCATCTAATCGTGATAGTTCGCCGGGTAGCGATAGTTCACCTGGCACTGTGGACTGCTTGCATCTGGTCCGCAGGAACAGCCGCCTCAATAGCGTGTCCCACCGCATCCAAAGCTTCGCGCAGCATGTCTTCCGGCATATTGAGAGGCGGCAGGAATCGGATGCAGTTGCTGAACAGGCCGGCGCGGATCAACAGCACGCCTTTCGAAACTGCGCTGCGCACCACGGCAAGTGTATCGGCGGGCGGCAGAGGCGTTTTGGACTCGCGGTCCGTCACCAGTTCCACCAGCATCATCGGCCCCAGGCCGCGTACATCGCCAACAATGGGGAACTGGCGCTTCCAGCCTCCGAGCACGTCGCGCATGACGTCGCCCAACCGGTTGGCATGCGCCAGGAACTCCGGTTGTCGAATCATTTTCAGCGCTTCGAGCGCGGCCACGCATGCCAGCGGACTGCCGCCATAGGTGCTGCCGACGCCGCCCACGTGCGCCGAGTCCATGATTTCAGCCCGGCCGGTTACCGCTCCAATGGGCATGCCCGCTCCCAGCGATTTCGCCGACGCGATCATGTCGGGCACAATGCCATAGTGCTCCACGGCGAACATCCGGCCGGTTCGTCCCGATCCGCATTGAATTTCGTCCGCAATCATTACGATGCCGTGTTTTTCGCTCAATTCGCGAATGCGCCGCAGAAAGCGCGGGGGCACCGGCAGAAATCCGGCTTCGCCCTGCACCGGCTCAATCAGGAACGCCGCTACCGCCGACGGATCAACCTGAGCAGTGAAGGCGTGTTCCAGTTGTTGGATGCTGAAATCGAGATATTCGTCCTCCGTCATGCCCTTCGGCGTACGGTAGGTGTTCGGGACCGGCAGCCGGACAATCTCCGGCGCGAAGGGGCCGAAGCCGCTCTTGAAGAGGCCGTACTTGCTGGTCAGGCTCAGAGTGAGCAGCGTCCGGCCATGATAGCCGCCTTCGAAACAAATCACGGTGGAGCGCCCGGTGTACTTGCGCGCCAGCTTCACCGCATTTTCGATGGCCTCCGCTCCGCCATTCGAAAATAGCGTCTTTTTCGGGAACCTCCCAGGCGTCACTTCGTTCAACAACTCCGCCAGCGCCACCAAAGGTTCATAAGTGGTGACGAGCGAACAAGGATGAATATACTTCTCCGCCTGTTGCTGGATGGCCTTCACCACCGGCGCGGGAGAGTGGCCCACGGCCAGCATCCCAATGCCGCCAGCCAGATCGATCAGCGTGTTGCCGTCGACGTCGAACACCAGCGAGCCCTCAGCGCGCTCCACCACCACATCGGTTGCGCGTGCCAGACCGGAAGGAAGGGCGGCGGCGCGCCGTGCCAACAACTGCTTCGCATTGGGTCCTGGAATTTCGGTGTTCAATCGAATATAAGCCATGGCTTTCTCCCTGATTGTGTTACTGATTGCCCCACGCGATGCTCCCCGCACGCTCTTCGTGGAATCCAGCACCAGCAAGACGCTATAGTTGTCGCAAACCGGATCGTTCAAATAGTTCGCGAGCAGGCCGCGCGGCTCGAAGCCGGTGCCGATCTGCATGGAAAGGGTGGAATCGCGAAACTTTCCCGTCAGGACGCCGGCATAATAATCCTCGGCCGTCATCTTATCCTTGACAGCGCCGTAGCCGGGAATCATTCCGGCCGTCACCTGCCCCTTGAGGCCCAGCCTCCACACTACTTCCTGCCGCGCGGCATAGAGAGCAGTGGCGAGTCCACGTCCTCTGTACTCAGGATGCACACTAATGTCCGCCCCATAAAGCCACGTACCGTTGGGTTGGTGCGAAGTAAGCCAGCCGCCTTGGATGATCTCGCCAAAGGTGTGATCCACATGATCGAAATCGAAATCGAGACGAATGGTGCTGGTTGCGCCCACCACCCGATCGCCATCCAGAGCGACGAACTGGCCGTCGACGAACAGCTCCATGTGCTTCAGATAGTGGTAACTCTTGAAGCGTTCGTCCTCGGCCAGCGTGGGAAAACTGGTACGCTGTAACGCTTCGAGTTGGATGGCAAATTCCGGACGGGCGTGCGTGATCACCAGGCCGTCAGCAAGTTTTCGGTAATACCAGCGCACGGAGGCCTCCGAAACCACTTTACAGGAAACATGCAGAGTAGCATAAACCGCTCGCTTTCGCGATCTGCAATCCCGATCTGCAATGATAGTGAAATGATTTCGAAGAAATTGGCGCCGATACTATGCTTGTTGCTCGCGACCGGGGCTCTTTTTGCGAGCGACACGGTGCTTGTGAATGGCCATATCTACACCGCCAACACGCAAAGCCGGTGGGTGGAAGCGGTAGCGATCACGGGAGATAAAATCGACGCCGTCGGTTCCAACGCCGACATCGCGCCCCACCGCTCGGCGAACACCAAGGTTATCGATCTGCAGGGTAAGACCGTCATTCCGGGGATCACCGACGGCCATGTGCACCTGTGGTTCGGAGCATTGGCGCTGCACGGATTCAATCTGTCCACGCCGGAATTCAACATCTCTTCCAAAGACCCGGACCTGTTGCTTGCCAGGATCAAAGATTATGCCGCGAGCCACCCCAAGGACCCGGTCATCTTCGGCCGGGTGCAGTTCATTACCGATTTCAGCGCCTCCGGCAACGCTTTCAAAAAACCGACCGTAACGCACCAGCTTCTGGATCGCGCCGTTCCGGACCGTCCGGTGGTGATTCACGATGTCAGCGAGCACGCGCTATGGGTGAATCAGAAGACTCTCGATCTGGCGCATATTTCCGATGCTCCCATTTCGGATCCATCCCTTGAGAAATATATTCTGCGCGACTCGCACGGCCATCGGACTGGCGTGGTGATGGAAGGAGCCATGGAGATTGTCGAGCAGGCGCTGCCGGATCCGCCTTTGAATGTGAAGTTCGAATGGCTTCAACAGGCCATGCATTACTTGAATTCGTTCGGCATCACCAGCGCCACCATGGCGACGGGAAGCCTGGCGGACATCGAGCTGTACGGGAAGATGCGGGATAGCGGACTGCTGACGCTCAGAACGCGCACCGCATTCGGCGCCGTCGCTGTGAACCACCACCTGACGCCACAGTTCCTGGCGGACCTGGAGAAAGCGCGCGGCAATTATCACGACTCCTGGGTCTCCGCGAACCTGGTCAAATTCTTTTCCGATGGGCTCACCGATCCGCCCGTGTACACGCCCGAGGAGCTCAAGAAACTGTATGTCGAATTGGACAAGCGCGGCTATCAGTTGATGACGCATTCCATCGGTGTGGATTCCGCGCGGATGGTCCTGGACGCCTATCAGGCCGCCGAGAAGATCAACGGCCCTCGAGACCGTCGCTTTCGAATGGAACATGCCGATTACCTGAACCCGGAGGATATCCCGCGCTTTCGCCAGTTGTCGGTGATCGCGAGTATGCAGCCAGGTTTCTGCTGCAATGCGGGCGCACTGGGGCCGGTGAAGATCGATACCTGGAACAGCTTGCTGAAAGCCGGCGCCATGGTGACGTTCAGCAGCGACTGGCCGTGTACCTGGCCGCCAAACCCGCTGCTCGCGATGCAGGAAACCGAAACTCGCGAAGTGCTGCGGGAAATTACGCCGCATGGTCCGGTGGGCAAGATTCAATATGATCAGCCGCAGGAGAGGCTCTCCATCGAACAGTCGGTTCTGGCCTATACGCGTGATGCGGCGTACGCGAATTTCGCTGAAAAACTGACAGGAACCCTCGAACCGGGCAAATTCGCGGACTTGGCGGTTCTTTCGCGCGACATCTTTTCCGCCACGCCCCCCGAGCTCGGCAAAACCCACGTCACGATGACGATGGTTGGCGGCAAGATCGTCTTCGAGCGATAGTCAGTTTGCCGTTGACACGACCGACCGGTCGTGCTATTGTCCTCTCGTGGGACAAGTTATCCAATGGATCATTCCCGTGCTGATGGGGACTCTCTTCGTTCTGGTATGTTCACTGATCAAAGAGCCGGCCCGCCAGAAATTGATGGCGATTTTGATCGGCGGAGCAGGCGCGGCTTACTTGAGTGGTGGCGGATTCGGACTGTGGGAATTGGCCTTTTGCGCGGTATTGACGATCTGCGCTTACCACGGCCTGAGATCCTATCGTTTCATCGGAATCGGCTGGCTGCTGCACACCGGATGGGACATCCTGCATCATCTGTATGGAAATCCGCTGCTACCGTTTGACGCCACGTCGTCGCTGGGCTGCGCCATCTGCGATCCCGTGATCGCCGCCTGGTGTTTCGCGGGCGCGCCTTCACTCTTTGCCTTGCTTCGAGGAAAGGAAAAAAGCCTGGATGCCGAAGCGCCCAGGCCAGAATACTCCGCGGAATGATTTAATTCTCTCGATGTTATTCACCGGCCTCCAGTTCCCAGATCTCGAGGGATGCAGTGTTGTCGTCCACGTCGCTATTGCCGGCGATGAGATTGCCGTTGGGCGCCAGGGAGCCAATCGCCAAGTAATCTGCGAATGCTGGGTGCCGGCCCATCGACACTTGAATCTGCGCAACTACTACTTCGAGACCGCGCTTCGACAGCTTGGAAACGATGCCGCGCGCGCCAAGCGCGTCACAAACGGTTTCGCTTCAATGGCATAACGCCGGAATCCAGGCTGGCGGGCAAGTTGCATTGCCAAAGCAACCTGCCATGACTCAACTGGGAAAAGTAGCTGCCGGCGTCGAGGTTGTGCCCAAAGCCGTGAGAATCGACATGAAGCTGGAGGCGCTTGTCATCCCGGTCTCGGATGTCGACCGGGCGAAGCATTTCTACGCAAACCTTGGGTGGAGGCTGGATGCCGACTTCCCCTTCGATAACGGCTTCCGCGTCGTCCAGTTCACCCCACCGGGCTCGGGCTGCTCGGTTCAATTCGGCGCAAACATCACATCAGCTGCACCCGGATCGGCCCAGAGCCTGTACCTCATCGTCTCCGACATCGGGGCGGCGCGCGGCGAACTCGTCGCTCGCGGTGTCAAGATCAGCGAGGTGTTTCACGCCGGAACGCCGGGCGCGCAGTTCCAGCTCGACAGCACGAGCGGCCGCCTCAACGGGCCTGCGCCGGATCATGCCAGCTACAGCTCGTTCGCCTCTTTCTCCGATCCGGACGGCAACACGTGGCTGATGCAGGAGGTCACAACCCGGCTGCCTGGGCGCATGGATCCCGCCGGTACTTCGTTCGCTTCGGCGAACGATCTGGCGAGCGCCTTGCGGCGTGCGGAGACCGCCCACGGCGAACACGAGAAGCGCACCGGGCAGCGCGACGAGAACTGGCCCGAGTGGTATTCTGCGTACATTGTCGCTGAGCAGGCCGGCAAAGAGCTGCCGCAATGAAACGAGTGACGTGATGATTCACGCCATCAGTAACGTGAGAGGGTACAGGTTCAACAGGGGGGGTTAAGCATGAAACGCAAAAGTATCGGGGCGATCGTATTCGTTGGAGCATTTCTCACTGTTCTGGTGGCGCTGGCAATGGCTGGCCAGGATCGCACGCCGAAAGATAAGTACACGGTGAAAGTGCCGGGTGGGCTCTCGTTCTCTGAGTTCAGAGGATACGAGGATTGGCAGCTGGTCTCTATCAGTCAGGACGGGCCTCTTATGGCCGCGATCCTCGCGAATCCTGTGATGATCAAGGCCTACTCGGCCGGCGTTCCCGGCAACGGCAAGCCCTTCCCCGACGGCGCCAAGCTGGCGAAGATCCATTGGAACCCTAAAAAGTTGGAGACGTTCCCCGCGGCGACGGTGCCAGGAACGCAGCATGACATGGACTTCATGGTGAAGGACAGCAAGAGGTTCGCCGACAGCGGCGGGTGGGGGTACGCCACGTTCGAATATGACACTGCATCCGACACGTTCACGCCCGGCACCTTGGCCGGCAAGCCGCCGCAGGGTAACGATGCCAAGTGCGGGTACGCGTGCCACACGAGGGTGAAGACGAGAGATTACGTTTTCACGGATTACGGGCATCGGTGAAGCGGTATCTCTGTTACCTGGCGCCGTAAAACAGATAGACAGCGGCGTAGTTCACGCGCACTTGACTGCCCGCGTGTTGTGCGTCGCACGGGCTATCGGCGGGGGGAAGTCCGCCAGACGTATCGATTCTACGAATCAGTGTGACTTTCCCAAACGCTTTGGCTGGCTCTTGCGCCGGTAATTCCAACCAATGGACCGCATTCTTGTTCTTCGGCAAGAAATGCTTTGCCAGCGAGCCATCGCTGTGCACGATGCTGCCATCGGTGGCCTCCCAAGTCGGCCCTTTGTAATGGTGCACGATGATCGTTTTCTCGCGATTCGTCAGAATGGCATCGGGGTCCGGCCCCGCCCATGCGAAGCTCTGATTGGCTTGCCGGCAGGTATAGATTTGCACACTGGTGGGCAGGGTTTGGAACTGAAAGAGAACCTTTTGTCCGGCGGGATCCTTCAACTCGGCATTCGGCAACGGATCTTGCGCGGTTTGCCCCGCCAGCAACCGAGACGAGAGAAAGATCCAGAGAAGATGGCGCCAGTTCACGGTTATCGGAATTCTACCAGGGCCGATGCCGGCGACGCTAGCCATCGAAACTAGCCGGCGAACTTGTCGGCCGCCGCGACCAGCGCTCGGCAGTTGGGCGGGTCGAAAGCGCTGTGGCCACTGTCGGGAGTGACGCTGAGCTCGGCTTCGGGCCACGCCCGGTGAAGCGCCCACGCGCTTTCCATGGGGCAGACGACGTCGTAACGGCCCTGCACAATTACCGCGGGGATGCCGCGGATGCGCGTGGCATTGCGCAGCAATTGGTCGTCAGTTTCGAAAAAACCCTTGTTGAAGAAGTAATGGGCCTCAATGCGCGCAAAGGCGAGTGCGAATTCATCCTCCTCGTAGTGGCCGGCGAAGGCGGGATCGGGCATGAGCTTGGAGGTGGCGCCCTCCCAACCGCTCCAGATCTTCGCGGCCGCGAGCCTTACGGACGGTTCGTCGCTGGTGAGACGGCGATAGTAGGCGGAGAGCAGGTCAGAACGCTCTGCCTCCGGGATGTGGGCGAGGTACGGCTCCCAAGCGTCCGGGTAGAGGACCGAGGCGCCACGTTGGTAGAACCAGTCGATTTCCTGCTTACGGAGCAGGAAGATGCCGCGGAGGACGAGTTCGGTGACGCGATCGGGATGAGTTTCCGAATAGGCAAGGGCGAGAGTGGAGCCCCAGGATCCGCCGAACACCTGCCAGCGCTCAATGCCTAAGTGCTCCCGGATTTTCTCAATGTCGGCGACAAGGTCCCAGGTGGTGTTGGCTTCCAGAGACGCGTAAGGCGTGCTCTTGCCACAGCCGCGCTGGTCGAAGTTCACGATGCGATACTTTTCGGGGTGGAAGAAGCGGCGCTGCTTGGGATCGGAGCCACCGCCGGGACCGCCGTGCAGAAAAATCACCGGCTTGCCGGAGGGTTGGCCGCTTTCCTCGAAATAAATCTCGTGGACCGGTGAGACCTGGAGCTTACCCGTGTTATAGGGCTCGATAGGAGGGTAGAGCCAGGTGACGGAATCTTTCATCGGAGATGGGACGTGATTGGGCATCGTGCGCAGTATACCTTTTGTCTCCTGGTGGCCTGTCATGACTAGTTCGTGAAGTATGTCAACATTCACGCGACTGGTGACAGCACTCACGTAGCGCGCGCACTCATGCGTGCTGTTCACAATCGTGTGAACACCGAGAACAAAGGCCTTGCGTCGCACCTGGAGCAACCAGGAGTGGCGACGCGGCACGCACGAGTGGCCACAAGTAAGCTTGATGGACGGATTACCGAACGGGGCGCCGCTGAGTGCCGGTGAATGGTGGCCGTGTACAATAATTTGACTGGAGGAAGAATGCACCGCACCAGCAGTAGCGTTTTGTCGGTGGTTTGTGGCTTGATGGCCGCTGCAATCCTAACCCAAGCTGCCCGCGCCGACGATATTTCCGAGCGCGCCCATAAGCTGCACTTCAGCTCTATCGTGTTGGACACGCACGATGACACCACGCAGCGCTTCTTCTCGAAGGGCTACGACATCGGCAAGCAAAACCCGGACGGTCACGTTGACATTCCTCGCATGCGTGAAGGCGGGATGAACGCCATCTTCTTCTCCATCTGGATCGACGGGCGCATCATGGGACCGCCCGCGGTGCAAAAAGCCCTCGATCAGATCGACGCGGTCCGCGAGAACGTTAAGAAATACTCCAAGGACATGGTGCTCGCGCGCACCGCCGACGACGTGCGCCGCGCCCACGCGCAGGGCAAGATCGCCGCGCTGATGGGCGTGGAAGGCGGTCACATGATCGGCAATGATATTCGCATGGTGCGCATCTTCGCCGATCTGGGCGTGCGTTACATGACCCTCTCGCACTTCTACAATACCGAGTGGTCGGACTCTTCCACCGACAAGCCGGCTCACAACGGACTAACCGACTTCGGTAAAGACGTAGTCCGCGAAATGAACCGTCAAGGTATCGTGGTGGACATTTCTCACGTCAGCGACAAGACGTTCTACGACGCGCTGGAGGTGAGCAAGGCGCCGCTTCTGGCCTCTCACTCGTCGTGCCGCGCCCTTTGCAACCACGTCCGCAACATGACTGACGACATGATCAAGGCGCTGGCAGCCAAGGGCGGCGTCATTCAAATCAATTACGAAAAGAGCTTCATCGACCAGGCTTATAAGGACGCCGACGACAGGGAAATGGGTGGAGTAGTGTCGCACCTGAGTGAAATCGCGAAGAGCTGCAATAACGACGAGGCTTGCATCTCGCGCGAGTCGTCTAAGCTCCAACAGAAGCTGACGGACGAAGGGAAACTCCCGCACGTCAGTTGGGAGCGAATCATCGACCATATCGATCATGCCGTGAAACTGGTTGGCGCCGACCACGTGGGCCTGGGCTCCGATTTTGATGGCGCCGATATGCCGGATGGCATGGAAGATTGCTCCAAGCTGCCGAAAATTACCGAGGCGCTGCTCCGCAAAGGCTATTCCGATAGCGATATCCGAAAAATTCTCGGCGAGAACACTCTGCGCGTCATGGAACAGGCCGAGCGCGTGAGCAAGGAAATGCAAGCGCAGAAGTAAATCTGAGCCACGCGCCAGCGCTATTGAAAGCACCCGCGGCCCTACTGAATGAGATACTGTTCCAATTTCCCGCTCGGCAGCGTGAGCGTGCTCAGGTGCAGCGACCTGCCCTTAAACCGGATCAGGAAATGGCGGTAGGTCATGCCGCCGCGTAGCTCCACCGATGTCTGATTCAGAGATTCCGGCGGTCCCAGCGCTTTCAGGCTAGCCGAGGCATCGTCCAAAACTTGGCGGGTAAAATAGGCATCGGCATCCGAGCTCAGCAGGCTCCGGTCGATCTTGCCTTTCACCAGGTCTTCGTAGATTTGGCGCGCCTGTTCGAGAGCGCGTTTGCCGTCCGGGTCATCCGCGGCCATCAATACAAGCGGCGCAACCTGACCCGTGAAGGAGGCAGGCGCACTTGATCCGTCCGCATTGGACAACGCCACTACGGCTACACCTTGGTCCGGCCAGACCGTGTTCAAGGCCAGAAATCCGGCCGCCGAACCGCTATGCGACAGCTTCGGATGCCCATCGGCGTCCGACACACTCACTCCCAGCGCGTAGCCCGAGGGCGCGCCGTTATGCAGGCGCACCGGAGTCATCATAGCTTCGAGCGAAGCGGGTGTCAGCAGCTTATGCTCCATCAACGAGATGTCCCACAACGCCACGTCGTGCGCCGTCATGGCCAGTTCCCCACACGCATACAGCCAGCCACGGCCTTCGGTGCGCGCGGGGCGCTGTGGGCCCGATGCAAACCGCGCATAACCAGCAGCGTCCGATAATCCCAGTGTTTGTTTGTCCAGGTCGATAGCGCTGGTCGTCCCCAGCGGTTGCAGGATGCGCCTGGAAAGGAAAGCGAAAAACGGACCACCGGTTACCTGCTCCACAATTCGTCCTGCGATCACATAGTTGGTGTTGCTGTACTGCCAGCGCGTGCCCGGGTCGAAGTCCAACGGCTTTCTCGCCCACTGATCGAGGATGCTTTCCGCCGTCACCGGCTTCTGCATAAACAGCGCGACGTAGTCTTGCGGGTAATAATCCTGATAGCCAGACGTATGCGAGAGGAGCTGGCGGATGGTGACTTCGCTTGCCCGCGTTAGGTTGGGAAGGTAGCGGGAAACGCGGTCGTCGAGTGACAGCTTGCCATCCTGGACCAGCAACAGGATCGCCCCCGCGAGGAATTGTTTGCTGACCGATCCGATGCTGTAACGCATCTCTGGCCTGGCAACCGTCGCCGGATCGAGGCGCGCCTTGCCATACGCTTTTTCGTAAATAATCCTGTTGCCCTGTACAACCGCAATGGAAACGCTGGGCGTGCCGCTGTCGGTGAGGGCTTGTGCGGCGATCTGATCGATCTGGGCCGCAGTTGTGGATGGTAGCGGCGCAGCCGGCGCGCCAGCGGCTACAAGTAGGGTCGCCGCGGCGAGAATTAGAGAAAAACAGGAAGGGCGCATGACGGATAAGTATAACCACTGCGAACTGGGCGGCTCAAACGCAGGCCGGAACAGCATAACAGAAGGCCGTGGTTACGCTCCCGGATGGCAGCACCCGAAAACGGCCTTCGACGCCGGCTCGCCTGCATTGATCCGCCTCAAGCGCCTCCCCCTGGCTTGCGCGATATATAGGCCACCTGCTAGCATTCCCGTGTGAGCGATGCTGCTTGGGTCGCAAGTTCCGCCGTAGCCATCCCCGCCAGGACGGTGACCGCGCGGCACTCCGCCCTGGTCCGCATCACTCATTGGATCGCCACCTTGGCTTTTCTCGCCCTCCTGCTCACAGGAGTCGAGATCCTGATCTCTCACCCGCGCTTCTATTGGGGTGAAGCGGGTAACGTAAACACCGCTCCGTTGTTTAAAATCCCGATCCCAGCCTCCAGGGCGACAGTGCCCACCGGCTACGGTTACGTGCTGCCGGATCAGAACGGCTGGAGCCGGTATCTCCATTTTCAATCCGCCTGGGTGCTCGTACTGACGGGCTTACTCTATGTAATATCCAGCCTGGTTAATGGACATTTGCGGAGAAACCTGATCCCCGGCAGCGCCGATCTTTCGTGGCGGAACTGCAGCACCGAAATCGTGAACCATTTGCGCTTCAAGCCGCCGAGTGCGAGCGAAGCGTGGTCGTATAACCTGCTTCAGCGGATCACCTACCTGTTGGTGATCTTCGTTCTGTTCCCCTTAGTCATCTGGACGGGCCTGGCCATGTCGCCCGCCATCGCGTCCGTGTTTCCGGACCTGGTCTCCGTGTTGGGCGGCCAGCAATCCGCGCGCACCATTCATTTTTTCGTCTCTGTGTTCCTGGTCCTCTTCCTGCTGGTTCACATCATGATGATCGGTCTGGCGGGATTCAGGAATCGCATGCGCGCGATGATCACGGGTCGCGCTGGTACAGATTAGGAGTCCTCATGAGCGATCTCTCGCGCCGCAAACTGATCACCGCCGGGCTGGCAACGGCGGCGGGTGCATCGGGCCTGGTGGCGGCAGCCGATCTGGCCAAACGCTATGGACTGGTTCCACCCGATGATGGCGGTGTCTACGGCGTGGGCGAAACGCTGACCTACGCAGCGCAGCGGATACTGACCAAGCACTCCATGGCCCGGGAGTTTCCAGCCAGCGAGATTTCCAATCCTCCCTTCACGAACGAAGTGGCTCCCTTCAGCGAAGCGTACAAGCGCCTTCAGGCGGGAGGTTTCGCCGACTGGCGGCTCACCGTGGACGGCTTGGTTGCGCGGCCGGGGTCGTTTTCGCTTGCGGACCTCAAGAGCTACCCTTCCCGCAGCCAGATCACTCACTTGGCTTGTGAAGAAGGCTGGTCCTATATTGCTCAATGGACCGGCGTGCCGCTTTCTCACGTGTTGGACAAGGTGGGGGTTCTACCGCAAGCCAAATACGTTGCCTACTTTTCGATAGAGCCGAACTGGTGGGACAGCGTCGATATGGCCGATGCATTACATCCGCAGACTCTGGTTGCGTACGGCATGAATGGCTCCGAGCTTGCGCCGGGCCTGGGCGGCCCTCTTCGCCTGCGCGTTCCGCGCCAGCTGGGCTACAAGAACGTGAAATATATCACGCGCCTGACTGTGACCGACGATATGAAGCGGTTCGGCAAGGGATTGGGCTCTTCGGCGCCGGAAGAGGGCTACGCCTGGTACGCCGGCATCTGACGGAGTCGCCCGAAAAACGTAGGTTTTAGTGGAACCTGGGCTAGCACCTGCGTCGTTCTACGATGTACTGGAGCTGCGCCGATGACCTCGTTGTGGCAAGACGTACAGTACAGCCTGCGGATGATCGCCAAAACGCCGGGATACGCGGCGATCGCTATTTTGACGCTCGCGCTAGGGATCGGCGCCAACACCACGATTTTCAGTTGGATCAACTCGACGCTGCTGAATCCAATCCCCGGGCTGGCCAGCCCGCACGAGGTGGTGTCGTTGTCTCTGGGCCGGGGAACGGATAACCCGTTTCCGTTTACTTATCCGGATTTCGAGATGATGCGCGCCGGGCAACACAGTTTTGCAGGTCTCACAGGCTCCAATCCCACTGCCATGAGCCTGACGGGCAAGGGTAAGCCGGAACGCGTCTGGGGCGCGGTGGCATCCGCAAATTATTTCGATGTGCTGGGCGTCCGGCCCATTCTGGGGCGTGGGTTCCTGCCGGTGGAAGACGAGAAGCCGGGAGGCGCGCCGGTAGCGGTAATCAGCTATCGTTTGTGGCAGACGCACTTCGGCGCGAACCCGGGCGTGGTGGGGCAGACCATTGAAATCAATCAGCACTCGTACACGATTGTCGGCGTGGCGCCAGCGGTGTTTCAGGGGAGCCAGACCGGGTTACGGTCGGAAATTTGGGTTCCGGTAATGATGGAACAACAATTGGTCCCGCGGAACGACCTGCTGCATGATCACCACTATTTTTGGTGGGTCGTGCTCGGGCGGTTGAAGCCGGGCGTCCAACCGGAACAGGCGCAAGAAGAAATGACGGTGCTGATAAAGCGCGAGGTGAAGAATTATCCAGAAGAACACCGGGGGCACGACAGCGTGACGGTGACTCCGCTGTGGCGCAGCCCATTAGGCGCGAATCAGATTCTCTCGATGTTGCTGCCGATGCTCATGGCGATCGCGGGGCTTGTGCTGCTGCTGGCGTGCGCCAATGTAGCCAATTTGATGCTGGTGCGGTCTGTAGCGCGGCGGCGCGAGATTGCCATTCGAATGTCGCTGGGCGCCAGCCGGTGGCGGCTGGTGCGGCAACTGCTGGTGGAAAGCCTGCTGCTGGCGATGGCGGGCGGCGTGATCGCGCTATTCATCACGTTCTGGACCGCGGGAACGTTCATGAAATTCATACCGGCGACGGATTTTCCGATCTCTCTCAACGTCCAGGCGGACCGCTCGGTGCTGCTCGCTACATTCGTGATCTCCCTGCTCACGGGCGTGATTTTCGGGATTTTGCCGGCCTTTCGTTCGTCGAGCTCAGCCCCAGTAGAGGTTTTGAAAGAGGATACGGGGAACTTATCCGGCGGACTGCGGAAGACGCGCCTTACGAGCGGGCTGGTGGTGGCGCAAATTTCACTTTCGCTTCTGCTGCTGATTTGCGCGGGATTATTCATTCGCAGCTTCATGATGGCGCAGCAAATCAATCCTGGGTTCAATTCCCATAATCTGCTGATCGCTACTTACGATCTGTTTACCGCGGGATATACCGATGCAAGCGGAGCGGAATTTGACCGGCAGCTGGTGGCGAAACTGGAAGCGCTGCCGGGCGCACAGTCGGTGGCGGTGTCGAACCGCGTACCGCTGGGATTGGGCGGCGGGTCCACGGCCGTGAAGCCCCAGGGGTACGTACCGCAGGCACACGAATCGATGGAGACTCAGGTGGCCATGATCACGCCGCATTATTTCCAGACCATGCAGATTCCGCTGCTGAAGGGGCGCGACTTCACGCTCCAGGACACCATGAAATCCCAGCGCGTGGCGATCGTCAGCCAAACATTTGTGGCTCGTTACTGGCCGAATCAGGAGGCGGTGGGTAAGCAGCTGAACTCGGACTTGACGCACGAATGGTTCACGGTGATCGGCGTGGCGCGCGACATCAAAGTGAACAGCCTGAATGAAAAGCCGACGCCTTTCGTGTATTTGCCGGAATACCAGGTTAACCGTAACGATCGCCCGTCGGGATCGACCATGACCATCATTGCGCGGACGACGGGCGATCCGCTGGCATTCGGCAAGACGGTGGAGAACGCGATCCACGACCAAAATCCCGATCTGGCGGTGTTCGATTTAACCACGCTCGAACTGCGCGAGCAAATTGCTAGTTTCCCGCAGCGCATTGCGGGAACTTTTGTAGGCGCATTCGGCCTGGTGGCGCTGATCCTCGCAGCCGTGGGAATTTACGGCGTAACCGCTTACACCACGCGGCAGCGCACCCATGAAATCGGCATCCGCATGGCACTGGGCGCTAGCAAGCAGGACATTCTGCGGCTAGTGCTGGGGCAGGGGCTTCGGTTGACGCTGGCCGGCGTTGGCCTGGGCCTGGCAGTTTCGTTCGCTGTGACGCGCTATCTGGGAACTCTGCTGCTGGGCGTAACGAGCACCGATGCGCT
The DNA here is from genome assembly GCA_963747945.1 of Bryobacterales bacterium. GTDB lineage: Bacteria > Acidobacteriota > Terriglobia > Bryobacterales > Bryobacteraceae > Palsa-89. Next base: position 122,412 of record CAVVHB010000013.1, read on the forward strand.
GACGTTTTCAAGCGTGGTGATCTTGCTCTGCGCGGTGGCGCTCCTGGCTTGCTTTATACCCGCAAGCCGCGCCATGCGGCTGCACCCGACGGTGGCGCTGCGCTACGAATGATTTTCCGCCCTCAACCCGTCTCCAACTTGGCTTGCGCGACCTGGCAAGGGATTCACAGCTCGCTTGGTTTGACACGCAGGTTGTTCAATTCCTGGAGCCACTGCGAAGGTATCTCGGATTTGCGGAGTTTCACACATAACCTTCCGATAGGCGTCGCTTCTGCAAGATCGACAATATTTTTCCCGCTCAACCTTTCATTGAATTCGATGAATCCATCGAGCCGCGGTCTGATATAACCCGCGTCGCGCAGATAATAGAACTCCCGACGATTTCCGTCATCGTGAAAATATCTGTACTCCTTCAGAAGAGTAATTCCACACAGGTGCCGAAAGATCGACGCCGACATTGCATATTTGACCAGCTCATCGATCATCCGCTGCTGCTGCTGAAAGAGTTGCTGTTGCTCATCGACCTGTATCTGCTGCTTGTCTTGTTCGTGCTGTAAAGCGCGGACTTGCGCGTCGGTCTTGGCTGGCGCGAAGCCGAGATCGCGAATCACCTCCCGCATCAGATCGCAGGCGGGTCCGAGCGCCGCTCGATGACTTCCATCCGATCTAGGCCATTCGAACGAGGCGACCGAGATACCGGCGAGGTCGGACGGAATCTTCAGCGGACCGGACGCCGGCCGTACGATGAACGTTCGCTCCCGGCCAAGCCGGCCCATGAACAACCCGAGTTCGAAGACGATGTTATCTCTAGGGCCGAGGGTTTCGTCATGCCGTACCACCATCGCATCGTCCGGCGTAAGAACAAGAGCCGCGAAATCGAAGCGGGAAACAGCTGAGATCAACGATTCTATGAACGTTCGGCCCAGGCTGAAGACGCCGTCATTCCACAGGGTGGTCTCGGACACGTCACTGAGCAAGGTACGAACGGCTCGCGCAAATTCGAGTCCCTCGGTTGAGGATCCGATAAAAAGCGAAGGTTTCAACCTAGGTCAAACTTTTCTGAAATCCAGGGCTCGCTCGACTAGGGCCGCTTTGCCGCGGCCTGCACTTGCATCAGAATCCGATCGAGCGCGGCACGATCGAAGAGCCGGCCGCGGGCCAACACGGCGCTGATTTTGCGTGTGTTGCGGATGTCTTCGAGCGGGTTCGAGGTGAGCAATAGTAAATCGGCAGTCTTGCCCGCTTCCACCGAACCCAAGCTCGCTTGCATGCCAAGAAACTTCGCCGGATTGCTGGTCGCCGTTTGTAGGGATTCCATCGGCGTGAAACCGGCTTCGACGAAATTGGCGAGTTCATCGTGCAAGCTGAAGCCCGGCATGATGTAAACGCCCGGTGCAGAGTCGGTCCCCGCCAGGAACGGCACCCCGGCACGGTGCATCGCGCCCACGATTTGCAAATTGTGCGCAAAGTACTGTTGGCGTAGCGCCAGCGGATCCTTTAAAAGGTCGGGCATCATCTCATCCGTAAAACGGTGCCACGTAACATCCCGCCAATAGGCTGGAACGTATTTATCGAGCGGCGCGCGCTTGGGGTCGGGTTGGTCGAGAAATTCTCCGCCACGCTGCCATGCGAGCGTTGGAACTTGCCACGTCTGGTGCTCGGCAAGCAGTTTGATGAGCGAGTCACATCGTTGCCGATCCTGCGTCGATAGCAGCAGCTTCAGGTTCCCTTTGCCCTGGATAAATTTATCCTCTTCGGTGGAACATCCCTCGAAAATGCCCATCAGGTGCTCCACGCTCATCTGCCCCGCTGCTACAACTTCCCGCATGCGAACCTTGTCGGGGACGTGACCGACAATGGGCAAGCCTTGTTTGTGCGCTTCGGCGGCGGCGGCACGATAGGCATCGAGCGAAATTTCAGACTGGACCTTGATAAAGTCCACGCCCTGCTTTTTGAGCGAATCGACCGCGGCGATCGCCTGGGCTGGAGTAGTGACGGGGATGGAACTGGGGAAGCGCAGCTTGCCATCCGGCAGGTAGCCGTCCAGCATGGGCCCTGAGACAATCATGCGCGGCCCGATGATTTGGCCGGCCGCGATCTGTTTGCGCCACGCAAAAAGAACCGGAACATCTCCGCCCATATCGCGCACGCCGGTGACCCCGTTGGCGACGTAAAGCGGCAAGATGATGTCGCGTCCACCGGGAAACCAATCGCCAAAAGCGGAGTGGACATGCATGTCCCAGAGCCCCGGAATGAGATATTGACCGGTGCCATCAATCACACGCGCATTTTTGGACGGCTGAACGTTTGCCGCATCGGAAACGGAGCCGATGCGATCGCCGCTGACGACAACAATCCGATTCGCTTCAACCGATGACGTACCCGGATTAATGACAGTAACGTGCGTAATCGCGATGATGCCAGCCACCGGTGCCTGGCAGAACGCAGTCGGGCATAATGCCGTCAACACTGCCAGCCAGAATGGGGCAAAAATGCGCATGGCTTGAGGGTACTATGGATTCGCTCTCTTGTCCCAGAAAACCATGCATGCTCCCGCGGTGGCGCTCTTAGCGAATACTTTTTCGTAGCCGTGCGCTGCTACGTCATCATCGTCCTCGCACGTCTCCAGCGTACTGAACGCTCCCGCCTTTACCTGCTGGTCCAGTTCGGCTCGGGGAATGACGTGCAACAAAGCCAGCCGCTCCGGTGGAAAGTTGAACTTATGCGAATCGTCCATCTCCATGCCTGAGGGCGGCTCATGCCGGGTGAGAAAATAGATGGCCTCGTCGGCAAACAGGGTCTCACGCGGGGTGGTGACTTCGTTAACCTTCCTTGCGGTTCGCTCCAGGTCCGCCCAGACCATGTCGTCGCGCTCTCCGTAGAGTGACTTCGCCAATCCGAATGAAAGCAGGAGCGCTAACAGCAGAACCGGCAGCCAGGGCCGGTCCGCTCTGTAGAGGCTCGACCCGGCGGCATAGATGCCTGCCACAGCCAGAATGGCGAGAAAGGGCACGGTAAAGATGTAGTACCGTTCAAACGTTGGAAGCGCGGTGGAAATGTACGCCGCCATTGTGATCGATAACCAGGCGCACAGGTAAAACTCAGCTTTGCGTTGTTGCTCCCAATCGCTTCGGAAGTGGATAAACAGCAACCCGCCGGCCGCAAGCGCGATGAGCAGCAAGGCGGGTCCGTGATCGATCCAGGCGGACCACACCTCGAAATTGTGCCCGAGCGCGCCTGACCAGTCTACCTGTCTGTAGACGGCATTGTACTGGATGATGCCGAAGAACACCTGGCGCGGGCCTTGTGCAAACAGCCGAAGCACCGGAATGAATGCCACCGCGGCTCCCATAACGAAAGCGGCAAACTTAGCCCAACGCACCCGAGCGCCGCTGTAAATAAGAATCCAGATCAGCAATACCGGGCTCACTGGCGCGGTCAAAAGCGACGAGGCCGCGGCGATGCCACATGCCAGACCGGCCAACCCAGCGGAAACCACGCTGCTCCGCTCCATGGACCGCACAGCGAGACGATAGGCCGCCACAATCGCGAGGAGACACAGCCCATAGGCTTGCGCAATGCCGCCGTATCTAACGACGAGAACGTTCAGGCCCACCAGCAATCCCACCACCACGGCGCCCGGCACACGCCAGCCAGCCACCGGAAAACGCGAGAATACGAAGCCGGCCGTCAATAGGACAGCGGCGGCGGAACAGAGCGTGGCGACAGCATGCGGCACACGCCAGGTCTCGCCGAAAACGGCCATCCAACCGGCGTTCCAATAAGCATTCAGCGGCGTTTGCGAGAACATGAAATCGATGTAGGGCCTCTTGCCGCGCAGGATCAGCTGCGCCGTCAGAAGATGGAAGCCCTCGTCCCAGGCCAAAGCCCTGGTTTGGGAATAAACCATCAAGCCCGGTAGTGAGGAGCAGGAAGGCGGAAAAGAGGAAAACAAGCGGAGTGCGGCGCCGGCCGCCAGTGGAATCCATACCCGGTAATAGGATAACCAGAATAGGAGAATCAGGCTCCCGGCATAGCTTCCGAGCAAGCTAACATTAGCCATGACTGACATCTCGCTAGCCGATCTCGCTCCGCCCGAGGTTCTGGCGCGCGCCCGAAAAATCAAGCTCTTCCTCATGGACGTGGACGGCACCCTCACCGATGGCGGCGTGTGCCTGATCTCCTCTACGGCCGCAGATGGGTCGGGCGCCGCCGTGGTCTCGGAGATGAAAGTCTTCGACGCAAAGGATGGACAGGGGCTCTCGCTGGCCCATACGATGGGCATCCAAACCGGTTTCATTACCGGACGCCGATCCCCTGCGGTGGCTCAGCGAGCCCAAGAGCTCAAGGTCACTTTTGTATATCTGGGGCAAGCGAAAAAGATGCAGGCGTTCGAGGAATGCGTGGAAAAGGCCGGCGTCAGCGAGGAAGAAGTGGCCTACATGGGTGACGATTTGCCGGATATACCGCTGGCGCAACGCGCTGGTCTGGCAGTTTCCGTGGCCGATGGCGCGGATGAGTTGAAAGCGGTCTGCCACTATGTAACGCAGCGGCTGGCCGGACGCGGTGCGGCGCGCGAAGTGATCGAGCTGATTTTGAAGGCGCAAGGACGCTGGGAAGAAGCGGTGCCGCTGGCCTTAGCTTAGTTCACTGCGGGGCTTAGTTTGCGCCTTTCAGTTTGATCATCGCTCGATCGCCTTTTACCTCAATCGTTGTTCCAAAAGGCCGTGACAGATTGGCCAGCCGCTCCAGGATGTAGTGCGCTTGCTCGCCCGTGGCCGGTGTTGGCAAGCCGCGTGTCTGGAGGAAGAGGTTATTGGTGTGCTCGTCTTCGGTATCGGCCTGACCCTTACCAATTTTATTTTGAGCGACCGGCCGGAACTTAATCGATCGCAGACTCTTTCCCTCAAAATCGACATACGCGACCACGCTTTCCCAATTGATGGGCTCGTCCAGCAATACGTCGATGGGCGGGGCCTGAAAAATGAAATTGCCCAGATCGTAAAAGATGGGCCTGCCGTGATAAATCTCGACGCCATGCAGCAGGGGCGCGCCATGCATCACGATGATATCGGCGCCTGCATCCACTTCCGCGTGCGTCCATTTCTTGAGCCAATCGGGCGGAGCCAGCCGCTCCGGCAGCTCTTCCAGCATGATGGTGCGGAAGGGCTTGTCGAACACGTGATTGTGTTCGTACACGATGACGAGGTCGGCTTGCTTTCTGGCGTTCCGGATGCTGCCGAGAATGCGCTGCGTATCTTGCTCGTTTGGCGTGTTGCCTTCCACGCGCAACTCGTTTACTCCCGGCCGGGTTGCGGTGGCGGACCCTCCTTCATCAATCAGGCCCGAAGCCATGGCCACCAGGGCAACGGTGCCCTTCGGCGTGTGCAGATAGCCCGGCGCGGCGGCTTCCTCGAGTGTGTTGCCGGTTCCGGCGTGGGCCAGATTCAGGCGATGCGCTTCTTCGAGCGTGTTCTCAATGCCGGGAACCTTGAGATCGAACGCATGATTGTTGGATAGCGACACCAGGTTAAAGCCGAACGACGCCAAGGCATCGAGCGCTTCGGGCGGCGAGAGAAACCTGCCGTTCAAATGCGACTGACCTTTCTTTTCGTCGACGATGGTGGTTTCAAAATTCGTGAACACCACATCGCCGCCTAAAAGCGACTTGATGATCGGCACCTCGGACGGCGCGTGAACGCGGATGTCCGACCGAATCATGGATTGTCCAGTCAGCGTGACGCTGAGCGTCGTGGATTGCGCGCGCAGATCGCCGCGCATGGCGAAGACGACGATGCAAGCTGCGGTCAATAGAAGGCGACAACGTTTTGATACTGGCGCCATGTGGGTTCTCCTCCAAGCCGGAATTCTCGAAAACACGGCGATTGCAACGGTAATCATACATCGCTTTCCCAGGCCCCGTAGCGCTGCGTCCCCGTTCGACACAGGTCACCCTTGACACAGATAGGGCGCTTAGCGATTATGACGACACATGACCATCAACCTATCGCGGCGCGCTTTCCTGGCGACGGCAGCGGGGCTCGGCACGTGGGCGGCGATTGCGCCAGGCATGCCAGCGCGTGGCGCTGTGGTGAACACCGATTTTTCGAAGCTGCCGGCTTACGGTAACGGCACCATCCCCGCCGGCATCCGCTCGCGCCGGATCGCCAATGTGAACGGCATGACCGTGCATATTTTGGAGGCAGGTTACGAAACGCCGGGACGGCCGGCAGTCTTGCTGCTGCATGGCTTCCCGGAGCTTGCCTATAGCTGGCGAAAGGTGATGCCGACGCTGGCGGCCGCGGGGTATCACGTGATCGCCCCCGATCAGCGGGGTTACGGCCGCACTATCGGCTGGGACGATTCCTACGATGCCGATCCGGATCCGTTCCGCATTCTCAATATGACCCGCGACGCTATCGGGCTGGTCTATGCTCTTGGCCACCGCTCCGTAGCGATGGTGGTGGGGCACGATGCCGGAGCGCCCGTGGCAGCTTGGTCCGCGCTCATCCGGCCCGACATTTTCCGCTCGATCACCATCATGAGCTCCCCATTTGAAGGCCCACCTTCCCTGCCCTTCGACACAGCGCCGCTCGATCCATCCAAAGCCGCGCCTCCCCCACGCCCGGCGATCACGGACGACCAATTGGATGCCGAACTCGCCAAGCTCCATCCAGCGCGGAAATATTATCAGAACTATCAGCGCACCCGTGGCGCCAGCGACGACATGCTGCACGCGCCGCAAGGCCTGCACGCTTTCTTCCGCGCCTATTACTTCTACAAGAGCGCCGACTTCAAAGGGAACAAGCCCCATCCGCTGAAGGCCCGCACCGCCCAGGAGATGGCCCAGATTCCGACGTATTACGTGATGGAAAAAGACAAGGGCATGGCGGCGACGGTTGCTCCATTCCTGCCGCCCGCGGATTACGTCGCTCATTGCAAATGGCTGACCGAAGCCGAGGTGGAGGTGTATGCCACCGAATACCGCAGGACCGGCTTTACCGGCGCGCTGCAGGGCTATCGCGTGCGGCGGGGCTCCAATCCCAAAAGTATCGCCGAGATGCACACCTTCTCGGGCCGCACTATCGATGTGCCTTCCCAGTTCATCGCGGGGAAAAGCGATTGGGGCGTTTATCAAACGCCGGGAGCCGTCGACCGGATGCGCAGCAGCGCGTGCACGCATATGACCGGGTTCCATCTTCTGGATGGCGCCGGACATTGGGCGCAGCAAGAGCAGCCGGAAATGGTGAGCGCGTTGCTGGTTCAGTTCCTGCGCGAGTACGCGAAGTCCTGACGCGAGCCTTCAGTTAGAGGACTCGGCCGCGCCCGCCGGGCTCTCCTGCTTCTGGCTTGCCTTCAGGATCTCGTCGATCAGGAAAAGATCCGTCAGCAGAGCGCGCAGGTGAATGTTCGCGTTCAGATTGTCGATCAGTTGGGAGCTAATGGCGGGCTGGGCCAGCACCAGTTCCACCGCCACCAGCGAATCCTGTGCGTCGCGAGCCAGCACTGCTTGAAACGCGGAGTACGGCCTGGAAGGAGGTACGGCTGATGCGTAAGCATCCTCGATGCCGGCCAGGGCCTGCGCGGCGCGGCTCAGGAAATCGCGAATCGTTCCGTCACCCTGCCCGGAAACACCTTGGCCCGCGTAGGCCAACATGTATTCGTAGCATTCTTCAATGACACTACAGCTGTCCGATAGGTCGTTGCTCACTTAGTGACGGCCCAACGGTCAGGATCGTGGTGTTCCAGATAATGCTCGCGCGGAACCGTTCCGAAGACCATGGACTTGGTAATGACGAACTTCTCGGGGCGTAGCGCAAAGTAGATGTGCGCCATGATCAGCGCGATCAGCCCCACGCCGGCCAAGCCGTGCAGCACGTACATCAGCCCCCAGGTCATGTCGCTGAACAGATACGGATTCCGGGTGAAGAACGGAGTGCGCACGCGCTTCATCATGAACACGCCCGTTAAAATCACCGAGAGCCCGGCCAGGACGATGATCAAGTGATACATCTTGTTTTCCATCGGATATTTCGCGAACTTCCGCGGAGCGGGAGCGGATTTTCCGGTGGCCCTGAGCCAGCGCCTTTTGCCGTCCTCGATATCGATCTTATCGGGCCATATGGACCAGAAGTCCATCCAGAACGACGCGTGAATGATATGGAACAGAATGGAGGCGGTGAGCACCAGCCCGGCGATCCAGTGGTAGGTCACCCAGGGGAATTGGTATCCCACCTTGGGAAGAAACGCCGTGATCAAAAGGGCGAACATCGCCAGCGCCATGATCCAGTGGAACAGGCGCGCGGCCAGGCTGTGGCGAGCCACTTTCTCGGGAACCCTCGCCACCAATTCGGGCGACAGGAGTTCCACGTGCACTTCCTTCTTGGCGAACAATTGCACGTAAATCGCGTGAACGATCAGAAACGCCAGACCGCCGATGGCCGCCACCCAGATCAGGTAAAACGCGATGTGAATGGGGACGGTTTGCCCCCACGGATTGGTTGCGAACTGGACTACGCCCACTTGGCCTCCTCCACGCCGCTAATGGCGCGCTTCACCAGATTCCGCATCAAAGGAATTTTGTAGGCGTTATAGCGCAGCGGCTCCGCGCCGGCGACGGCGAGCTTTCCGCCCATTTCTCCGGTGGCCGCGTTGCGCGGCTGGCCCCGGACCGCGTCTTCTACCGCCGTGAGGCGAAGGGGGTGAGCGGCGGCAGCGTTCACCACAATGCGAATGCGCTCGATGTTGCCGCCGGAAACCACCATGGCGGAAGCAACGTTCATCAGCGGGAAATCCCAGACCTGGCGGTCGCGTACTTTCTCGAAATAGAATTGCGCACCGGCCCAGGTGGCGGGGATGCGAATCGCGGTCAGCAGGTCGCCCGGTTTCAGCACGGTCATGCGGGTGATGTCGATAGCCGGTCCGATGAAATAATCCTCGGCGTTAACCACGCGCTCGCCCTTCGAGTTGCGGATCACCATCTGCGCTTCGAGCGCGATCAACGCAGGCGCGCTGTCGGACGGGTTGACGGCCACGCAACGGTCGGCATCCAAAATGGCGTGCTCCCGGTTGATGGCTGTGGGCGTATCGGCAAAGCAGATGTTGCCGCCGGCGCGATAGCACTTCCAGCCGCCGCGATAATACCAGCAGCGGGCGTCCTGGGAGACATTGCCGCCGATGGTGCCCTGGTTGCGAATCTGGGGCGAGGCCGCGGCCTCCGCGCCGGTGGAGAGAATACTGAATTTCTCCCGCACCATGGGATGACGCACCACCTCGGTAAGCGTGGTGGTGGCGCCGATCTCCAGGCCTCCGTTCAACTCGCGCACGCCGCGCAGCTCGGCCACCTGGCTCAGATCGATTACCACTTTGGGGCGCTTGATGCGGTCCTTCAGCCAATCGAAAGTATCGAGACCGCCCGCCATCACCCAAGCGTCCTGTCCATACTTGTCGAGCAGGCGCAGCGTGTCGTCAATGGTGGCCGGCTGAAAGAGCTCGAAGGCCGGCATGATATCGCGTATGATCGCCATAGTCCGCTCTCCTTATATGTGGGCCGTGAGGCCCTCTTCCATCGGCCGGCCCGCTTCGAGCGAGGCCAGGATTGTATCCGCCAGCACGGGAGCGCGGCGGAATACGTCGTCACCCAGGGCATCGGAAAGCGCGTTGAGAATTGCCATGCAGCCGGCGCCCACCGGCGGTTCGCCAATACCCCGCGCTCCGATCGGCGTTTCCGGATCGGGAATGCCCACTGCCTCCCACGCCATGTGTTCGGGCGCATCCAGGATGGTGGGCGGTCTGGTGTGATGGAACCGTTTGGCTACCGGAAGGCCGTAGTGCTGATCGTAAACCCACTTCTGGCCAATGGCATGGCCGATGCCGAGCATAGACCGGCCGAGAACCTGGCCGCCCAACGCGCGCGGGTGGATCACGGTGCCTACGTCGGCCACGGCGAGGTAGTCCAGGATCCGGTATTTGCCGGTTTCCAAATCCACTTCTACTTCCGCGAAGCCCGCCACGTAGGAATGCGTCTGGCCGTCGCGGGGCATGGTATCGCGCGCTACGGCAAGCAAACCTTGGCCGGCCATCGCTTTCGCGGACACTGCCGTGAATTTATTAATCCCCTTGGGCAGCTCGTGACCATCGTAGATGCCACCCAGTTCGACGGCACGCTTGGCTGCCTGCGCCAAGGTCATACTCGCGCCGCCGCCCTTGTGATACACGCGCTCGCCGCCCACCTCATAATCTTCAGGCTTGCCGCCGTGATCCTTAGCCGCAATCTGCTGCAGCTTGTCTTTCGCATCCAGCGCCGTGATGTAGGCCGCGCGCGTCATGGCGTGAGTGGTCTGGCTGCCTCCTGAAGGACAAGTCCACGGCAGGTTTCGCGCGGTGTGGCCCCAGGTGATTTCGCATTTTTCCCAGGGTACGCCGAGGATCTCCGCTACGACGCGGTGGCAGTCGCTGACAGACTCGGTGCCCAGATTGCCGATGCCGGATTGGACGTAGATTTTTCCGTCCGGCTTAATGACGAACAGCCCGTCGAATCCAACCGAGCCGCCAACAAAGCAACTGGTGGCCACTCCGATTCCGCGGGCCTTGGTGCCGCTGCGCTTGGGCAGAGCTTTGCGCTCCTCCCAACGAAACGCCTCGTGCCCCTTGTCGAGCGCTTCCTTGATAAACGCACTAGTGACGTAGAGCCGTTTGCCGTTGGCCAATGGCGGACCGATGGACGCTTTGCCTTCCGGCATGTTGATCCGGTGAATGGCCACCTGATCGATCCCCAGTTTCCGCGAAGCTTTAGAAATGATCGGCTCCATCAGCACGATGCCCTGGAATCCGCCCGGCTGGCTCTGCGAAACGCGCGGGGGAGTGTTGGTCAGCACCGAAAGCCCGCGCCAGCGCATGGCTGGAGGCTGGTACATCAGCGAAACCATGCGGCCCGATTGATTGGCATCGCCCTGCGGATCGTAAGGACCGCTGTCGCAAATGACGAACATGTCGATGCCGGTGATGCGGCCGTCCTTGGCGAATCCTACTTTGAGACGCCCGTGAATGCTGGGGCGGGCGCGCCCGATGTAATGCTCTTCTTCGCGGCTGATGCGCATCATGACGGGAGCGCCGGTCTTCTTAGAAAGCAGCGCCGGGATGATGGCGGAAATCGCACTGGTGATTTTGCTGCCGAACCCTCCGCCCGTGTACTCGCTGATCACCACCACGTCGCTGGCATCTAGATGCAGCCAGCGCGCCAAGGCCGGGACGGTCTGCGAGGTGCTCTGCGTGGAGCAGTGGACATAGACCTTGCCGTTTTGCCAGTACGCCATGGCGGTGCGGGTTTCGAGCGTCTGGTGGCTGGTGTTGGGCGTCACAAAAGTTTCGTCCAGAACCAGGTGGGCGTTCTTGAGTCCCGCTTCCCAATCGCCGAACGACCAATGGTCGGTGGGTTTGCCCATGGGGAGCTGGCCATCCTTGGCATCCGCAAAATCCGCGTCGGTCCACTTGAGCTCTTGCACCAACGGAGCGGGCGGAGGCGGTGGCGGCTGCCCCTTCACCGGAGGCGGCGGATCTGGACGGACCCAGACGTTGCCTTCCACTCTGGCGTTGGAACCACCCGGCCGCAGGGTGACCAACGGATCCACGACGTGCGGCAGGCGTTCGTAATCGATCTTGATTTTCTCGATCGCCTCGGCGCAGGTATATTCATCCACGGCACAGACAGCAAGAATGGGCTCGCCTTGATACACGGGATCGTTCGTGAGGCCGCGCTCGCCCAGCTTGTTGGCCGGAATCACCTGGCCCAGATCCGTCATCGCGTCGGCGGGCGCCGGAAGATCGTCCACGGTAAGGATGGCCTTGACGCCGGGCATGGCCAGGGCCTCCGACGTATCGATGCTGCGGATATGGGCGTGGGGCACCGGGCTGAGCAGGAGCTTGGCGAACAGCATGCCCTCGGCGCGATAGTCTTCAGCGTACTTGGCGCGGCCGGTGACCTTCGCCAAAAGGTCTGGCGTGGTGTAGTTCTGGCCGATCAGTTTGTAGTTGGATTTCTTGTCGGTGGGAATGACGGGAGGATTGGTGGTTGGCATCTTAGCTCACCTTTCTCAGATTCTCGGCGCCCTTCATCATGGCGGTGAGGATCTTGTCGTAATCCTGGCAGCGGCACAGGTTGCCGGAAATACCGTGGGCCAGTTCGGGGCGGGTCGGATTGGGGTTCACTTTCAGGAATCCGACGGTCGCCATAATGAAGCCGGACATACAGAAGGCGCACTGGAAGCCCTGTTCATCGATCACGCCCTGCTGAACGGGATGCAGCGTGCCGTCGGCGCTGGCCAGCCCTTCGATGGTAGTGATCTGCTTGCCGCGCGCGGTGTGCGTCAACACGGAGCAGGAGTAATGCGGGACATCGTCCATCAACACCGTGCAGGCGCCGCATTCCGAGCGGTCGCACCCGAGCTTGGTGCCGGTGAGCCCCAGTTTGTAGCGCAGCGTGGTGGCCAGCGTCTCCTGCTTCATGACGTCCACGCGCCGCAGCTGCCCGTTGACGGTCAGGGTGACCAGCCGCTCCACCGATCCGGCCGCGGCCTGATCGGCGCGCACCACCGAGCTGCGGAACAAGTAAGCGCCGGAGGACACCGCACCCGCCGCGATCACGCCTTTAATCAACTGCCGCCGGGAAACGCCCCCGGGTGTCTCTTCTACGCGACTCTTGTCTGGCATACAAGTCACCTCAATTGTTGATGTTACACGCTCTTAAGGCAGAAGAGATTATACACCCGCTGCGCAGGTAATAAGAAGGGGCACGGTTGGCATTGAATCCCTGACGCGCCAAGCTAGAACGCGAGTTCCTCAGTAGGGGGATCGATTTAACTGTTCCTAAAGCGGCGCAGCCATCGTTGGCGAGTCCGATAAAGCATCGCACAAAGCAAGCCAATGAGGACGAGTATCCACGACGACGGAGCGGGCGTTGGGGTTAGAGGTTGTCCTCCGCCTAGCCCGCCCGGCGGGATCGCGGGAGGGTAGTTGAGTGCAAGATCAGCTAGCGTAACTGCCCCATTGCGCGCCAACAGCCTGCCGGCCACGGTTCCGCCGCTAGCGTTCGTAATGGAGACCAAAGCGAGAATGTTTCCGATGAAGGTGGTGCCCGACCCTAGAGTCGCTGAACTTCCGACCTGCCAAAAGACATTTGCAGCCTGCGCGCCGTTGATGGCTTGCACAATGGCGCCGCTTGCCGTAGTGAGCGTACTCCCAATCTGAAAGATGTAGTAGCCCGCGCCATCGAGGGTAAGAGTTCCGGTTAGCTGCGCCGAGGTCGAAAAAAAATAGACGCCCGGAGCCAGCGTCAAGCCGCCCAGATTCTGCCCAGTCAGGACCTCGGTTGGCGTTTGGCCGGCCGCGTTGAGATACGCGATGGTCAGGTCGCTTTGAGCTGTTGCCGCGACAGCACCGCCGCGGTAAATGGCCAAGGATGGGGTGACGATGCCCGGAGGAAATCCAGTAATCGCGGTACCGGGAGAAACGCCAACACTACCGGCGATCTTTGTGGGACCCGTGTTTGTTACCGTGGAACCCGCCAGAACAGCAAAATTTGCGGCCGTCCCCAGAGGTACAGCCGACTGGGCGAAGGAACACGCCACCCACAAAAGGAACACGCTTAAGGTCTTCAAAAGCCCTCCTTTATCGAAGAATCCTCCGCTTCCGGGAAATTCCCAGACGATATTTGAAGCTAGAATTCGTCCCGAGAGTTTGCTGAATTGCCGGTCCGCCAAGAGACGATGGACGTATTCACCGGAATGGCACCGGTATTAGGGAATGGAGCCGGCTAAAGCAGAGAAGGCGCCCAGGGTAGGCGAGCTCGCCGCTCGAATTCACGCTGGTTTCCGAACTTGCACGAGAGCAAATCCGATTCGGCACAGCGGCCATTAATCGTCAGAACTGAAGTGAGTTATAACCGACAGTAAATCATTTTGTCAAGCTCTTTAGCATTTCGTCAAGCTCTTTATATGTTAACGCGGCTGTTGAACGTCGCCGACAACAGCTTCCTCCACCGCGATGGACCAATCCAGGCCGGCCGATTCGATGACCAGATGATACAAACGCGGATCTTCGGTCACATAGGCGACGCCACGGCCGTCGCCGCGATGTTCAACAGCGTCCTCAATTGGACGCCCGCTAACCGCGCTGTGCACGACCAGGTGGAATGTGCCGGCGCCTGGCGAGGCTGCGCCCTTGGTCTCCCATTTGATTCGCCACTGCGTGCTGTCGATATCGAAGGACTCGGTTTGCGTGTCCCCCCTGCCGGACCACTTGCCCATGGGCCGCCACCCAACTTCGGTGTGGTGGGTTTCCCGACGTGGCGCTGACCGGCATCCCCAGGTGGCGGCCAGCAAGAACAAAACGGTGAATCGCGTGTGCTTCACCAGCTACCGGGCCGAGCAAGGGCGGGGCTTCCAGCCTGCCGCGTCCGGCTGTTTCTTAAAATTAGAGCTGGTGACGAAAGGCTCTTGCAGGTAGAGCGGGTCTTCCACGATGGTGGTCACGACAAACCAAATTTGGCCGCTGCGCTCACTGAACAGATCGAAATCTTCCTTCACCATGGCGTTACCGCTCACCGGGAATCCGTTCTTGCGAAGGTAGCCCGGGAGCAAATGAGTAGTGACCACTTCCAGGGCCCGGCCTTTGGCTCCCTCGCGCGTGGCCCCAAATCCAGGGCGCGGCTGGCCGATCCCTCGTTCGGGCTGCTCCCACTGCGCCGCGGAGTAACCTTGCCGTGAAGGCGCCAGGTTCTCGCCAGGCTTGCCGCCGAAATTCAGCACGCGCGTCTGCATCCCCGTATCGGTCTCGATCTTCAAAGTGGAATCGTCCTGCCACGTAATGTGCAAGCGGCCGGGAAGGCGCATGATCGCGGCGGTTCCATAAGCTTTGCAGACGTCGCCCGCAGCCTCGTCCTTCGCCGGGTCCCATTGGTCGCCGACTCTGCGTCCCTCCGGCGTAAACGGAATGCCGGCGAAATCGTCCTTGGCAGGCGTCACCATGCGCCAGCGCCAGTCCTCCGAGACGACGGAAACCCAATAGCCAGTCAAATCGATCGGCGCAGCCTCCTTCGGCGAGAGCTTTGGAGTTGCCGGGCGCGGAGGTTGCGCGGACAGCGGCGCCAGCCCCAGAGCGGTCAACAGCGTTATTGCAGCGAACCGGATTCGTATCGTCATTTCTTGACGGTGAGGCTCTTCATTCCCGTAAGGCTCTTAAAGATGGCCTCCACGAACGCGTCGGCGGACTGGGCGTCGTATTGCGTGTCGTAGTCCCGAGTGGGCCTCGCCGCCTTCACCTGTTCCAGCGTTCGGTCTTTACGGATCAGGTCGCGCACGCGGTCTCGAACGATGGTAACCATATTGCGATACTCCACCACGTCGGCCTCATCGCACAACCGACCGCGGCCGGGAATTACGTAGGTGCCGCCTTCCTCGTATTTCAATGGGACGGTGATTCTCAGGATCTGGTTCAGCGCGTCGATAAGGCCCTGAATGCTCCCACCGCGGTCCAGATGAATCACTGGGTATCGCCCCGGTGTGAAAACAGCGCCGGTGGCCAGCACATCCGAACGGCGGAAATGGACCAAGCTGTCACCGTCGGTCGTTGCATCCGGGTCGTGATAGACCAGGACCGCTTCGCCATTGAAGGAAAAATCCTTGGTGGGCGTGAAGTACTCGTCGTTGGGCCACAGCGCCTCTGGCACTTGAGATTGCTTCTGGCTCAGGCGGTTGAGCGCGTTCTCATGCGCCACGATGCGGGGCTGCCGTCCTTTGGGCAGACCAGTGAGACCGGGCAATACATCGTTGCCACCGATGTCGTCCGGATCGGCGTCGGTATTCACCACCCAGAGGATCGGTTTGTCCGAAAGAGTTCGCAGGGCAGCGGCTATTTTGGGCGCCATGGCTGCTGTGCCGGTATCCACCACCAGGATTCCGTCATCGCCCACCTGGGCCGCGATGTTGCCGGTGGCGCTCACCAGCATGTAGACATTGCCCTGCACCTTCAGGATTCCGATGTCGTCCGGTTGCGGGCCAGGCTGCGCGGGCAGGCCCGGCTGGCAAAAGGCGCAGGCGGCCGTAAGGGCGGCGATCAATATCAGCGCGGGTTCACGTTGCATTCGAAAAGTCCCAGGCAGCGGCAATAACGTTCACACTTGGCGGGCGGCTTGTAGTCTTTCAGCTTTTCCTGGTACTCGGGGTAGAGCGTTTCCTTGCCACCGCGCGTCGCTTCAAACGGCAGGCCGTAGAAGTTGGCGAATTCATGCAGGAACGGATTCTGGCCGGGCAAAAAGTTCGGCACCGTGCCTTCGGGCTTGGGCACTTCCGGCTCGTATTCGCAGCCGTACGGTTCCAGGTGCTGTCCCGGGTCGAGATACCAGTTGGTGCTGCGCACCAGGGGCTCTTCAAGAAAGACGGGATCTTCCGTGATGGTGACAACGGTCAGAACGTCGCCATGACGGATCCAATGCTCGGTAATGATCGCGTGGTCGCTACGCGGCAGAGCGTTGCGGCGAAGATAGTTCGTTTTCAAGTGCGTGGTGGTAACGGTGAGCATGTTCCCGTTCCATTTGGCTGTGGAGAAGCCCTGCCAGGTATGGGCGGCATAGTCGGGCGGATGGGGCCGGTCATCAATATAAATGGTTCGTTCGTTGTCGTAGGCCAGCGTGTGGCTGTGGAAGGCCACCGTGCGCTGTGTGCGAGGATCGATATCGCGCCAAATCCGCAGGTTACCCAGGCTCCGAAACCCGTAGTCTGGCGAGTGCGGACGGCACTGGTACTCTTCGACCACCGAAATGCGATCGGCATCGTAGCTGTCGGCCTGCAAGCGAGCGGCTGCGTTGATGGGAAGCTCGGTATAGTCGCCCAGTTCGGCGCCGGGTCCGCGCTCGATCGCGTCCTCGTGATAAAAAGGCGCCCATTCGCCGGAAAAATCGACTTGCGCGCAGGCCGGGACGCCCGCGAACAATACCGGCATCAGCCACGCTAGTATTCGGCCGTTTCGACCAGAGCTGTGCATGAAAATGTATCGCCTCCAGAGCGGCGTCACCGATTATACATCTCGCTCTTGCGCTCCGCCTGAACGGCCACCAGCGTGCCTCTTCCGAAATGGCCGAGCGTCCGTTTCGGCGCCAAGTTCAGGAAGTTCAGAACGATAGTGGCCAGGGCAAAACGGAATCCTGGCTTCAATACGAAAGACGAGGAATCAAGGTTTATGAGAACAAATGTAAAACACTGTGTCTGGGTTCTGGCGATTGCCGGTTCCATGAGTACCGTCGCGTTCGCGGCGGACAGAGCAATCAAGGTCGACGACAGGCTGGACGCTTCGGCCGATGCGCTGACCGACATGATGCGCGCAGCCGACAATGGTATTCCCCAGGATCTGATCGATAAGGCGCATTGCGTCATAGTGATACCGGGCATGAAAAAAGCTGGGTTCATCTTCGGCGCGGAGTATGGCCGCGGGTTCGCGGTGTGCCGCCGGCATGGTGGCGTAGGCTGGAGCGCGCCGGCCGCAATGCGCTCGGAAGGCGGTAGTTTCGGGTTTCAGATTGGCGCTTCGGACACCGACGTTGTGATGCTGGTGATGAACGATGGCGGAATGAAGCACCTGTTATCCGACAAGTTCACCCTCGGCGGGGATGCAACGGTTGCCGCGGGCCCGATTGGCCGCGCCGCCACTGCTCAGACAGGCGCGGAATTGCAGGCGGAAATCCTGTCCTATTCCCGTTCGCACGGGCTGTTCGCGGGTATTTCGCTGACTGGCGCAACGCTTCGGCCGGACAAGGACACCAACCGTGAACTCTACCATCACCACACAACGAATCGCGAAATTCTGACCGGCGACTTCAAGACTCCGGCAATAGCGGGAAGGTTTGAAGGGGCTCTGAATCGGGAGTCGGCCCATCGCGACTGATATCTCCTCCTGACCGCCGCATTGGTGGGGATATAGTATCCTCGCAAGCGGCGGTGACCTTATATGGTTACCTGACCGTATGTGGTCGTAAGCGGCTCACTTGGCTGGTCTTCCATGCTCCAGGCACAACGCAACCAGATCGGCGATGGTTGCTTCGCCCACGCACATGACGGAGTCTGCACCGCCCCAATATATCTTCACGGTTCCATCCGGTTCGGCTACGGCGCCGCAGGTAAAGACCACGTTGTGGACGTATCCGGTCACTTCCCATGGATCTTCCGGTTGTAAAATCCAAGAGTCGCCCACGCCGATGATCTTGGCCGGGTCTTGCAGATCGTGAAGGGCGACACCCAAACGATAAATGGATCCGTCCATGGTTTGAAAGGCTCCATGATAAATGGAGAGCCATCCCTGTTCGGTTTTGATCGGCGGCGCGCCGGGGCCAACCTTCATTTCGTCCCAATGATAGGGCTCGGGCTTCATGATCAGCTGGGACTCGCCCCAAAAACGCAGGTCCGGAGAGTAGGAAATCCAGATCGACCAGGGTGAGATCTCGGAATGCGGCCGGTCCAGCCGGGCATACAGCCCGTTAAATTTCTCTGGAAAGATCACGACATTGCGATAATCCGCCTCGGTGATCAGGCAGACTTTTTCCACGTGACAGAAGTCTTTGGTTTTGGCCAACGCGATGCGCACTCCGTCGCGAGAATAGGCGCTGTAGGTGATCAGGTATTCGCCGTCGATCTGCGTTATGCGCGGGTCTTCGACACCGAACTCTTCATAAGCTGCAAATGGACCCTCTCGCTCCGGAACCAGAAAAGGCGCTGGATCGGCAGTGAACCGGAAGCCGTCATGACTGCGCGCCAAACCAAGGATGGAGCGGCCGGTCCGGAGATGGGAACGGAACAGCATGATGTACTTGTCTTGCAGCTTCACCACGGCCGCGTTGTGAACGGTTTCCACCGGATAGGGGATCTGCGCTTTGGTAAGGATCGGATTCTGGCCGTATCGCCTGACAATTTCCCTCATGACCGCCCTTTCGTTTCCAGATCGAAAATCCTGCAGTAAACTCGCTCGTATCCCGCCACCATCGTTTCGATGGAAAAACATTGCTGAACACGCCTACGGCAAGTGGAGCGATCGATTTTGTGAACGCTCTTCAACGCCTCCACGGCTTCATTCACACCATGCACGAGAAATCCCGTCTTTCCGTCTTCGATCACTTCACGGCAGGAACCGAGATCCGTCGCGATGACGGGCACGCCCGCGGCATTGGCTTCGGCCAGAACAAGGCCAAATCGTTCCGGGATGGTATTCAGGTGCAGCAGCGCCCGGGCCCGCGAGAATAAGTCGTTCTTACCCGCCACATCCACTGGTCCGATGTAGCGAATCTCGCGATCGTCAAGGTACGGTTCCACCTGCTTCTTGAAATATTCCTGGTCCTGAATAATTCCCGCGATGAGCAACGGCAGGCCGCTCAGGCGAGCAACGGCAATGGCCAGATGGACGCCTTTGTCGGGGTGAATCCGGCCCAGGAAAATCAGCTCTTCGCCCGGCGATTCCTGAAATGGGTAGAGCGAGAGATCGATCCCGTTGTAAACGGTGGCGAGGTAATTCAGCCCCGGCGCGCGATCGGAGTCGCTGATGGAAACGAAGTATCCGTCGCGATATTTCTGGTACACGGGCATGATTTTGGGCGACGAGAATCCATGAATCGTAGTCAAAACCGGCGTCTTCACCAGCCGGCTGTAAGTCAGCGCCATGAAGTCGTAGTGGCTATGGATCAGATCGAACTCAGAGGCGTGCTCAAACGCTTCGGAGATGTGAAGGTATTCCGCGACTTTGGGATCGACGCTGGAATCCTCTTCATAGCCCTGGTCGATCACCGCGTGCAGATGACCGCCGGTAATGGAATCCCTGGTCGCGAACAAAGTGACGTCCCAGCCGCGGGCTGCCAGTCCTTCCGTGACGTTGCTGGCCACGGTTTCCCACGCACCGTATTGCCGTGGAGGAGTTCGCCAAGCCACCGGCGACAGGATGGCCACGCGCTTGTTGGTCATTGAGAGTGCAGGGGGGGAGCCATGGCCGCCAGCACCTCCTGGAGTGGGACGGTCGCAAAGCCCGTGGAGTGGTCGGCCAGGCCATAAGGGATGATCAGTTCGCCCTGGTGAACAAGGGCGCCGCAGGTATACACAACGTTTGGCACATAGCCCTCCCGCTCGTTCTCGTTGGGTCTCAGCAGCGGCTCACTGAGGCGGCCAATCACTTTGCTCGGATCGTCACGATCCAGTAGAAACGCCCCAATGCAGTACTTGCGCATCGGGCCGACACCATGGCTCAGCACCAGCCAGCCGGCATCGGTCTCAATCGGCGATCCACAGTTCCCCAGTTGAACCAGCTCCCACGGAAATTCGGGCTTGAGGAGCACTTGATGTTTATTCCAGAAGTGCACATTATCGGAAAACATCAGATAGATATTTTCGTTGTCCTGGCGGGAGAGCATGGCATAGAGGCCGTTGATCTTTCGCGGGAACAGCGCCATGCCTTTGTTTTGCGCGGCCGGCCCGTTCAGAGTGATGAATCGAAACAAAAGAAAGTTGGACGTCTCCACCAGTTCCGGCATGACCACTCGGCCGTCGTAGGCGGTGAATGTCGCGTAGTATCGGTAGGTTCCGTCCTCGTTCTGGAAGCGAACAAAACGCGCATCTTCGATACCATTGCGCTGTGAAGGCGTGGCTGGGAACAATATGCGTTCCGACAGCTCTTGCTCCGGCTGAAACTGAACTTCATAGTTGGATCGGGCCAGCATCCAGATTCCTTGAGCCGCGTTTTGATCCTCTGGCCCCATTCCATCGGGCATGCGGAACTGTTCGGTCTGGAGACTGACGCGCAGCTCTTCCAGGGTGAACGATTCGCCGACTTTGTTCATCACCCGGTACGAGAATTCACCGGTCAAGCCCAGCTCCACGAGTTTCCGGCCGAACAGCCCTTTTTCATATACCGGGTTGGGGATTTGGCGCGGCTCCGTGAGGAAGCCAGTGGGTGTGCACACCTCGATCCGATGATCGGGATGGATGATTCCGGTTCGAAACGTGATGGAAGAGATATGCCCTTCGCCGGTAGCACGCAGGCTGAGTACAAATCGCAGAGCGCCCACCGGCAGGCCCGTTTGATCGGGATGCGGGACCATGGAAGGATTGAACAGCGCAGCGGCTTCCAACGAGTATTCGGCCAGGAAATAGGAGCCGATCAATAGCCGCCTTTGCTCGGAGAGTTCCTTCCCTAGCGGCAACATCTCGTGGACTTGTTCGAAGCGCTCTAGAAAGAGCTTGCGGATCTGCTGGTGCCGCTCGGAGAACTCGATGGAAACTTCCGCTAGCAGACCCCCGACCTGGTCTTCGGGAACCGACATGATCCGTTCGATGATCCGGGCCACCCGTTGCGAATTTCCTGGAGTGAAGGGCCGCAAGAGCACGCGCGTTAAATCCGGCTCGATGATGGTGCTCGTGCGGCGCACGTGAATAGTTGATTGAACTTCCATCAGACTCCGACCGCTAGCGGTTCCTTGAAGCTGGTGACCATGTTTTGCGCTAAACGCATCTCGGCCAACGACAGCAGGAAGGCCAGCGTGGATTCCGCGCCTTGATTCCCGTTGACACGATCCACGTGCAGCCCATCGCCACAGCCGCCGCTCTCGGGAGAATAGAGCTCGAGGCCTAGATCGTTCCAGCCCAGGAACCAGTCGAACGCCCGTTGCGCCTGTTCATACCACCAGACGTCCGAAGTTGCGCGATAAGCTTCCAGGCAGGCCGAAACCATTGCTTGCGCCTCAATAGGCTGTTGATCGAAATTGGCGCGCGTACCGCCGCGGTGGTAAAAACCGTTGCTGCCGATGGGCCGGAAATGGCCTTCCTCGGAAATTTGCAGATCGTTCAGCCAGCGTAACGTATGCAACCCTCGCTCAAAGACGACCTCATTGCCAGTGGCGCGGCCGCTCAGAATCAAAGCATGAGAGAGCTTCGCATTGTCATAGGAGAGCTCTTCTTCAAACCAGCACCAGTCGGGCTTCGCGTTCTTCCCGAGGAGTTCCGTGAGACGCCAGGTGAGTTTTTCGCGAGTCTGATTGACGAAGCTGTCACCGCTCAATCGCCCCAGGTATTCATGAATTCCGATTAAACCGAAGGCCCATGCGCGTGGCGACGTGAACTCCGTCAATGCCGGCAAGGCCTGTGCGAAGAGTTGTCCAGCCACCATCTGGAAGCACCGCAACGGCGAACGTCCCACCGCGACACCCAGCGCCCACAGCGCCCGCCCTTGGCAGTCCTCCGATCCCTGTTCGTCAAGCCAACGCCGGTCGAAACTCATGTGATTGTGAAAGCGCTTGGTTCGAGTATCGAAGGCGTGCTGCAGAAAGGCGGCGCAAGTGGTAGCCATGCCTCGCAGCTGTTCGGGCTCGTCGCCCAAATCACCAAGTAGCATCGCCAGGATAAATGCGCGTGCATTGTCGTCGGTACAATAGCCCTCGGAAAAATTCGGCACCCCGAAGACGGCGTGCTGGAAGACTCCCGTTGAATCGGTCATCCGGGACAAATGATCCAACTTCAACTCTGGCAACTCTCGCGGCCTTTGGTCCAGCGTCTTGGTCGCGAGGGACTTGCGGGAAAGCGGCGCCCCCTGCAGCCGTGACAACTCAAATGAACGCATGTAGAGTTGTGCCACGTTGCTCCAAATCATCTCGCGTCCCATTCGGTAGGCGTTCTTTCGCATGGCGTGGCGGCGCGTGTCGTCTCTGAGCAAACCAATCACTTCACGCGCGATCGCCGGGGCGTCGGCGAAGGGAACCAGCACGCCGCGATCCTCCGCCAATAGCTCAGCCGCGTGCCAGTAGGGCGTCGAAACCACCGCTTTGCCCGCGCCAAACGTGTAGGCCAGCGTGCCCGACGTGATCTGAGCTTCGTTCAGGTAAGGCGTGATGTAGAGGTCCGCCGCTCCGATAAACTCCTTCAGATTCTCCAGCTCGACGAAATCGTTGTAGAAGATGACGTTCTTTTCGACTTTATTCTTCTTGGCAAGCATTTCGAGGCTCACTCGATAGGCTTCGCCGTGCTCGCGCAGCTCGTTGGGATGGGTGGCGCCCAATACGATGTAAACCACTTCGGGAAACTCCGCCAGAATTTCCGGCAGAGCGTTCAGCACGTACTCGATGCCCTTGTTGGGCGAGAGCAGACCGAAGGTGAGGAGCACCACTTTCCCTTCCACGCCGAACTGATCTTTGAAATAGGTGGGATCGACGAACCCAACGTCGGGAATGCCATGTGCGATCAGATCGATCTTGGCCGGCGGCGCGTGATAGACCTCCTGCAGCATGTGCCGCCCGTATTCGGTCATGACCACCAGGCGCGTGGAGAGCGAGATCAACTCCTGCATGACGCGCCGCTGGTCCGCTCTCGGCTCCCGTAAAACCGTATGAAGGGTGGTTACAACGGGCATCCTCAATTCGCGCAGGAATGCCAGAATGTGGCTGCCGGCGGGCCCTCCGAAGATGCCAAACTCGTGCTGCAAACAGACGATATCGACGTTGCTGATGTTGAGGAAGTCCGCTGCTCGGATATAGGACGACAAGTCCTGTTCCTCAATCTCAAAGTGAACCACTTCCGGGTATTCGTAGCCTCCCTTGATGTCGTTCACCGATACCGCGAAACACTTGCTCTGTGGATGCTCGGTTTGCACCGCTGCCAGCAGGTCCGTGGTAAACGTAGCGATGCCGCATTTGCGCGGCAAATGGTCGCCAACGAAAGCGATTTTGCGAACTTTAGATGTGTGTTGCATCAGATATTCCTTTGCCCACCGGTTCCCTGCCCCCTCCACTCTCCGGCCCGTCTTCGGTCACGCTGACCGTCACATCCATGCCCAGGAAGGACGAGGCCTTCCCGATGAAGGTGCCCCACAGCGGAAGAACGTGCGTGTGATCCCAAGCCACGGCCACGCGGATCAGATTGCGATTTCCGACAATGCTATTGGTTGGATCAAAGTCGATCCAGCCGGCGCCTGGGAGATAGACCTGCATCCAGGCGTGGGTGGCGCCGCCCCCCGTGGTGCCCGTGTCATCGGCGCCGGGAACGAAGATGTAACCGCTGACGAAGCGAGCGGCCAAACCAAGGGAGCGCGCTCCCTCCATGATAAGCACGGCGAAGTCGCGGCAACTGCCGCGCCGGGTCCCCAGCGTCACCGTAGGGTTCTGCACGCCCTTCTCGCTACGCCTGGTGTAAACAAAATCTTCTTTGACGGCGAGCGTCATTCGCCGCAGCAGGCCGATTGTTCCCGTTGTCCCGGATGGGTCCAGGAATTTTTTGACCCAATGCTTCACGTCCTCGCTCGGATAATGTTGCATCAGCGCGCGGCTCAAGTTGGGAAGCTCTTCATCGGAGTAGCTGAACGGATATTGTTCGGCAAACTTTTCCAGCGGATAATCGGGCAGTACGGTTTCAAAATGCTCCAGCGTAACGGTGCTTTCAAAACGCAGTTGCGCAGTAGCGCCTTCGAATGTGGCAACCCCAACAGAGTTGTCGAACACGTCGTGCAGGGAACGAAAATGCACGGGCTTGGGCGTGATTTCCAGATGCGACTTGAGAAGACGCAGGTCGTGGCTTTCCCTGGGCCGGAACATCATGCGGTGCTCGCCCAACCTCACTGGTTCGGAGTACCGATAAGCGGTGGTGTGTCGTACGGTGAGCAGGCGCATCCTTTGAATCAACTCCGCGGCGAATCAGCTTGGCGGACTACCGAAGCTGTGGCACGCTTTCCGCGATTTCGTCCGTCCAGACTCGAAAGCTCTCCAGAGTACTTGGCCCAAATGTGGTTGTGATGGCGACATCCGCCGCGTCGCGGCCTCGCGCGATGAGCACTCTTCCAATCCTCGGCACGTTGTTGCGCGGATCGAAAGTGTGCCAGCCGCCGTCGAGATAGACTTCCATCCACGCCGCAAAATCCATGACGCCGTAAGGAGGCGCCTGGCCGATATCGCCCAGGTATCCGGTGCAGTAGCGCGCTGGTATGTTCATGCATCGGCAGAGTGCGATGGCCAGATGCGCGAAGTCCCGGCACACGCCTGTGCGCTCGTTGAACGCCTCCCAAGCGGTGCGCGTGGGCCGCGCGTTCTGATAGTTGAAGGCGATATGGCTGTGGACAAAGTCGCAGATGGCCTGAACGCGCGACCATCCCGGCCTGGACTGGCCGAATCGGGACCAGGCTGTGTCGGAAAGTAAATCGGTCTCGCAATACCGGCTTCCCAGCAGAAAGACCAGCGTATCTTCCGGCAGGTCTTGCAAGGCGTGCTGCTGCGCGAAGGGCGCCGATACATCGGGCTTGGCCGAGTCTCGGACCATCCCGGTGCCCTTCAGCCGAATCCTCCCGATGGGCGCGACGATGCGGCTGCACCAGTTTCCGAAGCCGTCGCGATAGGCCGTGATTCGCGTTGCCGGATCGGTGGTCAGCAGGTCGGGACTGACAATGTCCGAGGCGCGCGAGTAGTGGACGTTGACCATGAGGATCATCGGCGTTTCTTGTGCGCAGTTAAAAACTATCTCGTAGCCGACCCGAATCAACATCCAGGCTTCCCTCCGTGATTGTGTTTCAGCCGAGTTTCCCCGTCCGAGCCAGCACCGGAACTCCGGTTGGCAATTTCGCCGCGCCTCGCCTCAGGTTCCAGGCACAGACTTCCGCACTGACGGCAAACGCGCACCAGACTTGCCAATGCGACAAAAAGCCGGCGGCGATGAAGAACCTGCCGGTCCAGCCGGTATCCACGCCGAACCGCCATGCGGCCAGCGCGGCGGCCATGGCCGCGACAGGCGTCAACAAGAGTCCCATGAGCGACACCCCGTCGAGGCCCTGAGGCCTCAAGGTTCCGAGAAAGCGTAGCGCGGAATTCATCGAACCGCCACAGGCTGGCCGATTTGCTCGCCGATAATCTCGCCCGAAACAACCAGCTCCACCCGGCGATTCTGTTGACGCCCGGCGGCCGTATCATTCGAAGCTACCGGCTCAGCTTTTCCAAAGCCTTTCGAAGTTACCGACGTATCGGCCACGCCCTCTTTGGTCAGGTAGTCGCGCACCGCGGTGCCGCGATCTTCGGAGAGTTTCTGATTGTAATCGTCGCTGCCGACGCTGTCGGTATAACCTTCCACAGCCAGCCTCAATCCGGGATGCCCCGAGATGATTCCGGCCACTTTGGCGAGTTTCTCGCGAGCTGCCGGCCGCAGCGTATGCTTGGCCGTGTCAAACAGCACGTCGGACATATTCACGATCAGGCCGCGCGCTGTATCCCGAGTCTGCAGAATCGCATTGAATTGCAGTAGGAGCTGGGCGCGCAGTTGCGTCCGCTCGGCTTCGGCTTGGGCTTTCTCGGTGGCTGCACGATCCAGGTCGGCCTGCGCGGCGATTCGCTGAGCCTCATTCTCCTGTTTCAGGCGATCCGTCTCGGCGTTGGCTGCCAGCAACTGCGCCTCGTTCGCCTGTTTTAGACGGTCCGCTTCGGCTTGCGCGGCCAGCGTCTGAGCTTCGTTCTGCAGTCTCAAGCGATCTGCTTCGCTTTGAGCGGCGGCGGTTTGCGCATCGGTTTCCCGCTTGACGCGCGCGGCGCTCTCGGCGGCTTCCAGCCGTGCTTGTTGTGCTTCTCGCTTGACGCGGTCCGCTTCCGACAGCGCGGCCGCGGTGTCGCTTTCAGCGTGTGCTTCACGCTCGGCGGTCACTCTGCGCTCGGTGGCCAACTCCTGCTCTTCGATCTTCTTCACGGTGATGATCCGGGCGTCCTCCGCCATTTGAACGGCTTCGCGCGCCACCGTGCCGATCGGCTTCTTGCCTGCCTTGCCGGTCAAGTAACCCTCGGCGTTCTCCAGATCCACGAGGGCCTTTTGGAAGGTGTCGCCGGCGTACTGTTCGGCGCCCGTCCAGCGGGCGATCTGCACCGCGTTGCGAGCCTCATAAAGCTCTAAAGGTACTTTCGGATTGAGCTCTCTCGGCCGTATATCGCCTGGCTTCACATTCAAGACGTACTGCCCTCTCTTCAGCAGCTCGTATTTCGCGTCCACCTGTTCGATGGTCCCGGTGGTGTCTTTCCTGACGAAGTTCTCCATCACCACTACGTCGCTCGGTTGAGTGACGGCAAAATACGGTTCGGCGGTCACGATCAAGCCGAAGGATTGCAGATGGGTGGTTGCGTCCAATTTCGTTTTACCGCTCTTGTTCAGCAGGATTTCGCCGACGTTCGTCGCACGCCCTTCCGGTGTGATGGCCCACATCACGTAGGTGAGATACTCTGGGCCAAACTGTGTGGCTGGCCCGAGCTTTTCCATTTCCGCATCGATCTTGATGACGCCCTGTTCGCTTTGCACCTTGGCTTCGCCTCGAGCCTCCGGCATCAACGCGGTCCCGCGGAACCCGATCCTGGTGGATCCGCTGCGGTGATTGTAGTTGATGGCTTTGGTAGTCCTTGCCACCACCGTGATGCGATAGATCGGCGTTGCTCCACCGTTTTCAATCGCTTGTTGTTGGGTTGGATTCGGCGCCTCGGGGGCTTGCGCCAATGCGAGCTGTGCCAATGCGACTCCGCATACCGTCAGGAATAAACTTGTGAACTTCATCTTTCTGAACCTCGATCCTCTTCGCGACCCGCTGAGATATGCACGAGCGGCACCGAACTCCGCTCACCGGTCATCCGTTGCAGTTGCTCGCCAAGGCGCCGGCGGATTGCCCATGAATCCAAGGAGGGGGTAACCAAATATGGTCAATTGACCATGTGTGGTCAACGAGCCACGGGAAACGGAACCAGCGCTGTTACAACACTATGAACGGCGGTGTGTCCCATTCCACTAAGGCATGTTACGTACAAAGTCGGCGGGCCGAAGGGTTTTGGTTTGGACCGACGCTTGCTGTCCTTAGTCTCCGAAGGAATATAAAAAACATGCTTTGGACAATTTTCGTCATCCTGTTGGTTTTGTGGGTGCTAGGGCTGGTCACGTCGTATACGTTCGGTGGCTTCATTCACATTCTGCTGTTTGTTGCGTTGGCGGTGCTGGTGGTTCGCCTGATTCAAGGACGCAGGATAGCGTAGCGTTGGATGGCCGAATCGCCCTCAAGCAGGCCGAGCTGCCCGCGCAGCTTGGCCCGATCGGGCATCGTTCAACCTTAGTGGAACGCGCCCAGCAGGTAGGCGATGAGGAGAATCACCACAACCGTCCCCAGTCCTATACCTGCGCCTCCTCCGGGACCCCAGCGGCTATGGCCATAATATCCCCCACCTCCTCCAAAAAGCAGCAGCAAAATGATGATGAGTATCAGCATCGTATTTCTTCCTTTCTCGCGAACTTTGAGCCTGTAACTGGTCCGGTCAGCGCACCTGCGCCACGGGTTCGGCGTTAGGCACTGCTTTCAGACGATCCAGTTCCTCCAGCAGTTTCGCCGACTCGGCCTTGTCCTTTTCCGTAGGCTTGGCGGGAATGGATAGTTTTGGGTCGTTATAGTAAGCCAGGATATTCCGGCGAAGATCCCCAGAGACGCCGGCGAACTGTTTGTCAGCCAGCTTTCCCACCAGCTTCGCGTAGGCTTCGTCGGCTCCCTTATACTGGCCGGCCCTCGGCGGTTCTCCCAAGTCGAGATTTTCGTTCTCGAACTCCGGATGGCCCGCTTCCACATTGGCAAGCAACGCCTGGCACCGCACGATGGTCGCGTTAAAGCTGGCCATGAACATTTTTTCCACTTCGGGCGTCGGCACCCTGACTTTGAGCGCGCGAAATGGACCGACCTTCGGAACCAGCTCGATCAAAAACGTCAGCACCCAGTTACCAAAGCCGGGTTTACGGTATTCGGTCCCCCAATTCTTTTTGTAACTCGATCGGGAAAGATTGTAGAGAAACTTCTTGCGCGTAATCCCGGGAATCTCCTTCTGGAGTTGGGTTCTCTTCAGGCTCCAGGCCACGCGGGTCATGCCCGGAACGATGGAGCCGATGCTATAGCGATAGGATCCGAGCGCAAGAGTCAGGTTCCCGAAGATATCCTTCATCTCGATGCCGTAGGTCTCGAGGAAAGCGCGCTCCAGCAGGGGCCGGGCTACCTGAAAACCGATGAAACTGCGATACTGATCCGGCGCGTATCGCCCGGAGGCCACCTGTAGCACGTCGAATCCAAACTCGGTCCGGATATGAGCCACCGGATTATCCCAGTAGGTCACGTCCTTACCGAATTTCCGGCGCAAATTGGGATACAACATCGGCACGGCGAGATTGGTGGCGATGCGGTGTCCCTCCGTATCGGCGGCATAATGCTCCAGAGCGCCCAGGGCGAATGCGTATTCGTTGAGATCCTGCGAATCGCGGATCAGGGCGGTGATGAAATCCCCACTGCGGACATAGTGGGTGAGATCGCTGAAAAAGCGGCTGCTGAACGGATAATATCCGAGGTCCTGGATGATGCAGCCGCCATAGGCGTATGAGTGCGCTTCTTCCAACTCCTCCGGCGTGGCGTTGGGAAATCGTTCCAGTAGCAGCTTTCGCATGGATGATGTCCCAAATATGGAAATGTTCCACACCGAGTCCACGATGGCTTCGTGGGTCAGAACCGTGTAGCCGTAGGAAAGAGTGGCCGAGATCAGTAGCGCGAAAACCAGGCGCTGGACGGTGAGGAGCCCGCTGAATCCGCGGCCCCTCCCGCTGTTAAAGCACGGCGACGGCATACCCGTTCTGTGCGCTGTCCTCCGGTGCCAGGCAAATATGCATTACTTCGATTCGGGCTTTTCCGGCTTCTCTTGAGCAGGCCTCTTCTCTGGGGCAGGCTTCTTCTCTGTCGCAGGCCTCGGGGGCGCCGGCGTCTGCCTGGCTTGCAACTTCTGCTGCTGCACGTCATGTTTTTGCGCCACTTGTTGCGTTTGTTGCTGATGCTTCTGCTCTACCCGCTCGGTGGCCGCCGGACTGGCCTTGGTTTGCGTCAGCCGTTGGTGGTCCTGGTCCTGCTTCTGCTGCAGCTTCTGCCGCTCCTGCCCCTGGCTCGCGTCTAGCTTGGACTGCTGTTGCTGGTACTTCTTGTCGAGCTGCTGGTTCCCCGTGTTGGGAGCGGGCCGTTCAGCGGGCTTAATTTCATTAGCGTGGGCTGCGGTCGCGGGACGTGAAGCAGTCTCCTTCGCCGCTGCCGGAGCGCCCGCCCGAGCGGTGACCGGCTTATACGACGGCGCCGCCGCTTTGGCTCTGATCACGCCGGATCCGCTGAATTCCCCAGGTTTCGCCGTGGCGGCGATCGACGGCTTACCGTGATTCATCGACTCGTACAGCTGGTGGTTCGTGCTGGCGGTTTGCACATGTTGAACCTGCGCGGAGGTTCGCGCGACATGCTTTTCGCTGGTGGCCTTTTCTTCCTCTGCGTTGGGGCGGGCAGAGATCCCACCCGAGCCTCCGTTGTAGCTCACGTTGTTCACGGTGACGTTACGCACGATGGTCTTGTTATATACGTTGGTCACATTCCTGACGTTGTTCACGGACCGGTTATAGAAAAACGCCCCGTTATTCCAATATCCGCCCTGGTAGCCAGCGCCGGCGTAACCGAAGCCGTAGTCGACGCCGCCATAGAATCCCACTTGGGTGCCCCAGTAACCCTCATTGAAAGTAAACTCGCTCCCGCCCCAACCCCAGTAACCAGGAGTCCAGAGCAGACCGGGTTCCGGCGCCATTTCCCACGTACCGGGCACCCAGAAATATCCTTCCTGGGCGTAAGCCCAGTATCCCGGCGTCCAGATATAGCCTGCGGCGGGACAAACGGGCTGCTCATACACGGGAAGCGGCGGCGGAGCGAACCCGATCGAAAGGATGATCTGCGCAGACGATGCAACTGGGAGAGCCAGTATCATGAGTGCGAACAACAGTGAACGAACGGGAAGCTTGCGCATATTTTTTCCTTTGCCGATCATCCCTCGTTGCCTGGTTCTGTTTTGCGAGTGCGGGCTGCGTGGATGAAAAGGCGACCTACCTCACTAGGACATTACTGGCTTGCTTGGGGGCCGTCGTGGCTCCGAGCCTACGCTAACGAGTCTAGAAGCCTTCCATGGAGGAATCTGCTCACAATTGCTCATAGCCCCAGTGGCTCAGGCTGGCGGCGGAAAAGGCCGATCGCCAACCGCGCCAATCCCTGGAGGTTGCTGAAAAAGCCCCAGCAGACTGAAGCCCGCCCTACGAGGGACATCTGGGCTAAAGACGACGGGCCAGGTGATCGTCGGGCGTGGATTGCTCCTGAGCGCGGGACCACTCATCGGCCTGCTTTTCGGCTTCGGCCCTGGCGATTCCGTATCGTTCTTGAATTCGCCCCACCAATTGATCTTTCTTGCCGGCGATGGTTTGCCAGTCATCGTCGGTCAGTTGGCCCCAACGCTCCCGCGCCGATCCGGTAAACTGCTTCCACTTGCCCTCGATTTGATCCCAGTTCATGCTCGTAGTCCTCGGTGGTTGCTAAGAGCATGTGTCTGGCCCTTCGGATCGCATCTGCTCCCTCACGGTCGCGGCTCATTAGGTCGCGAACCGCTCACTAAGAGCCGCGACCAAAGGGAGCGGTCCTAAGAGCTAAAGATCCTTGCGCGAGATCTCGAGCTTCCGCATCATCGCGTTCAGCGTAGTACGCGGTAGGCCCAGGCGAGTTGCCGCGGCGCTGACCACTCCATTCGATTCCTTGAGAACTCGAATGATGTGTTCCCGCTCCACATCGGCCAGCGAGGCTCCCGCGGGCGCTTCCGCGGCGTCGGCTCGGATCTCCGCCAAAGGCGCTCGAAGCGTGGAGCCCGGAGTGAGAATCACCGACCGTTCGATGAAGTTCTCGAGCTCCCTGACGTTCCCAGGCCACGGCCACGCAACTAGCGCCTGCATGGTTTCCGACGGGATCTTGTCGATCTGCTTGTTCATCTTGGCGGCGTAGGTTTTGGTGAAATGCCGGACCAGCACGGGGATGTCTTCGCGATGTTCGCGCAAGGGCGGTATGGTGATGGGGAAAACCTTCAGCCGGTAGTAAAGATCGCTGCGGAAGAGCTTGTCTCCCATCATCTGCGTCAGATTGCGATTGGTGGCCGCCAGCAACCGGACGTCGATAGGAATGGTGCGTGTGCCGCCCAGCCTCTCAAACTCTTTCTCCTGCAAAGCGCGCAGCAGCTTGGGTTGAAGCTCTAAAGGGATGTCTCCCACTTCATCCAAGAAAAGCGTTCCCTGATGGGCCCTTTCAAAGCGGCCGATCTTCTGCGATAGGGCACCGGTGAACGCGCCCCGCTCGTAGCCGAACAGCTCGCTTTCGAGAAGCCCGGTGGGGATGGCCGCGCAGTTGAGCGTGATAAAAGGACGATTGCGCCGGGCGCTGGTCTTGTGAATGGCGCGTGCCACCAGCTCTTTTCCCGTACCGGTTTCTCCCAGCACCAACACCGTGGCGTCGGTGGGCGCCACAATTTCCACCTGTCCCATGACACGCTTGAGCGCCGCGCTGGTTCCTACAATCTCCTCGAATTCACTCGACGCACCCGGTTCGTCGGCAATCTTTTCCGCACGCTCGCGCTCGCTGAGATCCTGCACGAAGGTAATCCAGCGGAAAGGCGAGGGAGGCAGCACGGCGCTCGCCACCAGAGCGCGCACTCGAGTCTCATCCTTGCGGATGTATTCCAGCTCAAAGGGCGTGCAGGCGCCGTACAGCAGACTTTCTTCGTGGGCGTGTTCCTGTAGAGGCAAGTATTCGGGCGCAACGATATCGTCCAAATGTAGCCGCCCGGAGATCAATTCTTCACGGCTGTATCCGAGCATGTTGAGAAACGCGTCGTTGGCGTCGATCATGCGGTCGAACTCGCCCGATACGATGCCGGCGATCGTCAACGTAACGGGAAGCTGGCGTGCGCCGGCGCGCTTGCTCAGGAGCGCTTCGTCCAGGCGATGACGCGTGCTAAAGTCGCGCACCACCCGGGCAAAGCCCCGCAACTCCATGCTTCGGTCTCTGAACGCCGTCGTCAACGAGTTCGCCCAGAAGCGGGATCCGTCCTTTTTCTTATGCCAGCCCTCGTTACCGGAGTGACCTCCGGCGGCCGTCTTTTTCAATTCGTCCTCAAAATCGACGCGAGGCTGGTCATCCTCTGCATCCAGATAGAGGCAGCTTGAAAGCCGGCCGACGATTTCATCGCTCTTGTAGCCGTAGATTCGCTCGGCTCCCGAGTACCAGGAAACAACCCGGCCTTCGGTATCCAAGCAAAAGAAGGCGTAATCCCGGTTGTCCGCGGTCGCGTTCTTTTCACTGGACGCGTCGTTGAGCACATAAACGTGATGCCCTGGCAAGACATCCGGCTGCGTTGTGTAAGACAGCTTGTTGGGTTCGGTGAGATCGAGGATTCGCTGGCCGATGATCTTGTCCATCGATACGCCCAGTAGCTTGGCGGCGCCGGAGCTGGCATCCAGGCAGCAGCGTTCGTTATCCGCGATCAGGATGGGTTCGGACTGGTGCGAGAGAACAGCCTGGAGCAGCAGCTCCAGCTCTTTCGGGCCATCGCTCACCAGCCAGCGCTTGGTTTCTTGCTCCGAGGCTTCGGAGTGCATAGAGTCTCCTCGCCCCGTCGATCCAGGAAACCGTGTGGTCTAAGAGACAAGGCGGGAAGCGCACGGGCGGTCTCGAAAACAGCGGAGAGCCGAGATTGGCGGTCGGCCCCCATTCTAGCACCTATTTGAGAAATTGCATCAAACCATTGATCGCATTTGGTCATACGACGCTCTGTGGTCAGGTCCGCCTTCCCTGCTCTCAGTGGCTTCGATGAGCCTTAGTGGAAACTGCCTTAGTATCGGGTTGGTCAGCGGATTGCCTTGCCATGAGTTGAGGAGTACCTGAAATGCCTTTGATAAATTTGGTGGTCGTTTTGATTGTGGTGGGCATGGCACTGTGGCTGGTGAATCGCTATATTCCGATGGCATCCAGCATCAAGACGATTCTCAACGTGGTGGTCGTGGTTGCGGTTGGAGTCTTTGTTTTGAAGTCCGCGGGACTTTGGGGCGATGTAACCAGCTTCCGCATCGGGCACTAACCGGTTTCGCCCGGAATTCGTGTATGCTGCCGCAAAAAAAGAAAGAAGAGTTTTTCGATCCCAAGATTTTTCTCGCCAGCGCGGGCAAAGGAAGGACGCTGGCCGACCATAAGAAGAATCACGCGATCTTCGTGCAAGGCGACGCCGCCGATGCGCTCTTCTATATCCAGAAAGGCAAGATTAAGCTCACCGTCGTCTCTAAACAAGGCAAGGAAGCGGTGGTTGCCCTTTTGGGCGCCGGGGACTTCTTTGGCGAAGGATGTCTCGCCGGCCAATCTGTGCGAATGGCCAGCGCCTCCAGCATGTCGGACTGCTCGATCCTCCGGATGGAAAAGGCAGTAGTGATCCGTCTACTCCACGACCAGCCGGCCTTTTCCGAGCTCCTGCTTCACCATCTGCTATCCCGCAACATCCGGATTGAAGAAGACCTGGTGGACCAGCTCTTCAATTCCAGTGAAAAGCGGCTGGCGCGAGTGCTCCTGCTGCTGGCCAACTTCGGGAAGGAAGGCAAACCCGAGCTGGTGATTCCAAAGATCAGCCAAGAGACGCTGGCGGAAATCGTCGGCACCACCCGGTCGCGAGTCAGCTTCTTCATGAATCGCTTCCGCAAAATGGGCTTCATCAGGTACAACGGCCAATTTGACAGCGGCCTGGAAGTTCATAGCTCTCTTCTGAACGTGATCCTGCACGATTGACTACGCCCACCAGGGGCTTGCCGGGTTCCACTTTCGTAAAGAAGCGTGTGCACTTTTGAACAGATTAAGGATCGGGGAATCCCCGATAATGTAGCCGTATAAGGCTTATTTGGCAGCGCGGCGACAGGTGGGCTGCGGGTTGCCATTGACCGTGAGGCGAAGGCCAGTCAGGAAGAATTCGTTCCTTCTTCCTCCTGACAGAAAGAAGGTTGGAAGTATGCCCAACTCTTCGAAAACCCCCGATCTGCGCCAAGTCAAACGTGACGTGCCTCAAGTCAAACGGCTTCGGCAGATCAACATTCTCCTGGTGCAAAGCAATCCGGCGGACAGCCTGCTCACTACGGAAGCATTCAAAGCCGCTGGATTAACAGAAGGCCTGCATTGCGTGGCTGATGGTGAGGATGCGCTGATGTATGTTCTGAGGAAGGGACGATACGCCAACGCCTCGCCCCCGGATATGATTTTCTTGGACCTGTCGCAACCCAGGGTTTCGGGATTGGAAGTCCTGAAGGTCATCAAATCCACCCCGGAACTGATGCATATACCGATTGTGGTCGCCGCCGGTTCAGACGATCCGAAGTTCGTCAGGGCCGTCTACGCGCTGAACGGCAACTGTTTCATCCGGAAACCTGGCGAGCTGGCGGAGTTCGTTCGATTCATCGAAACATGCTACGAATTTTGGGGCAACGTCGTCACACTAGCTCCGCACCCCGGAAGAACGCCGTCGCATTCCATGCAGAGTAAGGCGGACAAATCTCACAAAATGGCGCGGGGCGCAGCGGCTGCCTCGCACGACTAAGCGGGGTAAGCCCCGGGTGCGCTACATCAAATTAAGTTCACTTCTACGGCGCGATTTGCGACTGAAAAAATCCGCTGGCCACAAATATACTGCCGCTCTTCTTCGTCTGTTAACCAAATGAACGCCCGACGGGCGCAAGAGGGCGAGCCACAGAGAATATCGAAGCTCACGGAATTCGCCAAAGTATGAAAATGGGGATAGCTATGTTTCAATCCTCGCGGACTCCCACACGTTTGGCAACGGGCTAATGCCATACTGCACCCACCTCTCTGTTGCTGGAGCTGCGTTGTGCGCGATGTCTACTGGAGCGAAGTGGCAAAAGCGCCGCTTCTAGATAGCCATTTAAAGGTAACACGGTTCAGCTCAGCCGTGTATTTTATCTTGAATTATCGATTATTGATTTCCTCAGACACTATGAATTTGTGGCGCACGCACTCCTGCGTGCAGCGTTCACACTCGTGTGAACGGGTGTCGGCGCGAGTGCCCACCCCTGAGCTCGACGCCACTTTTCGAGTAAGTCCCGATCCGTGTATACTCCCTATAAATGGCAGGGCGCACAACAAAATCGAAGCCCAAGCCCAAGTTTGATCCTCAGTTGTTTCTCGCCGAAACGGGTGAAGGAAGGACGCTGGCCAACTACAGAAAGAACTGCCCGATCTTTGCGCAAGGTGAACCGGCCGACTTTATCTTCTATATCCACAAAGGCAAAATCAAGCTCAGCGTGGTCTCTAGTCAAGGCAAGGAAGCGGTGATTGCCCTTTTGGGCCCCAGCGAGTTCTTCGGGGAAGGATGCCTGGCCGGCCAGCTTCTGCGCATGGCCAGCGCCACCACTCTATCGGACTGCTCCATCCTCAAGATGGAAAAGGCACTCGCCATCCGTCTACTCCGCGAACAGCCGGCCTTTTCCGACTTGCTGCTCCACCATCTGCTCTCCCGCACCATTCGGATTCAGGAGGATCTGGTGGACCAGCTCTTCAACTCCAGCGAAAAGCGGCTGGCGCGGGTACTCCTCCTGCTGGCCAACTTCGGGAAAGAAGGCAAACCCGAGTTGGTGATTCCCCAGATCAGCCAGGAGACGCTGGCCGAGATCATCGGCACTACCCGCTCGCGAGTCAGCTTTTTCATGAACCGGTTCCGCAAAATGGGATTTATCCACTACACCGGTCAACATGCCGATGGCCTGGAGGTTCGCAGCTCTCTGCTCAACGTGATCCTGCACGACTAGCGGGATGTGTCGAAACCGTCTCCCTAACGCTCGCGGCTCTGTAACGCGATGAGTCCAGTGAGCCGCGCGCCTAAGCAAGCGGTCTTTTCGGACTTTCGACACAGGCTGCTAAAAGGATCTATTTAGCGGGCAAGGTGAAAAAGAACGTAGCGCCCTTGCCCCGCGCCGCTTCCACCCAGATGCGGCCCCCCAGCCGCTCGACAATGCGTTTGCAGGTGGCCAGGCCGATGCCGCTGCCCGGCGTATCTGAACCATGCAGGCGTTTGAACGGGAGAAAGATCTGTTCGGCATATTCGGGATCGAAGCCCTGGCCGTTATCGGCGATAGTCACAACCCATTCCCGATTCTCTTTCTTGGCCCCAATGCGGACGCGGGGCGCCGCGTCAGAACGGAATTTAATGGCATTGCTAATCAGATTCTGAAACACCAGAGTCACCTGGGAGCGGTCCGTCCTTACGGTGGGCAGAGGCCCGTGGTCCACTTCGGCGGCTGTCTCCTCAAGGTCTTTTTGTAGGTTGCTGAGCGCCATTTCCAAAGGCTCCTGCAAGGGTAGAACGGCTGTTTTTCCCGTTCCCCCCACCTGAGCGTACGCCAGCATGTCGCCCATCAAGGCTTGCAACCGCTGAAGATTGGCCGTAGCCAGCGACAAAACCTGACTTTCGTCGTCTTCGAGCTTGGCTTCCGTTTTCTGTTGCAGCAGTTGCAGCAGCATCATAGCCGAGTTCAGCGGGGCCCGCAGATCGTGCGCGGCCACGTAAGCAAAACGCTGCGCATCCTCACTGGAACGCAACAGTTCTTCCTCAATCTGCTTCCTGGCCGTAACGTCCTCAATTGCCAGCAGGATCAGGGCGGCAGGGTTTCCTTCGCGCTGCAGTTTGCGTGCGCTCAACGACATGGCCCGTGGCCCGAGTGCGGGAAAATCGCGACGCACCTCGAAATTCTCCACCGCGCTTTCCTTGGACACGACATCTTCGAGCACCGCGCGCAGCTCGGGGATATCCCACTGCCCGTTTCCAAGCTCGTAAAAGATGCGCCCCTCCGTAAGAGCCGTGGTTACTCGAAAAGTCTCGTAGAACGACCGGCTGGCCATCTTGATTCGGAACGTGTCGTCCAGCACGAGCAAAGGCTCTCGAATGGTGGCGATGATCCCCTTCAAAGCAGTCAATCCGGCCAAGGTCTGATATGCGGCCGCGGCGAATTCCCCTAATGTAGTCAATACCCTAGCATCTTCGCGGTCGAACTGCCGGCTCTGGTCGTGGGAGATGACCCAGATGGTTCCCACCGCTTCCCCACCAGCGTGAAAAGGGACTAACAGCGCCTCCGCGATGCTTGGCTTCACGTCGGCGAAATATCGGAAGTGACGATCCAGATGCGACATCAATTGCACCTGGTTGGTGTCCAAAACAGTGCCACAAGGGCTGAAATCGCGAGGCGTTGTGCCCCACAGATGAGGAGCGTATTCGCCCGCAACGCCGTGCCAGCGGAAGATCTTGCTACCGTTTTCTTCCTCCAGCAAGCTGATTCCGGCCGATTGGGCACGGCACAGGCTGAGTGCTGTTTCCACCAGGTGCTGCAAAGTCCGCTCGGGAGAATCCGCCATGGTCCTGGCCAAAGCCACCAAAGCGCCGGCGACAGCCTCAAAATCCGGTGGACGCGGTGGCCTGCGGTTCAATTCTCGGGTGGAGATTATTGATTCCAAAGGAACAGAAAAGCTCGAAGCTTGAGATCCCATGAAATCACCTCCTGCGGCATTGTTTGTCAGCGAAGGACAAAAAACCGCACACCTACGGTT
Organism: Bryobacterales bacterium; assembly: GCA_963747945.1. Taxonomy (GTDB): domain Bacteria; phylum Acidobacteriota; class Terriglobia; order Bryobacterales; family Bryobacteraceae; genus Palsa-89. The sequence goes on from CAVVHB010000013.1 coordinate 160,929, forward strand.
GGACGGTTCACTGCTACTGCGCACCCAGTTAAACATGTATGCCGGCCGCTGATCTGTTCCAAAATGCTCACGTGAGCAAATGGGCGGCGAGGTCCAAAAATCTGAACGCGTCCTACAGCATTTTCATCCCCTTGAGCAATTTTGAACAGATTGGACTAGGACAAATCCCCGATACTTGGTCAACTCCCTGTTTGCAGTTACTAAGGTGCCGCCGAAAGGAGGGCGCAGGCCATGACCCACCGCAGCCAGCGCGGAACAATTTTGGTAGTTGACGATAACCTCGATATTCTTGGGCTCGTCAGAAAGCTCTTAGAGATCGCCGGATACACGGTGCTCACCGCCGCCGACGGAGATGAGGGGCTACGTTCCTATGAGGAGCATCAATCGAACATCGTGTTGCTGCTCACCGACGTGGTGATGCCCAAGATCAATGGCTTCCAGCTGGCCGATCGCGTTCTGGAGATGGATTCACAAAAGCCGGTTGTCTTTATGTCCGGAGAAGCCGAATGCAATTACCGGAACTTGGAATGTATCGCGAAGCCCTTTCGGCCCACTGAGCTGATCGAAACGGTCAACCGAGTGCTATCTGCAAACGTACAGTCGGAAAAAGAGTGGTCGGCAGCCTAGCTCCTTCTGGGTAGTTTCCTGAGGCGCTGAGCACGCATTGACTTTGGAAAGGTTGATCCAGATGACAAATGCCGTTGTGTCTTTAACAACGCCAGTTCTCGCCCCGCAGTTTGAAAAGCGCGAGGCGCCAGTTCCAGACGTGTACCGGATAAGAAAGGGCTTCGCGGTGGTTCAATTCGACTCGGAGGCAAAAGGGCGAATTGTATTCCTGCCGGAGGGTGCGGAGCTTCGCCTGGTCGGCCAGTCGCTTTTGCGCAAATGCTTTGAGGTGGCGTGTAAGGATCAGCTCTACCATATCTTTCAAGAAGATCTGTTAGGGCCATGGTCGACGCCCATCAGAACCAGCCGCCGGGCAATGGTGCGAGTTGAGGCCGTGGGAGTCTGCGCTTAACCCCATGGCAGCTTCCATACACTCATTCGCCAGAGTCCTCCAATTCCCAGGGGAACAACGCAGCTCGCTGGTTGCCAACGCGCACATTCCAGAGGAGCGCCGGCTGAAGTTTCGCTACCCGCTGGACCTGAGCGTTCGCTTCCGCTCTCTGGCTCCCAAAGGTTCTGCTTTCTCTGGCGAAGGGAAAGCCGTCAATCTGAGCAGCGCCGGTATTTTGGTGGCTTCCAGGCACCCAATGGTTGTGGGAACGCTGCTCGAGATGAGCATGGAGTGGCCTTCCCTGATTGACGGAAGAATTCCGCTGCAGCTGGTTGTGGTTGGTCGAGTTCTGCGCCGGGAAGCAGCGAGCGGAGCATCTCTTTTCGCCGCCACGATTGAGCGGCATGAATTCCGCACCATGCGAATCTCGAGCCCACCGCGCGACGAAGAGTCTGCACTGTTGCCGACCCCCAATCCTTAAGCCCCGCCCCAGCGCAACGCGGCTGTGGTTTCGACGCCATTTGGTCATCTGACATAATGCGGTCAGTCCCTTGGGCCGCGACGTCCTCCTCTGGGGCTTACCCATCCTGTTATTGCTGCCCGTAACCTGGATAACCGCCAACGGTTGCCAGCGTGCTTCTTCCTGCCGCGTGGGACCGCTCACAAATTTTGAATCGGAAGAAGGAAAAGTAAATGAACTACTTAAAAGCAGCACCGGCCGTACTTTGTGCGGCGGTCATCGCTACAGCATTCTCTCCCATCGCCAGGGCTGACGATTGGAACCAAAAGACCGTGATCACGTTTAGCCAGCCCGTGGAGACGCCCGGCGTTCATATCAAGGGATGGGCTGTGTTGCCGCCCGGCACCTATGTTTTCAAGCTCCTAGGTTCGCCGTCGGACCGCCACATCGTCCAGATCTTCAACCAGGACGAAACAGTGGTCTACGCCACAGTCCTGGCGATCCCCGATTATCGGCTCCAGGCCACCGGCAAGACAGTACTGACCTTTCGCGAGACGCCGCCCGGCCAGCCGGACGTGCTTCGGGCATGGTTTTATCCCGGCAAAAACTTTGGCGAGGAGTTTGTATATCCGAAGGAAAGAGCTCTAGAGCTGGCCAAAGTGACCAACTCCCCAGTTCTCTATACGCCGGCCGAAATCCCGGCCGAAATCACAGTGCCGATCACGTCTGCCGAAGAGCCGGTGGTGGTGCAACTGAAACAGGCGCCGGTTCTGGCAGTGAAACCTACGGGCGAAGATGTCGAAATAGCCCAAGTGGTGACACCGGCGCCGGCGGAAGCGTTGGTAGCGGCGAACGAGGCTCCAGCAGCAGCGCAGCTCCCGAAAACCGCCAGTCCGATGCCATTGATCGGGCTGTTGGGATTGCTCGCGTTAGGTGCAGCTTTCAGTCTTAAATTTGTACGCGCACGCGCAGTGTAACTGACCACCGGGTCTGCCTCCCCGGTCGTTTGAACCACGAATGGACCGGGGCGTGCAGCGAGATTAGCGATCAATGAGGGGAGTCCGGGTATAACATGCGACAAAGAATCACCCCGATATTGGAGGCCCGGATGGCTAGTCCCCGGCTGGATGGAGATGCCTGCTACAAGACCAAGAGCCGTGGTCTGGCAGTGCTCACCACGCCGTTGCTGAATAAGGGCACAGCTTTCACCGCGGAGGAACGGGAAGAGTTGGGCTTGACCGGTCTGCTTCCGCCTGTGATCAGCACTCTAGCGGCACAGGTGAAGGCGGCCTATGCTCAATACCAGCGCCTTCCCGATGCTTTGAATAAGAACGTCTACCTGACGGCGCTGCACGACCGCAATGAGGTGCTGTTTTATCGCCTGCTGTCGGGGCATCTGCGGGAGATGATACCCATCGTCAACGACTTGACGGTGGGCATGGCGATGCAACAGTATCACCACGAGTGCCGCCGTCCGCGCGGAGTGTACCTCTCTATCGATCACAGCGACGGGATTGAAGCAGCTTTTGCGAATCTGGCCGTCGGACCCGATGGCATCGATTTGATCCTGGCCACTGACGCTGAACAAATTCTCGGGCTGGGGGACTGGGGCGTGGGCGGCATCGAGATTTCAATCGGTAAACTGGCGATTTATACCGCGGCGGGCGGCATCGATCCCACACGCGTGATCCCGGTGATGCTGGATGTCGGCACCAACCGGGAGAGCCTGCTCAAGGATCCGATGTACGTCGGGAACCGGCATACGCGAGTCCGCGGGGAACGCTACGACAAGTTTATCGATGCCTATGTCCGGACAGTGACCAAGCTGTTCCCGAGCGCGCTCATGCAGTGGGAAGACTTCTCGCCGAGCAACGGACGCCGTATCCTCGAGAAATACCGCGACCGGGTCTCAACGTTTAACGACGATATGCAGGGCACCGGCGCAATCACTCTGGCGGCGGCAGTTTCAGCGGTGCGCGTTTGCGGATCGCCCATGCGGAACCAACGCGTCGTCATCCTGGGCGCCGGAACAGCGGGCTTAGGAATTGCGGATCAAATCCGCGATGCGATGGTGCGTGAAGGCCTGTCCCACAACGACGCTTCCGCGCGCTTCTGGCTGGTGGACACAGGGGGTCTGCTGGTGGAAGACATGGGTGAAAATTTGCGCGACTATCAAGCGCCCTACGCCCGGCCGGCGGCCGAAGTGAAACGCTGGAAGCGCGGCAATCCGGACTGCATCGATCTGGCCGAAGTGGTGCGTCAGGTGCGGCCCACCATGCTGATCGGCGCTTCCACCGCAGCGGGCGCTTTCACCGAAGCCGTGGTCCGGGAAATGGCCAAACATTGCGAGCGGCCCATTATCTTTCCGCTATCCAGTCCCGCGCCCATGGCGGAAGCTACGCCAGCCGATTTAATTGCCTGGACCGAGGGCCGGGCCCTGATCGCGACGGGCAGTCCGTTCCAGCCAGTGACCTTCCGTGGAGTGACGTACGTCATCGGGCAGACCAACAACGCCATGTTGTATCCCGGTCTTTGTCTGGGCGCTATTGTCTCTCGCGCCCGGCGCGTCAGCGATAACATGTTCGCGGCCGCGGCCAACGCGGTGTCCAGCCTGGTTGCCGTGCGCTTGCCCGGCGCCTCGCTGCTGCCGCATGTCGACGATCTGCGGATCGTGTCCCTGACAGTGGCGGTGGCGGTGGCCGAAGCCGCTGTCCAGGACGGTTTGGCAGGCGTGAAATTCCGCGACATCGTGGAACAGGTTGGAGACGCGATGTGGGAACCGGAGTACCGCCAGATTCAGGCGATTTGAATGGCAGGGACTTTACGATGGGCACAGCGAGTCTTGTTCGCGAGCGCTGCTGTGTGCCTGGGTTACTGGTCGTTTGTAGCCGTGGACACCTGGACTTTCCAGCAGCGGGAGAGCGGCGATCTTCAGCGTGTGTTGGAAGACCACAACCTGCATGGCGGGCTTCCGGCCATGGCGGCCAAAGGCCTGATTGGACGCCTTGAAATCCCGCGCCTGGCACTCTCCGTAATGCTCATGGAGGGCGACGACGCGAAGACTCTGCGCCGCGCGGTGGGCCACATTCGGGGTACGCCACTGCCCGGGCATGCGGGCAACGTGGCTATCGGCGGGCACCGGGATAGCTTCTTCCGGCCGCTGCGAAATATCCGAGAGAACGACACCATTGTGATCACTACATTCGAAGGGCAGTATCGTTATCGCGTCGTGTCCACGAGTGTGGTAGCTCCCGATGACGTCGCTGTACTAAACGCCAGTGAAGGCGAAATCCTGACCCTGGTGACCTGCTATCCGTTTTACTTCGTCGGTGCGGCGCCTGACAGATTCATTGTACGCGCCGAAAGGTTGCATTCCATCTCTGCAGCACAATTTCTGCGTCACAACCAGGCCAAGGAGGGCCTGAAGTTATGAAAATTCGTCCGTTGTATGACCGCGTTGTAATCAAGCGAGTCGAAGAAAAGGGAGACGCCCTGCGCGGCGGCCTGTATATTCCCGATTCCGCGAAAGAGAAACCCCAGGAGGGTGAAGTGCTGGCCGTCGGCAAGGGCAAACGTCTGGAAGATGGCACGGTGGTGGCGCTGGACGTTCAGGTCGGCGACCGTATCCTATTCGGGAAATACTCCGGCAGCGAGATCACCATCGAAGGAACAGAATGCATGATCATGCGCGAGGACGAAATCCTAGGCATTTTGAGTCAGCAGCCGGCGGCTGCGAAGAAAGCGAGCTAAGCAATGGCTAAACAAATTATTTACGCGGACCATTCGCGGCAGGCCATCCTGCGCGGAGTGAATCAATTGGCCGACGCGGTGAAGGTCACCCTGGGCCCCAAGGGCCGCAACGTCGTGCTCGAGAAAAAGTTTGGCGGCCCCACCATCACCAAAGACGGCGTGACGGTGGCCAAAGAGATTGAGCTGGCCGATCCGCTCGAAAACATGGGCGCCCAAATGGTGCGCGAGGTAGCTTCGAAAACCTCCGATGTGGCCGGCGACGGCACCACCACCGCCACGGTTCTAGCGCAGATCATCTACCGCGAGGGCGTGAAAGCGGTAACGTCGGGTGTAAACCCGATGGCCATGAAGCGCGGCATCGACAAAGCCGTCGCTATCGCGGTGGAAGCGGTCAAGAAGATGTCGAAGCCGGTCTCCGGCGACATGATCGCCCAGGTGGGCAGCATCTCGGCCAACAGCGATGAAACCATCGGAAACATCATTGCCGAAGCCATGAAGAAGGTGGGCAAGGACGGCGTGATCACGGTGGAAGAGGCCAAGACGATGGTGACGGAACTGGTCACTGTCGAAGGCATGCAGTTCGACCGCGGTTACCTTTCTCCCTATTTCGTCACCGACTCCGAACGGATGGAAGTGGTGCTCGAGGATCCCTACATTCTGATCCACGAGAAAAAGATCGGCAGCATGAAGGACATCCTGCCGCTGCTCGAGCAGATCGCGCGCTCGGGCCATCCGCTGCTGATTGTCGCCGAAGAAGTGGAAGGCGAAGCGCTGGCCACTTTGGTAGTGAATAAGCTGCGCGGTACATTGGCCGTTTGCGCCGTCAAAGCCCCGGGCTTCGGGGACCGCCGCAAATCCCTGATGGAAGATATCGCCATCCTCACCGCCGGCAAGTCGCTGGTGGAAGAGACCGGGGTTAAGCTCGAAAGCGTGAAACTGGAGGACCTCGGCCGGGCCAAACGCGTCACCGTGGACAAGGAAATCACCACCATCATCGATGGCGCGGGCGATTCGAAAGCCATTCAGGGCAGGATTAAACAGTTGCGCTCGCAGATCGAGGAGACCACTTCCGATTACGACCGCGAGAAATTGCAGGAGCGGCTGGCCAAACTGGCCGGCGGCGTGGCCATCATCAAGGTGGGAGCCGCCACCGAGACCGAAATGAAGGAGAAGAAAGCCCGCGTCGAGGATGCGATGCACGCCACGCGCGCGGCTGTGGACGAAGGGATTGTCGCGGGCGGTGGAGTGGCGCTGCTTTGCGCGGCCAAAGCGCTGAAGGATCAAAAATTCGAGGGCGATGAGCAGATTGGTCTGAACATCATCGCTCGCGCTTGTGAAGAACCGCTGCGCCAGATCGTGCTGAATGCGGGCCTGGAAGGAGCCGTGGTGGTGGAAAAGGTTCGCGAAAACAAGGACCCGCACTTCGGCTATAACGCCGCCACCGGCAAGTACGAGGATCTGATCGCCTCCGGAGTAATCGATCCCGCCAAGGTGACCCGCACCGCTCTGCAGAATGCGGCGTCCATCGCATCTCTGATGCTGACAACGGAAGCCATGATCAGCGAGATCCCGGAACGCAATTCCGGCCAACCCATGAATCAAATGGGGCACGGCGGTCCGGGCATGGATTACTAAGACCAAAAACACTTTGGGGGCTGGATTTCAGGTGAGCCTGCCAGCCCCTATCAAGGCTCAAGAGAGAGCGGCTGATGGACATAACAACCGAAGAAGTGAGCCGCACCCACCACGAGGGCTTTTATGGAGCCCTCAAGACAAATGATTTAGAGAAGCTGTCGCAAATCTACTCCGACGACTACATGCTGGTGAGGCCCGACGGGAGCGCGTTTTCGAAGGCGCAAATTCTGGATGATCTCAAAACCCACTCGATGAGGTTCAAATCAATTGATCTGACGAACCAAAAGATTCGAATCTACGGTTCGGTTGGGCTTTTGACTGGCGATAGCAAAATCACGACGGTGCGCGATGGGAAAGAGAGCAAGACGGAGTTTCGCCTGGTGGCTGTCTATCGCAAACAGAATGACCGCATTGAGCTGGTTCATTTTCAAAGTAGTCCGCTCCCGGAGTAGATACCGCGACCAAGCGGAATATTAACTAGCGGCATGAACGAATTACTGAACATGGCTGTAAAGGCGCACGGCGGCCTGGAGCGTTGGCACAAAGTAAAGTCGGTGAAAGTTGCCGCTTCCATCACGGGCGCAATCTGGTTCGTGAAGAGCAAGGGCGACGCCCTCAAGAACGTCGTGATGACAGTGGCTACGAAGCTGGAGCGCCTGGTCACGGATTTCCCCGGCCAGGACAAACGGTCGATTTTCGAACCAAACCGCATCGTGATGGAGAAGCTTGACGGCTCGCTCATCGAGGCTCGCGATAATCCGGAAGAATCCTTCCAAGGTCAGCAGCAAGCGACACCTTGGGATGACATCCATGTCGCCTATTTTTGTGGCGAGGCTTTGTGGACGTACCTCAACACTCCGTTCCTTTACACCCAGGAGGGATTCAAGAGTGAGGAGATCCCATCCATTCAGGTTGACGGAGAAACCTGGAGGCGTCTGAAAGTCACTTTTCCGGACAACGTGAAGAGCCACACGCGCGAACAGATTTCGTGTTTCGGACCGGATGGTTTACTGCGCCGCCACGACTATACGGTGGACATACTGGGGGGAGCGACCGGGCTCAACTATGCCTCCGAGTATCGGGACGTCGACGGAATCATTGTGCCGACAAAGCGCCGAATCTATGCCTACGAAGGGGACTACCAGCTTGTGAAGGACCCTCTCCTGGTCGCAATCGATATGGGTGAGATCGCTCTCGCTTAAACGCAACCGGAAAGGCTCACCGTGTCCAGCGAAACTCTTTTCAGTTCCCTGCGGATCGGAGCAATTCAGCTCCCCAATCGGATCATCATGGCCCCTCTCACGCGCATGCGTGCCGGCGCTGGGAATGTCCCAACCGCGCTAAACGCCGAATACTACGCGCAGCGTTCCACGGCCGGGCTCATCATCTCGGAAGGAACGGCGATCAGTCCCCAGGCGCAAGGTTATCCGAACGCCCCGGGAATTTACACCGCAGCCCAGATCGCGGGGTGGCGAACAGTGACCGACGCCGTCCATGGCCGCGGTGGCCGGATCGTCATGCAAATCGCCCACAATGGAAGGAACTCTCACTCGTCGCTCATGGCGGATGGAAGCGCGCCGGTGGCGCCCTCGGCCGTTCTTCCCACAATTCCCGCTCTGACGAAAGATTTTCAACAAGTGCCGGCTGAGATTCCGCGCCCCCTGGAGACTTCGGAGATCGCACCTATTGTGATCACGTTCCGGCAGGCCGCGTTGAACGCGATCGCGGCTGGATTCGATGGAGTGGAGCTGCAGGGCGCGAATAGCCACTTGATTGAGCAGTTCCTGGAGGACGGAACGAACGGGCGCACCGATGCTTACGGCAGCTCAAAAGAGAACCGCGCCCGGTTCCTGCTTGAAATCGTGGACCAGGTGACGGGTGCGATCGGCGCCAACCGGCTGGGCGTCCGCCTCTCGCCTTTTGGGCAATACGGCGGGATTCACGACAGCCATCCCCTGGAGCTGTTTAGCTTTGTCATCGGGGAACTCAGCAAGCGGCGAATCGCCTATTTGCACCTGATCGAGGCCAGAGGGTCCGAGATTGGTTTGACCGATGAACTGCATGAAACTGCGCGGAACAATGCCGCCCTGTTCCGTTCGGTTTTCGACGGACCGCTGCTCTCGGCGGCCGCTTATACCCCCGAGAGCGCGGCCGAGGCTATCGAGGAGAAGCATGCCGACGCGATCGCGTTTGGCCGCCTGTTCATCGCTAATCCAGACCTGGTGGAGCGGATCAGGGAAAACAAGCCGCTCAATCCGCCAGATCGTTCCACGTTCTATGGGGGCGGAGCGCATGGATACACCGATTACAAGGCCCGTGGAGTTGCTGCGTGAGCAGCGCCAAGAATCTGTGACCTCGTGCGTCTAAAGCCCGCACCTTGCTTCTTTTGGCTCCATGGTAACTTCAGGTCTTTCAGCCTCCCTCCAAGGCGACGCCGAGTAGAGAAGTCCCCGCGTTGACCCACGGTCGACAATTTGTGACCACACCTCGACATCGGACAGCCGGTTGGCCGCCTACTTCTGTTCGCGAACCGCGAGCGTGGGCGCCGGCAAATCAGACTTTTTCAAGGTCTGGGCCACATTGCGAGCCAGATTATGGGTAGCCCGCAGGTTGCCTCCAAAAAAGCGAACATTACCGTCGACAATACGCTCCAGAACCACGTGCCCGTCTGGTGTAGAGAGCTGGCTGCGGACGTTCAACTTTGTGGCGCCGCTGACGGTGGTAACGGCGCGCCGGGTCTCGCTACCCGGCGTATATTTCTGCACGGTGGTTTTCAGAATCAGTAATTCTGGCCCCCTGGCGTTGCGATCGCCGCCGCGAAACACTTGTTTGAATTGCTTCGTCTTGGCTAACTCCACTAACAGGTTCTCGTAAATCGCAACTCTGAAGGCGGGTTCGATGTTCACTTCCCCCGGGTCGACCTTGTCCACCTGCACGCTCCAGGACTGGGCGCGTAGCCCGGGCTGCGCAACGGAGGCCGCCAGCAGTAGCGCCACGACCAACTGGATCTTTCTATTTGCTCTCATTCTTGGCCTCCGGAGCATTCGCTTTCGTGGGTTGATTTTCTACATTGGTCACGTGTGCGCCTTTAGCCACCAATTCGTCTTTGAGAGCCTGGCCTTGGCCCTTGTTGAGCTGGAATACCGCGCCGTGAAATCCGCCGTTGGAATCGAGATACTCCACAGTCAGGGTGTCGTACTTCTTATGCGAGAACAGGCTGATCAATCGCCCGCCACCGTAAGGTGTCGCGGCCCTGCCCAAGGCCGCCGCGGTACCGCCTATCTGCTTGTCTTCCACTCCGAGAGAGAGGTCCTGGATGGACTCAACGCTGATTTGCGCGTTAGAGCCGTCGCTTTTCTGAAATCGCAAAGTATGCTCTTGAATTGAGAGCTCTCCGTTGGCATTGTTCGAAATACTCTCGAAGCCCAAAACATGCGTGACGCGTACGGCGGAGCCCGAGGGCGAAACCGCCGCATGTTGATTCTGGGCCGTCAAAGCCGTGGTGCAGCAAATCAGCAACAGAAGGCACGCTAGCGCGCGGCTATTCCGTTCGAACGGAGCCATCTTCTCCATCAGTTTCCTTTTCTCCCTCGCCCGACCCAAGATTCCACAAACCATTATGCACTCTGGGTACCATTTCAAGCGTTGAGAAGCGTGGCTCGGACGGCGCTGTGGTCCGGCCCCCGCTGACGCTTCCCACCAAGCAACCGGCGCACGCCACTGGTCCATGAATTTCGGAGAGAGCCTCGTGATGGGTTGTGACTTTCCATCCCAGGGCGTGCGACTCTTCGGGAGAGAGATCCGTACACTTGAGCCATCGTTGGTTGATGAAAGTCTTGGAACCGTCGAGCGCACTGGCCCATGCAAGCGCCGGGGATGGTATCGATAATCTTTCGAAGCTGCGTCTCCGATTTCTTCGACTCGATGAGCGCCTCGGTCAAATCCTCTAGCGTTTTGGCCCAGCAGACAATTCGAACCCGAGAACTGCAGGTTCCTGATTCAAAAGGATGCAAGTGGTGGGCGCGGCAGGACTCGAACCTGCGACCTCCTGCGTGTGAAGCAGGCGCTCTAACCAACTGAGCTACGCGCCCGGGAACATGAGACTTTTTCCAGTTTACCAGCTTCCCCTGACACCTACTAAGGCAAACCATCTACGGCCCACACCGAGGACGCCGCCTAAAAACTACTGACCCCTCTAAGGTAGCCTGTAGACCCTGTCCTTGCCGTCCGATCTTTATTAGTAAGCGCAAGCCGGAGTACTAACGGAAGTCCACGTGTGCCCATGTCGAACCGGCACAACGGCTTTTCGGAAAGGCGCCTCTCCCGCGAGCGGCGTAAGGGCGATTCTGAGATGAAGACTATCGGCAAGTATCAGGTGATCGAAGAGCTGGGCGGCAGCGCGGCGGGCGAAACCTACCGGGTTCGCGACGCCTTCCGTAACCGTGAGTTTGCGGCGAAAGTTCTCCACACCGTCCCCAGCCTCAGCGCCGAGGCGAAGGAACAATTCTGCGGGCATCTGGCATCCTGCGCCGAACTCGCGCATCGCCATATCGCCAAGGTCCACGATCTCGGCGAAGTGGACGAGGGGATCTTTGTGGTCACCGAGTGGCGCTTGGGGATGGACCTTGCGCGGTTCATCAAAGAGAACCCGGATCTGCCGCTGGATCAGAAGCTGGCGGTGATCGCCCAAGTAGCGGAGGGCCTGGCCTTCGCGCACTCGCGCGGAATCGCACACGGGAATCTGAAACCGAGCAATATCTTCGTCGACCCCGCGCGCGACGTCAGCATCCTGGACTTTGGGATTGCCAGGTGGGTTTCGGCTTTGCTCGCGGCCGGCAGCCGGCCCGAAGGACTGGTGGCCAACTACCTTGCGCCGGAGCAGGTATTGGGACAACCATTTGACGCCCGCTCGGACATTTTCGCGCTGGGGTTGATGCTGTATGAATTCGCCTCCGGAAAATATCCGTTTTCAGCCGATCCCGGTTTGATTCCTCGCGAGATCGTGCACAGCGAACCTGAGCCGCTGCGTAAGCTGGACGCACAGGTTCCCGAGGAGCTGGAACAACTGGTGGTTCGCGCCCTCAAGAAGGATCCTGCCGGGCGTCTGCAAACCGCGGAAGAGTTTGCGTCGGGCTTGTATCTGGCGGCGCAGCAGCTCCGGCGGGTGGCTTCCGCCGCCGCGGGCGAGTCGCCTTCAGTGGTGCAGACGCCGGCAGAGCTCATGGTCAATCAGCTTCCGCCCGCGCTCACTCCAGAGCTGGTGATGCCGCAAACGGCATTTGGATCGGCGTTTGAGCCGCCCGCGCCAGATGTCCACACACCGCAGGTAACCGCTCAGGTACCCACGCCAGAGGTAATCGCACCGCAGGTAGCCGGCGCTGCGCCGCGTGTCCGTGAGAGACCACAAGACGCCGAACCGGCGCCGCAGCCTTGGACCGCGCGTTCGTACTCGGCCGGCGCTCCGCTTCCGGGCGCCAATGTCGGCAAGCCGCCCGGGGCCCCGGCTCCCGCTCATCAACCACCCTCACCGCCGGACCCGCCGGCGTTTCAGCCGCCCCAGTCATTTCTCAGACCCGCAGCTGTTCCCAGGCCGTTACCCGTTCAGCCGAAGATCAGCAAGACGGCCAAGCGAGTGCTCACCGCGGCAATCGGGCTGATCCTGGCCGCCATCATAGTAAGTTCGCTGGTCTCGCGGCAAAATTTGCGAGCTTCGCAAAACAAGAGCCATGCCGTCGCGCCGGTGTCCGAAGCGGCTACGTCGGTTGAGAAACCTTCCAGTCCCCCAGCGCCCGTCATCCCGGCGGCGCACGCTCCAAAACGTGAAGAGCCCGCTCCCGAAGAGGTAGTGAATCCCGAAATTTCCGCCAAGCAGATCTTGAACGGCCCGGTCCGCACGCTTTGGGAGTCGGGTCGATATGCCCAAGCGCTGGCGCTCGTCAATCGAGTTTTAGCCGAGGATCCGAGCGATGAAGATGCGCGCTCCTGGAAGACCAAGATTCGCGAGGCGCAGGCGGCGGAAGCAGCATTGAAATAGGACCCTTATGAGACTCCCGATCCCTTCTATCGTTTGTGGCGCCGTTTGTGCCGCCGTACTCGGTATGGCGCTGACCGCTGTTCCCGGACTGAGCGCACCGAGCGATTCCAAGGCGCACGGCAAGAAATCGTCCGACTCGTTCCTGACTGGTGACCCATTTACTCTCGATCAAGTGCTTATTCTGCTGAAACAGGATGCCATCCCGCTACGGCGACGCCGGGAGGCGATTGAGAACCGGGGCATCTCGTTTGCGCTTTCCTCCGACACTCTTGCCAAGCTCGAGTCGGCGGGAGCCTCCGACGACATTCTGGATGTCATCAAAAGCAAGGCCAAACCTGTCCCGCCCCCAGCCCCTGTTCCTCCCAAGCCGGTGGCCAAAGGCATGCTGAGCCTCACTTGCGCGCCGGCTGAATGCCAAGTGAGCTTGAATGGCACCACCATCGGGCCAACCGCCGGCGGAAAGCTGGAGGTGGCTGGGCTGACGCCCGGCAATTGGGTGGTCGACTTTGCGAAGGAAGGTTTCGCCAACCACCAGACCGCCGTGCTGGTTGAGCCGGCCAGGAGCACACCGGTAACGGCGACCCTGGAACCCGACCGTGCCGCACGAGAGGCTTTTGGGAAGCAGTTGTTCCAGAAAATGATTCACGCGCTGGGAGGCGACGACGGGCTCAAGACCCTCAGCTCGGTGCAAGCCACCGGCAGCACAACTCTGTGGGGCCACGACGGCACCAGCGTCCGGTGGACGCTACTGATGCGGAATCGGCCAGATCGCGCGTTGTTTCAAGCTAAGGCGGGCCGAATCCTGCATGAGGTGATGTTTGAGGGAAGCGAGTTCAAGGCCAGCAAGAATCTTAAGGGCGACGAAGCCCTGGAACTGCCCACCGACTTCGGAATGCTTCGCGACAATCAATTGCCAGCCTTGATTGCGCGCCTCCAGGGCCCCAACTACAAGCTGGTGTCGAATCATCCCGACCCGGTGGCCGGCGAGGATTATTCGATCGTCGCCGAATCGGGAACCGACAAAATCTCCATTGGCTTAGACGCGAATTTGCGCCCGCAGCGAGTGAAGATCGCGACCGACGCCGGTATCGGCTCCCTGCTGATCACCTACTCCGACTACATCCAGAACGGCAACGCATTCTACCCGAAGACCATGTTCATCAAACCCGACGCCCAGCAACAAGGCATCGAAGTTCGCTTTGATAAGCTGGAGCTAAATCCGAACCTGAAGGATACGGACTACAAGCTCCGGGGCAAGATGCTGGTGGAACTCGATAATTGAGACCTTGGGTCTCCCTCAATGGTGTCTTTGCCCTAAAGTCTCCCCCGTACGGTGTTAAGAAACTTTAGCCTAAGACAATTTCGAACCTTTTCTAGCGCTCTTTCGTCTAAACAGACATGGTGATGGAAGTGATGGAAGTTTCAGTCGAGGTTGAGTATCGGTCTGCTTTTGAAGATTTCTCGCGGAAGGCGCAACAGGTGCAACTTCTGACGGAACAGCCCAATGGCGATCGAAAGGCCTTCGAAACCGCTCTATTGGAGTTGGAGAAGGCACACCTGGCATATAACGGCGCGCGCGACGCGTTCGTGCGGACGTTGCTGCCGGTCTCTCAGCGGTCGCAACCCGATCAGCGGCAGGACCACAACGAAGACGTACAGGCCATCGCCGAACTACTGTGGGAAAGCGCTGGACGTCCAACCGGCACAGCCGAAGAGGACTGGCGTCGTGCCGAAGCGATCGTAAAGAATGCCGTCGCGTCTACATCCTGCGGCGCCTGATCCTTCTCTCTTAATTCGCGCCTCTCAACTCGCGTACGCTGACCGTCCGGCGATCGCTTCCAGCTGTTGGATGTGATTCCGATCGTGTCCCGCCATGGTTTCTACAATGGTCTGAAACGTCATGGTCCCACGCTCGGGATGCGTCACCGGTTTCGACAGATCGGCCGGGTTCACCGATTCGATCAGCGCCAGGTTCCAGGCGCGCACCGCCGACAATGCCGCCAGCGCCAGGCGCACATCGCAGGCAGGGTAGCTTTTCGCCCACAGATCCTGATCGAAGGGTTGGATCACGTGATGATCCTGAGCCAGTGTCTGCTTCAGACGGAAGGCAAACACCACTTCGGCGTCAGCCAGGTGCGAAACGATGTCGCGAGCGCTCCACTTGCCGGGCGCGGGCGGCGTCTCCACGCGCTCCCTTCCGATTGCATCCACCAACTGTTCCAGGCGGCGCGGAGTCTCTGCGATTACATCCAACGGCGCGCGGTCGCCTATGTGGCTTGCATAGGGGTTCATGGGATGAAAGTAGCACGGCGGGCGCGCAGAAGTCTGGAACGATTTTAGCGCCCATGGCCTCTCTTTAATAATGCCTATGGCTTCTCTTTAGTCTGGTCGTCGGGAAGCGCATCGGGCGTATCGAACTTGATGCTGGATCCGGTTTCGAACTTGCGATACAGCCGGAACTCGATGTCGTTCTTAGTCATCAAGCGCGTGAGTTTGGAAGTGAGAACAGCCTTCAACGGCAGCATATATTGGGTATCGCCGATGGTTTGCAGGTCGTAATCCAACGACTCGCTAGCGTCGTGGATCGGGAAATCGGAAGGAATGTTGTAGGGATTCAGGGTGATCTTGGTCACCATCTTGCTGTCGCGATCAATGTAGATGAGTCCCCGGTAGGCGGGGACAATCTCCCGGCCGGTGTCCACTTCCTTGATGCGATATTGCGAGTATTGCTGCTCAATGTCGTAGGCAAAAACATAGGTGCGCCGGCCCGCGCAGCGTAGCCCAGTGATCCCAAGAGAACTGTGCCTGGCTCTGCGGCTCGAAGATCTCGCTCATCATGCTGCCAAATTCACCGGCTGAGACGGTCCCGCCCAGCTGCTCCATCTTGACGTTGGTCACGGGCTGATCGTTTTTCAGGATCACTTCATAATCTTCGTGCTGGCCGTTGTAGCTCAGCTTAGAGGTGATGGTATCCATGTGATACCAGTTCGAGCCGGTGCCATTGCGATCCACGTCGCGCCGCGTCACTTGCACGCAGATGAAGTTTGGCAGGCTCTTGGTGTAGTTCATCACATATTCGCGCGCGTCGTCGATGATCTTGGCCTGTTCGATGGAGTCCGGCGGCGGGATGGGAACCACTACCGGTTTGGGCGGGGGCGGAGCGGCCTCCCTCAGGCTGGCCGATGCATCGCCCAATTCCTTGAGCACCGCCACGGTTTTTGGACCCGCTCCCAGGCTTTGCAGTTCTTCAATGGTACGGTCGTCGAGCTTCTCCGCCATTTTGAAATGGCGCAGGGTGTCGGCCACCTGTTTGTCCGGCGATTTGTTTTGAGCGGCAGACTTGATGAACTCCGTCAGTTTTTCCACGGTCAGGGACATTTCCCCAGCGGCGGTTAACGCGAGAGCTGTCACCAGAACCAGCAGGCAACGCATACTCCTATTTTGCCTCATTGAAGACCACTCCCTATGGTCGTGGCTCCGTAAAAGATTGTAGCCGAGCCGCGACCACAGAGAGCGGTCAGTTCACAAGGCCGTGGCACTTCTTGTACTTCTTGCCGCTACCGCAGGAGCACAGGTCGTTGCGGCCGGGCTTCGGCGCCGCGATGACGGTTTCTGCTTCGTCTTCTTCTTCCGATTCGTCAGGAAAGAATACCGGGCTTTTGCCGTGCAGCATCAGCCGCTGATCCAGCGCAATACGGATGAGATCCTCTTCGTCGGCGCGGAACCCTCCGGCGGCTACTTCCACCTTGGTCATTAGCGCGCGAACACGGCTGGCCGAGGTCTCGCCCGGAATCGAGAGCGCATAGGCGAAGAGCGCATCGGTGCGAAATTCCTCGTCGTCGAAAAGCTCCACCAGGCGCGGCGCTTCCGAAGCCAGGTCGAGATAGCCGATGCCCCAGATGGCTTGGGTTTTGATGGCGGGGTCCGGGTCGTCCAGGTGTTTCGGCGGATATGCGGAAAAGCGCTTGTCGAAAGATCGCGCCATGGCTTTGAGCGCCTTGGCACGGCCGCGCGGGTCCTGATACAGATTGAGAATCGCTTGATAAACCGCGATGTTGTCGGATTGTTCCGCCAGGCCAATGGCCGCGCCGGATCGCTCTTCCAGCGCCGCTTTCGGATCGGCCAGCACCTTGAGCATGGCCTGGCGCAGGTCCGGCTCATCGCCAATCTCGCCCAGCGCCTCCCAACAAGCCCCACGAACCGCGGCGTCGGCGTCCGTCTTGGCAAGCTGGATCAAACACGCGCGCGCGGCGTCTGACAAGTCGGAGCCCTGGAAGCTCAAGGCCACCTCGGCTTTCAAGCTGGGCGATCCTTTCTGGAGCATCGCCAAGCGGTCCTCGTCTTCGAGCGCAGCAAGATCCGTCGGCGCTTCTCCGGGATAGAGCGCCCAGATGTCGAACGGCTCGTCCGATTTAACGGCAGTTTCCGAGGGAGCCGAGAGCGCCTCGATGACCGCTTGAATGGGCGCGCATGCGCGCGAATCGTCGGCCGGAATTTGAGCGAGAGCGGCTTCGAGCGCGGGAATGGCCGCCGGATCGCCGTACATCTCGAGGCACAGCGCGGCGTCTTGTGGATCGTTCTCGAGGCGACGAGTCAAAGCTTCCAGCACGCGACCGTCGCGGACGCGTAGCGCCGCCAGAACGAAAGGCACGTCCCCCGCATCCTTTCCGTCCAGCTCACCGAGCAAGGCGAGGACTGGTCCCACGGCCGGTTCCCCCAACTCTACGACGCTCTCCACCAAATCGTCGGGAACGTCGCTCGGATGGTCCCGCATAACGCGCGTGAAAAACGGCAGCGCCGCGGGCGTGCGCAGCGTATGGAACAGATCGATCAGTAACGGATCCAGATCCATCAGATCGTTTTCGTGATTTTGGGCGGCAAAGCGCACGATGCCGGGAAGCGAGTTCTCGGGGAAGTCGAGAATCGCGTGCAGGAGCCGCTGGTCCACCGGAATGTACCCATGTCCGGCGGCTTCCAGCAGTTGGTAGGCCGAAACGCCTTCGTAGCGTCCCGGCTCCAGAATCAAATCAGGATGTGGCAAATCGGGTCTCAGTACAAACTGCCGAAGGAACTACTCGTCCTCTTTGACTACCGTAACGGTGATTTCGGCAGTTACTTCGCGATGCAAACGGACGGGAACCTTGAACTCGCCGAGCGATTTGATCGGCTCCTCTAGCGCGATCTTGCGGCGCTCGATGGTATAGCCCTGCTTTTCGAGAGCTTCCGCGATATCCTTCGATGTCACCGATCCGAACAGCTGGTCGTTCTCGCCGGCTTTTTGTGAAATGGTGATAGCGACAGCTCCCAGCAATTTTCCGAGATCCTTAGCTTCGCCCTCCACCTTGGCTTCGCGCCGCAAGTGAGCCTGGCGCTCTTGCTCGACGATCTTTTTGTTCGATTCGGTGGCCGCGACAGCTATCTTGTTGGGCAGCAGGAAATTGCGAGCGTAGCCGGGCGCCACCTTCACCAACTGGCCGCGCGTCCCCAGTTTTTCGACATCTTCTCTTAAGATCACATCCATAATGAAGGTCTCCCTAGATGGCCGTAGCGAACGGAATCAGCGCGATGTTACGCGCCTGTTTGATGGCTTCCGCTAAGCGCTTTTGATGCGGCGTGCAGACACCGGAGATGCGGCGTGGCACGATCTTCCCACGCTCGGAAATAAAGGACGAGAGCATCCTCACGTCTTTATAATTGATGTCGTCGATTTTTTCCACGCAGAATCGGCATACTTTCTTGCGCCGGAAATATTGCTTCTTGGTGGCCAGCGCTTTATCGCCGCCGGTGGGCCGCATAGACCCGCTAATGGGACGTCCGCCTCGTTGTTCGGCCATGCTATTCTCCTACCTTCTCAGCCACCGGAACTGTAGCCGCGGGAGCTGTAGCCGCGGGAGTTGCCGCCACGGGAGCGCCGGGCATGGGAGCGCCAGGTCTGGGACCCGCTGGTTCGGCGGCGCCTGCCATGGCGTGCTCCAGCGGTACGCTCGGGGCGGCCGGAGGCGCCGGTTTGCGCGCAGCCCGTTTTTCGCGATCCTTCTTGCGCTTTTCGATCTTTTTCAGTTTTTCATCGATGCGGACATTCTGGAATTTCATCACCAGATCCGACACGCGCAAGCGCCGCTCGACCTCCAGAACCGTTTCGGGCTTGGTGGTGAACTGCAGCAATACATAGAAGCCTTCGTTGCGCTTTTGAACGCGATAGGCCAGCTTGCGTATGCCCCACTTGTCGGATTTATCGACGTTGCCCCCCTGGGAGGCGATAAAGGTGGTCAGTTGTTCGATCAAATGATCGATTTCTTCTTCCGTCGTATCCGGCCGGAGAATAAACAGCTCTTCGTAGATCCTCATTCTTCCTCGTTTAAGCCTGGGGCGCGACGATTATATTTCGCCATGGACTTTTCGACGCCTTCAGCGATGATGGACTCCACTGCCTGCGACGCATAGTCCAGCAGTTCATCCAACTCTTCTTTGTGGGCCCGCTTCAACTTCGCGAGCACAATTTGAGCGCCGTCCTTGTCGCGACGGCCCCCATGAACTCCCAGGCGAACCCGGGGAAAATCTTTGGTCCCAACGCACTGGATTACCGAACCCACTCCGCGATGGCCGGCAGCTGAACCGTTGGGTCTAATTCGTACCGATTGCCAGGGCAGGTCCAGTTCGTCATAAACCAGAATCACATCCCCTGGCGGAATCTCATTTTTCACCAGCAAACCCTGCACCGACTGGCCGCTTTCGTTCATGAACGTCTGCGGCTTGGCTAGCAACACTTTCTTGCCCGCCACCGTTCCCTGACCCACTAACGCCATGCATTCACGACGTCCGACATTGATTCGATTGCGTTCCGCCACCCGGTCGATCACTAAGAACCCGAGATTGTGAGCTGTCAGCTCGTACTCTTCGCCGGGGTTTCCGAGACCAACCACCAGTTTGTCGAACGCTGGCATTGGAATTCAAGGAATACGAGGAATACCAGGAATACGGAATCCCCGACCGGGCATTCCTTTGTATCCCTCGTATTCCTCGGTCCCCAGCTACTTCTTCTTCCCCTTCTCCTTCTCGGCTTCCGCCTCGTCCTCTTCCTTCTTGCCCTTCTTGATCACTTCCGGTTCGGCTGGCGTAGCGGCGACGGCGCCTTCAGCCGGCGTCTCCACCACCTCGGCCTTCAGCGCCACTACGTGCGCCACCACTTGCTCCGGCCCACTCACCAACTTCACCGATCCGCCCAGCGGAATCTCGCTCGCACGCAGATTCTGGCCGATCATCAGCTCCGTAACGTCCACCGTGTAAGATTCCGGAATTTCATCCGGAAGACACTCGATCTCAATTTCGCGCGTGATCACTTCCAGCAAGCCGCCCTGGAGCTTCACGCCCTTCGGTTCGCCCGTGGTGTGGACGCGAACTTTCACCGCAATGCGCTTGGTAAGATCGATGCGCTTCAAATCCACATGCAGCAGATTCTCTTTCACCGGATCGCTCTGCCAATCGACGATCATGGCCGGCGTATCTTCCCCGCCCTGCACCGAAAGATTGAAGATGGTGTTGTGTCCGGTATTGCTGTGCAGAATCCGATTGATTTCCTTCGGACTGATGGACACAGCCACGGCGGGGCTTCCGGATCCATACAATATGGCCGGGGCCAGGCCCTTCACGCGCAGACGGCGCGCTTCGTTCTTTCCGCGCGACTCACGCGGCTCCGCGGTGACTGTAATTTCTTTTCTCATGTTCCTTACTCCGGCAGACGGCGGCCCTCATCCCGCAAAGGCTGCTGCCCTTCTGTTCCTTCTAAATAAATAGGGTGCTTACCGAACCATCCTCGTGAATGGACTGGATGGCACGGGCTAACAAAGGCGCCACCGAAAGGGTCTTGATGCGGCCGCACCGCATGGCGTCCTCGCGCAAGGGAATCGAATTGGTAACCACTACTTCCTGCAAACACGATGTTTCGATTCGTTCCACGGCCGGCCCCGACAAAACGGCATGCGTGGCGCAGGCGGTCACCGTCAGCGCGCCATGCTTCAGCAGCGCCTCGGCGGCTTTCACCAGCGTCCCGGCCGTATCAATCAGGTCGTCCACAATCAAACAATGCTTCTCTTCCACGTCGCCGATGATGTGCATCACTTCGGCCACGTTCACTTCCGTCCGGCGCTTATCGATAATCGCCAGCGGCGCGTTCAAATGTTTGGCAAAAGCGCGTGCGCGCTCCACGCCGCCTGCGTCCGGCGAAACCACGGTCATGTCCCTGCGTCCAATGGACTCGAAATATTCAAGCATCACCGGCGCGGCGAAAAGATGATCCACGGGAACGTCGAAGAACCCCTGAATCTGAGCCGCGTGCAAGTCCAAAGTAAGCACACGATCCGCGCCGGCCCTCTGAATCAGGTTGGCGATCAACCGGGCGGAGATGGGCATTCGCGGCTTGTCTTTCCGATCCTGCCGCGCATACCCATAATAGGGTAGCACTGCCGTGATGCGCTCCGCAGAAGCCCGCTTCAGCGCGTCGATCATCAGCAGCAATTCCATCAAGTGCCGATCCACCGGAGTGCAGGTGGGCTGCACCGCGAAAACATCGGCGCCGCGGACATTTTCGAGGATTTGCAGGCGGATTTCGCCGTCCGAAAAAGGCTCCACTTCCGCCGAGCCCAGCGGGCAACCCAGGGCGGCGCAGATCTTGGCCGCCAACGATGGATTGGCGTTTCCCGTGAAGATCTTCAGTTGCTCGAATCTCATCCTGCGTACCGGTCTTGGGGCGGCCATGTCTTGCTTTCCGAGGAAACTGCTAATTGCCGCCACCAAAGTGCACGGTAACGGCTACGGCTCACCATGGTAAATGGATATACCTGATTGCTCGAGAAATCCTTACGGAACAGCCCGGCGGCGCGATCCCTCAGCTCACGGCTGGGAAAAAATCCGAAAAGCGCTGACCCGCTCCCGGTCATCATGGCCCGCCAAGCTCCTAGTTTCAGCAGCTTTCCCTTAATCGATTTTAGTTGAGGATGTTGGTGAAACACAACCTTTTCAAAATCGTTAACAAACGGGGGCTGGGGATTGGGGGTTGGGGAGCAGGCACTTTGGACTACAGATTGGAAATTGTTGATGATAGCGGTTGAAACTTCGTCAAATGGTTGACGTTTGAGGGCGGCATAGGCGGCTGCGGTGAAAGAATGAACGTCGGGAGTAATTAACAGGCCGGGACTGGGTAGGAAATCAGGCAGAGGGTAAAGCTCGGTTCCTCGGCCCATGGCAACCGCTGTGCCCCCCATCAGGAAAAAAGGCACGTCGCTGCCCAATTCCGCAGCCAATTCCATCAGTTTTTCGAGCGTCAACTTCTTTCCCATTAGCTTCGGCAGCGCCAGCAGCATAGCAGCCCCGTTGCTGGATCCTCCGCCCAGCCCGCCACCCATCGGAATTCGCTTGGTCAGGCGAATTTGCAATTGGCAACTGGCTCGCAGGGCGCGCATCACAAGATCGGCAGCTTTCACAATGAGATTGCCGGGGATGTCGATGTTCGACTTTAACTCGATTTTGCTCCGGCCCGGTCGGTATTCCACGTCAATCGTATCGGCGAGCGAGATGGTTTGGAAGATGGTACGAAGCTCGTGAAACCCGTCGGGGCGCTTGTGGAGCACCCGCAAATCAAGATTGATCTTAGCCAGCGAACGAAGCCGGACGCTGTCTTGGCTAGATGAGCCGGGCATCAGTAATTGATCAGCGAGTAAACGTCGTAGCCTTGCAGCCTGTCGCGCCCGTTCAGGAAATCCAGTTCCAGGATGAACCCCAGTCCCGCCACCTTGCCGTGCAATGTTTCCACCAGTCGCGCCACTGCCGCGGCCGTGCCACCCGTCGCCAATACATCGTCGATGATGAGCACCTTTTGCCCGGGTGAAATGGCATCCTTATGGATTTCGAGCACGTCGGTGCCGTACTCGAGTGCGTATTCGATGCGTTCCCGCTCGGCCGGCAATTTCTTCTCCTTGCGGACCGGGATGAAGCCGTATCCGAGCGCATAGGCCACCGCGGGCGCAATGATGAATCCGCGCGCTTCGATGCCGAGGACTACGTCGATGGGTTTGGAACGATAGAACTCGGCCAGCGAGTCGATCACGCCTTTGAAGCCGGCGGGGTCCTTCAGCAGCGTGGTGATGTCGTAGAAATTGATGCCGGGCTTCGGAAAATCCGGGACTTCGCGGATGAGCGCCTTCAGTTGATCCATTTAGAGAATTCGTATTGTAACATCGGACTCTGCGATACTGATCCCCATGTCACTATTGGCTTCCTCCAAAATCGCGGCATTCAGCGCCACCACAGATCCCGATCGTGCCAAGGCGTTCTATCGCGACCAGCTGGGGCTTCGGCTGGTCAGCGACGAGCAATATGCGCTGGTGTTCGACGCAGGCGGAACCATGTTGCGCGTGCAGAAGGTGAAAGAGGTTCCCGAAGCGAAGTACACAACGCTGGGCTGGAACGTGCCGGACATTGTCGCGACGGTAGAGGAACTGGAAAAGGCCGGCGTCAAGTTTGAGCGCTACGGGATGCCGGGTCAAGATGAGAAAGGCATCTGGACTCCGCCGGGCAGCACCGCCAAAGTGGCGTGGTTCAAGGACCCGGATGGAAATATCCTCAGCCTGGCACAGTTCTGAACACATGCCGCTACCGCCCGAAGCATACGAAGAAGCGTGGAAAAACGATGAATCGATTCGCGCCATCGCTGAGGCTGTATTTCATGAGTGGCGCGAGGAAATCACGGAGGCCGAAGCGGCCTGGGATCTGACCCGTCTGATCGAGTCCGGACTCGATCCAGATAGAGCCTTGTGCGTGATTCTTGGAATCCTGGCACTCGACAAAAAGGACGAGATGATCGCTCGTCTCGGAGCCGGCCAGTTGGAGGATTTTCTGAATAATTCCGGGCCGGAATACATTGATGTCATTGAACAGCTAGCCGTTAAGAATCCGCGTTTTAAAATGGCCCTCGAAGCAGTTTGGCAAACTGACGAAATGGACCTGGAGGTCTGGAAGCGAGTCGAAACAATCTGTAGCGATGCGGAGTGATTGAATCGGCATTCGACGGCGTTCAGCGGTGCGTTGGCTCATTCAAATCCAGCTCGCGGGAGCGGGTAAAGGCGCAAGTCGGACATCGGGAAATCCTTGGGATTATCCGTCGCGAAGTTTAGCGCATTCGTGATTGCGACGGCTGCGATCGTTAGGTCCGGCAGCGCGAGAGTGAGGCCCTTTAGTCGCCATTCTCGGTAGAGCGCGCCGGCGTATTTGGCGACTTCCCAGATCACAGGGTAGAATTCCAAGCTGGCGAGAAAGGCCTCGGTCCTCGCAGCTTCATTTGGGCGCATTCCCATGCAGACTTCCGTGACATTGATGGGACAGCACGCAAGCAAAATCCCTTCCGATAGAAGCCCTTCAAGTTGCTGGCTTCGCCCAGTGCGATTGTCGATCGCGTCGATGATGACGGTGCCGACCAGGCGGCAGGTCGAGGCCGTCTATTTGGCTTTCCGGTGCCGCTCGATTTTCTCGAATCGCTTGACGGAATCCTGGCGGATCTCCCGAACCCAATTGGCCGCCCCGCCGGCCAACTCGGGATGGTCTTCTGTTTTCCATGCTCCCGTCGCAGCTTGCAGTGCCTGTCGCTGACGATTGAGCTTGATTTCTCGCTTGGCCAACTCCACCAGGAAGGCAGTGCGCTTCCCATATCCGACCATCTGGTCAATTTCCGCGATCACGTCGGGAGGATACGGAACCATGACTCGCTGGCGTTGCACACTTATATTGCAGCACGGAAGCGCGCCATTGAATTCGTGGCTCAACTCCGCCACACCGCCGGCCGCAAACTAAACACCAACGCGCCGGCCAGCGCCACCACCGAAGCCGAGAGCAGCGCGGCGTTGGCGATGCCGAAGAACGAAGTGGCGACGCTGATCGGGAAATCGCCCAATGGCCGCACGCCCATCATGAGCAGCGTGTTCAAACTCATGATCCGGCCGCGCATCTTGGCTTCGACGCTCCCCTGCATGAGCGTGATCACAAGCGTGGTGAAGACGCTTTGCGCCGCGGCCATCAGAAATAACATCGCAAAGGACGAGGCAAAGCTGCGGCTGAGCGCGAAGACCGCGAGCGCAATCACCCAGGCCGCATTAGCCGATACCAAAAGCCGCCCTTTCCATTGGTAACTCCCGAACGAGGCCACGAACAAAGATCCCACCACGGTGCCGATGCCCGACGCGGCGAACAGGAATCCCAGCTCGGACGCGCCGCCGCGCAGAACGCTGGTGACAAAAATCGGAACCAACAGAGCTTGGGAAGGAGCCACAAAAAGCAGCACGGCGTAAACCAGGACCGCGCTCGAAACAGCCGGATTTTTCTGAATCACAGCCAACATCTCCCGCACAGCCGACCATGTTTTCGAAGGGCCGGATGATGTCGCCGGGGATTTTGTCAGTTCCGGAGGCAACAACAAAAGAGAGACGATCACCGCCAGATAGCTGCATCCATTCAAGGCGAAATCGCCCGCCAGGCCGGCCACCGATGCCACTATTCCGCCTAACGGTGGACCGGCGATGGAAGCCGCATTGAAGGCCAGCGTCTGGAGAGAAATAGCGTTGATCAGATCTTCGGGAGGCGCCAGCAGAGGCAACAAGGCGGCACGCGCAGGCTGATCGAAACTCAAGAGCGCGCCCGAAGTGAAAGCCAACACGATGATCATCCACAGCCGAATGGCGCCCGTCGCCGTCAGCGTGGCCAGCGTGAACGCCGACACCATGAGCAAGGTTTGGGTGCGAAACAGGAGCCGCCGCTTGTCGTGCCGGTCCACGAACGTCCCGCCTATGGGAGCGAAGATGAAGAACGCGGACGCCTGCGCCAGCGAGACCGTCCCCAACGCCAGAGCGGAGTTTCCGGTGATCCTCAGGACCAGCAGGCTTTGCGCGACAATCTGCATCCAGGTGCCGAGGGCCGACGCCACCACGCCGATCCATAACGTGCGGTAATAGGGATGCCGAAGCGCCCGGAAGGTCCCACCTCCGCGCAAAGTACCAGGGGAGGATTCGGGCTGGGTGGATTCGCCATGGTTGCGCTGCACCTCCACCTATGATAGTCTTTTGGCGATCAGTAACATTGCAGTTAGCCTACTCTAGAGGAGCTCGACACATGAATTGGCAGACACCGAAGATTGAAGAGATCCCTTGCAGCTGTGAGATCAATTCCTACAGCAACGGCGATTTCTAAGCTTTAACTAAATGCTGGTGAAGGTTCTCGGCGCGGCCGCCGGCGGCGCTTTTCCGCAGTGGAATTGTGCTTGTTCGCAATGCCGGCGGGTGCGATCGGGAACCTTCGCAGGCCAAACCCGCTCACAAGCTCAAGTGGCGATCAGCGCGGACGGCATTTCCTGGACGCTGCTGAACGCATCCCCCGATGTGCGGATCCAAATTGAAGCCACTCCGCAATTATGGCCCACTGGTAGCTCCCTTCACTCCCCCATTCAATCCGTTGTGATCACGGCCGCCGAAGCGGACACTGTGGCCGGTCTGCTTTCCCTGCGCGAATTTCAGCCGTTGGACATCTACGCCACGCCTTCCGTATTGCGAATCCTGCGCGAAGACAACAGCTTGTTTGGATTGCTGGATCGCGTGCCCCGCCAGGCCGCTTGGAAAGAGATCCAGCCGGATGTTGAGTTTCCCGTAGGACTACTACGATTCCGTCCCTTTTCTTTGCCCGGTGGTTTCCCTGGCTTCGTTCGCACGGATCGCAGATCTGAACTGGACGCGCGCGAAGCCGTTCTCGGCTTGCTCATCGATTCGCCATCGGGAGAAAGCGTGGCATATCTTCCGGGAGCGGCGAAAGTTGAAGAATCGTGGCGTGACTTCCTTGACGAGTGCGACGTTCTGCTTTTCGACGGAACGTTCTGGACCGAGGATGAATTATGCCGCGTGCGCGGCGGCGGCAAAGGAGCTTCCGAGATGGGGCACCTTCCTTTGTCCGGCCCCTGCGGCTCATTGGCGGCGCTGCGCGATATCAAATGCCCGCGCAAGATCTTTTTCCACATCAACAACACCAACCCGATTTTGGACGAATCGAGCCAGGCTTACGCTGAGGTCCGGGAAGCCGGATGGGAAGTGGCTCGCGATGGAATGGAGATCGTAGTATGACGTTAACGGATGGTTTGTCTCAGGGTGACCCGCTGCTGAGCGCCGAGGCGCTGGAAGAAAAGTTGCGCGCTGTCGGCGAAGAACGCTACCACCACCAGCACCCGTTTCATCGTCTGATGCACGAAGGAAAATTGACGCGGGGCCAACTGCAGGCTTGGGCGTTCAACCGCTACTACTATCAGAAGACCATTCCGATCAAAGATGCTCTGATTCTGGCCCGCAGCGATTCACCGGATTTTCGGCGCGCCTGGCGCAAACGCATCGTCGATCATGACGGTGAGCCCGGCACACCGGGCGGCATCGAAAAATGGATCAAGCTGGCCGAAGCCACCGGCGTTTCGCGCGATCTGGTAATTTCCGAACGTGGCGTGCTTCCCGCCGTCCGCTACGCCGTGGATGCGTATCTGACGCTGGTGACCAAGCTCACTTTTCTGGAAGCCGTGGCGTCGTCGCTGACCGAAATGTTTTCCAAAAGCCTGATCAGCCTGCGCATGGACCGGATGATCGTGCATTATCCATATCTTTCCTCGAGTCTGGGATATTTCGAATCGCGACTTTCACAAGCGCCCGAAGATGCCAGCTTCGCCCTGAACTGGGTGAAGCAAAATGCCCACACCCGTGTTGAACAGGATTTGGCAATCGGCGCCTTGCGCGCGAAGTGCGATATTCTGTGGGCGCAATTGGACGCGCTCTACTTCGCTTACGTGCAGCCAGGCTGGCCTCCGCCGGGAGCTTTCCGGCCCGATACCCCATGAATGAACCCGCGCCAACTGGTGTTCCACGCCTTGCGGCCGGCTGTCGGATGACACAGTCGAAGGATCTTGGTCCGGTGCTGCTGATGCCCGAGACCATGCTGCGGCTGACCGGCCCAGGCCCGCGCATAGTCGAACTGTGCGATGGAGCCCGCACATTGGAGGACGTAATTGCGACGCTGCAATCTGAATTCAGCGGCGCGGATCCCGAAATGATCCGGCGCGAAGTGCTGGCGTTTCTGGGATCCTTGAACGACAAGCGCGCCCTGGATTATTTATGAGTTTTGTGCCGCACGCGTTGATTGCCGAAGTCACCCATCGCTGCCCGTTGCGCTGCGTCTACTGTTCCAATCCGCTGGAGATGCGTTCGCGCGCCGAGGAGCTGAGCACCGAGGAATGGCGGCGCGTTTTCGGCGAAGCGGCAGCCTTGGGCGTGCTGCAGTTACATTTAACCGGCGGTGAGCCGTTGGCGCGGCCGGACGCCGAGCAGTTGGTGAAGTCCGGACGAGCGGCCGGCTTGTACGTCAATCTCATCACTTCGGGAATTGGACTTGGCGAAGCGCGGCTGGAAGCTTTGGTGGCTGCCGGCCTGGATCATGTCCAGCTCAGCTTCCAGGATTCCGAGCAACCGCAGGCAGATGAGATCGCCGGCACACGCGCACACGCAGCCAAACTGGAGCTGGCGCAGCGCATCCGCAAGCATCGCGTCGCGTTCACCATGAATATCGTGGTCCATCGCCAGAATCTCGGGCGGCTGCCCCAGATGATCGCGCTGGCCGAAGAGCTCGGGGTCGGCAAGCTCGAAGTGGCCAATGTCCAATATTACGGCTGGGCTTTCGAGAATCGCAGCCAGCTGTTGCCCACGCGTGAGCAGGTGCGGGAGACCATCGCCATTGTCGACGCGGCGCGCGAAAGGCTGAAGGGCCGCATGAAGATCGACTGCGTGCTGCCCGATTACTACGCGCGCTATCCCAAAGCCTGCATGGGCGGCTGGGGACAAGGGCTGATGCTCATCGATCCGGCCGGCGTGGTGCTGCCGTGCCATGCCGCGCGCGTTATCCCAGGTTTGAATTTTGACGACGTCCGGTCGAAGCCGCTGGGCTGGATCTGGGAGGAATCGCCGGCTTTCCAACGTTTCCGTGGCGACGAGTGGATGCAGGAACCGTGCCGCTCGTGCGAGCGCAAGACGCGCGATTTTGGCGGATGCCGCTGCCAGGCGTTCATGTACACCGGAGACGCCGACGCTACGGACCCCGTCTGCTCTCTCGCGCCTCAACGCGGATTGATCGATGCCGTGATCGCAAACGTGGCAGCGCCCGCGTCGCAATGGGTATATCGGATCAATCCGTCGAACACGGCCAACATGCCCGCCGTCGTTACTGAGCCGCGCGCGTAAGCAAGCGGAATTTCCTCAATCGATTAGCCCGTTGCGCACCGCGAATCGCACCAATTCACTGGAAGAATGCAGATTCAGCTTCTCCATGATCTTGCCGCGGTGTGCATCCACGGTGTAAACGCTCAAGTTCAACGTGCCTGCGATTTCCTTATTAGTCTTGCCTTCGGCGATCATCTGCAACACCTCGCGCTCGCGGCTGCTGAGTAGATCCAGAGGATCGGTGACGTGCTTGCGATAATCGCTCAACACCGCGTCGGAAACTCCGGGACTCAAGTAGCCTTCGCCCTTGGCCACGGCTCTCACGGCGCTCACCAGGTCGCTATCGATGGAGTCCTTCAGCAAATAGCCGCGGGCTCCGGCGCGCAGGATCTCGCGCACGTAAACCGAATCCTTGTGCATGCTCAACGCCAGAACGCGTGTTCGCGGCGCCGAAGCAACCAGGCGGCGAGTGGCTTCAATGCCGTTCAGCTCGGGCATGGCGACGTCCATCACCACCACGTCCGGATGAAGCTGCTCCGCCAGCTCCACGGCTTCGCGGCCGTTTCCGGCCTCGCCTACAATCTGCATGTCGGGCTGGGTTTCCAGGATCAGCCGGAAGCCTTTGCGTACCATGGCGTGATCGTCGGCCAAAAGTATGCGCAGCATGGTTAGCTTTTCACGGCCTCTAGCGGCGCCCAGAGGCCAAGTGCCACGCCATCGCTCGAATCGATCTTGAGCTCGCCTCCGATGCTTTGCGCACGGGCGCGCATGCCGACTAATCCCAAACCGGAGTTACCGTTCCCTTGAAATCCGTGCCCGTTGTCTTTGATTGTGAGATGCACTCGGTTCCCATTTTGCGTCAGTTCAATCACCACGCGGGTCGCTCCCGAATGGCGCGCGACATTGGTCAGCGCCTCCTGCACGATACGAAACAGATGCGTCTCGGTCTCATCTGCCAGACGCCCGTCAAAGCTGGATTTGTAGTCCACTTCGATGCCGGTCCGCTGCCCAAACCGCTCAGCCAGCCACCGGATTCCCGCGTCCAGCCCGAAATCGTCCAATATAGTGGGCCGCAACAGGTGCGAAAGCTCGCGCACATTTTGTATGGCCTCATCGATCAGCCGCCGGCAGTCTTCCAGGCGTGCCGGATCGGGCGGCGTCGCGGGATCGAGAGCCGTTACGTTAGCTTTAATCGCGGTGAGGGACTGGCCCAGCTCATCGTGCAACTCATGCGAGAAGCGGCGCGCCGCGGTTTCCTGGCTCTCCAGCATGTGCCAGGTGACGCGCGCCAGATCGGACGATTGCTGCTCCATTCTCCGAAAAAGCTGCGTCGTGATTCGCACGGTGAAGATCGCGCATACCAGCGCCAGCAGCACGCAGCCGCCCAGCAGACCGAGCGATTCGTTGACCAGCGCCGCCGATCGCTGATCCAGACGCGATTGCGCGGCCAGTGTCCGGTTGTAGTTGTTCGCCACCATTTTGGCCACGATCGCGGTCACTTCCTCGTGATGGCGCAGCAGGTCGCGCGACGTGTACGTGGGCACGTTCTTGCGGACCAGCAGGCGCCGGGCTTCGGTGGAAAACCCTCGCACCGCGGTGCTGAGCTGGCGCAGCAGTTCGGCTTGCGGCGTCCCGGCCGCTTCGGTGACGATGCGCTCCACCGCCTGGTCGGCATCGTCCAATTGGGTCAGCAATCGCTCGCGCTCGGAAAGTTCAGGGCCGCGCGAGAGTTTGTCGAAGGCGGCATTCAGGGTCTCCTGCTCGCGCTGCAGCTCGTCGATCAACCGCGTGGTGATGAGTCCGTTGTGAACGATCTCGGCCGAGTTTTCCTGAATCAATTGCGCGCTCTTCAGGCCGATGAACCCAGCCGCCATCAGCAGTACGATAACGGCCGAGAAGCCGATGACGAGAACGCGCAGGATCTTACGAACCGTGACTGGGTCGGAATACACGCCATCTTTAGCATCGCTCAGAAGCGTAACCGGTTGAATCGCCCGAGCGGGCTATTTTGGGCCTCGAAATGGGGGCATGGGTTCTTGCTCGGATCGGCCTTCTATTTCGGATGCTTGATGATTTCGTGGAGGTGATAGACCTCGCTCTCGACCGTAAAGTAGAAACGTCAATCGCGATTCACGCGTGCCTGCCACAGATCGAGGCCCTCGCTGTACTTCTTGGCGTGGAGCGACGGATGCTTTAGGTTTTCAAGCAGCAGGTTGACTTGCTCATCGAACGCCTTGCGGACCACCGCCGGAGCTGCCGCATATTGCTTTAGGAATCGTTTCGAATTGCTCGCGATCATTTCCGCGGTTTGCGTTTGGTCCGGCTTTTCGAGCGAACTTTCGAGCTCTCCCGATGGAGTGAGTTGATTAGTTCCTTTGCCGTCTTAAAAGGGCCAAAAGAGCGGCCATCCGCGAAATCCGCCAGGCTCTCAACTACGCCGCGATGCACATCTGATTTCGGCGTGAACGTGATCTTGCCCGCCTCCACCTTGGCCTCCAGCAAATCGCCCACCTCTACGCCGACGGCTTCCCGTACGTCGCGTGGAATTACGACCTGAAACCTGCTTTTGACGGAGACGAGTGCCATAGGAATATACCGTTGAACGGCCACCTTCACGATAGCAGGTAAGTAAAGTTTCATTCATTAAGATCATCGCGCCGTTAACCCCGCAAATTGGTGTCAGGAACTCCCCTACACAGGCTATCGTTGATTTTCGCGTCCGGCCGCAAGATGGTTATGCGAGGCGGAAATGAACCCCTCGTAAAAGGAGAACCAAAGTGAACAAACTAATTTTCGCCTCTCTGCTGAGCGTGGGCGCCATCCTGGCCGCCCAGACACCGGCTGCGCAAGCTCCGGCAACTCCCGCGGCAAACACGCCAAGACTACCTCAAAGGCAAAGACCAGCAAGAAGCATCACAGCAAGAAAGCTGTGAACAGCGCCAAACCAGTAGCCAAGTAAATGGCTAAGTAAACAACAACGGCGATTGGCCGTGATTTTCGCGCCCGGAGCATGAGGCCCGCATGGCCCGTGTTTCGGGCGTTGCTTTTTTCATTCCCCTACCGCGAAGATTTAGGTGTGCCGCCGCAGCCCTATTCGCTCCCCCCTGACAAACTCCAGCGCGCCATCGAATACGCGCACGCTGGCTACGCCCTGCACTTCGGAAGCGAAGTTTGGGCCATCGTCATCCTGGCCGCAATCCTCGCCTTGGGACTCGGGGCGAAGTTTCGCGATTGGGCCGAGGGCGCATCCACGCACCGCTTCATCCAGGCGCTGATCTTCGTCCCGCTGCTGCTCCTCACTAACGATATTCTTTATCTCCCGGCGAACATCTACGGGCAGCATCTGGAGCTGAAGTTCGACCAGTCGATTCAAAGCTGGCCCTCCTGGCTCTGGGACTGGACCAAGAGCGAACTGATCCTATTGGTGTGCGCCGTTCCGCTGGCCTTACTTTTATACGCCGCGATTCGCCGCAGCCCGCGCCGCTGGTGGCTTTACTTCTGGCTGGCGACACTCCCCCTCATCGTCGCGGTTATGTACCTGGAACCGATGGTGATCGAGCCCCTGTTCTATCGGTTTGAACCGCTGGCCGCCACACACCCCGCGCTGGTGGCGCAACTTCAAAAACTGGTCGCGCGCGGCGGGCTCGCCATCCCCTCCGACCGCATGTTCGAAATGCAGGCTAGTGAAAAACTGAATTCGCTGAACGCGTATGTCAGCGGGTTCGGTGGATCGAAACGCGTGGTTGTGTGGGATACGACAATTCAAAAGTTGACGACGCCGGAGATACTTTTTGTTTTTGGCCACGAGATGGGCCACTATGTTCTCGGCCACATCCGCAATTCCCTGCTCGCGCTCTCGGTGTTGCTGCTCGTCTTGCTATTCGCCGGCTCTCATCTCATCCGTTGGATGATCGCGCGCTGGGGGAACCGATGGCGCATTCCCGGCACGGCGGATTGGGCTTCGTTGCCCCTCATGCTCCTGATCGTAGCGGTCTTCAGCTTTCTTTCGGAACCCCTGGTTAACAGTTACAGCCGCTGGCAGGAGCATCAAGCGGATATCTATGGCCTTGAGATCACGCATGGCATCGTACCGGACTCCGCCGCGGCGCATTCCTTCCAGGTAATGGGTGAGATTGGGCTCGACGAACCGAACCCAAACCATCTCATTGAGTTCTGGCTCTTTTCGCATCCTTCCACTGCGGATCGTCTGACCTTCGCGGAGAACTATAATCCTTGGAAGAGGCGGAACGCCCAAATACGTGAAGTAACAAGTAACAAGCCTCGAAACCCGGCGTCCCATAAGCAGGTCATGCCTCGATCCCTCATCCTCGCAAGCTGCTTGGTGCTAACGGCCACTCTGGTTTCGAGCCAGCAAACTCCCGCCACCCAGGAATTGACCATTGACGCCCGAGCCGCCACGCGCCCGTTCCCTCATTACTGGGAACAGGTCTTTGGCTCCGGCCGTGCCATTCTATCGCTGCGCGATAGTTACCGGCGCGATCTGCGGACTATGAAATCGGCCACCGATATTCACTATGTTCGCTTTCACGCCATCTTCGACGACGAAGTGGGTGTGTATTCAGACGACGCCGGGGGCCAGCCGGTCTACAACTGGTCCTACGTCGATCAGATTTATGACGGCCTGCTCGCGAGCGGCGTTCGGCCATTCGTCGAAATGAGCTTTATGCCGCGCGCGTTGGCTGCCTCTCTTACGCCGCATGTCTTCTGGTACCATCCATTACCTTCGCCTCCGAAGGACTATGCGAAATGGGAGGGGTTGGTCTACAACTTCGCCAAACACCTGGTGGATCGCTATGGCGTGAACGAAGTGTCGCAGTGGTATTTCGAAGTCTGGAACGAGCCAAACATCGACTTTTGGACCGGCGAACCAAAGCAGGCGACTTATTTTGAGCTGTACGATCACGCCGCGCGGGCCATCAAGCGCGCGGATTCGCGTTTGCGGGTAGGCGGTCCAGCCACCGCGCAGGCCGCCTGGATTCCCGACATGATTTCGCACGCGCTCGAAGCTAAGGTCCCGCTCGATTTCGTGTCCACGCACGTCTATGGAAACGATCTATCGAAAGACGTGTTTGGAACCGATGAAAACATAGATCGCGCAGTGATGGTGAGCCGCGCCGTGCAGAAAGTCAAAACCCAGGTGAAAACATCCGCCCGGCCCGATTTGCCGATCATCTGGAGCGAGTACAACGCCAGTTACAAGAACGAAATCGACGTCACCGATTCCGCCTTCATGGGGCCTTGGCTCGCCAACAACATCCGTTTGTGCGATGGCTTGGTGACGATGATGTCCTACTGGACCTTCTCGGACGTCTTCGAAGAGCAGGGCGTGATTAAAACGCCATTCTATGGAGGATTCGGGCTCATCGCGGAGGGTGGCGTTCCGAAAGCTGCGTTCAATGCTTTTGCGATGCTGCACCGGCTGGGTGACCGGCGGTCGCAGCCGGATCTGGCCAATGCGCTGGTCACAAAACGAGAGGACGGCACGCTTGCCATTGCGGTTTGGAACTACGCGGCGCCAGGTACTGCCGGTACCGCGGCGAAAATCCACATCGCGATTGACGGATTTTCCGGCACGCCGCGCTATCATGTCGAAATCGTGGATCCCGATCACGGCTCGGCGCTGGCAGCTTGGAAGGCGATGGGTAGCCCGGCTAGTCCTACTCGCCAGCAATATGAACAGCTAAAACGTGCCGCGGCCGGAACCCAAAAGCTGGACGGCACGTCGACGTTCATGCTCCCGTCTCAAGGGCTGGCGCTAGTAGAGGTGAGGCCTCACTGATCATGTGCCTTCGCGACACTTGCGGACAGATCGCAACGGTTTGCATCGCGGCTGCGATCGGCAGCGCGCAGGCGCAGGATTTAGTGCGATACCCTCCTCGACAATTGCGAAATAGGAGTTGGAGACCACGGTCACGCTGGATCGATCGGTGTATTTCCCCGATGAGGCAGCGGTCATAACGATTACGGTGGTAAATCCAACGGCGAACGCATTGCAGGTCTATACGCCGCTCACCATGCGCACGGGCTGTCTTCAGGTGTACGCGCCAGCTCTACCGGGCAGCACGGATCCGATCTGCAATTCCATCGTGGACGCGGACACTCCAACCACGATCATGCAGCCGGGCGAAGAGAGGCAGATCACGCTCAACTCTTTCGACCATCAGTTCGAGCGCGGACTGCCCGCGATGGGGGCTGGCAGCGTACCAAGGCAGGCTGGATCCTTCGCGTTGTCCTACAGCTATTGGAACGCCAAACCTGTGCCTTTTCAGATAGTGCTTCCGCGTCTGGAAGCTTCGGCAATCGTGCGCGTCGCCGACATCACCGATACCGACGAAACCGGTAAAGCCATTCAATTTCCCGGATACATGCACGTCTTTGCGGTGGATTGGCAAGGGCAAACGTTCCTTTGCGCGACCAGAGAATCGTCTCGGGTGAATTCAGCCGGTGAGGTCCTACGGCGACGGCAATTTGGAAGACGCTCCCGGAATATTCACGCGAATCGCCACCAGCGCCAGGCCTGTCGTTTCGCTGTCGGTGACCGTCGACGCCGAGGGCACCCTAGCCATCCATTGGCAGGACTCGGAGGGCAATCAAGAGACGACCACGTACTCCGGACCACCGATGCCGGTCAGCACCGCGGTCGGCGTGACGACGGTTCCGTCTGGCTTAAGCGTGACCGTAGACGGGGTCCGCTACGCCACTCCTCATACGTTCCAGTGGGTTCCGGGAACCAGGCACTCGCTCGATTCGGGGCGCTCCGAAACCGATGCCGGCGGTCAACAATATGCCTGGATGAGCTGGAGCGACGACTTTCAGGCTTCTCACGAAATATTTGCACCTGTCGAGGCAACTACGTATACTGCGTACTTCGCCATGTCTTACGGGCTCACCCTGGCCGTTTCGCCGGCCCGCGCAGGCTATATCACTCCTTGGGAGACGGTTTTCTCTCCGGGCGCGGCGCCAGGGCTGTATCCACCAGGTTCGGCGGTAAAGCTTTCGGTGGTTCCCGGTTCCGGCTATACCTTTTCAAGGTGGATCGGCCCGGTAGCTGATCCGGCCAGCGCGGAGACCTCGGTGGTGATGAACGGACCGCAGACCGTAACCGCGAATTTTACCGCGAACGTCGCGGCGCCCGAGATTGAGCCGGCCTTCGGCACGTACATTACTCCACCCTTGGCCACGATAATAAGCCGGACTCCTGGAGCCACCATCCGTTACACCATGGATGGCAGCACGCCCACTGAGACCTCCGGGACAATGTACACCGGCATGATTCCCCTAAAAGGAACCACGACCATCAAAGCCATCGCATACGCCACGGGCCTGGTCCCGAGCGAAATCGCGACCGCTAACATCACGATTGAGCCATTGGCGGGTACTCCGGTCTTCAGCCCGCCCGCCGGGAAATATCCAGTAGCGCAAACCGTGACGCTGGTCAGTATGACACCGGGCGCGTCCATCAACTACACCACCGACGGGAGCATGCCGACCCCTAGTATTGGCACACAGTACTCCGCACCCATAACGGTGAAGAGCACTACCACCATTCGAGCCGTCGCCTTCGGCCCTGGAATGGCCTATAGTGGTGTCAATTCCGCAACTTACACGATTGGAGCGGTCGCGGCCGTTGCGCCGGCGGCCATACCTAGCCTGGCTAGTCCTACTGGTCAACAATATCAACAGATAAGGAGTATGGCGGCCGTAACCCCGAAGGTAGATCGCACGTCCAGTTTGATGCTCCCGTCTCACGGACTGACGTTAGTGGAATCACCCCGCTGATCCTATGTTCTGTCGCGCCACGGCAATCCTTCTCAGTGTGTCCCTGGTGGTGCCCGGGGTGGTCCCGGCGGCCACAGACGACCATCCTGCCGCAGAACATCCGCCTGCGGAACAACCCGCCCCAGTCGTCAACGCGGATCAAGTAGCCCCGGTGTCGCCGGCCGATCGCTCGTTCGTGGAAGACCTGGAGCGCCGCAGTTTTGAGTATTTCTGGGAGCAGGCCGACCATAGCACCGGCCTGGTACTGGATCGCGCCCGGGTGGACGGCAGCCGCGCCAAGGGCCCCAGCCGCGATATCGCCAGCACCGCGGCCACCGGTTTTGGACTCACCGCTATTTGCATCGGCGCGGAGCACGGTTGGATCACAAAGAAAGAAGCGGCGGATCGCGTTCGGACGACGCTCGCAATTCTTTGCCGAAAAGGCGAACCAGGAGCACGGCTGGTTCTACCACTGGATGGACGTGTCTACCGGCGATCGCAAATGGGACAGCGAGACATCCTCCGTGGATACGGCGTTCCTTCTGGCCGGCGTTCTCACGGCCGGACAATATTTTGCCGACGATCCCGAGATTCCCAAGCTCGCGAGCGAAATCTACGGCCGCGTGGATTTCCAATGGATGCTGGATGGCGATCCGATGCTGCTGTCGCACGGCTACCGCAACGGGAAAGGCTTCATCAAGAACAAGTGGGACACTTATTGCGAACTGGGCCTGCTCTATGTTCTGGCCATCGGCTCGCCCACTCATCCGATTTCGCCGGAATCCTGGTACGCCTGGCAACGCCCCTTCTATCAATACGGACACTACGAGTTCATCAGCGGCGGTCCGCTGTTCACGCATCAGTATTCGCAGGCCTGGATCGATTTCCGGAATCGCCGCGATCGCGGCTTCCTGGATTTCTTTCTGAACTCGGTGAACGCCACGCGCGCCAATGAGCAATACAGCTTCAATTTGGATCTGCCCAACACGTTCGGGAAAGACATCTGGGGGATAACGGCGTCGGACGGACCCAAGGGCTATCGAATCTACGGAGAGATCAAGGCCTTCGATCCGGTGGATGGAACCGTCGCTCCGGCGGCTGCCGGAGGATCGCTGATGTTCACTCCGGACATTTCCATTCCCGCCCTCAAGGCCATTCACGCGGATTTCGGAGACCGTGTGTTCGGACGCTATGGCTTCGTAGACGCCTACAATCCCACACTGAAATGGTTTGATACCGACGTGGTGGGAATTGATGTCGGCATCACGTTGCTGAGCGCGGAAAATCTGCTGACTGGAGATGTCTGGCGATGGTTCATGGCCAATGCGCCGGCGTCGCACGCCATGGATCTGATCGGCTTCAGCGAGCCGCCGGGAAAAGAACCGCCAGCCAAAGAAATCAAGAAACCCGCTCCCAAGAAGAGGACGCGCGTAAAGCGAACCGTGAAGCCTACGCCGCCTCGGGGACAGGTTTAACATCCACCAGAACCGGCATCCGCTCTTCGAGCAGGAACTCAGTGGACTGAACCAGCGGGTCGTGATGAAAACGCTCTTGCATCCGGTTTCCCAGCAGCGCGTTGTCGATCGCCAGCAGCGCCATCCCCTGGTGATGAGCCATGAAACAATGGACCACTTCGGGAAGGCCATGGGGGCCTAAGCCCAACTGGTCGCCCGCGCGCGAATAATCGATGGACTCGAAGAAGCCATGCCGGGTCCACCATCCTTTGGCCGCCATGATGCGCAGATTGGCGGTGGCGCGCGCCGGGTCCATCATCAGCGCCAGCATCGTGGCATAGGGCGCAATCACCAGCCTATGGGCCGCCTCGCCGGCGGCGATCGCTTCTCCTCCGCTAGCGCTGACTTCTCCCCCGCTGGCGCTGAGGGGCGGCACTCCGAACGCGTAGTACTGATATTGTCCCCGCTGGTCGCGCTCGGCGTGCGCGGCTTCGGAGATTCCCCACGGCACGCCGCGCTCCTGTCCATACGCTTGCTGGATGCGAACCGCCGATCTCAGCGCCCGGTCCAGCAGCGTACCGGCGTAAGAGCGTAAATAAAGCTGCGGCATCAAATACTCGAACATGGTGCCGCTCCAGGCCAGCAGCGTTACTTGATCGCGATAGGCGGTGAGCTTTCGTCCCAGCCGAAGCCAACTCTCGCGCGGGATGTCGCCTTTGGCGATCGCCAGAAAAACCGTGGTCCTGGCTTCGGACGCCAGCAGATCGTAGTAGGATTCATCGCCCCGGTTGGCATCCACGTTGTAGCCGATGCGAAGAAGGTGGCGGTTTTCGTCGAACAGGAAGCCGAAGTCCATATGCGTCGAAGTAGTATTGCGCCATGTCCGCGATGCCTTGGAAACGGTTTGCCAGATGGATGGCGGCAGCACGTGCGGCCGGGAGTTGCCGTAGCAACGTTTCAAGAATATCGCGCAGCATCGGATACAGCGTCCGGGGGCTCGACAGACGCTCGCGCACCCGCTCCCGGATACGCTCATAGGCCTCAGGCAATTCGGCGAGCAAGGGCACCCTGCTCAACTCCGCAATCAGGGGAGTGAACGTATCGTCGCGCATACAAACCCGCAGCTCGGGCTCCAACGCCGGCGCAAGCCAGGGCGCCAATTCGTAGAGCTGCTGGAGCGCGGCGTTCATCCGCTCGGAAAGCAGGCGTTCCCAGTAGCGCAATTCGTCGGAGTGGGTCCGCTCGTGCACCGGAACCAGCGCGGATTGAATACGGTGGACCAGATCCCGCGATTCGGTAAGCACGGCTTCCCAAAAGAAGAGGTCTTTGGGCTGGCATTCCAGCTGCCGCAGCAGGCTGCCAAAGAGCTTCATGGTAGAGAAGGTTCGCGATTCATACGGCACCTCATCGCGCAGCCGCAGCACGTGATCGCGAAGCCCCTCGATGGTGCCCTGATCGAGGATCGGCTGATTCAGCAAGAGCAGACAGCCCTGCCGCAACGTCGCGAGTGAAGCGGCCAGGTTTCCGCTGTCCACGGTGGACACATATCGCGGTGTGAGCGGGCGCCTGCTGCCGGTCTCATACCAGTTGAAGAAGTGGCCGCGATAGCGCGGCATTGCATCCAGCGAGAGCAGGATCCGCTCGAGGGAGTGCGACATTTCATCCAGGTTTAAATACCCAAAGTCGTGCGCCGCGAGTTGGGCGATGAGTGACAGCCCCAAGTTCGTGGGCGAAATATGCTGCGTCACAAGCGGCGGGTTTTCCTGGACGTTGTCAGGGACCAGCCAGTGCTGTTCCTCCCAGGAATGGTCGGCGAAGTAACGCCAGGTGCGCAAAGCCGTCTCCCGAAGAAAGTCGCGATCTTTGGGCGTAATCGCCGCGGATTTCGGCAACGGATCGTTCAGCCAACCCACCACCGTGGGCGCGGTAACCCACAGGCCACACACCAGCAGGACAACAACCGGAAGCGGTCCGGCGAAAAACAGGAAAGGCAGCCAGAGCAGCGATGAGACATAGAGATACCGGTCGAAAAGAGGGAAGCGCGGTCCGGCCACAACCTCCGATTGCGCCATGGTCTCCCATTCGAGCAGGTTGGCGTGGCTGATATATCTTCGCCACAGCGTGCGAACAATAGCATCGGTCATCAGGCAGGCCTGGTGAGGAACGAAGAGCAGGTTCAGCAAAGTATCTCGATGGCTCTCGAGAAAGCGTCCGCCCAGCAGCTTGCTGAATGCCTTCCAGAAGCGGCGCTCGGGCGCGCGAATCATGCTCATGAACATGTCCGCATAAGCGGGAATCTGTAACAGGAGAAGCACAGCCAACGTCCAGCGGGCCTGGTGCGTGGTACCGAGCCAGCCCGCCAGCAGCAGGCACAGCAAAGAGATCTCGAGCAAGCTACGGCGGAGGTTGTCCGCGATCTTCCAGCGTGAAAGCGCCGACAGCGGATTCTTCGCGGCGCGTCCGCCGGCGATGGGAGGATGCGGCGAACAACCACGGAAGCAGCTGCCAATCGCCGCGAACCCAGCGGTGTTTGCGCTTTGAAAACGCGCCATACGTGGCCGGGTAGTCCTCCACCAGCTCGACATGGATGAGGCCCGTACGCGCGTGCTCGCCCTCAATCAGATCGTGGCTAAGGATGGCATTGTCTGGAAAGCGCTGGCCGACGGCGGCATCGAAGGCGCTTACGTCATAAATGCCCTTACCCGTGAAGCTGGCCTGCCCGTGAAGGTCGTGATACACGTCCGATACCGAGGTGGAATAGGGATCGAAGCCCGGCTGGCCGCTGAAGATTCGGGCGATCCAGGAGCGCTGCGCGGAGTCGATACTGATGGCAACTTGCGGCCGCAACAATGCGTAGCCTTCCGTCACCGTGTTGCTCTTCGGATCCAGGACCGGTCGGTTCAACGGATGGGCCATGGCGCCCACCATCTTCGCGGCGGTGTCGCGAGGGAGCTGGGTGTCGGTGTCCAGTGTGATCACGAAACGGATCTGGATCAGGCACGACAGATCCCCGACGATGGTATGGAACCAGTTTCCCCGGCCCAGCAGCAGCTTGTTCAGGTCGTTCAGTTTGCCGCGCTTGCGTTCATGCCCCATCCACTTGCGCTCCTGCGGATTCCAGCGGCGCGCGCGATGCAGCAGATAAAACGGTCCGCGATCGCGCGAGCCATAGCGCTGGTTCAACTGGCGGATGCCGTCGGCGCATGCATTCAAAACGTCGTCGCCCGCGGTCTCTTTCTCATTGGCGTCGGCAAAATCGGTCAGTAAAGCGAAAACCAGGTTGGGGTCCCGATTCGCGAGATAGCGAATCTCAAGATCCCTCAGCAGCTTGCTGCAATTGGACTCGGAGAGCAGCAGCGTGGGCACCGCCACCATGGTTTTGTACTCGTCGGGGATCGCGTCCAGGAAATCCATGCTCGGAATGAACCGGGGTTTCAGCATCCTGCTGAACGAGGCGTTGGTGATTTCGAGCGCCACTTGGCTGGCTGGGATGAGAAGCAGCGCCAGCATCCACCAGGAGATTGGCCCGGCCATCCAGTCGAATCCCCAGATCAGCAGCGCCATCAGCGCTGCCACGCCGGCGGCATAGAACACGTTCGGATAACGTTCCGTCAGGTTCCTGAGGAAAGCGGCCAGCGAACGCTTGCAACCCACGCTGCGCCGGAAGTCTTTCGCGCCCGGCCCCACCAGATAATAGCCCACATGCAACGTCCGCGGGTCGCTTTTACTACCCGCTCCGCTATCGCCTGCATCACGAGCTTGCTCGGCCCGTTCGCAGCGCCGCTTTCGCTACGTCTTCTTCGCTCAGATGTGCCAGGCTTGCCACCCGGCTTAATTCCAGGCGGTATCGATCGCGGGTGGCAAGATCCATCCGGGAGTACACGCCGGCGGGATCCTGCCGCAACGCGGCTTCTGTTCGAGAGGCTGCTTCGACGAAAGCCTTCCAGGAAATGGCTTCGATAGCCCACAGAGTTCGAATCGAGGCCACCACCAGCCGCTCACTCTCCAAATTCGCGCAGAGCCGCTCCAGGATGGCGAACTTGAGCATCGGGGGAAAGGCCCAGAGCTCCTCGATATCGAGAGGCTGGGTTTCTCTCAAAGTCTCGGCGAACGGCAACAGGACATCGGTATCGATCACCCCCGGCGCGTTCGCCAGCC
Source organism: Bryobacterales bacterium (assembly GCA_963747945.1). Lineage (GTDB taxonomy): Bacteria > Acidobacteriota > Terriglobia > Bryobacterales > Bryobacteraceae > Palsa-89. The sequence continues at coordinate 203,473 of CAVVHB010000013.1, forward strand.
ACCCGGCAACGATGCCGTAAATACGCGGGTCGCCTTCGCCGGTCTGGTGAAGTTTGCGCAGGAACGACGGCCGCAGCGTGTGCCGAAGGTCGGAAATCTGGGATTGCAGCAGCGAGTGGTTATCTTTCAGCCAGAGCGAGACATTCGGTCTGCGTAGGTGCTCGCGCAATTTCGCCGCGCAGTCTCGCAAACGTTCGGAGACCTGAAAACCACCGGTCACCTGGGGCGGCGGCGCGGTTGGAGCGTTCTCAATAGTCTGCGTCTGCGTGCTCATCGGTAACTCGCTGCTTGTAATTCAAAAAGGCTGGCGTAGCGGCCGCCATGGGCCACCAGCTGATCGTGGGTGCCTTCTTCGTAAATTTGCCCGTCCTCGAGAACGACAATACGATCCGATTTCCGTACCGTCGAAAACCGGTGCGAGATCAGCAGCGCCATTTTTCCGCGCGACAAATCGTCGAAGCGCGCGAACACCTCCGACTCCGCAACCGCATCCAGCGCCGCCGTCGGTTCATCCAGGATCAGCACCTGCGCGTCGCGCAGATAAGCCCGCGCCAGCGCGAATTTCTGCCACTCGCCGCCGGACAGATCCACGCCGCCCTCAAAACGCCGTCCCAGCATTTGATCCAGCCCGCCGGCAAAGCGGGTGAGCAGGCGATCCGCCCGGCTCTTTTCCGCCGCGGTCCAAAGCGCGTCGTCATCGTCAACGTGCTCGATGCGCCCTACGCCGATATTCATGCGCGCCGGCATATCGTAGCGCACGAAATCCTGAAAGATGACCCCAATCTCTTTATGCAGCTCTTCGACGCTGTACTCGCGTAGGTCCGTCCCATCCAGGTAGATGGCGCCGCTGGTGGGATCGTAAAGCCGCGCGAGCAATTTCACCAGCGTGGTTTTCCCTTGCCCGTTTTCGCCGACCAGCGCGACGTGCTCGCCAGGTTCCAGCCGGAAATTCAGGTTCTTGAGAATCAGCCGGGACGTCCCTGGATACTGGAACGAGACGTTCCGGAATTCGAAGCCCGCTCGAATGGGCTGGGGAATCGGACAGGGCGTTGGGACGCGATCGGATATTGGGCTGTACTTTCAGGAAGTCGACCAGGTCCGTCAAATGCAGCGCCTGATCGGAAATATGCGAGAACAACGAGAACACGCCTTGCAGCTGGGTGGTGGCGCCGGCGATCGATCCCGTCAGGAAGACAAACGTGCCGATAGTGATCCGTCCTTGCAAGGCCTGCCACACCAGAAACACGTAGCTGCCGTAGTAGCCGATGGATCCAAAAACCGCGAATAGAGATCCCCACACCAGGCGGTGGCGCGTCAGGTTGATGTTCTTGCGGATGATCTCGCCGGTCAGCGACGCATAGCGGTTGTGCAAGTGCCCGCCCAGGCCGAACAGCTTCACTTCCTTGGCGTTTTCTTTGCTGGTGCCGATCACCCGCAGGTAATCCAGTTCGCGGCGCACCGGCGTGATCTCATGCGCGAGCGAATAGCCTAGAAATGCGAAATGGCTTTCGCCCATGAACGCGGGGATGATGCAGATCACCAGCAGGAAGAAGAGCCACGGAGAATAGAAGACTACTCCGGCCGCAAGCGAAATCAGCGTGATCGATTGCAGCAGCAGGCGCCCCATGGCGTTGAGCATCCCAATGCGGTCCGTGGCTTGCTGCCGCGCGCGTTCCAGCACGTCGTGAAAGGCGGGATCTTCAAACGACGCCAGGTCAAGCCGCGTTGCATGCTTGATCAGCCGCAGGCTCACCTCGCGCGTAAACTCATCCGCCAGGCGGGCGTCGGTATAATCGATGGATCGGCCCAAGACCAGATTCGCGGCCGCCAGCCCAAACTCAGCGCCCAGCAGCCACCACATTTGGGTTGGGATAATCGCCGGAATGCTTCCGCATTGATCAAGTCCAGGATCAACTTGGAGATGGCCAGCATCGCCAACGGAATGAGCGCGCTGACCAAGCGCAGGGCGATTCCGCTGCCCACCACCTTGGGCGCGGCGTCCCAGACCAGGCGCAGCACGGGCGGCACATTACGCAACGCCGCTAGGCGTTTATTCCAAGAGGTCTCGCTAGAGGAAGACACGGCAGAAGACATCCGTTATCGGCGAATCTGTTGCAACTCAATGGCCGCAAACGAGGGGGGCGCACCACCATATTAACACCTTGAAATAGCGGACATTTCCGGCGGCACGCAATGCAGGCCAGAACGGAGCGCCAGGTGCAAATTATTCCCGAGGCGGAAGTTGTTTCCGGTTGGCGGTTACCCTGCGATCCAGTGCGGCTGAATCCAGCCGAGCGAAACGCCAGTCATCACCACGCCCAGCAGCATCACCACGGCGGCGGATGCCACCGGTATCCATCGAAAAACGGGTTCCCGCCGCTGCCGCTCGGCAAAAGGTTTTTCGCGTAGATTACCAGAACGCCGATTGCCATCAGCACCAGCGCCAGGCCCAAGCTGAACGAGACCAGCAAAAGCAGGCCGAGGCCGACGCGCCTGAGCGCAATCGCGGTCAGCAACAAAACTAGCGCCGTTTCGCACGGCACCAATCCGCCGCTCACACCGAGAGCCACCAGGCCGGACCACGAGATTTCCTCAGGCATGTGGCTGTGGCCGCCTGGTTCGTGAGAATGAGCATGGGAATGAGTGTGTTCGTGGGGATGGTCATGATGATGATCGTGGGCGTGGGCGTGAGCGTGAGAATGATCGTGCCCGTGATCGTGATCATGGTGGTGGTGTGAATGCTGCGCCCGGTGCAAGCGCTTGTACAGCATCCAGCCGCCGATGACCACAATGGACAGCCCCGAGATGGCACCTAACACTTGGGTCACCTTTTGCGGCACGACGTATTGAAACAAGAACAACGTGGCCAGCCCCAAAAGAAAAACCGAGACGGTGTGCGTAAACGTTACCATCCCCCCCAGAAACGCCGCGTGTTTGAGCGTGCCGCGCGAACCCACCAGATAGGCAGCCACGATAGTTTTTCCATGCCCAGGCGTCAAGGCATGCGCGGCGCCCAGAGCGAAGGCGATGCCGATGGCCACGGCGATCATCCAAGGCGTGAGCTGCTGCTGGTGGAGCAGCCGGTTCGAGAGCATCAGTCTGCGGAACGGCGCCTTGCAAGAGAGCAAAGAGAGGAAGCATGACCACTAGCATTCTACCGCCGCAGGGAGATCGGTGATGCAACATGAACTGGTACACGCGGCTTCAGCCGCGTTTGGGATACATCGCCGGCCGGAACGCGGCTGAAGCCGCATATACCGGCGGTTCTCACACGGACTCTGGATACAAAGATGCGGCTGAAAAGCCGCGTATACCGGTCCCGCTCCGCGTTACCAGACCCGGCATGGATGCGTGTGCACCATCGGCTGTCCCACCCGGCACGCGAATGCCTTTCCAAACTCGGGCATGTTGGACACCACGCCGTTGATCCGGTATTCATCGGGCGAGTGTTCGTTCGTGATCGCGTTCGCGCGTTTGCTCTCCGGCCGCTCGCTTCCGCACGCCCATTGCGCCATGCCGATAAAGAACCGCTGATCCGGACTAAACCCACCCATGGGCTGCAAGTCCTGCCCCTTCGTGTCGCTCTTCCACGCCAGATACGCCAGCCATGTTCCGCCCAAATCCGCTAGATCCTCGCCCAGCGTCAGCTTGCCGTTAATCTTGATGTCGTCGATCACGGTGTAGCCGGAGTATTGGTCGGACACACAACTGGAGCGCTCCTTGAACTCTTCGGCATCGCTCTTGGTCCACCAATCTTTCAAATCGCCCTTGGCATCGAACTGGCGGCCCTCGTCATCGAACCCGTGCGTCAGCTCATGGCCGATAGTTGCGCCCGTGTCGCCGTAATTTGGCGCATCGTCCATCTTCGGATCGAACAGCGGCGGCTGCAGCACGCCGGCCGGAAAATTGATGTCGTTCATTTGCGGATCGTAGTAGGCGTTCACGGTTGGCGGCGTCATTCCCCACTCTGTTCGATCCACGGGCTTTCCAATTTTCGCCAGCTCGCGCTTGGACTCGAACACCGTGGCGTGCTCCACGTTGCCGAAATAGTCGCCCCGCGCGATCTGAATGGAGCTGTAATCGCGCCATTTGTCCGGATATCCGATCTTGTTGACAATCCCGTGCAGTTTTTCGAGCGCCCGCTGCTTGGTCTCCTCTCCCATCCACGGCAATTGTTTGATCTCGCTCTCCATGGACGCTTCCACTTCTTTGGTCATCTTGAGAGCGCTTTGTTTGGTGGAAGGCGCGAACGTCTTGGCCACAAACTCTTGTCCCAGAGCCTCGCCGATATCGCCATCCACACGCCGTACGCAGCGTTTCCAGCGCGGCGGCATCTGTTCCAGTCCGCGCAGATATTTGCTATAGAAATCGAAATTCGCGTTGTCGAAGGCGGCCGATAAAAGCGAAGCTTTGGAGTGGACCAGATGCCAGCGAAGGTACGTCTTCCAATCGTCGATTTTATAGGATTTCAGGAGTGTTTCAACCTCCTTAAAAAACCCCGGCTCGCTGACGTTGATCACGGAAGTGTCCGGCGCCTGGCTGGTTTTGAAGTAGTCTGCCCAGCGGAACGATGGCGTCAGCGCCTGCATTTGCACGGGTGTCATCTTATGGAACAGCTTATAGGGATCGCGCTTTTCCACGCGAGTGAGCGACGCCTTGGCCAGCGCCGTTTCGATATCCATCACGGTTTGCGCGTGAGCCTTCGCCGTGGCCGGAGCATCGCCCAGCAATTCGAACATGTGCTGCACATGTTCCAGGTACTTCTGGCGAGTCTCTTGGGATTTGGCGTCTGTCTTGGTGTAGTAATCGCGGTCCGGAAGTCCCAACCCGCCCGCGTCGGCAAACGCGATCACGCGGCTGGAATTCTCGAAATCCTGATTCGATCCGAATCCGAACAGCATGCCGGGGCCCGCCATGGCGAGATGCTGCCGCCCCAGATATCCAGGTAAATCGCGAATGGAATGCAGGGCGGCGATCGCGTCCAACTCCGGCAGCAGCGGCGCGATTCCCGCCTTCTCCACCGCAGGCTCATCCATGCAAGCGGCGAAATAGTCGCCGATCTCGGTTTCCACCAGATTCCGGCTCGCGCTGGGCTTGGATGCTTCCACCAGAATCCCCCAGAGAAAACGCTCGTTATCCTCGTTGAGCTTGGAATAAACGTCCCAGCGTGCCTGGTCGGGCGGGATCGGATTCTTCTTGATCCAGGCTCCGCAAGCGTAGTGATAGAAATCCGTGCAGGGATCTACAGACCGGTCCATGGAAGAGGTGTCCAGACTGGGGCTGTACGGCAGTGCGAAGAGCGGTGAGTCGTTGGTTTGCGCGCATAGGCGGCTGATACCGCAAGCAGCGCCGCAAGAAATCAAGAGAAGGAAAAGCGTAGATCTCACAGTGATATAGTAAAACACGAAGTGATTCAGGTCCGTCCACTCCTGCCTGGGAGGGTTTCCAAGTGAAAAACCATTTCAGCCCCTGTTTGATTTCAGCCGCCGCGCTAGCCGCGTTTTCGCTTATATCGATGGCCGCTTTCGCGCAGTCCGGGCCCGTGGCGCCGGCGGTCTCGCCGCAAGCTCCCATTCCGCGTCTGGCGGATGGTAAGCCCGACCTGACCGGCGTATGGAACATTCCCTACGTTTCCGACATGTCCAAAGAGCATCGGCCCGCTGCCCTTTACGGCTTGGGGCGAAGCCAATTTCAAGTCTTACGACCCAAGCCTATTCGACTACACCGCGCACTGCCTACCGGCCGGATTGACGCGGCAGATGAACACGCCCATGCCGCTCGAGATTTTCCAGATGCCCGCGCGAGTGGCGATTCTTTTCGAAGCATGGAACACCTTTGTGGTTATTCCCACCGACGGCCGCGATCATCCGAAGAAGCCCGATCCAACCTGGATGGGAAACTCCGTGGGGCACTGGGAGGGAGACACCCTGGTGGTGGACAGCATCGGATTCAACGACAAAACGCGCCTGGATACCATCGGCCATCCGCATAGCGACCAACTGCACGTGATTCAGCGCTTCAGCCGTGCCGACCCGATGCATTTAGCTTACGAGGTGACCGTGGACGATCCGATCGCGTACACCAAACCGTGGACCAACAAGCGCATCTTCACGCTGAAGCCGACGTGGGAGCTGATGGAATATTCGTGCGAGGAAAACAACAAGGAAATCACAGATCATCATGTGAAGTGAGCCTATCGAACAAATGAACCCTGAACCTATTATGGATCTGGCCCACCTGGGCCATCTCGAAATGCTCACTCCCAAGCCGGAAGAGAGCCTGGCGTTCTTCGTCAACGTCCTTGGCATGACCGAGAGCGGGCGCGAAGGCGACTCCGTCTATCTGCGCGGCTGGGACGATTACGAGCGCCATTCGTTGAAGCTGACGGCGTCCAAGCTGCCGGGCCTGGGCCACGTGGCTTATCGCGCGCGCAGCCCGCAGGCGCTGGAGCGGCGAGTGGCGGCTCTGAAAGGCTCCAGTTACGACATCGGATGGACGGATGGCGATCTGGCGCACGGGCCCGCATTCCTCTGCCAGGATCCCGATGGGCACAAGATTGAGCTCTATTACGAGACCCAGTGGTACCAGGCTCCGCCCGAGCTGAAGCCCGCGCTCAAGAACCAGGCGCAGCGCTTCCCCGCCCGCGGCGTCAACGTTCGCCGCATCGACCATTGGAACGGGCTGGCGGTGGATATCGAAGCCAATCGCTTATTTTTTGAAAAATATCTCGGTTTCCGGCTCACCGAACAGATCGTGCTGGACGACGGCTCGGAAGCCGCTATGTGGATGACGTGCAGCAACAAGAGCTACGACTTTGCGTACTCGCGCGATCACACCGGGACCAAGGGCCGCCTCCATCACGTCACTTACGCGGTGGATTGCCGCGAAGATGTGCTGCGCGCCGCGGATATTTTTCTTGAGAACGGCGTGTATATCGAAACCGGGCCGCACAAGCACGCCATCCAGCAGACGTTTTTCCTGTACTGCTATGAGCCCGGCGGAAACCGGGTAGAGGTGGCGAACGCGGGGGCGAGGCTGATCCTGGCGCCGGACTGGAAGCCCATCCGTTGGACGGAAACCGAGCGTAAGAAGGGGCAGGCTTGGGGCCTGAAGACCATCGAGTCTTTCCATACTTACGGAACACCGCCGGTGCCGGCGAAGCATTAAGCCGGTTCAGAACCGCGACCGTGAGGGGCCGTTCAGAACCGCGAAGATGAGGGGCCCTTCAGAACCGCGACCGTGAGGGAGCGTAAGAAGCCCCGGTTCAGAACCGCGACCGTGAGCGAGCGTGAGCTTAGAACGTCAGTGAAATCGCGCCTTCTAGCTGGTTCGCGCTGGTGGTCGTCGTCAGATTGTTAAAGGTCGGCTCAATCCAGCGCGTGTAGCGGACTTCTGGCACTACATGGATGCCAAACTCATCCACGAACTGGATTCCAGCGCCCACTACCATCCCAATCGAAGAGCGATGCTCCGGCACGGTAGGCGTGAACGTGCAGCAGGTGTTCACGTCGGACGCGTCGGTGGTGTCGGTGGACGTGCGTATGTCGTTCGCCAATCGCCACGCTCCGCCTGCTTCCAGAAACCAGCGCGGACTGCCCGGGCGTTTTCCGCTTCCGTAATATCGGACCAGAAAGGGAATTTCGATCATGCGGGCGCGCGTGTCCTCATGCGTGCTGGTGAAAGTTGTCGAAAGGTAGCTGCTACCGTTCAAGACCTCCGTGGTGGTAGTCGAGATGGTGGTGGTCTGCTGGTAACCGATGTGCCGCAGGAGCGCGCTGATATCGACATAGAAATGATGGGTGATGCGCGCCTGAACCGTCAGTCCGTATCCGATTCGCTCGGATGCACCCTTGGTTTGGTACTGGGTGCTGATCTCTGTGGAATTATCGACCGTGCTGGTGCGTCCGGGGATGAGCCCGAGCCCGAGCACCGTCAAAGTGACGCCGCCGGTAAAACGGCGTTCCTCTTTGGGCTTCGGCGCCGACGATGAGGACGACGACGACGTTCCGGAGCTGGGAGGGGTTGCCGGAGGCTGGGTCTGCTGCGCGTCTGGTTGAGCTTGCTGGCCTTCGGCGTAATATGCACAAAAAATGGCGCATATGCTCATCGTTACAAGTGTCTTCAGACAATCCTCCTGGGGGTTGCATGATCCATCAGTTTAACCTCAATAATCTTATACGGTCTACAACTAAGAATCGGGTACGCCCTTGGTTAGGGTACACCGAACGCTACCTTCGATACCTCTGTGAGTTACCAGCCCCACCTGTATCCAGGGAGCGCCACTCGTATTTGACGTGGCGCACGCGCCCACGCGTGCCGCGTTCCCGCTCGTGTGAACGCCGCGCTAATAGGCCTCACTCATCCCTCAGAGCCTCACTCATACCTTAAGGCCTCCGTGGGATTGAGCTGCGAAGCGCGACTGGCCGGCAACATCCCGAAGACGACGCCCACCGCCACTGAAACACCGAAGGCCACCAACACCGATGTCACTGAGATGGGAACGTGAGACAACGGAGCCACGGAGGGAATCGCGCGGCTGATGGCGTCGGTGAAAAATCGCACGCCCAACGGGATGGAGATTCCCACCAGAATGCCGAGAAGACCGCCCGCCATGCTGATGACAACCGATTCGGTGAGGAACTGTTCCAGCACGGCGTGTCGCGACGCACCCACCGCCATGCGCAGGCCGATCTCGCGCGTCCGCTCGGTCACGGTAACCAGCATGATGTTCATAATGCCGATTCCCGAAATGATCAGGGCGATGGTCGACACCAGGATCAGCACAATTGTCATGACGAACGCAATGTTCTGCGCCGCTTCGAGAATCGCCGTCAGATTTTCCACGTCGTAGCGCGCGCCGCCGCGATGGCGGGCTTCGAGCAGTTGTTTGATGGATGCGGTCAAGGGACGGACGTCGGTGGCCAGCCGCGCCTGGACGTACATCGGGTCGATGCGCTCCACGGGAACAAAAAGCTTCATCACCGTGATGGGCATCAACACCGTTTCGTTGGTGATTTCCGAGACCCCGAATGTCGTCGTCCGCTCCTTAAACGTGCCCACCACCGTGAACTGCAACCCGTACAACTTGATCACCTGGCCCACGGCGTTTTGCACGTCGCCGTACAGGCGGGCAGCCAGCTTTTCGGTGAGCATCACCACATGCTCGCGATCCTGCACGTCGGTGAGGTTGATAAAGTGTCCGGAGAGGAGCACCATGTTCCGCACCTCGGGATAATGCTCATCGGCGCCAATCACCGATACGTCCTGTTCCTTTCCGTTGATCAGCAACCGGCCGGAGTTGGACATCACGCCGGTGGCCGCAACGATGCGCGAGCCGAATTGCTGCCGAACGGCTTCCACATCGGCCATTTTGATGAAGTCGGCATCCACCTTGGTGGAGCTGTTGGTGCCGGCCGAGTATTGCGCGTAAATCAGGTTGGATCCAACGCCGCGGATCAGGTCCAGGATATAGTCGCGGCTGGTGATCGAAATGGTCACGACCAGAATCACCGACGCGTTGCCGATCACCAGCCCCAGAGCCGTGAGAAAACTGCGGAATTTGTTGGCGCGCAGGGCCTGCAGGCTGAACCGGAGCGCTTCTCCGAAATACATCAGCCGCCGGAGGCTTCCTTGAGGAGTTCCTCGGTGAGCAGTTTCTCGGCTTGTTGGCGCCAAGGATTGTCTGGCGTCACATTGCTTTGGAGATATTGGTTCAGCAGAGCCTTGGCTTGATCCAGGTTGCGCTTCTGTTCGATGTACGTTCGCGCGCGAGCAAAACGGACCTCGGGCGAGTTCGGCGCCAGGCGTTCGGCTTGGTCGAAGGCAGCTTCACTTTCCGCGATCCGGCCCTGCCTGGCGAGATTCCGTGCCAGATCCAACACGCGGGCCACCTGGCGTGGCGCCAACTCGATGGCATGGCGAAGCTGTTCTTCGACGGTGTCGAACTGCTTTCGTCTATCCGCCAGCTCCGCATCCGCGAGCTGCCCATCGGCGGGATTGCGCTCGGCGATCCGTTTCGCAATCTGTTCCGCTTTGTCGTAACCGCCCCCTAGAAACCCCGGAGCCTCCAGGTAGTAATCGAACAGATTCCTCAGCGCTTCCTCGTTCTGAGGAGCCAGGGCGACAGCTGTCTCGAAGTAGGCGCGGGCTTTTGCGGCGTATTTTGGGGCTAACAAGGGCAAGGCCGTTTCGGCACGACGTCCGTAGCTGCGGCCCAACCACCGCGCGTAGTCCCATTTGGCGGGTTCCAGCGCAAAAGCCCGCTCGAACGCCTCGGAGGCCTTCTTGTAATCGCCCAGCATAAAGTGATCTCTGCCGATCAAACAGTACGCTACCGCACTGGACTGACCACTTCCGTGAAGCAGCGTCAGCGAAGCCTGGTAGTCTGTGCGACGATAAAGGTCTTCGGCTTTCGACAACAGGTCTGGCCCTGCAAGCGAGGGATCATCCTGGCCAAACAAACCGGCCGCGCCGAACAACCCGACTGCCGCTAGCGAACATAGGATGAAGACACGCATGCTGATAAATCCCCGAGTTGGCCTCATTATAACCCGCGGGTAACTCAATTTGGCACCCCTCAGTTCCAGTTTTGGATGAGCGATACCACCGGTTGGATGCTTCAGCCGGAAACTTGGATACACTGTTAAAAGTGCGTATCCTTACAGATATGCAAAGTAGTATGCTGAGAGTGAAAGTTTAACTTCTGGGAGGGAAAACATATGCTCGCTAAGTCCCGCGGGTACATATTAGGTGGATTCTGTTTCATGCTCTTCGCCGGCGCCGCATGGGCGCAGATCGCGGCGATCGAGGGCGACGTCAAGGGTCCGGACGGCCAACCGCTCAAGGGGGCTGTCATTCTTATCGAGCGCCAGGACATGAAGGGCACCTACAAGGGCGCCAAGACCGACAAAAAAGGTCACTACATCTACAACGGCCTTCCGTTCCCAGGCACCTACACCGTGAGTGTCTTCGTTGACGATCAAAAGCGCGATCAAACCGCCGGCGTGAGGACCCAATTGGGCGATCCGGTGAACATATCGTTCGATCTGAAGCAGAGCGCCCAGCAGCAGCAGGCCACAACAGCGGCCGTCGCCGCCGGCAACGCCACCCCGGAACAAGAGCGCGGGATGAGTAAGGAACAGAAGGAGTCGCTCGAGAAACAGGCCAAAGAGAACGCGGAAATCATCGCCAAGAACAAGGCTCTGAACGACACCTTCAACGCTGGAAAGGACGCGCTGGCCGCCAAGAATTATGAGGCCGCCGTCGATGCCCTGCAAAAGGGTACCGAATTGGACGCTAAGCAGCCCGTGATCTGGGCCAACCTGGCGGACGCCTACGTGGGGGAAGCCGCCACCAAGACCGGCGCCGATCAGCAGGCTTTGTACGGCAAGGCGCTGGAGTCCTACGCCAAAGCCATTGAGCTGAAGCCCGATAGTCCCGCCTATCACAACAATTATGCGCTCACTCTGGCCAAGGCCAAGAAGTTTGACGAAGCGCAGGCGGAGTTGACCAAAGCGGCGCAACTGGACCCCCCGAACGCCGGCCGCTACTACTACAATCTGGGCGCGCTGTACGTGAACAACGGGCAGCCGGCGGCCGCGGAGGTGGCGTTCAAGAAGTCGATCGAGGTGAATCCTGACTATGCCGACGCCCAATTTCAATATGCCACTGCTCTTTCGGCGAAACTGACCACCGGAGGGGACGGAAAAGTGGTTGCGCCGGATGGCATGAAGGATGCCCTGGAAAAGTATCTTCAGCTTGAACCGACGGGTCAATTCGCGGATGCTGCCAAGGGAATGCTGCAGATGATCGGCGCCACCCTCCAGACGGATTATTCCAAGAAAGGTGCACCACCCAAGAAGAAAACAAACTAACGTAACTCACAGCAGCGCGGGGCCTGCCTTGCTAGAGGCTCGCCCGTCTTCGTTGTGGGCGACATACTGAAAAGCGGTCAAGACGAGCGTCCCCGGAACGGCCTCGTATCGGCAGCGCTGACAAACGCAACCATGCTCGACACGACGAACCTGCTGTGGTACGGCTCGATAGCTGTCGAGCTTTTGTTTTGTTTTCACCTGATCTGGACCAAACTCGCCAAGAGCTATCCTATATTCACCGTTTGCCTTGGGTGTACAGTTGCGCGAGCTCTGGCTGCCTTTTACTTTATGCGAGGAGCGGTAGGCCCGCGACTTCCCCTTGCCTACACTTATTACTGGTTGTGGTCTGAGCCTTTCTGGCTGATACTACAGATCGCCGTTGCACTGGAGGTCCACACCAAGATGTGGAAGGACCAACGCGAAGTGGTGCGGCAAACGCGGCCTCTGTTACTGTTCGGCCTTCTAACGGCTCTCACCGCCGCGGCCATTCCATTAAGATCGGAGTTCGCTCATCCGGGAGGCTCTCGATTAATCGTCGTGATGCACTTCGGAATCACGGCCACCCGATATATATCGAGTGTCCTGGCCATCTTTTTGGTTCTTTCCGCCGTGCTCTTTTTTGTCGTAGTCGGTAATGTGAAGTTGAGTAGCGTGTTGCGGCACGAAGGGGTGCTGGCGGCTTATTTCGCGATTTATGCGATCTCCGCTTTTCTCATCGACACAGGCTGGCTGATTGCGGACCTGGTGAACGGCTATTTTGTCGCGGCCATCACCCTCTGCTGGCTCGCGTGGTTTGGTGTATTTCGGCCGCAGGCTCTCAGCACGGACTGAACCAGATCCAATGCATCGTGGCGCACGCACTCCTTGTGCTTGCGGCGTTCACACTCGTGTGAAGGGTATTGGGGACGCGGCGAGGTGCTCTACCCCGCCGCGCGTATTGCAATCTACTTCAGCGGGCAAGACGGCGGGCACGTTGGAAAAGGAATAACCCCTGCCGTGGGACGGGACGACGGCACGGCTTGAATGGCGAAGATTCCGGCGGCGGCGAGTGCGAGCCAGAGTGACATTGTGAGCTTCTTCATGTTAATTCTCCTTGAGTTTGTTGGTTCCGGAGCCCCGCAATAGGGCGCGGTCCGTGAATTGCGACGAATTCGCGTTCAACGATATCAGACGCGTACTCCAAGGAGTTATAGAACTAAAGTGACGGTACTTCCCATCAGTAATGGTAAGTCTATTTTATTAATGCCTTTCCTTTAATATACATGTAAAGCGCTCATATGTAGAGATGCAAGGTGTCGTGATGCCAAGCGCGTGTCGCGATGCCAAGCGCGGGCAGGTTATATCGATTGCAGCGCTAAAAGTTACAAATGCGCGCATATTCGAGAAACGGTGACATTCCCGGGATCAGCCAGCCATCGGCATCTCGCGCGAATTAGAGAGCATCCAATCCTACAGGGAGGTGAATATGAGGTGCATTTTACTTCGCGGAGTGCTGGGTTCAAGCTTGCTGCTATTCGCTCTGGCTGCGGCAGCCCAAACCACGCCACAGCAAATTCCCAACCCCTTATATAGCCAAGATGAGTATCAGAACACGCACTCGATGTTTGACAAGATCCGAAACGACCTTGATCGAGCTCAGACCGGTGCTTTTCCCAACTATCTCGGGGACAGCCCCCGATTCGATATCGCCCACAACGAGCTGAGAACCCTGGAACAGAACTGGGACAAGGGCAAGTACGACAGCCGCGAGTTCGAAAATACCACGTCGGCCGTTCAGATGGTTTTGAATGACAACCGCCTGATGCCCTACGACAGAGAGATCCTCAGTGCGGACCTTAGCCGCCTGCTGGAATTCCGGGCCGAGTATTATTGAGGGCTTCAAGAGCGCCGGTTCAAGTGCCATGCAGCGCTTGACGTTACGGCAACGACTTCGTGTATCTGAATAGCCCATCCCGCCAAACCAGCTCCAAGGGGGACGCCGGCGCCGGTCGGGTTGTAGGCGGAGTTAGGACGGATTACGATCGGGCTCGCTGTCTCTCGTGCGCTTCTTGCGAGCGCGTTTGCGAGCCAGCGCTTGCTTGACCCGCTTCTTCTGGCCCGGCTTCAAATAGAAAGCGTGCCGTTTGATATCCTTGACGATGTCCTCTTGAAGGACCTTTCGCTTAAAGCGCTTGAGCGCGCTCTCCAGGCTCTCGCCCTCGTGTAGTTGAACTTCAGCCAACGGAACTCTCCTCAGGTATTTGCAATTAGCTCGCCTCTTACAGGGTACCAGTTTTCAGCCGCGGGCTTCTTCGGGGCGCTACGGCATGGCCGGCTCACTCTTTCGGCGGCTCCCACAGCTCGATTTTGTTGCCCTCGGGATCGGTGATCCAGGCAAACCGGCCATACTCATGATCTTCGCGCTTTGGATCGATCTCCACGCCCTCCGCCCTCAGCGCCTCGAGCAGCGCGTCCAGATCGTCCACGCGATAGTTCAGCATGAACGGCGCGGGGCTGGGTTCGAAATACTTGCTGTTCTTTTCAAACAGCGCCCACACAGTCATGCCGCGGCGTTCTGGATTTTCATCTTCGCGCCAATGCAACATGGCACCCTGGCCGTTTGGACCACTTACGATTCCCAGGTGTTTTTCGTACCACTCGTACAGCCTTCCCGGATGCTCCGCCTTAATAAAAATGCCGCCGATGCCGGTAACGCGCTTCACTTAGGACCTCCGGACTATTGTACCCGTAGGTTAAGATAGTATTTTACGCCCATGTTGTCCATCGTCATCCCCATTCACAACGAGGAACCGTCCATACTGCCCCTCTATGATCGGCTGACAGCAGTGTTGGAGTCGATTCAAAAGCCCTACGAGATTATCGCGGTGGACGACGCGTCAACGGACCGCAGCTTCGACCTGCTTGCTAATCTTGTGGAAACCGACGGCCGTCTGAAAGTGATCCGCCTGCGCCGGAATTTCGGACAGACCGCCGCTCTTTCCGCCGGTTTCGACGAAGCGCAGGGAAACGTGATCATTTCGCTTGATGGCGACCTGCAGCACGCGCCGGAGGACATCCCAGCGTTGCTCGCCAAAATCGACGAAGGCTACGACATCGCGAGCGGCTGGCGCAAGGAACGTGTCGACAACGCGCTCACTCGCAAATTTCCCTCACGCGTCGCGAATTGGTTGATGGCGAAATCGTCGGGAGTTGCACTGCGCGATTTCGGGACCACGTTCAAGGCTTACCGCGCGGAAGTGCTCAAGGACATCAATCTCTACGGCGAGCTGCATCGCTTCATTCCAGCGCTCGCCAGTTTCTACGGCGCGCGCATCGCCGAAGTTCCGATCCGCAACACACCGCGTATCTCGGGCGATTCGCACTACGGCCTGGGCCGGACGTTCAACGTGATGTTCGACATCCTGACCATCAAGTTTTTGCTGAAATACTTTACCCGGCCCATGCACTTTTTTGGCCGGCTTGGGTTGGCTGCATTCGCAGCCGGATTCGTCATCCTGGGCGTGGTGTCGATACCGAAACTGTGGGGTCAGGCCATCATGGTGAACCACGGCCCGCTGGTGATCCTGGGGGCGCTGCTGCTGCTGGGCGGGTTGATGATGTTCAGCACCGGCCTGCTGGGCGAAGTGCTCATGCGCACGTACTTCGAAAGCCAGGGCCGCCGCATCTACGCCGTGCGCGAGGTGCGTTGCCGCCGCGAACCCGTGGCTCCGGCCTAGGGGACCGCTCCCTCACGGTCGCGGCTCAGTAACGTCGCTTTATTGTGAGCCACGCGCGTAAGCAAGTGGTCTTCTACCCTTCCCCCACCACCTGCTTGGGCGCGAACTCAATCACCGTCCGGTTCAATCTCCGCCGCCAGTAATTCTCGAAAAGCCCCTTCATCGCTTCGCCCATGCCGGCGTGCTCGAACACGATGGCAGTCCAGGTCGGCCGTGTGATCACGGGATCCAGCAGCGCCAGCAATCCGCGCGCGCCGTCAAACACAGCCAGTTTCATGGGCAGTGAATCGGTCTGCGCCACCTCGACGCCTGACGACGCATACTCCTCCAGGCGCTGCCGATGAGGCAGGTCGAGCGTACCCGCTTCAATCAGTAGCCGGCACGTTACCCCGCGCAGGCGCGCCTGCTTCACCAGTTGTTCGTCCAGCGGATCCACCGCGTAGGGAGGCCGGGAAAACTCCAGATACTCATGCCGCACGTCGGAAAGCATCCGCCGGTATTGCTGCGCGATCTGCTCGGGATCGCTCACGATCCGCAAATACTCCAGCGTGCCCCGCCCACCCTGCCCTTCTGAGTAGGACGCCGCCAGATCCACCACCAGGCTATCCGCCATGCGCGTCTGGTCGGTTAGTTCGCGCTGCAGCATCTGCGAGCGCCTGGCCAGATAACTTGGAACCGCCAGGCTGGGCTCCACGGCCGAAAAGAGTTTGGTCTTCTCCTGGACCACTTGCGCGAAGCCCTTCTCCACCAGGCTGTCCAGGACCTCATAAATCTTCTGGCGGGGCACGTGCGCGCGAGCCGCCAATTCGATGGCCTTGAAGCGCGGATGCCCGATCAAAACCAGGTAAGATCGCGCCTCATAAGCGTTCAAGCCCAATTGCTGCAGCCTGCGCCAGAAGCGCTGAAAATCCAACTCGGGCAGTTCCGTGGTCATCGAAGTTCCGAGCATATCAGATGGCGGGCGCGCAAGTGCCTATCCCCGCGCCGGAAGGTACACTACGATCAACCGCTCCCTTTGGTCACGGCTTCTCAGTATCGACGGTCCAGTAAAATCACGGCGTAAACCGCGACCAGAGGGAGCGGTCTATGCGGTTCCCACACAGACTCTTTCAGCTGAAGCCGCATTTACCGCAGCCATGGCCCAGTGGCCATATTTGTCCCGTACTACACTAGGTTCTATCTTTATTGAGTTGGAGTTCCTCTGCGCGTCCATGGATTTTTCGGTTGGGAGAAACTGCACCCAGCAAGCTTCCTGGGCTTCCTCGCGGTTTGGGTCCTGATCAATCCACCGCTCTGGGCTGCCGGCGTCACTTTGCGCGGCCGGGTGGTGGATCAGAATGACGCCCCCGTTCGCGACGCTCGCGTCAGTGTGCGTCCCGCTGCCGTTTTGACGATCGCCGCTCCCGCGAACTCCCGAGAAACCCAAACAGATCCAACGGGCGCCTTTACACTCACCCTCCCCGAACCCGGCGACTTTCTCGTCAGCGTGGAGCGGGAAGGTTTCTACGCGCTGAAGGACCGCCCGGTGCACGTCGCAGGCACCGAGGATTTGACGTTCGCGATCAATACCGTGCGCGAGGTTTTTCAGTCCGAGAACGTCAACGCGGAAACCTCACCCGTCGACGTGGCCCAGACGCAAAGCCAGGAACACCTTTCCGGCACGGAACTGAACGATATGCCGTTCGCGAACAGCCACAACCTCCTGAACTCGCTCACGCTCATACCGGGAGTGATCCAGGAGAACACCGGCATGCTGCATGTGAATGGTTCGTCGGAAAACCAAGTCCTCTATCTCCTGAATGGTTTTAACATCACCAATCCGATCTCCGGCCAGTTTCAGACACTTCTTGCGGTGGAAGGCATCCGCTCCGTCGACCTCTCTTCCGGCCGATCTTCACCGGAGTTCGGAAAAGGATCGGCCGGCGTGCTGGGCATCAGCGCAGAGAATGGAACCGATGCGTTTCATTACACGGCCACTGACTTCCTACCCGGGCTTAGTCTCCAGCAAGGTCTGCACCTTGGAAACTGGTATCCGCGGCTGGGGGTCTCGGGACCAATTGTTCGCGGAAAGGCCTGGTACTCCGACACCTTCGATTCGGAATATAACGAAACCGTGGTGACCGGGCTTCCGAAGGGTCAAAACACTCGCAGGGGCTGGGCCGGGAGCAACCTGCTGCACACTCAGGTGAATCTCACTCCGTCCAATATTCTCTTCGCCGATTTTCTGGTGAACGTAAATAACCAAAGCCGCATCGGACTGGGCCCGCTCAATCCAATATCGACTACATCCACCGTGGACACCCGCGAATATTTCGGCAGCATCAAGGACCAGCAGTACTTTGGCCATGGCGTCCTAGTGGAATTCGGCTACGCTCGCAACTATTTCTCCGACACGCAGACGCCCCAAGGCCAGAACCTGTATATCCTGGCGCCTGCGGGCAACAGCGGCAATTATTTTTTACACTCTACCCAGGCGGCTGCGCGCGATCAAGGCTTGATTCACGCCTACTTGCCAAAGTTTCATTTTGCAGGTTCCCATCAGCTGGAGGTGGGCGCTGACGCCGATTGGTTGCATTATCACGCCGATTTCCACCGCACCGGCTACGAAGTCTTGGGGCTTTCCGGCCTTCTGATTTCGGAGACGCTGTTTCCCGTGCCCGCCAGTTTCCGTGTCGGCGATACCGAAGCGTCAGCCTTCCTTCTGGATACGTGGCGCGCGTCTAAACAGCTTCAGTTCACCCTGGGCCTTCGCCAGGATTGGGATCAAAAGCTAACCGACGTTGCATGGTCTCCGCGTCTGGCTTTCTCCTGGTCTCCGTCTGCCTCGGCCCGCACCAGAATCGCGGGAGGATATTCCATCACGCACGACGCGGTCACGATGGGTTTGCTGGGCAGTCCGCTGGATCAGACCGCCGTCACCACGCAATACAACGCCGAGGGCGCGCCGGCCGGCCCTCCTACGCCTACCACCTTCACCGTTCCCAATTCCGGCCTGGTTCTACCTCGCGCCACCAATTGGACGCTGGATGTGGATCATCAACTCTCCGCGCACGTATATGTGACGGCCAAGTATCTGCGGCGGCGCGGGACCGATGGGTTCGCTTTCATCAATACACTCGCTCCGGATGCGCCACCGTCGCTGCTGCCGTTGCCCAACGCGGACGCTGCTGGAATCTACCAGCTTACGAATCTTCGCCGCGACGATTATGACTCGATCGCCATATCGATCCGCCAAACTTTGTCGGGGCAATATGAGTGGATGGCGTCTTATACCCGCTCGCGAGCGCTATCGAACGCCGTACTCGATCCCAACACGGTGCAGCCGCTGCAGGTGCTCCCAAATCTTGTGCCGATGCCCTGGGATGCACCCAACCGCGTCTTGGCGTGGGGCTACCTGCCTTTGCCATGGAAGAACTGGGCGATATCGGCGCTGGGTGATCTGCGCACTGGATTTCCTTTCTCCGCCAGGCAGGCGAACGGGCTCATCGTAGGCGCTGTGGACTCCTATCGCTACCCGTTGAATTTCGACCTGAACATAGCCATCGAGCGCATGATCACGTTCCATGGTTATCGGTTTGCGCTCCGCGGCGGGATGGATAATGTCACCAATCAGGCCAATCCTACCGCGGTAAATAACGTGACGGGCGATCCGCAATTCTTGCAATTCCTGGGCGACGAAGGCCGTCACTTCGTTGTGCGGATCAGGTTCTTTGGCCGTGTAAAAAGCGACTAATTATGATCGGGTATTATGAAGGACTTTGTGGCGCACGCACTCGTGCGTGCCGTGTTCACACTCGCGTGAACACAAATTAAAGATCCAGGCGTCGCCATGAGTGGCGACGCGGCACGCACGAGTGCGTACGCCACAAATCGTCCAGACCGGCGCGGGTGGGATGGGTGAAGTCTATCGCGCCACCGACACGAAACTCGGGCGCGCCGGGCGTCGCGAGGACGCTACCCGGCTGCTATTCAAGTTGGAGGACCGCGGTAGCCGGGGAGAATACGTCCCGACGTTCGCACCGCTCACGATCCTGACTGGTTGAGGAGATCTTCCGGCCATACGGCAAGCGCTGGCCGCGACGGTTGCTGAGCGCACGCCGCCACAAACCCTCCGCGCCACGGCTGGTCATTTCCTGGACACGCTGCGGATCGATCCTGAGATCAACCGATTGCTCGAAGAAACCTAGGGCTTGGAAATACGGGCAGGGCTGCGTGGCGTCAGGTCGCGATGGAACATGTAAGAGATTTCAATCGGCATGCTGTCCATGGACTGAACGCGTAACACCATCTGATAAAAGCGTGGCACCGTGCCATCCGGCGATTTCAGCTTGGCCACCAGCGCCCGTGCCAGCGTCGGGTCGGTGAGGGCCCGGACCGCCGCCATGGTACTCGAAATTTGATTGCCCGATAAATACAAAATGTCGCCGTTGCCGTAAAGTCCCGGTATGTGGCTGATGAGCGCATGCGTTTCGTCACCGCCTTTGGGCCCCGCGGGCTCATCCGGGATGAAATCAGGCTCGCCCGGCCGCGGACTGATGTTGCGGATTCCGCCGGGCTCCAGCATCAGGGGCCGTCCCTTAAAAAGCCCTTGGATCTGACGATCGCCCGAAACCGGTCCGAGAAAGATGACGTTGTCCATCAGGACTTCCGGTATCGCCAGCTGCTCGCTGCGAGTGAGCAGGACGTTGTCCTTGCGGTGAGCCAGGAATTGCCCCAGCAGAAATGCTCCGTCAGCGGTTCCCGCGGCAGTGGTTCCCGCTGCTGTCGTTCCCACTCCGGACGGCCCGGTCGACGCGGCCAGGCAAATCATCAGAGGGCGGTTGCTCGCGAGCAGCGGCCCCCAAAGTTGCTGCAACGCGGGCGCCAGATCGCTAGCCGCAATCGACTGAGCCACAAGTGCCGTTTTCTCGCGCCAGAACGCAGCAGCTAAGGCCAAGGCGCACACCAAGGCCACCGCCAGAGAGGCGCTCAGGATGATTTCCTTACGATGACTTCGCTCTGGGCTTGGGAGTGCCTCCGTCAGCGGAGGCGCAACGGCATCGGCTACCATCTCGCGCGTCTCAAAGGTAACTCTGAAGCCGCCCTTCGGAACATCGACAATCACCGGATCGTCCGCACCCTCGGTGCGATAGTATTCCGCCAGCTTTTGCCGCAATCGCGCGACATGCATCCGCACCACGGATTCCTGGCGAGGATCATACGAGGCAGGTTTGGCGAAAACATCCAGGCCCACCGTATATTCCTTCAGGCTGTCGGCCGTTCCCGCGAGCGACTTCTCAGCTAGATACTGCAAAAGGTTGCGGTGCACTTCCGACGTACGGAGTGCTTTGCTCTGGATGATTCGCTGGACCTGCGTTTGGTTCGCTTCCAGCTCGACCACCATCGTTATCTATCATACGGCATGCCGACGGACGGCATAACCGCCGGTTCGTAGTAGCCGCCCAACTTCAAACGAATCGTAATCGCATCGCCTGTTGGGTTATTCCAGCGCCAGCGGTACCATCCGGAGGATTGAGCGACAAATGCCCCGTGCGCTTCACCGGCTTTCCCCGGCTTTTGATCCGCGAACTGATAGGACACCGTTCGCCGGCTGGCCGTCCAGGAATAGACCAGCGCCGCGCCGGCCTGCATCGCGATCCGGTACTGAAGCTCACCATTGGCGGCCAGCGCCAGTTCCACACTATCCTTGCGATAAGGCTGCAACAGCACTCGGGCGCTCGCGGGAAGCTTCGCAGCCGCGGGACTCGGGGGCTTCCGCACCTTCCAGAAATGCACGCCGCTGAAGGCAGCGAAAGCCGCCAGGCCCCCCAGCCCGATCAGCCAAGCTCTCCGCGTCGCTACTTTCCGATTCACTCTCTCCCCGTCCCTACTCGGTAGTGTAATACCCGGAGCCTGTCGTCCCGACCGCAATCCCTCCGCATTCACGTGGCGCGCGCACTCATGCCGTGTTCGTCGCCACCCACTCCGCCGGCCTGGATTTTGCCACACTGGCCGGGACAAACTTCGCAGACTTCACCGGAGCAGATCCCTCCAACAGGATATTGCGGGCATTACAGCGCCCGAAGGGTTCCTGGCATGGGCCAGCAGTCACGGTGCGTTGGCGCCGGAACTCCCAAAAGCCCCATGAGGCGCCAGATCTGAGGCGAAAACACTAGATTTTTTTGTCTTATCGCCAACTAGCCCTGTAGCATCCTACTACGCGCGCCGATAGAGATCACAGGAGCAGGCATGGCAACATTGCCTCTGAATAGCTGGAGCGTTGCGTCCATCCGCCAGACCAGCGGGATCAGTCTGGAAGAGATTGCGCGCAACACCAAGCTCAAGGTCACAACACTCAAGGCCATCGAAGATGCTAACTTTGATGTTTTGCCGGGCGGAATTTACAACATCAGCTATATCCGGCAATATGCCCGGGCGATAGGCGTGGACGAAGGAGCCCTGGTCAAGATGTACCAGGCGCTGCGCCCGGATGATAATCAAAGTCAACCCAACGCGGGATAGTCACCCGCAAGGGTTGGTCAGATCCGAAGGTTGATCAAGCCCGAGGGTTGGTCACAGTGACGGGCATTTAGTCGGGTCCAAACCCCCAAGCCCAGAAAGCAGGAGCAACATGGCGGCTGCCGCTTCATTCCAAACCGAAACATCAGCGTCCCAGGCCGTTCTTGGCAAGGACGTAACAGTCACAGGGGAAATTCGCAGTCACGAGCCTCTCATCATCGAGGGTGAAGTTGAGGGGACCATCGACGTGGCCGGCCATCTTCTCACTATTGCGCCCAACGGAAAAGTGCGCGCCAGCGTCAAGGCCAAAGAGATTGATGTCCTTGGGTCGCTGCAAGGAAATGTCGAAGGCGCCGACAAGATCTACATCCGCAATGGCGCCCATTTTGTGGGCGATATTCACGCCCGCGGCATCGTGATCGAGGACGGCGGATTCATCCGCGGAAAAGTGGATTTGTCGCGGAAAGCGGGAGCTGTAGCCTAATCCCGCTTTAGTGAAACGCCTGGTCCAGGGCATGGAACGTGGTGACGAACTGGACTCCCAGAACATCGGTCTTCGTCCCCGCCAGATGCTCGATCCTCAGCCACTCGTAGCTCGCCTTGAGCAACTGATGCCGGTTGAGCCACCATCCGCCGCCCAGCTCGTACGAAGCAACCCAGGGTGAAAATTGATTGGTGGATACCCCGCTCGCATCCGCTGCGCCGCCCGGCTTGAGCCAGCCCACGCGTCCCGCCAGGTAAAGTCGCGGCGTCAGCATCCGCTTTGCCTCGCCGTAGGTAGAGATCACCGAGGGCGCCTGAGTGAAGCCCGGCAAGTCATACTGGAAACGCTGCCATTCGCCGCTCGCGCTCCAATGTCCACGCGCCCACTGGACCTCCAGACCCAGGCCGCTGGCCGGAAAGCTGCGCACCGACGATCCGATGGGCAGCAGCGGTGTGAGTTCGGGAGCCAGATAGGGTCCACGGAATCCCGAAATGCCAACGCGTAATCCCTGCCGGATGGTGTAGCCACCGCCCAGCACCCACTGCGCGTACTCCGGCGTATGGCTCAAACTCAGCGGAGTGGATGGAGACCCGCTGGTCACCTGAATGCGCCCATCCAGCCGATGGCTGGAAACTTCCGCCTGGATGCCGGGCAATCCGTACAGAGTTACTGGCGTCAATCCCAATCCCCCACCCGGCTGTCCCCCACAGAGGCTGGAGACATAGCCGATGTGTTGCTGGAGCAGGCCCGCTACTCCACAAGGAAGCTGATCGTTGCGCAGCGCCAGGGTTTGGATATAGCTCAGCGGCTGATCGAGGACCACGTTGTCGGCGTCGTCATAGCGCAGCGGAAACGCACCAAACGCAGACACAAGACGCCCTGCTTTGAACACCACCGTCGCTTTCTCCCCCCGAATCTGGTACCCCAGGAAGGCTTGTATGGTTTGGATGTACCATTCATGATCCGGATCGTAGGCATCATAGTAAAGGTAGGGCGATAGGCGAATCTGCTCGGCGGCATAAGCAAACCAATGCTTTCCGAGCGTAACCGTCGGGTACAGCATGGCCTGGAATCCGGCCGTCACCGGAGAATTGCCCGGGTTCTCGAACTGCAGCCGGCCGGTATACATTGCGCCGCCGCTCAAAGTTACCGGAAGGCTGAAGCCGAAGTTGGAATTAGGGGAACCGGAATTACCAAAGGCGGAATTAGAAGAGCCGGAATTGGCGGAGCCCGAATCCGCGGCGCCCGAATCCGGAGCGCCCGAAGCCGAAGAGCCGGAGGCCGTAGAGCCGGAACTCAGGGAACTGGAATCCGGGGAGCCAAAATCCTGCGGCTGTGCGGATAAAGCCAGCGCTCCGCACAACATCGCCGGTAGCATCAACGTTCGTCCTAACATCGTTCGAACCCCTTTCCAACTAAATGCCTTCCTGCGAATGGGTCCCCCTCGGCCAGCGGCAGGCGCAGTGCTACAGTGAATGTCGTTCCAACACCGACGCGGCTTTCCACGCGAACGGAGCCCTCCATGGCCTCCACCAGTTGCCTCACGATAGTCAGCCCCAGTCCGGTACCTCCATAGCGCCGCGTCATCGAACCATCCGCCTGAGTGAATTTCTCGAAGACCAGGTCCAACTTGTCGGCCGGAATCCCGATGCCCGTATCCCGCACCGCCAGCACCAGCGACGCCTTTTCGTCCGTCGTCTCCACCCCCGCAACTTGCTCGATGAACTTCACGCCTATCGTGATCCCCCCGCGCTCGGTGAATTTGATCGCGTTACCAATCAGGTTGATCAGCACCTGGCGAATGCGGATGGAATCGCCCGCCAGCATCACAGGCGCGCCGTCCGCGTACTCCAGCCGGATCTCCAGGCGCTTGGCGGAGGCCTGCGGCTCCAGCAGTTTGTTCACTTCCAGAATCGTCTCCCGCAGATTGAACGGGACCACACTCAGCGTCATCTTGCCCTCGTCCAGCCGCGAGAAATCCAGGATGTCGTTGATGATCGCGAGCAGCGAATTGGCAGAGTCGCGCACCGTGGAGGCGAAGTCGATCTGCTCTTCGTCCAGCGGCGTCTCCAGCAACAGTTCGGTCAGTCCGATAACGCCGTTCATGGGCGTCCGCAGTTCATGGCTCATGTTGGCGAGAAACTCGCTCTTGGCTCGGTTGGCCGATTCCGCCGCCACTTTGGCCTGCTCCAGCTCCGCGCGCGTTTGTCGTTCCGCGGCCGCCACGCGATTGAACGACTCCGCAAGAACGTGCAGCTCCCCCGCCCCTTGCCCCGCGCCGATACGTTCTGGAAATTGGCCGTCGCGCTCACCGCGTTGCAACTGCGCGGCCAGTTCGCGCAGCGGCTTGCTGACCGACCTCGACGTTGTCAGCGTGAACAGAAGCGCCAGCAGCACGCCGCAAACTCCTACTTTTACCAGGATGCTCACCCAACCGGCGGTGAAATTGCGCACTGCGTCGTCGAGCGACCGCAGTACCACTAGTTCAAACCCGGGGCCAAGGCGCGCGTCCTGAACCGGCAGCACCAAAAGCGTCTGACCGTCGCGATGGAGCTCGCATTCCGCCAGAGGTTCCCGGCATACGGAACGCAGGTCCTTTTCGAGCGATGCCCAGGTGCCGCGGGGTGAGCTGGCCTCGATAACGTGCCCATTCTGCAGCAAGACCGTCTCGCCGCCCAAATGATACAGGCTCAGATCGAACCGGGCGCCGAGTTTCAGGTCGCCAATCTGCTCGCCATCGATGACAATCGGCGTCGAAGTCAGGTCATAGAGCTCGCCGTCGATTTGCATCAATGATGTCTGGGAGGGGATATGGGGAAGCTCCGCGCGCGGGCTTGCTTGCCGGGCGCCGAAATCCACGGCGGCCAGCGTTCGTCCCTTCCAATCCGTCACAGCCAGAAGGTCATAGCCCACCAGACCGTGCATCTCGCGCAGTTGCGCCTCAATAGTCCGCTGGACCTCCTGCGCCATCTGTGGCGTGGAAGCCGCCTCATGCGTGAGATTGATGGCCGCTTTCAACCCCGCGCTATCGGCCAGCACCGGTACGAACTGGCCGAGCCGCCGCGCATAGTCTGCATTGGCGCGATCCAGCAATTGTTCCGATTTCTGCAAAGAGTCGCGCAGGCCATCCTTCACATGCTGTTGCACCAGGGTGTTCAACGCCGCGAAGCTCACCGACAGCACCGCGCAAACCGGCAGAAACGAGAACAGAAACGCCCGCGTGGTAAGAGACGTCCGGGAAAGCACGGCTACTGCTCCGTGTCTACCGGTACGCGGATGGTCACGTCCACGCCGCCGGTTTCGGGAACCGCGACCTTTACTCTGTGAAGGCCCGCGATGTTGTGCCAGGCGGTAAGCCGGTAATTGCCGGCCGGCACGTTCGAAAACGAGAAACTCCCGTCGGGTGAGGGCCTCTGATACCACGGGCTGTCGGTCACCACGATGGCGGCATACATATTCGCGTGAATGTGGCAGTAAACCTGAACTACACCCGGATGATTGAACTTCACGGCGCGCTTTTGGCCTTGAGGATAGTAGCCCAGGTCGAAAGGCTGTGCTTTGGAAAGTGAGAATACATTATGGAAAATCGGGTCCGAATTGGGGAAATCAACCGTGGAGCCGACCGGGACGACAACCAGGTCCGGGTCAAACCTTGCTCCCAGCTGGTCGAGCGTTTCGGTGACCGGGGGCTTGGGCGCTGCTCTTGGCCCGTCTTTCGCAGGTTCCAGGATTACCACCATGCGATCGAACTCGTTCACCGGCTCCGTCTCGTGCGATGCGAGGGGCGCGGCGGTGCCACGTAAGTTATAGACGATGGGGGACAAAGCCCTCTTGCTCAGCCGTTTTGTAATGAGCGCTCGTCCATGGACATCACCCGCCAGCGCACTGAGCGCGAGCAAAAGCAGGCCTGAAACTGAGCACACTAGTTTCATCCCATTTCCTCTGCTCTTAAAATCGGCCGCTGGAAGTCCCGGCTGTAGGGGAGACGGAATTAAACGTCTGCATGCAGCGGCCGAAGATTATTGTCCAAGGCTTTCGTCTACCAACCTTCCGTCGATGGCCAGCGCTTCCTGATTGACGTTCCAGCGGGTGGCGAGGTCGCCGCAGTCCCGCCGCTCACCGTGGTGACCAGCTGGGAGAAGGGGCTGAAGAAGTAGAACCCCTTCGCCCCTCCCGGCCGGACATTCACTTTCCCCGAAAGCGGTCCAGATAAATGGTCTCCCGGCGTTCCCTCTGCTTGGCCGTCAGCGGCGGCGTTGGGAACTCGATGCCGCTCCCCGTGCCCGACCAGAGCCTCGCCAGCGAGCAACCTTCCTCGCCTCCACATTGAAAGATCAGCCGGGGGCGCCCCGATTCTGTAACGGCCTGCTGGAAGGTCCGATCCAGGCGCCCGGAACGCAAATAAGCTTTTCCGTGTCATATCTGCCTCCACTTCAAATAGGCGCAAAGTGCGCGGAGAACGGATCATGCGATAACCGCGAGCAACCTTGCTAGCATGCTATTCTGAAGCGAAGTTAAGGACCCGGAGGAGTCAGCGACGAGTGCGGAACACCTCTCCCCCCATTCGCTACAAGGTTTCCGAACCCCTGCAAGCTGTGAAGCTGGCCGAGCATCCCGGCAGCAGCTTGCGCGATCCCACTCCCACACTGATCCAGATCCCGGCCGAAATGATTATCGAAATCGAAGGCGGCGTGGCGGACTCCGGCCTGATTAATGTTCTGTGGAACGGCGAGGTCTTCTCGGTTTTCAATGAGGACCTGCAGGAGAAAGCCGGACCGGTCAGCGCGGCCGAAGCGTAAAGCGAATCTTTCGCGCCAACCGTGCGCGAGGCCCCATGGCAAGTGAACGCGATCTGGATTTAATCCGAGCCTCAGCCGCGGGCGACGCCGAGCGCATGCGGGCGCTGCTGGGGCGCGGCGCCAAGGTCAATGCGCGGATGAAGAACGGAGCCACCCCGCTACTGGCGGCGGCCGTGGCCGGGCGCATCGAGGCGCTCCAGCTTCTGTTGCTGCAAGGAGCCGACCTCAAGGCTCGCTACCGCGACGAAGCCACCGTGCTGGTGATGGCCGCCACACAAGGGCACGCCAATGTGGTCCAGTTGCTGCTGCAAAAGGGCGCCAGCCATAACGAACACACTCGTAGCGGCGTCACCCCGCTGCTGGCCGCCGCAATCGAAGGACACGGCGCCGTAGTGGAAGCGCTGCTGGCCGCGGGCGCCGATCCGAACGCCCCCGATGCGCGCGGTGTCACGCCTCTGATTGGAGCGGCGGTCAATGGACGGATGGAAGCGTTGTGCGCTTTAGTGGCCGCCGGGGCGGATATCGGCGCGGTCAGCAAATCGGGACTCACGGCCCTGGTGGCGGCAGTATCGGGCAGCCCCGCCGTAGCATGGGTCCTGCTTGAAAAGGGCGCCGACCCAAATACGTTAGATGAGCAGGGTCGGCCGGTTCTGGTGGCGGCGGCAGCCGGCGGGAACGCCGAAGCAGTGCCGATGCTGCTCGCTAAGGGTGCGCGGATTGAAGAGGCGGATCCAACGGGCGCTACAGCCTTGCTCGCCGCGGCACTGGGTGGGCATGTCGAAGCAGCGCAGGCTTTGCTGAACGCCGGAGCCAATCCGAATGCGGCGGGGCCAACCGGCATCACGCCGCTCATTGCCGCTGTGGTCCGCGGACAGACTGCGATGGCGGAGCTGCTGATTCGATCGGGCGGCGACGTCAATGCCCGCACCAGCCAAGGCGTCACGGCGCTGATGGCGGCCGTCAACAGCCATCCGGAAGCCATCCCGCTGCTGCTGGCGCAAGGCGCCGAGATCAATGCCGCCGATCAAGGCGGGCTCACCGCGCTGCACGCCGCGGCTGCGATGGGACGCACCGAAGTGGTCCGAACATTGCTGGAATCGGGCGCCGATGCTGCGCAGCTTACTGCCAGCGGTCTCACCGCGCTCAGCATCGCGGAAGCGGGCGGGCACGCCGAAATCGCCGCTTTCTTACGCGTGGTTACAGAGCCGCGGCCGTGAGCGAGCCAGCCCCGTTTGGTCCTTGCCCGAAGCGAAGCTTTGCCGTACTCTGGGAGCCATGGAAGTACATTTCAAGCGAGAACTCGAAGCGAAACTCGAACAATCCGCTGCTCGGCAGGGCCGCAAGCCCGACGAGTTGGTACAGGAAGTGGTGTCGCAGTATTTCGACGAGGAGAGCCGCTTCATAGAAGCCGTCAACCGTGGCGAGGAAGCCGTCGAGCGCGGCGAGTACCTCTCGCATGAGGAAGTGGGCCGTCGCCTGGAGCGGTTCTTGCGGCCCTGATGGAGGTCCGCTGGTCCCTGCCCGCCGCGGAGGATTTGGAACGTATTTGCGAACGGATCGAACGCGACAACCCCGAGGCAGCGCGGCGCGTAGCCCGGACCATTTATAACGGATGCGCCCGTCTGAAGGATTTTCCCAATCTAGGACGCGCTAGCAGCCGCATGGCGGGACGGCGGGAAATGACATTTCCATCAATGCCCTACATCGTTGTCTATCAAGTCAAGCCAAACGCGAATCGAGATTTCCCGCATTTTCCACGGCGCGCAAAACTGGCCTTAAATACGCGGCTTTCCCACAGACTTCACCTAAGGCAGAGACTGTCGCCCTTTCGACCGTGGATACTACTCCCGTTCGGCGTTCCTGCACGGTATTATGACGCTTCGTCACATGATGTTGTCACCCGTGACCAAGCTCTTGCTTCAGAGCAGAGCCTTGCCGAGAAACGCGCCTAGCCTTTGTGGCGCGGTCGGCTATTCAGTTACCGCTTATCAGGAAAAACCTGCCAAAGATAATCGCAGCCGTTGATGCCGCCACGCCCGATTCTTTTCAAACGGTAGACTGCGGCACATTCAGCCGGAAGAGTTATCTCTAATACGCGCGTGACGCCAGCATGGGCTCGGTGAAGCTGTGCCGGCGCCCGATTGGTACAGCGCCAGACTAATTCTCCGTAGGGATTTTGTCTGCGCTGTCAATGGTAAGCATATCCACCGGAATTTTCTTTGGCTCTAGTTTGAGGCCGAGCTGCCGTGGGACGGCGCTGATGAGGTTTTCCGCCTCGTCCGGCGTCTCACGCGGCAGCGCTCCAGGAGCTTGGGGCGCAAACTCCAGCGTGAAATCAAATTTGCCGGTTAAGCCGGTCTGGTCCATGACGGGCAGTCGAAATTCCCTGCTGAGTAGCTCAACTAACGCGGAGACGGGTTGCGCTCTGGCCGTCAGGAAGGAAACCACCGCCGAACCGCGGACGCTCTCCATGATGATCAGACCAGGAGCGGAGAGCTGCGGAAATCCGTTGGCGTCAGTTCTGGGAGCCTCCGTGGGCTCGACCTCCGGGCCATTTTCAGTGGATGGCTTCAGTTTGAACTTGGTTTTATCTCTGACGAGTTGGTAGCCCCGCAGCTGTTTCATCTCATGATGCAGCGCCAGGTGGAAGCGCTCTGAGAGAAGGCCCTGCAACATGAAATGGAACTGGTCCTTGGTGGTGCCGGCCGGTATCTTTGCCGTGATGTCGTAGCGCTCCGACGACATCCAGTCCGGCCCGGTGGCCTGATATGGCTTCACGTCGTAAGCGCGCACGATGACACTCAGCAGGGTGACGCTGGTGAAGATGATTCGATCCGGATCAGCCGTTCCTGGGCCGCCACGCATACTCGGCCTAACGCCTCCGCCCGACGGCGCCGCCGTCTCACAGAGACGGCGTCGAACACAGAAGGTACTACAGACTGGCCCTAGGCGGCGCACAAGGCGACGAATGAGATGCCGCATCTTCGCATCGCTTGTAATTATATTTTGTACTTACCACGTCCGCGCCGATTCCGTCATCGCCTGCGCCGCCGGAGCTTGCCCCTTGGCCGGCGGCAGCGTGAAGCAGAAGCACGACCCTTTTCCGCTCGACTCCACCCAGATTCGCCCGCCGTAGGTTTCCACGATCCTCTGGCAAATCGCCAGCCCGATACCGGTTCCCGGATAATCCTGCCCATGCAGGCGCTTAAAGATCTTGAAGATTTGTTGCGTATACTCGGGCGCGATTCCGATGCCGTTGTCCTGCACCGACAACACCCAGTCCGGTTGCGCCCATTGAGCTGAGATGTGTATGCGCGGCGCCTCTTCCCCGCGGTATTTGATCGCGTTGCCCACCAGATTCTGCAGCAACTGCACCAGCCGGATCTCGTGCGCGTGAACGGCCGGAATGGTATCCCAGGTAATCAGCGCGCCGCTTTGCTCCACCGACGCCTGCAGATTCAGCAGCACCTTGCGGATCACGTCGATGAAATCCACGGTTTCCGCCGGACCCTCGGCCGACGAGCCGGTCTGTGAGTAGGTCAGCAGATCCTTGAGCAGCATCTCCATCCGGCGCGCGCCGCCGACGATGTAAGAGATGTACTGATCGGCACTCGAATCCAGCTTCCCGGCATATTTGCGCTGCAGCATCTGGCTGTACAGCGCCACCATGCGCAATGGTTCCTGCAAATCGTGACTGGCCGCGTAAGCGAACTGGTTCAAATCGTCGTTCGATTGCCGCAGGGCTTCGTTCGATCGCAGCAGCTCCTGGGTGCGTTCGGCCACGCGCTGCTCAAGCGTGGCGTTCAGCTCGCGAATGGCCTCATCGGCGCGCTGGCGTTCGGTGACATCGCGCACAGCGGAAGTGAGCAGCAAACCTTCTTCGGTCTGCAGCGGGCTCAGGCTGATTTCAACCGGAAATTGATGACCGCTCTTGCGCCGCGCCCACAGCTCGGTGGGTGATGCCAGCACAGCCGAGGCATTCGCTCGCGCCGGCCGCGAGTGGCTGCTCCATTCCGGCACCAGCATTCGGATGTTCTGCCCGATCAACTCTTCGCGCGGGAATGCGAACATGATTTCCGCCTGCGAATTGGCCAGGCTGATGCACCCATCCTCGTCGCTGATGATCATCGCGTCAGGCGCAGCCTCCAGCAGCGAGCGGAATTTCAGCTCCGCCTTGCTCAATACTTCGGTCTGGCGGCGCAGCAGCGCGGTGTTGCGGCTCAGTTCGACAAATACTCCCACCTTCGAACGCAAAATCTCGGCGACGATGGGCTTGAACAGGAAATCCACGGCGCCCAGATCGTACCCGCGGAACAAATGTTCGTCGCTCCTGTAACCGGTGAGAAACAGAATCGGCGTGTGGCGCGAGCGCTTGCGCGAACGGATCAGCTCGGCCGTCTGGAACCCATCCATGTCCGGCATCTTCACGTCCAGCAGAATGGCCGCGAAATCGTCGTCCAGCAGATGGCGCAGCGCTTCGGTGCCGGAGTGCGCCATGACCAGCTGCTGCCCTAGCCCGTCCAGCGCCGCTTCCAGCGACACCAGATTATCCGGCGTGTCGTCCACCAGCAAAATCTTGACGCGATCCTGTGCAGCGGTTTCTGGTAGCGCATGCATACCTGCTTCGCTGGTTCGCGGGCGGCTGGAGTAGGGATCCTGTCGCATTTTTTAGACCGCGCTGGCGGGCGTCGCGTTTACTTCGTGGCCCCGGCTGATCCAAACCCGCAATACCGAAAATAGCTGTTCCAGGTCCACCGGTTTGGTAATGTAATCGGACGCCCCCGCCTCGATGCACTTGGCCCGATCGCCCTTCATCGCTTTGGCGGTCAGCGCGACAATCGGTAGCGAACGGAATTCGGGCACCTCGCGAATGGCTTTCATCGTCTCATAGCCGTCCATCTCCGGCATCATGATGTCCATGAGCACCAAATCCACGTCCGGCGTCTTCTTCAACAACTCGATGCCGGCCCGGCCATTTTCGGCGTGCGCCACCTTCAGATTATGATCTTCCAGCAGGCTGGTAAGGGCGAAAATGTTACGGACGTCGTCGTCGACAACGAGGACCTTCTTACCGAACAGCGTCACATCGGTTTCGCGCAACTGTTCGAGTATACGGCACTGGTCCGGCGCCAGATCGGCTTCGGCGCGATGCAGCAAGAGCACCGACTCATCCAGCAGCCGCTCGCGCGTTTGAACCGTCCTGACGATACCGGCACGTCCCAGCCGCGCGAGCTCCAGCTCTTCGTCAGGCGTCAACGGACGGTCGCACATCAGCAGAACGGGCGGCGCATACGGCCCAGCGTGGCTTTGTATCTCTTCCACCAGCGCCATCGGCGCAATGCCATCGATTTTGAGATGGACCACGATACCGTCCAGAAACTGCTGCTTCAGCACGGCTAACGCTTCGCCCGCCGTCGCCACGCCAATGGGATCCAGATCGGGCGCGCCCACGGTCGCGATCATGCCCGCCCGCTCGATTTCATCGGCGCAAACCAATAGCAGCTTCTTGACGCGTTTCTGCACCGAATGCTCGATAGCCGCGAACGCCTCCGCCAGCAAATCGTTGGTGACGGATTTTTCGAGGTACGTCATGGCGCCCAGCGCCAGGCCGCGCCGCCGGTTTTCGTCGCCGGAAATGATATGGACCGGAATGTGCCGCGTAGCCGGATCGTGCTTCAGGCGATCCAGGATGGTCCAACCCGCCATGTCGGGAAGATTGATGTCGAGCGTGATCGCGCCCGGCTTGAACTCCCGCGCCAGAGTCATGGCGCTCGATCCGCGCAGCGCCACCAAAGCCTTCAGACCATGATCGTGCGCCAAATCCAGCAGAATTCGCGCAAAAGTAATATCGTCCTCGACAATCAACAGCGCCGCATCGCCCGGCTGCACCAGGTTGCGATCGTCGTCGATCACCAGATCCTCCACCAACTCTTCGGTGGCCATCGCGGTCACCGGCAGAATCATATCCACGCCGGCATCCGCCGTTTCCTTCACTGCCTGCTCCAGCAACACCGGTGGCGTGATGCGCAGCGCCTCGCTCTTAGGCTGCGCGGCGGGCGTCACGTAAGTTTGCGGCAAGTACAGCGTGAACGCACTGCCCACACCGGGCGCGCTCTGCAACCGGATCTCACCACCCAGCAGGCGCGCCAATTCGCGGCTGATGGAAAGTCCCAAGCCGGTACCGCCGTACTTGCGGCTGGTGGTTCCGTCGGCTTGCTGGAACGCTTCGAAGATGATGCGCTGCTTTTCGGACGCGATGCCGATTCCGGTATCCGACACCGAAAACGCAATCACCGCCTTGGCGCGGCTCAGCACGCCATTGGCCGGATTCCAGCCGCTGGCCACCTTGTCGATGGATAGCCGTACCGATCCCTGTTCGGTAAACTTGAGAGCGTTCGAAAGCAGATTCTTCAGCACCTGCTGTAGGCGCTTGGCGTCGGTATGGATGATCTCGGGCGTCAGGTTCGCGCCCAGCTCCACCGTGAAGTCCAACCCCTTGCCGTCCGCCACGTGGCGGAACGTGCGCAGGCAGTAGTCCTCCAGCTCGCTGAAGCGAATGCCGCCCACTTCCACGTCCATCTTGCCCGATTCGATCTTGCTCAAATCCAAAATGTCGCTGATCAGCGACAGCAGATCGGTTCCGGAAGTGTGGATGGTCTCGGCGAACTTCACCTGCTTGGCGCTCAGGTTCTTATCCGAGTTCTCGGAAAGCATGCGCGCCAGAATCAGCAGGTTATTCAACGGCGTTCGCAGCTCATGGCTCATATTGGCCAGGAATTCGCTCTTATACTTGGAAGTAAGTGCCAATTGCTCGGCCTTTTCTTCCAGCGCCTTCTTGGCTTGCTCCACTTCCTGATTCTTGGTTTCCACTTCGGTCTTCTGCTCGGCCAGCAATTGGGCCTTCTCCTGCAGCTCGGCGTTGGTCTTTTGCAACTGGAGCTGCTGGCTCTGTAATTCCTCGGCCAGCGCCTGGCTTTGCGTAAGCAGCTGCTCGGTCCGCATGGTGGCGCGAATCGTGTTCAGCACAATTCCGATGGATTGCGTTAATTGATCGAGAAATGCCAGGTGAATATCGCTGAATTCCCCGAACGAAGCCAGCTCAATGGCCGCCTTGACGTCCCCTTCAAACAACACCGGCAGTACTACGATGCTGGCCGGCGACGTGCTGCCCAGGCTGGAGTTGATCCGGATGTAGCCGCTTGGAAGGTTGGTTACCAGGATGCGCTCCTTCTCCTTGGCGCACTGGCCCACCAGTCCCTGGCCCACTTCGAACTGCATGGGGACGCCATCGCGTTCATGAATGGCATACCCGGCCACCAGCTTCAGCACGGTCTTGTTCTCTTGCCACTCCGCGATATAGAACGTGCCGTGCTGCGCGCCCACCAGGGGCGTCAGCTCGCTCAGCAGCAGCTGCGATAAGGTCAACAGATCGCGCTGGCCCTGCATCATGCCCGTAAACTTCGCGATGTTGGTCTTCAGGAAGTCCTGCTCGTTGTTCTTGCGCGTGGTGGCCGCAAGATTCACGATCATCTCGTTGAGGTTGTCCTTGAGCGCGGCCACTTCACCCAGCGCTTCGACGGCGATGGATCGCGTGAGGTCGCCCTTGGTTACGGCCGTGGCCACTTCGGCGATCGCGCGCACCTGCGTGGTCAGATTCGCCGCCAGCTGATTCACGTTGTCCGTCAAATCGCGCCAGATGCCCGCGGCGCCCGGCACACGAGCCTGCCCGCCCAGCTTGCCTTCGATGCCCACTTCGCGCGCCACTGTGGTCACCTGGTCGGCAAACGTGGCCAGCGTGTCGATCATGCCGTTGATGGTGTCGGCCAGCTCCGCAATCTCGCCCTTGGTTTCGAGCACCAGCTTGCGCTTCAAATCACCATTGGCGACGGCCGTCACCACTTTCGCGATGCCGCGCACCTGCGTGGTCAAGTTCGCGGCCATGAAATTGACGTTGTCCGTCAGATCCTTCCATGTACCGGCCACGCCCTTCACTTCCGCCTGTCCGCCCAGCTTGCCGTCGGTTCCCACCTCGCGCGCCACGCGCGTCACTTCGCTCGCAAACGAATTGAGCTGATCCACCATCCGATTGATGGTGTTCTTCAACTCCAGAATTTCGCCCTGCACATCCACGGTGATTTTGCGCGAAAGGTCGCCATTGGCAACCGCGGTGGTCACCTGCGCGATGTTGCGGACCTGGGCCGTCAGGTTGCCGGCCATCGAATTGACGCTGTCGGTCAAATCCTTCCACGTTCCGCCCACGCCACGCACGTTAGCCTGTCCGCCGAGCTTACCTTCGGTTCCCACCTCGCGCGCCACGCGCGTCACTTCACTCGCAAAAGCGTTCAGCTGATCCACCATGGTATTGATGGTGTTCTTCAGCTCCAGAATCTCGCCGCGCACGTCGACAGTGATCTTGCGCGACAGATCGCCCTTGGCCACGGCGGTGGTCACTTGCGCAATGTTGCGAACCTGATTGGTCAGGTTGCCGGCCATCGAGTTGACGCTCTCCGTCAAATCTTTCCAGGTTCCAGCCACGCCCCGCACCTCGGCCTGCCCGCCCAGATTGCCTTCGGTGCCCACTTCGCGCGCCACGCGCGTCACTTCGCTAGCGAACGAGCTCAACTGATCCACCATGGTGTTGATGGTGTTCTTCAGCTCCAGAATTTCGCCGCGCGCATCCACCGTGATCTTGGTAGTTAAGTCGCCGCGCGCCACAGCCGTCGTCACACCAGCGATATTTCGCACCTGGTTGGTCAGGTTGCTGGCCATGTAGTTGACGCTGTCCGTCAAATCTTTCCAGGTGCCTGCGACGCCGCGCACATCGGCCTGTCCGCCCAGCCGTCCTTCAGTGCCCACTTCGCGCGCCACGCGCGTTACTTCGCTCGCGAACGCGTTCAACTGATCCACCATGGTGTTGATGGTGTTCTTCAATTCCAGGATTTCACCGCGCGCGTCCACGGTAATCTTGGTCGACAAATCGCCCTTCGCCACGCCCGTGGTCACCTGCGCGATATTGCGGACCTGGGACGTCAGGTTGCCCGCCATGAAGTTGACGCTGTCCGTCAAATCCTTCCAGACGCCGCCGACACCAGTCACCTCCGCCTGCCCGCCCAGCTTGCCTTCGGTGCCCACTTCGCGCGCCACGCGAGTCACTTCGCTCGCAAACGCGTTGAGCTGGTCCACCATCGTATTCACGGTGTTTTTCAGCTCCAGGATTTCACCGCGTACGTCCACCGTAACCTTGCGCGAAAGGTCGCCTTTCGCGACCGCCGTGGTCACTTCGGCGATGTTTCGAACCTGCGAGGTTAAGTTGCTCGCCATGGAATTGACCGAGTCCGTCAAATCCTTCCAGGTGCCAGCGACACCATGCACGTCCGCCTGGCCGCCCAGCTTGCCCTCCGTACCCACTTCGCGCGCCACGCGCGTCACTTCAGCGGCGAAGCTGCTCAACTGATCCACCATCGTGTTGATGGTGTTCTTCAACTCCAGAATTTCGCCGCGCACTTCCACCGTGATTTTGCGCGATAGATCGCCCGTCGCAACGGCCGTGGTCACTTCCGCGATGTTGCGCACCTGGTTGGTCAGGTTGCTCGCCATCGAGTTAACCGAATCCGTGAGATCTTTCCACGTTCCGGCGACACCCTTCACCATCGCCTGCCCGCCCAGCTTGCCTTCGGTGCCCACCTCGCGCGCCACGCGCGTCACTTCGCTCGCAAAACCGTTGAGCTGATCCACCATGATGTTGATGGTGTTCTTCAACTCCAGAATTTCGCCGCGCACGTCCACCGTGATCTTACGCGACAAATCGCCGTTGGCCACCGCCGTCGTCACCTCGGCGATGTTGCGCACCTGGGACGTAAGATTTCCCGCCATGAAGTTCACTGAATCGGTCAGATCCTTCCACACGCCGCCGACGCCCTTCACCTGCGCCTGCCCGCCCAGCTTTCCGTCCGTTCCCACTTCGCGCGCCACGCGCGTTACTTCGCTCGCAAACGAGTTGAGCTGATCCACCATGGTGTTGATGGTGTTCTTGAGCTCCAGAATTTCACCGCGCGCGTCCACCGTAATCTTGGTCGACAAGTCGCCGCGCGCCACGGCCGTAGTCACACCGGCGATGTTGCGGACCTGATTGGTCAAGTTGCCCGCCATCGAATTGACGCTCTCCGTCAGATCCTTCCAAACGCCCCCGACGCCCTTCACCTGCGCCTGGCCGCCCAGCTTGCCTTCCGTACCCACCTCGCGCGCCACGCGCGTCACTTCGCTCGCAAACGAATTGAGCTGATCCACCATGGTGTTGATGGTGTTCTTCAGCTCGAGAATTTCGCCGCGGGCATCTACTGTGATTTTTGTTGAGAGATCGCCCTTCGCAACCGCCGTGGTCACACCCGCGATGTTGCGGACCTGGTTGGTCAAATTGCCTGCCATCGAGTTGACGCCTTCCGTCAAATCGCGCCACGTTCCAGCCACGCCTTCCACTTCCGCCTGTCCGCCCAGCCGGCCTTCGGTACCCACTTCGCGCGCCACGCGCGTCACTTCGCTCGCGAAGCTGCTCAGCTGATCCACCATGGTGTTGATGGTGTTCTTCAACTCCAGAATTTCGCCGCGCACCTGCACCGTGATCTTGCGCGACAGATCGCCTTTCGCCACCGCGGTGGTTACTTCCGCAATATTTCGGACCTGAGCCGTCAGATTGCCGGCCATCGAATTGACGGAATCGGTTAGATCCTTCCACGTTCCGCCCACGCCCGGCACATCGGCCTGTCCGCCCAGTTTGCCTTCGGTTCCCACTTCGCGCGCCACGCGAGTTACTTCGGCCGCGAACGAAGAGAGCTGATCCACCATGGTGTTGATGGTGTTTTTCAACTGCAAAATTTCGCCGCGCGCGTCCACGGTGATGCGCGTCGACAAATCGCCCTTCGCAACGGCCGTTGTCACTTCCGCGATGTTGCGCACCTGGTTGGTCAGGTTGCTGGCCATCGAGTTCACCGAATCGGTCAGATCTTTCCAGGTTCCGGCCACGCCGCGCACGTCGGCCTGTCCGCCCAACCGGCCCTCCGTACCCACTTCGCGCGCCACGCGCGTTACTTCCGCGGCAAAGGAAGAGAACTGATCCACCATCGTGTTGATGGTGTTTTTCAACTGCAAGATTTCGCCCCGGGCGTCCACCGTGATACGCGTCGTCAAATCGCCCTTGGCAACGGCCGTGGTCACGCCCGCGATATTGCGCACCTGGTTGGTCAGGTTACTGGCCATCGAGTTGACGCTCTCCGTCAGATCGCGCCACGTTCCCGCCACCGCCGGCACCACCGCCTGCCCGCCCAGCTTGCCTTCGGTTCCAACTTCGCGCGCCACGCGCGTCACTTCGCTCGCGAACGAGTTCAACTGCTGCACCATCGTGTTGACGACGCGCGCCGTGTGCAGAAACTCGCCGCGCAACGGCCGCCCGTCTACTTCGAGCGACATGTTCTGCGACAGATCGCCCTTCGCCACCGCGCCGATCACGCGCGCCACTTCCGTCGACGGCTGCACCAGGTCGCCAATCAGGCTGTTCACCGATTCCACGCAGTCGGCCCATGCCCCGGTTACAGAGCCTATCGAAGCTCGTTGGGTGATCTTGCCGTCCTTGCCCACCGCCCGGCTGATGCGCTCGAATTCACTGACCATTTTCTGGTTGATTTCCAGAACGTCATTCAGCGCGTCGGCGATCTTCCCCTCCAGGTCGGTTCGGTCCACCGGCATGCGGACCGAGAAGTTCCCCCGCTTGAAGGCGATCAGCGTGGTCAGCAGCATGTTGGCATCGCGGCGGGCTTTGGCTCCGCTGGCCGCGGTTGCCACGTTACTGCGCCCAGCGGTGCCACCCCGAGCGGCCCCGCTTTTGCCCTTGCTGCCATTGGACTTCCCGGCGCTCTTCAAACCATTCGATTTCCCATTCAACTTCGAATCGCGGGTCCGGGCGCCGTTATCAGCGGTCACACTCTTCATGTTTGTGGCTCCCCAACAGAGTAAGCTTCCTTACTGTAAAGGTCAGAGTTCTGGCAATCTTTCCTTATGACTCAACCCTGTGGATCACGTTACAACAATCTTTGGTACCACGAATACCCTGTGGATTTTGTTCTGTGCTATTAGGTTACTTAAGACTGTGTTCGAAATCCTGCTGGCGGAAGACAACCCGGGAGACGTTTTACTGTTCCGCGAAGCGTTGAACAGCCGCCAGTTGCCCTGTAATGTGGTGGTGGCCGCGGACGGTCAAAAAGCCATGGCCCTCTTGAGTGGGCGAAAAGGGCTGGCGCCGCCCGAAACGTCCACTCTGGCAACCCCACTTGATCGTATTGGATGTGAACCTTCCCAAACACAATGGCGACGCCGTGTTGCGGCATGTCCGGCGCCAGCCTTGGCTCCAAAACGTGCCGGTCATCATGTTGACATCTTCGGCGTCGCCGGCCGATCGCGCCGCGGCAATCGATCTGGGGGCCAGCCTCTACCTGCAAAAATCTTCAGATTTGGACGAACTTCTCGAAGTGGGAAGAATTGTCGAAGCGGTTCTCGCGCACGGCCCAGTGAGGCGGACGCCTTCGTCCGCGCCGGACCCCTAGGTCCAGTTCCGTGCAAACAAACTTTTACAGCGATTCTCCGCGCCTTGCCCCACTCTTTCGTGTTGTAATCGGTGAGGAGCGCGTCAGAACCGATGGAAAGCCGGCTGATTTTGGCGTGGCTGACGCGTTAACCAGGTTGCCGTCTCGCGCGTCAACCTTCCAGAGGCGCCGGA
Source organism: Bryobacterales bacterium (assembly GCA_963747945.1). Taxonomy (GTDB): domain Bacteria; phylum Acidobacteriota; class Terriglobia; order Bryobacterales; family Bryobacteraceae; genus Palsa-89. The sequence goes on from CAVVHB010000013.1 coordinate 243,609, forward strand.
TTCCGGCCTCCATGCTATCCATGAAAACAAAAACTACTCTTTTCGTTGTGCTTCTCCTGGGCGCATGCGCCTGGCGATCTTCCGCTCAGCCCGCTTTTGACTCTAGCGGCAACGGGCAATTGAACGGCGCTTATTATATGCGTCAGGTCCTCTATTTCGTCTCCGATGACCAAGGCGACTTAGGCGACGCCATAAACATCCAGGGCGAGATCACCTTTGATGGCAATGGAAACTATAGCTTCACGGGAACGTTCCTCGACGGCGGCGCCTCCGACTTTCCCCACGCCGCAGCCGTCACGTCAGACGGGCACCTATGTCATCTCCGCCAGCGGCGAGGGCTACATCACGAGTCGAATGCTACCGATTTTCCCAACGACCAGATTATCGGACTCGTCTCCCACGGCGTTTTCATCGGCAGCAGCACCGAGAATGGCAATGGCTATAACGATATGTTCATCGCGGCGCCCATCGGTTCGGTGGCTACCAACGCGACACTCAACGGCTCCTACACAGCCGCATACTTCGATCCTACCTATCCTGGTGACGCGCTCTTCACTATGAACGCCAACGGCGCTGGTAATATCGGAACCGTCAACGTTACCGGCTATACCGGAACCAACAGCACGGCGGGCACCGAAAGCCTTACCGGAGTGACGTACTCCTTCGCCAACGGCGGCGCACAGCTCAACTTCGGAGGCTCCTCGAGCGACCTCGTCTTCGGAACGGAAGTGCTCTACATCACGCCGGATGGTAATTTCATCTTCGGCGGCTCCGCCAACGGCTTCGACATGTTCGCCGGAGTTCGCGCGGCAACCAGCAATCCATCCAATTACGATGGCCTCTACTATCAGGCCGGATTGGACCTGGATGAATCGACGGTCAGCGACGGTTACACGCTATTGGATAGCTACTTCGGATCTCTGCAAGCCTTTTCGGAAAATATTATCGGCCACCAGAGAGTGAACTCGCCGCTAGTGTACGGCGGTTCGAGCGATTTCACATACTATGACTCCTACCGCTGAACGGCGATGGCAGCTCCAACGACACCACATTTCTGCAGGATTATGTGAGCAGCGCGGATGGAACAATTCGCATCGGATATGGCCTGGGACCATTTCTTTCGCTAAACGTCGCGTTTCAGGGGCCCACGTTGAGCGGATCCGGCGTCGTATCTGAGTCCGGTGGGAGTGGTGAATGCCGGCCAGCTCCGCGCCTTTTACTGCTTTCGTGTCTCCCGGGAGAATTTCTCACGCTGTATGGCTCGGGCCTGGCCACTACCACCAACAGCGCCACCATTCCTTTCCCCAAGAATCTCAGTGGAGTGCAGGTATTGATTAACCAAGTTCAAGCGCCCATTTACTACGTGAGCCCTAGCCAAATCTCGGTGATCGTTCCCTACGACACCGTTCCCGGATCGGTGGCAGAGATTCAGGTGATCAATAACGGCGCGAATTCCAACGTCGTCACGCAATTTACGGGCATGACTTCGGCGGGCGTGTTTACCAATAATCCGGTGGGCGGCATCGGGTACGCGGCCGCCGAACGTCCCGATTATTCGATGATCTCCGAAGCCAACCCGGCGCAGATTGGCGAGACCGAGGCTGTGTATTTGGCGGGTATGGGCGCGGTCAGCCCCACTGTCGGGGACGGAACGGCAGCCCCCGGAGTTACGGCCGGTAGCGCCACGGCGAACACCACAACCACACCCGCGGTTTACATTTACGACACGGCGGGCAATGTTGGGACACCCACAATTACCTTCTCGGGCCTCGCTCCGGGCTTTGCGGGCTTGTATCAGATCGACTTCACCATCCCCACCGGCCTGGTTGCGGGTGACGCCAACCTCGAAATCCAAGGACCCGATTCGGATACGTTCGAGGCGCTACTTCCCTTGAGCGGCACCACTGCATCGGCCCGCTCCAAATCGGATAGCCACCGGCCTCGTGTGCGGCGCCATCGGCTGCCGGCGAGCCGGCTCCGTATTAACGCGAGAGCGCAGTCGTCCGTCAACTGGCGGAATCGCTAAGCTGCATCCGTCGCAACCTGTGGCAAAACCGGCTTCCTCACGGTCGCGGCTCTGAAACGCCGTGACGCTAGTGAGCCGCGCACGGTTAGTAAGCGGTGCTCGCTGAGCTGAGCGTCCGGCCCCTGTCGTTCCTAATTCGGAGGACGCTCAGCATCAGTTTCCCGAAGAAGCCTCGCCGGCGCGGGTTCAGGAACATCCACGACAACACCCGTACTGCTACCGGCGGCCGAAAGGTCGGGTCGGCTTCGCGCCGCCGGTCTAGAATCCCGGCCAGCGTCTCACGCGGCTTCTCGCGAAAATCGTCCAGCATCGCGGTTTGATGCACGCACGATATGGTGCAAAATGGCGCGCAGCCTTTGGGACGCGCGGCCTCGCGGCGCAGATCTTCCACGGTGTAATCTTCCAGCGGGATTCCCGGCTTGCCGCGCTGCTGCGAGCAATAGTGCACCAGCCCGTCTTCACAGATATACAGGAAACGGCCGCCGGCCCGGCAGTGCCACGCATTCGGCAGGCCCCGGCTGATGTTCTGCTGAAAGCTGTCGAAATGCGCGAACGAGAACAGCGACCCTTTGTGCTGCAGAAACTGCTCGTAGACTTCTTGATGAGCTTCGCCCAGCGGCTTCAGTTGCCCGGAGTGATCGTGCAGAATGCCAACCGTGCTGGTGAAGCCGAGCGACCGCGCGCGCCCGGAAACCGCCAGTGCATCCTCCGGATTCCGGATGCCCGCGCCCAGCACGGAATTGATGGTGATCCCGAATTCGGCGTGCTCGGCCAGCCATTCCAGCTTCCGATCCAGCACTTGCAGGCTTTTCTTTGAAATCTCATCCGGCCGCGCGTTGTCGATGCTGATCTGCAGGTAGTCCAGCCCCGCGCGGTTCAGCTTTTCGATCCGTTCCGGTGTCAGCAACAGGCCATTGGTGATCAGCGTCGCAATGGCTCCACGCTCGCGAATCCGCGTGATAATCGCGTCCAGGTCGGGGTGCAGCGTGGGTTCGCCGCCGCTCAGCGTGATGATGTGGTACCCAGTTCAGCCAGCCGGTCGATCCGCCGGAGCATGATCTGGAGCGGCACCGGATCGGAAGTCCTGTCGTATTCATTGCAGTAGCCGCAGTCCAGATTGCAGCGTCGGATAGGCACAATCTGGGCCAGGATGGGATGCGCGTCGGACTGCATGGCGCGCGCAAACATCCTGGACTCCCGGATCTTGCGCCCCACTTGCCTGGTGATTTTCGGCTGCCGCATGAACTGCTACCCAATATCGGATGACAACCGGCTAATTTCGGTAACAACGATTTCAGCCGCGTCGTCTAAAGTTACAGTAATTTCGTGCCGATGTCAGTGTTTAGGTGAGCGACATGATGTTTCAAGGACGGTCCGTGATTTCCGCCGTGTGGGGGGTTGTTCCAGGTGCTGTCCCACGCACCGTTCCCACCCCGGCTTCTCGCCAACCAGCAGGCCAACCCGTTTGGTCCGTGCTTCGCCTCTTCCGCCGTCAAGCTCAGCCGCCCCGGCTGCCCGTGGCTACCCCCGAGCCACACCCAGCCGACGGAAAACCGCAATCATAGCCAGCGCCACGCACAGTGCCAACCACATGCGCGGCTCCGGAACAGCTGTCAGGATCCTCGGGCCACCAGCCGGTGGATCGGTGAGCAAGAACGCGCTGAGCTGCCCGTTGTAAAGACCTTCCCCGGTGATTTGTCCGGAATCGTTGATTCCATAGGCCTCCAGCAGATCCCAACCGGAATTGCTGGGTATCAACGAGTTCAAGTCCAGCATCGTCCCGTCATCGTAGAGGAACGCACTCTGTCCACCGTCGGCGAGCCAACTGTAGCCTACGATCTCGCCGCTGTCATTGACACCATAGGCGTAACTGCTCCCGCCCCCCAACGTCCCAAGGTCCACCATTGTGCCGCCTGTCTCAGAGAACGCGTGCTGGTAACCGTCGGAAAGGCTTGCAAACCCCACCACCTCACCGCTGTTGTTGACACCATTGGCCTGGCTGCTGTTTCCCCCGAACGTGCCCAACAAGGTTGCGGTGTCATCCGGATTCCAAACAATCCCGCGAAACGATCCGTTGGCTAGCTGGCCATCTCCCACAATCGTTCCACCGCTATTAATCCCGTAAGCCGCGCTCCAGTTTACGCCCGGCACGGTCGCAAGATTTTCAACCTGACCGCTTACTACAGCGAAGGCTTCGCCGTTTCCGCCCACCACTACGCCCGTATCGTTGATCGCCAGCGCATACGAGTTCGCTCCCAAAACCGTGGTCCCTGACGCGCTCCAAATCGTTGCATGCGCCTGCCCGTTTGCGTCGTAGGTCGTCCCCACCACCGTCCCCGAGTCGTTGATCCCGTACGCGTATGATTCGCTTGGCCCCGCAGACAGCGCCAACAAGCCGCTGGGTGTCGAGACAAAGGCCTCCTGGCCGCCCGAGGGACTCTGTGCCCACCCGGCCACTGTGCCTGAGCTGTTAATGGCGAAGCCCGAGGCTGAGCCACCGAGCCCGCCCAAGTCGGCCACGGTATAAATTGGATTCGCTGCGGCGGCCGCTGCAAAAATCAGTAAAAAAACGGCGTTTTTCACGAAAAATACCTCGCTTAATTCTGGAGACGAAGCGATTATCACATGGCGGCAAGCGACTCCGGCATCACCAAGATGGCTCTATTGAAGCGTACTCGCTCTGGTACCAACACGCTATTCCCCCTGTGGTATACAGGGCGGTGCTAAACAGTGGTATGACTGGCGGTTGATGCTTGACGCGTACGGTATAACCGTACATAATGGATTCATGAAGGGATGACATGCAACTTGTCCGCTTTCGGCACAAGGGGCTAAAGCAGCTCCACGAAGACGGGAACGCCAAGGGGTGCCGTCAACGATGGCGGACAAGCTGCGCAAGCTTGTGTTGCGCTGGAAACCGCCGAGACGCTGGAGCAGCTCAGCCGGTTTCCGGGGTGGAAGCTGCATCCGCTGAAAGGCGACCTGAAAGGGTTATGGAGCCTGACTGTCACCGGAAACTGGCGTTTGATTTTCCGACTACGACGAACAGACGAATGCCGCCAGCGATATTGACTTGATCGATTACCACTAGGAGGTCCGCAATGCCCATGAAGAACCCGCCCCATCCGGGCGACCTGATCAAGACCGAAGTCATCGACGCCCTCGGCCTCAACGTCTCGAAGGCGGCGGAGATTTTGAAGGTGCGCCGCGCCACGCTCTCGGACCTTCTCAACGGTAAGGCAGCGCTTACGCCGGAGATGGCCCTTCGCATCGAAAAGGCGTTCGGCCCGGGCATGGACCACCTTCTTCGCATGCAGCTCGCCTTCGACGTGGCGAAAACACGGGAACATGCGCGGGCCCTCGCGATTCAAGCGCTACGTCCCGGCCTGAAACGCAGCGGGCTCTGTACCTGTCTCCAAAATACACAGAGAAGGACTGGACGGCGGCCCTTGAAGCTTCTGAAGATTGGGGCGCAGCCATTGACGTCATCGAAGACCGTGTCAAGGGGAGATGGCTGGATGCGGCGGATTCGCTCCTGGACCAACCCTATTCCGGGTTCGCGATTCTCGCGCTCGATTGTATCGTCCTTGAATCATTGTGGGGGTTCATGAATGGAAAGCCGGTGCCCGAGACCGCAAGACCCGCGGGTCTACCGGGAAATTCTCACCGGCCCGAGGTTTGGATGGAAGGCCGGTTTGAGCGATAGCTTCCATGATCTCGTGCGCAACGGTCTCATGCACGACGCGGAAACCAGGATACGATGGCTTGTGAAGAAGACGGTTCCTCGGGATGTGATCGCTCGGAGAAACAAGAGCGGAGACTACGAGCTCAACCGCACGAAATTCCACAACGCACTGAAAGGGACATTCGCTGACTGGCTTGCGAAGCTCCGTTCGAGCGATACCGCGTTGCGGGAAAATATGCCTGATCGAATGAACCAGATCATCGCGAAGCATTATGGCAACTGATGGGTTCGGCGATTGCTCAGCGGCTCGGCTGAAACCAGCGATAGCCTGAGACAAGTATGCCGCCCTCTGGAGATAAATATGCCTATTGATGCATCGATCCTCAACGAAGTGGAGCACCTGCGCGAACTAAACCAGGAGGAAAAGTCCGCCTTGGCAGACAAGATCGAACTGCTCCGCTACGCGGCCGGTCAGGCGGTCTTCAACTATGGCGATCCCGGGCATGCCCTGTACATTGTCCGCACGGGCGAAGTTGAGATCTTCGTGAAAAACGACCAGGGCGAGAAGATCGTGCTTGAGACCTCGCAGCCCGGCGACATTTTCGGCGAGATTGCGCTGCTCGATGGCGGCCCGCGTACGGCCTGGGTAGCGGCGCTGAGCGACGTCGAGCTGCTGCGGCTGGATCGCGAGCATTTCGAAGCGTACGTGCGCGAGTGCACGCCCGCGGCGCTGAATCTGTTGAGTGTCGCTGCGCGCCGTCTTCGCCGCAGCGATGAAGTGATCCGGCGCACCGTCACGCGCAACGTCAACGACGTCGCGGCCGAGCAAGGGACCACGCTCACGCGGCTGGCCGACGCCGTCCCGGCATTCACCGGCAGCATCGCTTCCCTGGCCTTCCACGCGGTATTTCTGGGCGGCTGGGTCGCGATCAATCTCAGCTTGATTCGGAACATGAAGGCCTTCGATCCCTACCCGTTCGAGTTTCTCTCCGTGATCGTATCGCTCGAAGCCATTTTCCTGACTCTATTCGTGCTCACCAGCCAGAACCGCCAGCGCGCTCTCGACCGCATTCGCTCCGACATCGAATTTGAATCCAGCATCAACACCGAAACCAAGATCGCCTACCTGCACGAAAAAATAGACAAGCTCACCGAAGGCCATTACGCGCTGCTCGTAAATACCCAAAAGCTTCTGGAGCGGGAGCGCTGACGGTGGGCGCTCGCGTTCGCTCGCGCGGGGTTGGGGATTAGGGATTAGGGGCCTGGCACCTACGAGTATTAAAGAACGTTGGTGCGGGTCGTCCGGCCTGGGATTAGACCTGACGGCCCCCCACAAGACGCGAAGTCCGCGCCGAGCCCTTAGGCCCGGACAGTTGGCACGAACGTCCCTTGAGAATTCGTAAGTGCCAGGCCCCCTAATCCCCAACCCCCAACCCCGCGCGAGCGAATGCGAGCGCCCAAGCTATCATCTCAACATGGACGTTTTGAAAAGCTACATCACACTGGGACGCACCGGATTGCGCGTCAGCCCGCTCTGCCTGGGCGCGATGACCTTTGGAACGCAATGGGGCTGGGGCGCCGACGAAACCGTTTCCAAATCCATCTTCGATCGCTACGTCGACGCGGGAGGCAACTTCGTCGACACCGCCGACGGTTACCAGGGCGGCCAGAGCGAACAGATGTGCGGAAAGTTTATCAACGAACGCAAGCTGCGCGACCAGATCGTGCTGGCCACCAAATTCACCTTCAACGGCTCGCCCGGAAATCCCAATTCGGGCGGCAACGGGCGCAAGAACATCTGCCGCGCCATCGACGCGTCACTTCGCAGGCTGGATACCGATTTTGTCGACCTCTACTGGCTGCACGCCTGGGACACCGTGACGCCGGTTGAAGAAGTAGTCAATACACTCACCGATCTGGTGCGCGTAGGGAAGATCCGCCATTACGGCTTTTCCGACACTCCGGCCTGGTATGTCGCGCGCGCACACACCCTCGCCGAGCAGCAGGGCAAGGAAGGCGTCGCGGCGCTGCAGTTGGAGTATTCGCTGATAGAACGCAACATCGAGCGCGAACACATCCCGGCCGCACAAGAGCTGGGAATCGGCATCTGTCCCTGGAGCCCGCTGGGCGGCGGCTTCCTCACCGGCAAATACAAGCGCCAGGGCGACACCGGAACCGGCGATGGCAGGCTCACCAAAGGGAGCCCCTTCAATAAATTCACCGAGGACAATTGGCGCATGTTGGAAGTGCTGCTGGGTGCGAGCGAGGAACTCGGAAAACCAGCCGCTCAAGTCGCGATTCAGTGGGTGGTCTCGCAACCGGGCATCACGTCCACCATTCTGGGCGCGAGCAGCCTGGCGCAGCTCAACGACAACCTCGCCTCGCTCGAATTCACCATCCCGGCGGATCTTCGTAAGCGCTTAGACGATGCCAGCGCGCTTAAACCGGTGCACCCGTATGTATTCTTCGGGGGAATGATTCAAAGCATGATCCACGGCGGCGTGGAAGTGAAGGCCTGGAAAGCGGCAGGTGGGAAATAACTGAACCGCGCGCATTGACCGCTCCCTTTGGTCGCGGCTCGGTAACGCTGTGATTTTGCGGGACTGTCGATACTGAGCCGTGACCGAAGGGAGCGGTTTACGCCGGCCGGCGTAGCGAGTGCTCCAGTTGCAACACCACGTTGCGGTTGGTGCGCCGGGCTTCCTTCGCGCGAGCCAGAGCTTGCTCGGCGAATGCCATCAAGCTGGCGGCGTCGGAGCCGTTTTCCGGGAAGCAGGCCACGCCCACCGCCAGCCCGCAGCTTTCTTCCCCGCACAGCCCCCGGCACGCGTTCGCCACCATGCGGTCCAGCGATTCTATTTTGCCGGCCAGTTCTTCGGGATGAGCCGCCGCAAGCAGCAGTACAAACTCGTCTCCGCCCGCCCGCGCCACGTAGTCGGCGCTGCGCGAATTGTTACGCAGAATGTTGGTGACCAGCTTCAGCAACTGATCCCCGGCGGGGTGTCCAAACAAGTCGTTCACCCGGTGGAACTCATCGATATCGCAGAGCAGAACTGTCACAGGCTTATGTTGCGCGGCAAATCCATCCTGCAGGTACCCCAGGAGTGCAGCCTTATTCGGCAATCCCGTCAGTTCGTCGGCGCCAGTTCCTAGCTGCTCCTTCTGGAACCGGATGGCCCCTTCCACGGCTCTCGCGATATCGCCCTTGATCGCCAGTAGCACCCGCAAGTGATCCGCGCTATAAGCATCCTTCTCGGTTCGATACAAAGTCAGCACGCCGCTCAATTGATCCACACCATCGCCCAAAGGGATGGAGAGCGCCGAATTCAACGCGTCCATTTGGGCGGATGCGTCCACGTAGCCGGGCTCCACGGCTGGATTACCGTTGACGATGGCCTTCCCGTTCTCTACCACCCAACCCGAAACCCCCTGCCCCACGGGAATTTCGAGCCCCGCAAATCTTTGGCTGGTTGGCCCACTGGTGTACCGCGCCTTCAGCACGGTGCGCTCCCGAAGATAAATCGCCAGACAATCGTACGGCACCAGTTGCTTCAACCGGTCGGCCAGAATGGCAAGAATGTCTTCCATCCGCAATGGCTTGCTCAGATCCATGGCCAGATCCACGATGGCGCGCATTTCCTGTCGCGCCACGGCAATGGCATCCGCCGCCTGATTTTGGACCAGAACACCCGAGGCAGCCGTGGAAGCGCTCTTCTCGAATCCGGCGTCGGGGGCGTCACCGCGCCGGACCAGCAGATCCTTGCTCAGCCGGTGATTACGCAGAGGCGTGCTTTGCGCCAGGCGCTCGAACTCGCGGTAGTTGGCCTTGAGGATATCCACCACCTGCGGATCGAAGCTTTTTGCGGAGAGCCCCGCCACATAATCCATGGCTTCTTCGAGAGGAAGTGCGCGTCGATACTGACGGTCGCTCGCAAGGGCGTCCAGGCAATCCACGGCGGACAAAATACGCGCGCCAATGGGAATGTCCTCGGCCCGCAAGCCATCGGGATAACCGCTGCCATCCCATTTTTCATGATGCGAGCGCACAATGGGAGCCACCGGATAGGGAAACGCCACTTGCTCCAGGATCTCGGCGCCCACCACGGTGTGCACTTTCATCTTGTCGAACTCATCGGGGGTCAGCTTGCCGGGCTTGGAGATGATATAGTCCGGCACCGCTAATTTGCCGATGTCGTGCAGAATGGAGGCTGCCTGCAGCGCGTTCACTTCGTCCGACGACAAGCCTAAGTGCTTTGCCAGTTCGAGCGAATAGACCTGCACGCGCCGCAGATGGTCGCCGGTGCATTCGTCCTTGGCTTCGATAGCGGTGGCCAGCGCTTCGATGGTCCGCAGATGCAGCGCCGCCATGCTCTCGGCGTGAGTTTTCTCCTGCTCCATCTTGCCGAAGTACACCCGCACGGAGCGATAAACGATGTAAAGCGGCGGAAGCAAAGCCAGAGTCAGTGTCCATCCCAGCCGCCCCGTGGCCCGATGCACGATCTCGGCGAGGGAAACACCAACCAGGTAATAACAAAAGGTCCAATCGCAAAAGCTGCGAACTACCGTCCGGATGCTTTGCTTTTCGGTGAGGGCGATCACGATCGCCACGGGAATGGTATTCACCAGGAAGAAGGCCACCCCGGCGAAGGTGAGCCGTAACAATTCGCCTTCCGGAAGATCGGTAAACCAGGGCTTGTGAAAGAACCACGCGGCGGCCAGAGCAGCCAATGCCACGCAGGTTGTGTTGAAGAAAAGATGGATCGGTTTCCCGCGTGGCTTCCCGGGCCAATAGGTTTGGGCGGCCGCGCTCGAAGCCGCCAGGAACAGCGACTCCGGGGGAGTCAGCTCGATCAGGCTGAGCATGATGAAAACAAAATTGATCGAGATGGAACCCTGTACGCCGGGAAAGACGACTTTCATGCCGGAGGTAGCTAGGGCCAAAAGGAGGTAGACCACGAATCTGGGCTCCAGTTCAGGAGTCCAGTTGCGGAAGGTCATCGCCATGCCCGCCAAACCGGCAAGCCCGATCACAGCGATAAAGAGTTTCGGCGCGGTAGGTATTCGCTCGGGCTTTGCGTGTTCCAATTCCAATTCCTTAGTGCTTCGCCTCAGCCACTCTCGCCATGGCTCAACCGCCACGCTGTTGGTTAGGAATACCAGCGGCGCTGTGTGTCACCGCTGACACTTGACATAGGCCTCCATCGGCAAGACAAGAACCGAACTTTATAAGGATGAAAGGGTTGCGGGGTTACTCGAGGAGGGTCCGATCACTCGGCGCGCAGAGCCGTTGCAGGATCCACCCGGGCGGCACGAAGCGCGGGCACCAGGCTCGCTGTCAGGGCAACCAGCAGAATGACCAGGCTTACCGCCACCAGTGTAACCGGATCGGCCGGCCCTACACCGAACAGGAATCGCGCAATGATCCGGCTGCCTGCCAGACTGATGGCAACGCCAATCCCCAGACCGATCACCGCCAGGCCGACGGCACGGAAAACCACCAGCCGCAAAATGGTGCGCGGTTCCGCTCCGAGCGCCATCCGAATCCCGAGTTCTGTAGTTCGCTGCGACACCGAATACGCCACCACGCCATACAGCCCGAGCGCAGCCAGCGCCAGAGCCAACGCGGCGAACATACTGATCAAGAGCGTGCGGAAGCGGGGCTGCGCCACCGAGTTTTCTAACACATCCTGCATGGTTTGTACGTCGAAAACCGGCAGCGTGGGGTCGAGCGTCCGAAGCTGCTGCCGCACCGAAGACGTCATGGCCACCGGGTCGGCTACGGTCCTGATCACCAGCGCCGTGGTCCCCTCGGCGAGATTCATCGCCTCCGGCGGAATCTGCAGATAGTGGTAGTAGGTTTCTGGATCGGTTTGGGCATCCAAGCCGGCGTGCTTGACGTCGCCGACGATGCCGACGATAGTGGACCATTGATCCTCGTCCAAGCCGGAGAGAATGCGCTTGCCGATAGGATTCTGACCGGGCCAAAAACGCCGCGCCGCTGTTTCGTTGATGATGACCACTTTGGGCGTGTGCTCTTTATCGCGGTCGTCAAAAAAACGCCCACGGAGCAACGGAATTCCCAGCGCCGCGAAGTATCCATCGCTGGCCGTTCGAAAGTAAGCGCGCGGTTGATCGGACGCCTTCGCCGGCGGCTGTCCTTCGATCTGGAAATTCGTGTTGATGTCGCCGCCCCGCAACGGAAGATAGCGGCAAACTCCCGCCACCTGCACTCCCGGCAGGCCGGCCACACGGTTGAGAAGCTGATCGTAAAACAGTCCCACCTTGCTGCCGGGATAGCGGGCCGGCGGCAAGGAGAGCTGCATGGTAAGCACGTGATCGGTCCGGAAGCCTGGATTCACCTCCTGCAAGCGGACCAGACTGCGAATCAACAGTCCGGAACCGATCAGCAGCGCCGCGCTGGACGCCACCTCGCACACCAGCAGGACATCGCGCACCTGGCTGCGAGCCCGGCCCACCATTCCACTCCGTCCCCCACTTCGCAAGACGAGATTCAAATTGGATCGCGCGCTGGATAAAGCCGGCACCAAGCCAAATGCCAGTCCGGTGACGATCGATACGCCCAAGGTGAATGCGAGAACCCGCCAATCCAATGCGATTTCCCCGGCATGCGAAATGCCTGCGGGCGCCTCCTTCCCCAGGATCCAGGTTCCCCAGTAAGCTAGCAGAAGTCCAAGCAGCCCCGCGATCACCGCCAGGAAAACACTTTCGGTCAGGAGTTGGCGCACCAGGCGCCTGGGATTGGCGCCCAACGCAGTTCTCACCGCGATCTCTTTGTCCCGTGCACCCGCGCGGGCCAGCAGCAGGTGGGCTACATTCACGCAGGCGATCAGCAGCACCCCTACCACGGCTGCCATGAGCATCCACAGAGTGGGTCGAATATCGCCGATGAGTTGCTCCTGAAGAGGCACCAGCTCCACGCTGAAGCCCGCATTCGTTTCCGGATATTCCCGCGCCAGCCGTTGCGCGACGATCCGCAAATCGCTTCGCGCCCGGTCTCTGGAGATGCCCGGTTTCAGGCGCGCGACGACACGCAGGAGATGAACGCCGCGGCTGCTCGGGAGGAAATCCTTAGGCTGGGGCGTGTATGGTATCCAAAGCTCAGACTGGCTGGAAGGAATAACAAACTGAGGCGGGGCAACGCCGACGACCGTGAACGAGCCCCCATCCAGCAGCAGGGTTTTCCCGAGGATGTTGGGATCGCGCCCAAAGCGGCGCTGCCACAGACCAGCGCTGAGAATGGCGACATGGTTTTTGTCCGGCTGGTCTTCATCGGACGCAAATGAGCGCCCCAAAGCGGCCGTCATTCCCAGGAGCTGAAACACCGCAGGGGAAACAGCCGCAGTCGCGATCCGCTCGGGTGTTTCGCCAATCGACAGCACCGACGATTCAAAGCGCATAGCTCCCATTGGATCCAGCGCTTGATTTTGGCTCTGATAGTCCCGGAAGTCAGCCGCGGAGATTCGCCATAACCCCGGCATGGCCTTAGATGAGTTGACACCCCATACAAAAACCAGGTTGCCTGGATCTTTGTAGGCTGGCGAACGAAACAGGATCGCGCTCGTAACACTGAAAATGGCGGCGTTGGCGCCGATTCCGAGGCTAAGTACGACAATCGCAATGGCTGTCGAGCCCGGACTGTTCAAGAACATCCGCAGAGCGTACCGCAGGTCCTGAGTGAGCGCGTTCATTCCCTGGAATCTGCATTGTACTCTCAGCGGCGGATTGAGTGTTGAACCGCGGCCGGAATGTGGTCCCAGCCGCGGCCATTCCCATTACGGGTTCTGCCGGTTCCTAGCTGCCCCAGATCACGATTCCGGCTTTAATATTCGTCTTGGTCCTCATTGGTGGTGCCTCCTTCTTTGTCTTAGTTGGAAAAACTACTTACTTACACACCTTATGCATGCAACTTGCATACCAACGGTACTATGTCTGGGGAAGCGAGTGTACTAAGCAGAGGTAAGCCAATGAACACAAAGAGCAAACACAAGTAGACGTAACAATAGCGTGAACGGCCCTGGCCCTGGTCGTAGGGTCGGGTCGGGCCTTTCCGGCTATCTACTCAGATAGTCACCCTATCCGACTGGATAGGGTTTTTCCCTTAGAAGCTAAATATCTCCTTTCTCACGCGAAAGCTTTGCATGCCCCGCCCTTTTTAGAACCACCGCCGCCACAATCCGTTATACTTACGCGAGAGATGACCGATATTCCCGCTGAACTTGAAGCGGTCGCTGGCCCACTCAAAGGCAGCATCATCCCGCTCGCGGAGGACGAAATCTCCATCGGGCGGGAGCCTTTGAACCAAGTTTCGCTGCTGGACGCGGCAGTATCACGCAGACACTGCGTAATCACTCGTATTGCTGGGCAATTCAAGATCCAAGACCTGAATAGCCGCAACAGTACATTTGTCAACGGCGTTCCGGTTACCGATCGCACATTGGCATCGGGCGACGAAATCAAGATCGGAAATTCTCTTTTCGTCTTCGTGCTACCCGAAGTGGAAGAGGCCAAGAATCTTTCCACATCCGTAAAGTTTGACAAGTCGGTGGATTTTGACAAAGGTGTGGAGTTCGACAAAGCCGATAGCGGCGGGGGTTCCACCGTCATTTTGCGAAAACAGGACGCGCGCTACCTGCGCGATCTGGTCGACGTCAGAGCTTCCAGCCGGACCCTCGCCGATCTGAACGCGCTGCTCCGCATCAGTAAAGCGGTGAACTCGGTGCGCGGGCTGGAAGCGCTGGAAAAACAGGTCCTGGAATCGATCTTCGAAGTAGCGCCGGCAGACCGCGCCGCCATTCTTCTTGGCCAGTACGGCGCCGATGAATGGAACTCGGTGTTCGGATGGGATCGCGGGTCCGGGCCGAATCAGACCGTGCAAGTCAGCCGCACCATTGTCTCGCGAGTGCTCTCCGATGGCGTGGCGGTGCTCTGTAATAACCTGCCGGCTGCCGAGACGTTCTCCGAAACCGCCAGCATTCTCGAGCGCCGCATCCATAGCGTGCTGGCCGTGCCGCTGGAAGTCTTCGACCGGATCCTGGGAGTCATCTACCTGGACGCCTCCAATCCGGAGGCGCGCTTCGACGAGAATCATCTGCAACTGCTCACCGCCATCGGCAGCATAGCGGCGGCGGCGCTTGACAACGCGCGGCGCATGGAAGCGCTCGAGCAGGAAAACCGTCGTTTACAGGACGAGATCGGCCTGGAGCACAATATGGTGGGCGATAGCCCGCGCATTCGCGACGTTTATCAGTTCATCGCGCGCGTGGCTCCCCGGGATACCACCGTGTTGATCTTCGGTGAAAGCGGGACTGGGAAGGAGCTGGTGGCGCGCGCCATCCATCGCACCAGCGGCCGCGCCAACAAGCCGTGCGTGGCCATCAACTGCGCCGCGCTGGCCGAAAGCCTGCTCGAAAGCGAGCTGTTCGGTCACGAGAAAGGCGCGTTTACAGGCGCCATCGCCCAGAAAAAAGGCAAGCTGGAAATCGCCGAGGGCGGCACTGTTTTCCTGGACGAAATCGGCGAGCTTGCGCCGCTGCTGCAAGCCAAGCTCCTGCGCGTGCTGCAGGAGCGCGAATTCGAACGAGTGGGCGGCATGCGCACCATCAAGCTGGACGTGCGCCTGATCACCGCCACCAATCGCGATCTGGAGGAAGAGGTCAAGAAAGGCCGTTTTCGCGAAGATCTTTTCTATCGCCTCAATGTAGTATCGCTGCGCATGCCCGCGTTGCGCGAACGCCGCGAGGATATCCCGCTGCTGGCCAGCTATTTCGCCGCGAAGTTTTCAAAACGATCCAACCGGGCGGTGCTCGGGCTCTCGCCGCACGCGCGCGCTTGTTTGGCCAACTACGATTGGCCGGGGAACGTGCGCGAGCTCGAAAACGCCATTGAATATGCAGTGGTGCTGGGCTCCTCCGACGTTATTCTGCCCGAGGACCTGCCCGAGGCAGTTCTCGAAAAAGCGGAATCGGCGGGCGCCACCATGACCGCCTTTCACGACGCGTTGCGCGAATCCAAGAAGCAGCTCATCCTGAACGCCTTCGAACATGCGCAAGGCAGCTACACCGAAGCCGCCCGCATGCTGGGCCTGCATCCCAACTATCTGCACCGGCTGATCCGCAACTTGAACATGAAGCAACTGCTGCGGCAAGCCGCGGCGGAATAGAAGCCGCGCACGGCCCCAGGCAGATTCATCGATTCTTCGCCGCTTCCCCCGCTAAAACCATAATGGTTGAGCTTGCGCTGGCGATCAGGCGGCCCTTCTCGTCGGTGACTTTGCAAGCCACCAGGCCCACCGTGCGGCCTCGCGAAACCACATCTGCCTCCGCCTTCAATATTCCGGTCCATACCGGGCGAAGAAAGTTGATTTTCAATTCCAGGGTGGTGAAACTCTCGCCCGGCGCGAGCGTTGTTCCGAATGCCACTCCCATGGCGGCGTCGGCCAAGTCGCACAAGATTCCTCCGTGCAATGTGCCCATCGGGTTGGCATGCTGCGCCTGGGCCTGGAATTCGGCGACCGCATTTCCATTGGATTGACTAGGGAAGGTAATCCCAAGAAAGTCCGCTATTGGGAAGATCATGGGTTGCTTCCAGCGCAGATCGTTTTTGTCGGTCATAGTCTCTAGACTGACACCAGTCTAAAGACGTCAGCAACGAGGAGATGTCGTGGGCCGTTATGGCCGCGTGGTGGGTGCAGGCGGCCCCACTATTCGAATCGTTTCCGTAGCGCTATCCCCATCCTCCGCCGCCATCTCCAGCCGTATCCCGAGGTCGGCGTTCCGGGGTGCGTAGTAGATGTGCCCGTTTCGAATTTCGCCCGGCTCCAGGCGGACCACTTTCACCAGGTCGCCGTCACGAATGGTCACGTACCCGCCGTTGGAATTTAGCGCCGTATCCGACCCACGATCCCAGGCGATATTCAGCAGTTCTCCATCGCTATGCACCTCAAGGCCGATCGAATTGGCGATCGTCACGGGACGCGACTGGAGCGGTTCCGGCGAGCTGTGCCCAAACAGGCTTGATCCGTTCGTAAACCACAGGGTTGCGCCAAAGGCAATGGTCCAGGTGGCGGCAATGGAAGCCCACGAACGCCAGGCGGGAGACGCTTTTGGCTGGGGGTTCTCGGCGAACCAAGCGTTCACGCGAGCTCTTAAATCCTCTTCGGTGGGGGCAAACCCCGGATCCGCGGATTCGCTCAGCGAAGAACCGGGAGCAACATCCTCTGCCAGCGGTCCGCCAGTTTCGGCCGGTAGCTTTTGCGGCGGGACAAAGTGCTCCACCACCTTCTGGGGGGCCACCGGTGGCGCAGGGTAGACAGGTGGTGGCGGGGCAGGTTTGTTTAATGTTCGCGAAGCTCCAGCGGCGGCTGCGGAAGCCAGTTGCGGAGGGGCTTCCGCTGGAACTGCTGGAACACCGGCCCCGGCATGTGCAGTGGATGTAGGCTGCACGGGCTCTGGCCGCTTCGGCGTCGAATTCTGCCATCCTGCCCGAAGAATTCCGGCATCAAAGGAAAACTCGCCATACTGCTTCTCGACCCTTGCTCTGCGATTCTTCCGGAAGAAAAGCATCCCGCTAAGGCTACGTTCCTCACCGGTTCCAATCAACAAGAAAATGTTCGGTCCGCTCGGCAGCAGCCGCCAGGCGCCTTTCAAGTCTCCGCGATCGATTGCCGGCCGTCCGCTCCTTTGTGAGCGAAAGAATCCCAGCACGCGCCTTGGCCCATCGCTCTCGCGCCATCTTTGGGCCAGATCGTGGATCCGTTCATCGCGCGCTATGGGCGGGTCGTCGTTATCGAGGGTATAGCGGGCCAGTTCATAGCTGTCCACCGAGAGAGTTGAGGTTTCCGCCAGCATCTCCCCGATGAGAACACCTGTGACGTCGCAGGGCGGGTTCCCACTCAACTGCAGGGCAATGGTGCGCTGCAGCCGCTCGATGATATCGATGGGGATTCTGATCGAAACCGGCTTGCCGCCACTTTCCCAGCCACCAATTTCGATCGCGGCTTGAGAGACAGAGATGGCAGTATTGCGGCGTAGGTCCTCCGGAACGCTCCCGAAGCCTCGCCAGCCCTTGCCCAGATGTTCGCCGGCAGGTCTGCCTTTCATGGTCGTAGTATAAGGCCAAGAGAGCGATTCCCGATCTGTGACGGGTACTATCCGGCTTATGCCGCACAAGCCGGTGGGCGGGCGACGTGCCTGGAAACCTTCGATTTTCTTAAGGATTGGCTCTTGCATCGCCGGGAACACCTGCCGAGTACCACATTGCAGCCGCAGTACTGGCGGGACTCTTTGCGGATTCCAGTCATCATCACTTGGCACCTGGCAAAAATGGCTCATCTCTTTTGTCGGGCCGTTGGCGTCTAACCGCATGACCGCTTCCGGATTCGCATTCTGGATGAGATGTTATCTTGGGGAAGTCGGCCGAACTGGATACTCGAACTGAATACAGAAGACGAGTAATGGCAGAAAACGATCCGCAAATCGAAGCGATGTTCCCCGTACTGGACGAGGCGCAAATCGCGCGCCTGATTCCGCTCGGCGAAGAGCGGCATGTTGCGGCCGGCGAAATCGTCTTCGATCAGGGCGACTCAAACCACGGCGTCTTCGTAATATTGGACGGGAGCATCCAGCTCGTCAGCGTGGCGAACGGCGAGGAAACGGTGCTGGCGACCCACGGGCCCGGGAAGTTTACCGGAGAGGTGAACCTGCTCTCGGGCCGGCGCAGCCTGGTCCGATGCCGCGCTCTTCGAGATAGCAAGCTGCTCGAAATCAGCCGCGCGAATCTGCGGCGTGTGATGGACAACGATACGGATCTGGGCGAGGTTTTCCTGCGCGCCTTCATACTGCGGCGCGTGTATCTGATCACTCACTCCCTGGGCGATGCCGTCCTGATCGGGTCCAGCAATTCCTCCGACACTTTGCGTCTGCGCGGGTTTCTTTCCCGCAACGGCCATCCCTTCACTTATGTCGACGTGGAGCGGGATGCCGACGTTCAAACCATGCTGGATCACTTCGAGGTCGGCGTGACGGACATCCCGGTGCTGATTTGCCGGGGCGAGCTGGTGCTTCGCAATCCGACCAATGCCGAAGCGGCCGCCTGCTTCGGGTTGAACGCGGGAATCGACGAAGCCGAGATCTACGACCTGGTGGTGGTGGGCGCGGGACCAAGCGGCCTCGCCGCCGCGGTTTACGGAGCCTCCGAAGGGTTGAATGTATTGGTGGTAGAAAGCAATGCGCCGGGCGGCCAAGCCGGATCCAGTTCCAGAATCGAGAATTATCTTGGATTTCCGATGGGGATCTCTGGCCTTGAACTCGCGAACCGGGCCTTCGTGCAGGCCGAAAAATTCGGAGCGCATATCGCCATTGCTCGATCCGCCGCCGCCCTCAAGTGCGCGCGGCCACCCTATGCTATTCAGTTGGACGACGGCGGAACAGTTCAAAGCCGCAGCGTCATCGTGGCGGCCGGTGTCCAATATCGCAGGCTGAATCTGCCCAATCTGGCTCAGTTCGAAGGCGTGGGAGTTTACTATGGCGCCACTCAGGTGGAGGCACAGGTTTGCAAGGGTCAGGAGGTCGCTGTCGTTGGAGGAGGAAATTCCGCCGGCCAAGCGGCGATATTCCTATCCACGGTGGCCAAGCACGTGTACCTGTTGGTTCGCGGGCCGGGGCTGTCGGCCACCATGTCGAAATACTTGATCTCTCGCATTGAAGCGTGCCCTGAGATCACCCTCAAGACCTTCACGGAGATCGAAGCCCTGGAAGGCAACGGCCACCTGGAGCGGACGCACTGGCGGAATACCAAGACTGGAGAGCCCCATACCTGCGAGACGCAGCATCTTTTCCTGATGACCGGGGCATGTCCCAACACAGCCTGGCTGAATGGATGCGTGTCGCTGGACCCCAAGCAGTTCATCAACACTGGCGCGGATGTGGGAGAGCAATGGCCTCTTAGCCGTCGCCCTCCTTTCATGCTCGAGACCAGTCTGCCTGGCGTCTTCGCGGTGGGCGATGTGCGCGCCGGAAGTTTGAAGCGCGTGGCCGCGGCTGTGGGTGAAGGCTCGATGGCGGTCCAGTTCGTTCACAAGGTTTTGGCTGAGTAGCGCCATAGGAGGCCGCGGCCTCTCCGCCGGTTGGATCCACCTGCGCCGGGGACTCCCGTTGTGGCGCTGAACTACGATCCTTTTGAGCGTTGGAAAAAAACCGGTACAGCGGATCTCCGGGACCATAAACCATCGGCAGACGCAGCACTGTTCCCGGAAGGGCAGTCTTAGCAGCCTGTTGTCGAAACCGTCTCCCTCACGGTCGCGGCTCCGTAACGCGATGAGTCCAGTGAGCCGCGCGCGTCAGCAAGCGGTCTTTTCGGACTTTCGACACAGGCCGTTAGCCTTCCCGGAATGAAACACGGCCACATGATGGCCCTGTTCGACCAGGGCCCGGATCACAAACGACCTATGAAACCGGCGCCGCCCATGATGAGAGCCCGCATCACACCAGATCGATCTTCACACGGCGACCGACCATCGCAGCCGCCCGTTGCAGGCTTCCGAGCGTAATATCGTTTTTCGGATCAAGGATACGGTCAACTTGGGTGCGGCTGGTCTTGAGCAGCGTCGCCATTTTGTTCTTGGAGATTTTCTTTTTCTTCATGGCCTCGGCGAGTTGCCACGCCACAACCTCTTTGACTGCCTGCGCTTGCGTCTCTTCGAAGATGCCCTCCTCCTTGAGGAAGTCGTCAATGCTGGAACCCATATGCTTCTTGCTCATCACGTTTAACTCCTGCTCTTCGAAATCAAATCCTTCTGACGCTTTCGCGCCGTTGCCAAATCCTCACCCGGCGTGGCCCGCGTTTTCTTGATGAACCCGTGCAACGCGATCAGGTGCTCTCTATAAAAGCAGAGCAGCACGCGTGCCGTCCGTTTCGTCGGCAGATCGGTCCTAACTTCCCACAGCCCGCCTCCCATCGGGCGGCACAGCGGCATACCCACCGGCCAGCGCCATTGCGCCCGCAGCAGGTCCTTCCCTATCGCTAAACGCTCCGCTTCGTCCAATCGTTTTAGCCATTCCCGCACCGGCTCGTTACCCGCCGCCGTGCGGTAAAAAATCAGTGGGACTTTCCGCGGCTGCGGGTCGTCTGTCACCCTGCACCTTGTTTAGTACAATGTACCATAAAACGTCCATGCTCTTTCTCGGTTTTAAGGGCAAGATCAAATGGCTCATTACTTGGGTTCACGCGCTTTGTTGGCCCCGTCCGGGCCCCGTCCCAGGATGAGTTAGGTCGATGAAGTCGATGTATTGCCTTTTAGGCATCCCCGTTCTTGTTTCTTGGCCAATAATGACCACTGCGGTTTACTATTGACATCTGGACCGCAGTGGTTTAGTTTCGAGGAGTGAAGAAACAATACTTCGCTTACAGCTGCCTCCACTGCCATGCTGAAACGAATGCGGCCGTCGTGGCGGCGGCCCTCCCAGACGATGTGCTCATCGCGGAAGGTGCACGACGGAACGGTCGACGGCAGACACCGCACGCCGGCCCCGGCCGACCGGTCACAGTGCGTTGCCCTGGCTGCGAACAACAAATGACAACGGCCGCACTACGGGAACATGATCGCGGCAACTGCGTTCGTCATCGGTTAATGGCGGTGCGGAATCGCGGCTTCAAAGTGTGGCTTTCGCCCAAAGATCCGGACCCGTACCCCGATTTTTCTGTTCAGGCAGTTCATGACGATGCGGTCCACTTCAAGAAGCAGTCCACTCCACAAGCGCCGATAGCTATCGACCTGCGCAAAATCGCAGAGATCACCGACGACAACGTACGCGAGATCGCGCATATCCGGCTTCTGGGCCGACTGGTTTGGGATGCCGTTTCCACACTGTGGAATTTTGAGCCGAGTAGGATCGGCCGGCCGCCGGCCGACATCGAATGAGCACCCTGCACACGACCGACTTCGCTTACAGGACGGTGCGAGAGCCGGGCCGGAGGCGCTGATGGCCTTGGTAACTTTAGTATTTCCCAGCTTTGTTCAGCGCGGCCTCGATCGTCGCGAGCGGCAGCACCAGAGATAACGGCGCGTCCAGCAGCGTCACTGCGCCAAAGCCGGCATACCATCTCGCGACCCTTTCATTCTTGGCGTCGATAACCAGCACGACGCCGCCAACCTCTGCGAGGCCAGCAGGCAGCGTCGGCCCGCCGCGAGGAGAAGTTGTCCGCCAAGCCCATGCCCCTGCACCTTGCGATCCACAGCCAAGCGCGCCAGGCGAAATCCCGGGACGTCATGACGCGCCAGCTTGCGCCGTATGATCTCGGGCGTCAGGGCATAGTCAACCGAGGCCGGGGCGAGACTATAGAAGCCGTGAATGGTTTTGCTGTCGGCATCGTCGATCGCAAGGAACGTCTTCGCATCGCCCAGCTCGTGGCTCTTGCGGGCGTGGCGGCGCAAGAATTCGTTCAGCGCTTCTTCGCCGCAGTCGAAGGTTTCGCGATCATGTTGCCTTGTGATTGCCTCTTCGTGCCATGCCGTCAAAGCAAGCCCCGCCGATTTAGGACGGCTTTGGCAACGCCTTGGCGGCTGCCAGCAGCTTTGCGTTGGGCGCCGGCGGATTCTCCAGCAGATCCAGAACCCGTAAACTGTCCCGTCCGGAAAGCTGCACATGATCCGCTTCCTCAATTACGGCGGTGGCGGCACGCAGGGCGTGACGAAGGACAAAATCCGTCAAGTCGGTGCGGCTCAACGCCGCCGCTCGCAAGAGCAGGGCTTTTTCCTCAGCCAGAATCCGCAAGGACATCCGGCTATTGTCTTCAACCGCTAATCTCGGCATGACAATTGACTTCCTTCCCAAGTCTCTTAGGGTGTACACATTCAAATAGTACCTCAAAGAACATAGGGAGTCAAACATGTACGGATTGATTGCGTACGGGATCGAAAGGGAGAGCATGGCCAGATTAACATAATTTATATTAGGACCCTCTTGCATTTGCCCTAGCAGTAAGATAATCTAAATCCAATGATCGCTTTGAAAGGACAAGCCAGTGCGACTCGCGCTTTACCAGGTGCGGCTGTTGCCTCTGTCTTTTCAAGCGGTCAAGTTCCGAAGCTTCGGCCCATTATTATTGAGGTCGTCGTACCCAGCCCCGCTTGAGGGCTTCGGACACAAGTTTCCGAAAGGCCATCGGGTGGGGACAGCGAAACCACCCGGTGGCCTTTTGATTTTATAGGCTGTTTTTGCGATTTGCCTGTCTTGCGATTTGGAGGAAAGAAGAATGTCGTCGACGACCCCCGCGCATCGAACCAACGGCGTGACGGAAGCCAAGCTCATGTCCGGCTCCCAGATTCTTCTGGAGTGCTTGGCTCGTGAGAACGTAGATTGCATTTTCGGATATCCGGGCGGTGTCACGCTGCCGCTTTACGACGCTCTTTACGACCATCCCATCCGCCACATCCTGGTGCGGCACGAGCAAAACGCGGCATTTGCGGCGGAAGGATATGCCCGCTCCACCGGACGCGTCGGCGTTTGTTGCGCCACATCGGGCCCCGGCGCCACCAACCTGGTAACCGGACTGGTGGATTCGATGATGGATTCCATCCCGGTGGTGGCCATCACCGGCCAAGTGTCCACCAAGCTGATCGGCAGCGACGCGTTTCAGGAAGCGGACACGTTCGGCATCACGCGGTCCTGTACCAAACACAACTTCCTGGTGAAGACCATCGCGGAATTGCCGCAGGTGGTGCACGAGGCGTTTTACATTGCGTCTTCCGGAAGGCCGGGTCCCGTGCTCGTCGACATTCCTAAAGACGTCTTCCAAGCCCAGGCGCATTACACGCCCGTGTCGTCCATTCATCTTCCGGGCTACCGGGTTTTCACCGAGGGCCACACCGGCCAGATCCGGCGCGCGGCCCAGATGATCTGGGAATCGCAGCGCCCGTTTGTTTATGCGGGCGGCGGCATTATCGCGGCGAACGCATCCGACGAGCTGCGGGAATTTGTGGAGTTGACCGGCGCGCCCACGGTAACCACGCTGATGGGGTTGGGCGGATTGGCAGCCGACCATCCCAATTACATCAGCATGCCGGGAATGCATGGCAGTTACGCCGCCAATATGGGCATGACGGGCGCCGATCTGTTGATCGCTCTGGGAGTGCGCTTCGACGATCGCGTAACAGGGCGGCTGGCGGCCTTCGCCCCGCATGCCAAAGTGATTCACGTCGATATCGACCCGGCCGAAATCGGCAAGAACCGCGCGGCCGACCTGCCCATCGTCGGCGACCTGAAGCGGGTGCTCGAGAAACTCACCAAAGTGCTGCAGGAGACGGCGCCTGAAATCCGCAAGCAAAATTCGCCGGCACGCGCTGCCTGGTGGGGGCAGATTCGAGAGTGGACGGCCGAGCATCCGCTGACGCCGGAAGTGTCCACCAGCGAGATTAAGCCGCAACACGTGATGCGCGAAATCAATCGGCTGTCCGGCGGACGCGCCATCGTCACCTCAGACGTCGGCCAGCACCAGATGTGGGCGGCGCAGTTCATCCGCTTCAATTCGCCCCGGCTGTGGATCAACTCGGGCGGCCTGGGCGCCATGGGTTTTGGCCTCCCGGCGGCCATCGGCGCGCAATTCGCGCGGCCCGACAAGCTGGTTTTTTCCATCGTCGGAGATGGCGGTTTTCAAATGTCGATTCCCGAACTGGCCACCATCGCCAATCACGCGCTGCCAATCAAGATCATCGTGGTGAACAACGGATACCTGGGCATGGTCCGGCAATGGCAAGAGCTGTTTTACAACAACCGGCTGAGCCAGGTGGAATTGAGTACGTTTCCCGACGCCGAAAAGCTGGCCGGCGCTTACGGTTTCAAAGGCCGAACCATCGACGCGGCGCATCAATTGGCTCCAGCGCTCGAAGAAGCGGTGCGGGAGCCGGGTCCGTATCTGTTAAATGTGCGTGTGACGCCGCTTGAAAACGTTTATCCGATGGTGCCGGCGGGCGGCGCAATCAATGAAATGGTGCTCGGGAGCTCCGCAACCGGTGGAAGCATAAGGCACGAAGAGAACCGCAATGAACGATGCTGCAACTGATTTCACTGTTGGTCGAAAACAAGCCGGGTTCGCTGATGCGAATCACCGGCGTTTTAAGCGCGCGCGGATATAACATCGAGAGCCTGACGGTCGCGCGGACACTGGACCCAACGCTTTCGCGCATGACCATTGTGGTGGACATCGAGCCGCAACTGCGTTCCCAGGTGATCAAGCAAATGAACAAGCTGGTGAACGTGCTGCAGGCGTCCGACCTGACCGATTCTCCGGCCGTGAAACGCGAAATGACACTGCTGCGGGTGCGTGCCGCACTGGCCAATCGCACGGCGATCTTGAAGGAAGCGGAAATCTTCGGCGCGCGCGTGGTGGATTCCTCCACCGAAGGTTTTGCGCTGGAAGCCACCGGCGACTCCGAGAAGCTGGACGAATTCATCGACGTAATGCGCAGCTATGGCGAAATCGAAGTGACGCGCTCCGGCGCAATCGCGGTGTCGCTCGAGCCCAAGAAGCTGCGCCTGGCGCCGCCCATTCCACGCAACGTGGCGGCGAATGAAGCCGAAACAGACGAGAAAATGGAAACGAGATTCTAGGAAAATGGCAAAAAGATACTACGAAAAAGACGGCAATCTGAGCCGGTTGCAAGGCAAGACGGTAACCATTATCGGTTACGGCAGCCAAGGCCACGCGCACGCGCTGAACCTGCGCGACAGCGGCGTGAACGTAACGGTGGGCCTGCATCCAGGAAGCAAGAGCGCGGCCAAGGCGGCAGCGGCGGGGCTGAAAGTCCTGAGCGTCGCGGACGCAATTAAGGGCGCCGACGTGGCGATGATCCTGGTGCCGGATCATATTCAAGGCGATTTGTATAAGAACGAAATCGCTCCGAATCTGGCGGCGGGCAAGACGCTGATGTTCGCGCACGGCTTCGCCATTCATTTCGGCGAAATCAAGCCGCCGGCCAACGTGGATGTTTCCATGATCGCGCCCAAGGCTCCCGGCCATCGCGTGCGCGAGCTTTACACCGAGGGCGTGGGCGTGCCGGCGCTGGTGGCGATCCACCAAGACCCTTCCGGCAACGCGCTGCCAAACGCTCTGGCCTACGCTCTGGCGCTCGGCTGCCTAAAAGCCGGCGTCATCGAGACCACCTTCAAGGAAGAGACCGAAAGCGATCTATTTGGCGAGCAGTCCGTGCTATGCGGCGGCGTCAGCGAGCTGATCCGCGCGGGCTTTGAGACGCTGGTGGAAGCGGGCTACGCCCCTGAAATCGCCTACTTTGAATGCCTGCACGAGGTGAAATTGATTGTCGATCTCATCTATGAAGGCGGGCTCGGTTATATGCGCTACTCGGTTTCAGACACGGCGGAGTACGGCGATTACACTCGCGGTCCTCGCATCGTCACCGACGAGACTCGCAAAGAGATGAAGAAGATCTTGTCGGAGATTCAATCCGGGCAGTTCGCCAAAGAATGGATTGGCGAAAACAAGTCCGGCCGTCACAAGTTCCTCGCCATGCGTGAGGCCGCCCATGAGCAGCCGATTGAGCGCGTAGGCAAAGAACTTCGACAGATGATGACCTTCCTGAACAAGAAAAAGAAGGAGGAAGGCGTACCGCAGGAGGTCAGTTAGACCTGGCGCACGCACTCTGTGGCGCACGCACTCTTGCGTGCGAAGAAAGAAAACATTATGCGCATCCAAACATTCGATACAACGCTCCGGGACGGCACGCAGGGCGAGGCCGTCTCATTCTCCGTCGAGGACAAACTGATCATCGCGCAGAAGCTGGATGAGCTGGGTATCGATTATATTGAGGGCGGGTGGCCGAACTCCAATCCCAAGGACAAGGAGTTCTTCAAGCGCGCTAAAGACGTAAAGCTGAAGCACGCGCGGCTGACCGCGTTCGGGTCTACACGCTTCGCCAAGAACGCCGTGGATCAGGACCCGAATGTGCGGGCGTTGCTCGATGCCGAAACGCCTACGGTCTCCATCTTCGGCAAGAGCTGGGATCTGCACGTTCGTCGCGCGCTCGGAATTGATGAAGAACAAAATCTGCTCCTGATCGGTGAAACCGTAAAATATCTCAAGGACCACGGCCGCGAGGTGGTGTACGATGCCGAGCATTTTTTCGATGGTTACAACGCCAACCCCGAGTTCGCGATGCGGACGCTCGAAGCCGCCAAGAAAGCCGGCGCCGACGTGCTGTGCCTGTGCGACACCAACGGCGGCAATTTAACCCACCGGATCATCGAAGTGGTTTCCGAAGTTCGCAAGCGATTCGACGGCGTACTCGGCATCCACACCCACAACGATTGCGAAGTTGCGGTGGCCAATACCATCGCGGCGGTGGAAGCCGGGTGTACCCATGTGCAAGGCTGCATCAACGGCTATGGGGAGCGCTGCGGCAACGCCAACATCGTGTCGATCATCGCGAATCTGGAGCTGAAGCTGGGCCACACCACCATCGGCCGCGAGAGTCTGCAGAATCTGACCACCGTGGCGCGCTATATCGCCGAGCTGGCGAACCTGCCCATGCGCAACGATCAGGCCTTTGTTGGCCACAGCGCGTTCGCGCACAAGGGTGGCGTGCATGTGAGCGCGGTGTTGAAGGATTCGTCCACCTATGAGCACGTGAAACCGGAAATGGTGGGCAACCGGCAGCGCGTGTTGCTGAGCGATCTTTCGGGCCGCGGCAACGTGCTCTACAAGCTGAAGCAGCATGGCCTGGCCGAGCGGCTGGATTCCGAAGCGCGGCGGCAATTGCTCGAGCGCATCAAGGATCTGGAGCATCAGGGCTATGAACTGGAAGCCGCGGAAGGAACCTTCGAGCTGCTGGTCCGCGAGGCTCTGCATCCGGGCTGGAGCGTCTTCGAAGTTGTGAACTACGACGTCACCACGCGGCTGGTGGGCGGCACCACGGCCACTGTGACCCTGCGTATTCAGGACAGCGTTCACACCGCCAGCGCCACCGGCCAAGGTCCCATGAACGCGCTCGACCTTTGCCTGCGCCAGTGCCTTTCCAATGTCTATCCGCAGGTGAAGAACGTCCGTTTGACGGACTATAAGGTCCGCGTGCTGGAGCCGAAGAAAGGCACGGCCGCCAAGGTGCGGGTGCTGGTGGAATGGTCCGACCATCGCCGCAGCTGGGCCACCGTCGGCGTTTCCGACAACGTGATCGAAGCCAGCTGGGGCGCGCTGGTGGATGCCATCCGACTGGAGCTGATGCGCCTGACCGAGCAAGACGAAAACGTCGACAAGGTTGTAGAAGATTACTGCTGGGGCGTCTAAGCTCCGCAACTTCGACGGCGCTAAAATAGTGGCGATGGCGGCGACTACCCTCCTCACGTCCGATCAGTTCCTGGCGTTGCCCGAGGAATTCGACCAACACGGGAATCGGATCAAAGACGAACTGATCGGGGGCGAACCGCATCAGCAGGCTGTTGAACCGGTACCTCGATGGGAGTCCGGCACTGCCCTTCGACGCCGTCGTTGAAATAGGCGCACAGGTGAGCGATTACGACACGTTCGTGCCTGATGTGGCGATCGTGAGAACCGGCGAACAACCTTTATCGTCAAGAATCTATCGCGGCGCGCCCGAAATCGCGATTGAAGTGGTCTCCCCCACCGACACCGCCAGGCATCTGGAACGCAAAGTCGACGCTTATTTGAAGGGCGGAGCAAAATCCGTTTGGATCGTCTTCCCGGAAGCTCGCTCGGTGACGGTTCATGCCCACGAATCGGTAAGCAAATTAAAGGTGGACCAATCGATCACTGATGTGCTCGTGCCCGGCTTCTCTTCCCCCGTCGCAGCGTTTTTCGAGTTGACCTAGCCCCGCGCGTTAGAATAGTAGCGATGGCGGCGACTACCCTCCTCACGTCCGATCAGTTCCTGGCGTTGCCCGAGGAATACGACCAACACGGGAATCGGATCAAAGACGAATTGATCGGAGGCGAAGTCGTCAGGATGCCGCCTGCTTCGCTGATACACGACTTGATCAAAAATCAGATTAACGAGTTGCTGATTAAGTATCTCGGTGCGAATGTCCAGCTAGGATTAAAATCCTTAGTGGAGATTGGAACACAGGTCAGCGGTGCTGATGCGTTCATTCCTGACGTCTCTGTGGTGAAACGCAGCCGTCTGCCCGGAGTGACAAGGGTCTTCAAAGGTGCGCCTGACCTTGCTATCGAAGTCGTGTCTCCGAGCGACACCGCGAAACATCTTGCGCGCAAAGTCGACGCGTATTTGCAGGGCGGAGCAAAATCTGTTTGGATCGTCTTCCCTAAAGCCCGTTCGGTGGAGGTGCATACCCGCGAATCGGTGTGCAAATTAAAGGGCGATCAGGCCATTACGGACCCAATGTTGCCCGGCTTCTCCTCCCCCGTCGCGGCATTTTTCGAGTTGACCTGATATAGCCGCCGTCGATGCGCCATTTCTTCACCCGCTCCGTTCCCCCGTTCTCCCGCGTCCTCTTGATTGAGAGCGGCAGCCGCCAGCTGTTCGAGAACCTGCTGCCGGTCTTGTACCAAAACCACGCCGAAATGACCTGTGATTTAATCACCTGTTACGCCGGCGTGCCGAATAACTTTCGCCAGGATCAAGGCGCGGTCTACCGCGTCGCAGACTATCCCGCCGGCGATGCCCGGCAGCGCCTGTACAAAGAACTCGGCGCGAACGGCTATGGCATTGTCGGCGTCATCTGTTCGGCCGAGCCCATCATGACGAAGTGGAAATGGATGCTGGCCGCGCGACTACCGGGCAAGGTTTTCGTCCTCAACGAAAACGGCGACTACTTTTGGATGGACCACGGGCACCTGGCCACCATTCGCTATTTCATTCTTTTTCGCGCCGGCCTCACCGGCTCAGGTGCGGTCCGCACACTCGCGCGAGTGGTGTTGTTCCCGTTCAGCCTGCTATACCTGATCTTGTACGCGATAACCGTTCATTCCCGGAGGATCCTGCGAACCCTATGAAAGCTGTCTTTGTCGAACAGCCCGGCGGCGTGGAGAACCTGAAATACGCTGACTCCCCGAAGCCGTCGCCCGGCCCTGGCCAGGCGCTGGTCAAGATTGTGGCGTCGGGCGTCAATTTCATCGATATCTATTTCCGCAAGGGCGTGTATCCAGCGCCACCACCCATTGTGCTGGGCAGTGAAGGCGCCGGGACCGTGGAAGCAGTCGCACCGGACGTGAAGAATGTCGTTGTGGGCGACCGCGTTGCTTATGCAATGGCGCGTGGGTCTTACGCTGAATACGCCGTCGTTCCGTCCTGGCAGTTGGTGAAAATACCCGCTTCCGTCGACTTCAACACCGCTGCCGCCGCCATGCTGCAAGGCATGACCGCGCACTATCTCACGCATTCGACCTACCCGCTCAAGCCGGGCGACACTTGTCTCATCCACGCCGCGGCCGGCGGCACTGGAAGCATGATTGTCCAGATGGCAAAAATGCTGGGCGCGCATGTCATTGGAACTGTCGGTGATGAAGAGAAAGCCAAACAAGCCAAGGACGCCGGCGTCGACGAAGTGATCATCTATACCAAGGAAGATTTCAGCGCCAAGGCGAAAGGGGTGCACGTGGTTTACGACTCCGTTGGCCAATCCACCTTCATGAAAAGCCTGGACTGCCTGCGTCCCCGTGGCATGATGGTGAGCTTCGGAAATGCCAGCGGACCGGTGGAGAATTTTGCCCCACTGCTTCTGAGCCAGAAGGGTTCGCTATTCTTGACCCGTCCGACGCTCGCAAACTACACTGCGACCGTGGAAGAGCTGGATTGGCGCGCCAACGACGTATTGAAGTGGGTGGGACAAGGCAAGCTGAAATTGCATATTTACAAGGTATATCCGCTGGCGGATGCCGCCCAGGCGCATCGCGATCTGGAAGGCCGCAAGACGACCGGAAAGCTGCTGCTCGGTGTCGGCTGATCGCGCTGGTATTGCGTTCGGCGAGCTTAAGGTCGACGCGCTGCTGGTCTCCGCGCCGCCCAATGTCCGTTACCTGAGCGGCTTCACAGGCGACAACGGCCTGCTGCTGGTCACCCCGGGTGACACGCCGAATCGCAAACGCTGTTCACCGATCCACGCTTCACTATTCAGGCCGCCGAAGAATGCACCTGCGAGGTAAAAA
The DNA here is from genome assembly GCA_963747945.1 of Bryobacterales bacterium. Classification (GTDB taxonomy): domain Bacteria; phylum Acidobacteriota; class Terriglobia; order Bryobacterales; family Bryobacteraceae; genus Palsa-89. The sequence continues at coordinate 274,469 of CAVVHB010000013.1, forward strand.
CCGTCACCAGGACGCCTCTCGATCAAGCCGCGCTGCAGTTGATTCGCAGGATGGGCATCAAGCGCGTCGGTTTTGAAGCGGCCCGGATGCTGTACGAGGTGCATCAGCGAATCGCGAAATCGCTGCCGCGCGGGGTGACACTGAAACCGGTCGGTCCCGTGGTAGACAGGCTGCGAATGGTGAAGTCCGACGATGAAATCGCGCGCATTCGCCGCAGCGTGCTGACCAACTCGGAAGCGTTCGAAAAAGCCACGCGGTCAATCCGGGCCGGCACGCGGGAATCCACAATTGCGGCGGAACTCGAATACCAGATGCGGCGGCTGGGCGCCGAGAAGGCCGCGTTCGAAACGATCGTGGCCGTTGGATCGCGATCCGCGCTGCCGCACGCGCAGCCCACCGGACGGAAGCTCCAAAACGATGAACTACTATTGATTGATATGGGCGCGTGCCAGGACGGATACATGAGCGACATGACGCGCGTGCTGTTCCTCGGCAAGCCCAGCCGCCGGGTGCGTTCGATGTACAACGCGGTTTTGAAAGCCCAGCTCGCCGCCATCGATGCCGTCCGGCCCGGCGTCACCGCGGCGCACGTGGATCGCGCGGCTCGCCGCGTGCTTGAAACGGAGGGCTTGGGGAAAGAGTTCGTACACTCCACCGGTCATGGCCTGGGTCTCGAGATTCACGAAGGTCCGCGCCTGGGGCGCCGCGACAAAACGAAACTCCAAGCCGGCATGGCGATTACCATTGAGCCTGGCGCGTACGTTCGCGATTTTGGAGGGATTCGCATCGAAGACACCGTGCTGGTGACTAAGAATGGCTGCGAAGTTCTGACCCCCACGTCCAAGGAGCTAAGACTTCTCTAGAATGTCGAATGACGAAATCAAAGAGCTGATCCAGATGGTGGTGGAAAGCGGCATCGCCGAGCTGGAGCTGGAGCGCGGTGGGGACCGCGTTCGCATTCGCCGGACGCACGAATCGGTGATCGCAACGGCGGCTAGCCCAACTGCCGCACCCATCGAAACGACGCAACCCGCACCTGCGCCCGCCTCCAACGACTATATCCAAAAGTCGCCGATTGTCGGGACCTACTACGATTCGCCGAAGCCGGGTGAAGCACCGTTCGTCAAAGTAGGTGACCAAGTCGAGGTCGGCCAGCACCTCTGCATCATCGAGTCGATGAAGCTCATGAATGAAATTGAAGCGGAAGTCGCCGGCACCATCGCCGCCAAGCTGGTGGAAAACGGCCGGCCAGTAGAGTACGGAGAGGCTCTGTTCGCCATTCGTCCGCGCTGATTTGCCCCACCTGAGGTAATATGTTCCAGAAGATTCTGATCGCCAATCGCGGCGAAATCGCCGTTCGCGTTATCTGCGCCTGCAAAGATCTGGGCATCAAGACCGTCGCCGTCTATTCGGAGGCGGATCGCCATAGCTTACACGTGCGTTTTGCGGATGAGGCTATCTGCATCGGTCCCGCTAAAAGTTCGCGCAGCTATCTCGACATTCCGTCCGTGATCAGTGCGGCCGAAATCACCAATGTGGATGCCATTCATCCGGGCTACGGCTTCTTGAGTGAGAACGCCGACTTCGCCCAAGTATGCGAAACGTCCGAGATCAAATTCATCGGGCCCAAGCCGGACGTGACGCGCGCCATGGGTCTCAAACAGCATGCACGCCGGGCGATGGCGGAGTGCGGAGTGCCCATTCTCCCCGGCTCGGAAGGAATTCTGCAAAACGCGGAAGAGGCTCTGGAGACCGCGCAGCGCATCGGATTTCCCGTGATGCTCAAGGCGTCGGCGGGCGGCGGCGGCCGTGGCATGCGCATGGTTCATGAGGCGTCGGAATTGCCGTCATTGCTGACGCAGGCGCAACAGGAAGCCGGAGCCGCGTTCTCATCGCAGGACGTTTACATGGAAAAGCTGGTGGAAGCGCCGCGGCACATTGAGTTTCAAGTGCTGGCGGATGAGCATGGCAACGTCGAGATCTTGGGCGAGCGCGACTGTTCCATACAGCGCCGGCATCAAAAGCTGCTGGAAGAAGCGCCTTCGCCGGCCATGACCCCGGAGCTCCGTGAGAAGATGCGCGGACGCCTGTGCGCGGCCATGCAGCGGATCGGCTACACCAACGCCGGCACCGTTGAATTCTTAATGGATAGGAATGGCGATCTGTACTTCATCGAAGTGAACGCGCGCATTCAGGTGGAACACCCGGTTACCGAATCCATCACCGGAATCGATCTGGTGAAGAGCCAGATCCTGATCGCCGCGGGCTACAAACTGCCCGAGATTATCGAACAGCCGGTGACGATCAAAGGGCATGCAATCGAATGCCGGATCAACGCCGAGAATCCCGAGACATTCGCGCCGTCGCCCGGGCGAATCACCGCGCTCAACCTGCCGGGCGACGTGGGTATTCGCGTCGACACCGCGGCCTATACCGATTATGTGATTCCGCCCTTCTATGATTCGCTGATTGCGAAGCTGATCGCTCACGGGCGCGACCGGACAGAGGCGATCGCCCGCATGCGCCGCGCGCTCGATATGTTCGTCGTCGAAGGCATTTATACTACGATCCCCTTGCACCAGCGCATCATGATCGATCCGGATTTCATCTCGGGAGATTTCAACACGTCGTTTCTCACTTCCCGATCTCGCCCTTCAGAACCGCGACCGTGAGGAAGCGGCCTTAGCCGGCCAGCTCCCCGTCACTGACTTCGATTTCCATACGCAACAATGCGGCTCCGAGAGTTTTGCCTTGCGCGTCGATGCGCAAAGACAACGTGCCGCCGCCGCCCAGCGCCTCGTGCATTAGGAAATTCAGCGCGCCAAGATTGGGCAATTCGTAGCGCTCCACTTCGCCTTTCACCATTTCACCGAAGAAATGTTTCACTCGTTCGCCGGTGACTTCGCGTACCAGCAATGGATAATGCCGCGCATCCCAGGCAATGATGCCGACATTGGACGTATCGCCTTTGTCGCCGGAACGGGCGTGCGCGATGCGCGACAGCGGAATCCTCATTCCACCACCTCCACCGAGGTCTGGATTAATTCGCGCGGGATCAGCGCCGGCCAGTAGGCAACCACCTCGCGCACCGGCGGACGCCCATCCCCGAAGCCTGTGCCCGTCGGAGGTCCGCTCAGCACCAGCGGGATCAACTCGCGCGTGAAGCGATCGACTGCCTTCCTATCCTGGCCACGCACACCGATGCGCAGCTGCACCTCCGGCGGATCGGGATTCGGCACCGCCACCGGCCCGTGGCACGCATTCACGCCGAAAAACTCGGTGTAGATTTCTTCGAACTTCAGCCCCAGCTGCTGCAGCCGCTCGCGCACAATGCGGTCAGCGGCTTTGGATTTCTCAAGCGCCTGCGGTGCGCTATAAACCAGCGTGCCGATCGCCTTCCAGCCATAAGAATAGGCGATCGAAAGCTTCAGCATCTGCGGCCGTTCAGCGCCGCGAATCCCCGAAACCTGCACCCGATCCGGCCCGGCGTCTTTTAATTGAATGCTGGTGAAATCGGCCACGCAATCGGGCGTGATGTAGTTCTTCGGATCGCCCAGCTCGTAAAGCAGTTGCTCTTTGAGAATGTCGACGGACACGCGGCCACCGGTGCCTTCATGCTTGGTGATGCTGAACCGCCCGTCGTTCTCGGCCTCGATGATGGGATACCCGATGTTCGCCATGTCAGGAATGTTTTGCCAATCCACCTGGCAATTGCCGCCGGTGCACTGCGCGCCACACTCGACGATATGCCCTGCAATTGTTCCAGCGGCGAGCTTGTCCCATTCGTCCGGCTTCCAGCCAAAGCGATGAATCATGGGAGCGAGCGACAACGCCGTATCGGTGCAGCGGCCCGCGATGACGACGTCGGCGCCCAAGGCCAAAGCTTCGGCCAGCGGAAACGCCCCGATATACGCATTCGCGCTCAGGATGCGATCGCGAATCGCCGTCAGCGGCTCGCCCGTGTCCATATTCTTCATCGCGTGCCCACCCGCGAGGAATTCATCCAGACGTCCGAACACGTCGTCGCCCAGCACCACCGCGACTTTTAGCGAAGGCGCAACGCGCCGCACCTCTCGCGCGCAAGCTACCGGATTCACGCCGCCCGCATTAGCAATCACTTTGATATCGCGCTCTATCAGACGCCGTTGGATGCGCGCAATCAACGGAGGAAAATCGCGCGCGTAGCCAAGATTCGGATCGGCCTCCTTCTGCTTCTGCAGAATCGACATGGTGATCTCGGCCAGATAATCGAGCGCCAGATAATCGATGGGCCCCTGCTCCACCAGCCGCACCGGAGCTTCCAGCCAATCGCCCCAAAACCCCTGCCCGTTCGCGATGCGGATCATTTCAACTGTTCCCTGGCGTTTCTGAGCCGCGCGCGTGAGCAAGCGGACGGGGCACATTTCCGGCTCCCTGACGGTCGCGGCTCGGCTGGAGAGTCTCCAAAATCAGGTGCTCGCGATGCATATGCGACGTTGCGATTTCCAACGCGAACGCCAGCACTCTCCGCGTTTCGAGCGGATCGATGAGCGCGTCCACATGGCCCCTGGCCGCCGCGTGGTGCGCGTCCAGCCAGCGCTCGTAATCCGCGCGGGTCCGTTCAATCCGCTCCTGCAATTCCTTCGGAACCGGCTGCCCCTCGGACTTCAACCTTTCCAGTTCCGGACCATGGATGGCCTGCACCGCCGAATCGCCCTCCATCACTCCGATGCGCGCTGTCGGCCAGCCGAATGTAAAGTTGGGATCGAATCCTTGCCCCGCCATGGCATAATATCCCGCGCCGCTGGCATGATTCAGCGTCAGCACAATCTTCGGCACAGTGGCGCACGCCATCGTCTCCACCATCTCAGCTCCAGCGCGAATAATTCCATCGCGCTCCGCTTCCACGCCTACCATAAAGCCCGAAACATCCTGAAGATAGATCAGAGGCACACCGTTTCTTTCCGCGTTCTCCACGAAATACGCCACCTTGCGCGCGGACTCGGCGTACACGATTCCACCGATTCGCGGGCCGCTTTCGGTCTTAAGGAATCCGCGCCGATTCGCAACCAGAGCCACCGCGCGGCCAAACAGCTTCGCATCCGCGCACAACAACTCGGGAGCATGATTAGGCTGGAACTCAAGATAATCTTCTCGATCAAAAATCCGTTCGACGGCGTCCTCGATGTTGTACGGCAGCCGATGATCGGTGGGCATCAGCTCGTACAGTCCTTCGGCTGGCTTCAGAGGCGCGGAACCTTCCAGCGCCGCGGGCGCGGGCGGAAGGGCGCGAAACCTCTCGCGGATCAATTGCAGACAGGCGGCATCGTCTTTCGCCATGTAATGCGCCACCCCGCTCGCGGTGGTGTGCATGCGCGCGCCGCCCAGAGATTCGGCATCCACCACTTGTCCCACGGCGCCCTTCACCAGATTCGGCCCGCCCAGTCCCATGAAACTGGTGCCCTCCACCATGATGATCACGTCGCTCAGGGCGGGCAGATAGGCGCCGCCCGCAATGCACGGACCCATCACCGCCGCAATCTGCGGGACATGCAATCTGCGCCGCATCAGCGAGTTGTAATAGAAGATGCGCGCCGCGCCGTATTGCCCGGGAAAAATGCTGTCCTGCAACGGCAGATTCACACCCGCCGAATCCACCAGGTAGACGATGGGCACGCGGTTGCGCATCGCGATTTCCTGCGCGCGCAGGATCTTCGTGATCGTCTCCGGCCACCACGCACCGGCCTTCACCGTGGCATCATTGGCAACCACAATGGCGGGCCGGCCTTCGATCTTGCCCGCGCCCGTCACCACTCCGGCCGCCGGAGCCTGGCCGTCATATTGATCGTAGGCGATCAGCAGTCCGATCTCGAGAAACATCGCGCCCGGATCCAGCAGCTTCGCGATCCGCTCGCGCGCCGTCAGCTTGCCGTCGCGATGTTGCTTTTCGATTCGCTTGGGGCCGCCCCCATTGCGCAGCTTGTCTTCGAGCGTCTGCAGCTCTTCGACCAGCTGACGCATCTGATCCGTACTGGTGGTGGACACCCTTCTCAGAATACAGCACTCAATGTCGCTCTTCAGATAGCTAGATCATGCAAGATGAGCCTGAAGCGGACCCGCAACAATGGGATGATTTTGTGGTAGTCTAACGCTCGTCTCGACTCTGACGGGTCACGGGGAGGGTCGGGTCGGCGCCAGTCAATCGGTCATTCACGCTCGCGAGGAGGACGCATGCGTCTATGGTTTCTTTTGATTTCCGGCACAGCCATGGCAGCGCCGGTAGTTCAGTGGGGCAATGTACCGCTGAGTTTCGAACCGAATACCGGCCAGACATCGGCGCAAGTACGTTATCTCGCAAGGACCAGCTCATACACCTTGTATCTGGCATCGGGCGAGACAGTGCTCGCCGGGCGGAATCAGCCGCCTTTGCGGACCAGGTTTTCCGGCGCAAGCCCTTCGGCTGGCATTGCGGGCGAGGTCCCGCAAGACTCCTGGAGCAACTATTTCATCGGAAATGATCCCGCTCAATGGCACACTGCCGTTCCCAACTTTGCGAGTGTCCGCTACGCTGGCGTTTACTCCGGAATTGACCTCGTCTATTACGGAAACGACGGCAATCTGGAATACGACTGGATCGTCTCGCCCGGAGCCGATCCGCAAAAAATCAGGATGATCTTCGAGAGCGCCGATCAATTGCGAATCGATAAAGAGGGCGACCTCGTCATCCGGGTGGGCGGGCAGGCGGGCGGGAATGAATACCGGCACAAAAAGCCGGTGATCTATCAGGAGGTATCCGGGAAACACGCGCCGGTTGCCGGCGGTTGGATTTTGCACGGTGACGAAGCTAGTTTCCGACTCGGCGTGTACGACCATGGCAAGGAGCTGGTGATCGATCCGTCACTCATCTATTCCACCTATTACGGCGGGAACGGACTCGACTACGCCTACGCGGTGGCCGTGGATTCCATCGGCAACACGTATGTCGCGGGGGGCATAGGCTCGGCCAATTTCAACATTCGCGGACAAGAAGATGGTTTCGTGCTTAAGTTACGTCCCAACGGCTCCAAGCTCTACTCCACTTTCCTCGGAGGGGCCGGCACGGACGAAGCCAGGGGCATTGCTGTGGATGTCCAGGGGAACGCGTACGTCACGGGAAACACCGGATCGCTCGACTTCCCGACGAAAAGCCCGATACAGGCCAAGCCCCCATACAAACAATGCCGGGCGGGTCGGGGGACGCGTTTGTCGCCAAGCTAAATCAGGGCGGTGTCCTGGTTTACGCCACTTATCTCGGCGGCAGCGGCATTGATACTGCCTCGGCGGTCGCGATAGACCCAGCCGGCAACGCGTACGTAGTGGGAAGCACGTTTTCGATCGATTTCCCAACGACGGACCCGTTTCAAGGCGCCAGGGGTGCACAGGAGGATGCGTTCGTCACAAAGATCAATCCAACCGGCACGGCGTGGGTATACTCTACTTATCTTGGCGGTAACAACGTCGACGAAGGCAATGGAATCGCGGTAGACGCGACCGGAAATGCATACGTCACCGGGTATACGGCATCCACGGACTTTCCGCTGCAGTCTCCCTTCCGCGGTTCTAACGCCGCCAGCGTCGACGCGTTCGTCACGAAAATCAATGCTGCCGGCTCGGCACTGGTCTACTCCACCTATTTGGGCGGCAGCGGCACCGATTATGGAACGGCTATTGCCGTGGATTCATCGGGCAGCGCCTATGTCACCGGCATCGTGACCTCCGACGACTTCCCCGTCGTAAACGCTATCGATAACAAGCTCGGAAGCCACGCCGTGGACGACGCATTCGTCACGAAATTCAATCCTTCCGGCTCCGCTCTGGTGTATTCCACGTATCTGGGAGGCGGCTCGGCGGACGATCCGTATGCTCTGGCGCTCGATCAGGCCGGCAACGTCTACATTACCGGCCGTACGAACTCCAGCGACTTTCCATTGACGAATCCGATTCAGACCACGCGGACCGCCTTCGACATGTTCGTCACCGAAATCAATGCGGCAGGGTCGGCCCTGGTATTTTCGACCTTCATCGGCGGCTCCGGGAGCGAGTCGGGCCGCGGGATCGCAGTCGACCGATTGGGCAACATACACATCGCCGGGGAAGGCACATCCACCGATTTTCCCGTGAAGGGCGCATTTCAGGGTACCAGCGGTGGCGGCAGCGCTCCCCAGGATGCCCTGGTGTTGTTGTTGGGCGATACCCCGCCGTCGAACGGCCCGGTCATCGACACCGTCAGCGACAACCTCATCTACGGCGGCGCGGTGACGCCCGGCGGATGGTTCTTCGTGCAAGGCACGGATCTGTCGGAAACCTCGCGGATCTGGGGCGGCAGCGATTTTAGCGACCCGGATACGCTGCCCACCGACCTGAACGGCGTGGAGGTGTGGGTCAACGGCGCTCCCGTGCCGGTATATTTCATTAGTCCTGGCCAGGTGAATGCGCAGGCGCCTGCGAACATCAGTGGCACCATGACGGTCCAGGTAGTCCGTCTCGGGCTTCCGAGCAACTCTCTGACGATAGCCGTCGCACAGCTCCAACCCAGCCTGTATAATTACCAGGCCGGCTCGAAGAGCTACGCAGCGGCGTTGTTTCTGGACTACTCGATCATGGGCGATCCTGCCGTGGTACCGGGGACCCACAAGGCTAAGCCGGGCGACATCATGCAGCTCTACGCCGCGGGGCTGGCGCCTTCTCTGTCCGGAAGCGCGGTTACGTCGCCCGTCCCCATTACAGCCGTCGGCGTAACCATTGGAACCACCACTGCCCAGGTGCAGTTCGCGGGACTGGTGGCCCCAGGGCAATTCCAGGTGAATTTTACAGTGCCGCAGCTAGCCGCCGGCGAGTATTCTATCCAGGTCTCGAAGTCCGGTAAGACTTCGCAACCCGACATACTATTCGAGATCGGCCCGTAACTCCAGCCGGGAGAGTGCCTCTCGCGTGCGATCGTGTTCTCTTGCCGCTTTTTTCGCGCTTACTATAGTGACTATGGTCAATAGGAGACGACAATAGAAGACAATGATGCGGCTGCTTGCGACCGCGCTCTTAAGCGCGGTTACCCTCTTCTCCCAGACTTACGATCTGGTCCTTGCCAATGGCCGTGTAATGGATCCCGAAACAAATCTGGACGCCATTCGCAATGTGGCCATTCGTGCGGGACGTATTGCCGCGATATCAGCTTCGCCGCTCGAAGCCAATATGGTGGTGGACGTGAAGGGCCTGGTGGTGGCTCCGGGTTTCATCGACCTGCATTCCCACGGGCAGACGCCCGAAAACTACGCCTTCAAAGCGCGCGATGGTGTCACCACCGCACTGGAGCTCGAAGTCGGCGTGAATCCGGTCGCGAGCTGGTACGCGGCGCGGGAGGGCCACGCGTTGATCAACTTCGGCGCCACTTCCGGCCACATCGCTGCACTGAAAATTGCCATGCACGACGCGAGCACCGGACTGCTCCCACGCGAAGCCGGCGTGAACCGGGCTCCAACGGAGGCAGAGCGGGCCCTGACGCTCGATTTGGTTCGGCAAGGCCTGGATGAAGGAGCGCTCGGCATCGGGTTGGGCATAGCATACACGCCGAAAGTCCCGCGCCCCCAGATCCTGGAGCTGTTCGAGCTTGCCGCCAAGAGACGTGTGCCGATATATGTTCACGTGCGCCAGTCGGGTCCCGTTGAGCCCGGCGTAGTCGATGCCTTGCAGGAGGTGCTTGCGGATGCGCTCGCAACCGGGGCGTCGTTGCACGTCGTCCACATCACCAGCATGGGACTTCGCCAAACGCCTCTGTTGTTGCGAATGATCGAGGGCGCTCGCCGCAGAGGTCTCGATGTCACCACGGAAGCTTATCCCTATACGGCCGCGATGACCGACCTCGCGTCAGCTGTGTTCGGCGACGGCTGGCAAGCCAATCTGGGGGGAATCGATTACCACGACCTTCAGTGGGCCGCCACTGGAGAGCGGCTGGACGCGGATACCTTCGCCCGCTATCGCAAACAGGGCGGTATGGTGATTATTCACGGCATACCCGAAGAAATAGCGCGGCTCGCGATGGCGGATCCGACAGTAATGGTTGCCAGCGACGGCTCCATCGAGAACGGAAAGGGCCATCCCCGCGGGGCCGGCACCTTTGCCCGCGTGTTGGGCAGATATGTTCGCGAGGAGAAAGCGCTGGGGTTGATGGATGCGGTGCGAAAGATGACACTCCTGCCCGCGCAAAGGCTGGGTATCCAGTCCAAGGGCCGATTGCAGGTGGGCTGCGACGCCGACATCACGGTCTTCGATCCGGCGCGGGTAATCGATCGCGCCACTTTTGACAATCCAGCTCAATACTCCGACGGAATTCCTTTCGTTCTGGTTCGGGGAAGTTTCGTCGTTCGTAACGGTGAGCTGGTGCCAGGCGTTGCTCCAGGGCGTGCCGTGCGCCGCTAATCGCAATTGATTCTGTACCCACTGCGTTCCTCATACCCGCTCGTCACGTTATGCTAGGGGCGTGTTAGGCGTCGATCCCAAGGCTGCGCGCGTTGCATGGACCGTGTTTCTGCTGGCATTGCTTTTGGCCACGGCCTATGCCGTCCGCGAGACGATCGCGGTGTTTGTGATTGCCCTGTTGTTCGCCTATTTGCTCATGCCGCTGGTGGGCTTGGTGGAGCGCATCACACCACGTCAGGTTTCACCGCGCATCGCGCTGGCCATCGTGTATCTGGCCTTGGTAGGCGTGATTGTTTCTCTCGCGCTGACGCTGGGCGCGCGGTTGGCAGACGAAGCCAATACGCTCGCCATGCGTTTGCCGGATTTGGTAAAGAACCCGGAATGGATGCAGAAGATTCCGTTGCCGTCCTGGCTGGAGCCGGCGCGCACCGCCATGATTCAAAAAGTGGAAGACGAATTGAGCAGCGGAGGACAACAGCTTCTGCCCTATATCAAGGGACTGGGCGGCCAACTGGTGTCCGGCGCGAAGTACGCGCTCTACCTGATTCTGATTCCCATTCTCGCGTTCTTTTTCTTGAAGGACGGAGCGGCCATTCGGGATGAGTTCGTCGTGGCTTTGGTGGAGGAGCGCCGCCGGCCCGTGGTGGACAATATTCTCGAAGACATCAATGTCCTGCTGGGCGAATACATCCGTGCTCTGGTCCTGCTGTCCATCGCCAGTTTTTCCGCGTATGGCCTGTTTCTGGCTTCCACTGGAGCACCCTATACTGTCCTGCTGGCAGGCGTCGCGGGCCTTGGCGAGTTCATGCCCGTGGTTGGCCCGGCGGCCGCGGGCCTGATCATTCTGCTGGTCACCGGTCTCAGCGGCTATAGCCATGTTTTGTTGTTTGTGCTCTTCGGGCTCCTTTTTCGGGTGGTGCAAGACTACGGCTTATCGCCCTACTTGATGGGCAAGGGCGTGCAGCTCAATCCCATGTTGGTGCTGTTTGGCGTGCTGGCGGGGGATCAGATCGCCGGCGTGCTGGGCATATTTCTGTCTGTCCCCACGCTGGCCATCCTGCGCGTGATCTTTGTACGCTTGCGGCGTGTGCGCACCCTCGACCTGGTCTCTCCGCGAGGAGAGCTGTGAAGAGATTACAATGCCTCCTGTTCTGCGCACTCCCGCTGGCCGGCCCGCTCCGCGCCCACATGGTCAGCATGAGCACCGGCGATCTGAAAGTGAATGGCGCGCGCGCCAGCTACGAATTGCGGATGCCGATGTACGAAGTGGCCCACGTGCACGACCCGGAACGCACGCTGCTGGAGCACGTCCGCTTTCAAAGCGCCGGCGTGTGGGGTAGGCCTTCCGATCAGGCTTGCCGGCAGGATCAGGATACGTACGTGTGCACCGCGGAGTATCAATTCCCTGCCCCTGTAGAGACGGTACAAGTGGAATGTACCCTGGCCTCGGTCACCGTTCCCAATCACGTGCACTTGTTGCGAGCCTACCGCGGCGACAAGACAGACCAGGCGGTTTTCGATCTTTCGTACACACAAGCGGAACTCCGCTTCCGTCCTCCCTCCGCGTTCGAGACGGCCACCCGTGAGGTCTCGGCCGGTTTCATGCGCGCGGCCGGAGGGCTTGCGCCTCTGCTGTTTCTCGTGGCCCTGGTATTGGCCGCCCGCAGCCGTCGCGAGTTGCTGGCGCTCACCGCTTCGTTCATTGCGGCCGAGGCATTGGCCTGCGCTGTGGCGCCGCACATCACGCTTTCGTTGTCACCGCGCTTCATTGAAGCCGCCGCCGCGCTCACCATCGCTTATCTGGCATTCGAGATCGTTCTGCTGCCGCAATCGAGCTCCCGCTGGCTGGTGGTGGCGGTGCTGGGCCTGTTCCACGGGACGTATTTCGCCGCGTTTCTCACAGAGAGCGGGTATCACATCGCGACATTCTTGACGGGTGTTGTCATCTGTGAGTTGCTTCTCGTGGCTTTGTTCGCCTTCCTTCTGGACCGGCTGATGCGCCTTTCGTTCTTGCGGCGCGCGGTACCGGTGGCCGCTGCGCTGCTGCTGGCAGTGGGCATCGGCTGGTTCCTTCTCCGCCTGCGCGCCTAAGACGAACTACCGAACCGCGACCGTAATTCGGCTTGCCGCAAGGGGGCCGGCCAGCCGCGCGATTATGGAGGCATGCGCAATTTCGATAGCCTTTCCGAACGTGAGGTCTTGGCTTTGGCCATTTCGCTCGAAGAGGAAGACGAGCGCGTTTACGCCGAGTACGCTGAGGGTCTGCGAGAGAACTTTCCAGCCTCCGCCGAGGTCTTTGACGGAATGCGCGAAGAGGAATCCGGACATCGCCGCCGCTTGATAGAACTATTCCGGCAGAAGTTCGGCGAACATATCCCGTTAATTCGCCGCCAGGATGTGCGCGGCTTCGTGCATCGCAACCCAGTGTGGCTGGTGCAGCCGCTCGGCCTGGATACCGTCCGCAATCAAGCCAGCGCCATGGAAGTGGAGAGCCGGCGGTTCTACGAGAAGGCCGCCGCACGCGCCCAGGACGCCGGGGTTCGCCAATTGCTGGACGACCTGGCACAGGAAGAGCGCACGCATGAGGATCGCGCCTCCGAACTGGAGAAGACCAAGCTGCAGCCCGACGTCAAGCACCGGGAGGACGAAGCCAACCGCCGTCTGTTCGTGTTGCAGATCGTGCAGCCGGGATTGGCTGGGCTGATGGATGGGTCCGTCTCCACGCTGGCGCCGGTGTTCGCAGCCGCGCTGGCCACGCAAAGCAGTTTCGACGCTTTCAAAGTGGGGCTAGCCGCATCGCTTGGCGCGGGCATCAGCATGGGCTTTGCGGAGGCTCTGTCCGACGATGGCAGCCTCACGGGCCGCGGCCATCCCTGGGCGCGCGGCATCGTGTGCGGACTCATGACCGCGGTGGGTGGAATCGGGCACACACTGCCGTTTCTGATCCCGAGTTTTCGTCTGGCGATGATAATCGCGGCGCTGGTTGTGGTGGTGGAGCTCGGCGTGATTTCGTGGATCAGGCACCGATATATGGATACGCCTCCTGTTTCCGCGGTTCTGCAAGTGGGGCTGGGCGGCGTGCTGGTGTTCCTGACGGGCGTTCTGATCGGCAGTTCTTAAGAACACTCCCTAACGGTCGTGGTTCAGAACCGCGCGCGTAAGCAAGCGTCTTAGTGCGCCGGTGTTTCAGAACCGCGCGCGTAAGCAAGCGTCTTAGCGTGCCGGTGTTTCAGAACCGCGCGCGTAAGCAAGCGTCTTAGCGCGCCGGTGTTTCGGAACCGCGCGCGTAAGCAAGCGTCTTAGCGCGCCGGTGTTTCGGAACCGCGCGCGTAAGCAAGCGTCTTAGTGCGCCGGTGTTTCAGAACCGCGCGCGTAAGCAAGCGTCTTAGCGCTGCCGGTGTTTCGGAACCGCGCGCGTAAGCAAGCGTCTTAGCGCGCCGGTGTTTCAGAACCGCGCGCGTAAGCAAGCGTCTTAGCGTGCCGAACTCAATACCAGCGAATTGAAGAACAGCTTGAACGCCTGATAGCTTTGCGCGCGATATTGCGGGCGCAGGCCGAACAGTACGGCGCGGCCTTGTCCGATTGGAATTTCCACCAGCGCCGCCCGGCCCTTAATATAGGACTCGCCCAGTAGCCATCCCGAGGCCAGTAAGTGATCGTCGGGGTAGCGTGCGACGACGGCATCTTTACTGCCCGCGGGAACTTCCCATGCCGGGCTTTCCTCGCTCCAGATCGCGATGTTTTCCGGCAGACCTTTTGCGATCGCATTGCGCGTGTCGAGCGTGACGTTGAGCAAAGATCCGGGCGAATAGAAATCGCGGCTCGGAACTCCGGCAACTACATTCTTCACGTCCAGATGAAGATGCTCCACGGCATAATTTGCCGAACGATTCAGGAACACCAGCGTGCCGCCCTGCTCGGCAAAAGTCTTCAAATTGGCGGCAGCTTTCGCGCCCAGTCCGCCGGTGTATTCCTGCGGCATTGTGCCAAGCGCGTAGCCGTTCGCGATTTGCGATGCCGGCTGATCGGGAAACACGATCACGTCGAAGCGCTCACGCAGATTGCCGGCATCAATGTCGGGGTTGCGGACACCCTGATAGGCAAAGTGGAAGTTCTCTAGCAGCCAGCGAGTCCAGCCTTCGTCGATGGCGGGCACGTAGCTCTTGTAGAGTCCGATGCGCGCACTTTTTTTTGCGGCGCGCCACGAGTCGATGTCGGAAGCAGGGTCGCCATCGAAGTGAAAGGACAACGGAGGCGCCATCTCCGTACGGACGGCGAACGGCGCATCGATGGTGTCGGTCTCGACGCCCATGAGCAGCGGCAGGGTCTGCGCGGTGACGTCGTAGGGCTGTTGCGGCGGACCACCGCGATACAGGCGGATGTCGGGATAATGCTGGCGCTCCAGCAGCGTTTTGGCGTAGCTCGAATTGGGCTGCTGCATGCGGATAACATAGCTGCCTTTGGAGTAATGTTTTCCGCCAGCGGTGAACGGATCGTCCGCCCATTCCACTTCGACGCCGCCGAAGTTCAGAAGGTCGAGCATTTTTCGCGCGGCGCCCACGTCGGCCTGCTCGCGCGGGATGACGAACGCGTAGGGCGATGTCCGAGCCACGGCTCGCTCGCCCACTTCGTAAAAGTTACGCAGCAGGTCGGTGCGGCGAATCGCAGCCTGATAGAGCAAGCTTTCAAACGCGATCAGTTGATAGTCGACAATGTCGCCGATCTTCCATGTCCCGCCCTCCCACGGCTCCAGATAGTTCCAGCTTCGTTCGCGCGGGTTGTAGCCCAGACCGGTGGTTTGAATCTGATCCGGCCGCACGGTGAGAGGCGTGGCGAGCGCGGCGCTGGCCGCTTCGCTCAAGATGCGAATGCCCCCGTGATAGGCGATGTACTGGCGCGCCGGCGCCCAAAAATCGTAGAGGGCGTTCGTGACGACACCTTTCTTCCCAGCCGCGGTCAAATCCGCCGCCATGGCCAGCCCCAGATAGTTGCCCTCCTGCGCCAGTGTCGCGTCGACGTTGGGATCAATCGGATTCAGCCACGGGGGAACGAACATGCGCGAAGCGTAAGACCCCTGCTGGTGCACGTCGTAAACGATCTGCGGATGCCAGTCGTTTTCGAGCACGGCGGTAATGCGCTGCTCGGGCTGGGTGAAGATGTACCAGTCGCGATTATTGTCGTGGCCCAAGTATTTCTGATACAGCTCGGGCGGCGACGTGCCTTCGTACGCGGTGTCAAGCGTCTTGCGATACCAGCGCGTCACGATGTCCAACCCGTCGGGGTTCTGGGAGGGAACCAGCACGATAATCACGTTGTCGAGGATGGCGCGCAATTTCGGGCTATCCTCGGTCAGCAGGTTGTAAACGAACTGAATGGCGGAATGCGTGGAGGCCACTTCGGTGGAGTGTATGGAGCAGGTGATGAGCACCACCGTCTTTCCTTCGGTAATCAGCCGGGCCGCCTCGGCGGGAGTGGTGCGCCGCGGATCGGCAAGCTTGGCCTGGATGTCCCGGTAGTGGTCCAGGTTTCCGAGCGTGGCCGCCGAGCTGATGGTGACCGCGATGAACGGCCGGCCTTCGGCGGTCTTTCCGAGCTCTTCGAACCGGATCTTGTCGCTGGTTTTCGCCAGCGCCTGGAAATAGGAAACCACCTTGTCCCAATCGAGCAATTCCCGATCGACGCCGATGGGATGGCCAAAATGGCTTTCGGGGGTTGGCAGCTGGGTGACGGGCTGCGCAGAGATACTAGCCGAAAACAACACCACGCCTGCGACTAGCGATTTCATGCGAGAAGACTATTGTCAAGCTACAACGGCGCGGTGCCGCGCGTCTAGTGCTAGACGGCGCCGATTCGGGCCAGGAATCCGCCGAGCAAGCTTTCGCCGGTTGGCCAAGGCCCGTGGCCGGACGCGATGTTGATGTGCCCCTGCCGCCCGACGTCGACGAAATCGGAACCCCAGGCCGAGGCCAGTCGCGCGCCGATTTCGATAGGCAGGTACGGATCGTCTTCGCTCGCGACAAGCAAGCTCGGAAATGGAAGGCGCCGCGTCGGCATGGGCAGGAAATCGGCTAATGGCGCCGGACACTGATCGCTTTCCGTCAGCCACGGGGGCGCCACGAAGAATACGCCTTCCACCAGGTCAGTCTTTTTGCCGGCCGTTTCAGCCCAATGCGCAATGGCCAAGCAACCCAGGCTGTGCGCGACCAGAAAAGTCGGCGATTCCACGCGATCGCGGTTGAGACGATCTACGTCCGCATCGATTCGTGCAATCCAATCGCTGCGCGATGGCCGGGTCCAGTTGTGTTGTTCCACGCGATGAAAGCGCGGATATTTCTGCTCCCACAATGTCTGCCAGTGTCCCGCGCCCGATCCGTTCCAGCCCGGAACCACCAGCACCGATGTTTCAGCCAGCGACACCTCCCGCGGCGGGCTCTGTTCGTATACCTGCATCCTCAGCTCCTTAACGGTCGCCCTGTGCGAGCGGATCTTTGAGAACATCCCGAGCGAGAACATCCCGAGCGAGAACATCCCGAGCGAGAACATCCCGAGCCACATCCCGCAAGCGTTTGCGCGATTTGCGGCTCACCAGGCGCAAATGTACGTGCGCCTGATCCTCCGACATTCCGTAGCGGCTTTGCAAAACGGCCTTGGCGCGGCTGGCCAATTCACGCTCCGCGATCTCCTGTTCCATCTCCTCGGTCAATTGGCCGAGCACGGTTCCCAATTGGCCCGGACGAAGCACACTCTCCACGTGTCGGACGATGGTGTCGACTGCGTCGCCTGGCGGCGTGCTACTGGCCAGCATTCCTCGCGCGCGATCGGCGATCTTCGAATCCGCGAGTTTGGATTCCAGTTCACCGATGCGAGCCGCGTTTCGCGCGTAGGTGGGCGGAAGCAGCGACAATCTCCAAACCTCTTCGATCGCTCGGACGATTCGCTCCAGAACAGCGCGCGTTCCCGGCGCAATCGCGCTGGCCCGAAATACGAATGCGACGATCCCCGCGACGTCCTCGCCCGGCCGCAAGGGGAACGAGTCCACGGTGAAACCGTCCGCTCCCGATTCCGCATCGCATTTGGCAATTGGAACGCCCCAGGCGAGCTTCTGCTCGCGGGCATCCGTCTTGGGATCCAATTGGTAGATGGCGTACCCGTCGGCGCCGGCCTGCTTGGCACCGATCAGCGCAAGCGACTGCAGGCTTTGCGGAATCACTGCTCGCTCCCCTCCGAGTGCAAATTTAGACACGTTTCCCTCGCATGGAATGACTTGTCGACCTGGGTGCGCCGGAGGCATCACTTGCACATCGCGCAATTTGTGCGAATAGCGCAATGTTCAAGCTGGCGTTAGTATATTAACTTGATCTACTATATAGTATTTAAAAACGACGGTCAATACCTTTTTCTGTATCGTTTCTATATTTATTAACTGTACTGATGAAGCGGCTGGGTGTTCGCAACCGAAAGCTAACTGAACCGCGCACGTCAGTAAGCGGCATTTTGGCATTACTGCCCTGAGTCCCAAGGCACAGGCTTGCGCGCCACCACGTAAACTCGACTAAGCGTGCATGTGGCAAGATTGCCATAAATCCTTTACTTTCAGCCTTCTGTCATTTGGCCTCTCTCGTGCCCTAATTCCAGCGAGGAGAGAACCCAATGGCACTCAAAGTCACTCGCCGGGAGCAAGAGGGAATATCGATTTTGGAGCTCAAGGGACGCTTGACGTTTGGGCCGGAGGACATGCTGCTGAACGATGAGATCCGGCACGCTGTGGCGGCGCGACGGCTCCGTCTGGTCATCGACGTGGGTGGAGTGGACAAGATTGACAGCGCCGGATTGGGAACATTGTTGTACGCCCGAGCGGAACTGCGGAAAGCGGGCGGCGGCCTGGCGCTCGCCAACCTTCACCCGGCTCACATGAAGGTGTTGCTGGTGGCAAAGCTCGACACGGTGTTCGATGTATTCGCCGGCAACCAGGATGCGATCAACAGCTTCTTCCCCGAGCGGAAAGTGCCGCACTACGATCTGCTGCAGCTGGTGGCGTCGGCGCGCCAGGCGGGCGGCGCGCAGGATCTGCGAAGGACTTCCTAGCAGCCGGTGTCGAAACCGTCTCCCTAACGGCCGCGGCTCTGTAAGTCGCCTTCTTAGCTCTTTGCGCCCAATATCCCGACTTCTTTTTTCGGCAGGCGGTCCAGCATGGCTTGGCTGAGTCCAAAATTGCTGGTCAGCAGCGAATTTGGATTGCCGCCCAGCCAGTTTGTCAGCGAAATCTCCTGATAAAGTCCACTATTGAATAGAATCAGGACTCGAGTTGGTTCGTCGCCCACCTGCTCAATATAGTGGCCGTAGCCTTGCTTGATGAAGGCCACGTTTCCGGGGCCGAACTCTTCGGTTTTCACCCTTCCATGCGATCCGAAGATGGTGACGCGACTGCGACCCTTCACGTAGAATTGCCACTCGTCGGCATGCGGATGCCAGTGCATTTCGCGCAGCGCTCCCGGCTTCAGGTCCATGCGAACCGCAGTCAGCGTGGTCTGGATCGGGAATTCGTTTTGCGTGACGATGCGCTCTTCGCCGCCTTCGAACACTTTAGGCGCCATCTTCCCGATGCGGAATTTATGCGCCGATTGGCTAGGCTGCAGTCCAGAATTTCGAACATCTTCCACTGCCGGTGGAACACGGCCCGGACCGATGTAGAGCTCCTTCTGGGGCATCTGGCCGAACGCCGATTCGGGAAGATTCAGATTTCGCGCCAGTACGTTGCGGGGAGTGCGCGCAATCCAGTCGGTGATGCTGAACGTTCCGAACTCCGAAAAATGCCCGTTGTCGAACCCGAGCAGGAAGTGGCACTCCCCAGGACCGATGTTTTGAATGGCGTGTCCGTGGCCGCGCGGAAAATACCAGGTATCGCCCTCCTCAAAGTCATCCACTTCCGCCTGCCCGTTGGGCGTGATGACGGTGGTGCGGCAGCGGCCGGCGAGCACGTAGGCCCATTCGGCGGCCAACGCATGCCAATGCAATTCACGAATCGCGCCCGGATCCAGGCGCATGGAAACGCCCGCGATGGATTGCGAGACAGGCAGCTGTTTGACGGTGGCTTCCTTGGCGGAGCCGCCGGGGCCAACCCAGCCTTTCTCACTCTCGATATCGTATTTGAAAGGCTCCAGTTCTTCTGACTTGGTCTCTTCGGACGGCGCGGCTTTTACCTGCTCGGCAATGACCGCGGTTGCGGCTAGTCCTAGTGAAACGCGCGAGATGGCATCAAACAACGATCGGCGATCGATACCGCCGGGGTCGGTACCCCGCTCTTCGGGCATGGGTTTCTCCTCTTAGCGACAATGCTATCAAATGTGCCGATCGAAGCCTAGCAGGTTGCCGAAAAAGCCCAGCAGACTCAAGTCCGCCCTACGCGGGAACGTCTATGTCGTTGCTAGCCCGTGTAGCGTAGGCGCCCACGCCTGCGGTTCGCGAACGTGAAAGGGCTTTTTCAGCCACCTGCTAGACTAGCAGCCCGTGGCAGTAGTGCCCAAATGCCGCTTACTGACGTGCGCGGTTCAGTAGATTCTGCGTGTTACAGAACCGCGACCGTGAGGGAGCGACAATACGCTGCTAGCGCGCTAATCCGTGTCCCTGATTTTGGCCAAAGCTAGGCGAATTTGATAAAAGCGGCTGGGAGACATCTTGAAACGCTGGCCGAGCAACACCGCTTGACGGTTGCTGACCTTACGCTTCCCGCTCAAAACCTCGGAGGTGTGACTCTTTCCGCCCAGTATGCTCCAGAGGTCCTTCTGCGCGAGGCGGTTTTGCTGCATGAGGAAACGGATGGTCTCGGCCGGCGAAGGCTCCGTCCCCAGGCCTGGATAGGCTCTGCTCTCGAACCTCTCGATCTGATCGACGAGAACGTCAAGCAGCGCATCTTCCGCCGCGAGTCGTTTGCGGGACATCAAACCCTGAACCGTCGCCAGGGCGCGTTCATTGTCGGCCTCGGTCTTGACAACCAACTCGGAGATCGAGACCAGCCCCTTGACAATTCTGATGGGCTGGGTTTGTGCCGCCATTAGTTTTTCCACCTCTCCCTTTCATACTCGGCGTGAGTCAAGGCGCCGGTGACTTGCACGATTTCCTTCGCAAAATCAATCCAGGCGATGAGCCGGAAATTGTTGCCTCCGACGTCGAAGATGGTCTTGCCGTCCAAATAATCCACAGTGTTGAAGGTGATCTTCATTTCCGCCGAGTTTTTCCACGCCGCCGCTTTCACTACCTTTTCCCAGTTGGCGAGCGGCTTCCGAGCCCCCGCGTGCCGACGCGCGAACTCATTCAGTTTCGCGAGACCGACGATTCGCACCTGTTCCGATGTTCCCATATTGGGGAACCCTGGTCAAGCGCGCGGCTGGGCCAGCGGAGGTACACGCAGCTTTTCAGCCGCGTTAATTCCGGGCTCGACCAAGGCCGGTCTCTGCTCGCTGCCGGAGAAGATAAAGAAAAACGCGGCTGAAAAAGCCGCGTGTCCAACCGGGGGGATTCAGAAATGTGCGGCGCGCCAACCTCTGTTTTGTCGAGGATGCCGCGCCGCACGGAGTGAGCGGACTATTTGGTGCTTATAATCGCTACCGCGGTTTGGGCCGGAACATCGCCTCGTGCGGCCAGTTCCTTTTCCCGAGACGTCGGAAGCAACTGCCGCCCGTCCCCAGTGGACGCACCCCAGATTGCCTTCAGGAAGAACTCGCCACCGTAACGGTTGAATACCAGCCGCGCTTGGCGGGTTCGATCGATGCTGGCGGCGCCGATGGTCATCAACGCGAAGGCCGGCCTGCTGTTGTCTTCGGCAAGCAACCAGACCACCGGACCGTCCCCGCGAACCTGGTATTCACCCGCCGGCACTAACGTGTTTCCGGCATGAAAATCGAATGGAATGGTCGCCCGCAAATCGACACTCTGCGCGTCGAGACCGGCACATGCCAGGGCGGCAAAAGTCGCTACCACAACCAACTGCTTAAGATTCTTCATATTCTTCTCCTTTTTTCCAGGGCTACAAGAACCCAATTAACTTCTTTCGCCGTGGATAGCGCGCGGCGGAAAATAGTCCGCCACTTTCCCGTGATCGGATTTTCCTCTATCTATGTGTGGTAGAATTTGCCCACATCTGGCTGAGCCCTATGGAGCTACCCGAGGGAGAAATCACGCTCCTGCTACACCAGTGGAGAGAGGGAAGCCGAGAGGCTGAAAACCAACTCTTCACACTGGTACTCCCCAACCTGCGCCGATTGGCTCACTACCTGATGCAGCGGGAGCGCAAGGATCATTCTCTGCAAGCCACCGAGTTGGTGGACCAGATCTATTTCCGCATGGTGGCGGCCAAGGAACGGGATTGGCAGAACCGAAAGCATTTTTTCGCTATAGCAGCTAGAGCCATGCGTAGGCATCTGATCGATCACGCGCGCGGACGGCCGTCGGAGGAGTTCGTGGCGCTGGAAGGATTTGAAAATATTCTTCCGGCCGATAGCGGCAAAATAGACCTGGCCATCACAGTAGACCGGCTGCTGGATGAGCTGTCGGAAACGAAGCCGGAATGGAGCATGCTTGTGGAAATGAAGTTCTTCCTTGGTCTTACGGATGAGGAAGCGGCCGAGGCCATGGGCATAAAGCTGCGAAGCATGCAACGAACCTGGAGCGATGCGCGCCGCTGGCTATACACGCGTATGGAGCCGGGCCATGCCCAAAGCGCAGGATGACGACCTTGTAATGAGCCTGGTGGAGCAGGCGTTGAGCCAGCCTCCGGATACGCAAGAGAACTATCTGCGCTCGGCTTGTGGCGAGGACACGGAATTGTTCAGCCAGGTGTGGGACTACGTGCGCTGGAACCAGCGTATGCAGGATTTCCTGTTGGATCCGCTGTTTCCCGCTTTGTCTCAACATCACTTCGAGCCCGGAGATCTATTGGCGGACCGTTTCCGGATCGTGCGGGAAGTGGCAGAGGGCGGCATGGGCATCGTTTATGAAGCCCAGGACGAAAGGCTGGGACGCCGCATCGCGCTGAAGTGCGCCAAGAGCGGATTCCACAAGCGTCTGCCGCCGGAGGTGCGCCATGCCAGCGAGATCGGCCATACCAACGTGTGCAAGATTTTCGAGATTCACACGGCATCCACCAGCGGCGGTGAAATCGATTTTCTCACCATGGAATTTCTGGAGGGCGAGACGCTGGCCGCACGCCTGAGCCGCGGGCGATTGCCGGACGCCGAAGCGCTCGCCATCGGGCAACAGATCTGCGCGGGATTAGCGGAAGCGCATCGCCACCGGGTGGTGCATGGCGATCTGAAGAGCAACAACGTAATCCTCACCGGGGACACGGGCGGCCGGGTGCGCGCGGTGATCACCGACTTCGGGCTGGCGCGCAAACCGCTGGGGCCGGCGGGGGACGCCGCGGGTGGCAAGGCTACTAGCGCCGCCGGGCCCGACAAAGCCGGGTCTAGCCAGGCGGGCGGAACGCCGGATTATATGGCGCCGGAGTTGTGGAAGGGCGAGAAGCCGACGGCCGCCTCCGACGTCTATGCGCTGGGCGTGATCCTCTACGAACTGGCCGCCAGCCATCTTCCCTATACGCGGGAGATCCCGTGGCAAGACCGGCCGAAACACAAGCCGCCGGCATTGCGCCATGGCTGGGACTGGATCCTGCAGAAATGCCTGGACCCGGATCCGGCCAAGCGCTTCCTGGATGCGGGTGAAGTGGCCAAGGCCCTGGAGCCGTCGCATGCGCTGCGGTGGTGGCTGGCCGCTGCCGCCGCGGTGGTGTTGGCGGTGATCTCCGGACTAATCACCTTTGAGCGAGCCACGGCGCCCAAAGAGACGGTGCGCCTGGCGCTGCTACCGTTTCAATCCAGCGCGGACTCCGCAAATTTTGCTGGTACGCTGTCGCGGGACACGGCCATTCAATTGGCACGGCTCAAGGGCAATTCGCGAACCAAAGTCGCCTTCGTTCCCGAGCGCGAAGTCGCTCGAAAACAAGTGGACTCCGTGGAGAAAGCGCGTGAGCTGTTCTCAGCCACGCACGTCCTCCGGGGAACTCTGGAAAAGAAAGACGAAAACGAAATCCTTCACGTCTATTTAACTGACGCACGGTCTGGCGTCGACATGAAGGAGTGGACGTTGCGGTACGCCCCGGCGCAATTGCGGTACGCCCCAGTGGCGCTTACCGGTATCGTGACCAATTCCTTACGGCTGCCGCCCATCCAGAGTAAGGCGCCCATCCAGAGTAAGGACACGGTGAACGCGGGGGCCCGCCAGGATTATTTGACCGGTTTGTCCTACGTGCAGGATAACGTCCGGCCCGACGATGCCATCCAGCTTCTGGAGAAGGCCGTCGCCGCCGATCCGGATTCGCCACTCACGTGGGCGGGGCTGGCAGAGGCGCAGTTGCGAGAGTTTTCTCTCAGCAGCGATGTCAAGTGGAAAGACAGTGCTTTGGAGTCGGTGCGGCAAGCCGAACTCCGCGATCCCGACCTTCCAGAGGTGCATATGATCTCTGGATGGTTAAAAAAGAACTCCGGCAGCTACGAAGTTGCCGAGGCGGATTTCCAACGGGTAATAGAACTGCAACCCAACAACGCAGCCGCTTACCGTCGTCTGGGATTGACCTATCAAAGTGCCGGCTTGCTGAGCGACTCGTTGATCGCCTTTCAAAAGGCGGTTCAGGCTGGGCCAGACGATTTCAATAATAGGTGGGCGCTGGGCGCTTTCTACCTTGAGGTGAGCAAGTACCAGGAGGCTGTGACGGAGTTGCAGAAAATGGTCTCGCTGAAACCGGATCTGGAAGACTCGCACCGCCTTCTGGGACAAGCCTTCTCCGAACTTCGGAGGTTCCGCGAGGCCGAGACTGAGCTTCGAAAGGCGATCGGCATACGGGATTCCTCCCAGGCCGAGCAAGTGCTGGCCAACGTCCTTTGGTTTTCAAACCGGCCACAGGACGCAACCGCCCATTATTTGCGGGCTATCGCTATTGGTCCCCAGACGGCCTTGCTATGGCTGGACTTAGGCTCGTGCTATAGCCAGGAAGGCCGCGAGCGCGATGCCAGGGAAGCGTTCCGCCACGGATTGTCCTTAGCCAAGCAAGACTTGATCCAGGATCCGCGCAACTGGCGGGAACGCGCCAATCAGGCTTATCTGGAGGCGGAACTTGGCGACGATAGCACAGCCGAGTCCGACATCGCCCAGGTGTTACAGGTCTCTCGGGACGACGACACGCTCCAGGTGGCCGTTTTGACCTATGAGGCACTGGGACGGCGGGACCAATCCCTGCAATTGCTTGCAAAATCTCCGTCGATCCTCCGCGAGGTCAAATCGGTTGCGGCGTTGGCGGACTTACGGCGGGATCCTCGCTATAGAGAGTTGTTAGCTTCAAACCACGTTCAATGAAAACAAGGAGAACACATGCCGGTCATTAAGTGCAGATTGTCAAAGGACGGAAAGCTGATTCCGTTCGCGGTGGAGTTTGAGGCGGGGGAGACGATTCGATTCCAATCGGACGAACCCGTGCATTTGGGTACACATGGTTCCACGGAGGTAAGAACGCGGGAGGCTCTCGCTCTGAGCGAGATCGCCGTCCACTTGGAAACGGCGGGGCTGCACGTCAATTTCGCAAATCACGGGGCCATTCTTTACAATCCTCCGCCGCCCCCTCCCGGTGACGTTCCGATTGTCATTTTCGTAGAAAAGGCCGGCGCGCAGGCGGGAGCAGCGGGCGCTACCAGCTCGTGAGCTGCTGCTAAGAATTTCTGACGGTGTGTTTCAGGGCGTGACGGGCCTCAAGCGGCCCCGGCAATGTCACGGATAGGAAGCTGCAAGCACCGTCCAGGTCAGTGTGGTTCAGATCCATAGCCTGGCGGCCTTTTGGGCCGCTCTCGCTATCTGTAGTGAGGGTGAAAAACTCGATGGTGGACTCCATGCTTATAAACATTGAACATTACGATTGCGTCTGTCTCCTGCGTTGTAGGGGACGCTTCGTCGCAGGCCCGGAGATGGATTACATGCAGACCAAAATGGATGAGATCAAGAAACTGGCGTGCACTAAGGTGCTGGCCGATTTCCGGGATGTCAGCTCCGTCGGATCGATGGGGGTAACCTTCATCGTGGGTATCTACACGTCCGTGGTCCGGAAACCGGGAGGACGTTTCGTGCTGGTGGGAACAAGTTCACAGGTACAGCATGTGCTGGAACTTACGCGGCTGAACACGGTGATCCCGCAGGCCGACGATCTGGCGTCTGGCTTAGCCGTGCTCGGAGCGGAAGCCGCGATGGACCAGATGCAACTCTCCAATAACGCTTAGGTCAACCTAAAGGTCCGTGGCTGTTCGAGTGCTACGCTTGCCGCGATGACATGGTTCGCCTCGCTCCTACCGGCACTCGCGTTATCGTGCGCCGCTGCCGACGCTGCGGCGCTGGTCTCTGTTCCCACTCTGCCGCAGCCTTCTTTGCCCGTCACGGGCTTGGAAGCGAATAAAGGACAGGCGGCGGCGGGGATTTTCTTTCTCAGCCCAGGCAATCCCAGCATTGCAGTCACCGCACAATCGGTTCTTTATTCGCCGCTGGGCATAAGCCTCACTCTGGTGGCGAGTAATCCCAACCCAGCGGTGAGTTTCTCGGACCCGCTGCCGGGCGTCGTGAACTCGTACACCGGCTCGAACCCGCAGAAGTGGGTGACCGGTATTAAACGTTACTCGACTGCAAATCTGACGGCGGTCTATCCAGGAGTCAACACGCAGTATACGCTTGGCGCAAACGGGCTTCTGACTCTGAACCTCGCGCTCGCGGCGGGCGTCGATCCCAAGGCGATTGTGTTTCAGATCGCACAGGCTTCGCGGATTGAGGTGAATTCCCCGGGAATGCTGATCGCGAGCATAGGATTAGCGCCTAGCCCGCTGGTGCAACCTCCGACGCAGGCCTATGCGGCGCCCATCGCCTTTCAAACTGATGCGGGCGGCCAGGTAAGCCGGTCCGTGAGTTTCGCCTTGCAATCCACAACGACGTTCGGTGTGGTTGTGGAGGGGTTGGACACTACGCTGCCCTTGCAGATTTCGATGCAATTGAATGGCGCAGGCGTTTACCAATCGCAATATATGGGAGGGAATCCCGTTCAGCGGGCCATCGACAGCGCCGGTGACACATATTTCGCTGCCACGATTGATGACGCGGCGGGGAAAAATGGACCGTTTCCCCCAAGCTCTTACGAGGGCTTCGGCGAAGGATGCTACCAGGTTATCAACGCGCCGGTGGCCTGCTCGGATGTTGCGATATACAAGTATTCCGCGGCGGGAGTGCTGGATTTCATCACCTATCTGTCGGGTGAGAGCCAGGAGAGCGCCGGATTTGTGGGGCTGGCGCCGGACGGCGCCCTGGTGGTAGCCGGCAGCACAGACTCGGCTAACTTTCCGGTAACCGCGGTGGCGGCGCAGCCCAGCTATGCAGGTCCTTCCTTCCTCAGCGACCCTTCTTCAGTAGCAGGGGACTTCTTCGCCTCCATCCTGGATCCGGCCACGGGCTTCTTGCAGTCGTCCACCTATCTTGGCGGCCCGAACGCCGACACCTTTGGTACCGCGGCAATCGGAAGCGATGGATCGTTGTACTTCCTGCCGGTCTCCAATGGTACTTTCAGCACTCAAATGCCGGTGACCCATGGGGCGCTGCTGGCGAATTGTCAAAACAATCCGTGCACAAACGGATACGTGGCGCACCTCAGCCCGAATCTGGATAAGCTGCTCTATGGCACGTATCTGCCGGGCACCGTGCAGGCGACGGCACAATTATATTCCGATGGCAGCGTCTATTACGCCGGCAGATCCGAGGCTGGCTTTCCGACCACGCCGGGAGCGTACCAGACGCAGAATGCGGGCGGCGACGACGGCATCATCGCGCGGCTGGATTCGACGGGCAGTTACCTTCAGTTCGCTACTTACTATGGAGGCCCAAACACGGATTGGATTCTCGATATGGCGGTGGCTCCGGATGGCAGCGTGTGGGCGGAGGTAACTTCTTTTTTGGAGTGCTGCCAGAGTAGCAATTTTCAACTGATCCATTTGAACGCGAGCGGGACGACGCTTCTAGGGAACCTGGCCATCGATGCGAGCCAGATGATGGTGAACCCGGCGGGCGATCTGTTTGCGCTGGCCGTGGGTAACTTCACGGTGTCGCCGGGCGCGCTGCTGTCCAATTCATGCGGTACAGACCAAGGTGGCGCGTATATCGAGCTGAGCCCCACCGGACAGCAATTGTTTGCCACCTATCTGCCCGCGGGAATCGGGGGATTTGACGGCGCCGATGCCCAGGGCACGCCGTATCTGGACGAGTTAGATTTTGAGGGCAATCCTACCGGCCGGGTCCAGGTGGTGCAGAACCAGTCGGCGGGCCCCATCGCCGGATGCGTGGTGGACGCCGCCAGCTTCGGCAACCCGCAGATTGTTTCACCGGGCGCTATCGTGACAATATTTGGCAGCGGGATCGGACCCAGCCAGGGAGCCGGATTCCAGTTTGCGAAAGGCCAGCTCCCGACGTTGCTAGGCGGCACCGAGGTATTGGTCAACGGAGAACCGGCGTCCATGTTGGACGCTAATTCCGAGCAATTGAATCTGATTGTCCCTTACTCAGTGCCGGTTGGGAGCCTCTCCACGATACAGGTGGTGAGCAATGGCACGCCCGCGAATCAACTATCTGCCTACGTTATCGAGCAGGGAATTTCGATCTTTCAATATGGTGGCGCGGCTGCCGCTTTGAATCAGGATGGCACGCTCAACTCGGCGCAAAATCCGGCGAAACCGGGTTCGACCGTCATGTTGTTTGCGACCGGCGGCGGCCAGACCAACCCGCCCAGCATGGCCGGCGGGGTAACGCCGTTGGGGTTGTTCCCGCTGGTGAACACTCCGCAGGTACAAATCGGCTCCGGGTCCCCACTGACGATCGAGTATGCCGGGGGCGCGCCAGGTCTGCTGTCCGGAGTGACTCAGATCAATGTCCAATTACCCGATGTCATTCCCGTTGTGCCGGGATACGCGGCGGGAACCGTACCCTTGTATGTGAACCAGAGCGATTTCAATTCGGGCGCCGTGACGATATCGGTCGTCATCAACTAATACTACGCTCGCTAAACGTGATCACAGCCCGAATGCCGAGGGATACCGGACGGTTCCTTGAATTCCCTCTAGCGCCCCGCCCGAGAGTTCCAGCGCCATGAAAGACTCGGGAGGGAACGGGCTAATCAAGCCTCGGGCTTTCTCGGTAGAGAAACCAAATCGAGGATAGTATCCTTTGTGCCCGAGCACCATGACGGTACATTCGCCTCGGTCACGAAGCACCGCCAGACCGTGACGAACCAGCCGGGTGCCAACCCCGCGGCCTTGGTGGTCCGGCAGAACAGCCATGGGAGCCAACGAAACCCCCGCCACCGGCCCTGTTGCCGTTTCCACCGTCATTCGACTGAACAGAAGGTGGCCGATGATTTGGTTCTCAACTTCCGCTACGAGCGATAGCAAGACGGCTCCCTCGAGTCGCAACCGGTCGACGAGGTCAGCTTCGTCGAGCCGGCCGAAAGCGCCTTCGTTCACGATCCGCACCTGCTGCCGCTCACCAGGCTGTTCTTCTCGGACCATCAAAGGCGGCTCCGTATTCGTTGCCACGCATTTCTCCTGTTGGGGATACACGTTTAAATCGAGCCCATTGGATCTAAGGTCAACCGCTTAACCCAGGCCTGGTTGTAGGCCGAATTGCGTAGTGCCTGTAAGCATTTTACTGCGTAGTAATTCACTCCTTTCCGGGCCAAACTGGAATCGGGTCAAGCTTGATGAGGTGCCGCTACTGCAATATTGCGCTCGCGCCGTCCCGCAGTTTCGTCGACGGCGAGTTCTGTTGCGACGACCATCGTCAGAGATTCGAATCGGAAAGCCCCTCCGCCAGCGCTGTTACCAAACACGTCACTCAACACCTATCGGCCGCGTTTGAAAGGCTGCGGCAAACATTCGTACCGCGCTCTCCCGCCGAAGCAGAGTTTACCGACGAAGAAGTCGTTGTTGAAAGCGCAGCAGTTGATGGCACGTTAGTGGAGCCGGAAGTGGCATCGACGGCGATTCCAGTAGAGGAGCCGGTCTTCGCAGAATCGTTAGGTGAGGCTGGCCAATCAGACGAGGCTGGCCAATATGCCCACCAATCCGACCAAGACGCATCCGCAACCCGTCCGAATCCAGCGCGAGACAATGCCGCGTCCTGGCGCTGGCTGATAACGGCATGGCAGGGTGCGCCGCGGGATCTCAAACTGGTCAGCCTGCTCCTTCCATTCCTGCTGGTGGTGGCGATCAGCGGTTCTTTGCCAAAAGTGCCGATACAGCAATTGGCGCCGCAGAATCTGGACCAGGTGCAAACGCAAATGCAGAAGGTGGTCGAAGATCAATGGAAGACCATGAATGAGACCATATCGGCGCGCGCCGCGGTGGCGTTCGCCGACGATTTTCGCTCCGGTCTGGACGCCTGGGAAAGCCGTTCCAACCTGACCAGAAGCTGGTCCTATGACGCGGCGGGTTTTGTGCGTCCGGGGCCGTTGGCTATCTTCCGTCCCACGGTGGATCTTTCCGACTATCGCTTCGAGTTTCTCGCCGAAATCGATCAAAAGGCCCTGGGATGGGCCTTCCGGGCGGAGGATCTGAACAATTATTACGCCATGAAGTTCGTGGTGGTTAAGCCTGGGCCGCTGCCGCTGGTCCGCATCGTCCGCTACGCGGTGATCAACGGGAAGGAAGGGCCGCACGTCGAAAAGCCGCTCCCGATGACGGTTCGCACGGACATGCTGTATCGCATTCAAGTGAACGCGCGGGGCGGCGATTTCACCATCATGGCGCAGGGCCAGGTGGTGGACTTCTGGTCCGACAATCGGCTGCAGCATGGCGGCGTTGGGTTCTTTTGCAATCGCGGCGAGCGCGCCCGGCTTCGCTGGGTGGAAGTTTCGCACCAGTATGATGCTTTGGGCAGACTTTGCGCCTATCTTGCGCCCTACGG
This sequence comes from Bryobacterales bacterium, assembly GCA_963747945.1. Lineage (GTDB taxonomy): Bacteria > Acidobacteriota > Terriglobia > Bryobacterales > Bryobacteraceae > Palsa-89. The sequence continues at coordinate 304,922 of CAVVHB010000013.1, forward strand.
GATCGAGGGCAGAAATGGAAATATCAACTGATTATGAGCCAACCAAATTCTAGAACATCGTCCGCGGGCGGCGCCAAGGCGGCCAGCCTGGCAAAGGCGGTCTCCCTCCACATGGAAGGCAAGCTCGATGAAGCGCTCAAAGAGATCAATCGAGTTCTGGAGACGGGCGAGAGCGCGCTCGAGATTTACTCCGCCAAGGCCCAGATTCAGTTCGAACTGGAGATGTACGAGGAAGCCGCTCAGAGCTACGCCAAGCTGCTGAGCATGCATCCCAAGCATGCCAACGCGAACCTGAATCTGGCGATTTGCCTGGAGCGCCTGGGCCGTTGGCAGGAAGCCGCCGATTTCTTCGAGAAGGCCGCCGAAGCGCAGCCGGACAGGGTGGATGCGCGGCTAGGGCTCGGTATCGCGCTGCTGCATCTGGAAAAGTCGGATGCCGCGGCCGAAAACTTCGACAAGGTGCTGGAGCAGCAGCCCGATCACATCACCGCCGTGTTCGGCAAAGCGGTGACGCTGCAGCTGCAGTGGCACTTCGACGAGGCCGCGCGGATCTACCAAACGATCCTGGCCGGAAAACCCGATTTCGAAGAGTGCCTCATCAACCTGGTGACCATCGGCATGGCCCGCAAGGACCAGGTCATGATCGCCGACTATTCGGAAAAGCTGCTGACGCTGCGGCCCAACTCGCAGACCGCGCTCGAAGGCTTGGCCACCTGCGCCTTCGCGGCCGGGGATTATGAAGCCGCCCTGCGCTATTGCACCAAGCTCACCGAATACACGCCCGAAAGCTTCGATCGCTGGTTCAACCTGGGCGTCGCGCAGCAGAAGACCGGCAAACTGGAGCAGGCCGCCAAAGCTTATTCGGAGGCCATCCGCATCCGCCCGGACGCCAGCCAGGCGTATGTGAACCTGGGCGTCATCCATCAGGAAGCGGGCGAGCTGGCACAAGCGCGCACCGCTTATGAGAAGGCGCTCGAAATTTCCCCCGATCTGTTCGAGGTGTTGCACAATCTGGCGGCCGTGCTGGACAAGCAAGGCTCCAAAGAGGAAGCCGAGCGCATCTACACGCGCATTCTCGCCAAGAACTCGGACCTGGAAGACGTCTGGTTCCGGCTGGGCTACCTGCGCCTGGAACGCGGCGACTATCGGGGCGGCGCGGAATCCTTCCAATCCTGCGTCGCAAAGCGGCCAGACTGGACCGAGGCTCAGTTGAACCTGGGCATCTGTTGCTGGAATATGGGCGACCACGAGGGTGCTTCCAAAGCCTTCGAAGCCGTGTTGGCGGCCAATCCCGATTCCCTCGACGCACTGCGCGGCCTGGCGGCGCTGGCCGTGGAGCACAACAATTTCGATCAGGCCCTGGAGCATCAGGCGCGCCTCATCGAAAAGGGCGAGCGCAGTCCGGAGCTGTTCTACAACACCGGGCTTTTACTGCAGAAATCGGGTCAATTGACGGACGCTGAACGGCTGTACCGCGAAGCCTTGCAGGAGCGCGATCAGTTCCCCGAGGCTCTCCTGAATCTGGGCCATGTGCTCAAGGGGCTGGGCCAGCAGGACGAGGCGCGCGACTGTTGGAAGCGGGCGCTGGAGCAAAAACCCGACCTCGCCGAGAGCTACTTCGGCAGCGCCAACTAGCGCCGCATATTTCAGCTGTGGGGCGGTCCCCCCGGACCGCGTCCGACGCCCACGTCGGCCCCGTTTCGAGTATTTTGGAGAGCCGAACCAGGGGGTTCGGCGCGGTCCGGGCGACCGCCCCACATTTGGACTTGCGCTAGCCTGGAATGGCGTGAGTCCTCTGACTCTCTTCGGATTGTTCGCCGTCTCGGCGATGCTCATCTGCTACGCGCTCGAAGCTCGCAGCCCGTGGTTCATCCTGGCTTTCTCCGTCTCCTGCGCTTTGGGATCCACCTACGGGTTCCTGCAGGGCGCCTGGCCATTCGGGCTGGTGGAAGGAGTTTGGACCATTGTGGCGGCGCGGCGATGGTGGCTTGCCCGCTGATGGCGTTGCCCATCGACGTCCGGCCATTCGAGCGCCGAAACCTGGACCGGATCGCGGAAATTGAGCGGGATTCGTTCGGGAAGGACGCCTGGCCGGCGAAGGCGTTCTTGGCGTACTGGCGGGAATCCCCGGAGCTCTTCTTTGTCGCGCGGCACGGCCGCCGGATCGCGGGCTATAGCGTCACCGAGACCAACTGGCGGGGCGCCGAGCTGGAATCAATTGCGGTGGACCCGCGCTATCGGGGGCGTGGCGTCGCCCGAGCTCTGCTGGACGCTACCATCGCCCAACTACGCACAGGCACTCTGCGGCTGATGGTGAGCACCGCCAACGCGCCGGCGCTGCGCTTCTACCGGCAGTACGGATTCGTGCGTACCCGGCTGGTAAAACGCTACTACGGCGCGGGGCGCGACGCGTGGCGAATGTCCCTGCAGCGTGTTTCAGAACCGCGACCGTGAGGGAGCGCAAGATTTTAAGGCCAAAACAACAGACACACAAACAGGCATAGCCAGATGCCGGCCAGAAAGTGCCAATACAGCGCCGCCGCCGCGGTGCGGCTAGCCTGGCGGTGGAAATCGAACAGCACTATCTCCGGCCGCCGGGAAGCCGTCACCAGCAAACAGAACAGTGCCGCCATCCCTCCCAGCAGATGGACGCCGTGCACGCCCGTGAGCACGTAGAACAGCGAACTGTGCGGGTTGTGGCGGAGATACATGCCTTGCCTGGCCAGCTCCCGGAGCGCGAACAATTGCGATGCCAGAAACGCCGCGCCGATCGCTACCGTAACTCCCAGCCAATGCGCGTAGCGCGAGCTGTTCTTGCGATCGAAGGCGCCCCGCGCGATTTCAAGCGTCCAGGTACTCACCAGAATCAGGCTGGTACTGAGCCACAGCAAAGGCGGGACGTGAATGTGCTGCCAATGGCCTGGCGACTGTGCACGCTCGTAATAGGCCACTCCGATGGTCGCGAAAAGAGCGCTGATCGAAACCAGCAGGAAGCGCATGGCGAGCAGCCCGGCGCCCGGAACACCGCGCCCATCGTTACCATCGCCGTCTCCCCCGCCCCCTCCGCCGCGATCGAAAGGGTCGACATTGCGCGGACCGCCTCCGTTGGGTCCGCCGAGCTTGACTTCCGGTGCTTCCAGAACGGAAGGCATACTGATAAGATACCGCCGTCCTGAGTTGTGTGACACAGACATGCATGGCCCGTGGTGTCTTTGCGGACTTCGTGGTAAGACAGAGTAATGCCTGAGATCAGCCGGAGACAGTTCAGTTCAGCGTTGCTCATTCTGGGCGCACAGTCGCGCAGCGTTTGGGGCGCCAACACCTCGGGAATCGACCAGACCCTGCGGTCATCGCTACAACAACACAAAATCCCGGCCTGCGTCGCCATGGCCGCTACTTCCACCAAGACCACCTACTCGGGAGCGTTCGGCAAGCGCGACTCCGCATCCGGCATCGACGTCAACGCCGATTCCCTGTTCATGATCGCGTCCATGACCAAGGCAATCACCTCCGTTGCGGCCATGCAATTGGTGGAGCAGGGCAAGTTGAAGCTGGATGAACCGGCGTCTACTTACATCAAGGAACTCGGCGGGCTGCAGGTGCTGCACGGCTTCGATGCGACCAGCGGCAAGCCGATCCTCAAGCCGGCCATGAAGCCCGTCACGCTGCGAACGCTGTTGACGCATACTTCGGGATTCGCCTACGACACCTGGTTCCAAGACATGCTGCGCTGGGAAAAGGAGAGCGGCACCAGCCTTCCCCTCGGCACGGTTGCACCGCTGACTCCCCTGATGTTCGAACCGGGATCGCGCTGGCAGTATGGAACCAGTGCCGACTGGAGCGGCCGTCTAGTGGAAACGGTGAGCGGCTTGACGCTGGAGCAATATTTCCAGAAGAACATCCTGGGGCCTCTGAGCATGCACGACACCAGTTTTATCGTGAAGCCCGAAAAGTTCGACCGGATGGTGAGCGAATATACCAGGGGCGCGGATGGCACCGGGCCGCTCAAGGAAAATCCGCGCACCTTGCCCAAGCCTCCCAAGGCCTACAACGGCGGCGGGGGATTGTATTCGACGGCTCCCGACTACATTCGTTTCACGCAAATGATCCTGCGACGCGGCAAGGGTTCGGATGGCGCCGTAATTCTACAACCAAAAACAGTGGATATGATGGCCACCATCCAGACCGGCGATTTGAGCTGCGGGAAACTGAAGACCGCGCGGCCCAACATCTCGAGCGACGTCGATTTTCATCCCGGCTTTAAAGATGGATTCGGATTTGGCTTCCTGATCAACTCGGTTGGCTACAAAGGCGGCCGCTCGGCCGGAAGCCTGGCTTGGGCGGGAATCGCGAACACTTATTTTTGGATCGATCCGCACAAGGACGTGGCGGGAGTGATCATGATGCAGTACCTTCCGTTCGCCGACAAAGAAGCCATCGCGGTGCTGGGCGATTTTGAGCGCGCGGTGTACGCGGCGGTTTAAGCACCCGGCTACCAGCCCATGCGCTCGCGGAGCGCGGTAATGTGCGCCACGTGATGGCGTCCGTGCCAGGCGTAAAGAGCGGCATTCTTTTCCAGGCTGACCAGGCCCAACTCGGGATGGCGGAAACTTCGTTTCCAATCGACGCTCGAAAGCGAACGCAGCAACGGGACCCAGCGCGCGTGCAGGGATTCGAGCAACACAAGCGACGGTTCCACGGGCATGCTACGGGCATCGGGTAGTTCCGCCCAGCGCTTTTCCTTATACGGTTTGATGACCGGCTCCTCTTCCGTGAGAGCCAGACGAAATCGCATATAGCTGTTGATGTGGCTGTCGGGAACGTGGTGCGCCAACTGGCGAACGGTCCATCCTCCAGGGCGATAAGGCGTGTCCAGCTGCGAGTCCGACAAGCCGGCAATTGCGCCGCGCATGCGCCCGGGAGCCTCGGCGATCTGATCGATGAACAGGCCGAGTTCCTGGGCGCTGACCGACTCCGGGAAGCGGAACTCGCCGACGGGATAGCGCAGGTCTTCCATCTCCTTACAATACCTCCGCGCGCAGTAAATGCCCGCCACCCGAGACTGCCAGTCCGTCGGAACGCCCGGCGAAGTAGCGCGCGTTGATCTGATCGCAATTTAAGTCTTCGATGTTTCCGAACCCGAGGCGGGTAAGATCCAGAGAGAGCGCCGCTGGATCGAAGAACAGTTGAAAAGGTTCACCGGCGCGAGCTACTCGCGCAGCCAGCGCGTCCAGAGCCAATTGCTGCGGCGGGCTCAGAAGCGATCGTTCCACGGCGAAGTCGAACACGACGCCACTCGACGAAGGCAGCCTCGCGATGAACTGGATGGTCGCGTCGAAAGCGGCCCGCGAAAGATAGGGTGTGACGCCCAGCCAGGAGAAGAACGCGGGCCTCTGTTTATCGAAACCCGCGGCGCGTAATCCGTCGTCGAGCGATTGCCGTTCAAAATCCACCGCGGCGAAGGTCATCGTTGACGGAACCGCGATGCCGGCTTCACGCAATTGCGCGCGCTTCCATTCCTGCGTGGCCGGATGATCCACCTCGAAAACGCGGAGCCCAGCGGACGAAAAGGGATTGCGGTAAGCGAACGTATCGAGTCCCGCGCCTAGCACGACATATTGGCGCAAGGCGCCTCCAGCTAGGAACACGCCGCGCTCTACTGCGCTCGCGAGCCGATCCTCCGCATAACGGCTACGGACCGCCAGGAACGCCCGCAGCGCACGCGAGAAGGGCTGCTGAGCATCGGACGGCAGTTCGGGCTCGCCGCCCGCGATGGCCACCGCAAGCGGATCTTCGAACACTTTCGGGTCATCTAAAAGTTGATGCGTAGCACGGCGCATAGCGACACGCTGAGCGGTCCGGCTGGGTATGGTGTCCCGCATAACCCAATTTACCGCCGGTACTTTCCTGAATTCCAGCCCCGGGCGCGTTTGCGGGTAGTACGCTCGCGCGGGTACCCACCTGCGTCACCGTAGGATGGAAGCATGAATGAAACCTTTTTGAAGGGACGAACCGCGCTGGTGACTGGAGCAACACGGGGGATTGGTTTTGCAATAGCGCGCATGCTGGCCGACGCGGGCGCCACGGTGGCGATATGTGGACGCAGCCAGGACCACGTGAACGAAGCCGTAATGCGCCTCACCGGCGAGTCGCAGCGTAAAGTGGTGGGAAAAGTTGCCGATGTAAGAGCAAGCGCAGATGTTGCAGCATTGTTCAGCTGGCTCGATAGTCAAATGCTCGATAGTGAAGTGCTCGGTGGTGAAATGCTCGAAGGTGAAACAGGAGGTCTCGATATCCTGGTGAACAATGCGGGCGTGGGCATTATGAAAAGCACAGCGGAACTCACGGCGGAAGATTGGCGACAGACCATCGAGACGAATCTGTCGGGGGCGTTTTATTGCTCGCGCGAAGCGCTGGTACGGCTGAAGAAGCGTGGGGGCGGTTACATTATCAACATCGGCAGCCTGGCAGGGAAGAATGCGTTCGCCGGTGGCGGCGCTTACAACGCTTCCAAGTTTGGATTGAGCGGATTCAGCGAAGCGATGATGTTGGATCATCGCTACGACAACGTGCGCGTTACTCACATTATGCCGGGAAGCGTCGATACAGAATTCAGTGGCGGAACGGCGAGAGCCGACTGGAAGATAGCGCCGGAGGACATCGGGGAGATTGTACTCATGTTGCTCAGAATGCCGGACAGGACCTTGGTAAGCCAGGTTGAAGTGAGACCTGCAAAGCCAAAAAAGTAAGGCCTTTACCGGTGGTTCCAAAGTATGGCATTCAATTTGCTCTCGGAAAGTCAGGACTGGTTGTGAAAGGGGCCCAGAAGAAAATGCTACGGGTTAATGTTCCTTTAGATCCGACGCGAACGGGGCGGGATGCAGAAGCCCTGGAGGGTAGCCTACGACGAATGATCGTCGGGCAGGACGAAGCTATCCAGAACATCGTCAATATTTATCAAATGAACCTCACGGGAATGACCCCTGCGGGCCGTCCCATAGGGAACTTCCTTTTTCTAGGTCCAACGGGATCCGGCAAAACGCGCATCGTGGAGGCCACCGCCGAAGCGCTGGTCCGCAATCCGCGCGCGGTGATCAAGATCGATTGCGCGGAATTCCAGCATAGCCATGAGATTGCCAAGTTGATCGGCTCGCCTCCCGGATATCTGGGGCATCGGGAAACGCATCCCCTGCTCAGCCAGGAAGTGCTGAACCAATATCACACCGACGGCTGCAAGCTGAGTTTCGTGCTTTTCGACGAGATTGAAAAAGCCAGTGACGCGCTTTGGAATTTGTTGCTGGGCATTCTCGACAAGGGGACGCTCACCTTGGGCGACAACCGCAAGGTGGATTTCTCTCGCGCGCTGATCTTCATGACCAGCAACCTGGGCGCCACCGAAATGAGCGCGCTCATCAATCCCAAACTTGGCTTCAATGCGGGCGAATCGGCCCGGAATTCCCAAAACGGGACCGTGGATGAGAAGCTCAATGGCAAGATCGTGCGTACAGGCGCGGACGCGGCACGGCGCAAGTTCACGCCGGAGTTCATCAACCGCCTGGACAAGATCGTCACGTTCAAACCGCTCGGCACCAACGAACTGAGAAAGATTCTGGACATCGAGTTGAACATGGTCCAGCAACGGATCTTCAACACCTCGCCAGAGAAATCATTCGTCTTCAAGACCACTGAGGACGCCAGGGACTTCTTACTGAAGGAAGGTACCGACCTGAAGTATGGAGCGCGACATTTGAAACGCGCCATTGAACGCCTGTTGGTGCAGCCCATGTCGAACTTGATCGCTACCGATCAAGTGCGCGGCGGAGATTGTGTCAATGTCGACTACGACTCCGAAGCCTGCGCCCTGAACTTCATCAAGGAAGCCGAGGGTCTGGCCGTCCATGCGATGGCCGATCTGGTGGATCGCTCTATCTCCATCCCAGCCTTTGCCATGGCCAACGGCGCGTTCATCGAAGCCGCCAAATCGCAAAGCGCTCGCTCTTCCAAGAGAGCATAGGGAACTTGAACTAGCCCGACCTTGGGGTCGGGCTGCGGGCGAGGGCGCCCGCCCCACATTGTGTGGCGCTAAGACTCAAACTAACTAGCGCACTCACCGCGGCCTAACTGCAGCGAGTACTCCACGTCGTCGCCCCAGTCCCGATACATCTCAGGAGCTAGCTCAGGCGGCTTCACCAGATCGTTCGTCATCCCCCGGAAAGTCTCCACCTTGTGCCGCAGCACGTAGTCGCGAAAGCTTTCACCGTTCTGCCGGTTTGCGATGTAGTGATTGAGCACCCGTCGCACAGCTTCGGGCGCCAAACGAGCCGGAATGCTCTGAATCGCTACGCCAAAACGCATGACGCCGCCAGCGTCATATCCGCCGCCCAGCAGCATCAGATAATAGGGGACTTCCTTGCCGTCGATCTTGCGCGCGTTGCCGTAAAACCCGATGTCGCCGATCCAGTGTTGCCCGCAAGAGTTAGGGCAACCGCTGATTTTGATGCTGAGCTCGCGAACCTGCGGATCGGAGTAATCCTTCACCATTTCGGCAAGAGCCGCACCCAGATTCATGGATTTGGTCAAGGCCAGATTGCAACTGTAAGCGCCCGGACATGTCGTGACGTCCTCGATCTGATGCGCTCCAGAATCCGCCAACCCCACCCGATCCAGCGCCCCGTAGACCTGCGGAAGGGCCCGGAGGGGTATATAAGCTAGCACAAGGTTCTGGTCCACCGTCACCCGTAACAAGCCGTCGCCGGCGCTGCGCGCCACGTGGGCCAATCCGTGCATCTGTTCGCCCGTTAGGTTGCCTTGCGGCACCTTCACGGTAACCATGGCGTAACCGGTCTGTTTCTGTTCCCGAATATTGGTTTCAAGCCAGCGTTCGTAAGCCGGGCGATGTCCGTTCGAACCGCCATTCGCTCCTAGCACGGGAGGCAGGTCGGCCCCGGTGCCAAGCGGTGGTGGTGATGATTGAAAACCACCGAATCCGTCCGGGACAACTTCGGGAGTCGCAATGCCGCCATTCGCCAGGATGTCCTGGTAATTCTTCTCGATCTCTTCCCTTACCCAGTCCCAACCACGCTCACGGACCACAAACTTCAATCGCGCCTTGTTCTTGTTCTTGCGGTTGCCGTAGGTATTGAAAAGCCGGAGGACGGCTTCGCAGCGGCTGACCAGATTCTCCACCGGCACAAACTCGTCCAGGACGTGCGCTTCCACCGGCAGCGGACCCAAACCGCCACCCACCAGCATGCGGAACCCTCGCTGGCCGTCACGGAGCACGGCGCGCAGTCCTATGTCGTGGATCGCGCCAAGCATGCAATCTTCCTTGCAGCCCGAAAACGCAATCTTGAATTTGCGCGGCATGCTGTCGGTCAGTTCCTTGTGCAGGAACGCGAAAGCCACTTTCTGCGCGTAGGGATGCACGTCGAATACTTCGTCGGCCAGCAGTCCGCTGAGCGGGCACGCCGTCACGTTGCGGACCGTGTTGTAGCAGGCTTCCCGCGTGGTGAGGCGAAAATCCGCCAGCCGTTGCAGCAGATCGGACACCTGTGGCAGTGGAACAAAATGATATTGAATGTTTTGGCGAGTGGTGAGGTGTCCCTTGCCCCCGCAGAATTCGTCGGCGATAGTCGCCAGCTGATCCATTTGAGCCGCCGTCATCGATCCGCCGGGGATCTTGGTGCGGATCATGTGTACACCCGCCTGGCGCTGGCTATAAACGCCGCGCCGCAGCCGTTGGGCCCGGAATTCGTCGTCCGTCAAGCCGCCGGCCATGAACTTTTCAGCGTACGAGCGAAACAGTTCGATATCGGCTCGAACCGTGGCGTCGTATTGGGTTTCGGTCTCGGTTTGGAGGTCTAAGAGATTGGTGGGTATGTCAACAGCCATGATTACCCTTATGTCTATAGAGATTACTATATTTGTGACTCATTTACAATCAGGAAGGTTTCGGCCGGCGTAATAGTCGATGCTATAGCTCCTGGATCGATTCGTTTGCGGAAGGCAAGTCATTGATTCGGCCGACCTGCCGGAGAGTTGCCGATCCAGCTGCGGATAAACCTGCCACACGATCCAAACCACGGTTGCCGTCGCAAATAAGGCCAGGCCGGCGACGCTTCGTTCGCGGCGGCCGACTGCGCATCCCGCCGCAAGGGCCAAGCCGGCTAGAATGCCCGCGGGGGTGAAGTGATCCGCGGCCGCGAAGTGAGCCGTGAAGTGAAATGATACGTGAGAAATGCCGTTGAGCAGGGCCTGGGGCAGCGCTTCCATCAAGGGAGGCGCGACGCAAAACAGAAGGCCGCAAAAGGCCAGCAAGATTTGCGGGCGCGCGGCGGCGGCCAGCGCTATGCCCGCCAGTGCCGCCAGCGGTGGCAATAGCGGAAGCAAATAACCCGGCAGCTTGTTGCGAGAGGCGGAGAAAAAGAGAAAACCCCAGGCAAACCAAGCCAGCAGAAACATTGCGCGACGATCCTGATAAAGCCGGCGCTTGAACAGGAGGGCGAACAGCGGCGTCCATGGAAAGAGGCCCGCCAGGAGTACCGGCACATAAAACCAAACAGGTTGCCCATGTTCCAGCGCGCCGCTGAGGAATCGCCCGAAATGATGCTTCCAGAAAAACTCTTCGAGAAACGGCTCGCCGTTCCGCAGGGTGACCAGCACGTACCAGGGCGCCGCTACCACCGCTGCAGCGGCGAAGACCAGCGCCAGATCGCGAATGCGATGCCGCAAGAACCAGAGCGCCGGGATGAAGAGCGCCAGCGGGACCAGCCCCTTCGCGAGAATGGCGATCCCGAGCAAAGCGCCAGCGCACAGCGCCGACCCTGCGCCGCCACCCTTGCCCGTCTCTTCAGAACCGCGACCGTCAGGGAGCGCCAGTGTCAGCATCGCGGCAGCGAATGCCGCGGACATCGGCAGATCGGTGATGGCGACGTGGCTGTACGCCAGCCATCCCGCGGACGTTGCCAGAATGGTGGCCGAATACCACGCCGCGCCAGGCCCGAATTCTCGCCGCAAGACGACAAAAAAATAGATCAGGAACGCAACGCTTAAGAGCGCCACCGGAAGCCTGGGGGCCAGGTCGGCTCCGAGGCCGGCTTTGAAACCCGCCGCGGTCATCCAATACAGAAGAGCGGGTTTCTCAAACCACGGGACGCCCCACAAGCGGGGCGTGATCCAATCGCCGGTGGCGGCCATCGCCCGACCAATTGCCGCATAGCGCGGTTCATCCGGTCCGATGAGTCCCGCGCGCGTAAGTCCGAAGAAGTAGAGGAAATAGAGACCGGCTGTGACCAGGAGCAGCAGGGGCGCTCGCCGCAGCGCCGTGCTGGAGGTCATTCGGGCTCGGCCAACGCCACCAGCTCCGCGGGCTCACCGCGTCCACCGACCGCGATCACAATATATTGCTTGCCTTTGGCCAGATACGTCATCGGCACGCCGGTGGCGTGCGTGGGCAGCTTGAACTCGAATATGGTGCCGCCGGTTTTCTTGTCAAGCGCGCGGAAGGTGGAGGCGTACGCGCCGTTCACGGGCGTCAATCCGGTGGCATCGGCCGAGAACAGCAGCGTCCTGGTCACCAGCAGCAGCGCGCGTTCCGGATTGCCGAACTTGCTGGTATCCACGCCCTTCAGCGCCGGATTGTCCTTGATGCTGTCCGGCGGCTGGCCGTTCGGAATCATCCACAGGTCGCCGCCCGAGTTGAGATCGATGGCGGTGATGCGGCCATAAGGCGGTTTAATGATCGGCAGCCCCATTACTTTTTCGAGAATCACGGTCTTGCCGATGTAATCCATATCCGAGTGCTGGCCGTCGTGCACCAGCGCCGCCACATAGGGATTGGTTACCGACGGCACATAAAGGACGCCCGTCTCAGGATCGGCCGCGGCCCCCTGCCAATTTCCACCGCCGGTGGCGTTCGGCAGCATGAGGGTTCCCTTCTTGCCGTTGGCGTCGAACACCGAGGGCGGAGTGAAGAGTGGACCGATCTTATATTCCGAAACGATCTTCAGCGCCTCGGCCTTCATCTCCGGCGTGAAGTCGATCAAATCGTCGGGCGTAATTCCCTGCCGGTCGAAAGCCGCGGGCTTGGTGGGGAACGGCTGCGTAGGCGAAGTCCTCTCGCCTGGAACATCGGACTGGGGCACCGGCCGTTCTTCAATGGGCCACACCGGCGCGCCGGTTACGCGATCGAAAACATATACAAAAGCTTGCTTGGTCACCTGCGCGATGGCCTTGATCTTTTTTCCGTTGACCGTGATATCCAGAAGCACCGGAGCGGCGGGATTGTCCCAGTCCCAGATGCCGTGGTGAATGATCTGATAGTGCCAGACACGCTTCCCGGTTCGCGCGTCCACGCAGACCAGGCTTTCATCGAAAAGGTCGTTGCCGGGACGATGGCCGCCGTAAAGATCTCCGGTGGGCGTCTCCACCGGCAGATAGACGTAGCCCAGCTCGGGATCGGCGCTCATCGGCGCCCACACCGCTGTGTTCCCGGTGTACTTCCACGATCCGTTCTCCCAGGTTTCATTCCCGAAGTCGCCCGGCTGCGCGATGGTGTGGAAGGTCCATAGCAGTTGGCCAGTGTGGACGTCATAGCCGCGCACGTAGCCCGGAACATTTTCCTTGGAAGATGGTGCAACGCCCAACTGCAGCGCTGAACCCACAACCACCGTATCGCCAACCACGATGGCCGGCGAAGTGGCGCCGATGAGCCCGGGTTGGATGTTGGTCCTATCGAGACCTATGAGCAGGTCGACGATGCCGTGGTTCCCGAACCCGGGTTCAGGCAACCCGGTCTTCGCGTTGAGCGCAATCAACTGATATCCGAGCGAGATGGTGAAAATCCGCGCGTCGTCACGATTGTCGGTCCAATAGGCAACGCCGCGATTGTTGAATCGCACAGCGCGATTGCCCCGGTCGCCCTCATCCAGGCGATACATCCACAGCGTTTCGCCCGTGGCGGCATCCACGGCCACGGTGTCACGCCGCATTCCGGCGGTGAAATAGAGAATGCCATTTACCGCGAGCGGCGTCACCTCGTAGTTCGGATCGGCGCGGGGGCCGAAATTTTGCGCCTTCCAGGTCCAAGCGATTTGCAGTTTGCCGACGTTGTCGCGATTGATTTGATCGAGCGGCGAATACTTGGTGCTTTGGGCGTCGCCGCCATAGTAGCGCCAGTCGCCATTCGCCGTTCCGGATTGAGCCAGAACCGGCAAACTCACAGCAACCAGCAGAGCCGCGCCCGTGAGGAAGCGGTCCATTACGTTCTTTGAGCGTGCAAACAAATCCTTCCAGCAAAATTATACATGCTGGGGGCGCGGGCAATCACGTGGCGCACGCACTCTTGCGTGCTGAGGTGGTCCCCATGGGTGAGACACGAGCGGGTTTGAACACTCGCCGTTCGCTGCAAATTGATTGTCTCAGAGTTGGGTTTCATGAATGATGGTCGCAGTCGGTGAAGCGGAGGCGAGCTCTGCTGGAGAGCAACTCGCCAAGGAATAGCCTGCCGGAGACTCATCGCAGACGATGGGCTCGGGGGAGAGCGGGTTCTCTCCCCTTCCAGACTGCCGGTTGGGCCGACCAACGGGAGGCGCACGAGCCGTTCATTTAACATGTTTTGAACGCCCTATCGGATCGATAGATCTCCGCATGCCTGGAAAAACTCAAACCAGCCGCCGGTAAGGGAGCGGCCGGGCCGGGAACGTGACTTCGTTCGAACTCTTCAGGAGTCCGATAGCCCAACGCGGAATGTAGGCGCTGGCGATTGTAATATTCATCGATAAAGTGCTCCATGTGAGTGCGCAAATCCTCCAGATCGCGGTACTGCCGGCAGTGAATCTCTTCTTGTTTCAGGGTTCTGATGAATCGCTCACACGCGGCATTGTCGTAGGGATTGGATGGTCGGCTCATGCTGGGAATCAAGCCATGCGCCTGCAGCGTCTCCACATACTCCTGGGCGGCATACTGCACACCGCGATCGGAGTGATGCACCAGCCCGGGGGGTGGCTGACGGCTCTCCATCGCTTGCCGCAAAGCAGTCAGAGTCAGCTTCACGGTCAGGCTCCGTTCTAACGACCAACCCACCGCACGGCGGGAGTAGCGGTCCAGCACAATGGCCAAGTAGACGAATTCGGTCCGCAGCCGAATGTAAGTGATATCGGCGACCCACAGCTGATCGACCCCGCTCAACCGCAGATGTGCCGCCACATTCAGATACACTTCCAAGGCGTGCTGGGAATCGGTAGTCACCACATAGGCTCTCCGCTGGAGCGCTAGTAGGTTATCCTCGCGCATCAGCCGCCCGACGCGTTTGTGGTTGACCAGCATCCCGCGCCGCCGCAGTTGGGCCGTAATGCGGCGCCGCCCGTAGCGGCGCTGGTGCTGGACGAAGATTTCCTGGATTGCGGCCCGGGTGGCCAGCTCCTCTTCCTGGGGCTCCTGGTCAACCAACCGCCGGTAATAGCCCGCCCGGCTCACCGTCGCTAGCTCGCACATTCGTTCCACGGTTAGTTTGCCTTGCGTCTGCCGCGTCCACTGGCCGATTTCGGCGTAGATGCTGTCGCGCCAGAAACGGTGTTGTTCTGGCGTTGTTCCTTGATTCTGCGCAAGGCACCGGCGAAAAAATCGGCTTCCAGGCTCTTCTCGCCCAATGCTTCCTTCAACAACCGGTTTTCTTCCCGCAGCTTTTGCTCGGCGCGGCTTTGGACGCTTTGGCTCAAATCCGCTCGACGCGGTTCCGGCCGGCCCTCCAGTTGATGTTTCCAGATGTACAGCAGGTTCCGCGGCAGGCACAGCTCGCGCGCCAACGCCGCAACGTTGTCACACTTCTGCATCCGTTTTACCGCTCGCCGCTTGAAATCGAGGCTATAAGGTTTCCACTTTGTCATCCTGTTTCTCCATTCGACGGCAAAGTGTTAACACTTGCGTGTCTCAATTTTGGGGGCCAGTACATGCCGTGTTCACAATCATGTGAACACCCTGAAACCGACCTGGCATTCACACGAGTGTGAATGCGGCACGCAAGAGTGCGTGCGCCACGAGTGAGCCCCTACGGACGGATTACGCACGCGATTTCGATTCGTTCGTCGGCTTGCTTATCCCGGGCTGCTGTGCCAACATGTGCTTCAGTACAAAGTCGAGAAGGAACCGAGGGAGGAATCTATGTGGAATTACTTTACTAAAACAGCTGCCGGCTGTGCGATTGCAGTCGTTGGTCTGGCACACCTGGCCAGCGCGCAGGCCCCGCCGGCGCCGCCTCCACTGGCGATCCCGAATGCGACCTACGTCTCGATTCCCATGGAAATCACGGTCAACCGCCCCGCCGCGGAAGTGTGGAAACGGGTTGGCAAGTTTTGCGATATCGGAGAGTGGTTCCAGATCCCCTGCACCATCACCTCGGGAAAAGATGGTGAATTCGGCGCCATCCGGTCCGTGGGTAGGGAGGTTCTGGTGGGAAAGACGGAGCTTTCGTACACGTACACACAGCCTGTGAGTGAAGGCCGACCGTACAATCTCTATCACGGCACGCTGGAGGCCAGGCCATTAACGGCTACCACTTCGAAGATCGTCTACACTCTCATCTTTGACAACTCGATGCTCCCCGACGACGCCGCGCGTGAAAAGGACATCGCGCAAAGGCGCGCACGGTTTATGCAGGGCATGGAGAATATGAAGGTCCTCGCTGAAGGCGGCAAGCTGCCTCCTCCCCCGGCTCGCGGCCGCTAGAGGAATGATCCGTTCCGAAATCCTGTGTGCATTTCTAGTCCTCGGGACCGCGATGGCGCAGTCACCGGCGGCGCAGACACCCGCGACAGAGAAACCGGCCAACGATGCGCCGCAATATCCCCCCGGCCTGTACGCGCTGATCACCACTTCGGCGGGCGTGATCACCGCGCAGTTGTTCGAAAAAGAGACGCCCGTGACGGTTCACGCCTTTATCGGCTTAGCGCGTGGAACGCAGCCTTGGCTGGACCCGAAAACCAGGAAGCCGGCCACTCATCCCCTATACGAAAATCTGATCTTCCACCGCGTTATACCGGAATTCATGATTCAGACCGGCGATCCTACAGGGACCGGCGCGTATGACTGCGGATTCAAGCTGCCGGACGAATTTGTCGCCGGGCTCAAGTTCGACCGTCCCGGCCGCCTGGCCATGGCCAATGCGGGACCTGGTACCGCAGCCTGCCAGTTCTTCATCACGGAAGACAAATATGCCGCCGGAAACGGCCACTACGCGATCTTCGGTCAGGTGGTGGACGGCCAACCTGTGGTGGCCAAGATTTCCCACGTGCTCCGCGACGATCGCGACCGGCCCAGAATACCGGCCAAGCTGGTCAAGATCACTTTCATGCGAATGGTTGGCAACCCTGCTCCAGCCAAGTGACCGCAAGCGCTAACAGCCTGTGTCGAAAGTCCGAAAAGACCGCTTGCTTACGCGCGCCGCTCACAGGACTCATCGCGTTACAGAGCCGCGACCGTTAGGGAGACGGTTTCGACACAGGCGGCTAACGAACTACTTCGGGTGACCTCGCCTGCCGTACCATCTCCACGAACACTGCCCGGGCATCTTCGGTATTTCTAACCTCTCGCAAAAAAGCCACGCGCTGGCCGTGAATCCTGTCGCCGGACTTGAGGCGTAGATGGAATCCCAGCCGGTCAACCGCGGTCAGCGTTGCCTCATCGGGAGATTCGCCCGCAAACCGCTGGGCGATGAGACGAAGAGCATCCCCATGATCGTTATTCATGTGGCGAATGATTCCTGGCGCGGCCTGGGCCAGTGGATCGGGCTGCGCGCTGCGGTAGTCTTCCGCTGAGACCCATCCCATCACGCCGAAGCCTCCGATGAAGTAGGCACCCAAAACCTGCAGCCGGTAATAAGCAAAGTCGGAGTACTCCTGCCAGAACTTCGCGTTCTCGTAACGTGAAAGATAAAGTTCGCTGACCTCAGCGGCAGGCACTTCCGTCACGTCGCCGAGCAACGTCAAACGGGCCGCTCCCAGCGGATCTCCGGAAACATCCGGTTGGGTAATGAGCAAGCTGGCGCGCGGATCCGCCCGCAGATTATGGGTGTGCATCGCCATGCTGCTGATGAAGAATATCGGCCGGCCGAGTTCGTCGGCGGCGTAGGGCATCATGGAGCCGAAGGGAAATCCGGGAAACTTCTGCGAATGGGTGGAGAGGCTGCCAATCAGGCCGAGCATAGCCAGCGTTCGCGCCCGCTCAGCGAGTGAGGGCTCTGGAACATCGGAGGTCGCGGGTCCGGGGCCGGCATGTTGTCGGGTCACCACTCTATGGTAGAACTCTTGATCGAGGGCTTAAACAGCGTGAGCTATGTGAATGCGGACGGCGTGCGGCTGTATGCGCAAGAAACCGGAAACGGAGAACCGATCGTCTTCGTTCATGAATTGAACTGCGACTATCGAGGATGGGAGGCACAGGTGCGATGGTTCTCGCGCTCTTACCGCTGTATTACCTTCAACGCACGCGGTTACCCTCCTTCGGATGTGCCTCCGGATCCAAGTATGTACGGCTTGCCCTTCGTCGTCCACGACATCGCTGCAGTGGCGAGAGCATTTGGAGCTTCTAAGCCGCATATCGTCGGCTCCAGCATGGGCGCCTATGCCGCACTGCAATTCGGATTGATGTATCCCGAGATGGCGAGGTCTCTGGTTGTGTCGGGCGTTGGGTCCGGATCGCCGGCCGCAAATCGTGCGGCGTGGATTGCAGAATCCGAGGCCACCGCTCGGGCATACCTGGAGCAAGGATCGGCCGCGGTAGCCGAGGTAATTGGACGCGGCCCCACCCGGGTGCAGTTGCAGCGCAAGGACCCGCGTGGATTCGAAGAGTTCTTGTCTCATCTACGCGAGCACTCCCCGGAAGGCAAGGCGCGAACCATCGCCGGATATCAGGCCCGGAGGCCGTCGCTCGAGGACTTTAAGAATGAATTCTCGGGTCTTCAGATCCCGGTATTGCTGGCCGTCGGCGATGAGGACGAACCGTGTCTCGAAACCAACCTCTGGCTCAAGAAAACCCTTCCCAACGCGGGACTCTGGATTTGCCCGAATACCGGCCATGCGATCCACCTGGAAGAGCCGGCCGCCTTTAATCGCACCGTGGGGGATTTTTTGGTACACGCGGCTTCCAGCCGCGTTTTTGCCGGCGATGCAAATCCCAAACCCGGCTGAAGCCGGGTGTACCCACAATTGTGGTATCACTGATACTCATGGCGTCGGAAGAAGAACTCAAGGCAGAAATCGAGCGGCTGCGTGCCGAGAATGAAACGCTGAAAAAGCCCGCCCGCGGCCAGATGTCGCTCAAGGTGAGTGAAAAAGGCGGCCTGTCCGTCTATGGGCTGGGACGCTTTCCGGTCACGCTTTATCGGGAGCAATGGGAGAAGCTCCTGGGGATGGCGGATGAAATCCGAGATTTCATTCGCGCCAATGACGGCGCTCTAAAGAAGAAGGAATAACGCCGGCTAGTCCAGGCTCGCGCTGGACGCCAGTCGACGCCGTGGTCTTGCCCCGCCGTGGTCTTCTATAAATAGGAGACCGTCTTTCGCCCACTTCCTGTTGAGCTCCCCCGATGCCGATTATGCAGGAACAGAGTCCGGACGCGCGTGCAGGTTTCGCAGCCTTCGCCCGCGCGCGTCAACGGCTTCCGGTTGCTCTGGTAGGGAACGCTCTGCTGCGCGTCTCCGGCGGCGCGAGTGTGACCCTGGTTGGGTTGTATCTCGCCGATCTTGCGAATCGGGGTGCACGGGTGGACGCCGCACTCGTAGGGGCCTTGGGAGCGGTGTCATTTGGCGCCGAGCTTTTCGCGGCTATGCCGATGGGAATGTTGTCGGACGCCGTCGCGCCACGAGCCTTAATGACGGGTGGCGCGCTGCTGGGCGCCATTGCGACGCAAATCTTCGGGATGAGCGGATGGGCCGGTATCTTCTTTCTGAGCCGGGCCATCGAAGGCCTGGGGGCGGCTGCCGTCACCCCGCCGTTGCTGGCGCACATCACCGATATCACGGAACGGGACGCCCCGCTGCGCGCTCGCGCGATGAGCTACTTTGAGCTGTCTTTGCTGGGCGGGCTCGCACTCGGCGGATTGATTGGCGCCCAGCTCTGGCATGTTTTCCACACAACCGCATTCGCAGCAGTTGCGTCCATATATCTGTTGTGCGCCGCACTTCTTTACCTTGGCGCGGCCGGAAGCCAAGGTCATGGCGGCCAGGAAGCGCTCGCGGGATTCTGGCGCGCGTTGCACCAGCCGTCGCTGCGGCGCCTGGCGCCGGTGTGGCTCTCGGTCAATTCCATCGTTGGCTTGTGGCTGGGGCCGACACTTACGTTTCTTTTGACGCAGAAGGTGCGAAGCGGGCAATTTCTCGCTGGTATATTTGCCGATCAGCCGGAGCGCGTGGGCTGGCTACTGCTCGGATATTCTCTGGTCTTCGGCGCGGGCGTCGCTGCGTGGAGCCGCATCTTGCCTCGGATGCCCATTCTGCGCGCGCTGCGAATCGCGATTGCGGCCATGTTCGCCGTCTGTCTGGGGCTGTTTCTTTTGAACCATGCGGGCGGCAGAACCACGGGCATGCGCTGGGCGATCGGCATCGCGACGGCTCTCTGCGTTATGGTGGAGAGCGGTTTTACTCCCGCGGCTCTGTCGCTATTGGCGGGCGCAATTGGTGCGCGGGCAGGGCGTGGCGCGGCGATGGGTATCTATTCCGCGCTGCTGAGCATCGGCGCGATTGCCGGCTCGCTCCTGGCCGCTGCGTTGGGCAATGAATTCGCTATCGACGGGCTCATTTACGGCACGTTGGCGATGGCCATGGTCGCCATCACCCTGCTGACGCGGTTGCATCCGGCGGAGATCATGCATGGCAGCGCCTGACTTCGATCTCGTCATCATTGGCGCCGGCTCCGGAGGTTTGACGGCTGCCGCTTTTGCCGCGAAGATTGGCGCCAGAGTAGCTCTGATTGAGAAGGACCGAATCGGTGGCGACTGTACTTGGACTGGCTGTGTACCAAGCAAGGCGCTGCTGAAGGCCGCTCGCGTGGCGCATGAAGTCCGGACATCTTCCCGATTCGGAATTGCCGCGAATCCGCCGGTTGTGGATATGACCAAGGTTCGCGCGTATGTGCGTCAAGCCATCCAGCAGGTCTATCGGTTTGAGAGTCCCGAAGAGCTGGCCAAGCAAGGTATTGACTTGATCCAGGGTTCGGGGCAATTTGTCGATGCAACAAACATTCGCGTCGGCGAACAGCTGATTCAAGCGAAAACATTTCTACTGACGACGGGCGCGCGCCCGCGAATCCCGCCCATCGCCGGACTGAGCGAAGTTCCTTTCGTCACCTACGAAAAGATCTTCGATAACGACCGGCTGCCGCGCTCCATGATCGTCGTTGGGGCCGGGCCGGTTGGCATGGAAATGGCCCAAGCCTACCAGCGGCTGGGCGCGCAAGTCAGCCTGGTTGCCGATCGCCTGCTGCCGAAAGATGAACCCGAAGTTCGCGAGGTGATGCAACGGGTCTTCGAGCGCGAGGGAATCCGACTGGTTCGGGGTCGAGCCAGGTCCGCCCGTAAAGACGGTGACGAGATTGTCGTGAGCACCGATGGCGAAGAAGCCCGCGGCGATCTCCTGCTCATCGCATGCGGCCGAAAGCCGGCCGTGGATGGCCTGGATCTCGAAAACGCCGGCGTGATCTACTCCGAAGAAGGCGTTCCTGTAGACGATCAACTTCGCACGAACGTGAAAAACATTTACGCAGCCGGCGATGTCACCGGCGGGTATCAGTTTACTCACTTCGCCGGATGGCAGGCTTTCCAGGCCGTCCGCAATGCGCTGCTTCCCGGCAGCACTTCCGGCCTTACGGACCTGGTTCCGTGGGTGACGTTCACCGATCCGGAGGTTGCGCACGTCGGACTCACCGAAGATCAGGCGCGCGCCAGGTTTGGAGAGAGCATCCAGGTTCGCCACTGGGACATCAGCCGTACCGACCGCGCCAGTCTGCGAAGATGACCGTGATGGATTCACGAAAGTGATCGCCAGGCAGAATGGAACCTTGCTGGGAGCAACGGTAGTGAACGGACGCGCCGGAGAGACCATCGCCGAATTGATTGTCGCCATCAAACAGAACCTGAAGATTTCAGAACTGGCCGCGGCGATACACGCCTATCCCACCTATTCGACAGCCGTCCAGCAACTGGCTGCCGAGATGGCCATTGAGGAGTCGTTGTCGGGCGCTTCGGGCCACATCATTCGTGGACTCTCGAAGATCGTTCGTTAGGAGCTTTATGAAAAAAGACGCCGATTATGTCTTCTATGAGTTGACCCGCAGCATCTGCCCCCAATGCCGCAAGGTGATTGATGCCAAGGTGCTCCTGCGCGACAACAAGGTTTACATGCGCAAACGCTGCCCCGACTGCGGGCCGTTCGAAGCGCTGGTTTACGCCGATGCCGAGGCATACACGTCGCAAGCGCGCTACAACAAGCCTGGAACCATTCCATTGGCCTTTAGCAGCGAGATTCACGACGGATGCCCGTATGACTGCGGGCTATGCCCGGACCATCAGCAGCACACCTGCCTCGGCATTATCGAAGTGAACAGCGCCTGCAATATGAATTGTCCGTTATGCTTTTCCGATGCCAGCCCCGGATTCAATCTGACTCTGGAAGAAGTGGAGCAGATGCTTGACGACTACGTGCGCACCGAGGGGCATCCGGAGGTGGTGCAGTTCTCCGGCGGCGAACCGACCATTCATCCGCAGATCATCGATTTCGTGCGCGCGGCGAAAGCGCGCGACATTCGCTTCGTGATGATCAACACCAACGGCAAGCGGATCGCGAAGGACGACCGCTTCCTGGAGCAGCTCAACGAGGTCCGGCCGTCGCTCTATTTTCAGTTCGACGGGTTCGACCCGGAGACGTATCGTATCCTGCGGGGCGAGCCGGATATTCTTGAAGAAAAGCTTAGGGCTCTGGACCGGCTGGCGCAAATCGGCCTGACCGTCACCATCGTCCCGGCGATTGAACGGGGAGTCAATGAACATGAGGTCGGCAAGATTATCGAATTCGCTATCCGTCATCCGGCCATTCGCGGAATTAATTTTCAACCCGCCTTCCATGCGGGACGTCACCAGTCGCACGACCCCATGCAACGCATGACCATCCCGGATATTCTCCGGCTGATTGAATCGCAAACCGCCGAACAGTTCAAAGTCACCGACTTTATCCCGGTACCTTGCTGCTTTCCCACGTGCAATTCGGTAACCTATGCGTTCATCGACGGCGATCAAGTCACGCCACTGCCGAGAATCGTGAACGTCTACGATTATCTGGACTACATCACGAACCGCGTCATGCCCGATTTCAGTCTCGAAATCAAGGGTGCGCTGGAAGGTCTGTGGTCTTCATCCTCTGTAGCCGGCTCGCAAAAGTCGGCCGACCAGCTCGCGTTCTCGTGCCAGGCGTGCGGAATTCCTGAAAGTCTTACCGTGGGTGACATCGCGAAGAACATGATCATGATCATGCTGCAGGATTTCATGGACCCCTGGACATTTAATCAGAAGAACCTGATGAAATGTTGCAAGGAATTCCTGCTGCCCGGCGGCAAACAGATTCCGTTTTGCGCGTACAACACCATCGGCTATCGCGAGCAGGCCAGGGCGCAACTGGAAGCCGCGGAGCCCGAACGCCGGCGCGCCCGCGCGGAAGGACGAAAATACGAGCCGCGCCCTGTTACGTTCGACTTCAATCTCGAACATCAGTCCAATGGCCTGCGCGTGCTGATCCCCTGAGTGATCCATGACTCCGACGGAAACCCTGAAACAATGTTGTGCCCGGCTGTATGAAAGCGACCTCGCGAAACTACTTCTCGGCGATTCGTTCCACCCGGGCGGCTTAAAGCTGACCGAACAATTAGGGACGCTGCTCGGGTTGACACCACAATCGCGTGTGCTGGACATCGCCTCAGGACTTGGCGCCAGCGCTCTGTTTCTGGCTGAACGCTTTGGGTGCGAAGTCCTGGGTATCGACTACAGCAGCCAGAATGTGGAGCAGGCGGACGCTGCCGCGGTGGCGAAGGGCGCGTATGCGCGCGTGCGTTTCCAGATAGGCGATGCGGAGCGCTTGCCCGTGGAGGACGCTTCTTTTGACGCTGTCATTTGTGAGTGCGCGTTCTGTACATTTCCGGACAAAGCAGCCGCCGCTCACGAGTTTGCGAGGGTTCTCAGAAAGGGCGGACGGGTGGGACTGAGCGATCTAACGCGCGGCCCGGTTTTGCCCAGGGAGTTGGATAGCTTGCTGGCGTGGATCGCATGCATTGCCGATGCGCAGTCTATAGACGGTTATGTTCAATATCTCAGCGGCGCGGGCTTTCGAGTGGAACATATCGGTCAACAAGATGAAGCGCTTTTAGAAATGGTGCATCAGGTCCGAATGAAACTTCTGGGAGCCGAAATCATGGTGGGCCTGAAGAAGCTCGACTTGCCGAACGTCGATTTCCCGGCGGCCAAGCGGATGGCCCAAGCGGCCCTCAACGCGATTCAGCAGGGCAGCTTGGGATACGCGATCATTTGCGCCGCGAAACCAAAATAATTCGCGCGTAACGGCCTGCGTCGAAACCGACTCCCTAACGGTCGCGGTTCTGTAACACACGGAATCTTCTGAACCGCGCACGTCAGTAAGCGGTATTTTGGCACTACTGCCACGGGCTGCTAGCGGTCGCGGCCCTGTAACGCGATCCACTGAGCCGCGCGCGTCAGCAAGCGGTCTTTTCGGACTTTCGACATAGGCTGTTAAGTGACGCTCCTGCGGAAGCAGTCGAGCGCCGCGTGGAGGGTATCGAAAATCCGATCCGCGCCGATCACCTCCGTCAGATGGTGCCGGTCCAAATCGGGCTTGAGGTCCGATTGCACGTGCGCGAAGACCATCTCCACACCGCGTTGAGCTAAATCATCGTGCAGCTCTCGAACCACCCGCGCGGCGGTGTAATCCACGTGAGTGATTGCTCCTGCATCCACCACCAGCCAGCGCAGCGGCACGCCCGTGTTCCCCCCCGTGTTCAATGCCGGCACCGGTCCCACCAGAAGCCCGATCTCATCTGCAAACCGGCCGGCATTGGCGTAGAACAGCGTCGCTCCAAAGCGGTAGACCACTAACCCAGGCTCGGTTACAGCGCCGGGAACAACGGGGTTCAACTGCCATAGTCCCCCTTCACCTCGCGTGAGCACCGCGGTGTGCGGATGATAGCTGTGGTACACAATGCGGAGCAGCGACAGCACCATGGCGAGGACGATTCCCTGTTCCACGCCCCACAGCACCACGACGACGGCGGTTGTCATGGCCAGCAGATATTCGCCCGGGCTCTCGCGGCGAATGCCAGCCAGGCCGCGCAGGTCTACCAATCGGATAGCGACGATAAAGACGATGGCGCCCAGCACACACCGCGGGAGGTACTGCAAGGGGCGGGTTAAGAAAAGCAGTACGAGCGCGACCACAACCGCGGCAGCAACTTGTGCCCATTGGCTCCGCCCGCCGGAGCTTTCCACCATGGCTGTTTGACTTGGACTGCCGTTCACCACGAACGCACCGCTCAGCCCCGCCACCGCATTCGCCGCCGACAGGCCGGCCAGGTCCGCGTTCTCGTTCGACGGTTGATGGTGGCGCGTGGCATAAAACCTCGCGGTGGCTGCGCTCTGCGCGACGATCATTACGAAGCACGATCCGGCCACTGGAACCAGCAGCTCTACCTCGTGCCAAGTCACATCGGGAAGACCCAGATGCGGCAGGCCGCCGGCCACCGGCCCAAGAACGGCGATGCCGCGCGCGGCAAAGTTCCACGCCGCACTGGCCGCGATGGCGCCCGCCACGGCGATCAGCGGAGCCGGCACACGGGGCGCGAACCGGTCGAGAGTGAGGACGCCGGCCACCACCATGGCGGAAAGGCCCAGCGAAGGCAGGTTCACCTGAGGCAGTTCGCGCAAGACCTGAGCCAGTTGTAGAATCGTCGTGCGTGAGTGCACCTGCAGGCCGAGCATTTCACCGAGCACCGCTATTCCGATCTGAAATCCCACCCCAGTGAGAAAACCCACCAGCACGGTTTGGGAGAGGAAGTCGGCAATGAAACCGAGCTTGAGCAGCCGCGCCACCAATAGAAATGCCGCCGTGAGCAACGCCACGGTTCCCGCCAATGCCACGTACTTCACGCTGGCCGGCGCCGCCATACCTGAGATCCCGCCGGCGAGAATGGCGGCGGTTGCGGAATCGGCGGCCACCACCAGGTACCGCGACGAGCCGAACGTTGCGAACGCTAATAGCGGCAGCAACAGCGTGTAGAATCCAGTAACGGCGGGCATGCCGGCGATGCTGGTGTAGCCCAGGGCCTGCGGAATGCTGAGCGCCGCCAACTCGATTCCCGCCGCGCCGTCACGCAGGGCCGAACGCGGATGGAAGGGCCGCATGCCACGGAACAGCACGGGCCAGCATAAGAAGCGGAGCTGCATGACAAATGGGTTACGCCATCGGGTCGTTTCATTGTAAGTAACCAAGAGATGTAGCCGCTTGCTCACGCGCCACCCGTCCGGTCTTCTCCGAGTGTGCTGCTGGCGCGCGGTTCTGAACCACGACCGTGAGGGAGTGCGCGCACGGCGATCGGAATCGCTTTCGAGTAGCGTCAAGGCCGCGTCAATCATCAGCGAACAGTCAATTTAGCGTCAAATCTACACGGAAGGATTGTCGCCTAGTTGTCCTTAGGATAGACTTTGGCCATCTTTGCAAGTTCGAGTAGGGGTTAAATCCAAGTAGATGGGAGTATCGCCGTGAAAGCACTGCTTGCCTCAGTTGGCATAGTTCTGTTCGTTTCAGCCGCGTTTGCTCAGAGTAATCTCGGCACCATAACTGGCACCATTACCGACCCGGCTGGAGCCGTGGTCCCGAACGCTCCGATTGAAGCCAAGAATGTGGATACGGGCGCCGTTTATCCGGCGGCCTCCTCGGCAACCGGTAATTACACCATCGGTCAACTTCCGCTCGGTACCTACGAGCTGTCGGTCACTGTTGCTGGGTTCAAGAAGTACGTTCGGACGGGCATCGGCATCGAGGCATATGCCATCGACCGCATCGACCCGGTTCTTGCCGTAGGTTCCGCGACGGAGTCCGTCGTAGTCAACGCCGACGCCCCCCTGCTCAAAACCGAAAGCACCGAGGTGAGCTACACCACTGCGTCGGAAACCTTGAATAGCCTTCCGATCCTGACGCTTTCCGGCGCGCCTGCAGGTTTCGGGAATAGCAGCGGGCTGGGAAATATCAGGAACCCACTGGCGGCGCTTGAGCTAATGCCGGGTACCGATTTCGCTACCGATAACACCCTGCGTGTGAACGGTATGCCTTCCAGCTCCCAGACCATCAACGTGGAGGGCCAGGATTCGAGCAATGGATTATGGAAGCAGAATACTCAGATCAATCAACAGGGAGCGGACGCCATCCAGGAAGTGACCGTTCAAACCAGCAACTACGCCGCTGAATATGGCCAGGCGGGTGGCGGTTACATCAACTACACTATGAAATCGGGCACCAACCGGCTGCATGGGGCCGCGTTCGACTATTTAACCAACACAGTCCTGAATGCGGGCCTGCCGTTCACCGTCGATCCGACCAATCCGAACTACAACATCCGCAACCCGATCCACCAGAACGATTATGGCTTCACGCTGGGCGGGCCGGTAGAGATTCCCAAAATTTACAACGGTCATGACAAGACGTTCTTCTTCTTCAGCTTCGAACAGTTCCGTCAGACCAACTTCACCACGAACGCGGTTTCCCAAGTTCCCAACGCGGCGGAGCGGGATGGGAATTTCGCCGCGGACGCGGGCCTGGGCGCCGCCGTCCTGGGCTGCAATACCATCGCATCTGTCGGTCAAACGGTATGCGCGAATGAGATCTTCGACCCTTCTAGCCGGCACAATGTGAACGGCACTCCAGTGACGAATCCGTTCCCGGGTAACATAATTCCGGCCAGCAGATTCGATCCGACGGCGTTGTTGATTCAGAATTTGTTCCCCGCGCAAAATAACCCCGCCGGCGGACCCTTTTTTAACTACAAGGTCCCCGGTTATTCGGATTATCGCCATACCACGATTCCATCGATCAAGATTGACGAATTGCTGAGTTCCAAGCTTAAGCTGTCCGGATACTATTCGGCGACCAAAACGTATTCGCCCCAGAGCAACGGTTTCAGCGGGGCGCAATTGCCGCTATCCACCCTGGAAGTCCAAAATGCTCTCGCGCAGACCGTGCGCCTCAACCTGGACGACACGGTGACGCCGACTTTATTGCTACATTTTGGCGCGGGTTTGTTGCACACCACCAATCCTTCGGTCACCCCCTCTTACAACCAGGCTAGTCTCTTCCCAGATGGCGTTCCCTTCCCAGGGCAAAACTTCCCTTACGTATCCGGACTGAATTCTAATGCCTTTGGCTTTTCAGGCTTCACCGGCGGCGGTGGATTCCCGTCCAGCACCAACACGGCTTCGTTCTTTGAAGCGCCCTTCCAAGAAGACGTAAAGACCACCTTTAACGCCAGCGCCACCTGGATCAAAGGCAACCATACCTTCAAACTGGGAGCGACAGCGATGTTTGAGGGCATTCCGACCACCACCAGCAGCCGCGCTAATGGAGAATTTGAGTTCGCCAACACCCAGACCGCCGATCCCGCGCAATATGGCCAACCTTTTGCGAATTACGCCAGCAGCGGAATGGGCTATGCCAGCTTCCTGCTGGGTTTGGCCGGTGGCCTCCAAGTGGCGCCGCCCGAGACAACTACGCGTCTGGGCATGCATTCGTACGGAATATATCTGCAAGATAGCTGGAAGGTCACTCACACCCTCACAGTGGAGCTCGGTTTGCGCTGGGACTATGCCACCCTCTGGAACGAAGAACACGGCCGTATGCAGAATGCCGACTTTACCGCGCCCAACCCGACCCTCGGCGGACGGCTCGGAACTGTGGAGTATGGGACCACGTGCAAATGCTCCTTCGCCGACGCCTACCCATTTTCCATCGGGCCTCATTTAGGCGTGGCCTGGCAAATTACCCCCAAGACTGTCTTCCGCGCCGGTGGCGCCATCAATTATGCCGCCGGAGCGGATCAGGCCGGGTTAAATGTCAGTGTCCCGGACTTCCTTTCGCTGGGTTCTCCGGGCTATGGACTGCCCGCCGCGATTCTCAAGAACGGCGATCCGTATGCTCCAGGCAACGTTTATGGCAATCCGGTCCTTACGTTCAACACTTTCTATAACCCGAATACTCCCCAGTACCCGGCGCCGGCAGCGCCCGGCGTAGTCCCTCCGAGCTCGCCGTTCATTTCCATCGCTTCCAACGCCGCTCGCCTTCCCCGAATCTTCCAATGGAGCATCGGCTTCCAGCGCGAGATTTCAAAAGACACGGTCATCGAGGCCGCATATGTGGGCAATCGCGGCGCCTGGTGGACGGCGCCCCTGCTGGCCACCCAGAACTACAACGGTGTCTCGCCGCAGACCTTGGAGTCGCAATTCGGGATCAACATCCAAAACCCGGCCGACCAGCAGCTTTTGCTCACGCCGATTAATTCCCCCCGCGTAACTGCCCGCTTCCCGAATTTGGCGAATCCCAATAACGTTTACCCAGGATTCCCGGCCACCGAACCGCTGATCGCCGCGTTGGTCTCGGAGCCGCAGTGGTATGGCGGAGTCCCGCCGTTCCTCGGCCCTCCAGATGGGGACACCTGGTACGATTCGCTGCAGGTGAAGTTTACCAAGCGTTATTCGCACGGTCTAACAGGGCAGGTGGCCTACACGTACCAGAAAGAGCTGACCAATGGTGTCAACTCGAACACTTCCTATCTGACGCCCAATGCTCCGCTCATCAACGACGTGTTCAATCCTTCGATCGACAAGCAGATCTCCGGGTTCGATATTCCGCAGGAGTTGATCATTTCGTTCGCCTACACAACGCCCAAGATCGCTGCCGAAAACGGGGGTATGAAGGCGGTTTCCTGGTTCGCCCGCGATTGGAGCATCAGCGGACTTCTGCGATACCAGAGCGGCGTGTTGATCCGGACGCCCCCCTCCAACAATAATCTTCTGACCGAGTTGGGCGTTGGAACAGCCAACAACCCGGCGCTGTGGGGCGGCGGCACGACGTTTCAAAACGAAGTGCCGGGCGTGAATCTGTTCAATGTGAATCCGAACTCCCATTTCGATCCGACCACGACACTGGTGCTGAATCCCAAAGCCTGGACCGATGCTCCTGCAGGACAGTTCGGTGAAACGTCACCCTACCTCAACAACTTTCGCTGGCAGCGACAGCCGGCTGAGTCGCTCGGTTTTGGCCGAATTTTCCGCATCAAGGAAGGCTTTCAGCTCCAAATCCGCGCCGAGTTCCAGAACATCTTCAACCGGCTGTTCTACTCGATCCCGGCCAATGGAGTGGGAATCTTCGGTCTTCCCTCCACCACTCCGGAGACCGTGGCGTCTCATGGCAATTGCATCGGTACCACCTGCGGTCTGTTGTCCGCCGGCTATGGGTACGTGAACTACGTGGAGGGCGCTGGCGCCCAGCCCAGGAGCGGCCAGCTGATCGCGCGATTCACGTTCTAACTTCAATGAAGTAGTCTTGTGGGGCAGGATCACAACCTGCCCCGCTAAATGTAACCTATCCCCACTCAATCCCCACCCCCGTTGTGGCCTTCAGCATGTGTCCCTTCTGATTACTACGACTCTGAATTGCTCTAGATCCGATTTCTTCGAAGTGCGCAAGTCGCCGTCAATTCTGTCAATTCACCGTCAATTTTCGTAAAGGACATTGTTGTCCCCCGCTTCCTGGGATAGACTTTTGCCAGCTTTACGCAAGTTCGAGCGTAGGGGCTCGAATCTAAATCCATGTAGACGGGGGTCTCCTTGTGAAGAGGCTGGTTTATTCGGTAGGACTGTTTCTCCTTGCTTCAGCCGCGTTTGCACAAACCGATCGCGGCACCATTACCGGTACAATTTCGGATCCGGCCGGAGCCGTAATCGCCAGTGCTGCAATCGAGGCGAAGAATGTCGCCACGGGCGCGGTGTACCAGGCGGCAAGCTCCGGGACGGGCAACTACACCATTGCCCAATTGCCCGCGGGAACTTACGACCTGTCGGTGACTGTGCCTGGCTTCAAGAAGTACGTCCGCCAGGGACTGCAGGTGGAGGTGGCGGAAACCGCGCGCATCGACGTCGGGCTCGAGGTTGGCTCCAACACCGAATCGATTACCGTGGAAGCCGCCGCTCCTTTGCTGAAAACCGAAGGAGGCGAGGTGAGCCACAACGTCGCCACCGAGACGTTGGACGATCTGCCGATTCTCACGCTCACCGGCGCGGCGGCGAGCATCGGAACCGGAAATAGCCTGGGCAACATCCGGAATCCGCTGTCGGCGGTGGAACTTCTGCCCGGCGCGCGCATCTCAACCGATGCCATTCTGCGCGTGAACGGGATGCCGTCCAACTCGCAGTCCATTAACATCGAAGGCCAGGACGCCACCAACGGGTTCTTCAAGCAGCAGAACCAGGTGAACCAGGCGGGCATGGAGGCCATCCAGGAGGTGGCTATCCAAACCAGTAACTTCGCCGCCGAGTATGGCCAGGCCGGCGGAGGGTACTTCAACTACACGATGAAGTCCGGCTCGAACCAACTGCACGGCAGCGTGTACGATTATTTCGTGAACGAAGCTCTGAATGCGGGCGAGCCGTTCACCAACGCAGGCACCATCAACCCGAACAAGGCTGGGCAACTCGTCCGCAACCCGATCCGCCAGAACGATTATGGCGTCACGCTAGGCGGCCCGATCGACATTCCCAAGATCTACAATGGCCACGACAAGACCTTCTTCTTCTTTAGCTTTGAACAGTTCCGCCAAAGCGCCTTCACTAGCAATACATACGGCATCGTCCCCACCGCGGCCCAGCGCGATGGGGATTTCAGCGCGGCCCTCAGGCCTACCTGCAATGGCCCCGATCCGGCTGGCCAGATGGTTTGCCTGAATGAGATATTCGATCCCAGCAGCAACCGGACCGTGAATGGCGCCGTGGTGCGGACTCCCTTCCCCAATAACACCATCCCCGCCAGCCGAATCGATCCCACAGCCGCCATCGTTCAGAACATGATCCCGATGCCGAACACGCCTGGCGTGTTCAATTACACGGCGCCTGGATACTCTAATTTCCGCCATACGACCATTCCTTCCATCAAGGTGGACGAACTGCTCAGCGCGAAGATAAAGCTGTCCGGATACTACTCCGCGACCAAAACCTTCTCACCCCAGAACAACGGCTTCACGGAACCCTACACCGCGTTGCAGCCTCAAAACGCCTTATCGCAGACCATACGCCTGAACCTGGATGCGACGCTCTCTCCGACGCTGCTTTTGCACCTCGGCGCCGGATATCTGCACACGTCCAATCCTCAGACAGCGCCCACGTACAATCAGAAGGCGTTGTTCCCGGATGGCATTCCCTTTACCGCGAGCAACTTCTTCCCCTATATGGCCGGCATGTATAGCACCAACGGAGGCGGGTGGAGCGGTGGCGGCGGATTCCCCGGCGTTACCAACACCGGCGTGGCGTTCACTCTGACGCCAGAGGCCAACGACTATAAGCCGACGTTCAACGCCAACCTGACCTGGGTGCATGGAAACCATACCTACAAGCTGGGAGCGACAGCGCTGTTTGAAGGTATTCAAAGTGTTAACGACAGCCGCGCCGACGGGCAGTTCGGGTTCGCACAACAGCAGACTGCCGATCCGTGGCAGAATGGACAGCCTTTCGCGAATTTCGCGAGCAGCGGATTCGGCTATGCCAGCTTCTTCCTGGGCGCCACCAACAGCGTATCGACGGCGGCTCCCGCGGACGTGAGGCTGGGCACGCACTCCTATGGAATCTACATCCAGGACAGCTGGAAGCTTACGCGGAAACTGACCTTCGATTATGGCTTGCGCTGGGACTACGCCATCCTGTGGAAGGAGCAATATGGGCGCATGCAGAATGCAGCCTTTACTGAGCCCAACACATTGATTGGCGGCCGGCTGGGCACCGTGGAATACCAGGCTACCTGCCACTGCAATTACGCCAACGCTTATCCCTTTGCCTTCGGGCCGCACCTGGGAGTGGCTTACCAGATCACGCCGAAGACGGTGTTCCGCGCGGGCGGCGCTATTTCGTATGCCGCTGTGTCGGACCAGGCTGGGCTAAACAGCAGCGCCGGGGACTTCTACACTATTCCCGCGTCAGCCTATGGCGCCTCTGCCGGGCAACTTGCGTTCGGGGACCCGCTGGGGCCCGGCAACCCTTACGGGAATCCAGTGGTCCATTGGCCGAATTTCAGTCCCCAATACCCGGTTCCCGCGGCGCCCGGCGTGATCCCTCCGTCCTCGCCGTTCGTCTCCATCGCGCCCAACACCGGCCGTTTACCAAGAACCTTTCAGTGGAGCGTCGGCTTCCAGCGAGAGTTGACGAGCAACCTGGTGGTGGACGCGGCCTATGTGGGCAACCGCGGCGCCTGGTGGGTTTCTCCCCTCTTGAGCTCTCTGAATTACAACGCTCTTACGCCGCAGGAGTTGCTTTCGCAATACGGACTTAACGTGCAAAACCGCGCGGACACCACGCTCCTGAATACGCAAATTAATTCGCCCGCCGTAATCGCACGATTCCCGTGGCTGGCCGATCCGAATAACGTCTACCCGGGATTCCCCAGAACGCAAACGCTGCTTCAGGCGCTACGGCCATATCCGCAGTGGAACGGCATTCCGCCGTTCCTGGGGCCTCCAGATGGAAATACGTGGTACGACTCGCTGCAGGTGAAGTTGACCAAACGCTTTTCGCACGGCTTGAGCGGACAGGCGGCCTACACCTGGCAGAAGGAGCTTACCAACGGCACCAACTCCAATACCAGCTACGTCACGCCTTCACCACCGCTCATCAACGACGTGTTCAACAAGGCGCTGGACAAGCAGATTTCCGGGTTCAGCGTCCCGCAGGAGCTGATTATTGCGTTCAACTACACGACACCCAAATTGGCGGGCAGTGGGAAGGGCTTCGGCCTGCTGTCCTGGCTGGCCAGGGATTGGACGATAGGCGGAGTGCTCCGTTATCAGAGCGGCCTCATCATGCAAACGCCATTCTCATCGAACAATCTCCTAGCGAACCTGGCGCGAGGACCGGGGAACAATCCTGCGCTCTGGGGCGGCGGCTACACGTTCTTGGATCGTGTGCAGGGACAGCCTCTGTTCCTGGTGAATCCCAACTCGACGTTCGATCCCACCCAGCAACTGGTGCTGAATCCGAAGGCTTGGGTGGAACCGCCGTATGGCACGTTCGGGGCGTCCGCGCCTTACTTCAACGACTTTCGTTGGCAGCGGCAGCCCGCCGAAAGCATGGCGTTCGGGCGAGTCTTCCGCGTCAAGGAAAGAGTCCAGATCCAGATTCGGGCGGAATTCCAGAACATCTTCAACCGCCTGTTCTATCAGGCGCCCGCCGACGGCGCACCGTTCGGCTTCCCGTTTACGTCGGTCGCCACGCCTACCCTCCACGGCAACCCAGGAGGCACATTGTCTCAGGGCTTCGGTTATGTGAACTGGGTGAATGGCGGCATTCCATCATTCGGCGGGGCCCAGCCCAGGTCCGGCCAGATTGTGGGTCGGATCACCTTCTGATGTCCGTCTGAGCCGCCATGCGTTAGCATGCGGTGTTGCTCGATCTCCGAGGAATCCGCATGCTTACGCATGAATCCGCATGCTTACGCATGGCGGCTCAGATACATTGCGGCGACAGAAGCCTGGAGCGCTGTATGCTAATGAGGAAATGTCCAAGCGCTCCTCAGTAATCCGGCGCGAAATACCCGGTGGCAAATCGGGGGAAACCAAGCCGGGCGCAGCCAAACCACTGCAGGCGGAAACTCCCGCGCCTGAGCAAACCTACCGCGATCTGCTTCCCTGGCTCCTCTTGTTTGCCGGCAGCGGTTGTGCCGCGCTGATTTACGAGATCGTCTGGTTCCAGTTGTTGCAACTGGTAATCGGCTCTTCGGCGGTATCGTTGGGATTACTTCTCACGGCCTACATGGGCGGGCTGTGCCTGGGCAGCGCCGCTCTGCCGAGGCTGGTCTCAATGCGGCATCATCCGATGCGCGTCTACGCGCTTCTGGAGTTGGGGATCGCGGCGTTCGGGATCATCGCACTCTTCGGCGTCCCTCTGGTTGGACGCATCTACGTCGCGGGCGCAGGCGTAACAGGTCTGTTGGGGCTGGTGCTGCGCGGCTCCGTTGCAGCCATATGCCTGCTGCCTCCAACAATCTTGATGGGCGCCTCGCTTCCCGCCATTGCCCGCCGGGTGGAAACAACGCCCCGCGGAGTCTCCTGGTTGGGGCTGCTCTATAGCGCCAATGTCGCGGGCGCGATCACTGGCTGTGTGCTGGCCGGCTTCTACCTGCTGCGCATCCACGACATGGCCTACGCCACGTATATCGCCGCGGCGATTAATGTAGCGGTGGCGTTGCTTGCGCTGGCGGTGGCGAGCAGGACGGGGAGCTGGCAATCCGCGGATGATGAAGAACACCGTACTGTGCAGCGGGCGCCGGATGTGGCCTGGGTTTACGCCGCGATTGCGTTTTCCGGACTTACCGCCCTGGGCGCTGAAGTGGTGTGGACGCGGCTGCTTTCCCTCCTGCTGGGCGCGACGGTTTACACCTTTTCGATTATCCTGGCCGTGTTTCTTGGCGGGTTGTGGGTGGGCAGCGGCGCGGGTTCTTTCCTGGCCCGCCGGGTGCGCGATCCTGGATTGGCGCTGGCAGGCTGCCAGATCCTGTTGGCCGCCGCTATCGCCTGGACGGCCTTCACGCTGGCGCATGTGCTCCCTTGGTGGCCTGTGGACCCCTGGCTTGCGACTAATCCCTGGGTCAACTTCGATCTGGATCTGACGCGCTGCCTGCACGCCATTTTCCCTGCCACCCTGCTGTGGGGCGCAAGCTTTCCGTTGGCCCTGGCAGCCGCGGCTGCCAACCGGGAAGATCCGGGACGATTGACCGGGGAGGTTTACTCGGCCAATACCGCGGGGTCCATTGTGGGCGCGCTGGCGTTCAGCTTGCTGCTGATTCCAGCTGTAGGAACACAAAGCTCCCAACAGGTGTTGATCTGGTTGGCGGCGGCCGCCGCAGTGGTTGCCGTAGCGCCCGTGGTTTTGAGGATGCGGACTGCGTCCCTCGCTTTTGGCGGGGCGCTAGCATGCGCGGCTCTACTGGCATGGGGCTTGTCGGCAACCGTCGGCGCCGTTCCCTGGCAGGCGATCGCTTATGGCCGCCGTGTGGCGCCTATACTGCGAGGCCTGAATCCCGCCATCGATGGGCAAACCCAGCCGGTGTTCGTGGGCGAGGGAATCAACTCATCGGTAGTGATCGCACAACGCGGCGATCAGAAATTTTTCTATGTGAGCGGTAAATCGGAGGCCTCGTCCGTATTGCTCGACATGCGCCTGCAACGCATGATGGGGCACCTCCCCGCCCTGACTCATTCGATGTCAGGCTCCGGGCCTGCATCGAGCACCGGGCCAGGACCGCAATCGGTGCTGGTCGTCGGGTTCGGCGCCGGTGTGACCGCCGGGTCTTTCGTTCCCTACCCCGACGTCCGCAGCATTGTGATCTGCGAATTGGAGCCTCTGATTCCGCCCGCCTCCGACGAGTTTTTCGGCAAAGAGAATAATCACGTGCTGCGCGACCCGCGTACCCGCGTGGTTTCCGATGACGCCCGCCACTATATCCTGATCACGCCGGAAAAGTTCGACGTCATCACCACCGATCCGATCCACCCGTGGGTGAAGGGCACTTCGACGTTGTACTCCAAAGAATATTACGAGTTGGTGAAGAGCCATTTGAATCCGGGCGGAGTAGCAGCGCAATGGCTGCCGATTTACGAGAGCGACGAGGAAACCATCAAAACCGAGCTGGCAACTTTCTTCAGCGTCTTTCCCAACGCGACGATCTGGAGCAACTATTTAAACGGCGACGGGTACGATCTGGTGCTGTTGGGCACCGCCGATCCCACTCCCATCGATGTCAATGCGCTCCAGCGGCGTCTGGACCAGACCAGCTACGCCGGCGTAGCCTCGTCGCTCGCCGAGGTCGGCTTCCATTCCGCGGTCGAGTTACTGGCAACTTACGCGGGCAGGGCCCCCGACCTTGCGCCGATGCTGGTCAACATTCCCGTCAATGACGATCTGAATATGCGCTTGCAGTACCTGGCGGGAATGGGACTGAATTCGGCGATCGCTCCCCAGGTTTATCGGGAAATTATGTCGTATCGCAAGTTTCCCGAAGACTTGCTGGTCGGCAGCGGCGAAGGCATGAATGCGCTGCGCGAATCCATTGGGCGGCCACATCGCACGTTCTGACGAGTGCCGCCCGTTATAGGCCCGGCGTTGTCCAGTTAGTTAATCAATGAGCGCGGCTCCGTTGATCGGACCTGTGATTTTCAACGCGAAACGCCGCGTCAATTCACCTTCGTGACTGATGTCGAAAACCAGGTGCGTCGGCGCTCCCGTGAACCTGGCAAGACTCTCCGAAGGCAGCGGAGGACACAATACTGCGAACATGGCCAGGCCGGTTCCGGCGTGGCTCTTTTTCGTTAACATTTTGTACTCCTCTCCTCGTATTCGTTCCGAGGCAGGCGGGAAGTTGCGGTCGGCTGACTAAAAATACTTCGACCGCGCGTTCGCCATCGAACAGGAATATAATCAAACGCGAAAGAAAGGCGGCTATGCATTCAGGACCTCGTACTTGTCTTGCGGCGGCAATGCTATTCTCCCTGCCGCTCGCGGCTCAATGGAGGAATCTCCCGTCGAAAGGCGTTCCCAAGACCGCGGACGGCAAAGTCAATCTTTCGGCGGCCGCGCCCCGCGCTGCGGATGGTCATCCCGACCTTTCGGGAATCTGGGAGCCCAGCGCCAACCGGTATGTCCGCGATATCGCGATTGACTTGAAACCTGGCGACGTCCCATTTCAGCCCTGGGCCAAGGCTCTGTACGACCAACGAACGGACGGGTCGCATTCCAAGGAAGATCCCGACGCAAACTGCCTGCCGCAGGGCGTGCCTAAGATCGATGCAGCTCCCGCGCCGTGGAAAATCGTCCAGACGCCGGGAACGATCGTGATCGTTTACGAAGCGTTCAACCTCTGGCGGCAGGTATTTCTGGATGGCCGCGAGCTGGATCGGGACGTCAACCCCACTTGGATGGGTTACTCCACCGGCAAATGGGATGGCGACACGCTGGTGGTGGATTCGCGCGGGTTCAACGGCAAAGCCTGGCTGGATCAGCTGGGCAAGCCCTCCACCGAAGCCTTGCATGTTACCGAACGGTTCCATCGCAAGGATTTCGGCCACATGAATCTGCAAATCACCATCGACGATCCGAAAGCCTACACGAAACCCTGGACCGTCAACGAGGAAGTGCATCTTTTGACGGACACCGAACTGCTCGAATTCATTTGCAACGAAAACAACCGGGATGTGGCTCACCTGCCGGGTAAGTGATCCGCGGGGCGACCCTCCTTGGACAAAGAAGGAAGACGAATGCGCAGCACGCGCTCACGGTCGCGCTCTTCGGCCAGATTCCGGGTGCGTGCCGACAGAAGATCCTGCAGCCCGATCACGCCCACCAGCTTGCGTTCATCGCCTCGATCAACTACGGGAAAACGTGTCAATCCCGTTTCGGCCATACGGTAGACCACCACGCGCAACGGCTCGTCCGGATACGCTACCACTGGCTCCGTTACCGCTTCTGCGAGCGTTTCGCCGGTGGGATGCGGATCGTCCAGCCATTTCCGCAGGTCGTTCCTGGTGATGACACCGCGCAGGCGCTGCTTCTCGTCTACTACCGGATAAAGGTGCTGGCCGCGTGGTCCGTGATTGCTGCTCAAGACCGTCCGCACCTGTTCCAAGGTGCCCCCCGAGGGAAAGGCCACCAGGTTCGTTCTCATAGCGTCTCGCGCGAAAAGTATTTCCAGGGGATCCACCGCATACTCGCGGCTCAAGTGATAACCGCGGCGCGCCACCTTTTCGGTGAGAATCGACCGCTTCAGCACCAGCACGGTGAACAGGTGCGCGATCATGCTGGCCACCAGCAATGGCAAAAGCACATTGATGTCGTGCGTGAGCTCCAGAGCGAATATGATCCCGGTCAAGGGCGATCGCATGGTGCCGCCCAGAATCGCGCCCATCCCTACCAGCGGCCAAAAGCCCGCGCCTTCGTTCGGCAGAAACATCGCCTCGAGGCCGCCCAGCGCTCCACCCATCATCAATAGCGGCGCCAGCACTCCGCCCGATGTTCCCGACCCTAGAGAAACTGCCCAAATGACGGACTTGACAAGCAACACCCCCAGGATCACGTTGCGAGCGACGTCGCCCCTGAGCAAAGCGCCGATGGTGTCATAGCCCACTCCGAGCGCCTGTGGGAAAATGAGCCCGCCCACGCCCACCACCAAGCCGCCGATGGCCGGCCACCACATCCAATGAATGGGCAGCTTCAGGAACGCATCCTCGGCGGCGTACACGGCGCCGGTGAGCAACGCCGAAAGCGCGCCCGCCAGCAATCCGCAGATCACGCAACCCAACAATCCCCACGGGCCGATGAAGACCGGATGACTTGGAACCGGAAACAACGGACCGACGCCCAGAATATATCGGCGTGCCGCTCCTGCCGTTGCGCTGGCCATTGCAACGGGAACCAGGCTGCGCGGTTTCCACTCAAACAACATCAGCTCCACGGCTAGCAGGACCGCTGCGATAGGAGAAGCAAAAGTCGCCGACATTCCCGCCGCGGCGCCGGCCACCAGCAACGTCTTGCGCTCCACGCTGGTCAGCCGGAAGAATTGCGCGATCAGCGATCCAAACGCGCCGCCCGTCATGATGATCGGCCCTTCGGCGCCAAACGGTCCGCCGCTGCCGATGGAGATCGCAGACGAAATCGGCTTTAGAATCGCAAGCCTCGGCGCCACGCGGCTGCCATGAATCAGGATCGATTCCAGGGCCTCTGGAATGCCATGCCCGCGGATTCTTTCCGAGCCGT
Source organism: Bryobacterales bacterium (assembly GCA_963747945.1). Classification (GTDB taxonomy): domain Bacteria; phylum Acidobacteriota; class Terriglobia; order Bryobacterales; family Bryobacteraceae; genus Palsa-89. Next base: position 344,018 of record CAVVHB010000013.1, read on the forward strand.
AGCGCGCCATCAATCCAATGACCAGCGATCCGGCAACCGGCACCAGAACTGCCCACATGCCCAGCGTGTTGCCTGCGGGCGAGACCAGCGCTGTGTTCCAGCGATGGTAATAGAACAGATTCGTGAAAAGCCCGATCAGCCGCAGCAGCGCCCAGGCCACCACGGTGCTGATCAAACCGATGGCTACGGCGAGCAGAGAAATCGGAATCACCCGCCAGTCGGTAGTGAAGTCGCCCAGTTCCCGCGCGCGCGAATTTGCGTACTTCATGCCGCGTCTCTCCGCTTGGCCCCGTGCTGGCGGGCAATCGAGCGCAGCGCTTTGGACAACCGAGGTCCCGCGACCTCCAGCTCCTGATGATGGGAGAGCGAAAGCTTCCGCAAAATGCCGGCGCCGGAAGGCGTGAGGCGAACAATCACCTGGCGGCGATCCTCCTGGCTGGCCGCCCGCGCGACGTATCTCAGCTTTTCCAGCCGATTCACCAGCTCCACCGTGCTGTGATGCTTCAGTTGCAGGCGCTCCGCCAGCTCCCCGACGGTGGCCGTGACGCCGTCCGGCAGGCCTTTGATGGCCAGGAGCAATTGGTGTTGCTGCGGCTCCATTCCAGCCGCCCGAACCAGCTCCTCGCTGAAGCCGAGGAAGCGCCGGATTTGATAGCGAAACTCCGCCAGAGCGCGGTATTCTTCGAGCGAGAGATCCTTCATCATTTATATCGTAACACGATATACATTTGCCGCGACCCGAGCGCCCAGCAGCTTGACGCGCGCGTATAATCGAATTAGCCTCAATAGCTAGGCGCAGGCGCCCAAACTATGACCAACCTCAAACCTGTAGATGTCGCCATCGTCGGCGGCGGCTGGACCGGCCTCGCCATGGCCAAGGAACTCGTCAGCCGCACCTCGGTCAGCGTCCTGGCGCTGGAACGAGGGGGCCCGCGAACTCTGGCCGACTATGCCATGGACATGGACGAGCTGGATTACAACATCCGCCTGCGCATGATGCAGAATATCGCCGAAGAGACCGTCACGCACCGGCACTCCGCGCGCGATTCGGCGGTTCCCGTCCGGCAGTACGGCTCCTTCCATCCCGGAACCGGCGTGGGCGGCGCGGGCGAGCATTGGACCGGCATGTGTTTCCGCTTTCTGCCCAGCGTCTTTGATCTGCGGACGCATCTCACCGAAAAGCACGGCGCGGCGCGGCTGCCCGAAGATCTGGCGGTACAGGACTGGGGCGTGACGTACGATCAACTGGAGCCGCACTATTGGTACGCCGAACAGATGATGGGAGTGAGCGGCAAGGCCGGCAATCTGCGCGGCAAGCTGATCGAGGGTGGAAACATTTTCGAGTCGCCGCGTTCGCATGAATACCCCACCCCGCCGCTAAAGCATTCCTACGCGTCCTACCTGTTCGAGGAAGCTACGCGCAAGCTGGGCTACCATCCTTATCCCACGCCCGCGGCCAATCTGAGCGAAAACTATACCAATCCGGACGGCGTTTCGCGAGTGGGCTGCGCCTACTGCGGCTATTGCTCGCGCTTCGGCTGCATGATTGGAGCGAAGTCGCAACCATCGAATACGCTGATGCCGGTTCTGCGCAAGCACAAGAGCTTCCAGCTGCGAACCGGAAGCTGGGTGCGCCGCATCGTGCATGAGAACGGGCGCGCCACCGGGGTCCAGTTCACCGACGCGAACGGCGAGGAGTTTTTCCAGCCCGCGGCAACCGTGATTCTGGCTTCGTTCACGTTGAACAACAACCGGCTGCTCTATCTTTCCAAGATCGGGACGCCCTACGATCCGGCGGCCAGAAAGGGAACGCTGGGCCGCAACCTCACGCATCAGGTAGAGGGGGGTATCCGCATCTTCTTCGACAAGCCGCTCAACGCATTCATGGGTGCGGGATCGCTGGGCAGGCGCATCTCCGATTTTGACGGCGACAACGGACTTACTGGCGAAAACGGCCTGCTCCGCTATGGAATGCTGAGCTTGAACGGCAACGGCGATTTGCCCATTGGTTCCTTCGGCGGGATGCCTCCGGGCACATCGAAAGCCAATTGGGGCGCGGAGTGGAAGGCCGCTTCGCTCCAATGGCGTGACCGTGTGGCGCAATTGAACATGTACGGCGAACACATGTCGTATCGCCAGAACTACATCGACCTGGATCCCACTTACACCGACAAGTTCGGCGATCCCCTGCTGCGCTTCACTCTGGATTGGACCGAGCACGAGCACAAGCAGCGCGACTTTGCTTACGATCTTGCGACCAAGATTGCGCCGGCCATGGGGGCGAAGATCGATCCGACGCATCCGTCGCGAGCGAAATACAACGTGATCAACTACCAGAGCACGCACATCCAGGGAGGCGTCGTGATGGGCGCCTCACCCGAGACCAGCGTCGTGAATCCCTATCTGCAGCATTGGGACGTTCCGAATCTGTGGGTGATTGGCGCGTCGTCGTTCCCGCAAACTGCTTCGGGAAACCCCACACTCACCGTGTTGGCAACCACTTACTGGGCGGCTGACGCACTGATCGGCAAATATCTGAAGAATCCCGGGAGGTTGGCATGAAAGAGCAGGCTCGTATGAGAAGACGCGAATTCCTGACCATCCCCGCCAGCGCGCTGGGCGGCACGCTGCTCTACACCCTGGCGCGCGAACCGTTCCGGTTACAGGCGCAGGAGGGCACCGTAAAAGTTCCCCTGCGTTTCTTCACCGCGGGCGAAGCGCGGGTGATCGCGGCGGCGTGCGAGCGAATCTTCCCCAGCGACGCCACCGGGCCGGGCGCGAAGGAAGCCGGAGTTGTAATTTACATCGACCGGCAACTGGCCGGGCCCTACGGCGCCGACAAATATCGCTACACCAAGGGGCCTTTTGTCGAGTCTGTTCCGGAACACGGCTATCAGGGGAAGGCAAATCCGCGCGAGGCGTATCGTCAGGGAATCGCCCAGTTGGGTATGAACTTTGATGAATTGCCCGTGGACCAGCAAATCCAGAAGCTGCAGTCCATGGAAAAGACGCACTTCTTTCAATTGCTGCGGGCGCACACCGTTGAGGGCATGTTCTCCGACCCGATGCACGGCGGCAATGCAGGACTGATCGGCTGGCAACTGGTGGGATATCCGGGGCCGCGGATGAGTTACAAAGAAGACGTGGACCAGCATTTCGGCAAGGAGTATCGGCCCAAGCCCGCCGGCCTGGAGCAGATCATGAAGCGTCCGGGTAAGCCGTGGGAAGACGAGAAGGTTTAGGGCAATCTTACTTCGCGACGGTAGGATATTTGATTCCGAGTTGTTCGAGATAAGTATCGTACTTCGATGGATCGTAATAGAGCGCCTTCATGCGCGGGCGAAACTCGTCCATCGTTTTCCGATTGAGCCAGATGGCGGGCTTGTCGTCCGGACGTAGGAAGCTCTTGTACTTGATGTCCTTGGTCTGGACATTGTTGTAGTAGTCCCAGCTTTTTTGCACAAGCTCCGGGTGCAACAGAAGGTCGAGCATCGTCATCGCCTGCACCTTTGCCCCGGCCACCACGCCCTTATGCGCGATGGGCGTCGCCATGGAGACACCGTTGGCCCAGTTGTGTCCAGGGCCGCCTGGAATATTCGAAGGATAGTTGAGCGTCACGGTGGGCACGGCCCAGGAGATATCGCCGATGTCGTCGGAGCCGCCGCCGGTGGGTCCGATCGAGCCTGCACCATCGTCGTCATCTGCCTCTGGCGCGGCCTTCGGCTTCTTCAATTCCGGAATCTTGGCGGCGAGACCGCGTCCGGGAACCTTGAGTTCTTTTTGCAGGGCCTTGGCCAGCGTCTGATCGTCCGCCGACCATTGCGGCAGGCCCACGCGCTGGATGTTCTGATACATGTCTTCGGCTACCGGAACGTTGAAGTGTCCGGGCCACGCGCTCCCAAGCAGGCGTGACGTATAAGTGGTGTCGGTCATCAGCGACGCTGCCTGCGCCATGTTGTCGCCGATTCGCCACAGATTCATAATATGATCGTAGTCGGCCTCGCGATAGTAATACCAGACGCTGGCGTTGGGCGGCACGACATTCGGCTGATCGCCTCCATTTGTAATCACATAATGCAGCCGCGTAGCCAGCCGCAGATGTTCGCGGCGGAAGTTCCAGCCCACATCCATCAGCTCCACGGCATCCAGAGCGCTTCTTCCGCGCCACGGCGCCCCCGCCGCGTGTGCGCTTTCGCCTTTGAAGCTGTATTCAATCGAAACCAGTCCATTCATGGCCGTCGGGCCGATGGTCACTCGAAAATTGTCGCCGACATGGCAGAAAAGCACCACGTCGACGTCCTTGAAAACTCCGGCGCGGACGTAGTAAGCCTTGGTGCCCAGATCTTCCTCCGCCACCCCCGGCCAGAGTTTGATGGTTCCCGAAAGATGCTCGCGCTCCATCACCTTCTTCACTGCGATGGCGGCAATGATGTTGAGCGGCATGCCCGAATTGTGGCCCTCCCCATGGCCTGGGGCTCCTTCGATCATGGGATCGTGATAGGCCACGCCCGGCTTCTGTGAAGCCTGCGGGATATCGTCAATGTCGGAGCCAAGCGCGATCACCGGTTTGCCCTGCCCCCACGTGGCGACGAATGCGGTGGGAATGCCGGCTACCCCGCGTTCGACCTTGAAACCTTCCTTTTCGAGGATTCCGGTGAGGTACTTCGACGTCTCGAATTCCTGAAATCCCAGCTCGCCGAAACTGAAGATGCTGTCCACCATCACCTGAGCCTGCTTTTTCATCCCATCGATCTGCCCCGCCAGATCGGCCTTCAGCGCGGCTTCTTTATCGGGCGCGATTTTCTGCTGGCCGAAGGCGCAGCTCGCAGCCAGCACGCAGGACAAAAGTAGTTTTCGCATCGCTGGTATTCGCATGGAGTGATCCCCTCCCAGAGGTGCAACTATAGCACCGCGCGGGCTTCCGCCGTGAGCATGCTCCACGCCGCGAAACAAGTGAAGCGTCCGGGTAGACCTTGAGAAAACGAGAAAGCCTAAAGAGGCGTCACTTCACGTACACGACGAAGTCGGCCGAAGCGGTCCCCGTCGACAGAGTAAGTGTATTCCCGAGTTGCCCGGGCTGCGCGGCAGGCGCTTGAAAATTCACCTGCAGTATTCCGTCCGCAAGGCCATAAGCCGCACCGGCGAACGTAACTGGAAGTAAGTCTGCGATCGTAATTGTGGCCACTGGTTGAGGCAGCGGAGGCGCGTATATTTCACCGTCGGTGCTGGCGGGTACAGTTTGCCCGGCGCCTGTAACGTACATCGTGACGATGGAGTTGGCCGGCGCGGGGTTAGACGCTGAGTTAATGGAAAAGTCGCCATTCAAAACCTCCAGTACGTCGGGAGCCGATGCCTGAAGAGGAATTGGCACCGCATTCGACGTCGCGCCTTTGTACGTCACCTGTAATGTCGTCAAGCTGCGTCCGGCAATACTATAGGGCACGATGCAGCCAATCTCGGTGGAGCTTACATAGAGAAGCGGCGCCGCGATACCGTCAAAAGTAACTTGCACACTCGCTACGGCGCTGGTAATGACGCCGTCCTTGATCACGCCCGGCGTTCGCGTAACCGGACCGATTCCCCGCCCCACCACGCGGATCACCTTGCCGGGCGCCAACGCTGCAAATTCTCCCGGCGTTAAGTTTGCGAACGAGCCCGCGCTGAGCACATTGTCGATAGAAACCGCGATGGGTGCCGCATTGATCGCGGCGAAATAGGCCTCGGTCGACACATTGGGCCCGGTGCCCGTCACGTCTGGAGGATTTGCCGCGCCAACCACGTACCCCATGCCGTTGGCATCAACTGCCAGACCATTCACCTGATCGAAACTTGTGGAGAAGACCAGCTGCGTCAGGTCGGGACTGAACTTTGAGACGAAGCCCCCGCCGGCCGCCTGCAGTTCCAAAGGGCTGGCCATCGGAAAGCTGGGGCCCCCGTAGCCAACGATCCACGGAGCGTCCGCGCTATCCACCGCGATGGCCGATCCGTTCGCGAAACAGGGGCTTCCTAAGTAAGTGAGGCCGGTGATCTCGGTGCCGCTCGAATTCAGCTTCATCACAAATGCGTTGCCATCGATATTGAATGTCGGCGGCCCCAGGTTGAAGCTGACGCAGAACCCGTCGGGCTTCGGCTGAAAAGCTCCTGCCGACGCGGGTTGCGAAAAGCCATTGCTGGCTCCGGTTAGATAGAGGTCGCCAGCGGCGTCGGTGGCGATGGCGTTGATGCTGTCGTAGTCGATGCCACCCAGATAAGTCGAGTAACTCAAGCTGGCGCCGTCGGCCGAAACTTTCACCAGGAATCCGTCTCCGAATCCGCCGCCGTAAACCCGTTGCAGGGCGTCCTGTGTGACCGGGAAATTCGGCGAGAACGTGGCGCCCCCTACCCACGCGGTGCCGTCGGGGTTCACTGTAATGCCATAGCCGTACTCGCCGCAGCCTCCGCCCAGATAAGAAGAGTAAACCGGCGACCCTTCCGGGCTGATCTTCGTGACAAATGCATCGCCCGTCATCGGGTAATTGAACCACTGGGACGTGTACGTGCAATTCGCGCCGGGCATCGGTTGAAAAGCATTTGCCGTGACAGGGAAACCAGTGTAAGTGGTGCCAGTGACATAAGCCGCGCCGCTATCGTCCACCGCGATGCCGCCGGATTGCTCGAAGCCTCCGCCCAGAAAAGAGGAGTAAACCAGGTGGGTCCCATCCGGGCTCAATTTTGCGACGAATGCATTGCGGTTCCCAACCAGATTCTTCTGAAATGCGTTGGCCGTCACCGTAAAATTCGGCGAGCCGGTGGCGCCCATCAGGTAAACGCTGCCGCTCGAGTCCACCGCTATACCGGACACCTGGTCATTGCCGTTCGTACCGCCGAAATGAGCCGAGTAAATCAGCTGGTTTCCCTCCGCGTTCCACTTACTAACGAAGCTGTCGCCCACCAACCCTGCCGGAAGCGGAACAACCGTGGTTTGACCCGCTACATAGACGTTGCCCTGGGCATCCAGCGCCACTGCTTCCGCCGACGAGTACGGCGTACCAAATTGATTCTGGAACACCAGCATTGGATCGATCACCAGATCGCGGTTCGAATCGTGCCGGCCCAGGCGAAAACGGACGTGTCCAGCTTTGTCGAGCCAGTAACTTGCGGCCACCTCGCGCCGGCGGCCATTCACCATTTGGTACGCCACTGGCTTCGGCTGGCGAATCTCGGACGCGCCAACGTGCAAAACCAAATCGCCACGAGCGTCGACTTCCGGGCGCGCGGACTCATCAGATGCCACATCAAATGCCAGAGCAATCTGGCCGGCGGCGCCCCCGGCTGCCACCTGAAAATCGTACTCCAACCGATCTTGGTTGCCGCGAAACACCATGTCGATCCCCGGGTAAACGGATCGGCTGAGCACCTGCCCATAGGTCTCGAAGGTCTTAGCGGCGCCGTTTGCCGAAAAGTAGGTAACGTGCCCTGGTAGAGGATCCAGCACTTCCAGCCGCGCAGCCGCATTACTTCGGACCGCCCGCATCGCAACCGTTCCACCGGGCACAGCCAGCACTGCGCCCTTCGGTGACACAGTTAGCGTAAAGCCGGCGCCATGCGAAACGGATGAATCGCCGTGCGATTCAAAGTAGAGCGGCGGCTTCTGGAACCGCACATCCGCCGCCAGTGCGGCAATCGACGCGAAAAGAATCAAAGAAATGAGGCGCAAGAAAGGACTCCAAGCGCGGGCGCGGGAACCGCTAGGGAAATTCTAGCACTGAGTATAGCGGTGACTGACGAATTTGGCATCAACTGCCATCTGGATAGCCGCCGCGGTGCAGCACCATAGGATAATGTGGCAGCGTTTCGGGCTCTGGAACGGACGCACGCCAGCCGTCTGGATGGGGCTTTAGGCCCAGGAGCAAAGGCTCACCCAGTAACGGTTCGAGCGCGGCGCGGAGGTTATCGACGTCCTTACCGAAACGCTTCCGCCACAGCTCTTCGGTGGCGCTCAGCCGTTTGCGATAAGCGTCCTGCGCCAATCGACCCTTCGGCGTCAATTTCACTAGCTGGGTCAACTCGACGAGTCGACGCTTCGCGAGAAATCCCAGCGCCGTCTTGATTGCCTCCTTCGACACGCCAGCCAGGCGGGGCAGGTCCCGAGGTCGCACTCCCGCCTCATCCAGCACACGCAAAACATTGGCGCACATGGGGAGCGACAGGTCGGACTCTTGCTCAAAATCAAGATTGAAGGCGAGCAGCACCTTGGAGAGGAGCGCGGGCAGAGTTTCGACAACGGGTCGTGGCGGACAGCCGTGTTTCAGGACTTCCGTGGACAATCCATAGCCCAACACCGGAAGATATTCCGGCAACTCGACACCAAGCCGGCTTACCAACGCCGACAGCGATTCCCGTAGCTTATCGATCTCGTCTTGCCCGAAGCGCTCCTCCCAGCGTTTCTCGATAACGCCGAACAGCGGCCGCCAAAATTCCTGAGCCATCCGGCCCTTGGCGGTAGCGCGAATCACGCACTGCGAGCGCCCCTTCTTTGTTTCAACAGTAACGTAGCCCCACCGCTCCATCCCCGCCAGCGACAGTTTCGGCACGCGAGCCAACTGCTGCAACTCACCGACAGTGACACCCTCCTTGCCGACGTACTGCATAAAGTTGGACCACATCACCATGGACACCAGCCAAGGTCCGCCGCGCGATCCGCCCGCCGCACGCGACATTGTCGTCTGGTGGGGCATCTGCCGTTCGAACTCGTTGTCGAACTCGATGGTGAACGCCACCAATACTTGCGAAAGCAGCGTCGACAAGGGCAGACCGGAGGCCACAGCGCAATTATCGCGCGCTCAAGCCGGCGCTTAAATCGGCTTTGGACGCGGCTTCGTCTTTGAGCGGCGTTACTTTATCGGGGTCCACACGCACCATCAGGTATGAGATGTGGTCGTCGATCTTGGTGAACCAATGGCCCACGCCGGCGGGTATGATCACGACATCGCCCGGCTTGAGATGGTAAGTGGCGCCGTTGCGAATGGACGCGCCATTTCCGCCTGGACCGTTCAGCATCCGGACAGCGCGGTCATCCGCCGGCCGCTTCTTCAAGTCCGTGATGTCCCAACCGAGAACCAGCGTCGCCGAGCCGTCGATGACGTGATAAACCTCGCTCACCAGGTCGTGCTCGGCCACGGCGCCGCTTGCGGAGGAATTGCGATAGACCACGCCGATATCGACGTGGCTTTTGCCTACGTCCACGGCTCGCACCTGCTGATCGGTGACAACGGCGTTGGGCGGCGATCGTTTGAGATACGCCTGGATCTCGTCGCTGGTGATATAGGTGCCCGAGCATTTGTTGCAACTGGGGCGCGTATCCTGCGCCGGGAGCATGGACGCCAATGCAACCACAGCCAGCGCCATCATCCCAGGAACCTTCCAATCGATTTGCATGCTCGTTCTCTCCTTTTTAGTGCTTGGGCCACACCACACGCTGGTCTTTGCTGGTCACCGGCGCCAAGCCCTTATAGACAAATCTCTGCACGCGCTGCCCGCGATAGGTCTCCGTCGTGTAGATGTTGCCTTTCGAATCGCTGGCGATGCTATGCACACCGTAGAATTCGCCGGGCTGGCGGCCGCCTTCGCCAAAACTTGTCAGCACTTCGAGTGACGCGCGGTCCACGATGTGCACCCGGTCGTTTTCCCCGTCCGCGACATACAGGAACCGCTGCTCGGGATCCTGCGAGAAGGCAATGTCCCACACCGAGCCGGAGCCCAGCGTCTGCTTCTCGATGAAGGCTTCCTTGACGAAAGTGCCATCGGGATGGAAGACCTGAATGCGGTCGTTCACGCGATCGCAGACATACAGAAGGTTGTCGTTCGAAAGCATGGCGCAATGCACCGGATTGCGAAACTGCTGCGCGGGCGGGGCGTTCGGATTGTATGGGCCAAGGTCGGCATCGCTGGGCTTGTTGCCATACGCGCCCCAATGGCGCTTGTAGCGGCCGGTGTCGGCGTCGAAGACAATCACCCGGTGATTGCCATACCCGTCGGCAACATACAGCTCGTTGGTTTTCGGATCGACGAAGGTCTTAGCCGCAAGGCGCACATTTTCGACATCGTTGCTACCCTTGCTGTGGCCGGGCTTGCCGATCTGCATCAGGAATTTCCCGTCCTGAGTGAACTTGAGAATCTGGTTGTCGCGAAAGCTGTCCACGCGGTCGCCAGCCTTCGACTCCTCATCTTGGCCATTGATGGCGCCGCGCCCACTCTGCGGCCCACGGCCATTGCCCCCCAGCCAAACGTTCCCCTTGTAGTCGATCGTGATTCCGTGCGCTGATTCGGGCCAATCGTAACCGGGCCCGGGCCCACCCCAATGGCCGATGAGGTTGCCTTCCTGATCGAACTCGAGAACCGGCGGCGCGGGTGCGCAGCATTGCGAAATGGGCGGATTAGTAGTGGCGTGTTGTTCGCCGGCTTCGAGCGATCCGACACGATGGATGATCCAGATGTGACCTGCCGCATCGGCCGAGACGCCGATGGTTTGGCCGAGAATCCAGTGATTGGGTAGCGGCTTGGGCCAATAGGGATCCACTTCAAACCGTGGCGCCATCACTGCCGCGGCGTGAACCAGGGAGCGTGTCCGCAGCGGACCAAGAAGCAGGACCAGCGCGATGCACAGCAGCAAATAGCGCTTCATAGGTTAGTTCCCCCTAACGAAATCCACGGTGCACGAAACCGAAATTGGAGTGCCGTCTTTGAACGCGGGTTTGAATCTCCATTTGCCGAGCGCGGCGGCCACCTCGCGCGAGAAACCTTCGTTTGATGCTGTCTCGATGGGGATATTGACGGGCACGCCTTGTTCGTCAATATCGAACGTCAGCCTCACATTCGGACTTGCCGAATCATCTTCAATCAGGGGAGCCGCGACCTTTTCGACTACTGGCCGCGAGGCACCATCAGGCAAATGGAAGTCTACGCGCTCCAAATGCCATTGGGATCCCTTCGAGTCCAGGCGCAGCCTGAAATTCACTTCGATCTGCGCCTTGACATCTACCGGTTCACCGTCCTTGGTGCCCGGCTCGAACACCCACGCTGCGACCGCCGCAATTGCGTTTTCGTCCAATCCCAGCCCTACGGAGCGGAGAACCTTGAAGTCGCGAGCCATACCATCCGTGCCCACCATAACGGACAGTAATACCGTCCCAACCAGCCTGGCGGCACTGGCCTCTTTGGAATACTTTGGCTCAACTTTAAAACGAATGCGCGGCGGGCTGACGCGCGATAGTTCCTGCGCGCCGAGCGTGGTTACAGCAATCAGCGCGAGCGCAATGAGTCGCATATCTAATCCAACGGAGCTTAGTCCAAAGGGACAGCGCCAGTATATCGAAGAATATAGAGACCGCCAGTGAAACGGTCATTGGCGTAAATCAAGCCGTTTTCATCCACGATCGCGTGATTCATCTGGCTGGTGGGCGTTGGATTCCTGGGCGGCGCGGCCGGAATATAGAATCCGATCTCTTCCAGATGCGGAGGCGCATTCGGTACGCCCTGGGGCCCGTCGACGATGTGAAAAATCCGCACGCCGCCATTAAACCAACTGGCCACCGTTGTGTTTTTTAGATTGGCGGAAGTGGCGCTGGGGAAATTGGGGTGCAGATTGTGCGCGCCAAAGCGGCCGCCGCGCGTGCAAAGCTCACCATCGTTGGCATGCAGCGGCGCGGTGCCGATGACCATGGGATTCGTTTCCGCGCGAATATCGAGCAGCCAGACAAGTTTTGGTGCGTCGGCGCAGTTGTCGCGCGTGTCCTCGTCCGACGCCAGCGCCATGCCGCGGCTGAAGATCGGCTGGAAGGTGTGCGTCCATGCCGGGTAGGGCGGCGAAAACTGCGTGTGGCCAATCACCTTCGGAGTAAGGCTCTTCGCGCGGCCGGCCTTCACGTCGGCCAGTCCGGAAATATCCAGAATGAACGCGCCGCCATCGATGTAAGCGACATAGGCGCGATCCGGATGGTCCGGCCATACCTCGGTTTGATGCGGCCGATAGCCGTCGTCGAACTTCGGATGGCGCTTCGGCAAACATTCGGGCAGGCAAGCGTCGCCTTTGCGTGTTCCGGGGTACCACCAGCGGCCCACTTCGCGCGGGTGCCGCGGATCGCGCAAATCCAGAATCATATAAAACTGATCGTCGTTCGGATTGGTGGGATCGAAGTCCGCCGCGCCTGTGGTCAGGTGTGCGAACTCGCCGTCCACAAACCACACGCAGTGGATGCCGCGTGAATTTGGTCCCGACGTATCGAAGAACGATAGTTCGAGATCCTCTAAGCGCTTGGCGTTCCGGACGCGCTCGTAGTTCGATACATCCAAGACCCACAGGCCCGCTGTCTTCTCGCCCTTCTTGAGCGCTTGGTTGGCGATCACGAGCACATTGCCGGAAAGGCCAAGCGAATTGCAACGCGTAACGCCAGGCGCGGGCGAAGGTAGCTGAGTGATTAAGACGGGATTTTCGGGATGCGTAACATCCACGATACTGACGCAGGTTTTCTGCCCTTCATGCGCCAGATAGAGGATCCGTTGTCCAGAAGCCCACTGCTGAATGACCAATCCCTCGCCACCATCGCCATTGCCGTTGAGATCGTTGTGGCCGACCATCACAACGTTGTTCGATTCCGCTTGCGGCTGGCCCTTGAGCAAGCCGGCCAGCCCGATCGCAAAGAGAACCCACTTCAGGCTACGCAATGTGCGCCCCGATTGTGTCTACATACACCGCGTAAAGGGACTGGCTGGCGGCCATGAACAGCCGGTTCCGCCGAGTGCCTCCAAAGCAGATGTTGGCGCAGTTTTCCGGTAGCCGGATCATGCCGATGGGCTCGCCGCTCGGCGCGACGATCTGGACGCCGGGAGGCGCGCCAGCCCACATGTTGCCGTCGATATCGCAGCGAATTCCATCGGCTGCGCCGGTTGCGAATTGCACGAAGCGCTTGCCGTTGCGCAACACTTTACCATCGATGTCATAAACGCGAACCTCGCGCCCAGTGCCCGTGTCGCAGATGTAGACCTTCTTGTAGTCCGGCGAGAAGCAGATGCCGTTCGGCTCATTCAGCTCGTCGGTCACCTTTTCGATCTGCAAGGTTTTGCCATCCACGCGATACACGGCTTCCTTGATTTCCGATTCGCCCTTGAAGCCCTCGTAATAGCCGCGAATGCCGTAGATAGGATCGGTGAACCAGATGCCGCCGTCCGGATGCACCGCGATGTCATTGGGCGAGTTCAGCCGCTTGCCTTGGAATTTGTCGGCTATCACGGTCACAGTGCCGTTGCTCTCATAGCGCGCCACCCGGCGATTCCCGTGCTCGCAGGAAAGCTGGCGTCCTTCGAAATCGAATGTGTTGCCGTTGCTGAAACCGGAGGGAGAGCGGAACACCGTGACTCGGCCGTCTTCTTCGATCCAGCGCATCTGGCGGTTGTTGGGAATATCGCTCCACACCAGGTAACGGCCCACTCCGTTCCAGGCCACGCCTTCGGCCCAGAGCGTGCCCGTGTAGAGGCGCTGGATTACCGTGTTGCCGACGATGTAGCGGCGGAAGCGATTGTCGAGCGCGACCACATCCGGGTCCGGATACCGGACCGGTTGATCCGGGGACCAACTGCGTTGGGTCGGTACGCCGGGAGTGTTTTGCTGCTGCGCAAAGGCGACACCTCCCAGGGTGGTCATCAGAAACGAGCGGCGTCCGAATGTAAACATACCTGTCATTTATACATCACCCTGATGTGGATTGGCGGAGATATGATAGGCAGAATGCGATTTCCGCTAATCCTGCTCACAATTTCCTTGTTCACGGCCTCTCTTCTGTTCACAGCCTCAGGGGCGTTGGCGCAAGATGCCGGGGCCACGCACTGCCGATTGGCCGAATTACGGCGGCACACAATTTTCGTGGCGCTATAGCGCGCTCGATCAAATCAACACCACCAACGTCAAGGCGCTCACGCCCGCCTGGCTGTTTCAGACCGGGGATTATGCGGAAAATCTGCAGACTACGCCCATTGTGCAAAACGGCGTGATGTACCTGATCACCGCTCGGGCGCGCGTGTTCGCCCTGGACGCGGCGACAGGGCGCGAAATCTGGAATTACAGGTATCCCGAGCCGCCGCGCAGTGTTCCTGGATTCGTCGGAAATCGCGGACTGGCCATAGGCGACGGGAAGGTTTTCTTCGGCACCAAGGACGACTACATGGTCGCCCTGGATCAAAAGACCGGCCGCATGTTGTGGCGAGTGAACATCGACGACGCGCGGCAATGCGGCTGCAACATCACTGCCGCGCCGCTGGTGGCGAAAGATAAGGTGATCGTGGGCGGCACCGGAGGCGACGGAGCGCATCGCGGCTACATCACGGCTTTCTCCACCAGCACCGGACGCCTGGCGTGGCGCTGGTATGTGATTCCGGGTCCCGGGGAAAAAGGCAATGAGACCTGGAAGGGCGACAGTTGGAGATTCGGCGGAGGCGCTCCCTGGCTGACCGGCTCCTATGATCCCGCGCTGAATCTGGTCTATTGGGGCACGGGCAACGCCGCGGCCGATTTCTACGATGCCGAACGCGTTCCTGCCGGTGCCGACAAGAGCAAGGACATCAATCTGTATACCGCTAGCGTCGTGGCGCTGGACGTGGACACGGGGAAGCTGCGCTGGCACCACCAGGAAATCCATGATGACCAGTGGGATTGGGACTCCGCCTACGAAGTCCTTCTGATGGACCGCGAGATCCGCGGCCGCATGCGGCAAGTGCTGGTGCACATGAATAAGAGCGGGATCACGTCGGTTCTCGATCGGACCACGGGCGAGTTGTTAGGCGTATTCTCGGTCCCCGAAGTGCAGACTTGGATCTCTGGAATCACCGAAGACGGCAAGCTGGTGGGGCGCGTTGAGCCGCAGCTCGGCAAGACCACTACTGTCTGCCCCACCGCGGCCGGCGCCAAAAGTTGGAACTCCATGGCCTATTCGCCGCGCACCGGTTTTATTTATGTGCCGGTGAATGAGCTGTGCGAGGAAATTACGCCCAACAACTCCGCGCCCCAGGAGGGCCAGAATTACATGAATGGCGAATTCCCCATAAAACTGGCGCCGGGGCGCACCACCTACAGCCATGTGGACGCCTGGGATCCGGTGACGGGCAAACGCGAGTGGAGCATGCCGTACAAGTACGTGCTGCTGGCTTCCATGCTCGCCACGGCCGGCGACTTGGTATTTACCGGAAATCCGGAAGGCGAGTTTTTCGCGCTTGATGCAAAGACGGGAAACAAGCTGTGGAGCTATCAAACCGGCGCCGGGAATCGAGGAGCTTCGGTTGCGTATGCGGTGAAGGGACGGCAGTACATTGCGACATCCACGGGGTGGCATGTCTCGGTGGTAGGAGGCGCGGCTATGGCTTTGTTTCCGGACCAGGACTGGCGGCTGGGATCGACACTGGTGGTGTTTGCGCTGCCGGAGGGATCTCGATGAAGGTTCTAGCGATCATGTGCGCTCTGGCGCTGTCCTGCGCAGCCCAAAGTGCGGACAAGCGGGGCGAGCAGGTGTTCGCGAAGTCGTGCGCGACAGGATACTGCCATGGAGTGAGAGGGCAGTCGAGCGGCGCTCCCCGCTTGGCGGGCCGGGGCTTCAATCAGGCCTATATCAATAATGTGGTCACGCGCGGCATCCCTGGAACTGGCATGGCGTCCTTCGCCGCCGTATTATCGCGGCCGGATTTGACGGCGGTGGTTGCCTATGTAGCCATGCTAAACGGCGTTGAGAGCACGACGCCGGTTCGAACGAGGCGTCCCCGGGACCCACGCTCACGGGCGAAGCGGCTCAAGGCGCGCAGTTATTCAAGGAAGCCGTGCGCGGCTTCGGACGGTGCTCCACTTGTCATGAGGTGGCCGGCTTCGGGATTTCAGTGGCGGCGCCCATCGCACAAGTGCCGGCCTCCGTCGCTGCGTTCAAGGCGCTCGGGACACCCAACGTGAAGACGGGCGCCATGGATGGTGAATCCATGCCGGTCCTGGTGTTGAGCGATGGCAAGCAAGGCACGCTGTTTTACGATCTGACGTCGAGCCCGCCGGTGGAGCGGAATGCCCTACCGGGATCGGTGAAATTCACCGCTGGCAGCGCCTGGCGGCACTCTTCTGTAATCGGAGCGTACAACGATTCCGAACTAGCCGCGATTCTCGCTTATTTGCGCGTTACTGAATCACGTTACTGAACCACGACCGTAAGGGAGTGTCGATTTAGTTCGACTTTTTCTGGGCTTTTTCTTCCGCCGCGCGGGCGCCGGCCAGAATGTCCGCCAGCCCGTAGTTCCCTTCGTGGCAAGCGTATTCAAAGATCGGGCCTTTGGTCTTCCGCATGAGCAACTCACCGGACCAGGGCCGGGTCCAGGTACCCGGGTCATCCACTGTGAAGCGATAGACGATGGTGTCGTCGTTGGTGCGCGTGAATCGCTCGGTGACGTGCAGTTGCAGGCTGGAAAAGATGTCCTGCCGGGCGGTTGCGGGCGGTCCGCGGAAGTTGGTTTCGTCGTTGAAATTGGTGGAGTCTACCACCAGCGTGTCGCCTTCCCAATGGCCGCGCGAATCGCCGGCCAACTCCCGGATATTGGCGGAGACGTGCGGGCGGCCGTCCAGGAAGATAGTGCGGACGGCGTGGATCATCTCGGTGAGAACGACAACCGAGGAGGCATTCTGCAGGATCTGGAAATTGGCGTTATAGGTGGAACCGAGCATGGGCGGGCCATCGGCGCCCCAGGTGACGCAGCGCTCGCCCAAGCTACGGGTTTCCGCGCTGACGGCGGCTTCACGATCGCGTGCCAACGCCACCATTTCCTTGGCGCGCTTCTGCCCTTGCGCCGACAAAGGGGGAAGCCGTCCATCCGGCGGATCGAAAACGATGGACGTCCTCAGGTTCGGCGATCCCTTGGCGTATTTGTTGTCGCCTTGCCAGATCACGTTGTCATAGTGGATGTCGTTGGCGGCCTGGCTATGGTCCTCTGTTACTTTCTTTTTCTCCAGGGCAACCGCTTCGGCTTCGGTATAAAACTCTTTGTTGCCGAGCTCCTTGGGCCGTTCCAGGGGAATATAGGTACCGTTGGTCCAGTAACCTTGCAGGTCGGGCTGCCCGTCGGGCGTGCGCGGCAGAGTCCAGCTCTTGGTGGACTTACCGCCGGGTTCGGCCGCCTGCATAAGCAGAGCTGCGGCGAAGACCGACAGCACACAGGCGTGGAATCGAAGACGCATCGGGGTCCTCCTTTCCTCGAAAGCCAATTGGGCCTCGCTCAAGATCATCTCACTTTGGGAGTGCGAGCGCTACGGGCTGGCCGATTATAGGGTATCTGGCCGAGTCGTTCTTCAAGGCTTTGCCCGATGAGCGCTGGATGCCTTTGAAGGCAAGTCGTGAGACTGCAGCATCGCTGATGAGGGTTCGATCGCATTGGGGTGTGCTGAGTTATCCTGGCGCCGCCTTCACTTGGAACCGTATGCCCTCTCGGCGCTGGAGAAAACTGAGAACTGCGAGAAGATTGGCGGCCCTTGGATTGCCCGCAGGTCCTAGCATGCGCATGAGGCTTTTGGAGGGATTTGCGTGGCCTCCGCGAGTTCTGGGAAACCAACCGTCGCATTGATGTAATCCCTCAGAATGGTCTTTGCAGTAGTAGTATCGCCGGCGAGCAGGCACTCTATGCCTTCGCGAAGCAGTTCCTTGCGGAATTTCGGATCACTTGCAACACGCGCACGGATGGTCTCTTTAAAATCACGTGTCAGAGCCATAATCGTCCTCCTTCTTTCTAAACGCTCTCCATCGTTCCCGAAATAGACACGTTAGCCGGGCCCGAAGTCGATTTTGTATTCGAACACACCGGAACCAACACCTTTTGCGTTCGAGAAATTACCGGCGGCAACCCTGGTCAGTGCCGTTGCCACTTTGGCCGCAGCCTTCGAGTTCAGCCGAGCGAACCAGTTCGCGAAAGGGCGCCCCAATACTCAGACTCATGTGATACAACGGTTGCGTGAAATTGAAGTACGCGTTGCCGCTGGCGCAAATGGCAATAGCCGTCGTGCTGCTTCGATGGTCCAACCTTTGGTGGTGGGATGCCATGCGTCACCGCCATATGGATATGCCTGGGCCAGCCCCATCCCGGTCTTGGATTCTTGGCTGCAGGGTCGTTAATTGGCATTCATCCGAGTACGCCTTTGTTTCAGCTGGAGTGGCCATGGTTAGTTCCGACATGGGTGGCTTTGCTCTTTTGGACTGTTGGAACGATGTTCATTTTCGGCTACGACCTCGTTCGGTGTGCCTCCAAAAGGTCAGTTGTTTAACGTCAAAGCCTGGCAGCTAATCCCTAACCCCCAATCCCGCGCGAGCGAACGCGAGCGCCCCCAGTACTCTTGACAACTACACCCCAAGTGAGCAAAATATGAGTGGCGAAGAAAAGGCGAAATTGCATGAACCCAAACGCCGCTCGCGTCACTACGCTTGGACTGCGCCCGGACGCCAAAATCCGGGAATGCCTTCCTACCGGCCTCGAATCACTCGATGCTATGGTGGAGGGCTTTCCGCGCGGCGCCATCTCGGAAATCCTCGGGCCGGAAAGCTCCGGCCGCACCACGCTCGTCCATTCCCTGCTGGCCGCATCCACTGCCCAGTTTGAGATCTGCGCTTACGTCGATACCGACGACTCGTTCGATCCCGTATCGGCAGCCGCGGCCGGCGTAGCGCTCTCCCAGCTGGTCTGGATCCGTTGCGGCCACAACGCCGGGCACGCACTCAAAGCCGCCGACTATTTGCTCCACGCGGGCGGATTCGGCGCCATTGTGCTGGACCTATGCCAGGTTCCACCGCGCATCTCCAATCGCATCCCGATCTCCTATTGGTATCGATTCCGCCGCGCCATCGAAAACACGCCGACCATTCTCGCGCTGGCGGAAAAAGAGCCCATAGCCCGATCCTGCGCGGCGCTGATGCTCGATCTTCAGCGCAAGAAAACCATCTGGACCGGCGCGCCCGGATTCTCGCTTCTGCGTGAAGTGGAACTCGAAGCGGCATCGCGCAAACCCGTGCGGCCTGTCACTGCTCAATTCAAAGCGAGGTCGCTCGCATGATGTTCGCGTGCATTCATGGCCACTCCGCCGGTCTGCCTCAGATCGCCGCCGGCTTTTCACCGTCGTTCGAACAAACGTCACCCGACACCGTCGTATTCCGCGTCGATGGCTTGCAGCGGCTTCACGGTTCGGCGCGACAGATCGCCCAAGCCATCGCGCAACAAGCTGGCGATGAAGTCAACGTTGCCATTGCCGAAACCGCCGATGCCGCCATCATCGCCGCGCGCAATTTCCCGGGCATCACGGTCGCGCCAAATCTCAACGATCTTGACGTCGCTACGCTCACGCTCACCGATGAGATGGCACAGGTCCTGGAAGCCTGGGGCATCTACACCTTCGAGCAATTGGCGCAACTGCCGGAAACCGGCCTGGCCGAACGCTTCGGCGCTGAGGGTGTCTATCTGCAGCGGCTGGCTCGTGGAGCAATCGATCGGCCGCTGAAAATCTTCCAGCCGGAAACTACGTATGAAGATCGCATCCAACTGGACCATCCGGTCAGCCTGCTCGAACCGCTGCTGTTTCTGATCGCGCGCCTGCTCAACGATCAATGCGCACGCCTGCTTTCGAACGCCATGGCGGCCAACGAAGTGACCATTCGTTTAGAGCTGGAAAATCGGGCCGAGCACATCCGCACTCTGCACCTTCCTGTCCCCATGCGCGAAAGCAAGTCGTTATTGAAGCTTCTGCAAATGGATCTCGAAGCGCATCCGCCCGCCGCGCCCACCATCGCACTGGCGCTCTCGCTCAAACCGGTGCATCCGCGCACCGTCCAAACCGGCATCTTTCTCCCGGTTACACCCGCGCCCGACAAACTGGAGCTGACGCTCGCGCGCATCCGAGGCATCGTCGGCGAAAACAACGTCGGCATCCCTCAACTTCTGGATACTCACCACCCTCATCCTTTTCGTCTCGTGCCTGGCACCCCAATCCCCAATCCCCAATCCCAAATCCCAGGTCGCCAGGCCTTCCGTTTCTTCCGCCCTCCCCTTCCCGCCACTGTCTCGCTGGACGGCAACCGCCCGCTCCGCCTCTCCGCCCCGGGCATTCACGGGAAAGTGCTCAACGCCGCCGGACCATGGCGAACATCGGGCGATTGGTGGACAAAAACGGCCTGGAATCGCGATGAATGGGACATCGCGCTCTCCAACGGAACTTTGTACCGCATTTACCGCGACTCCAACTGGTATGTCGAGGGTTCCTATGACTAGCGAGTACATCGAATTGCACGCCCGCAGCGCGTTCAGTTTTCTGGAAGGGTCCTCTGTCCCCGAAGAGCTGGTTGCCCGCGCCGCAGCGCTCGACTTCGGCGCCCTCGCGATCCTGGACCGCGACAACATCTCCGGCGCCGCCCGCTTCCACATGGCCGCGAAAAAGGCCGGTATCCGCGCGCACATCGGCGCCGAGATCACCTGCACCGACGGTCACCGCTATCCGCTGCTGGCGGAAAATCGCACCGGCTATCAGAACCTGTGCCGCTTGATCACCCGTATGAAGATGCGTGCCAATAAAGCGCAAAGGGCCCGGCGGCCAGCACCAATCGAACGGATGCGCTGGCAATATACTGCCGCCGAGGCTCCGTTTTGCGCGAGTGATTTTGACGGCGAGGGCGCGGCGTCGCCGGAAGAATTTGCCGAGTTTTCCCCAGGACTGGTTTGCCTGGCTGCGCGGCCCGATCCTCGTTTGCTCGAACTATTCGGCGCGAAAAACATCTTCGTCGAACTCCAGCGCCACTACAATCGAGCTGAAGAAGCGCTCAACCAGGCGCTCATCGATTTCGCACGGCATCACCGTTTGCCGCTGCTCGCCAGCAACGGCGTGAGCCACGCCACGCCCGAATCTCGCGAGGCGCTCGACGTGCTCACTTGCGTCCGCCACAAAACCACCATTCAAGAAGCCGGCCGTCTGCTCTCCATCAACTCCGACCGGTATCTGAAAAGCGCGCAGGAAATGTCGCGGCTTTTTGCCGACCTGCCTGAAGCTATCGCCAACACAAAAGCACTTTCGGACCGTTTGCAATTCACGCTGGCCGATCTGGGCTATCAATTCCCCAAGTACCCAACGCCGCCGGGGGAAACCATGAATTCGTTTCTCAAAAAACGAGTGGAAGAAGGCGCGATGAATCGCTATCATCACAAGTCCGTCGATCTGCGCCGCCGCGCCCGCCGCCAGATCGATCGCGAGCTCGCGCTTATCGAAAAGCTCGAATTGCCCGGCTATTTCCTGATCGTCTGGGATATCGTCGACTTCTGCCGCCGTCAAAATATTCTGGTGCAAGGCCGCGGATCGGCCGCCAACAGCGCGGTCTGTTATGCGCTTGGCATCACGGCCATCGATCCGGTGGAGATGGAATTGCTTTTCGAACGTTTTCTGTCGGAAGAGCGCGGCGAGTGGCCGGACATCGATCTCGATCTACCCAGCGGCGATCAACGCGAGCGCGCCATCCAGTATGTTTACGAACGATATGGAAAACTAGGCGCCGCGATGACCGCCAACGTCATCACTTATCGTGGCCGCTCAGCTGTGCGCGACATAGGAAAAGTACTGGGCTTCCCGGAAACGGATCTGGCGCGCATCTCGGCGCTGGTTCCTTCCTGGGGCTGGACCGACCCTAAAGAGACCGCCGAACGCCAGTTCGCCGAAGCCGGCTTTTCGCCACAAAAGCATCCGTTGATCGGGAAATTCCTGGATCTTTACATGACCATCCAGGATCTGCCGCGCCACCTGGGCCAGCACTCTGGCGGCATGGTGATTTGCGAAGGCCAGCTCGATTCCATCGTGCCTCTGGAACCTGCCACCATGCCAGGACGCGTGGTGATCCAGTGGGACAAAGAAGATTGCGCCGACATGGGGATCATCAAAGTAGATCTGCTGGGCCTTGGGCATGATGGCCGTGCTCGAAGAATCCATCCAGCTGATTCGCACCGCGTATCGCGAAGAAGTGGACCTGGCGCATCTGCCGCAGGACGACCCGTTGGTTTATCAAGCGCTCAAAAACGCCGACACCATCGGAATGTTTCAAGTGGAAAGCCGCGCGCAGATGTCGTGCCTGCCTCGCCTGCGGCCAGAGCGATTCTACGACATCGTGGTGCAAGTGGCCATCATCCGGCCAGGCCCCATCGTGGGTCAAATGCTGAATCCGTTTCTGCGACGGCGCCAGGGCCGCGAGAAAGCCGAGTGCCTGCATCCATCGCTTGAGCCTGTGCTGCGTCGAACATTGGGTGTCCCGTTATTTCAAGAGCAGTTGCTCCGCATGGCGATGATTGTGGCTGGATTTTCGGGAGGCGAAGCCGAAGAGTTGCGCCGCGCCATGGGATTCAAGCGCTCTGAAGCGCGCATGCGCGACATCGAAACCCGGCTGCGCGATGGCATGACGCGCAACGGCATCGTTGGGAAGCAGCAGGACAGCATCGTTCAATCCATTACCGCGTTCGCGCTATACGGTTTCCCCGAATCGCACGCCGCCAGCTTCGCCTTGATCGCCTACGCCAGTGCGTACCTGAAATGCCGCTACCTGGCCGCTTTCACCGCGGCGATTCTGAACAATCAGCCGATGGGCTTCTACGCCCCGGCTACGTTGGTGAAGGATGCACAGCGCCACGGCCAGCATTTCAATCCAATCGATGTTACGCGCTCGGATTGGCTGTGCACCATCGAAGAAGAAAATGGAGAGCGGCGCGTTCGCCTGGGCTTGAATTATGTCAAAGGACTGCGCGAACAACCGGCCCGAGCGATCCTGGCCGCGCGTGCGCAGGCGCCATTCGCGAGCATCCAGGATTTAGTGGACCGCGTCGGGGAACTTCGCAAAGACGAACTGCGTATGCTGAGCGAAATCGGCGCGCTCAATTTCATCACCGCATCGCCCACGCATCGCCGCGCCGCGCTGTGGGACTCCGAGCTAGCCATTCGCCCGTCTGGTCCGCTCTTTTCCAATCCCCAACCCCCAACCCCCAACCCCGCGCCGCTCGCGGCCATGAATGCCAGTGAGCGCCTCAACTCCGACTTCCGCGGCACGCGCGTCACCATCGGTAAACATCCCATGGCATTTCATCGCGAGAAGCTGAACGCCATGGGCGTCACTCCCGCGGCGCAATTGAAATTCGTGCGCAACGGCCACCTAGTTCGCACCGCAGGCTGCATCATCTGCCGGCAGCGGCCCGGTACTGCCAAAGGACTGCTGTTCCTGAGCATCGAAGACGAAACCGGAGTCTCAAACGCAGTGGTGATGCCCGACGTTTTCGATCGCGAGCGCAAAACCATCCTCAACAATTCTTATCTGGTCGTCGACGGCGAGATGCAGAACATCGACAATGTCTACACCGTGCGAGCGGCACATTTCGAACCGCTGCATGTGGCTGAGGAGGCCGTGCCTTCGCATGACTTTCATTAGGGTTCGATGCTTTGGGACGGCGGCATATTGTCCGCCCTCAGGCGTACTGGAAGTAATGAACCTTCCAAAAGAAACTTTGTTCACTCAATAGCTTCAAAAAGGAGGCGAGCTAGTATATACTTTCCTAATATCCTGGACGGTCAGATAGCAATCTTCGCTCTCGTTTAGGATCTCGTGTCCACAGGAGAAATAAGATGCCCGTCCGTTTCCAATGCTCGGTGTTACGCTCATGGTCCATTCTTGGCCTTGCCATGTTTTGTTTGTTGACGCCAGTTCGTCCGGCGCAAGCTGACACGATCTTTGATGTGTCCGGTACCTTTGACGACACTAATTCAACCCCTCTTACGGGAACAATAACGCTGAATACCGTAACCGGGGCAATAGATGGATTCAACTTCGACATCCCCGCGATGAAGAATGGCTCGACAACCCTAGCCGGTGCATTATTCACGCCCGCGACAGCCACGGACTCGGTCGACGACTTTGGTCCGGCCACCTTTGTGAATTTTCAATTGTTTGGCGCTCCGCCAGAGGGCGAGGAATTATTCCTGTTAATCCCAACGCCGACGCTACCCTATACCGGAGGTGAACTACTCCAAGAAGTCACCTACATGGGGCAAGACTTTCACACCGGTTACCAATCGGGAGTCCAAGCGAATCCGTTTTTCGAACTTACAGGTAACGGTACGATCGCACCGGCCGCCACCCCCGAGCCATCCTCCTACTTATTTTTGGGATTGGGTATCGCCGGTATCTTGCTAATGCGCCGCAGAACGAGCCACGGTTGATGGGAGTTGCTTCGAAAAACTCGCTTATCGCCGTGAGGCCCCAGCTTTCGACCGAGAAGGCAAAGACTGTCCTCGGCGGTTGTCCACCGAAACAAACCAACGGAGGCGCGGATATCTGGTCTGATGTGGGGCTCAATACAAACCCATTCGTTCTTTCACCAGTTGAACTGTGGACTTGGCGATCGGCGAGACGCGTTCCGCGCCTTCTTTGAGAATGCCTGTGAGATAGCCCGGCTCGTCCATAATTTCTGCGTAGCGCTTTTGCAGCGGCTCGAGATGAGAAACTACAATCTCGGCTACCTTTTTCTTCAGATCGCCATACCGCATGCCGCTAAATTCCGTGTACGCTTGCTGCGGCCCCCAGCCCATGAATCCCTTGCTGATGTCTATCAGATTGAGAACTCCTGGACTGAGATTCTCGAAGTCTACTGCCGGCTGAGAATCCGTCGTTGCGCGCATAATCTTCTTTCGCGCAACCTCAGGTGCATCCAACAAGGCAATGGCGTGGCCGGAACCAGCTGCAGACTTACTCATTTTCTTCGTTGGGTCGTCCAGTCCCATGACCCGCGCACCCGCCAATGGAAGGCTGGTACCTGGCATAACAAATGTTTCGCCATACAAGGAGTTGAAACGTTGCGCGATATCCCGCGCCAGCTCCAGATGCTGAGCCTGGTCCTCGCCAACAGGAACGACGGCGGCTTGATAAAGCAATATATCCGCCGCCATAAGTACTGGATATTGCAGCAGCCCGTCGCCGATGGTTTCTTGCTCCTGCGATTTGGCTTTGTACTGAGTCATCCGCTCCAACCAACCAACTGGAGTGACGCAGGTCAGCATCCAGGCCAGCTCGGCGTGCTCCGGCACAGACGACTGCACCACGATGGTGGAATGCTTCGGATCAATGCCCGCCGCGAGAAACAGTCCCGCGGTCTCCAGGATCTTCGCACGCAGCTCGGCCGGCTCCTGATAGATGGTGATCGCATGCAGATCCACGATGCCGAAGATGCTCTCGTAATTGCCCTGGATCTCGACCCAGTTCTTCAACGCCCCCAGATAATTTCCAATGTGTAAGTTGCCAGTCGGCTGAACGCCGGAGAAGACGCGCGCTTTCATGTTTTATCTTTTTGGGTGAATAACCATGGTACCCTTTCGCTTGCCTGTGGAAGAAACTCTCACGATTGAAAAACTGGTGTACGGCGGTGAAGGACTGGCGCGGCTGGAGGGCAAAGTGATCCTTACGCCCTTCGTCTTGCCAGGTGAAGTAGTGCGCGCGGAGACCGAGCGCGCGAAGAACGATCTATGGCGCGGCCGGGTGATCGAGGTGCTGCAGCCATCGCCATTGCGCATTGCTGCCGGATGCCCATACTTTCAGCGCTGCGGCGGCTGCCAGTATCAGCACCTGGATTATCCTTTCCAGTTGGAACAAAAGCGCGCCATCCTGCGCGAGGTGTTGCAGCGCGTGGGCAAGATCGATTTTGCAGGCGAGATCGGCGTGGTCGCAAGCGAGCCATGGCAGTATCGCAATCGCGTGCAGCTGCATATCGAAGCTGGAAAGATTGGTTACTTCGCGCAGGGTTCGCGCGACCTCATCGCAATCGATCATTGTCCTATTGCCTCGCCGAAGCTCAATGAAATCATCGGTAAGATCGACGCTCCTCAAGCGAAGACGGCCATCGAGCTATTTACCAATGAGACAGAGGTGCAGGTGAATGTTCTGGATCGCGTGCCGCGGCAGCAGCTATCCTCGCTCGCGACACTAGGGGTGACAACGCCGATCGAGTACGCTGGATTCCGCGTCAGCCGCAACTCATTCTTCCAGGTGAACCGCTTTCTGATCGATGGTCTGGTGGAATGCGCGGTTTCGGACGTGGAAGGCGGGTGGGCTGTCGATCTTTATGCCGGAGTGGGCCTCTTTTCAAAGAAACTGGCTGAGCGTTTCGTTAAAGTAACCGCGGTTGAATCGAGTAGCAGTGGCCTACGCGACTTGGCTCAAAACTTCGTACAAACCGCCGTAAACGCCAACGTCGAGGATTATTTGGCGGGCTTGGAGGAAAAGCCGGATTTCATTCTGGCGGATCCGCCACGCGCCGGTTTGGGAAAACTCGTGGTGAAAGAGCTGGCGAGGATTCGGGCCCCTCGCTTAACCATCGTTTCTTGCGACCCCGCAACCCTAGCACGCGATCTGCAAGGCCTGACCGCCGAGGCATACCGCATCAAGAATATTACGCTGGTCGACCTTTTCCCCCAAACATTCCACCTTGAAACGGTTGTCGAGCTTTACGCATGAGCAATTCGACCAGGTTCAGCGCGATCGCAAGTCCCAAGAGCATTGGCCACAGGCGCAAGACGGAAGACTCGGAGCGGCCGCCCGAATCGAACACTTGCTTGGGCTGGGGATTAAATCGCCCGCCAGTGTATTGAGCAACCGAGCGCAACAGAAATTCGTTCGATCCATAATCGAGCAGTTCCTGCTCCGGCTGATAATAACCGACCTCAGGAAACGCGCGGGATTCATCGAGCGGCCGGATGCGGAACAGGCCCTGCAAGTCGCCAATGTGAATGGTTCCTCGATAGGACTTGCCACCGAGTTTGGTGATGGGCACCGGGTGACGGAAGCCATTGGGGCCCAGGACAAATATCTCCGGCAGCTTGGACGGATCCTCGGCGTCAGCCCCGAGATGATAATTCACCACCAGGTCGCCACTCGCGCTGTCGAACTCCGCCTGTGCTTCGCCGCTCTCGGCATGCGGCAACAGGTCGCGAAACGTGTTGGTCCACAGTTTGTCGAAGCCCTTCCACGTTACCCAGTCTGCCGCCCAGCGGCTCTTCGCATCCGAGGTAAATACATCCGCGCGGCCCAGGCCGTACTGCCAGCGCACCAGCAGCGGGTCCATCTCGTCCACCTTCAGGATGGTGTCCGCGGTGGGCTTGCTGATGAATCGTACATAGCCTTTGAGCGGCGGCGCGGTGTCGATGCTCACCCCGTCCAGAATCTCGGCGTTCTTGGCGACGAACGGCCGCAAACTTTTCTCCACGGCGGTTGTGCCGGTGTGCTCCATCACGTCCTTCAACACAATCTGTTCCAATCCGGCTGGTTCGTTCAAGAAATACGATTTTCCGCCGGCAACAGACGCAACTTTCTCGAGATAAGCCCGGTTCACGTCCTGGCCGAGACCCACTGTTGAGATGGTCACGTGTTGAGCCAGCGCCTCTTTCGATAGATCGAGGCTATCGCCCTCTTCGGAGATACCATCGGTGAGCAACACAATGTGCTTGAACGTGGCGTGAGTGGGCAACACTTTGCGATACGCTTCCGCCAGCGCGGGGGCAATTTGCGTTCCGCCATCGGGAACGATTCCCGAAATCAGGCGTTTGATCAGGACCTTGTCTTCAGCGCGGCGAATGGGAACGTCCCATTGAAAGGAGTTGTCGAATATCAGGACGCCTACCAGATCGATGGGGCGCAGATTATCCACGACGCCGATTGCGGCCTGGCGCGCCAGCTCGATTTTCTTGCCTTCCATGGACGAGGATTTGTCGATGATCAGCACCACAGCGGTGCCTTCGGGCGATCGCGGGGGAGCGAGTTTCGCAGGCAGCGTGCGATCCAGCGCATCTTCCACCTTCTTGTTTTCGGCGTAGATATTGCGTTCGCCCGCGATGACGAGTAGGCCGCCGCCTTGCTGGACAAACTTCTCGATTTCATCCTTGCGGGCGGCCGGCAAGGATTCCATATCCAGGTTATTTAACACCACCAGTTGGTAATCGGCCAGCGTTCCGTGTGCGGGATCGGCAGTGCGGTCTACATCGAACTGGGCTGCAGCCAGGGTTTGAAGCAGATGCGTCTCGGTGCCCGGGGGATCCTGCGAGATAAACAATACTTTGGGACGGCGCAAAGTAACCGCGCGATCGAAGCGAATCTCGCCCAGTCCATTGGCTTGGATCACGCCGGCCAGGCTTAACGCACCGGCCGCGGTAAGGCTGGCGTGAACGCGAACCTGATTGTCGCCTTGCGCGAGTTTCACCGGATTCGATCCGAGCACTTTTCCTTCGGCGCTGATCTGGACTACGCCCGAGACGGCGGACGGCGAGACAATGCTCAGATCCACGGGGAACTGCTCGCCGGTGAACGCGACGGTGGGCACGGTGACCGATTCCAGCCGCAAGCTGGGCTCAGGCCGGCCCCGCAGGGCCACCGTATCAATGGGAATGCCGAGCCGCTGTGCCTGCCAAACCGCGCGAGTAATGCTGCCCGCGTTCTCCTTGCCGTCAGAAACCAGCACGATTCTTGGAACCAGGTCCGACGGAAGCGAGCTGATAGCCTCTTCAACGCTGGATTCAAGATCGGTGGCGCGTCCGGCTTCGCCCGCGGTGGGTTCCAGATGCACGCCGCGCTGCTCGCCAGGCGCTAAATCGCGTACCGATCTGGCAAAGGGCAGGACGCGTACCCAGTGTCGGCCGCGTGCCTTATCGAGACCGGCCGCGAATTCGGAAGCGCGCGCCAGATCCTGCGGCGAAACGCTGGAAGAAGTATCCACCAGAACAGCCACCGCCATTTTTGTCTGCGGGACGGTGAGCGTGGGTTCGGCCAGAGCCAGCACGATGGCGATGAAGGCAAGGGTCTTCAGAATGAGCGCGGTAAGGCGCCTGGTCCGCCGCCACTCGAAGAACATCCAGCCTAGCGGCAGGAACAGAAAAACAAGGACCCAGGTTCGCTCGAAGGTCACGAGGCTTTCCTCCGCCAGGGCAGACTAGTTTCACCGGAAGCAGCGCCCGCCGCCGCGCGCATACGGCGATCGATACGGCCGTAAAGAATCCAGTCCGCCAGCAGCCCCGCAGCTCCCGCGAGCGCCAGCCAATGCCAAAGATCGCGAGAAGTGGGGCCGAGGGGCGCGCGCCCGGGCAATCCGAGTTTTACGCCTTGGCTAATCTCAGCGGCGGACGGCTTCCACACCGTGTCCCCGGGCTGCGGCAACGTTAGCGAGTAGACCAGCTCGCGATCGCCGGTGAGCACTCGCACCACGCCGGGAGCGCCGGTAAAGAATCGGAGAGTCTTTCCTTCCACTGTGAAGGGCAGCGGCCGCCCTTCTTCCGTTTGAACGCGAATCGAACTCGGATCGATTTCGGACTCCAGCTCGACATCCACCGTACCTACAGTGCCTGCCGTCAGCTCCCAGGAACGAAAAGCATCCGGCGCCATCCAACGAATGATATTCGCGAATAACAGCGGCGTGGTGAGCTGGTATTTCATTCCCGATCGCACGGGGTGAAAACCGAGGACCACCATTTTCGGAGTGCCAGGGCGCGCGACGATCAACGGTCCGGCGTCCGACCGGGCCACGACGATGTCGCCCGGCGCGGGCTCGAAGATCTCCGCGCTTGCAAGTTCGATGTCGCGCGCGCGCAAGCCGGCTCCTAGCGGATGATCGGCCTGCCACTGATTCAGCTTCACCTTTTGCGAGGTACCGCGCACTGGAATTGGGGATTTGTCCGCGGGTGGTTCCACCCAGATGCTTTCTGCGGTGGGCGGCGAAGGAGGCGCGAAATGATCCAGCAGAACGATTCCAGTGCCGTGAGCGTTCGGCTGATAGCTGGATACGGGAAGAAAGCTGGCCTGAACGCCGGGGATGGCGCTGAAGATGGGACGCAGCAGCTCGGGATCGGCTGAATAGACGGTCACCGGAAGGACACCGCGCGCCGGAAGCTCGAGAATGGCACGGCTGTCCTGCCGGAAGGCATCCTGAGTGTCGGGACGCGTGCCGAGACGAGCTTCTGTCGTAAGACGAGCCTCCAACCATCCGGCGGCGCGCGTTCTGAAGCGGAAATTCATGTCTTCTTCGGCGCCCGGCTTCAGTTCGAAGCGGTGAGTTGCCACGGGCGATCCGCCGAACGCGACGGCCATAGGAACCGAACGGGCCACGGTTCCATAGTTCCTCGCGGCGATGAAAACCTCCCAAACGTCGGGATCGTCCAGGGCGCGATGCACACTGACTTTTCGCAATCCGACGTGCTCGGTAGGGCCGTCGATGGCAATCCATCGGAAATTCGCGGGCGCATTGACCCGCGCGGCCTGATCGCTCGGAATGCGGCCGGCGCCGACGAAGACAATCTCACCAGGACGCTGCGCCTGCACCTTCTGAGCCTGCAAGGCGAAATCCAGAGCATCCTGCAGATTGAGCGGTGCGGCGCCAGGCTGGGTCTGATCGATTGCGAGATGAATTTTCTTGCGGTCCGACTCAAAAAGCAGCGCGGGCGTGGCCAGCACGTCGGCTCGTACCACCATGACGCGATCCGACGGCGGAAGGGCGTTCACATAATTGTCGGCCGCCCGGCGCGCTCGATCGATGAGACGGACGTTCCCAACACGAGCGGCCATCCAAGCCGAGGTATCGAGAATCAGAACGTGATCGCGGGAATAGCGCGCGGGAGAGCCAAAGCGAAGCTGGGCGATGGCCAGAAGAAGCAGTAGCAAGCTGAGCAACTGCAGCAGCAGGGACCAGGGTTGCTGCAATTTGCGACGATGCTTGAGAACGGGCGGTTTCTCCGCCGCGGCGAAGAAGCGCAACGTCGCCACGGTGTGGTTCTTCCGCATGCGGTCTAGCAGGTACAGCGCCACGACCACGCCCGAAAGCGATCCGAGGATCGCCAAAAATTCGGGAAGAGACAAGTTGAGGAAGAACATCGTTGCTACTCGAGTCCGCCGGCGCGCGCCAGCGGACCAAACACCGCCTCTTCGATTGTAGTTGCTGTGCTCAGCCCTACGTAGCGCCCGCTATTGCGCAGGCCAACGCGCTGGATCTCACGCGCGTAGGCGTCGAAGGCTTGCGTATAGTTGACGCGTGCCGCGTTGTCGAAACCGATTTCGAGCGTCTCGCCCGTTTCGGCGTCCTTCAGATCGAGCAGCCCATCCCAGCCCGGTTCGCGATCCTCGTCGGCCCAGACTTGCACCAGGATCAACTCGTGGCCGAAGTCGGCCAGGTATTGCAAGGGGCGCTCACAGCCGGTGTCGTCCAAGAAATCCGAAATGATGATCAACAGCCCGCGCTGCGGATAGGTGGAGATGAAGTCCCGCGCAATCTGGAAATAGTTGGTGCGCCCGGAGGGTTTGAGCTGCTCCAGAAACTTCACGGCAGGTATAAACCGATGCCGTCCGCCGCCGCATAGAAACGAATCGCCCAGGTCCTGGCCAAAGGGTTGCAGGCAGATGGTGTCCAGCCGCACCAGGCCGACATAGCATAAGGCAGCCGCGAGTTTGCGCGCATAGTCAAACTTAGAGACGGCGCCGGTAGTCATGGAGTTGCTGCAATCCAACAGAATCCGGACGGGAATGCGCGGCTCCACTTGAAACATTTTCAAGAACAGCTTTTCCAGCCGCAGGTAGGCGCGCCAGTTGACGGCGCGGAGATCGTCTCCTTGATGGAATTGGCGATGATCGAGAAACTCCTGTCCGGAGCCGGCGAAATGCGAGATATTATGGCCGCCCACCAGGCCGGGAAACGACTTTTGCCAGCGGATCGCCAGCCGCTCGAGTTTCTCGAGGAACGTGCTGTCGATCAACGGTTCGGTTTTCACTGGACGGCTTTCACCTGGCGATTTTCACTTGGTGGCGTTCACTTAACGGAGAGGGATGTGACGCTTTCGATGATGGTGCTCAAGATGGTCTCGGGCGTTTGACCGTCGGCATGCGCGTCGAAATTCAAAATGATGCGATGGCGCAGCACATCGGGCGCGATCTCACGAACATCGTCGGTGCTTACGTTTAACCGGCCGCGCATCAGAGCCAGGACGCGACCGCACTCCACCAACGCCTGCGCGCCGCGTGGCGAACTTCCATAGCGAATGTATTTGGTTGCCAGCGGATGAGCGCTGGGCGTGCCGGGCTGCGTCGCCATTACCAGGTCGATCGCAAAATCCTGCACGTGCGGCGCCACCAGAACTTCCCGGCAGGCCGCGCGTAGCTGGAGAATGGCGTCGCGGTCGACAACCTGTTCCAGCTTGGTTTCGCCGCGATGAATGGTGCGCTCGACAATGCGGTTCAGATCTTCGCGCGAAGGATAGGTCACCAGGATCTTCATCAGGAAGCGGTCTAGCTGAGCCTCGGGAAGCGGATAGGTGCCCTCCATTTCGATGGGATTTTGCGTGGCCATCACCAAGAACGGCAATTCGAGCTCATGCGTCGTGGTTCCACTCGTCACAGTCTGTTCCTGCATGGCTTCGAGCAACGCCGACTGCGTCTTGGGCGTGGCGCGGTTGATTTCGTCGGCCAGCACCAGATTGGCAAAAATGGGGCCCGGTTGAAAGCGCAAGGCCTTGGCGCCATGATCGTCGGTCTCAATCATCATGCTGCCCACGATGTCGGCGGGCATAAGATCGGGCGTGAATTGAATGCGCGAATACTTGAGATGCAATACGCGGCCAAGGGTGCGCAGCAAAGTGGTTTTGCCGAGTCCCGGCACGCCTTCGAGCAGTACGTGGCCGCCTGCCAACAGGCAAATCAGCACACCATCCACCACGTGTTGCTGGCCGACAATAATCTTGCCGATTTCATTGCGCACCTGATCCAGATGACCGGTGGCGAGTTGGAGTGTAGGCTCGGAACGCACGTTTTTATTTTAGCGGTGACAGGTTGTTACTGCTTGGGTGTCATGTACTATAGCACCAGGGCGTCATGTCCTCCAACAATTCCTCTCCCGATCTCACAAAACAGCGGCTAACGGACCTGCGCAACGGCTTGCTGGGCCTGCACAAGACTCTGCTCGATTCCGAGCGCGACACCTACGAACGAGACATCGCCCGTATCGGATCGAGCGGCGAGCTGTTGAAGCTGGTGCTATACGATCCGTGGTTCGCCTGGCTGCACGAGCTGTCGGAGTTTGTAGTACTGATCGATGAAACGCTGGATGCCATCGATGAGACTGTGGACGCCGAAGGGCCGACGCCGGTCATCGACGCGGAAAAGCTGATCGCGCAGGCCTGGGAATTGCTCGCGCCGAACGAGACCGGCACCGGATTTTCCAAGCGATACTTTGAAGCATTGCAGCGCGACCCGGATGTGGTGCTGGCCCACGCGCGAATGCGCAAAATTTTATCCAACTTGGGATGAACGTCACACGGTGTCGAGACGAGTTCCGACACGGCACGCACACGAATGCGTGCGCCACATTGCGTCAAAGCTAATTCGGAGACTCAGTCTTGCGGCTCAGGTCCTCGGCCAAAATGATGGCTTCCGCAAGCTCTTTCATCGGGCGGCGAAGGCGGCGGCTCTCGTTGCGAAGGCGCAGATAAGCCTCTTCTTCCGTGAGGCTATGGCGCTGCTGCAGAATACCCTTGGCTCGTTCCACCAACTTGCGGGTTTCAAGCTGGCGCTTCATCTCGAGGGTTTCTTCCATGAGCCGGGCGTTGGTCTCGGACAGGCTCGATTTGGAGATCGCGCCTCCCATCTGCTCGCCGACAAACGTCAGCAAAGAAATCTCCTCGCCATTGTGATTGTGCGTCTCCCGGTGGTGCACGTTGATGACACCGATGACATCGCCCCCGCTAACCAAGGGGACCGAAAGGAAGGCTTCGTAGGTGTCCTCCACCAGGGTTTGAAAGCGTTTGAACCGCGCGTCGGCGCCGGCCTTGGAGGACAGTGCAACAACCGATTTGTGCTCCGCCACCCATCCGGTAACACCTTCACCAACTTTCATGCGCAAATTACCCAGCGCACTCGCGTGCGGCACTTGCGAGGCGCGCAGAACCACCTCGTCGGTATCGCGATCCAGCAGGTAGACCAGACAAGCATCGCAGTCAGTCACCTGGACAGTAAGTCCGACAATCTCTCCGAGCATTTCGTCTAGCGATAGCTCCGAGCTTACGATGCTACTGATGCGATGTAGCAAAACGACGTGTGAACTCACGGGCTCCATCATGTGAACGGTTGCCATAATTCAGGGTATGCGAGCGGCGGGGTCCGGTCCAATCGAAATTTCCTATCGGGTCGATTGACAATGGGTCTAAAACCCGGAAACATATTGATAAAGCGGGGTTTGGCTCGTGCACCCCGGTCAGGGACACGGCGATATTCGACTCCAATTGTAGTCATTGAATAGTAACGAGTTTTTGCTGGACTTCGCCGGTAACTTGCGCCTCTTTTGCGCCGACGTAGACATTAACTTCGGAGCGAATACCGAATTCAGGGAGATAGACGCCGGGCTCGACGGAGAAACAGGTCCGGGGGATGACCCGGCGCTCGTCGTGAGTCTCAAGGTTATCCATGTTGGCGCCGGTGCCGTGCACTTCTTCGCCGATGGAGTGGCCGGTCCGATGGATGAAGTATTCTCCGAATCCCCGGTCCTTAATATAGGTTCTGGCGGCGTCATCGACATCGAAGCCGTGAATCGATTCGCCGCGTGTCACGGCCGACTGGACGCGCTGGACGGCGCGATCGCGAGCATCGCGCACCACTTCGAAGATATTTTGGAGAGCGGCGGGCGGGCTGGCGCCGCAATAGCCTGTCCAGGTGATGTCATAGAACACGGCGCGCGGCTGGTCGAGCTTGGCCCACATGTCGATGAGCACGGCGTCGCCTTTGCGGATCTCGCGGCTGCCTTCCGGCTCGGGTTCATAATGCGGGTCCGACATGTGGGAATTGACGGCCACGATGGGCCCGTGATCGGTGACCAGGCCGGAAGTTTCAAAGCCGGCTCGGATGAAACGATTCACGTCCCACTCGGTAATGGTTTGGCCACCGGCGAGAGCGGCGGCGATCTTCTGAAACGCTTCGGCGCGAACGCGGTCCACACGGCGACCCGCCTCGAGATGCATCTCAAGTTGCTCGGCGTCCCAGCGCGCTTCGAAGAGCTGCACCAGGTTGGCTGACGTGGCTATTTCAACGCCTACGCCGCGAACCAGATCGAGCGTGCCGCCATCCACCAGCGAAACATAGGGGATGGCACAGTTCGGCGAATATTGCATGGCGATCTTGCGGCTGCCAGCCAATAAACGCTCGATACCTTCTACCTGAGCGGTCCAACTGGAATACTTGCGGATGTCGCCCGGCAGGCCGGCGAGAACACCCGATTCGATGGCGTGGACCAGACCCTTCGCTTCGCCATGAGCGGGAATAAAGTAATACCAACGGCGGGTGGCGACGTGCTTCGGATTCAGTTTCAGAATCCGGTACGCGAGAAGATCCCGCTGGTGATGGTCGAAGAACAACCAGCCATCCAAATGTTCTTCTCTGAGCGCGGATTGAATCTCTTCGATATGCAGGTTGATATGCATTGACAAAACTCACAATATCAGGCTGCTTGGTTCGCGATTGGGCGCCGGGACAATTTTTTGATGGCGGACGCGCGTGTTCAGGTTCAACACGCCCGCGACGTCCTTGGTGTCTTCCACCCGGAAATCGAGCACGTCATCGAGCCAATCCTGGCTGAGGCCGTTCCAATATTGAATAGCCACGGTTACTGTATATTCCTGGCGGCTAAGCAGACAATCCAACTCAAATTCAACTTCGATTTCTTCGCCGGGTTCGAAGTCCCCGAGTTCGGCGCTTTCCAGGCGAGTGTTCGTTCCAAAAATGTCCATGCCGATGCGATTCCGGATAAGAATACCGACCACGGGGTTGGAGACAGGCTTTTGAAATGCGGCGCGGATGCGAAGAATGATGGATTCTCCGGGCCGGAAAGCGGCGCAGACTTCACCGCTGGAACTGAGTATCTGCACGTCCGCAACACGGCTGGCGCCGTCGCCATGGCGAAAACTGGTCTTACTTGATATGGGCCCGGCGGCGACAGACTCTTCCAGCCGGCCGGTGCTTCGTTCCTTGCCGGCACGCTCGCGATCGAGGACAAAGCCGACGTAGTGATTGACCGCGTCCTTCGGAGCGCCTTGCATGACAATTCTTCCTTCCAGCATGAAGGCGGCGCGATCGGCCAGACGCTTGATCAAGCTGAGATCGTGCGACACCAGCAGCACGGTGACGTTCTTTCTGCGAAGTTCCTCGAATTTTTGAACGCAGCGGCTGGCGAAGATAGCGTCGCCGACCGCCAGCGCTTCATCGACGATCAGGACTTCGGGATCGACATGAATGGCGGTGGAAAACGCCAGCCGAACGTACATACCGCTCGAATATTCTTTAACTGGCCGATCGATAAATTGGCCGATTTCCGCGAAAGCCTCGATGCGCGGAAACGCCTGGTCCAATTCCTTGCGCGACAGCCCCAGGATCTCGCCATTGAGATACACGTTTTCGCGGCCGCTGAATTCGGGATTAAATCCGGCGCCCAGTTCGAGCAGTGCCGCGACGCGGCCGGAACAAAGTACCCGCCCGCTGGTGGGTTGAAGGATGCCACTGATGACTTGCAGCAGAGTGCTCTTTCCCGATCCATTCGGCCCAAGGAGAGCGAATACTTCACCTTTTTCCACGCGCAAGTTGATGTTTCGCAGAGCCCAGAACTCCGCCTTCTGTCTCCTCGCAAGCGCAAATGCGCCCAGGACGCGATCGAAGGGGTGGTGATAAAGATGGTAGGCCTTAGATACGTTTTGGACCGAAATCACCGACATTCACTGTAGCGCGAACCTCTTGTGCTGCGCTCGGTTAGCGGAGCCGGGCGCTGCGCCGCAAACCGGTCCCCAAAGGCGGCGAATAACCAATCAAGCACATCTGGTCCAATGCGAACAGGACGACGGATTCAAACCCCAGTCCTTGCGCCAGCCTCACTTCCTTGAGCCACGCGGTAGAGGGGTCGCTGATACCCACCAAATGGCTCCGCTCGGAGGGCGTAAAGCCGAGGCTGTTTACCGAATTCATGGATACCA
Organism: Bryobacterales bacterium; assembly: GCA_963747945.1. GTDB lineage: Bacteria > Acidobacteriota > Terriglobia > Bryobacterales > Bryobacteraceae > Palsa-89. The sequence goes on from CAVVHB010000013.1 coordinate 381,087, forward strand.
TGCTCATGTCTAAATTGCGGTCGTAGGTGTAACTGAAGCTCTCCGTTTTCAGGCAATTCAGATTGGCGGGCGTCCAGTCGCTGGTTGGATAGTTGATGACTCCCGTAAGGGCGAAATTGTTCACGTCCGGAGGATACAGCACTTCAAAGCGGCAGCTCGGATAGGTGGCGTGAACGAACGCGCGGATTTGCGCCGTGAAGCTACCGATCAGGCCCGGCAAGAAAGCGACTTCCTGCGGAATTGTTGTAGGGTCCACGGTATTGCTCGCGATCACGGTCATAGCGCGGCCGTAGGTTGTTTGAAATGTGCTGGTGGTGTAGGCATCGTAGAACGGCATTCCGATTGGCACTGGCGGCGTCCCAGCCAGTTCGGGAAAATACCACCACTGCACTTCACCAAATTGCAAATACGGCGTCAGCCCCGCGGCGGTCATCACGGTGGCCATATCCAAGTGCACTTGCTGCCAAAATGCCGCGCTGGTGGGCGAGAAGTTCGTTTGCAGGGAAGGGGTGTTGAGCAGCACCGGGGTTTGGTCGGGGTAACGTTGCGCGATGCCGGCATCCACCGATGGATCGCCATTGCCAAGCTCCATGCTGAACGACGCGGTGGCATCGTATCCATAGCCCTTGAGCGCCTGAAAGTAACTCTGGCTCCAGTCCCGTACCCCGCGGTTCAACCGGGGCATAGCCTCCAGATCGGTGTACCAGTTACCATCCACGCCACCCGAGAAGGCACTTACTCCGGATGTCGCGGTAGTGCCAGATATCGTGATCGTCAGGTTCGTGGTATTCGCACTGGTCGCGATGGTGATCGTATTGCCGGCGGTGCCCATGGCGCGCGAATAAATGGTGAGCTGGCTGCCGCTGGCCAGCGCCCATACGGCCGTATAACCGCCGTTTAGCAAAAGCGCGAACCCTGTCGCAAGGGTCTGGGTGGTATCGCCGATCAGATTCAAATGCTCAATGGTGGTATCCGTTGACGAGGGTTCACCGGCGGTCCCTAGAATGATCTGTGTAGTGAGATTGGGATCTGGAGACCCCGAGAACGCAATCGTGGCGGACGCATATTGCTGGCCGACGCAGTTCAGCTCATAAAACCACAACGCGCCTACATAGTGATTCACGCGAGCTAGAAAGCCGAGCGACGTAGATCATCCAGGCCGTGCGCTCGGGCGCCAGCGCTAATGAGTTGTTCGTGTCCCAGTCCGTGGCGGCCGCAAGCTTGGTCTCGCTTGTCTCACTGGGATAGGACGTCGACGGAATGGCTATCTCGAGAAAGTCAAAATAGAAATCCGTGCCAGCGTCGCCAACATGCGTTGCCGTCACCGTATGCGTGCCGGAAGCAAGTTGGCCGAGCAGAGTCCGAATCAGGACATCCTCGCCCGGCAGGTTCAAATTGATGCTGAGTGGGCTGCCCGCATCGACAACAACGGAAATGAGCGTACCGGTGGCCAAAAGCCTGGTTCCCAGGTAGAGGCTGTGACTTTGTGCTGACGTATATGTGCAAGTCAAGCTCGATACCGGCGCGCTCGCGCTCGTGGAATGAATCAGTCCGCCGGAGTAATTTCCGCCTTCGCTGGTCCACGAACCGGTATACTGCACTTGATCCGAATCGTCTTCGATGCGCTGGCTGCCCGGGCCGGCAATTGAGTAGCCCTGCCCGCTGCCGGTGACCGTCCAGTTCGAAACCACCACTTGAAATTCACTACGCGCGAAGGCGCCCGCCTGCAGGGCGGCTGAATAGGTCCATCGCAATTTCCTGATGGCGCCGGCCGGAACCACGCCGAGCACCGGATCGGACAGCGACGCGAATGGCAAAGTAATCTGCCACTGTGTTGGCGACGTTCCTCCCGAAAACTGCTTCGACTGCGCGTCCCATGTTTCTGTCTCGCTGCCCGATACATAAGTGTAGGCACCAATGAGATTTCCGTTCGCACCGGTGGTGCTATGGCCGGGAGAGGACGACCCGCACCCACGTAGGTAAGTGTAATCGTCGTACCCGTGAAAGTGGCTTGACGTCGTCGGCGAAGAACCGTTGATTTCCGCGACGATGTATTGAACCGCGTAATCCAGCGTATCGCCCCCGTTCAATCTGATATGGATAGTGCTCCGACAGAAATGCGATGCCCGACGTAATCCCCGGCGGTAACCGTTCCGCCAAGCGTGAACTGCACAGTAGCACATTGATAGCCGCCCGCGATCGGAGTCGCGTAGCTCGCCAGTGGGATCTGGTAGATTTGTTCACCACTGCCATTGTTAGCCCAGATTCGAAGAGTGGGCCAAGAAACGGTTGGGAATAAATTAGAATCCAGCGGGATGCAGTTTTCCCGAGTCTCCTGGTAACTCAAGGTCAATCCGCTGAGATTACCGTCGGGCAACGGACGAAACGCTGGATGCTCAAACACGTTGTCGCGATTCCACTCGATCACCGCCCAGTCAAACTGCTGGCGCCAGGTACCCGATACCGTATATCCCGTCGCGCTGGTTGAACTCAGCGCTGCAATGGCCGACGGCTCGAAGAAGTAGCATTGCAAGTCCCCATCAGGCTGCAGTTTTTGCAAAGTCGCCATGACTGAGAATTTCTACAGACGAATCGTCACGGTCAAATCGGACCCCGGCTGTGTGTTGGCGGTCTGTACTACGGATGTAATGTTCAGACCAACGATCGCCTGAGCCTGCAACGGCCCGAGGGCGAAGCCGTCGACCGTATTCGACGTCGTAGCTCCCGTGGGGATCGTGAGCTCGCAATAGACATTTCCGTTCTTGGTCACTTGCATGGTTACCGGCGCTCCGGTAGGTGCGTCCTGCACAACGGCGTAGACATCCCGCACCGAACACGTGGTATCAACCACAAGCGGAGGCGCCGCATTGGTCTGAATCGCCAGCGGACCCCCAACTTGAATTGTTAGTTGCCCGCCCAATAGACTACGAAGACCAAAGTCTGTACTGCCCGTAAACGATTCGGCGGCCACGCTACTATTGCCCCTCGAGTTGGTCATGAACAGTTCGGCCGCCCCGATGCGGACGTCTGGGATCGTGATCGGAAACGCGTAACTCCCGCTGGCCGGACTTCCGAAAAACTCCAGCGCAAACGGTAAGATGAAAATCTTTTCTGCTAGAAGGTAGACGCCCGTTTCAGCCGTGTGAGCCGCGGCGGTTGTTCCGTGAGAGGCGCGCGTAACGGGCACGGTGGTGCTGTTGGTGAGATTTTGTTGCACCACCATCACCTCCCCATCAATCTGCACCAGGGCTCCGACGGACGCCGACACCGCCGTAGCCACGGTAAAAGAAGTATCGGACGTGCCCATTGCGGCATTAAGCAAAGCAGCGGAAGGCCCCTGCAACTCGTCCCAATAAAACAGCGTCAAAGTGCCGGCGCTGATAGATAGGGTATTCGTCAAGACCGAGAAGGAAATTCCCAGCACCTCAACACAGCCGGAGCCGATTGCGTAGAGGCCGAAGGTGGGCTGCCCTGGAACATCGGTGTCGACAGCTTGGCCTGTGGAACCTAAGATTGTCCATCGAGTGAGTGGCGACAAGGCATACCCGCATTCCTCATCTGCCACGTTCGCCGCCCGCCCGGAAACATCAATGGTCACCCCTTGGCGATTAGGCACGGAGAAGGACACTGGCGACGCATTGCTCGAAGCCCCAAACTGCCAAGTCGATTCGGCAACCAGAAAGTAACTCGTTGTGTCCGGCTGGACGCTCCAGGTTGTCGTGAGCGTGAGCGTAGTTGCCGTGTTGGAGGCTATCGTCCTTTCCTGCCCAGTTCCCGTCCCTGCGGTGATTCGTGCCGTAGCGCCGTTGTACAGGTTCACCACCATGTTCAACGTGCTGCTACCAACAGTCGTCGGTGAGTTTATGTTCACTCCCTCGGGAGGCTGGAGCTCCAAGCGCCAGTAGAAGTTCGCATGGTCGTAATTAGGGTCCGGGGGACCTTGCAAGGACGCAGTTAGTCCCGAGTCGACAAACTGAGCGGCAATCGCGACTCCACTTACAATCCGCAATACTTGCGTGGGGTTCGGTCCGCGATACACATTAAACGATACCGCCGCTGACGAAAAGCTGAGGCTCACAAGAGTAACTTGATTCGTATTGTCACCCGCCGGGATGTTCGCCACCGCAATAAATGACAAATTACCCTCGTCCCCGTTAGCGTCCACCGCACTGATCCCGTAATAGAGCGCTTGCCCTCCCGCCAGGGTTCCCCCGGTATTATTCACCTGGGGATTCAGTCCCATCAGCGGTATGCCTGCAGCACTTGCAGCCGGCTTTGCCGGAGCCGAGAAGGAGACTGACAGATTCTCGGTAACGCTTCCATCAGTGCTCTCCGTCGAGGTTTCCGATATTCCAAACTGTTCCACGCCGTTGCTATCGAGCACGCTGCCCACCAGCGGCCTGGGGAGTCCGACTTCGAAGGTACCTTGGCGTCCCGGGCTCGCCGTACCCGAGTTGACCGCCGTGTACCAGGCATCGTCATGAATCTGTGCACTGATGACAGCAGTGATGAAATTAACTCCGGGGATAATTTGCTGATCCGGAATGGCTGCCGGCTGAAGCCTTCCCTTGCGTAAGTAACCGTGATGATGTCCCTGGCCTAAGTCCCACCCCTTTTACGCTGGTCTCAAACTGGACGTAAGTGTTGCCGTTCACCGACTTGTATAACTGAAGCGCCGCGGCTCTGTTCGCTTGATCGAAATTCGGGAGGCCGAGCGCCGTTAGCGTAGTCGTCACCTCTTGTCCAGTCAGTAACAGATCATCGATATCCACCAGCGAAAGGCTGTCTTGTTGATAATCGTTGAACTCATCCTGAAATTCAACCGTATATTGGTTCGGGCTGTTAGCGATGCTCTGCGACGTTAGCGTAAGGGACGGGATCCCATTTGCGCTGCGCAAGATGCCTGAAAACGAGTTATCGCCGAATTCATACGCCGGCCATCCCCCGTTCAACTCTTCGGTGCTGTTACTGCTGGCCGATTGCGTCGGCTGCTGGTTCGCCAGCGTGTCCTCAGGATTTAACTGAATCAGTCCATTGGAATCAAAACTGAGGTACATCGCCGATCCGTTCCGAATGCCACGAACGATGTCGCCGGCGCTCCGGCTTCCCGTCAGCAAAAGATTGCATTGATAACGGGGAATCGTGGTACTGTTCCCGTTTACGTCCACCGTTGAGACCAGGGCGTTGCATCTCTGCGCGACCGCCGAAAAGGTCGCGATGTCCAGTTGCGCCAGGTTCCAACCACTGCGCTGCAGAGCGTCTAACATTACCCAGGCTGGGTTGTTGCTGAACACATTGCTCAGGTAGTTGCCGCTGGAGTCATATTGCGCAAGTTCGAGTCCCTGAATCAGGACACTGACCTCGGGGAATGACGTTCCATTCGAAATCGAATTGGGCACCACCAGCGACATGAACGCCATGCTGCCGTAAGGATCGCCCAACGGCTGTCCGGCAGAATTGCTGAAGTCCGGATTGAAACTGCCATTCCTGGTCCCGACGCTGATGACGTTATACCAGCCGGTCGCCGTCATATTTGTACCGTTCACGCCTACCGGGATCTGAGTGTTATTCACGATTACCGTGATAACGCTGCTGATCTGTCCACTTCCGAGCAGTACTTCGAAATGCGTGAGATTTCCATCGTTTCTGGCAAGGACGATGGGCGGCTGATACCACCCGGTCCCGTAGATGAGCGGAACATAGTCATTATAGAGCGCTTGATTCGGAAGAGGCGTGGATAATTGTGAAGTTTTCGAGCCATAGGTGCGGACGAGAATCGACGCCGGCACGAATTCAATTCCACCGAACCTCGCGCGTGACATGGCTTTGATTGTCCGTGCTGAACATTCCTCTTTGTACGCATTGCGCGCGCGAGTAGTCGCAGGTTGTGTAAGGTGCGCCCGCATTCAGGTTCCCGACGCCGCCGGACTGATCGGCCGAGTATCCACAGCGATAGAAGGCCGAAAAGGCCCCCTGCGTTCCGCCACTGACCGCCTCCTGACGCTGCGCCGCTGTACTTGGAAAGTTCCACGGGCAGAGTTTTTGAATTCGAATCGCGGGCAAGTATACACGCTGTAAGTTGAGCGTGTTGGTGAAACTCAAACGCAGTGTCGATTCGGTGGATTGATCCGGTGGGTTTGCAATTCCGCGGAACACCACTTGGCTGTTCGATGCTACTACTTGGTTGGTCAAGTCAAAGAACAGAAAGGTGGCTACCAGTCCCGATCCTTTCCATCCGATATTCCGCTCAATTGACGACAGAAACGAGTCTGCGTTGGCAAGTGTTATTGAAACTATCGATACCCCGTCTGCCGCGGCTTCTGGACCGGAATTTAGATCGAAGATATTATGCTTGAGCACCCGGCTCAGATATTGCTGGCCATTCACCGTGACGTTGTGGGTGCTCCAGTGTTGAACGTCGCCGGTGGGCAATGTGCAATCGAACAAGAACAGCGGGGTGCCAGGAACTTCAAGCTCTTTCAGAATGTTGATGGAGGTCATTCCGCGGTACGCTCGCTGGTTTTCACTTTCGAGTTCAATTCAAACTACTGATTAAGTCAAGCCGGCAGGAATGTTGGTTGGGTGCAGTCGCCGTCACCATAAGTAAGTCGGAGGAAAACCGCGTGCTCGAATAAACGCCTCCCAGGTCGATAGTCTTCTTGTATAGCCCGGCGCCGGGCTGAGCTTCCGCTTGAGCTCCGAATGTGTCCACTTGAACGCCTGCCGGCAATTGCACTCCGAATCCAACCCCTTCTTGCTGCACCGAGAGGCTCCCGGAGGTTGTCACCCTGGTCCATGAAGAGGTGGTTGTAACGGCCGTTAGGACGGTTTCCCCTGTTGTCGTCACAACCAGCTGAATTGTCGCGGGTACCGCGCTTCGCACGTACACGCTGTAACAGTATACGAACCCGCTTGGCCCGCTTGTGTTTTGAACAATCTGCTGCGTAGTTTGCGCGGTGTTCGTGAGCTGCATTGCAGCGCTGCCCCCCAACGGATCCCCAACGCCGCCGATGACCTGCAACAGTGGATCGGCTGTCCACACTGTTTGCGTCCAGTCCTCGCTCCACATCAATAAATTGTCAGCGGGATCTAAGAAAGTGAACGCGTCCAGCTGACCTTGGGATGCTTCGAATAGACTTTCTAGGGATGACCGCTCGCCATCGGTGAGACTCGAATATAGAAGCCGCCATTGAACTTTCTGGGCTCCCGTATCGGCCATCCGTATCGTATAGCCGCTGGGCAGTTGATTCGCAACTGTTCGCATATTAATACTGCGTGTAACCGGGAACTGCGCAACTGCGCCGGTTGTGAGTTGCGGATAATAGAGCATGTCAGACCCCGTTCTCCTGCACGGCTAACACGGTCTCGCCATTCCATTCGCCCGCCAGCACTGCCGCTATGCTATCGCTCGCCAGGCTGCAGCTCGCGTAATTTGTACCATTCCAGGGATCCGTGAAGGTAAAGTCGCCGGCCGGTCCGGCGATCCCGCGGAAGAATTCTTGGAATTCCTGCAGCTCGCTTTGGTCCAGCAGGCTAAGCTGGATCACCCACCGGTGAAGCGGTGCCCGGTAATTGCAGAAGCGCTGTTCGGACCCATCTACGAATTGCAGGGCTGTCGTGGAAAACTCAACTCCACGCTGAGCGGGGTACTGCATCACAGCCCCGGTCTTCAATGTTGGAAAAGTACTCATAGTTACAAGGCGGAAATCACGTCGTTTAGAGAACTCGAGTTCAAGATTGCTTGTTTCACCGCATTTGCTATGTCATCGCTATGATCGAGAAACGATTGGCTGTCCATGGCGTTCACTTGGATAGTGACTTGTGCCGATGCGCCGGTCGTTTGTGCCCGCGGCTGACCCGAATCTGAATAGCTCACCGGTGCCACTTGCCCAGGCGAGCTCGCCGTCACTCCGGCTTGCGATTGCACGGACGCAGGCAACATAAACGGAGATGGCACCGCTAAGTGTCTGACCTCCTCCTCCAAACAGGCTCAGCAGTCCGCCGATCAAAGGCGACAAGCTACTCAGACCTCCGCCCAGGAAACTCGACGCAGCGCTCTCCACAGTGCTGCCAACAGATGATCCGCTGCTTCCTTTCGACGTGGTGTTCTGCGTCACCGCTTGCGTATTGTCCTGCAGGGCGCTGATTTGTGATTGTTGGATCGAGCTGAGACTGGTGATTTGCGTCGTCAGCGAAGTCAATTGCTCCGTCATGTCGGAATTGCCGCTTTCGGTCAGGCTGCTCCCAATCGAGCCTCCTGCCCCGCCGCCAGTACTGCTGCCGGTGGATGCGGCAAGTTGCCCGAGTAAGTCGCTGCGCGAGGCGCTCCCCGCACTGCTTGCCGGTAAAAGATCTTCCCACTTACTTCTGGCCATCGTTGCTCGCCGTCCTCAGCTCGTTCTCCAACACAAAGATCGCCTCCACCAAACGCGCAGGCAAGTTGTAAACGCTGCCGGCGCCAACGAGCTTCCACGCATGAAACTCCTCCAGCAGAGCCACACTCTCCGCCGAAATGTACGATGTAGGACAGGTCGTGAGCGATACTTTTCCTCGGACCCAGACAATCGGAGAGATCGAATCGGCATCGATTCGCCAGCCAGCCACATCGCCGCTTTTTCTCCAGACCGCTTTTTCTGCAGGTGCCGCAGTTCCACGCGGCGTGGTTTCCAAGTTGAAAATGGAATGCGACAATCAGTTTTTTCTTTCTGCTTCGCTCAACCCACACTGTCCTTTGATCGCACTGACAATCTCTCGCGCTACTTCTTCCGGGCCTTTCTCCAGCAACTCGGCCGGCGTGGCCGGAGCCCCGTCGATGATCAAGCCCTCGATGCTCACCAGCCCCCAATGAACGTACATCGCGTCAATTTCTTGCGCCAGGATGTTAGCTTCAATCTTTTCGTGCAGTTCCGTGCCTGCCTCGAGAAACTCGGCCTTTCGGCTGATCTCGCGGACTCGCCTGCTCAGTTCCATCCGCCGTCCGAATGAGATGCGCTGGATCGCGAACCTTACTCCTGGTGCGGCCTTGGAGTCAATCGAAACTACGCTGTCGTAGTGCCAGGCGCCACTTTGCGGAACGCTTCTCTCAACGCGCCCAGCATCACTCGGCTCCTTACCCAAACGCGACATAAATTTCATCGTTCACGCTTCCTTGCGCTCGGCTGCTCTGAAATTGCCACTGTTGCCGCTTATCGGAATCATCGAAAGCCGGCACCTCCGGCACCACGCTCTGCATATAAATCCCAAATAGCTCGCCCTGCTGCTGGCCCAGTTGCATCATTACGCTGATGGGCGATCTTTGCCGCGCAGCTTGATAAAGAGCCGCCGTGGCTACGTTGTCGGTCTGATACATGCTGAAGTTGATCGACACCGTCCGCTGTCCGGGAACAATCGTGCTAGGCAGTATGGCGCCAAACTCGCTGGCCCGCAGCTCCAGATTATTTGCGAACGTGACCGTGGCATTGGTCAAGGTTAGAAAACGTGTCGGTGAGCTGCCCAGCCAGACTTGCCCCAGATTTCCCGGAATGATCGAGTAGTTGATCGGTGCTACGCTGGGTTCCGCCGGATAGGTCGATAGCCCGAATTGGCCGCTCTCAAAGCTGGCCGTGTCAACCAAGTCTTGGGACTGCCCACTGAAATCAAACTCGTGAAAATCGCCGTTGACCTTTATCGACAGAGTGTCCACCGCCATTCCCGCAAGTACGCGCTGCACCGACGTCGAAGGACTCCAGTAGTCATATAGCGTAAGGCTCGAAAGATTTTCGGCCGCCTGATACATGCTTGTCGGGCCTGTCTGCGCGTTCGTGTTCGGAGTAACCGAGAATGGAGCATTCAGTTGAATAGTGTCGGCATTCACTACTACCGTCACAAAGCGGATTTCGCCTCCGCTGGTTACAGCCCCGCCCGGGGCCAGGCCATGCGGCGCCGTGAATACCACTGTCGATGAACCGCTCGTGCTCGCCACCGTGCCTCCCGCCGATAGTGCCGCGGAGCCACCCAGACACGCCTGAAAAAGCGGCCCATGCGGCGGCTCGCTGCTGGAATTTGCCCAGTTCGCCATGTAAGTTCTTAGGCCGAAGCTGGTCTGTGTTCGCAGTCCGCTAGGATTTCCCGCAAATGTTCGCGACCCGGTTTTATCTGCGCGCTGCACCTTCTCCACCTGTTGCTTTGTCGTCAACCTCACCGCGGGAATTCGATTGCTCGCGCTGATCGTCGGCGGCTGCGCCATAGCTTTGTTCCACCGCGACGTAAAACCGATTGTCATTCGAAAGGATGTAGGACATAGGAAGTCTAAACTGCGCGCCCGCTAGCCCGCGCTGATCTCCAATACAAACGAGACTTTCGCTATTTGCAGAAAATTGCGTCCGCCGTGCTTTACTCCGCCAAACGTGACTTCGTATTCGCCGGCAAAAAACGCTCCGCCTCCCAGGTCACCGCGGCTATTGTCTAAGACTTGTGTGATGGCGTCGACATAGGCCTGCAAGTTGCTTTCGATCTGGTCCAGCCGATCCTGCGAGACGCGCGCCTCCACAACCATCTGAGCTTCCCCGGAAAACGTACGAAACTTCTCCCTAAGTGCGTTGACTACTTTGTTGCAATAGACGTAAACCAGGGGATAATTATTCGCTGTGCTCTGCTCCGATAAGTCCGGCGTGACGTTCTGCGCGATAATCTGTTGCGCCGTTATGGCAGGCAAAGTCAGTCCTTGCTGGAGAACCAAAGCTTCCACAGCCGCTGGCAGTCCGCCATCAGCCGCCAACACCGCCAGCACTTTCTGTGTGCTCGATCCCGCGATCTGCAGCATGCTCAGCCTCTTTCCATCACGCGATGATCTACCGCGAACCAGGTAGGCTGCTGGCCTCCCGTCAGTGGTGCTCCCGGATTGAGACCCGAGCTCATGGTCCAACTGCTGCTTGTTCCGAGTGGGCCCTGGTTCTGCAGGTTTAACATCGCCAGCGATGTTCCCACATAAACGTTCCAGCTGGCCACGTTTTGCGGCGTCACTCCCACAGTCACCAGAAGCTGTTGGCCGTTGGTAGTCGCCAACGTGGCAAGATCGCTCGGCGCACCTTCTTCGCCCGACGCGTTCACCCAAGTTACCGACACGTAAAACACACCGCCCGCCGCCGTCCCCTCCACGCTGGAAAGTATCGGGGTAGCAGGCCTTCGGAACGGGATCAGCCACTAGTCCGACTCCGATCTGGAAGTAAGTCTGCGCGCTCGCTTTTGCCAGACTTTCATACTCTGCCCACTTACCCTGGTACCGGTCATTCAGTTGATTGTTATATGCATCCCGGTAAACCAGCGAAAGAGTTCTGTAAACATGCCATTTCCGCATTGGATCGGTAACCACAACGTCCTTCACTCCCCGCGACCGCCGGGAATCCAGTGAGTCGTCATGCAGGAAGATAGACCGCCGAAAGAGAAAGAGCAGTAACTCGTTTCCTAGGTCCTGCTGGGCGAGCATAAGCTTCGCCCCTAAATCGATGCTCTCTACGGTGGCAATATTGAGGATTGCATTCTCATACCGTTGCAGATCCGCCGTGTCGCTGATTGGGCCGTCGCTAAACAGAGCCATCGTCGATGCCGCCCTCTACCGCTTTTCTGGCCGCGCTGCACTCTTGATCGCTTGCAGATCGGCGTCTGAAATAACATTGACTTGAACCTTTTCTGCCAACAGCCGCTGTTGCGCTTCCTCTAGGGCCTTTCGTGTCGCACTCCGATACTCGGCGGACTCCTCGGCGGTGGCCAGGTGAGCATGCCCTTCTAAGATAAGCCGCGCCGCATTGCTCCTCGAAACCTCGGCGAGTTGCCCCGCTCGCCCGCCGTCGGACGTCTCGTGACTTACCATCACAACATGCGGGTCCGCAATCTCCTGCTCGATTTCCCGTAACTTTTGAAAGAACGCGCGTAGATCCATCCCATTCCCTTCTTGCATTGCGGACAGACACTTCCTCGCATCCGCCCGCATTGGCGCTTCAATCTCCGTCCCGCTTAACTGTTGACCTGAACTCCAAACGCGTTTCGAAGAACTGCCGTGCCGTACAGGACGTCCACCGTGAATTGCTGCCCCAGCGTATTGGGCTGGTAGCTCATCACCACCCGGATCCCGAAGTTGCCCATTTCCGCGTATTCCGCAATCGCGCCCGTCCCCGGCAAGGGCTGTGGAAGTCTGCGAATCACAAGTCCTATGGCGTCCCTGGCGAATGCCAGGTTGTGAGTGTTCACCGGCGAGCTCCCGGTCTTCTGCACCAGTTGCGAGCGGAATACGAAGAAGTCCTTGATCTTGCCCACCGCCCCGTCCACCAGCGCCCGCAAGCCAGCGTCCCCGGCCGAGTAATATTCACTGAAGCGAGGAATTTGTCTCATTGCCGAATAACTTACCGGATCAACCACCAGGTACTTACTCGCCACCGACGGAACTTTAGCTTGGAACAGTGCCGTCTCTGCCTGCGTCGACCACGGCTTCCGTGAGCGCGACGCCTGCCGTGCCCACCACCGCGTTCGAACTGAACTGTGAGTAGAGGCTCAATATGTCCGAACTCGATCCGTTCCGCTATCGCCACCACGGCCGGTTGCATGTACAGTTTCAGAAGGTCCGGCACCGCCAGCACCTTCGTCACGTCCGGAATCTGAAAGGTCGCTTCCGCGTGCGTGTTCAGCACGATCTGCGCGTTCCCCAGATTCGGATTCTGTGGTCTGAACCCTCCCGCCCTCCGCGATGTTATTCGCCACCAGCGTCGGAGGAATCGGCACGTTGACCGTGTCTCCCGCATTGAGCCAGCGTAGGTTCATAGTCACGATTGACTAAGTTGCCCATCACAAGGTTACTCACCAGTGCCGGCAAGGCGTCCACTGCGACGAGCTTCACGATTGCATTTGCTACATTTGCTGATGTAATTGATCCCATTAACCTTCACCTCGTTTTGTCATTCTGAACCTACGCCGGGCAAGGCCCTTTTGACCGCCTCCCGGCGCTCTACACATGCCTCGCAGTGCTTGACTCGCCACCCTCGAGACCTCATGGCGAACCTTCTCCAGTTCTTCCGGACTCATGCCCGGCCGAATTTTGTCCAGATCGAATCCGCCTCGTATTCGAAGCCGCTTTGGCCCCGACCCCATTCCCGACCCGCCGGTAATGCGGGCCGGTAACAACTCGGGATTCTCTTGCACGAACTGCTTCAGATAGTCCCGCAGCGGAACTTCCCCTTCGCCGCTTCGCGCGATTAACTGGCCATCGTCCCTCCGTTGAACGTCGTCCTTCACAGCGCGATAGGCCAGGTCCACTTTTGCTACGCCCAGACGTTGTAGCTCGGCGCGAATCGACGAGCTTCGCTCCGCCTCCTCCGCCATTCGCCGGCTGTGAACGTTTTCCTGAACTAAATCGTTGACCCGCTTCTCCAAGTCCTCGCGCCGCTTGCGCTCATCCAACAACTCCGCTTTGTAAGCGGGCTCCGCCTTTGCTTTGCTCCGCGTGGACAAACTCCTCGATCACGCCGCGTATGAGCGAACGCAATTCGGTCCATCGTCTTTGACTTCTTCCATATGCCTCCCAAGAACCTTCTCGAGTTCATGCCATTCATGGCTGTTCTTGATCGATCTCGCTCCGCGATCCGATCTTTCACCTCTTGCCGGACGTCGCATAAGAAATTGAAACGCCAGCTTCTTGAAAACTTGTTTCTTCAATGTCGGCGAGTCGATCCCCAAGCCCAACAGCTGCTGGGCGTCGTCCAGCTCCGTCTCCGAAATCACCGATGTCGAATTCATCCATCCCCGACACATCGATGCTCAAGCCGTCCTCTCGCGCCGCCTCCACCGCGCGAAGCACTCGCTTCATGGAATCCTTGACCGCATCGCCGTACGCGCGCAACACTTCCTGGGTGATTGCGTAATCACGCTGCTTGCTCACCCCCGATTGCGTGGCATTTCCCGACAGCGCCCCGCCGGCGTGCGCTTACATAGCACACTCGATAAATTTCTTCCTGCAATCTGCGTTAGATTGTCAGCCGCAATTTGATAAACATTCCCCTGCGGCTCGGTCCACCCAAACCGGTCCTGCGGGCCGAGCTGAATGTAATACGACTCTCCCATCACTTGATTCCAATCGCGCTCGGAGTAGATCACCGGCATCGCGAACAAGCCCATCGTCAGCGCCCATCCCAACGCGTTGGACTTGTTAAAGTGCTCGAGCTGCAATGACGCCGCCTTGTTCAATAACCACAGGCCTTCGGATACGCGCAGCTCCACCAGCGGTACCCGCGATTGCTTCGTCAGCCCGTGCGCGCCCTTCCGCTACAACCTCCACGCGCCCCTGCTTGGCCCCTTCTTCTACTTGTTCGTAGATGCGATACTTCTCCTTGTCGTAGTAGACCCAGCGCGTTTCCTTCCACCATCCCGGATCTTCCAGCTTGTCCTTCCGCAGACTCTGGGTTCGCAAAACCACCCATTGATACTGCCCATGCTCGTCGTAACTCCAATTGATCAGTTCATCGGCGGCGTAACTCACTAAGTAGGCGCGCGAAGCGCCCCGCTCATCCTCCTCGGCCCGCGTCCCCACCGGTTGATTCAACCTGCGGAAAGTCGATCAGCACGTAACTCTTTCCGCTTACCAGCGCCTCTACGAACTGCCGCCGGAAAAATTCGCTGAGATTCGTACCCTTTAAATCGCAGTCCTCCGTAAACACGCCAAAGAACTTCTTGGACCGCTCGCTCGTTTCCTTCAAAATTCAGAACCGGCTCCCTCCGAAAGAGCGTCGCTGTATACCAGTCCACAATCGATCCGACATAGTTTTCGTAAAAGCTTCGGCTCAGTCGTTCCAGCGTAAACATCGCCCGGCTCTTTCTGCCGTCGCACCAGGTACTGATCGGCCCTGGTGATGAATTGCTCGCCACCGGCATAAAGATCGCGATACTGCCTCCACATCGCTCTCTTCGCGGCATACTCCGGATGCTCGTGCGTGATGTCGGGACCAACGTTGCCAATATTCATCAAGTATTCTTTCGCCGTTTAAATGAGCCTCCGGCTCTGTTCCCCGAACACCGGGTCGTGGCCGATACTCTTGCCAGATCAAGTAACCCAGCGCATCCGACAGATGCGTCCTCTTTGGGATCCCGCTCTTTATCGATCACGCTCGTTTCCGGCTTGAAAGTTACCTCTTCGAAGTCCGCTACCAGGCCCGCGCAGCGTGGATGAACTAGCAAATGAACCTCTTCGCTCGGCCGAGAACAATTTCGCGTTTACCAGGGCAACCCGCTCCCGAACGCTCGGATTGCTCGGCGGCACGCGAAACTTCAAATTCCTGTACGCTGTCCGTCGAAAATACTCCTTGATGATCTGGTAATCCGTCGTCCCCGCTGTCTGCAGCCGCTGCCCGGACGCATCGCCATAAATCACAATGCCCGCCTGATGATTCGGATAACGCGCATGAAACTCCTCGCACGCCTGCAATGTGCTGGCTCGGCTGAGCACGACTTCGTCCAGCACCAGAATCTCCTCGCCGTGCTTCTGCGCCACGATCGAACTCATCGGATCCACGTTAAAGTCCAGGGCCCAAAATAGCGGCAGCTCTCCATCGATCTCGATTTCCCGCACGTTTCGATTGCGTTGGAATCCCTGATACACTACGCCGGCCTGAACATTCAGGTACTCGCCCAGCGCCTCCTGCTCAAAGAATTTCTGATCGTAGCTCTCTCTCAGCCGTTCATAAAAGTCGGGAACCTTGTCCAGCACATGGCTGTTCTCGAATGGCCTGGCAACCACCACCTCGTATCCTGCTTTCACATTCCGAATGAATCTCCGGTACACCCAATCGAACCCCTTCGGCGTCCACACGGCAAATCCGCACAAGTCGCGACGCCCGCGGATCGCGTAATCGGCCTTCCAACCGCAGCCACGCTTCTTCCACCGTGTAAGTCAGCTCATCCAGCCCGAACCATGCTAAGTTCGTCCCGCGTAACCGCTCGAAGTCGTCCACGGCGCGAAAGTAGATCCGGGATCCCGTATCCTTCATCAACAGCACTGGATTCCGACTTATTCAACTCATGTCGAATGCCGGTTACTGCTCAATACTTCAAGAAAGCTGGTTAGCGTGGCATCGCGCAACATTGGATAAGTTGGCGCGCCAATCAGGCCCTGCCGGCCTGGATTTAGGTAACTGAGCCTGATCGCCTCCTGGCAGAGCGCTTGACTCTTCCCCGAGCCAATCGGTCCGGAAAAGCCTTTGAACCTCGCCGTCGAAGCATGAAATCTGTTCTGCGAAGGGAGTGGTTCATAATCTATTTCAATCAGCAGCGCTTTTCCGCTGGATCTTTCCACGTGACGATGATCTCCCTCGGCTGCTCCTCTTCCTCCAGCTCTCGTTCAAGCTGCGTCAACCGGATGAAATCCGCCAGCGTCACCTTGCTGTTCTTGAGATCGAGCTGCTTTTCAATGTCGATGAGCAGCTTGCTGATTCGTTGCCTGCGGGTTCCCTTGAGCAGTTTCCGCGGCTGTTTTTGCAGCGGCTTTTTCGAGTTTGCTGCTCGTGCTGTCATCTGAATCCCCACAAAAATGGGCGCCCCGTTTCCGGAAGCGCCCGCAAGCAACTCTCTCCTGCACCAACTCTATCAATCGGGCTTCTGCTCTACACCAATCGCCATCCTAAACAGCTGAAAATGCACTGGAGATTTCTGTATTGTTTCTGTCACTCGGGAATGTGCGCGTCAATTGGCACCATTTACATTTCTTTGCGCCCCGACAACGGTTAGCGCCGCTAACTCAGGACGGACTGAAACCCTCATCGGTTCTTACTTTGAAAGGACGTGTAACCCATCCGATGAAGATGCGCAGCATGGCTGCAATACTCGCGCTAGACCTCGCGGTGGCGGTTCAACCGAATGGAGACATTCTGACGGTGTTTCTTGCTTTCAACACATTTATTCGGAAGCGGCGGTTTGGTGGAAGTGGTTACCCCATCGCTCTCCCGTCAACCATCGCCCAGCTGTCGGGTGACTCTATCCTCGCCTTCAACGCCGCCGGGAATGCGGCACAGTTCGTTCCAGCGTACTTGGCACAGTAAGTGCCCGCGCGAAGCATAAGTCAACGGGCCACGCAAACCTGCTTGGCCCTTCGATATTCAGGCTGTCCGAATTCGTACCGCGTCCTCCAGGCCGCGCTCCTGAATCTCGATCTCGCGTATCCGAAACTTCTGAACTTTCCCCGTTACGGTCATTGGGAACGTATCCACGAAGCGCATGTATTGTGGCACCTTGAAGTGCGCAATCCTTCCGCGGCAGAACTCCCGGATCTCTTCCTCCTCCGCCGGCTCCCGCAGCCGGATCCACGCCACAACCGTCTCTCCGAGTCTTACATCGGGAAGGCCCACTACCTGCACTTCAGCGACTTTTGGATGCGTATGCAAGAACTCCTCAATCTCTCTCGGATACACATTTTCGCCCGCCCGTATGATCATGTCCTTCGCCCGCCCCGTAATCCGGAAGCACTCGTCGCGGTCCATCGTCGCCAGGTCTCCGGTGTGCAGCCACCCGTCCTCATCGATGGCGCGGCGCGTCGCGTCCAACTCCTGATCGTAGCCCTTCATCACCAGATATCCACGTGTGCACAGCTCTCCTTGTTCGCCCACAGGCGCCGTTTCGCCGCTCGCGGAAACAATCTTCACTTCAGTATTCATGCAGGCCTGTCCCACGGTTGACACGCGCCGCTCCAGACCATCGTGCACCGCCGACATTGTGATCACCGGCGAGCTTTCCGTCTGGCCGTACCCAACCGTCATTCCGTCGCAGTGCATCTCTTTCACCACGCGCTTCATGATCTCCACCGGACACGGCGCACCGGCCATCATGCCCGTACGCAGCGAGCTTAAGTCGAACGTAGCGAAATCCGGATGCTCCAGTTCTGCAATGAACATCGTCGGCACCCCATAAATCGCGGTGGCACGCTCCTCATGAATAGCCTGCAGCGTCGAGAGTGCGTCGAAAGTCGCTGCCGGAAGTATCAACGTCGCGCCGCTCACCACCGAAACCAAGGTGCCAATTACGCACCCGAAACAGTGATACAGAGGCACCGGGACCACGATCCGGTCCTGCTCGCTAATCTTCATGCCATCTGCCAGCATGGCCGCGTTGTTGATAACATTCCGATGAGTAAGTAGCACGCCCCTCGGCGATCCCGTTGTCCCCGATGTGTACTGGATATTGGTCGCGTCGTTGGACGATATGTTAGGCGATATACGCCGCGCCGGAATGTCTCGCCCCTGAGCCAGCATCTTTTCCCAGCCGTCGGTGCCAAAGTAGACCACGTGCTCCAACGCTAGCGTCTGCCCTGCGGCCGCTTCGTTGACAATCGCACGATAATCGGACCGCTTGTCCTGCTCCCAAAGAAACAGCGCCTTCATCTTGGACTTGCGCAGCACATAGGCCAAATCGTAGGACCGGTAGGCCGGATTCACATTCACCAACACCGCGCCTGTCCGCGCGCATGCCAGGTGCATCTGTACCCACTCGGCGCAGTTCGTCGACCACACTCCAACCCGATCCTGTGCGCCGATCCCCAAGCCCGCCAGTCCCAGCGCCACCCGTTCCACAGCCGCGGCCAGCTCGGAGTATGTCAGCCTTACATCTTGGTGCCGCACCACCAGAGCTTCTCGGTCTGGAAACAGGGAGGCCGTTCTCTCGAACACATCCCAGATGCTAGCCTCGATAAGCGGAGCATCGGGCCCCCGCGAATAACTCAACATGGAAATTATGGGCCTCCAAATCTGGGTCTCAGTGTATAACAATTAGCTATGCGCGTCCGCAACTTACTCGGCTTTCTCGTCGCGTGTTCTGTCGCATTCTCCGCCTCTTTCTCCCTCGAACAAGTGATGAGCGCTCCGTTCCCATCCGCCCTCACTGCTGCTCCCAAGGGCGGATCCGTCGCGTGGGTGCTCAATGAACATGGCGCTCGTAATGTGTGGATCGCGGAGGCACCTTCGTACTCCGGCCGCCGGATTACCAATTTCCGCGATGACGACGGCCAGGAAATCGCGCAGCTCACTTGGACCCCCAACGGCCGCTCGGTGATCTTCGTCCGTGGCGGTGACTTCGAAACCGGCCGCGACAACCCGAATCCTGCTAGTCTCCCCCAGGGCGTCGACCAATCCATCTGGGTTGCTCCTCTCGACGGCGTCGCGAGCCGACTAACTGAAGGAAGCGATCCCGCCGTGTCTCCCGACGGGGGCCGTATTGTCTTCCTGCGCAAAGGCGAGATCTGGTCCCATTTTCTGCTGGTCACCGACGCCAACGCCTTCCAACTCATCCACGCAAAAGGCCAAGCCAGCCAGCTCCGCTGGTCGCCCGATGGCTCCAAACTGGCTTATGTCTCTACGCGTGGCGACCATTCCTTCATCGGCGTGTACAACATCAGCACACCATCCATCACCTACCTCGATCCCAGCGTCGATCGCGACTCCGAGCCCGTCTGGTCGCCCGACAGCAAGCAGATCGCATTTATCCGTGTCCCGGCATCCCCGCTCGCCATCGGTCCTCGCCGCAGCGCCTCGCCTCCGTGGTCCATTCGAGTAGCCGATGCGAATTCCGGCAGCGGCAACGAACTCTGGCATGCATCCGAAGGCCCAGGCAGCGTCTTTCACGACATGGCCGCCGGCTCGCAATTGTTCTGGGGCGCGGGTGACCGCATCGTCTTCCCTTGGGAGCGCACTGGCTGGCTGCATCTCTATTCCATCTCCACGCACGGCGATGTTCCCAAGCCCCTCAACGCCGCCGGCGAATTTGAAATTGAGAATGCTGCGCTCTCCGCTGACCGCCGCAGCGTCATCTTTTCCTCAAATGAAAACGGCATCGACCGCCGCCATCTGTGGCGCGTTTCCGTCTCGGGCGAAACCCTCGTCTCACTTACGCCTGGCGACGGCATCGAATGGTCACCGGTCGAAACGGGTGACGGCTCCGCAATCGCGATGCTCCGCTCCGACGCGAAAAATCCCGCTCGTGCTTCCATCAAAATCGGCAACGGCGCCCCTCGCGACCTTGCTCCGGCTTCCATCCCAGCTGACTTCCCTGCCTCCTCGCTCGTTGTTCCCCAGCCCGTCATTCTCTCTGCGGCCGACGGTCTGCGCATTCACGGGCAGCTCTTCCTTCCGCTGGACGCCGTCCCCAACCAGCAGTACCCCGCGGTAATCTTCTTCCACGGCGGCTCGCGCCGGCAGATGCTGCTGGGCTGGCATTACATGGATTACTACAACAATGCCTACGCGATGAATCAGTATCTCGCCAGCCTCGGATACATCGTGCTCTCCGTGAACTATCGCAGCGGCACCGGCTACGGACTCGATTTTCGTGAAGCTCTCAACTACGGCGCAACCGGCGCCAGTGAGTTCAACGACGTTCTCGGCGCGGGCCTTTATCTTCGAAGCCGCCCAGATGTCGACCCCAAACGCATCGGACTCTGGGGCGGTTCTTACGGTGGATATCTCACCGCGCTTGGCTTGGCCCGCGCTTCCAATCTATTCGCCGTTGGCGTCGATTTTCACGGTGTCCACGATTGGTCGGCCGAACTCACCTCTGACGGCCTTACGCTCGACGCCGCCACCGCCCGCCTCGCCTTCGAGTCGTCCCCACTCGCTTCCGTCGGCACCTGGCGATCTCCGGTTTTGCTCATCCACGGCGATGATGATCGCAATGTGCCTTTCCACCAAACCGTCGCGCTCGTCGAGGCCCTTCGCAAACAACCCGTCCACTTCCAGGAACTCATCTTTCCCGACGAAATCCACGGTTTCCTCACCCAGAAGCGCTGGATCCAGGCCTATCACGCCGCCGCCGACTTTCTCGGAAAGCACCTGCAGAATCCATAGCATTGTGGCGCACGCACTCCTGTGAACGCCCTGGCAATAGCCTTCTTCCAACCCCCATACACCTCTTCGCGCCGTTCCTGGCTCGAGGACCTTCTCAGCTTTCCAAAATCCTTCCACCTCCTTTAAATCTCGAACGCCCTACGTGGTAGTCTCCACGTCGGCTGGCGGCACACCGAACACCTGCAAAAGTCCCGCATCCCACTCGCCGGTGTCCAGATCCATCAGCATCGTCCGCGATGCGCTCGAATAATCCGTCACATGCACCGCTCCATTGGTGAGCTTCCAAACCGGCCACGTGTCCACCGTTCCGAACAAGAGCTCGCCGTCCTGCGCCTTTCGCCTCGCGTCCGGAACGTGCTCCAGTATCCCTTCAAACTCTCTCTCCGAGAATGCGCCTTGCTCGCGGAAAAATACGCGTCGATCACCAAACCAGTCGTTTCTGTGATCGCTGACCCTAGCTCGCTCGCGGCCAGCTGAGCGCAAGTTCCCGCCGTGCGCCGGCATTGCCACACGATCGCTGGAGCCACCGGCCGGCCGCTCTTGCGATCCCAAACAATGGTCGTCTCGCGCTGATTCGTGATTCCCAGCGCCGCAATCTGTCGCGCGTCAATCCCGGCCCGGCCCAACAATGCCGCCCGAGCGCTCGTGGTGCCTTCATCCAGCGACGCGAGAAACTGCACTCTGGCATTATAGTGAGTACATGTTCTTCCGCCGGGAAAAAGTTCACGAACCCACCTTTACCGAACGTATCGACGGCCTGCGAAAGCTCGGCTTCAGCACCAGTCCCGCCGGATCGGGCAAGGCGCAGATCATTCGCGATGGCATCGGCGCCGTCATTGAGGACCGCCCCGGTCAGCACCCGCGCGTCAACAAGGCCGGCTTGGTGATGGGCGACGAGATCGGTCTTTTGGTGAATCGCGGTTTTCAAATGTTCTGGAAGAGTCCCAGCGGACGGACCGCTCCCGCTCTCGCCACGCACCTCAAAGCCCTGCATGCGTTCGAAGAAGATCTAAAGGAAGGCCTCGGCCTGCCCAGCCTCTATAACGAAAGCCTGGGCACAACGTCCGATCTGCATCTCTACGATCGAGTCCAGCACCGCGATCAGGGCGACGCCGACAAGCCCTGGGAACACAAACCCGTCACTTCGTAACGCCCAGGCTCTTACGTGCTCTCGCCTCGTCCTCTCCGAATGGACCCGGCATGTCTCCGCGTACTTCAGGTACAGTTCGTAGCTCTTCCTTGCTTCATCGCGCTTCCCTGCCTGCTCCAGAAAAGCGCCGCGCAGGAACAGGTACCGGGGGAAAATCAGCGAGGCAAACAGCTGCTCGCCCGACGACAGAGGAAGAGGGTAACTGTCCAGCAGCTTGCCCGCCTTGTCGATTGCGCCCGTTTCCACAAACGCCCAGGCCAGCAGCGTTCGTACCTGCCCGTCCGCGGATGGATTGGTCTCGCCATAGGCAGCCTGCAACAGGGGCAGCGCTTCTCGATATTTCTTCGCAAAGAGCAGCGCGAATGCATCGGCCATTTTGGAACCCGAACTGCTTAGCGCTTCCCGACGCAACGTACCGGCACACCTCGCTGATCCCGCGTACCGGCGGGCTTTGGGCACGCGCCACCGCCTGATTCGCCAAATCCGCGCGCGGCTTTCGCGTCACCCGTCTCCAGCTTCCAGATCGCAAGCTGGCTCAACGCCAGCGACTGCAAATCACCGTTCGATTCTGGGACCAGTTTTTCCATGTGAGCCAGGCCCGCTCTCCGGCGTCCCGTCAGAAATTCCCATTGCGCCATCTGGTAAACTCGCGCCTCTATGTGCGTTCACCGCCGGTCCCAGGTGCTTCAGAAACAGGGCGTCCGCCCCCTGCAAATCCCCAGTCATCATGCGCGCTTCAGCCGCCTTCAGCAATTCCGAGGGATTCCTCGCCGCGGCCTTCTCAAAGTAATCGGCCGCCGACTTGAAGTCGCCGCGGAAGTAACTCACTTCGCCTTCCGAATCCAGCACATTGGCATCCCCTGGCGCCACCTTCTGATATTGCGCCAGCGCCTCCCGCGCACCGCTCAAATCCTTCGCCCATGCCAACGCATAGCCCAGTTCGTTCCAGGTCCGCGGCTCGTCGGGGTCCAGATGCGCGGCTGCTCGATATTCCATCGCCGCCTGTTGGAATTCCCGCCGGGCAAATCGCATCTCACCCAGCTCCGTTAGAATATTCGCGTTGGCAGGGGTGGCCACAGTAAGCGACTCCAACGCTTTCATCCGGCCGGTTGCGTCTCCACTCGCGGCTGCCGCCACGTATTCCAAATTGGCGCGCTCAATCGGATCCAGACGCGCTCGCTCGCCGGCCTGGACTATTTGGCGAACGCGCTCTCGCTGCCCGCTATCCGCCAGCATCTTGGCTTCATCCACGTAACCATCGGTGAACCCGGGGTCGGCGGCCGTGGCTTGTTGCAATGCCCGCTCCACGTCGGGCGCATCCCGCGCCACTAGCGCCTCACCATAAAATCGAAACGCATTCTCGTTGCTCGTGCCAAACATCCGCGCATCCGAGCTCAGCCTGCGCGCCAGTTCATTTGCCAGCGGCAGGAACCCGGCCGAAGCGGCCCCATCGATATCGAAGCTCCCTAGCGTCTTCGTCCTGCGCACATCCTCCAGCGTGGCGCGAATGCCGATGCGGCCGTTTCGTTCGAAAAAATATCCCTCCAGCAGCCGCGATGCTTGCATGGATTGCGCCGCGGAAAGCGAATCCACTTGCTTCGCGAAAATATTCTTCGCGCCCGCCAGATCGTACACCACCACTGCGGCCGCTGCACGGCTCCGCCAATCCAACTGCGCACTCGAAGTGAGATTCTCGATTGGCATCACCCCGAGCCTTTGGACGCCCGCGGCCTGTCGGCGGGCACACCCGTCCATAACGGCGGCCAGGATCAAGAAAGATTGCGGTAAAAGCCAGGGATTTCGTTGGCTTACAAAACACGCGGCTCGCTCAACATCAATTCCTTGAACTCGGGAAGGTTCCTCATCGCGGCAAAGGCTGGATCCTCCTCAATCTTCTTCCGTTCCTTGAAGCCTTCCTCAAGCGCCTTCCGGATGTACTGCATTGCGCGGTCGTTCATGCCGGCCTTGGCGTAGGTCTGCGCCAGGTAGTAGTGGAACTTGCCCCGTTCCTCCACGCTTCGCTCTTCGAGCAGAACACCCTGCGTGCTGCGGCTCTCGAATACCTCGGGATTCAGTTTGAGCGCGGTCTGCCAGGCATCCGCCGCGCGTTGATATTCTTTGCGGGCAAAATATCCGGTGCCCAGATTGCTCCACACCGAAGCTGCCTCCGGATTCATGCGCAGCGCCTTCTTATATTGATTCACCGCGCGGCGATAGCTCTTCTTGGCGTAATAGACCGTCCCAAGGTTGTTCACTGCTTCGGAGTAGCTTGGGTCCGTGCGAAGCGCCAGCCGATAATACCTTTCAGCCATGTTCAATTGGAGCATCTGGTGATACGCGATGCCCGTCTTGTTCAGCATCACCGCCGACCCCTTGGAGTTTTCCTGATACATCTCCGCGGCTTCCCTGAACCTTTTTTCCGCCATGAAAATGTCGCCACGCATCTCCGGAGTCAGCACGATAGCCGGCTTCTTCGGAGGCGATGTCAGCCCCGTGTCGGATGTATTGAGGAAACCCCTGGGCGGCGGCGTGGACTGAGCCACTTGTCCGTCTGGGGTGGCGGCAAGAATCACCTGTGCCGCCAACAAGCCAATTGCCAATAGCCAAGACTTGGAAACCATGGTCACCTCCCCGGATCATGCGTTTTCGGAAGGCTCTGACGATCCCGTTTCAGGAACTGTAGCTAATACACTATCACTTTCGGCAAAAACTATTTATTTGAATATACCCCGAAGGCGTTCCAAAAATCCCTTATGTTTGGGAGGCGGGGGGGGCAGGATGGAATCTGGCGCGGGCGGGCCATTCTGGGCGGCTCGTTGTTGGGGCGGAACTCCGGAAGTGCTCGCTGACGCGGTCTGGTCCGTTGCACGCGCCGGCTGTCCCGTTTCCCATCCAGCTACGCGGGTTCCTCCTCCGCCGTGCAGCTGGCACAGTTCCACTGGCTGCGTCCCGTCGATAAAGTACTCGGTTCGGACCTTGGGACAAGCCGCCGTCGCTAGCTGGCCGGACGCTGGATCGATTTGCACTCCCACCACCCCCGGCGGCGCGTCGAATTCACTGACGTTACGGTACTCCCGATGCTCGTGGGCCAGCCGCATAAATTCCGCCCAAACAGGCAGTGCGGAATGCGCGCCTTCCAGATTCAACTCGCGGTTATCGTCGAATCCCACCCAAACCACGCAGATCAGCTTCGACGTAAACCCGGCAAACCAGCCGTCGTGCGACGTCCCGGTCTTTCCCGCGACCGGAAAATTGATGCCCCGCGCCCAAACTCCCGCACCCGTGCCGGTGCGGACCACTTCCTCCAGAAGTTGATCCATCAGGAACGCCACGCGCGGGTCCAGCACATCGCGATGCTCCGGTTTGGCATCGAACAGAATGGACCCGTGGTCGCTTGCGATGTCGGAAACAAAGTACGGCTTGGAGTAGACGCCATGGTTGTCGAAAATCGTGTAAGCGCCCGCAATCTCGAGCGGCGTCACCTCATAGGCTCCCAGCGCCATGGCCGGCGTCGGATGGATTTCCACGTTCATCCCCGCCCGGCGCGCCAGGTCCACAATCGAATCGTAGCCGGTTTCTTCCGCCAGTTTCACCGTGGCGACATTCAAAGAGTGCGCCAAGGCGTCCCGTAGCGATATGTTGCCGTAGAACTTGTGCTCGAAATTGCTAGGTTCGTACGGCTTCCCGTCAAAATAAAACGTGGTTGGCTCATCCAACAGCATGGTGGCCGGCGTAATCACTTGCCCACTGTTCGAAAGCCCCGTGTTCAGCGCCGCCGCATAGACAAACGGCTTGAATGAGGAGCCCGGCTGCCGCTTGGCCAGAATACGATTCAGTTGGCTGGTGCCGTAGTTCCTCCCGCCGATGAGCGCCTTCACCTCGCCCGTCTGCGGATCCAGCGCAATCAAAGCGCACTGCGGATCGGGATAGTTGGGATCTTTCTTCTTGCGGCCCTTGATCCGTTTGTCCGCCTCTTCCATTCCTATCCGCACCGCTTCGGCGGCATCGCGCTGCAAATTCGGATCGAGCGTCGTGTACACGCGATAAGTATTGGACTGGAAATTGTAGTCTGGGAATTTTTCGAGCAACGAATCGTTCACCAAATCGACAAAATATGGCGCATCGGTGGACTCCATTCCTTGCTTGACCAGCACCATCGGCGTTGCAATGGCGCTTTCATACTCTTCGTCGCTGATGTAGTTGTTCTCACGCATCAGCTTCAACACCACGTTGCGGCGTTGCCGCGCCCGCTCTGGCCACCGGAACGGATTGGTGAAACTTGGCAGCTGAATCAACCCGGCTAGGGTCGCCGCCTCGGGCAGCGTCAATTTGCTGACGTCCTTGCCGAAATAAACCTGCGCCGCCTCCCCAAAACCCCGGATTCCGAAACTTCCGCGATGTCCCAGCGGTACCTGGTTGGCGTAATATTCGAAAATCTGCTCTTTCTTGAGCTTTTGCTCCAGGTGCATCGTGATCAGCACTTCGGGCACCTTGCGCCGCCAGGTCTTGTCGTTATCCAACCAGAACATGCGCGCCAGTTGCTGGCTCAGCGTGGAGGCGCCCTGCGCGTAGCGATGCTCCCTCACGTCCACGTAAGCGGATTTAATGATGCGGATCGGATCGAACCCCGAATGCTGGAAAAACCGCTTGTCCTCGGCCGAAACCACCGCGTGTACCAGCACCGGCGGAATGTCCTCATATTTCACCATTCGCCGCTTCTCTCGATTCTTATCGAACAGATTCGAGATCAACTCGGGCTCCAGCGTATACTCGGTCCGGTCTGTGTTATCGGCCAGCGAAATAATCTGCGTCACCTTGGTCCCGGTGAACTTGATAACCCCCTCATCGCGCTTGAAGTACGAATCGGGCCCCGGATAAACGTCGATCTCCGCGGGCTTCAGCGTGAAGTAGCCCATCCGGTTGCTCGACGATTCGGTGTAGCCGCTCCGGCGCAGGTCGGTCGCTACCTCCTGCGGATCGGCAATATCTCCCACGTCCACCGTGCGCGGAGCCGCAAACAGCATGGAAGTGTTGGCAAATGGTCCAGCCGCCAGCTTGGTATCGATCAGCCGGGAGTACTTCACGTAATAGTACGTAAAGGCCGCCAGACCGGTAGTGAAACCCAGCACCAGCAGAACCAGAAGAATCTTGCCAACCGGGTGCAGAGCAAATCGCACCGCGGTGGCCTTTTTGGGGACCTGGACTTTTACTGCCACGTCACTTCTATCTTCTCACGGCTGGCTTACAATACAAACAAGGTCCATGAGCGCCTCAACAATAGTCTCCGTCGAGGACTACCTTCGCCGCACTGAGAAACCCTACTGCGAGTACATCGACGGCGTCTTGTATCCCAAGGCGATGCCAACTACTCTTCACGCGCTGATTCAAAAAATCCTTATGGCGCTCCTCGACCGGCAAGGCGTCCAAGCACTCGCTGAAGTCCATGTACGCCTGAGCTCCACTAAATGGCTGATTCCCGACGTGATCGCTGCACCGAAGCTCGAGCATCCCTATCCCACCGAGCCCGTCCTTCTGTGCGTGGAGATTCTATCGCCTGAGGACCGGGTCGGCGCTACGCTCGCTAAATGCGAGCTGTATCACGCCTGGGGCGTCCCATTCTGCTGGGTCATCGACCCCGAAAA
The DNA here is from genome assembly GCA_963747945.1 of Bryobacterales bacterium. Lineage (GTDB taxonomy): Bacteria > Acidobacteriota > Terriglobia > Bryobacterales > Bryobacteraceae > Palsa-89. Next base: position 408,722 of record CAVVHB010000013.1, read on the forward strand.
GCAGACCGGCTGGCAATATCCCGCCGGTGGCGAGCCGGAGCGCCTCGATCGCAGTGGCACGCTTACGGCCGGAGAACTTATGGTTCCACTGACAGAATTGTTTGCGGAACTCCCCACCTGATCACGACAGCAGCGCGATCTTCTCATCCAGATGCTTCAGCGCCGCCTCCAGCGTCGCGCGATAGCGAGGATTCTGCGAGGTCTCAATGTCGTGCAGCACGCGTGTACGCGAAAGCTCCAGGCTTTCCCGCTGGCCCTTGCGATCCGCTTCTTCAGGAGTGAGTTTGGGTATTTTTGCCAAGGCCGCCCGTTCCGCGGCGGCATCCACCTGGGACTCGACGTCCTTGCTTTCCCAACCGCGCGCCATGCTCCCAGTGTCTCACTAATGTTCGAACCCCAGGCGCCACCCCAGCTTCTCCGAATCGGCCCAAGTAATGTGCCCAAACCAGCTCGAAGGAATGGTTCCCATGATTTGTGCCTGTTTACTGCCCAAAACAAACGCGCAGGGCGCTTCCCCGAAACGTTCGATGCGGGCGCTCAGCCATGAGTCGGGCGAAAGGGGCTCAGCCAGCACCACCGGCGCTCCGGGGAACAGAGCAACCTTCGCGCCGAATTCGGCATTTCTCTCCCCTATTGGCGACGGCAGTGCGTAAGCTTTCCGGTATCGTGCCACCGCTTCGCGAAGATCGCGAACGCCGATCACGACGTTGACAACGCCCCTCCAATCCGTCGTGGTTGGCTTGCCGCTTGGGAAAGCCCGATTATCTCGCGGCGTGAAATCGTGAATCATGAACGGGAAAAATCCGCCGTTCGTCGGACCAATCTGCGCGGTCTCCCAATCGAGCTCGACGCCATCGGGCCGCTTGCGGCCGGCCCTGCGCCAATCGCTAACTGCAACGCCGGCCTTGCGCAATCGTTCCGCTTCGGTCACGTAAGCGGCCGGCCGGATTGCCCACGCGCACGGACCGGCGTCGGCCTCCATGAATTTGTGCCAATAATGCGCAGCCAGGGCGGCCGGATCAGCTTTGGGCTGAATCGCGATTAGTTCTAGATACGACCCATCCGGAAAACTGGCGACCGCCATTTCGGTAGCGTGATTCGAGTGCTGGCCGCCGTACTCGGCCCTGATTCCTGCGACCGAATAGAGTGCTTCGGTCATGACTTTGATATCTTTGCCCGCCACTGTGATGTGGTCGATTGGAAACTGCTGAGCCATGAGAGGGCAGGAAATAAGTGCGACACACCGAGCCGCGACCGTGAGGGAGCCGGTCCCCATCTTTACGCCCGCGTATCAATGCCTGCCGGATGCGACGCCTCAAACGCCGCAATCTCCGGTTCCTGTTGCTGGATGTATCCCAGTTCGTCGATGCCTTCGAGCAGGCAATGCTTCGGAAAGCCATCCACTGGAAACTCCACGCGCCGGCCGCTCGGGAGCGTCAGAGTTTGCGACCCAAGATCCACCTTCACAGGCGCATCCTGGTTCTTCAAGAGTTCTGCATGCACATCCGCCGGCACCACAATCGGCAACAACGAATTTTTCAGCGAATTGCCTTTAAAGATATCCGCGAATGACGTGCTGATCACCGCCCGGAATCCATACTGCGTCAGCGCCCAGGGCGCATGCTCGCGCGAACTCCCGCATCCGAAATTGTCACCCGCCAGCAAAATCTGGCAGGCCTTCGCCTCCGGCTTATTCAGGATGAAATCCGGCTTCGGCTTCCCGTCGGCATCGTAACGCCAGTCGCAGAAGAGCTGATCGCCCAGCCCGACTTTCGAAATTGTCTTCAAAAATCGCGCCGGGATGATCTGATCGGTATCGATGTTATCGCGCGCGATCATGACCATCTTGCTCTCAAACGGCGTGAACTTTTCCATTAGAGAAGCTCCCTTACATCGCTGACCACGCCGGAAATCGCAGAGGCCGCCGCTGTCATCGGGCTCGCCAGGAACGTTCGCGCGCCTTTGCCCTGCCGTCCCTCGAAATTGCGATTGCTGGTGGACACACTGTATTGGCCGGGCTCCAATTGATCGCCATTCATCGCGATGCACATGGAACATCCTGCCTCGCGCCAATCGGCGCCCGCATCGCGAAAAATCTGATCCAGCCCTTCGGCTTGCGCCTGCTCCTTCACCTGCTGGGACCCCGGCACCACCAGCACGCGCACGCCCGGATGCACCTTGCGGCCTTTGAGCACACTCGCCGCAATCCGCAGATCGGAAATTCTCGAATTGGTACAGCTTCCAATGAACACCACATTCACTGGATGTCCCAATAGCGGCTTGCCCGCCGGAAGATCCATGTAAACCAGCGCCCGCGCCAGCGAATCGCGCTCCAAAGGATCGGTAATGTCGCTTGGATTGGGCACCATGCCTCGAATCGGAATACCCATGCCTGGGTTGGTGCCGAAGGTGATCATCGGCTCCAGCGCCGCCGCGTCGATCGTAATGCTCTTGTCGTACGTCGCGCCATCGTCGGTCGGCAATTGCCGCCAACGCGCCACCGCCTCATCCCAGGCCGCGCCCTTGGGCGCATATTGCCGCCCCGATACGTATTGATAGGTCGTGTCATCCGGAGCCACTAAACCAGCGCGGGCCCCGGCCTCGATGGACATATTACAGACCGTCATGCGCTCTTCCATCGACAACGACCGGATGGCCGATCCGCAATACTCAAAAATGCAGCCCGTGCCCCCGCCGATGCCGATGCGCGCGATCAGCGCCAGAATGATGTCCTTGGCCGAAACGCCTGGCTTCAATGCGCCATCCACGCGAACTTGATAGGTCTTCGATCTCTTCAGCAACAGGCATTGCGTGGCCAGCACATGCTCCACTTCGCTGGTCCCAATCCCGATCGCGAGCGCTCCCAGCGCCCCGTGTGTCGCCGTGTGGCTGTCGCCGCAAACCACCGTCATGCCCGGCTGTGTCAATCCCAGCTCCGGCCCAATCACATGCACGATGCCCTGCTTGTTACTTCCCAGCGGATAACAGTGGATGCCGAAATCCTTGCAATTTTGTATGAGCTTCTCCACCTGCGTGGCCGCAATCTTATCCACGATCGGCAGGCCGCGCGGCGTCGTTGGCGTGCTGTGGTCCGTGGTCGCAATGGTCAGGTCTGGTCTTCTTACTTTCAGGCCGCGGGCGCGCAGCCCGTCGAAAGCCTGCGGCGACGTCACTTCATGCACCAGGTGCAAATCGATGTAAAGCAGCGACGGAGCGTCCGGCCGCTCCGCAACCACGTGGTTGTCCCAGATCTTCTCGATGATAGTTCGAGGTTTTGTTGAAAGACTCATATCGCTTCCGCTACTGCGTCTCCTACTTCCGCTGTCGTGGCCGGTTTGCCTGCCGGCTTCAAGTCCGCCGTCACACGGCCTGAGTTGAGCACGGTCTCTACCGCCCGATTCACCGCCGCCGCTTCCTCTTTCAACCCGAAACTGTATTCGAGCATTGCGGCTACGGACCCGATGGCGCCAAACGGATTCGCTTTGCTCTGTCCCGCAATGTCGGGCGCCGAGCCATGCACCGGTTCATACAGCCCCACCCATGCGCCGGACGGTTTTCTGTCACCGATGGAAGCCGACGGCAACATACCAATGGACCCCGCCAACACCGCCCCCTCATCACTGAGGATATCGCCAAACATGTTTTCAGTGACCAGGATGTCAAACCGGCGCGGATTCAGCACCAGTTGCATGGCCGCGGTGTCCACCAACAGATGTTCCAGCGCCACGTCGGGAAACTCTTCGGCCACTTCAATGATTACTTTGCGCCATAGCTGCGACGTCTCGATTACATTGGACTTATCGACGCTCGTCACCTTCTTGCGCCGGTTTCGCGCCAGGTGAAACGCCATTCGGGAAACACGCTCGATCTCAGGCCGCGTATAGGACAGCGTATTCACCGCCCGTTCGTCCTGGCCGGTCCCCGAAATCCCGCGCGGAGTGCCATAATAAATTCCGCCGGTGAGCTCGCGCACGATGATCATGTCCGTTCCATCCACCAGCTCGTTTTTGAGCGGCGACGAATCCAGCAGCGCCTTGTAGGAACGCACCGGCCGCAGGTTCGCGTAGACGCCCAAAACCTTGCGAATCCCGAGCAGGCCTCTTTCCGGGCGTTTATCCGGAGCCACGTTATCGAACTCAGGTAAGCCCACCGCGCCCATCAGGGTCGCATCCGCCTTCAGCGCCAGATCGATGGTTTCCTGGGGCAGCGGGCCGCCTGTCTTGTGAATCGCGATCCCGCCCAGCAAACCCTCACTCAGCACGGGCTCGTGATGGAACTTGCTCGCCACTTTGCGCAGTACTTTAACCGCTTCACATGTCACCTCGGTGCCGATTCCGTCACCGGGAAGTATCAGTATGTTGAGTTGCATTTTTCTGAACCGCGCGCGTTAGCAAGCGGACTAATCATTCGCCGCCGCGGCCTTCTCGCCTACCACTTCGTGCAGTAGCGCGATAATTTCTTCGTTGCGCACGCCCTTCTTACGGTCTGCGAGGGCGGTGAAGCGGTGGTATAGCGCGTCGAGTTCATCTTTTGCAAGAACGAAGCCAAGATCGGCGGCGCGCTTATTCAAGCGCGTGCCGCCCGCTGTGCTTGCCCAGCACCAGCTTGCTCTCCGGCACACCCACGCTCTTCGGATCGAATATCTCGTAGGTCGTGCGATCCTTCAGCATTCCATCCTGATGGATTCCGGCTTCGTGCGCGAAAGCATTTTCTCCCACAATGGCTTTATTAGGTTGCGGACCAAACGTAATGGTTCGGGTGAGGAGCTGACTGGTGGAATAAATGTGTTCCGTCACGATCTTGGTTTCGAACGGCAACTTGTCCGGGCGTGTCTTGAACGCCATCACGATCTCTTCCAATGCGGCATTGCCCGCCCGCTCGCCAATCCCGTTGATGGTGCATTCGATCTGCCGCGCCCCCGCCTGCACCGCCGCGATCGAATTTGCCACCGCCAGTCCCAAATCGTCATGGCAATGGACGCTGACAATCGCGCTATCGCCCAACGCCCGAACCATGCGGCCAATCAGCGCGCCGTATTCCTCCGGCACAGAATACCCGACGGTGTCCGGCAGGTTCACCGTTCTCGCTCCGGCCGCCACCACTGCGCGCGAAACCTGCTCCAGGTAGTCCCAGTCCGTCCGCGTCGCGTCCTCGGCCGAAAACTCCACGTCATCGGTGTAATTCCGCGCCAGTTCGACAGCCGTAACTGCTTCATCCAGTACCTGTTGCTGCGATTTTTTCAGTTTGTACTTGAGATGAATTTCGCTGGTCGCCAGGAAGGTGTGAATGCGCGGCCGCCGCGCATGCTCCAACGATGCCGCCGCTCGCTCCACGTCCAATCGATTCGCCCTCGCCAGCGCCGCAACCTGCACCCAGGAGAACTCACGGCTCACCGCATCCACGGCCTCGAAATCCCCTTGGGAGGCTATCGGAAACCCGGCTTCGAGAATGTCGACGCCCAATTCCACCAGTTTTCGCGCCAGTTGCAGCTTCTCGGGTACGGTCATGCTGCACCCCGGCGATTGTTCACCATCCCGGAGGGTGGTGTCGAAGATATAGACTCGATTGGCCATGCGTCCTCCCGTTGTTAAGCTGTGGTACACGCGGCTTTCAGCCGCGTTTTGCCCTTCACGCTACTCATTATGCGGGCGCCCGCTTGATTTGGCAAATTTATAATTCAAGCGATCAGAATAAGTTACAATCATAGCATAACGACCGCTTATGGAACTCTATCCGCTCAAGGTCTTCCTGACCGTGGCATCCGAGAAAAGCTTTTCCCGCGCCGCCGAAAAGATGCTGCGGACCCAGCCCGCCATCTCGCTCGCCATCCAGAAGCTTGAATCGGATTTACAGGAAAAGCTGATCGATCGCTCGGGCAAGGAGCTGCTTCTCACCGACGCCGGCCGCATCGTTTATGACTACGCGCGCCGCTTCGAAAACCTGGCGGGCGATCTGGAGAACGCCCTCTCGGAGCTGCGCGACAACTCCGCCGGACGCCTGATCGTGGGCGCCAACGAATCCACGTCGCTGTACCTGCTCGGCCATATCGAGCGCTACCGCCGCCTCTATCCCAAAGTGAAGGTGCAGGTGCGACGGTCATTCTCGAGCAAGATCCCGTCGCAGTTGATCGATGGCGATCTCGAACTCGGCGTCATCAGTTACGACCCGCAGGACGAGCGCCTGCATTCGATGGTCATCTACACCGATCATCTGGCCTTCGTCGTTTCCCCGCGGCATCGCTTCGCCACCCGCTCCCAGGTGTCCATCAACGAGTTGGGCATGGAGACATTTATCGCGCACTATGTTCTATCGCCTTACCGCGACGTGGTGCTGAAAGAGTTCCAGCGCCACAAAGTCCCGCTCAATATGGACGTCGAAATGCCGACCGTCGAAACCATTCGCCTGATGGTCCAACGCAACGAAGGCGTGGCCTTTCTCCCGCACATGTGCGTGGAGCAGGACGTCGCCCAGGACGCCCTCCGCGAGATCAAGGTGAAAGAGCTCTCGGTCGACCGCAAAATCCGCCTGGTCTGCCCGGCCAAACGCAGCCTGAGCCACGCAGCGAAAGCGTTTTTCGAGCTGGTCAAGAGCGGCTGAGCGCGACATATATGCACATACCTCCGGGATGCAGATCTCTGAGGGGGACAGAGTTCTGATCGAGTCTATCAATGCTACTCGTCTCGTGATTACAAAGGCGATGCTACACATGCCCAATGTTCAAAAAGCAGAACTTGAACACAAAGTTACGACAGCCCTATGTGTCCCACGGATTCATTACAGGCGCTCGCGCCTTGTCGTACTCAATTCTGTCACGCGTGACAACCGTGTGCGCGTAGTGAATGACGGTCGCGGCAATGATAAGGTCTGGCTGCGAGAACGTGTGTCCCACTTTAACGGCCTTCTTCCACCAGCAGCCGCCACCTGAGCATGACGTCCTCCGTAATCGGAAGAACACGCTGATAAAACATGGGCCTCACCTTCTGCGTGAGCCAGTCGTTCAGCGCGACGCGGCGGCTGGGTTCCGAGACAAGCTCAATACCAAATCGAATCTCGGCGAGCGTTACGACGCTAATGAAGAGCTGCCCGAGCGGCTGAGCGGCAACAAATGCGACGACTTTGGGTTCCGGACTTGGTCTTCGCAATTCGGACAAGACATTGGTGCCAAGCAGCCATGCCATCAGAACACAATGTCACGGGTCGGCAGGGGAGCGCGGATGGCATCGAGATCCGTCTCTTTATACGGAGAAGCCTGAATTGCTGCGACGAGCAAAGCGCCCGTAGCGAGCTCGGATAGAGCATTATCAGGAACCTCCAACGCGCCAGCGAGAATTCCTTCCAGCGCTTCGCGTACAAGCGCGTCCGCGGAGATGCCCTTCGCATCGGCTATCGCTTCGAGTCTTTCTTCTTCTTGAGGTTGAAGCGCCAACGTGATAGTCATGAACCTCCCCTCCACCTTGGCCCGCAGATCTACGGATTCGCCGACCCCGGATTCACAGGCAGCGGCTCCGCCCGCAATTCAGCGTCCGGAAAACCGCGCACCAATTGGAATGTCCGCTCCCAGCGTGTTCGCGTGAAGAAATGTTCGCTAAGATCGACCACATGCGTAAGCAGGGAGCCCACGGATTCTCCAGTCAGATCTTCGGTACTTGCCCGGTACGAGTTGCCCGTCTTGCGCAGCTTCTTCTTTTACGGGGCGGCAACATGGGTTCGGAAAATTGTCGAGCGTCGGGTCGTACGCGCCCTTGTGATAGACGTACGGCTCCTTGAGCCTGCTGCCATTTCTGTAAACAACGCCGCGGTCGATTTTCAGTCGGTCCCCAGGCATCCCAATCAGCCGCTTCACCAAGGTCTGAACTGATCTCCGGCGGATACCGGAACACGATAATGTCACCATGTTTGGGGTCTTCGTAAGGAAGCAAAGGCGTGCCACATGAATCAGCGGGCGCTTAAGCCAATTTGTCCACCAAAACGTGATCGCCCACTCCGCGATACCGTTCCGGTTCCGCTCCCGGTCCGGGTTTCTTTCAGTTGTCCTGCGGGTGTTTCTTTTTGGCCGCCCTTGTTCCTATTATCGCCCAGCCTTACCCGCGAACCGCCAACGCCAATCCCGCCACCGCAAGCGCGCCGCCCACTAGCTTCACCCCGAGCACCCACTCGCTCGGAATCGGCGCGGGATCCCGAATACCGGCGCGACTCGTCCCCGCGCGGCATCCTCCTTTGACACCCAGACCGCTCTCAATAGTAGAAGACCGATCACGTAATCATCGAACAACGCCGGAGGATTTTGCCCCACGTCCTCCAGCGGCGAATCAGCAGCCTTGTGCCAAGAGAAATTTCTGGCCAAACGAGCGAATCGAATCCCCGGACCCTCTTCCGGAACACTCCCACTCTTGCCGTCAAACCGGTTTATGTCGACTGTATACCGTTGCGGGGCGACGCATCGCGATATACTGAATCCTGTCGCCAAGACAATTATTTGCGGAAGTTGAAGGCAGACGAACTGGAGATCACAGCATGAAACGCACACTACCCCTCGTTCTCACAATATTGACGGCCTCGGCCTGCGCCTTCGCGCAAGCGCCCAGTGACCCCGTTCAAAAGGCCCTGATGGCCGCCCCAGCGCGGATGAAAAAAGAAGAAGTGAACGTAATCAAGTGGAAGCCCGACTTCACTTACGACACCCTGCAGAAGGGTGGCAGTACCCTGGTCTGCTACGACCTGTCGGGATTTCCGCAGCACCCGGCGTTCACGGTGGAATGCACCAGCATGGCTAACCTGCCTCGCGTTGCCCAGAATCTGAAAGCCGAAGCTGGCGGCGACAGGAAGGCAACTCAGGCCGCATTAGAGGCCGAGGAGAAAGAAGGAACCCGCGTGAAGCCTGAGTTCGGATCGGTATGGATCCACCTCATGGGTCCTGACTCGGAACACGCCCGCCCCCACACCACCATCGCCGTTCCCGGCGCCACTGCACAGTCACTCGGACTGCCCGATAAGCCGAGCCAGGATACCGTGTGGATTATGGGTGCCGGCACAACTACCGCTCACCTGATGACGCCTGGTAGCTAGCCCACAGAGGCGCGGGCCACCTTAGGATGCACAGGAATAAGTTCGCCCGCGCCTTCGTTGTGGGGCGACTTTGTCAGGAGAAAGCGTGAAACCCTCCCTCTTGAGTCTGCTTGCCGTTACGGTGCTGGCCGCGGCGCCGGGCAAGCAGACCTTCACTGGCGTCATTACCGACGGCATGTGCCCCACGGCCGATCATTCCCAAATGAAGAATGGGGCCGACCGACGCCGAGTGCACCAAGGCTTGTGTCAGCATTCACGGAGCCGCATACGTTCTGTATGACGGCAAGCAAACCTACGAGCTGAGCGACCAGACGACGCCGGAAAAGTTCGCGGCCAAAAAGGTGACGGTCACCGGCACCCTGGACGCAAAGACCAAAACCATCAAGGTTGATTCAATAATCGCGGCGAAGTGAAGGGATCGAGGGCGGCGACAGCACTCACGTGGCGCGCGCACTCATACGTGCCGTGTTCCCGCTCGTGTGAACACCATGAACAAAGACCGGTCCGCCCCTACTCGAAATTAGCAGCCTGAACCGGCAAGTCGCCGTGGTATTCTCGCCAGCAGAATGAATCCACCCCTTAGGATCCTGGTAACTTGCCTTCTCGCGTTCGCTGCATCGCGCGCCTCCGCTCAAACTCCCGCCCAACAGATTGGAGCAGTCCTCGACAACTGGCATCAGGCCGCGGCCGTGGCCGACGAAGCCCGCTATTTCGGCCACTTCGCGCCGAATGGCGTCTTCATGGGCACCGACGCGACTGAGCGCTGGACCGTCACTGAATTCCGCGAATGGGCAAAACCGCAGTTCCAGCGGAAATCGGCGTGGAGCTTTCACCCGCGCGACCGGCATATCGATTTTTCAACCGATCGCAAAACGGCCTGGTTCGACGAGATGCTGGACACGCCTAACCTGGGTCTATGTCGCGGATCGGGCGTACTTGTGTCGCTGGGCGGCAAGTGGAAGATCGCGCAGTACAACCTCTCGGTCGCGATACCCAACGCTATGGTGGACGGCATCGTCAAGCAGATTCGCGCGCGCTGACGCCGGAACCGATCATGGCCCGAGCTTCACCCAATTCGACGCCAGGCCGCTCTTGATGACGAAGTTCGGGGGCGTATCTTGAAACTCGAAAATGCCGCCATCGTGATCTTGGGTCGTATTGAGCGGTCCCCGGTCTACCCTTTGCGTAAGGCGACTGGAGCCTTTTGCGAACCTCCGGGCGCCGGAGTCCGGCGTGGCCTTGAGAGGCCGGGATATGCCGCCGACGACTACAGATTCCAACTTGACGGCGATCACGAAGGTTCTGTTTTGCCCGTAGAGACGCTCTGCTTTCATGATGCGGCCAGAAAGCATCGCTCCTTCAGGAACCAGGACTTTGGCTGACTCGAATGAGCAGCTCTTTCGGGTCGTCTTGGCCCTGGACCGCAACAGCCATACTGAGAAGCAGGGCCAAACGGGTCCACATGTCTAAAGAATACTCTCAGATGGAGTCCTTTAAACAAGTCGCTTTCCCAGTGGTAGACTAAGCTGCCGTGGACCAACATCAGGCGAACATTCCGACCAAAAACAACACCCTCCCGGGGCAGCCGATGAACGACACGGACGCGCGCCTGGTGGCACGTCTAAAACAAATTCTCGACACTCCCGGCATTAGCGACAAAGATCGGAAATTGCTCGAACGGAACTTGCAGAGGCTCCTGTCGCCAACCAACAACGAATGACGAACCTCTCGTCGAGGGTCTTCTAGATCCACGTAACGCATGCCCGTCTGCAAAAGGGGTGGCCCGGCTGGCTTGCTATTCTTGTGAGGCGTGGCGCAGGCGATTCTGATCGACACCGATACCGCATCGGACGATGCCGTGGCGTTGATTATGGCGTTGCGTTCGGACCGCGTTCGAGTGATTGCAATCTCCACCGTGGCCGGCAACGTCGGCGTCCGGCAGGCCACCCGGAATGCGCTGTACACTGCCGAACTCTGTGGTATTAACGTACCGGTTTACCAGGGAGCCGAGAAGCCGTTGGTCCGCCGCCTCAGCACGGCCGAATGGTTTCACGGCAACGACGGATTAGGAGATCACGGCTATCCGCCCCCGCGCCGCAGCGCAGAGAAGCAGCATGCTGTCGAAGCCATCATCTCCACCGCGCGAAGCAATCCAGGGCTTCTGCTGGTCACCCTCGGCCCTCTGACGAATATTGCGCTCGCATTGGCCCAGGCGCCGGATTTCGTGGACCATGTCGGCCGCTGCGTGATTATGGGCGGAGCGCCGTGTTGCGAGGGGAACGTCACCCCGGCCGCCGAATACAATATGTGGGTTGATCCCGAAGCCGCTCGCATAGTCTTCCACAGTGGCTTGCCCATTGAGATGGTCGGCTGGCAGCTATGCCGCGGAGCGTCAGTCCTGGCGCCGGCAGACATTGAGCACATCAATAATTTGGGCACAGACCTTGCCCACTTCGCGGTAGAGTGCAACAGCACCGCTCGAACAGCGTTCCGGGCGCAAACGGGTGAGGACGGTATTTCGCTGCCGGACCCGGTAGCTATGTCCATCGCGCTCGATCCCTCCATCGGCACTGAAATGAGCCAGAACTACGTCGAGATTGAGACCGCGACTGAACTCACGCGCGGCATGACGGTGGTGGATCGCCTCGGCGTCGCGGCCAACGAGAGAAATCGCACGACGTGGGAGCCGGTTCTGAACCGTGGTCCAAAAGCGAAAGTCTATTGGGCCATCGACGCGCCGAAATGGAAACAGGCACTCTACTCAGCGCTGAGGTGAATTAGACATGGAAGATCTGCGATATCCCATTGGCCGCTTCGAGTGGGCGGCCAAGCCCGCTGTGGACAGCCGATCGACATCGCTTCGAATCGTCGCGGCAACGCCTTCTAAACTTCGCGACGCGATCGCCGGCTTGAGCCCGGAGCAACTGGATGTCCCCTACCGCGAAGGCGGCTGGACCGTCCGGCAGGTTGTCCACCATTACGCCGACGATCATATGAATTCCTATGTTCGATTTAAACTCGCACTGACGGAGGACGCGCCCTTAATCAAGGGATATTTACAGGCCTCATGGGCGGAACTGGCCGACGCCCGCTCTGGTCCCGTGGAGCCTTCGCTGCAACTTCTGGCCGCGCTGCATGAGCGCTGGGTGATGGCTTTTGAATCGTTAAGCGAACCTGAGTGGGAGCGGACTTTTGTGCATCCGGTGCGCGGTCCGGTGTCGATGGATCAACTGGCTGCGCTGTATGCCTGGCATGGGCTGCACCACGTGGCACAGATCACCCGCTTGCGCGAGCGCCAAGGCGGGATGGGCGCCAGGTCCTAGTTTAGAAGCAAGCGTTACGCCGCGCCTCATTTCGAGGGCATAACCATAAGAGACCTATGACGTGTCGGCAATTGAAATGTCTGGCCTGTGGCGTGCACTCGCCAAGCGGCGGCGTGTTGACGGTCGTGGAATAGAAAAAAGGAAGTTCAGTCGGGGTGATCATCGAAGACTATGTAAAGGACGGCTGGAAAAAGCAATACGTCGCTATGCTTCTGCAGAAGGAGGAAACGAAGGCGCTCTCGCGGTTTGATGAATTCTCGAACGTACTTGCCCCAAAATTCCTTTAGGAGGGCAGACGACTTTGCGGCATTACGGAGGCCGAGCGGTTGACCCTCGACAATGAGCAACTCGGCACGCCACTTCCGGCGGGCATGACACGTCAAAAGATCGCGTCGTTCCCGACACCTGCAGGGACGATTACGAAAATCGCAGCCGGAGATCGCCGCAGAATGCTTGAGCGGCTTTATCCGGAATATGCCGAACTATCATCATTTACGCATGGGCTGCCCCATTCGAATCTATTGAAAGGTCTGCTCGACCCACGGTCCCTGCACCGTAAGCTGTTCACGGAAGCACAAGCAAAAGACACGGCTGTCAAAGAAGTAACTGAGCGGGCCTTCATCAATAGCATTCTGAGCATCATTCAATGTGCCGCTGAAGTACTCGTTCGCCGCCCCGATGACGTAGACCTACTGGCGGGGGTAACGGACGCATGGAAAGTCCTTTCGGAGGATAGCCTGTTGGGTGAGACAATATGGGAGATTCGGACGAAACGCCTACTGCGCATCATCGTGTGAGCTGCCCGCGCCTTCTATTCGGTGTATCGTGCGCAGCGCTTCCTAAGCCCTGATTCGCCAGTCCCTGCAACGGTCCAAAGTCACGGCCGATCCGGTGAACGTGACGGAAAAACGGCCGTTCCTCCGTTTTGGCGCTGCGAAGGCTTCCGCTGAAACGCGCTGGTAGCCGAGTCGGTTCGGTCGCCGGTTAGGACGTATGAGCCGTCCGCGCGACGGGCCTTTCGAAGCTCACACCGACGCGCTATCCTAATAGCACCTTAAAAGGTGCCTAAGATCAGGAGCGTTTCTCATGCTTGATATTACAAGCGACATCCAATCGCTGACGACCTTCCGCCGCCGGTCTGGCGACTTTATGAAGCAGCTTAAAAGAACCAAGCGCCCGGTGGTGCTCACAGTCAAGGGCAAGGCAGCAGCCATCGTGCAGGACGCCGAGGCGTATCAGCGGCTCCTCGATATTGCCGCGAGCGCCAGCGCGGAGGAAGGCATTCGCCAGGGACTCGAAGACGTTAAATACAGGAAGGTTCGCCCGGCAAGGGAGTTTTTCTCGGATTTCGAAGCCGAGCATGGCTTACCTCGTTAATATCACCACCCGTGCGCAGCGTGATCTCGGCCGGCTTTACCTGCAAATCAACGCTGACAACTCCGACGCGGCGCTGAAGTGGTACTGCGGGATCAAAGAAGCCATCCTTAGCCTGGAAGAACATCCGAACCGATGCCCCGTGACCCCCGAGAGCGATAAGCTCAGGCATTTGCTCTACGGTAATAAGCCTCACGTTGATCGCGCGATTTATCGCGTGTTGGTAAAACAGAAGCAAGTTGAAGTACTCCACCTCCGCCACGGTGCGAGGCGGAGGTTCAAGGAGTCCGATGTCGCATAGCCCGCTGGCAGTCCGCGTCTCAGCATCTTCTCAATGGAGGGACTCATCGAGGCACTGTCAGACGCTGACCTCAATGGTGCGACTTCGCAGGAGTTCAGAATGCTCGCAACTGCAATAAGGGTCTCCCCCGCGAAGACGCCAACGGGCGGTTATTGAAATGGTTCCCGAATAATCCGGACAAACACAAAGCGGCAATCGACGGGGTCGCATATTGGCAGCACTATCCGTCGGAGGTCGATCAGGACGCACTCGCCAGATGGACTGTGGGCGCGGATTAGTCCTGTGATGCCGCCGTCACGAAGCTCCCCCAACACCCGAAGTTCCGATTAACTACCGGGCTCGTCGGCGGCATTCACAAACTTCCGCCCGCTCTTTCTATTTCCCCTTCAACAAGCTCTCCCCTCCCTCTATCACCTGCATCCCCGGCCCGTGCTATCAGTGACCGAGGTGTAAAAATGGCAACAGCAGCCCAAGCTCCAGCAACACCAACAACAACGGATGATCCCGTCCAGCGCTGGCTAGCCCGCAGAAGCGCGTGTCCCCAGCCCGACACAGCAAAACGTGCGGCTACGAACCGCGCCAACTCCCAGCACTCCACCGGCCCGCGCAGCGACGCCGGCAAGCAGCGCTCGTCGCAGAACGCTCTCAGCCACGGTCTCACTGCCCGCACCGCCGTCCTGCCTACCGAGGACCCCGAAGCCTATAAACTCCATATCCAGCAATTTCTCGATGAGTACGCCCCAGCCAACGCCACCGAAACTCAACTCGTCCACGAAATCGCCAACACTTCCTGGCGCCTCAACCGCATCCCATTCCTCGAAGCCGAACTGCTCACCCAACCCTCCGACCCCCAAAACCAAATCACGCTCCTCGCCCGCCTTGGCCTGCACGGCTCGCGCCTGTCCCGCCAGTTCCAAAAAGCCGTCGAGCAACTGCGGGAGATGCAGGACGACCGTCACCGCCTGGAGCGCCGCCATCTGAACGAAGTGGCCGAAATCCTCATACGCCATCAGCGCAAAGGACTTCCCTGGGACCCCTCCGTTTTTTCTAAGGAAGCTGGCTTCGTTTTTTCAAAGGAACAAATTGAGAGCCACGCACAACATCTCATTCTTGTGAACCCAGCCTATTATGCCCCCCGCCCCAGCTTCCCAGCGAACCCGCCCCGCACGGGAGCCGCACATTGAGAACGTGATCGGCCCAGCTTCTAGGAACCAGCGCAACAAGCATCCCTCCACACCAATCGACTACGGAAATATCGCCCGCCACGGCTTCCGATTGAAGTACCATTGATTAACAATTTCGCGTAAAAGGATGGGATTGATGAACGGGTTCTTGCGCCAGTTAGTAAGCGCAAAGGGTGCGGCGCGCACCACGAAACGGACCAGGAACTTGCCCGCGCCGCACTCCGTTTTGCGCGTGTTCCTCAGAAGTGGTGCGGTCGTGATTTTTTGCGGTCTGGTGCTGTGCGCCCAGAACCAGGACAAAACGGAAACGAAAGTAACCGTCACTGCGACGCCGGCGCCTCCATCGCCTCCGCCAACTCCTCTTCAGCCGGACTCCACCACCGAAGGGTCTGTGACCGTTGGTGGCCAGGCCATCGCCTATCGCGCGGTAGCCGGAACGCTCACCGTTGGCGCGACGGATGTGCAGGATGCAACGTTGGGACTGGACGGAAGGCTTCTGCCGGATACGGGCGAGAAGCCGCTGGATCCGGCCAAGCCGGAGGAGGCTCCGCCGACCGCACGAATGTTCTACGTCGCCTATTTCAAGAAGGGCGCTCCGTCCGAGACGCGGCCGCTTATTTTTCTCTATAACGGCGGCCCCGGGTCGTCCACCATGTGGCTCCATATGGGGGCCTTCGGACCGCGCCGCGTGATGACCACTGATGTCCAGCATGTCCCGGGAGCCCCTTACAACATTGCGGGCAACGAATATAGCTTGCTGGATGCAAGCGATCTGGTGTTCATCGACGCTCCCGGAACCGGATTCAGCCGGATCATGGGCAAGGACAAAGAGAAGGCTTTTTGGGGAACCGACCAGGACGCGCATGCCTTTGAGCGTTTTATCCGGCGGTTCTTAACGAAATTCGATCGTTGGAATTCGCCCAAATATCTGTTTGGCGAGAGCTATGGAACTCCGCGCAGCGCGGTGCTGAGTGCCATGCTTCACAATGTCGATCTGAACGGGATTGTGCTCTTGTCGGCGATCCTGAGCTTTGACAACAGCGTGGACGGGCCCCGTTGGAATCCGGGTGTGGACCAGCCTTACGCCCTGGCGCTTCCCACCTATGCCGCCAGCGCCTTCTACCATCACAAGCTGCCTCAACAGCCGGCGTCGCTCGAAGCCTTTCTCAAGACGGTGGAGAAATTTGCGACGGGTGAGTACATGTCGGCGCTTTTGGAGGGATCGGAACTCACGGAGGCGCGGAAGCAGGCTGTGGCCGAGAAGCTGCACCAGTACACCGGCCTGTCGGTGGCGTACCTGCTGAAAGCGGATCTCCGCGTGAGCGGCGGCGCGTTTTCGAAAACACTTCAGGATGAGAATGGCATCACTACAGGGCGCCTGGACACCCGTTATCAGGGACCCGACTACAATCGCCTGAGCGAGGAGGCGGAATACGATCCGCAGAGCAACGCAGTCTCGTCGGCATATACGAGCGCCATCAATTACTACATGCGCACCGAGTTGAAGTACGGCGAAAACCAGACGTATAAGCCGACCATCTACGCAGACGACCCATTGTTCCTGCAGTGGGACCAGCGGCATCAGTCTCCCGGGGGGCCGCCGGCGGCGGCGTCATCCAGCGGCACGAACGTGATGCCCGACCTGGCCACCGCGATGAAAGCCAACCCGAAGATGAAGGTGCTGTTAACCGGCGGCTACTACGACCTGGCGACACCTTTCTTCGAAGGCATTTACGAAATGCATCATCTTCCCGTGCCCGATAATCTGCAAGCCAACATCAGCTACCACTATTACGAGGCCGGGCACATGGTTTATGTAAACGAAGGCGTGCTGAAGCATTTCCATGACGACGTGGCGTCGTTCATCAGGGAAACTTCTTCCCATTCTGAACCACGACCGTAAGGGAGTGCCACCGGTTCTGAACCACGACCGTAAGGGAGTGCCCCCGGTTCTGAACCACGACCGTAAGGGAGTGCCCCCGGTTCTGAACCACGACCGTAAGGGAGTGCCGCTGGTTCTGAACCACGACCGTAAGGGAGTGCCCCCGGTTCTGAACCACGACCGTAAGGGAGTGCCGCTGGTTCTGAACCACGACCGTAAGGGAGTGCCCCCGGTTCTGAACCACGACCTAAGGGAGTGCAGCGATGGCGCTGACCCGATTCCTTTCGTCCGAGATCTGGCAAGTGCAGGCAAACCCCCGGCTCTGAACCACGACCGTAAGGGAGTGCCGCTGGTTCTACGGGCGCTACCAGAGCTGCGCGGTCGCCAGCCGCGCGCCTTCCGCCATGGCCCGGAATTTGGCCCACATCACTGTCGGATGGATCTCGGGACTATATGTCGCCTGAGACGAGAATCCGCAATCGGTCCCGGCGATTACGTTCTCGCGTCCTACCAACCGCGCAAAGCGCACGATGCGCTCGGCGATCAGCTCCGGATGTTCCACAATGTTGCTCGCGTGAGTGACCACGCCCGGGATGATCACCTTGCCGTCCGGCAGCTTCACGTTCTCCCAGACATGGTACTCGTGCTCGTGGCGCGCATTCGCAGCCTCGAACGAGTAAGCGCCCGCATTCACTTTCAGAATAACCGGCAGCATATCTTTCAGCGGCGCATCGTGCACGCGCGGCCCTTCGTTGATCCCGTAGCAGGTGTGGAAGCGGACCTTTTCTGGTGGTATGCCGCGCAGACCGTGGTTCACCGCGTCGACATAGTTCTCGGCTGTGTCCCGCTTCGCAGCTGCGCTCATGGACGAGAAGCTGTAGAGTTCGGTGAGGAACGGATCGTCGATTTGCAGCAGAAAGCCGGCATCGACAATCGCCCGGTACTCGCTGCTCAGCGCCTCCGCCACAGCGTGCATATATTCTCGGTCGGTGGCGTAATATTCGTTCTTTCCCACCCCGCTCGGCGCTACCGCCGGCATAAAAACGTCGGCGGGCTCCAGCCCCTTGAGAGCGGCTTTGAGATTTTCGATGTCCCGGCCCACTGCCTCCTGTCCCCGATAGGAGACCGGCCCCGTACACACAAACGGAATCAGCGGCGCGAGGGTGACGCCCAACATCGCAGTGCTGAAGTACTGTTTGTAGTACTCCGGGAAAGCCTCCACCTCGGTCTGAAACATCGCAGGCCGAGGACCGGGCCTGGGTTCGAAACCCGCCAGCCGCTCGCTGACATACGCAAAGAAACCCGGCTTGCTTTGCTCGCCGTCGGTCGGAATATCGATGCCGCAGTCCACTTGCTGGCGGACCATCTCGGCCACCGCGCTCCGAACCCGCGCGGCATACGCCTCGGCATCATAAGCCTGCCCGTTGATTTTCGCCTTCATCAAATCCAGCAGGTCTGTAGGACGCGGCAGGCTGCCGCAGTGAGTGGTCAGAATGCGATTTGTGCTGCGATGCATATCAACTCACCGTTTCCACGCCGGCCCACGGACCACTTTACCCGGCAACGCGTTCGTCATGCTCCCGTGTTCAATCACCGGGACGCCGTTCACCAGCACGAACTGCATGCCTTCGGAAAGTTGATTGGGCTTTTCGAAAGTGGCGAGGTCCGTGATGGTATCTGGATTGAAGACGACGATGTCCGCCCACATGCCGGCTTTGATCACTCCCCGGTCGGCGAGCCGCAGATCCGAGGCAGGCAGCGCGCTGAATTTCCGGATGGCGTCGGGCAGCGTGAGCGCACCGTCTTCTCGAACGTACTTCCGCAGGATGTGCGGGAATGTTCCGTAGGCGCGCGGATGCGGATGCTCCTGGCCGAGTAAGCCATCGGGCGCCGTGCCCTGGGAATCGTTGCACACGCTGGTCCACGGTTGCTGCAGCGCCAGACGGACATCGGGTTCAGACATGCCGAAGACGGCGACATTGGTGGCCGCGTTGTCTTCGATCAGGAAGTCGAATACGGTGTCGAAGGGATCTTTGTTCCAGAGCTTTGCGATCTCCGCGATGGTCTTGCCTTGCAAAGGCAGCAGCTTCGGGTTCTGGACGACGCTGATCAAGATGGACTCGGGGCCCGTGATCTCGTCCCATTCGTTGTCCCACGTGGTGCTGGGCGTTTGCATGTCTTTACGGATGCGGGCGCGCATGGCAGGATCTTTCAGGCGCTCGATGAGTTTGGCGTCGCCGCCGTCGTGCGCCCAGGGCGGAATGAATGCCGAGAAACTGTTGAACCAGGCAGTGTACGCGTAGGTGTTGGCGGCGATTTCGACGCCCGAACGGCGCGCTTCATCGATGTGCGCGACAATCTCGGGCATGCGCCCCCAATTCTGGCGGCCGGCCGCTTTCAGATGCCAGATTTCGACCGGCACATGAGCTTCACGGCCAATCCGGATCGCTTCATCGATGGCCGGAATGATGGCATCGCCTTCGCTGCGCATGTGCGAGGCATAGATTCCGCCCAACTTGGCGCCCTCCGCCGCCAGAGCGATCAGTTCTTCGGTGGTGGCGTAGGGCGCGGGCGCGTATTGCAGCGCCGTGGATACACCCACCGCCCCGTCGTGCATCGCATCGCGCACCAGCGCTTTCATCTGCTCGAGCTCCCCGGGCGTGGGCGCGCGATCGGCATCGCCGATGATCGCCCTGCGTACCTGCGTCGCTCCCACGTAACTTGCCATGTTAATGCCCATGCCCTGTTTCTCCAGGCGTGCGAAAAACTCGCGGAAGGTGTTCCACGTCGGGTCGATCTTGTAGTGTTCGTAGGCGGCGTGATCGGCCTTGCGAATGGCGTCCGTCAGCGGCGCGGCCGATCCGCCTTCGCCGGTAATCTCGGTCGTGATGCCCTGATAAATTTTCGACGGGAGGTGCGGATTGACGAGGATCGATTGTTCGGACTGGCCCAGCATGTCGATAAAACCCGGAGCCACTACCATACCGGCCGCGTCGATGGTCTGCTTGGCAGTGGCTGAGTCGAGATGGCCGATAGCCGCGATGTGGCCGTCGCGAATGGCGATATCGGCCGCGTACCAGGGCGAGCCGGTGCCGTCGATGACATGCCCGTTACGGATAATCAGATCAAAGCTCTGAGCCAAGGAGCCCTGGGCGAACAAGCCGAGGGCAACGAGAAGAAGAAGCGCGAACTTCATTTTGCTTACTATACTTGAGCAGATGCGAAAAACACTAGCCGCATTCTTGATTTTCTCGGGCATGGCGGCCGCGCAGGACACGTGCGATCGCGCTTGCTTGACCGGAGTCCTGGATCGGTACCTGAACGCGATGGCTGCCAACGACGCGACCAAGGCCCCCGTAGCGGCCAATATCAAATACACCGAGAACGCAGCACGGCTGCCGTTGAATGAAGGCCTCTGGTTCACCGCCGCCGGCTTGACCGACTACAAGTTTGAGCTGATCGATCCGCAAGGCAGCGCCGCTGCCTTCATCGGCGTGGTGACGGAGCACATGCCGCCCGGTCAAGCGCCCCGCAACACGCTACTGGCATTGCGCATCAAGGTGGCCAATCGCCTGATCACCGAAGCCGAAGCGGTAGTAGTTCGCAACGTGAATGAGCGCAACATGACGAATCTGCACACGCCGAGGCCGGCACTGCTCGAAACGTTAACCGCTGCCGAGCGCCGCCCGCGAGCCGACCTCATCAAGATCAGCAACCTGTACTTCGACGCGATCGAGCAATCCAGCGGCACAGTAGCGCCGTTTGACGACAACTGCAATCGCCTGGAGAACGGAATGCGCACGGCTGGACCGCCATTACCAGGCGCTGCCCCCGGTGGCCGGACACAACGCTGCGCCGACGGCATGAACTCGGGCGTCTTTCAGGTGATCACAGCGATCAAACCGCGGCGCGTCCTGGTGGTTGACGAAGAGAAGGGGCTGACCTTCGGCGTATATATGTTCCAGCACAAGGGGCTCACCCAGATCACCATGAAGGACGGCTCCACGCGCCCCGCGCCCTATTTCGTGGGCATGCCGGTTACCATGCCGATGGCGGAAGTATTCAAAATTGTCAACGGAAATATTCGGGAAGTGGAAGCCATCGGCGTCCAGATCCCCTACGGTATGGGGCCCGGTTGGGAATAATGCCGGGCATGATGCCGTAGGGAATCCGCCCCGACCATCGAGCTTAATATCCGTACGGCACAGCGCAACCCGGATAATATTGCCACACGCCATTGGCATCATAGAACCCGGCGGGATTGCAGACTGGAGCGGCATATCCGTAAGACGGGTAAACGCCGACACCGAATCCAAAGCCGGGGCCATAATATCCGCCGCCACCGTAATACCCGCGGCCGCCGTAATATCCACGACCGGCGTAGGCGCGACCGCCGCTATAGCCGTTCCCTCGATTGACGTTTCCGCTGAAGTTTCCACGCGCCGGAGCCGAGAATGCCCGGCCACCGCCAGCGTTGCCGCGGCTCGGGGCGGAATAGGAGTGGCCTCCGCCAAATCCCCCTGCGTGTCCTCCTCCCGCATGCCCGCCTCCGCGACCAGCAGCGAGCGCCGCTACCGGACTAAACGCCATCGCACCTAAGAGAGCCGCCGGAGCGAGTACCCTTCCAACCAAGTTCAAAAATCTGCTTTTCATAACTACCTCCAAACCACACCTCTCTCAAAGGCATGCGGATGGCCAGTGCTAGATTCTTGAAAGCGTTGAACATTAGAGAAAGACGACACGTTGAAAAGCACCACAACGGTTTGATGGAACCACCATGTGTCGCTCCACGCGGATTGGCTGGCGGCCAGCCGTTGCGACTTGGTGGGACAATTGGATCATTCTGAAACCTGGGAGGCCGGCATGAAACATGGGCCAGATGCGGTGCTTTTCTTGATTCTTCCCGCGCTATTGTGCGGGCAGGTGAAGCACACCCCGACGCTGGATGAGATGCTCAGCCTGAAGACCATCAGCGCGCCGAAGATTTCTCCGGATGGCCGCTTTGTCGTTTACCAAATGCGGGAGACGAACTGGAAGGACGATGCGTACGTGTCGCAGTTGTGGCTGATAAACGTGGCGTCCGGCACAAGCTTTCAGTTAACCAGGGGAAAGAAATCGGCCGGCCAGGCGGAATGGTCGCCAGATGGGCGCTGGTTGGCATTTGTCACCGAGCGCGAGTCCACCGCGATCGAACCGCTTGCCGTGGAAAAGAAGGATGAAAAAACGGCGCAGGCCCGCAGCCAGGACAAGGAAAAAGACCAGCGGGAACCGAAGAAGGAGGAGGGCAAGGAAACCGGTCACAGCGACCAGAAACCCAGACAGCATCAGATCTGGGTGATCTCGCCGGAGGGCGGAGAGGCCTGGCAATTGACCAAGTCTGAGACCGATGTCGAACACTTTCACTGGTCGAAAGACAGCCGATGGATCGCTTTCACCGCCGACCCGCCGGCAACAAAAGCCGCCAAGGATCGCAAGGAAAAGTATGCCGAGTATGAGGTCTTCGAAAAGGACTATGAGCAACACCAGTTGTGGCTGGTGGACGCCACGGCAGCGGCGCGGAGTTGTCTTCCTGCGGAGGCGAAACAACTTACGTCGGATGCCTCGATGAATATTGGCTCGTTTAACTGGTCGCCGGATTCGACCAAGATTGCATTTAGCGCTTCGAGCAATCCGCTGTTGGCGTTTAGCGGCGACCAGGACATATATCTGCTGGACCTAAAACAGAATAACGCGGTGGCCAAAATAATAGCCCTGCCTGGACCGGATGAATCGCCGGTTTTTTCGCCGGATGGAACACAGCTGGCGTTCTCCACCGCGCTCGCGCAGCCGCATTACTACTACGCAAACGGCCACATCGCAGTGGTGGATCTGGCAACGGTGGCCGCCAAGCCGGCCACAACGCCTGCCGAAATAATCGACCTGACCGCCGGCTTTGATGAAGATCCGCACCTGTTGGATTGGGGACCTGGCGGTTTGTATTTCTCCGCTCAACAGAAGACCAGCATCCATTTGTTTCATGTGAATCCGACGTCGCGAAAGATTCAGCGGGTTAGTTCGCCGGACACCCTCATCGTCGAGGACGGCTCGTTTACCAGGGACTACCAGACCGTCGCTTTCCTGGCGCCCGATGCCACACACATGGAGGAATTGTATGTGTCGCCGGTTTCCCGCTTCGCGCCGAGAAAACTCACTGATACAACCGCCCAGGTGAAGGATTGGGAGCTGGGCACCGTGGAGGTGGTTTCCTGGAAGAGCCAGGACGGAGCGACGATCGAGGGTATTCTGCACAAGCCGGCCGGTTTCGATGCAACGAAAAAGTATCCGCTTCTGGTCAAGATTCACGGCGGCCCCACCGGCACTTCGCTTCCCACGCTATCGCCCTTCGAGTACGCCTATCCGGTGCAGATTTTTCTCTCCAAAGGAGCGCTGGTGCTGGAGCCGAACTACCGCGGCAGCGCGGGTTATGGGGCGGCCTTCCGCGCACTGAACGTGCGTAATCTGGGGGTGGGCGACATGTGGGATGTAATGAGCGGAGTGGATTCGATAATCGCGAAGGGCATAGTAGATACGGGCCGCATGGGATCCATGGGCTGGTCGGAGGGTGGCTACATCTCGGCGTTCCTGACCACCCACACGGACCGCTTCAAAGCAATTTCTGTGGGAGCCGGAATCAGCGACTGGATGACGTACTACGTGAATACGGACATCACGCCATTCACGCGACAGTATCTGCAGGGTACGCCCTGGGACGATCCGGGGGTGTACGCGAAGACTTCGCCGATCACCACCATCAAGCAAGCCAAGACGCCCACGCTAATTCAGCAGGGCAGTAACGATAAACGCGTGCCAGTGCCGGACAGCTTTGAGCTTTATCGCGGATTGCAGGATCAGGGTGTGGCGACCCGGCTGATTCTATACAAAGGATTCGGCCACGGAGTTGACAAGCCGAAATCCCAACGGGCGCTGCTCGAAGCGAACCGGGACTGGTTCGGCTTCTATCTCTGGAATGAACCCATCCCAAAGAACTCATCGCTGTACGGAGCGAGCGAGGTGGACGCGGCGAAGTGATCGCCCGCTCCTCCCTACGGTCCCGCAGGTAGCCGATCAATGGAGGGGCCAGCAGTCAAACGGGCTTTCGTGGTAGAAGAGCAGAGAAGGTTTGGCCCGTCAGCGGTCAAAACACTGAAGGAGATTCGCAATGTCTGAAGCAAAGAAGTGCGCTCATCCGAGCTGCGAGTGCGTCACGCCGCACAAGTATTGCAGCACCTTCTGCGAGGGCCAGGCCGGCACTCCGGATATCGAGTGTGAATGTGGACACGCTCCATGCGCCGACAAGTCGAAGACAACCTTGGCGTAGGGCACCTTAATTTGTCGGCCTGGGTTGGCCCGAAGAACATGCCAACCAACAACGGTTCAGCGGTCTGCAAGTGCTCGATTCGGGTGGTGAGCGCGGTAGGAATCGAACCTACAACCTAGTGATTAAGAGTCACTTGCTCTGCCAATTGAGCTACGCGCCCGATTCGGGAATCGCTTCGAGGACGCCGGCGCTTCGTAACATTCACCAGCGCCAACTTTTCGATTGTAGCATTGCACGAATCACTTGGCGTCACTGAGATTCCGTTCCCTTTGGCGCGAAAGAAGCCGCCGCGATTTGTGCGATATCCAGCAGCTGGGGCGGCGACGAGGAAACTCCCGCCAGCGCGTCGCGAAACATCGTGTTGCAGAAAGGGCACGCCGCAGCCACCACGCTGGCGCCGGTGGCCACCAATTCCTCGGCGCGCTCCACGCTGATCCGCTTGCCCTTCTCTTCTCCCAGAAACGCCAGCCCGCCACCTGCGCCGCAACAGAACGATCGCTCGCGCGCCCGCGGCGGATCGGTGAGCGTTCCGAACTTACTGACCACATCGCGCGGCGCATCGTACACGCCGCGATAGCGGCCCAGATAGCACGGATCGTGATACACGATCTTTTCGCCCGCGCCCGTTCGCTCCGGCAACTGGTCCAGATGCCGCGCCAGAAACTCGCTGTGGTGTTCGATCGGCGGGGCGGCGCCGTACTCGGCCCAATCCGTACTGATGGTTCGCACGCAATGCGGGCAGATGGAAACGATGCGCTTTACCTTGGCCTCACGCAGCGTGTCCAGATTACTTTCCGCAAGCTGGCCGAAGGCGAGATCGTTACCCAATCGCCGCGCCGGGTCGCCCGTACACTTTTCTTTGCGCAGAACGCCGAAGCTGGCGTTCAATCCCCGGAAAACGCGAACCAGAGCCGCGATGATTTCCCTGCCCTGCGGATCGTACGCGCCCATGCAGCCAAGCCACAGGCAGTAGTCCTGCGTGCCATCGAAGATGGGCAGCTCCTGCTTCTGGATGAATTTGTCTCGTTCGCTCGAAGAGAAGCCGAGCGAATTGCCGTTCCGTTCCAGATTAAGGAACAGCTTGGTGCCATAATCGTCCTCCCATTTGCCCGTGTTCACCGCGCCACGCCTGAGCCCGATAATCATCGGCAGATGCTGCACTCCAACCGGGCACTGAAACTCGCAGGCCCCGCAGGTGGTGCATTGGAACACGGCTTCCTGTGAGAGGTGCACACCAAGCAGCGGCTCTTCGCTGGCAGGGCCAAATTCGTTGAGATACCCGCGAACACCGAGTGCGATTTCCTTGGGGTTTAAGATCTTTCCCGTGTTGGTGGCGGGACAATGCTCGGAACAGCGCCCGCACTCGACGCACGTGAAGGCTTGCAGCGAGATCAGCTCCGTGATGTCCTTGCCGGTATCCAGGCCGAAGTCTTCGTCACCCACCAGTGGCGGAATCTTGCTGAAAGTATCGCGCTTCAAGAAGACCGTTAGCGGGCTCAGCAGCAGGTGCAGATGTTTGGTGTGCGGGACCAACGGCAGGAAGACGAGAATCGTAAGCGTGTGCGCCCACCACAGCAGACGGCTCGATTCCCAAGTATCAACGAAGGTTGCCAGGTAGGTAACCATGAGCAAGAAGATCAGCAGCGCGATGATTCCCGACTCGGGCATTAGCGGCCCCAGCCATTGGGGACGGATTACATATCTTCGAAAGGCCAATCCGGCGATCCCAACGGCAACCCCGATTGCGAAGACCGCGGCAACATCGAAATAGAGCGACCCGAAGAAGCCGGCGTGATCGAGAAAACCGAGCCTGACACCTTCGGCGAAATGGTTGAGGGTGACCAGCGCGAATACGCAAAATCCCCAAAATACGAGCGCATGAGCGAGCCCCGGTAACGGCCGCTGGGAAATCACTTTCCCTTGCAGCATCACTTCCCAAATGAAGTCGCGAACGCGGCTCCCCACGGGCTGGAGGTGAAAATCGGCGTCTTTCTTCGACTGCCGCACAATCCGCCATACCTTGCCAAATCGCGCCCAAAAACCCAAAACGGAAGCTGCCAGAAGAGCGAGGAATAGGGCCGACTCCGGCCAGGTCAGTTGGGGCACCAACTGCGAGTGTAGCGCAGGGAAACCGGCTCCCTGGGATGCGGGGCACACTCCCTTACGGTCGTGGTTCTGTAAGCACGGCCTAAAGGCGGCGGCCCTAGGCTACGATAGTTAAATTAAGGGGGAGTGCTTGCGCTTCATAATGTCCGGAGCCGCTGGTTTCATCGGCTCGCACCTCAGTGACCTATTGATTGCCCGCGGGCATCAGGTGGTCGGCTACGACAACTTCATGACCGGAGATGCTCGCAATCTAGAGCACCTGAAGGGCAATCCGGCGTTTGAGTTTCGGAAATGGGATGTATGCCAGCCGTTTGAGCCGGAAGGGCCGGTGGACGGCGTGCTGCATCTGGCATCGCTCGCCAGCCCCAAGGATTACTTCGAACATCCCATCGAGACTCTGGACGTCGGTTCCACGGGAACCCGCAATATGCTGGAGATCGCCCGGCGGCATGCGGCGCGGTTCATGGTCACTTCGACATCGGAGTGCTACGGCGATCCGCTGGTGCATCCGCAGGTGGAAACCTATTGGGGCAACGTGAATCCAGTGGGCGTGCGCTCCTGCTATGACGAAAGCAAGCGCTACGCCGAAGCTGTGACCATGGCTTACCATCGCGTGCACGGCGTTCGCACCACCATCGCGCGCATCTTCAATACCTACGGCCCGCGCATGCAATTGAAGGACGGCCGCGTGGTGCCCGCGTTCATCGATCAGGCTCTGCACGGCGAACCGATGACGGTGTTCGGCGACGGCACCCAAACGCGCAGCTTCTGCTACGTTCGCGATCTGGTGGACGGGCTCTATCGCCTGACGCTCTCCGACGAGCGCTACCCGGTGAACCTCGGCAATCCGCAAGAGCTGACCATTCTGGAGTTCGCCGAGCGCATTCGCCGGCTCACGGGCACCACTGCCCAGCTTGAATTCAAGGCGCTCCCGCAAGACGATCCCAAGCGCCGGCAACCGAACATCGGCAAGGCGAAAAAAATACTGGATTGGGAGCCCAAAGTCAGCTTGGAAGACGGCCTCAGGGAAACTATCGAGTACTTCCAGAACCTGCCTGCAGCGGTTCTCGCTCAGTAACAACCGGCGCTACTTCGATCCAGACCTTCGCGGCCGCGGTTTTTCCGAGCTGCACCGGGCGGCCTGCAATCCGCAGTGTCAGCGTATCGTCGTAGTTGGACGCCAGCATGCGCACCACGGCGCCCGGATGAATCCCCAGGCCGTGCAGGTATTCCAGCAGCCGACGGTCGCGTTCAAAGACGCTCACCACGATGGAGTCCGATTCCGCCGGCGCTTCATCCAGCGGGCGCAGGCCCCGGTCGCGACGATCCTGCGGCGTATCGCCCTCAACGCGATTCCCATGCGGGCACGCCTCACCGGTGCCTAGCTTTTCCAGCAATCGCCGCTCGAAATCGGCCGAGACCGCGTGCTCCAGTTGCTCGGCTTCCTCATGCACCTTGTACCATTCCATGCCGAAAATCTCGGTGAGCATGCGCTCGATCAGGTGGTGCCGGTTGAGCAGGCGATTGGCGATGTCGCGGCCGGCCAAAGTGAGCGAAAGGGTTCCATCGCGCGCCGTACGAATCAGCGCATCGCGCTTCAGACGCTTAATGGCCATGGTGACCGCCGGCGCCGAAACGTTCAGCCAGCGCGCCAGGGTGGCTGGAATTACCGGCTCGCCCTCACTCTCGGCCTCGGCAATGGCCTTGAGGTAATTTTCCTTGGATACAGTGATTTTCACGCCAAATCAGATTGTATCGTGCTGGCGTTCGGGTGACGGATGCAAGCGGCCGGGCGCGCGTTCCGTAATCCGTCCAGAAGACTCGGGACAGCATTCACGTGGCGCGCGCACTCATGCGTGCCGTGTTCACAATCGTCTGAACACCATGAACAAGGACCTGGCATTCACACGAGTGTGAATGCGGCACGCACGAGTGCGTACGCCACAAGCTATTATGGAGATCGCGGCCCAATGATCGAAGATCGCGGCCCGACGGGTGGACTGCTCACTTCACCCATTCACTGAACCCATTTTTCTCCGACACTCCTCGCGGGGGACTCGTGAATTCATATAGGCTGAGCCTCGAACAGAAATATCCGGATTGCTGGCAGTGGATCAGTCTCGTCCAGCGATTTCCGGGCCGGTTAACCGAAAACGAAGCAACCTCGTTATTTCATCTGGCGCGCGCACGGACGCCTTTAAACGACCCGGCGATTGTGGAATTGGGCGCATGTGGAGCAAGAACCACGCTGCTTCTTGCTGCCGGGCTTCGTGGAAAAACCAGGCCGCGACTGTTTGCTTTCGAGCAAATCGGCGGCGAAAGGTCCTCCCATCGTCTTCTCGAGCGATGTCGCCTGGAACATATCGTAGGCACAACGGCCGGGCGTCCCGACAACGCAGCTACCAGTTGGAAGGATGCTATCGACATCCTGCTCATCAACGCCAGCGGGGACGACGACACCTTACACAGTCATCTCTCACTGTGGTCGCCATTAGTAAGACCCAGGGGAATTGTGGCGCTGCACGGGATCTCCACGGAATCTTCCGCGCTTCTCCTGCCGGCCCCGCATTACGGCGAATTCCGGCAGGTAGACAAACTGGCCTGGGCCGTGAAGCAGTGCACTGAGGTGGCTGCCGCCATCCCGGGAGTGCCGGCCACACTGCACGCCGCCCAACAGGAAACAGCGATGGCCCGGCTGCAGGACTTCGTGCGCGGCGCTGCCAGGGAACTCGCGGAGAACCGGCATGCCATCCAGGCACTGCGCCGCTCTTGGTCCTGGCGGCTGACGGCGCCCCTGCGATTCGCCGTCGAAACCTTACAGGCAATCGCCGGAGTGCTCGCCAGCTTCGGCCAAGGCCCGGCCAAGGCTCGCATGGTTGGATTGGCTCAGTGGCTGTGGTTCGGGAGGCAAGTTCGTGCGAGCGGACTTTTGGACGATCGATATTATCGAGACAGCCATCCCGGTGTGGCGTGGGCGCGCACCAGTCCATTGCTCCATTTCTTCGTGAGCGGCGCGAGCGAGGGGAACCAACCGAACGAGCTGTTCGACGTCGATTATTACCTTGGGCGCTATCCCGACGTCGCTCGTTCACCTTTAAATCCATTGGTTCACTATCTGAGGAGCGGAGCATACGAAGGGCGTTATCCGCATCCGCATTTTGATAGCAGGTTTTATCTGGAACAGAATCCCGATGTGCGTGAGCGGCGCCTCAATCCATTGGCACATTATCTGGCGCCCGGGATTGTTGAAGGCCGCGACCCGAACCCCTGGTTCGATACTTCGGAGTACCTGGAGCAGAACCCCGATGTCGCTATCTTCGGCCTGAACCCTCTTCGGCATCAAACCCAGGCGTGGCGTCAGACCCGTCCAGCCGAAATCTGGTTGAAATCATAACTCCATGTTCTCCGTAGTGATCCCGATCTACAATCACGCGAAGTTCGTTCGGCAAGCGATCTGGTCCGCCCTGCGCAGTCCGCTGGTGAAAGAAATTCTGTTACTGGACGACGGGTCCAGCGACGGATCCGAGGAGATTGCCGCCAGTATGGCTGCGGCGCACTCTGGCCGCGTTCGGGACTTGACACCTGCCTCCGGCGCCAACCTCGGCGCCCACCGCCGCCTGAATGAACTTGTGGAATCGGCCCAATGCGAGTGGATCGCGGTGCTCAACTCGGACGACGCGTTCGTGTCCGGCCGTTTCGAAGCTTTGGTTCGCGACCCGGGGTTCGAAGACTGCGACTTTGCGTTCGGCAATTTATTATTCATGGATGAACGCGGCGCGCTGGTGGGCGCCAAGCGGGGGCCCTTGGATTGTTGTGCGCCATCCCGGCCCTCCCTGGAATTGCTGAGTATGATATCGCAACGGCGATTCGTGGAAGTATTGTCTGAGGAAAACTACTTAATTACCACCAGCAATATGGTTTTTCGGAAAAGCCTGCATGCCCGTATCGGAGGATTTAGGCCCTACCGTTACGTGCACGATTGGGATTTCGCACTGCGGGCCATGCTCCCTGGCCGTGCGGCGTATGTACAGCGCTTCCTCACCGCTTATCGCATACACGGCGGCAGTACGTTTCTGGAGAGCGAAGGAAAACCGCTGGCTGAGATAAGATCCATGCTCGACAACTTCAGGAACACTCTCACCTATCCCGCATCTTCTCATCTGTCCCGCAGCCGGCGCGAGAACCTCAGGGCTTGAGTGCCCGCCCAGCGGAGGGGCTCGGTGATTCGCCAAGATAGCGACGCCTCCAATTCCCCCACACGCACTTCCGCATCCGTGAGCCGCTGCAGGAGAAGCGCGCTACTGGCGCCTCGTGTCGGCAGACTGCCGGTAGAGTCAGACAAGAGGAGTTGCCGCAGCGTCTCGCGCTGATGGTGCGTAATTTTCCCGGTCTGGTTGCTGAAGATCAAGGAAGAAAAGCCGGAGATCAGCGTATCGATGGAGGGCCTGGAGAATTCAATCTCCAGCCGCCCGCCCTGCTCCAATGCTTTGAGTTCGGCTTCCCCCACGGGAAGCAGCCAGCGAGAGCCGGCCGCGATAAGGTACAACAACAATCCCGGATTAGCAGGCAGCGGCCAAATATTTTCCCAATTGCCGCCCGGCTTTTCTTGCCGGTTATCCCACGACCAAAGACATTCCTGTTCCAAAGAATACAGATGTATTCGGAATAAAACAACGAATCTCACTTCATGTCCGATATCCAGACGCAATTGCGATAGGCCTGCGCCGAGTTCTGGAATGGCGATGCTCACGATCTGGCTTCCAGTACCACCGGCCGCTCCATGGCCTCTGACAGACTCTGCAAAATCGCCCTCTGAAGCGCGCCAGGTCAACCCAAATTCCACGCTTCCCTTGGTCGTCACTGGCTCCTGCTCCCGGTTGAAGTAGGCCCGCGCCGATAGCGCGGGAAGCCCCAGGACCCTTTCATAGTCCCCAACCATTTCCTGCGTGTCACGTGGACGGCAACCGAGCAGATGTTCGTGAGCGGCGGCAAGCAGGCCACGCTCGAGATTCAATTTTCCCAACCGGGCGACCACCGCCGCTGGTTCAGCCTCACATAGAAAACCGTTCACCCCATCTTCAATCCGGTCGGCAAAGCTGCCGATGCGAGTAGCCACGGGAGGAATCGCCAGATTCATTAGTTCGTGCAATGTGTAGCTGAATGTTTCAGGCACAACTGAAAGCAGAAGGCCGAGATCCGGCCGAATCGATCGCAGTACTCCCGGCAATTCCTCCCAGCCGTATTGGGGAATAACCACCACATGGCTCAGGCCTTCGAATTCGCGGCCATACTCTCCGCAGCCGACCAGAAACAAGTCTGCAAAAGACCGCACCCTGGCTTGAATGTTCTTGAGCAAATCCAAACCTTTTTGAGGCGCGAGACTGCCGAGCATAACGATCCGCAGCCGCTGCCCGGTGGTGTAATCGAGTTGAAGGGGCGCGGCTTCAAATCTCGGCAGGCCATGCGGTATCACTTCAAAGCAGTCTTTTAGTTCCGGAGCCAATTCAGTGTAGAGGCGTGCAACCGAGGGCGATGGAGCGACAATTGGCACACGGCCGCGCAAGACGCGTTGCGAGAATGCCGTCCGCAGTTCGAGCCAGTCGGCGGGCGGCCCATGGCGAAAAAAACGATGATGGACGTTGGCTTCCGTGCAACTACGCAGGTCGCTCTCGACGCAACTGCGGCAAACGGAGCCAAAGGTGATGTTCAAGGCTGGACAGAAAGGGTAGAAGTCATGAGCGATCAGCGATGCGGGCACGCCTGTTTCCAGGGCATCGAGCGAATGCCCAATGAGCGACGAGATTAGAATACTGTCGATCGCGTAGCGGTCGACAATCTCGGCCAAGCAAGCCTGGTAGCCGGAATGAGTAACAGCGGTATGTTTGATGCCCGGAGTGAGCGCCCACTCACGGATAGGGCTTTGGTCATCGATATTCTCATAAAGATGTAATTCCATTCCGAACGATTCCCAGCCCCCGATCGCCTTTAAGAGCAGATTGGAGTGGGCGCGGTCCGCATGGCAGTAATCCGAGACCCACCGCTCCAGCCCACCGCCCCAGTTATGCAGAATATGCAGCCGGCGCCCCTTGGCATGGCGGCGCACGCTGCTGAGCGGAACCCGGCTTTTTCCCGTGACAAGATTGTTAACGTGGTTTGCCAGATCTTCCTCAATAGGCCCGGCCACTGAGGATGAATCTTCAGCCGGGTCTTTCACCGTCCCGGAGTAAACGTGGTCCGCCAATACATGCGACCACCGGAAACGCCGGCAGACCTCCGCGAAGTCGGCAAATGTGCTCAGGTTCGGCCTGCTTGCAAGGGCGTCGGAGACCGCTTCCCGTCTGACGTAGCAACAATCGGTGAGAAAGTGGGGGATCGCAGGATTTCTGCGGAGACTGTACCAATAGCAGGCACGGTCTATCAGGTCTACTCGGTCTTCTACAGGTGCGATTCCGATACGAGTGCACTCAGAAGACTCATTTATTGGAGAGACTGTGGCCACCCCGGTGACTCGTTCCGCCGACCACGCCAACCGCAGATCCCACAAATCGGGCAAGACCACATCCGGCGTCAGGAAGATGAAATCCCATGCGCACTGGCATTCATTGACAACCGCGATAAAGGCTTGCTCATGCGAGGCGCCGTCGGGCACGGCCAGCGGGGCGGCTAAACCGGCCAGGGCTTCGCTCTGCAGCAGAACCTCCAGTTGGCTCCGGGGGCCAACAAAGTGAAGGTTGGCACTCTGGTGGGTTATGCTGAACAGATTTTTGGCGAACTCCGCCGCCACGGCAGTTTCTGCTCCGCATACAGAAAGATAGATCCGGTAGCAAAGCTCGCGCGCCGCGTGGCGCTGCTTTCCCAACGGCGCTTCCATCTTTCGCACCATGCCGGGAATCGGTCCCGCTGCAACGTCGGCTGTGGTATTTCCTTCGTTTACCTCAAACCAGTGGCAGTAAGAGCGGCCGGCACTTTTGGTAGAGAAGGGATTCGGAAAAGCCTTCCGCAGGTCTGCACGCTCTTTATAAAGCTTGCGATGAAGCGGCGTGACGCGTTCTCCATTCTCGAAGAACTCATAAGTCCAGGACATATTCTCGAACTGCCGCTGGCCCATTCGATCACATTCCGCGAGATACCAGTCTCTTAACTCGTATAATGCCGGCATTTTCGATCCGTAGCGGTCCAGCATCGCTTTTTGGGCCCCACTATCCAGACCCGAAAAATGATAGAAGTACAACGGTTGTCCGTTCACCGTAAATCCATCGCGCATGCCTCCCGCCACAAGCCGGTGCGTCAGATTCCAGGTGCACACGTTATAACCGGGATCTCGTAAGATCTTCAGCGCGTCAAAATAACCGGGGGCAAGATCCACCCATCGCTGATCTGTGAATAGGCCGCGGGGAATGTCGTCGTAGCAGAAGTGCTCCAGCCGGTTAGCCCACCAATCGGCGAAGCGATGCCCCTCGGCGCAAGCTCGGACACCTAGAAAGCCCAGATTGTATACGCCATGGCGCAGAGCCGAGAGTTCATTATCCTCAATTGCCACGGTGTTCTTCTCAGGCTCCGTCAGATGCGGAGTCAGCACTACCGCGGAATGCTCCAAGCTTTCCAGCAGCATCTGAAGAGGGCGAAGAACTACAATGTCTGGATCAAAATACAAAACCGCATCGCAATCCTCCTCAGCCAAAAGCCGCCGGAGAGCGAAGCCCTTCACCCCGGTGCATGCCTCTACGATGGAATGCTGGAAGATCCACTGTTTGGCGTTTTCGATATCAAGCTTCTCGATCTGGATCAGAGAATCGAAGGGCTCATTCTTCAGGTCGAAATCAAGGGGAACCATATCGGCGAGTACAAGGTGAAAAACAGAATCCGGCAGATTCCGCTTTACGCTTTGCGCCAGAACTCGCGCCTTGGGTATGTAGTTGGATGTAACGCTGGTGAAAACGTGGATAGACATTTTCGTTGGCTTTAGAGGGAACCGCACTCCCAGCCGGCTCGAGGCGATATCCGTGTCATGATGACTTTGCTCTGCGGACACGAACGGGCTGCTGTTGGAGCCGAAGACTTTCCCGCCGCGCCCTCACTCGTTTTGCTACAGCGGCGCCCACCACCAAAGGCGAGGCCAGGAAAAAGGCGTGGACGGGGAACCCGTAACGATCCCCGGACGAAAGAGTGACTACATAGGGAAGAAGGTAGACAAATGGCGTTGCGGTAAACAGGAAAAGGTTGAAATCCAACCACGCGATGGACAGGACCAGTCCCACGGCGGACACGATAAATCCGGCGGTAAACGCTGGATCGTAAAGCCGAACCAGAAATCGCAAGAGCGCCTGGACCGCCGACGGCTGAGTTTTCTGTGCGAAGTACTCTTTGTCGCGGGACGACACGGGCTCAGGGCCGTCTCCGATTCTCGCGCCGACAAAGGTGGGCGAAAGGATCTGATCGCGAAAAATCTGATTTTCGTCCTCCAGGTTTTTGGCGCCCCCGAACAGCAGGAAAGTCCGGCCCGCCGCGGCGGCGTAACGGCCAGGGTAATCACGTATCAAACGAATGAACAAATCCCGGCGGGATCCGGAGTACCTGGAAAGGAGTCGGTTGGAAAGCGTATCGGCTAAATTGGCGCGAATCCCGGAATACAGGTGCCCGTGGAACAGGGAACTTTGTATCGCGCTCTCGTAAGCCTGTTCATCCGGTCCGATAAACGGATCCTTGGGGTCGGGCACTGCCTGTTTAACGATGCCGTATCCCAACATGAAATCGAAGAGTTGCGCACTGTGCGTGGATGAGTTCCAGAGTTGAGCGGCGGCGTTGGGAAGCACAACGATCAATACGCATTGCACCAGCGTAACCGCCAGCGTGGGGCCGCGCCTGCGGACGGCGGCCTTTCCTGGCAGGGACGATCGCCAGGCGAGCAAGTGAAGAAAGGCCAGCCAATAAGACAGGGAAAGCAGGTTTTGCCGCCAATAGAAGCCCACCGAGCAAACAACAATGAGACCGGCGGTCTTCAGCCAGTTCTGCCGGCCATCCCGCGGAATCTGAATGGACAACAGAACCATGAGCGCGATAAACAGGAAAGTCCC
This sequence comes from Bryobacterales bacterium, assembly GCA_963747945.1. GTDB lineage: Bacteria > Acidobacteriota > Terriglobia > Bryobacterales > Bryobacteraceae > Palsa-89. Next base: position 444,389 of record CAVVHB010000013.1, read on the forward strand.
GGTTTCCGTCAGAACCATGCGCTCGTAGGCAACGAGCGTGGGATATAAGGATAAGACTATGATTATTACCGCTCCCGCGATATATCCCGCCAAATCTTTCACGATGATTCCAAGAACCAGAATTCCAGCTATTCCGGCGGTGGACATCACCATCACTAGCGCGAGCGCCTGTTTGCCGAAAAGCCAGAAACTAATCTTGAGAGCAAGCGGAAAAAGCGGCGTTCGGAAAGGATTCCATGCCGCGGGAAAGCGCGCGGTTCCCAGTATATCGGCCAAATCGATGTAGTCATGGCCGTCATAGGAAATTCCAACAGATAGCGAGGCCAGGTATACAACGCCAAGCAAAACCGCGCAGGCCATCGCAGAGAAATAGATGGTCCGGCCAGAGATGCGCGCCCTCCATTTCTCCGAGAGGAGCGCCAGCAGCTGCTCGTCCATATCTTCTTACGCCTTAGTCCATAATGGCCGGAAAGGTGCCCCACTGAGCGCAAATTTCGCCCGATACCGGCGCGGGAAGTTGAACAGATGTTCCATTATTCCCATGGCGATACCAACAAGCATAACTCATCGCACGCCGCTGGCCGCATGGCGGAATTGGCCTCACCCGACGGAGTTATCATTGTTGATTAATCGGCCGATGAAGTATCTTCATGACGTTTGACTACCTGCAGTCTAAATTCAAGCAGGTCCTCTATCCGTTGGCCGAAGAGCCTGCATTCCACGGAATATATGCTTTGAAGTCCGGCTATCTCAACTCCAGCCTCGTCGGCGTAACGGATCAGTTTCTTGAGCACGCCGGGGATTATGACGCCAAGTATTTCAACTATGACCACTCGCGGAAGCTGGTGCAAGCCGGCCTGGAACGTGCGCGGCCGACACCAGCCAATCCCGAGGTGCTGGATGTAGGATCGGGATCCGGCAACTCCGTGCTGCCTATTTTGGACATGTTCGGAGATGCACGAGTTGTTGCGACCGATATTAGTCCCCAATTGCTGGTATTACTCCGCAATAACCTGGCTCGACGTCCGGATCGGATGGAACGTTGCGGCCTGGTCTGCGGCGATGCTTTGGAGGCTCGGCTGCACGAGAACTCTTTCGACATCGCGATTGGCGCAGCGATTCTGCATCACCTGCTCGATCCCCCCTCCGCCATACGGCAGATCTGCTCCGCGGTGCGTCCCGGAGGATGTGCGCTATTCTTCGAACCTTTCGAAATCGGAGCCGGTATGTTACGCCTGATCTACGAACGGATGCTCGCCGAAACAGCGCTGAAGATAACCGACGAGGTAACTGACCTGCTGCAGCGCATCGTTACCGACATCAGGGTGCGGTCCGGCCCGGACAAAACAATCTTTCCGCAGCTGGACGACAAATGGCTGTTTACCCGGAGCTTTTTCGAGGAACAGGCGCGTGCCAATGGTGTAAGCGTGACGGTATTTCCCTTGCACACCGCGAAGGATGCATTTCGAAAGCAAACGTTGAACTATCTTCAAATCGTTCTGGGGGCTGGCGAGTCCCTGTTGCCAACCCAGGCCTGGGACATGATCCGGTATTATGACGAGGCCTTTTCAGAAGAACTAAAAAGCGAAATGCTGATCGAAGGCGGTATCGTCTTCCAGAAGTGACGGGCCAGCTGCGCTGCCAGAATGTGTTGAAACCGCCTCCCTAACGGTCGCGGCTCTGTAACGCGATGAGTCCAGTGAGCCGCGACCGTTAGGGAGACGGTTTCGACACAGGCTGCTAGATGGTGCGTTGCCAGAATGCGCCCGTCCAGTCCACTGCTTGGATCGGGTCGACAATACCGCGGCTGTTGCGAAAGTCGTGCACCGCGGAGCGACAGTTGGGTAACGCGCCATAATCGTCCACGATAATGTAGCCGCCCACCTGGACTTTGTCGTACAGATGATTGAAAGCGTCCATGGTGGATTCGTACATATCTCCATCCAGGCGCAAGACTGCGATTCGGCCGATCGGCGCCGACGGCAGCGTATCCCGGAACCAGCCTTTAAGAAATCGAACCTGCGCGTCCAGTAGACCGTATCGCTCGAAGTTCGCCTGTACGCGCTCCAGGGACACGCCCAGATAATCGTTAAAATCGGCCAGGCGATCCTCCGCATCGGCCGGCCACAGCCGGGAATTCGCGCGCGGGAGGCCTTCAAAGGAATCCACCAGCCAAACACAACGTGAAGTATCGCCGTAGGCCTTCAGCACCGCTCTCATCAGGATGGATGCGCCGCCGCGCCACACCCCAGTCTCAACAAGGTCGCCCGGAATGTTGCACCTGAGTACATCCCGCACACACTGTTCCAGGTTGTCCAGACGCTCGATGCCGACCATCGTTTCGGCCTCGTATGGCCAGTCCTGCCCCAGCCGGCGTGCTTCCGGATCGAATTGTCCGGTAGGAAGGAGCTGCGTGTTGACGCAACAGTCGGGGAAGAGCAGGCGGGTGAGGCAACCTTTCAGAAGATCCAAGTACAGCCGCTGTGGTGCGTCGTTTGATGAAGGCAGGGGGAGTGATGAAAACATGAAGAGCTTTGCTCAATCCCTGCAATCAGCTTCACCCGTCCGGTTCACGAGGGCGCCACTTTGATGTTCCTTCAGCAACGACTCAAGAATGGAGGCGTATTCTTCAGCTTCCAACCCCGAAGTCTTCAGTCGTAATGTCCCGCCGTCAGCCAATCGGTTCATTGCCAATTCAGGAATGTTCCAAAGAATCGCGGGCGGATTGCCCGGCATCCGGGCGGCCAAGTTGCAACCGTTGTCGTCCGGGATAAACCGGAGGCCGGAGCACACCAGAGTTTCTCGCACCTCTTTCGGCGGCGCGGACAATATCAGCTCGCCTTTGACGTCGAACAAGCGGAGAGCATGCACCCGGAAGAAAGCCGGAGACTCCAGCAAATCGATGCGAAGCTGCTCGAAAGCTGTGTGGCACGGCAATTCGAGACGGATTTCTCTGGGCACAGCCCTCACCTCATCGCGCGTGTAGAGACTGCGATCTTCCGAGAATTCCTGCCCGGCTGCCCGCCAAAAAACTTTTGCCAGCAAGTCCCATTCTCCCCTCCGGCGTTGTCTTTCGGCTAGGTCCCTATACAGCAGCCGTTCTCCCGCGATGAGGTAAAACCTCCGCACCATCTCGGCCGGTTCCCCATTTTGAAACAACAAGCTGATTATGCCCGGCCGCGCGCCATCGCCAGGTTTTCGCAGCACCCCTAGGCCGCAGCTGTGTAGAAATTCGAAACTCTCATAACGGTCCCGTAACTCCTCCCACAAACGCCATACGCCAAAATCGTACTGGCGAACTTGAGTGTCGTGCATAAGGATGATGCCGCCGGCCCTCACTTTAGGGAACCAAGCCTGGAAATCATGCAGGACTGCTTCGTAAGTGTGCAAGCCGTCAATATGCAGCAGGTCGATAGATCCGTCGGGAAAACATCGGAGGGCCTCATCGAAAAATGTGCGTAACAATGTCGAAAAACTCAGGTAGTATTTGTCATTGTGCGCGGAAACCTCGCCAAACACCGCCTCGCCATAAGCGCCGCTGTGCGGATCGCCACGCCACGTGTCCACGGCGAACGATTTGCATTGGATACCGCACTCCGCTACAGCCTGACAAAAGGTGAAGTACGACTCACCATACTCCGTGCCGAGTTCCACGATCTTCGACGGACGCAATGCGGCCACCAGGTCGTAGGCAAACGGTACATGACCAGACCAATGGCCGGCGCCGTGGGGGCGATAGTAAAGAGGTTCAAAATTCAGCGAGGGTAATTGCAGCAGAGCAGCGCCCATTGGATCAAGTCTGCGCCATCCATAATCGAGCGAAAGGGTGCCGGCCGGGCGCCCTATCGATGACAACCGATTATACCCTGCCCGTTGGTGGGCGCCCGGTGGGTTTTCCTTCCATGGCCTAGCAGGCTGCTGAAAAAGCCCTATCACGTTCGCGAACCGCAGGCGTGGGCGCCTACGCTACACGGGTTATCAACGACATAGATGTCTCCGCGTAGGGCTGACTTCAGTCTGCTGGGCTTTTTCGGCACCCTGCTAAGGCCGGCTTATGGCCCGAAATAGCCGCTGATATCAATTAGCAGGTCGGTATTGTTGCTGACGAACACGCTGATCGCTCCGGCGGTGCCGGCGGGCACCAGGGCCCCGGCGGCTACCGTTCCACCAGTTGTTGCGTTCAGCGTCGCGGCAACCGGCAGCGCCTGTCCGGCGGGATATGCAGTCAAATAAGTCAAGACGCCACCCGCTGGAACCACTACCGTCATGTTCAATGAATACGCTAGCGCGGAGCTGGAGATACCGCACGAGCTGGATAACATCGGAAAATTGCGCGTGGCCCCTCCCACTAGCGAGGGCTGCCCGAAAGATCCGCTAAACCCGCTTCCTGCGCGTGTGTCTGCCACCCGGCACGGCGGCACTGGATAGAAATGCAGCGAACCGGTACTCCCCGATACCGGAAAGTATCCGTTGATGTCGATCACCAGATCCGTGTTATTGCTGACGAACACACTGATCGGGCCGCCCGCTGCCGCACCGGCGGGAACGATCGCCTGGTTGCCGATCACGCCGCCATTGAGAGCGTTCAGGGTCGCGGCGACGGGCTGCGGCAGTCCCGCGGGCCAAGCCGTCAGATAGATCAGCGGCCCGGGAGCCACCACCGTCATCCTGAGCGAATAGGCCTGCGTCGAGGGGATGTTGCACGCACTCTGTTGTATGGGGAAGTTACGCGTTGCTCCGCCTACCAGAGACGGCGGTCCGAACGCTCCAGTAAATCCAGGTCCAGTGCGCGTGTCCGCCACCCGGCAGGGCGTCACCGGATAAAAGGCCAACGCTTGCGGTTGGCCCGGCGGCGCGAAGTAGCCGTCGATATCGATGACCACATCCGTGTTGTTACTCGCCAACAGATTGATCGCGCCAGCGGTTCCCGCCTGCACGATTGCCGCGTTGCCTACAATGCTTCCATTGACAGAATTCAACGTTGTGGTTACCGGAGTGGCCAAACCGGTTGGCCATGCACTCAGGTACGCCAATGCTCCCGGGCGGCACCACCGTGATGTTGAACGCATAGGCCTGCGCGGTGGCCGGCACGTCGCAACTGCTGGAGGGAATCGGAAAACTGCGCGTGACTCCTGCCGCCAACGACGGCGGCCCAAAGGCGCCGGTAAAGCCAGGGCCTGTCCGGGTGTCCGCAATCCGGCAGGGTGTCAGCGGATAAAAAGCCAAGCCGCTCCCGGTTATCACGGTCTCATACTGGACGCTGAGGGCGAAGCCGTCGTATGTGCCATCGAAAGAACTCTGCAGAGGCGTGGCCGTTTTGAAATTGGTGGACGCGGTCATCCCGCCCAGAGCCAAGTTGAACCCTGAGGAAGCCGCCACAGCGAAAGCGCGATCGTCACCGGAGCCGCCAAAGTAGCTCGAAAATACCAGGCTGGTCCCGCTTGCGTTCAGCACGGTTGCGAAAGCGTCAAAGAAGCCCTGAAACGTGGCCTGGATCGCGCCAGCGAGCGGGAAGTTCGGGGAGCTTGTGTACCCCCCGACGACAGCCTGACCCGAGCTGTCGACCGCGATGGCATCCGCATTATCGACGCCCGAGCCCCCGAGGAACGTGGAGTAACTGAGACTGCTTCCGCCGGGGGATAGCTTGGAGACAAAAGCATTGTACGTGCCTCCCAGGACCGCCTGCGCGGCGCCCGCAGTGGTCGGAAAGTCGAACGAAGCCGTACTTCCAGCTATGTATGCGGAGCCCGAAGAGTCCACCGCGATCGCGTTGCCATTGTCCATTATCGAGCCGCCCAGGAAGGTTGAATATAACAGCGCCGTTCCCGTTGGGTTGATCTCGGCGACAAAAGCGCTCGCCGTTCCCAAAAGGCTGCTTTGTAGTGCGGCTTGCATGGGGAAATTCGTAGAGTACGTAGTCCCGGTGACGTAGGCGTTCTTGGAGGCGTCGAGGGCGATCCCCGAGCATAGATCCAGCCCGGTGCCTCCTAAATAGGTGGAGTAAACCAGCGTGTTTCCCGCCGCGCTCAGCTTGGCGACAAAGCAATCGGATATGCCGCCGGCGTTGGCGTGTTGGATGGTTCCTGTCGTGACAGGAAAGGAGAACGACGTGGTCTGCCCGGCGACATAAACGGCGCCCGTGGTATCCACCGCAATCCCGAATCCAGCATCCGAACCGCCGCCCAGGTAAGTTGAATACTGAATTTGACCGATGGAGCTGAGCTTGGTGATGAACGCTTCCTGCAACCCGGCAATGTGAGTGGAAAATGCGCCACTGGTGGTAGGAAAGTCCGTGGAAGCCGTCACTCCAGTGATATAGGCATTCCCCGACGCGTCCACTGCGATTCCCCTTCCTGAATCATTCCCGCTGCCACCCAGGTAAATCAGATAAAGCAACTTGCTCCCCGAGCTGTTCAGCTTAGCGACCCACGCATCACGGCTCGATCGCGCCAGCTGCGCTCCGCCCGGGATGGTTCCGGACGACGTTTCACCGGCGACATAAACATTTCCGCCCGAGTCCGCGGCCATTGCGTAGATCGCATCGTAGGACGCGCCTCCGAGATAAGTACTGAAGGTAAGAGATGGATCGATGGTCAACGAATGCCGTGAATCATAACGCCCCAGACGCAGCGTGACTTCGGTTTGTTGCAGCTTATAGCTGCATGGCACGGTGCGATTTTCCGGGCCATTCTGCTCGACGGCGCCTTGAAAAGCAAACGGGCGGCGCTGCTCCATCCGGCCTGAGCCCATGCGGATGACCAGATCTCCCTTTTCGTTCAGACGGATTGCCGCGCCGTGGTATCGAATCCTGATATTTGTTGGATCGGCGCCCGGGCGAACTTCAAAGGTGTACTCCAATTGGCCAGCGGTGGTGGCGAGAACAAGGTCGATCCCCGGATAGATTTCACGGTAGCGAACGCGCTCCCAACGAGTACTCGAATGCCAGGATCTGGACGAACCAACATAATAGGAAACTGGATATGATTCCGATTCTCCCCGCGGCTCAACTCCAGGTTTGGCGCCCACAAAGGCGATTCTGAGCTCGCGCCTGCCCGGGAATCGAAACGATATGCGGCCTTCGACATCCAGCCGGGCCGCGATGTTACGGCTACGCCAAAGGTAGCGCCTAGCCAATCCGGGCGTCGTGTCCACTTCAAATGCGGGATCCGTAGGGATACGGTTGAGGACCAGGCGTTGGCCAGCCGTGCCTGTGGGGCCGGCGCAAGCAAGCCAATCAGTCAGGCTCAGCAGCGCCAGCCCAATGGTACAAAGGCTTCGGCATACGAATTTCCAATCCCGGCGCCCCACTTACCAATAGGTGCAGGTAGCCCAAAGGAAATCTCCGATCGAGTCGCGGAATTCATCGCCAACCTTGTAGTAAGCATCGATTATCGATAGCTGTTAAGCTTGAGGCGCGGTTGTTTACCCGCCCTTGCCCGGAAAGATTGGAGCCCCATAGATGTCCAAGATGAGTGGTGATTCTGCTCGTTTCAACAAGATTAAGTCGCGGAGAAATGTTCATCGCGCGAAGATGCGAGTGTTGCGCGCGGAGATTGCTGCTCGCAAAACGCCGGCGGCTTCCGGGGTAGAGAGGCTGAAGACCTAAGCGGGCACTCCTGCCGCCTGGTGTCGATTCATGGAACAGAAGAAGCACGCGCACGGGCACCTTTACCGCGTCAAGATTGCTCCGTTCAGCGGGCCCACCGAGTACGGTGAGTGGTTTTCAAGCGAAGCGGCGCTTCGTTCCGCGATGAAAGAGGTAGCTCGCGACATTGGCAAGCGGTACTATTGCGAGGCGAAGACGATCAACTGCTCTGAATGCCAAGCGGATGAAAACCCGAAGGTGATCGCCGCGTTGTAAGAGACTACGATCAACCGCTCCCTTCGGTCACGGCTCAGTATCAATATCACAGCGTTACGGAGCCGCGACCAGAGGAAGCGGTCAATGCGGACGGTTTTCACACACACGCGTTTTGCCAAATCACCGGTACGCTGCGTTCTCCACTAGCACCACCTCGTGTTGTTCGATGCGCAGAGGCGCGCCTTTCGAAAGCTCCTTCACTTTTTGAACCAGCTTGGCGCCTTCCACTCCGGAAGGATCGAGCATAAGAACATTATTGTTGGCCGCGTCGCGCGTGACGGGCACCAGCGACACTCGCAAGACGCTTTTTCCCTGCACCACCACCCGGGCTACCATTCCATCTTTGTTTGGGCGCATCCGGATCCAATCCGTCGCGAAGTTCCCCAGACAATACATTACGGGCTTGCCGTTGTACACTTCGACGCCTTGCAAAACGTGCGATCCATGCCCATACACAATGTCCGCGCCGGCGTCGATAGCAGCGTGCGCCAACTCTTTCTCGTATGGTTCGGCTTCCGAGAAACGAGATCCCAGGGGGATGGGCGCGATCAGTTGTGCCGGGTCGGATGGCTCCCTGGTCTCCGGCGCGGCGGATGCCAGGATGCGGCCTAGTCCGTCGCGATTGTGGCTCGACACAACCAGGATGTCCACCAACGGACGAAGCTTTCGAATGTCCTCGCGCACCCGATCGAGATCGGCCGGATCAACCGTCATTCCATCGCGGGACCTCACGCGCGCCACGCCCGGCGAGGTGGCTGTCGCAATCTGCTGATCTTCGCGGTACCACTTCGCCGTGTACTGCAGGAATCCGAAGCGAACGCCGTTGCGTTCGACAATCGCCGGCCTGTGCGCTTCCTCCAGGTTAGCCCCGGCGCCCGTATGCGCGATGCCGTTGGCGTCCAGGACCGCCAGACTCCGCATGATATTCGCGGGGCCGTAAGCAACGTTGTTAGCTACGCCGACTACGTGAATGTTCCCAGCCTTGAGCGCTTCCACCGCCTCAGGTCCGATATGCTGCCACCCACTTTTGTCGGGAATGTCTTGGTCGGGACCGTTGGACTTCACCAGCAGACCCTCCAGGTTGCCGTAAACCAGGTCCGCGCGGTTCAGCGTGCCGCGGACGTGGACCATGGCGGCTGCCGGGTTTGAGCGCTGTTCGACGCTCACATCACCGAGCAGCAGGAGCGTGACAGCCTTGTCACTATGGGAGCCGGACCACTGCCAGGGCCCGTCGGCGGCGGACATGGACGCGGCCACGCAAAGACTCGCGATGTATAGTTTGACCACCAGCAGATTTTATCGCAATGCCGGCCCAGGCCCACCCCGATAGCGCCGTCCGCTATGGTAAATGAAGAGAGGATGTTGACCAAGGAGCTAACTCTGATCCACTTCAAGGAAGAACTCGACGAAATGCAGAGCCGTCTGCTCGAAATGGCCGGCCTGGTGGAATCGGCGATCCATCAAAGTGTCGCCGCGCTGGTAAACCGCGATGAGCTGGCTGCCAAAGAAGTCCTGTGGAAAGAGGCTCTCATCAATCAGAAGGACATCGAGATTGACGAGTACGCCACACGCCTTCTTGCCCTCTATCAACCGATGGCCCGCGACATGCGATTTCTCACCGCCGTCATCAAGATCAACGGCGACCTGGAGCGCATGGGAGATCTCGCCGTGAACATCACCCACCGCGCCCTTTCCTTGATGGGAGAGCTGCCCGTGAGGCCGCTGATCGATATTCCCCAAATGGCCAGTCTGGCCGAAGATATGGTGCGCAAGAGCCTGGATGCGCTGGTCAAACGCGACGAGGATCTCGCCCGCAGCGTCCTTCTCTCGGACGACGAAGTGGATCGCCTGCGCGATTCGGTTTATCAAGAGCTAGTGACTTTCATGCAGGAAGAGAGCACCACCATTCCCCGCGCCGTGGACCTGATGTTCATCGCTCACAACCTGGAACGCGTTGCCGACCACGCCACCAACATCGCCGAGGATGTATTGTTTCTGATGAAGGGAATTGACGTCCGGCACCACGCCGAGGTGCGCAAACAGGCTCGGTCGATCGACCAGACAGATCCTACAGTGGGGTGAAGCTGGCGCCGAGTTAACGGCGGTTTGAATGAAACTTCGGTAAGTTGAAATGAGTGAATAAGACAGAAAAGTCCGTGCCAGGCCCGGACGGAAAAAGGGCGCTCGTTCTCCCGCTTGCGTTCACGTTCGGTCTAGCCGGATTTGCATTGCTTCCTGGGGTCCGCCAAAACCCGAGACTGCTGATCACGTTTCTGGGCGTCGCAGCCGCGCTGTGCGCGTGGAGCGCGATCGCTGTTCGTCTGGGCCCGGCGCAGCGGGCGGACGCTCACCGTCAATGTGGTCCTGCGGAAGCAACATTACCTGCAAGCCTGCGCGCAAGCTTCGGTGCTGTTGTATTGGGGATGGTATTGGCCTCAGGTTTACGCCTCGGCATACCTGATCGTCGCCCAACTTATCTTCGCGTACGCATTCGACATGCTGCTCTGCTGGTCGCGGCGCAACACTTACTCTCTTGGTTTCGCTCCGTTTCCCATCATCTTTAGCATCAATCTCTTCCTGTGGTTCAAACCGGACTGGTTCTACTTCCAGTTCGCGATGGTGGCGCTCGGATTGGCCGTGAAAGAACTGATTCATTGGAACCGGGATGGGCGGAGCGTGCATATCTTCAATCCCTCGTCGTTTCCGCTGGCGGTGTTTTCACTCATCCTGATCGCCACCCACGCGAGCGACCTCACGTGGGGCAAGAACATTGCAAGTACGCAGTTCTATCCGCCGCACATGTACCTGATGCTTTTTCTCATCAGCCTGCCCGGACAATTCTTTTTCGGCGTGGCTTCGATGACGATGTCGGCCGTGGTGTCGATGTACCTGTTCAGCCGCATCTATTTCGCCGTAACGGGCGTCTATTTCTTCTACGATTCGTATATCCCGATCGCCGTCTTCCTCGGGATGCAGCTGCTGTTTAACGATCCATCCACCTCACCGCGCACTGAACTGGGGCGCATCGTCTACGGCGCGATCTACGGATTGAGTAGCGTCGCGTTGTACGGTCTGCTGGGCAAAGCAGGCATGCCGACCTTCTACGACAAGCTTCTCCAGGTGCCTCTCTTGAACCTATCGGTTAAGGCGCTCGATCGCGCAGCGCGGTGGCGATGGCTGCGTGGTTTCGATCCCGCTACGCTCGGGCGGTCGCTCCTGCCCTACCAGCGCAACCTGGCGTATATGTCTATTTGGGCGCTCGTATTCGCGGCGATGAGCGCCACCCAAGCCGTGGGCGACGATCATCCCGGCCAGTGGCTGCCGTTTTGGAGACAGGCCTGCAAGGATGGCCGGCCATACGCCTGCCCCTACCTTGCCGATTTGAGTTTGAGTTACTGCAATCAAGGATCAGGTTGGGCCTGCAACGAAGCCGGCCTGCTTCATGTCGCACTCTCGCGGTCGGGTGAAGATCTTCGCAGGCTGGATCCCGCGGGCGCGGTGGAACCTCTCAGCCGCGGCTGCAAGCTCGGATTTGTTGTGGCCTGCCAGAATCTCAACACGCTAACCAGCGGAGCAAACCGGTTCGCGAGCGCGCCGCCCGCTCTGGATGACTATCCGATTATTTTGAGGGGAAGCAAGGGCGAGATCCGCGAACGGGAGCCGTCCGCCTTGTACGCGCTGGCCTGCCATGAGGGCTGGCCGAATACATGTGGGCTTACTGCTGGCGGCGAATAGCCTCCCGCAACGAGTCAACCCGCCCTTCGGCGCTGACGAAGAGATCCTCGGGAAAGCGCCTGTAGGCTAGCAGGCCGGCGTAGATGGCGGCTGCGTCGTCCAGGTTCAGCCCCAGCCCCGCCAGGTACTGCATACGGAGGTTCCGGTCGCGATTCAGCGGGACATTTCTCAGCCACTGGGTGAGATCGGATCTCCGGCCCGCATATAGCGCAAACAGATCCACCGGTGAGTTCATACCGATCTCGGCCAGCGACTGCGCCATTTTGCTCCCGCCGCGATAGTCTACGCGTTGCTCCATCTCGTCAAGGTCGATCCGCAGCGGTTCCACTTGCCCCAGAAGCACCATGTCGTGGCCTTGGCCCCGGTACGGGTTGCCCCAGATCGTGCCGTTCGGAAATACTTCGAAGAATGTCGCCACCGAGCTCTTCACCGCCTCCAGGTCGGTCTCGAACAACTGGATGTACAGCGTGACGACGCCGCCACGGTTGAGATGCTGCTTCATCGCCTCGAGGAATTCCTTGGTGTACAGGTTTGCCGCGCCCTTCACCCACGGATCCAGCGGATCGAGCGTGATTCCGTCAAAGCGTTCCTTGGTTGTCAGCAGGTAGTGACGCCCGTCGTCGATCCGCACCTGGACTTTGGGGTTACCGAGGACGCCGAAATTCGGCTCGCTAAAGTAGGCGGAGGCGGCTTTGGGCACCAGCGGCTCGATTTCGACGATAGTCTCGCGTTCTACTCTTGGATCGATGGACACCGCGCCCGCGGTAATGCCCGCGCCGCAGCCAATCACAAGGACCGAGCGAGGGGTTGCCGTTGTCAGAGTGGTGAGGTGTCCCAGCATTCGCTGGAGCCGCATGTCGCGCGGAACGTTCGAAGCCTGGATCTTGCCGGCCACGTGAAAAGTCAGGACCCCGTTTGGAAAACTCGAGACGGCCACCGACGAGTTCATGCCTTCGGCGGCGTAAACGATATCGCCTTTGCCGACCCAGGTAGCGGCGTAGCGGCCATATGCGATGAGCACTTTCGCGATGGGTGGGACGGTGAAGAACAAGATGGCGCCAAGCAACGCCGCAGAGCCGAACCAGCCCAATGCTGTCCAGCGAGGCTTGGAGGGCAGAAAAAGCAGCAAACCGGCAATGATTGATATCGCAACAAGCACTTGCTCCGTGCGCTGCGATCCTACCCAGGCGACCAGGAGCAGGCTCGCGCCGAGAGCTCCAACGATGGCCCCGAAGGTGTTAGCGGCGTAGACTCCGGCCATCAGTCTGGCGGCATCCTGTCGTCTTGAGGCCGCGGCTCTTGAGGATACGACCGAGGCAAGCGCCAGGGGGAAGCTCGCACCCCAGAGGAGCGTCGGAGGCAATAGCGCCCAAAACGCGCGCGCGAGATCCAGCTCGAAGTTGAACCAGATGCTTGAGGAGATGGAAGGGTTGATCGGCCAGTAGGGGAGCGATGCGCCCAGATTGTACGCGGTCCAGGCGATCGCGCAGGCAGCCAGGCATTGGCACCAGCCCAAGGCCGCTGCGCGGAGACACGACGATGCGACAGAGCAATGCCCCGATGCCGCTGCCGATCCCGAGGCCAACAAGAAAGACCGCGACGATGATGGAAAGCGCGTAAACCGAGGCGCCGAAGAGCAAACCCAGCATGCGCGTCCAGGTGGCTTCCGCGGCCAACGCACACAGCCCCGATAGGGAAATGGCGACGTAAATGGTTGCGACGCTCGTCCCAGGCGTTGGGGCAGGTGCCGATCGTACGCGATCGTCTGAATCGCTCTCGCGCGGAATTAGCAACGCGAGCGCGAGTGCCAGCCCTGCCATCGACAGGTTGATCGCCATGGCGGCGTAGGTCGCCGTGTACACGTCGTACTTGCGCAGTAAATAGAAACCAGCGAGCAGGCATCCCAATACGGCTCCCGCGATATTAGCGCCGTAGAGAAATCCAAGCCACGAGACGCCATTCTTCGTTATATCGATCCGGCGCGCCTCGATCTGACGTGATAGCGCCGGGAGTGTCGCGCCCATCAGCAAAGTGGGAGGCACAAGGCAGGCGGCCGCGACGGCTCCCCGAAGCACGAATCCTCTCAGGCCATATCCACTCCAAGCGGTGTAAACGCCGCCCACCAACGGCACCAGGTGCAACACCAGGATTCCGAGAACGCCGATACCGAGCTCGATCAGCGCGTACACACGCAAGGGATGGCGTTGGGCGGAGGCGAGACGGGGCAGCATCAGGCTGCCGAGACACATGCCTCCCATGAACGTGGCGAGGAGCATTCCGAGCGAGACGGTTGTCGAACCGATCACCAGCTCCAGGAGCTGAAACCAGACAACCTCGTAGATCAGCGCCGCCACGCCGCTGCCGAAAGAAAGCAGGATTCCGAGTAAGAGCAATCCCGTGATCCGATACTCGGTGCTACTTCTTCTCCTGGCCCTGCTTGAGATTCCCGTAAAGGATGCCGACGATTCCCTCGTTTCCTTCGTGACACGCAGAATCAAAGATCATGTGACGTCCATCCGGAGCCCTTCCCATTTGGATGGTCACAGTCCATGGCTTGGTCCAGGTCTTGGGGTCGATGAAGGTGATATCGCGCCGCAAAGTACGGGAATCAACGCGCGTGAAGTGCTCAACCATTTTATATGTATCGGGGTTTGAGCCACGAAAGCCCTGCAAGAAATTCGTCGTTTCAACTACCAGGGTGTTGCCTTCCCAGTGGCCTCGTGAGTCTCCCAGATAGAACCTCGCCGCAGCGGGCGCATGGGGACGGCCGTCCATGAAGATGACCCGGTTGCCGCCGCCGGCGTGATCGTCTTCCATGTAGATGCCCATGGATTTCGGAGACTGCACAACCTGCATCACCGTACCCTGCGCAAACAAGGTGTTCAAAGGGAGGAACGGCATCGGCACGCCGAGGCAGCGCGGCGATTGCGGAATCGTCTCGGGGTTGTCGTTCAGCGTCGGATCGGTTCCCGCACCCACCCGGAATCCTTGGCTAAAGTTTGCCGCCGGAGACCCGGGCACGATGGGCGGAATTTTCCCATCTGGCGGATCGATGATCATCGAGGTACGCTTGCCGGTTCTCAGAACCGAATTGAATACAGCGTTGTAGGCGCCGCTGACGTCCTGTTCGGGATTGGAGGAGCGAGCGTTTCTTCCGGGATTGATTCCCTTCTTCTCGTCCGCTGCTTCCACTTGCGCATCCGTCAGGAATTCTTTGCCCGCGTTGGCCGCCGAGCGTTCCAGAGGCTCTTCGAACAGTACGAACCAGGTACCCTGCAGGTCTGGGTCGCCCCAGGGCGTCCGGGGTGGATTGCCGGCCTTCGCCGTTCCCAGCGTTTTCGCTCCCGTGGATTTGGCCGGCGACGCCTGGCCGCGCAAGGATACCGCTGCAACCGCAAACGCCCCAACACAAGCGAGCGCGGCGACGGTGACTGAGAATCGATCGCTCATTGCTCCTTCTTCTGCGTGTCCTTGTCTGGCGTGTCTTTGCCTTGCGTATCCACGCCAGGACGCTGCACTTCATACGGAGCTCCGGTACCCGTAGCCCCCAGGAACAGCTTCTGGCCGTTCGGCAAGGTCAGATCCCGGCCGTTGGCGCGATGAAGCCCGTCTTTCGCCTGATAGCCGGAAATGTTGATCTTGTCGCCGATCTTAAGCGTGAACCGGGTGATGCCTCTCCGCATCAGGATATTCGGGCTCCCTGCTTCAATGCCCCAGTTTTCCACCGTCCCATCCGGCATCTTCACATCGACGTGAATCCAGCAGTGCGGATTCACGAATTCGACTTTTGTTACCGTGGCATCCTCAAAACGCACGGGCTTCTTGTCGTCGAATTCGGCAGCAAACGCGTGATGGGCGCTCAGGGGGGGCGCGAATAACAACGAAGCGATGCCAGCGGTGATCACTGCCGCAACGGTAAACTTGGCTTGCATAAGACGAGTCTCCTGATTCCTCACTACCAGTGTTCTATTGCTTCTTGGCCGGCGGATTGCCGGAGATATAGCGTTCCAAAGCCTCTTCACCGGGCGGAATTTTGCGCGTAATATCCACATTCATCGTCTTGCCTTCCCAGTGCTTGACAAGCTGGTGCTTGCGCAGGTGGCCATACATGGTCTCTTCCACCATCTCCACACACTTGAAATCCATGAGCTCCGCATTCGGCTCCAGCCGGCGATAGAGCGGCATACTGATTTTCCACGGCCGCGTGAAGACCTGAGGGTCCTGGATGGTGGCTTCATAATGAATGACATCTTTGCCGGCCGGCGTGTAACGTTCCGTGACGTGTAAGGCATCACTGTGGAAATCTCCAGCACGGTCAAACCACGTGGCATCGGTGAAATCCGAGACATCCACCACCAGCGTGTCTCCATCCCAGTGGCCCTCCGAGTATCCCATCCATAGCACGTTCGGATACGGCTCCATCTTCGTGAGATGAATGGTGCGCTGGGCATTCGCAAATTCGAAGATCATTTGGATCTTGGTGTTGCTCTGAATGATCTGGAAGGGATGCGGCATGTACATGGCGCGCGGTGTTCCCGGCTGGAAGCACTTCAGTTCCGGATCGCGATCGATCCAGTGCTCCTCGTTCTCTTTCTTTCTTGCTGCCGCCCACGGTTGGTATGGAATTTCGTCACCCTCGACGACCCCAAGCCCTCCCGGAACCCAGCCGAGGGAACCCAGCGCGAGCACGGGAGCCGCGAGAACCACCGAGCCGGGGAGCAGGCCGGGCTGGGAAACCATCGGACGCGCCTGGTGAGTCTGAAGGTCCCAGTTGGCGGTGTTGTTGGCTTCCCAAATCCCGTTGAAATCAGGTTTGCCGGCAACCCGGCCCGGGGAGTCCGAAACCGCGGCGGAGACTGGCGCCGCGCCTGGCGTGAAGAGGGTGAAAAGACCCGCCGTCACAGCTGCTGCCGACACAGCAATGACCCAGCTCTTGCCAAAATATCGCATAGGACTTTGTCTCGTTCCCCACATAAGTATATACCTGGTTCGGCGCCTGGCGGCTTTAGAAATCGGACGTGGCGCCTCCGCCTCCCGAATCTCCACCCCCGAAGTGGACGTCGGGACTAGCCGGTTGCGGGCTTGGCGTTACCAGGTTTGGCGATACGAATCCGAGCGCGGTGCCGCCGACGTTCATCCAGGTTTTGTCTTTCCCGGAGAGGCGCCGGGCGGTGAAGCCGCGGCGAATTTCGCCCGGCCCATCAGCGAGCCAGCGTCGGATGAGGAGCGCGACACCGATCAACAATACGCCCAGAAGCATCGGATCCCAGGTGTGCCGCTGCCAGCCCAGATACGGCTTATTGGTCACCAGTGTCAGGACGGCGACGACGGCGCCCGCTGCGATGACCATCGGTCTTTCAGGCGCACGCCGCGAGCGAGCACCAGTGGCGGCAGGCACCAGGTCAGCACCCAAGTGGCCCAGTAGAACGGCCTTGAGAATTCGGCGGTGGTCCGAAGCGCACCCCACCACTGCCCGAGCAGGTTCAGCGACGAAAGCTGGAGGTTGATCGCCAGGTAGATGCCGAGCCAGAGGAGCGCTTCGGCGATCGAATACTGACTCATGTCGAGGTACGTGAAGCGATGGCGGGAGCGGACTGCGATTACGGTTATCAGGCCGGCCGCGTAAAACGCCGCGACGATCAGATGCTGCGCCATATGGGACGAGGTCCAGTAGCCCGGCACCCAAACGACGAAGATCATCGCGGCGAGAGGTGCATAAGGGAGTCCGAAGCGATGCCAGATCCAGAGCGATACGATGGCGCCGGCGGCGGGAACGAGGAATCCTACTCCGTCCGACGCCGACTGAAAAGCTCGATCCCCGAACAAAGCAGCCTCCATTCCCGCGCAGAGCAAGCCAACCGAGCAGGCGGCGAGGGCTTCCTCGATCCCGTAGCGATAGAGACGGGCTTGGGAGACGGCGACCTCGGCGGCCGCATAAGTGCCGCCGGCCAGGAACAGCAGGAAAACACCGGCAGTTTGCATCGGCGGTTGCGAGACCACGAAAAACAGAGCGACGGCCGCTCCCACGATGATCAGGGTGAACAGGAACAAAACGAGCCGCAGAAAAATGTTGGTGCGGCGAAGGTCACAGGCGGTGTCCTGTTCCAAGCGCTGGTACTGCGCCGCGGTGAGAAAACCTTCGCCGGCCCAGTCCTTCAGCTGATCGCGGGCGCGCAAAGCTTCTTGGCTGGATGCGCTATAGGCTCTCATACGTCCCTCCCGAAGCGGCGCGCGATCAGGACCAGCAGGACGAGCATGGCGACGCCGGTAACGACGAAGTAGCCGAGGATGGCGGTATCGCCGCGGATGTCGCGAATGAGAATCGAACTGACGCCAACGTACCCGTAGACGGCGGCGTAGGCCACAAACGAAAATTGCCGGCGCGACACACCCCAGGCGAGAGAAGCGCCACAAACGGCCAGGAGAGCCAGAAACCATACGAGGTAGCCCTCCCGGTTGAAGACCCCGGAAAGCAGTGCCCAAAAGAGAACGTTGGCCGCGATATTCAGATAGGTGCCCAAGAAATGCCGCTTTACGCCGCGGCGGTGGAGTGCGGCTCCGGCGACGCCGACGATCAGGCTATAGAGAATCGCGGATTGCCTGTACGTTGCATCCTGATGTGACGGCCAGTGGGAGATGGTGAGCCCAAACCATCCGGCGAGCGAAGACAACGCGAGCGACAACACCAACCGATTGTCAAACCGATAAGCCAGGAAGAAGAAGATGCCGGCGGTCGCCAACAGATAGATGTCCCATTGCCCAGAGAGCATATGAAACCGCTCCTCAGCGTAAGTTAGCTCTACGCCCCAGATGAGGCTGCCGAGGTAAAGCACATAATCGAACACCAGACTGGGCGAATGAATTTCCCCAGGGGACCAGGCGGGCGCGCGGGTGAAGCAGTACCAAAAACACGCCGCGAGCATTGTGGAGAGGACGGTCAGCACGAGAACGTCACCCAGTTGCTGCGACCGGGTGCTGACGGTCCAGCCGAGGCCGGCGACGAACGCCAGAATGCCGGCGTAAAGGAGAATGTTCAGCTCGAGAAAAAGGGAAAACGGCTCTCCACGCGAGAGTCCGGCCAGGAGTGTGTGCTGTTCCGGCGATATAACGCCGCGCTCCTTCCATTGCTCCAAGCGAGGGAGTATGGTCATGAGGTCTTTGCTCTCCGGATGTGGGGCGACGCACCTCGGTCCGGGGATTCTATCCGGGAGCCGTTTCTCCGGTGCACGAGTTTACTAATCGTACATTGCAATAGACTCACTACGGGATTCTTCGGCGGGCGCATTGGTCATGTATCGACCGATTTTTGTGTAAGTTGTAGGGACCGAGGAGTTGCGCCAGGGCGTGCCCCTGTTGCACACCGCCCGGTGCCGTCTGGTGGGCTGCTTGCAGTCAGTCTTTACCCATGTGTGGCGCACGCACTTCTGCATACCTGGCGTTCACACGAGTGTGAACGCGGCCGCATGAGTGCGTGCGCCACGTTTAACGGTAAAGATTGTCCGCAGACGCGATCGGAAGCGTCCGAATCCATGCCCGCGCTACCACTTCCCGTTGTGCTCGCCTGCGTCGACGTGCAGCACCTCTCCTGTGACATGACGAGCTTCCGTTAAATAGATGATCGCGTCGACAATGTCGGCAACATCCGGTATCTCGCCCATCGGCGAAAGGCTCTTCAGAGACTCGCTGGAATCATTTGCGTGCATGGGCGTATTAACAACCCCCGGAGCGACGGCGTTGAACCGTATGCCTTCCTTCGCGTACTCCATGGCGAGGCTCCGCGTGATCGCCTCGAGTCCGCCCTTCGTGAGCATGGCGAGTGAAGCGTTAATGCCCGCAATAGGATGCTCAACCATCGCGCTGGTCACACAAGTTACGCTCCCACCACTGTTTTGCGTCAGCATTTGCTTGACGGCCAGCTGCGTGATGTTGATGTAGCCCCGCAGGTTCGTTCCAGACAGCTTTTCGAAATCCTGTGCCGTGTAGTCCGTAAATGGTTTCGTGAAGTAGATGCCCGCGTTATTGACGACGCCATCTATCGAACCAAAAGTCTCTATAGCCGTCGAAAGCGATTTCGCGGGCGGTCGAAGGGTCGCCGATGTCACCTGGTACCATAGCCAGCCGATCCGTCGCAGCGATGGTGGATGCCGTGAAGTTCAGTGAATTGGCGACTACGTTATAACCACGCTCGATGAAGGCGTTCGTAACGCCAGCGCCAATTCCCTTGGCCGCACCGGTCACGATCATCGTCTTGCGTTTTGTCTGCATTGTCGTCGGCGACTCCTTTTCGTTCCGGCATAGCTGCGTGCACTACGATACAGACTCAAATATCCGCTATGTGAGTCGGTGGTTCGACAGAACTGCCGCGATTTGAACAGCCTGCTCGGGGACCCTAGCGCTCGACGCCGAACAGGCCGGTTCTCCACGCGATGAGGCCATCGACGCTGTATCGACCCGGCCCGGAGAAGATCAGCCAAACGAGGATCAACACGTAGAGCACCTCGGGGAGGTACAGGAAGTCGTCGAGCCAGGCGAGGACACTGCTCGCCTGGATGGTGTGGATCGAAGTGGTGGCGATCGCTACGATCATGTCTCCCATGAGCATTGCGGCGCACAGCGGAGTGAGGAATCCTAGCGCCAGGCCCGCCCCGCAGGCGAATTCGACCGTGGCGACGAAGAGCGCAGTTGCGTGCGGGAACGGGGTATGTATTTGGACCATGGTCTGCTCAAGCACGCGGAACTGGGCTGGCACGAACAGCTTGGTCCCGCCGGAAATACAGAAAAAGATGCCGATCAGGACGCGGGCCGCGGTCACCGGCATCCATTCCCCGGCGCGCAGCATCGTTAAGGCGGTCTGGATTACGTGCGTCATGTTTCGTGACTCATTTCTCTCGCCGCTTGCGCCACGGCGCCCTCGCGACGAGCATAGCGCAAGCTCCATCAAGAGCGCTATCGGTCAAGAATGCATCTCTTTGATCGGTTCCCCTCCCAAGCTGCGCACCACGGAGCGTGTTACCGCTGCTCGACGAGCCGGAATCCTCACCCTTTCTCATGGCGTGGTGTCACGGCTTTTCTTTGCGCCACAGCTAAACCGTCTTTGGATCCTTGTTCCATCCGTGGAAGGCCGACAAGTGGCCCGCGTTCCAAGCCTCGCGGAGTCCAGGAGTCTTCAGATCCCAGTCGGGCCGGATCTCGCTCGTCACGGCCCGCAGGTCGTGCCATAGGTCGACGACAGAGGGCCGCCCCCAGAACCAATAGCCGTTATAGACGCTGTGGATGATGAGTCCCGGCTTGAGCACGAGTGTGTGCGGAATCATCGGATTGTGCTCCGGGTCGGTATACTCCGCGATGTCGAGGTCCTTCTGAACGGTTCTTTCGGGGTCGGACAGGAAGGTCCACTGAGCGCCCACCGACGCGCGGAACTCCTGCAGAGTGTGGTGGTCATCGGTAGAGATCGTGACAATCTGGGTGTATGCCACAGCGATCTTCGGATAAAACGAGGCAAGCTCCAGATGCTGCTGGTGTTCTTTCGGGCAGTAGTGGCCGCGCGCAAGCGTCAGGATCAGCGGATCATCGCCTTGGAGTTCGCTGAGCTTGCGCGGTGTGCCCGTATGATCGGGCAACTGATAGTCAGGAAAAACGTTTCCGGGTACGAGGTCATTGCGCATTATTGGATTCCTTCCTCAGATGCAATTTTGGCTCAATACAGCGTCACGGCATGCGTTCCACCCATTGAGCGCGCCATGCGGGAGCAACGAATGGATCCGCGAAGTACTGTGTTTCGCGCGCAACCTTATCGCCCGTGAACTCCATGATGCTCACGGTGCAGGACGGCTTGCCGTCATATGTCAGGATGAGTTCGGTGACCCAAAGATCACCACCGCCAATGATTCGTCGGACTGTAAACCGCTTTTGGCTCGGCTGACTAGCGCGTTGGTTCTGTATGTTGCTTCGACCGCGGGTTCGTTCGCCTGACTGCGGGTAGTCCAGCACCGCGTCCTCGTGATAGATGCGGTGCTCCGTTTCAAAATCGTTGGCATCGGACGCCGCCCAATGCTGATCCAGTGCCGCACGGATCTCTCGATCTCGCGCTCCAGAACACTGCTCCTGGTTTTGTTGATCGTTCATCTTGAGCCTCCAAGTGGAATGAAACCGGGGCTTCCGGTCTTCACTACCGCATTGAATCTTTGTCTAGTTTGAATACCATTGATTTCATCGACCGCGTCTTCCGGAAGGGCGGAGATGTTGAAATTCTCCCGCGCGCGGGCCGCGGTTCTAGGCGTTGTGAGCAGAGCCGTTCCACGCTGTACCGCCCAAGCCAACAGCACCTGTGCTGGCGTCTTGCCAACTCGTGCGGCAATTGCCGAAATGACTGGATCTTCGAGCGGTCCGGGCCTCATTCCGTGCCCCAATGGCGCGAAAGCCAAGAACACGATGTCCTTCTGCTTGCAGAATTCCAGAAGCTCCGTTTCGGGCAAATACGGATGTGCTTCCACTTGGACCACGGCCGGCTTGATTCTCGCAGATTCGTAAACGGGCAACAGTTCGTTCAAGTTGATATCAGACAGCCCGATGGCTCGGCATTTTCCATGGTCCACGAGACTCTCCATCGCCCGCCAGGTCTCGAGCAAAGTCACGCCGTGATCATAAAGGATATTGCCGTTTTGATCCCGCGGATCCTGGTCGTCCCCCGGTTGAAAGGCAAATGGAGTGTGAATGAGGTAGAGATCCAGATAGTTGAGTGCAAGTCTGTCCAGACTCGTCTCGAAAGCCGGTTCCACGCGCTCTGGCCGATGATTGGTGTTCCACAATTTTGTGGTAACAAAGATGTCCTCACGCGCAATCCCTCCAGCGGCAAGTCCGGCCTGCAACGCTTTTCCCACCTCACGCTCATTCCGATATCGTTCCGCACAGTCGAGATGTCGAAATCCAGCTTCCAGTGCGTCCCTGGTGGCACTTATCGTCGCGGCTGCATCCGGAATCAGCGTGCCGAAGCCGAGTACGGGCATACGGCCGGCTCCGTGGTGGAGCGGTATTCTTTTCGCCCGAAAATCAGAAGAGTCGATCATGATGACACCTCCTTAGCAGCTGGTATTTCGCGGGCGGCATGGCGCTGTTCATCCGCCGGCTGCCGAATGGGGCGCGTCCGATGGGGCCGGCGTGTTTCAATTCCAAGCCTTCGCATCTTATAGATCAGAGTAGTACGCGGCAATCCAAGCCGATTGGCCGGTCCGTCCGGCCGTAAGGACGGAAGTTCGGGGGAGACTCAACGGCGATTGCCATTTTCAACATCGGGGGTCGTGTTCTTTCTCTTCTCAAGCTGACTTGCAACGACCATTCACTGCCTGAAAGGGCAACAGGCCTGAAAGGGCAACGGCAGGGCCACAGCTAAGGCTTTGCAACTTCTGGGCTACCGGGAAACAGTCGGTGACGATGTCCGCAATTGGAGTCGGAAGCGCGACGTGATGGGTTACGGATGCGGAAGAGAAGGTCACGGCAGGGCGGCCGCTGCATCACCCCGCTGGGCCGTGTGTTCGGTTGCGGGGGACTGCAGCACTCCGAATGCGCTCAAGCTACGATTCCAGGTCGCATTGGCGGCAGACAGTTGAGATTCATCCCTCTCAAAGATTTCACTGTTCGCAAAATGGACCCGGACGGCCAATTTTCCGGTACTCCTCATCCGTTAGGTCGATACGATTGCGGATTGCGTTTTGCAATTTCTGTAGCGGTTATTATGGTGCCTACAAAGGTCCTCAAAACGATCAATTATTTTCCCCAAAGATGTCCCCAAAGGTCAGGCGTCGCGAGCGACGCGGACCATTTACCCCAGCCCCAGGCCAGTGACCAATACATGACCTTTGGGTTGGTTTTGGGGAATGGGGCGGATCTCGAGATTTTCAATTGGGTCGCGCCGTCAATCTTTACGATCCTGACCGAGGGCCTGCCATAGTTGTCGCTCGATAACGCGTTCAGAGGTATTGAGCCGGAGCATCCTGGCAGTCACTTCAGCGCAGTCACTTCAGCGCAGTCACTTCAGCCACGGGCGTCATCGGTTGGATGACGGGTCCATTCAGTTTGAAGTGTTCGTCCCACACGTCGCGCCGGGGATCGAAAAATCGGATTGGATTTGAGTTGCGAAGCCCTTGGACAATCTACGAAGTGTCATCCGAAATCGCGATCAACATCCCAGTCGCGGTCGATTCAGGCTCCAGCCAGGACCTTTTCGGTCGCAGCATTCCTGCCCGTTCTGCCGGAACGTGGCGAAGCGGAGTTGTGCTCTTAAAATTTAATGAGTCCGGAATCCACAATCGGAATCTGAGTCGCGCGACCGGGAACGGTTATCGCGTCCCAGCGGAAGCCTTGATCAGAGGTGCTTCACCCGTTATCGAACAAGTCAGCGCCAATCCGTCGCGGCTCGTAAGGCTCAGCGAGAACCCATTTATACCTCTAGTCAAGGCGCGTAACCTGGCCGCCAATTGCAACATAGAGCCCAATTTCTAACGACAGCTGGATACGCTCATGTGGGGCGACTGAACCAAAGAAGGAGATTTGATGCAACTTACCGTCTAGTTGGAATCTTTGAGCAATACCGCAATGCTTCGGTGGCCAATCCGCCCCAAAACGTGCAACAGGACTATCAGCGAGCAGCGGAAGCTGTTCCCTCCTCCCAGTTAGCAGATGCGCTGGGTGCGGCGTTTCGATCGGGGGAGACGCCACCTTTTAGTCAGATGCTTAGTAATTTGTTCGCCAATTCAAATCCTGATCAACGCGCCGGCATTCTCAACAAATTGATGACCGCCTTTGGTCCCAGTGCTTTGGGTTCTCTCGCGTTGGGCAGTCTTGACGGGCTACTACGAGGAACTAACGCTAATATGAGCCCAGAGCAGGCGAACCAGGTTTCTCCGAAGGACGTCCAACGACTGGCCGCTCACGCTGAGAAACAAAACCCTGCCATCATCAATCATGCGAGCCAGTTCTACTCGCAACATCCTAAGCTCGTGCAGGCGCTCGGGGCAGGCTCGCTGGCATTGATCATGTCTCATCTCTCAAGGAGATGAGACCTTATATCCCCGATCACGGGCAGGACGCGGTCAAGGTAGGCCGCCGATTCGACGGTGTGGTCAAACTCGTCACAACGGGAGGCGGGGAGAAAACAGGCTGCGGATGCCTATCAATCCGGAGCCAGACCCGACCCCGCGTCGGCCGTGCAAAGGCGCGGGCGCAACGCAATGCTTTGATGCACTACGGTAAGGTTTCGTTGGTGCGCTCGCGTTTCCGCCAATCTCAACCGACGGAACTTGCCGCAGACCGGCCCCGGTCTTCGAAGAACAAACGGGTCACTACAGCCGAGCGCCCTCGGCTCTACTCGGGGGGTGTGAGTTTCCGCATCACCTCATCAAGATTAAAGCTCGCGGGCTTCTGGCGGATGGGGAACTCTTTGAAGCTTTGAAGCCAGTTGGCAACAACGGCTTGAGCACCGTAGGTGATGTAAACCCGGTGTACCATCCAGTTGTCGTACAGGAATGACGAGTCGCCTCGCTCGAACGGGTCGGCGCGAAGGTTGAAGATTTTCGGCAATCGGAGCTTGTTAAACTCCTGCATCCAGATGTTAATTCCCTCATGGTTCTGCTCAACGAAAACGATTTTCCAGTCGTTATAGCGAAGCGCAAACAGATCGCCATCATCGCTCCAATAAAGGAACTCCTTTCGTGGGGATTCATTCACCTCACCTTTGAAGAAAGGCATTAGATTGTACCCATCTAAGTGGACGTGGAACGATTTGTTTCCTAGCCGGCACCCGTTCTTAATCTGCGTGACAACATTGTCGTTGCCCCCAGCCGCCGCGAAGGTAGGAAGGAAGTCCTCGTGCGCGAAGAATTGGTTGTACACTGTGCCGGGTTTGATCACACCCGGCCAGCGGATGAGCGTGGGCACCCGGTAGCCACCTTCCCAGTTGGTTGCCTTTTCACCACGGAACGGCGTGCTGCCGCCGTCCGGCCAGGTCATTACTTCCGCCCCGTTGTCAGAAGTGTAAACCACGATCGTGTTTTTGGCGATGCCAAGGTCATCGAGTTTCTTCAGCAACTGACCGACTTGGCCATCGTGCTCGACCATTCCATCTGCTTCCAGCCCCAAGCCTGTCTTGCCTTGCGACTCCGGTTTGAGATGAGTGAATACGTGCATACGGGTGGAGTTGTAATAGCAAAAGAACGGTTTGCCGGCCTTCACCTGCTTCTCCATCCAGGCGGTCGCGGCATCGGTAAATTCATCGTCGATCGTTTCCATGCGCTTCACTGTCAGTGGCCCTGTGTTGTCGATCCTTTGAAAGCCGACCTTACCAAAACTGGGATCAACGGTGGAGTCATCTATGGCAGTAGCCCAACAGTGCAATACACCTCGCGGACCGAAGCGTTGGCGGAACCTGGGGTCCTTGGGATAATCCGGGTTCTCCGGCTCTTCTTCAGCATTTAGGTGGTAGAGATTGCCGAAGAACTCGTCGAATCCATGTACGCAGGGCAGGAATTCGTTTCGGTCACCGACATGGTTTTTACCAAACTGGCCGGTTGAATATCCCAACGGTTTCAGCACCTCCGCGATGGTTGGGTCCTTCGCCGACAACCCGATATCCGCACCCGGCACGCCAACTTTCGTCAGTCCGGTACGGATAGGTGACTGCCCGGTGAGGAACGCTGCTCGTCCCGCCGTGCAACTTTGCTGCCCGTACCAGGCTGTGAACATCGCACCTTCGCGCCCGATGCGGTCGATGTTTGGCGTCGCGTATCCCATGTCGCCGCGGTTGTAAATGCTCGTGTTGTACCAACCGATATCGTCTCCCATGATGACGAGAATGTTCGGTTTCCCTTGCCCCTGGGCGAGAAGTTGCGGCACCTGCGCGATGAGGACCGTCGTGAGCAGCAATAGGTGCGGACAGCAGCGCTTCAAAGTGACGGGCATGTTCTGTTACCTTTCATTCTGGTTTGGAAAGAAGGTTCCTTAGACGTAACTGAAGTTTCAGATCCCGTGGGGCGCGGTCGGGTTTATTTTATAAGCCGCCTCGCCGGGCCCATGCGTCTTGCCCACCAGGATGGGCCGTGCGAAGTAGGGCTGGCGTTGGCATCGCAGCCAGCGGGAGAAAGCTAGCCCTCGGAAACGGGTAATGGGAGTTGAATGGGAGTCGGAATTGACCTTTGGGTTTATGGCCCAAAGATCGGGCACCTTGTTCGGCTACAGGGCCGCCATTCGAATCCGAAATAGACACGTCTGGCCATATTTCACCAACTCGCGCGTCAGTAGTAGACGCCATTCCTTTTGGCAGCCTCAGCACTTGGCTTTCTTTTCCGACACTACCAATAAGACGCTACCAATAGAAGGAAGGCGTGTGGAATGCCGAGCGAGCGGCCCAAGAACCTTGACGCGCGGCTTACTGGGGAATCGGGTTTAGGGTTGCAATGAACGCGGCCCGTCCCTGTTCCGCACATGCACAAAACGAATTGTCGGCTGATCGACCGAGGCGCGATTTTGCTCTCGGGCCGCCTGAACGTATCACCAGTGCAGGCACACGGGGTGGGAAGCTCCCGAGCGAACCTGTTAGAGGTACCCCTGACGGTTGATACTCTGGTGATTGTCGGTTGGGAAAGGTGATCCCGACGGCCTTAAGCCGGCCTCCAAAGTGTACTTTGAAGAGAGAAGACCGGGGCAACAAAGAATGCAAAGTGAACCTATCATGGACATAGCTCATTTGGGACACGTAGAAATACTTACGCCCAAGCTGGAGGAAAGTCTCCGTTTCTTTGTCGACGTTTTGGGCATGACGTAGAGTGGGGTTGAAGGAGACTCGGTCTACCTGCGCGCCTGGGATGACTATGAGCGCCATTCGTTGAAGCTCACAGCCGCTAAGCAGCCTGGATTGGGTCATATGGCGTTGCGAGCACGCAGTCCAGAGGCCCTACAACGGCGCGTCGATGCGCTCGTGGGGACCAAGTTCGAGCTTGGATGGACTGATGGCGATTTGTGCCACGGCCCGGCGGTCATGTGAGGGGATCCCGATGGCCACGACATAGAGCTTTATTATGAAACGCAATGGTATGAGCCTCCCGGCCCGCTCCGCCTGGCGCTGAAGAATCAAGAGCAACGTTTTCCGGCGCGCGGCTGCAATGT
This sequence comes from Bryobacterales bacterium, assembly GCA_963747945.1. Lineage (GTDB taxonomy): Bacteria > Acidobacteriota > Terriglobia > Bryobacterales > Bryobacteraceae > Palsa-89. The sequence goes on from CAVVHB010000013.1 coordinate 472,140, forward strand.
CGGTCGGCTGGACCACTGGAACGGTCTCGCTGTAGACATCAAGGCGAATCGCGAATTCTTTGAGAACTACCTCGGACTACGCCTGACGGAACAGATTGTGCTCGATTCTGGAATAGAGGCCGGAATGTGGATGACTTGTACCAACAAGACCTGCGATTTTGCGTACGCAAGGGATGCTACGGGCACCAAGGGACGCCTGCATCACGTGACTTATGCCCTCAACAGCCGTGAGGAAAATGCCGGTGCGCGACTGATTCTCGCGCCCGACTGGAAACCGATCCGCTGGACCGAAACCGAACGTAAGAAGCGTCAGGCCTGGGGTACGAAGACGGCTGAATCTTTTCACCTTTATGGCACACCAGCAGTGCCGGGAATCCCGTGTAGCGGTCCTGAAGCGAGCTAATCGTGAGATGTCCGCTTGCACGGATATCATCGTCTCACTTGGGCAGCCCCTTGTAGTCCGAAACAGAGAATTAGATTCGTTGATCCGGTCTCCAAAGCGCTTCGCCAATTTTGTTGAAAGGATTGGAGGACGCGGGTGATAGTGGCGGCATGAATTAAGCCGCGGCGGGCAGTTTAGCGGCAACGGCATGGTGCCCGCGGTTGTAAGAGTGGTTTCTGGCCAATGATCGTGCCGACGGCAGAGCAAAAGACCTGATCGACATGCAACGGACGGTCAGCGATATCATGACGGCTAACCGGCTTCAGCCGCTGGTCAGTCTTGCTTCGCCAGGCTGCGAAATTCGGCCACGGTGGCTACTAACCCGGCCGCTAGGATCGCGCCTGCGAAAGCGACAGGTACCAATTGGCCCGCAGGAAACATGCTCATGAGTCCCAAGAGCATTACGGCGTCGACTGAAATGCTGATAGCGACAAGAAAGACGAATACCCAACTCGATGTACTGGTCGGCGCTCCTTTACTTCTGCCCGCCTGCAACATTGTTTTCTTTCTCCTTTCACTGCTCTTTCCGACTTCCACCAATTGTTTCGTGGCTAAGCGCTTGAGCGTTACGGACCACGGTAAGGCAATTAGAAGACTCAGCCGCGTTGCAGATGTCTGTGGAAATCGCGGCGACGATCCCCTTTGACGCGCCGGCGACGACGGTCAACTTCTCATTCGTTGCCATCTCTCAAAGACAGCATGGATGCAATAGAATCTACATGCGCGCCCGCAAGGATTCATCTACCGATGTTGCGGGCTACAAACTGCTCAACGTCTTCGACGGTTGTGTATGCGACCAAAGTGCAGTTGGGGTGCGTGTTTCCGGTGATCAGAAGAGAAACCTTCGGTTGCACCTCAAGGCGATAGAGCAGGACAACTTTCTTGGTGGTTGCACCCAGCAGATAACCTGTTTCGAATCCCAGACCGAAGGACGAACCGGAAACCTCAGCAATGAAGAGCTCGCACTGGTCGAGCCAAGTCATGTCGCGCCGGTAGACCTCTTGGGGGCTAATCAATCGGTCCGCTTCCCAGGCCTTTTCGCTGACCAGGTGCCTTGTCAACACTTCGTGTCCCATTTCCTCCAGTTGAAGCACGACTTTGCGGGCGATCTCGATGCCCGACCGGTCGCCCGCCACGGTGAATCCGAAATAGATCTTCATGCTCGTAAGCTACTTTACCGGCGCGTAACTTTTCAACACGTTTTCAACGAAATGGTAAGTGGAAGGAAATCATGAAAACTCCAAGTTTCATCACCATGGCATGCTGTTTATTCGCAACGGCTTTGATTAGCGCGCCCGCCGATAATGGCGCGAGCCGCGTGCCCGTGCTGTTGGAACTATTTACATCAGAGGGTTGCTCCAGCTGTCCGCCAGCCGACCGGTTGCTTGAAATTCTCGACCAGAAGCAGCCCGTGGCTGGCGCCGACCTGATTGTCCTGAGCGAACACGTCGATTATTGGGACCGCCTGGGTTGGAAGGATCCATTTTCTTCGCCGCAGTATACAGCCCGCCAGCAGGACTACACGAACAAATACAATTTCGACGGCGTGTATACGCCTCAACTGGTAGTGGACGGACGATTCGGATTCGTGGGCAGCGACGGGCGCGAAGCGTCAGCGGCAATCCAAAAGGCGATGCGCGAGCAGAAGATTCCGATCGAGATCTCCAACGTATCTCGCGACGGCAACCAGGTCACAGCGCACATCGAGTTGCACGCCGACGAGAATTACAAAGGCGGGCGCGCGATACTGTACGTCGCTATTGCCGACAACCGGGCGGAATCCCACGTAGTCCGGGGAGAAAACGCCGGGCGGTCTTTGGCGCACGTCGCCGTGACGCGAGTCCTCAAACAGTTGGGCACTATTGAGCTCGACAGCGCCTCCGCGAAAGACGTCACGCTTTCAGTCCAACCCGGAGCAAACGGATCCCGAATCGTGGCATTCGTTCAAGACCCCAGATCAGGACATGTGCTCGGGGTAGCGGTGCAAAAACTCTAAGAAAAGGACACATCTACGTGAAAGCAAAATTCGCAGTACTCCTGTTACCGGCGTTTGGCGCCGCCTGCTTCGCCCAGGAGGATTCAGCACCTCGGGATGAACTTGCCTTTGGCCTAGGCGGATTTCCAGCTTTGTCCCGAAGCGATAGACCGAGCCTGGACGCCGGATCCGGCGTGACGTTTCAGGTGAAATTACGGGCGCCGATTCTTCACCAATAACAAAGTCGCCCTTTGCGGCGAGATTAATTTCCTGGCAAGTCCACCCCGCGACGTATCCAGCTCCGTCACAACCGCGACCCGCGACTTCTCTAGTCTTTATCTCACGCCTGGAGTTCGGGTGATGGATCATCCCCGCTGGAGCCAGGCGAAGGAACGGCGCCTCGGGGAGTTATTCAAACGTTCCACATTGAAATTCAACGGCTATGAGGATCAGATAGCTGGCCTCTACGCGGGCATGAACCTTCGAAAGGCTTCTAAACCACTAATAGGCGCGGGCGTACCTTGTCTGCTTGCTGCCAGGGATGCTAAGCGAGTCCACGACCCGAGCGACTGGGCGCGCGATTCATCTCGACGCGTGGTTATTTGATTTCCATCACTTCTGAGATACTTTTCTTTTCGATCGCCGGGACGGTCGCGCCCGGGGAGGGCAAACCGACAGGAATCAGAACAAATGGCCGCTCGTTCTTCGGCCTCCCGAGAATGCTCGAAAGGAATCCCATCGGACTCGGAGTGTGAGTCAGGGTCGCCAGGCCACTCATGTGTAACGCGGCAAGGAGAAATCCCGTTGCGATTCCGACGGACTCCTGCACGTAGTAATGTTTTAGCTTCGTCTCGCTGTCGGCCGTCCGCGAAAGGCCGAAATCTATCCGAAAGACGACAATCAGATACGGCGCGGTCTCGAGGAATTCCTTGCGCCAGTCCGTGCCCAATGGAGCCAGTGCCTCCAGCCAATCCGCGGGCATCCGGTGCTCGTAACTCTCGCGCTCTTCTGCTTCCGCCGCCACGCGGATCTGGCGCTTGATTTCCGCATCCTTCACGACGACGAATCTCCATGGCTGCTGATTTGCGCCGCTGGGGGCGAGCGACGCGCAACGAATGGCGTTCTCGATCAGTTCGAATGCCACTGGCTCCGAAGAAATGAAACGAACCGAGCGACGCGCCGCCATCCGCTCCGCGAATTCGCGTGAAGCGCGCAACTGCTCAGGTGGCGGCATGCGTTTAAAATCCAGCGCAACATGCTTGTACGGTTTCATCGCGAGTGTGTCCGACAAGTTATCAACATTAATATCGTCTCCTATTCACTGCAAAGCGAGTTAGGTCTGCCCTCCGTCGGGGCCCGCGAACACAAGACCCCTCCAGTGGCGGGATTCTCAGGCCGGGCTGGCTGGGCCATACCCCGCCACGCGTTAAGATCACGCCCCCAACCTTTCGGTGTATTCGCTGCCCGCTCGACAAAGTCACGCCGAAGGGGCTTCTTTCAAAGCGTGACATTCCCCCGAGATAACACGAAAGAGATTGTGGGAGACGAAGAATTATATGACACAAACGAACCTTGCCGGTTTTCGGGAAGCCTTAAGAACCAAGCAGGCCGAACTTACCAAGACGCGACGCTTGGATAGCATCGCGATCGAAAGAAGCGCAGATGAACTGGAGGAGGCCGACTACAAGACGGCTAGGGAACTGGCGCTCGCCGGCTTGAACCGTGAGTCGACGGTTCGACGCAGCGTCGAGTCAGCGCTGCTCCGATTTCAGGACGGTTCATTCGGAATCTGTCTACATTGCGGCAACGAAATCAGCAAGCGGCGCCTGGAAGCGGTGCCGTGGGCCCCATTGTGCATCGCATGCCAGGAAGCCGCCGATCTTGGTGAAGAAAGTGTCCTCGAAAGTATCGCGCCATCGTTCTCAGACGCGGCATAGCCGGGTCATCAACCGAAATTCCCGCTACCTTGCTTACACCGGTCGAGTGCAATGATGCAGTGTCGAGCATAGAGAGCGGTTGAGATAGATGAGTCCATCTGGATTCGCGAATTGCCCGCCCGCGGTTGCGCGCAATCACGTGGAATCGGCGTGCTTCTCCCACAGGATACAAGCTGAGGACGGACTGGCGGGTAACATGCATTTCGTCTCCATCCACGTTTGATTATTTCGGGCATCAATACGATTTCGCGGCGGATTGCGCTCACTGGCCGTCTGACTTCTAAGTAACAGCCCGCAAAACGGAGCGCGGCGGTCTTGTTGCTCGGACGTATGGAGGGTGCCGCCGCACCCTTTGCGCGCCAGCTAGTAAGCGATTCATCTCCTTTGTGATGTCGCGAACAAAGACCGGGGGGCAATCATCCCCGGTCTTTTGCTTTTATACGGCCGTAACTCCGGGGCGCGAATCGCGAAGTACCAAGTGACGGTGTGATCAACCTGGCAGTCGAACGTCGATGGAACGTGAGCTCGCAGGCCAACCGCCGATCAAGTCAGAATCCAGACACAAGGAGAAAATTCAATGAAGATCAACAAGAACTCTCTCGTGCTCGCCGCTGCCTTCACCGGCTTGCTGGGCGGCACAATGGCCCGTTTGAACGCGGCTCCGGCATCGGGCTCATCGCTCTCCGCCGTGCTGCAGGCGGCGGACAGCTCGGACAAAAAAGAAGTCGAAAAGCATGCCTGCAAGGGATTGAACTCTTGCAAGGGCAATGGCGGCGGGTCCAAGAAGGAGTGGGGCAAGAACTCCTGCAAGGGTAAGGGCGCTTGCGCCACCGACGGCTCCAAGTAAGAAGCCCTCCTAGGGGGGCCGTCGCCAGAGTTGCGCCGGTCCCTTTTTCTCAAACATATGCCAGCCAATCGATTTAACGGGTTCACGGATTACGGGATCGGCATCGGTCTGCGGATTCCTCATTACGCCCACATCTTCGAAAAGAAACCCGCGGTCGACTGGTTCGAGATCATCTCGGAAAATTACATGGTCGATGGCGGTCGTCCGCTGGTGACTCTCGACCAGATCCTTGAACGTTACCGCGTCGTCCAGCATGGCGTTTCAACGTATTTTGGCTCGGCGGAGCCCCTGAACCGGGAGCATTTGCGGCGCCTCAAGTCGTTGGTAAAGCGCACCAAGACCCCCTGGCTGACCGATCATCTGTGCTGGGGCAGCGTGGACGGCAAGTACAGTCACGATCTGCTTCCTATGCCGTACACCTTCGAAGCGGCCGAGATCACGGCACGCAAAGTTCGCGAAGCCCGCGACTTTCTGGAAGTGCCCATCGCCGTCGAGAACGTGAGCAGCTACGCCGAGTTCCACATGTCCGAGATGACCGAGTGGGAATTCCTCAATGAGGTAGTCGAGCGCGCGGACTGCGGGATTCTTCTGGATGTGAACAACATCTATGTGTCATCCCGGAATCACGACTTCGATCCCTACGACTATCTCAACAGCGTTCCGGCCGAGCGGGTGGCGCAAATTCACATCGCGGGCCACTCGAAATTTCAGAAATACATCCTTGACACGCACGATCATCCGGTGATCGATCCGGTCTGGAAAATGTACGAGCACGCGATTCGCCGTATCGGCCCGACGGCGACTCTCTTGGAGTGGGACGACAACATTCCGTCTTTTGAAGAGGTCCACGCGGAAGCGCTCAAGGCCAAAAAGTACATTCAAGCTCCCGCGACGGCAGGCTTATGACGCTCCTCGAATTACAACGGCGAATGATGAAGGCGGTCATGCAGCCGCTCACGAGTTCCGACCGAATAGCCCCGAAAACGGAGGACGGGCGGCCAATGAAAATCGAGGCCGCTGAATTCATCACGCCGAACAGCCGGCTCAGTTCCCTGGAGCGCCTGGAAATCTACAGCCGAAGCTATTGGTATCGCGCTCTGGATTCTCTCTATGACGACTTCCCTGGGCTGCGCGCCGTACTCGGCCAGCAAGCCTTCCATCGGTTGTCGCGAGCCTATGTCGCCGAGTGCCCTTCGCGCTCGTTTACCCTGCGTAATCTGGGCGAACGCCTCGCGGGTTGGCTGGAACGCAACCCGCAGTATGCAGGAAAAACGCTTGCCTTAGCGCTCGACATGGCGCGTCTGGAATGGGCGCATATCGAGGCTTTCGACAGCGCTGCCGAGAAGGCGCTTGGGCCTGAAGATTTGATCGAGCTTGGTCCGGACCTCCGCGCCGGGTTGCAGCCCTACATCCGGCTGCTCGAATTCGAATATCCGGTCGACAAGCTGCTTATCCAGGTGAATCGCGCCGAAGAGCACGAAGACGCGAGCAATGCCGTTCTAAGACAAAAACATCACGGCCTGGCGCGGCGGGTGACCCGGTTGAAACGTGAACGCACCCATCTTGCCGTCCATCGGTTGGACTTCGTCGTGTACTACCGAAGAATCGCCGCTGAAGAGTTTCGGATTCTTAACGCGCTTCGTGAAGGGCAGCCCGTCGGGCATGCCATTCAGTACGGATTCGAGAACAGCACCGCGTCGCTCGATGAACAGCGGGGGGTGCTGGAGGCATGGTTTGCTGCGTGGGCCGAGTTGGGCTGGTTGTGCCCGCCAGCGAGAGTCAAGAAAGAGAGGGTAACCACATGATCGAATACTTCGAGAAGTACTATCGCCTGTTGAATCGTGCGTCGTCGAGCCTTGCATCTCCGTTCCTGCTCGCCGTACGGCTGTATTGGGGATGGCAGTTCACGCAAACCGGCTGGGGAAAGCTGACTGATATCGGTAAGGTCATACACTTCTTTACCGATCTTGGCATACCCGCGCCGGTCTTGAACGCCTATTTTGTCTCGGCGCTTGAGTTCGGAGGCGGTCTGCTTCTCCTCGTCGGGCTCGGCTCGCGACTCATTGCGCTGCCCCTGGTCATCGACATGGTCGTCGCCTACATTACGGCGGATCGTGAGGCCTTGTTCTCGCTCATCTCCGATCCCGACAAGTTCACCGCGGCCGCTCCCTTCACGTTCCTGGTGGCTTCCCTGGTGGTGCTTATCTTCGGCGCGGGCTGGTTCTCGCTCGACGCTCTGGTGGCCGGCCGAAGAAAGGAGAGGCGAATGCGGCCGACGGGCGCGGAAGCCCCCGGATCGGCTGTGGTCGCTTGACGCGAATCTCACCCTATCCCCGCATATCCCGGCGAGCGGTGTTGGAGAGTGTGGTTGGCGTGGCCTTCGGGCAAGGAATGAGCATGGTTTTGCGCGCAGCAGGCTTACCGTCGCACCTTGACGTCGGAGAGGCCTCAATCGACGTTTCCTTCGATTCCGACCAGTTCGACATCGACCGGGCCACCCTGTTTGACTGGGTGATGCAATCTGCGCGAGCCACGACGGCGTACTTCGGCAGGTTCCCGGTGACACACGCCCAGGTCCGGCTCCTTCAGTCGCCGGGCGCGCGCGTTTCCAACGGGGTGAGTTTCGGTGAACCCGGCGCGCGATG
>CAVVHB010000014.1:0-12151 GCA_963747945.1 Bryobacterales bacterium
GCCGTACCTATCGCAGACAGGGCTCCATGTTGCCGCGCTGGCACTCACGCTGATCGCGACGGCGCAGGGCGTAGGGGCGCAAAAATATCCCGCGCATTGGTGGACTCCGGTTCCCGAAGCGAACAAACCCGACTGGGAAATATTGCCGCAAGCAGCGAAACCTGGAGAGGTGATTCTTTCCAAGCGCAACGAGCTAGGCATTCTGTCCAATTTCGCGCCCACGCCCTTCACGCTGGATGGCAAACGCTATGCCAGCGTGGAGGGATTCTGGCAGATGATGCTCTACCCCGAGGGTCCCAACGATATGCGCGCGAAGTTCCCGCGTATAACTTGGGCGCATACTCGCGAAGAGGTGAGCCAGATGACCGCGTTTGATGCTAAAAACGCCGGTGAGCTCGGCGAGCAGAATATGAAGAAGATGGGTATAGACTGGGTGACCTTTGAGGGGAAGCGCATGAAGTACTGGTCCACAACAAAAGGCGAGCACTACCGGATCATCGTTCGGGCCATGCGCGCCAAGCTGGAACAGAACCCCAAAGTGAAAGAGACTCTTCTTTCTACGGGCAGTCTCGTCTTGCGCCCCGATCATTACCAGGAACAAAATCCACCGGCCGAGTGGGAGTATTTCCAGATCTGGATGGAGCTGAGAAGTGAGCTGCAAAGAACGGTCCCTTCCACACCAACCCGCTAGTGCCGCTTACTGACGTGCGCGGTTCAGTAGCCCCCGGGTGTTCCTGCGCGGTTCAGTAGCTGCCGGGTGTTCATGCGCGGTTCAGTAGCCCCCGGGTGTTCATGCGCGGTTCAGTAGCTGCCGCGTGTTACAGAACCGCGACCGTTAGGGAGCGACTAATAAGAAGCAACGGTGATCTTTCTTCTATTTTTATGACTTGTTAATGCTTTCTTGATGCATCGCAGTGTATGTTTGGGCTAGGCGGCAAAGCGTGAGTGAATCGCAGGGCAAGGTTCTGATTGTGGACGATGAACCGTCTATCCGCCGGGTAATTCGCAATACCTTCGGAACGCTCGGGTTCGACATTGCCGAGGCCGTGAACGGAGAACAGGCGCTGCCGCTCCTCCACTCGGCCAACTTCGACGCAGTTCTGCTGGACGTGAACATGCCGGGAATGGGCGGTCTCGAAGCCTGCCGGGCAATCCGGCGCCAATTCCCTCGTTTATCCGTTCTCATGCTGACCGTTCGCGATACAGAGGACGACAAGGTTGAGGCTCTGAATGCGGGCGCCGACGATTACGTTACAAAGCCGTTTCCAATCCGCGAACTGGTGGCCCGTGTTCGCGCGGCGGTTCGGCGATCGCACGCCCCCGCAGGACATGGGAATGTGATCACGATTGGCAATATCAAGCTCGATCCGGCTCGCCGGCAAGTCGAAAAGAGCGGCCAGGCAGTGCATCTCACGCCCAAGGAATTTGACCTGCTGCTTTACCTCATGAAAAACGCAGGGCTGCCAATAATGCACGCCCGTTTGCTCAGCGCCGTCTGGGGGCCCGAGTACGGCAATGAACTGGAGTACCTTCGCACCTTCATGCGTCAATTGCGCAAGAAGCTGGAGGATGATGCAGCCCATCCACAATACCTGCTGACGGATTCACACGTTGGATATCGATTCCGCGAACCATAGGCCTTACTCGTCATACAACAATAGATCGATAAATAACGGAAATGTAGTTACAACTTTATGCTTTCCTTATGCTCTGCGGGCCATACTTCCGAATGGAACACTCTTATGATTCGACCCTCGTTAGTCTTTATCGCAATACCGATTTGCATGGCGCTCAATGTTCAAGCGCAATCGCCGCTCGGCACGTTGCACGGTGTGACCGTAAACGCGGACGGAGTACCGATCGCGTCAACCCCGGTAGTCATACATCGTGCCGACGACAACACTGACCGGACCATTGTGAGCGGCTTGGATGGCGCATTCTCGGCGCCCAACCTCAGGCCGGGCCGATATCAGGTGAATGCTAGCAAAGGAAAGCTGCACAGCCCGTCGGACACAGTGGACCTGGCGGCGCAACAGGATCTTGAAGTTGATCTAGCGCTCGCGGCAAGCCCGGCTGCGCCGGCCGAAGCCGACATCAGTCCAGCGGTCGCGCGGAAGCTGGAAGCAATGGAAGCCCGCATCGAACAACTGGAAGCGGAACTGAAGAACAAAACGATCGCGGAACAGCCGGCAACACCGGACGCTCATGGCGATCTTCTAGCCACGCTCGCAAAGGATCCCAGCCAGATCCCTGTCCTTCCCGCAACACTCGCCAAGCCAGACCTGAGCAAAGCAGTAGCTTCGGCTACAGGCACAAAGGAGCAAGAGACGCAGCCCGCATCGGACCCCACCGCTGCACCCGCGGTGGACACGCAAACCCCCTTTGCCGACCACGACTGGACGTGGCTCAACGGCAATCCACGCAATCGTGATGTCGCCTATGATTCCAAATTCTTCACCCCGGAAATCAGGGCCGACCTTACGTGGAACTACGACTTCAACAAGCCCAGTGACGCTTCCGAAGGTGGCTCAAGCGAGCTCTTCCGGGCTAATGAAATCCAGTTGGAGCAGTTCGGCGTCGGCGGGGACTTTCATTACGATAACGTACGCGCCCGCTTTATGACCCAGTTCGGTGAGTATTCCACGGCGACGGTCCGGAACGACGCCAGCTATTCGAAGGGCCAGTGGGACTTGGCCGACGCGGATCGCTATCTTGCGGAAGCGTACGGCGGTTACCACATGAACTGGATGCATGGAATAAACATTGACGCCGGAATCTTCGTGTCGTATGTCGGTCTGTTCAGTTACTACAACTTCGATAACTGGGCCTACCAGCCATCCTTCGTTTCCTCCAACACCCCGTGGTTTTTCCAAGGTATACGAATACAGGTTTTCCCCACCAACCATTTAAAGATTGAGCCGTGGATCATCAATGGATGGCAATCGTACGGTTCGGCAAATTCGCGCAAGGGTCTGGGAGGCCAGATCAAGTACACTCCCTTTCCATGGTTGAACATCCTCGCCAACGAGTATGCCCTTGGCCACGACGATCTGTACACGCCGAATCGCAGCCGCATCCACACCGACAACAGTATCGAAATAAAGTATTTCGACCACCCGGAACGGCTGGGCCTAGACAAAATGGCGTTTAGCTTTACAGGCGACCTGGGCTGCGAATTCGGCGGCGGCGTGAGCTGCCATGGCAATACGTCCGGCGGTCCCAAACAAAGCTTTATCGGCTTTATGGTTTACAACCGCTTTTGGTTTCACAAAGACACGTTTGGACTAACGCTCGGCGGTGGCAAGATCAATAATCCGGGACGTTATCTCGTGCTCATTCCCCCCATCAACGGGGAGTCCGCCTCTTCGGCCGCCCTCAATTCTCCGTACTTCACGTTTAATCCCGGAGATCCGTTCAAGGCCTGGGATACGTCGGCCACGTTCGATTACATGCCCAAGCAGTGGCTCACTCTCCGCTTCGAAGGAGATTACCGGCACGCGAATGTGCCTTACTGGTCTGGAGCCGGAGGGATCACACCGCCGCCCGGATCCAATAATGGTTCCCCGACTCAATACGCGTGTGTGAATGGCGCCGCGTCCGGCGCAAGCGTACTGTCGGCGGCCACCACGGCCTGCGCGCCGAACGGCGGCGTCTGGTTCCCGGACCTTCGCCGGGATGAAGTGCTTTTCGACATTGATCTAATGGTGAAATTCTAGGGATTTGGCGCAACGCCCGCGTAAGCCCCTGAGGGGAGAAATAATGGTTCAAACACGTAAGATCGTATTCCTGATGGTCATCGCCGCGTCATTGGCCAGCGTCGTTGTAGTAGAAACTGGCATCGCGCAAAAGGCACAGAATAAAGCTGCTCTCGTGGGGCGAGCCGGCCGGGCAGTTGTTGCCAATGGACACCCATAAGAACGGGCAAAATCTCCCGTAAAGGAAAAGCCCATGCATCGAGTACGATTCTCTTGGTTAATTCCTTGCTCCGCCGCTTTGCTGATCGCCGCCGCGCCGGTGTGGAAGGACAAACCGATCGCAAGTTGGAGCGATGACGATACGAAGCAAATTCTTACGCATTCTGCTTGGGCGAAGCCTGTGTTGGCCGGCATCGTCCGGCGCCAGACTGAGGACGAGCGCAGAGAGGGAGGTAACATGGGCCAACCCACTGGCGTCGGCTATGACGGCGTGGACAGGAGACGAGCTCAGCCGGTTGCGCCCGGAAGTCTGCTTCCGGCACCCGCCGCCCTTATCAGAAGCCAGGGTATTCGGCTCCTGGTCCGCTGGGAAAGCGCTCTCCCGATCCGCGCCGCGGAGTTAAAGGCACATGTGCCAGATCCACCGACGCTCTCTGACGATGGATACAGCATCGCCGTTTATGGTGTACCGTCCAGTTTCGCCAAAGGCGATCCCGCCAGTTTGGGCAAACCTCTTAAAGAACTTGCGTTCTTGAGGCGGGAAGGAAAAAAGGACGTGAAGCCCTCCAGTGTAGAAGTGTTCGAGTTGGAAGATAGCGTAGCTGTAGTATTCCTGTTTCCGCTATCGGCGGAGATCGGGAAAAGAGACGCTATTGTGGAATTCGACGCGCTCATCGGACGCATTCATGTGTTGCAGGACTTCAATCTGGAGGAGATGCAGTTTCAAGGCAAGCTCGAACTTTGAACGCCCGTGGTGCAAAGTCCCGCACCCGGTCTTAGCGTCTACCGTGGCTCCAGCTCTACCGTGGCTCCAGCTCTACCGTGGCTCTAGCTCTAAAGTAGCTCCAGCTCTACCGTGGCTCTAGCTCTAAAGCGGCTCCAGTTCCGGCTCGGCGTCCGTGGTTTGCGGCTTTCCAAGATTGTCGATGTGCGCGCGGACTACATCGACATCGGGTGGAGCCGGATCGAGCGTCATATACTTCGCCATGTGTTCTTTCGCTCCGGCAACATCGCCTTTGGCTTCCAGAATCCGTCCCAGCACGTACTCAGCTCTCGGCCGCTTCATTTTCGGATCCAGGCGCATAGCTTCCTGCGCGCTCTCTTGGGCGCCGTTCAGGTCCTTCAACTCATAGCGCGCCACCGCGAGATGGAGGTAGACCTCTGGATAGGAATGCTTGGAATCCAATTTGATTAATTCTTCGGCGGTCTTGGCCGCGCAGGTCCAATCCTTGGTCTTGATGCACAGGCGCGTCAGAGTAACATACGGCGGGAGCAGCTTCGGATCGACCGCGATGGCGTGTTCATAGGCCTGGTGCGCGTCGGCCGGTTTATGGAGATTCTCATCCACCACGCCTAGCGCGTGCCACGCTTGCGCGGCTTTGGGAGCGGCAGCCACTACCGCTTCCAAGTGGTTGGCAACCTCCGCCAGATTCTGGGCGTCCAACGCCTGCTTTGCCGCCTTCCAATCCGGCTTGGCGTGGCCGGTGATGCCGGTTTCCGAAAAGTTGATTATGTAGGGGTCGGGAGCGGAAGGGCGAATCGTAATCGGCGCAAGCTCCAGCGTGGTGTGAGTAGTGTCCACGCCGGTAACTGAAACCTCGCTGGAGGCATAACCGGCGTGCGTAGCGTGGATCACGCAGCTGCGCGTTTCCAGCGGGTCGATATTCATGCGCCAGATGTACTCACCCTTCTTATCGGTGAGGGTCCCAGGCATAGACCCACCGACGTCACTGCAGACCCGTTCAATTGTGACCACAAAGGGTGGCGGGGAGCCATCGTCCATCATCACCTTGCCGTGCAAGATGACAGGATAAGTATCGGCAACCGCGGATTGGATCAAGGAGCAAGCAGATGCCAGCACGATACCCAGGAAAATGCGCTTCAAATGCGGACGACCTCCCGGCTAACTCCAGCTTTATATCACAAATCAGCTCGGAACCGATGCCAGTTCCGCCCCGCGCAAGTGAGTCGTATACTAGAGGGCAAATCTTTCAAGGAGAGGGAATGCGGCCCACCCTGTTAGCCTCGCTGCTTTGGCCTGCGATCGCGATTTGCCAGACTTCGCCGGCCCCGCCTGCCGCTCTCTCCGCCGCGGGCCGCGCTTCGCAATGCCAGGACATTTTGCAGAAGGCGCTGAAGGACAAAAACCCGGACACACGCAAACAAGCCGCGATTGCCCTTAGCCTGGTGGGCTCGGCCGACCCGTACGCCGCGCGATTGGAATCGCTGTTGGACGACAAGGACGTAGAGGTCAGGCTAGCCGCCATCGCTAGCCTGTCGGATCTGAAGGATAGCCGGACCATACCGGCGCTTCATAAAGCCTTGAACGACGACGTGCCGGAGGTCAGCTTCGCCGCCGCGCGATCCTTGTGGGCGCTGGACGACCCGGAAGGCAAGAAAGCTTTGCTCTCCATTGTGAGCGGCGAAAGCAAGGCATCGTCCGGGTACTTTGCGAAACAAAAGCGCGATGCTCTGCGGATGATGCATACACCGAAGCCGATGTTCATGTTCGCGCTGCGGACGGGGGCGGGTCTAGCGCCGGTGCCCGGGCTGGGTACGGGTGTCTCTTCGATGCAAGCGCTATTGTCCGATCCGTCGGTGTCCGGCCGCGCCACGGCCGTGCTGCTGCTCGAAAAGGAAAGAGACGATCAAACCTTGGCGGCGCTGAAAGACGCGTTGCAAGACAAAGAGTGGTCTGTGAGAGCGGCGGCCGTGCACGCGCTGGTGCTGCGGGACAATCCCGCGTTCCAGGCCGACATCGTGCCTCTGCTGGATGATAAAACCGAAGGCGTCCGGCTGCGCGCCGCCGCTGGATACTTGCGGCTGGAGACGGTCAAGAATAAGCCGAAGCCGGAGCCGCGCAAAACGCGCCCACGTCAAGTCAAGAAGACAGCGCCGAAACCACAAGCGTAAAACCAAACTCAGGAGGCCAATCCATGACGAATCGCCGCACTTTCCTAAAGCAGACGTCGTTGCTTGCCATCGCCCCGGCAAGTGCCGTCCTCGCTCGCGCCCAGGCCGTTGAAAAGACCAGCCAGAACGCCGTGGTCGCGGAAACCGCGTTCGGCAAGGTTCGCGGCGAGGAGGTCCAGGGCATCAAAATCTTCAAAGGTGTTCCGTACGGAGCGACAACCGCGGGCCAAAATCGCTTTATGCCGCCGGCCGATCCGGCCCCGTGGTCCGGCGTTCGCGACGCGCTGCATTATGGGCCTTCCACGCCGCAGAGCGATCCGGGCTCGCCGCGGGCGGTGTCTCCGCTATCGGTGGCCAGCGCAAACCTTCCGCCGGAGAGTGAAGACTGCCTGGTGCTGAATATCTGGACCCCCGCGCTCAAGGATGGACGCAAACGGCCCGTCCTGTTCTGGTGCCATGGCGGTGGTTTCGTCAGCGGCTCCGGCTCCTCGCCGGGCACCGACGGCGCCAATCTGGCGCGCCGGGGCGACGTGGTGGTGGTCACCATCAACCACCGGCTGAATGTTCTTGGCTTTACCTACCTGGCTGAATTCGGCGGCTCGGAGTTTGCCTCCTCCGGCGATGCCGGCATGCTCGACATCGTACACGCGCTGCGATGGGTGCGCAACAACATCGAGCAGTTTGGCGGCGATCCGAATACAGTGATGATCTTCGGCCAATCGGGCGGCGGCCGCAAGGTTGGCACGCTGCTGGCGATGCCATCGGCGAAAGGTCTGTTTCACCGCGCCGTGATCGAGAGCGGCCCCACCATTCAGTTAGTGGAGCGCGACCAGGCTATCCGCGTTGCCGCCATGTTGCTCGCGAAGCTGAATGTCGGCAAGGCGCAGGTGCGCGATTTGCAGAAGATGCCCGTGGAGCGCATCGTGAGCGCGTATTTCGCGGTGGTGAAGGATATGGCGGGGCAGGATCAAATGACCCAGGGCTTCTCGCCCACGGTGGATGGAAGCGCGGTGCCGCATCATCCGTTCCATCCGGCTGCCTCTCCCATCTCAGCCGATGTGCCGCTGATGCTCGGCTCCACACGCACGGAAATGACTCTGCTGAGCGACGCCGCGTCGTTCTCGTTGGATGAGGCGGGGATGCGCGGCCGCGTGAAGAACCTGGCGGGCGCCAGCAGTGAAGCGCTGATAGAAACATATCGCAAGCTCAATCCCGGCGCGACACCGTCCGAGCTCTTCTTTCTTATTGCCAGCGACTATCGCTATGGCGCGCCCATCATGAAGATCGCCGAACGCCGAGCCGCTCTGAGACAAGGGCCGGTCCATTTGTACTACTTCACCTGGGAGACGCCGGTGCAAGGTGGCCGGCTAAAATCGCCGCATACCATCGAGATCCCGTTTGCGTTTGATAACGTCCAGATCTCGCGGCAGATTACCGGCGGCGGCGCGGATGCCATGGCTCTGGGGGACAAGCTCAGCGAAACGTGGATCGCATTCGCCCGCACCGGCGATCCGAACACGTCCAAGCTGCCGCACTGGCCGGCCTTCAACGCTACCGAGCGGCCCACCATGGTGATCAACAATCAAAGCAGGGTGGTTAGCGATCCGATTCGCGAGCAACGCCTGGCGATGTTCCGCGCGCTTGATCTGGCGTGATTTACTTTGCGGACGCCGCGTTCGCCTCGGCGTTGGTGCTGAGGATCGGCGCGAGAACGGATAATTGCCCGTCGATTTCCGAAGGCACGGTGAGTCCCAAAATGTGGGCGATCAGAGGATAAATGTGGATGTTCTGAAACTCTTCGACGGTGAGCCCGGCTTTCAGATCGGGCCCGGCGGCGAAAAAGATCCCGCGCATATCGGGCATTCTTGCCGCGTTGTAGCCATGCATTCCCTTGGGCTCAGTTTGTCCGGGCTTGGGAGTCAGGTGCAGGACCACCGGCGCAATCGCGAACATCACCAGATCGCCAATTCGCGGATTGCCCGAGTAGTGCAGGCTCTCTGGAATCTCGCTGCGGCGGTACACCTCGATGCGCGGATCTTTTCCGCGAAGTTCGGAGTATAGCTGATCGATCTTCTTAGGATCGCTCGAATAGAACTTGAAATCGGTGCTGTTCGCCGCCGTCTCCACGCCATCTAAATTGGCGAGTTTCGAGATATCGATATCGCCTGTCACTGTCGCCATGCCGTGGTCGGATACGACGAAAATATCCACCGGAATGTCGAGAGCGCGGATTTCGCCGAAAAGCTTGCCAAGTTCAGAGTCGATCATCTTTATCGCTTCATGCGTCTGGGGGGCATCCGGTCCGAACGTGTGGCCTTGATGATCCACGTCGGAAAAATATAGCGTTATGAAATGCGGCCTCTCCGGTTTCGGCAGCTTCAGCCACTCCACCACCTGCTCCACGCGCCGGTCGTTCGGAATCTTTCCGTTGTATTTGTAGTAATACGTCGGGCGCGTATGTTGAATCTCCGCGTCGCTGCCCGGCCAGAAAAACGACGCCGCACGCATCCCCTGTTGCTCCGCCAGAACCCACAGAGGCGTTCCTCCCCACCAACTGCCTTCGGTGGTTGACGAAGAGTCGCTGGATCTAAACTCCGCATTGCTCGCCGGGTCCCAAAAGGAGTTGTCGACGATGCCGTGGTGGGCCGGATAAAGGCCGGTCACGATGGTGAAGTGATTCGGGAAGGTTGTGGTAGGGAACGATGGGATCAGTGCTTTCGCCCTCACGCCGCTTTTTCCAAGCGCCAGTAGATTCGTGGCATCATCGCGCTCGGGGTAGTCGTAGCGAAAACCATCCAGTGAAATCAGCAGGACATAAGGCTTGTCCTGTTGCGAAGGCGCGTTCAGCGCGTGGGAGGGTTGGGCGGGCTGGCCCAAGCACGGCCCCAGGAACAGAAACAGTAGTGTAGTGAGAGCGCCCGGCCGCCTAGCGTTTGTCTTCGAATTGAGCATATGGCCCGGCGGCATAGACAATCTTACCGCCTACCATCGTTAATAACGACTCAGTAGTTCCGACTTGGTCCACTGGCACCGTCATGTAGTCCTGCGATAACACCGCTAAGTCGGCCAGCTTCCCAGGTTCGAGTGAGCCGCGTTCGTCCTCATCGTGCGCAAACCAGGCGCTGCCCGTGGTGTAAAGCCGCAGCACCTCGGCTCGCGACCACGACGCCGAGCTCTCGCGCGGTCTCGATGGGCGGCATGCGCTGGGTGGGTTGCATGGTCCAGCCGATGCCGAGCGCCTTCATGCGCCGCAAATTCTCGGGCGATGCGTCGTTCAAATGCGCAATTGACCAGCGCAGATTGGCAATGGGCACTTCCTTGTTCACGCGCTCGAAAATGTCCAGCAGAACACCGACGGAATCGTTGCGCGGCCAGTGCATGGTAATCGACATGCCGCGCCCGGCGGCCCATCGGACAATCTCGTAATACTTCTCGCGTTCGTCTTCGGTGGGCTTATTGTTGTTGTTCACCGCCCAGGTGATTCGTTCGCCGATTCCGTTGAAGCGCAGCATCTCATCCCCGAAACCCATCGGCAACATCTGCGTCAGGTCCTTCAATTCCTCGAATTCTTTTCCAGGCGTGATGCCGCACAGACTGTACGCCACCCGCACGGTCAGTTCCTGTTGCCGCCAGACTTTGAAGAGCGCCTGATACGATTCCGGCGTCATGTAATATCCAGCCAACTCCCGCCGTAGCCCTGGGCTCCTATCAGGTCACCCCGTTCGAAATAGCGCGAGCCCATACAATTTTTGCCAATGGCGGAAATCTGGTGCAGCCCTCATTCATTGAAGGTCGTGGACTACGAACCACCCGCGTACTTGACCCGCGCATCGCCTTCCTCACGGTGGACATGCTGCAGGAGGTGATGCGCAGCGGAACGGCTGCGGGAGTGCGTGCGCGAGGGTTCCGCTTGCCGGCCGCGGGAAAAACCGGCACGTCGCACGATTGGTGGTTCGCCGGATTCACGTCGAACCTTTTGTGCGTGGTGTGGGTGGGCTTCGAGGATTACACGGACCTGGGACTCGAGGGCGCGCGCTCGGCCCTGCCTATCTGGACCGAGTTCATGAGCGAAGCAGCGCGCTATAAGCAATACGGCGACGCCAAACCGTTCCTGCCACCGCACGGAGTGACTCAAGTATCCGTCGATCCTCAAACCGGTGAGTTTGCCGGACCCGGTTGCGCGGTGGGCGTGCCATCTTATTTGTAGACGGCACCCAACCTCAAACCCAGTGCGCACCGCAGGAGGTGCAAATCATTTCAACGGGTGACGGCGGCGTAATCGAGCAGGTTGGGTCGGCGGCAATGCCGCAACCGGCGAAAATTGTGCTTCAGTCCCCAATCCCGGAAGAGGCGCCAGCAGCGCCTCCTCCTCGCTAGCTTTCGGCGCGTGTGTGACACGCGGCGTCCTGCTACCATCAAGAGGTATGGATCCCCGCATCCGGGTGCTGGTTGCCAAACCGGGTTTGGACGGCCATGACCGGGGAGCGAAGGTCATCGCGCGAGCTTTGCGCGACGCGGGCATGGAAGTGATTTACACCGGCCTGCGCCAGACACCGGAAATGATCGTGAGCGCGGCTTTGCAGGAGGACGTGCAGGTAATTGGCCTGTCTATCCTGTCCGGCGCCCATAACGCGATCGTTCCGCGTATTATGGATTTGCTGCGCGAAAAGGGCATGGACGACGTCCTGGTCCTGGTCGGCGGTATAATTCCTGACGAGGACGCCGCCGAGTTAAAGAAACTGGGCGTTGCGGCTGTATTCCAGCCTGGGGCGTCGCTCGAAGCGATCGTCGACTTCATAAGGTCTTCTGTAAAGCAGACCGCGTGAAGCAACCGCGAGCCAGAGATGCTCGCATATTTTGAAAACAAAACATGGGCGCTGAGCGCCTGTGTACTAACGAAAACTAAATGCAAGAAAAACTGAACATCGCCGTGTTTGTCGATTACGACAATATCGAAATCGGCGTGAAATCGACTTTGCGGCGTGAATTTGATGTTTCCCTGCCGCTGGATGCGCTCAAGGAGCGCGGCGACTTAGTCGCGAAATTTGCTTACGCCAACTGGGGGCGCCAGGAAGGCGCGGCCCGGTCCATGGCCGAGAACGCCGTGCAAATGGTGCAGCGCCTGCCTTCGCCGCGCGGCGACAAAAACGGTGGCGATATCAATCTGGCGCTGGACGCGCTGGAGATGGCCTTCACCCATCCGCACGTGAACGCCTTTGCCATTGTCAGCGGCGACAGCGACTTCATTCCGCTGGTGAACAAGCTGAAGGAATATGGCAAGACCGTGTTTGTGGTGGGAGGCAAGGCCTTCACCAGCACCATCC
>CAVVHB010000015.1:0-46127 GCA_963747945.1 Bryobacterales bacterium
TAGCAATCAGAAAAGCGCCAGGGCTCCGCCGAGGCATTCCTTATTCCTGGCCTTCGCCTTCGTTTTCTAAGTCCTCAGGCTGCACCGGAGTGGAGATCACGTATTTCTCGCTGGCCCAATTTCCGAGATCGATGATTTTGCAGCGCTCGCTACAGAAGGGGAAGAAGGGGTCGTCTGGAGAAACTTCTTTTTTGCAGATGGGGCACTTCATCGCGCGGTAGCAAGGATTTGAAAAGCATTGGCCGGGGGCGCAGGCAGCGGCTCTTCCGACGGCACGTCCAATGCGCCGATCAGGTCGTAATCGTGCGCCTCGGTAATCCGCATTCGGCGGATCTCACCACGCAGAGGCGGCGCGCCGGCAAAATCGTTCACATAGCAGAAGCCGTCGATCTGGGCGCCTGCGTGGACATGCGCGCCTGCCACAGCAAGTCGGTATCCGCCGAAAGGCCTTCGATGAGAACGTCTACTTCGCGGCCGATCATCTTCCGGTTGCGCGCTTTCGAGATGCGCCGCTGCAACGGCCATCAACTTCTGCTTCCGATTATGGATGGTGCGCCGTCCACTTTGGCGTCCAAATGAAAGCTGGCGCTGGAGTCTTCATCGGAGTATGAAAACACGCCCAAGCGGTCCAGTTGCGCGGCCTTCACGAAATCGCACAGGATCTCGAAGTCGGCCTCGGTCTCGCCGGGAAAACCCACGATCATGCTGGTCCGAATTGCAACGCCGGGGATGGTCGCGCGAATGCGCTCCAGAAGCTTCAGGAAAAAATCGCCGTGCGATCCGCGCTTCATGCGCTTCAGCACGTTGGAACTGGCATGCTGCAGCGGCATGTCGATGTATTTCACCAGGGCGGCATGTTCGGCGATGGTGTCCAGCAGTTTTTGCGTAATCCGGTTCGGATAACAATAGAGAAACCGGATCCACTTTCGCGTTCGGTTTCGATCTGCGCCAGCCGAGCCATTAAATTTGCGAGACCATCCTTGATCCCCAGGTCTTCGCCGTACGAGGTGGTGTCCTGGCCGATCAAGTTGATCTCACGTACTCCGCTGGCGAACATGCGCTTCGCCTCCGCGATCACCGATTCAAACCGCCGGCTACGAAACTTGCCACGATACTGCGGGATCACGCAGAAGGAACACGGATGATCGCAACCCTCGGCGATCTTGATGTAAGCGAAGTGGCTGGCAGTGGAAAGCACGCGCGGCGTCAGATCGTGATAAAGATACGGCTCCGAGCCGGATCCGGCTCGGAACCTTCGGTTCTAAGTTTTCGCACAGCGCGACGATCTTCGGAGTTCGTTGGTTCCAACCAGCGCGTCCACTTCGGGAAGCTGGTCGCGTATCTGATCGCGATAGCGCTCCACCATGCATCCGGCGACAATCAACTTCCGCGCCCGGCCGGTTTTCTTGTACTCGGCCATCTCCAGAATGGTGTCGATGGATTCCTGCTTGGCCGGATCGATGAAGCTGCAAGTGTTCACCACCAGTACTTCAGCTTCGCCCGGTTCCGGCGTCAGCTCGTGCCCACGCTCCGCCAACTGGCCCATCATCACCTCCGTATCCACGAGGTTCTTAGGGCATCCGAGACTTACAAAGCCAATTTTCACGGGTGAAGGTGCGGAGGAAATCCGTCATCTCTTAGGATAGCAGAGCGGAGCGGCTTCGCTTCTTCAGCCCGTACAATTTGGCCGCGTTGTCGTGCAGGACCATATGTGCCATTTCGAGCGCGCGCTCCCGCGTAATTTCCCCGTCATTCATCATTCCCGTGAGCGCCAGTCCCAGCGCTTCACGTGTGGTTTCGTCGCGATCCAAGCCGATTCTTCCCAGCCGGATTCTTCCGAGTAAGGATACGCATCGGTCCCAAACAGAACTTTGTCGGGCGCAATTCCAGCCACTCGCGAAGAACCTGGGACACCGCTCGGGGATAATTCATCAACGTTTGCGCGGAGAAATCGGCGTACACATTTGGCTTGGTCATTAGCGCGGTGACCTCGCGCGTAAAGGGCCAGCCGCCATGCAGCAGAACAAAGTTGGTGCGGTGCAGGCGCGGATCGTTGAAAGCCGATTCCAGCAGCAGCGGGTTGGTTCCCGCGATATCGAAGTAGCCGCCTGCTCCCCAAGCCACATGCAGATGCACCGCCATCCCCAATCGTCCAGATTCGGCGGCGATGTAGCGGAAAATGTAGTCCTGCAATTTCTTGTAATCGACGTCGGGAATCGGGCCGCTGCGCCCACGGCGGTAAACAGCTTCGGCCGCCTGGCGCGGGACGTCGTCGAAATCGAGCGGACGCAGATACGCCGCCTCGAATTTCACCGCAACCGCTCCGCCGCGCTTGTGGCGCTCCAGCGTGGCGTCCACTACGTTTTGCAAGTACTCGGTCGAACGAAGCCGGAGGCGTCGAGTACCCGCATTCCTTCAAGTATTTTGCAGCAGGTGATCCTCATCGGCATAGAAAGCCTTGTGGTCCGAGTCCTTTGCCGCCAGGCTGGCATTATTGAGCGGAAACATCAGCGCGTCTTCAAAAGGGACCCACAGGAATCGCGGCGGAGCAAGACCGGGCCCCAGCGCCACGCGATTGGCCAACATGGTTTCAATTCCCAGTTGATCAAGCACCCAGTTGGCATAGCCCTCGCGCTTCTGCTCGATCAGCTGTTGGCGCCGTTGCCGGAGTTGATCCATGGGACCTCGCCGAAAAGTTGATGCCAGGCTTCGGCGGCTAGCGGCGATCCGGCGCGGGTTCGGAGCGGTTCGGTGTACGGCTCCATGTTCTCTACCGGCAGCGCGTCATATTCGGTGTCAGGATGCCGCTCCAGACCGGCAGCACCGGGTGCGCATGATTATCGATGGTCTTGATTTTCGCGATCCCGGCCGCTAGCTCAGGGTCAATCTGTAGTTGGGCGGAGGCGGAAAAGGCGAATGCGGTCAGAGCCGCCAAGGAATACGCGAGCTTCATTTTACTTGAGATTATGGCAGCGCGAACACCCAGACCGCGCCGCCTTCGGGAACCTCCGGGTACTCTCCCGGAAAGACACGATTCAGGTTGGCTTGCACGCCCCGCGAATCGCCGCCCCAACCCGCATGCACCGCGATGTATTGTTTTCCATCCAAGGTAAAAGAAGTGGGTGGAGCCAGGATGCCGGAGTTGGTCGGAAACTCCCACAGAAGTTTGCCCGTTGCCGCATCGAACGCGTGCATCTCGCGATCGTTAGTTCCGCCGCTGAATACGACGCCCCCGGCGGTTACCAGCATCGAGCCCCAGTTCGGACTCTTGGCATAGTCGTGCTTCCAAACCAGCTTTCCGGTATCCACATTCCACGCCTGCACCTCCCCGAAGTGATCGGCTCCCGGTACAACACTCATCGGCGCGATCTTTACTGCCGTGAAACTACTGCCTGCCGTATACTCCGCATCCGTTCCCATCGATTGGCCGCACATATTGTTATTCGCTGGAATGTAAATCAGGCGCGTCTTAGGGCTGAACGCAATGGGAGGCCAGTTCTTGCCGCCATGCAATTCCGGGCAATAATCCGCGTTCTTTCCCGTTCCCGGCTTGTGCGCGGGATCCACGTCGGGACGCCCGGTCTCCGGGTCCAGGCCCCGGAACACGTTCTGATGGACGTAAGGCTTGCCTTCGATAAACTTGATGCGTCCGCCGGTTTTGGCGTCGCCGCGATCGAGGAACCACAGGTAGCCGTCGCGGGCGACATCGATCAGTCCCTTGAAGGTGCGCCCGTTGCGCTGGAAGTCAAGCAGGATGGGCGGTGACACTTCGTCCCAGTCCCAGGAGTCGTTCGGGTTGTACTGAAAGTGTCCCTTGATTGCGCCGGTGGCAACATCCAGAGCGATGGTGGAGGAAACATAGAGATTGTCGCCGGGGCGCCTATCGCCCATCCAAGGGCCGCCATTGCCAACTCCCCAATACGCGAGATTAGTGGCGGGATCGTAGTTGCCGGTCACCCACACGGAGCCACCGCCGGTCTTCCACTGGTTACCGCCTTTCGGCCACGTTTCGCTGCCAGGTTCTCCAGGCGCCGGTATGGTGTAAGTCCGCCATTGCTCCTTGCCGCTATCCGGATCATAAGCAGCCACGAAGCCGCGGATACCGAACTCGCCACCCGATGCGCCCACCATCACCTTGCCGCCGGCGATCAGCGGAGCGAGCGTGATGTAATACGCAGCCTTGCTGTCGGCTACTCCGTGGTCCAGACTTCCCTGCCGGTCCGCGCGTCCAGCGCAACCAACACGGCTTCGCTCGATGCGAAGTAAACTTTGTCGCCGTACAGCGCAACGCCCCGGCTGGTATCGTGCCCGACAACGGCCCCCGCGGGATGCGGCCTTTTATATCGCCAGAGCAGGTTGCCGGTGCGGACATCGAGCGCGATCACCTGGTTGTTCGGCGTGGACACGAAGAGGACGCCATTGTTGACCAGTGGCGCGGATTCGTGAACTTTGTTTCGCCAGTAGAGAAAATCCAGACCGGGCGCAAGCCTTTGACATTGTCCGCCGTTATCTGGTCCAGCGGGCTATAGCCCCAGCCATCGTAAGTGCGGCGGATGGAGAGCCAATTGCCGTCTTCAGGACGAAGGAGACGCTGTGCGGTTACCGGCTGGTAATGGACGAGCGCGGCGGGTATCTGGTTGGCGATTGCGCAAAGGCGATAGCCGCTGTCGCTATAAGTGCGCCGGCTGCGAGCCAAAAACTGTATGAGCATAAACGTGCCCTCCCCAGGTCCAGGATTTGAACGAGAGCTATCGGTCCGTCATCATACACGATACACGAGAGCTGAGAACTCGCGTCTATTGAGGACCTCGCGCAAGACGGACCGCTGGCGCGAAACAGTTCCTGGATGGTTTGGGGTGCCGCCGCGCCCTTTGCGCTACTGGTAGACCAGTGATTTCGCATCACTACTGCCATCCATGAAATAGGCGAAGTCCACCCCGGGGATCGTCACCTGCCGCGATAACGGATGCGGACTGATGAACATTCCCGCACCGGTGGCAGCCGCGGGCAACGTGGAGAGCATGAAACTGGGAATCGTGAAGGAACCAGCGCTCGCATCCTCAATGCAAACAAAACCCACCAGCCCCATGGTGTTCGAATCCACATAACCTCCGAGTACGACAGAGCCCCCCTCGGGACCGCCGGACCAGGTGACGGTAAGAGGTTGACTCCGATCGATGGTGTTAATGGCGGATTTGTTCGTCCAAAGAACGCTGGCGTCAACATTCAATGTCACGCTAAAGGCGCTCACATCGTGACCGCCGGTGGCCGTAACCGTGTATGTACCAGTTGGAAGGTTCGGGCCGGTAGGAGTACTGCCGAAGAGTACTTGATATTGGCCGGCTCTCGATGGCGACAGCGTCCAGGCTCCGGCCGGTCCCGAAACAGTCAGCGAAGAACCAGCATCCAGCCCGTTGCCCGACCACCCTGTGTATACCGGTGGAAGTGTGGAACACGTTCCTTGACTCGGAAACAAACCTCCCAGCGCCTCAGCCTGAAGGGCGGGCATGTTGAACTGGCCGAAGTCGGCAACGGCGCCTTCCTGATTGGCACTCAGCAACGCTCGCACCGCGGTCTTCGCCGCCGGAGACAACGCCTTCCACGCCGCGGCGTATTTCACCATGGCGCGGGCCAACTCGCGCTGATTGTGAGTTTGCCCGGCGAGCAAAAGCTTCGCGACGTCGTCTTGAGACACCTTGACGCGCAGGAGCTTGGAAAGGGTCTGGGCAAGGTACGGCTTTACATCGAAGCCCAAGCCCCGCAGCACCGATACCGGGCCAGCCGCGAGTGCCGCCACCTTGATGGACTGTCCTGTCGAAGCTTGATTCACCATGCTGACGGGTAGGGTGGGAGCGGCATCCGAGCAAGATCCTCCGCCCTTGCTCACCGCGATCGAAACAAAGTTGCTGATGACGCCCCCGCTGCGCACCGCCACTGGCACAAAACAGCCCGCCACTCCAGAGGGAACTTCAAACGAAATCTGATCCAGGGCCACACAGCAGCCAGAGCGGCCGGCGTAGAGAACCTTCGCGGTCTGCGTTCCCACAAAGACTTCGACGTCGGGAAAGTTCGGGAAGCTCGATGGAATGATGTTGTCAGGTCCACTGGCCGGACCCAGGCCGGTGGCCCAGGCTGTGACGGTTTCGCCGGTTTTTGCGGTAGCCGCGAACGTCTTCACCAAGTTATCGGTCCCCGTGAAGATGCCGACCCCCAATCCCGAGCTACCTATCGTATACATGCCCACAGCCGATGGCACGACATTCACCGATGCCGGGAATGGCGTTGTCTGTTGGTTGTAGGTCAGACTCAGCATGGCTGTGCCGACGGGAACGCTCGAGGGCATAATGGCCGCCGCAGTGCCCGCCGACGAGTACACCATGGGACAAGCGATGGTGGTTGAACCCGATTTCACACTAATAGCGGTTCCACCTATTTGCATGGGCAGTGGAAGGATGTTGGCCTGGACCAGTTGAGCGGGACCCATATTGTAACCGTAGACGACGAACAAGGAACCTTGCGCGACGTTTTTGCCGTAGCTGGCCGAGTTTTCCGCGGAGAATATAAAGGGAGTTTGCTGCGCCATCGCAGGGGCCACTAAGGCGCTCAAAAACAACGTCGCACCAACAATTATTCGGTTGCCCATTGGGCTCCATCTTATTCTGAAACGCGCCGAAAAGGGCAACCGGAACCGCTATGCCCGCATCCAATTAGCAGAGGCGGCACCGGGTTGCGAGATGAATATCGAAAAAAGCGTGTTTCCGGGAATCATGGCCTTGTCGCTGCTGGCCGCAGGTCCTGGCATGTCGGCGTCCCTTCCGAGTGCCCCCGGCGTTCCCAATGAGTTGGTAATTACGGCGCGTCCGGCCGCAAAAGGCAGCCGAGCGGAGAGCCTCGAAGCCACAGATTTACAACGCAGTGACGTTAGGGTTCTGCAAGGCAAAACTTCGCTTCCTGTCGTTCGCCTGCAGCGTCTGGCGGGCGACTTGGCGAATATGCAGCTTGTCGTCCTTCTGGATGATTCCACGCTGTCATCCAGCCTGGGCACCCAGTTGCCCGAGTTGAAAACTTTTCTTCAGTCCCTGCCGGCAAGCACCGTCGTAGCCGTCGGATACATGCGGAATGGCACCTTCGCTGCGACTCAGGCATTCACCGCGGATCATCGGAAAGCTGCCGATGCCTTACGCCTTCCGGAGTCTGTTCCCGGCCAGAACGGCAGCCCTTACTTCGCACTTTCAGATCTCGTGAAGCATTGGCCATCGAAGCAGCCGGCGGACCGCCGTGCCGTGCTGATGTTGACGGACGGCGTGGATCGCTACTACGGCGCGGCCAGCATTGACGATCCCTACGTCGACGCCGCGATCCGCGACTCTCTCAAGGAAGGCGTGCTGGTCTATTCCATCTATCTCCGAGGCGCTGGCTTATATGGCCGGAGCGACTGGGTGATTAACTTCGGCCAGTCCCGTCTTGACGAGGTGAGCCAATCGACGGGCGGCCATGCCTATTTTCAGAATTTTAGCGATCCGGTCTCGATTACTCCATTTCTTAACGATTTTCAGGATCGCCTCGATAGTCAGTACCGCGTGACTATCCAAGCGCTGAACGAGAAGGGCATCCAACCAGTGAAGCTCCGGACCGAGTTGCCGAATCTAAAGATCGAAGGTCCCACACGCATTTACGTGCGATAGCACTGCCGCTCGCGTAACTACTTCTTCTTAAGTTGTGCGATGACGGACCGCTGCTGCTTCGCGAGTTCCTCGGGTAGCGCCACGTAACCCAGGGCGCCCGCCTCCCGTTGTCCAGACGAAAAAACCCAATCGAGAAACGCCACCAATCTCTCCCGCTTCGCGCCCGGCGGCGTCTTGGACGAAACCAGCAGCCAGGTGAAGGAAGCGATCGGATACGCATCACGGCCTGAAGCATCCGCAATAGAGACGCGGAAAGGTTCCGCCGGCGGAGCCGTTCGCGCAGCCGCGGTGATGCTGTCGATTTCCGGTCGCACGAACTTCCCGGCGGCGTTCTTCACGGCCCCGTAGCTGAGTTCGTTCCTCAGCGCATAGATAAATTCCAGGTATCCGATCGAATAGGGCGTGCGAGTCAACGTTTCGGCCACGCCCTCATTGCCTTTGGCGCTTTGTCCCGTTGGCCAATGGAGCGTGCTGCCGGTTCCAACAGCGTCGCGCCACGCCGGGCTGGTCTTGGAGAGGTACTCGCTCCAGACGTATGTGGTTCCACTGCCATCGGAACGATGCACGACAACAATATTCGCCGCCGGCAAACTGGCGCCCCGATTCACCTCTTTAATGCGCGGATCGTTCCACTTAGTAATACGTCCGAGAAAGATCGCAGCCAGCACGTCGGGTGTGAAGCGCAGATCACGCGCCAGCCCTTGAATGTTATAGGCGGGAACCACCGCGCCCACCACTGCAGGCAGCGGCTGAATGCCGAGTTGATCCTGAATGTTCTTGTCGGGCAAAATGTCCGATCCCGCGAAATCGACCTCGCCCCGTTTCAGATGTTCAATGCCTTCCTCCGAGCCCACCGCTTCATACGTTATGCGCAGGCCGGGTGCGCCGGCTTGACCCGGTGCACTGGCTTCAAACGATTCGATCCACTTTTGATAGATCGGCGCGGGGAACGTGGCGCCGGCTCCGCGCAGCACTGCGCCGGATTGACCAAGGGCCGCCTGCGCCAATAAGCCGACGACACAAACAGTAGTAAGTGGTCTACGCATTGTTCCTAGCGCTTTCCCTGGTCCCCGTAAGCAGTTAGAAAGTGCTTAACGACGTCTTTGGAAAGATCGTGAGCGATGTTCCTGGAGCCGGTATGCGGCGTCGCGAGATAGGACCATAAAGTGACACCGGCCCTGTCCTTCAACTCCACCGATACATACCCGCCGTAGATAGGCTGGCCATTCGCGGGAGACGTGCCCGATCGCGGATTCAAGCTGTAGTAGCCTTTCAGCCAGATATCGCCGCGGCCGGTCAGGGTTGCATCGGCCTTGTCTGGAGCATCGGCCACAACGAAGATGCCGGTTCTGCGCAGCTCCATCGCCAGATCTTTCTTCACTTCGCCAAGTCCGGGCTTGTTCCCCAATGCGTCAATGTAGATCCGCTTCACGGACCGCAAAGAATCAGGCCCCTGCCCGGACATCACCACGGCAAGCACGAGCAACCAGATGCAACGGTTCACGAATCAACCATGGTGACATCGCAGCGCGGTCTGAATATAACAATGCCGTTACAATTCAGAAAACATATGGTTTCACTGCTCATTTTTCGTTGACACTTCGAGCCGCCGTCACGCACCATAGGACGTTTGCGGGCACTCTTCCTTGTACTGCTTACTTGCTTCCTGAAATGTCTCCGGGCCCAGGATGTTCCCGCGCCCACGCCTGATAGCGGATCGAGCGATTCCTTTTGGAACCGATTCTGGATTTCCGGCCAGGCCAATTTCATCCGCCAGCAGCAGTTCGCCTTTCCGGCCGAGTACAGCGGCCCTAATAGCCTGAAATCCTCCGCCGAGCATGCTACATCCCGCGTGTTGACGCTCTACACGGGATTTCAGATCACCAAGAACCTCGAAATCCTGGCGGACGTCGAAAGCGCGGGCGGAGCCGGCCTGAGCAACGCGCTCGGTCTGGCGGGCTTCACTAACATGGATGTCGTTCGCAATCCGACGCTCGGAACCGCGCCCTATATGGCGCGTGAGATGTTGCACTACACCTTGCCGCTGAGCAGCGAATCCTCCGAGGCTACGCGCAATCCTTTGTCGCTCGCGTCCACTTTGCCGGTGCGCCGGCTGGAATTTCGGCTAGGTAAGATGAGCACGGTCGACTTTTTCGACGTGAACGCCGTGGGCAGCGATAGCCACCTGCAGTTCATGAACTGGACGCTGGTGAACAACGGAGCCTTTGACTATGCGGCCGACACGCGCGGATACACGTACGGATTCTTGATGGAGTATTACGACCGCAATTGGGTGTTCCGCTTTGGCGAGATGTTGATGCCGACGGTGGCCAACGGAATTACGCTCGACTGGGACCTGGCACGCGCGCGTGGCGAAAACTGGGAGCTCGAGTTGCACCGCGGGCTGTTTCCTCGGAGAACCACCGTAATTCGTCTGTTGAGCTTCGTGAACCATGCCAACATGGGCAGCTATCGCGAAGCCATCGACGGTTATCTCGCGGGCCAGGATCCGGTTCCCGACATCACCAAATATCGCGAGCAGGGGCGCGTGAAGTACGGCTTTGGCGTAAATATTGAACAGCCGCTGACTGACCAATGGCGGGCTTTCGGGCGTCTGGGCTGGAATAATGGCGCTACCGAATCGTTCGCCTACACGGAAGTGGACCGCACGGCGTCGCTCGGTTCCGATCTCTACGGTAAGTTATGGCATCGCCCGAGCGACAAGGTTGGCGCGGCGTTCGTGACGAATGGGATTTCCGGCGACCATCGGCGCTACTTGCAACTCGGCGGCCTGGGATTCATCCTAGGCGATGGCGGGCTCACTTATGGGCTGGAAAAAATCTTCGAGACCTATTACACCGCGCACATCTGGCGAGGCGTTTCCTTTGCGGCCGATTGGCAGCACGTAACGAACCCGGGCTACAACGAGGTCCGAGGACCTGTGTCCGTTGTCAGCTTTCGGATTCACATCGAGGACGCGATTCCGTTCGATCGCTTCGGCTCACACTAACGCTCCGCGTCCCGCTCTTTTTGATACACCGATTCGAAAAACGCGAGCTGGGCCCGATTCGGCGCCGGTCCAACCTCGGCTTGATCGCCCAAGACCATCGGCCGATCGCTCTTGCGATCGTCGAAAGCAGGCCACTTCGTCAGACCCTTTCCGTTGGGATCGCCATTCGCAGCGAAGTTGACCCAATAGGACGAGAGCGTCTCTGAAACCCGGTGATCCAGATCCGTCCACGCGCGCGGCCCCAGCAGGTTCCCGAAAATATACTGAGCCTCGGACCCGTGCGTCGCGCCCGTGCCCATCCCGCCGCGAGCGCTCGCTCCCACGGGTGGCGGGGGTTGATGCGTGAAGTAAAACAAAAAAGCCTTCGAATGCCCGGTCTTGGTTTGCGCGCGCGCCCAAACTCGCATGACAAACGCCAGCTCATCGCGAAACGCCGCAAGTTGCGATGCGTTCGCTTCCTCATCCGTGCCTGCCGGATAGAGCTTCAAGAACGCGTCCGCTTGGGCGCCGTAGCGCATCCGCGAACGCTGGATGAACTTCTCCGCGGTGGTGGGCTGAAGGAAAAACGTTCCTTCGTCCTGGTTCGATCCAGCGAGCAGCGGCACGTCATTCTGCTTATGTTGGGCGAAGATGGTCCCGACATCTTCGGGAAGAAACCATCCATCGATCACCGGGCCACCGGCGCGGCCGGCCTTGAGCAAATCTTCCGCCGGCTTCGCGCGCAACTCATCCAACGTCGCGGCGTGCAGCGATTCCGCGGTTTTCACGCCCGCTTGTTCAGCTTCGGCGAGCGTCCGTGTGGGTGTGAGTGAAAGCCCCATCCACGCGCCGCTTTCACCTACCGCGCGTTGGAACAGGCCCTTCGCCCGCGGCGATCCCATAAGATTGGCGATGCTCGACGAGCCGGCCGAATCCCCGAAGACCAACACGCGTCGCGGATCGCCCCCGAATTGAGCGATATTCTTCTGTACCCAGCCGAGCGCGGCCGCCTGATCCATCAGCGCGTAATTGCCGGACGCGCGATGCTCGGATTCTTTGGTCAATTCGGGATGCGAGAAGAATCCAAACACACCCAGCCGATAGTTCATGGTGACCAGCACCACGCCCTTTTTCGCCAGCGCCTCTCCATCGATGCCGGGCGTCGATCCCGAGCCGGTTGTATAGCCGCCAGGATGAATCCAAACCATCACGGGCCGCCGATCGCCAGCCGATTTGGCCGCGGTCCAAACGTTGAGGAAAAGGCAGTCCTCGCTCATGTTCGGTGGTTTCGCCGCAGGACTCGCGCCACGGAATGCAGGCTGCATGCACATCGCGCCGAATTGGTCGGCGCTCCGAACACCATCCCAATGCGCCGCCGGCCGCGGTTCGCGCCAGCGTAAATTACCCACCGGGGGCGCGGCATAGGGAATTCCCTTGTACACCTGCACCTCCGCGCTCGTGCCGGCGATTCCAGAGATCATGCCGGAATCCAACTGCACCGTCGCCGCCGACATTGTCGCAAACGAGAACGCGATGAACAGGAACGCAGCTCGCATAAAATCTCGACCTATTTGATCTTCTTCATCCATTGAAGAATTGGCCCCGAAACAGTCTTGTCCGGAGTGCCAATCGAAAACACTTCCGACATGTGGCTCTCGCCTTTGAAGTAAAGCAGCGTAGGGCAATGCGCGGGGCCTTCTTTGCAGAGCTCGTCGTGCAAGACCTGGTTAAACGGCATGATACCGTTCGCGCCCACTCCGGGATCGAGCTCGGCGTTGGCCAGAATAATTTTCACCGAAGTCTTCTTGAGTTCCGGGAGACTGGATTGCGCCAAAGCAGCATCAATGGGCGCCTGTGGCCCGGGGCCGGGGCGGCCGCCCGGCCCGCTCACTAAAACACTGGGCGGACGAAACGGCGCGTCGGGTCCACCGGGCTGCCCTTCGGTACGTCCTGGAAGCGCGCCCGACGAAGAGAACGCGCCGCCTTCGACACCGCAAGTTTTTCCGGACTCGGAGAGCGCCGCGAACGGATTCGATCCACCGGGTGGCCGCGGCACCTGCAGTGGTTCGATATTGAACGCCGCCGGAGACATGAAGATGACGCCCTTCACGCCCACTCCCTTCGGCCCGTACAGTTCCGGACGGCCAATATAGGTTCCGAGCGGATTGTTGCCGGCCGAGTGAGCCCAGATAAACATGCGAGCCGGATTGCCGTGGTATTTGGAAATGTTGGCTTCCACCCACTGAATCATGCTCGAAATGTCCTTTGCGCCGGCATCCCAACCCGGTCCGCCATGCCGTTGCATGTTCACGAAGACCATGCCGTTCTTGTTTGCCCATCGACCGATATTGTCGTAGAAGGCGTTCGCTTCCTTGTCCTGAAGCTCGATTTTGTTGCCCCCGCCTCCCGGAACATAAATCAAAACCGGGCGCGATGCAGCGCCTTTATCAGCCGTAAAAATATCCACCACGTCTTTTGGATTGGGACCGAACGACTGGTCACGCAGCACGGTGATACCCGGATATACCGGCGACGCGCTGCTCGTGATGTCGTTCGACGGCATGAGAGGCCGATAGAGTTTCGCCGTGCAGGGAGGGTCGACGATGTGCCCCATGGCTACCAATTGGGCTTCGATCTTGGCCGGCACCTGGGCTTGCGCCGCAACGGCCGCGAA
Organism: Bryobacterales bacterium; assembly: GCA_963747945.1. Classification (GTDB taxonomy): domain Bacteria; phylum Acidobacteriota; class Terriglobia; order Bryobacterales; family Bryobacteraceae; genus Palsa-89. Next base: position 13,349 of record CAVVHB010000015.1, read on the forward strand.
CGAAATGGCCAGGAAAGCGCCCAGAAAACGAGACGGTCTTCGGCTCGGGGTGCTATTTGTTTCAAACGTCACTTGGTCTCCTTGTCGGCGATAACGTAGCGCCACCGATTCATCATACTCAAAGAACTGCCGGCGATACCACGGATTCGGGAAAAGGCGAAAAGCGCTTGCTCACGCGCGCGGCTCAGAATCGCGCACGGTTCAGAACCACGACCATAAGGGAGTCGGGGTGTTTCTTTAATTCTTGAAGAAGTGCGCGATCTTCTTGCCGCCTTCTTCCGAGTAGTAAATCGTAACTTTGCCAGCCTTGTCCAGGCCCTTTCCGGTTTCAACCGCTGCGTCGCCCGTGAGATGATACGTCTCTTCGGCGCCTTCGGCCGTTTTGACGGTGACAGTTTTTGCCGCGTGATCGACGCTCTTCACCGTGACCTGGGTCATTTTCAAGCCGCCCTCACCGATGTGATCCACCTCGTGCGCCGTCTTAACCGCGCCCTTCTCGGTGTAGTGCACAACCACTTCGTCGCCTTCCTTCATGCTCTGGAACGCGTCTTTACTTCCACCGGCGGTGGCTTTGGCGCCGTGCGCTACGGTTCGCCCGATAAAATGAAACGTGTGCTCCGTGCCGTCGGCGCTCTTTACCACCACAGTCTTCGTGGCTTTATCCACGGCTTTCACCGACCCTGATACTCCGCTCACCACATCGTCGGCTGCGAATGCACCGTAGGCAACAAGCGCAAGAACCAACCCTGCGCGCATTAAAGTACCCATATTGACCCTCCTATGGGCTACAGTTTAGCAAGTCGGCTTGCCGATTTGTATGAATTATTCCGTGCCGCGCGCCCAATAGCCGTCCCGTGAACGGACCACCAGATCCGGGCGAGTGGTTTTCACATCCAGCTTATGGAATTTGCCGTCCCGCGCATCGGCGGGGGGATTAAAACCGAGCACATACATGTTACGCAGGTCGGATTCGATCTTCGAAAAAACCTCGGAGGTTCGGTGCCCCGGATTCGGAAAAGTCAGGCCGCCGGTCTCGCGCGAGAGGCGCTCCAGCCCGCGGCTGATCGCCTGGGCGATAGCACCACTGATCGACAGAAAGCGCATCGGGCTTGCGTACTTGATCGAATAGACAACAGTCCCGGCCGATTGGGCCATTTCGATAACGTCCGTGAGGTGGATATCGCTGCCCGTATCCATGCCGTCCGAGAGCACGACGATTGCCTTTCGTCCTGGGACAGGCTTCAACTCTTTCGCGGTGTAATAAAGGCCGTGCCAGAGGGCGGTTCCACCGCAGCTGTGAGGAAAACTTTGGTTCCTGCACACCGGACCGATCAGCGGCGATTGTTTTCCTTCAGGCGTGCCGATTCGCTCCACGGCGGCGCTCAGATCGTCGCTCGAACCGGTTAGTCCCGATATCAGCCAGGATTTCTGGGCTACTTCCACCACCATCGCTCGGTCTCGCGGGCCAATCACCTGTTTGAGAAACTGTCCGATCGCTTCGCGGTGGCTCCGGACGTATCCGGCCTGGCTGCCGCTGACATCGGCGACGAGAGCTACAGTGAGCGGCAGGTCCGATTCCTGCCAGAAATTTCGAAGGTCGCGCGCGTGGCCATTATCGAGCACCTTGAAATCCTGGACCTTGAGATTTCCCGCGGGCGTGCCGTCGCGATTGTCTACGGCGCAGGCAACCGTGACCAGGTCCACGTCCACCTGAATATCCGGCTTGACATCTGGCTTCACGTCCGGCTTGACATTTTCCTGCGCAGCGGCGAGGAGACCGACGCAAATCGCTAGCAGCGTGGCATCGCGAACACGCACGATAAGGATTTGCGCCATCCAGCTTTTAGTCTATGAGATCGGCGCGGCAGTCTATGAGTCCGGGCCGGCCTACGGTGCAGTCCGGTGTTTCCTGTTCTTCAGATGGCTGGCCGGTGGAAGCGTTGTCAAACCCTCAACCAGCCGAGTCATATCCTCAACCGGCAGACCTTCGGCTTGCTTGGTGAAGCGCATGACGCGCCCTTTTTCGTCAAAGTCCACGACGATCAAGTCGCCACCGTGTACTTGCTCAGTAGTAATGAGATTAGACATCGGCTGCACCACCAACCGCGCGATGGTGCGCTTGAGGTGCCGGGCGCCGTACCTGATATCCGTGCCTTCTGCCAGCAGGAAATTCTTGGCCTTGTCGGACAGCGTGAACACGAACGCGCAATCACGCGCGAGGCCGAAAATCCGCTGTTGTACCAGGTTCAACTCGATGTCGAGAATCTTCTTGAGCTGCTCGGGGCCGAGCGGATGGAAGGTAACGATTTCATCCAGCCGGTTCATGAACTCCGGCGTAAACCTTTTCCGCGCCGCTTCCACGCCGCTGCGCCGGATCCTTCCGCTCATCGATTCGTCGATGACGGCGAAATTCGCCCGCTGCCACTCCGGGGAAACCGAAAAGCCCAGCCGCGGGGTCATAATATCGCTCATCTCAGCAGCGCCCAGGTTGCTTGTCATGAAGACCATGGCCCGGGAAAAATCTACCCTGCGGTTGTCGCCCAGCGTCAACGTAGCCTTATCCAGGATGCCCAGCAAGAGATTCCACAACGCATCGGACGCCTTCTCAATTTCGTCGAAAAGCAAAAAACTTAGCTTGGTTTCTTCGGTGTGGTGCTGATTCAACACTTCTTGAGACAACATGGGATGCGTCTCCCGGTGACCCAAATAGCCCGGCGGCGAGCCGATCAGCTTGGCGATTTCGTGGCTGTGCTGGAACTCGCCACAATCTACTTTGATCAGCGCTCGAGAACTTTTCAAAAGCGTCTCAGCCGTGGCTTCAACGATGCGGGTCTTACCGGAGCCGGTCGGCCCCAGAAACAGGAAGTTGCCAATCGGGCGATTGGGAGCGATCAAGCCTGCCAGGTGCATCTGGTAGGTATTAACGATCTGGTGGATGGCCTGGTCTTGTCCGACAATCATCCGGTGCAGGCTCTCGGACAAAGACTTAGCGCCCGAACCGGGCTTCAATGGATCTAACCGGATGTTCAGACGTACCATTTCCCAAACCGCCTTTTGACCACTGGCGGGTGTAGGTAAGCTACCCCCTTGTGATGGAATTATTTCGAGGCTTCTGATTCTTTGATGCAAGGGGAGCGCGCGGGATTACAACAAATCGTAACAATATTCGCTCACGATTTTGCGGCCTCATGAAATGTCATTAATACGGTACTTTCGACGCTTCACTTCCCTGCTGGATGCGGCGTTTGCAATGGCGCTACCTGAACACGAATGGTCTCTGGAGTCACCCGGTCCACGGCGATTCCGGGCGGCAGATCGAGCGATCGCGGTTGAAGACGCAACGAATACCATCCCGGATGAAGCCCGCCCAGGTCGAAACCACCCACCAGCTTGCCAAGGCTAACCGAATCCATAATCCAGGGGCTACCGCGGACTTGAACGTCCAGCGTGTCGGCAGACTGCCCGGCAACCTCCATGCCCGAGGGTACATTACTGAACTCGATGGGCACGCTCAAGGTGCGAATGGTTGTTCCGGAAGCAAGAAACGACGTCCACCAAAACATGCCCGCCAATCCCAACGCCGCGAACTTGAGACCGAGGTTGGCGAAGAAGAACCGATGCAAGCGGGCTCCCATGGTTTCACGCGCCGGGCTGAGCAATCCTTCGAGAATCGCAGCGAACTGCGCCGCATCGGACATATGGCGGATGCTTCCCGCGCCCATTAACGTTACTTCCGCACGCTCTTCGGAAACGGCGACCACCAGCGCGTCACACCGCTCCGCGAGGCCCATGGCCGCCCGATGTCGGGTTCCGTAAAATGTGGGGACATCGCGCCGTTGCGTCAGAGGCAGCACCGCATTCGCTCTGGTGAGCCGGTCGCCTTCGATGATGACCGCGCCGTCGTGAAGCGGCGATGATTTTTGGAATATAGCTTCCAGCAGCTCGGGGGAAATGGCGGCGCCAATGGTCACGCCTCCATCCAGCAGTTCGCCGATCGTGTCGCGGCGTACGATTACCAACAAGGCGCCCACATGCTCTTGAGCGAGCGCGAAGGAGGAGCTGGCTATAGCTCGACTGGTCTGATTGCCGGCTTTGGCGGGTCTTGGCCAGCGTTTCAACGCGCTGTCCAGCCGCATGAAGGCGCGGCGAAGTTCGGGCTGAAAGATCAGCAGCAAGACCAGGACCGCCAGGATGGCGGCTGCGTCCAGAACCCAGCTCGTAACTACCAGGTCCAGCCGGCGCGCCAAGAGCGCCAAAGCATGTAGCCCAACCACACCTAAAGCTATGCGCATGGCGCGAGCGGTTCGCGCCCAGCGGAGTAAAGCATAGAAAGCCACGGCGAGGACCAGGAAGTCCGCTACAATTTGCCAACTGAGAGCCCGAAGCATAGCGATATCGTTAAAACAAACAGCGTAGCCTGAGGATACAACAAGACTCGGCGCACGCCCTTCAGTTGTTTGACGGCTCGAAATGAAAATCACGTTACCGACGGCGTGAGGCATAATCAAAAGGACGACGAGAGGAAAGGCGAGCGCGCGTCGACGAGCGACATGCGATGCCTGAGGAGGTTGGATCCGCGAATGGATATTGCACACCTCTGGCTGCTCGGTCTTCCGTCCTGGATAACGGACGGTCCCACCAGCATCTTTTCTCCAAGGGGGACGCCGGCACATTTCATCTTTGGGCTTTCGATGTTTGTGCTCGCCATAACGGCGGCCATCTTTCTGACCGCGGGAGGCGTCCTGCTATACGCCCTCATCCGTTTTCGCCAGCGCGCGACTGATCCGGATCATGAACCGGCGCAGATTTACGGCAGCAATCAGATTGAGCTTTCGTGGACGGTGATTCCTGTGCTCATCGTCGTAGTCCTCTTCCTTACTACCGCGCGGGTGATCTTCAATACCCAGTACGCCAGCAAGCCAGCCACTGCGCTGGACGTCGTCGTCATCGGCCATCAGTTCTGGTGGGAATTTCGCTATCCGAAGCTGGGCATCGTCACCGCCAACGAACTCCATGTCCCGGTCAGCGATCCGCATCATCCCACCCCTACTTATTTGGAGATGTCGTCGGCCGACACGGACCATAGCTTTTGGGTTCCCCAATTAGCCGGCAAGACCGACGTGATTCCCAATCGCGTCAACGTCATGTGGATCGATCCGGAATCGCCCGGCCTGTATCTGGGCCAATGCGCGCAATACTGCGGTGTCCAGCACGCCAAAATGCTGCTGCGCGTGTACGGGCAGTCTCAGGGCGATTTTGACAAGTGGGTGGCCGAACAGCAGCGGCCGGCGAATCAAGATGCGGCAGCCCAGAATACACCAGCCGGAGAAGGCCGCTCGGTGTTTCTGCGGAATGCTTGTATCAACTGTCACACAATTACAGGGACGGTCGCAGCCGGGCGGTTCGGCCCGGATCTTACGCATCTTGCCAGCCGCGACACCATTGCGTCCGGCGCGATCCAAAACACGCCTGAGAATCTAAGAAAGTGGATCGACAATCCCGACCAAATGAAGCCGGGTTGTTTGATGCCGCCGATGCATTTAAACGATCACGATCTCACCGCCGTGACCGCATATCTAACCACACTGCATTAGCATGGCCGACTCTATCCCGCTACACCGGACCAATGGATCTGACATCGGCGCCGAAAGCGCGTCCGCTGGTGCTCGAGGTGCTGCACGCTTGGGTCACCACGGTGGACCACAAAAAGATCGGTCTGATGTACATCGGGTACGCACTGGTCTTTCTTTTAATTGGGGGCCTGGAAGCCGTCATCATTCGCGCGCAACTCGCGATTCCACAGAACAGCCTGGTCTCGCCGCAGGTCTTCAATCGCATGTTTACGATGCATGGCACGACCATGGTGTTCTTCGTCGGCATGCCGATTCTATTCGGCTTTGGAAACTACCTGATACCGCTGATGCTAGGCGCGCGCGACATGGCGTTCCCGCGGCTGAACGCTTTCAGCTTCTGGATATCGGCATTTGGAGGATTGCTTCTATACTTCAGCTTTCTGGGGGGCGACGGCCTTTACGGCGCCGGCTCCGCGCCGGATGTCGGCTGGTTTGCGTATGCTCCACTTACCGCCAAGGTGTTCTCTCCCGGCCACAGCACCGACTATTGGACGCTGGGCATCTTCCTGAGCGGAGTGGGCACCATCGGAACTGCCCTCAATATTGTGACGACCATCCTATCCATGCGTTGTCCAGGCATGAAACTGAGCCGCATGCCTCTGGTAGTGTGGCTCTTTTTTGTTACCTGCTTCCTGGTGTTCGTCGCTGTTGGACCGCTCACGGCCGCCCAGATCATGCTATCTGGTGGATCGCTATCTCGGCGGCCATTTCTTCGACACACAAGCCGGTGGATCCGCCGTGCTCTGGATGCATTTCTTCTGGATTTTCGGTCATCCGGAGGTGTACATCCTGGTGCTGCCTGCCTTTGGATTTGCCAGCGAGATCATCCCTGTGTTCTCGCGCAAAGCGATCTTCGGCTATCCAGCCATGGTGGCCGCTACCGTTGCCATCGGCTTCATCAGCCTCAGCGTGTGGGCGCATCACATGTTCACGGTCGGCCTGGGCCCGGGTGCGAATACCTTCTTCACGCTCTCCACGATGATCATCGCCGTTCCCACCGGAATCAAAATCTTCAACTGGATAGCGACGCTGTGGGGCGGCAACATTCGCTTCACGGTCGCAATGCTGTTTTGTATCGCGTTTCTGTTCCAGTTTCTGATTGCGGGTCTAACCGGCATCATGCTCTCGGCATCGCCCTTTGACTGGCAGCTCAGCGGATCGTATTTCGTGGTCGCGCATTTCCACTATGTCCTGGTGGGTTCAATCCTCTTCTGCATCTTCGCGGCTTTTTACTATTGGTTTCCCAAGATGTCCGGCCGCATGCTGAACGAGACGCTGGGCAAGTGGCACTTTTGGCTCTTCCTGATCGGTTTTCATCTTACGTTCGATTTCATGCATATTCCCGGCATGCTCGGAATGCCCCGGCGGATTTACACCTATGAACTGGATCGGGGCTGGGGTGGTTGGAACCTGATCGTAAGCATGCGGCGCTATCTTTCAGGCTGTCGCGATCGGCTGCTTCGTTTACAATCTGCTGCGATCGTACTCCAAAGGCGCTATCGCGGGGCCGGATCCCTGGGATGCATGGACGCTGGAATGGTCCACGCCATCTCCGCCACCGGTCTATAACTTTGCGGACATTCCGACGGTACGGAGCCGGCGTCCGCTCTGGGATTTGAAGCATCCGGAAGATCCCGACTATAACTACGAAATTTGACCGGACGAAATTTGACAGAGCCATTATGAGAAAGCGATGAGCACAGTATCAACCACGTTGCCGGAGCCAGCCTGGACATTGCCTTCTCGCGGCCTGGTGGGCATCCTATGCCTGATTGTCGCGGAATCGGCGGTCTTTATCATCTTCGTCGTCGCTTACATTTTTTACCTGGGAAAGAGCCTCAGCGGACCCACCCCGTACGATGTGCTCGAAATTCCGATCGTCGGCACCGTCTGTCTGTTATCCAGCAGCCTCACTGTGTATCTCGCGGTGGCAGCGCTGCGCAGGAACAAAGTTCGTCTGTGCTCCCTTTGGCTGGCGGCGACAGTCCTGCTGGGCAGCATTTTTCTAGCAGGAACGGCCCGAGAGTGGTATCAGCTCATCTACAAGGATGGTCTTACCATCCGCACTAATCTGTTTGGCACCACTTTCTATTCGCTGGTAGGCCTGCACGCGACGCACGTTATCGTCGGCCTGATCATGCTGGCTCTCGCTCTGGTGTTTACGTTGCTCGGGCACGTGAGCGAGGCAAACGCCGAGCGCCTCGATGTACTGTCGCTGTATTGGCATTTTGTGGACGCCGTCTGGGTTGTCGTCTTCACCGTGGTATACGTTCTCGGCAGGTAGGATCAGGAAAGGAAATCCTCATGGAATCGCACTTAGAAGGTGACCATCCTCAAAAAGACACCGTGAAACTGCCTGCATCCCACCGTTTGGCCGATGGTGCTGGCTCTCGGCCTGAGCCTGGTCGTCGCCGGCATGGTGACCACCGCCGCCATTAGCCTGCTGGGCTTGGTGTTGGCGCTAAGCGGCAGCGTTGGATGGTTCCTCCAGGTGTTGCCGGTGGAGCAGCACGAATCCGTAGCAGTGCAGCCTCACCTTATTCCTGTCAGCAGCGAGCGCCCTTCTGTCGCACGGCTCGCGATAAGCGCGATGCACCGGCAGATGTTGCCTGTCGAAACCTACAAGATCACCGCCGGGATCAAAGGCGGTATCGCGGGCGGAGTCGCGATGTCGATTCCCGCAATGCTCTATGGCTTGATCAAATATCACAGCATCTGGTATCCGATCAATCTTCTCGCCGCCGGCGGGTTTGTCAGTTGGGCGGGCGAGAGCAATGCGTTTCTTGCGCAGTTTCATCTGCGCGGGTTTTTGGCGGCGGTGGCAATCCACGGTGCCACTTCGCTACTGGTAGGGCTCCTGTATGGCGCGATGCTCCCCATGTTCCCCAAATGGCCGATCCTTAGCTGCGGCTTTATTGCGCCTTTATTGTGGACCGGACTGGTCTACAGTATCCTCGGCATCGTCAGTCCGATCCTGAATCAGCGCATCGACTGGATGTGGTTCACCATTTCGCAATGCGCGTTTGGCCTGGTGGCCGGTTTCGTAGTCAATCTGGATGCCAAAGTACGCACGCCCCAGTTCCAGGCGTTGCCGTTCGCGATCCGTGCGGGCCTGCATGCCGATATGGGCGAGCGGCCGGAGAAGGACGACAATCCCGAATGAGTGGAGTCGCTAATTTCTGCTTGGGGCTGCTCTCCACTCTCTGTCTTGGATGTATGGGCTGTAGCGATGCACCCGGGCGTCCCGCGCCAGGCCCTGAGGTGCCACGTCCGGATCAAGTGATGGCGTTCGCTACTCTCTATCGACAAAATTGCGCGGGGTGCCACGGCGAGAATGGGAAAAACGGCGCGGCCATCTCGTTGGCCGATCCTGTTTATCTGGCCGTAGCCGGGGAAGCTAACTTGCATCGGGTCACGGCCAACGGGATTAGCGGCACACTGATGCCGGCATTCGCAAAATCCGCCGGCGGCACGCTCACCGATGAGCAGATCAATAGCCTGGTGAAGGGAATCCTCCAGGCCTGGAGCCGTCCGGACGTCCTGGGCTCGGCACCTGCGCCCGCATATGCCGCGGATGCAAAGAACGATCCGGCGCAAGGGCAGAAAGCCTTTGCGCGAATTTTGCGCTCATTGCCACGGGACTGACGGGCGGGGAGCGAAAGATGCGCCCGGCTCGATTGTCGATCCTTCTTATCTGGCGCTAGTGAGCGATCAAAGTCTGCGGAGCACGATCGTTGCTGGACGGCCAGACCAGGGCATGCCGGACTGGCGGTCGGATATCTCTGGGACGCAATCACGCGCGATGACGGACCAGGAAATCACCGACTTGGTCGCCTGGCTTGCTTCGCAGCGGACGGGGCCCTGAGAGTCATCTATGAACCCAACGAAATCACGGCGCGCGTTTCTCTTCAAGTTGTCCTTACTCTTGAATGCCGCTGTAGGAGCGGTGTTGGCGGTGCCTATTCTCGGGTATATTTTGGGCGCTACCCTAAAGAAAGGCTCCAGCTATAACTCCTGGGTCGCGCTCGGCTCCGTCAACGATTTCCCGGAAGGGGAAACGCGCTTGGTGGATTATCGAAACCCGGTGACAGCGCCTTGGGATGGGGAAACCGGCAAGGTCGCGTGCTGGGTGCGCCACATATCGGGCGAACAATATCAAGTCTTCGCCATTAATTGTGCGCACCTTGGCTGCCCTGTCCGCTGGTTCGCGCAATCGAAACTTTTCCTGTGCCCATGCCACGGCGGCGCCTATTATGCGGATGGATCGCGTGCTTCCGGACCACCCCCGCGTGGCCTGTTTGAATACAAGCACAAGATCGAGGGAAACCAACTGATGATCAGCGCGGGTGAGATGCCGACGCTTGCCACGGAAGCCTGCAACCAGAAACCGCTGATTCAAATTGACCGCTCATGATGTCAAAGCTAAAACAACGCGGCAGCGAGGTTTACGGCTGGCTGGAACACCGGCTCGGACTAGCCAAACCGATAGTTGAAGCCGCGGAGCATCCCATACCCGCGAGCAGCGCAAGCTGGTGGTACGTTTTCGGTAGCGCCGCCATGGTGCTGCTGGGCCTGCAAGTCGTGACCGGCATTCTGCTCGCGTTGGTCTACGTGCCATCGGCGAGCCAAGCCTGGAACAGCCTGCAGTTTCTCAACAACAACGTGTTCTTAGGCTGGTTCCTGCGCGCAGTCCATGGCTGGGGCTCCAACTTCATGATTGCGATTGTGCTGATCCACATGACACAGGTCTTTCTTTTTGGAGCCTTTAAGTTTCCGCGCGAGCTTACCTGGATCATCGGTGTGCTGCTGTTGTTGCTCACTCTGGGAATGGCGTTCACCGGCCAGGTGCTGCGCTTCGATCAGGATGCTTATTGGGGGCTCGGGATCGGCGCTTCCATTACCAGCCGGGTGCCGGGCATCGGCGCGCTAGCCGTGCACGCTCTGCTTGGCGGTCCCATCATCGGCGGAGCCACGCTGTCCCGTTTTTTTGCGTTGCATGTTTTCGTGATCCCCGGCATCCTGCTCGGAAGCGCCGGCTTGCACGTGTGGATGGTGTTGCGTCTCGGCATCAATGAGTGGCCGATGCCCGGGCGTTTGGTGCGGAAGTCCACCTACGAGCGCCAATATCACGAGCTGGTTCAAAAGGACGGCGTGCCCTTTGTGCCCGACGCGGTATGGAAGGACGCTACCTTTGCGGCCGCCATCCTGCTGGCCGTCATCGCTTGTGCCATCTTCTTCGGCCCGTTCGGTCCCAGTGGGGCGCCCGATCCCACCATCATTCAAACTGCGCCCGAAGCCCGACTTCGCGTTTCTATTCATCTACGCGATCCTGGCGTTCCTGCCACCCAGTCTCGAAACGCCCTTCCTGCTGGTTGTGCCCGTCATCGCCATCGGCGCCTTATTGCTGCTGCCGCTGGTGGCCGGAGAAGGTGAAAAGCATTGGTCGCGCCGCCCGATTGCGGTGCTGATGGTAGTTCTGATTGCGGTCACGCTCGGCGTTTTTACTCGCCTGGGCACGTACACGCCCTGGAGCCCGATTATGAATGCGTGGACCAGCGATCCGGTCCCCACGCAATATCTTCACGGGCGCACACCGCTCGAACGCCAGGGAGCTCTGGTTCTTCAGGACAAGCAGTGCCGTAATTGCCACTCGTTAGGCGGGCAGGGCGGCCTGCGCGGACCAGCGCTCGATTCCATCGCGGCCCGAATGACGGAAGATCAAATCACCCGCCAGGTGCTGCAAGGCGGCGGAAACATGCCTTCTTACGGCAACGCCCTCAATCCAGCGGAAACAACCGCGCTGGTACATTTTCTACTGACCTTGCGTGGGCAGGATCTTACGCCGGCGGTGGATGCTTCGCGAGGCTTAACAACTGGCCATTGAATCCATTCTCGCCGAATGGTCGCTTCCGCCGGCGCTGACGCTCGCAATCGTTCTCACCGCGGGTATCTATTTGCGAGGCTGGCTCGCTATCCGAAGGACTCGAGCGGCACAATTTACCGGACTGCAGCTGAGTTCCTTCTTAATCGGTCTTGTGGTTTTATGGATCGCCATCGCATCTCCTCTGGATGGCTTCGCCGACGTCTTGCTGAGTGCGCACATGGTGCAGCATCTACTTCTCATGTCGGCCGTTCCTCCTCTGCTGTTGCTCGGCCGGCCGGTTGTTCCGCTGCTGCGGGGGCTGCCGCCGTGGATACTCAGGCCGGTACTGGGTCCGCTCCTCCGACTTTCACTTTTACGTCGCTTGGGGCGCTGGCTGATTTCGCCACCGGTCGCCTGGCTGGCGATGAACGTGACCTTCCTTGGCTGGCACGTGCCCGCGGCGTATGATTTCGCTTTGCGAAATGAATATTGGCACGACGTCGAGCACATCTGTTTTCTCGCCAGCTCACTCGTATTCTGGTGGTGCGTCATTCGACCGTGGCCGACCCAGATGCATCGCAATAGCTGGGGACTATTGGTATATCTGCTGTCAGCGGACCTGGTGAACACGGCGATCTCTGCCTTTCTCGCGTTTTGTGACCGGCCGGTTTACAGTTATTACCTCAATCACTCCAATCCCTTCCATGTGTCCCCGCTTTCGGACCAGATTCTGGGAGCGGTCATCATGTGGGTGGTTGGCTCGTTCGTTTTCCTTGCGCCAGCAACGTTGATCACATTCAGGTTATTGCAAGCGCCTTCGGCAAAAATGGTATATTCCCCGACGAGCGACTAATATGTTTTTCCGAAATCGCTGGCTGGATGGGATAGCTCAAGATATGCGCTTTGCCCTTCGCGGGCTTCGGCGTAGCCCCGGGTTTACGTTCACCGCGATTGCAACGCTCGCCATCGGTATCGGGGTCAATGCCGCTGTCTTCACGGTGACGAACGCCGTACTTTTCAGAGGATTCCCGCATGTGGACCCCAACAATCGCATTCTGTACATCGGAACCAAGGCCGGCGTCTCTTATCCCGATTTTGAGGATTGGAGGGCGCAGGCAAAGTCGTTCAACGGAATGGCCGTGGTGTCTAACGGCGGTCTCCGATTGATCCTCGGCGATCAGAGCGGAGTTCCAGAGACCTGCGACGGAACACAGCTCAGCGCGAACAGCTTCCAGGTGCTGGGTCAGAAACCGATCCTCGGCAGGGACTTTGCGGCGCCTGACGAAATCCCCGGCGCGTCTCCCGTAGCGATTTTGAACTACGGTTTCTGGGAACGCCGCTATGGAAGGGATCCTTCCATCGTCGGCCAGACGATACGGCTCAACGGCAGTCCCACAATCGTGATCGGCATCATGCCTCCGGGCTTTGACTTCCCGCATCACAGGGTGGATCTGTGGATGCCGTTCTCGCCGACTTCCGATCTCAAAAAACGTGAGAGCCGTGTTCTCTGGTTCGCCTTCGGCAGCAAAGCGGAGGGGGTCACCATCCGCGGCGCCCAAGCGGAGATGGATACCATCGGACGGCGGTTGGAACAGGCTTATCCGGTGACGAATCAAGACGTCCATCCCCACGTAATGAATTTCCACGAGGCATTTTTTGGTGCCAATGCCGCCGCATTTTATGGCGCGATTTGGGGCGCGGTTGGTTTTGTGCTCTTGATCGCCTGCGCTAATCTAGCGAATCTGCTGTTGGGCCGCGCCATCGGCCGGTACCGCGAGGTTTCCGTCCGCATCGCACTCGGAGCAGGTCGGGGACGGATCATCCGGCAGCTCCTCATCGAGAGCGTGATGCTCTCGATTATAGGAGGCCTGTTCGGCTGGCTGATTGCCACTGGGGGCGTACACACTTATGAGCTGCTCGCCAATCCCCCACGCGCGTACAACCATTGGGACTACGCTTTGGATTACCGCGTGTTCGCCTACCTCGTTGCGATATCGATTGCAACGGCGCTGTTATTCGGGCTGGCGCCAGCGGTCACGCTCTCGAAGCTTGATGTAAACACTGCGCTGAAGGACGGCGGCCGTGGTGCGACCAACGGAACTATTAGAAAAGGTTTGTCCGCTGCCTTGGTAATAGGAGAAATGGCGCTTGCCATCGTGCTGCTGGCCGGAGCCGGGTTGATGACCCGGAGTTTCCTGAATATCTACAACGCGGACGTGGGCGCGAACACAGCGAATATTCTCACGGCGTCCCTCCAACTTCCTGTTGCCAGATATCCCCTCGCACAGGCGCAGGTTGCCTTCTTCGAGCAGCTCGCGACGCGCCTCAAAAGTATTCCGGGCGTGGATTCGGTGGCCATCAGCGACAGCCTTCCCGGACTCTACGCACCGCGGCTGCCGTATCAGCTCGCGAGCGCTCTTCCACTCGAGGAGCGGCGCCGCCCCACGCTTTGGGCTTTGGCGATCGGCCCCGATTACTTCCGGACCATCGGTGCGGCAGATACACTCTGGGCGCGACTTTAACGATTTCGACGTAGCTTCCGGTATTCCCGTCGCGATTATCAACCAGCGATTCGCGGCCAGTTTCTGGTCTGGAGAAGACCCGCTGGGGAAACGTCTTCGCCTTTTTGATAAGAATGCGCCAGACTCGTGGCTCACGGTGGTTGGTGTCGCCTCGAATATCGCTCAGTGGAACACGTCTACCGGCCAAACCTTCGAACCCGCTGTGTACGTGCCTTTCCCGCAAAGACCCGCGGCAGCCATGGACGTGGTGGCGCGAACCAGCGTCCCTCCCGAAACTCTCGTGGCGGCGTTCCGGCGTGAAATTATGGCGATGGATTCCGACCTTGTCATCTATTCGGGTCTGGGTTCCATCGAGGGCCCCAAGCCTCTCACAGAAAGCTTGGCGTTCAACTTCTGGTCCAATGGCGTCGATGCCGCGCTGTTCCTGATTTTCGCCGCGATCGCTTTGCTCTTGGCATCGGTGGGTCTATATGCGGTGATCGCACACTCGGTGAGCCAGCGCACTCAGGAAATTGGCGTTCGAATGGCGATGGGCGCCACGGCGCGCGACATTCGCACACTGGTGCTCAGCCAGGGAATGCTTCCCGCGGGGATCGGCCTTGCCATCGGACTGGGCGCCTCAGTTCGCCGTCAATCGCGTGCTGAAAGCCGAGCTGGTTCAGGTTTCCCCATCGGACCCAATCACGCTAGCTGTAGCTTCCGTCGTATTGGTCTTATCCGCTATGATCGGTTGTTTGATTCCCGCACGCCGCGCGACGCACGTTGACCCCATGGAAGCCCTGCGGCATGAGTAGCGTCCTTCAAGACATGCGCTTTGCCCTTCGCGGGCTTCGGCGTAGCCCCGGGTTTACGTTCACCGCGATTGCAACGCTCGCCATCGGTATCGGCGTCAATGCCGCGGTCTTCACGGTGACGAAAGCGGCACTGTTCGCCGGATTCCCGATGGTTCAGCGGAACGATCGCATCCTGTACCTCAGCGGTAACGGCTGCTGCGTCTCCTATCCCGATTTTGAGGATTGGAGGGCGCAGTCGAAATCGTTCGCCGGGATGGCGATTGTCCATGGCGTATTGAGAATCCTCAGCGATCAGAGCGGCTTTCCGGAAAGCTATGACACCACCGAAGTCAGCGCCGATACGTTCCAGGTGGTTGGCCAGAGGCCGATTATGGGCCGGGATTTTACACCGTCCGATGAGACGCCGGGCGCACCTCCCGTGGCCATTCTGAGTTACGGCTTTTGGGAACGCCGGTTCGGGAAGGATCCAGCAATAATCGGCCGGACAGTGCGGATGAATGGCGCTCCAACCACCGTGATCGGCGTCATGCCACAGGGGTTCTCCTTTCCGCAAAAGCAGGATCTATGGGTGCCATTGTTGCGAACCCCGGAGGTCGAAAAGCGCGACAACCGCGAAACATGGTTCGTCTTCGGCCGCATGAAAGACGGCGTCACCATCCAGAGCGCACGCGCTGAAATGGAAACCATCGGGCGCAGGCTCGGCGAAGCCTACCCGCTGACAAATCAAGGCAGAAACTTGCTTCCCCAAGTTGACAATTTCCGTAGCTTCTTCATATTCCCGAACGAGACGCCCATTTACTGGACCATGTGGGGCGCGGTCGGTTTTGTGCTCCTGATCGCCTGCGCGAACCTGGCGAATCTGATGCTGGCTCGCGCGCTCGGCAGGTCCCGCGAAATTTCCGTCCGCATCGCACTCGGCGCGGGGCGCTGGCGGATCATCCGCCAACTCCTCATCGAGAGCGTGATGCTCTCGGGCATTGGCGGCTTGCTGGGCTGGTGGATCGCCAAATGGAGCGTTCACGCCTACGCGCTCGCGGATCGGGGTCCGGGCATGTCGTCGTGGAGGATCCTCGATTACACCCTGGACTACCGGGTTCTCGGATACCTCATCGCGATCTCCATCGGAACGGCGTTCCTGTTCGGCCTGGCTCCGGCGATGCGCCTCTCGAAACTCGATGTCAACGCGACGCTGAAAGACGGTGGCCGGGGAGCCACCGGCGGAGGACGCGGGAGATATTTATCCTCGCTGCTAGTGGCCGGAGAAATGGCGCTCGCCATCGTGCTGCTGGCGGGGGCTGGAGTGATGATCCGCAGCTTTCTCAATATCTACCGCGCTGACCTCGGCGTGCAAAAGGCTAACGTCCTTACACTGGGTGTGAATCTGCCTCCAGTCAAATATCCGGATGCAGAAGCGCGCACCACATTCTACGATCGTCTCAAAACGAGTCTCGAAGCCATCCCAGGCGTGGAATCGGCAGCCATCACCCGCGCTCTTCCTGCGGCCGGCTCAGGCCACCTTCCCTACCAGATCGAGGGCACTCCGGAAGTGGATGACCAACACCGCCCAACGCTTCGGTCGTTGACCATCGGCCCGGACTACTTCCGGACACTGGGGACGGCGGTGCTCTCCGGGCGCGAGTTCAACGATTTCGATAGGCCGTCAAGCGTGCCTGTCGCTGTGGTCAACCAGCGGTTCGCGAGCGAGTTTTGGCCGGGAGAGGGCCCGCTTGGCAAACGTCTCCGGGTATTCGATGGAAAAACGCCCGGGCCGTGGCGGACCGTCGTGGGTGTTGTTTCAAATATCGTCCAGGACACTCGGCAGCAGATCGTCCCCTTGGTTTACTTGCCCTACCGGCAAAAACCGGAACCGGGCATGGAAGTGATAGCGCGAACCCGCGTCCCTCCAGCGACTCTCTCAACGGCTTTCCGGCGTGACGTCCAGGCGCTGGATTCCGGTCTACCCATCCTGGGCCCCTTAACTCTCGATGAGCGGTTGCAGGAGAATTATTGGACCAGCGGACTGGACGGAGCCCTGTTCCTGATTTTTGCCGCGATCGCCTTGCTCCTGGCTTCGGTGGGCCTATACGCGGTGATCGCGCATTCGGTGAGCCTGCGCACTCAGGAGATTGGAATTCGAATGGCGGTTGGCGCAACGGGGCGCGATATTCTGAAACTGGTGTTCACGCAGGGAATGCTTCCATTGGGGATTGGTCTGGCCATCGGGCTGGCCGCGTCGCTTGCAGTGATGCCTATCCTGAAATCCGCTCTCGTGGGAGTGTCCCCCGCGGATCCAATCACACTGGTCGTCGCGTCGGTCGCCTTGATTTTCGCGGCCATGCTCGGTTGTCTCATTCCGGCTCGAAACGCCATGCGTGTCGATCCTGTGGTCGCCCTTAGGCACGAATAATTAAATGCTCAGCTTTCATAAGATTCTCGTTCCAGTCGCATTCCCCGATACTTCCTCGCACGTGGTGCAGCAGGCCGCGTGGTTGGCGCGGCGATTTCACGCGGAGATCATCCTGCTGCACGTGGTGACGCCTCTCAGTTATCCGGCCGGCTTGCTCGAGAGCGGGCACGAGATCACGGCGCGGGATTTGCACGCGCACATCGTCCAGCAGGCGCAGAACGATCTGGATCAAGCGCTCCAATCGGAGCTGGATGGGATTGCCGTCACCCGCATATTGCTCAGAGGCGATCCGGCCCACGAGATAGTGCAGACGGCTCGCGACCAGAACGTGGACCTGATCGTGATGTCGACGCGTGGCGCCGGTGCTTTCTATCGCTTTCTGCTGGGATCGGTGACAGCCAAGGTGCTGCATGAAAGCCATTGCCCGGTTTGGACCGGCGGACATCTGGACCAGGCCCCAGTGGGCGAGTTCTCCATCCGCCGCGTTCTCTGCTCGGTGGACTTAAGCCCTCACAGCCCTCACACGCTCTCGCTGGCCGCCGAGATGGCCGCGGCTGTCGACGCGGCGCTGACGCTGGTCCACATCACGGTCAGCGTGGACATGTACGGCCCCGGCGGATCTCACGTCGATCCCGTCTGGAAAGAGCAGATCGTCGGCTCCGCCACCGAAGAGATCGCCAAGCTTCAGCGGGAGGCAGGCACCAAGGCCGATGTGATCATCGATAGCGGCAATGTCGGAGAGCTGTTGAACCGGGCGGCCGAGCAATCGAAGGCTGACGTCCTGGTCATCGGACACCTTCCCGGCGGCAGCCATTTGGGGGACAACGGCAACGGCTATGGGATCATTCGGGCATCGAACATTCCGGTACTCAGCGTCTGAGGGAGCTCTTGCGTTTGCCTTTTCGCCGGGCAGCCTCGGAATCTTTTGCCGCCGTGGGCGGAATAATCCGCTGCGCCTTCAGCCTCAAATCCGGCATGCCGAGCTTGGTCCGCAAACTTTGCAACACCATATTGATGGGCACATCATCCAGCTCCTTGGCTGCTTGATAATCGACGTTAACGGACGTCCCGGTGGGACTCAGGACCACGTCGAAATCCTGTATCGGAGCATCCGCTGAAGGCCAAATCTGCTGGATCGCGGGACGCACTCTGTCCAATAGCTCCTGTTGCATTTCGCCGATCGTTTTTTCCCTTGCGGGTAGCGGCGGCGGCCGTGAGAGATGCTCTATAAGGTCAGCCAGTTCGCTTTTGCTCGCGACGGCTTCGACGGATAGCTGAACGTCACGTCCTGTCCGGCGCTTCAGTTCCTCGCGCACCTCCGCCAATTTGGAATCCGGGATCCGCTGGGTCGAAATCAAGCGAATCTCGACTTCGTCCTTGCTGACAGTCACCTGCTGCGAAACGAGGGCGCTGGCGGGCACCAGGCGTTTCAATTCGTCCTGCACCGCACCTCTGGCCAGCGTTTCATTCGCAACCAGGAGCAACGCCCGGCGTAGCGGAACCGCAATGGAAGCGAGGAGAATCAAAAGCATCAGAATGCGCCAGCGTAGTCGTCCTCCGGTGGACAATATCCCATGGGCAAGCGGTCGCGCCAGGGGATCGTCTCCTCGAGACGCCAGCATCGCTAGCCGGACCTCTGGAGTGCTCATTCCTACCAGCAGGAAAACAAAGAAAGCGCTGGTCACAATGGCGACCAGGTTGGTCAGGAAAAGAAGCCCCGCTCCGCCCATGATCTCCGTGTTCAGCCCGCTTCCCAAGCCGAAACCCATGGCGCAGAGCGGAGGCATCAAGGCCACGGCGATAGCCACTCCAGGCAGCGCCGTCACCCCATCCCCTTCCCCGCGGCAAACCACGACGGATCCCGCCAAACCGGACAAAAGCGCAATTCCTAAGTCGAGCAGGTTGGGATTCGTGCGGGAAATGATTTCCGATGTCGCGGAGTGAAACGGCAATAGCCAAACCAAGAAGCCTGAAAATGCAATGGATACCGTGACGCTCACAAGAAGGTTGATGACAGCCTTGCTTCCCAGGTAAAGATCGCCCACCGCCAGCGCCAAGCCGGTGGCCATGATGGGTCCCATCAGGGGAGAAATGAGCATAGCGCCAATAATCACCGCCGGGCTGTTCTCAACCAGGCCGAAGGTGGCGATGCCCGCGGAGAAGAAAATCTCGAGCCAATAGCTAAAGCTGCTGATTTTGGCTGTTTCGAAAACGCGCTGATAGACTACGGGCTTCGTGCTGGGGCGGATACGCAGCCAGGTCTGAAAACGCCCATGATCGAATTCGGAGGCCTGGATCTCCTCAGACATTGCCGTTCCTCCAGTATGCATCGAGCTACATGCACACAGGGGATGGCCTAGCTCATTTACCAAAACGAATGGTGAGATCTATCTTGGGGTCCTGGCGCGAATCGAACTTGCTCAGTTTTCGCACGTGGCTGCGCAGGCCGTCATATTCAGCCGTAAGTGCGTAATCGATGTCACCATTGAGTCCGGCAAAGTGATATTTGCCGTCGGCCTGGGTAATGTAGGAACGAATCTGGAGGGTCCCATCGTTCTCAATTTGCACCGCTGCATGGGCCACGGGATGCGAATGCTGGTCCAGCACTACGCCCTCAACCGTGCGTGTGGACGGCTGCGCTAAGAGTGCACCCAGGGTCGTAAAGAGCAAGACCGCCAATCGAAAGGTGCCGGCGTTCTTCAATGCTCCTACCTTCTCTCACTCCCAGTAGACAGCGATTGAAAATTATTTACAATACCTTCGACACACTAGGCCATCTTGAGAGCCTGTGTCGAAAACCGTCTCCCTAACGGTCGCGGCTCTGTAACGCGATGAGCCCACTGAGCCGCGCGCGTCAGCAAGCGGTCTTTCGGACCGCAGTCCCGCTTAACCTTTCAATTCGGCGTGCGTCTGCAGGTAGCTGAGAATCTGGCCTCGTGACAGAACTCCTTCCAGGTGACTGCTGGAAACAACCGGCAGTTGGTTCAAATCGTAGCGGCTCATGGATTCCAGCGCGCTTGTCAAAGACGTATCCGGTGAGACGGAGCGAAGATCCTTCAGTGGACGCATAATATCGTGCAACGTCAAAACAGGCCACTTGGCGCGGTCCACTTGCTTGATCTCGTGGGGTGTAACCAAGCCGGAGATTTCGCCTTTATCAGCCACGATGAAACAACGCCGTCCGGTGCGAAGCAGATCATTGTCCACGAAGTTCTGGACATTCAACTGGCCATCCACCGTTGGGCAATCCCGGGTCATCACATCGGCCACTCGCACGCCCTTGAGTACATGCGTCAGCCCGACCTGCACATAGCTTTCCCGCGCGGCTTGCAGCAGAAACCAACCGATGAAAGCGATCCACAGCCCTCCGATTCCGGCCCCACCAAAGAACCGAAAGACCCCGAACGCAATAAATCCAAGGGCTACCACCTGGCCGACTCTCGCGGCCAGTTGCGTGGAGCGGTCCGCGTCGCCGGTCTTCCACCAGATGAGCGCTCGCAGCACGCGCCCGCCATCCAGGGGATACCCCGGTAGCAGGTTGAATGCGGCCAGTGAGAGATTGATGTATCCCAACCAAAGCAGCATGGCCATCCACGGATTAGACGACGCGCCGCCAATCGCACGCGCCAATGTCAGGCAAATCGCCCCGATAATCGCGCTCGTCAACGGTCCCACAAACGCCATCCAGAATTCGGTTTTTGCGCTCTCCGGGTTCTTCTCGATTTGAGAAACGCCCCCGAGCGCAAAAAGCGTGATCTCCCTCACCGGAAGGTTATTCGATGTTGCCACCAGCGAATGCGCCAGTTCATGCAGGAGGAGCGAAACAAAGAACAGGACGGCAGTCCCGATGGCCAGGGCCAGAATGACGTTGTCGCCCCACTCGGGGTTGCTCGCATGGAACTGCGAGGAGAGTGAAAACACGATGAGCAGTGCGATCAGAAACCAGCTATAGTGCAGCCCGATTTTGATCCCGAAGATACTTCCCAGTTTGATTTGTGATCGCACGCCTTAACTCCCTGATGACGTTATCACCGGCATCATTTCCAGTCCGTCTGCGTCGATTCCAACGCGCTTTGGAAGAGCTCTTGTACGCTTACCAATGTGCCGGCATCGCCCTTCGCCAGTCCTCCAGTGACGGCGTCTCGCTTGGACAAGGCCGCTTGAAGGAATTTCTGCCGATTGGGATCCGAAGGTTGTCCAGCCATGCGTACGGACCCGGTTGAAAAATTTGGTCGAAGCCTCACTCGCCAGTCCGTAATTTTTCTGGTTGGTCTCTAAGTAAACATATCCGATGAGCAGATCCAACTCGTCCCCCTGCAATTTGACGCTTTCGGAAGCCAGTTCGTGGCGGGTGGAGTTGAGCTGGCTTTCCAGATCTCTCGACTTGCGGTACTGAGGGATGAACCCGAGCAGGAACGCAGCCACAACCAGCGATCCCGTGATGATCAACATCGTCTTTCGACTCATGCGAGCGTCCGATCCGCGACTTCGCGGAAGCCGCTGTCCTTATTCTAGATCGCTGGTCGAAAACGGCTGGGCGAGCAGGAAAGCGCTATGATTCTCTTTGCTAAGCACTTAAGCCATGAAAAGCCTATTCTGCCTTCTCTTTTTCTGTGTTCTCTTGGCGAATCTGGCTTTGTTCGCTCAACCTCCACAGCCGGCGCGGCGCAATCTCCCCATGGCCGGTCCGGGGGAGCGCATGGCCGCGCAACCGCTGTTCAACAACAACTGCGCGTCGTGCCACAAAAACACCAAGTCCAGTGCCGACGAGGGGCTGCTCAAGGAAAACAACGCTCCTACTACCGACACGCTGGCAACCATGACTCCGGAAGCGATCTACGCGGCGCTCACAACGGGCGCCATGATGCAGCAGGCGGCCAGCCTCAGTAACGACGAAAAGCGTGTGCTGGCTGAGTTTTTCGGCGGCCGTCCCTTGGGCGCGAAGGACCAGGGCGACGCGAAAAACATGACCAATCACTGTGTGGCGAACCCGCAAATCGGAAACATCTCGGCTGGCTCTTCGTGGACCGGCTGGAGTCCAGATGTGACCAACGCCCGGTTTCAATCCGCCAAAGCCGCAGGGCTTTCCGCCGATCAAGCCGCAAAGTTGAAACTCAAATGGGCTTTCGGATTGCCGGCCGGCGCGGAGACCTACGGACAGCCGACCATCGCCGCGGGACGCCTCTTCATCGGCGACGACAACAGCTTCGTGTATGCGCTCGACGCAGCCACGGGGTGCGTGTATTGGTCCTTCGAAGCCGAGGCCCAGGTGCGTACGGCGATCGCGCTCGGCGCGGTCACCGGGCGCGGCAGCACCAAGGAGGCAGCGTATTTTGGAGATCGAAAAGGCAACACCTATGCCGTTGACGCGCATAACGGCGAGCTGCTGTGGAAGGTCAACACCGAACCGAGAGTGCTGTCGCATATCACAGGCTCGCCCGCGGTGCATGACGGCCGCGTGTACGTTGGAATTGCTGGATCGGAGGAGGTGGCATCAGGCGATCCACATTACCCATGCTGCACCTATCGAGGAAGTCTCTCGGCTCTGGATGCAAACAGTGGCAAATTGATTTGGAAGACCTATACCATTCCCGAAGAACCGAAGCCTACCAAGAAAAATTCGCTGGGCACGCAGCTATGGGCGCCGGCGGGCGCTTCCATCT
Source organism: Bryobacterales bacterium (assembly GCA_963747945.1). Lineage (GTDB taxonomy): Bacteria > Acidobacteriota > Terriglobia > Bryobacterales > Bryobacteraceae > Palsa-89. Next base: position 36,231 of record CAVVHB010000015.1, read on the forward strand.
GGAGCTCTCCCACCATCGACACCAAGCGCAAGGCGATTTACGTTTCCACCGGCAACGCGTTCACCGAGCCGGCGGCGAAGACTTCGGACGCGATCGTTGCTTTCGATATGGAGACCGGCAAAATGCTGTGGTGGTACCAGGGCGTGGAGAATGACGCGTCGCCACAGGGTTGCGGAGGCCGCGGCCCGAAGGGCGAACAATGCCCCGAGCACCCCGGACCCGATTGGGACTTCGCCAATTCTCCGATCCTCAAGACGCTGGCCAACGGCAAGCGAGTGCTGGTGGCCGCGCATAAAGGAGGCACGGCGGTCGCGATCGATCCCGATAACAAAGGCGCTCTGCTGTGGAAGGCCGATCTCACCGACGGCGCGACGGCGGGCCCGGGCGGGCAGATCATGTGGGGCGCAGCGGCGGACGATCAAAACGTCTACTATTCGCTCCAGACCGGCGCTGTCGCGGCGCTGAAGCTCGCCGACGGAAGCATCGCATGGCTGAAGCACATCGATCCAGCCGCGCCCGACGCGGGTGGGCGTCTGCGGCGCGGGTTGGCTGCCGCCGTGACGGTGATTCCCGGGGTGGTCTTTGCGGGCGGATGGGACGGGGTGCTGCACGCGCTTTCCACCACCGACGGCCATGAGCTGTGGCAATACGCGACCGCGCGCGACTACACCACCGTCAACGGCGTCGCGGCCAAGGGCGGCTCGCTGGGCGATCCGGGTCCTGTGATCGTGGGCGGCATGCTCTATGTGGGCTCCGGCTATATCGGCACCGGAAATGGAATGCCCGGGAACGTGCTGCTGGCGTTCAAACCGGAATAACGTACGGCGGCGAACAAATGAGCCCGGCTACAAAAGAACGTCACGAGTTCGTCCGCTTGTTCGTCTTATATGTAGCTGCCATGCTCAATCGTCTCGAAACATATGTGCCCGCAGGAGTTCTCCGTGCCCTCCTCATCTCCGCTCTGGCCTTAGGGTCGCTCAGCGCGGCGGAAAAACACCCCACGGAAAATGTGACACGCGCCACGCTTGACAATGGACTTCGCGTGGTCGTTATTCACAGTTCGCTGGCTCCCGTCGTTACGACGGTTATGAACTACCTGGTCGGCTCCAACGAAGCCCCACAGGGGTTCCCCGGCATGGCTCATGCCCTGGAGCACATGATGTTCCGCGGTAGCCCGGGCTTATCGGCCGATCAGCTGGCGAACATCGCGGCCACCATGGGAGGCGACTTTAACGCCGACACCCAGCAGGTGGTCACGCAGTTCTTTTTCACCGTGCCCAAACAGGATTTGGACGTGGCTCTGCACATCGAATCCATCCGAATGAGCCAGCTCCTGGCAACAGACGCCCTTTGGGAGCATGAGCGCGGGGCCATTGAGCAGGAGGTAGCGCGGGATCTCTCGAACCCGCAGTATGTGTTTAACACCAAACTGCTGGCGGCTATGTTCCAGGGGACGCCTTATGAGCACGATGCATTGGGCACTCGTCCATCTTTCGATCAAACCACCGGAGCGATGCTCAAGAGCTTCCACGACACCTGGTATGCCCCGAACGATGCGATTCTCGTGATCGCGGGCGACGTCGACCCGGCCAAGGCAATTGCCGAAGTGAAGGATCTGTTCGGAGCCATACCCATGAAGACGCTGCCGCCGCAGCTTCCAGTACAGCTCGGAACGGTGAAGCCCGAGACCCTGCACCTGAACACCGACCTGCCCTATGGGCTGGCGGTCGACGCATTTCGCTGGCCAGGTTCGGACAGTCCGGACTTTGCAGCAGCTCAGGTTTTAGGGGATGTCTTGAGCAGCCAGCGTGGCAGCCTTTACGCCCTGGTGCCCCAAGGTGACGCATTGTACGCCGGCTTCGCGCTCGACGCGCTGCCCTCGGCCAGCCTCGGATACGCATTAGCCGCGTTTCCCGACGGTGGAGACGGAACGGCGCTGCTCACCCGCATGCAACAAATCCTGGTAGATGACGTGTCCAAAGGTGTCCCCGAGGATCTGGTCGACGCAGCCAGGCGCCACGAAGTGGCCAGCGCGGAGTTCCAGAAGAATTCTATTTCTGGCTTAGCCATGCTTTGGTCCAATGCTCTGGCGGTGGAGAAGCGGCAATCTCCCGACGACGATATTGAGGCGATCAAAAAGGTCACACTGGCGGATGTCAACCGTGTAGCGCACCTGTACCTGAAGCAGGACCAGTCTATCGCGACCATTCTCACGCCGCAGCAGTCCGGCCAGCCGATCTCGTCCGCCTCATTCGGTGGCGCCGAATCGCTGGCGCCTGAAACCAGCGCGCCCGTGGTCCTGCCTGACTGGGCACAGAAGGCGGCGAATCGGCTCTCCATCCCAGTCTCGGCGGTTCATCCGGTGGTGATGAATTTACCCAACGGATTGAAGCTCATCGTACAGCCGGAAACCATCAGCGACACGATCAGCGTGTCCGGCCACGTCCGGAACAATGCCGATCTGCAAACTCCGAAGGGCAAGGACGGCGTCGATCAGGTGCTGGATCAATTGTTGTCCTACGGCACAGTCTCGCTGGATCGGCTGGCGTTTCAAAAAGCTCTGGACGACATCGGCGCCAATGAGTCGGCCGGCGTCGATTTTTCTGTGGATGTGCTCGCCAGCGATTTTGATCGCGGCGTTGCGCTTCTTGCGGACAATGAACTTCATCCCAGGCTGCCCAAAGACGACTTTCCCATCGTTCAGCGCCAGCTTGCCGGCAGCGTGGCGGGAGAGCTCCGCAGCCCCGGCTATTTGACCAGCCACGCGCTGGAGTCCGCCCTGTTGCCCAAAGACGATCCCGCATTACGCCACGCCACGCCGGAATCCATTTCGTCCCTGTCCATCGACGACGTACGAATGTACCACCGGAACGTATTTCGCCCGGACCTGACAACGATCGTGGTCATCGGGCAGGTCACGCCCGAACGGGCCCGAGCCGTGATTGAGCGCAACTTTGGCGGCTGGAAGGCGGAAGGGCCCAAGCCCAATGTTCTGCCGCCACCCGTACCCCTGAACAAGCCCGCAACCGCCGTAGTGCCCAACGCCAGCCGCGTCCAGGATGAAGTCACGCTCGCGGAAACCCTGTCGCTGAACCGGTCCGATCCCGGCTATTACGCTCTGAATCTCGGAAACCGCGTGCTGGGAGGCGCATTCTACGCAAGCCGGCTTTCCCGCGACCTACGTGAGAATGCGGGCTTGGTTTACACCGTATCCTCGTCGCTCCGGGCCACGCCAACGCGTGCGGTCTATTCGGTGACCTACGGTTGCGATCCTCCCAACGTATCGAAAGCGCGCGCCATTGTGGAGCGCGACCTCAAGGCCATGCAGCTGACATCGGTGGAGGCCGAGGCGCTGCGTCAAGCCAAGGTGCTGCTGCTCCAGCAGATTCCTCTATCGGAATCGAGTTTCAGCAGCATCGCCGGGGGGCTGCTCGCCCGCGTTACCAACGAACTGCCCCTGGACGAGCCGACACTAGCCGCCCATCGGTACGCCAAGCTGACCGCGGAGCAGGTTCAAGCCGCTTTCACCCAATGGATTCGCCCGAACGACCTGGTTCAGGTAACTCAGGGCCCCAATCCACAGTGAGCGCCGCCGAACCGTCCGAGCAGGCATCCGCTCCGCCTTCTAGCAGGCTGCGTTGGGTGTTTCTCGTTGTCTCCGTGGCTTTGTTGGCGATCTTGTCGATATCCGGCCTCCTGGCGGTGCGCTATCTCGACAAAATGTACGCTCGTGAACTAGCCATCACGCATGCCTTGGAGGAGCGTGCACAGATGCTCTCCGGCCTTTGGCTTTCGATACAACGCTACAACCAGGCTGTCGAGCAGTATGTGGCCCAGACTCAGGCGGATCAGGAGGAGCCGTCCCGGAAGCAGATCGAGCAACTCACGCTCGAGATCGACTCGGATCTGAAAAGCTATCCCGCCGAGCTTGACCCCGCTGAGGCCGCTTTGTTGGATGAGCTTCGGGACGTTTTCTCGCAACAACGAACGTTTTACATAGCCGTTCTTGCGCGAGAGCCCGTGGAGCGCCGGCGGCAGGCTCAGAGTTTGATCTCTCAGCATATCGTTCCGCTCCAGAAGGAGATTCTGGACTGGTCCGGGAAGCTTCGCACCTGGGATGGCGAGCGGCTCAGCCATGCCGATCAGACTCTGGTATCGGAATTCGCGGGAGCAAACGCGGGACTGATGCGCGCATTGGCGATCGGATTTGGCAGCGGTTTTTTGTTGGTTTTGGCCGGCACGGCTTACATCGTGCGGCTGGAGCGTCAGACCCAGGGCAGGTACACCGAACTGGCACAAAGCCGGCGCGAGTTGCAACAGCTCTCGTCGCGACTGGTAGACGCACAAGAGACCGAACGGCGATCCATCTCGCGCGAGCTTCACGATGAAGTAGGGCAGGCGTTAGGAGCCCTGCTGGTGGATCTGGGACGCCTTTCGGCGGCTCTATCCAACGACCGCCCGGAGGTGAAAGCGCAGCTCGAAAACATGAAGTCCGTCGCGGAGCGAACCTTTCAGGCGGTAAGGAACATCGCGCTCCTGCTGCGTCCATCAATGCTGGACGACCTGGGACTGGTAGCCGCGCTCGAGTGGCAGGGGCGCGAAGTATCGCGCCGCAGCGATATCGAAGTGGAGATCCAATCGGAGAACGTCTCGGACAACTTGCCTGACGAATACAGAGTGTGCATCTATCGGCTGGTTCAAGAGGCGCTTAGTAACGCGGTGCGGCATTCCGGGGCAAGGAACGCCAAGGTGTTCGTCCGGCAATCCCCAGCCAACATCATCGTGCAAGTGAGCGACGACGGAAAAGGCTTCAACTCCCAGCGGACGCGCGGATTGGGGTTGCTGGGAATGGAGGAACGAGTAAAGCGGCTAGGGGGAACGTTCAATGTCGAGTCCCAGCCGGACCACGGCGTCAGGCTGACCGCGGACCTGCCCTTTCCCTCGCGCGGCGGCCGAATCTCATGACCAAGACCCGGGTGCTGCTGGCCGACGACCATAATCTGATTCGCGCGGGCTTGCGAATGGTAGTGGACGCCCAGACCGATCTCACCGTTGTTGGCGAAGCCGAGGATGGCAGGGCCGCGCTGGCGTTAGCGGAAAAACTGAAACCGGACGTGGTGGTCATGGATATCGGGATGCCCAGCTTGAACGGAATTGAAGCTTGCCGCAAGGTTCGCGAAACCGTGCCGGAAACGCAGATCGTGATGCTCAGTATGCACTCCGACGAGGGCTATGTGCTGCGAGCGCTGAAAGCCGGCGCCAAGGCCTATCTTCTGAAGGACTCCGCGGAGGCGGATTTAGCACGCGCCATCCGCGCGGCAGCGGCGGGAAAATCCTTCTTCAGTCCGGCTGTGGGCAAAGTGCTGCTGGAAGATTACATGCGAAAACTGCAGCGTAGCGGCGCGGAGGACTCTTACGATCTGCTCTCACCGCGTGAGCGCGAGATCCTGCAACTGGTGGCGGAGGGGAATTCGAGCAAAGACATCGCAAATCTCCTGAATCTGAGCGTGTATACGGTTGAGACACATCGTGCACGGGTAATGCAGAAGCTGAATCTGCGCGGCATCCCGGAGCTGATCCTTTATGCGGTGCGCAAGGGCGTCATTTCCTAAATGCTCCCTAAGCACCTTTGAGCCGCGCGCGTGAGCAAGCGGACAGATGTACAGCACGATGTACCAAGTCACCGGTAATGCTAATACCGACTTCCCGTAACATCCCAATTGGCCCACTTCCGTCCAATGACTTAGAGCCACTGCCTTCGGGGCTACCCGGTCCTGTGGCCGATTTCAAACCCATTGGAGGGTACATGAACAGACAGAATTTTTGGAAGCGCTCCCACGTAGTATTGCTGGGTACCGCGTTGGCATTTGGCTTAGGTGTCGCCGGCTTCGCTGCCGCCGGCCACATCGGAGGCGCTAATGCGCCTGCCGTACTGAAGCTGGCGAATCCCGACGAGGGTCCCAGCCGGGTTGGGTTCGCACCCGTCGTGAAAAAGGTTTTACCCGCCGTAGTGAACATCTCGTCCACCAAGGTGTCCAAGACCCCCACCGAATTTGAAGGCAACGGTGTGCCCGACGATCCGTTGTTTCGCCAGTTTTTTGGCAATTCGGGTCCACAGTTCCAGGGTCCCCGCGAGACTCCCCAGCAGCGCGAAGAAGGGCTTGGCTCAGGCGTGATCATGACTCCGGATGGTTACATCATCACCAACAACCACGTAGTGGACGGCGCCACCAGTGTTCGCGTCACTCTGGCCGACAATCGTGAGTTCAACGCGAAAGTCATCGGAACCGATCCCAAGAGCGATGTCGCAGTTCTAAAGATCGACGCCACCAATCTCCCCTGCATCACCGTCGGCGATTCCTCGAAGGTTCAGGTAGGCGACTATGCGTTGGCCATTGGCGATCCATTCGGCGTAGGAAAAACAGTCACGATGGGCATCGTGAGCGCCACCGGCAGATCCCATCTCGGCATCGAAGACTACGAAAACTTCATTCAAACCGACGCATCGATTAACCCGGGCAATTCCGGCGGTGCGCTCGTAAACGACCGTGGCGAGCTCATCGGCATCAACACCGCGATTCTTTCGCACGGCTCCGGCGGCAATCAGGGCATCGGCTTCGCGATTCCAGTAAATATGGTTCGCAACGTCATGGACCAACTGGTTAAGACCGGAAAAGTCACTCGCGCCTACCTCGGCATCGTGCCCCAAGATGTGACGCCCGCAATGGCGAAAGCTTTTGGCGAAAACGAAACCAGCGGCGCGCTGGTTGGCGACGTCAGTCCCAACAGCCCGGCCTCGAGGGGCGGCTTGGAAAAAGGCGACATCATCCTGGATGTGAATGGCAAACCGGTAGCCGATAGCAACGACCTGCGCATGACCATTTCGATGATGCAGCCCGACGCCAGCGTAAACCTTCGCGTCTTCCGTAACGGAGCCGACCGCAACATCTCCGTCCAATTAGGCGAATTGCCCGGCACAACTGCGTCGGTGAATGCTCCGGCAGGAAGCAAGAGCAGCGCCCTTTCGGGCGTTTCAGTCGACAATCTCGACGCGCAATCGACACACGATCTTGGCCTTCCCGCCAACACGCAAGGGGTAGTGGTAACCAACGTTGACCCCTCCAGCCCCGCCGCCGACGCCGGCCTCCGCCGCGGCGATGTAATTCAACAAGTCAATCGCAAACCCGTAACGAATACCTCCGATTTCGAGCACGCCATCGGTAGCTCGAAAGAGGCCAATCTCCTGTTGGTGAACCGAAACGGCAGCACACTGTACCTGGCTGTCTAAGTAACCACCCACAGGCTGGCCGGTTCTGCTCTTCCTCCGAGGCAGAACCGGCCTTTTTGCGTTTATGCACCGGAGTTCCCCGCGATATCGCTTGCTGACGCTCGCGGTTCAGAAACGCTAATTCAGAGCCGTGACCGTGAGGGAGCGGTTGACGTGATCTATCCCTTAACGACCTATTCATGCCGATACTATTCGCCGCCCCGCGGTAATCCATCCCAACGGCGCGGTCCTACGAACGATGTAGAGATTTTTTACTACCTTTTCGCCACTCTAGTCCCGAATGAAAACTTTACTTCGGGTGTCTTCACTTGGGCTGTTTGCCAGCGCAGCTCTGGTCTACGCGGGAACCGGCGCGGCCACGATCACGCTTTCCACCACGCCCGCGGCGGTCAACTGTGGCTCGTCGAATTGGGTCAACCGGGTGATGGTATCCGTGGTGCCCGGTGGAGAAGGAAAGGTATACGTCGGCCAATCGTCGCAAAATACCTCCACTGGCGCGGGCATCGCGCAAATTTTATTTCCGAACGCCGGCGCGCACAGCGAACAGTTTGAGCTGTCCGATCCGTCCGGGAACGACACCATCAACCTGTGCAACCTTTACGTGGCCGGCGAAATCTCCGGTGAGATCGCGCTGGCCAGTTGGAATTACAAGAACGGAACATCCGCCGGAAATGAACTGGTGCTGGTTCAAGCGCAGGCCTACTTGGGTCCGATTCCGAGTAGCGCGCCGGTTGGGTGTGCGGGCGTGGCGGGTCCGTTCGTTCCATTCGGTCCCGCTGGTTTGTTGCAGGACGCAACGCTCACCGACACCGACCCTTCGTACTATTTCAGTAAAATTCGCGTGCAGGTGATTCCTGGCCAGGAGGGCAAAATTCACCTGGCGTGGTGCAACGGAGTTACCGACGATTATTTTCACGTCTTATATCCCAACAGCGGGGCGCTTTGGCAGCACAGCGCATGGTCGGAGGGCTGGGACCTGCAGGACCCGGGAGGCCAAAACGGGCTTTCCATGTACGACGGCGCGATCTCGGGCGCGCCATTTCACGGATGGGGCTTCGTGCCTGACATCGGGACGGAAGGATTGCAGGTTGCACTCTGGCAACTGCAAGCCAACGGGAGCGTAGTGGATCCCTCCAGCGTCTATTCGTTTTCGGGAACGAATGGCGCACCGCCGGCGACTCTGAGCACTACCGCGTCGCGATTGCGCTTTCGAGTTGAACCGGGTTACTGCGGAAAATTCTATTTTGGCAACAGCTCGCTGAATCCGTCGACCGCGACCGGCCTTTATAAGACGCTGTTTCCCAACTGCCTGGGAGGATGGAGCGAGGAGTTTGTCGCGATTCCGGATTCGAGCGTAAATGTTTCGGTTGCGCTGAACATCGCCGCCGAGTTTTCCACCGATGCTTTGAGTTCGGAGGCGCTCTCTGTGGCGCCCTACGGAGGGTCCGGCTCCGTGAGTTCGCAAACCGTGGGCGGCGGCACGACAGTGCTCTCAACGTCGCCAACACCGATGGGAACCGGTTTCGTTCATCGGATCACGATCTCGGTAACCCCTGGACAGGAGGGGCAAGTCTTCGTCGGTACCGCGTCGATGACTACGGATTTGGACGGTGTAGTTGCGATACTCTACCCGAACACCGTCGGGCGCTGGTCCGAACAATTCGATCTCATCGATCCCCAGGGCGACGGAATCGATCTGAGCGCGCTTTATGTCATGGGTGAGGTTTCCGGTGAATACGTCCAGGTTGTGACCCAGACCACCGGAATCACGCCGGCAACGCCTTTGAGCGTTTACCTGGCCAACGCGATCTCCTATCCCGGTGGTTCCTGTACCGGCAGCACGTACACATACGCGGTCCCGCTCACCGGTTGTCCCGGCAGTACAGCGGTTTCCGCGGTGCGCATTCAGGTGATTCCGGGCTTGGACCCCGCTGTCTTGGTTGGAACCGCAGCGATGCTGTCCGATACGGAGCCGGATTTATCCGATACGGCAAAAGTCCTCTACCCGAACTGGGGGGATTACGATGTTCATGAAGGGTTCTCCGAGACGTTCGCTCTGGCTTGCCAGGATGGAACAAACTGTCTCACGAGCGATGCATTCTCGTTGTGGCCGGAGTACGCGTATTATCCGGTGTTGGTCGCGCTCTGGCAACATTGAGTGCTCCCCGACTTGACGATCGAGGGCGACCTGCCGGTTGGAGTGCACGTCGCCCGGTGGGAGGAATTCAGGTCGCGGTTCGGAGCTTCAACGCCGAGGCGGGTATGGCTGCTCGGCCCTCTGCACGCCATGCTTTCACTCGCTGCAAACACGGGAAAATTAAGCCGCGTTTTCGTCTGGGGCAGCTTCGTTACAAGCAAGGCCTCACCGAAGGATGTCGACGTTCTCCTTATTCTGGACGAGGGCTTTGAACTGCAGCACGTACCCTCAGCGGCGCGGGCCGTCTTCGACCCCGTTCAGGCCAGATTGCTGTACGAATCGGATGTGTTCTGGGCGAAGAATTCCATAGGCAGCGAAACCCTAGAGCTGTGGCTGGAGACCTATCAAATTTCGAGAAGCTTCCGAAAACGCGGTATTGTGGAAGTGGGACTGACGTGATACAGACTGATGA